>CAWAOM010000004.1:0-481745 GCA_963783695.1 uncultured Gammaproteobacteria bacterium
GGCGGCGTCTGGCGGCAGAAAAGATGAGGGCGGGCCATCTGACTTACTGATTTAAAAGATACTGGTTCGTGGCTTATACGCCTACGAACCAGAAGGTCGGGAGTTCGAATCTCTCCGGGCGCGCCAAAAACAAGAAGGCCCTCCTTGCGAGGGCCTTCTTGTTTTTTGATGTTCATGGAGGTGTCCCCTTCCCGTGGATTAGGTCCACAGATTTCTGGAATTTTGGCATGATGACGGTCCTGACGAGGAGGTCGTCATGCGCAAGAGCAAGTACAGCGAGCAGCAGATTGTCGGGGCGCGCCAGCGAGCCCCGACCGGGCAGAGATTGTGCCCAGAACACGCGCCGCCGCTTCCGCCGAACGCGCCGCGGTTTCGGTCAGCGACCGGCAGCGGGCGATGTCATGGGCACAACGCCTCAAGCGGGTGTTCGCTATCGACATTGACAAATCGGCAGGATCGCCGATTTGCACGGCCGAAGGCAGCCGCGAAGCGGTCGGGCACAGGGACGTGCCCGATGAAACCTGCCAGCAATGCGGCGGCCGCTTGCGCGTCATCGCCAGCATCGAGCAACCCGCAGTCATCGAGCGGATTCTGGAACATCTCCGCCATACTGTGGAGCCCGTCGATCCGGCACATCCGAGCCGCGCACCGCCGAAGGGCGATCGCCTGGTCTGACCGCTTTGTCCTGTTCGTCACCACCCGGGCCACCGTGCAGGGACGGGCGGTTTTTGGCTTGCGCCGTGATGCGCCGGCATTTTCGGGTGAAAAGGGGAGATTCACGCGCCTGAACCACGAGGGGTCGGACCGGCTCCGCCGGATGGCGGCCTCGATCTGCCCTCAGCGGCCCGGTTTCAGCTCGCTCCGACGGTCTCGCTCCTGACATAATGGCCCCTTTTACGCACTATCCGCGTGGTCGACAGCGCTGCATTCAACGCGGCACGCCAGCTCTTGAAGCCCCAAGCCAGGTGCGCCAGGCCAAAACTGATCGCGCCCGCCAGCACCTGAGTGATGGAACTCTGCTCCCGTTCCTGAAGGAAATCCATCAACAATTTCCTGAAGATCACCTCTTCCACGATGGCCGCAGCAAGAGCCGCGAGCACGGCCAGGAGCTTCAGGCTGTCAGCCTTGAACATGTACGTTCGCACAGTCGATATGCTTGCGGCGCTGCGTGTGTACAGGACCACCGTGACGGCGGCCAGCAGCCACGCCCAAACACCGCCGTGCTGGCCGGCGGCAAAGCCGAGATACGGCGCTGCATGCCAGGGTGCGGGGAAAAAATGATGAACAAGATCACCAGTTGGGTGGTCAGTATTCCCAGAATGATTTTCCTTGTTGTACGAAGGAATTCATCCAGCGCCATGAGACCCACTCTGTTCTCGGGAAACCTCCCTGACAGCGATTTATCGTAGCAGGAAGAAAGCGCATACAGGGCCGGTCATGGCTTCATAGCTAGTTTGCGATTCGGCCGCAGGCGGCGCGTAATTGCGTCTGCCTGGTGCGGCCAGATGGCTGTCTGCTGTCTGCCCAATAAGCCAAAAAACCACGACCGGCACCAGACTGTTCTTGGAAAAACGCCCCCCGCAGTGCGATAACAGACGCTGAAAGCAATCGGGGTCAGAGACGTTTGTCTCTGACCCCGATTTTTCTGCTGAACGCTGTCTCTCTAGCCTTCCGACAATGCGGCTTCGATCGCCTCGACCAGTTTCTGATCGTAGGGCTGGGTGCGCGGACTGAAATCGGAGATCAGCACTCCGTCCCTGCCGATCAGATATTTGTGGAAGTTCCAGCCCGGCTGGTTGCCGGATGACGCGCCCAGTTCGACAAAGAACGGGTGGGCGCCGTCGCCCTTGACCGTGGTCTTTTCGAACATCGGGAATTGCACGCGGTAGGTAAGGCGGCAGAATTCCTGGATCTGCTCCTCCGTGCCGGGTTCCTGTCCCATGAAATCGTTGGACGGAAAACCCAGTACCACCAGACCGTCCTCACCATACTCGTCGTACAGCTTTTCCAGACCGTCATACTGGGGCGTATTGCCGCATTTGGACGCGGTGTTGACCACCAGAACGACCTTGTCCTGGTACGCCTCGCACAGGTTGACGGTTTCGTCGGAAGCGAGACGGCGGAAGTCCTGATCGAGCAGCGCGCTGTCACAGGCCATGGCCGGCCATGCAAGCAAGGCGAAAAGAGGGGCGATTAACAGTCTCATTATTTGTGCTCCGCAGGACACCGGAATCGAGTCCGGGTCATGGCTGTAATGGTTAAGGGTCGAAATAAAGTTGCAGCTCAGTGCTGGCGTCGGCCTGATGCGCTTAGTGACGTTGCGAGAGTGACGCAGCGAGCAAATCGCGGAACCGGATTTCGACCGGACCGATCCGCAGCAGACGCGCCAGCCAGGAGCCGCGGCTGTTTGCGTCCAGACGCCCGACGCGGCGATTGCCAACCCGGCAATGGAAGGACAGGCCCGAACTACGCGATATGTGTTGCAGCCGTGCAAACAGCCGGCCTCGTTGGTCTCGACGGGGGACCTCGCGTCCGAGTCGGATCAGGTCAGGCACGCTGCGCACGATCACGGAAATCTCCGATCCGGCCGCAGCAAGCTGCAGACCGATGCCGCCGGGGGAGCCGAGCTCGACTCCCCCGACGACGCCGACCAGGGGCTGGAATTCAGACCGCGCCAAGATCGCGGGACCGGATCTTCAGCGTGCCGTGAATCCGCCACGGCGCGTGGTTCGCCTGGTCGGACACGGCGCTCGGGACCAGAACTTCTACGTTGTCGAACTCGTAGGCCAGTTCTGCATTCCGCTGCGTCAGCTTGTCGTACAGATCGGCCGCCAGCTCCGGCCAGGTATGAGTGCCTTTCTCAGTCATGTTGTCTCTCCATTTGTCTAGGTGATGTCAAATATACAGATAGACAAAGATTAGTCAACTACTTTTGACAACACTCTCCTGGCCGCAGAAAGGATCCGGGGTCAGAGACGTTTGTCTCTGACCCCGTTTGCCCTACTGAATCGTTGCGGTTCGGCGGGCCGCATCTCTTTCCGGGCGCTTCGCTGAAGCCGCGTGTAGCCGGGCCCCACCTCGTGCTCGATGGCGCCTATCGTCGGGAGGGTGAGGCTCGACTGCGGTTTGTGGCCGTGCCGGCGCCGAGCACGGAGGAGCTCAAGCGCCTCGTCCAGCGAATGGCGGCGCGGATCGGCCGCTCCCTCGAGCGCTCGGGGCATATTACACGCGACATGGAGAACGCGTACCTGGCCTTCGATCCGGGCGAGGAGGCACCGATCCACGGCCTGCTCGGGTCTTCGATCACCTACCGGATAGCCACGGGGCCCAGAGAGGGCCAGAAGGTGTTTACCCTGCAAACGCTGTCGGCCGAGCCAGACGCGCCGCGGCCGGAGGTCGCCGAAAGTTCGGGCTTCTCGCTGCATGCGGGCATTGCGGCGAAGGCCCTGCAACGAGATAAGGTAGAACGTCTGACACGTTACGTCTCGAGGCCGCCGGTCGCCACCGAACGGTACTGACAAATTAACCGGCGCCGGGCAACAATGGTCAAGTGAAAACTCCTACTTGGCCATATAAACGTCACCGATTCCTGCCCAACATCATCCAGCATGCGGTGCGGCTCTATTTCCGATTTAATCTCAGTCATCGGGATATTGAAGATCTATTGGCACAGCGGGGAATAGAGGTTAGTCGTGAATCGGTCCGGTTGCGGTGCAACAAGTTTGGTCCCACGTATGCACGCCGATTGCGACGTACGCACGGAGGCTACGGCGATACGTTCTTGATCGACGAGGTCTTTGTGAAAATCCAGGGCAAACAGCAGTATTTGTGGCGCGCAGTCGACCAGGATGGTGAAGTCGTTGATGTGTTGGTGCAGGCGCGCAGAGATGGCAAGGCTGCCAAGCGCTTCGTCAAGCGTTTAATTAAGCGCCATCAGGATGAGCCGCGAAAGACCGTGACGGATGAGCTGAGAAGCTACGGTGTCGCCCGTCGAGAACTAATGCCCGAGGCCATTCATGATACGTCGCAGTACGCCAATAACCGAGCTGAACTGTCGCATCAACCGACTCGAGTTCGCGAGCGCGGTATGCGTCGGTTTAAATCGAGACTGCAAGCCCAGCGATTTGTCGATATTCATGCTGCTGTTCACAACATTTTCAATCTCGGGCGCCATGTTATTTCCGCGCACCATTATCGTGAGTTAAGGCGGGGTGCCTTTGCGTCTTGGGAAAAGGCGGTGGCTATCTGAGACCATCAACCGGCGGAATTCTTCGGCAGAGGGAGTTAACTTGTCAATACCCACGCGATATCTCTTCGCGTTCTGCCGACGTTAACGACAATCGTGGGCGCTTTCTCGGCGCAGGTGGCAGCCCACCCATTTCTAACAAGATACGCTGAATCGATGAATGACCTCGATCAAAAAGTCGGCCTATCGCGTTCATGGATTTGCCCTTCTGCCAGCGATCCCACATCAATGCCTCCTGCGAATCTGAATAATAGATTCTCGGTCTTTGCTTCATTATCAACATCCTTTTCTCTAATGTTAGAGTTTAGATGTTGCATTGACCGGTTGAATCCGCACCGGAAGCGGTCATTCGAACAGGGGATTTTTTCGAACGAGTGACAGGCAGCAATCGGCCAACAGCGGACGGTGCCGGCAATCGGAAGAACTCAAATTATCCGTATTCAGACATGTGTCGATTCGTTAAAAGACCTTGTTTCCCGCTTGCCTAGTAGCTCTCCAGCGGTTGTAGCTGTAATAGCCCCCAGAACTGCGCCGCCCGCAATCAGGCCGAGAAAGAAGGCCACCAATCCGAGGTCCGGCGTGATCGGCTCGATGCCACGAATCACGGTATTAGTGATTCCACACGCGGCGAAGCTCATTGCCCAGCCGAGGGCGCTCACAAGCACCCAGCGACCTGCCTCTATCCCATGCCGTGTCAGAACTCGCCGCTGTAACAGGCCCACAATGGCGCCGCCGCAGGCTGCAATAACTCCCCAGCCCAACGCCCCGGTCACCGTGCCGAGTTCATCCAATTCTTCGGAGTAGCCGAAGATCAGGATCGCGGCACCGTAACCGAGGCCGCCGGCCATACCCATGCCGACAGCACTGGGCACGACCCAGGATCCGATGCCTGAGAGGCGTTGCCGAACCAACCGCCATTGCATCAGGCCAACCCCGGTGCCGATAAAGACGCCAAGTACCAGGTAGGCAAACATGCTTTGAAGCGGCCCGCGTTCTATCACACCTTGAAAACTTCCGGCAGCCACAAAACCCAAAAAGAAGCCAAGAAACCAGCCGATCAGGCACGTTGATATCCACCGCCGCCAGAATTTCGGTCCGACGCCACTGTTCTCGATGCGCATGTTAGATCTCCTTTCATCCACTTGTGAGCTATCGGGTTGTCATCAAGCTCACGATTGCACCTTCCTTTCGGATTGGGGCAGCCGGCAATCTTGGGTCCTTCGGGGAGCGTTCGGTAGCTACTCGGAGGAAGCGAGGACCCTTGGCTTTGCGTCTCTGACTTTAGTCAGGTTTGCCTTTCTCCAGATCATTATTTCAACTAGAGAAAGCCGGTCAATTCTGGGATTTACCTAGCGTGCGCTTTGGGTCAGTAGCTGCCGATTCTATCAATTCCTGGCGAGTGGCTCTTCACGGCCAGAAGCAGACGGACAAAGTGAGACTATCGTGACACGAAAACTCAGTGCAGATACGTATTGTCCATAGATACGACCTCTCAGTAAGCTCATCAAGACAGCGCGATAGTCGAAGATCGAATGGTGATGTTGCCTGCTCTAAGAAAGCTCGATCGAAGCAGCGCCCAGCGCCTGAGATCGGCGCTTGCTTTACTTGCCGTTTGTTCTCTTGGTGCCTGCGTTGCAGTCCCTCTGCCGCCACCAGAAGAAGGCCAGGCTTTTGACGAGAACAATCTCCCGTTTATCGTCGGTCAGTCTACCCGGGACGATGTTCACGTTACTCTGTCGGAAGTGGCTCCCTCTCATGAGTTGCACAGATTCGGCAATGATCGCGTATCGAACGGCAAACAGCTGCTCAAGTCACGGCGCAACTACAAAGTACCTCGGCCGATCCCGAAGAACGGCTTTATTAACTATCGAGCATCGAAGCTTGATTGCATGGCCTGTCCGCTGAAGGAACAGTGCTGTCCAAAAGCACCGGCGAAGAAGCTGCTGCGCTCAGTGCACGAAAGTGCCCGAGACGTTGCACGAAAAGTGACAAAGACACCGGCGTATCGCACGACACGACGGCAGCGCAAGCAAGTCGAGATGCTGTTCGCTCATATGAAGCGCATCCTCAAAATGGATCGCCTGCGACTCCGCGGCATTAGCGGTGCGAGAGACGAGTTCCTGCTCACCGCGACCGCACAAAACTTAAGACGAATGGCGAAATACCTGGGGACAGGTCCGCCCAAAATCAGCGAAATGGCAGTAACTTGAGCAAAACCACCGAATAGAAAACAAAACATCCGGCTACGCCGGATCAAAAAGCTCGCATCGACATAATCGCGATAACAATGGCGGCCTCACCAACGAGTTTTTCAACGGAATAGGCCAAAAGCCGACGCTCAAAACGTAGAGTTTGGACGCGCCTTGGCGGCATCCAGCGGCACTATACGGCCGGAAAGGTGAGGGCGAGTTATCTAAGTTGTTGTGTTAATGAAACTGTAAGCCCACCTGTTCTCACTAAGAATCAGAAAGGCGGGAGTTCGAGTCGATCCCGGCGCGATGGTCCTTGTCTGGCTTAATTGTGACGAGGACCGAGAGCCGGATGCTCGACGGGTCCGGCGCCGGCAGTAAACCTGACGCCTTTCTCAGATGTTTTTGACCAGTTCCCTGATGTACTCTGCGCGCAGGGAGATATCCTCTTCGAGCAATCGCAGTTCCGCGAGAATCGTTTTCGCCACATCGTTCTTTTTTTCTTTTGTCTCGAGAAGATCTTGCAACTCCGAGACCGCTGCACTGAGAGCTGGATCGGTTTCCATGACGGTTGCTGTTTGGCGCGTTCCGCCGTCCATCGTCACCGATTTCTGTACGCGCGGAAACTTGTAAGTGCGGCTCAAGGGTAGTAATGAGCCAATTCGGCGATTGTAGTCAATTCGCAGAATGTCGTAGTTCGAAATGCTATTGACCGAGAATTTCTCGATTTGGTCGGGGTGCAAGACCCCCATTTCAGTCAGGTTCGGATAGTTTTTCATAAGTCCTGCCATCGCATGTTCAGAGTTAATAATCCGGACACCGTGTCCTAATCGGCAGCGGGTCCCGTCGTTTCCCGCAACACGACGGTCGATTCGACGGTGCTGCCAATGTCGCTGTCATCGAGCCCTCGAAGCTGGCGCAATAAGAGTGCCGTGGCCCGCACCGCCATCTCTTCTATAGGTTGGCGAATTGTGGTCAGCGATGGCCAGATCCGACTGGCCAGGGGAATGTCGTCAAAGCCTGCAACTGACAGATCCCCCGGAATGTCGAGCGCCATGTCATGCGCGACTCTAATGATGCCGGCAGCCATATTGTCGTTGCTGGCGAATATGGCGGTCGGAGGGACATCCAGATCGAGCAAGCGCCGCCCACATTTCTCGCCGGACTCGAATGAGTTGTCACCGCGCATGACGAGCTTGCGATCCAGTTTCAAGCCGCAGCTCTTCAGGCCCTTCTTGTATCCCACGTAACGGTTCCCAACAGCGCGGTGCTCGGGATGTCCGACCACAAACCCGATCCGTCTGTGCCCTAGCGAAAACAGGTACCGTGTCATATCGGCGCATGCTTCCTCGTCGTTGGTGAAGATCGAGCGATGTTCGTTCGAGCGGTCGGCCGGTGCGATGAGCGCGAACGAGACGCCGTGCTCGTCGAGCGCCTGAATCAAGGGCACCATGTCCGATAGCGGGGGAGTCAGGATCAGCCCGTCAAGCGACATGGATCCGATCAAGGACGAGATCGACGCAACAAGACCCGGGTCTTCATAGCTGCATGGGTGGATGACAAGATCGTATCCCTCCACCCGACTGGCGCGAAGGGCGCCGGTCAGGATCTTGCTCAAATAGCCGGCGCTGTGATGGTCAAAAAGCAGTCCGACAAGGTAAGACCTGGTACCGGCAAGACGGCGCGCGGAGGGATTGGGGCGGTAATCGAGTTTTTCGACGACGCGCTGCACCTTGCGCCGCGTCTCCTCTCGAACGTTGGCCTCATTGTTGGTGACACGCGAGACGGTCTTTATTGACACGCCAGCGAGTCGCGCCACGTCTTGAATGGTTGCTTTCGCCATACCGGTCCCTGGAGACTTGCCGCTAGAGTCGAGAACTCATTCTTTTATTTTTGACAGCGTTGTCATGGCTGTCAAGCAGTGTACGCCTGCGGTCACCTTTACTCCCGCCCACCATCGCCGCGAGCGCTCATCGGTTTACGCTTGGCCTGACCGGGAATCGCACAGGCTCGGAGACCGTGCAGACTGGATCGAAATCCGGGGTTCGGCATCCGTCGCACCCGAATCGAGAAATTCGCTCTCGAGTTTGTCGGCGGGCCGCCACGGGGAAGCATCAGGAGAGCAACTGGTGCGTGGTCAGCACAAGCTCGATCCGACGGATGCGGCCGCTACGCTGGAAAACCTGCAGCGCGATTTCTAAAGGCAACGCCAGCTCCGGCAACGCCTGGTGTTCACCGTCATCCCAGGTTACCGTCACGCCCGGCTCCGCCGCCTCAGCAAGACGGTAGACAATCGGTACCTGGCACCATGAAAAGGCCATTCCCTTCCGGGGCACTGTCAGTTCCTGCCAACGCCCCTTTACGTCGAGATAACGGAACGGCTGGCTCTCGGCACAGAACTCGCGTGCCCTCAGCAGAGCGAGATCGAACCTCACACTTCCGGCAGCCACACGTACACCCAACTCCCCGAAGCGGGTCAGAATCTCCTCCTTCACCTGCCCCGTCATTCCCGGTTGCTGGGCGCCGGCATGCGCTGGCGTGTGCGAATAGGGATCGGCAGGAAATGCGCCGTATTCCGCCGGCGTCTTGTTGAAGCCGAGCCCCTCCCGGACACGGTAGTAAAGGTCGGCGAGCTGGCGGCAGACGGCCTGGTCTGCCCCCTGGTCTCGCGCAGCGAAAAAATTCTCCTGGATTGCAAGCAAAAGCTTGCCAACCATGTGCCAGTAGATGCTGCCCAGCCCTTCGAAACCGAACATGCCCCCCGAGCGCCCGGTGAAGGCTTTGTGATCGAAGACGATCTCGTAGAGTTCGCGCAGCGGCGCGCGAGCGGCTTCAAGTATGTCGCCATAGTCGGGCGCAAGAGCATTCAGGCGCTCGTCGAGATCGCCGACATTGGTCAGCTCGGCGTTGAATCGATAGGTCCCGGCGGTATCGCGGTCGATAACGCGCCGGTCTCCCTCTTCCACCATTCGTGCGAGCAATGGCATTGCTTCTACCTGTTCGGCAGGCACACGATTCTTGTCCAGGAAGCCGGGTAGCTCGCGATCCGGATAAAGCAGGAACGAACGCTGATCCGGGCGAAACAGGTCGCTCTCGAACAGAGCCTCCAGCAATCGGATCGCCTCTGTCGGCGAGATGGCGCCCGAGCTGAGCGCAGCCACCTGGCCTTCCAGCATCGGATAGAGTGTGTCCAGCACCGCCATGCCGGGTTTCAACTGAAGAAGATTGTAGGCGTGGTACAGGCCGTCTACGCGCAGGTTGCTGCGGATGCTGTGGTCAATCGCTGCGAGGGCATCTTCGAGCATGCCGCGCACCGCCTCCAGGTGCTGCGCTACGGATCCTGTCAACGATTCCCGGGCGTAGATTTTCTGCCGATAACGACCGGCCGCCTGGCCGAGTTCCGCCAACAGATGGAAACGTTGCCGTGCGTCGATCGGTCCGTCGCCCAATGCTTCGCGAACGCTTTTCAGAGCCTCCGCGGTCTCGACCAACCATTGCCCGACGTCCTCTGAGAGATTCACCGTGCCCGATTGGTCCGCCAGCATCTGCTGCAGGAAACTTACATAACGGCGCATATAACAGAGCGTCACCATGGACAGGCCCTGGCCGACGAGCGCGTTGTTGGCGTCATTCCACTCGGGACGCTGAGTGTTCAGCCAGATGCCGCCATCGACCACCAGGTTACCCAGCTTGCTCAGCAGTGGCACCAACAGTTTCTCGAGCAGGTTGACCTGGTACACCCGGCCATTGGGATCGAGCAGCAATTTGCCGTCGGCCCCCAACTCACTCACACGTTGTTCAATGCGGCTCGCAAGGTGGTCATCGTAATCGACCGTGCTCTTGGCATTGTCCAGGATGGCTGCAAACGGTCTGATCCTGTAGGGAACATTGGCATAGCTGAAAACAGGATGACGCAACAGGGCAGCCAGGCGATCCGGGTGAAACTGCGTGGAGAGCTCCAGCAGTTTTTGCAGATAGATAATCTGGTGGTCGCCCCAGTAGCCTATGTAGCTCCACGGATCATCCGGATCCTCCACCTCCCAATCGATCCCCTCATTTGTAATTCTGTAAGGGTTGTAACCATCCATGGTGGAAGCGTTGACGAACTTGGCGATCACGTTCTCGATATATTCGGGATAACTGAGCAACAACGCTTCCCAGTTCTGGAAGATATCGCGCCAATTGCCCTCGTAGCTGAGCAGCGGCTCGCCCAGCTCGTCTGTAAGCCTGATGGCGAACTGATTCCAGGGCCGGCTGGGATCGCCATGGCGACGACCGAACTTGATCGGCAGGTATTCGAAACCCAGCCGCTCCAGTTGCGGATCGCCCTGCCGTTGGATCGTCGAGAGCAACTCGCCGAAGTCCAGTCGTTGGGGCAGTTCCTCCAGCATCGCATGATGCCGCCTATAGACATCACGGTTGAAGCGCTCGACGTGGCCTCTGAAATCGCGCGTTGAGATCTGATACTGATTATCGACAATGCCGCCACGCAGGACGTTGAACAGGACATTGGCATAGTGGTGTGCCGAGACGTTTTCCTCGGCGGTCTTCTGGAAGCCGTCACCGGCCGCCATGATACGAGCCAACGCATCGGAACCGCTTTCAATGGATCGGGCGATCGCGGCCATCAAGGAATTCGCATCGGCGAGTTCGTGAATTAGCCTGAGCGAGTCCGTCTGGGTCTGCCCGACGTCGGCCACGAGCTGCCAGTCCCGGGATGATCGTGGAGTCAGCTCGAAGGAAGCATTGATGAAATAGGCAGCGCGAATGCCGCGCTTCCGGGTTTCTTGAGACAGCTCCTCCCCGCGACGAAAGCGATCGAACTGGTTACTCGAGAGGAGTACCCGGCGCCCTTCCAGGCCAAGGCAAAACACGGTCGTGGCTTTGAGCGACTCGCACGGCTCAGCGCGATCGGAGATACCGGAGAACAACGTGAAGAGCGCCAGTCCGGACTCGCTGTCCAACTCATTCCACTTGTAGGCGTCAACCAGGTAGCTCGCATTTGTCTGCGTGAAACGGGGCGTGCCGGCGGGCAGAAGATTCTGCAGGCCGTCGATGATGTCGACACGGTAATGCGCCCCGCCCAGGTTCTCCAGTTCCGCCTGGCGCACGAAGCCAAAAGCGTCGCTGGTGATCCAGCGATAACGAAACGCCAATTGAAGGTCGTGGTTGATCTCTTCGAACAGCAGTTTGTCGCCCAGCACGCTCTTGTAGAGGTTCCGCGTTGTGGCGTAGCGACGGTCGTGCTCTTTGTTGAACGGCTCCCAATCGTGCTGCTCCCCGTCCTGCTCGGCGCGCAGCAGCGTCTTGCATCCGGTATGTGCTGTGCTGTCGTAGATCTTGTCAACCGTGATATACGGGAAAAGCGCCGTCTCCGGCGATATGCGACCGGCGGTGAGGCCGCCGTTGGACGCGATGAACATCCAGTGGTCGCTGTCCGAGACCAAACTGATCAGGAAGGGCGCGAGTTTGTCGACATTACCAATACAGTAGTAACGCTCGTTCGCCAACGTGACAAACTCGCCGGTTACGTCGTGGGACTGGGTGATGGATACAGGCATGCTCGAATCCGCTCGTCTTCTGGTGCTAAGTTTCGGGCTATGGTAAATGAACGCCGCCCGATGGCTGGCCACTAGGCCGGGTAATTGTCACGCATGACATGTTTCGGCACGCGATCCACCGTGAACAGTCCCCAGTGCTTCTCCGGCTCGAGCGGGTCGGGAGACCCTTTCCATGGTTCGTCGAAAGCCTCGAAGACGAAAGTAAGGATGCCAGCGTCGCTCGTCCAGTCGATTAGCTGACGATAGTAAATCGCCTGTAGTTCCTGGGATGCATTTTCAGGCTCGATCCCCCTTCCGTTGGATGCAGTGGTCCAACCGGCCTCTGTAATCACCACGGGTTTGTCCGGGTAGCGGTCGGCAACGCCATAGTAATTGTCCTTGGTGTAGTCGAGGGCGGCGTCCACGCTCCGATATTCCCAGACGGGGTAGGTGTGCACGGAGATGAAATCGAGTTCGCGCGCCAGCGGTTCGAGCTTGCCGGTCCAGGGAACGTAGTTTTCGCAGAAGGTCACCGGATGCCTTATCGCGCTCTTCGTTTGGCGAACAAAGTCGATAAGCCGGTCCACGGGTACGAGGTGATCGGTCCACTCGACCGTTGCTTCGTTGCCCACGGAGACGGCGAAAATCTGTTGCGGGTAGCGATTCGCCAACGCGATCAGACGCTCGATCTCTTCGCTGTTTGACTGTTGATTCGAGAGCAGTGTCGGCGCGTCGTAATGCGCTCCCCAGGGGCAGCCCGGGTTGCTCGCCTCGGCGGCCATATCGGCGCCCAACATGACCTTGAACCCGAGATCTTCATTGCTGATCACCTCCAGCACGGTCTCTGCATGCGGGCCGCAGTCATACAGCCTGAGGTATTTCCAGTGACTCGCGAGGATGCGAAGATCTTCGCGGATCTGGGCGTAGGTCGGATATCGTCGGTCCAGGGGAGACTGCCCGTGCCGATACCCGGAATAACAGATTGCGTTACCGTGCTCCGGAAGCACTTCGGCATTGTTCGCGCGGGTTGATCGTCTAGACATATTTGAGGCGCCCATCCTTGTCCCACAGCCCCCAATAGGCGCCCACGTCGCCCTCGTCACCGGTCTTCCAGTCTTCATCGAAAGACGAGAAGTAGAAGATATCGATGTCGTCTTCCGCGGCCCATTGGTATGTGTTCAGGAAATATCGGATTGCGTTGTCACGGGATGGGACCGCTGCACCTGTTGGCGATCCAACGTTTGGCCAGCCCGTCTCGCTGATGATGACCTTCTTGCCGCCAGCCGCTCGAACCGCGCGTTGATACATGTCCTTCATGTATAGCAGCGCATACTCGGCCGCGCAGCCTTCCCAGAACGGATAACAGTTGGCAAGAATAACGTCGCTGGCGTCGGAGACCCGGGGGTGGTCGACAAACTTGAAATAGGCATCCACGTACCCGACCGGGATATCCCGAACCGCACGCTTGGCGCGATTGACGTAGTCAAGCAGATCATCCTCGGACAAATCGCCGCGCAGGAGCACCTCGTTGCCCACGGCCAGTATGTCCGCATGGCCCGCGCTTGCGACTTCGATAGCGTTTTCCATTTCCTGCTCGTTGCGCTCGTGATCATCATCGAGCCAGACACCTACCATGGTCTTGAGCCCATCCTCATGGGCGACGCGCGGGATCAGTTCATTGCCGTCGGTGCATGAGAAGGACCGCACCCAACGCACGTAGGGGCGGATGATGCGCAATCGATCGCGGATCTGCTCTTCGTCGATGCGGGTACCCGGACCCTGACCGGCTATGTATGGGCTGAATGAGATACCGTGGATCTGGTTGTCAAGGACCTTGCGGACCAGCGCGGCCAGTTCGTCGTCGGCGACGCCGGACGGGTCGATCCCGGCCAGCGACAGAGGCCTGCCGTACAAAGACTCTCCATGATTTCGTGACATAGCGTCCTCCGACGTCGTTCTTAGGCGGCACCGGAAACCCGCCGCCTGTACCTATCGCTCGAAAATAACCATATCCCGGGCAACCGGCTCGTGAGCCTGTTCAGGCAGGCTCGGCGACCGGTTCGCCCGGGCTGCCCCGCCTTTGCTCGAGTTCCCGCCTGATTTCGTGAGCGCGTTCCTCGGTGATCGAGAATGTCGCTATCGCCCAGATGGCCACACCAGACGCTACGAACGGTACGAACGCGTCGAACAGTCGCATCAGGAATATGGTGTTCTCCGTCTGGTTGCCTTCCAACGCGACATCGAAGCCGGTGGCATTCAGCAGGAAGCCGCCCGCGGCGAGCGCTGCTGCCATACCGAGCTTGACCACCCACCAGAATATCGAGCCGTACATCCCTTCACGGCGCTCGTTCGTTTCGAGCTCATCCATGTCGACAACGTCGGCGATCATCGACGGCATCAGCGTGAACAGGCCGCCAAGACCGAATGCCAGCAATGGCGCCGGCACCAACAGTAGCCACGGCACATCGGGGTTGTAGCAAACCCATTTCAGTGCGTAGCCGGCCATCGAAATACCGATGGCGGTGAAGAACGCCCGGCGCTTGCCGATCCTGGTTGCCAGCCAGGTGACAAAAAAGATGACGAGGAATGTGCAGATCGCGCCGAGAGAGCCCGCGTATCCGGCGTACTCGGCGCCGAGAATCTTATCGCCACGGAACACGTAGTAGATGATCACGTAGAACTGAAACGACGAAATCAGCATGAAACCGTTGAATACCAGGAAGGTCGCCGCACAGAGCTTGAGGAACGGTTTGAATTTCAGAGTGGCCGCAAAACCGCTGAAAAAGTCGCGGATATTGCGGAGCACGACAGCCATGGTGCCCTGCGCCTGCTCCGCCGGCTCCTTAACCTCCGGCTCGGCGAAGTCCTTGAAGCGTTCGCGCAGGAATATCGCGGGCAGGATACCTATGACGATGCTGACCACGCCGATGATGATTGCCAGCCCCGCGGCCCCGTCTACCATGTCGTCGAAAAATGTCTCGTTCTGCATGAAGAGCAGGAACCACGGCGCGACCACATAGGCAAGTTGTCCGACGAAATTCTGCACACCCATGAGGCGTGTGCGCTCGTGATAGTCCGGTGTCAGTTCGTAACCGAGTGCAACCCATGGCGTTGCGAAGACCGTATACCCGAGGTAGAAAATCAGCGATCCTATAAGGAAATACCAGAAGTAGAAGGACTCGCTTTGGTCGCGGGGCAGCTGCCACAAGAGTGCGAAAACAACACCGGCCACTATCGCGCCGACGAATATGTAGGGTCGGCGACGGCCCCATCTCGACTTCGTGTTATCCGAGATGTACCCCATTAGCGGATCGGTGATCGCGTCGGTGAGTCGGGGCAGTGCGCCGAGCAGGCCGACAAGAGCGGGATTCATTCCGAGGCCGAGATTCAACACGATCGCCATGCCGCCTATGGCAGCGGCGAGCAGATTGTTGACGAAGGCTCCGAGCCCGTACACGAGCTTCTGGACCAGCGGTATCCGATCCTCGGGTGCTGTTTCGTAATGCGTCGCTTGGCTCATTGCATCGCCCCAGAGCTGCGTGGACGCTCAACATCGTCGACGAAATTGACAACGCTGTCAATTCTTGATAGAAGAGATTTAATCAAAATCAAAAGTGTAAGGACACTGCAACCAATTTGTAACAGTCGGGAGCATTGGCCCCGACGCCATGCGGTGTCTCATAGATAAGATCATCCTGCCGGTGGGGGCGGCAAAACTCGATGAGTTTTCCGGATCGTGTCCATCAATTGCAAAGTTGACCAGAGAATCCGTCATGCAGTTAAGATCTCCTTTCCGTTTCATTCGAGTATTGACGATCGCCATATCCGTCGCGGCTCTCATCGGTTGCGGCTCGGGCAGTGGAAAAGACCCGGTTCCGGGTACGCCGCAGGTTACGCAGAAAGGAATTCTGCTGGATTCGGGCCTGGAAGGTGTGACCTGGCAGAGCTCGGGGGGCCAGGGGGGCATCACCAACTCTTCTGGCGAGTTCGAGTGGAGACGGGAAGAGCTGATTACCTTCAACGTCGGCGGAATCCTGCTGGGAGTAGTCGACGGAGCCGAATACATAACGCCCGTGGAGCTCACCGGCAGCAGCGTACCGACCGATCAGCCCGCGCTCAATCAGCTGGTGTTCCTGCAGAGTATCGACGAGGATGGCGACCCGTCCAACGGTATCTCCATCAGCTCGGCGACCCGTGAGCTGGCGGCGGACCAGACGCTCGATTTCACCAGCCCCAACTTCGATTCGGAAGTCGAGGATGTTGTTGCCGCGATCGCTCCCGGCAATACAGTGGTCAGCGAGTCAGCGGCTCTGCTGCACTTTTATCAGTCCTATAACTCGGTGGGTTGTACGGACAACCTGGACTTTGACTTCCCCGGCTATCCGGCCTGCGGCAACGGCATCACCTACAACCTGATATTCACGGATCAATTCGATGAGGGCGAGGCTCCTTCGCCCAGCACCTGGAACATTAAGACCGGCTACGGCCCCGATGACGACGGTTGGGGCAACAACGAATGGCAGCTCTATACCGATTCGGCGGACAACGTCCGGGTCGAGGACGGTAATCTGGTGCTCCAGGCCCAGTGTCCGGTGGAGCCCTGCGGCGTGCGCGACGGTACGATCACGTCCGCGCGGATCACCACCCAGGACAAGTTCGAGTTCAAGTTCGGATACGTCCAGGCGCGTATCAAGCCACCTGTCGGAGATGGCGCCTGGCCGGCGTTCTGGAGCCTCGGCGCGGTGTTCCCCGAGACGCCGTGGCCACGTGCGGGCGAAATCGATTTCATGGAGATGCACAACGCCTTCTCCGACGACAAGACGACCCATTTCACCATGCACTGGTGCGATGAGACGCTGCAGGCGCCCGAGGAGTGCACATTCCCGGACGGCTGGGTCTTCGATACGCAGACCCGGTCGTTCGCCGAATCGCTGGGTGACGACTACCACATCTTCGAAGCAGACTGGGACGAGAACAGGATCGTCGGCAAGATCGACGGCATCACCTATTTCACCCGGACCATCGATCCGGACACGATGGAGGAGTTCCTCCGCGAGTTTTTCCTGATCCTCAACGTGGCAATGGGCGGCACTCTGGGTAGCGACAACCAGCCGCCCAACGGTAACGAGACATGGCCGCAGACCATGCTGGTGGACTACGTGACCGTCTTCGAAAAGGTTGGCGGCGTTGAGCCGGTCGAGGACACCCTGATCGACTTCGAGGGACCGCCGGAATCCTACGATTTCGGGCCGGCCGGTGGATTTGGTGGTGGCGCGGCTTCGGTGATTGCCAACCCGGTTTCCGAAGACATCAATACCAGTCCCCAGGTCGGCCGCATGCTGAAATTCGATGCGGAGCCGTTTGGCGGTGCGACGCTGACGCTGGATGAGCCCGTGACCGTGCCCGGCGGCCGTCCCTTCACGATGAAGGTCTGGTCGCAGCGGCCTGTTGATCTCCTGTTTAAAGTAGAGGGTCCCGTCGAGGCCGAGACCACCGGTGCCCATGGCGGAACGGGCTGGGAGGAGATGACCTTCGACCTCGGGGACTTCAGCGGTACCGTGGAGGGGATCACCCTGATCTTCGATAACGGGACCAACGGCGACGCCGAGAACGATCCGGAAAACTGGACGTTCTACTTTGACGACATTCTGTTGCCGACCGCCTCCGACGGTGGCGGCACTCCCGGCGGTGGACTGGTTACGGACTTCGAGGACGATCCGGCGTCCTACGACTTCGGGCCGGACAACGGTTTCGGCGGCGGAGTGGCCGATGTCATCGCCAACCCGGTCGTGGATGGCAACAACACCAGCGACCAGGTCGCCCGCATGAGGAAGTTCGCCGACCAGCCTTTCGGTGGCGCCACGCTGACGTTACCGAGCGTGCTGCAGGTGCCAGGCGGCAGCTCGTTCACGATGAAGGTCTGGTCGCCACGCCCCGTGGACGTGCTGTTCAAGCTGGAGGGCGGTCCGGACGCCGAAGGCACGGTAACGCATGGTGGGACCGGCTGGGAAGAGCTGACATTCGGATTCTCGGGCGTAAGCGGCAACTTCACGGGCATTACGTTTATCTTCGACAACGGGACCGTCGGTGACGCGGAGAACGATCCCGACAACTGGACCTTCTACTTCGACGACATCTTCCTCGTGACCGATGATGGCGGTGGGCAGCCGCCGGCCCCCGAGGGCCTGGTGACTGATTTCGAGGGCCCGACGACGTCCTACAACTTCGGTCCGGACGGGGGTTTCGGCGGCGGTTTCGCCGAGGCCACGTCCAACCCGTTCACGGGAGCCGGCAACCCCAGCGCCCGGGTCGCGCGTCTGCTGAAATTCGCCGGCGAGCCCTTCGCGGGCTCCACGCTCATATTTCCGACGCCGGAGACGGCGAGTCCGTTGGCGGTGCCGGCCGACAGCTCCTTCACGATGAAAGTCTGGGCAGCCCGGCCCGTGCCGGTCCTGTTCAAGCTGGAGGGCGGACCGGATGCCGAAGTCGCGGCAAACCACGGCGGCAGCGGCTGGGAAACTCTCACGTTCGACTTCCCCGGCGTCGCGGGCAACTTCACCGGGATCACCTTCATCTTCGACAACGGCGTGGTCGGCGATGCAGAGAACGATCCGGTCAACTGGACCTTCTATATCGACGACATTTTCCTGGTGACGGACGACGGCGGTGGACCCCCGCCCGGGGACGACACGCGGGAGGACTTCGAGGGCGATCCTGACTCCTACACGTTTGCCGACTTCGAAGGCGGTGTCGGCTCGGTGGTGGCCAACCCGAACCCGAGCGGCATCAACACCAGTGGCCAGGTCGGCAAGATGCAGAAGTTCGCCGGCGCACCTTTCGCCGGCAGCACGCTGGTGCTGGATCCGCCGGTCTCACTGGCGGCGGCCAACTCCTACAAGATGAAGGTGTACTCGGCGCGCGAGGTGGTGGTGACGCTGAAGCTGGAGCCGCTGAACGAGGAGGCGACCGCGACCCATACCGGAGGCAACACCTGGCAGGAGTTGTGCTTCGACTTCTCCGGCGTTGCCGGCAACGTGACCGGCTACACGCTGATCTTCGACAACGGCGTCGTCGGTGACGCGGAGAACGATCCGGACAACTGGACGTTCTACTTCGACGATATCGAGCAGACCGACGGGTGCGCGGCGCAACCGCCGCCCGGTGGCGGCCCGTTGGGCCCGCTGGACTTCGAGCCGGACGGCCTGGGCGCGGCCTATGCGTGGACGGTGTTCGAGAACGGCGACAACCCGCCGCTGGAGTTCATCCCCAACCCGGATGCGTCGGGGATTAATCCCTCGGCCACGGTAGCCCAGTTCACGGCACGCCAGGCGGGCCAGCCGTTTGCCGGGGTCAACACGCTGGATCTGCCGACGTTCACGCTGGATGAGAGCAACGCGATCGTCAAGATCATGGTGTGGAAGTCGGTGATCAGCGACGTCGGAATCAAGTTCGAGACGGCGGACCTTGCCTCGAGTGGCGAGATCAAGGTGGCCAACACCGTGGTCAACCAGTGGGAGGAGCTGACGTTCGACTTCTCCGGCAAGATCGGTGAGCCGAGCTCGACCGACATCGCAGGCTTCATCGTGTTCCCGGACTTCGATGCCCGGGCACAGGACAACGTCGTCTACTTCGACAACATCACGTTCAACGCGGTGGGTGATCAGCCGCCGCCCGACGGCAACCTGATCGATTTCGAGGGCGATCCGGCCTCCTACACCTTCGCCGACTTCGAAGGGGGTGTCGGATCGGTCATCGCCAACCCGGCGCCCGGTGGGATCAACGACAGTGCCCAGACTGGCCAGATGCAGAAGTTCGCCGGCGCGCCGTTTGCCGGCAGCACGCTGGTGCTGGATGCGCCGGTCTCACTGGCAGCAGCCGACTCCTACAAGATGAAGGTGTTCTCGCCCCGCAGTGTGGTGGTGACCCTGAAGCTGGAGCCGCTGGACCAGGAAACGACGGCCATCCACGCGGGCGGCGGTACCTGGCAGGAGCTGTGTTTCGACTTCACCGGCGTGGCGGGCGATGTGACCGGCTACACGCTGATTTTCGACAGCGGCACGGTCGGAGATGCGGAGAACGATCCGGCCAACTGGACCTTCCAGTTCGACGATATCGATCAGCAGACCGGCAGTTGTCCGGTCCCGCCCGCGCCACCGCCGGTGGATTTCGAAGGTGATCCGGCGGCCTACACCTTCGCCGATTTCGAAGGCGGTGTCGGTTCGGTGGTAGCCAACCCGGCGCCCGGTGGCCTCAACGACAGTGCCCAGACCGGCAAGATGCAGAAGTTTGCCGGCGCACCGTTTGCCGGCAGCACGCTGGTGCTGGATCCGCCGGTCTCACTGGCTGCGGCCAACTCCTACAAGATGCTGGTCTTGTCCCAGCGCGAGGTGGTGGTGACGCTGAAGCTGGAGCCGCTGAACGAGGAGACCACCGCGACCCATACCGGTGGCAACACCTGGCAGGAGCTGTGTTTCGACTTCTCCGGCGTGGCCGGCAACGTGACCGGCTACACGCTGATCTTCGACAACGGCGAGGTCGGTGACGCGGAGAACGATCCGGACAACTGGACGTTCTACTTCGACGCCATCGAGCAGACCGACGGGTGCGCGGCGCAACCGCCGCCCGGTGGCGGCCCGTTGGGCCCGCTGGACTTCGAGCCGGACGGCCTGGGCGCGGCCTATGCGTGGACGGTGTTCGAGAACGGCGACAACCCGCCGCTGGAGTTCATCCCCAACCCGGATGCGTCGGGGATTAATCCCTCGGCCACCGTGGCGCAGTTCACGGCACGCCAGGCCGGACAACCGTTCGCCGGCACGGTCACGCTGGACCTGCCGACGTTCACGCTGGATGCCAGCAACGCGATCGTCAAGATCATGGTGTGGAAATCGGTGATCAGCGACGTCGGGATCAAGTTCGAGACGGCGGATTTTGCCTCGAGTGGCGAGATCAAGGTGGCCAACACCGTGGTCAACCAGTGGGAGGAGCTGACGTTCGACTTCTCCGGCAAGATCGGCGAGCCGAGCTCGACCGACATCGCTGGCTTCATCGTGTTCCCGGACTTCGACGCCCGGGCACAGGACAACGTCGTCTACTTCGACAACATCACGTTCAATGCGGTGGGTGCACCGCCGCCGGCCCTGGGTCCGCTGGACTTCGAGCCGGACGGTCTCGGTGCCGACTACACGTGGACGGTGTTCGAGAACGGCGACAATCCGCCGCTGGAGTTTATCCCCAACCCGGATGCGGGCGGGATCAATCCCTCGGCCACGGTAGCCCAGTTCACGGCACGCCAGGCGGGCCAGCCGTTTGCCGGGGTCAACACGCTGGATCTGCCGACGTTCACGCTGGATGAGAGCAACGCGATCGTCAAGATCATGGTGTGGAAGTCGGTGATCAGCGACGTCGGAATCAAGTTCGAGACGGCGGATTTTGCCTCGAGTGGCGAGATCAAGGTGGCCAACACCGTGGTCAACCAGTGGGAGGAGCTGACGTTCGACTTCTCCGGCAGGATCGGCGAGCCGAGCTCGACGGACATCGCAGGCTTCGTCGTCTTCCCGGACTTCGATGCCAGGGCGCAGGACAACGTGATCTATTTCGACAACATCACGTTCAATGCCGTTGGAGATCAGCCACCGCCTGCGAACGACACGCTGCAGGACTTCGAGGGGGACCCTGCCTCCTATACGTTTGCTGACTTTGAAGGGGGTGTCGGATCGGTCATCGCCAACCCGGCGCCCGGTGGGATCAACGACAGTGCCCAGACTGGCCAGATGCAGAAGTTCGCCGGCGCGCCGTTTGCCGGCAGCACGCTGGTGCTGGATGCGGCGGTGCCGCTCGCGGTGGGCGACTCTTACAAGATGAAGGTGTACTCGGCGCGCGAGGTCGTGGTGACGCTGAAGCTGGAACCGCTGAACGAGGAGACCACCGCGACCCATACCGGCGGCGGCACCTGGCAGGAGTTGTGTTTCGACTTCTCCGGCGTGGCCGGCAACGTGACCGGCTACACGCTGATCTTCGACAACGGCGAGGTTGGTGACGCGGAGAACGATCCGGACAACTGGACGTTCCAGTTCGACGACATCGAGCAGACCGACGGGTGCGCGGCGCAACCGCCGCCCGGCGGCGCGCCGCTCGGCCCGCTGGACTTCGAGCCGGACGGCCTGGGCGCGGCCTATGCCTGGACGGTGTTCGAGAACGGCGACAACCCGCCGCTGGAGTTTATCCCCAACCCGGATGCGTCGGGGGCCAACACCTCGGCCACGGTGGCGCAGTTCACGGCACGCCAGGCCGGACAACCGTTCGCCGGCACGATCACGCTGGACCTGCCGACGTTCACGCTGGATGCCAGCAACGCGATCGTCAAGATCATGGTGTGGAAATCGGTGATCAGCGACGTCGGGATCAAGTTCGAGACGGCGGATTTTGCCTCGAGTGGCGAGATCAAGGTGGCCAACACCGTGGTCAACCAGTGGGAGGAGCTGACGTTCGACTTCTCCGGCAAGATCGGTGAGCCGAGCTCGACGGACATCGCCGGCTTCATCGTCTTCCCGGACTTCGATGCCAGGGCGCAGGACAACGTGATCTACTTCGACAACATCACCTTCTCAGCGGTCGGCGGTGGTGGTTGAAGTGAGCGGAAAGGACGCGCTCGATTTCGGAGTCGGGGCGCGATCCCGTACGAAGAGCGTGTAACTCGGACGTTCCGCGGTGGGCGCAACAAATACGATGCGCGCACCGCGGAATTTTGACCGGAAAATTCGGATAAAAAGAGTGGTCGCCATGTCGGATTTAGGCTTTTACAACTGCATAAAGCATGTCTGCCGAATGTTGCCAGTAACAGTGGCTTTATTTGCCACGCTTATAGGACCAGCGCAGGCGGCGGCCGTAGTCACCACCCACAAGGACGAGAACGGCTGGAAGCTGCAGGTGAACGGCGAGGACTTCTACATCAAGGGTGTCGTCTGGGGCTATTCGCCGCGAAACGAGAATTTCACTTACAACCTGTGGGGCGAATCTGACGATTTTATCCGCAAGGTGCTCGATTACGAATTCAGTCTGATGAAGGCCGCCGGTGTCAACGCGATACGCAGTTTCGCCATGATACCGCCGCAGTGGGTCACCTATGTCTATCAGGAACACGGCATCATGACCGTGATCAACCCGCTCATGGGCCGCTATGGCTACAACGTGGGTGGCAAGTGGGTTCCGAATACGGACTATTCCGATGAGCTCACCCGTGCGGTCCTGAAGGCGGATACGCTGGAAATAATCGAGCAATACAAGGATGTGCCGGGCGTGCTCATGTTCGCGCTCGGCAACGAGAGCAACTACGGGCTGTCGTGGTCGAGCTTCGAGATCGAGAATCTCCCCGAAGGCGAGCAGCAGACCGAGAAGGCAAAATACCTGTACAGCCTGTTCAACGAGGTCATGGCGGCAGGCAAAAAGATCGCTCCGGACAAGCCCTTCACGATCGTCAACGGAGATATTCAGTACATCGACCTTATCGCCGAATACTGCACTGACATGGATCTGCTCGGCAGCAACGTTTACCGGGGCAAGAGCTTTACCGGCCTGTGGAAGGACGTGGAAGAGAAGCTCGATCTCCCGGTGGTGTTCTTCGAGTTTGGCAGCGATGCATTCAACGCGAGAACATTCGAGGAGGACCAGAAAGCACAGGCCGAGATCCTGAAAGACCAGTGGCAGGAGATGTACAACAAGAGCTACGGCAACGGTGAAGAGGGCAACGCAATCGGCGGATTCGTGTTCGAGTGGCGCGACGAGTGGTGGAAGTACCTTCAGGTGGAGAACCTGGACGTACAGGACACCAACGCCTCCTGGTCCAACCAGGCCTATCCGTTCGATTGGGCACCGGGCAAGAACAATATGAACGAGGAGTGGTTCGGTATCACCGCTCTCGGCACAGCCAACTCGGACGGCGTATACGAGGCCCGGCCAAGGATGGCCTACGATGTGCTCGCGGAAATCTGGAGTATAGATCCCTACCAGTACAAGAAGTCCGCGATGAACCAGCAGATCGACGCTCTGAACATGGAATACCTGGCGCTCAAGAGTGATGTCCGCCTGCTCAAGAGCGACAACAAGGAACGCAAGCAGATTATTCACTTCACGGGCGGTGAGCTGCGGGTGCAGATGCTGCTCAAGGGGACCGAGGACGGCATCGATCAACAGGGTGACTTCGGCGATGAATTCTCCGATGGCGAAATGCTGTTCCTGGACTTCGGGTTCGCACCCACGGACAGGATCGAGGGGCAGGCCTCGGTCAACATCCTCGGCAATGTGGTCGATTCCGAACCGCTGGAACTGCAGTATGGCCGCCGCGGCCGCCCGATCACCGTGAAGGCCGTGGTGGATCCTGACGATAATTCAGGGGCTATTCCCGTCGACACGGAAGTAAATGTTCAGCTAAACGATCGCGAACGGGTCGAAATCTATGACTTCAACGCCACCTACCGTGGCGACTTCTTCGACCTCGAGGGCTTCTATCACACCCCTCGCTACCACTGGGGCTACGAGGGTGATTTCTTCGGCTTGATACGGGAGACGACCGACCTCGAGGGTCAGGATATCTGGAACGCCAAGGCGCCACGTGGCGTCGAGTTTGCGGGCAAGGGCAAGCTGGACGGCCTCAAGCTGGTAGTCGGGCCGGAGGTCTACTGGGGCGCAAACCCGAAGGCGGTGGTGAAGTACAGCAACAGCTTCGGCAAGGTCGGCTGGCTTGGCAACGTGGACTGGACATTTATTCACTCCGAGGACATCGACAGGGCGGACAGCTCAGCATCGGCTACCGCGGAGACCGAAGTCGAGACCCGCCAGACCACCCTGTTTGCCGAGATGGACAACTTCCTCTTTGAAGGCGTCAAGCTCGAGATCGGTGGCATCATCGGCAGCACGGACAAGGAGGGCGACGAGTTCGACTACCTGGACGGAGGGGAGGTCGTTCGCAACGAGATCGACTACGAGGACACGCTGGGTGTCAAGACCAAGTTGAGCTTTCCCCTGTTCGGCGCCCAGGCTTATGTTGCCACCAATCATGCGGGCCTGGTGGCCGACGGGGGCGCGCCGCTCCGGGAGTTCGGTACCCGTCTGCCCTATTCGGAGTTCGGCAACAAGCACGAGTACGAGGCGGGCGTGATGATGAACTACGGTGACTGGATGTTCTTCCCGCGGGCCCTGTACCGCGACAACATCGAAGACGCCAATCCGTTCATCGAACCCGACATCGACGACGACGGCAATCTGCAGCCCGGCCTCAACCCGCGCAACCGGGACGACGATCCATTTGCGGTGCTGGACAACAGGCAGGTTCGGGCGGCCGAACTGTTCGTAACCTATGATCCCACCGGCGCCACGCCATTTTATAACTGGGACAACGACTACCGGGAAGACGCGGGCTTCGCATTCAACATCGGCCTTAACTACTCGGATTTCAAGTCGTTCACCGATTCCTACCAGTTCTTCTTCGAGCCGACGAATTCGAACGCGGCGTTCGGCGTCGGGCTGCCATCGGAGGAGACCTGGGAAGTCACCAGCAGGATGGTCTTCAACCCGAATCGCGACTGGAGAGTGATCTCCAACCTGATCGGCGGCAACCTGCAGTCAACCGGCGATCCCGAGGGTGGCACCCGGGAGTTCTACGAGGTCAACGGCAAGGTCGTCTACCGCAAGAAGCACATCTTCGAGGCTTATGCGAAATACGACGCGTTCGGACCCTATGACTTCCATCGCCAGTTCAATATCACGTTCCCATATCAGTACCGGGCGGAATACATCTATCTGCTGGACGAACTCAAGGATGAGCTCAATTCAACGCTCGTCGGCATCAAGGGATTCCTGAGAGGCGTCGATGACGATTCGCCGACGGAGGAATTCCTCGGAGGTGATAATAGTTACCTCTGGCAGGTCGAGGTATATTTTAAGTACCGCTTCTAGATGCGGCATGAGGATTTTAGAGGACTTCGCAAGATGAGAGCTCTTCGCATTATTCACTTTCGCCCTGCTGTCTCCAGATGGCTATCAATCATCCTTCTGGGCCTGCTCACCGCAGCCTGCGGCGGGAACGGCTCCAGCGATGGCGAGGTGATCACTTCCGTTCCGTTGCCGACCGATACATTCCTGAACCTCAATTGTGAGGATGTCGGTATTAACTCGGAGTCGTGTGTCCTGAATGACTCGGAGAACCCGTATCGCAACGTCGCGGTCAGGGAGTTCGACGTTAACAACGCGAACGCCGAGACCAAGTTCGACCTGGCCAATCAGATCCCGGCGGGACGTACCGGCGCCAAGGCGAGGTTCTATCTCTGGTCGACTGCGTTGGCACGAAGGCAATCGGGGGAAAATCAGTACTACACCGCGTTGGCTTTGCACGAGGTGTTCAACTACAACGAAGACCCCGTCATACAGAACCAGGCGCTGCGCGCGTACCGCTCGGTCCTGGACAACTTCTTCGGTTCGGCGACTGTCTTCGAGTGCTGCGCCAACGTGGATCCTGGTGGCGAGCCCGTGCCATTCGCCGTGCCCCTTAACGAACGAACGGCGGACAACCTGTACAGGACCGAGGCCACGGGGTGGCAGCGGCTCGTCCCGGGTGATCCGCTGCTGGCGCTATCGCTAATGTCCGAATGGCAATACTGCTACACGCCCGCGAACCCGCCCCTTTACAACGACGGTGTCGTTTCGGTGTGCTCGTTCTAGCGAGCCGCGCCGGCAAGTCGGCTGAAATCCGCTGTGTGCAGGTGGCGGCCCGTGCGTTACTTGCCATCATCGGCTCGGCCTTGATGTTCGCCGCCGTCCCGGCCGAGGCGGCAGGTGTCGAACTGAAGAAGAGCCCGGCGGGCTGGCAGCTCCTGCGCGGCGGAGAGCCCTATTTCATCCGCGGCGCAGGGGGCGACGGATCGCCGGAAGCGTTGGCGGCGGCTGGCGCAAATTCGTTGCGCACCTGGGGCGCCGACGACATCGACGCCAGGCTCGACGCGGCGCACGCGTACGGGCTGTCCGTCACCGTCGGCATCTGGCTCGGCCATGAGCGTCACGGGTTCGACTACGAGGACGAGGACCAGGTCAGGGAGCAATTTGAGCGCGCCCGTCAGACCGTGCTCCGGTACAAGGATCACCCGGCGGTGCTCATGTGGGGCGTCGGCAACGAGATGGAAGGCTTCGGGTCGGGTGACAACCCGGCGATCTGGGCCGCGGTGAATGACATCGCCGCCATGATCAAGGAACTCGACCCCGATCATCCGACGATGACGGTAACGGCGGAGATCGGAGGCGGTCGGATCGCCAGTCTGAACGAGCTATGCCCGGCGATCGACATACACGGGATCAACAGCTACGGCGGCGCGCCGTCGCTGGCCGAGCGCTACCGCGCCGCCGGTGGGAAGAAGCCCTACATCATCACCGAGTTCGGGCCGCCGGGGTCCTGGGAGGTGCCGAAAACCGACTGGGGCGCCCCCTTGGAACCTGCGAGTACCGAGAAGGCCGCCTTCTACAGAAAAGCCTACGAACAGAGTGTCGTGGGCGCCCCGGGTCTCGCCCTCGGTTCTTATGCGTTTACCTGGGGCTACAAGATGGAGGCCAGCGCGACCTGGTTCGGCATGTTGTTGCCGGATGGCGCCCGGCTGGGATCGGTCGACGTGATGACCGAGCTCTGGTCCGGCCGCCCGCCGGAGGACCTCGCGCCCACGGTCGAGCCGTTGCTGGTCAAGGGTCCGACGCGAGTCGATCCGGGTGACGAGGTGCAGGCTCTTGCTGTCATCGCCGATCCGGAGGGCGGTGCGGTCCGCGCGCGATGGGCGTTACGTCCCGAGTCCGGTGAGTACACGACTGGCGGCGACTTCCGTCCAATGTTGCCCGACATGGAGGGCGCGATCATCGAAGGTGACGCCGATGGTGCGCGAGTGCGCATGCCCGAGCAGCCCGGTCCCTATCGGCTCTTCCTGTACGCTTATGATGAGGCAGGCAATGCGGCCACGGCCAATGTACCTCTACTGGTGAAAGGCGAGCGGCGCACACCTCTGCCACTATACGTTTAC
The DNA here is from genome assembly GCA_963783695.1 of uncultured Gammaproteobacteria bacterium. Lineage (GTDB taxonomy): Bacteria > Pseudomonadota > Gammaproteobacteria > Steroidobacterales > BM003 > BM003. Next base: position 28,025 of record CAWAOM010000004.1, read on the forward strand.
AGGGATAGTTTCGAGGGTATGCGCTGGGTCCCATCCGGTTGGATGGGCGCGATCGACGCGCTGACGCTGGACGGCGATCACGCCGAGAATCCGCACGAAGGCGCAGCCTGCATCAAGATGCGCTATGAAGGCGAGGGTGGCTGGGTGAGCGTGGCCTGGCAGCACCCGGCCAACAACTGGGGAGACCAGGAGGGTGGTTTCGACCTCACCGGCGCCACACGGCTGGAGCTATGGGCGCGGGGGCAATACGGCGGCGAAAGGATCGACGTCGGCGTCGGGTTGCTCGGCGAGGACAAGGCACACCCCGATTCGGGTAAGAAAAAAGCCGAGGGCATTGTCCTGAAACGGGAGTGGCAGCGCTACGAAGTGCCCCTGAAAAGGGTCGACCTGTCGAGCATCAAGACAGGCTTCGTGGTGACGCTCACCGGGCGGCGCGGGTCGTCCGTCACCGTCTATTTGGACAGCATCCGCTTCGTACGCTGAGTTGGGAGTCGCATCGCTATTCGCTGGTACCGGAGGAAATCAAATGTATGAAGTCATCGGAACGATACGGGGATCGGCCGATCGGCACGGCGCCGGGAAACTCGAGGGTCCGGGCTCTGCATTGTGCCGGTGGAAGGGGTTCTTTGCGGTGCTCGTCCTGGCTGCCGCGCTGTCGGCTTTCGCCACGCCTGCTTCGGCGCAGGATGGTGCGACGCAGATCGTTTTTGCCTCTGGGCCGGACGAGACGGGAACCGTCCGGCGCATCGTCGAGAGTTTCAATGCCGAGCACACCGGACGGATCGAGGTGAGCTGGCGGGAAATGGATCGCGACAACAACACCCATCATGACCAGCTCGTTGCCGACTTCGCTGCGGAGGCCGAGGCACCTCACGTCTTTGCCAGCGACGTGATCTGGACCGCGGAGTTCGCGCACAACGGCTGGGTGGAGGACCTGACAAGAAGGTTCTACGACGCCCACGATCGCGCCACGTTTCTCGCACCGGCGCTCGAATCGGCGACCCACCGGTTGCGGATCTGGGGGGCGCCCTGGTACACCGACGTCGGCGTCCTGTTCTACCGCAAGGACCTCCTCGCCGCTAGCGGATTCAACGCCCCGCCACAGACGTGGGACGAGCTTGCCCGGATGGCGCGCCAGGTCATGAGAGACGCCCAAATCAGGCACGGCCTCGTCTTCCAGGGTGCCGAGTACGAGGGCGGCACCGCGAACGCCGTGGAATACATCTGGAGCGCCGGCGGCGAGGTCGTGGAGGGGAAGCTCTGGGTCACCAGCGTGCTTCGCGGCACTCTGGAAGAGACGGACGCGGTCATCATCAATAGCGAAGAGGCCGCTGCGGGGCTCGATATGGCGCGGCGCCTGATCACCGAAGGCGTGGCACCCGCGGCGGTCACGACCTTCCGCGAGAAGGAGGCGCTCGATGTTTTCCTCGCCGGCGACGCCGTCTTTCTGCGCAGCTGGCCCTACGTCCAGGGGATGTTGCAGGATTCGGAACTGTCGAACGGCAAGGTTGGTGTCAGCGCGCTGCCCGGAGCATCGGCGGAGCAGCTCGGATATAGCTGCCTCGGTGGCTGGAATCTGATGGTAAACGCGCATGCCGGCAAGAAGGAGCGGGCCGCGGCCTGGGAGCTGATCCGATACCTTACTGCGCCGGCACAGCAGAAACGACAGGCACTGGAAGCCGGCCTGCTGCCCACCGTTGAGTCGCTGTACGAAGATCCGGAGATTCTGGCCAGTGTCCCGGTCGCGGCGCTCGGTAAGGAAACGATGTCCACACGACTGCGTGTCCGCCCGATGTCTCCGTTTTACCCCGCGGTGTCTACGCAACTTGCAAATGCGTTTAACCGTGTCCTGAAAGGAGAGCTCGTGGGCGCCGAGGCGGTCGAGGCGCTAGAGACGGAGCTGCGCGCCATCGTCATGCGCAATCGTTGACGTGGGTTATTTTGTTGGCGATTTGCGGGCTGATCCGGATACCGGCGGAATTTATTTATCCCGCTACTCGTAACGTTCCTAATCGCCGCAATCACTTCGTTCCTCATCGTCCGACTTTTAAGGAAGTCGATAAAAGGGATTCTCCATCGGGTCGTCGGCGAGGAGGTTAGCGGTGCGTGGCGTCGATATCTTGCATTCGCGAATTACGTTGTCGGGATATCGAGCGGTGTACGCGTATGGGACCTCGCGACGTCGGTGACCATTCTGGGCCAGTGACGCCCCGACATCGGTAACTCGTAGCGGTCTCCAATTGGCTGATTGGCCCGTCGCGCTCGGTAGCGCCCGGCGACCACGCTATGACGCGAAAGCAGAAAGACCCGAGTCCCCCAGACGGGGGCAACCGGCGTTTGCCAGGTCGGGCCCGGCCAGGGACCGCGCCCCGGATGAGACTGAAATGCTCTCCGTCAGGGCTCCGCCAGGAACGGGATGTTTGCGTGCGCCGCGTGGCCCTGGCCGTCATAGGCATAGACGAAGAGACGGTATTCCCCCGGGGCCGGCGCTGTGATGCGTGCCGTTGTCGAATCTGCGGAAACCAGACCATCCAGATTCGCGATCGATTCCTCGAAAGCGCCGCCTACCTGCGTCGTCGTGCTCTCGGGTTTCAACTCCCATCTGTAGGATAAACCGTCTCCGTCGGGATCGACGATGTCGACCGCTGCAACATAGGTCTGGCCTGCTGTCAGCGTGACACTCTGGGCGGCGCTTTGCCCATGCAGTGACATTGAGTTGACCTGGGGCGAACGGTTCTCCGGCCACGAGCCATTCCAGATGTAGTGCATGACATCGACCGCTTCGGTTTCCTCCCCGGCTTCGGTAAACAGGCCGAACCATGTCGGTGTGCGCTCCTGCTTCTGGCCCCAAAGAAACACGTAGGAGCCGATCAGCTGGCCCTCAAGCGGCTCGAGCATTTCGCGGTAGGCCTTCATGTAGGTGCGAGCCTTTTCGGTGCTCGTTGCTTCAATCGGGGCGCCCCAGGTCGTTTTGCCGACTTCCCACCAGCCGATCGCGCCCCACTCGGTGACGAAGAACGGTTGGTCGAATCCGGTTTCTTGCAGGAATTCGGGCAACTGAAACAACTGGCCATAAGCCTGGAAACTGACGAAATCGAGGTCCGTTGCGCGCTCGCTGATGTCCTCGAGGACATCGGCGCCGAGACCGGCCACGGTCGTGGTGGTGGGGTGATTCGGATCCAGCTCGTGGATCATCTCGGATATGTCGTTGACGGCGTCGTAGACCTTCGGGTTCGTGTAGTCGTAATTCAGCTCGTTGCCGATGATCCAGACGAGCAGGGCAGGGTGGTCGCGGTATTTCAGGACATCCCCGCGGAACTGCTCTTTCTGCGCGGCCACCGCCTCTGGGTCGTCGTAATCGAAACCCCAGTGCTCAGAGGCCATCGGCAAGCAGAGTGCAACCGTTAGGCCATGGGCATGCGCTGCGTCGAGTACCTCCTGCGCCGTCTCGACATCGTTTACCGTGGTCCAGTTGCGAATCGAGTTGCCGCCGTTGGCCGCGAGCAAAGCCATGTCTCCGTACTCCCTCCCGGCTCCCTTTATGCGGTAGGGCTTCCCGCCCCTCACGAGCTGGTAGCCGTCCGCGGTGCGTGCGACTTCTACCTTGATAGCGGTAGCGGTCTCCTCGGCGCCTGTCGAGCAGGCAGTCAGCAGGCACGTAAGAAGTGCCGTCGCAAGCATGGCGGGATGACGAAACACGGTGGAAATGACAGTCCAGTATCTGCGCATCTTAGGTCCTCACGAGAAGGTGCTCGAGCTCCTCGAGCGTGCGTCCCTTGGTCTCCGGCAACAGCCGCATAACGACGACCAGACCGGCCAGGGCGAAAATACCGTAAATCAGGAATGTGCCGGCGTTGCCCAGGTTCTGAAGCTCCCAGGGAAATACGAGTTGCACCGTGAAGCTCACGGCGGAGTTGATCAGGCCCACGAGGGATATCGCGATGCCACGCAGCGAAGTCGGGAACAGTTCGGAGAAAAGCACCCACATCACCGGACCGAGCGACACGGCAAAGCTGGCCACGAACCCGAGTATGCCGGCCAGGATGAGGGTCGAGTTCACGGTGATCGCTGCACTGATCAAAGCCGATTCATGTTGCTTGAATGCGCTCCTTCCGACAGCAGCGGACACCGCGCTGCGAAACGCAACGTCACTCTCGAAGATCGTGTCTTTCAATGGCAGCAGGCCTTGCCGATCGATTTCCGCGGGCAACGTATCGATGGAATCCTCGCTCAGGCGATACGTCGCCGAGCCGAAACCGTAGGACAACATCAGCATACACACGGCGATGCCCGTGAGGCCGAAGCCAAGCAACGGCCGGCGGCCGAGCCTGTCGATCAACATCATTGCGACGATGGTGAACAACAGGTTCGTGATGCCGACGAGTATGGCCTGCATGAACGATGCATCGGTGCCGATGCCGGACTGTTCGAAAATCATCGGTGCGTAGAAGAACACCGAGTTGATGCCGGTAATCTGCTGCAGCACGGCCACCGAGATACCGATCGTCAGGACCAGCTTCATCGCCGGTTGAAAGAGCTGGCGGAGGGAGCCCAACTGCTCGCCGGCCTCGGCCGCCAGGCTTTCGCGGACCTCGCGCAGATTGGCGCGCGCCCGCTCGGGTCCGCTGACCCGTTCCAGTATCCGCAGCGCCTCGTCTTCGCGACCTCGCATCGCCAGCCAGCGCGGGCTCTCGGGCACGGCCAGCAGGGCCAGCAGGTACAGCAGGGCAGGGAGGATTTCGACGCCGAGCATCCAGCGCCAGCCCCACTCGTCGAACTGCAGTGACAGGGCCCATGGGGCATCCGACTGTCCGAGCTTCAATATCATGTAGTTGCAGAAGAAGGCCGCCGATATACCGATGACGATATTGAGTTGATTGACGGAGACCATGCGGCCGCGGACCTCTGCGGGCGCGATTTCCGCGATGTACATGGGCGCGATGATGAGCGCCGCGCCGACCCCGAGGCCGCCAATCATCCGAGCGATCACCAGCACCATGAAGCTGGGTGCCAGCGCGGAGGCAACGGCCGACACGGCGAATAACGCCGCTGCGATCTTCAGCACGGGTCGCCGGCCCAGTCTGTCGCTCAGGGGTCCCGCCACCATCATGGCAAGCGTCGCGGTCAGCGTCAGGGAAGCCACAGACCAGCCAAGCTGTATCTCGGTCAGGCCGAATTCGGTCTCGATGAAGCCTACGACGCCGGAGATTACCGATGCGTCAAATCCCATCAGGAAGCCGCCGAGCGCCACGGTCATGGCGACTCTCACAGTGAAAAGGGTGCTCGCGGTCATGTCGCGGCGCGGCGGCTTATTCGCCGCCGACAATGCGGAACTCGGTTTGCAGCTCGGTTTCCGAGCTGCCGCCTATCCACACGTGGAACTCACCGGGTTCGGTCGCCAACTGCATGTCGCGCCCGTGGAATGCCAGGTCGTCCGTATGTAGCTCGAAGTCAACCACAATTGTTTCACCGGGGCTCAGGTGATAGCGCTTGAAGCCCTTGAGCTCCTTGACCGGTCGCGAAACGCTTCCGACCAGATCGCGCACATAGAGCTGCGCTACTTCATCAGCTGGAAAATCGCCATTATTCGTCAGCTCGGCGCTGACCCGAAGCATGTCCCCGAGCCGCAGTTCGGAAGCGCTCTTCCTGAGGTTTCGGTATTCGAATTGGGCATACGACAATCCGTGACCGAAGGCGAATAGCGGTTTGTAGCCGGCATCGAGATGGAATGATGTCATGCCGTGCGACGTCTGCGGCGCCTGCTCGTCGATGTCGTCGATGTGCACGATCGTCTCCGGCGAAGGCGGTTTGCCAGTATTCTTCTGGTTGTAGTAAATCGGTATCTGGCCGACCATGCGAGGAAACGTTACCGGCAGTTTGCCGGAGGGTGACTCAATACCGAACAAGAGGTCCGCGATAGCCGGTCCGCCCATCGTTCCCGGATGCCAGGCGAACAGGATCGCGTCGACTTGATCGCATATGTTGGTCAGTGTCAGCGGCCTGCCCGCCATGATCACGGCGATGACGGGACGGCCGGCCTCGCGAACGCGCCGAACGAGTGCCTCCTGATCTCCGGGCAGATTGATGTCGGCGCGTGAGTGCGCCTCACCGGACAGGATGGACTCTTCACCGAGAAAAAGAATCGCCGCGTCGCAGGCGCTCGCGGTTGCCGCAGCTTCGTCGAATGCCGCACTTCGCTTGCTTCTCGAGGTTTGCATTGCGCGAACGTAACGGACATCCGTTTCGCCGCCGACCATGCGCCGAATTGCCTCTAGCGGCGTGACGCTGAGTTGTACGTCACAGTCGAAAACCCACGTTCCCAATTGCTCATATGGCGCGTCGGCCAGGGGTCCGATCACAGCCACTGATTTCAGTCGATCCGGCGACAAAGGCAGTGTGCGGTTTTCGTTCTTCAGCATCACCACACTTTGCAATGCCGCCTTCCTCGAGGTGGCGAGCGCATGGTCGTTGCCCCTTGCAGGCAGAGCCGACGGATCGGTGAAAGGGTTCTCGAACAATCCGAGCCGGAATTTGACTCGGAGGATATTCGCGACCATGGCATCGATCGTCGCGATTTCGATGAGACCTTCATTCACCAACTCGGGAAGATGATGAATATATGACTGACCGGCCATCTCCATATCCACACCGGCGATCGCTGCGGCCAATGCCGAGGCCTTGTCGTTCTCGGTCAAACCGTGAATGGCGAGCTGCCGGACGGAATCCCAATCACTGACCACGAAGCCGTCGAAGCGCCACTCGTCGCGCAGCACCTGTCGCAACAGGAAATCGTTGCCGGTTGCAGGCACCCCGTCGAGATCGCTGAAGGAAGTCATCAGGGTATTTACGCCGGCGTCGACGGCTGCTCTGAACGGCCGCAGGTGAACATTACGCAGTTCGTTCTCCGGGATGTTCGTGGTCGCATAGTCGCGGCCGCTCTCGGCGGCGCCGTAACCGGCAAAGTGCTTGGCACAGGCGGCGATCGAATCGATGGACGTCAGATCATCGCCCTGAAAACCCGCGACCAGTGCAGCACCCAACTCACTGGTCAGGTACGGGTCTTCCCCAAGGCTCTCCGCAATGCGCCCCCACCGCGGATCGCGAGCAATATCGATCATTGGCGCGAAAGTCCAGTTGACGCCGCCCGTCGCCGCCTCTCGCGCCGCTACCCGGGCACCCTCGCGCACGACATCCCGGTTCCAGGTCGCAGCCTGCCCGAGCGGGATGGGCATCACGGTGTTGAAGCCATGAATGACGTCGCGTCCGATCAGGAGAGGAATTCCCAGGCGGCTCTCGTGCACCGCGATGCGCTGCAGCTCGTTGACGGTCTCGACGTCGACTTCGTTCAGCACGGAACCGATTTGTCCGGCCTTGATCGGATGACGCAGAAGATCTGCGGTGTGACCGTCCCCCGCATCGACCTGGTTCATCTGGCCGACTTTTTCTGCCAACGTCATTCGGCCCAGAAGGTCCTCGACCTCACGTTGGATAAATTGATTGTCGATTGTCTTGGTCAGCATTGGGAGTTGAAATCGCCAACTCGGGCATGGCACCAAAAAACCGCCGCCCGCGCTCACTGTCTTCGCTTTTTTTGGCCTGTTTTGACTCATCAAGATACAGCAGAATGACAGCGCTGTCATCCTTGTTTCGGACGTCGTCGATGAACATTGGAGTCGATGTTGGCCGCAGGGCGAAACCTGAACCGCTGGCTGCAGGGTCAGGACAGTCCAGGACTGTTTCGATTGATCTCCAATGGACCGCCATCGGCCCGACGTGGCCGTTGCGGTACTTGTGCATCCTGCACATCGCGGCAGCAGCAAAACGGTCTTTGGAAAATGCCGCAACAGGTGCCGGCGATAACTCAACGGCTCGTACAATGGTGCAGCTCGGCGCGGGCTGCCGACGAGAATCACTCTAACAGTTGCAGAGTTATCGAAGGTGCCCTTCCGGGCTTCTCATTTCGCGTATTCGAAGATCGTGCCGTGGTTATCCATCACGAAGGTATCTCCATCTACCCTGCCCTCGGTCGTGCCTGCGCCTTCCCACCGCATTGTCAACCGGGAATCGTCAACCCGATACTTCGCGTAGACCTCGCGGGTCGTCTCATCGCCATCAGGCGGGGTGAAGCGGGTTCTGCTGAAGCACGTACCATTCTCGCTGATAATGATGACACCCGAGCTGACGTGCAGAAGCGTTCCATCATGAGAAACAGAAGCGGGAACCGAGGATTCATCGACCTTTACGAGGTAGTAGATGCCGGCCACCTCTTCACGACCGGCACCCCCGCCCATTCCCTGGCACCCGGAGAGCAGCAATGCGGCGATCGCGACCGGAATAAAGTGTCGCTTGATCATTATATTTATGCCTCCCGTCACCGTAAGGCCCTCCCACCTTTGTATGCTCCACCTGGCGTTTTTCTATACGGGATTTAGGTAGTTGTAGAGTCCGGGAGGACGCCGGTCCGCGGTGCGAGGAGCGAACTCCGCGATTACCCGGCACGCAATGACCGCTTTGGTAGGGCTCCGGTCGTCCAGGTCGATCCGGCTACCATTACAACTCCCGACAAGAAACGGTCCACATTGCAGTAGAGAACAACTCATGACGGAATCGCAGCACGCCGCGAGATTGTGCACGATCCTACGGGCGTCGCCCGAGAGGATTTACAGGGCACTCATATGTCCTGACGCATTGGCGAAGTGGTATCCCCTAAATGGATTCACAGGACGAGTAGACGAGATGGATGCGAGGGTCGGCGGTGGCTATCGCATGACTTTTATCAATCTGGGCACGGGGAGGAGCCATTCGTTTGGCGGCGAATATCGGGAGCTAAAGCCAAACGAGCTGATTCGAGTCACCGACAGTTTCGATGACCCGAACATTCCCGGTGAGATGCAGAGGACGATCGTTCTGCGCGCTGTCTCCTGCGGCACCGAGGTCGAAGTCGTTCAGGAGGGGCTGCCGTCTGCCATTCCGCCTGAGCACTGCCGCCTGGGCTGGCAGGAATCCCTGAGCTAGCTTGCACTTCTTGTGGAGGCGGAAATTCGGGACGGCGGTTAGCTTCGCGACTGCTTGTGGTCGCAATCCGACGCTGTGCGGTGCCGGCTTGCGACCAGAGGGCGACGTCAAGGCTTTGCAAATATGACCGGCCGCAACTGACCCAAAGGACTCACTGAAAGATGATTAGTGATCTACAAAAGCTGGGCGGTATTTCCGCCCTGATCGAGGCGGCGTAATATGTGACGGGCTTTGGGTTGTTCCTGACCGTACTCAACCCCTCCGGCTATGAAGGACACGCTCAGCGGGTTGCGTTCCTCGCGGAAAATCAAGTCGCCGCGTACATAGGAAACCTCCTCATCTATGTGGTGTTTGGCGTGGTGCTCGTTATCCTGGCGCTAGCGCTGCACGCGCGTTGTAAGGATGGTTCCTTAGCAATCATGCAGACGGCGACCCCCTTCGGCCTGATCTGGGCTGGTCTGGTCATCGCGAGTGGCATGATCGCCAACATCGGCAATGCCACTGTCGTTGGTCTCTTCAGCGAAAACCAGGATCAGGCTGTGTTGCTCTGGTTGGCGATTGGCACAGTGCAAGAAGCCTTGGGCGGTGGGAATGAGATTGTAGGCGGCTTATGGGTTCTATTACTGAGTTGGGCAGCGTTACGATCAGACAAGCTGCCGAAAGTCCTGAACTACCTTGGTGTACTGGTTGGTCTAGCCGGAATACTGACAGTTGTCCCGGCATTTGCTGTACTTACGGATGTTTTCGGGTTAGGTCAGATAGTGTGGTTTGCTTGGCTGGGGGTTGTCATGTTGCGGGAAAGCCCGAGCGCGACCTGAATACCGAATTCGTTTGCGTCGCGAACGTCTTTATGGCCGACCCCTCGCTGAAAACGTAGAGCCTGGACGCGCCTCGGCAGCACCTGACGGTCGAAAAGGCAAGGGCGGGCCATCTGGGTTAATGAGTTGATTGAGTAGCGTTTTGCCTGTTACTCCTACAAACCAGAAGGTCGGGAGTTCGTACCGGGGCGGCCAAGGTGAGCCGACAGATTGCGGAGCAACGCGTCGTAGCCCGAAGGGTGAGCCGCTTTGCTACTGAGGCTGGCATGCTCGTCTAACCTCGCGTCTTGCTTGCACAGGCGTCAGACCGAGCGGGCGCACGATGTTCTCGCAAGCGCGACCGGGCCCACCGATTTGCAAGCCTACATTCAGCATTGTTTTAGTCACGTGTGGCCGCCACGCCGGCGTTCAGAACATCAGGGCCAGGAGTTGCCCGGATTTTGTATACGAGACAAGCAGCAATGAACTCACGGAAACGACAATAGAAGCAATTGCAGACTTCCTGTAGCCGCGCAATAGTGCAAATACGAAGCAGGCAAGACTGGCCCAGAACAGCACGAGCAGCAGTTGCTGTGCCTGCACGAATCGTTTCAGCACCGATGGCAAACTGTAGATGACACCTTGTTCCCTTTCGTATGCCTCATGCTCAGCCACCAGTTCGGCCAGTGTTTCCGGTTCGGTGTCAGCGAGATTCCTGGTTTCTGCCGGATCCGTAGCGAGGTTGTATAACTCCCAATCGCCGCTGCCCAGCGGGAGGGGCATTTGCAGGGCTTTCCAGTCTCCCTTTAAATAGGCGCGGGTGCCGTGTAACTCATAGCCGATGCCCTCGTTTTCATAGGTCGAGCCACCCCGGCCCTCGAATAGCGGCACCATGGATTTACCTGTCAATGTGGCCAGCGCGGCGTCTTCCCGTGCCGGGTGCTGTGCGTTGGCGAGTTCCAGAAAAGTCGGCATCAGATCGCCTACGTGTACGAAGGCGTTGTGAATTTCACCGCGTGAGTTGCTACCCGGAAAGCGAACGATGGCCGGTGTACGGATTCCGCCCTCGGTCGAAAACCCTTTGAGCAACCGGTATGCGGCAGTACTCGCGGTAGCCCAGCCAGCGCCCATCACGATAAATGAACCGCTGTCTCCCCTGTTCTCGAGGCTGTTATCGAAGCGCGCATGGTATTCGTCGTCGTGGCCCGGATAGAGGCGGGCGGGGAAACCGTTGGCGCCGTTGTCGCTGAAAAAGACGATGAGCGTATTGTCCAGTTCACCGTTTGCTTCGAGCCATTGATAAACCCGGCCAATCTGTTCATCCATGAAATCGACCATGGCCGCGTAGACTTCCATGTCCCGGGCCTTGTTTGCCTGCTCAAGCTCAGAGAGGCTGTCCCACCGCTTTACAACGGAGGGCCAGGGCGGCAGCTGATGGTGTGCGGGGATCAGGCCTGTTTGCTGCAAGCGATCAAAGCGCTCCTGTCTCAGTACCTCCCAACCCCGGCCGTATCTTCCCCGGTATTTTTCTATATAGGCCGGTGGCGCATGCAGTGGGTCGTGTGGCGCGGTATAGGCCAGGTAGGCGAAAAACGGTCGTTCGCTGTTCTTGTCGCGCTCCATCCACTCCAGTAGCAAGTCGGTGTAGTGCCGGGAGGAATAGAAATCACCCGGCAGGCTTTCGACCAGCTTACCGTTGCGCCGGTAAATGGCCGACCCACCCGGCCGCAGTGGCTGGGCATCCGCAAAGTGGCTCGCGCCGCCTGCCAGCAGGGTAAACGACTCGTCAAAACCCCGTGCGTGGGGGCCATGACTTTCTTCGTTTCCCAGGTGCCACTTGCCGGTGTGGTAGGTGCGGTAGCCAGCGGCTCCGAGGGCCTCCGGCAGCGTGGCAACACGGCGGTTGAGGTAGCCCTCGTAACCGGGTTTTCCCGCTTGTTCGGCAGTGATTGCCTGGGAGCCGATCCCCGCTGTGTGATTGTCGACACCGGTCAACAGTACAGCGCGGGTCGGCGCGCAGGTGGGAAGCACGTGAAAGTTGCTCAGCCGCAATCCTTCCGCGGCCAACCGGTCGAGGTTGGGTGTGTCGATTTCGCCACCGAAGGCGCCGATGTCGGTATACCCCAGGTCATCGGCCACTATCAACACGATATTGGGTCGCCCACCCCGGGTCTTCGAATCTTCAGGCTGCTCCAGGGCGATACCGGGAATGGTGCCAATCAGAAACAGCCAGGCTGCCAGGCGGAATTTTCTCAATGCCGTCACTGCGCTGAGCCTATACCACTGACCGCAGTCCTGTTGTCCTATGGCTGCCTGCGCCGGCAAGGAACTGACGTAAGCAACCCGACCCGGTGTCAGACCGCTAGTTTCTGAAGAATCCGTGGCTGACAAACGGCTTCTCCGCGGCCTCGCAAACCTCGACCTCCTGCGGCCGTCGGAACAACTCCGTCCGGTAGCAGTCGCGGTAGAGTGAGCAATAACAAACGCTGATACCCATGTCGGGTGCGCCGCGCATGAGGAGCCCGATTCCATCGGCGTCCGTGCTGGTGAAGACCCGGAGCGGCTCCATCGTTCCGCCCGTTTCCAGCATCAATCCGGGGCTGACCGGCGAACGCCAGCTCCCCAGCGTGTCTCCATCGAACGACTTCTCGCTTTCTATGTCGGCAGCCATTTGTCGGGCAAGGTCATCCCAGTTGTCTACCGGCTGATCCTTGTAAAACACGTCGAAGCGCTCGATCACTGCCGGGCCCAGGCCCTTGTTGGTCAGGACGATTTTGAAATAGGCGTCGTCCTCCGTATCGCCGATGTGAGTCGACAACCAGACGGAGGGCATCACGCTGATACGGGCGTTTGTACGTTCGAGCGCCGCTTCCTCCTGCATCACCTCGGTCTGTTCGAGCGTAATGACAACGGCAGCGACCGCTGTTACGAGCGCGGCCAACGAGACAAACACCTCCATGTGGCTGCCAATAGTCTCGCGAAGGTTGCGCTTGCTATTCTCGCGCTCGTCAGTCAATACATGCTCCGGATTTCAGTTGGTTACGATCCACGTTGGCGCGCTCTTTTTCTTCCGGTCCGGAGATTCTATATCGACGGTGGTTGTTCTTCCGTGAGCGGTCCGCATTTGGCCGATAGTTGCCGCGCGAAATCCGCGCTGATCTTAAACCGGTCGGATAATGTGGCTTTTGTCGCCTGTTTCTTTACAGTTGCGCTCGGCTCGCGCCTCAAGTGGCGGCGCGAATAACAAAAACCGCAGGGCCCGCGCGGGTTTTTCCCGGTTTTCTGGATTCTGGTTCTGCCAAATCCCGCTCTTATTGTCGGCCGCGAAACGCTTTCTAGCCCTGGGCCCTGTTAACGTTCTGCCCCGGGCTTCCGGCCCCGTGATTCTAAATGCTCCCGGCCGATAGAAACACCGAAGCCTGAATTTCAGACACGCATGTAGCATACCTGGCGTAAGTCTTACGCCTGCCGAAGGCCAACGCAAGAAATTGGCGTTCGAGAGGTCGGCGGCCATCCCTGCCACGGCGCCCTGATATGGTTGGGAGGATTTTAGCACTTGAGCTGAAGTCGTTGTGACAAGCCGCCGTTGCGCAATGCCGCGCTTTGCGAGGGAAATGCGCCGACGACGCGTGTTCCGGACGGCGGCTCTCAACCATCGCAAAGGTCATGCGCAACCAAATCGATCGTTGAGACAGTGGCGCGTCGTTTTGGCCTGACTTCCACTTGTTTGTGCCAGGCGCGAGCTGTAGAAATACCGTACCGGCGGGCATCCCGCCTCAAAATCAAGAGGGGAACGCTGATGAAAAAAGCAATCAAAGAACTACCGACTCGTCTCGAAGCTGGCGGGGTCTGTTTTCAGGGCGTGGATTGGGGGCACACCAACGTTGCTCGGGTCCGGTTTCCCGCCGGTGCGGACGCCGCGCCGCTGCTCCAGGGATTGCCGGACAATCTATGCCAGTGCCCGCACTGGGGTACCGTGGTCAAGGGCTCGATCCATGTGACCTATGCAGACGGCACTGAAGAGACGGTAAATGCTGGCGACGTTTACTACTGGCCGCCGGGCCACACGGTCAGGGTGGACGAGGACTACGAGGCAATCGAGTTCAGTCCGAGCGACCAGATGGGTGAGCTCATGGATCACCTGGAAACGAAGCTGAAAGGCTGATTGCCTGACTGGCCAAAATAATTGTTTGCGGCACACATTACCCGTTGATGGCTACTGAGCCGGATCAGGTCTTAAGACCTGATCATCAGAGATCGGCCCGAATTGGCTCAGCTCCTGGTCTCATCACGGTACGGTGTGTTAACGAGTGAGTTGGACGCGGCCGTTACCAACCCCGGGCGGCCGCCGACATTTGCTGCTGACCAGGCAACGACAACTCAACGGACGCACTGTAATGATGCTTAGAATGCTCTTTACCTGTGTGCTCGCAGGATTATCCCTGCCGGCCATGGCGCAGGAGTCTGCACCGGACAACACACCGCCGACTTTCACGCCCGAGCAAATCCAGGCGGATTTCGAATACTTGTACGAGGGCCTGCAATCGGCAAATTATGACCTGTTCGCGTTTGCGCCGCGCAGCGACTTCGAGAGCCGCTACAGGGAATCTCGCGACGGCTTCGTCAAACAGATGACCCGTTTCGATGTGGAGATGGCGTTCCAGGAGTTTGTTGCCCTGGCGCATCAGGCCCACACGCGGATTGAATCCGACTATTCCGGCTATCGTGCATACCGTGCTGCGGGCGGTGCCGGGTTCCCGCTCGGGATTGCGGTGGAAGAGGATCAACTGATAGTCACCGGGAATTTCAGCGGCGTGGCCGAGATACAGCGGGGCGACAGTATCCGCGCCATTGACGGCGTACCGATATCGATCCTGTTACCGCGCCTGATCGCACATCTCTCGGCCGAGACGCCCGAGTTTGCATACGTCCTTATGGAAACCTATATGCCTCTCGTGGTCTGGCTGGAGCTGGGTGCGGCCGACGCGTACGCCGTAACGGTCGAGCACGTCGACGGATCGAGTGGGACATACGAGATATCGGCGGCGGCGGATACGGAACTGGATTCCGACGACGCGGACAAGCCGTTCTCGTTAGCCGGTCGCGATGCGCGGATGTTGACGAAAACCGTTGCCTATTTGCGCCCGGGTCCTTTTTCCAACACAAATCCGGACGCGAACACCTGGGACAATACCGAATTCGTGGAATTCGTCGATTCGGCGTTCGAGACTTTCATCGGGAATCAGGCGGCGCAGCTCGTTCTCGACCTTCGCGACAATCCCGGCGGCGACAATTCCTTCAGCGACCCCATTATTGCCTGGTTCGCCGATCGGCCATTCCGGTTTTCGTCCGATTTCAGGGTCCGGGTGAGTCCGCAGTCCACCGCGGCCAACCAGGCTCGCCTCGACGCCAGTCCGAACGACTCCGGCTCGACGTCGCACCTGTACGCGCGTCTCTACGCGGCTACGGAAAACGGCGAGACCGTGCAGTTCCCGATCCCCGAGATCGAGCCGCGCCCGCAGCCACGGTATGAGGGTGAGGTCTACGTTCTTGTTAACAGGTATTCCTTTTCCAACGCGGTCACAACAGCGGCGTTACTTCAGGACTATGACTTCGGCGTGATCATGGGCGAGCAGACCGTCGATATGGCGACGACCTACGGCGCGATGGAACGGTTCACGCTGCCGGAGACCGGAATTGTCGTTGCGTACCCCAAGGCACTTATCGTGCGTCCGAGCGGGAATGACAAAGCGCATCCGGTTACCCCGGATGTAGCGCTGCCGTCGCCCCGGATTCGCGGCGCGACGGACGTCATGCTGGACGCGGCAATGGGGTACATTGAATCCAAAGCGCCCGATTGATCGTTGAGCCCTGAATTAAGCCGACACTTCCGGTCGCAAGCCGACATTATCCGTTAGCGACACGACATTCCGTTCACCGCGGCCAGTTTTCTCCCTGACCCCATTCCGTTTACCCTGATCCTGACTCAACGCAAACCATCATCAGGAACCAGTCATGGTCGACGAACAATCCTACCCGCACATCCTGCGCCGTGACACGATCAGGGCGGGCGAAAATACCTTTTCGCATCCCTGGAATCCGCAGTCGGAGATAACGGGAACGCATTTGAGTAGCCTGGCAGGGCTAAAGCGTACCGGGGTGAGCCTGGTGCGAATCCCTGCCGGAAAAGAGTCGTTCGCCTATCACCTCCACCACCGCGAGGAGGAGTGGATCTATATTCTGGCGGGCCGCGGCATTGCACTGATCGACGGCAACGAATACGAGTTGGGGCCGGGGGACTTCGTTGCATTCCCGACGCCGTCAGTGCCGCACAATCTGCGCAACCCGCATGAAGAGGACCTGGTTTACATGATGGGCGGCGAGAATCTGGATTTTGAGGTGGCGGATTTCCCGACGCTGGACAAACGAATGATCAGACGGGGATCCGAAGTCGAAATCTACAAACTCTCGGACGCTCGGCCATTCGATATGCCGGACTCGTAACCTCTGCGCGTTTTTCCGTCGCGGTGGTTGCCTCGCTTGCGTCGGGTGTCGCCCGTTCCCGGCGATGTGTATTTTGGCTAGGATTGGCGTGTTGCTCGATGGAACAGGGGTGCGCCGGAAACGGCCTCCAGTGCACATGGAACAAATGGGTCCGGACTACGCTTCGCCCGACGACCGTGGCTTCATTCCCCGTTACTGCGCCGGATGCCACTGCGGTGCCGTCGCGTACGAGGTTTGTGCCGATCCGGTCGACGCCAAGGTCTGTCACTGTCGCGACTGCCAGACGTTGCATGGCGCCCCCATGCAGTGGGCGGCGATCTTCCACAAATGTGACGTTCGATTCACTGCGGGCATTAAAAACCTGCGCTTTTTCGACAGTGCACGCAATCGCTACGAACGGTCACTGCCCTGCAAGGTGAGTTGTGCGTTGTGTGGCACCCTGATTGCGGATGAGGGAAGGAACATGTGGCTCGCGTTCCCGACGCTGTTCGACTTCGGCGAGCCACGCCGCGTGCCCGACGCTTTCCGCCCGACCTGCCATATCTTCTATCGCATGCGCGTCTTCGACGTAATCGACGGATTGCCGAAATGGTCCGGGCACAAGGAGCAATCGACGTTGCTTGAGGAAAGGTGAGCGTGATTCCCGGGTTCGGCCAATTCGCTCCGCACGATGGCCGTCATCTGTGGCTGGGCCTACGGCATTACGTCCGCAGGCATCGTCCCTACCATGCCGGCTGCTACAACCGAAACTGCCACACCCGGGCTCCGCGCACCGGATTTTGTCATTATCCCGGCACTGGCCGCGATCGTGTTGTTCGTCGTGACGGCAACCGTCAATGAAATCGTGTGTAGCGAGCGCCTTTGTTGTTTATTGGGTGTTTTGGAGGACTTGTTTCGAGCTCGTCACTGTTGCCGAAATAGCGTCAGGAAATTTTACATAATGTTTTTGCGCCAATCTGTTGCGCAGTCAAGCTACAGAAAACGTTCAGTTCGACACTCGGTTCAGTTCTTGCATCTCTCTGTTGAATGGCAAAAAAGCCAGGTTAGGGAGATAACAATGACAAAAACAAAAACGAACATTCTGGGCATGCTCGTTGTGCTCCTTTCACCTTTACCCGCGATGGCGGTGCCAGTAGTACAGACGGCAACCTGTGCCGATACTGCAAACCTGTGTGCAACAGGCATCACTGGCCTGGAAGTTGCGGGCATGGTCTTAACCGTGAGCTTTGTAACCGGTTCAAGCTACAATGCAGTTTATGCTGACAACGATCCTTTTTTCCTCGGCGATGCTGACGGTTCAGATGCCGCGCAGAACGCGATCAATGCCGCTTTCGACGGCGTCATCTTCGGTGTCGTGGGCCAGGGATCAACGCAGTCGCGCTTTTTTATCCCGGATCTAAATGACGGTGCGAGAAATTTCGGAGAGATAAGCATCAACGATTCAGGCTCGACGGACTGGCGCCTGGCCGGTTACAGCACAGACAATGCGTTTGATTTCGCTGAGTTGGAGCCCGATTTCTACACCGCATACACATTATTCGAGCTTGAGAATGTCTCCATACCTGAGCACGGCACGCTTGCAATCCTCGGGTTCGGCCTTTTCGGTATGGCGGTGGCGAGACGCAAAAAACAAGTCTGAACCCACCGCAAAAAAAGAAAACGGAACCCCGCCTTGAGCGGGGTTTTTTTGCGGTCGGAGTCAGGGTATCGGATGTCGCCGTAAAACTTAGCGATCGGCAGCGGTACATCGCGACGACAATCTGTGCCGCGGCAATCGAGATTGAGAATCAGGAGAGTCGGGAGAGTCTGGGTGCCAGGAGAGTCTGGGTGCCGGAGGTAACCATATAATTTGGCTATGGAGAGTCTGGGTGCCGGAGGTAACCATATAATTTGGCTATTGGCGGCGGCTCGTTGCGATAACGATCAACTTCTTTGCAATCGCCATTACTGTGCGGGGCCGGCCCTGCAGTTCAGTGCGCCACGCGGGTTGCATTCGTCAGCCGCCAGTTCATCACACCTGATCCGGCAGGTACTCGTCCGACCATTTGAGCATCACGTTGAACGAGACGCTGACGCGCGGTTCCTCGCACAGGTTGGGATGGACGAAGTGCTGCAGGAACGCCGGCCACAGCAGAATCAGACCATCTCTCGGCCGCACCGTGAACTCCGCCTCGATGTTCGGGTCGCGGCGGATCGCGGTCATATTGGCCGCGCCACGCGGATCGTAAAAACCGATGCAGCCGGAGCGGACGTCCTTGCGGCTGCCGATGGCTGGTGGCCCGTCCGGCACGCTCACGTAGTAGGTTCCGCTCAGGTAGGCATGCGGGTGATTGTGGGGATCGTGATAGTCGCCGATGCGATTGACGTTGGACCAGCCGTGCAGGCTCCAGTTGATCGGGTAGCCCATGTCGAGGTGATCGAAATAGTCAAACACGGTCTTGTTGACGCAGGTATGCAGCCACTGCGCGGCCGGGTGCTGTTGCGCGAGAAAATTGTCGTCCAGATAGTCGGTGGTCAGATCATTGTTGTCCTGCTCTAGCGATTCGATCAACTGCGCCAGAGCGGCGTTCGCGGGCTCGTGCCCGGGAATGTCCGCCTCCATAAGCAGCGTCGGCCAGAGCCGGTGAAACGTGGATGACGAGCTCACGAAAAAAGACGCTCTCCCTGCGGGCGCGAATCGAAAGAATGTCGGACTCGGCGAAGCCTAACGCCAACCTCCCTATCTCGGCAATGAATGCGTTGGCGCCTGCCGCTGCCGAGCGCGACGTGACGGTGCAACGGCAATCGACAACTTCTCTCGCCTCGCCGGTTGCCCGCCACGACATCGGGCGGTTAGCGCGATGCATCCGCCGAGCCGGGGCTCTATGACGTTCGCGCTATCGGCACCCGGCCGCCGGGGCGGGTTCGCCGCCCCGGGCGCGATTATTTTCGTGGCGTCAGTTTCAACAGGCGTCCCTCGCTGCTGCCGCGCTCGTCCTCGAGCACCCAGAGCGCGCCGTCGGGGCTCTCGACAATGCTGCGAATGCGCGCTCCCATGGCGTACCGCTCCGCTTCACGTGCGGTCTCGCCGTCGATCTCGATTCGAACGATCGACTGCGCGCCAAGTGCCGCCGCGAAGGCGTCGCCTTTCCAGTCCGCGAACAGGTCGCCGTTGTAGAACATCAGGTCGCCCGGTGAGATCGCCGGCACCCAGGCAACTGCCGGCGCGGCAAATTCGGGCCGGGTCGCGTGATCGGGAATCTCGCGGCCGTCGTAGTGATCGCCTTCACTGACCTCGGGGTAGCCGTAATTGGCGCCGCGCCGGATCAGGTTCAGCTCATCGCCGTGGGCCGGTCCCATCTCGATCTCCCACAGGCGGCCGTCGGCGTCGATTGCGAGACCCAGGGGATTGCGGTGCCCAAGCGACCAGATCTCGCCGTAGACGGCATCGTCGTCCACCAGCGGATCGACGCTGCGGTAATCGACGAACGGGTTGTCGGCCGGAATCGAGCCGTCGTCGTTCAGCCGGACGATCTTGCCGATGGTCGACTGCATGTCCTGTGCCGGGGTGAATTTCTGCCGGTCGCCGGACGAGATCCACAGGAAGCCTGCGTCGTCGAAAATTATGCGGTGACCGTAATGGCCACGCCCGAGCACCTTCGGGTACTGGCGCCAGACGACCTCGACGCCGGTCAGCGACGAGCTTCGTTCGCCGATTTCGAGTTTGCCGCGCGCGACCGCGGCACCGCGGGTATTGGCAGGGCCCGCTTCCGCGTAACTCAGGTAAACCAGGCCGTTCTGGTTGTAGTCCGGGTGCAGTGCCACGTCGCCCATGCCGCCCTGGCCGCCGTAATCGACGTCAGGGACGCCGCGAACCGGCGATTTTTCCCCGTCCTCGGTAACGATCCAGAGGCGGCCCTTTTTCTCGGTGACCAGCATCCGGCCGTCGGGCAGGAAGGCCAGCGCCCAAGGCTCGTCAAACGAGGTGACGGGCTGGACCTCGAACGGCAGATTTTCCTGCGCGTTCCCGCTGACTGCGGCAAACAGGCTCAGCACGAAGGCGGCAAATATTGATCTCATGTCGGAATCCTGATGAATAGTGTTGGCTGACGATAGCAATGACAGATGGACTGTAACGAACCTCGCGACGCGTCACCAGTCGCCTCCCTGCTGCAGCCGGGCCGGGTTCCGGTCGCCTCGACGCGCTGGCCTTGGCGCCGCGCTTCGAAAGTCTCGGAGTCTGGTTCAACGACACGCATGAGCCGGTGACGGACATCGATTTCTTCGGCAACGTGCCCACGGGCCGCCTCAGGCGCGTCGATGCGCTGAAACCCGGTCTGTTCTGGCACGTTTGGGCCGAGTTTTTTCCGCATACGGATATCAACCGGATAGATGGCCCGCCGGATACCCGGTCAGAGCCGGCGCAGCCGGGCCTTTGAGGCGGCACCGCCGAGATTCGCCTGTCTGTATCCCGCAGGCGCAGGTCGCAAGGTAAGGAAGCCTCCACGATGACGGCAATCGGCTACACGAAAGCAGGCCCGGCCGCAGCGGAGAACGCGCTGATGGCGTTCGACTTGGCTCGACGCGAACCGATCGATCGACTCAAATTCCGATGTGCATTACCGACCCGCTACTGTGGAAACAGAACCTATTCGAACTCCATCGCCTCGAACACCATGCCGGCGTTGCGCGCCGCCAATTCGTCGAACGTGTCGAGATTCGCGTAGGCCGACTGGTCGATCTTGTATGCCTCGTCCAGTGTGCCGCCCTCGTCGAGCAGCTTCTGCACCTCGCCACGCAGGAAGACCAGGTAGTCCTTGGTGTACTTCGTGACTTCATCGATGTTCGTTGGCACACCGTGCCCCGGGATCACGACTTGCGGCTGCAGCGCCAGGAAACTCTCGTAGGTCTCGAGCCAGGCCCTGGTATCGGTATTGCTGAAGATCGGCAGCAGGCGCTGGTGGAACGCCATATCGCCAGAGATCACCAGCCTTCGCTGTGGCAGCCACACCTGGATATCGCCGGGGCTGTGACCCGGTCCGAGGTAGAGTGCTTCAATCCGCATACCGCCCAGTTCGATTACATGTTTGTCCTCGAAGGTGATGTCGGGCGCCACTACTGCCGTGCCCTCGGCCTTGTCGCGGTTGTACCCCTGCATACTGGTCAGCAGCGCGTAAGCGCCTTCTTCGATTTCCGCTGCGGCATCGACATGGGCGATCACCGGGACCCCCTGTTCCTGCCAGTAGTTCGAGCCCAGTGCGGCATGCCCCTGGCCATTCTCGAGGATCACGTAGCGTACGGGCTGGTCGGTAACCTTGCGGATTTCCTCGTGCAGCGCCTTGGCCAGCAGGTAGCAGGCGCCGGCATTGACCACGACAACGCCTTCCGGCGTGACGATGAAAGACAGGTTGTTGTTATGGCCGGAATTTTCATATGTAGGGGGTGCCGTGGCGCCGATGGCTGACCAGACGCCCGGAATAACCTCGCGCGGTGCGTCGTACAACACTGAGTCGGGGTATTTGTCGGGGATGCTCTGATCGGCAAACGCAATGCCGGTAACGAGCAGCGTCACGAGTGCAGCGGCAATTTGCTTCATGTTAGGGTCTCCCTGTGTTGCAGCCCGATTATAGCGCCGGACAAACTCTGCACGGCTTCGTCTACGGCCTGTCCGCCAATGTTGTTCAGCCGGCTTTTTATAGCACGACAAAAAACTCAGGTTATACGTTACCGGTTATTGATGTCCGGTAATCGTTCGCGTACGATTTGCGCCCTTCGAAGATATGTTCAGGCACCATCGCGTGAAAGATCCTGAGTGGACATTCTTTAGTAATTACGCGCACGTACTCGTGTGCCTGGCCGAAAATCCCGGCGTGCGGTTACGCGACGTCGCCGAACGTGTCGGTATCACGGAACGCAGCGCGCAGCGGCTGATTACACACCTCGATGACGCCGGTATCCTTACGAGAGTCAAGCACGGCCGCCGTAATAGCTACTACATTGATACTAGCGCCCACCTGCGGCACCCGATAGAGGAGCGCTGCACGGTCGGCGAATTGCTCAAACTCGTTCTGTCACCGGCTCGCATGCGGCGGCTCGAGGCTCATAAAGCAGACCTGGACGGGCAGAACGCCGTCTAGCAGTTGCACACAACGGAAACGGGAATATGGAAATGATCAAGAAAGCAACCTGGTTCGGTGCTGCCATTTTGATGATGTCGTTTTTTGCGGACAGCGTGGTGGCGGTCGAACCGTTGTCCACGGAAGAGCTGCGGGATCATTGCGTCATCTATGAGGAAGACCCGGAAGGTGCGGACGGGATTTTCTGCGTCCGTTACATCCAGGGCTTTATCGACGGTGCCGTTGCGACCGATGAGCGCGTTACCTACAACGTGGCGGCCGAATACGACGGTGAAGAGACATTCAAGCAGCGCGCCGTTCGCACCCGTGTCGGTTCGCGCGTCGCCCGCTACGGATCGTCCTATTACGCGGAGTTTTGCCTCGGCGAGCCGGTTCCGCTCGCCGATGTGGTCAGGGCCGTCGTCGCCGATCTGTTGGAGATTGACAGTTTTGCCGGTCGCGAACTCGCCCGCGATGTCGTCTACCAGACGCTGCGCAGCGAATATCCCTGCGAAGCCGGCGACGAATGAGCGCTGAGACCCCTGCCGCCGATTCGAAGGGCGCTGGCGGCAACTCTGCCCGCCCGGCGTACATGCGCATGCTGCTTCTCGCGCTGGTACTCATGGTGACATGGCTGCTGTGGTCGGGTTTCTTCAAGCCACTGCTGATCGGGCTCGGCGTGCTGTCCTGCCTGCTCACGCTCTACATCGTCCGCCGGATGGACTATTTCACCAAGGAAACGTTCGCGTTCCATTACGACTTTCGCCTGCTCGGGTTCTGGCTGTGGCTTGGTCGCGAAATTGTTGTTTCGAGCCTCCAGGTTGCACGGGTTGTGCTGCGGCGTCGTATTGAAGTCGAACCCACGCTGGTCGATATCAATGCGCGCAATCTCTCGCCTGTCGACCAGGTGCTTCTGGGTAATTCGATTACCCTGACGCCGGGAACATTGACGCTCGATGTGCACGATGGCCTTCTGCGTGTCCATGCGTTGACCGCCGAAGGTGCGGCCGCCCTGGAAGACGGCGAGATGCAGCGCCGGGTCGCGGCCCTCGGAAGGCGCTGACCATGTACTACGTTGTCACCATAGCGACACTGGTCACGATGGGTCTCGCATTGATTCGCGCCGTACTCGGGCCGTCGGTCTACGATCGTGTGCTCGCCATGAATATGTTCGGCACCAAAACGGTATTGCTGCTATCGGTGATTGCGTTCCTGTATGGGCGACCGGACTTCCTCGATCTCGCGCTTGCTTATGCGTTGATCAACTTCATCGGCGTGCTGGCAGTGCTCGAGTTTTTCCGGGTTCTCTCGTTGCGCCGCCGGGCCGAGCAGATCGAGGAGGCGCGAGGCGAATGACGATGCTGCTCGACATCCTTAGCTGGGTGCTGTTGACGCTGGGCGGCATCAGTGTGTTGATTGGTGGCATCGGGGCGTTGCGGATGCCCGATCTCTACACCCGCATGCATGCCGCGAGCGTCACCGACAGCATGGGAGCAATCATGGTGCTGGGCGGCATCATGTTGCAGGCGGGCTGGTCGCTGGCAACGATCAAGCTGATCACGATTTTGCTCTTCCTGCTGCTCACCAGTCCGACCTCGTCCAATGCGCTGGCAAGTGCCGCGCTGCTCGCGGGGACACGACCGCTGTCCGAACAACGGCACGACCGGGGAGAATCGCAGTGATTGTCATGTTCGGCATTTTCCTGCTGACGCTGCTGGTGATTACCGCAATCGCGATCGTGCGCACCGACAACCTGTTTGTCGCGGTGATGCTGATGGGAATAGCGAGCCTGCTGATTGCGGCGAACTTTTTCATCCTCGATGCTGCTGACGTCGCGCTGACCGAGGCCGCGGTGGGGGCGGGCATTTCCACCGTGCTGTTTCTCGGTGCTCTCGCGCTGACCTCGGAGCGCGAGCGCTCCAAGTCATCGCGGCGAGTGTTGTCGTTCACGGTGGTTGCGGCGGCGGCGCTGGTCCTCATTTATGCGACCTTCGATAAACCGCGATTCGGTGATCCGCTGGCCCCGGTACACACTCACGTCGCGCCCTGGTATCTGGAAAACACGCCAACCTACATTGATATTCCCAACGTGGTCACGGCCGTTCTCGGCAGCTTTCGCGGCTACGATACGCTCGGCGAGGTGTTTGTCGTGTTCACCGCAGGTATCGGCGTACTTTTTTTGCTCGGCGGCGGTGTTGCGCCTGGCAGACTGCCGCGGGAGAAGAACAGCGAAGGCCTGCGCCACTACCTCATCCCACGGCTGGTCGGCCGTTTTCTGATCCCCTTCATCCTGTTGTTCGGGCTGTATGTGCAGTTCCACGGCGAGTACGGACCCGGCGGCGGCTTCCAGGCCGGTGCGATCGTGACCGCGGCCATCATATTGTTGGCACTGGTTGAGGGCGAGCAGCGCGCGCTGGCGGTGCTGCCGCAGCGCTGGCTGCTGGGGCTGATGGCAGCCGGCCCGCTGATCTACGGCGCGGTGGGTGTCGCCGGGATTTTGCTGGGCGGTAATTTTCTCGACTATTCTCCGCTCGCGTCCGATCCCGTCCAGGGCCAGCACCTCGGCATACTGTTGATCGAGATCGGGGTCGGCATCACTGTAACCGGGGTGCTGCTGAGTATCTTCCATGCCTTCGCGGCGCGCGGTCGCTAGGCCATGGAACTCTTAGGTCTCTATCATTACTGGGTGTTCGCGATCCTGTTGATGACGGGCTTTTATGCGGTGATCGCGAAGCTCAACCTGATCAAGAAGCTGATTGGTCTGTCGCTGTTCCAGGCGGCGGTGTTCCTGCTCTACATAACGATGAGCAAGGTCGATGGCGGAACGGCGCCAATTTTCTCCGGTGCGCCAGACGCGATCTTCTCGAATCCGCTGCCGCAGGTGCTGATCCTGACCGCCATCGTCGTCGGTATCTCGACGCTCGCACTCGGCCTCGGGATCGTCGTGCGTATCAAGGAGGAATACGGCTCGATCGAGGAGGATGAAATCCAGGAGATCGACCGGCGGTGAACGGACTCGCTCAGCATCTCCCGGCACTTCAGGTTGTAGTGCCGTTACTCGTGGCGCCTCTCGTGGTTCTGTTGCGGCCGCGTGGACTTGCGTGGGCGGCCAGCACCGCCGCGAGCGTGCTCGCTTTCGTTATCGCGATCGAGCTTACGCTGCGGGTTTTCGCTGCCGGCCCGGTCGGCTACCTGGTCGGCTCATGGCCGGCGCCGTACGGGATAGAGCTTCGCGTCGATGCCCTGAGCGCCCTGTTACTTCTGGTGACGACAGGGGCTTCGGCGCTTGTACTGATCGGCGGCCGGCAGAGTCTCGATGCCCAGATCGAGGCAGAGCGTCAGCCCTATTTCTTTGCCGCGTGGCTGCTGGCGTTGGCCGGATTGTCCGGCATCGTGGTAGCGGCGGACGCCTTCAACATTTTTGTATTCATGGAAATCTCGTCGCTGGCAAGCTATGTGCTGATCGCCGGCGGCCCGGACCGGCGCGCTTTGCCGTCCGTGTTCAAGTACCTCGTCATGGGTACGATCGGGGCAACGTTCTACCTGATTGGCGTCGGCCTGATCTACATGATGACCGGGACGCTGAACCTGGCTGATATGGAATTGCGTATCCACGCAGTCGGCGATCTGACCCCGATCCTTGCCGCCGCCGGTTTCATCACGGTCGGCCTGGCGCTGAAAGCGGCGATCTTTCCATTGCATGTCTGGATGCCCAATGCTTACACCTATTCACCGCACATGGCTACTGCGTTTCTCGCGGCCTGTTCGACCAAGGTGTCGCTTTATATCCTGCTGCGCTTCGATTTTTTCGTCTTTCAGGGCAACCTCGAAGGACACGACCTGCAGTTTGCCATCTACCTGATGCCACTGGCGGTACTTGGTATTCTCGTCGGCTCGGCGGTCGCGATGTTTGAGAACAACGTCAAGCGACTGTTGGCATTTTCTTCGGTCTCGCAGATTGGTTACATGATGCTCGGTGCGAGCCTCGTGTCGATCTCCGGACTCACCGCGGGCATCCTGCATATCTTCAATCATGCCCTTGCGAAAGGCACATTGTTCCTCGCCGTTGCGTCATTCGCGATGGTCGCGGCGGGCCTCCGCCTCAACGATCTCAGGGGCATAGCCCGCCGCATGCCATGGACGTTTGCCGCGTTCCTGGTCGCCGGGCTCAGCCTGATCGGCATCCCGGGGACGGCCGGTTTCGTCAGCAAGTGGTATTTGATCATGGCGGCCATGGAGCTCGGGCCGGCAGGCGTGGTGCTCGTGGCCGTGATCCTGATCAGTTCGCTGATGGCGGTTGTCTATATCTGGCGCATTGTCGAAGTGGCATGTTTCTCAACGGCGGAGGACGACAGCGCTTCCGCAATCGCTGTGTCTCCGCTGATGATCGCCGTGACCTGGCTCGCCGCGCTCGCCAACATCTACTTTGGCCTGGTGCCGGCATTGCCTTTGCATCTTGCGAGTGACGCGGCCGCCGAACTGCTGAGGCATCTGCCGTGAGCCCTGAGTCGACGATTCTGCTGGCGTTGCTGCTGCCGCTTGCCGGCGCTGTCGCGATTGCGCTCGCCGGCCGCTTTAGCGCCAATCTGCGCGAAACGGTGACGCTCGCAACCGCCGGCGGGCTTGCGGTGACGGTATGGAGCCTGCTGCCGGCCGTGATGGCGGGAGAGCGGCCCGCCGTCCGCATTACCGAATTGCTGCCGGGCGTGGAAATCGGATTCATTGTGGAACCACTGGGTATGCTGTTCGCAGCGCTGGCTTCGGGTCTGTGGATCATTAACTCGCTTTACTCGATCGGCTACATGCGGGGCAACAACGAACGCAATCAGACCCGGTTCTATGTGATGTTCGCTGTCTCTCTCGCGGCGACGATCGGCGTTGCCTTCGCCGGAAACCTGTTCACGTTGTTTCTTTTCTACGAGGTGCTGACGCTCTCCACGTACCCGCTTGTTGCGCACAAGGGGGACGCGGCGACGGTGCGATCGGCGCGGGTCTATCTCGGCATCCTGCTGACCACGTCGATCGGACTGTTCCTGCCGGCAATCATTTGGACCTATGCGGTGGCCGGCACCGGTGACTTCATTCCCGGAGGAATTCTGACCGGCAAAATGGACGGGCCCGCGGTCGGGTTGTTGCTCGGGTTGTTCGTGTTCGGTATCGGCAAGGCCGCGGTGATGCCGATGCATCGCTGGTTACCGGCAGCAATGGTGGCGCCTACGCCGGTCAGCGCGCTGCTGCATGCAGTCGCCGTCGTCAAGGCGGGCGTGTTTACGGTGACGAAAGTCATCGTCTATATTTTCGGTGTCGATTTCCTGTTCGCCGAACCCAGCAGCGGGTGGCTGCTGTACGCGGCCGCGTTCACGATCATCGCGGCGAGCGTGGTGGCGTTGCGGCAGCAAAATCTGAAGCGCCTGCTCGCGTACTCGACGATCGCACAGTTGTCGTATGTCGTCATGGCGGCGGCGGTGCTCAAACCGTTGGCGGAGATCGGTGCGGCCATTCACATGGTGGCGCATGCATTTGGCAAGATCACACTGTTCTTCGCGGCCGGCGCAATCTATGTGGCGGCCGGCAAAACCGAGGTTCACCAGCTTCGCGGCATTGGTCTGCGCATGCCAGTCACGATGACAGCATTCACGATCGGGGCGCTGAGTATGATCGGTGTGCCGCCGACCGGGGGGTTCGTTTCGAAGTGGTACATACTGGCGGGAGCATTCCAGGCCAATAACTATGTTGCCGTCGCGACAATTATTCTGAGCACCGCGTTGAACGCGGCTTACTTCCTGCCGATCATCTACATGGCCTGGTTTATGCGTGAGAAGGAGCCGGCGGCGGTCGACCATGGCGAAGCGCCGTGGCCGGCGGTGCTGGCGCTGGCTATAACCGCGTTTCTGACGATTGCCTTTTTCTTTTTTAACGGCGCTACGCTCGAACTCGAACGCCAGGTTATCGAGAATTTATTATGAACAAGCCACAACAAGAAGATCACTGGCTCGCGCGGCCTGCAACGATAAAACTCCTGTGGCGGGTTTTCAGTGCGGTGCTGGTTCTGCTCGTCCTCGCGCAGGCGCTGATCTACGTCAAGGGCTATTTCGGTGTCGACGGCTGGTTTGGTTTTGGCGCGGCCTACGGCTTTCTCTCGTGTCTGGCCATGGTGCTATTCGCGAAAGCACTCGGCTATGCGTTGAAACGCGACGAAGATTATTACGATGACGGACGGGACGATGCTTGAACTGATCCCGCCGGCGATATTCATGATAGTGGGCGCGCTGCTGATCGGTCCGGCGCGTGGCCACCTGCGCAGCGCAATTGTGCTGGCAGTGCCACTGATCACGCTGTGGTTCATATGGCAGGTGCCGAATGGTGTCGCCTACGATCTGGCTTTCCTCGACTACCGTATCCAGCCGCTCGAGGGCAGCCCGGTAAGGCGTCTGTTCGCGACGATCTTTGCATTGATGGCGTTCGGCGGTGGTCTGTATGCGTTCCGCCAGGCGAGGTGGTATGAACTCTCGGCAGCCTATGCCTACGCGGCCGGCGCAATCGGCGTCAGCTTTGCCGGCGATCTGGTCAGCCTGTTCGTTTACTGGGAGTTAATGGCGCTGTTCTCGACCGTCGTCGTGTGGTGCGGTGGTACGCCGCAGGCGCGCCGCGCCGGAATCCGTTACGCCATCATGCACCTGCTGGGCGGTGTCATCCTGATGGTGGGTATCGAGGGCGTTGCCGTAAACACCGGCTCGATCGAGATCCGGCCTATGCTTGCCAATAGCTTCGGCACGTGGATGATGCTCGCCGGTATCCTGATCAATGCAGCGGCCCCGCCGGTCTCGGCCTGGCTCGCCGATGCCTACCCGACGTCGAGCCCGACCGGTTCGGTGTTCCTGTCGGCATTCACGACCAAGACGGCAATTCTGACGTTGATCCTGCTGTACCCGGGTGAACCGGTGCTCATCGGAACCGGACTGTTCATGGTCATGTACGGCATCATTTACGCGCTGCTCGAAAACGATATTCGCCGCATCCTGGCGTACTCGATCGTCAACCAGGTCGGTTTCATGGTGTGCGCGGTCGGTATCGGGACGCAGATGGCGCTGAACGGCGCGGCCGCGCATGCGTTTGCTCATATCATTTATAAGGCGCTGCTGTTTATGAGCGCGGGTGCTGTCATTTATCGCACCGGTTTCAATCGCTGCACTGATGTGGGCGGGTTGTTTCGGACGATGCCGCTGACCGCGATTTGCGGCATTGTCGGCGCGCTCGCGATCTCGGGGTTTCCGCTGACCTCGGGTTTTACCACCAAAACGATGATCTCGCAGGCTGCCGCTGACGAGAGTCTCGTCGTCGTCTACATGTTGCTGGCCGCGGCGTCGGCCGGTGTATTTCTCCATGCGGGCATCAAGTTCCCGTGGTTTGTGTTCTTCCAGCGCGACTCGGGACTAAGGCCAAAGGACGCGCCGTGGAATATGGCGGTCGCAATGGTGATCTTCTCCGTACTATGCATTCTGCTAGGCGTAGCACCCGATCTGCTGTACCGGTTCCTGCCTTACCCGGTGGAATACGATGCCTACACGCCAGGGAAAGTGCTGTTCTATCTGCAGCTGCTAATGTTCTCGGGGCTGGCCTTCTTCCTGTTGCTGCCGTTGATGAAACGCACTGAGACCATAAGCCTGGATACCGATTGGTTGTGGCGGGTCGCCTTGTTCCGCCTTGCCGACGGCGCATTCGGGCTGGTGGCCGCTGCGGGCGGCGTTGTTTCCGCCGCCACGTCCTCCGCGCTATCGCGCCTTCGCGGGCTCGCGACTCGCTACCTCGGAACCGCGGATGATGGCGCCGCGCCCGGGGTATTCGCGCGCGCCTGGCCGATCGGTGTGACGGCGTTATGGATTGCCGTGCTGCTGACCGCTTATGTCCTGGTCTATTATTTCTGAGCGCCGCTTAATAGAAGCGGCGGCAACGCCCGCAATCCCGGACTTTGGCAGCGAAGTCACAGGCGGTGGCTTCAGCAGGGCGGAATCCGCAGACCATTGGGGCGGGACCCGATCTCTCGCCGCGAGGTGATGCCCGTCCGTGCCCATGAGCAGTGTTTCGCGCACTCGGCGGTCCGCAACCACGGTGACGTTCTCGTTGTTCGCGGTGCCGCGGTCTCCCCGGTCTGCACCCGTGACGCCAATGGCGGCACCCGCCGACCCTGGCCGTTCGTTGCCGCGTATACCTTCAATGGGTTCGCCCGGCGTTGCAATATGATCTGTTTTATAGATTGTTGTGAGAGAAATATTCAATCATGTAGGTAGTCTTTTTGTGTTTGAATAGGGTCGTGGCAACAACCGTTTTAACTCTGCAGGGAGTAGCTCCAATGCTCAGACAAACTACATATTTACTTGCCGCGCTTGCGGTAACGGCGGCTCCGTTATTTTCTTCGGCCCCGGCCGAGGCAATGGGTGAGCCGAAATCGAACCAGTTCTGGTGGCCCGAACAGCTCGATCTGAGCCCGCTGCGCCAGCATGGTCCGGAGTCCAATCCGATGGGTGCAGATTTCAATTATGCCGAGGCTTTCGCGAGCCTCGACCTTGCGGCCGTCAAGAAGGACATCGAAAAGGTTCTTACGACGTCGCAGGACTGGTGGCCGGCAGACTATGGCCATTACGGGCCGTTCATGATCCGCATGGCCTGGCATAGCGCGGGCACGTACCGCGTGGCTGATGGCCGCGGTGGTGCCGGCGGCGGCCAGCAGCGCTTTGAGCCGCTGAACAGCTGGCCCGACAACGCCAACCTGGACAAGGCGCGGCGGCTGCTCTGGCCAATCAAGCAGAAGTACGGGCGCAATCTGTCCTGGGCTGACCTGATGATCCTGACCGGCAATGTCTCGCTGGAGTCCATGGGCTTCGAGACCTTCGGTTTCGCCGGCGGCCGCGAGGACGACTGGGAAGCCGACCTGGTGTACTGGGGCCCCGAGAAAGTGATGCTCTCCACCAGCGATAAGGACGACAGCCGTTACTCCGGCGACCGCGAGTTGGAAAATCCCCTCGCGGCGGTGCAGATGGGGCTGATCTACGTGAACCCGGAGGGTCCGGACGGCAATCCCGACCCGCTGGCCTCGGCCCGGGATGTCCGCGAGACGTTCGGACGTATGGCCATGGATGACGAGGAAACCGTCGCCCTGGTTGCCGGCGGCCACGCCTTCGGCAAGATGCACGGCGCCCACAAACCCGACAAGTGCCTGGATGTCGAACCGGCAGCGGCCGGCGTCGCTCAGCAGGGGCTGGGCTGGAAGAACCGCTGTGGCAAGGGTCACTCCGAAGATACGGTTACCAGTGGACTGGAAGGTGCCTGGACGGTAACCCCGGCCCAGTGGAGCATCAACTACCTGCAGAATCTGTTCGCTTTCGAGTGGCAGCAGGTCCGCAGTCCGGGCGGTGCCGTACAGTGGATTCCGACTGATCCAAATGCGGCCAACATGGTTCCCGATGCACATATCCCCGGAAAACGTCACGCCCCGGTCATGACAACCGCGGATCTGGCGCTGAAGGAGGACCCCGAGTACCGCAAGATCGCCAGGCGCTTCCTCGACAATCCGCAGGAGTTCGAGGACGCGTTCGCGCGAGCCTGGTTCAAGCTGACCCACCGTGACATGGGTCCGCGCGCTCGCTATGTGGGTTCCGAGGTGCCTGCAGAGGTACTGATCTGGCAGGACCCCGTCCCCGTGGCGGATTACCAGATAGTCAACGCTCAGGACGTGAAAACACTGAAGGACGCGATCATCAAGTCCGAGGTGCCCAACACGGCCCTGGTCAAGGCAGCCTGGGCCTCGGCGTCCAGCTTCCGTGGCACGGACATGCGCGGAGGCGCCAATGGTGCGCGCGTGCGCCTGGCGCCGCAGAAAGACTGGCCGGCAAATGATCCTGCGGAACTGGCCACGGTGTTGGCGGCGCTGGAGAAAATCCAGCAGGACTTCAACGGCTCCGGCCGTTCCAGCAAAGTATCGATCGCTGACCTGATCGTGCTGGGCGGAGCCGTGGGTGTCGAGCAGGCGGCGAAAAAGGCCGGCTACGCTGTCTCGGTGCCTTTCATCCCCGGGCGTACCGACGCAACCGCCGAAATGACGGACGCGGAGTCCTTCCGCTGGCTGGAGTCTGCGGCAGACGGTTTCCGCAACTACTACGACGACCGCGCGCTGCTGTCCCCCGCGAACATGCTGGTCGACAAGGCCAACACGCTCACCCTGACCGCACCGGAGATGACGGTGCTGCTGGGCGGCATGCGTGCCATGGGTGCCAACACCGGCGGTTCCAGCCATGGCGTGTTCACTGACCGCGCCGGCGCGCTGAGCAACGACTACTTCGCGAACCTGCTCGACATGTCCATTGAATGGACCAAGTCAAACAACGAGCCGGGTATCTACGAGGGCCGCGATCGCAAAACCGGTAAGGTGAAGTGGACGGCGACACCCGTCGATCTCGTTTTCGGGTCGAACTCCGAGCTGCGCTCCGTGGCGGAGGTCTATGCGGCCGAGGACGGCAAGAAGAAGTTCGTAGCGGATTTCGTTGCGGCATGGACCAAGGTCATGACGCTCGATCGTTTCGACGTCAGCGAGGCGCAACGCCAGGAAATGGTTGCAAGCCGCTGAGACGTGGGACCGGCAGTGCCGTGTCACAGTAGTTGAGGGACTCTTCCGGGTTCTTTTGCTGCGGTAACAGGAAAGCGGCGACGCATTTTGCGTCGCCGCTTTTTTTTGCCCACTGGCAGTGGGCGAGAGGCGCCAGGGAGTTGCCGCGGAACCTGCGGACCCGGCATTGTGGCACTGATCGCGGGATGCGAGTGCCGGCCCGGGAACCGGGACGGTTCCGCACACAGGTTTGAGTCAATGACGAACATTGTGAGTCCTTTGTCTGATGGGCTGGCGCTCCAATCGATTTCCATGCAATTCCTGGTGTACCTCGCGAATTGCCCGCAACAGACTATATTCCTGTAGGTGGTTTCCGGGGCGGAAACGAAAAGGGAAAAACTATGAATATTGACTGGAAATGGGTCGGTCTCGGCACGTTGATCATGCTCGTGCTGAGCATTGTTGCCGGGATCATCTTTGGTGTCCTTGCCGCACCCGCGCTGGAGGGGGTCACCGATCCCGGGGACGTTTCGCTCAGCGGCGGACAGATGGCTCTGGCAGGTCTCCTTAACGTTCTCGCCTTTGCTGCCGGCGGCTATATCGTCGGGCTGAAGTCGGCGGGGCGGACGATCTGGGAGCCTGCGATTGCAGCGGCGGTTTCGGTGGCTTTCGTATTGTTACTGTCGGGAAATTTCAGCGCGGGTAATGTGCTCGGCGGCGGCCTCGTGCCCTTCCTGGCGGGATTGGGCGGCGGCTGGCTGGGCGAGAAACGGCAGTCCTCGAAATCGTCTTTCTGAGCAATTGATTCGATTTCCCGGGCGTCGTCCACCCTGGGTTTCGCATTGGTTCTATCTGCAACTGGCGAGAGTTTGTGACGGCCATTCTGCGAGCTGTTTGCGATAGACTGCGTCGAGGCGACTCAGGTGACTGAAGATCCGGCGATTGGCGATGGCGCCGATCCGGGGCCGCGGTTCCGGAGTCGAGCAACCCCGCCATACTGCGGCGAGGCGCCGAGTGCCAGCCTCGAAGCAAAGCCGGGTGTCGAGCACGGTTCGCGTGCTGGCAAGCCCTTCCCGTCGTCGGCCTATGCGTTCTTTGCGCTGAGGGCTCGTGGGCCCGGCGGCATTAGTCTTCCGGAAAATCGGGGTCCGGTGACGATTCCATCGGCAGGAGCGGGTCGGCTGTCCATTCCCTGAGCGAGCCGTCGTAGATTGCCACGTCGGTAAAGCCGAGCCGAACCATTGTGAATGCGAGCGAGGAGGCGGCGATGCCACCGCCGCAGTAGGTGATGGTGCGGGTATCCCGGGCCGTGCCGATAAGTGCGGAAAGTTCGTCCTTCGACCGGAAACGGCCCTTGTCGTCGACAAGTGATGTCACCGGGACGTTGCTCGCGGTGACGATATGACCGGGCCGCTCATACATCGACATTTCGCCGCGGTAGTGCGGCGCCGGCAGGGCATCGACGATATTGACCGAGTCGTTGGAGATGGCGGCGAAAACTTCGTCGCGGTCAGCGAGGAGTCCGGGCCGCGCCCTTGGCGTGAGCGTGCGAGCGACAGGTTTTTGGGGTTCGTCTGCAAGCGGCAGTCCGGCGCCGGTCCAGGCGCTCAATCCGCCGTCGAGCAATGCCGCGTTGTCGAAGCCCACCCAACGTAGCATCCACCAGACCCGAGCGGCCCATGCAGGATTGCCGGCGGAATACAGCACTACGCGGGTGTTGTCGCCGACTCCCAAGGCACCCATGGCCTTTGCGAATGCTTCGGGAGTGGGTGCGGTGAATGGCAGCGCTGCATCCGGATCGGACAGATTGCCCATCAGGTCGGCGAACTGCGCCCCGGGGATGTGTCCCACCTTGTAGCCGGGAAGGCCGCTACGCTCGCGCAAGCCGTTCTCGTCGCGCTCGACGATGACGGTGCAGTCGAGAATGACGAGGTCCGGGTCGTCGAGGTGCTGACTGAGCCACTCGGCCGACACCAGCGTGTCCATTCTGGCGGCAGGTGCGGGTGCGACGTCGGTCCGTTCGTCCGGTCCGGCGCAGGCGCTCAACAGTGCCAATGAGGCGATCAGGACGAGGCGGAATTGCGGGAGTTTGTAAAAAGACATGTGTGCCTCACTGCTGCAAGCGGCAATTTGTCGGGAATGTATTAACGATCAGTTTAACCTGTCGGCGCCCGCCACGACGGCAGCGGCAGGGTTCGGGGACGGCGCTCTGAGCGCAAAGCGTCAGGGTCACTGGCCCCGCAACGGGGAGTCGGCGGGCCATCGCCATTCGGACGAGCGCGGCGGCGGTCTCACTGCAGATCGGCCCTGGCTTCGGAGTAGTACCTGTTCAGATCGTACAGGCCAGCCCGTACCGGATCGCTCTCGTTCAGCTGCTGCTGGAACCAGTCGTAGGCCGGCCAGAACTCCGGCTCCATTCGGTTGATACCGAATTTGTCGAGCTTCGCCTTGTACCCGGGAGACTCGTCGAAGTTCTGCAACAGATCGATAAGCTCCGGCAGCTCACTCTTGTCCAGCACCAGGAAATAGTTCGGGTAGGCGCCGACGCTGCCGGGAACGAAATCGATAGTGTCCTTCGCCGGGTTCAGCCGCTTCTGTTCGCCAAAAAGCGAGTTCACATTGTCGTGCCACCGATTAATCACGATGGAGAAAAACCGGAACGGCCCCGTCTCGCCCCGCACCCGCACGTAGAGCACGTTGACCTCGGTGCTGGTCACGTGGCGGATAAATCCGGTGCCGGGCGCATTGAGGGCGCGAAAGCCGTTCAGTATGTCTTCCTGGCTGTCGAAGGTTTTCGGCATGAGCGTTTGTTCGTCAGTGCCGTGATAGTTGACGGGATCGAAGCCGATACCGGTGGCCGGCAAAATGTGGTTGCTGACGACGCGCTCGACAAATTCGCGCTTTGGCTCGTTGCTGGTGTAGGCGACACGCGTCGGTCTCGCGGAGACGACATCCTGGTCCTCGATGTCTTCGGCGGCCTTGTCGCCGATGTACCAGGATTGCAGGATCGCCACCCGCCGTTCTTGTGGCAGAAAATTGAGGAAATTCAGTTCACCCTCGATCCGCAAAAAATCCATGTAGCGGCGAACGTTGGCCTGGTGCGAGACGTTGCCGTAGACGTCGAAGCCGGCGACGAGCGCATAGTAGATTCTCTCGAATTGGGAGTAATCGATCACCCAGAGCGTACGCGGCAGATCCCCCACAGCGCCTTTGATCACCGATGCGCTGTCGAAGTGGCGATAGATGGTCAGCACCGGGGCATCGTCCGCGGTGTTACCGCGCCAGATCGCGTCGATGTCTAATCCTGCCGGCGCGTTGTCCATGTAGAGCTGAGTTTTTGCCCGGTAGAAATTGGTGTAGCGGTTGCGATACTCGTTGCTGAAGGCCTTGAACAGCGACATGTCGCTGCCGCGCTCGGTTGGCAGGCGCAGGTTGTCTGCCTGCTCCGTCAGAAACTCCGGGTTCTGGACGGCCTGGTCCGCATCGGGGTCGAGAAACAGTGTCCAGAAATGATCGTTGATGACGTTCAGCGCAATCTGGCCCTTGCACACCGGTCCCTGCATAAACGTCTGGATGATGTACTCGGAATGGTCGAGCAGAAACTGGTAGCGGGATCGTGGCGGAATCTGGGCGTAAATCAGGAATGGGTTCGCGCTCTCGCGGTCCTCGTAGGGCATGACGTTGGGCGTTTCCAGCCACTCTGTTTCGATGAACAGATTGCGGTAGCGCGCCAGCCGGCGATCGTCGAAGTCGACGACCATGTGGGTTTTCAAAACGATCGTCGAGTGAACTTTCTCGAAACGATAGTAGAAACGATCGGTGCCGGGATCGTCGTAGGGACGCCGCGTTGCGATGATGTCCACCGGACTGCCGCTCGGTAACGTGGAGCGGACCAGGCGATAGAACACGTTCTCGCCGCTATCCGCGAAGCGTATGTGAGCAAGAAAAAAGTGCTCGTACAGATATCGCGCCGTCATCGCGTACTTCGGATCGTCGCGATTGAGGAACGCCTCCCACTTGGCAATTTCCGCCGCGCCGGCCGCGCTCGGCATCGTCAGCCTCGCCTGTTCGGTTACGCTCGGTCCGGCGGCACCCTGTTCCAGCCAGATCGCCAGCGTGTCGTGGTCTGCGTCGGCAACTGGCGGGAATCCGAACGGCATCCCGCTCCCCGGATGCTTGCCGAGAAACGACCGTGCCTCGTCGCTATCCGCCGCACAGGTCAGGTCGGTTTCTTCGGCGTGATAGCGGCCCTCAGGAACCGGATTCCTGCGTTTCGCGTCCAGGAAATAGGCCATGATCGATTCGTTCGCGAGCCCTTGGCCCGGATTTTCGGTAACGCTGTGGAAACCCATTTGTCGCCACTGTTCGGTGGTTTTCGCATCGAAGAACAGTCGTGACGGTGCCTGGTCTGTCAACCGATCGGACGAATAGACCGCGTCCTTGCTGCCGCCGCGATCGACGCCTTCGTACGAGCCGAGTTTCAGCTGGCAGGCCGCGTTGTAGCAGGAATGGCACACGACGCAGCGCGAATCGAGCACGGGTTTGACATCGTTGAGGAAACTGACCGGCTCGGCGGGAACCTGGACAAGCGGGGTCGGGGGGAGCGCGCGCGAACAGCCGGCCAGCAGCAAAAGCACCGTCGCAATGGCCATCAAATGACGTGTCATGAGCGTACCTGTTACAGATTCAGGAGGTGTGGGGCTTCCGGTCGACCGGAAGCTGTCGCGTTCGTGCCCGGGCAAAACCGCGACGCGGGAATCGTGCAGATTAGGGAAACAGCAGGCTCGACTCAAGTTTTGCAGCCACCCGAAGCGGCTGCAATCCGAGGCCAATGCATGGCGAGGCGCAGGGACGGCGTCGGGTTCGCGGCTTCTTCGCGGTCGTGCTGATTGGCCTTCCCCAGGCGATGGGCGGAGCCGGATGACTTTTTAAGCGTGCAGACCCCGGCACGCGACGCGTGACAACTACGCCGGACGTGATTGCCAGACTGTATAGCGGGCGTCGACGATATTTTTACTTCACCAGATCCCAATAACGCCGGTTGCCGAATCGCTTTTCCAGCAAATCGACGAACAGTTGCACTTTTGCCGAGAGATGACGATGGCGCGGGTACAGCGCGCACAGGGTGATCGGCGGCGGGGCGTAGTCGGGCAACAGGGTGCGCAGCAGGCCCTGTTGCAAAGCGGCTCCCACGATGAAAGTTGGCAGCAACGCAATTCCCTGGTGACTGGCGGCGGCGTCTCTGAGCGCTTCGCCGTTGTTGGACCACATCACGCAATTGATCGCATAAGACTGATCGGCGTCCGGGCCTATAAGCCGCCACTGGCTGCCCGAACCGAGATAACCGTAGTGGAGACAACGATGGCGCTTTAGTTCGGACGGGTGTGAGGGCTCGCCTGCCTGCCGGAGATAATCCGGGGATGCGCACAACACGCGTTTTGCCGGCACGATTTCGCGTGCGATCAGGCTGGTTGACGATACCGCTTCGGCCACGCGCAACGTAACGTCGAATCCTTCCTCGATCGGATCGATGCGGCGATCGCTCAACACGAGTTCGACATGCACGTCCGGATGCCCAGCCATGAACTCTGCAACTACCGGTGACAAATGCAGGGTGCCGAACGACATCGGTGCGTTGACCCGCAGGTTGCCGGTTGGCCGTTCCTGCAACTCGGTGATTGCCGCAACCGCATCATCGAGCTGGCCGAGGATCTCGACGGCGCGGTCATAAAACGCGAGGCCGGTTTCGGTTGGTGTCACCCTGCGTGTGCTGCGGTTCAGCAGACGTGTGCCGAGTTCGGTTTCGAGATTGATGACCGCTTTGTTTACGACCGAACGCGACAGACCCATGAGGCGCGCCGCCGCGGCGAAACCATTGGCCTCAACGACTTTGGTGAAGGTCCGCATGCTGGCGAATCTGTCCATCCGGCCGCACTCCTATTGTCATTATTTTAGAGACAGTATGTCGTTTTTATATCTGATTGTCTTGACTGAGGAGTCATAGCAGAATCATTGCCATCTTTCGGTTTGTGCCACTGCGGAGGTCAACATGCTTGCAATTCGTCACGCGGAGGAACGGGGCCTCGCCAACTTCG
The DNA here is from genome assembly GCA_963783695.1 of uncultured Gammaproteobacteria bacterium. Taxonomy (GTDB): domain Bacteria; phylum Pseudomonadota; class Gammaproteobacteria; order Steroidobacterales; family BM003; genus BM003. Next base: position 67,131 of record CAWAOM010000004.1, read on the forward strand.
GCTGGCTGGAGAGCCGCCACACCTTTTCGTTCGGGCATTACTACGACCCCCGGTTCATGGGCTTCGGCCCGCTACGGGTCATCAACGAGGACCGCGTCCAGCCGGGTCGGGGGTTCGATACCCATGGTCATAGCGATATGGAGATCATCTCCTACGTGCTTGATGGCGCGCTCGAGCACAAGGACAGCATGGGTACCGGTTCGGTGATACGGCCGGGCGATGTGCAGCGGATGTCGGCCGGGACGGGCGTGCGCCACAGCGAGTTCAATGCATCCGACTCCGACCCGGTGCATTTTTTGCAAATCTGGATATTGCCGGAGCAAAAGGGCCTTACACCCGGTTATGAGCAAAAAACGTTCGCGCCGAATCAGAAGCGCGGCAGGCTCCGCCTCGTCGGTTCGCGCGACGGCCGTGAGGGCTCGGTGACGATTCACCAGGATGTCGATCTGTACGCGGCGCTGCTCGAAGACGGCGTCACGCTCGGCCATGAGTTTGCAGACGGCCGCAAGGGCTGGGTCCAGGTAGCCCGTGGCAGTGTCTTGCTAAACGGCAGTCAGCTTTATCCGGGTGATGGGGTTGCCATGGACGGCCGATCAGCCATTACCCTGGCCGGCTCGTCCGGGGCGGAAGTGTTGCTGTTCGATATGGGCTAACCAGCGCAGCGCTGCGGGCGGATCTGCAGGCCATGGCAGATCATCCGTGGTTTCGGTTTTGCGCTGGCGGCGGCGATCGAGGTTGACAATCGAATACGATGTATTACATTGTCACACATTGAGAGATAGCATGAGATCTTACCGTGCCCGCCCGCAAAGCCCGTCCGAAAAGCAAGCGCCGTGATATCAAGGACCGCGTTGTGCAGGCGCGAATACCCGAGGATCTGGACGCAGAGTTGCGTGACAGGGCCGGCCGGCTGGGAATCTCCGTGTCTACGATCGTGCGTAATGTCTTGATGAACACCTTTGACCTTGTTGAAGGCGTGGTCCACGACAGCGCGGAGATCGCCCGTGCAATCCAGGGCAGGCGTCCCGCTGTCGATGAATCGCCGCAGGCGCCAGCCAGCTCCGCGGCATTACCTGGCGCGGATGCGCCGATCGGCTGGCAGGAACTCGTCCTCAACCTCAACGGCGTGTGCGAGCACTGCAACGCGATCCTGTCCAAGGGTAAGCGCGCAGCGGTCGGTATTCCGGTCGGGGATCGACCGAGACTATCGTGTCTTGATTGTCTCGCATCGCTCGGCGCGGCAGACCCCGAAATGGCCGACGACTCCACCGACGACGGTTAACCGCGTCCCCGCCAACTGGTGGCAGCTCGACCGAACCCCGTCATTGACCGGAGCTCAGTATGGCGATATCAATCAAGACCCTCCGTGGCCTAACAGGACTAGCCTTCGATTCGGTGTCGGGAGTCATGACAACGGTGGAACGGATGCACGAGGTCATCGCACGCCGTCCGCTGCCATGGTCACCGCCACCTGACAGGGCGACGCGAGCCCACGGTATCATTGCAAGTTCGGTTTACTCGGTGATGCGCGGCGTGACCGGGGCCGTGCAACACGGCGTCGATCTCTCGCTCGGTCTGTTGCCGGACAGCGCTACCGAGACTCCGCTCTCGCACGGTGAGGCCAGATGGCTGGCGGCACTGAATGGCGTTTGCGGTGATCATCTCGAAGCGACTTCGAATCCGCTCGCGATTTCCATGGTCTTTACCGATTCGGTCAGACCGGCCGCGACGGAGCGCGAGATTCTCGGTGCCGCATTCCCGGACGCCTCGCCACATCTCGTTGTGTTCGTTCACGGGCTGTGCCTGTCCGATTTCAGCTGGCGCCGCGACGGTTCTGCGGCGCTGGGTGACCGTCTCGCTGAGGAATTGGAGGCAGCACCGGTTTATCTCCGCTACAACACCGGTCGTCATATTTCGGTCAACGGCCGGGAACTGGCGGCGCGCCTGGACGATCTTGTCAACGAGTGGCCGGTTGCCGTGGAATCGCTGGCACTGATCGGTCACAGCATGGGCGGGCTGGTCATTCGCAGCGCGTGTCATTACGCGGTCGAAGCCGGGCGGCCGTGGCTCGACAAGCTGACCCGAATCGCCTGTCTCGGAACGCCGCATCATGGCGCAGCGCTGGAAAAGGCCGGAGGTTTGCTCGATCGGAGCATGCGCGCAATCCAATACTTGGAACCATTGATGATCGCTCGCAGGCGTAGCGCCGGGATCAGGGATCTTCGCCACGGCAACCTGCTGGACGAGGACTGGGCACACCCTGACGAGATGATCAGCGACGACAGGCGTACCGCGGTGCCGCTGCTGGAAGACGTTGAATACTATTTTGTTGCGGCATCAGTCGGGCGCGACCACCTTGACCCCAAGGGTCACATGCTCGGCGATTTCCTGGTCAGAACGGTAAGCGCAACCGGCGCACACCGCCACGGGTTTCGCCAGTTGCCGATTCCTCCGGAGAACTACCGGGTGTTCCACGAGATGAATCATTTCGACCTGCTCAGCGATGCAAGAGTGCATTCACAGGTTGTCGACTGGTTTGCGCCATAGCGCGGCGCCGGGCCTGGCCGTTGTGGTCAACTCACGCGTGCTGATCCCTGCCGAATGCAATCCGGGCGCGGTATTTGCGTTGCGCTCGTGCCTGCCGGCTGGTGCTCGGGGTATTCGTCTGGCTCCGCGTGGGTTTCGAACCGGAACGCGTTTGTGGCGTCAGTCGGATCGACTTCGGCGGCGTCCTTGCAGGCCTGCGTCTGAGCAATATTCTCCGGGCGTCGAACCGGTCCAGTGCTTGAAAGCGCGGTTGAAGGCACTTTGTTCCGAGAAGCCCAACAGCATCGAAATCTCGGTCAGAGACAGCGATGTTCGCTGCAAATATTTCAGCGCAAGCTGTTCTCTGACACCGTCGAGCAAGTGCTGGTAAGACAAGTGGTAGTGTCCGAGCTTCCGCTGTAGCGTGCGTTCGCTGCAGTCGAACTCGTTGGCTACAGCCGCGAGCGAAATTTTCCCCTCCGTTAGCAACTTGAGAGTGATCTGTTGCAAGCGTCGCAGGAACGGGTCGGACGACTTGATTACGTTGTCGAACGCTTGAATCTGTTGTTGCCGCAGCCGCCGGAACTCGCCGGGAATGACATCGGAGACGGGGGTGTCCGGGCTCCGGCGGTCGAAGCTGACGCTCAGCGCCTGAGTGCCAAAGCTGACGGGGCAGCCAAAGAAATTTTTAAAGGCGGCTCCGTTGGCCGGAGCCGGGCCCGTCAATTCCACCCCTTTGAGAACGCAGTTGTCTGGAAATCGTTGCCGCATGAACGTGACAAGTGCGGATAACGCAACCTGTGCCGGCAGCACGGTCTCCTCGCCGCGAATCTGCGGCCAGGCAATTTGCCAACGGGTATCGGTGACGGCCAACCGTGCAAGGTTGTCGCGATAGAAATGTCTCTCGCAGAGCAGGTAGGTTTCGAGTGCATCGCCGAGCGATTCGCTATTGAGAACGAGGTATCCCAGTACGCCGGTATGGCGGATCCTGACCTGTGCGCCTATCTGCAAGCCTACCGGCTGCGCGGGGCGCAGCGCCTGTGCTCGTTGCAGCAGCTCCGACCAGAGCCGGATGTCGACACGGTCACGAGCCGCCAGCGAGCCCAGTCGCGCGTCCAGGCCGGCATCTTCGATTCGTTGTGCCCTCATCCAGTCGCGCAGAATCTGGGCAAAAGATGCGGAGATCGTGATCATTGGGTGGCGGCGCCTTGGGTTTCCCGGATTCGGTGTCGTGATTCGTCAATTATTGCACGCGATACTCGGTTAAGTTTGTCCATCGACTTTCTGCCGAGGGGTTAGCCCGTGTCCATTTCCAGCGAAGCAGCACAGTTCTTTGCAAACATCGACGCCAAACAGTGGCTGTTGTTCGGGCTGTTCCCGGTATTCCTGTTCGTGGCAGGCGTCGAATTCTGGCACTTCCGCGGCAGTACCGTGTACAAATTGCAAGACAGCGTGGCCAGCATTGTGTTGGGAGCGAGTTATCTCGTCTTCGAAGTCCTGCTCTATGCTTTGTTCGTTTGGTCAATCTACGACTGGGTGTATCAGTTTCGTATCGCAACGATAGAAATGGATCTGCTGTCGTTTGCAGTGCTGTACGTGCTTGTCGATTTCCTGTTCTATGTTTATCACTTCGTTGCCCACCATGTCCGTTTCTTCTGGGCAACGCACTGTGTGCATCATGCGTCGGAATACATGAATTTCACGACTGCGATGCGGCAGAGTACGCTCTATCCGCTGGCTGCGATCTGGGCTTTCTTTCTGCCGGCCGCGCTTCTCGGGTTTGAGCGCGAGTGGATTTTCTTCGTGTTGGCGTTGAATCTCGCATACCAGTTTTTCCTCCACACCCAATGGGTCGGCAAGCTGCCGCGGCCGGTGGAATGGCTGTTCAATACGCCGTCCCATCACCGCGTTCACCACGGCCGCAATCCACGCTACATTGATCGGAACTTTGGTGGCACGCTGATCGTTTTCGATCGTTTGTTCGGGACGTTTGCCGCTGAGGATCCGGATGAGAAACCGGAATATGGGATCACTCGTCAGGTCTATAGTTTCAATCCTGTTGAGCTGACCATTCACGAGTGGCGGGATCTGTGGCGCGACATTTCGCAGTCGGGCAGCCTCGCTGTGCGCCTGAAGCATCTGTGGGCGGGCCCGGAATGGCGGCGCGATTCGGCACAAGAATAATCCTGCCGGAAGCGGGAATCGAGATGAGTAACAGGGCAAGTCTTGCAGTATGCGCTCCGCGTGGATTGCGGTGCTGGGGCTGGCAGCCGGAAGAGCTGAGTCCGGGCCAGGACCGCCTTGTCGAGTCGGTAGTCCGTTAGCCCGTCCTCGCGGGCATAGTCGAAATTGTGCCGCCTGGGGGGCAAATTTCCAGCTGTCGCCATCCCGCCTGACCCGGCCCGCTTCACGCGAAGGGATTATTTCGTCCACGCCCGACTATCGGCTCGTGCATCGCGACGGCAAGTCTTGGGCCAGACCTTGTCTGGATGTAGTTGCGGCAAGCTGAATCAGCAGCTGAGAATAATCCGCAGGCCGGGCAATAATGCAATCCATTCGTTACTGCGATAGTGTGCCCGGCAGCATGGCCAATCGGCCTTGTCAAAAACGACTAAGGAGCGAAAACGACATGAAGGGTTTTTTGCTGGTGCTGCTAGGTTTTGTTTTGGGCGGGATTGTCACATTTGTCACGACTTCGGGTCTCTTGACTGGCGTTGGCGCCGGCGTCGGCATCGCGACCGGTTTGCAGGCGGGCGCATGCCTGACCGTAGAAGCAGCCAAGGACAAGGGTTTTATCAGTGCTGACCAGGTTGAGGAAGTTCTGCAGGCCGCGTTTCAGCAGATGGCGACGACCGAGGTAGATATGAAATCCGACCCCTCACCGATGGGTGACGCCGAGTGCCAGGCGGTGCTAGCAAAGCTGAAGGCGGCAACCAGTAACTGACCCCGGGCGGGCACAGGTCCAGGCATAGCGGCACGGACTGTGCCCGCGGAGGCCGTGTTTGCCGACGGCTGTTTGCGATTTTCGCTACCTGATGGCACTCGCGATCTTCCCGCCAGGCCAGTTTGGATTTTTTGCCCAGGCAAGCGATCCGCTGGGTGGCGTATTTCTTTTCCGTCAGGGCTGCCCTCGATCTGGCTGATTGACTTGCCGCCCGTGGCGCTTTGGCCATGGCTCGTCGCGGCGATGCCGATACTGAATCTGATGCTACTCGCGGGCCTCATTGCCACCGGCGTTCCGCCTGGTTGGATCAGGATAGTCAGTCAGGCTTGAAAATCTGCCGCCAACTCTCGTCGTGCGCTGTCGGATTGACCGGGGCGTGCGCATCAATTCTTTTGCCTGGCCGCTAGCCGCGCCCGGGCCGGTCTGCCGATGCCATAGAGAAACTCTGGTTCGAGGAAACCTTTGCATCAGCCGAATAACAGATATGCGCAGCCCATCGATGGACGGTCCGTTTGTGAGTAATTACGGCGTAAAGAGTCCGTTTTGGGCAACCAGCCGCAACCCGCAACGCGGCGGAAATCCATAGAGCAATGCATCGGGTCGTGCAGTGGCCGATGGATTTTTGCAGAACGCATAATTGCGTGGGTTGCAGGTCGTTGCTGCAAAGCCAGACGTTTTGAGCTATACCAACTACGCGGAGACCAAATGGAGAACAATCATGGCAACCGGCAAAAAGGCGACACGGAAAAAAGCTGCGGCGCAGAAGTCGACTCTGCGGCAGAAGCTTGCAGCGATGGAGAAGGCGTTGGAGAAGGGAGTCTCGGATCTTGGCCGCCGGGTTAAGGGCGAAATACCTACGGTCAAGGAAAAAGTCGCCAAGGCGGGCAAGGCGGTTGCGAACAAGGCTGCCGAGCTGGAACACGATATTGCAGATGACGTGGCGGGCATAAAGCGCAAGCTGGCGGCGAGGAAAAAGGCGGCGGCGAAGAAGAAAGCAGGCGCAAAGAAAAAACCGGCTGCGAAGAAGAAAGCCGTAGCGAAGAAAAAGGCCGCGACGAAAAAGAAATCCGCGTCCAGAAAGAAAACCGCGGCGCGCAAGAAAACCGCTGCGAAGAAAAAGACAGCGGCCAGGAAAAAGCCGGCGGCGAAGAAGAAAGCCGTAGCCAAGAAAAAGGCCGCGACGAAAAAGAAAGCCGCGTCCAGAAAGAAAACCGCGGCGCGCAAGAAAACCGCTGCGAAGAAAAAGACAGCGGCGAAGAAAAAAGCCTCAGCGCGGAAAAAGGTCGCAGCGAAAAAGAAAATAGCGGCGAAAAAGAAAGCGGCAGGTAAGAGAAGGTAACGTTCCGCAAAGCGGGTTTTGGCTGCGGCGGGTGCGCCGTTTGTGTGCCCCGCCCCGACCCGCTGCCATGCGCGGTGCAGGAGCTGGCAGTGCAACGTGCTTCGCGTGGCGGCTGCCAGGGGGTTGCGGCATTAGCCGTGGATTACTTGACGTTGACGGTTCGCCGCGCCAAACTTTCCGTCGTCTTTGCGGGTCGGCTGTCGCGGCGGTCCGCCTCGAAACAACAGAAACTACATTCGAAATTCCCAGGGAGAGGGCCAGTCCATGGCAAAGGTACTCAGCCGCACGCGGCCAACAGTCGTATCTCTAGCTTTCACGTTAATGCTGCTGTCGAATTTCGGGTCGTCGCCGGCAAGCGCTCAGCTCATCACGATGTCCAAGGAATGCCGGGCGCAGGTCGCGCAGGGCAATGAAATGAACGCCGCGGGCGATTATCGCCGCGCGCTCGATTTATTCACCGGTATCGCCGCCGACTGCGACACCAAGGACGGCAAGGAAGCGGTGCAGGTCGGGATAGCCAGTGCGCAAAACGGCTTGTACAACTATCCCGAGGCAATCGCTGCCGCAAATCTCGCACTGGAAGTCAGCAAGGGTACGAGCCTGAACGCGCTTTTCGAGAGAGCCATCGCGCAGGAGAAATCGGGGAATATGGCCGCGGCGACCGCCGACTATGACCGAATCATCGAACTCACCGAGAAGAACCAGAACGTAACCGAGCGGGCGACGATCTACGCCAAGGTGGCCGATCTGAATTATCGTGCCGGCAAGCTCGATGACGCCAATGCCCATCTTGCGAAAGCGATGGAACTCGACCCGGCGAATTCCGATTTCTATATACAGCGCGGTGACTGGGCGGCCGATTCCGGTGACTATGACCGTGCGTTCGTCGATTACGACAAGGCCGTTTCGATGGGGCGCACCGATCCTGACATGTACGCGATCCGGGGCCAGGCGCGAATCAAGATGATGCAGAAGAAATACGGCACCGAAAACGTCCAGGAGTTGCGCGCGAAAATGACGCCAGCCGAGACAGAGATGGTGTGCGGCGATACGCGCAAAGCGGTCGATATGGGTCTGCAGGATATGAAGATGGACATGTTCGTGGCGCTGGTCTGCCGCTAGAGTGCGGCGGCGGTCGAATTTCAGAATACAGGACGGTATTGGCTGATGAAAAAAGCGATTCTTTTGGTGGTATCCCTTTCGATCATTGCGGCAGGTTGCGCAAACATGAACCGGCAGCAGAAAGGCGCGATCGGCGGAGCCGGTGCGGGCGCGGTTGCGGGTGCGCTGGTCTCGAACAGCATTTGGGGCGTTCTGATTGGCGCGGCAATAGGCGGTACGGCCGGTAGCCTGATCGGCAAGCATATGGACGAACAGGCCAAGGAGCTCGAGCAGGCCGTGCCCACTGCGGAGGTGCAACGGGTCGGCGAGGGCATCAACATGACCTTCGCGTCGGGGTTGATGTTCCCGATAAATTCCGCGACGTTGTCGGATGGCTACAAAGACGATCTTTCGGCCGCCGCTGCAGTTTTCGCCAAGTACCCGGACACCAATATCCTGGTCGAGGGTCACACCGACGATACCGGCACCGAACAGATCAACATGGATCTGTCGCAGCGCCGGGCGAAGACGGTGTCAGACTTTCTGGTCGCCAATGGCGTCTCACGCAGCCGCCTGCAGACCAAGGCATATGGTCAGGCCATGCCCAAGTATCCGAACGACTCCGAAGCGAACCGGTCGAAAAACCGGCGTGTCGAGCTGGCCGTTTACGCCAACGACGACATGAAGGCCGACGCACAGGCCGGAAACCTCTAGTTCATCGGCATCGCCGATGACCGGCCGGGGACAGTGACAGAAACACAGCAATACTGATCGCTCCCCAGGATCGGACGCGGATACACGGAAAGCCGCGACGGGCTCCTCGCCAGGGGAGCCCGTTTTGGTTTCCGGTTTCGCGGCGAGACCCGCAAGCCTTTTTTGCCCGCAGGCGCGGCACGAGAACATACCGGGATCCGGCAACGGCGGCGCGATACCCCATTGTTATTCCGATAGTGCCTCGCCCGTTCGTCCGCACGCTGTGCCGCCATCGACTATTCTGACCTTTGAGGTCCGGGCTAGTGGTTTGCCCCGATATCCCGCGGCCGCGGCGTTGGCGCACAATTGGCGCTGCAGTAGTTTGCCCATCCAACCAACACGGACGCCTGATCCATGACCAGACAATTCGTATACTCATTCGCCGACGGCGACGGCCATGACAAGAAGCTGCTCGGTGGCAAGGGCGCCAATCTGTGCGAGATGACCCAGATCGGTATCAATGTGCCACCCGGATTCGTCATTACCACTGAAGCCTGTCTCGAATATCTGGAGGCCGATGCGCTGCCGGAGGCGCTGATGACCGAGGTCAGCGATGCCATCCTGCGGTTGCAGACCGCTACCGGCAGAACGTTCGGCGCCGGCGAAAATCCGCTGCTCGTTTCGGTACGCTCAGGCTCGGCGCTGTCAATGCCGGGGATGATGGACACGATCCTGAATCTCGGTCTGAACGACGAAACACTGTCGGGCCTGATCGCGCAGACCGGTGATGAGCGGTTCGCCTACGACGCCTATCGCCGCTTCATCCAGCTTTTCGGCAAAGTCGCGCTCGGCATCGATGACGATAAATTCGATGAGCACTTCAATGAAGTCAAAAAGCGCACAGGAGTCAAAGCCGATGTGTCACTGGACGCCACTCATCTGAAGGAGATCAGCGAGAAATTCCTCGCAGTTGTTCGCGCCGAGACCGGCAGAGAATTTCCCCGCGACGTAATGGTGCAATTGCGGCTCGCGGTTGAGGCGGTATTCCGCTCCTGGATGGGCAAGCGGGCGGTGGACTACCGCCGCGAGTTCCACATCACGCCGGATATGGCAAACGGCACTGCGGTCAATATCTGCACGATGGTGTTTGGCAATATGGGAGACGACTGCGCCACCGGGGTCGGCTTTACCCGCAACCCCGGTACCGGCGACAACGAGATGTTCGGGGAGTACCTGACCAATGCCCAGGGCGAGGATGTCGTTGCCGGCATACGCACGCCAAAGCCGTTGCAGCAGATGGCCGAGGAAATGCGCTCGCAGTACGCGCAGCTGGTCGAGCTACGCAACAAGCTCGAGTCTCACTACCAGGAAGTGCAGGACTACGAGTTCACGATCGAGAAAGGCACGCTCTACTGCCTGCAGACGCGCAACGGCAAGATGAATGCCGCGGCGTTGGTGAAGACGTCGGTGGAGATGGCGCGTGAGGGTCTGATCAGCCGCGATCAGGCGTTGCTGCGGATAGACCCGGAAATGCTCGAGCAAATGCTGCATCCGCGGCTCGACCCCGAGAGTACGACCGCGCCGGTCGCGCTCGGCTTGCCGGCGTCGCCCGGCGCCGCATCGGGCAAATGTGTGTTCGACGCCGATCTCGCCGAAAAGCTCGGTAATACCGGTGAGCAGGTCATTCTCGTACGTGAGGAGACCCGCCCGGAGGACATTCACGGGTTCTTCGCCGCCGCCGGCATTCTCACCAGTCGTGGCGGCAAGACCTCGCACGCGGCGGTCGTCGCGCGCGGGATGGGTAAACCCTGTGTCGCCGGTGCCGAGGGAATCGCAGTGGATGTTGCGCTGCGCCTCGCGCATGTCGGCGAACACATTCTGCACGAAGGCGACGTGATCACGCTCGATGGCGCCACGGGCAATGTGTACCTGGGCGCCATTCCCACGCTGCCGCCGCAATTTTCGGACGATCTGAGGACGCTGCTGGACTGGGCCGACGAGGTCGCGGACCTCAAGGTCATGGCCAATGCCGATACCCCGGACGCCGCGAGAAAAGCGCGCGAGTACGGGGCGATGGGAATCGGTCTTTGCCGCACGGAGAGGATGTTCAATGCCAGTGACCGCCTGCCGGTCGTGATCGACATGATCCTCGCCGGCGACGAGATGGAGCGTAAAGCCGCGCTCGACCGGCTGTTGCCGATCCAGCGCGCGGATTTTGTCGAGCTGTTTTCGGTGATGGCGCCGAATCCGGTCACCGTGCGCCTGCTCGATCCACCGATGCATGAATTCCTGCCGACCGAGCAGCAACTGCTCGAACAAATCGAAACGCTGCGTATCTATCGCGACGTCGTGCGGGGTAGAGAAACCGCGCTCGCAACGATCGGCGGGCACTCGCCATTGCCGAAACCGTTTAGTGAATTGAGCGAGGAACTGGTGATCGATGCGCTGTCGCGCAAGGAACGTATGCTGAAGAAGGTGAGAGAGCTGCAGGAGACTAACCCGATGCTGGGTCATCGCGGGGTGCGCCTGGGGATCACCTATCCCGAGATTTACGCGATGCAAATAGAAGCGATTCTCGAGGCCGCGGCCGAGTGCACCAGAAATGGCGTCGATGTGCGCCCGGAAATCATGGTGCCGCAGGTCATCACAGCGCAGGAACTCGAGCATGTCAGGCGTACGGTCGCCACAATGACCGCGCGGCTCGAAAAGGAATACGGCGCGTCGGTGCAGTTCGAGTTCGGCACGATGATAGAAACGGTGCGCGCCTGCACCCGGGCGCGGCAACTGGCGGCAAGTGCGGAGTTTTTCTCATTTGGCACCAACGACCTGACCCAGGCGACGTTCTCGTTTTCGCGCGAGGATGCCGAGAACAAATTCCTGCCGATGTACAACGAGTCCGGCATCCTGCAGGACAACCCGTTCGAGGTGCTCGATACCCAGGGCGTGGGCCAGCTGATACTGATGGCCGTCCGCGGCGGGCGCGAGGTGCGCCCGGACTTGCGCATTGGCATCTGCGGCGAGCAGGGCGGTCACCCGGAGTCGATCAGGTTCTGCCACTTTGCCGGCCTGAATTACGTCTCATGCTCGGGACCGCGGGTCCCGGTGGCGAGACTGGCCGCTGCAAATGCCAAACTGCGCGAGGACGGGTTCGCCGGTCCGGGGGTCCAGGCTTAGGCCCGGCGCGCTGCGGCGCGGACGCGGGCCACGCCGTTATTGACTACCCTAAGTGGGGAGTCTTCCCATCAATCATATTGCAAGGCGCTGTCGCGGACAGCGCCGCAGGAGTGCTTGACGTATGAAGAAACTTGCCATCAAGGCGCTGCATGACCTCGAGGATCGCATCCCTGCGCATGCGCTGGTAGCCGGTATCGACCTGGTGGTGACCCGGTACGACGACAACATAAGTGTGCTGTATGGCCGCTGCGCCCATCGCGGTGCGCTGATGTCCGACGGTTATATCGACGGCGAGAACATCATTTGCGGCGTCCACGGCTGGGATTACCGCCTGGATACCGGGGTCAGCGAATACAACAACAGCGAGACGTTGCCGGGATTTCAGTCGTGGGTCGAGGACGGCCAGGTCTTTGTCGACGAAGACGAGATCGCGGCCTGGTCGCGCGCCCATCCCCAGCCTTACGATCGCGATGCCTACCAGGGTGCTTACCAGGACCCGACCGGCACCGCGGACGAGCCGTATGTGAAATATATCCGCAAGCTCGCCACGGACGGCCTGTCCAAGGTCGGGCATCACGGCCCGGCGGCCGCGATGGGCGTGCCGCGCGGCAAGTTGCCAACGTGGGACGATCTGCAGTTCGTCGTCGGCCAGTTGCACAAGTTGCCGTTGCTCGACGACGAGCCGGTCGGCACCGGCCTCGTGATCGGCCCCAATGCGAAAAAGCCCCTTGAGCTGGCAATACCGTTGTTCGTCTCCGACATGAGTTTCGGGGCGTTGTCGGAGGAAGCCAAGGTCGCTCTCGCCAGGGGTGCCGAGCTTGCCGGCACCGGCATATGCTCGGGCGAGGGCGGCATGCTCGCGGACGAGCAGCGCGCCAATACGCGGTACTTCTACGAGCTCGCCTCGGCGCGGTTCGGTTTCGCGTGGGACAAGGTCCAACAGACCCAGGCATTTCACTTCAAGGGCGGCCAGGGCGCGAAAACCGGTACCGGCGGTCACCTTCCGGGTGAGAAGGTGAAGGGAAAAATTGCCGAGGTGCGAGGACTTGCCGAGGGTGAGCCGGCGATCTCACCGGCACGGTTCCCGGAGTGGACGAGCCTCGAACAGTTCCGCGATTTCGCCGCCGAGGTGCGCGAGCAAACCGGCGGGATACCGGTGGGTTTCAAATTGTCGGCACAACACATCGAGAAGGATATCGATGCGGCGCTCGCGGTCGGCGTCGACTACATCATTCTCGATGGCCGCGGTGGCGGCACCGGTGCGGCGCCGCTGATCTTTCGCGATCACATCTCGGTACCGACGATACCGGCGCTCGCGCGCGCCCGGCGCCATCTCGATGCTTTGGATGCAGACGGCGTAACGCTGATCATTACCGGCGGACTGCGTCATCCGGCCGATTTTGCCAAGGCGATGGCGCTTGGCGCCGACGGCGTGGCGGTATCCAACGCGGCAATCCAGGCCATCGGTTGTCTCGGCATGCGCGCCTGTCAGACCAACAACTGCCCGGTCGGCATTGCCACGCAGAAGCCGCATCTTCGGGCGCGCCTGCCTGTGGATATCGCGGCCGAGCGGCTGGCGAGATTTTTCTCGGCGGCGGTCGAGCTGATGACGGTGATGGCGCGCGCAGCCGGTCACCGTCACCTGAGTGAGTTTTCCGTAGATGATTTGACCACCTTCAAATCGGATATGGCGCAACTGACCGGCGTTGCATATGGCGGCGTTGGGATCGGCTGAACCGGGCACTGACGATGACGACAGTGCAGTTTCCACAGCTCGATGCGAATGCAATCGTTGCAACGCGCGATACGCTGCATGGCTACTCGCGGATCCTCGGTGACTGGCTCAAGGCCTGCCGCCCGCGGCGCAAGCACTGGTGGCATGCGAGCCTGCGCCCGTCTCTAGCCGGGCTCACCACCGGTGTCGTAAATGCCGATGTTCGATTCGAGCTGGAACTGGATATGCGAGACGGCTTACTGGCAGGGCGGATCGCCGGTGGTGACGAGTTGCGTGAGCCGTTGGTTGGACAGTCGTCGGCGGCGCTCGCGGCGGCGGTGGCGGATTTCCTGGTCGCGGCCGGCATGTCCGGCGATCTGGCGGCGACGGTAGCGGATAGCGACAAGGTAACGCCAGGCTACTCGGCCGAGCTGGCCACGCTGATGGCCGACGCGCTGGCAGCGGTGTCATCCACGCTGGCGCGGTTTCGTGCCGGTATCGCCGAGGAAACCAGTCCCATTCAACTATGGCCGCATCATTTCGATCTCTCGATGCTGTGGCTGCCGGGAACCAAGATACCGGGACAGGATCCGGACGACGAGGAGCACTCGGACAAGCAGATGAACTTCGGCTTCACTTTTGGCGATGACGGGATCCCGGAGCCCTATTTCTATGTCACCGCCTACCCGTTGCCGGATAACTTCCCGGACCTCGCATTGCCACCCGGCGCACACTGGAAAAGCGACGGTTTCAGTGGCGCCGTTCTTAAATATCACGACCTGTCGGCCACCGCTGACCCGGAGGATTACCTGCTGGGCCTTTGGGGCGGGCTGCTGGCAGCGGGCCGCGAACGGATGCTCTCCGGATCCGACTAATCCGCCGTGGTGTTATCGATCCGCGGCCGGCTGACTCGTGCCGAGGCGGCCTGCGCTGAACACCGGAACCACCCAGAAATGGGTGTCGGTGCCACCGAACGTCTCGCGCGCGTCTGCGAGGAACGGCTCGATTGCAGTGGCGTCCATCTGGACCTGGAACTGCACCCGGTGGCGGCGCCCGGTGACCTGTTCGATGTTACTCAGTCCCTCGTGGCTGGCGCTGTGGCCGGATACCGGCATACTGGTGAATCCACCGCCGCCTGGGCGGCTCAGCAGCCAGTCGATGACCGTTTCCTCCAGCGATGGAGAAACGGTCAGTACGACAAGCGCCTGGTCAGTCACGAACTCAGTCATTCGGGGTCCTCGCGCAGGCCAAAACGGCGGTACAGAATCGGCAGGATGATCAGGGTCAGCAGCGTGGCGGTGGCCAGTCCGCCGATTACTACAATTGCCAGCGGCCGCTGAATCTCGGAGCCGGGGCCGGAAGCAAACAGCAGCGGAACGAGACCAAACGCGGCAATACTGGCAGTCATCAGCACCGGCCGCAGCCGTCGCCGTGCACCTTCGATGACGACTTCTTCCATTGGCATGTTCAGGTCGAGCAACTGGTTGAAATACGCGACCATCACGACGCCATTCAGGACCGCAATGCCAAGCAGCGCGATAAAGCCGACCGACGCCGGGACCGACAGATACTCGCCAGTAAGCCACAACGCAAAGACACCGCCGATCAGCGCGAACGGGATATTGGTCAGAACCAGCAGTGCCTGACGTACCGAGCGGAAGGTTGAGAACAGCAACAGGAAAATCAGGGCGATTGCGACCGGTACGACAATGGCCAGCCGTGTTGCCGCTCGTTGCTGATTTTCGAACTGGCCACCCCACTCGAGGTAGTAGCCGGGTGGCAGATCGATTTTTTCCGCGACGACCGTGCGCGCTTCTTCGACAAACCCCACCAGGTCGCGGCCGGTGACGTTTGAACGGACCACGGTAAAGCGCTGGCCGCGTTCGCGACCGACCGCGACGACACCTTCGACCCTGCGGATTCGGGCGATGCTCCCCAGCGGCACGCTCGCGCCATCCTCCAGCACGATCGGCAGCGATGCGATCGTGGCGGGCGAGACCCCGGCGTCGGTGCCGGCGCGTATGACCAGCGGTGTGCGCCGCGCCCCTTCCTGCACGATGCCCAGTGGCAGCCCTTCGAGCTGGGCGCGCAGAACGCGCTGCAGGTCATCGACAGCGACGCCAATGCGGCCGCTCGCGAGCCGGTCGATCGTAAGTTGCAGGTACTGCACACCGTCGTTCTGGCTGGCAAACACGTCCTCGCTGCCATCGATGGTGCGCAGTGCCGATTCGATTTCGGTGGCGATGGTGCCGAGCACATCGAGATCCGGGCCGAACAGTTTTACCGCGACGTCACCGCGCACACCGGTCAGCATCTCCGAGACCCGCATCTCGATCGGCTGGGTAAATCCGTAGGCGACACCGGGAAACTGTTCGAGCACGTCGCGGATCGCCTGCGCGAGTTCCTCTTTCGACCGCATACGCCATTCCGATTTGGGACGCAGCACCATGAAGACATCGCTTTCGTTGAGTCCCATCGGATCCATGCCGATTTCATCGGAGCCGACCCGGGCCACGATTCGGGTTACCTCCGGCACCGACTCGAGGATGGCGTGCTGGACTTTCAGGTCGAGATCCACGGATTTGTCCAGCGTTATCGACGGCAGTTTTTCGAGCTGGACGATGATGTCGCCCTCATCCATTGTCGGCATAAAGCTCTTGCCGATGAAAAAATAGACGACGCCGGCGCAAGCCAGCGCAGCCAGCGCAGCGATAATCGTTACGCGCGAGTTGTCGAGGCACCAGCGCAATACCGGGACATAAATTTCCTGGAGTTTGCGCGGCAGCCAGGGTTCTTCGTGCTTGACCCGTGTCAGCAGGAACGAGGCGAGTACCGGTATCACTGTCAGTGACAGCAACAGCGAGCTTGCGAGCGCGAAGACAATCGTCAGCGCAACCGGGGTAAAAAGCTTCCCCTCCAGTCCCTGCAGCGTGAGTAATGGCAGGAAAACGATGATGATGATGAAGATACCCGAGGAGACCGGCAGCGACACTTCGCGGACCGCGCGGTAGATCACATGCAGCCGCGGCAGGCGGCGCTCGGCTTGCCAGCTGCTCAGGTGGGTAGTGATGTTTTCGACGACGACCACAGCGGCATCGACCAGCATGCCGATAGCGATGGCGAGACCGCCGAGGCTCATCAGGTTGGCCGACATGCCGACCTGACGCATCAGTATGAACGTGGCAAGCGCGGCCAGCGGCAACACCAGCGCCACGGTAATCGACGCGCGGATGTTGCCGAGAAAAAGCACCAGCAGCACCAGCACCAGCACCGTTGCCTCGGCCAGTGCCCTGGCCACGGTCGTCACGGCGCGCTGCACCAGTTTGCCACGGTCGTAGAACACCTCGACGCTGACACCGGGCGGCAGCGCCGGAGCGATTTCCTCGAGTTTTCTGCGCACGCCGGCGACAACCTCGCGTGCATTGGCGCCGCGCAGCCCCAGCACCAGACCCTGAACCGCTTCGGCCTCGCCGTTCTGGCTGACGGCACCGTAGCGGGTGACCTCGCCGATCCTGACGTTGGCGACATCGCCAAGCCGTACCGGGGTGCCGTCATGGACATGGACGACGATGGCGCGGACGTCCTCGAGGTCGGTGATCCGGCCCTCGGAGCGCACCAGCAAGGTCTCCTCGCCTTCGTTGATGCGACCGGCGCCATCGTTGCGGTTGTTTGCCTCGACCGCGGCCGCCAGCATCAGCGGATCGATGCCGCGAGCAGTCATTCGAACCGGGTCGGGAACGATCTCGAAGCTGCGCACGAACCCGCCCAGTGAGTTGACGTCGGCTACGCCGGGCACCGTGCGCAATGCGGGGCGGATGACCCAGTCGAGCAGGGTGCGCCGTTGCGCCAGGCTGAGGTCGCCTTCCACCGTGAACATGAACATCTCGCCCAACGGTGTGGTCATCGGCGCGATACCGCCCTCGATCCCTTCCGGCAGGGCGTCCCAGACCGCGCCGAGACGTTCCGCGACCTGTTGCCGCGCCCAGTAAATGTCTGTCCCTTCGAGAAAATCGACGGTGATATCCGTCAACGAATACTTGGCGACGGAGCGCAACATCACCTGGTTCGGGATGCCGAGCAGCTCGAGTTCGATCGGCGCGGTAATGCGCGTTTCGACCTCCTCGGGAGTCATCCCCGGCGCCTTGACGATGATTTTCACCTGGGTCGGGGAGACGTCCGGAAAAGCATCGATCGGCAGGCGGGTAAACGCGTAGTATCCGAGGCCGGCAAGCGCGGCGGCCAGCAGCAGCACCAGTGCGCGCTGGGTCAGGGCGAAACGGATCAGGCTGGCCATCACTCGCCGCCGTCTTCCAGGCTGGCCCGGAACGCTTTGAGCGCCGCCACTCCGTTCACCGCTATACGGTCGCCCGCCTCGACCCCCTGGTCGATATATGTGCTCACGGCATCGGCACTGACGATCCGGACCGTGCGCACTTCGAAACCTCTTGCGGTGCGCACGAACAGATAACTGGCGGTGCCGCTGCGCGCGACAGCCGCCGTTGCAACGGCCCACGTTTCGTTACCGCTATCGGCGCAACATTTCGCGAGGATCTGCGCGGAGATGAACTGGCCGGGTTTGAGACCGTGCGCGGGGTCGATAAACGTCGCCCGCACTTTGACGCTCTGTGTATCCCGGTCGATCGCGCGGCCGACCATCACGACTTCGGCGATCGGCTGGTCCGGAGTGGCGCTTCTTGCGACCTTCATGCCCGGCGCGATCGCGCCGACCTGTTCCTGTGTGACATCGAGTTCGAGCCACAGAAGGGAGAGGTCGGCGAGGCGGTAGATCGGTGTCATTGCCTCGGCGCGTTCACCGGCGACTGCCATCCGCTCGAGAACAACACCGTTGGCGGGAGCGCGGATAGTCAGTGTGGCGCTGAGTTTCTGATCGCGCTCGAGGTTGCGTATGTCAACGGCGCCGAGCCCGCCAATACGCAATAACTGGCGCTGCTCGCTCAGGCGCGCGGCGGATACTCTGGCCCGGGTCTCGGTCTCCTGCAGACGCCGTCCGGCTATGATGCCTTCGTCGAGCAACTGGCGATCGCGCTCGAGCTGACTGCGCGCAAGGCGCTCTTCATTCACCGCGTCGAGAAAATCGCGCTGCAATGTCAGGAAATCAGGGCTCTCGATCTCGGCGAGAACCTGGCCGGCCTCCACGTCGTCGCCAACGGCGGCGTCGAGACGCATGATGAGTCCGGTTTGCGGAGTGGCCATTACGAAGACATTCGATGGCGGAATCACGACCCGCGCAGTCGCGCTCGCGGTGGCCACGTTTTCGACTGCCCGCGGTGATGCCAGCGTAATCCCGAGGTTCTCGATCTGTTGCGGGTCAATGGCGATTTCCTCGGCATGGACGGAGTGACAAAGCAAGCCTATTGTCAGTCCGGCGAGCAGCCGCTTCCTGGGGGTCATGGCAGCACTCCAACAGCTTGGTTGTAGAAGGCGATCTGGCGGTTCTGCTCGATTTGCAGTCGCGCGAGCTGGCGCTCGGCTGCATTCGCATTCCGTTGCAGTCGTAGCAAATCGATGAGGTCCATTTCACCTTTCTGATAGGCGAGGACACCCATTTTGCGATGTCGTTTTGCGAGTTCCGCGCGCGCTGCTGACGCATCGATATTGTGATGAACGGTGTCGAGGGTATGTTGCGCCTCGTGCCGGCGCAGCGTCTGTACTCTGATCTCGCGGTTGTGGGCCGCGCGTGCCGCTGCGAGCTCGCGCCTGGCGGTTGCCATGTCGATTTGCTTCTGCGACGAATGACCGAACGGTATCGTCAATGTCATGCCGATGCTGTCGTCGTATTGTTCGGCGTTGGCCGCGCGCTCGCGGCGCGGACCGATCAGCAGATTCGGGGCCGTGGTGCTGACTTTGGCGGCGAGCTTGTGCGCCGATTCCGCGCGGCGAATTTCGGCCGCTGCGAATGCCAGTGCCGGATGGTCGTCGGGCAGCTGGTCGCGCGTACTAAGCGTTTCGCCGCGGTGGGGCGGGCGGCGGTTGAGCCCGGTAAGAATACTGTAGTCGCGCTCGGCATCGACGAGGCGCGCATGCGCATCGACCAGGCTGGTTTGCGCCTCTAGTGCCGCGGATTGGGCGAGCAGAACGTCGCCAAGCGCCACATCGCCCAGCTCGTGGCGGCGCTCGACCGAGACGGCGAGCTTCTGCGCCATCTCTCGCTCGGTTTGCGCCCGCTCCACATCATGCTCGGCCAGTGCGATATTCCACAGCATATTGCGCAACAACCCGGCCACCTCCCAACGCAGCCGCTGCAATGCCGCTTCGGATTCCAGTTTCATCGCCTGTGCAAAGGACTGCGTTGCCCGGCGTCCGTTCCATGACCACAGCGGCAGACTGACCCCGGCTTCGTATTCGTCGAGACGGTCGTTGTCGCCCCAGCGGTCGGTCTGGTAGCGCAGCGACAGCGACGGCCGGTCGGGAAACCAGTCGCGCCCGCGTTCTTCCCAGGCGCGGGCCTGGGTCGAGCGGGCTTCCAGTTCAACGAAATCCGGGTAATTGGCGAGTGCCTGTTCTGCCGCGCCCGCCAGCGTCAGCGTTTCGTCGACGCTGAGGGTGGCGTGAGAGTGACTCGTTGCATCCATCTCCTCGGCGAGTGCGGGGATTGCGCCGAGCGACAGCAGGATTATGGCAGCCAGGCCGCGCAGCGCAGCCCTTGTTGTGTGTCTGGGTCCGTGTGAATACGGTAACTGTGCCGGTACTGCCGAGCCGCGCGCCGAGCCTGCGCGGCACGGATTGCAGTCCCGGGTTCGCGCTCTCTCGCGGTGGTTCGATACCGCCATTGACCTGATACTCACGCGTTGCGGTCCTTATCGTCGACCGGCCTTTTGTGGCCCGTTACCATCGCCCGGACCAGGTTCTCGTGATGTTCGCGGCTTGCATGCAAAACTCCAGTCACATGCAGCGCGATCAACAGCAGAGCGAGATTTGCGCCCACCTCGTGCACATCCTCCCAGATCGATGGCAGCGCCTGTTGCGCGGATTCGTGACCGGGTCCGGGAGCGGCGCGATTCTCTGCCCCCGATGTTGCCGCGTCGATCGGATCCGGACCGGCCGCGCGGGCCGCGGCGGGTGGGTTGGGTTGCGCCGTGTCGAGATAAAGACCGGAACCGGTTACCGCGGCCAGGCACAGCAGCAGCGCCACGATCATCGCCGCACCGGCCGGGTTGTGACCGAGGTAGCGCCGGTCGCGGTGCGCGGCAACCTCGCCGAGGTAGGTGAGCGTGGTTGCCGGTCCGCGGACGAAATCGCGAAAACGGGCATGGGCGGGGCCGGCAAAGCCCCACAGAATGCGAATGATGAGCACCGCGGCGACCAGGTAGCCGGCTAAGGCATGGACTTGCGGGAATTCGTCGCCGCTGGCGTAGGCCATGACGAATCCGGTCACCAGCAGCCAGTGGCCGATGCGAACCAGCGGATCCCAGACTTTCACTGTATTGGCGTCCGTCATCAGCTCCTCCCGGAGGCGTGGCGAGAGGCTCAATCTGCATGGAGTTTGACGATGCTAGAATCCGTCATCCGACCTGATAGCGCTAAATATTGGAGAATTTCATTGCATACGTCGGATGACATAG
Source organism: uncultured Gammaproteobacteria bacterium (assembly GCA_963783695.1). Lineage (GTDB taxonomy): Bacteria > Pseudomonadota > Gammaproteobacteria > Steroidobacterales > BM003 > BM003. Next base: position 88,205 of record CAWAOM010000004.1, read on the forward strand.
GCCCCGATCGGTCCACGTTGAGCGCGCTTCTGCTGTTTCTGGTCGTCGCTTCCCTTATCGGCTGGGACTTGTTCGTCGACTATCGCGAGGGCGTGAGCTGGGCCCATCTCGTCGTTGAGATGTTCATCCTTGGCATGGCCGCAACCGGCGCCGCGATTCTGTGGCGGCAATTGCGCCGGACCCGCGCTGATCTCGTGGTCGCCAAGGTCGAAGCCGAACACTGGCGCGGCGAGAGCCGGGAACTGCTTCTCGGGCTGGGCGCGGCGATACACAACCAGTTCGAACGCTGGCGCCTGACCGCGGCGGAGGAAGAGGTCGGGTTGCTGCTGTTGAAGGGACTCAGCCACAAACAAATTGCCCAGATTCGTCAGACCAGCGAGAGAACGGTCAGGGAACAGGCCCGCGCGCTCTATCGCAAGTCGGGCCTGTCCGGCCGGGCCTCGCTGTCTGCTTTTTTTCTCGAAGACCTGCTGTTGCCGGGCGCCGTGGCCGAGGCAAGCGCGCAGCACCCCGGCGCGGAGAATCAAAGCGCGTAACCGCGATCGGGTTTGCGTGAGCGAGGCGACAGGAAAAACACCGGTCGCATGGTGTATCGATGCCGTCCGCCAATGCGCATTCCGCAGCCGGATGCTGCGGCAGTAAATCACTGACTCGAGGTATTCAGATGACTGACTGGCAACCCACTGCCTGCGTTTTATGCAGTATCAACTGCGGTATCGAAGTGCTGCTCGATGCTGAGGACGGTCGTCGAATCGCCAAGATTCGCGGCGACAGGGCCCATCCGTCTTCGCAAGGCTACCTGTGCCAGAAAGCGCAACGCCTCGATCACTACCAGAATGGCAGGGACCGGATCACGCGCCCGCTGCGGCGTGCGGCAGACGGCACGTTCGAGGAAATCGACTGGGATACCGCCATCGCCGAAATCGCCGCGAAGCTGGCCGCCATCCGCGACACTCATGGCGGCGACAAGATTTTCTATTACGGCGGCGGCGGCCAGGGCAACCACCTGCCGGGTGTCTATGCGGCGGCGACATTGACCGCGCTCGGCTCGGTATTCCGGTCGAACGCGCTCGCCCAGGAGAAAACCGGTGAGTTCTGGGTTCAGGGGAAGATGTTCGGCGCGCCGGTTCACCCCGAGTTCGATCATTGCGAAGTCGCTTTTTTCCTCGGCAAAAACCCCTGGCAATCACACGGTTTCCCGCGCTCGCGAAACGTGATCAATACGATAGCGAAGGACCCGGTGCGCAAGATGATCGTCGTCGACCCGGTGCGCACCGAGACCGCCGACAAGGCCGACATTCATCTGGCGGTGAAGCCCGGTACCGACGCATGGCTGATGTCGGCACTGGCAGCGATCTTCGTTCAGGAGAAATGGTACGACGCCGCCTGGGTTGCCGAGCACGTGGTCGATTTCGACGAAGTCGCAGCCGTACTTGGCAAAGTGCCAGTTGCCGAATACTGTGCGATCGCCGGCATTGGCGAGGCGCGCCTGCGCGAGACCGCGCTGGTGTTGAAGAAAGCCGCCAGCGTGGCGTTCATGGAGGATCTCGGTATCCAGATGAACCGGCACTCCACGCTGGTCAGTTATCTCAATCGTTTGCTGTGGGTGCTGACCGGCAGTTTTGCCAGGGCCGGCGGCATGAACGTGTTCAACCCGATCTCCGCACTGGGCGTCCATACCGGTGCGCGTCCCAAGGCGTCGCCGGTCGCCGGCGCCAAGATCATTTACGGCCTGGTGCCGTGCAATGTCATTCCGGAAGAGATCCTGACCGATCACCCGGACCGTTACCGCGCAATGATCGTCGAAAGCGCTAACCCGGCCCATTCGCTGGCCGACACGCCGGCGTGGCGCGAGGCGCTCGCAAGGCTCGACCTTGTCGTGACGATCGACGTCGCGATGACCGAGACCGCAAGGCATTCCGACTACGTGCTTCCGACCGCAACCCAGTACGAGAAATGGGAGTGCAGTTTCTTCAACCTCGAGCCGGGCGAAAATACGTTCCAGTTGCGCAAACCGATCCTGTCAGCGCCGGACGGTGTGCTGGGTGAGCCGGAAATCCACGCGCGGCTGTGCGAAGCGCTTGGCGCGGTCCCAGAGGGTCTTGTCGACTCGTTGAACGTCACGCTGCGCGAGCGGGGCAGCGAGGCTTTCGCCGCGCAGATCATGCAGGCGGTGCAGACCGAACCGGCGCTGATGCATCTCGGTCCGGTGATTCTCTATCGCACGCTCGGTCCGACCCTGGCCGATGGCGCAGCCGCCGCGGCGCCGTTGTGGGTGCTTGCGCACATGTTCGCCCAGCGCCATCCACAGTCGATGCGCCGGGCCGGGTTCGAGGGCGCCGGACCGGCGCTCGGCGAGCAGTTGTTCCAGGCGATTCTGCGTCGCCATTCCGGGGTCGTGTTCTCGGTCGACGAGCCGGAGTCGTCGTGGGACCGGCTGGGCACGAAAGACAGGAAGATCCATGCGGCAATTCCGCCATTGCTCGACGAACTCGCCGGCCTTGGCAGCGAATCCGGCGACCGCGACCCGGACTACCCGTTCGTGTTGTCGGCGGGCGAACGGCGGGCGTTTACGGCCAACACGATCTATCGCGATCCCGAGTGGCGCAAAAAAGACTACGACGGCGCACTGAGGATCAGCCCGGATGACGCCGGCAGACTGGGGCTTACGGACGGCGGCCATGCAACGATTACGACCCGGCGCGGTTCCGCCCGTGTCGCGGTTGAGGTATGCGACCGCATGCAGAGCGGTCACGTGTCATTGCCGAACGGCCAGGGTCTCGACAATGCCGCCGCTGACGGTCACATCGAGCGGGTCGGCGTTGCACCGAACGAGCTGACCTCGCTGGAGCAGCGCGATGCGTTCGCCGGTACGCCGTGGCACAAATGGGTGCCGGCGAAGCTCGTCGCGGTCGATCCCGGTTAGGGAGAGCAGCTCGTTCCTGGCGCGGCGGGCGTGGCATCTGTTCGGGCGACGTATCTGTTGCGAAGATCAGACCTGCGCGTGCCCGGGTTGTCGCCGCGGGCGTGATCGGGATATTTGGTTGCGGATGGTCGCGAAATTTTCGCACTACAGGTCTCCGGGCGCCGGAATCTCGCCGCTCGCTTCCATCTCACGTACCCGCGCGAGCTGTTCGGCCATGTCGGCTGCCACCTCGGCTCGCATCGCCTGGAATTCGGGGTTGTCGCGCAGCGACTCAAACACGGCGTCGTGGTCGAAGAAATACCGCCAAAACGTGCGCCAGTTGGCGTCAATACCCCGGCGCAGTTCGGCCAGCGCCTCGGGTTTCTTGCCCATCAATGCGTAGACCTTTGCATTGCCGAAAAATGTACCGTTCCCTCCGAGCAGGGGAAGGGACGCGTTAATCTCGAATATCTGTTCCAGCATCTCCTTCGGCGGGCGCTTCTCGCCCGATTGCAACAGCAGGTACGCGATGTCCTCTGCGGGGCCCGAATTCGCGTAACTGACCACAGGTCCGCCCGCCCCGAAAATTTCCGGATACCGCTCGCGGTAGCGCTGGCTCGCTTTTTCCGGGCGATTTTCGGCGAGATCGTGGTCCCGCAACTGCGCCAGCGCCAACACGCTGCCGTCGCTGCCAGGTTGTCTCTCCAGCATTAGCCGGGCAAACCTGAGCGCTCCTTCGGCGTCATAGCGATAAGTTGCGAGAAGCAAATTGGCGAAGGCGATGTCGTCGGAGTCGGGCTGTATGTCCGTGGCCTTTGCCAGCCAGCGCCCCGCGGTGTTCAGGTCGCCAAGGTCCATGTACGAGTGGGCCATCAAGACCGCGTAAGCCGGGTTTCCCGGGTCCATTCTTATAGCTCTTGTTGCCCACGGCAATGCGTTGTCGTAATGGCCGAGATAGCCGCTCTCGAAGCTCGCCATTACGTAATAGCCAAGAGGCGAATCCCGGTCGGTTGCAATGATCTGTTCAATGGCCTCATGCGCCCCTTCGACATTCCCGAGCGTGGCGGCGACGAAGGCCGCATTGGCGCGCAGCGCAACCGACAGCGGATCCAGCTCGAGGCCTTGCGCGAAGATTTTTGCGGCTGCGGCCGGACGCCCTGTTTGGTCCAGGCCTATCCCGTACCAAACATAGGCGGGCGAGTAATTGGAATTCAGCTCGATTGCCCGCTTGAGAGCCGGCAGCCCGTCCTCCAACTCGTTTTTCTGTAGTTTCAGACTTCCCAGGGACGCCCATGCTTCGCCGAGCTGGTCGTCGAGCTCCAGCGCTCTCGCGATCGCGCGTTCGGCCCTTGGAAAGCCGTCGTCGCGGGCATAGCCGCTGAAAACCACCTGGAAGCGATAGGTGTCGGCAAGCCCGACATACGCCAGCGCATAGTCCGGATCGAGGTCGATCGCGCGCTGGAACAGGCGCTCTGCGTCGGCGAGGGACTCGGCAGTTCGTTGGCGCCAACGCTCCCGGCCGAGCAGATACGCTTCATAGGCCTCGAGGTTTTGCGTGTTGGCCTTGCCGATACGCGCTACGTCCCCCGGCGACAGCGTGGCCTGGAGCGCCTCTGCGATGGCGCTGGCGATTTCGCTCTGGATCGCGAAGATGTTGCTGGTAGTCAGCTCCCGGTCATAGGTCTCGGCCCAGAGGTGCTCGTCGGTCGCGGCATCGATCAGCTGCACGTTGATGCGAACGCGATCGCCGGCGCGCTGGACCCCACCTTCGATAATGCTGGTTGCGCCGAGTTGTTCGCCGATCGCCTGCATGCTCTCGGTAGTGTCGCGGAAGCGTTCGACCGACGTACGCGAGATCACCTTCCATGCGCCTGCGCGCGCCAGCTGGGTCAGCAGATCGTCATGCATCCCGTCGGCAAAATAGACATCCGACTCCTGGCTGCTCCGGCTCTCGAACGGAAGCACCGCAATGGTGGCTTTGTTGCTGGCGTCAGGGGGTGGCGCGGGATCGTCTTCCGGTGCGGCCGTCATTAGCTCGGCCGGCGCGTTAACTGGAGTGGCCCCGTCGCGCAGCAGGAACTTGTCGAAAAGCAGGAATGCCACGGCCGCGGCGAGGACCGTGGTGATCAGGAAGTTCATCTTGCGCCCGGTCTGGTGCGTGATCGACTGTGACCGGTCGACGTCTTTCTCTTTCTTGATGCCCTCGGGGGTCAGCTCGAAAGCCCAGGCAAAGAACACCGCAATCGGGAATCCGAGCAACAACAGGAACAACACGGTCTTGCCGACCCACTCGGGTGTGCCGAATGCATCGAACGCGACGTCGGCGACCTGGGCGAGCAACCAGGCGGTCACGGCATAGGCGATCGCGACGCGAAATACGTTGCGTCTTCTCAACTCGGCAAAAAAACTCATCGGTTTGCGATCGGTGTCCGGCGGCGCAGGTTGCGGCAAGTATAACCACGTTGGTGGTGCCGTGTTTTCCCGTCGATCCGCACATTCAGGATACTTTCGGTTGTTCGTCCCAATGCTGCAGGCAATTTGCGATGTCGACGATGCTGTGCAACCCGGTTGTCGCGATTCGATCTCGCGATAGGCATGGGAAAGACGCTTTCTGGCAGACCTGTTTGCCGCGCAATCTCCCTCATCGGTGCACCCGGTACAGCCGCAAAAAACGCTGAGGCGTTGCGATCTTATTGCAGCGGAAGCGGCGATAGCGGCAGCAACAAGAGCGGGCTCGATGGCCTTCGGGTTGCGATGACAGCGTCTGTTCACGATTGGATGAGCTGAGCGATGCTTGTCGGACATGAGCGAGTGCCGGATGGCTTTGTAGTCGACTTTCCCTAATATTTCGACAACGGTATTAGTTTCGCCCTCCGCGACGCCCATGTCTTTCAGCAGTCACGAATTGGAAGTGGCCTTTGGAGTAAAATCCCGGGATGGGTTCCGCTGCGTGGCGTGAGCGCAAGTGATAATCCCTGGGATCTTGAGTTTCGTGGCCTGTTCGGATGACGGCCGATGAAGCGTCTGACTTCCCGGCCCATGCGCTCGCTATGAGCCCAACGGAATTTGCCCGCGGCGATCAGCGGATAAAGAGAAGGACCATGCGAAAGCGACGAACAAGCCTGTTTCCGATAAAACGACAGACCGTGCCCGGCTCGGCGCCAGGGACGATGATAGCGCCGGAGGAGTCGCCGTCACCTGTCATCGATGTCATCGCGTACGGGCCAACGAACGCTGTCGAACATACAGACGTGACGCCCGAGGCCATCGCCGCGATCAGGCGCGAGGCGCAGGTGACCTGGGTCAACGTGTCCGGCTTGGGAGATGTGGGCCTCATCGAGTGCATCGGCGAGATCTTCAACCTTCATAAATTGGCGATGGAGGACGTCGTAAACCTGCATCAACGACCGAAAGCGGAGGAGTTCGACGATCATATTTTCCTGGTGACCCGGATAGTTCGTTCCGCCGATGATTTCGGAACAGAGCAGATGTGCGTGTTTCTCGGATCAGACTACGTTTTGTCTTTCCAGGAACGGTCGGGCGACTGCTTCGACCCGCTGCGGCAGCGAATACGTAATGGTAAGGGACGGATTCGGGAAGCGGGTGCGGACTATCTTTGCTATGCGTTGCTGGATGCGGTCATCGACGATTATTTCCCGGTGCTGGAGCATTGTGGCGAGACTTTGGAGAGCCTCGAGGACGAGATTGCAACCCGCCCGGATTCACATCACATCAATCGTCTTCACGATATGAAACGCGAGTTATTGGCGATGCGCCGGGCCATCTGGCCCTACCGGGAAATGATCAACTCGATTATCCGTGACGAGAATCCCCTGGTGTCGGCCGAGACGCGACTGTATCTGCGCGATGTTTACGACCACACGCTGCAGCTGATGGACATTATCGAGATCTATCGGGAAATCACGACCGGGCTGGTGGATGTTTATATGTCCAGCGTAAGCGTGAAACTCAACGAGACGATGAAAGTGCTGACGATCATCGCGACAATTTTCATCCCGCTGGGGTTTGTTGCAAGCCTCTATGGCATGAATTTCGACCGGTCTGTTTCGGCCTGGAACATGCCCGAGCTCGGCTGGAGGTTCGGTTATCCGTTTGCGCTTGCGCTGATGCTGCTGATGGCAGCCGCTATGTTGTTCTACTTCAAGCGAAAAGGCTGGCTCGGTGCCCGGCGCCGCGAAGACGGACCGGAAGATCAGGCCTGAAAGTAAGTTGCTCCCATCGTGTTGTCCCCGGCAGCCCACAGTCTGCAATGATCGGGTTGGCGCCATGCATCGCGTAATGCCGAGCGCAGACCTTCCTCCTTGACAGAATGGTAGAAGGGCATCGCCAGCATCCGTTCAATCGTCGTCTGCGCGTGATGCGCCGGTGCGAGCAAACGACCGATATGCTCGGCCCGTGCCTCGATCATCTCGACGCCGGGAAAACGGCTGGTCTGTTGCAGGCAACCCGGCCAAACAAGGCCTTTCGGCGACCGTGGTTCAACTTGACCATAAGTCTCGAGGTTTAACTACAGTGGCTGACAAATCCGCCACTCATTTTCTGATTTTGCGTCTGGCAGCGCGGCCGGCAAAAAGCCTCCAGCACTGCCACCGGGAGGATGCATGTCATTCGCCGATAGGAAAACGCGACTTTGCGGGGAAGGTAGCCGGCCGATACATGCTTAAACGAATGGGTGGTCCGAACACTCCGGCGGCAGATCTGCCCCGGGCGGCGGTATTTGCGAGAATAGTCCGACTTTCGTGCCGGAAACGCCCGATGAAGCCTCTTTATCTTTTACTCGGCTGGTGTACCTTCGGACTCGGTGCCATCGGCGCGTTTGTGCCCGGCCTGCCGACCGTGCCGCTGATGCTGGTCGCGCTGTGGGCGTTCTCGCGCAGTTCGCAACGCTTCCACGACTGGCTCTATTCGCACCGGGTCTTTGGCCCGCCGCTGCAGCAATGGAAGAAGTACGGCGTGATCCCGGTGCGGGCAAAGGTCGTCGCGATCGTGACGATGACCGCGAGCCTCATCTACATGTTTGCTTTCGCCGAGATGGCGCTGTGGATCAGGGTCGTGACGCTGCTGCTGATGGCCATTGGCGCTGGCTTTATCCTTAGCCAGCCATCGCGCCCGCCCGGCCAACGTTAAAGCAAGGTCTTTCAGACAACAACCAACTTATGCCGAAGAAAAGAAAAGCACGGAAACCGGTTGGCACGCGACGCGGCTGGGTTTTTCGCTTCCTCGGCTGGTTCGCACTGCTGGGCCTTGCGATCTCGCTGTTGCTGGTCGTTCCGTTGCGCTGGATCGATCCACCGACCTCGGCTTTTATGCTGCGCGAGCGGCTGGGCGGCATCGCCGTGACACAGCAGTGGGTGGACTGGGACGGTATCGGTACCGCGCTGCCGATTGCCGTCGTCGCTAGCGAAGATCAGAAGTTTCCGTTGCATCACGGCTTCGATCTCGAATCGATGCGGGACGCGCTGGCGGGCGGAGCCGGGCGCGGGGCGTCGACGATCAGCCAGCAGGTTGCGAAAAATCTCTATCTATGGCCGGGGCGGAGCTGGATCCGCAAGGGTATCGAGGCCTGGCTGACGCTGCTGATCGAGGTGACCTGGTCGAAGCGGCGAATACTCGAGGTTTACCTGAACATCGCGGAGTTTGGTGCCGGCATCTATGGGGTCGGCGCCGCAACGAAACATTACTTCGGGCTCGTCCCTGACCGGACCAGCCTCGAGCAGGCGGCGCGACTTGCCGCGATACTGCCGAGCCCGACGCGTATCGATCCGACAGGTAGATCTGATTACGTCAGTAAACGTGCCGCGTGGATCGTTAACCAGGTGCACGGTCTCGGCGGATACGGTTACCTGGCGGATATATGAAGTCCATGGCGACGGGTCGCCGCTGCCGCCGAAACGGTTGTCGCCGCCGCGGCATTGGAAAGCTCCGCAATCGGCGGTGCGGAACTGATCGGGGCCCGTCGCGATACCGGTATCGGTCTGTAGCCGCCGCATTGTATCGCTGGTTTGGATTGCGCCGCGATGCTCGACCTCAGATCAGGCGAATCGTTGCGGCGTCACGATGCCCTGGCCGGGAGCGAGGAGCAGCCAATATCTGGTGGCTGCGGACCAGGCTCCTATTCGTCGCGAAAACCTGCGATGCCATCCGGCTAGCCGCAGGCACGGGGTCAGGCTGCAAGGGCGCTGTTGGCGCGGCCGCAGCAGCGCCAACAGCCACGCCGGGTCAGACTTGCCGTGACCGGTCCAGCGCCGCACCGACTTTTTCGCTGACGCGTTCGGGAAGATTGCGTACTTTGAACGCGAAGAAGATGCGCAGCGCTCCGATCAGTATCGCCCACGAAGCGATCAGCCAGACGACGGACAACGTGCCTTCTGCCGGGCGAACAAAAATCATCAGCCCGAAAAACACCGACAATCCGCCGGTGAGATAGAGCATCCATTCGCCCTTGACGGCCTCACGGATCTTCCAGCCCAGCATCAGCATCAACACACCCATGAAGATCGCCAGCAGCGCAATCAGGAACACCAGCGCCATCATGCTGACCGGTGGGTTGATCAATGCGTAGCCGCCAATCAGTACGCCAACAATGCCGATCAACAGCATGGCCCACCATCCGTCCTTGTCGCGATGGCTGATCGCGCCCCAGACATTCACCGCGCCGTCAATAAGCACATAGGCCGCAAAAAACATCCCGAGTACCAGTAACGCGGCCGCCGGATTCATGAAGGCCAGGATTCCGAAAACAACCGAGGCAATTCCTCCGATCAGAAACACCCACCAGGTGTGTTTGCAGAGCGCCCGTGCGTCAGGTTTGACTTCGCGTCCCTGTACCATTTTTTAATCCCTGTGTTGTTGTCAGGCCTGTCGATGGCGGGCCTTTGTCACGAAAATATAGACGACAAGCCGGTTGCCGCAAGTCGGCCAGATGACATCTGGCATCCATGACGCTCGCGCCAGGTCAGGTGCCGTCCGCGGTGCTGAATTCTTTCGCCCTTCTTAGTTGCCGGGTCAATCTCAGACCGTTAGCACGATCACTGGCCCGAGCAATGTCAGCAACACGTTGGCGATCGCATAAGGCACCGTGTAGCCGATGACCGGGCTCTCACTGTCGGCCTCGGCGACGATTCCGTTCAGCGCCGGCGTGCAGGTCAGGATTCCGGCCAGCGCGCCGCAAATCACCACCGGGTCCATCTTCAGGACGTGCTTAGCGTAGTAAAGCGATGACAACAGCGTGACGGATACGAGGGTAATGGCCAGAATCGGCAGCATAATGCCCTGCTCGCGCAGCACCACCATTGCGTCCGGTCCCGCCGAGAGGCCGACCGAGGCGATAAACATCGCCAGACCGAAGTCTCGCAAATGTATCGCCGTCGCAGTCGGAAGGCTGCCGAAAGTGGGGCGCTTGGATCGCAGCCAGCCAAACAGCAGACCCGAAATCAGACAGCCGCCACCGGTATGCAGTGCAACCGATGCACCGGCGATCGGTACCGTGATCATCCCGATCAGGATACCGACGATGATGCCGAAACCGAGGTAGATATAGTCCACGCCGTGACCCTGATGGACCGAATAGCCGATCGCTCGCGCGGATTTCTCAACATTCTCGGCAGGTCCGTACAAGGTCAAAATGTCACCGGCCTGGAGCCGCGTTCGTGGCCGGATATCGATGTTGCGCCCTAGCCGCGACAGAGCGGTGGCAAAAACGCCGCGGTGCAGTTCCGGGTTGACCAGTTTCCTCGCATCGCTGATCGTTGTGCCGATCAGCGCTTTGTGTGTAACCACGACATCGCGGCTTTCGCTGACGAAATCGAGGTCCTCGACATTGGCCGTCTCCTCGCCAAGGTACTTGCCTGCCGGGACAATCGCCTCGCGCTTCCCGACCAGCGCCACCCTGTCTCCTTTCGCCAGCGCGAGGTCGGACCCGAGATGTTGCTGGCGCCCGCGTCTGGTTACTTGCTGGATATGGGCGTCCTCCGGGTAGCGCTCGGAAAATTCGCCTAGCGTTTTGCCGATCGCCTCGGTGTTCGTAACGCGGTACACGCGCACCAAAACCGGGCGGATCGCGGTTTCCTGGCCCGGCTCCAGGTCGGACTCGGTATCCCCGAGACTACGCTCGTATTCTCTCGCCGCCTCCTTCAGATTGATTCCCAGCAGACGCGGCGCAATGGCACTGGTAAAGAAAACGACGAGCGTAAAACCGAATAGATAGGTGATCGCATAGGTCACGGTGATGTTGGCGATCAGCGATGACTTCTGCTGTTCATCGATATCCATATGCGCCAGGGTCTCGCCAGCGGTGCCGACCGATGCCGATTCGGTCGTGGCGCCGGCAAGCAGTCCGGCTGCCGTACCCTTGTCGAGGTCGAGCACCTGGGCGAGCGTCCAGACGGTTACGAAGATTGCGATGCTGCTGAAGACGGCGAGATGAACATGATCAAGCGTGCTCCGCCCGAGGCTGCGAAAAAACTGCGGCCCGCTGACGTAACCCAGCGAGTAGATGAACAGCGCGAAAAACATAGTCTTGATGTTGTTATCGACCTCGACGCCGGCCTGTCCGAGCAGGATCGCCGCAAACAGCGTGCCGGGCATTCCTCCAAGCCGAAACCGGCCAACCCGGATTTTGCCGAGCGCATATCCGATCGCGAGGCAAAGAAACAGCGCGACAATCGGTGAAGCGACGAAGAGATCGTGCAGCATTTCCATCGGGACTTTTCCCATGCTCGGCTAAAAACGGCAGGCTCGATGCGCAGACCTTCAAGCCTTCAGACTGTGGAGTATACGTTCGAAATCGACCGGCTTCCGCGCAGCACGCTCTGAATCACCCGGAGTGCGCCATCAGACCCGGGAGATCAAACGGCAAGTACGTTTTTGAAATGTTCCCGATAACGGCGGCTCAGCGGCACGCTCGCGCCGCTTTTGAGGCCGACCTGGAAGCTGCCGCCGCCGGTATTGCGTATTTCCGTAATCATATCCAGATTGACGATGAAACTGCGGTGGCTGCGCGCAAAACTCGCGCCGGCGAGCTTGCGCTCGAGGTTTGCCATTGTGTCCCGCACCAGGAACTCGTGACCGTTGGCATGCACGACGATGTAATTTCGGGCGGCCTCGAGAAATTCGATCTGATCGAACGGGATAACGCGCTCCCCGTTACGGGTCTGGACCATCAGCCGGCGGGTCTCGGCCGGCGCAGCCGCCACCGGCCGGGGTGCGGCCGTGTAGTGACGGTATATCGCGATGATCGCCACCATGCCGACATAGATCTTGATGTCTTTCTGGTACTCGAAAACGAGGTTTTCCATTACGCGGCTGCCAAAAACGAATTGGCGGCCGAAAAAAAAGTAGCCGACATAACGAAACAGTGACAGTAGAAGAAAATGTCCGGCGGCGAAAATCACGCTGCCGGCGACATGTCCGACCAACGTCTGGACCGGTTTGTTGCGGCGCAGCGGAAACAGATCGAGCCAGCGCACCACGAACAGGACCATAACCAGCGCGGCAAGTCCGCTGGTGACCTGCTCGGCGATCAATCTGAAATCGTCGAGGCCGACTCCGGTGCGTTCACGCACTGCGAACTTGGTCATCAGGTCCAGGGTCCAAAGTACCGTGATCAGCAGGACCCAGAACCCGGTTTCCAGCAGACGTCTGCGGGAAAACCATGTGTTGTTCGAACTGGCGCTCATTTTCGTCCCAAATCCGCTGACACTCGTCCCAGCAATCGGGCGTTCGTCCCAAGCCTACGGCAATGGGACACAGCGGTCGCTAATTTCTGCAGCGTTGGTGGCGGATGACGTTACAGACCCGTTCTGGCCGGGAACCCGGTCAGGGGCGTGACATTACCGCCGGAGATTTTGCTAACCTGTTGAATTGTAGAGGGGTTCCGATGAATTGCAAAAATTCGAAATTGGTCCGCCGGCGCGGCCTTTGCGCGGCAATTGCCGCTTTTTCGCTGCTGGCCGGATGTGGCGGGGGCAGTGGCGGCGGGGGCGACACGGCTGCTGCCCCGGGAAGCGGTCTGCCCACGGATTACATCTACCAGGTGCCGGCGGCGAAACCGGACGGATGGAGGGTGGCTGACGCTGCCGCGCTCGGGATGTCGGTAGAACTGCTCGAGGATATGATCAATGCGATCGCGGACGGCGAGTACCCGATTGTCGATTCGGTCGCGATCGCTTATCGCGGCAGGCTGGTGCTGGACGAGACGCTGCGCAACCGGCTCGACGAATTCGACGGCTGGGTCGGCAACACGGATCCCGCGATGCATGCCCAGTTCTCGGTTTCCAAAAGCGTTGCCGGCATCCTGATGGGCATCGCTATCGATCAGGGAGTCATTGCTGGCGTCGACACTCCCTATCTCAGCCTGTTCGATTATTCCGGCTATGACAACTGGGACGAGCGCAAAAACGACATCACGGTTGCCGACGTGCTGACGATGCGGCTGGGGTTTGAGTGGGACGAGTGGAATCCGCCGTATTTTGACCCTGACAACATGCTGCTCAACTTTAATGACCGGGAGACCGACTACTCAAAGGGTTTGCTCGACCTGCCGCTTGGCGCCGACCCCGGTGACCAGTACGCCTACAACACGGTCGCCTCGACGTCTCTGGGCCAGGCGATCGAGAATGCCGGGCCGCTGACGCTGATCGATTTTGGCACGACCTACCTGGCAGCGCCGCTGCAGATCGGGGCGCTCGAAATTCTTGAAACGCCGACCGGGCTGCCCAACCTCGGCAGCGGTCTGTACCTGATAACCCGTGACATGCTGAAGTTCGGCCAGCTCTACGCGGACGGCGGGGTCTGGAACGGGCAGAGAGTCGTCAGCGAGCAGTGGGTCGGAACGTCAACGCTGGCGCACGTCGAACTGGGGTGGCTCGAGCCGGAGGTATGGGACTGGCAGGTCGACGGTTACGGCTACCAGTGGTGGACCGGCTATTTCGACTTTGACGGTCGTCGCCTCGCAAGCTACGCGGGGCGCGGCTATGGCCAGCAGATACTGATGGTTGTACCCGAGCTGGAACTGGTGGTCGCGGCTAATTCGCACGGGTATGAGGAAACCGCCGAGCAGTCAAACCAGGTTTTTGCCTTGATTGCCCGGTTTGTTCTTCCGGCAGTGGCCATCGACTAATCGCAGCCCACGCCTGCGTTCGGCGGATTCCTTCCGGGCCGTCGCGGCGGCACTGACTTACCACTAAATCGGCTAGTGGACAGTGCGGTCGCGCGAAGGCGAAGCTTCCTCGGAGGCCGCGACCGGCGTGCTCGTCGCGGCCGCTGTCTTCTCCTCTTTCTCCGAGTCCGCGAGTAATTCGTTGCTCGGTTCAGCTGTCTCTTCGCTGCCTGCAATGGGTCCGGGCTCGTCCGTTCCAGGTCTGTCGCGCGGCTCGACATAATCGCGCGGAACGATTTCTGCGTCATCGCTGTCGGTCGCGAGCGGGGCAGCTTCGGGCGACTGTTCTGCCGCCGCGGTCTCTGCCGCCTGTTCCAGTTCGGGAAATGGAGAAAACCCCAGCGCCTCGGCGCTGGCGGGCGTTTCGCACAGGTTCTGAGCGCCGTCGGCCATGTGCCGGTACAGCGATTTGTATTGCTCGCCAAGGGCCTCGAAGCGGACGGCGGTTTCACGGAAATGCCCGGTGACGTTCTCGCGGTAGGCGGCAAATTCGGCTTTCACCGCATCGGTTCGCGCCTGCGTCTTTGAGTGGCGGATCGCCGCGACCAGGTATCCGAGAGCGGCCCCGAGTATCAACAACAGTGCGCCGCCGGCAACAAGTAACATGGGCTGGTTCATCGAGAATCCTCCTGATCGCAAGTTGGGCGCGCCAGACGCCGTCTTTGCAGTCGAACTTAATCCAAACAGGGGCAGCTTGGCCAGTCCTGGCCGCCGCAGTTGCCCGATCAGGTATCGTAGCCTGTGCCGCCTGCGAACCGGAATTGCTTGGAGGGCGTCGATTTAAACCAGCGAGCGGCTTTTTGCGTCTAACTGTTCACAAGGTGTTCGATGGCAACTCTGAGGTGGAACGGAATGCGCGATTTAACATCGTTCGCGGTCGTGGTGCTGGGGTTTGTTTGCGTATCGCAATCGGCCTTTGCAGATTGCCGCCACAAACGGCAACTTGCCAATGAGATCGAGCTCGACGGCGCGGTTGCGATTGAAGTGCTTGCCACGTCGGGCTGGCTAAAAATCAAGGGTATCGACGGGGCCGACCGGATCGTCGGGCGCGGTGAGGCCTGCAGCGACGACAAGGATCGGGTCGGTGAGATCGAGCTCGTCATGCAGCGGGTCGGTGACCGGATCGAGGTGATTGCGGCCGTGCCATTCAGGGATGAGCGCGACGAGTGGCGTATCGGCGGCCTTAATCTCGAACTGACGGTGCCCGATTCGGTGCCACTCGTCGTCAGTGACTCCAGCGGTGATCTGTCGATCCGCTCGGTCGCCAGCCTGGAACTGACCGACAGTTCGGGCGACATTGATCTGCAGGAGATTGCCGGTGACGTGGTTATCGCACGCGACAGCTCAGGGGATCTCGATATTCGCGATTCCGGTGACGTAACGATTCGTATCGACAGCTCCGGCGATATTGCGGTCGCGAATGCCGCATCACTGACGATCGACGAAGACACCTCGGGCAATATCCGGATTCGCGATGTCCGCGGTAACGTCGTGATTGGCAGCGATACCTCCGGATCGATTTCCGCCAGCGGCATCGGTGGTAACTTCACCGTTGAAAATGACTCCAGCGGTGAAATAAAGGCCAGCAATGTCGCCGGTGAAGTCAATATCCCCACGCGGAACTGAGCTTGCACCGGCCCGGCCTTGCTCCGCGCCCGCCGGGAACGCATTTTTTGCCCGCTCCTCCTTTGCGCTGGCAGCGGCGGGTGCACGATGGCGCGGGTCATGTGCCGGCGGCTGTGGAATAATGGCAGCGCTCGGTGGGACGCCCCCCGACTGCAAGGAGGAGTGAGATGAAAAAGAAAAACGAAATGGCCGGAAACCTGCATCAGGGGATGCTGACGTGTGCGCTGCTGCTGTCGGGCATCGCGACCGCCAGCGCCGCCGGGATGAAAGCCGAGGCGGAGATACGAGGTTGCAATAATCCTGATGTGTCCGGTTCGGCGACGTTGAAAGAGCAGGTTACGGCCGAGGGAATCAAGGAAGTCGTTGTTGAAATGAAAGTGAAGGGGCTTGCCGACGGCAAGCATGCGGTCCATATCCATGAGGTGGGCGCTTGCGAACCATGTGGCGCGGCCAAGGGTCACCATGATCCCGGTCCGTTCGGGGAGTCACGTCCTGACAGCGCCGGTGACGAGACACCGGCCAAAGACATCAATCACCCGTATCACATGGGCGATCTGATCAATCTCGAGGTCAAAAATGGTGTCGGTACCATGAAGCACACGACAAACCGGGTCACGTTGTCGCCGGGGCGTCTGTCGATCCTCGATGCCGATGGCAGCGCGTTCATCATCCACACGAACCCGGATACCTACTGCGACGAAGAAACCGATCTGAAGAAAGGCTGTGCAGGCGGTTCCCGCGATGCCTGCGGCATTATCCGGCTGGTTGACTGACAGACTGGCGGACCTGCCGCGCGACACGCGTCCGGGAGGTATGAGAATGCGGGCCCATCACGCGGTGGGCCCGTTTTTTTGACTCGGCGTCGTTCGGGTTCGCCGTCGTGCGGGGGCGGCAGGAGACGCGGACGCGGTCAGCGCTGCGATGAGTCGCGGGGTTTTCTCTACCGTTTGGATCGTGTGGCTGACCCGTGCAACTGCCGCGACATGTTGCACCTCGGCCGTCGTGTTGGCGCATCGCCGGCTGCCGGAACTTCTTCCGTCTGGCACGGTGCTGCGGCCACAAAATCCGCCCGGCTGTCGCCGCGCGATCGCCGCTTGACGTTGGCAGACGCTAAAGCGTCCTCGCGTTGCCGTTGGTGGGGCACGCTGCACAGGGCCGCCTCGAGGCAACGCGGGTATTCTGCAATATTGCCGGTTTAGCCGCGTCCGGCTATGGTTTTGTCGGTAGCGTATGAATTCGTAGAGCGGAGACTTTTGTGAACGACTCTAGCAGACGAGCCGGCTGGCCTGCGCTTGCTTACGCGGACTGGGCGGAAACCGCCGCCACACTGCATATGTGGACGCAGATCGTCGGCAAGATCCGGCTGCAGCAGACCCCGTGGGTGAACCACTCGTGGCATGTGCCGCTTTATCTGACCGCGCGCGGACTGACGACCTCGCCGATCCCGCATGGCTTTCGCACTTTCCAGATTGACTTCGACTTTCTCGACCATCGGCTCGCGGTGGAAACCAGTGACGGCGGTTCGCGCGAGCTGCCGCTGGAGCCGCGGACCACGGCCGATTTTTACGATTCGCTGATGTTGGTACTCGATGATCTCGATATCCCTGTCTCGATTCACGGTAGTCCCAACGAGGTCGAGAATCCGATCCCGTTCGCCGAGGATACCGTGCACGCCGCATACGATGGCGACGCCGCGCAGCGTTTCTGGCAGGCGCTTTACCGGATCGACCGGGTGTTCCACCATTTTCGCGCCGGGTTCATCGGCAAGTGCAGCCCGGTACATTTCTTCTGGGGCAGCTTCGACCTGGCCGTTACCCGTTTCTCCGGCCGGCCGGCGCCGGAGCATCCCGGCGGGATTCCGAATATGCCTGACTGGGTGGCGCGCGAGGCGTACTCGCACGAGGTCAGCAGCGCGGGTTTCTGGCCCGGCGCCGCCGCCGCGCCGCAGGCGATCTTCTACTCGTACGCGTACCCGGCACCTGACGGATTCAGCAAAGCGACGGTTGCGCCCGCCGCGGCCGAATGGAACAGCGATCTGGGTGAGTTCGTGTTGGCCTACGATGCGGTGCGCGAGTCCGCCGATCCGGACGCGACACTGCTGACGTTTCTGCAGACCACCTATGCGGCTGCTGCGGATGCCGCCAGCTGGGATCGTAAAGCACTGGAACGCAGCGGCTTCGGTCCCTCGGTCTGACAGCCCGGGATCTGCAGGCTGATTCAGCTTGTCAGCCGCCGCCGCGGAACCTATTCGGGCAAGGGAATAAACTCGTCATCGCCCGGCACCGGGTCGAAACGGCCGGCTTTCCAGTCCGCGCTCGCGGTCTCGATGCGTTCACGCGTGGCAGCGACGAAATTCCACCAGATAAATCGCTCGCCGACCGGTTCGCCACCGATCACCATCACCCGGCTGTCGCGGACGGCGCGTATTTCGATGGCGTCACCCGGCGCGGCTACAGCCATCGTGTACCGGGCAAATTCGCGCTCGCCGAGGGCAACGGCGCCCTCGACGACATAAAACGCCAGCTCCGCATACTCGCACGGCAACACCAGCGAGGCGGTGGCGGGGAGGCGCAGTTCGAGATACAGCGTCGGGGAGTAGACCGGGACAGGCGAACGCTGTCCGAACGCTTCGCCGAGAATCACTCTGACGGTAGCAGCGGCGACTTCCAGTCGCGGTATCGACGCCGCCGGATGGTGGCTAAAGGCCGGCGTCATTTCCGCCGTCTCGTCCGGCAGCGCGATCCACGACTGGATGCCGTGCAGGCGCGATTCCCGATCCAGATCGTCACCGGCGCGCTCCGAATGGACGATCCCGCTTCCGGCCGTCATCAGGTTGACCGCGCCGGCTTCGATCGGCTGGGCAAACCCGAGGCTGTCGCGATGCATGATCTGACCGTCAAACAGATAGGTCACGGTTGCGATGCCTATATGCGGGTGAGGGCGAACATCGATGCCCTTGCCGGGGGGCAAGCAGGCGGGGCCCATATGGTCAAAGAAAATAAACGGCCCGATCATCTTTCGCGACGATGCAGGCAGGACCCGGCGCACGCTGAACTCACCGAGATTTTTTTCTCTTGGCTCGATCGTCAGGTCGATGCTGCCGTCGCGGGCAATGCATCTCGCATCTTCAGCGGCAAAAACGCTCATCCATTATCACCAGGTCTCGCTCAGGTCCGGCTGACAGGCGGCCGGCGCATTACGACGCGCTCCTTCACAGCCCGGTACGGCGGCGGTCGCCGCGCAACCCGGCAATGTCGGTAACGATTATCCCCTTGAACTTCGTCTGGATCAGGCCGCTGGTTTCGAATTTCCGCAACAGCGCATTGACGGTCTGGCGTGATGCGCCAATCATTTGCGCGATTTGGGCCTGGCTGAGATTCAGTTCGACTGCGTTGTCGAGATCTTCGTCGCTCATCCGCATTTCGGCAAGATCCGCCAGCCGCACCCGCAGGTACTGCTCCGGTGACAGGCTTTGTGATACCGCGATCATTCGCAGCATGATCTGGCTGCGCTGCAGTGCCGGCATTGCGAACAGGCGGTAGTAGCGCGGTTCCTGTTCGACTATGCGTTCGAACTCGGCGGGCGGTATTACCAGAATATCGGCATCGGTCAGGGCGCGGGCGGTGATCGCGGTATCGCGGCGGCTCAGCACGGCTACCTCGCCAAACCACGTGCCGGGACCACCGACATGCAACAGACACTCGTTTCCGGCCCCGGCCAGCCGTGACATAGCGACATCCCCGGCGACAATGGCGCAAATACCGATAGCTGGCTGGTCTTCGCGAAATATGATTTCGCCCTTGCTGTATTGCCGCTGTATGGAACTTCCGAGGATCTCATCCTGCAGTGCCATTGGCAGCGTTATGAACCATGCCCCTTTACGCAACACGGTGCCGATGAGTTCCGTGTCGGTTTTGGTTTTTTTCATGTTTTCGCCAGGCCACGACTGCGGCATTGCCTTATGCCGCATGTGACGAGTATTGACCACAACCCACGGTCCCGGTGGGCTGATTCCACCATGTGTAAGCCTGCCGACACTCGCTTGTCAAATTTTTGGCTACATTAGAAACGGTTTTGCGCGCGACGTTCCGTGCGATCATGCCATGCCCTATTTGGATGTGCGACTCGCGGCCGGGCGCCGCGGATTTCCATTCAGCGCGACAATAAAACCGTCCGGGTTGCGAGCGGTCGTTGCTTTAACGGGCCAGCTCGATGAAAAAAATTGCGACGCACGAAATCGGATGCCTGAACTCTGCGGTTTCCGTTGCATGGAATGGCGAACGGCCGAGATGGGATACGGAACCGAACAATTTCAAAAGAGAGGAAGTGTATGAGCTAGCGAAGTATTGCGGAACGTTTTGGTCTTTGCCGCGGCTTGCGCTCTCGTATCGGGGCGGGCGGTTGCGGGTGAGGTCAAAGTTGTCGACTATACGGAGGTTTACAACGGCAACCCGGACTTCAACTTCGACCCGACGCTTGCTCGCTGGAACAACATGATGCAGGCCGATGGTGCAGGTTTTCGGCGGTTGGGATTTCACCAGCGGTGATCAACTGCGCCCGGACGCGGCCAGGCTCGGGTATGCGCAAGGCGTGCCGATGGGCGGCGACCTGCCAGCGGCGCCGGCGGATACAGCGCCGACCTTTATCATCCAGGCGCTTAAAGACCCCAACAACGCCAATCTCGATCGCGTGCAGATCATCAAGGGTTGGCTTGGCGCCGACGGAGAGGTCAGTGAGCGGATCTGGGATGTGGCCGTCTCGGACGGGCGTAAGATCGGCGCCGACGGACGTTGCCGTACTGCGCTCGGCAGCACCGTAAACGTAAACGAAGCCACCTATACGAATTCGATCGGCGCCGCCGCGCTGAGCGCTTTCTGGCAGGATCCCGATTTCGATCCGCAACAGCGCGCGTTTTACTACGTGCGTGTGCTGGAGATTCCGACACCGCGCTGGACGACATTTGACGCGAAGGTCTTCGATCGGAAAATCCCGGAGGGTGCGCCCACCGAGATTCAGGAACGTGCCTATACTTCGCCGATCTGGTATTCGCCGGGGCGGTGATCGGGTGCGAAGTAGCAACTGAGATTGTCGATGTGCATTGAGGAGCAGCGATATGGGACTTGGGACCAAGAGTGCAAAACGGATGGTCAAGAAGGAAATCAAGCAGGAAACCGGGCAGGTGCTCGATAAGGCGATAGACAAGGGCCCTGTCGACAAGCTCGAGGACAAGGTGCAGGACAAGACCGAGAATCTCGGGCGCAAGGCGGTCAGGAAGACAATATTCTGAGGTGGATGGCGCGGTTTTAGCGCCTACCTGGAACATCACCGATGCAGGACATATCGTGATTTTTTTTAAGGCGGCTGTTCATGGATGCGGTATCTGCAGGGTTGATGTTGACACTGAAAGTGTCGGTGTACGCCCTGATCATCGCGATAGGGATCGACGCGCGGCTCGCTGACCTCGCTTACCTGTGGCGGCGCCCGGCGTTGTTGCTGCGGTCGCTGCTGGCAATGTATTTGCTGATTCCGTTGCTGGCGCTGACCGTGGCCAAAACGCTGACTCTGCCGGCCGGCGCGACGGTCGCGCTGCTGGTGCTCGCGGTCTCGGCCGGGGCACCGTTGCTGCCGCGCAAGCTGATGCACATCGGCGACGGCGATTACATCTTTGGTCTCAGCGTGACGTCTTCCTTGCTCGCCATCGTGACCGTGCCGGCCTGGGTCGCGATCATCGGCGAGCAATTTGGCCGTGACATTGAGCTGGCGCCGATGCGCGTCGCCAGCGTCATCGTCGCATCGTTTGTGGCGCCGCTTGTAGCCGGCATGGTGCTGGGCCGATTGCTGGGTCAAAACGCCGATCGCATTGGCGATGTGCTGATGTCTGTTGCCGGGATTGTGTTGAGTGCATCGGCCCTGTTGCTGCTCGGACTCAACTGGCGTGTATTCGAGATCGCGGGCTGGAAGTTCATCGTTGCGCTTGTCGTATTTGCCGCTTCCGCGCTGGCGATCGGCCACCTTCTTGGCGGACCGGCGCCGCAGAATCGTACGGCTCTCGGGGTGGCCTGCGCAACGCGTCATGTGGGGATCGCGATCCTGCTGGCGTCGCTGGTTCCGGGGCCGCGGATCGCGGTGCTCGTAGCGGGCTACTTCCTCGCTTCGATGCTGGTTTCCGTGCCGTATTTGCGCTGGCGTCGCCGGGTCGATCGCCGACTGAATTCTTCGGCCGCTGCCGACTGACGCATGAAAATGCGGGCGCCGGGTTTTGCGCCAACCCGTCGCCGCGGTGGCCGGATTGCCAAAGGTCGACGTATTTCCCAGGGTTTGCGGCCGGGCCACTTGGCATCGGCCGTATGCGTGCGAGGATCAGGCCAGGCGTGAGCGACGCTGGGCCCCGGCCTCGTACCAGCCGCGCGAGCGGTTCACGATGCGCACAACCGAGAGCATCACCGGAACCTCGACCAGTACGCCGACAACGGTTGCGAGCGCCGCACCCGAGGAAAAACCGAACAGGCTGATCGCGGTGGCTACCGCGAGTTCGAAGAAGTTGCTGGCACCGATCAGCGCCGAGGGTGCGGCAACACAATGGGCGACGCCAAACCGCCGGTTGAGCAGATAGGCCAGCCCGGAATTGAAATAGACCTGGATCAGGATCGGTATTGCCAACAGCAAAATGATCAGGGGTTGCCCCAGGATCTGCTCGCCCTGGAAACCGAACATCATCACCAGCGTTGCAAGAAGCGCCGACAGTGACAGTGGGTTTAACGCCGTGAGGACGCGCTGCAGAGCTGCCTCGCCGCCTCGTGCCAGCAGGCGCCTGCGCCACCACTGCCCGAACAGCACCGGGATCACGATGTACAACACGACCGAGAGGAAAAGAGTCTCCCACGGGACAGTGATCGCGGACAGGCCGAGCAGGAAACCGACAATCGGCGCGAAAGCAAAAACCATGATCGTGTCGTTGAGCGCAACCTGGCTCAACGTGAAGTTGGCGTCGCCGTCGGACAACCTGCTCCAGACGAATACCATTGCCGTACAAGGCGCCGCGGCTAGGATGATCAGGCCGGCGATATAGCTGTCTATCTGTTCGGCCGGCAGATACGGGGCGAACACGCCGCGGATGAATATCCAGCCGAGCAGGGCCATCGAAAACGGCTTGACCGCCCAGTTGACGAACAGGGTTACGCCGATGCCGCGCACGTGCTCGCGCAGGTTGCTCATTGCGCCAAAGTCGACCTTGAGCAGCATCGGGATGATCATCAGCCAGATCAGCGCGGCCATAGGAATGTTGACGTTGGCGATCTCGAGGCGGCCAATGAACTGAAAAGGCGCCGGGAAGAAATGGCCGAGCGCGATGCCAGCAACGATGCAAAGCGCTACCCATACGCTGAGATAGCGCTCGAATTTGCTCATCGCCGCACCTGCCGCCTGTTTGCCGACAGTCTCGCACTGGGCGCTCATTGGCTTGGTCTCCGGTTGAGATTGTGACGGATTATAGGTTAAGGGCGGCCGGGCCGGGGACCTGGTTGGGATGGGAATCCTCCGCGAGTGGATCGACTTCCACGGACCGAGGATTTTCCGAAGTTCAGACAGCTGATTGCGGCGGCGGCGGCGGGTGCACCGCGGCGGCCGCGTGAATCGCGGTGCGACGATCGCTCGCACCGGCGCAGGAAACTTCCGCGCGAGCGGTTATAGTCCGTGTAACGAGACTGCAGACGGAGAAGATCTCGGGATGGGTGTTCGCCAGGGGTTGCGCCTTTTCGGGCGAGTGCTTGGCTGGCTGGGGCTTGGCCTGGTCGGCCTTTTTCTCGTGATCCTGGTGCTTGCCTGGATCGGCATTCATGTGCCGCTGTCGAGAATTGCGCCGGTAATAGAGCCCGTTGTCGAACAGACGCTCGATGCAGAGCTGAGCTTTGCGGAAGGCAGCTATTTCGAGTTGTCCCTGCGCCCGGGCCTGTCCATCGATCAACTCCGCATCGACGGTCCCGACATTGACCTGCAAGTGAGCCACTTCTCGGGCAATGTGCGGTTGCTTCCCCTGTTGCGCAAGCGCTTGAGTATCGGCCGGATCGCCGTTGCCGGCGGGCGGCTCGACTATACACGGCGGGTAGGGGCAAAAGACGAGCAACTTCCCGGGCACAGCCGCGACCGGGGGCGCAAAAGCGCACTGCGGTCGATCACCATCGACGAGGTTGAATTCGATGATGTATCCGCGGTAATCACCGATGCCGACAGTGCTGATCAATGGCGCTTTGCGATAACCGATCTCGATCTCGAGCTGCCGGAACCCAGTGAGCTTCGGGCCGAGCTCGAAGGCAGTTACCAGGACACCCCGTTCACGGCAAAAATCGAAAGCAGGCGTGGCAAAGAGGGAACATGGCTGCTCGAGCGCCTGATTGTGACCGGTCCCGCGAGCAGGCTCTTTGTTAGCAGCAGGCTGAACACGGCGCCGCTGCGAGGCGAAGCGAGGCTCGAGTTGGAGCTGACCAGCGAGGACGAATTCAGGCAATGGCTGGGCGACCGGGCAGCACCACTTGCGCCGATGCGCTTCGAGGCCAACGCCCGATTCGCCGACAACAAGGGCCGCATCGAGATCGAGCGGTTTCTGCTTGGGCCGGCCCAATTCGACGGCGATGCGGCCCTGGATCTGTCGGGCAACCGTCCGAGCGCGCGGCTTGCGTTGCATTCCGAGGGATTCGATGCGGGTCCGCTGTTGCTCGAAAGTGCGCCACCGCTGGAGGCAGCCGAAGAGGACCGGGACGCGGTCGATACTTCGGAAACGAAACAGCAAGCCGGAAAGCGCGAGACAGAAAACCAGGCGGGTCCGCCGCTTGCCGATCTGGTCACGCCGTATCTCGAAGCGATGGAGGTCGATCTCGGGATCAAAATCGACCGGATCGATGGATTGACGGTGGAGGTTGAATCCCTGTCGATCGAAACCCGACTCACCGAGGGCAGGCTGGATTTGCCGGTCAGCGTTGTGCTGGCTGACGTGCCTTTCGAGGGCGATGTCGGGATTCTGATCGAAGGGTCGGAGGTCGTGCTCGAGAGCCAGCTTGAAGCGCCGCCGAGCGATATCGGCGGGCTGGCAAAAGCCTTCATGAATGCCGACAACGTGCACGGTCATCACGGTGGCCTGAAGATGTCGTTGGGCGCGCGCGGAACAACTGTCCGCGAACTGCTTGCCGATTTTGCGCTGCGCGGAACCCTGCGCGATTCGGCGCTGTATTACGGCGACCGGCCGGTTGGGTTCGAACTTGCGAACATGGACTTTTCTGCGGGCATGCTGGAAACCGGAAAGGCGTCGGCGCGCGGTGTGTTGCTGGGGCAACCGTTTACCGCAACGCTCGAGACGGTATCGATCGTTCAGGTGTTGCGCGGCGAGGGTTCGCGGATGCGGCTGGAGGTCGAGGCCCGCGACACCCGTATCGTGCTGGATGGCGGTCTCGACAGCGGCGCGGCAGGGCTGGCATTCGAACTGCAGAGCCGTGACCCGGAGGTTATGCGCGACTGGCTGGGTATCGAACTGTCGCGCTCAGTGCCGGTGGCTCTCGCGGGCCGGGTAAATCGCGACGCCGAGCGGCTCCATTTCGTAATCGATCCATTGCGACTGGGACGCAGCAGTGTGTCGCTGGATGCGTACACGTCGGGTCCAAACGACGATTACAAACTGAGGGCAACGGTGCGCGGTAAAAACATCGATCTGCAGGAATGGGTCGAAGTCATGGCCGGAACCGACGATCAGAAAGCTGTCGATGCGACGCGTGGTGCTGGCGTTCGGCTGGATATTCCGATACTGCCCAGTGACTATCGCATCCTCGATGCCGATTTCGATCTCGGCGTCGACGATCTCAGTTATGACGCCCTGCGTTTCGATTCGATAAGGCTTGTCGGTCGCAGCCGTGACGGACGGATTCAGCGCGGTGATCTCAGTGTGGAGTCACCTTACGGCGCTTTCGATGGTGAGCTGACCATTGACCTTGCCTCCAGTCGGCCCGAAATTTCGTTACAGGCCGATGCACAGCCGATGCGCCTCGGCAGCTTGCTGACCGACCTCGGGGTCTTTGAAAACGTATTGATGGAGGCTGACTCGGCCAGTATCCGCTTCGCCATCGCCGGCCAGACCGCCAACGAGATTTTTCGCAGCATCGATGCCGAGTTCCTGCTTAAGAACGGCGTCTGGGATATGTTGCCCGACGTCGGTCTTATCGCGCGGTTCGACGAGGCGAGGTTTGTCGCGCGCGGGGAGGAACCGATCCGGATCGATATCGCCGGGGACATCGACGGGCAGCCGATGCGCTTCGATATCGACATGACCGCGATTGCCAGGATTGCCGAAGACCACGCCGCGACGCTGAATCTCGAGGCCGCGCTCGGAGACTTGCGGTTCGAGACCGCACTGGCCGGAGCCCTTCCTCTCGGTGCCGAAGCTTCGACGATCAGTGTGCTTGTCGAAAGCCCGGGGCTCGACGAACTCAACGAGCTTCTCGGCCTCGACCTGCCGCCGTGGGGGCCAATCCATGTTTCCGGCGAGTTGACCCACAAGACCGGACATTACTCGATGCCGGATGCGCGGGTCGCGGTGAGTAATTCGGAACTGCTTGGAGAGTTGAGCCTGGATGTTCGCGATCGCCCGCAACTGGTGGCGAAGTTCACCGCACCGCTGGTGCAACTCGATGATTTCCGTAGTCCGGGTTGGCGCGCGAGACGGCGCGCGGAGACGCCGGCCCTGACCGAGCCTGAAGCTGCAGCAGGGGCTGACGGCGAGCGCGAGTCGGTGCTGTCGCAAAAAGCCTTCGAAAGCCTCGACGCTTTTTTTAATCTGCAAGTTGTCGAGGTTCGTAGCGGCGCTGACCGCCTCGGCTCGGGCCGCATCGATGCGCAGCTCAAGGATGGTGTTTTCGATCTGACACGGCTCGGACTCGAGTTGCCGGGCGGTGAAATGGAGGCCCGCGGCCGCATGCAGTGGCGCGACAGCGAACGGCTGAATGCACATGTCGAACTGGATGTGGATCAGCTCGACTACGGCGTGCTGGCACGGCGCAAGAACCCGGAATCCACGATGAAGGGGTTGTTCAGCCTGTTTGCTCGCCTCGACGCCGATTACGTCGCCAGCCGCGGTTTGATGTCGGGCGCGTCCGGAGCGGTCGTGTTTGGCGTGTGGCCGGAGGACTTCAAGTCGGGAATTTTCGATCTGTGGGCGATCGGTCTTGCGAATGCACTGATTCCAAAGCTGGACAAGGAAAAGGCATCGACCGTGAATTGCATCGTTGGCGGCTTCAATCTGGAGGACGGCCTGCTGGAAGAGCGAATCATTTTTGCCGACACCTCGCGAATCCAGGTTTTCGGCGATATGGACGCGAATTTCGGTACTCGCGAGCTCGATGCGCGGATGGTGCCAAACGCCAAACGTGCGCAGATTTTTTCGTTTGCCGCGCCGGTCACCGTTGACGGCGAATTCGACGACTATAGTATCGGGATCCGTGGGCGCGACCTGGTGGCGACGATTTTCCGCTTCATCGCCAGCCCGGTCGTCGCACCGATAAGGTGGATAACCGAAGATCCGATTCCGCGCGATGGTGTCGCTGCCTGTGAGCAGGCGTGGCGGACCAATATCGGCGCCAGCGCGGCCTCCGCCGATCGCGCCGCGACGGAGTCGGATTGATCCGGGTCCAGGCCACTTTCGTCAGGCGCTGACCAATACCCCGGATCGCTATCACAGGTCGGCGCTATTTCCGCCACGGGTGAAAAATAACGAGCGGAATTCCCTGGCGCCGATCCTGGCGGCGACCTCCGTAGTCGCGCAGTAAACGAAAAGCCCGAAAACGAGCCACATATGCACGGCAAGAAACTGGGTCCAAACGAGTTCGTGGTAGACACGGGCGTTGGCAGTTGCGATGTTGCCGGTGTCGATCCACGCCGGTATCAGTTCCTCGAGATACTGAACAATCGCCACCAGAAAGCTGTACACGAATGTACGCCAGAGTGTGGGGTAGATGAGGGGTTTGTCGGCAAATGATTTCATCGTCGGCAGCGTATCCGCAATCAGGATTACTTTGGCCACTACCAGGGCCAGAATCGTCGCGGTTGCCGAGTGCGACAGTGGAATCGAATGCGCGCTCAGAATCAGACTCTTCGTCATCGATACAAGATGGAAGAGAATCAGGAAGAAAATTGTCGCCGGCAGGATTTCCCGGATTTCATGGGCAATGAATCTGAAGAATTTTGACATTGCGGCTGTCCTTGCAGTTGCGGATGCAGGATATTCGCTTTTGACGGATATCGCTCGGGGTTTGCCGGGCTGCGCGATTCGCCGGTTTTCAGGCAGCGCCGCTTGCTGCGATCTTGTCCGCCAGTTCGCGACCGTTACGGACGCAGTCATTCATCGCTATACCGCGGTACGCGTTGCAATTCAGATGCAGCCCTGGCGATCGGGCCAGGCGATCGAAAATCTTGTCGACGTGGGCGATATGACCGACCGGGTAACTCGGGATGCCGCGTTCCCAGCGTTTCAGATAAACCGCGTCCGGGTCGGTGCTGATGCCCATCGTATTGGAGATGCCCTGACGGGCCTTCGCGATCAGCGCGGCGTCGTCCAGATTGAGCATTTCCGGATTGCGTTGCCCGCCGAGCATGACCCGCAGAGTTTTGCCACCTTCGCCGGCCCGGTCCGGAAAAATGCTGCTGTCCCACAACACGCCAAGCACCGGCTGGCGCGCAGCGGTCGTTGTCAGCAGGCCGAAGCCGTCCAGAGGGTGGTCCAGTTTGTTGAAGCCGAGCCCGACCACCGCGGTCGGTGAATAACCTATCGCGGCCAGTCCGCCAGCCAGCTCTTCATCGACCCGTGCCAGCATTTTGGCTGCAGCATACGGTTGGGCGCAGACCACGACCTGGTCAACAGTGGTGGCGCCCGATAACGAATGTACGCGGTAGCCGCTGCCCTGGCGTTCAATCGCATCGACGCCTTCGCCGAGACGCCAGTCGGCGCTGATAACGCCCTGCAGGTGATCGATGAACGTGCTGACCCCGCGTTTGAAGCTCATCAGGATGCCGCCCGGCCCGGCTTCCTTCTTGCGTTTGGCCATCATGCCGCGGAACAGGCCGCCGTATTCCTTCTCGAGGCTTACGACGAGTGGAAATGCAGCATTGACCGAAATGTTGGCGGGCGTCGATGCATAGATTCCGGCAACCATCGCGTCGAGGAATACATCGGTAAATCCCTTGCCGACCCGGCGGTAACCGAACTGCTGCAGCGTTTCCTCGCTCTCTTCGCGTCGCCGTGGGACAAAATACTCGCCGGCAACCCGGAGTTTCTGTCCCAGCGTAATCAATTTGGACTTCAGGAACAGGGGCGGGGACTCCGGTAAACGATGCAGAGAGTCGGTGTAGATAAAGCGCTTGCGCGCGAGGTCGGAACTCGGCAACAGTAATTCGCTGGCGCCGCTGTCCTCAACCAGTTGCAGGCTGGCCGGTTTGTTGGTCAGAAAACCGTTGCCCCCGGCCTCGAAAAGGAAGCCGTTAACGGCCACTGTCTGCATCGTGCCGCCCGCACGCTCGCCCGGGTCGTAAATCACGAGCTCCCAGTCGGGGCACGCTCGTTGAATGTAGAACGCGGTGGTAAGGCCGCTGATGCCGGCGCCTGCGATTGCTATTTTCATTGCCGCGATTCTACGTTGGTCGGACGGCAGTGCAATACGGGTATGTCACGGGATAAGCGACTGTCTGCGATCTCACTGGCCAAGACCGGTGAAGCTCAATACTCGCTCGTCCATGTAATCCCAGAAAGGGTTCCAGCGTTGCCGCAGCATGTCGGAGCTGGTCAGCGCAATCGTGCCGCGTTCGCCGCGCAGCGCGAGATTGCCGAGCTGCACATGGTTGGCGTTCTCAAGGGTCTTGCCACCGTACAGGGGATCGTCGCGCGGAAAAGGAAGAGCAATGTGAGTCAGAGAGAAAATACCCAACGGCCATCGCATCTCGCTGGGTGAGCGGGTCACATTACCGCTGCCGGCATCTTTATGGATTACCTCCAGCTGATCCTTCGCTGCGTCGGCATTCGTCAATACCGTGATATCGAACGGTAAATCGCGGTTGGCCAGCAATTCGGTCAGCCGTGGCCGCGGATCGTTTGCGAGCAGTTCCTCGACCACCACCTCGCGATTGATATCGAACAACACCAGTTCGTTGCCGTTTTCCGGCAGTCGGTCGAACAGGCCGAGGATCAGCTC
Source organism: uncultured Gammaproteobacteria bacterium (assembly GCA_963783695.1). Taxonomy (GTDB): domain Bacteria; phylum Pseudomonadota; class Gammaproteobacteria; order Steroidobacterales; family BM003; genus BM003. The sequence continues at coordinate 118,134 of CAWAOM010000004.1, forward strand.
CGGAGTCGAGACAGTGGCATCGACCGCCGATTGAAACGCGAGTACGGGGGGGAACCGGGCAAGCAGTGGTTGCAGCGCCGAGTCTGCGAAATTCTTGCGGATTTCCTGCGTCAGCCTGTAGGTCTGGTCTCCCGCATTGATGGCAAAAGAGCCATACTTGAACGGGTCGTACTCGGGCTGGGTGCCGACCCACGCCAGTTTGGCAACCCGCAGTAACCAGCCGAGGCGCGCCTGCCAGACCGCGAACGCAGCGGCCGGGCTGACCCCGATCGCGGGTGAGGCAAGTATCAGTCCCGCCACTTCCGGCAGCGCCGGGTCGAGCAGGCTCTTCTGCGCGTACTGCACGGAAAGCGCGCCGCCATTGGAGTAGCCGAACAGGTAGATGGGTTTGTCGCCGATCGCGCTCTTCATGTGCTTGACGGCGAGACGAACTGCCGCCGCCATATCCTCCCAGCGTGCGGTAACCAGGCCCGATGGCGCCGTGCCGTGCCCGGGAATTCTAAGCCCCAGAACATAAGCGCCGCGCGCGTGCAGGGAGTTGCCGAAATGACGCAGGCTATATGGCGAATCGGACATTCCATGTAACAGCAGAACCCCCGCTACAGGTGATTGCTGAGTCAATTCGAACGTGCGATTCCAGTCCTGTGGCCAACGATCCGGGTTCGCCTTGCTGCCCGGGTTGAAGCGCAAGATGGTGCTGCGGTCCGCTGCCGTCAGGCGATCAACCACCTCGGTTTTTACTTGCTGAAAAACCGCCTCTTCTGTTTCCAGGTAGTCGGCCAGTGTGGTTGCATCCGAGTCGGCCGTATATTCCTCGGTCAGCCTTGCCTTATGCCAAACCTGCAGATCCGGCCGTGCGTTGACGTAGGCGACATAGGCAGCCACGAGAGCGACCACCGCGCCGACGCTCATGTAGGCGGCGGCGATCAGCAGGGTCTTGACGGTCTTGAGGGTATTTCTGGCTAACTTTTTCATCCGGGTCGTCTCCGCGTTCCGAAGCCCGGGATCGGGCAGCCGAAACGTCATGCTCACTCGCGGGGCGGCGCTGACGCAAACCTCTCAAACTAGGCAGTTACGGGTATTTGTCAAGCGAAAACGGGCATTATCTGAGTAATTGCGACCGGATCGGCCTATCAATTCGTGGCGCCGTGGTTTACCATGCGGCCGGATTTTCTTGCAGGGCGTTGGTGCTGGCGCTCGGGTCGGGAAAGGCAATTGCCAAAACTGGCGCACGAGGCGCGGGGACCGCACAACACCCGGATACACATAATGCAGTTTCCTTTCCGCTACGATGACAGGTCTTTTTGTCACGCTCCGCGCGAGCCGTTTCCGAACCGTTTTACGCGACCGCGCACCGCATGCACGAGCATGATCGACGCACGCCGAGTCCAGGCAGCTTCGCCCGATCAGCCTGCACCGCCCAAACGCGCACCAGGGATACAGAATGACAAAACCAGCAGAGCAGTCCAAAGACAAGCCCGCCAATGACGATTCTTTCCGCATAGAGTCTATTTCCAAATCCGATCCGCCCGATGGTGCCGAGAAAGACAACTGGTACCGATACGTCATCATTCAGGGCGGCAATACGATAGTGGGCCATCGTCCGGGTAGTCTTCGCAGCGTCACCCAGGCTGTGGACGAGGTCGTGGGACGCCTCAACGAACGCCGGTTCGGCAAACGCGGCCGCGTTCACCTCACGTCCAGTCCGAAAAAACGCGGCTGACTGCCGCGCGTCGGGCCGCCATGGCCGCTTCCGCGCTAACCGCCCCCGTCCTTCTTGCTGGCCGGGTGCCCGGCGGCCGCCGAATTCTGATCGTCGTGGAGCAGGTGTTCCACCGATTCTATCGGCAATGCGACTTTGCTAAGTTCGCGGTCTTCCACGCCGAGGTAAATCGGTTCGGCCGCGCGCCGGTAAATGTTCACCTTGGCATTAAATACGCTGCGTGACAGGCCGTGTTTATCACTGATAGTCAGCTTGCGGATTGTAAAAGTGCCGTCGTCACGCGGTTTGCCGGTGAGATAGCATTTGATCGACTCGATGGCCTCGCCGGATAATTCCAGACCATTCAGACTCGATAATCGAGCCTGAGCGAGGTCAACGAAGTGAACCGAATCGACGTCACTCGCCCGGTTGCTGTTGTCCGGTCGGCGTCGGCGCATCGACGTAAAGTCGCCGACGAAGATTTGCCCGGGTAACGCCCCTTCGATCATCCGTGCCAGCTCGACTGTGACCTCGCCCACGATATCGTGGGTCATGCTCGGGTTGAGCCCTTCGGCGCGCGGAAACTCATAGCAGCTTCCAACGTGGAACGAGACGCGCAATTGCGGCACGGTGCCCCGCTTTGCGCGACTGTGAGCGACCGCGTTGTCGGCAAGAACGAGATGCATGTAGTGGTAGAGGTTGGTGTCCGCAGCGACGCCGAGATTGCGATTCCAGACATAGAAACCGTCACCGGTACTGGAGCGGGCGAAATCGGCCGCGATCTGTTGCCCCAACATTTTGCTGTGGGCGGAATTGAGCGAGTACGAAAGGCTGTTTAGCTGGGTCATCTGCTCGAATGGGCTCAGCAGGCTGAAGCCGACGATATCGAACAGCGCGACGGCGCGACTGCGGACAAAGCTCACGGCATAGCGCTGGATCATACGCTCGATCAGCTCGACCTCCGCGGCCGAGGTTCCCAACGGCTGACGCAGACGGGCATAGAAAGGGTCCGTATCGAGCAATTGCGCGGCGCGTTGTATCTGGCTGGTGCTGTACTGGCGCGGACCCGACATCAGGCGCACGACGAAATCATGATCGTCGCTCTGATCCGGTGCCATGCCGTGGGTCGAAACCGTGTAGGCGGCAACCGCGTAGTGCGGCACGACCAGCAGCAATACCCCCTGTTCATGGGCCGCCCAGGCCAAAATCAGGTTCCGCCCAAGGCCCCACTTGATATAGAGCTGGCGTTCGAGCTCTACCAGGTTGCTGCGCCCGCGGAAGTCGAGTTCTTCTCCGCCGCGAAGAATTTCATAGACGGACGAAGGGTTGGGTAGCCCCAGCCCCTCGGCGATGTTGTTATCACCCCAATCTGTCACAGCGTGCAGTCCTGCCTCGTGCCCGGACCCGTTGGCGGTCCCATGGGTGAATGATATGGCATCGCGAGGACTTTGGTGTATCCGCGTGCCAATGGGTTGCGGATGCGGGACCGGCTGGCGAGCTATTTGCGCTGGTTTGTGGATGACCTGGCGGGCGCCGGCGCGGGTCAGGTGTTCAGTGCGATAGCGGCAGCCAGTGCCGATTCAACATCGGCATAAGTAAATGAAAAATCGAATTCGTCGGTCAGCCGGCGCGGTACGATACGATAACTGCCAAGCGCGAGTTCGGCCGCTTCTCCCAGCATCAGTTTCAGCGCCGTGGCGGGTACGCGCAGCAGAGCGGGACGCTTCACCGCGGCGCCAAGGGCGCGGGCAAATGTAGCGTAGGTCACCGGGTTGGGACCGACTCCGTTCACCGCGCCGCTCATTGCCTCGTCGCTGACTGCGCGCTCGAGAATCGCGCCCAGATCGTCGATATGTATCCATGGCAGCCACTGTTGGCCGTCCCCCACCGGGCCACCCAGAGCGGCGCGAAACAGTGGCAGCAACCTGTGCAGAAGGCCGCCGTCTCCGAGCGCGAGGCCGATTCTCACACTGACCCGGCGCACGTCATATTCCTCTACCGTGGCTGCGGCCTGTTCCCAGTCGCGACACAAAGACTGCATGAATCCGGCCTGTTGCGGCATGCGGTAGGATTCGTCATAAATATCGTCGCCGCTACCCGGGTAGTAGCCGATCGCCGACGCACTGACAAAACTCGTGAGCGTAGCGGGGCGAGCCGCAATCAGTTTCTTCGCGCTCTCGATACGGGAGTCGGCAATCGCTTTCTTGCGTGCTGCGGTCCAGCGTCCGGCGCCGACGTTCTCGCCCATCAGGTGGACGATACTATCGACGCCATCGACCGCCGCGTCAGGCACCGCCTCGTTGCGGTAATCCCAGGAGAACGCTGCTACGCCGAGATGTTGTGAAGCGCGTTTGCCGTCGCGGCTCAGTGCCACGACTTCATGTCCGGCTCGCTTTAGTCGGGCGCAGAGATGGCTCCCGACCAGGCCGGTGGCACCGGTGATAAGTACTTTCATGTCAGGTCTCCCGCAAACGCACCGTCCGCTGTGGTCTTCGCCGGGCGGGTGCAGCGGGATTCAGCATCGCCGGTGCGGATATTCGGGACCCGCTTCAGTCGCCCGTGCCGCCCATCAGGCGGCGGGCAAAATATGCATATTCGAGCGCCGTCCGAAACGCCAGCTGCTCCTGGTTTGCCGTGCCGCCATGACCGCCCTCGATATTCTCGTAATACAGATAGGGGTGATTCCAGGCTGCCATCCGCGCAGCCATCTTGCGCGCGTGTCCCGGGTGGACCCGATCGTCCTTCGTCGACGTGTAGAAAAACACTTCAGGATACTCTCGGTCCTTTTCCAGTTTCTGGTAGGGCGAGTAAGTCATGATGACCTCGCGGTCGGCCGGCAGGTCAGGGTCGCCGTACTCTCCGGTCCAGCTTGCGCCGGCGAGCAGCTTGTCGTAGCGCAACATGTCCAGCAACGGCACACCGCAGTCTATTGCCGCATACAGGTCCGGACGCTGGGTCAGCGCGACACCCATCAGAAGACCGCCGTTGGAGCGGCCGATAGCGCCCAATTTGCGCGGACTGGTAACACCACTTGCAATAAGGTCCTCGGATACCGCGAAAAAGTCGTCGAACGAGCGCTGCCTGTTGTGTTTGAGCGCAGCCTCATGCCAGCCGGGGCCATATTCGCTGCCGCCCCGGATATTGGACAATACCAGTACGCCCCCGCGCGAAACCCACAGCCGACCTGCCAGCGCGCCATGCTGCGGCCGACTCGGATCTTCGTAATAGTAGGGCAGTATCGGAATCAGAAATCCGCCGTAGCCATATTGGACGGTTGGCGCATTGCCGCGCTCGAGCACGTCCTTTTTGGCCATCACGAAATACGGTATCCGGGTGCCGTCGCGACTGCTGACAAAACGCTGGCTGACCACGACGTCGCTGGCGTCATACATTTCCGGTAACGCGAACACACGCCGCGCCTGGTTGTCGGAGCCGACGTAGTAAAGCGTATCCGGTGTTGTGAGGCTTTCGAAGCTGACCAGCAGATCGTCGCCCTTGGGGTTGACCGAGATAAGCGACACGACGCCGTTTTTTGCCAGCGGGATGTCTTGTGACTGCCAGCCCTCGCGGCCTCGGATCAGGCGGCGAGCGGCCCCGACCACGTCATCGAGTATGCCGATGAACACCGCATCCGAACCGACGCCGACACTGCGCAATGCCTCGGATTTGCCCGGCGCATAGACCAGTTCGGCGCTCATGCCCTCGAGTGCGATTGCGACCAGCGCGCCCTGCGGGTAAGTCTCGCCCTGGTAACTCCAGGACTCGTTGAGCCTGACGATCGCGCGACCGTCCACCACGCCCTCGAGCCCGGCGCGCTGTGGCAATGGCAGCTCCGTCAGTTTGCCGTCGTCGCCGATCAGGAAATATTCGTATTTGAAAAATGTCATTGCGCGGCGCAGGAAGGGATAGGTGTCGCGCTCGTCGCGCAGTACCAGCGGCTGGACCGACACATCGGTGGACTGCGCCGAGTAGACGGTTTTCGCTGCGCTCAGCGGCTTACCTCGTTCAACGATTTTTAACGTCTTCGCATAGCCCGACTCGGTGAGACTGTCTTCGCCCCAGTCAGTGGCGACCAGCAGACGGTCCTGATCGATCCAGTCGACCGAACTCTTCGCCTCGGGAATAACAAAGCCGTCTGTAACGAAACGACGTGTTTTCGTGGAGAACTCGCGATAGACACTTGCGTCGGTGCCGCCGCGCGACAGCCCGACAATGCAGCGCTCATATGCCGGAGCCAGGCATTCCACGTTCTGGTAAACCCAGTTTTCCTTCTCGCTCCTGTCCAGCGCATCGACGTCGAGCAGGGTCTCCCATTCGGGTTTGCCGGCGGCGTAACTGGCAAGCGCCGATCGCCGCAGAATGCCGCGGACATGGGTCTTGTCCTGCCAGAAATTAAAGACCTGGTCGCCGCGGATGGATCCATAAGGAATTCTTGCCTCGGAGGTCAGGATCTCCAGTGCTTCACGGCGCATATCCGCGAATTCAGGCTGCTTTTCAAGCACCGCAAGGCTGTGCGCATTTTGCTCCCGCGCCCAGTCCAGTGACGCCTGGCTATCGATATTCTCGAGGTCGATGAAAGGATCGCCGGTATCGGCCCGCGTGGCGCTGCCGATAACGGCCACGGCGAACAGCGAAAGGCGCAGGAACAGGAATATCGACTTGGTCATGGCAGGAGCCTCTGCGAGATAGGATGCAGAGCGGCGAGAAGATTCCGCCGCAGCAAAAGATTCGCATTCTACCTTGCAGTGGCCGCCGACGCGCACGGTTGTGACGACCGATTGCACTCGCGCGGCGGCCGCGCAGGTGCGGCCTGCGGTCGACGCGATTGCCCGAGTCGTCTATCGTACCGGCCTCCGGTTGCACGTACCCGGTCCGCTGTCCGCCCTATTCGGCAGGGTCGCGCACCGTCGCAGCGTGGCGTCCGGGCTTTTTTTCAGGCAACGAGCAGGGAATACAGGCATGGCAAACGAAACACCTGAATTGGATCCGAGCATGGACCGCAATGGTCTGTACCGCGAGGAGATGTTTACCGACCGGCGTGTCGGCACGCTACAGCGGCTTACCCCGGTTGGCGCCGATGGCGAGCCAGATCCTGGCCGGGCGGTGTTGTTTCTCGGCCAGACTCAGGTGATGACGCCGGCCGGTGCGCTTCCGATCAATTTCGAAATCGAGGCGAAGACGCTTGATGAGGCGGTGGACAAATTCGGTGACGGTGCGCGCGCCGCGATCGAGGACACGATGCGTCGTATCGAGGAAATGCGGCGCGACGCCGCGTCTTCCATCATCGTTCCCGAGGCTGGTGGCAGTGCGCCGGGCGGCGGCATGCCCGGTGGCGGGATTCAGATGCGCTAGCGCTAACGCTACAGCGAGCGCAGGTAATCCAGCATTCGAGCCTGGGTTGCTGTATCGGGCAGACGGCCGGTTCCGGCGAGCGCATTGTCGAGCATATAGCGCGGTCGCCGCGTGCCCGGTATTACGCATGTCACTGCCGGATGAGCGAGTACGAATTTCAGAAAAAACTGGGCCCAGCTGGTGCAGTCGAATCCGCTTGCCCAATCCGGCAAAGGCTTGTCGCGGACGCGCGGGAACAACTGGCCACCGGCAAATGGCCGGTTGATGATGACCGCGACGCCGTTGTCGGCGGCCAGCGGCAACAGTCTGAGCGCCGACTCCGGTTCCGCCATTGAGTAGTTGACCTGCAGGAAGTCAACGGGCTCGGACTCGATAATCCGCGCGAGATCGTCGTAGGCACTGCTGCGGTAATGGGTCAATCCGAGGTAGCGGATACGACCCTCTTCTTTCCACCGGCGCAGGCTGACAAGCTGCGTTTTCCAGTCCACCAGGTTGTGAATCTGCATCAGGTCGAGTGTGTCGACCCGAAGTTTGGCAAGACTTGCACGCATTTGCGCAATTCCCCGATCGGCGCCGCTGGTCCAGACCTTGCTGGCGAGAAACAGTGCTTCGCGGGAACCGGACCTGGCTACGAGATCGCCGAGAACCGTCTCGGATGAGCCGTACATCGGCGACGTATCTACGACACTGCCGCCGCGCCCGATCAGGGCGCCAAGTACCTGTTGCAGTCGGGCGCGCGCCTCGCTGTCGTCCCCGACATCGAAAGACTGCCATGTGCCGAGACCGACAACCGGCACGGCCTCGCCCGAAACCGGGATGGGGCGGGTTTGCATCTTCGCCTCGCTGAACATGGCGCTGACTGCGGCGGGCAACGCGACCATGCCTCCGGCACAGCCAAGACCGGCGACGAACCTACGGCGATCGATCATGTCGGGCTCCTCGTGTTTGTCATCGTGAAATTCTCTGGGTCTCCGGCCGGCCGATTGCGACGGAGTCGGGCGAATTGCGCGCCGAGACGTATCCCCGTGAACATCCACAGGCCACACAACGGTACCGCGGCGAAAGCGATGGCTCCGGTGTCGAGCCCGATCCCGCGCATTCCCGCATACAGCCATCCTGACACAGCGTCGCCACCGCGATAGACGACTGTATCGACGAGATTTTTAGCTTTGTATTTTTGCGCTGGCGAGAGCACGGTAAACAGCATTTCCCGGGCCGGTTTCATTACCGCGTAATTACCGGCCCGGCGTAGCACCTGCACGACCACCAGCACTGCCAGCACCGGGGCGATTCCCAGCAGCACGAATCCGGCGATCAGCAGCGCCGGAATCAGCGCAAGTGTCGTTCCAAGGCCGAAGCGCTCCGCGATCCGGTTTGTCGCGAACAATTGTGCGCCGACCGTCAGCACGTTTACCGCGAGGTCGATCAACGCGAACAGGCGGGTGCGTTGCTCGCTATCGGCAATATCGGCTGCCACAATATGTGCCTGGGTGAAATACAGGAATGTCGAGGCGCAGCTGTATAGCAATATCAGCAGACAGATTCCCTGCAGGTAGCGCGAATCGCGCAGCATCCGGAATCCGTCGAGTATGCTGCCGCCGAACCCCTGTGCGGACGGCCGCGACCTGGCGCGCGCGGTTCGCCGCCGTGGCCCATCCTCCAGTAATTGATGGATGCAGATCAGCGCGACGGCGAACAGCGCGGCAGAAAGCGGCAGCAGCGATGCGACGCCGACCGCTCCGACCAGCACCGCGGTCAGCGCCGGACCCGCGATGGCCCCGGCGGTGCCACCGGCCGCGATCAGCCCGAATAGTCGCGTGGCCTGGTCCGGTGAGTAAATATCCACCATGAACGACCAGAACAGCGACACGACGAATAGGTTGAAGATACTGACCCAGACGTAGAAGCAACGTGCCAGCCAGATGCTGTCCGGCGCCTTGCTGAAGGCGGCGAAAAATGCCATCAGGCTGACGCAGACAATGGCATAGACAAGCGGAAGAAAAACCCGCCGCGGCAGCCGCGACAGCAGCAGGGCGAACACAGGTACACACACCAGCGTGCCGATGAATGTCGCGGTGAACAGCCATTGCAGCTGATCGACGCCAGCGCGAATGGCCATTTCGTCGCGCACGGGCCGGAGAATGTAGTAACCGCACAACAGGGCGAAGAAATAAACGAAGGACCACGCCACATTGCGTGTCTCTCCCGTCTTCACCCGCAATAGCCGCCTGATCCGGCTTGCCCGCGCGGGCGCCAGGTTCGACGGTGCTATCTGCAAGAGGATGATCGCAGCGTTGTAGTGCCGGGTCGCATACCGGTTTAAGACCGCGCGGTCGCGCCAGCGTTCCGGCAGTAGTTGTGACTGGAGTCAGTCGGACTCGATCGTAAAGCTCATGCCCGCGTTGTTTTCGAGCCGCTCGATCAGGCTAAAGCCCATGCTCGATGCCGGGGTCCAGAAACCGCCGCCAACATCGATTTCGTCCATGGCCAGGCAGACGGCCGCTTCTCCGAGCATCCGCGAAGTCGCGCCGTAACCGGGGTCGCGATTGCCATAGACCTGCGCGCGCAGTACCTCGCCGTTGGCACTCTTACCGAGCAGCAGAATGTCGAAAAAACCGCGCTCGCGCGCGCTCGCCGAAGGCCCCTCGCCTGGCTTTGGTAAAAACAGCTTCTCCAGCAATGCCCGGGTCGGGGCGATGCCAATGCCGACGAGCAGTGCACCGAGTGCGGTGGCGGTGGCGCTGGCGGTCGCGAAACCGAGCAGACCACTACCGCACAAAACCGACTCGCTGTAGCGGAAGTCGTTACCGTACTGATACTCCAGCAGGGCATTGCTGCGACGAACGATGCGCGTGTTGATCGCCGCCATCACAAATGGCGCGGTCCAGCCGCCCGCGTCGTGATCGTAGGCCGGCGCGCGCTGATCGGCGCCGTCCGCGCCATTGCGCTCGCCAGTCGGGTTGAGTGCATAAGGATCGGCCAGCACGCGGCGTACCTCGCGGTCGGCCCGCGCCTCCTGCATAACGTTTAACAGGCTGGCGACAGTGCCGCCGCTGAAAGTGCCGCGGGCCTTGCGCAGGCGGAACGCGATTTCGCTGCAGTTCGCGCCATGGCGTTGTTGCATCTCGTGTTGCAGAAAGAGGCAGCCTAGATCGGAAGGAATGGAATCGAAGCCGCAGCAGTTGACGATACGAGCGCCACTGTCCTCGGCGGTGGCCTGGTGTGCGTCAATCATGCGCCGGATCCACTGTACCTCGCCGGTGATGTCGCAATAATCAGTGCCATTGCGGGCGCAGGCAGCGACCATCCCGGAGCCGTATAACGCAAACGGACCCACGGTTGAGCAAATAACGCGTGTTTGCGCCGCGATCTGGTCAAGCGAGTCCGCATCGGTGCTGTCACCAACCAGCACCGGCAGGCCCTTATCGTCACCGCAGAGCTCCTTGCCAAGCGCCGCAAGCCGCACGGCATTGCGTCCTCCGATCGCCCACTTCAAATCGCCGCCAGCGCCATAGCGCTGGAACAGATATTGCGCGACCAGGCGGCCGGTGAAGCCGGTCGCTCCCCACACTACGAGATCGAATTTCGCGGTTTTTCGTTTACTTGGGGTCATGCGGCAGCAGCGTATAGATCGCGGCGGGCGCGGGCAAGCGCAAAGATCCGGAGTAGAATGCGGCGCGTCGGCCGATGCTTAGCCACCTTTGGCGCCGCCGGTCCGGTGCCTGGAGAGAGCAACGATGCGTAGTTACAAGTTCGCCGGCTATGGCCAGGCGGTAAACGAGGTGATCGATGAGTCGCCCGAGCCACAGGGCAGCGAGGTGCTGCTTAGGGTGGAGGCTTGCGGCGTTTGTCATTCCGATCTCCATGTCCTCGATGGTTTCTTCGAGCTAGGGGACGGCAAGCGTCTCGACCTGTCATCCGGTCGCAAACTGCCGTTCACGCTGGGGCACGAGATCGTTGGCCGGGTTGCCGCCCTCGGTCCGGATGCCGCAGGCGCCGCGATCGGTGACCGCGTTGTCGTCTACCCATGGATCGGCTGCGGTGAGTGTGCGGTCTGCGCGGCCGGTGAAGAGCATTTGTGCGCGGACGCCCGCGCGCTCGGCATCCAGGTGGACGGAGGCTATGCCGATGAGGTGCTGGTCCCGCATAGCCGTTACCTGCTCGATTTCGGCGCTATGCCGGCGCACCTCGCGGCAACCTATGCCTGTTCCGGCCTGACCGCGTACTCCGCGTTGCAGCGGATCGAGTCTCTGACGGCGCAGGGTGCGACGCTGATCATAGGCGCCGGCGGGGTCGGGATGGCGGCACTGGCGCTTGGCCGGGCGCTCCATGACAACCGCATAGTGGTTGCCGACCATGATGCGGGGAAACGTGAGGCAGCGCTGCAGGGCGGCGCTGACCATGTCATTGATGCCGCGGCCGACGGCGCGTTGCGCGAGCTGCGCAAACTGACCGGCGGCGGGCCCGCCGCCGTTATCGATTTTGTCGGTGCAGAGGCAACCACGAGCTTTGCCGTTTCGGCAGTGCGCAAGGGTGGAAAAATCGTGGTAGTGGGGTTGTTTGGCGGCAGCCTGAAACTTGCGTTGCCGCTTTTGCCGCTCAAGAGTTTCACGCTGGAGGGCGCCTATGTGGGGTCACTGGCCGAGATGGAGCAGCTCATGACGCTGGCACGAGCCGGCAGGGTGCCGCCGTTGCCAATTCAGTGCCGCCGACTCGACGAGGCAGATTCGGTGCTGCGGGAGCTGCGCGATGGCCGGGTCATCGGCCGTGCCGTGTTGACACCCGGGAAATAGCGCCGCGAGATTTCAGCCCTCGCCCGATTTCCTCACGAGCTTGCTGCGATGGCGTGTCGGAGCGCTCTCGCCGGGGTCGGCCGGCGTGTCCCTGATGGTGGATGGCGCATTGCGCTGGCGCGGCGATTGTCCGGAGCGGGAATCCGGCAGCAGGGAAAGAAGATACGGGTCGAACCCGGTGTCGAGCGACTCTCGCGGTTCGCTGCGCCGGTCAACCTGCAAAGGCTTGTGATCGTCTGCCATGACTCTCGCTCCATCGGGCTTTATGCTCCGATGTCACGCTAGCATCGGTTCTTGCCGGCCCGGGCGGCAAATTGACATAAAGCGATCCCGGACCGGCATGGCACAGTCCAGACTGAGGCCTGCGTCACGTTTTGTGACGCGTCGTGGCGACGCTGTCACTCCGGCGCAATGGGAGAAAACATCAGGCTGCCGCGGGTTGCGTCGACCGTATAACCGAGCGCCAGCCTGCCCGCGACAAAGCCCAGCTTGTCTACGCCGGCGAGCGCCTGCAGGTAGCGTTTTTCGAGCGCCATTACCGCGGGCGTGCAGGCCATCATCGTGGAACCGGCGTGGCCGATTTTGACCGATCCGGTTGCGTCGCCCGGTGAGATCGCCGCGAAATAACGATTGCATGCGGATTGTCCGCCGACCTTTCCGCCGGCAAACGAGAGGGTGACCGGCGGTTGCTCGGGGGCGCTCTCGGTCCTGCTGAACTGATCCAGTTTCCAGTTGCTGCCATCGAGCGCGGCGAGCGTGAACGGGCCGAGAATCTCGCTGCCGTTTTCGCGCAGCCCGTCCTCGCCAAGGGTGTAGCGTCGCTGCGCCATCTGCGTTGGACAGCACATCGCATCGTCAGGTCCGGCCTGAACGACACTGAGCACGATAGCGCCGTCGTCGATGTCGGCAGCGCGAATCTGAACCCGGTCGCCGACGACCGCGGTAGCGGAATTGACCGCCATTCCGCCGCGCAGCGTTACGACCGCGACATACAGCATGGCACCGGAGCCGCCCGAGTTCTCGCTAAGCAGGACGACCGTCTCGGGCTGGCCGTCGCCGTCGAAATCGTCCTGTAGCAGGATTTCCCTGACCAGCGTCACGGTCGGGCGCGATGCTCCACCGGCGGCAAAAGGTATGCCTTCGAAGCGTCCGTCCACCAATTCAACCGTATAGTCGTAGATTCCGCTGTACTCGGTATTCGCTACCGCATCGAGGTCGGGTGCCTCCGCCACTGGCGCCGATCTGGTGGCTGTGCTTGTATTGGCAGAATTGCCGACGCAGCCCGGCCCGCCGGCCAGGAGCGCCGCCAGGATCAAATAGACACAACGCTGCATGACTTGCCTCCGTGCGCGGGTGGGAACCAGGCAGTGTAAACGCGGTCCCGGTGACGTGCCAGTTGCCGGGCCATCAAACCTGCTCGATGGCCGCGTTGCGGCGCCTGCGCAGACACATGGGGAACGCAATGATTGGATTCGAAATCAACGGCAGCGAAATTGAACTGGATGTCGATCCCGACATGCCGCTGCTGTGGGCGATACGCGATGCGGCCGGTCTGACCGGCACGAAATACGGTTGCGGTATGGCGCTATGCGGCGCTTGCACCGTGCATGTCGATGGCAGAGCGGTGCGTTCCTGCCTGCTGCCGGTCAGCTCCGTGGCGGGTAAATCGGTGACCACAATCGAGGGTGTTGCGGGTGGCGCGGCCGACGCCGTCAGGCAGGCGTGGACGGAACTGAACGTCGTGCAGTGTGGCTACTGCCAGTCCGGCCAGATCATGTCGGCGGTGGAATTGCTCGAGCAAAACCCGCGCCCCGACGATGCGCAGATCGACCGTGCAATGCGCGGAAACATCTGCCGCTGCGCGACCTACGCCAGAATCCGCGACGCCATCCGGCTGGCATCCCTCTCTTTGCCGGGGAGGTCGGAGACGTGAGCGTGCGGACTCGGGTGAATCTCGACCGGCGCCATTTTCTCAAGGCCGGCGTCGGGGCCGGTGCCGGTCTGACGCTCGGCATCGTGCTGCCGCCTTTGACAATGGCGCAGGACGGCGCCCCGGGCCTGGCAGGCGGTGGTGCACTTGTCGACGGCAGTTTCGAACCCAATGCGTTCGTGAGAATCGCGCCTGACAACACCGTTACGGTGATATCCAAGCATCTGGAGATGGGTCAGGGTGTTTACACGGGGCTGGCAACGCTGGTTGCCGAAGAACTCGATGCCGACTGGAATCAAGTGGCCGTCGTCGCGGCGCCGGCGGACGCCAGTCGCTACAACAATCTGTTCTGGGGTCCGATGCAGGGCACCGGGGGCAGCACCGCGATTGCCAACTCCTTCATGCAGATGCGCCAGGCCGGCGCGGCCGCGCGGCACATGCTGATTGCGGCCGCCGCCGAGCGCTGGTCCGTGGCGGCAGACGACATCAGTGTCGCCGCCGGTGTTGTCAGTCACGCCTCGAGCGGGCGCCGCGCAGGATTTGGCGAACTGGCGGAGGCGGCCGCGCGCCAGCCGGTGCCGACCGAGGTGAGCGTAAAGGACCCGGCCGATTTTCGCCTGATCGGGCAGCGGGTCGGGCGCAAGGACGGTTCCGGTAAAATCGACGGCAGCGCCGTGTTCACCCAGGACGTCAAACTCGCCGGCATGCTGACCTCGCTGGTTGCGCACCCGCCGCGCTTTGGTGCGCGGGTAGCTCAGGTGGACAGCGCTGCCGCGAGGGCAGTGCCCGGAGTTGTCGCCGTGCACGAGATCGCGACGGGCGTGGCCGTTGTCGCACGCGATTTCTGGAGCGCGTCGAAGGGTCGTGATGCGTTGAACATCGAATGGGACGAGAGCGAGGCGGTGGCAGCCAGCTCGGCCGGGCTGATGGCAGACTACCGAGAACTGGCGCAGACCCCGGGGCTGGCAGCGCGGCGCGCGGGCGACATTGGAGCGGCGCTGGAGACGGCGCCGAAACGGCTGGAGGCCAGCTACGAATTTCCCTATCTTGCGCATGCCGCCATGGAGCCGATGAATTGCGTCATCAGGCTGGACGAGCAGGGCTGCGAGGTCTGGAACGGCGAGCAGTTGCATACGGGTGACCAAATGGCGCTGGCCGGATTTCTGGGGCTTACCCCACAGCAGGTCCGGATCAATACTTTGTATGCCGGCGGCTCTTTTGGCCGCCGTGCCAACCCGAAGTCGGACTACTTGCTGGAGGCTGCCGCGATCGCCAAGGCCGGTGGTGGCAAGGCTCCTGTCAAGCTGGTCTGGACCCGTGAGGACGATATGCGCGCCGGCTGGTTCCGGCCGATGTATTTTCACAGCCTGCGCGCGGGGCTGGATGCGGCCGGGCGGCCAGTGGCCTGGGAGCATCGCATAGTAGGGCAGTCGATTGGTGCCGGCACGGCATTCGAGTCGGCCATGGTCAAGGACGGGGTGGACTCGACTTCGGTCGAAGGCGCCAGCAATTTGCCGTATGAGATACCCAATATCAGTGTCGAGTTACATACGACAGAGGTGGGGATCCCGGTGCAATGGTGGCGTGCGGTCGGGTCGACTCATACTGCATTCGCGGTCGAGTGTTTTATCGACGAACTGGCGCACGCCGCCGGCCGCGATCCGGTCGACTACCGACTCGAATTGCTGGACGGGCATCCACGCCACAGCGCGGTGCTGCAGCTGGCTGCCGAGCGTGCGGGCTGGGGTAAGCCGTTGGCCGAAGGCAGGGCGCGCGGGGTCGCGTTGCATGAGTCGTTCAACACCCGGGTGGCGCAGGTGGCCGAGCTGACGCGCACGCCAGACGGCGGATTTCGCGTCGACCGGGTGGTCATCGCTGTCGACTGCGGGATCGCAATCAACCCGGATGTGATCCGAGCGCAGATGGAAGGCGGCATGGGATACGGCTTGTCGGCGACGCTCGACAGCGAGATTACGGTCGATAACGGCGCCGTCGTCGAGGGGAATTTCGACGGCTACCGGGTGCTGCGCTTCGATCAAATGCCAAAAGTCGAGGTCCACATTGTCAGGTCGGGGGAGTCACCCACCGGGGTCGGGGAGCCTGCCACGCCGGTCATTGCGCCGGCTGTCGCCAATGCTTTGTTTGCACTCAACGGCCGCCGCGCACGCCGATTGCCATTGGTCGAAAAATCATAAGTTAATGATTATTAAGAAATTAGTATATTTTTCGGAAGAAGAGCAGGTATATTGTAAAATAGTGGGCTTGTCGCGCATTGCCGTGGCAGCGGCGATTTACGTGACGGATGCTGGCAAATCTTTGACCTGATTCAACCAGAACGACCCTTCGGGTTGGGTATCATTTGCGGTTTCCACGGTGCGTTCTCCAGAGGTAGGTCACTTGAAAGCGATTTCGACCCTGACGATTGCGATGTCCATATTGCTGGCTGGTGTGGCGCACGGCGCTGACAGCGGTGTATCCGCGGCGACGCTGGCGACACGCGTCGAAGTTGCGCCCGCCGCATGGCCGCGTCTTGAAATGTCCGAGGATCACCATCTCCAGGATGGCCTGAACGCCAAACTCGAAAAACTCGGTCTCGCCTCACAGGCGCAACGTGGACGTCTGTCCGTCGCGCTGGTTGACATAACCGTGCCGGACCGGCCGCGGGTTGCCAGCGTCAACGCTCACCAGATGATGTATGCCGCGAGCCTGCCCAAGATTGCGATCCTGCTTGGCGCATTCCAGAAGGCGCATGACGGCGAACTGGCAATGGACGCGGATACCGAAGCGCTGCTCACGCGGATGATTCGCCGCTCTTCCAATTCCGCGGCGACGACGATGCTCGAGCGTGTCGGCTATTCCTATGTTGCCGACATCCTGCGCTCGGACAGATACGAGCTGTATGACGAGGATATGAACGGTGGGCTGTGGGTCGGGAAACCGTACGCGAAGAAAGCGGTATGGCAGCGTGACCCGCTGTACAACCTGTCGCACGGGGCGACGCCTTTCGAAGTGGCACGGTTCTATTATCTGCTCGAAACCGGGCGCCTGGTCGATGCGAAATCCTGCGCCAAGATGAAAGCGATGCTCGGCGATCCGGCGATCAAGCATAAATTCGTTGCGGGCCTGAATACTCACCGGCCAGGGTCGGCGATTTATCGCAAGTCAGGCACCTGGTCCACTTATCATGCCGACAGCGCGATCGTGGAACGCGACGGCCGCCGCTATATCGCGGTCGCCATGGCCAACGATCCGGCGGGCGGGCGCTGGTTGTCCGAGGTGATTGTTGCGCTGGACGACCTGATTTTCGACCCGGTCAATATTGCGCATGACCGTATGCCAGAGGATCACGTTACACCGATGGCACCGCCGCCGCGCGCACCTGCCAGCTAGTCCTCCGCCGGCGCTCCGGTGTCCTGCGGATGCCCGGGTTTTACTGAATCCGGCTGATTCGCGTCCGGGCGTGCATCTTCCTCGAGTTCGAGTAACGGCATCGAACCGTCATCGTCGCCAGTGGACCCGGACGTCACCGGAGCAATGGCTGTGGCGGCTTTTTCGGCCTCGATCCGGGCCGCGTGACGGGCCTCGATCATCCGGTGGATTCGCATCGCCAGCGTCTGGTGCTCGACCGCGGAATTTTTATACAGCACGTTGGAGCTCACCACGACCAGGTAATGGTAGTCGAGACTGTCCATCGGCCCTTCGACGATTGCCAGGGAGGCGAGCTGATTGCGTTTGTTGCCCTGGTATTGCTTGCACACGAAGTCCGGCTCGGGCTGGCAGCTGTACAGTGAGCCGGATTTGAAATATACCGCGAAAGAGTACAGCGCCGGGTGTGACGCATAGCGGATACGGCGCTGGGTAATGTATAGCAATCGCTTCAGTTCGGTGCTCGAGTACTCGTCAACCAGTCTTCCCTGTTCCAGCAGATACAAAAAATGCACGAGCTCGCGCGGATTGCCGTAACTGGTCGTGCCCGCGACGCGGTTCTTTCCGGTACGAGTGAAGAAACTGCCTTGGCGCAGCAGTTCCGGGTCGAGACCGTTGCGAACGACCGCGCTGTTCATCGCCTCGAGGTAGATCTGTCCCAGCGCGCCGGCTTTATTTGTGGCGAAAAACTCGGCCTCGCGTTCGCTGTCGACGGGGTACTCGGCGCCGAAATGCGCTAGCAGAATGAGTTGCTTTTGCATCGTTGCCGCGGCCGCATTGTTGCTGGCCGAGAGCATCCAGTCGAGCCAGTCATACAGGCTGCCGCGATCGCCGACCTTGACCTGGCGGTATTGCCGTTCACGCGTTTCGACGTCCCAGAACAGCGCTTTGTGGTGGTCCCTGATGACAAATTCGTCGCCGGTGATCCAGGTGTTTTTGAGCAGCTCGTGGCGCGCCTCCACATCGTCGGGATAGACATCGGCGAGCGCCTGGAAAAACGCCAGGCCGACCAGCATCTTGCCGACGCTGCCGACATTTTCGCGGATGTCGGCGTTGTGTTCGGCATAGATCGGGTTGGCGCGATCGGTCAGGTCGAGCAACGCGATGCCGTAGCGGTTGCCGTCTTCGCCGACGATGCTGCTTAGCGAGTCACCGTAGGCCGGGTCCGGCTGGAAGTCGAATGCCCGGGTCGACCCGAGCAGGCGCGGTTCGACGTATGCGGTCGATAACGTTGCGCCTTCGGGCAGTTTGCAACCGCTGATCTCGCCGGCCTGGGCCGCCGTGCAATAGTCGAGACGGCGAATTTGTGTGTGGGGGTAGCCATCGATCGGATAGGCGTGAGCGCCGGCGCCAATCACGGCAAGTCCGATCAGCAACAGGATACTTCTCATTTTTGCACTCCCGGTGGCTGTTCGAGATTGACCCGTACCGTGCTCGACTGCACAAGGCCTTCGTCGAGCGAGCGCAGATAGCTGCTGCTCGAAGCCCCCTGACTTTGCACGAAAGGCCGGATCTGGAACAGGTACAGCTTGTCGTCGAGGAAACCGAACTCTACATCGGCAACGGCGTCCGCGCGTTCCTCGGGCGGCAACGTGTCAAACCAGCCCGGTAGTTGTGCCACGAATTCCAGCAGCGCCGCAATCTTGTCTTCGGTCAGAAGGCGTTCTGCGCCGGAGGTGCTGACCAGTTCGGAGCCACCGCCGGGTTTCAATACGCGCTTGTACGGCGCCGTCGCCGATCCGAGCAGACTTACCATACCGTCACTTTTTCGAATCAGCAGCGACTCGGCGGCCTGCCCCTCGACGCCGCCACCGACGCCTTCGTTTACGACGACGGTGATGTGATCGCGTGCGCCCGTCTCCGCATCGGCGGTCACCAGGACCCCGGAAATATCCGCATTGACGCTGCGGTGCAAGAGCACGGAAGCATAGACATGCTCGGGGTCGTTCATGATGCCCTGGCGCCAACCGTAGGAGCGCTCGGTGAACGGGCTCGCCCAGACGTCGCGCATGGCCTGGACGATATTTTCGATGCCAACCACATTCGGCACGGTCAGGTTAATGCCCGCGCCGGTAAATCCAGGCAGATCCTCGACATTGGTGTCGGAGCGCACGAATACGCCGTAGCTGCCATCCGGGCCGAAGTTGTCCAGAAGAGCCTGATGGAATTGATCGAGTTTCACCGGGTCGGCCGGCCGTGTTTCGAACCATTCGCGGATCGTCGCAAGAATTTCGCGGGTGCGGGTGGTCCGCTGCACCGGGTCGTCGATTGCCTGCAGCTCGTCGAAGTGAATCGTCATCCATTCAAACAGCGTCGGCCCGCCGGGCTCGACCTGGCGATCCAGCAGCGAATGCGCGAACAAGCCAAACGGCACAGCCAGCCCCGGCGCGACGTGGCCGGGGAAATACTTGGTCAGCTTACCGACCTGGGCCGCTTTCGGTCCGACTCTTACGCCCTGATCCGCCGATCCCAGCTGCGACGTCGGAATCAGGTTCTGGGTCTGCAGATCGAGACGCGAAACATCGATGCTGATGCGTTCGCTGACCTGTGGTGCGGTATCGCTGCGGGATTCCTCGCGGCTGTCGTCGAGCATGATTCTGACGACCCCGCGCGGGCTGGAAGCGACCATGATCCGCTGTCCGAGGTAGCGTCGCAGATCGGGCAAATGCTGGTCGGCGACGACGACGTTGGGAACGCCGAGATTGCGCGCGAGCAGCTGTACGTGAGACAGCGCATTGCCTTCGTGTTCGGTCAGGATTCCGGCGACCACCGGGAGTTCCGACACCGTTTCCGGGACCAGCGCGATGCTGTCGGCAGTTCCCTCGGGTACGTTGCGGAGTTCGTCCAGCGTGCGCAGTACGCCGCGCCCGATGCCCGGATTTAGCGAGCGCAGTCCGGAAGGGACATCGCGTCCGAACATCTGTTGCCGGATGCCGGCGAGCTGCATGGCATCCCCTTCGAGTGGCTCGAGCAGACGCGAATAAAACAACAGCGGGCTGCCGCGCATGCGATCAGGGATGTACTCTGCACTGAGCGGCTCGATCTGGGCGAAACGATGGATTGTCGGCTCGAAATACAGCGCCAGTCTGCGCGTGGCCCAGCCGGGTGCGCGCCCAAGATACCTGAGTTCGGCGAGATACCCGTCAAGCTCCATGGTCCGGGCATCGAATACCTTCATGCTGTCGCTCAGGTTTTGCCATTCCCACGCGGTCAGCAGGCCCACGCCGTAAGCGGCCTGGGCAAAGCCGTGCATCAGCTGCACCGACTCGGCACGGCTGTAACGTGTCTCGCCGATTGCCAGCTTTTGTCCCAGGTTGAATACATGCGCTTCAAGCGAAAGAATCAGGTCGATGCCGTCAAGCGGGTTGCCGCTGCGCGCGATCCCTTCACGCAGCGTTGCCATGACGGCGCCCAGGCTCTCCAGCCGTTGCGTTGCGGTTGTTGCGCCGCGCAGCCCGGCGGTTTGTTGGCGCAGCCTGTCGGCCAGGCGCGAGTCGCGGCTCTTGGCGGCATAGGCCTCGATGGCGGGAGCCGGGTCGGGGAGCGTGGCGGCCGCATCGATGGCGGCGGCCAGTGCCTCGTAGTCATCGGCCAGCGCGGGCTTGCCGGATTTGGCGGCGTACTCGCGCACCCGCGCAGCATCGCCGGGCTCCGGACGGCCATGAATCTTGTTGCGCAGTTCCGCAAACCCGGCATCCGCGGTATTCAGTACCGTCGCCATGCCGCGAATTTCGGCTGCGCCGATGGCGCTCTGCCCATGCGGGATCAGGCG
This sequence comes from uncultured Gammaproteobacteria bacterium, assembly GCA_963783695.1. GTDB lineage: Bacteria > Pseudomonadota > Gammaproteobacteria > Steroidobacterales > BM003 > BM003. The sequence continues at coordinate 139,109 of CAWAOM010000004.1, forward strand.
TGCGGCCTCGACCAGCAGCGGGTAGCGGGTTTCGATCCAGCGCGGCTGCCGCGCCAGCTCACTCAGGAACCGGTAGGCGCTGGCTTCCTCGTCCTCGATCTGCAACGCGCCACGGTAGTAACGTGCCTTGTGCAGGATCCAGCCGTCATCGTAGTCGATCAGGAACTGCTCGAGTACAAGAGCGCGAAACTGTTCCTGCTGCTGCGCTGTCTCGGCAAAGTCGCTGGCGTCGAGTTGGACCATGACATTGGCGACAGGAAAGCCCGCGGCGCGCAAGCGCAACGTCTGTTCGCTCCATTCACCATGCTGATGGCCGCCGCCATGCTCAACACAGGCATAGGCCTTCGGGGGCAGGACGCTGCCGTCGCTGCAGAACCAGCGAATCCGGCTGAAGGGTCCGCGCGGGCTGGCGCGCATCTCCTCGATCGACTGCCGCAGCAGTTGCGCTTCCGCGGCAGGCAGAGTTTCGACCGGTGAGCTGGCGGACGGTATTGCCGGCGCTGCGAAAAAGAGCAGCGCGGTGATTCCGGTGAAGAACGTTCGCATGAGCTGTCTACCTGTAATGGCGTATTGTGTTGGCCCGGACTGCGGTCAGACCGGACCTTTTCGGATTTGATGTTATCAGGCTATTGCCGTGATGGCCGACCCGTACAAACCCGGATGGATTGTGCCGGACCGCGGCCGGCACGTGTATCATGAGGCAAAAAAAGCGCACCGCGCGATTGCATTTCAGCAGGAGGCACGATTCATGAACAGACCCGCGGGCCGGCTGTCGCCCGTCGACAGATTCCTGTCGCTGTTTACCAAAATGGGACCGGGAGAAGGTCCGAGCGTGCTGTGGTTCGCGCTCTATGTATTCCTGTTGTTGTGTTGCTATTACATTCTCAAGACCACCCGCGAAGTATTCATTCTGACCGACTACGATGCCGAAGTCGCCAGTTACGCGATAGCGGCGCAGGCATTGCTGCTTTTTTTTATCGTGCCGCTCTACGGCCTGTTGTTCCGCGCCAGCGAGAAAAAATACCTGATCCGCTGGGTCACGCTGTTCTTCGCGGCGAACATCGGTGTTTTCTACCTGATGGGCAATGCCGGGATGGAGATCGGCTTCATCTATTACGTGTTTGTCGGCATTTTCGGGGTCATGCTTATCGCCCAGTTCTGGGCATTCGCTGCGGACTGTTACAACGTTAAGAGCGGCCAGCGTCTGTTCCCGGTAATTATGATCGGTGGGTCAGCCGGCGCGATTCTCGGCGCCAAGGTGCCCAAAGTACTGGCCGCACTCGGCGTCGAGCAGATCGAGATGCTGCTCGTGGCTGGCGCTATCCTGCTGCTGACGCTGCTGCTCGGCGAGATTGCGCGGCGCCAGATTCCCGACTCGGCGCGCAGCTCGTACCTGGAACCTGAAGCCCCGCCGCCGGAGGACAAGATCGGCCAGGCGCTTGGCGGTTTTGCACTGGTGATGCGCAGCCGCTATCTGTTGATGATCGTGGCGCTGGTGGTGTTGCTCAACTGGGTAAACAGCACCGGCGAGGTCATCCTCAAGGATTTCGTGCAGAACTGGGCCGTCGCCCAGGTAGAGTCCGGCGCCGCCGACGACGTCGGGGTGTTGATCGGCGGGTTCTTCAGTGATTTTTTCTTCACGGTCAATCTGATCGGTTTCCTGATCCAGGCGTTTCTCGTGTCGCGGATCTACCGCATGATCGGTGTTTCGGGGGCGCTGTTGATCCTGCCCACGATTGCCGCGATCGGGTATGGGTTGATTGCGTTTGCGATTGCGTTCGTACCGATTTTCAGCATCGTGCGCATCGTCAAGATAATGGAAAACAGCATCGACTATTCGGTAATGAACACCACCCGGCAGGCGCTCTTCCTGCCGCTGAGCCAGGCTGAAAAATACGAGGGCAAAACCGCGATCGACACGTTTTTCTGGCGCCTCGGCGATATGATCCAGGCGGGCGCTTTTTTTGTCGGCCTCCATTACTTCAAGATGACCATTGTCCAGTTCGCAATGCTGAATGCGGTCCTCGCGCTGGTGTGGCTGTTCGTCGCCTACAGGCTTGGCAAGGAATACCGCCACCAGATAAAAACGAATGTTCATAATGTTGCGCCGCAATTGATGAAGCCACTGCCAGATCTCCACGCCAACGCCGGAGACAGCATCAGTCATGGGTTCGAGCACGATGTTTTTGTCGATACCGATCCCGGCGACATCATGACTTTTTCGGCGCGGCTCCCCGGCGGACGGGCGCTCCCTGCATGGATCAGCTTCGACTCCAGCCGCCGCCTGTTTCGCGGGACGGTACCTGCTGAAGCTGGCGACGATATCGAGATAGAAGTCACCGCGACCGACGTCGAAGGCTTGTCGGCAAGCGGTACTTTTTGCATCGTTGTCGGCGGTCCCGATGCGGAGCCGACCTGACATGGATAGCGGCCGCGATCACGCGGGCTAGCGGGCGGCGCATGGACGAGGGTGCATTGCGGGTTGGGTTGCTGGTCAACCCGGTAGCCGGGATGGGTGGCAGCGTCGGCCTCAAGGGTACCGACGGTGATATGGCCGAGCGGGCGAGAGTGCTCGGAGCGCGGCCGGTAACCCCCGAACGCACCCGTGATTTCCTCAAACACCTCAAGTCTTCGCAACCGCTCCTGTGGCTCGCCGGCCCCGGGGAAATGGGCGAAGACTGGCTGCGCGAATCCGGCCGTGAGTGTCAGGTAGTGGGCGAGACAGGCGCGGCTACCAATGCCGGGGATACCCGCCGGATCGCAATGGAGATGCTGCGCCAGGATATCGATCTGCTGGTTTTTGTCGGCGGCGACGGTACCGCGCGGGATGTCTGCGATGCAGTCGCAACCGGGCCGGTGGTCATTGGCGTTCCTGCCGGCGTCAAAGTCTACAGTGCGGTTTTCGCGGTTAGTGCACGGGCGGCGGCGCGACTCCTCGAAGCATTTGCTCATGGCGCCGAGACCGGAGAGGAAGACGTGCTCGATATTGACGAGGAGGCGTTTCGCGATGGCCGCCTCGATGCGCGGCTCTACGGGGCGATGCGCGTCCCTGAAGTTGGCGGCGACCTGCAGGGGGGCAAGGAAGCATCCGACAGCGGCGTCTCGGGCCAGGCGGCAAAGCTCGAAGTGGGCGAGTATGTAGCAGGACTGATGGAACCGGACGTGTTGTATCTGCTCGGTCCCGGAACGACCGTCAGGGCGGTTGCGGAGGCAGCCGGGGTCGAGAAGTCGCTGCTCGGTGTCGATGCGCTGTGCAATGGTGAACTCGTCGGCCGCGATCTCAGCGAAAGCGGATTGCTCGATTTGCTGGGGCACTATCAGCGTGCACGCATCGTTGTCACGCCGCTTGGCGGCAACGGCTTCGTGTTTGGCCGCGGCAATCGTCAATTGACCCCGGCCGTTATCCGGCGGGTGGGCATCGACCACGTCATCATCGTGGCGATTGCCAGCAAACTGCGCGGGATTGACAGCCTCCATGTGGATACCGGTGACGAAGCGCTGGACGAAGCCCTGGCGCGCTATGTCGAGGTCATCATCGGTTTGCAGCGGGTGCGGATGATGCGGATTTCGATCTGACTATGCCGCCTGCTGCGCGAAATCGCCGCGGCACCTGATTTTGGCTTATAGTACGTACTGCCTTGGGGGAGGTCGCGACAGACCTGAGAGTCCGGTATCCGCAGTGCGCGCGCCGGAGACCCTTCGAACCTGATCCGGTTAATGCCGGCGGAGGGATAGGCGTTTGGCCACGAGCCAGGATTGCCCACCACGTCGTCGACCGGGTCTCTTTGAATTTCCAGAAGAGGACCCGATGCAAAGATTCATCTACATTCCCGTTTTTGCGGCGTCGCTTGCTGCGGGGCTGACGCATGCGCCGGTGATACGTGCAAACGATGCAGACACGGCACAGGCGCCACAGGAATTGCCCGCGATTCGGGTCAGCGCCGATTTTCGCCAGACCGATATTCTCGACACGAGCGGCAGTGTAACGGTGCTCGATCAGAGCGAGATACGCGATGCCGGGCAGCAACACTTCGAGTCGCTGACCCAGCTCGTGCCGAATCTGAATACCGCGGGTGGCACCTCGCGTCCGCGCTATTTCCAGATCCGCGGCATCGGCGAACTCGAGCAGTACCAGGGCGCGCCGAACCCGTCGGTCGGGTTCCTGATCGACGATATCGATTTCAGCGGCGTCGGCGGTGTGGCGACGCTGTTCGACACAGAGCAAATCGACGTGTTGCGCGGCCCGCAGGGAACGCGTTATGGCGCCAATGCGCTGGCGGGAATGATCTACGTCAAATCGGTCGATCCGACGCCGGAATTCGATATGGTCGCGGAAGCTCTCGTCGGCAGCGATGCCGCGCGTTCGGCGGGCGTGGCGTTCGGCGGACCGGTGAGCGATGCACTGGGATACCGCCTGGTGGCCCACAGCTACAAGTCGGATGGGCAGCGCAATAATCGCTTCTATAACGATAGCGATACCAACCGGCGCGATGAAACGACGCTGCGCAACAAGTGGCGCTATGTCGGCAACGGTGTGCGCGCCGACCTGAGCGCGATGTATGTTGATAGCGACAACGGCTACGATGCGTGGGCGATCGACTCGAGCCGCGACACGTTGTCGGACAAGCCCGGCAAGGACAGTCAGAAATCGCGAGCCGGTTCGCTGCGTGTGGCCGCCGATATTGGCCGCAGCATGGAACTGGTGAGCATTTCCAGCGCAGCCGATAGCGATATCCGTTTCAGCTTCGATGGCGACTGGGGCAACGAGCAGAGCTGGGGCGAGTTCGCTCCGTACGACTTTTTCTCCGACACGGAGCGCAACCGCACGACTCTGACCCAGGAATTGCGGTTGCTGTCGCAGCCGGGCCACGGCCTTTTCGGTGATCGCAGCGACTGGCTGATCGGGGTTTATACCGGCTATCTCGACGAGAACAACGCCATTCTCGATGAGTTCAATGGCGCAGTATTTCGCGCAGCGGACAGCGATTACGATGCAACCAACGCTGCAGTTTTCGTCCAGCTCGACACCCGGCTCAGCCAGCGCACCAGCCTTTCCACGGGTGTCCGCGCGGAACGCCGATGGGCCGATTATCAGGACAGCGACGGTGCGGATTTCGACCCAACGGACTCGATGCCGGGCGGGCATGTGACGCTGAGTTTCGTCCCCCGCGACAACACCAGTCTGTATGCTTCGGTGTCGCGGGGATACAAGGCCGGCGGATTCAATATCGGTGCGGTGATACCCGAGGAGCGGCGCGAGTACGATCCCGAGTATTTGTGGAATTATGAAGTCGGTTTCAAGGGTCTGTGGCCGGATAAGGGAATGTTCGCCAGCCTCGCGCTGTTCTACCAGGATCGCGACGATGCCCAGGTCAGCACGTCATTCCAGCTCGACCCGAACGACCCTCTGAGCTATGTATTCCTGACTGACAACGCCGCGGAAGGTCACAACTACGGGTTGGAAGGTGAAGCGCGATGGCGCATACATCGCAACTGGACCCTGCACGGGTCGCTCGGGTTGCTGCAGACCGAATTCGATGATTACCAGACTCCGACCCGCAGCCTCGACGGTCGCGACCAGGCCCATGCGCCGCATTACATGTACGACCTCGGTATCACATACCGCGATCAGCGTGGTTTCTTTGGCCGGGTCGATGTATCCGGAAAAGACGGGTTCTATTACTCGGACAGCCACGATCAGAAGTCGGATGCGTATACCTTGGTAAACGCCAAGGTCGGTTTCGAGGCATTACGCTGGTCGGCGTTTGTCTGGGGACGTAACGTGTTCGACGAGAACTACAGCCTGCATGGTTTCTATTTTGCCAATGAGCCACCGGACTGGCAGGAAAAACTGTACGAACAACAGGCTGATCCGGCCCAGTTCGGCCTGACGTTCAGTTACAGATACTGAGGAGCCAAGATGCGCGGAACAGTTGAGATAAGCATGTATCCGCTGGACGAGTCCTACATCGGGCCGATCCGGCAATTTATCGACAGCCTGAACGAACACGACGGCGTGGAGGTCGAGACCAGTGCCACCAGCACCCGGGTTTGCGGCGACTATGACCGGGTCATGGCCGTAGTCAACAGCGAAATGCGGCGGGTTCACGCAGCGGGTGAGGCGACGGTGGTGTTTGTGCTGAAGGTGCTGTGCGCGCCGTCGTCTGACTGATAATGGCCGAGCTCGGCAGTGCCCTGGCTGCCTCCTTCGAGGCGATGCACACGGCAGAACTCGCGGCCGTGGTGCTGGCCATCCTCTACCTGGTTCTGGTCGTGCGCGAGAACATCTGGTGCTGGGTTGCGGCGTTTATCAGCACCGCTATCTACCTTGTGTTGTTTTTCGATGTCCGCCTGTACATGGAATCGGCATTGCAGGTCTTCTATCTTGCCATGGCGGTGTACGGCTGGTGGCAATGGCGCCGTGGGGGCAATGACGGTGGCGTGTTGGAGATCAGCACCTGGCCACTTTCCACCCATGCCGCGATTGTCATCGCGATTGTCGGGTTGAGCGGTGCAAGCGGGTGGCTGCTCGACACGAGGACCGCTGCGGCATTCCCGTACCTCGACTCGTTTACGACCTGGTCGGCCGTGGCGACGACTTACATGGTGACCCGCAAGATTCTGGAAAACTGGATCTACTGGTTTGTGATCGACAGCATCTCGATCTACCTCTACACGAGTCGCGGCATGTATCTGACTGCACTGTTATTCGCGTTGTATGTGGTGCTCGTCGTATTCGGTTACCGCCGCTGGCGCCGTCACTACCGCGAAGGTCCGATCGCGGTGGCGGGGTGACCGTGGCGGGACCCGATCCGCTGCGGGCGGCGGCGGAAGCCCTGCGCCGGATTCCGCTGTTCGACGCTGCAACGAAAGTGCATATCGACCGTTTGCCTGGTGGCAATAATGCGAGCTTCGTTGTCGCGACAGGCGCGGCGAAATATGTTTTGCGTCTTGCCGGCGCGGCGGCCACGCTGGCGCCCGCGCCGGATCTCGATCATGAATACGCGCTGTTGTCGTTATTGGCGGCGGAGGATCTCGCACCGCGACCGGTGTATGTCGATCCGGCGCGCGGCGTTCTGCTAATGGATTTTCTGGAGGGGCGAGTCCTGTCGCGGGAAGACCTGCAACGTCCGGCGTACCTCGAGCCACTCGCCGCCGTGCTGGCCCGGGTCCACCGCCATGCCTGGAGCGGAAATCCGGCGGACCCGGTGACGGCAACGCGCAGCTATCTCGGGATGCTGGAACGGTCGGCCCGATTCGCGCTGGCGGCGGCGGCGCTAAGGCTCCGGCTCGATTCCGTCTGCGGTTCCTTTTGGCTCAGCGAGTCTCCGTTGCTTTGCCATAACGACCTGTTGTCGGGCAACATCCATGCTGGAACGAAGCTGAGGCTGCTGGACTGGGAGTATGGCGGAGGCGGCGACCCGTGGTTCGATATCGCAAGCCTGATCTGCTTTCACGACTTGGGAGATGAAGCCCGCGACGTGCTGATAGATGCTTACCAGCGTCTGAGCGGCAGCTTTATTCGGGCAAAGCGTCTGCACGGGTTGTGCGTACTGGTCGACTGCCAGACGCTGGCCTGGGCGCTTGCGCGGCTAGCCGGAGGCATTCGCCTCGAGGACGACGCACGGCTCGCCCGATCCGCGGCGGCACGCCTTGGGCTCGCGGAAACGCTGTGGGAATAATTTGAGCATTGCCAGATGGCGCCGGGATGACAGCGACGAGGCAATGCCAGGGAAAAGCTTATGAATGACTCGAAACGGCTCGGGATCTGCAGCCTCTTGGCAACTCTTTTAATTGCGGTGGCGGCCTGCGGTCGCAGCGAGCCGCCGCCCGCCGCTCCGCCGGCAAGTGACAGCACCACTCAGGTGGCGGCTGCCGACGCCGCGAAAAAGCCGGCGAGCCGCGCCCCGGCCGCGCCGAACATCACCGCTGCGCGGATCATCGCGGCGGACGAGGAGCCCGGTAACTGGATGAGTCACGGCCGTGGCTACGACGAGCAGCGATTCAGTCCGCTCGGACTTATCAATAGCGAAAATGTCGGCGACATGGGTCTTGCCTGGTATTACGACCTCGAAACGGATCGCGGGATCGAGGCCACGCCACTGGTGGTGGACGGCAGGATTTATACGACCGGCACCTGGAGCATCGTCTACGCGCTTGATGCGGTGAGCGGCAAGTTACTGTGGAAATACGATCCTGAAGTGCCGCGAGAATGGGCGGTGCACCTGTGCTGCGACGCAGTCAATCGCGGCGCGGCGCTGTGGCATGACAAAGTTTACGTCGGCACGCTCGATGGCCGACTCATCGCGCTGGATGCGGCCAGCGGCGAGCCGGTCTGGTCGGTGCAGACTACCGATCGCTCGCGGCCCTATTCGATTACAGGTGCGCCGCGGGTCGTAAAAGGCAAGGTGCTGATCGGCAACGGCGGCAGTGAGCTGGGTGTGCGCGGTTATGTGTCGGCCTACGATGCAGAAACCGGTGAACTGGCCTGGCGTTTCTACACGGTTCCGGGCGATCCGTCGGAACCGTTCGAATCGCCCGCGCTGGAGATGGCGGTCGAGACATGGAAGGGTGGCGAATGGTGGAAAATCGGGGGCGGTGGCACGGTCTGGGATTCAATGGCCTACGATCCCGATCTCGACCTCCTCTATATCGGCGTCGGTAACGGTTCGCCGTGGAACCGCCACATTCGCAGTCCCGGCGGCGGAGACAACCTGTTCCTGTCTTCGATCGTCGCGTTGCGCCCGGACAGCGGTGAATACGTCTGGCATTACCAGACCACGCCCGGTGAGACCTGGGACTACACTGCAACCCAGCACATGATCCTGGCCGACATCGAGATTGACGGCCGACCGCGTGAGGTGCTGATGCAGGCACCGAAGAACGGATTTTTCTACGTGCTCGACCGTGCTACCGGCGAGTTGATCTCGGCCGAGAAGATCGTCGAAATCACCTGGGCGACGCATGTCGATCCGGCAACCGGGCGCCCGGTCGAGACCGAGGGCGCCCGCTATGGCGAGCAGCCGGTATTCACGTTGCCGTCGCCGCTCGGGGCGCACAACTGGCACCCGATGTCATACAGTCCGTTGACCGGGCTCGTCTATATCCCGGTACAGGAGATGCCGTGGGTTTACGGTCAGGCGCAGGATTTCGAGTATCAGCCGGGATTCTGGAATACCGGTACGGAGCTCGTTCTCGCCGCTTTGCCAGAGGATGGCGACAATCGCAGGGCGGTGCTGGCCATGACCCGCGGCCATATCGCCGCATGGGACCCGGTGGCGCAGAAAGAGCGGTGGCGGGTGCAGCATCCCGGTATCTGGAACGGCGGTTTGCTCAGTACCGCGGGCAACCTGCTGCTGCAGGGCAATGCCCACGGCGAGTTCGCCGTTTACCGCGCCGACAATGGCGAAAAATTGTGGTCAATGCCGGTGCAGACCGGCGTGGTTGCGGCGCCGGTCACTTATCTTGCCGATGGCGAGCAGTACGTCACGGTGATGGTCGGCTGGGGCGGCGTTGCGGCATTGGCTGGCGGTGAGATTACCGCGCGCTCGGGCGTGCGCAACGTCAGCCGCGTCCTGACCTTCCGCGTCGGCGGCAACGCCGAGCTGCCGGCGTTGCCGCCGATCGAACGGTTGCTGCCGGAGTTGCCGGAGATGACCGCTGATGCGACGACGCTGGAGCGTGGCAAGAGACTCTATTCGCAGCGCTGCGGCGTCTGTCACGGCGACGGTGCGGTCAGCGGCGGAGTGCTGCCGGATCTGCGCTACCTCGACGCGGAAGGCCACGACGCGTGGCAGGCAATCGTGCTCGGCGGGTTGCACCGGGAACGCGGCATGGTGTCGTTTGCCCAGGTCCTGTCGGCGCAAGATTCGGAGGCGGTGCATGCCTACGTGGTTTCGCGTGCGTATGCGCTGAAGGACGCGCAGGGCGAGGCCGCCCCCTGAGTCTGTGTTTGCCGCAGAGATTGGTGGATAATCAGCGCAGCTTAAGGCTGCCTCGGCCTGTATTACGGCAACAACCACACCGGGCGTGGCCGGCGCACGGTGCACATTCAGGGGGTAAACGGACATGCTTATCGGTGTCCCGAAAGAAATAAAAAAAGACGAGCATCGTGTCGGCCTGGCACCTGCCAGCGTCCATGAGCTGGTGGTACACGGACACGAGGTCATCGTAGAGACCGATGCCGGCACCAGTATCGGATTTGGCGATGACGTGTATCGCGGGGTCGGGGCCGAGATCGGCGCGAGCGCCGAAGAGGTATTTGCGCGCGCCGCCATGATCGTCAAGGTCAAGGAACCGCAGCCGGCTGAATATCCGTTGCTGCGCGAGGGCCAGGTGCTGTTTACCTATCTGCATCTTGCGCCCGATCCGCAGCAGACCGCGGCGCTGGTGGAGTCCGGCTGCGTTGCCATCGCCTATGAGACTGTTACCGGAGCCGATGGTGCATTGCCGCTTCTGGCGCCAATGAGTGAAGTTGCCGGGCGCATGTCGATCCAGGCGGGCGCGCAGGCGCTGGAGAAAATCCACGGCGGTGCCGGCGTGCTCCTCGGCGGCGTCCCGGGCGTGGCCCCTGCCAGGGTTGTCGTAATTGGCGGTGGTGTGGTCGGGACCAATGCGATCCGCATGGCAATGGGAATGGAGGCGCAGGTCACGGTGCTCGACCGTTCGCTGAAGCGGCTGACAACGCTGGATTTCCAGTATGGAGGGCGGCTCAATACGATCTACTCAACGCGCCACGCTCTCGAGGAGTACGTGCTCGACGCCGATCTCGTGGTGGGGGCGGTACTGGTGCCTGGCGCCGCGGCGCCGAAGCTGGTAACCCGCGAGATGATTGGGCGAATGCGGCCGGGCTCGGTGCTGGTCGATGTGGCGATCGATCAGGGTGGTTGTTTTGAAACGAGCAAGGCAACAACCCATTCCGAGCCGACCTATATCGTCGACGACGTCGTTCATTACTGTGTCGCAAATATGCCCGGAGCGGTGGCCAAGACCTCGACGGTGGCGCTTAACAATGCCACGTTGCCGTTTACGCTGGCGTTGGCCGACAAGGGTTATAAAGAGGCGCTGCGCGCCGACCCGCATCTGATGGCCGGGCTCAATGTCCACTTCGGCAAGGTCACCTACGAAGCGGTGGCGCATGATCTCGGTTACGACTTCGTCACGCCGGACGATGTGCTGGCGAGCTGATCGGGAAACAGGATCGCGGTAGCGGCGGGCGCCTTACGCCGGGCGAGGCCCGAGGAACATGCGGTAGGCGCGGTTGCCGCTTTCGTCCCAGCAGGCATAGCCGAGTTGCGCGATGTGTTCGAGGAACTCGGCGTGGTCTGGCGGCGCGACCTGGACGCCAGCGAGCACCCGGCCGAAGTCCGATCCGTGATTGCGGTAGTGAAAAAGGCTGATATTCCAGCGGCTGCCAATTGCCGTGAGAAAATCCATCAGTGCGCCCGGCCGTTCCGGAAACTCAAACCGGAACAGTCGTTCGTGCTGTATCGGCGGGGCGTAGCCGCCGACCATGTGGCGGATATGTACCTTGGCCATCTCGTCATCGGATAAATCGACGGCCGGGTAGCCCTGGTTCTCAAGCAGGCGGACAAGCTCGTCGCGTTCCTTGCGCCCGTGCTCGAGCCGCAGGCCGACAAAGATATGCGCTTGTGCCGCGTCCGCATAACGGTAGTTGAACTCGGTGACGACGCGGCGCCCGAGCAGTTCGCAGAAACGCATGAAACTGCCCGGCAACTCGGGAATTTCAACTCCCAGCAATGCTTCGGTCTGTTCACCGATATTGGCTCTTTCGGCGACGTGAACGAGGCGATCGAAGTTCATGTTCGCGCCGCTGTTTATCGCGATCAGCGTGGCCTGTTCGACCGGATTGGTCTCGAGCCAGCGTTTCATGCCGGCGACCGCCATGGCGCCGGCCGGTTCGGCGATGGAGCGGGTATCGGTAAAAACATCCTTGATCGCCGCGCACATCTCGTCGGTGTTTACCAGCACGATTTCGTCGAGATGGCGCTGGCACAGCCTGAACGTCTCGTCCCCGACCCGGCGTACCGACACGCCATCCGCAAAAATTCCGACCTGATCCAGGGTCACGGGCGCGCCGGCCGCCAGCGCTGCATGCATCGACGGCGATTCCTCTGCCTCGACGCCGACCAGACGCGTGGCGGGTGACAGGTACTTGACGTAGGCGGACAGACCCGCTGCCAGCCCGCCGCCACCGATCGGCACGAAGATAGCGTGAACCGGGCCCTGCGCCTGGCGCAGAATTTCCATGCCGATGGTGCCCTGACCCGCGATGACGTCGGGATCGTCGAACGGGTGGATAAATGCGAGCCCGCTGTCGGCGCCGAGTTCGGTCGCATGGGCAAACGCGTCGTCGTAGCCTTCACCGTGGATAACGACCTCGGCCCCCAGCGCGCGGACCGCGTCGACCTTGATGCTCGGGGTAGTGCGGGGCATGACGATGACTGCCCTGATGCCGAGACGGTTGCCGGCCAGCGCGACTCCCTGGGCGTGGTTGCCGGCGGATGCGCAGACGACACCGGCAGTACGAACGGCGGGATCCATGCGCGAGATTTTGTTGTAGGCCCCACGCAGTTTGAATGAAAAGATCGGCTGCAGATCCTCCCGCTTGAGGAAGACTTCGTTGCCCAGTCTGCGCGAGAGATCCTTCGCCAGTTCGAGCGGCGATTCGCGCGCCACGTCATAGACCCGGGCGGTCAGGATTCTCTCGATGTAGTGGTCTTGCATTGTCGGGCTTGCTCACATTGCACTGCAGCACAAGGCTAACGCAGCTTAACCGCTTTGCCCGGCGCGCGCGAGGCCGGACCCGGCATGTCCGGCCGGACCCTGTAGTAACATCGGCCAGCGTCAGGGGTTTCGATCCGGGAGAGTGCGGATGATGGTGATCAGGAAAGTCATTTTTGTTGCGATATGTACGTGTTTTGCCGCCGGCTGCGGTTCGCCCGCCGAGGATCCGGCTGACGCGGCGGGAGATGCCGAGGCCGCGCAAAGTACCGAAGCCGTGCAATCGCTGGAAGCGCTCGATCGCGCCGCGGCGGTTCAGCAGACGCTGGACGAGGCGGAGAAAAAACGCCGCGAGGCGATCGAAGAGCAGGGCGACTAGGCCGGCACAACAGGGATTGTCATGCGGGTGTCTGCGCCGCGTCCGGCGCGGCTGTGGCCACCGTCTGCGTGGCGATCGCCTCGGCCTCGATAAAAACACGTTTGATGCGCGGGTCCAGCGCCTTGATATCGCGGTCCAACCGTGCAACCGAGCGTTCAATCGTCTGCGATATCATGTCGTCGCGGAAGTTGACGCTCAGCGTAACCACGATATACGCGGGCCCCATATGCAGCGTCGCGATCTCGTTGACATGCTCGATATCGCGGTCGCCATCCAGTTCGGCGCGAATTTTTGCCACGACATGGCGATTCGCGCCCTTCGCCGCGCTCCCGGTCATGGCCGCGGCGACGAACTTGGTGATCGCAATCAACGAATTTCCGGCAAGCGCCGCAAATATGACTTTTTTCGATGAACCGGCCATGCTGGATATTCCTTTGTTCTGCGCATCATTATAGGCTCGGCTGCGTGGCAGCGAATGTCCCGGAGAAAACTCGATGAGCGAAACTCGAACCAGACAGGGCGATCGGACGGTGGCCGTGGCGGGGCTCGGTGTGGAGGCCTATCGTAGCGAGGCTGTGCTGGCAGCTGAGCGCGAGCACATCTTTCGCCACGCATGGCAACTCGTCTGCCACGTCAGTGAACTCCCTGCAGCGGGCAGCCACTACATGTTCGAGTTGCTCGGCGATTCGATTCTCGTGGTACGCGATGAAGGCGACACTTTTCGCGCGTTTCACAATGTCTGCCGCCATCGAGGTTCGCGTCTGGTCGATACCACCCCGGAGCAACCGATCGGCGCTTTCCGCGCGAAGCGAATCATCTGTCCTTACCATGCCTGGTGCTATGGTCTCGACGGTCGCCTGCGGCATCTGCCCGACGCCGCAGGCTATGGCGACACCAACCTCGACGAACTCGGCCTGAAACCGGTTCATGCCGCTGTCTGGCAAGGGTTGGTTTTTGTCGCGCTGGATGAACCGCAGCGGCACCTCGACGACTGGCTTGCGCCGCTCGATGAGGAGATCGAACCGTATCGAATTGCCGAGATGCAGGCGCTCGGGCGAATCACGCTGCGGCCGCGTGCGATGAACTGGAAAGTGATCGTCGAAAATTATCTGGATTCGCTGCACGTCCCTGTCGCGCACCCGGGTCTTGCCGCGCTTACCGGCGACCGCTATCGGGTCGACATGGTGGCCGACGGAATTTATCGGATGCAGGCCGAAGTTGCAGCCGGAGTGAGCGCGGCTGCGTCGGAGCGGCTCTACTGCTCGACTTTGCCGGAGCAGCGCCATCTGCCCGAGCAGTACAGGAAGAGCTGGCGCTATTACCTGCTATGGCCGAATACCGCGCTGGACATTTATCCTGACCAGATCGATTTCATGCAGATGTTGCCGCTGACAAGCGGGCAGACGCTGATCCGCGAGGTCTCCTACGGTCTGCCCGACGAGACGCGCGAGATGCGGGTTACTCGATACCTCAACTGGCGGATCAACCGCCAGGTCAATGCCGAGGACACGACACTGATCGAACGGGTCTGGGCCGGACTCGCGAGCGGGGACTACCATCCCGGACCGATTTCGGCGAGAGAGGTTTGTCTGCAGGCCTTTACACTGCAGTGGCGGCACTCGATGCGCGATGCCGGGGCAGCCCGCCGACTGTAACCTCGCACGTCATTTGGCCGGCCATCCGTTGCGCGGAGACAACATGCCGCTTGCTGCGTCGCAACCGTCTGTGTGACCATGGAGTGTCAAATTTTTTATTCGCCTTAGGTAAGGATTCCGGCAGTAATTCGTCACGACTCACCATTTTCGTGTGATTTATTAAACGTCTTTGCGAGTATCACAAAAATATTCTCTGGCCTGGGCTAGGCGTCCAAAGCTATCTGTTGTAAGTGTCTGTGTTTCCTGGGCCCAGGCCCTATGCATGCAGTTCCTTCGAAGGGGGAATGTCGAAATGGATCGGCACAACATTTCCGCCACGGTACGCCGGGCGGTTTTTGCTGTGACAGCGGGCGTCGTGGTGACGACCGGTGTCGCACGGGCGCAGCAAAGCAGCGAAACCGTCGCGATCGAAACGATCGTCGTCACCGCGCAAAAACGCGAGGAATCGCTGCAGGACGTGCCAATCAGCGTATCGGCCTACAGCGCCGAGTTTCTCGAGCAGGCGCAGATCCAGGACATCAAGGATTTGATTGAACTGACGCCCGGAGTCTCCGGGCGGACCAAGGACAGTTTCATCGATTACGTGTCGGTGCGCGGCATCATCACCAACGACTACGGCATCGGTGGCGACCCGTCGGTCGGAATTTACAAGGACGGGGTTTACCAGGGCCGCAACGGCATGGTCATGACCAGTTTCTACGATCTCGACCGGGTCGAGGTATTGAAAGGGCCGCAGGGACTGTTGTTCGGGCGCAATGCCGGGTCCGGTGCAATGTCGATTTTGACCGCCAGGCCGAATACCGATTACCTGGAAGGTTACGTGCGGGCCGGGGCGGGCGAGCGCAGTCACTACGAACTGGAAGGCGCGGTCAACATACCTTTGAACGACAGCTGGGCGCTGCGTTTTGCCGGCTTTCATGCCGAAGAGGACGGCTATACCGACAACGTCGAAGGCGGCGACGACCTGATCGATTACGACCGAACGGCCGGCCGCGCGATGCTCGGCTATGAGGGTGATCGTCTCGGCGGGTTCTTCATGGCCGAATACGAAGACCGCGATCAATCGGCGACGATTTATCGGGCTACCGTTCTCGATGACTTTGGCGTCGACGAGGAAGACGTCGCTTCCGACCTGCTCGACAACGACAAGGACGAATCGCAGATCCTCAGCCTGACTCTCGAACTCAATTACGAATTCGATTTCGCGCGCCTGACGTCGATCTCGGCCTACCGCGACTACGATTTCGACTATCTCGAGGATTTCGACGGCACACCGCTGGAAATCAACACTTACAGCCAGGATCAGGACGGCGATTACTGGAGCCAGGAGTTCAAACTGGTCTCAAGCGGCGCCGGGCCGCTGCAGTGGTATGCCGGGGCAAGCTATTACAACGAGGACGTCCAGGCGGACTTTTACCAGCAGTCGGACGAAGACGTTCAGTGTATTTACTTCCTGGGCGATACCTGCGATGTATCTTACGAGCCGGAGTACGAAGAGCCGTGGCCGGGCTACAGCGCGGAAGGCCTGTTCGAGGCGAACAGCGGGGAAGGCAACTATAACGGCTGGGCAGTCTATGGCGAACTGAGCTACGACCTTACCGATCGTCTCAGCGCGAGCGCCGGGTTGCGGTACACCTACGACGAAAAAGAGTTTTCCAACGAGATCTTTTTGCCGGCCAGCGCGCTCGGGCCTTTTTACGTTTTCGGCTTGTGGACCGACGGTGCGGTTGAGGACAAAAAGGACTGGGACGAGTGGACCCCGCGATTCGCGCTGACCTATGACCTCCTCGACGATGTGCGGGTCTATGGCACCGTGGTGAAAGGCTACAAATCGGGCGGATTCGGCACGTTCAACGTATTGTTGCCGGAAGGCACGGACTACGTGCCATATGAAACTTTCGATCCGGCCCCGGATGGCACCAGGCCCGATCCGTTCGATCCCGAGACCGTCTGGAGCTACGAAATTGGCATGAAGAGCCGCTGGCTCAAGAATCGCCTGCAGGCAAACGTCAGTGCGTTTTACTATGACTACGACGATCTGCAGATCACGTTCTTCAACGGTGACTCCAACAATACCGAAGTGGAAAACGTCGGTTCTGCCGAAGGCATGGGTTTCGAGGCCGACCTGCGTTTCCTGCCGAACCGCTATTTCGATTTTTATGCCGGCATCTCGTATCTCGATACCGAGATAGACGATATTCCGGGTGATGTCTGCGAAGATTGCGACGGCAATAGCCTGGTCTGGGCGCCGGAATGGACGTTTGCCGGTATCGGCACATTGCGCTACCCGGTCGGCCGGTTCGGAGAAGCCTTCTTCTCTGCGGAGTACACCTGGCAGGACGATTACTATACTGATTTCGACAACAGCAGCGACATCCAGGTAGACAGCTACGCTCTCACCGCTTTCCGTGTCGGCCTCGAGGAGGCGACCGGGAAATGGGTCGCCACGTTGTATCTGGACAACGCATTTGACGAATTTTACTGGGATGGCGCAGCCGCCGACGAAGAGATCATCCCGCAGCACTTTTTTGGCCCGGGGCGACCGCGTACGTTCGGCGGCGAGATTATCTTTCGTTTCTGACGGTCGCCACGACAGGCCGGGCGGCGGCAGCGCTGCTGTCCGTCTGCGCCGATGAACATCACGTATTCCGGCGCAGTGGCTGGTGGAGCGGCTTTTGAACGTGGCAAGGCTATCGTGAACCCCGCGCCAGTGATGTCGATATGAGCAAGCGACCGCTGATTGGCGTGACTGCCTGTCGGCAGATCATCGAACCTCATTACTTTCATGTGGTGGGAGAGAAGTACATCGACGCCGTTGTCGATGGTGCCGGCGGTGTGCCGCTGCAACTGCCGGCGCTCGCCGAGCGGACCGCAGTTGCAGAATTGCTCGCCGGTCTCGACGGGCTGCTGGTTACGGGAAGCCCTTCCAACATCGAGCCCGGGCACTATGGCGGTGAGCCGAGCAAGCCGGGGACGAGCCATGATCCTGCGCGCGACCAGACGACGTTGCAATTGATTCCCGCCGCGATCGGCGCCGGGCTGCCGGTGTTCGCGATTTGTCGCGGCTTCCAGGAAATGAACGTGGCTTTCGGTGGCAGCCTGCACCAGGAGTTGCGCCAGCATCCGGATCGGCATGACCATCACGCTGATGAGAGCCTGCCGATCGAGGAGCAATACCGGCCGCTGCACAGCGTGCGTTTCGCTGGGGGAGGCCTGCTCGAGACGCTGACCGGTTGCCCGGGTGCAGAAGTCAACTCCGTGCATTACCAAGGCATCGAGCGTCTCGGCGAGGGGCTCAGCGTTGAGGCGGTGGCGCAAGATGGCCTGGTGGAGGCGTTCCGGGTCGCGAATGCCGTGGCGTTCGCGCTGGCAGTTCAATGGCACCCGGAGTGGCGGGTACTCGAGAACCCCGTTTCACTGGCAATTTTTCGCGCCTTTGGCGCGGCCTGCCGAGCGCGGGCCAGGGAGTAAGGGATATGGAAACGATCGAGGCATGGCTGAAGAAAAACGGCATCGACGAGGTCGAGGGTATCGTTTCGGATATGGCGGGAATTGCGCGCGGCAAATTCGTGCCGGCAGGCAAATTCTGTCGTCATAAGGGCATGCGGCTGCCCGAGTCTTTGTTCATCCAGACTGTCACCGGGACCTATGCGGACACCGACGGCGTTGGCAATGCCGACCAGGACATCCAGCTGCGTCCCGACCCCTGTACCATCCGGGTGGTGCCGTGGGCCAATGAGCCGACGGCCATCGTCATTCACGATTGTTTTTTTCACGACGGCGCGCCGGTCGATATTTCGCCTCGCCACGTGTTGCGCCATGTGCTTGAGCTCTATCGCCAAAAGGGCTGGCAGCCGGTCGTGGCGCCGGAAGTCGAGTTCTACCTGGTCAAACCCAATACCGACCCGGATTTTCCGCTTGAGCCGCCGCTCGGCCGCTCGGGACGGCCGGAGGCCGCGCGCCAGCCTTTCAGCATCGATGCACTGAACGAATTCGATCCGCTGATCGAGACGGTCTACGACTACTGCGAGGCGATGGAAATCGATGTCGATTCGCTGATCCACGAGGCCGGCGCGGCGCAAATCGAAATCAACTTCCTGCATGGAGATCCGCTGGCGCTGGCCGACCAGGTATTCCTGTTCAAACGCGTCGTGCGCGAAGCGGCCCTTCGCCACAACGTCTATGCAACGTTCATGGCCAAGCCGATGGAAAGGGAACCGGGCAGTGCGCTGCATATCCACCACAGCATTGTCGATGTCGAGACCGGGGTTAACGTTTTCTCGGACCAAAAGGGCGAGCCCACCGAGGAATTTTTTGGCTTTATCGCCGGACTGCAGCGCTATACCCCCGATTGCGTGCTGCTCTACGCGCCGTATGTCAATTCATACCGGCGTTTTGCCCGTTATCTCTCGGCACCGATCAATGTGCAGTGGGCGGTGGACAATCGTACGGTTGGTCTGCGGGTGCCGCGCTCCGGGCCGGAAAACCGCCGGGTCGAGAACCGGGTGGCCGGCGCAGACGTCAATCCTTACCTGGCGATTGCAACCTCGCTTGCGAGCGGACTGGTCGGCATTGAACAGCGTTTGCGCCCGAGCGACCCGATCGAGGGTAGCGCCTACGATCTGCCGTTCGTGTTTCCGCGCGACCTCACCGTGGCCGTGCAACGGCTGCATGAATGCGGCGATATCCAGCCCTACCTGGGTGAGCGTTTCATCGATGTCTACTCGGCGGTCAAGCGGACCGAGTATGAAGCGCATTTCCAGGTAATCAGCGCGTGGGAGCGGGAACACCTTTTGCTCAACGTGTAAGGCGCCTTTCCGCGCGAAGGTTGGGGGAGAAAGACTTGGCAACGGCAACCGAAAGATCGACAGCGCAGTGGCAGGAACTCGACAGCGCCCATTATTTGCACCCGTTTACCGACTACCGTGACCTGAGCCGCAAGGGCAGCCGCATCGTGACGCGCGCGGAAGGTGTCTACCTGTGGGATTCGGACGGACACAAGATTCTCGACGGCATGGCCGGTCTGTGGTGTGTCAACGTCGGCTACGGACGCGAGGAGCTGATTGAGGCGGCAAGCCGGCAAATGCGGGAACTGCCTTACTACAACAGCTTCTTCCAGTGTACTCACCCGCCCGCGATCGAACTGTCGGGGGTATTGACGGACCTGAGTCCGGCGTCATTCAACCACGTGTTCTTTACCGGCTCCGGCTCGGAAAGCAACGATACGGTGCTGCGCCTGGCGCGCTACTATTGGCAGTTGCGCGGGCAGCCGCAAAAACAGGTTTTCATCAGCCGCCACAATGCTTACCACGGCAGCACCGTGGCCGCGGCCAGTCTTGGCGGCATGAAGCCGATGCATCGCCAGGGTGGCCTGCCGATTCCGGGTATCGAGCATATCGAGCAGCCGTACTACTTCGGCTATCGCGGCGAACAGGGCGAGGCGGAGTTCGGCGTCGAATGCGCGCTCGCGCTGGAGCGCAAGATTCTCGAGATCGGCGTGGACAATGTTGCGGCATTTATCGCCGAGCCGATCCAGGGCGCCGGAGGCGTCATTATTCCTCCCGACAGCTACTGGCCCGAAGTGCAGCGGATCTGTGACCACTACGACATCCTGCTGGTTGCCGACGAAGTCATCTGCGGGTTTGGCCGGCTTGGTCACTGGTTCGGTTCAGAACACTATGCAATCAGGCCGGACCTGATGCCGATCGCGAAGGGAATGACATCCGGCTATTTGCCAATGGGCGCGGTGCTGGTCGGCGATCGGGTCGCTAACGTTGTGGTCAACGACGGCGAGGAGTTCTTTCACGGCTTTACCTATTCCGGCCATCCGGCCTGCTGCGCCGTTGCCCTGGCCAACATCGACCTGATCAAACGCGACCGACTGGTGGAGCGGGTGCGCGACAACAGCGGCCCATACCTGGCGCGGCAGTGGGCCAGCCTTGGCGATCATCCGCTGGTTGGCGAGGCACGCTGCCGCGGCCTGGTCGCCGCGCTGGAACTTGTGCGCGACAAGGCTGCCCGCGCCCGGTTCGAGCCGCCGGGCCGGGTCGGGACGCTGTGCCGCGATATCGCGGTGGAAAACGGTCTGGTAATGCGCGCGGTTGGCGACACCATGATCATCTCGCCGCCGCTGATTATCGCCACGGCGGAGATCGACGAACTGGTCGCGATCGCCCGCCGGACTCTCGACCTTACGGCAGAGTATGTCCTCTGATTACCCTGCCTCGTACTATGCCGCGACCGCCAGCGGTGTCCGGGTCGGGCAGCCCCTGGCGGGCGCGATCAACGCCGATGTCTGCGTCGTAGGCGGTGGCTATACCGGTCTCTCGACGGCGCTGCACCTGGCCCGGCGCGGCTATGACGTTGTCCTGCTCGAGGCGCATCGGGTCGGGTGGGGTGCGTCGGGGCGTAACGGCGGTCATGTCGGCGTCGGCCAGCGCCGCGGCGCGGCAGAGCTTGTCGAGATGTTCGGTCCGGCGCGGGCGCGCGAATTGTGGGAACTCGGCCGCGACGCTGCGGAACTGGTCAAGAACCTGGTTCGCGAATGCGAAATCGACTGCGATCTGTCGCCGGGTCAGATGGTCGCTGCCGCGAAGCCGTCGCATATGCAGGAGATGGCCGCCGAGATTGCGGTCCTGAACAAGCAGTTCGGTTACGCCGATATCGGCATGTTGAGTCGATCCGGGCTCGAGGCGCAGCTGGCCAGCCCGGTATTTCATGGCGGGTGTCTCGACAAGGGCGCGTCACACCTGCACCCGCTGAACTACTGCCTCGGGCTGGCCGCGGCGGCGGAACGTGCGGGAGCGAGAATCTTCGAGCAATCCGAAGTCTTGGCGATGGATGGCGCCGACCCGGCGACGCTATGCACGTCTCGCGGCGCGGTGACTGCGCGATTTGTCGTACTGGGTTGTAACGGTTACCTGGCTGCGCTCGAGCCGCGTCTCGCCGGTAAGATCATGCCGATCAATAATTTCGTGGTGGCAACGGAGCCGCTGGGTGCCGCCGGCGCCGGGTTGATTCGTAATGGCGCCTGCGTTCACGACACTCGCTTCGTGGTCAACTATTTTCGCCTGTCTAAGGACCAGCGCCTGATATTCGGCGGCGGCGAGAACTACAGCCGCCGTTTTCCATCCGATATTGCTGCGTTCGTGCGCCCTTACCTGGTAAGGATCTTCCCCCAGCTTGCGACCGCCGCTATTGAGTATGCATGGGGCGGCACCCTGGCGATTACGCTGAATCGGCTGCCCTGTGTCGGCCGGCTTGCGCCCAACCTTTTCTATGCACAGGGTTATTCCGGGCATGGTGTGCCGATGGCCACGCTGGCGGGTCAGCTGATTGCCGAGGCGCTGGCGGGGACTGCGGAGCGATTCGATGTGATGGCGAGCATCCCGCAGCCGAAATTTCCGGGCGGGACGCTGTTGCGTTATCCGGGACTCGTGCTCGGGATGTTGTATTACGCGTTGCGCGACCGGTTTTGACCTGGCCGGCGCCGCGCATAGCGGTTTCGTAATGGCTGCCCGGAGGCGGGGCCGGCATTTCATTAGCGTCGGCGGGCAGCGCAAAACCGGGAGGGTGACATGGACGTAGGCGCACGGTTGAAAGCGGTAAGGCAGATGCACGGGCTGTCGCAGCGGGAGCTGGCGAAGCGCGCGGGAGTGACCAACAGCACGATTTCATTGATCGAGCTAAACCGGGTCAGTCCGTCGATTGGTTCGCTAAAAAAAGTGCTCGATGGCATCCCCATGACCTTTGCGGCTTTTTTTACTTTCGAGTACGAGCACGGACAACAGACATTTTTCTCCGCATCCGATCTCGTGGATATGGGCAGCGCGGACATTCGCTACCTGCTTGTCGCGGCGCAGCGCCCGAATCGGGCCATGGCGATGATGCACGAGTGCTATCCACCCGGCGCCGATACCGGGCCCGAGACGATAGCGCACAGCGGTGAAGAGGGCGGTGTGATCGTGCGTGGCGAGATCGAGATTTCGGTGGCCGGCGAAACCCGTGTACTCGGTCCGGGTGACGCCTATTATTTCGATACTTCGCTGCCGCACCGCTTCCGCAATATCGGCGACGAGACCTGCGAACTCGTCAGCGCGAGTACGCCGCCGACATTCTGATCCGGGCAGCGGCCGCAGTTTCGACTATATTTTCTCAGATGAGCGCAAAACTGCAGACCGTGCTGGAGGCCTTTTACGAAAAAGAGGCCGACCGTCCCGACGATATTTTTCTGGTGCAACCGCTGGCCGGCGCCGAGGTGGTCACATACACCTGGGCCGAAGTCGGTGAGCAAAGCCGCAGAATGGCGTCCTACCTGCGCAGCCTCGGTCTCCCCGAAGGCAGCAATATCGCACTGATCTCTAACAATTGTGCGCACTGGTTTATTGCAGATCTGGCGATCTGGATGGCGGGATTCGTCTCCGTCCCTGTCTATCCTGTTCTGAGCGCCGAGTCGGTGCGGCCGATACTCGAGCATTGCGATGCCAGACTGGTTTTTGTTGGCAAGCTTGCCGACTGGCCCGCGATGGCGCCGGGCATCCCGCCACACCTGCCACAGGTCGGGCTGCCCATTCGCCCCGATGGCGATTTCCTCGAGTGGGAATCACTGATCGCCGCGCATGAGCCGTTGCGCGAGTCACGCCGACCGGACCCCGATGAGCTTGCAACGATCATCTACACATCCGGTACGACGGGCGATCCCAAAGGCGTGATGCATAGTTTCTCCACCCTCGGGTTTGCCGCCCAGAGCGGCGTCGATCTCTACAGTATCGGTGGCGATGACCGTTTGCTGTCGTATTTGCCGCTGGCGCATGTCGCCGAGCGCGCAGTCGTAGAGTTTTGTGCGATTTACGCGGGAGCGAGAGTGTATTTCGCACATGCGCTGGACACCTTTGCCGCCGATCTTGCCCGTGCACGGCCGACCATTTTCTTCGGTGTGCCGCGGATCTGGTCCAAGCTCCAAAGCGGCGTACACAGCAAGATATCACCTGCAATGCTCGACCGGATTCTGCGCGTGCCGTGGCTCGGTCGCCGGTTTGGCGCGAAGATCGTTTCCGGCCTGGGTCTGGACCAGGCGCGGCTGGCTATCAGCGGCGCTGCGCCGATTTCGGAGGGTTTGCTCGAATGGTATCGACGCCTCGGGCTGTCGATACTGGAAGGATATGGCATGACCGAGAACGCGGCCTATTCGCATGGCATGCGGCCCGACTCGATCCGCATCGGCACGGTCGGCCAGGCGCAACCCGGTGTCGAGGTCCGGCTCGGAGCGGGCGACGAGGTCTTGGTGCGCAGCGATGCCACGATGCTCGGTTACTACCGCAATCCCGCGGCGACCCGCGAGTGTCTCGATGACGACGGGTTTCTCCACACCGGTGACGCCGGGGCCATAGATGGCGATGGTTTCCTGCGCATAACCGGGCGGGTCAAAGACAGTTTCAAAACCGCGAAGGGTAAGTTCGTCGTACCGGCTCCTATCGAGTCCCGCCTGCTGGAACACCCGGCCATTGAGCAGGCCTGCGTGCTTGGGCGCGGGTTGCATGCGCCGCTGGGTCTGTGTGTGCTGGGCGCCCACGTCGCTGATCAAAGCAAGGAAGCGCTGTCGAGCCAATTCGAACAGTTGCTGCAACAGCTCAATGCCGGGCTGGAAAAGCACGAACGCCTGTCGGGCCTGGTTCTGATCGGCGAGGAGTGGAGCGTGGAGAACGGCTGCCTGACACCGACACTTAAGGTGAAGCGGCCGGCACTGGAGACCCGCTATGGCAAAGTTCTCGAGCAGTGGGCGGAGCAGAAGAGCGCTGTGACATGGGCCGCTGCCTGACATCCGGGCAGGCCGTCTAACCGCGCAGATACCACGCGTACTCCAACGGCTGGATCTGGGCATGGAACTGGTCGAACTCTGCCTGCTTGACAGTCGCGAACAACGCATGCATCTGCGCGCCGAGATAATCCTGTAGCAGGACAGATTGGCGATAGGCGTCGATCGCGCCATGCCAGTTCGTGGGGATCGCCGGCAAGCACTGCGCGTAAGCGTTGTCCTCGATCGGTGCCGGCGCATCGTGGGCGCCGCTTATGCCGTGGTGAATGCCAGCCAGCACCGCGGCCAGCATCAGATACGGGTTGGCGTCGGCGCCACCGAGACGATGTTCCAGCCGCATCGCTCTGCCGCGTCCGGCCGGAATTCTTATAGCGGTGGTGCGGTTGTTGACGCCCCAGGCAATCGCGGTAGGCGCAAACGACCCGGGCTGGAGGCGCCGGTACGAGTTTGCGTGCGGGGCAAACAACAGTGTGCTCCCGGGCATCGTCCGCAGCAGACCCGCCACGCTGTTACGCAACAGCGCGCTTTCGCCGAACTCGCCGTCGCCCGCGCAGACGTTTACGTTGTTCTCGTCGATCAGGCTGACATGGGCATGCAACCCGCTGCCGGCCAGCCCGGCGAAGGGTTTTGCCATGAAGGTCGCATCGAGGCCGTGCTGACGCACGACTGCGCGAATTAGCCGCCGTAGCAGCAACAACTGGTCGCATGCCAGCAGCGGGTCGTCAACATGGCGCAGATTGACTTCGAACTGTCCGGGCGCGTACTCCGCAACGGCCGCATCCGCGGGCAGCCCCTGGGCCGCTGCGGCGGCGTCGATCGCAGCGAAGATCGCGGCGAAATCGTCGATTTCCTGGATACTGTAGACCTGCGTTTCACGCTGTGTCCGGCCGGTAACCGGATTACAAACGAGCGCCGGCCGGCCATGTTCATCCAGCCTCGGGTCGATCAGGTAGAACTCGGTTTCCAGCGCGACGACCGGGCGCAGCCCGAGTTCGTCGAACCGACTGATCACGCTGGCAAGCGCGTGACGCGGATCGCCCCAGAAAGGCCTGCCGTCGAGCAGATACATCGACAGCAGCATCTGCACGGTAGGTGTGGTCGCCCACGGCACCGCCACGGCAGCGCTGACCGGCCGGCATACGCCGTCGCGGTCGCCGCTGAGGTAGCCAAGCCGGGTTTGCTCGACGGTTCTCCCGGTGATATCGCTGGCGAAAACCGACAATGGCAGGTTGAGTCCCTGTTCGCGGACCCTGGCGATGGCGTCGGCGCCAATTCGCTTGCCGCGCAGGATGCCATTGAGATCGGCCAGCAGGCAGTCAGCCGCGCTCGCTACAGCGGCCGAGCGGCTTGCGCCATGACGCTCAACTGGGCTCTCGTCGGTCATCGGTGCAGTGTATTCCCAGGCGGATAGGTGTTCAATAAAAGCATCAATTCGGTGACCGTGCGAGATTCCGTACCTTTCTGAAACAGCCGCAACCCCAATTTTTCAAGCGCTTTTGCTTTGAAGTCAATAGTGTCGCGGCATTTTCAGATTCAGACGGACGTTCAATATAGTTGACGCCGGAACTCGGCTCGATATCGTATCGTCAGGCCTGCCGAAGTGATGTCCGTGCAACGTATACTGGCGTTTTTCGCCGCTGTCGGGGTCTTCCGGTGCATCGTCTGAAACCGATTTTATGGTTGCTTGCAGCGATTGCCGGGTTGGGCGGCTGCGGCGATAACTCGCGCCCGGCGGGGGCGGTGGTTCGCGTCTACAACTGGAGCGACTATATCGCGGACGACACCGTTGCCGCGTTCGAGCGCGAGACCGGTATCGACGTCATCTACGATGTTTTCGACAGTAACGAAGTGCTCGAGGCGAAACTGTTGTCGGGCGCGTCGGGTTACGACATCGTCGTCCCGACCTCGGATTTTCTCGGGCGCCAGATTCTCGCCGGTGTATTCCAGCCGCTGGACCGCGACAAGCTGCCCAACTACGGCAATCTCGATGCTGGCCTGATGGAACTGATGGCCAGCTACGATCCCGGGAATCAGTATTCGGTGCCCTATCTCTGGGGTTCGACGGGAATTGGCTATAACGCCGACATGGTGGCCGAGCGACTCGGCGATATTGCCGTCGACAGTATCGGGATTTTCTTCAACCCGGAGTATCTGGCGCGTCTCGCCGATTGTGGTGTAGCAGTACTCGACGCGCCGAGCGAGCTGTTCCCGGCAGTGCTCAACTATCTCGGCTATGACCCCAACATCCAGGATCCGGAACTGTACAAAACGGTCGCCCGCGATGCATTGCTCGCGATTCGGCCTTACATTCTGTATTTCCATTCCTCGCAATACATAAACGATCTGGCCAATGGCGACATCTGTTTTGTGTTTGGCTGGTCGGGCGATGTCCTGCAGGCGAAGGCACGCGCCGAAGAAGCACAAAACGGAGTCAATATCGAGTATGTGATCCCACGCGAGGGTGCGTTGTTATGGGTCGACACGCTGGCGATACCGGTGGGCGCGCTCAATGTCGACAATGCCCATCGTTTCATCGATTATCTGCTGCGGCCCGACGTGATCGCCGAGATCAGTAACTATGTACAGTACGCTAACGGCAACGCCCTGTCGCTGCCGCTGCTCGATGCTGCCGTGCGCGATGACCCGGGAATTTATCCGCCGCCCGAGGTCTACGCGAAACTGTTTCCTAACAAGGTCACACCGCCGCGGCTCGACCGCGTCGCAACTCGTGTATGGACCCAGGTAAAGACAGGCCGCTAGGCCGGAGTAGCCAGATGCATAAGCCCACGGGTTACGGCAGCGAGAGCGAGCATTCACCGTCGACGGAGAGTCCGGATGCGGCTCTGCGAATACGCGCTTTGCGCAAGGAGTTCGACGGTGCCGTCGCTGTGGACAATGTCGATCTCGATGTCCGCCGCGGCGAGCTGTTTGCATTGCTTGGCGGCTCGGGCTGTGGCAAATCGACGTTGTTGCGGATGCTGGCCGGACTCGAAAAGCCGACCGCGGGCCGGGTCGAACTCGATGGCATGGACATCACCAGTATCCCTGCCCACCTGCGCCCGGTGAACATGATGTTTCAGTCGTATGCGCTGTTCCCGCATATGTCGGTCGAGGACAACATTGCGTTTGGGCTGAAACAGGAAAGACGGGATGCGGATGAGATTCGCGCCCGGGTCGATGCGTTGCTGGACCTGGTGCACATGCGCAGTTTCGCTGGCCGCAAACCTCACCAGTTATCCGGCGGGCAACAGCAGCGGGTCGCGCTGGCCCGCAGTCTCGCCAAAAATCCGCGTCTGTTGCTGCTGGACGAACCAATGGCCGCACTCGACAAAAAATTGCGGATGCAAATGCAACTCGAAATCGTCGACATCATCGAGGAGGTAGGGGTGACCTGCGTGATGGTCACCCACGATCAGGACGAGGCGATGTCGATGGCCGGCCGTATCGCAATTATGGACGCGGGAACGATCATGCAGATCGGTGCGCCGGCCGAGGTCTACGAGTATCCGAGCTGCCGATTCAGCGCGGAGTTTCTCGGCTCGGTCAATCTGTTCGATGGCGCAGTCATGCATGCCGACGGCGCCATGGTCGAAATCGAGTCGCCGGATCTGGAGGCGCCGTTGCGGGTAGCGTCGGCGACGGCAGCGACCATCGCTGCGCAGGTAACGGTTGCGGTACGGCCGGAGAAAATCGCCGTGACCGCCGCGGCGCCGGCGGTCAGCTGCAATACCGCTCATGGCTGTGTCGAGGATCTCGCTTACCTCGGCAGTCATACCGTCTATCACGTACGTTTGCCCGGCGGTGCCAAGGTCATGGCGCTCGATGTCAATACGCGTCACGTCGGCGAGCGCAGGTTCAGCTGGAACGACCCGGTTTACCTGCACTGGCAGGCCGACAGCGTCGTGGTCCTGCGCGCTTGACGGCGCTATCGTCAACGGTGCGCGGCTGGGCGCGGTGGCTGATCATCGGGGTGCCGGTGTTGTGGCTGCTGTGCTTTTTTCTATTGCCGTTCCTGATCGTTTTCAAAATCAGTTTTGCCGAGGCACTGATTGCGGTGCCGCCTTACAGCGCACTGTTCGAAATGGTCGACGGTGTGCCGCGCCTCAATGTCGATTTTTACAATTACCAGTTTCTGTTTGGCGACAAGCTGTATGCCTTTGCCTACCTCAATTCGCTGAAGATCGCGTTTTTCTCGACGCTGTTGTGTTTGCTGATCGGCTATCCGCTGGCGTGGGCGATTGCGCATGCTGCACCGCAGCGCCGCGGCCTCTGGCTGATCCTTGTGGTGCTGCCGTCATGGACGTCATTCCTGATCCGGGTCTATGCGTGGATCGGCATCCTCAAGAGCAACGGCCTGATCAACAACCTGCTGCTGGGCGTCGGCGTCATTGATGAGCCTTTGCGATTGTTGCGTACCGATTTGGCGGTCTATATCGGTATCGTTTATACGTATCTGCCGTTCATGGTGTTACCGCTTTATGCCAACATCGTCAAGCTCGATCGCAGCCTGGTGGAAGCGGCGCAGGATCTTGGGGCGAAGCCGCTGACGGTATTGCGAACTGTCATCGTGCCGTTGACCCTTACCGGTATCGTCACCGGCTGCATGCTGGTCTTCATACCCGCCGTCGGTGAGTTCGTGATTCCCGAGCTCCTCGGAGGGCCCGATACGCTGATGATCGGCAAGGTGTTGTGGCAGGAGTTTTTCAATAATCGCGACTGGCCGATCGCCGCCGCCGTCGCCATCCTGATGATGCTGTTGCTGATTGCGCCGATTGCGTTGTTCTACCGCAACCAGTCACGCGAACTCGAGATTGGATCGTGAGCGCGCGGGTACGCGGACTGGTGCTGGCGGCGGGGCTGGTGTTTCTCTACCTGCCGATGTTGTTGCTGATCATCTATTCGTTCAACGAATCCAGACTGGTAACGGTGTGGAGTGGCTGGTCGACCAAATGGTACGGCGAACTGCTGCGCGATCAGCAGATGATCAGTGCGATCTGGATGAGCCTGCGGATCGCATTCCTGGCGGCGACGGCCGCATTGGTACTCGGCGTACTCGCGGGCTTTGCCTTGACCCGGCTCGGTGCGTTTCGCGGCAAGACCTTGCTTGGCACGATGATTACTGCACCGTTGGTGATCCCCGAGGTCATAACCGGACTGTCTTTGTTACTGCTGTTTGTCGGTCTCGGGCAGCTCATCGGCTGGCCGACACAGCGTGGCATGCTGACCATCTGGATAGCCCACGTGACGTTTTGCACCGCGTACGTGACACTGATCGTCGCTGGCCGCCTGGCAGAATTCGATCACTCCGTTGAAGAGGCGGCAATGGACCTGGGAGCCACTCCGCTCAGCACGTTTTTTCGCATCACGTTGCCGATTATTTCGCCGGCACTGCTCGCCGCATGGCTACTGGCTTTCACGCTTTCACTTGACGACTTGGTGATAGCGAGTTTCGTCACTGGTCCCGGCGCGTCGACGTTGCCGATAGTGGTGTTCTCCAGTGTTCGTCTCGGAGTGAGTCCGAAAGTCAATGCGCTGGCAACGATACTGATCGTGGTCGTGATGGCCGGAGTGCTGACCTCGTTGTGGTTGATGCGCCGGTACCGCCTGCGCCAACAACAGATCTGAGCGCAGTGCTTCGCCGGGTTCTAGCGCTGCGGCGTCGTCTCCGCGGGCGTTGGCACGCGGAACTGGCGGCAACCTTCGGCGATCGCCGCATCGTCGAGCGGGTCGGAACAATAACGGATTGCCACGCCGATAAGATGCGGTTCGGTGCTACTGTTGTGAACACCGCTGTATGGCGCCTGGAATTCTACCGGCGCCAGCACCAGGTCAGGGTGCAGATTAGTCACGACGGCGTCGGCGCCGAGGACAATACCCTGTTCGCGCATGCTGGCGAGAATATCCTCGCGTGTCGCTCCACGTTTGCCGGTTACCTCGATAACGGCAATATCCTCGTGCGCCTGAACCGGTCTTCGCCACAAAAGGCTTATGCGGCCGTCACCGGTACCGCGATAGTCGCCGTCGTAAATCGTTACCACGGTCGTGGTCGGCGCAGAGGAGCATGCCCCAAGCAGGGCGGCGACGATAGCGGCCGCTGCGAAGCGGGCGAAACTTGCTGTCATATCGATTCGCTGGTGGCGGCTGGTCACGGATAGTCAGAACAATCCGGATGATACATCTATGGAAGTGTGCTGATAGCAATCCACGCAGGATTGTGGCAAAGATAGTGTATGGGCGGCTGTCGCTGCCGCGAGAGCCGATGCATCTGCAAGGGGGAACGCCATGCTTGGCGCAATTAATTATTTGCCGCGGCCACTACTCGGCCTGATCGCGCACACGACCCGGGTCGGCGCCGACATCGATGCGGTCACCCGCTACGACCCACGACAGGAGGTCGATCCCGGTTCGGTCGGTTTGACGGCAGACCAGGTCGAGGCCGTGTGGCGGGCCGTCAAACGACTCTATGCCACCGGCATGCAGCCTGGAATTTCATTTGTCCTGCGCCGCCATGGCCAGGTTGTGCTGAAGCGAGCGATTGGTTTTGCGAGCGGTAATGGTCCGGGTGACGAGGCCGCTGAACCGGTACCTATGACGCCGGATACTCCGGTCTGCCTTTTTTCCACCAGCAAGGCGTTCGCTGCGATGCTGGTTCATCTTCTGTCGGAGCGCAACCTGCTCAGTCTGCTCGATCCGATCAGCCATTATCTTCCCGAGTTCGGTCGCAATGGCAAACAGGACATTTCGATTTACCAGTTGCTGTGCCACAAAGCGGGAATAGCGTCTATCGAGGTGGGAAAGCAGCGGGACGTGTTCGAACTGCTGCTGGACCAGGACGCAATCCGCGAGCGTCTGTTCGACATGGCACCGCAAAATCCCGGTCATCATCATGCTTACCACGCACTGAGTTCGGGGTTCATTATCGGCGCACTGGTCGAGCGCGTTACCGGGATGAGCCTGCGCCGATTTCTGCGCGAAAACATCAGTCAGCCTTTGCGCATGAAATATCTCGATTTTGGCGCGCGGCCGAGTGTGATCCCGCGCATCGCACGCAACTACGTGACCGGTTTTCGCCCTGATGCGCCAACCGATGTTTTTGTGCGGCGAGTGATCGGTGCATCCCTGCGCGATGCGATCGATATTTCCAATGATCCGCGTTTCTATCGTTCGGTGATCCCTGCCGGCAATATGGTGGCGACCGCCGACGATTGCTCGCGATTTTTCCAGTGTCTTTTAAACGGCGGCGAGCTCGATGGTGTCAGAGTGTTCTCGCCGCTGACCGTCAGGCGCGCGACGGTCGAGGTTGGTAAATCGCAGATTGACCGCTCGTTGCTCGTGCCGATCCGGTATTCGGCCGGGATGATGCTGGGTGGCGGTCGCTTGTCGTTGTTTGGCCCGGATGCTCCGGCCACATTCGGCCATCTGGGCCTTACCTGCAACCTTGCCTGGGCCGATCGCGAGCGCGCCATTTCGGTGACGTTGCTGACCACCGGAAAACCGCTGGTGGGCGGCATGCATTTGCCGATGCTGGTGGCGTTTCTGTACAGCGTATCGCGCAACTGTCCGAAGATTGCCGAAGACTCGCACGCCCGGGGCCATGCGCCCGCGGCGGTCTGAGCCTGGCCCACGCAACAACTGCTTGACCCGCGTTATCGCGCGACGCAAGCTATCGCCGCGATGCCGCCCGGGAAGGCAGGCCTGTCACAAAGGAATGCAGAAGCAATGCGAACCATAATTGCGACGATAGCCACGCTGGTGCTGGCGCTGACTTCGCATCCGGCACTTGCTGTGGAGGAAGGCGATCGGGCTCCCGCGTTTTCACTCGACGATGCGAAGGGGCACGAGATTGCGTTCCCGGAACACAGCGGCGGTGCCCCCGCAATCGTTTTTTTCTGGGCGACCTGGTGTCCGTACTGCCATGCGCTGATGCCTTACTTGCAGCAAATCAAGGCGGACTATGCCGAACATGGCGTCGAGGTTTATGCGGTGAGTTTCAAAGACGACGGCGACCCGGTCGAGCACATGCACGAACTCGGCCATGACTTTGTCGTGCTACCGGTCGGTGACCTGGTCGCGGACGATTACGATGTCTGGTCGGCGCCGGGCATTGTTGTCGTCGATGGCAACGGCGTGGTGCGCTACAAGCGCAAGTCTATTGGCGCCGACGTCAAGCCCGGAAAGGAAATTGCAGAATTCTGGGACGGCAAAATTCGTGCCGCGCTGCAATTGTCGTTACAGCAAGGTAGCGCGGCGCCCTGACCGGGCCGATTACTCGTCCTCACCCTCGATACGGCGGCGCCGGCTGCGCACCAGCCACCAAACTCCGGCGACCACCGGGATTACGATCACCCCGGTTGCGATGTCGACATCGAATGGCCAGCCGGCCTCGACCCCGGCCTTGATTCCCATTCGCAGCAAGCCGACAACGTAATAGCTGATCGCCGCGACGGACAGCCCCTCGACCGTTTGTTGCAGCTTCAATTGCTGGTTACCGCGCCGGTCGAGGCTCTCCAGCAGGCGCTGATTTTGCTCCTCGATGCTCATCTCCACACGGGTCCGCAGCATTTCGGTGGCACGGGCAACACGCTGCGACATGTCCTGCAGGTGAATCTCCAGTGCGCTACAGGTATCGACGGCGGGAGCGAGCCGGCGATCGAGGAATTTGGCCAGGCTCGACATACCCGGCAGCGCCTCCTCGCGCAGGTCCGCGAGCCGCCTGGTCACAATATGGTGGTAGGCGCGGGTTGCCGAGAAGCGGTAATTGGTGCGGCTGCGATGATGTTCGATCTCGTTTGCCAGAACGTTGATCCGCTGCAGCATCGTCTGTTCGTCGGCGGTCGTGCGCAGACTCAGGTTGTCGGCGATGATCGATCCGAGTTCGGCATCGATGCGCTGTGCCCCCGGCCAGATGTTCTTCGCAACCGGGTAACCGAGCAACGCCATGATGCGATAGGTCTCCACCTCCAGTACCCGCTGGGTGGTCCTGCCGGCCTGAAAATCGCTAAGGCCGCGATTGTAGACAAGGTAGCGGGCGAATCCGTCGCTATGGATGCGGAAGCTGGTAAACAGCGTCGCGCGCCGGCCGACGATGTGGCTGCCGAAAATAACCTGGCCCTCAAACATTTCGCGCATCGCGTCGCCGTGCGGGTCGGGCGGATCGCCCGCCATCATTACCAGGTGCGCGGCAACGACACTGCGACCCGGCCCGGTGTCGCGCCATTCGGTAGGAAGAAAATCCAGTGCCGTACGAGAGAAAGCCACGGAGTCACACCCGGTACGGATGAAACTGTATGCGCAGAACTCGGTATGCCGCTCCCAGCGCAGTTCGAAGCCCGGAAACGCCTGGTAGTAGCAGCTGGCGTCGGCGGCCGGTGGGTTGACGCTAAAGCGTCGCGCCAGCAGCGAGAGATGTTCGATGTGGGTCGGAATCTCGGCGTCTTCGGCCGGAATAGCAATATGCGACACGCATGCCGGCGCAACCACTTCGGGAAACGGACGGGCATGGAGTTCTTCGTAGAGCTCGCTGCGAAGCTGGTGCGATTTGATTGGCGTAGCCATGTCTGCTGTTGCGGCGCCCTCAGATTTCCTCGTAACTCCATCCCTGGCGCGTCCGGGTGTAGATACGCTCGATTGCCATAGAGCCGGTATCGACACCGGGCAGTAAATCCACATCGATACCCTGCTGCGCCAGCCGCTCGATGGTCCGGGCGCAGGCAAACAGCCCCAGGCTCGGGTAATCGCGCTGTAGCGCGTCGATACGTTCAACAAACGGACTCACGTCACTGCGAAACAAGGCGAGTCCGGGTCCATTGGCGATCAACTCGACCTCGGGGGCGTTAGCATTGTACTCGAAGCCGGCAAGAATCAGTTCGGCCTGATCGAGACTGCGCTGCATCTGCCCCAGGTCATCGCTGGCAAGATGCAGGACGATTCGCTGCCGCTCGGCGCCGGCCGTAGTAGCCGGGCGCAACCGGTCGCTGCGGACCACGTAATCATCGATGATGGCGTTGGCGCCGGAGCGCTGCCCGGCAAACCAGCTGGCGACGCCGACAATTGCGATCAGCGCCGCGGCTGCGGCCAGCGGGAGCGCCCGCAACCGGCGTTTCTCGTTGCCTCGCAGTGCCGCAAACGGCGGTGGCGGAGACCTGTAGGCATGGCGCAGAAGGTCTTTCATGCGGCGGATATCATCGAGGCGTGTCGCGATATCCGCATCGTGAAGAGCTTGCCGCAGCACGATTTCGGAGTCTTCGGCGGACAGTTGCCCATCGACATGGGCATTGAGCATTTCGTCGGAGATTCTCGCTTTATCCATCACTTCACTCGCCTGATGTGGTGGCCCGCGGCAGCGTCGCGAGGCGCCATGTCGGGATGAAGCCGGTCTTTCAGCGCCCGCCGCGCCCGGCACAATCGGCTCATTACCGTCCCGAGCGGGATATCCAGTGCCATCGCGACATCGTTGTAGGAGCTGCCCTGCAGATCGACCAGGGTGATTACCTGGCGTTGCGCAAGCGGCAGTGTGGCCACCGCCTGGCGCACCTGGGCCACGACATCCTCGCGCTCCGCTGCCTGCAGCGCACTCTCCGTCTGCGGGCCGCGCTCGGGATCGAACTCCTCGGTTTCGCGATAGCGACGATAAAAATCATGCAGGCAGTTAGCGAGAATCCGGTACAGCCAGCCGTCGATCGCGGCCGGATCCTTGAGTTGGGTGCGTTTCTGCAGCGCCTTGAACAGTGCCTGCTGGACCAGGTCGTCAGCAAGATGCCGGTCATGGCACCATGCAAAAGCGATGCCATACATATGCTCGCGGCGCCTTTCCAGGCGCGCGCTAAAATCGCGACGGGCAAATAACGCTGCTACCAGGCCCACAGTGTCTCCTTTGCCTGACCATCTGGCGCCACCGGTTGAGACGTGGCACCCGCGGTTTGGGTAAGGACGATCCGCGGTGCGGGATTATTCCGTTGCTCCACGGCGTCTGTTAGAGATGATACCTTTTGCCGGCAGTCAGAGGACGGCGGCTCACGATGGAGACATGGACATGGGGCAACTGAAAAACCGTATCGGTTCCGGCGCGATCTTCGCGTTACTTGCAGCGATTTCCCTGGCTTCGCCGGTGGCGGCCGCGGCACCGGTGCAGATCACCCACGAGGGGTTGCGGCTCAATGGGGTGTTTACCGCTGCGGATAACGGTGACAGGCCGGTTTTCCTGCTTCTGCACGGCACGCTGGCTCACCACGATATGGAAATCATGCGCGCGTTGCGCGAAGTTCTGGATGAAGAGGGATTTGCCAGCCTGGCCGTATCGCTGAGTCTTGGGGTGGACGATCGCAGCGGCATGTATGACTGCGACGCGGAGCACCGCCATCGCCATACCGATGCATTGGCCGAGCTCGAGGCGTGGCGACAGTGGCTGGTCGAACAGGGATACCCGCGCCAGGTTCTGCTGGGACATTCGCGCGGCGGCAACCAGGTCGCCTGGTACCTGGCGCAGCAGCACCCGCAATCGGTCGTTGCGGCGGTGCTGGTTGCGCCGCAGTTATGGCGGCGCGACGAGGCGGCAGCCGCCTATGCCGAGCGTTTCGCGGTGCCTTTGCAGGAACAGCTTGATCGCGCCGAACAACTGAGAGAGAGCGAGGGTGATGATGCCCTGATACGCGACACCGGGTTCGTCTACTGTGAGGGCGCGACGGCCAGTGCTGCGGCGCTGCTCTCGTATCATGCCCCGGACGAACGCCTGCACACGCCGGCCCTGGTTGCGGCAATCGATGCGCCGCTGCTGGTGATCGCCGCGAGCGAGGATCAGTCCGTGCCCGGGGTTGCTGCGGCGATGGAGGAAGTCGGTGCCACCAGCGTCGTGGAAATTGACGGCGCCGATCACTTCTTTCGCGATCTCTATGTTTACGACATGGTCGAGGCGATCGTCGCGTTTCTCGCTGCAAATGATCTCTGATCGCAGTCCCGCGCCGCGCCGGCCAATTCAGCGAATGTCTTCGTTGCGGTGTTTTTTCGCCAGCACCCGCGGCTGAATCAGCGCATAGCCCTGTAGTTGCCAATGCGCCAGTTCGGTGATTGCGGATGGCACGACCATGACAAAATCGGGCAAATCGTCAGCGGTATAGTCGAAATCCTGCAGCGCTATCGCGCAGACCCTGAATTCGACCCCGAGGCTGGCGTAGTAGCGCATCCGTTCAACCACGTCGCGGTAACGCTCGTAATTGTGGCCGGCGAGGGTCACGATCTCGGTACCGTGGATAACGACTTTCAGCTGCAGGTCCTCCGGAGCGTAGTCGTAGGGTGCGCCGGTCAGCGGGTTCATCAGCGAGCGCACCCAGTACAGCGCACTGGCGATTTCTCCCGGGTCGTCAAAGTAGAAGTCGAATACGGCTTTCTGTGCGGTGTACGGTGTCTCGACAACTTCCGCCGCGACACCGCTCTGCGCCACTATTGCTGCCAGTAGCAGCATTACCGATGCAAATCCTGCACGGGCCGGACGCGAAAGTACGTGGTTTTCCGCATTGACCTGTCGTGTCATTCGTAATTTCCTTGCAGTTGGCGTGAGTTGCCGGGCTTGCGGGCCGGTTGAAGTCGCGGTCGGCTGGTTCCTGTGGCCAGCGGGTCTGCGCCACTTTGCGCCGGAATAAATTGTCACCTTAACGCGTCAAGCCCTAAACGGGAGAAAGCGATGCGCGAAAAACCAGGGAGCCGCGGGCAAGATCTGAAGGCGCGGCTGGCGGAGGAAGCCGGCAGGTTGCCGCAGCCGGAGCGTCGCGCGTTTCTCGCCAAAGGCCTGACGCTGGCCGGCGGTGCGATGCTGGGATCGGCGACATCGGCGGCTGCCGCAGCAGGTGGCAATCTCCCGCCCGAAGTGCCGCCCTGGACCCGCTCGGTCGGTCGTGGCGTGGTCACCGTGCCGTACGGCATGCCGTCGCGGTACGAGCAGGAGATTGTGCGCCGTACCGTACCGTGGCTTACCGCGAGTGCGATCTCATCGATCAGCTTTACTCCGTTGCACCGGCTCAAAGGCATCATTACGCCCAATGGACTGGTCTTCGAGCGTTACCACGGCGGCGTACCGGAGATCGACCCGGCGGAGCATCGGCTCATGGTTCATGGCCTGGTGGACCGGCCGCTTATTTTCACGATGGACGACCTGATGCGGTTCCCCAGCGTTTCGGTTATCCGCTTTATCGAATGCCCGGCCAACGGCGGCATGGAGTGGCGCGGCGCGCAGATGGAGGCGCTGCAATTTACCCACGGGATGCTGTCATGCTGTGAGTGGACCGGTGTTTCGCTGGCGGCGCTGTTGCAGGAAGTCGGTGTCAAGGCCGAAGCGAAGTGGTTGCTGGCCGAGGGTGCGGATGGCTCCGGCATGTCGCGCAGTATTCCGCTGGAGAAAGCGCTTGACGATTCGATCATCGTTTATGCGCAGAATGGCGAGATGCTGCGGCCGGAACAAGGCTATCCGCTGCGATTGCTGAACCCGGGCTGGGAAGGCAATACCAGTGTCAAATGGCTGCGCCGGCTCGAACTCGGAGATGCCGCCTGGTATCACCGTGAGGAGACCTCGAAGTACACCGACCTGATGCCGGACGGCCGAGCGCGCAAGTTTTCCTGGGTGCAGGAAACTAACTCGGTGATTACCTTCCCGTGTCCGGAAAACGGGCTGCAACAAACCGGCAAGTATGAGATCGAAGGCCTTGCCTGGTCGGGCCGGGGCCGGATCAAACGGGTCGATGTGTCGCTGGATGGCGGCGTCAGCTGGCGCACGGCGCAGGTGAAAGGCCTGGTTTTGCCCAAGGCGCTTACCCGCTTTGGCATGGAATGGGATTGGGATGGCGGTCCGGCGTTGTTGCAAAGCCGGGCAGTCGACGAAACCGGATACGTACAGCCGACACTGGCGCAACTACGCGAAGCTCGCGGTGTCGAATCCATCTATCACAAGAACGCGATCCATACCTGGCGCATTGCTGAAGGCGGAGGCGTGTCTAATGTCCAGATCGACTAGAGCATTTGTCGCCCTCTGGGCGCTGCTCGCGGTTTCCGCCTGTACGCCCGAGCCAGCGCCGCCGCCGGTGTCCTCGTCAAGCGCCAGCGGGGCCGGCGCTGTGGTGGTTGCAGCGGCCACCGCAACCGCACCAGGTCCGACCCGTATCGGTTCTACCGCGCGCAATTTCGGCGCGCTCGACGATATCGAGGAGTTGAGCGTGGCCAGCGAGGCGCAGCGCAGAGATGGCGGTTATTTCGGCTACGGCGAGCCGGCCACACCCGAGCAGATCGCCGGTTGGGATATCGACGTGCGCCCGGACGGCATGGGCCTGCCTCCCGGCAGCGGAACGGCGGAGCAGGGTGAAGCCTTGTACGATGAGAAATGTTCTACCTGCCATGGCGTGTTTGGCGAGGGCGAGGGACGCTGGCCCAAATTGGCTGGCGACGAGCCGCTGACCGGCGAACGTCCGGAGAAGACCGTTGGCAACTACTGGCCTTACGCGAGCACCCTGTGGGACTACGTGCATCGCGCCATGCCATTTTACGAGCCACAGTCGCTCAGCGACGATGAGGTCTACAACGTCGTCGCCTACGTGCTTTATCTGAACGAACTGATCGAGTACGACTTCGAACTCAACCAGGACAATCTCGCCGCGATCGAGATGCCGAATAGAGACGGTTTTTTTGTGGATCCTCGCCCCGATGTCGTCAACGCCCTCTGCATGGAGGATTGCAAGAATCCCGACGATATACGGATCACCTGGGACTCCACTCAGCTCGGGGTGACCCCGGTCGAGCACCTCAAGGGCGATTCTGCTCCCACTGCGGCTGTCGCGGCTGTTACGCTTGACGATGCTGCCGGACAGAGAGTCTATGAACAGGCGTGCAAAACATGCCACGGGCCCGGTCTCGCGGGGGCGCCGGTGGTCGGTGACACCGCTGCGTGGGCGGCGCGTCGCGACAAGGGCCTCGAGGTGCTGGTCCGGCATGCAGTCGAAGGATTTCAGGGCGAGGCCGGGTACATGCCGGCGAAGGGCGGGCAGGTGCAGCTCGGTGATGACGAAGTTGCGGCTGCGGTGTCCTATATGTTGCACAATAGTGGTGCTGCCGAATAGACACGGCATAGTGCAGACGGGGCGACTATAGCCCCGATCGTGAATGGTGACGGAGGAATATGATGCGACAGATTTCGCTTGGGGCCCTGCTGGTCGGTCTGGTTGCGGCGGTACTGGCCACGGTGCTGCCCGTGACGTCGGTCATCGGCCAGGACGCGACCGCGGTAGAAACGGGTAAACAACTCGCTTTTGACCGAACCAAAGGCAACTGCCTGGCCTGCCACATGATCGAGGGCGGTGATCTCGCCGGCAACATAGGGCCGCCGCTGCTATCGATGCAGCAGCGTTATCCGGATCGCGCGCAGTTGCGTGCCCAGATCTGGGACTCGACCGTCAAGAATCCACAAACCCTGATGCCGCCGTTTGGCCGCAATCGAATTCTCAGCGAAGACGAAATCGACAGGATCGTCGATTTTCTCTACACGCTTTAAACCGGTTTTCCGAAGGAGCAGATCATGCAGTTGCACAGACGCGTTTTTCTCTCAGGTGCGGTAGCGGTTTCGGCGTTGCTGGCACTCCCGCGCGCCCTTCTCGCCGCTTTCCCGGCCAAAGCTTTCGACGCGAAAGATGCCGATGAAGCGCTTACCGAGCTGTTGGGCAGCGCCGAACATACGCCAAGCGACCAGATTACGCTTACGGCGCCGGATATCGCCGAAAACGGGGCGGTCGTGCCGATCAGTGTCGCGACGACGATTGCGGGGGCCGAGGCGATCAGCGTGCTTGTCGAACAAAACCCGCAGCCGCTCGTGGCTTCGTTCGACCTGACCCCCGGCGTGGCGGCGGATGTCTCCACCCGGATCAAGATGGGCAAGACGTCTAACGTGATTGCGGTCGTGAAAGCCAATGGCAAACTGTACTCGACCAGCAAGGAAGTCAAGGTAACCATCGGCGGCTGCGGCGGCTGAGCACAAATCGAGAGGTAACGAACATGGCCAGTGGAATTCGCATCCGCGCCAAATTGAGCGACGGGGTTGCCGAGGTCAAATGCCTGATGAAGCATGACATGGAAACCGGAACCCGCAAGGACACGAAGACCGGAGAGCTGATACCGGCCCACCACATCACCGATGTCACCTGTGAGCACAACGGCAAAGTCGTGATGACGGCGCATTGGGGACCGGCGGTGTCGAAGAATCCGTATTTCGCGTTCCGGGTTAAAGACGCGAAGCCTGGCGACACCATCAAGGTTTCCTGGGTCGATAACAAAGGTGCCACCGACAGTGTCGAAGAGACGCTCAAGTAGGCAGCGCTGCCGTCTGCGGCTGAGTTGGAGTCAATTATGAAAAAGGTCTTTCCTGTGGTTTTCGCTGTTACGGCGCTTGTTTCGGGTCAGTTACTCGCCGACCCGGAATCCGACCGTGAAGCGTTCGTCAGGTATTTCGAACAGCGTTTCCCGGATGTTGCTTTGGAAAACTATGCAAACGGCGTTTATGCGCTGGACAAGCCTGCCTATGAGCAATGGCTGCAGATCGAGGAATTCCCTCCTTACGAACTCGCGATCGAGGAGGGTGAGGAGCTGTTCAATACACCGTTTGCCAATGGCAAGGGCTACGCCGACTGCTTTGCCGACGGCGGTATCGGGATCCGGCAGAACTATCCGTATTTTGATACCGATCGCGGCGAGGTCGTCACGCTTGAGTACGCGATCAACCTGTGTCGCGAGGCCAACGGCGAGGAACCGCTGAAATACAAGAAGGGCCCGATAGCCGCGATCTCGGCGTATATGGCCTATACCTCGCGTGGCAAACCGTTCGAACTCGACATCGGGGACGATCCGCGTTCGCTTGCCGCCTACAACGACGGCAAGCAGTACTACTATTCGAAGCGTGGGCAACTGAATTTTTCTTGTGCCGATTGCCATGTAAAGAACGCCGGAATGCAGATTCGCGCAGATCGTCTGAGCGCAGCGCTCGGTCACGCGACGCATTTCCCGGTGTATCGATCCAAGTGGGGCGACATGGGTACGTTGCACCGGCGTTTCGATGGCTGTAACAAACAGGTGAGAGCCGAGCCGCTCCCCGCCCAGGGCGAGGAATACCGCAACCTCGAGTACTTCATCACCTATATGAGCAACGGGATGCAGACCAATGGTCCCGGTGCGCGCAAGTAGCGTCCGGCCTTAAAGGGGTAAAAATATGAGAAAGCTTTTCCTGACTGCAGCCCTGGTCGTCGTTGCGTTGCCCGGTTGCGGTCAACGCGACGAGTCTGACGTGATGCGGGAATCCGAAACGGTAGTGGCCGAAGCGAGAAAAGAGTATGACGCGGCACAGGCAGACGCTGCGCAACCGGCCGCCGATACCGTGTCCTCCGTGTCGCTGGCCGACGAGTTCGCGGAAGCCTACACCAAGGCAGAAATGACACTCCGGCAGGCGCGGGAGATGAATTATTCCTGGACCACCACCGCACCGTTGCTGAAAGCGGCATCGCAGGCGGCGGAGAGCGGCGATTATCAAAAGGGCATGAGCCTGGTCACGGAAGCACTGCTTCAGGCCGAACTGGCAATCGGGCAGGCAACGGATCAGGGCTCGGCCTGGAAACAGGCGGTAATCAAGTAGCATTTTGCGGCCGCCGCCTGGGCGGCCGCAGCCATTCCAACACATCGAGGTTGTCCCATGGACAGGAGAGAATTCCTGCGGCTGCTGGGTATAGCGGCGGCGGCGAGCCCGGCTGCGTCGGCGATCTGGTCACGTGGCGCGCTGGCCGATGACAAAATCTACGAGGCTGCGCCGTTCGGCAATGCCCGAATCATGCATTTCACTGACTGCCATGCGCAGTTGATGCCGGTGTATTTTCGCGAGCCGAGCGTCAATCTCGGTTTTGCCGCGGCCTATGGCCGGCCGCCGCACCTGGTCGGCGAGGCGCTGCTCGAGTGGGC
Source organism: uncultured Gammaproteobacteria bacterium (assembly GCA_963783695.1). GTDB lineage: Bacteria > Pseudomonadota > Gammaproteobacteria > Steroidobacterales > BM003 > BM003. The sequence goes on from CAWAOM010000004.1 coordinate 181,671, forward strand.
CGGTATCGAGCCGAAAACGATGGACGCGCATGCGCTGACGTTTCTGGATTTTGCCGATGCGGCGGAGCGCTATGGCAAGGTCGGCGGATTTGCTCACCTGATGACACTGGTGTCGCGGCTAAGGCAAGAGCGAGGCGCCGAAAATTGCCTGTTGCTCGATGGCGGCGACACCTGGCAGGGTTCCGGGACTGCTTATTGGACGCGTGGCCGCGATATGGTCGATGCGTGCAATTTGCTCGGCGTCGATGTCATGACCGGGCACTGGGAATTTACCTACCTCGAGCAGGAAATCCTCGACAATATCGCTGCGTTCGACGGTGATTTTGTCGCGCAGAATGTCCGGGTTACCGAGGATGCATTGTTTGAGGGCGCGCCGGCTTTCGACGAGGACAGCGGCCACGCGTTTGCGCCGTATACGGTAAAACGCATGGGCGAGCGCCGGGTCGCGGTCATCGGTCAGGCTTTTCCTTATACGCCAATAGCTAATCCGGCGCGGTTTATTCCAAACTGGACTTTTGGTATTCGCCACCAGGAAGTGCAGCGACTGGTCGAAGAAATCCGGGACAAGGAAAAGCCGGATGCGGTCGTGCTTTTGTCGCACAACGGTATGGACGTCGATCTGAAACTGGCTTCGGTGGTAAGCGGTATCGACGTGATTTTCGGCGGCCACACCCATGATGGCGTTCCACGGCCCAGCGTGGTCACCAACTCGGGTGGCAAAACGCTGGTGACCAATGCCGGATCAAACGGCAAGTTCCTGGCGGTCATGGACCTTGATCTGGTGCCGGGAAAAATGCGCGGCTTTCGCTATCGGCTGTTGCCGGTATTTGCCAACCTGCTGCCGGCCGATATGCAAATGCAGGCGCTCATCGATAAAATCCGCGCGCCATACGCCGATCGGCTCAACGAAAAACTGGCGGTCTCGCAGTTGCTGCTGTACCGGCGCGGAAATTTCAATGGCACCTTCGACCAGGTTATTTGCGACGCTCTGCGCCAGGTCGAGGGTGCGGAGATTGCGCTGTCGCCGGGTTTCCGCTGGGGTACGACCGTGCTCCCCGGGCAGGCCGTAACGATGGAACACGTGCTGGACCAGACCTGCATCACCTACCCGGAAACCTATGTCCGCGACATGACCGGCGCAGATATCAAACTGATCCTCGAGGACGTTGCCGACAACCTGTTCAACCCGGACCCGTTTTACCAGCAGGGCGGCGATATGGTGCGTGTCGGTGGCATGAACTATGTGTGCGACCCTGCGGCGCCTTCGGGCCAGCGCGTTTCCGTCATGACACTGGATAACGGCAAGGCCGTGGATGCGACGAAGAGCTACAAGGTATCGGGGTGGGCCACGGTGGGCAGTCAGTCCCCGGGGCGGCCGATCTGGGACGTGGTTGCCGATTACCTGCGCGATAGCAAGGTTGCCGACATTTCCCGGCTCAATACACCGGCGCTCAAAAACGTTGCGTCAAACCCGGGCCTGGCTGATTATGCCGGTAAGTTTGACTGAGCCATCACTACCGTGCAGGGGTTTCTCCGGATGATTCATATTCGCGATTTGGCGCGCGCCCTGAGGTTGGAGATGTGTATCGTCGTGGCGCTTGCGAGCACCGCTGTTGGTGCGCAAGAGCCACCACCGGATGGCGATAAGCCTTTTGCCGAAGCCGCCATTTTGCTGCAGCTGTCGGACCGCGATGATCGCAAGCAGTCGATGGTGCTGGATGTTGCGAACAATCTGATCAAGCACTATGGCGATCCAGAACTGGTGGATATCGAGGTCATTGCGTTCGGGCCGGGCGTGGAATTGTATTTTGCCGCCGGCGACTCCGCCCTGCGCGAGAGGATCGACAGTTTACGGGTGAGCGGAGTCCGCTTTGTCGTGTGCCAGAACACGCTCGACACTCTGGCACGCGTACGCGGTGAGCAGCCCGGGCTGATCGACGGTCTGTACTACGTGCAAACCGGTGTTGCGCATATCGTGGAACGCAGCCGCGCGGGGTTCACCCTCGTTCGGCCATGAGCCTGTAGTTTTTGCCGGCCCGCTGCGGTGGCGGATACCGCAGTGGCAGCGATCAGGAGGACCGATGGTTAACAGAGTCTTGGTTGTTTGTGTGCTCGGGTTGCTGACGGCCGCGCCCGCCGCTGCCGATTCGTTGATGGACACCGCGACCGTTGCGAAGCTTGAGGCGGCGCTTTCCAGCGCTTCGCGAACCGACAAGGAAAAGGCGCGCGACGCCAATCGCAGACCGGTCGAGACACTGGCTTTCTTTGGCCTGCGAGACGACATGCGAGTGCTCGAGTTGTTTCCGGGCGGCGGCTGGTACACGCGGATACTGGGGCCGGTGCTGCGCGACCGCGGCACGCTGTATGTGGCGATGGGCGCGGATCGTGTCCGTGAAGTGATTGCGGCCTCGCCGGAACTCGATAAAGTCGAGGTGCTCGACGTCAATCCCGATATGCCTATGACCTCCAGGCGCGGAATTTTCGAGCTGGAAGAGATGTCATTCTGGCTCGAAGACCTTGATCTGGTTCTGACCTTTCGCAATGCGCACAACCTGACGCCGGACGGCCGCCGCAATCTCAATATGGCAGTGTATGAGGCATTGAAGCCGGGCGGTCTGTACGGCGTTGTCGACCACACCCGGCGTCATATGGAGCCCGACAACAGCGTCAATGGCCGGCGTGTCGATCCGGTTAGTTTGATCCATGAAACCGAGGCGGCCGGATTCGAATTCGTCGGTTTCTCCGATCTGCATTACCGCCCGGCGGACGCGCTCGACAAGGAGGTCGGCGATGCCAGCGTCACCGGCCGCACCGACCGCTTTACGCTGTTGTTTCGCAAACCGGCTGACTGATCTGCTCGTAAATCGGGCTCGGGTGGATTACCGCGATAGCCGATACAGCTCCATGAAGCGGTCGATCATTAGCGGGACGTGACGTTCGCGCCATTGCGCGGGCGGCGGCGGACGGAGGTTGCAGAGTACCTCCATGTGCGGATGGCCGCGCAACAGAGACACCAAAAAGCCGGCCGCTTCTTCGGCATCGTCGATCCGCAGCATCCCGCGGCGCCCGTACTCCGCCATCAACTCGCGCAGTACCGCGAACACGCGGCGAGGCCCCTGCTCGAAAAAAGTATCGGCAATTTCAGGCTGCGCGACGCTTTCGGCGATGACCGTGCGCCACATTGAGACGGCTTCCTCGTCGTAGATCAGATCGACGAAACGGCGGCCGAGTTCGATCAGCTGGGTTCGCAGGTCGGCAACCGGGCGGCAGACATCGGCATCGAGGAAGTACTCCTCGACCTTGCCTGCAATCACTGCTGCGAAGAGCTCCTCCTTGGAACGGAAATGCGAGTAGACCGTTTGCTTCGAGACGCCGGCTTCTGCCGCGACGGCATCCATGGAACTGCGATGCAGCCCCTTGTCGAGAAACAGCTGGGCGGCGGCGTGGCGGATGGCGTCGCGTTTTTCCTCGCTCTTGGGTCGGCCGCTGCGTCTTTGCATCGTCGTCGAATCCATCTATGAATTTTTTGCGAAAACCTTTATCAAACTAGACTGTCTAGTCTAGTATATATGAAAAGCAGGACGGATGACGAGGTCAGACCTAATGACAATTGCCGCAGTGACGGCCAGAGATTGCCGACGAATCGGCTCGCGGACGGCGGTCGCGCTCTTTCTCGCGCTGCTGTGGGTGGCGGCGCCCGCCGTGGCTGACGTTGCGGCGCTGACGGTAGCAACCGAGCCCGCGCAGTCGCAGAATTCCTACCAGTCGCGACGGGTTTTCGTCGGCCGCATCGAAGCTCTGCGCCAGAGCGACCTGGGCTTCGAACTGGGCGGGCGGCTCGAACGCGTTGATGTCGACGATGGCGATCGGGTTGACGCGGGGGCTGTCCTGGCGGTGCTCGATACCGCCCGTCTGGATGCACGGCGTGCCGAGCTGACGGCCGCCCTGCAACAGGTTCGTGCTGATCTTGGCCTTGCCAGGGCGACGCTGGCAAGGACCGAGGAAGCGGCCGGATTCAATGGCGTGTCTGGCCAGGAGCTGGACGAGGCGCGGGAACGTTTCAATGCACTGCAGGCAGCGGAGAGACTGGCAAAATCGCGAGTCGCCACGGTTCAGGTCGACATTGACAAGAGTACGCTGCGGGCACCCTATGCGGCAGTCGTGATTCGCCGCTTTGCCGACGAAGGACAGGTGCTCGGAGCCGGGCAGCCGGTGATTGGACTGCAGGAGGACGGCGCGCTCGAGATCCGGGTCGGCGTGACCGGTCGCGGTCTCGACGGTCTGCAGCGCGGTCAGCGGCGCGAGATCGAAGTGGATGGCCGCTTGCTGATGACCGAAGTACGCGCGGTTTTGCCGTTACGCGGTGCCGGCACCCGGACCGTCGATGTGATCCTCGGTCTCGAAGACCAAAACAGCGGCTTGCGCCCGGGCGATCTCATCAACCTTGCGCTACCGGTTGCCGTGGAGGAGGCTGGATTCTGGTTGCCGATCAGTGCGCTGACCGAGGGCATACGGGGCCTCTGGGCCGTGTTTGTTGCCGAACCATTGGGGCCAGAAGCAAACGCCGGGTCGGAAATCGAGGGCACCCACCGGGTGGTGCGGCGCACTGTCGAGGTTCTCCACGAAGAATCGGACAGGGTCTTCGTCAAGGGAACATTGCGCGATGGCGATCGGGTGGTTATTGACGGCACCCAGCGCATCGTCCCTGGCATGATTGTCCGTCTCGGCGCGCCCCGCACCGCGGCCAATGGCGACGGACGCTAGCTGTGGCCGGTGCGGCAAGAAACGACCAAGGTGGGCTGGCGACGGCGTTCGTTCGTAATGGCCACCTCTTGCTTCTTGCGATAGCCGTGCTCGTCGTCGCGGGGCTTTCGGCGTTCGGTAATCTGCCCCGCATCGAAGATCCGCGAATGACGCTGCGCAACGGTGTGATCGTCACAGCCCTGCCCGGCGCTTCGGCGACCCGGGTGGAGGCGCTTGTTACCGAAAAAATCGAAAACCGGCTGGAGGAACTCAGCGAGATAAAGCGGGTGGACTCGACCTCCCGAACCGGGATCTCGTTGATCACCTTCGAACTCCAGGACGGTATTACCGACGACACTAACGAAGCCGCGCTGTCGAAGATTCGCGACAAGCTCGACGACGTTCAGCGCGATCTCCCGCCCAACGCGAGCAAGCCGGACCTCGACGACAAGCGCGGCGCGGTCGCATTCTCGCAAATCGTTGCGTTGCAATGGAATGGCGATGGCCCGCCGCAGCTCGGCATCCTGAATCGCTATGCCCAGGAACTGGCCGACCGCCTGCGTAATCTGTCCGGTACTGAATGGGTTCAGTTTTACGGCGAGCCGCGCGAGGAGATCACTGTCACGCTCGATCCGGCCGAAATGTCGGCATTGGGCATATCCGCGGCTGATGTCGCGGCACGTCTGGCTGCCGCGGATGTCAAGAACCCGGCTGGCCAGCTGCGTACCGGGGAGCGCGACCTGATCCTCGAGGTGGTTGGTGAACTCGACTCCGTGCAGCGCATTGCTTCGGTGCCGATCGTCGATGACGGCACCGGTAGGGTCGTGAAAATTGCGGATTTGGCCACTGTCAAAAGAGAGTGGCGTCAGCCGGCTGACGAGATTGCGTTGGCCAATGGCCGCCGTGCGGTGATGATCGGTACCCGGACGGAGAAGACCGTCCGGGTGGACCAATGGGCCGCGGCCGCCAACGCGCTGGTCGAGCAATTCGCGAACGAACTGGATGACAGTGTCTCGGTAAGGCTGGTTTTCGATCAGAGCGACTACACGGTGAAGCGCCTCGCCGAACTCGGTAACAACCTGCTCGCCGGCGCGCTGGTGGTGATGCTGGTTGTGCTTGTAGGGATGGGCTGGCGCGCGGCTTTGATCGTTGGCGCTGCATTGCCGCTGGCCGCGGCCGCAACACTGTTTGGCCTGACGTTTTTTGGCCAGCAGATACACCAGATGACGATCTTCGGGATGATCATCGCAATCGGCCTGCTGATCGACAATGCGATCGTCGTCACCGACGAGGTGCGCAAACATCTCGGGTTGGGCGAGGACCGTGTGGCGGCGGTCAATGCGGCCGTGCGACATCTTTTCGTGCCGCTTTTTGCGTCGACGCTGACGACGGTGCTTGGCTTTATGCCGGTATTTCTGTTGAAGGGAAATATCGGCGATTTTATTGGCCCGATTGCGATCAGCGTCGTGCTCGCATTGCTCTCCTCGTTCGTTATCTCGATGACGTTGATTGCGGCGCTTGCCGGGCGCTATGGCAAGCCGGACTCCGGCGGTGAGGTGCTGCCGTGGTGGCATGATGGCCTGATGTTGCCGCGGCTGGGCGAATCCTACCGGCGCATGCTGACCGCGGTGGTGCGCAGGCCGGCGCGCGCCGCCGTAATGTGCCTGATATTGCCGGCGCTGGGGTTTGGCTTGCTCGGCACGATAGACACCGAGTTTTTTCCCCCCGCGGATCGCGACCAGTTTGAAATCAAGGTCTGGCTTGGCGACGATGCGTCGATCGCCAAGACTCGTGCGCTGGTGAACGAGATAGACGCTGTGCTGACTGAGGGTGGCGGCGTCAAGCAGGTCGACTGGGTCGTTGGCCGCGCATTTCCGATCGTCTACTACAACGCGATTATGCGCGAGGACAACAATCCGTCGCATGCGCATGCCGTCGTGGTCGCCGAGAGCCTGGCCGAATCGAAGCGAATGGTCCCGGACCTGCAGATGCGGTTACGCGAGCGATTTCCGGAGGCGGCGATTGTGGTCCAGTCGTTCGGTCAGGGTCCACCGATCGACGCTCCGGTGGGTTTCAGGATTTTCGGGCCGAACCCGGACCGTCTGCGCGCCTACGGTGATGAATTGCGCAGGATCATGCACCTGGTCCCGGAGATTGTCATTACCCAGGCGACGATCTCCGGTGGCGAGCCGAAGCTGTGGTTTGCCGCAGACGAATATCGCGCCCAGTTGGCGGGCCTCAACCTGGATCAGGTGGCTGGCCAGTTGCAAAGCAGTCTCGAGGGCCAGATTGGTGGCTCGGTGCTGGAGGACCTCGAGGAATTGCCGGTGCGCATCCGTTTCGGTGACAGCGAGCGCAGTTCGCTCGATGCCATTGCCACGCTGGGCCTGACCTCGGGCCGGGTTGCCGCAGAGAACCGCTGGATTCCGGCTTCCGCACTTGGCGAGATCGAGTTGCGTCCGGAGCTTGCGAGTGTCACCCGGCGCAACGGCGAGCGGGTCAACAACATCCGTGGATATATCCGTACCGGGGCCTTGCCGCTCGAGGTCAACAACGCGATCCTGGCGGCCATCGAGGGCGAAAATTTCGAACTCGATCCAGGATATCGTTTAGAGATCGCGGGCGACAGCGCTGAGCAACAGGATGCAGTCGGCAAACTGCTCACCTATTTGCCGGTGTTGCTTGTTTTGATGATTGCGACACTGGTGTTGTCCTTCCGTAGTTTCCTGCTTGCGGCAATCGTCGGCACCGTGGCACTGCTCTCAATCGGTCACGGATTTCTCGCGCTGAAACTGTCGGGTTACAACCTCGGTTTCAATCCGATTCTCGGAACCGCGGGCCTGATCGGGGTCGCGATCAACGGCTCCATAGTCGTGCTTGCGGCGATCCGTTCGAACCCTGCCGCGCGCGCGGGGCGGCTGGAAGCGGTCGTCACCGAAACCATGGGTGCGACCCGGCATATCTTCTCGACCACGTTGACCACGATCGCCGGATTCCTGCCGCTGATGCTATTGACCGGTGGCGATTTCTGGCCGCCGCTGGCGGTTGTCATTGCCGGAGGTGTCGGCTTCTCCATCAGCCTGAGCCTGGTCTTCGCGCCAGCCTGCTATTGCCTCCTTGGAAGACTGACACGCCGCGCCGACGACGATATCCCGATGGCTGCCGCAGTGGAGAGAGGATTATGACCCGGTGCCGGGTAGTCGTTGTCGCGGCGCTGTGCGCGGGCTGTACGGTGGGGCCGGATTACCGCGCGCCGGAGCCGGTTGCGAGCGGCTGGGCCGGCCACGATGCGGCGGCGAGCGCGGAGGAGGAATACGATCCGCAATGGTGGCGCGGATTTGGTGATCCGGTGCTGGACCAGCTTGTGGCCCGTGCGGCTGCGGACAATCTCGAAGTGGCGGCGGCCGAGGCGCGCCTCAGGCAAGCACGGGCGCAGCGTCGCGCGGCCCGATCCACGCTATTCCCCAGCGTTGGTGGCGAAGCCAGCTATACCAGCTACCAGCTGTCCAAGAACGGACCGGGTATTACCGGCGACGCGGTCGAGCAAGGTCTGACCGAACGCGATGACAGTTTTTACACTGCCGGGTTCGATGCCGCTTACGAGATTGATGTTTTTGGCGGTAACCGGCGCCGCCGCGAGTCGGCGGCGGCAGGCGAGGCGTTGGCCCTGGAGCGGCGCCGGGCCGCGATGCTTACGGTCGTCGCCGAGGTCGCGCGCGAGTATATGGAGTTGCGCGGCGCCCAGAAACGTCTGGCAATAACCGAAAAAAATGCGAGTCTGCAGCGCGATCTGACCGCGCTGGTCGAACGTAAATACCAGGCCGGGCTGTCGCGCGAGTTCGATGTGGTCCGCGCCCGTTCCCAGACCCGCGTGGTGGAAGCACTGGTTCCGGCCTTGCGCGCGCAGATCAGGGGATCGGCGTACCGACTCGGTGTATTGACTGGCCGGCCGCCGGAAGCGCTGCTTGGCGAGTTACTGGCGTCCGCCCCGATCCCGGGTGCCCCGGAGATCGTTCCGGTCGGCCTGCGTTCCGAGTTGTTGCGCCGCCGTCCCGATGTCAGGGCGGCTGAGCGTGCACTGGCGCAGGCTTCCGCGGAGATCGGCATCGCCACCGCAGAGTTGTTCCCGAAATTCGTGCTGGCCGGCGATTTCGCGTGGGAGTCAGTTGACCGCGGCGACTGGTTTGAAGAGGACAGCCAGCGCTGGGCCCTTGTTCCTTTCGTTGACTGGCGGATCTTTGAGGGCGGCCGGTTGCGTGCCCGGGTCGAGTTCGCCGAAGCTGTCTCGGAAGAGCAGGCGGCGCTCTACGAGCAGACCGTTCTGGCCGCATTGGCAGATGCTGAGGCGGCGTTGGTATCCTACGCCGAGGAGCGGCGTACGCGGCGGTCGCTCGATGAGGCCAGTGCTGCCAGTGAGCGCGCGGCCGAACTCGCGCGCCGACTGTACGACATTGGACTTAGTGATTTCCTCGATGTACTCGATGCCGAGCGTCGGCTGGTCGAGGTGCAGGATCGACAGGTGCAGAGCGAAACCCAGGTGGCAGTGCGGCTGGTGAGTCTTTACAAGGCGTTGGGCGGTGGCTGGCAGAACTTCGAATGAACGCGCGCGTCCGCGGCTCGGCAGCGTGTGCAATGGCGCGTGTACTTGTCCCGACCGGATGGGTCATCGCCCTGCTGCTGACTCTGGTGCCGGCGGTGTCTGAGTCGCAAGTGCTGGCCGATTTTTCCGATCCTCGCGAGATCGCGGCGTGGCGGGCACTGCACGATACCGTTATGGGCGGTCGCTCAGACGGCGCGCTTGTGGCGGCAGGCGATGGTGCCGCATTATTCGCCGGCACCATTTCGCTCGAGAATCGTGGTGGTTTCGCGTCGGTTCGCGGCCCGATCCGGCGCTATTCGCTGCAGCGATGTCACGGCGTAACCATCGAGGTTCGCGGTGACCCGCGTCGCTTCCAGTTGCGACTCCGCACCGACGACCGGTTCGACGGCGTTGCCTGGCGTGCGTTCTTTGAGCCTGAAGCGGAGCAGTGGCAGCAAATATCGCTGCCATTCGAGTCATTCGTCCCGGTGTTTCGCGGCCGTGTTCTGGGCCCGCAGGGTCAGCTCGATCCGTCACGGATCACGCGGCTCGGCGTGATGCTGGCGGACGATACGGCCGGACCTTACCGGCTGGAAATCCGGCGAATCAGCGCTGAATGCGGCTGATCCGCCGGAATCGTCGTCAGTCGGTCCGGCTGGTGACCTCTACCAGGTGGTAGCCAAACTGGGTCCGCACCGGCCCTACGACCTCGCCGACATCCGCGCTAAATACGACGTCGTCGAATTCCTTGACCATCTGCCCGGGGCCGAATTCTCCGAGGTCACCTCCCTGGCCACCCGACGGGCATTGGCTATGGGCTTTGGCCAGATCGGCGAAGTCCTCACCGCCGGCAATCTTGGTCTTCAGATCGTTACATGCCTGTTCGGTGGGTACGAGAATATGGCGAGCGCGCGCCTTGCTCATTGTGATCTCCCTGGTTGATTGTCCGGACACGGCCGGACGGTCTGTGCACGCAATGTGCGAAAGGCCGCGATTATCGGTCAGATTGGTTACGCACAACAACATCCGCCCATACAGAATCCCGTGCTGGCCGCTGATTCAGCCGCTAAACTGTGGTCCGGACAGGAAATGCGGCCCGGGTCGGGGCGAGCATCAATGCACGGAGCCGCCCGGGCGGCGCGAGATGGAGAATAGCGGATGAGTAATGTCGTGGGTATTGTCGGGAGTCTTCGCAAACGGTCATTCAATCGTTCGCTGCTTGGTGCGGCAATCGAGCTCGCTCCCCCCGCTCTTGCCCTGAGCGAAGGCCGGATCGAGAGTATCCCGCTTTACGATGCTGACCTCGAGGCGGTCGATATCCCGGTCGCCGTGGAGGCGCTGAAAGGCCAGGTGGCGGCGGCCGACGGTATCTTGTTGTTCACGCCGGAGTACAACGGATCTTTCCCGGGAGTGCTGAAGAATGTGATCGACTGGTTGTCGCGGCCACCGCAGGATCAGGACAAAGTGTTGCGTGGCAAGCCTGTCGGAATGCTCGGCGCCACACCCGGCGGAATGGGTACGGCTTACGCGCAATCAGCGTGGCTGCCGGTGTTTCGGGCGCTCGGTCTGTTGCCGTGGTTCGGCGGGAGTTTTTACCTGTCGCGGGCGCACAAGGCGCTGGATGAGAGCGGCCGTCTCATCGATCAGGACATGCGGGACCGGCTCGCGGCCTATCTGGCGGACTTTGACGCATTCGTCGATTCGAGCCGGGCGCGCGGGTAGGGGCAGCATCAACTTGCAGCCGGAGCCCGGCCCATGAACGGACTGGTTTCCCGTCTCGAAGGCGCGATCGACGGTCACCGTCTGCAACCCGGCCAGCTCCATACGCTGCACGCCGGCAGGCCGATCTGGGTGCGCTACGATCTGGCCGCGATGGCTTCGCGCATCGACCGTGACGTTTTTGCCACCCGCGAGGCCAGCTTGTGGCGCTATCGCGAATGCCTTCCTCTTGCGTTGCACGATCAGCCCGTCACCCTTGGCGAGGGGATGACGCCATTGCTCAGTTGCGAGCGCCTGGGCCAGCGTCTCGGGCTCGCGGACCTGTGGATTAAGGACGAGTCGCAGATGCCGACAGGTTCGTTCAAGGATCGCGGTCAGAGCGTCGCGATTTCGATGGCGCGGTCGCTCGGTGTGCGGCGGGTTGCGATCCCGACGGCCGGTAACGCGGGTGGCTCCATGGCCGCGTACGCCGCGCGCGCCGGACTCGAAGCATTTGTCTTCATGCCGCAAGACACGCCACCGATAAACCGCTTCGAGGTGGCGCAGGCCGGTGGCCACGGTTTTCTGGTGAACGGACTCATTACCGACTGCGGCAAAATCGTGCGCGACGGCACAGGGCCTATGAACTGGTTCGACATGTCGACACTAAAGGAACCGTATCGTCTCGAGGGCAAGAAAACGATGGGTCTGGAACTGGCCGAACAGTTCGATTGGGCGTTGCCGGATGTCATCCTCTACCCAACCGGTGGCGGCACCGGTCTCATCGGAATGTGGAAAGCATTTCGCGAACTGGCTGAACTGGGCTGGCTCGACAAAACCAATCTGCCACGGATGGTCGCGGTGCAGTCGGACGGATGTTGCCCGATAGTCCGCGCATTCGAAAACGGCGAGCGTTTTGCCGCGTCATTCCAAGGTGCCGCGACGATTGCCAGCGGTATTCGTGTACCGGCCGCAGTCGGCGATTTCATGATCCTTGATGCGATTGCCGAGAGTGGTGGCTGTGCGGTCGCGGTCGACGAGACGGCGATTCGCACCTGGATGAAGGAGGCGGCGATGACCGAGGGCATTGCGCTGGGTCCCGAGTCCGCCTGCTGTATTGGCGCGGCGCGCAAGCTGCGCGAGAGCGGCTGGCTGGAGGCGGATGCGCGCACGGTAATATTCAATTGCGGTGGCGCGCGCAAGTATCCGGACCTGATGGCCTGCGATCTCCCGCAACTGGATCACCATTGCGCCATCGACTGGACAAGTCTGGCGCCGGCGCAGCAGTAGCCTCCGCGGCGAGCTCAGAATCCGTCGATGATTTCTTCACCGTCGGGTGGCGGGGCGATATCCTCGGGCAGAAAGAAATCGGCAACCAGCGGCTGCGTCGGGTCCACGCGATAGCCGCTGAAATCGGTCACCCCGGCCTCGCGCAACACCACATCGTCAATACAGAAATTGCCACTGAACTCGCGCGCCGGCCGGGTCAGCATGACGTGTGCCGCATCCGCCATGATCTCCGGCGTGCGCGAGCGCCGGACTATCGAATCGCCACCGAGCAGGTTTTTTACCGCCGCCGTCGCGATAGCGGTGCGCGGCCACAAAGCGTTGAATGCGATACCGTCACGACGGAACTCGGCTGCCATGCCGAGCACACACATGCTCATACCGAATTTCGCCATCGTGTAGGCCACATGGGGGCCGAACCAGCGTGGTCGCATGTCCAGCGGCGGGGCCAGATTCAGCACGTGCGGATTGCCGGCCTTCTGCAGATATGGAATCGCGATTTTCGAGCAGAGGAAGGTGCCGCGGGTATTGATTGAGTGCATCAGGTCGTAGCGTTTCATCGCGGTTTCCAGCGTACCGGTAAGCTGGATCGCGCTGGCGTTATTAACGAGGATATCGATGCCGCCGAATTTCTCCGCGGCCTCGGTCATCGCGGCGGCTACGCGCTCCTCGTCGCGGACATCGACGACCAGTGGCAGCGCCTGCCCACCGGCTTGCTCGATTTCCTCGGCGGCGGTAAAAATCGTTCCTTCGAGTTTGGGATGCGGCTCGGCGGTTTTCGCGGCAACCACGATGTTGGCGCCATCGGCAGCCGCGCGTTTGGCGATCGCGAGACCAATACCGCGACTTGCGCCGGTGATGAAAAGTGTTTTGCCCTTGAGGTCACTCATTCTGCTTCCCTTGCATTGTTTGTGATGCACCCGTTGCGCGTGCTGTTGGTTGTCGCTACCGCGTCGGGGCCGCCGCGGACGCGGCCGGACGGGATACCCGTCGTCGCGTTCAGGGCGTTGGCGTGGCGCGGATTCGCGCCGCGATTGCCTGGCTCAGTTCCTCCACCGCGGCACTATGCGCACGTACCAGCGCATCGTAGGAATCGTCGCTGACGGGTTTTTCGGTGCTGAACTGTTCGACCGCGATAGCCTCATTGGTGCTGCCCGTCAACAGCGTCCAGCGCGCTTGCAGTGTTACCGTCCCGTCCCGGCTGCCGTCAAACCGTTGTACGTGGAGTACCACGCGCAGATCGACCGGAAAGAGCGCGTCCGCAGGGTAAATCGCAACCCGTTCCGTTTGCAGCAGTGATCCGAGATTTTCGCCGACCGCGCGAAGAAAACCGTGATGCAACGGTTCTGCCCAGCGATGGTATTCGTGTAGTTCCAGTTGGTTGGGTCCGCTGCGGGTAACGATCTGGGTTCGGCTCAGCGTGCGCGGGAACTCGGTCGGTCCGACCGCCAGTGCGACGCCGGGCGCCGCGGCCGGGCTGCTGCCCGGTGGCAGCGTACTCAGCGTGTAGAAAGTCACGTCCGGGCTTCGTCCCATGCAGCCGCCGAGGCTCAGAGTCAGCGTTGCCAGCGCCAGAACTATCAGTTCACGATGGCTCATCATCTCAATCTCCCTTACCGCGGATCAGTGCCTCTGGATGGCGTTCCAGGTAGTCGGCGATCATGCGGATTGCCTGGGCCGTTTCTGTCAGTTCTATCAGCAGACGCTTGGTCTCGTTGCGCGCCGCCGAGTTGGTGTCAACCATCGCACGGACCGATCCGAGGGTTCGCTCCGCTTCTTCCATGACGCCGCTCAGCGCCGGCGAGACGTTGGTATTGAGATTCGCCGCAACTTCGCTTAACTCAGTGAGCGTGGCGCTCAGGTCGCGCAACGCAATCTGCAGATCCGATGAGTTAACGAGAGTTGCCAGCCCCGACGCGGTGCGCCCGAGGTCTTCGCCGATTTGCTGCATCGGTACCGCTTCGAGTTGCTGCGCGATGCTTGCGAACGACTCCGCGATCTCCGCGATCGAGCCCGGTATCACCGGTATTATCGGGTATTCGCCGGACAAGCCGACCTGCGCTTCGGGTGCGTTGGGAAAGAATCCCAGACTGATGAATTTTTGTCCGGTCAACAGGTTTCCGGTGGCGAGCTTGGCGCGAAAGCCTTTCTTGACCGCACTGGCGAGGACTGCGTTTGCATCGTCGGCGGTCGGCGACATCAGGTCTGGGTAGCGCTCCGGTTCGATCTCCACCAGCACCCTGACCGAAAAACCGCCAGTCTTCAGATTGCCAAAGGGCGCGATATCGACGACTTTGCCGAGCTCGAAACCCAGCATCTCAACCGGGGCGCCTATCGAAAGGCCACGTATCGACTCATCGAATATCACCTGGTAGTAGCGTTTCAGGTCATAGACCGGCTTATCGCTGGCGCGGTGATTTTCATACAGGTGGAACGCGTAACCCGCTCTGGCCTCGTCCGCCCCGGCCAGTGCCGCCGGGGTCTCGAACGCAATGCCTCCCACCAGCATCGTTACCAGCGATTCCGAGTCGATCTGGAGTCCTTCGGCGTTCAGCGAAACATCGAATCCACCGGCATTCCAAAATCGCGTGGTTGTCCTGACCCGTGCATCGTGCGGTGACCGGATAAAAACTTCGGCACGGATCCTCCCGCTTGGCTCCATGTTGAAGTCGACTACACGGCCAACCCTGATCTGGCGGAAATATACCGGGGCGCCGATATCGATCGAACCCAGTTTCTCCGCATTGAGAACATAGCGAGTGCCCTTGGTGTCCGGTGTGATGACAGGCGCCTTTTCGAGGCCGACGAAAGCGCGTTGTTTTTTCCCTTCGGTAGAGGGTTCCATGCCCAGGTATGCACCCGACAGCAGCGTACCCAGGCCGCTGACCTCGCCCGCGGCGAGGCGCGCGCGCACCACCCAGAAGCGGGTTCCCTCAGTGAGGTAGTTCTTGGCGCCCGGGGCCATTTCAGCAGTAGCCCGGACCCCGGCCAGATCCTCGAGAAGTTCGACGCCGGTCACGTGGCCGACTTCGACGTCCTTGTACTTAATTTTCGTCTTGCCGGCGACCAGGCCCGCACCGGTTGCGAAATCGATCGTGATCGTGGGGCCGGTCTCGGTGACGGCCTTGTAAGCCAGCCAGGCGCCGATCAATGCGGCTACAATCGGTACCAGCCAGACGATGGAAAATCGGCTTTTCGCAGCCACTAAGGCCTGTGGCAGCGCCTCGGTGCCGGTATCAGTGTCTTGCGTCATGGTGTTCCTCTTCCGGATCCCAGATAAGTCGCGGGTCGAAACTCTCCGCCGCGAAAATCGTAATGATCACGACCAAAGCAAAATAGACGGCGCCCAGACCAGCGTCGATATTGGCGAGTGCGCCAAGCTTCACCAGTGCGACGAGAATCGTAACGACGAAAACGTCGACCATCGACCAGCGTCCGACCGCTTCGGTGAAGCGGTATAGCACGGTTCGTTCGCGGTTGCGCCAGGAGGATTTTCGCTGGACGCTGATCAGCAGAAATATCAGCACCACGAGTTTCAGCAGAGGGACCGCGACACTCGCGGTAAAAATCACCAGCGCCAGCGGCCAGTCGCCATGCGAAATAAAGTACAGCACACCGCTCATGATCGTATCGGACTGAACATGGCCCAGAGACGTTGTGTGGGTGATCGGCAACAGGTTGGCCGGCACATAAAATATGCAGGCGGCGATTACCAGCGCCCAGGTGCGGCCGATGCTGTTCGGTTTGCGCACATGCAGATCGGCGTTACAACGTGGACATAGAAGGTGGTCATGGCCGCCCACATTGCGGCTGACCAGTCCACAATCGTGACACCCGAGCAGGTTGGTCTCGCGCGCTGTTGCCGGCGTCGGATTCACCGGCAGCGCTCCACTTCGTTCCAGTAGACCGCCGGCTCGAAATTATTCGAGGCCGATGCGAGCGCGATAATCAGGCCGGCAAAAGACCAGACAGCGATACCCGGAATCACCTCGGCCATGCCCGCCAGCTTGACCAGCGCTACCAGAATACCGAGCAGAAAAACCTCGATCATGTTCCACGGTGTAATAGCCCGCAGCGTGCGGTACACCGGCTGCACGTAAACAGGGCAGCGGCCGCGTTTTAACGGTAGCAACAGGTACAGATAACAAAAAATTACCACCGCCGGCGCGATAACGCTGGTTATCAGGACGACGGCCGCCAGCAGATCGAGACCCTGGCGGTGGAGGTCGCGGACGCCGGTCAGCAGCGAAGTTTCGACCACGTTGCCGCCGCTGCCGAAGGCGAGAAACGGGAACGTCACAGCGACGAGATACAGTGCGAGGGAGGCAAACGCCAGCGCCAGCGTCCGGTCCAGACAGTCTTTGGGATTGCGGTAGAGCAGGCCGCCACATCGTTTACAGCGCGCGGCCGTATCCGGCGCCAGTTGCGGGACGTGATTCACCAGATCGCATTCGTGACAGGCGATCATCATCGGCGGTATCGAATCGGCGGACGATTCGAGCAACCGTTCCTTACCCGATGGCGATGCCAGGTGATTCAAGAAGCGTACCTCGATGCAGGTTGAAGCTTGCTATCCGCGTCGGCGGCTTGGGAGCACGATAGCAGACAAGAGATGTGAATTCCCGCCCCCGCTGATGACGAAATACGTGGACACCCGATACGAGAGTGTGATGGCCGCGGACGCGTCCGGGTCAGGCACCGGTCGCACGGCTTTCCACCTCGCGCCACACTCGCATGATGTTGGCGCCGCAGATCTTCTCGATGTCGGGAAGTGAGTATCCTCGCTCAAGCAAGCCGGCCACCAGGCCCGGGTAGCCGGACACGTCCTTGAGACCTTCCGGCAGCGAGTCGCCGACACCGTCGAAATCGGATCCGATTCCGACATGATCGATACCCGCGATCGCAACCACGTGATCGATGTGATCCAGAACGTCGTCCAGCGTAGCCAGCGGAATCGGGTTTTCCGCCTTGTACTGCTTTCCGAATGCCTCGACCTCGGGACTGTCGTCGGCGTATCCGTGTTCCTCAACGAATGCTTCCTGTGCGTCCCAGTACCGCATGAATGCCTCGTTCGACGCGGCGGTAAGAAAGGCCGAACCGAAATTGATCTGCACGACACCGCCGTTGCGCGCCAGCGCCAGGATCAGGTCGTCATCCATATTGCGTTCGAAACCCGGGGTAAATTTTCGCGCCGAGGAATGCGAGGCGATCACCGGAGCCACGCTCAGCTCCAGTACCTGCATGGCGGCGGCATCGGTCAGGTGAGAAATGTCGATCATGATGCCAAGCGCGTTCATTCGAGCCACGGCTTCACGCCCCAGCGCGCTCAGTCCGCCAAGCGGCCGGTTTTCATCATACGACGAGTCGCTAAGCCGGTTGCTCTTGGAATGCGCGAGCGTGATGTAGCGAATACCGCGGCCATAAAAGTGATCGAGATTGGCGAGGTCGCCATCGAGGCCGGTGCCGTTTTCCATACCCAGCGCGAGGCTTATTTTTCCCGCCGCGAAGTTGCTTGCCACGTCGGCGGTCGAATGAGCCAATGCGAAACGCTCGGATGCACGCGCGGCGATCGACTCTATTTCGTCGATCATTTCGTCGGCCAGTTTGCGTCCGCCACCGGACTCGAAATACTCCGCCGGGATGTAGATGGACATGAACGCTACGTCCAGCCCGCCGGCGCGGGCTCGCGGGTAATCGAAATCTCCCTTGGCCGTCGCTTCCGTAACGTCCTCGTATTCCTCGGTCAGGCGGTACGGTACATCGATATGGGTATCGACGATCAGGGTTTTTCTCGCAATGTCACTGGCGTCCTGAAGCGGAGCGGACTTGTCGCCGCAGGCAGTGACCAGGCTGGCGGCAAGCAAGGCCACGACGGGTGTCATTATTCTCAAAATTCGTTCCTTAACGGCGTTTGGGAAATAGGAGCAGTGATGTGGGGTGACGATTCTACTCGTCCTGGCGCAGTATCGCCGCAAACTCGACGCCATAGATGTCCCAGACCGTACTGGCGAGGCCCGCAATCAGCGGGCCTATCACAATGCCAACAGCGCCGAACATCGCAAGACCCCCAAGCGTGCTTACCAGGATCGTAAGGTCCGACATCTTGGTGTCGCTGCCGACAAGCCGCGGACGCAGCAGATTGTCGACTGTGCCGACTACAATTGCACACCATGCGCCGAGTCCGATTGCGGCGCCCGTATGGCCGCTTATCAGCAACCAGATCACAGCCGGAATCCACACAAGCGCTGCGCCGACACCGGGGATGATCGAAAGTACACCCATGATGGTGCCCCAGAACGCGGCGCCCTTGATGCCGGCGATGGCGAACGCAATACCGGCAAGCCCGCCCTGGATGATGCCAATGATGAAAGTGCCCTTTAGCGTTGCCCGCGTTACCGACATGCCCTTGGCAACGAGGCGACTCTCCTCGGCATCGCTCAGCGGCATCAGGTAGAGCAGGCGGGCCATCATTTCGCGACCGCCAACGAGAAAAAAGAACAGCGCATACAGCATCACGAAGAGATTCAGGATGAACTGCACGGTAAACTGGGTGGCGCGGGACACGTTTTGAACCATGAATCCACCCGCTGCGCTGGCGAGCTCGCCAAGCTTGGAGATGAACTGGTCGCTGTAGGGCCGAATCGTATCGGCAAAAGGTACCCAATCCCAGAATTTCTGCATCAGCACCGCGGTTTCATAATCCTGCGATGCGAACCAGGCGCGGGCGAGTTCGCTGACTTTCAGTGCCTCGGCCGCGACGAGCCCGAGGAAACCCAGCAGCGGCAATACGATCAGCGTAAGCACGAGCAAAACCGTCAATGTCGCGCCGCCCGGCGCGCTTTTTACCCATAGCCGCAGCCGGTCGTAAATCGGGTAGACGAGGCCGGCGAGCAAAGCCGCGACCATGAGAGCGACGATGAACGGCCGAACCATCAGCAGAAATAACACCGACACCGCAATGACGAGGGCGAGGATGAAACCGCGCCTGAACCGCATGGTTTGCAGCCTGGTTGTTTCGGGATCGGTTTGCGTCATGACGCTGCCCGTCGTTGTTACCGAGGCGCCATATTGTAGCGGCTTGACTGGCGGCTGGCTTGTAATAACCGATGACGCTGCTCAGTATTGAACATGCGGGGCAAAACGGGTTGGCGCCGGGATTGAGAGGAGATCACGCAAATGGGCAAGCTTTACGATGAGATTGACGAGCGCATTGCTCGCTGGGTCGGCAAACAGCGAATGTATTTCGTGTCCACCGCACCGGATTCGGCAGACGGACATATAAATTGCTCGCCAAAAGGACTCGATTCATTACGCATTAGCGGCCCCCGTGAGCTTACGCTGCTGGATATCGGAGGCAGCGGTATAGAGACCGTGGCTCATCTGAAACAGAACCGGCGTATCGTCGTGATGCTGTGTGCATTCGAGGGTCCGCCGCGAATTTTTCGCTTTCACGGGACGGGCGAAGTCATCGAGCCCGGGCATGCGCAATTCACCGATTTGCTTGCACTGTTCCCGGGTTTCGAATCGGCGCGTTCGATCGTTCGCGTAGCGGTCACCCGGATTTCGGATTCCTGTGGCTTTGGCGTTCCGCGTTACGAGTTCGTCGCGGATCGCAGTGCGATGATGAAGTGGGTCGCGGGCAAGAGCGAGGCGGAGATGCTGCAATACAGGGCCGACAACAACAAGTTCAGTATCGACGGTCTGCCCGGACTCGATATCTGAATCGCCGGATTGGAACAGCCAGCGGGCTAGCGGTAGCGTGCGCCGAACACCGTATCGACCCTCAGAGCGAACAAGAAACTGGGGTCGTAGTCATCTTCCTCGCGAAACACCAGTTGCGGCTTCAACTCGACGAACAGCCACTTCTTGTAGACGCGAAACCTGGCGCGGAACTGGGCGTAGTAATGGTCGACGTCCCAGTTCGGGTCATCGTGCGCCAGCAGTCCGATTTCGTATGCCAGCGCTTTGCGGTCGCTGAGTTTCTGGAACACGCTGAATTGTTGTAGCGCCTCGATTCGGTCTTTGCTGTCGCGATAGCGCACCCGGCTTCCCGAGCGGAACAACCGGTCCGGATTGATTTTGCGGTCGAAATCCAGCCGAGTCTGCAGTGCCGTGCCATCGTCAAGGTATTCCGCGGCGCCCGCGGAGAAACGCATCAGCCAGCCATCGAGGCGCTCATAGCGGATGGCGCGAAGTCTCAGGAACGGGTCCGGCGGTACGCCGGCCTTGACCCCGGCACCGGGCCGGATATCCCATTCGCCGGTATCTTTGAGTTGCGCCTCGAGACCGATATTGTAGTCGTTGTCGTCCAGTGCCTTCGGTATCGAACTGGAATCGCTGCTGCTATCGTCGTCAGGATCGCCGCCCTCCATGAACAGGCGCAGTCTTTCGCGCGTACCCGGCAGGTCGATCCGCGCCCTGACCCGTGCCCGGCTGCTCGTTCCGTCGCCGGCCTCCCAGGTCGTTTCGCCGCTCACCCGGGCGTAGCTCTCATTCGTGTCGGCGTAGAACCTGTCGTCGGCAAAGAAGGAATCGACTTTTCTTGCCGAATGCTCGACCCCGGCGGAAATTCCGGTGTGCAGAAGATCGATCGTTTTGCCTAGCAGTCCGGGCGTCCGCCCGAAAAGGCCGTACTGGTTGTCGTCTGACTGGTCGCTTTCAGTTTGCCCGGTGGCAACTTCGCCAGCTTCTGTCTGCCCGGTTGCAGAGTCGTCGGCCTCGGAGTCATGGGCCTCGGAGTCATGGGCCTCGGAGTCATGGGCCTCGGAGTCATGGGCCTCGGAGTCATCGGCCTCGGAGTCGCCAGAGTTGCTATCGTCGGTTGCCGCCAGGTCAGTCCGTGGCGCTGCGGGTTCGGTTGCAGCCGCTGCCGCCGCGCTCGGGTGGATCGCGCCATCTTGCTGCGACCCGGCGGTGGCGAGCGGATTGATGGCCGCCGCATGCGTCTCCGGGCGGGACGATTCGACGGCGGCCGTTTCCGTGGCGGCACGGGCCAGCCCCGGAAGCGAAAGCAGCAGCAACAACGACGCCGCCAGCGCCGTGGGCGCGGGAAAACGGTTAAGGCGCAAGGTGCGGTGATCGGGGGAGACGATCGGGGCCAGAGAGGGCGCCTGCGGAATTGACATTGGCATTGTTGGGAATGCTAGCACGCAGGCACGGGGTGTCCGGGGTTCCGCTAGGCGTTACCTGCGGCGCCGGGTGAATTTGAGTCTCGCCCAGGTCTCGTCTGTCGCGGCGATCCTCAAATCGACCAGCGCGGCGCCCGGCGGCGCGAAGGTAGCCAGGCAGCGCATCGAAGCCGGGAGGCGCATTGACCAGCGCGATAGGTTGTCCCGGCTTCAGACCGAGTTTTCTGCTGAGGGGCGTCGTGGCATAGCCGGCCATCGGTAGTCTGCTCAGGCACCAACTATGCGCCGCATCACCACGGCATTTGCCGGGCACAGCATGGCGAATTCCGCACACTGGCGAATCCCCCGTGGCGCCCGCTCGCGTTCGATACGGGAAAACCCCAGTCGTTCGAAGTAGTCTGCGGCGGTTGTCGTCAACAAATAGACGCCACAATATCCGGCCGCCTCCGCCTGTTGCCACAGACGGTCGAAAACGAGACGGCCGAGGCCATCGTTGCGCCTGCCCCGGCTGACTGCCAGCGAACGTAGCAGTGCATCCGGCAAGTGCGCCTCCAGGCCGCCAAGTGCGATGATCGCACCGTTTTCCTCGGCCACGAAATAGTTCCCAGTGGCGTCCGCGACACCCGCGGTCGGAAGGTCCGCCCCCTGCAGCAGGGCCACCATCGCATGGCCATCGGCGGCCGTGGCGGTACGTATCGTGACAGGGATTGCAATCATGGCGGCATGGCGCTCCGGCGTGACCCGACTATGCCAAGTAATGACGTCCCTGTCATCGACTCAGGCATACAGTAAACTGTGCCACCGGCAGACCGAGGCAGCACAGACGGAGGCGTCCGGTGAGTGAACGAATCATAGTCGTTGGTGGCGGTCAGGCCGCCTGCCAACTCACCGACTCGCTGCGGCGCGAGGGATTTTCGGGGGAGGTTGTGCTGGTCACGGAAGAGCCTCACCTGCCCTACCAGCGGCCGCCGTTGTCCAAGCAATATCTCGCTGGTGATCTCGACGAGGCGCGCCTGTTTATGCGCAAGGCCGATTATTACGAGAAACACCGGATCGAGATGCGCACCGGATGCCGCGCAGTGCGGATCGACCGGCAGACGCAGAGCCTGGAGCTCGGCAACGGCGAACGGCTGCACTATGGCGGCCTCGCTCTGGCTACCGGCGCACGCGCGCGTCCGTTGACGATTCCCGGCGCCGATATGGACGGCGTTTTCTATTTACGTGACATTGCCGATGTGCAGGCGATACGCGAGCGTATGCCGGATGCCCGGCGCCTGCTGGTCATAGGCGGCGGCTTCATCGGTCTGGAAGTCGCAGCGGTGGCACGCAAACAAGGCAAGCAGGTTTGCGTCCTCGAGTTTCAGGATCGGCTGATGTCGCGGGTAGTAACACCGTTCCTGTCCGATTATTTCTATGCACTCCATACCGGTCACGGTGTCGACATACGAACCGGCGCCGCGGTCAATGCGATCGAAAAGACAGGCGCTGAGCTGCACGTCCGTTGCGCCGACGGTACGACTCACACAGCCGATCTGGTGGTCATCGGTGTGGGTGTGATACCGAATATCGAGCTGGCCCGCGATGCCGGACTGGCCTGCGAAGACGGGATTCGGGTCGATGAGTTCGCCCGCACCGAGGATCCTCGCATTGTCGCCGCCGGCGACTGCACCAACCATCCGAACACGCTGCTTGCGCGGCGATTGCGCCTGGAGTCGGTGCACAACGCGATGGAACAGGCCAAGACCGCCGCCGCCACACTGTGCGGCCGGGAAGTGGCCTATGCGCAGATTCCCTGGTTCTGGTCCGATCAGTTCGACGCGAGGCTGCAGATGGTCGGCCTGTCGCAGGGTCATGATCAGCACGTGTTGCGTGGCGAACCCGGCAGCGGCAAGTTTTCGCTGTTTTACTTCGTTGCCGGCAAGCTGATTGCCGTTGATTCCGTGAATATTCCGAAAGACCACCTGGTTGCGCGGAAACTGCTGGCGGCCGGCGTTTCGCCGTCGCCGCAGCAGGTGGCGGACGCCGGGTTCGATCTGAAGAGCCTGCTCTGAAGCGCACAGCGGCCACCGTGGCCCGCGCCGGCCTGCGGTTTTCCCCGATTGGAGCGGCGTACCGCGCTGAGGCATGCTGACGGGCGATCTCGTGCGCGGCAAATGGCGCCGCGCTTGTCCGACGCATACCCGATCACGGTATATTGCAGTGCACGATGACGATAGTCAGGTTGCCAGTGGCTCCGCCGGGACAATAAAAAGCTTATGAGAAACAAACGTGTAAGGTTCAAGAAGCTGATGGTCGCCAATCGCAGCGAGATTGCGATCCGGGTAATGCGTGCG
This sequence comes from uncultured Gammaproteobacteria bacterium, assembly GCA_963783695.1. Lineage (GTDB taxonomy): Bacteria > Pseudomonadota > Gammaproteobacteria > Steroidobacterales > BM003 > BM003. The sequence continues at coordinate 205,439 of CAWAOM010000004.1, forward strand.
GCCAACGAACTCGGTTTGAGGACCGTTGCCATTTACTCCGATGAGGACCGGTTCGCGCTGCACAGGTTTAAAGCCGACGAAGCCTACCAGGTCGGACAGGGCAACAAACCGTTGGCCGCCTATCTCGATATCGAGGGAATACTGAATATCGCCGTCGCTGCGGGGGTTGATGCCATCCATCCGGGCTACGGCTTCCTCGCCGAGAATCCCGAATTCGCCGAAAGCTGCGAGGCGGCGGGCATCACGTTCATCGGGCCGGGTCATGACGTGATGCGGTTGCTGGGTAACAAGGTCAATGCGCGCGAATTGGCCGCGACAGCCGGTGTCCCGGTGGTCCCGGCGAGTCAGGCGCTGCCGCGCGATGCCGCGGCCTGCGCCGAAATCGCCGCCAACATCGGCTACCCGCTAATGCTCAAGGCAAGCTGGGGCGGTGGCGGACGCGGCATGCGCGTTCTCGAAAATGCCGCGGATCTCGCTGAGTACCTCGATGTGGCACGGCGCGAGGCGGCGGCGGCGTTTGGCAACGACGAGGTGTATGTCGAAAAGCTGGTGCGGCGTGCGCGGCATGTCGAGGTCCAGGTGCTGGGCGATCGCGCAGGGAACCTGGTTCATCTGTTCGAAAGAGACTGTTCGGTGCAGCGCCGCAATCAGAAAGTGGTCGAACGCGCACCGGCGAGTTACCTCAGCGATTCCCAGCGCGAGACGCTGTGCGGGCTGGCACTGCAGCTTGCGGCCGCGGCAAATTACGTCAATGCCGGCACGGTCGAATTCCTGATGGATGTGGATTCGGGAGAATTCTATTTCATTGAGGTCAATCCGCGGATTCAGGTCGAACACACGGTCACCGAAGAGGTGACCGGGATAGACATCGTCAAGGCGCAGATCCGGATCGCAGAAGGTGTCCTCATCGGCGAAGACAATTGCCCGGTGCCGGCGCAGGGCGATATCCAGCTCAATGGCCATGCGTTGCAGTGCCGGATTACTACCGAGGATCCGGAAAACAACTTCGTACCGGATTACGGGAGGATTCGCGTGTATCGCGGTGCGACCGGGTTTGGTATCCGCCTCGATGGCGGTACCGCATTCTCCGGAGCGCTGATCACGCCTTTTTACGACTCATTGCTGGAGAAAGTTACCGCGTGGGCGCCGACTCCGGAGGAGGCGATACGCCGCATGGATCGTGCCCTGCGCGAGTTTCGTATTCGTGGTGTGGCGACCAATCTCGCGTTTGTCGAAAACCTGATCAACCATCCGCGTTTTCGTACCTGCGACTACACCACGCGATTCATCGACGAGACGCCGGAGCTGTTCCGTTTCCCGAAAAGGCGCGATCGCGCAACCCGGCTGTTGCGTTTTATCGGCGACGTGGTGGTAAACGGCAACCCGGAAGTCGAGGGCCGGCCGATGCCGCGGACCCGGGCACCGGCGCCGATCCCGCCATACGATGTCGCCCAGCCCCCGCCCGGCAGCACGCAACGCCTGGCCGAACTCGGTCCGGCCGGATTCGCGCAGTGGATGCTGGAACAGGATCGCGTGCTGCTTACCGACACGACGATGCGCGATGCGCATCAGTCGCTGCATGCCACGCGGATGCGAAGCCGCGACATGCTCGAAGTGGCGCCCGCCTATGCGCGGCTGCTGCCACAACTGCTGTCGCTGGAGTGCTGGGGGGGCGCGACATTCGATGTCGCGATGAGATTTCTCCATGAGGATCCATGGGATCGCCTTGCCGCTCTGAAACAGCGCGTCCCCAATATCCTGCTGCAGATGTTGCTGCGTTCGTCCAACGCCGTTGGCTATACCAATTACCCGGATAACGTCGTTCGCCATTTCGTCCGCCATGCGGCTGATGGCGGCGTCGATCTGTTCCGGATTTTCGATGCGCTGAACTGGGCCGACAATATGCGCGTGGCGATCGATGCGGTGCTGGCAGAGGACAAGTTGTGCGAAGCGGCAATCTGTTATTCCGGTGACATGCTGGCGGCACACGAGACAAAGTACACGCTGGACTACTACCTCGGTCTTGCGACGGAACTCGCCGGGGCGGGAGCTCATATCATCGGCATCAAGGACATGGCCGGTGTGTGCAAACCGGCCGCTGCCGGGGAACTGGTTCGGGCGATCAAGGCCGAAACCGGTAAGCCGGTGCATTTTCACACTCATGACACCAGCGGGATTGCAGCGGCCAGCGTGCTCGCGGCGATCGAGGCAGGCGTGGATGCGGTGGATGGAGCGATGGACGCGATGAGCGGCCTGACTTCGCAGCCGAATCTTGGCGCCATCGTGGAAGCTCTGCGCGACGGGCCGCGCGATTGCGCGGTGGAACGGGACGCGATGCGTTCGCTCAACCATTACTGGGAAACCGTGCGAGAGTATTATCGTCCGTTTGAGAGCGGTATTCATGCCGGCACCGCGGACGTGTACCGGCACGCGATGCCGGGAGGCCAGTATACGAACCTTCGGGAGCAGGCACGGGCGCTCGGGATCGAACGAAACTGGCCGCAGATTGCCGAGACTTACTCCGACGTCAACGACATGTTCGGCAACATCGTCAAGGTGACCCCGACTTCGAAAGTAGTGGGTGATATGGCCCTTTTCATGGTCACGAGCGGATTGAGCCGCGACGATGTCGAGAACCCCGCGAAGGACATCGATTTCCCCGCGTCGGTGGTGTCGTTTTTCCGTGGCGAACTGGGTCAGCCGCCCGGCGGCTTTCCAGAGGCGTTGCAGCGCAAGGTATTGAAGAACCAGCCACCGTTGACGGATCGGCCCGGCGCGGACCTGGCGCCGGTGGACCTGGATGAGGCGCGCGCGGCAGCGGAAAAAGGCGCCGGGCGCCAGGTGAGCGACAAGGAGCTGGTGTCCTACCTGATGTACCCGCAGGTGTTTCAGCAATACGCCGCACACAAGCGTAAGTACGGCGAGGTATCGGTGTTGCCCAGTCCGATATTTTTCTATGGCATGGAGGAAGACACCGAGTGCGCGGTGGACATAGAGCTTGGCAAGACCCTGATTATCCGTTATCTGGCCGTCAGTGAACCGAACGAGGCGGGTGAGCGCAATGTATTCTTCGAATTGAATGGCCAGCCGCGCCTGGTGCACATCGCGGACCGTCATGCGGCGAAGACCGCGGTCGTCAATCGTAAGGCGGAAGACGGTAATCCGGCCCATATCGCGGCTCCAATGCCGGGGCTGGTCGTCAATGTCGCAGTCAAGGCCGGCGATAAACTGGCTAAGGGAGACGCATTGCTGTCTATCGAAGCGATGAAAATGGAGACCCGGATCCATGCCGATCGCGATAGCGTCGTGCGGGAGGTCGTTGTCCACGGTGGGACGCAGGTAGATGCCAAGGATCTGTTGCTGGTTCTTGCCGAGTCGGACGACTAAAGGAGTATTTCATGTCAGAGGTGATTGATCAGCTGCACCGCGATCATGTCAACATCGTTAAGTTACTCGATTATCTCGAGTCCGAACTCGCCAAGGTAGGCGGCGACCGGATACCGGATTTTCAGCTCATGCACGAAGTCATGCATTACATGACGAGCTATCCGGATATTTATCATCATCCGCGCGAGGACCTGATCTTCAACCGCCTGCGCGGTAAGTCCGGGGTGGAAGACGGTGCCATCGACGAGGTTCTTGCGGAGCATCAGCAGATAATCGAGCGCGGCAAGCGGTTTCGCGCGGCTTTGCGGACGGTACTGAGCGAGTCGATGATGCTGACCGAAGATTTTCTCGAGGTCGCCAATGCCTACATCCGGCTGCAACGGCGCCACCTCGATCGCGAGGAGAGCAGTCTGTTCCGGCTGGCGCGGGAAAAATTGAGCGAGGCGGAGTGGCGGGAAATAGACGCGACGTTCGAGAATGCCCCCGACCCGTTGTTCGGGCGGCTGGTCAAGGCGGAATACAGTCACATACGAAGCGTGATTGGCTAGGTGGAGGCATCGCGCTCTGACCGCCTGACCCTGGTTTTTGCCTCGGCCGGTCATGCGCTGATGCACATGCTCACCGCGTTCTTTTTCGTCATCGTCCTCACCCTGGAGGTTGACTGGCAGCGCCCTTACCATGAGCTGGTCGGATTGTGGACCCTCGGGGCTTTGCTGGTCGGAGTATGTGCCCTTCCGGCGGGGTGGCTTGCCGATCGCTGGAGTGCGCCCGGCATGATGGTGGTCATGTTCATCGGGATGGGTCTTGCATGCGGCGTTTGCGCCGCAGCCAACGGCCCGGACGGACTGCTTACGGGTCTTGCGATGCTGGGTGCGTTCGCGGCGATTTATCATCCCGTGGGCATCCCGTGGCTGGTTCGCAACGCGGGTGCCAGTGGCAAGGCGCTGGGTATCAACGGCATATTCGGCGGGCTCGGCGTGGGCGCGGCGGGCCTGTTCGCCGGCGCCATCAGCGATGCATTCGGATGGCGTGCGGCCTTTGTCGTGCCCGGACTGGTTTCCGTTGCGACCGGGGCATTGATGTATGCGTGTCTGCGCAGTGGCAGGATCAGCGACAGCCGCCGGCTGCGTGCCGGCGGCGACGATTTGCACAGGAATACGCTGGTTCGCGGGTTTCTGATCCTGCTGTTCACGATGTTCGCCCTGGGATTCGTCTATCAGGCCAGTCAGAGTGCTTTTCCGAAACTGTTCGATCAGCGGCTCGAGCAGTGGACCGGATCGGGCACGGCCCGGGTCGGTGCGCTGATAACCGTCGTTTATGGCGTCGCCGCGGTCATGCAACTGGTCGGGGGTTACCTCGCCGACCGTTTCCCGCTAAAGCCCGTGTATGTTGGCAGCTTCGTGATATTGACGCCGATACTGGCGGCGGTGGCGGCGGCGCAGGGTGTGCCGCTGGTGGTGGCCGCAACCGGCTCCGTTTTGTTGTCGACCGCCGCGTTGCCGGCCGAGAATATGCTGCTGGCCCGCTACACACCGCAAAAGCATCAGGGTCTCGCCTTTGGCCTGAAATTCGTTCTCGCGTTCGGCACGGCGCCGGTGGCAATCTGGTTTGTGGCGCGAATGCATGCCGCAAGCGGCGGTTTCGCCGGAATGTTCTTCGTGCTGGCGTTGCTGGCCGGGTTCGCGGTTGCCGCGGCGATGCTGCTGCCGGCGACCGGACAATCGCCACAGGCGGCCATCGCGGGCCGTTGACGGTGCCTTTACAGAGTGGGCCGGGACGGCGACACTTGAGGCAGAGTGTTTAGATAGCCCGCGAGGACGAAACCTGAATGACCGAATCACCAGACAGTTGGCGAATTTTCAAGATCGACGAACTGCTCGCCGAGCAGCTTGAGGCGGGACGAGCGGCCTATAGTGAGTTTCTGAAGGCGTCGGCGATGAGCCTCGGCATTTACCGCCTGCCCGCGGGGTCGCGCGACATGCAGGGCGCTCACGACGATGACGAGGTCTATTACGTCCTCGACGGGCGCGCGCGAATTCGGGTCGGGGACGAGGAAATGCTGGTCGAAAAGGGCAGCATCCTGTACATCAGGGCAGCCTGCGACCACAGTTTCTTCGAGGTCGAGGAAGACATGACGCTGCTGGTGATGTTTGCAGCGCCGGGAAGAGGTGTGCGATGAACGCTGCCGAAGCCAGTTCTGCCGACCGCAGCGCCGTCCGTGGCACAAGCGCGTTGCCCGAGCGAATCCGGCGCTACCGCGAGCAATACCGCGACCGGCGTATACCCGCTTATTACAGCGGTCTGTTTCATCTCGGTTTTACCACTGTCGCCAGCATTGCCGTCGTGGTGTTCAGCATCCTCCAGCTCGATGCAGTGACCGCGCTCGAATGGTTGACGATTCCGGCGACGTTTCTGTACGCGAACCTGGCTGAGTACCTCGGCCATCGTGGTCCGATGCATCATCCCGCCGGTTTTTTACGCCTGATTTACGAGCGTCACACTTTGCAGCATCACCGTTTCTTTACCGACGCGGCAATGCAGTTCGACTCGAGCCGCGATTTTCATGCGGTTCTTTTCCCGCCGGTGCTTATGGTGTTCTTTATTACGGCTTTTGCGTTGCCGGTCTGGGCACTGCTGGTATGGCTGTTTTCGGCCAACGTGGCCTACCTGTTCGTGGCAACGGCGATCGCCTATTTCCTGAACTACGAATTGCTGCATTTTGCCTATCACACAGCGCCCGATTCATGGCCTTCGCGCTTGCCCGGCATGGCGGCGTTACGCCAGTTGCATACCCGTCATCACGATCCGGCGTTGATGCAAAGCTACAACTTCAATATCACCTACCCGATCTGCGACGCATTGTTTGGCACGTTGTTCCGAAATCGCGACGGCGCTGGCACTGCGCGCGACTGAATGCCGCGGCGGCGTGGCGGCTTCGTATGACCGCACAGTTTGCCGCCACGTAATGCCAGGGTTGCGGCAGATTGCCTGTTATGTGAAATAAATCACGCCGTCCCTCCCGCGCTCGCAGCACCATGCGAGTCGTAACTACTAGGGAGGTGGGGAATGAAAACACAAACAGAGAATTGTCCGGGGTGTGGGAAACGGGGCTGGGTCGCGCATTACGAAGCAAAATTTGCGGTGTACTGCGGCAACGCTGAGTGCGATTACGAAGGCTGCAGCGGTGACAGCGACACGCGCGACGGTGCCATTGAACGCTGGAACCGGCTGGTGACGGGTAACGCGATCATGTGGGGGCCGCGTCCGGTCAGCGAGCCGCAGCAACACATTGCCACGCTGTTCTAGCCGGCGTTGATGTTAGCCGAGATGGTTATGCGTGGCGTGTCGCTTTTGTTCGGGGCGACATAATGGGGCAGGTTGCTGGGGAACAGTACCAGCTTGCCCTCTGCCGGCTCCAGCCAGATTTCGTTTTTCCATAGCGGGTTGCCGCAAGTCCAGCGCTCGAGGCTGAAACAGGTCGCGCCGAAGGGTTCCGCGCCGAAATTGGAATCCTGCGGATCGAAATCGGGCACCTGGACATACAGAATTGCGCTGATCACCGAGTTCGGATGGATGTGCTCGGCGTGATACTCGTAGTCGCGGGCAATATTGACCCAGCCGTCGAGCCAGAAGCCCTTGGGCTTTCGGCTCATCGGTACACTGACCAGGTATTCCTTCGTGGCGCCGAGGATTTCCCGGGCCAGTTTTTCGATCTGCGGATGTTGCCAGTCGAAAACGTTGTACTTGTCCCACGCCTGGCTGATCCGCGCGCGGGTTTGAGTCTGGAATTCGCGATCTTTCTCGAGACACAGCTCGCGTAACGCCGGTAAATCGACATCGATCGGTTTTTCGAAGATCCTGACGTTGAATACGTCGCGGAAATCACCCATTTTTCTGTCCCTCACCGCCATCTGAAACCGGCCCGGCGCTGCGCATCGGCCGCTCGCGCGGCGGGCTTGTGAAGTATACGGTAAGCGTCTACCGTTGCGTTCAGGACAACCGCATACGCGCTGGCCAATCCAGCCGGCGCCCGGGTTCAGAACAGGCTGGTGGCTACCATGGAATTTGCTTTTAACGAAAAGGTCGAGTCTCTCCGACAACGGCTGATTGCGTTCCGCGACGAACATATCCTGCCCAACGAGGCGACCTTTCGCGAACAGGTGGAGAGCGGCGACCGCTGGCAGCCGGTTGCGGTGATCGCCGAGTTGAAGGAGAAGGCGCGGGCGGCCGGTTTATGGAACCTGTTTCTTCCCGATACCGAGTACGGTGCGGGACTCACCAATCTTGAATATGCTCCGCTCGCCGAGATCATGGGCTGCAACGACTGGGCCCCAGAAGTCTTCAACTGCAATGCACCGGACACAGGCAATATGGAAGTGCTGGTGCGCTATGGCAGTGAAGAGCAGAAAAAACAATGGCTCGAACCGTTGCTGGACGGTGAGATACGCTCTTGTTTTGCGATGACCGAGCCCGCGGTCGCATCCTCGGATGCAACCAATATGGCTGCGACCGGTGAACTCAGAAACGGGGAGTGGATATTGAACGGGCGCAAATGGTGGAGTTCCGGCGCGGGCGATCCGCGTTGTAAGGTCGCCATTTTCATGTGCCGGACCGGCACCGAGGGCCCGCGTCATGCCCAGCACTCGATGATCCTGGTGCCGCTCGACGCGCCCGGGGTCGGGATCGAAAGGCAATTGACCGTGTTTGGATATGACCATGCACCGCATGGTCACTCCGAGATACTTTTCGACAACGTGCGGGTCCCCGAGGCAAACGTGATACTCGGTGCCGGGCGCGGTTTCGAGATTGCCCAGGGGCGCCTCGGTCCCGGCCGCATCCACCATTGCATGCGTTCGATCGGGGTGGCCGAACGTGCGCTGGCGTTGATGTGCAGGCGCAGCGTGGAACGCGAGGCATTTGGCCAGCCGCTGGCACGTCTCGGCGGCAATTTCGACGTGATTGCTGAGTCGCGTATGGAGATCGAGATGGCGCGCTTGCTGACTCTCAAGGCGGCGTGGATGATGGACCATGTCGGCAACAAGGCGGCGAAAAGCGAAATCGCGCAAATAAAGGTCGTTGCTCCGAATGTGGCCTGCCGGGTCATCGATCGCGCGATCCAGATTTATGGCGCCGCAGGGGTCTCTGCAGATGTGCCGCTTGCTGAAATGTATGCGTGGCAGCGCGCGTTGCGCCTCGCTGACGGTCCCGACGAGGTTCATCGGCGCACGGTCGCGCGCTGCGAACTCGCGCGCCATGTGGATCCGGCCATGTTGCAGAAGGGCCGGCGCGGATGACGCTGGTTGACCAGGCAGCGTCGATCCGCAGCGGCGAGGAACTCGATGTCGCCGCGCTGGCGCCTTATCTGGCTGACCATCTTGGCGGCGGCAGTGGCCAGACGCTTTCGGTGCTGCAGTTCCCGTCCGGTTATTCCAACCTCACCTATATGCTCGAGCTGGGCGGCCGCAAGCTCGTCCTGCGCCGGCCGCCATTTGGTACCAAGGCCAAAACCGCGCATGACATGGGGCGTGAAGTCCGAGTGCTTCGGGCCCTGCACCCGGTGTTTCCATATTGTCCGAAACCGCTGTTGTTTTGCGAGGATCAGGCCATCCTCGGTTGCGATTTCTATGTGATGGAATACCTGCCGGGGCTGATCGTCCGGCGCGGCTACCCGGCCGGGTTCAGTCCTGAGCCCGACCAGGTCAGACAGCAGTTCGAGACCTTGATCGACGTACTGGCGGAACTGCACAGGCTCGATTATGCGGCAGCCGGGCTGGGCGATCTCGGCAAGCCGGCCGGTTACGCCGAGCGACAGGTGGTTGGCTGGAGCAAACGCTATGCACGGGCGCATACCGACGATGCCCCCGGGTTCGATGCCACGATGCAATGGCTGGCGGACAAGTTGCCGCCCGACTCCGGCCGCGCCTCGCTGATCCACAACGATTTCAAGATGGACAATGTCGTCTGGGACGCGGCCGAACCGATGCGCCTGATCGGCGTGCTTGACTGGGAAATGGCCACTTTGGGCGATCCGCTGATGGATCTTGGCGGAACTCTCGGTTACTGGGTCGAACGTGACGATCCGGAATTCCTCCGCGCCGCGCAACTGATGCCGAGCGATCTGCCCGGTGCGCCGACCCGGGCCGAGGCGGTCGGGCGTTATTGCGCACGCACCGGATTTAGTGTCGACGCGCTGGATTTCTATCACTGTTTCGGTCTGTTCCGTCTGGCCGTTATCGCGCAACAGATTTACTACCGTTACTATCAAGGGCAGACAGCGGACCGACGCTTCGGCGAGTTGATCAAATGGGTGCATGCGCTGGATCAGATGTGCAGCGCAATCATTTCGCGTTCGACGCTGTAACCCGCTGCGGTGGCTTTACCGCGCGGTGTTGCCATCGCGGCCCGGGCATCTGCGACTCGACTACTTCAGGGGCATACAACGATGACGGAACAACCACGCGATCTGTTTGATCTGAGCGGCCGTATCGCGCTGATCACCGGGGCCAGCCGCGGAATAGGAGAAGCAATTGCCCGTCTGCTTGCGCAACACGGCGCCGAGGTTGTGGTCACCAGCCGCAAGCTCGATGGTTGCGAGGCGGTCGCGGCGCAGATCCGTGACGGTGGCGGCAAGGCGCATGCGCTGGCCTGTCATATCGGCGACATGGCGCAGATCGAATCGCTCTATGACGCGATCGCCGAACGTTTTGGCCGGCTCGATATCCTTGTCAATAATGCGGCAACGAACCCTTACTATGGCCACATACTCGACACCGATCCCGGGGTGTTCGAAAAGACCGTCGCAGTCAATATTCGCGGCTATTTCTTCATGTCCGTTGCCGCCGGCAGGCTGATGCGGGAGAAAGGTGGCGGCGCGATCGTCAACGTCGCCTCGGTCAACGGCGTGTCACCGGGCCCGCTGCAGGGGATCTACTCGATCACCAAGGCCGCAGTAATCAATATGACCCAGGCGTTTGCCAAGGAATGCGGCCAGCACAACATCCGCGTCAACGCGCTGTTGCCCGGGCTGACCCGGACCAAATTTGCTGCTGCGTTGACCGAGAACGAGACCGCACGCGACTACTATCTCGACAAGGTGCCGCTGGGGCGCGTCGCGGAGCCGTCCGAAATGGCCGGCCCTGTGCTGTTTCTCGTGTCGGACGCGTCCTCATACGCAACCGGGTCCTGCGTTACAGTCGATGGCGGCTATCTCGTCTAAGGGAGAAGGCTATGCTCGAATTCGATGGCAAAGTGGTGCTCGTCACGGGTGGTGCTTCCGGGATCGGCCGCTGTTGCGGGGAGTTGTTCGCGCGTCAGGGTGGGCGTGTAATGCTGTCCGACCGCGATGTGCCCAAGGGCGAGGAGGCCGCGGAGAGCCTCGGTGGGCGCGGACATTTTCTGCACCAGGATGTGCGCGATGAGGCACGCTGGAGCGAAGTTGTCGACGAGCTGATGGGGCAGTTCGGGCGTCTCGATGTGCTGGTCAATGCGGCCGGCATTGGCGTCCATGCGAGCGTCGAGGAAACGACGCTTGCGCAGTGGCGCAACGTCCAGGCGGTCAACGTCGAGAGCGTGTTTCTGGGCTGCCGTGCCGCAATCCCGGCAATGCGCCGCAGTGGCGGCGGGGCCATCATCAACGTTTCTTCCACGGCCGGGTTGCGCGGCGTTGCCAAGCTCGCCGCCTACAATGCGGCGAAAGGCGCGGTGCGGTTGCTGACGAAATCGGTAGCCCTGCATTGTGCTGAACAGGGTTACAACATTCGCTGCAACTCGATTCACCCTTCGTATGTGGATACGCCGATGGTTCAGGGCATGATCGCCGGCAGCGAAAACCCCCAGCGCATGCGCCAGATTCTCGAGCGGGTCAGTCCGATGCACCGTCTCGGCCGGCCCGAGGAGGTTGCCGCGCTGGTGTTGTTCCTGGCGTCCGAAGAGGCGAGTTTCATCAATGGCGCGGAGCTGCCGGTGGACGGGGGCGCAACCGCGCGCTGACAGGTCGCGATGGCGGCGCTCTCGCCATGGGTCAGCCCGAGGTTCCCGCGTGGACTATCCTTGGTTTGTCGCAGTCGCCGCCGCTGATCCGAATCGGTACCTGGAGGCACCATGGAGTATTACGTTGCTTTCTGGAACGTAGAAAATTTATTCGACGTCGCCAATTCGCCGCGCCGCAGCGACAAGCTGCAGCGTACGCTGCGCGGCGAGCTTGCTGGCTGGACCGAGGCGCGCCTCGACCGCAAAATCAGCCAGCTGGCGACCATCGTGCGAAAAATGAACGGTGCTCGCGGGCCCGATCTGCTGGGCGTGTGCGAAGTCGAGAACGCTCATGTCCTGCAACGCCTCGCCGCGTCCTGTGCGCTGCCAGGACGCAACTACCAGGTCGCCCATCACGATATGTCAGACAATCGTGGTATCGATGTCGCGTTCCTTTATGACGCCAACCTGTTCAGCGCCGAACTGACTTTCTCCCACTATGTGGTCAAACGCACCGCCACGCGCGACCTGTTCCAGGTCAATTTCCGCTCGGCCGCAGGCAATCTGCTTGTCGTTATCGGCAATCACTGGCCATCGCGGATGGGTGGACGTTACGAAACCGAGCCTTACCGCATCATGGCCGGCGAAACGCTGGCATACTTTCACGAGCGCATAAGACAAATCCACGGTACGAACGTGGCCGTGCTGGCGATGGGTGATTTCAACGACGGACCGTCGGATCGCGCGTTGGCGAACTATGCCCTTAGCCACCACATGCGCGCCAAGGTCACCCGCGCGCGTTCGCCGAAGTTTCTCAATCTGACGTGGGCGACGATGGGGTCGGGGCAGGGTACGCACTACCACGACAATACCGCTGCGGTGCTCGATCAGTTGCTGGTGTCAAAAGGCCTGCTGACCGGCAACTCGGGTTTTGTGGCGCTTGCGGACACCGTCGAAATAGTCAAATTTGCGGAAATGACGGCTGCCGGTGCCTACCCGGCGCCGATTCGCTTCGGCCGCGGCGCGGCCGCCAATCCGAACGGCTTTAGCGATCATTTCCCGATTGCGATGCAATTGCGCGAGATCCTGCCGTAAAACTGCATTAGCGGAATTTGCCCGAGCTGTGCTAGGCAGCCAGGAGGCGAAATTCCCTGAACCAGCGCGCCAGCCGCTCATCGTAAAAGTGATTCGCGTATTTTGGCCCGTTGTAATAGCGCGCCACCCGGGCAAAGTCTTCGCCATCGGGGTCGTGTTTGGCGAGCGGCTCGCGGATCGAGCGCCCGAGGGCGAGGAATCGGGCGACGAACAGGATCTGATCGCGGACCGGACTGAACAACATTGAACGGGCAGTGGGTGCACCGACTCGTTCATGGTGATAGCCCATGATCTGGCCTAGACCGATACTCATCGAGCGGTGGCGCAGTTCACCGAGATGGGCGCGCGGTTCGCGCTCATTGAAACGCGACAACTTGTGTTGCTCGAAACGCGGCCGCACCACGCCGCTGGTTTCCTGTTTGATTACCGCCATAACCCATTCCGGGGCCAGCGCAAAATTGTGCTCGGCCGCTATCTCCTTGACCGCGCTTCTGACATGGGCGCCGTAACGTCTCGCAATCTCCGCGCAGGTCAGGTAGCGGTGGCGATGCAACTGATTAAGGTGAAACAACGCCTCTTCAAAATTGCCGAAGGCAATCTCACCCTGATCGATCCCATGGCGCGCCGATTCGAGCATGGCGACGAGCGTGGCGGTGTCGAGTGTTGTATCCGGGATCGAGACGATGCGTTGCCGCGAGTTCGAGTATCGGCATGGATAGCAGAGCATGTGTCGCGGTATTTTGCGCGACAGGCCGTGCTCGAGCTGAAACTGGGCGACGCCGCGGTTGGTGCCGCGGCCGAAATCGCCGTCAATAAGGAAAGCGCCGGTACTCGCGGTGGAGTAGCCGAGAAAGATCATCAGTCGCTGCATCGATTTGATGCTTTGTTCGCCCGCCGACTTGCGGTTCAGCGAACGGTCTCCGCTTTGCAGGCGTTCAAAATCCTCCATCCATTGGCGGCTGCGTCCGTCCAGCGAAAGAACGCGAATAATTTGTCGATCTGAGAGAAGCTTGGTCAAAGCGTACCCCGTGTCTTGCGCGGAGACAGAAACGTCGCGAGGAGCAGGCACTGTTACGCGCAGGCAGCCTACCTGCTAAACATAGATCAGGTTACCGGCTTTGCAAGCACGCGGCAGGAGCGCGGCGGATGCTCCCCGGGCGATATCAATGCCCGGCATGAGCTTGCGCTGCAACGATGCCGCGGCCATGCCAATCGCTGGAAACGGTTGGCTCGAGCCGATGCCGTCGCATCGGCGCAATTCACGAGGAGGGAGTATTTTGGATATCTCGATGTGGTGCGTTTTTGCAGCGTTCCTGCTGATCTATTTGCCACGTTTGCCGGCGCTCCGTGCGACGCTGGCCGCGGAAGGGCATATCGACATCGCTAATCCGCGCCAGCAACAGGCCCGTCTAAGCGGTTTCGGCAGTCGTGCCCAGGCCGCCCATATGAACTCTGTAGAAGCGTTCGCGCCATTCGCCGCAGCGGTCTGGGCCGCGCATCATAGCGCTGTCGACAGCACGCTGCGCGATGGTCTGGCGTTGCTGTTCATCGCTGCCAGAGTAGGGTTTATCGGCGCCTACCTGGCAGATCTGAATCCGTGGCGCACGCTGGTCTGGACGGTAGGGTTTGTTGTGGTGATCGCGCTGTTCGTGGCGGCTGCCACTACCTGACCCGGAGCTCGCGGCCACTGCGGCTGCAGTTCAGGTTGGCGCTGGCGGGATGGTTAAGGACGTTGCCGATCGGCTGCACTAGGGCGATTCGACCTCGAGCGCGTATTGCGCCAGTTCGTCACCGTCGCCGGTCACGATCCTGACGACCCATGTTCCGCTTTGCCCAGGTTCAATATTGCGCCGTGAAAACACCCGCCAGCGCCAGTCGCTGTCGACCTGGAACTCGACTTCCGACTGCAGTTCGTCGTGCCAGTACCAGCGGTGGTGCACGCTCTGCCCGGCGAGGTTCTGGAGGTCGGTAAACAGGTAAACGGTGCGGGGCGCATCGCTCCAGGCCGCGATTTTCTCGCCCAGCGCATCGACGGGTTCGTGTTCGACGATATCCGACGTGAAAGTCGCCCGCCGGATGCGGGCGTCGCGCCCGACCGCAACGGGCGTGGCGCTGACCTGCAGCAGTTCGGCGGGTGCTTGCGGCGTTGGCTGCGGTGTGTCGGCGGTCCGCGCGCTCGTAATTTCCGGGTCCTGTGCGAATAGCGGTGACAATACCCATTTCAGAATCAATATCGAAACAAGCGTCACGGCCGCGCCCGCGGTCGCCCGCGTCACCCATTCACGGACGCGTTGTTCGCGTTTGCGCAGCTGGAAAAAATTGCCGGTCTGAATGAAATCCGTGTCTTCGGGAAGGTCTGCCTCGGGAAGATTGCTGAAGCGGGACCATTCGAGCACGGTACTGGTGTCGGCGAGCGCCTGTTCGGCGTTCATTTGCGGGAACACGCCGATCGTCCGCCCGCGCGCTTCCTTTGCCGGCGCCCGCCAGTAGACCCAGACTCGAGTGCCATTGGGGAAGACCCGCATCGCCAGGCGCCGGTTCAGGCTCACATCGTAGACGCGTTCGCGGGGCGCAAGATCGCCCAGGTATGCATTGAGGTCCAACATCATCCGTGCCCTTATCAGCGTACGGCAGCCCCGGAAGTCCCTCCGGTCGCAAGCGCTTCGGCGTGGCGCTTTGTCCAACATAATGGCGCTGCGTCAGAGGTAACCGTGACGAACCTCTCAGAAAACCCCGCCGGGTAACCATTTCGGTCGAAAAAGCCAGCCGGGGACGTCTATGGTCAAATCGTTTCTCCCGTTCGTGTCGGCAATGTTGTTTGCCAGCGCGCCGCTACTTGCCTGCGAATATCCGCCCGCTGATGGAGTCATTATCGCGGATGGGGTGACGGCCACGGAGGCTGAAATGCTCGAATCGCAGCAGGCGGTCAACGCTTACATCGAGAAAATGGAGGCCTTTGTCGAGTGCCTCGGACGCGAGATCGAGGCGATAGAGGAGCCGACCGTCGAGTCCAGGCAAGTGCGTAACCTGCGCCACAACGCAGCCGTTGGCGCGATGGAGGACATGGCGGAGCGTTTCAACGTGCAGGTCAGGAAATACCGCGCCCGGCTCGAGCAATAGTGTCGCTAGCGCGACCGCAGCGCCCGGCGCCGGCCCCGGTGCATGCCGAACAGTTCGATGAAACCCGCGAATGTCCGTTCCGCCAGTGTCGACAGTTGTCCGATTTGCAACGGGGTTTCCGTGCGGATCGCGTCCGGGTCGATCACGCCTTCGAGCGTAGCGAGTTCGCGCCGATGCGCCGGAACCGTCAGCCAGCGTTCTATCAGCGGTTGGTCGACCTCCAGGTGAAACTGCAGACCGTATGCTTTTTCGCCGTACCGAAACGCCTGGTGGGAGCAGAATTCGGAACTGGCCAGATGGGTCGCACCGTGCGGCAGATCGAAGGTGTCGCCATGCCATTGGAAAATCTTGCGCGGACCGCCAAATCTGCCTACCAGTCGATCCTGCTGTCCCGCGGGCGTCGGCGTGACGGTGTACCAGCCAATCTCCTTGACCGGGTTTCGCCGGATCCGCGCCCCGAGTGCGCGGGCGAGCAACTGCGAGCCGAGACAGATCCCGAGCACCGGCAAATCTCTTTGCAGTGCCTCGCGAATTACTCTTACCTCGGTAGCAAGATGAGGAAACCGCGTATCGTCATCCGCGCTCATCGGCCCGCCGAGAATCACAAGACCCTGATAGTCGGACATGTTCGGTGCCGCCTCCGGGTCGCGTCCGAAATTCACGTAACGGATCCTGAACCCGGCCTGTTTCAGTTGCGGATTCAGCGTGCCGAGCAATTCATAGGGCACATGTTGAAAAACCAGAATTCGACGCATCCGGGCAACTCTTTGCTGACAACCAGGCGCAGTTTAGGCAAGCCGACACCATACTGACAATGCTCCCCGGCGGGTGGTCCGGATTAGTCGGCCCGTGACCGTTGTCGTGGTTCGTACGGGTCCGTGATGGCGCCAACCAAGCGCGAATTTGTTGCTTGACGGCGGCTGGCGGCTCTGCGTAGACTCAGGGCGTACTCATCGAGACCGGCTGAGGGACTGAGCCCGAAGACGCCGGGGCAACCTTCGGAACTAACCATTCCGAAAAGGTGCCAACTCCTGCGAGACGAGCCACGGTTCGATCTCGAGAGATGAGTTGCTGTGCGGCGCTGCCGATAAGGCGATGGGCACGGTAACCAGCCTGCGTCACGCAGGGGTTCTCCGATGAATGAAGCAGCAACAACGGAGAACCACTATGACGACCCACAACCCCGCCACCACAGCAGTGCGCAGTGCTATCGAGAGCGATACGCAGCATGGTGCAGTGGTACCACCGCTGTATCTCTCGACCAACTTTACGTTCTCCGCGTTCGGAGAGGCGCGCCGCTACGATTACACCCGCTCGGGTAATCCCACGCGCGATGCGCTGGGTGAAGCGCTTGCGGAGCTCGAAGGCGGGGCGGGCGCGACCGTGACGGCATCGGGCACCGCCGCGGTGACGCTGGTGTGCCAGTTGCTAAAGCCCGGCGATCTGCTGATCGCACCGCACGACTGTTATGGCGGCACCTACCGGTTGTTCGAGTCGCTGGCGCAACGCGGTCTTTTCGTCGTGCGTTTCGTCGACCAGACCGACGAGGAGGCGTTGCGCCGCGTATTTGCGCTGGGTCCGCGCATGGTATGGGTGGAGACGCCGAGTAACCCGCTGCTGCGGATCGTCGACCTGGCGGCGGTTGCCGGCCTGTGCCGGCAGCACGACACACTACTCGTCGCCGACAACACCTTCTTGTCCCCGGTGCTGCAGCAGCCCCTGGCGCTCGGTGCGGATGTGGTGGTTCATTCCACTACGAAGTACCTGAATGGCCATAGCGATGTCGTCGGCGGGGCCGTTGTCGCCGGTACAGCCGAACTCGCCGAAGAAATCGACTGGTGGGCCAATTGCCTGGGTCTGACCGGTGCGCCTTTCGACAGTTATCTGACGCTGCGCGGAGTCCGGACTTTGCACGCGCGGCTTCGCGTGCATGAGGAAAACGCGGCCACGATCGCAACTTTGCTGGATCACCATCCTGCGGTCAGTGAGGTTTTTTATCCCGGACTTCCCGATCATCCCGGGCATGAGCTCGCGTGCCGCCAGCAAAAAGGATTTGGCGGCATGATCAGTTTCGAGCTTGCTGGCGGGGCAAGTGCGGCGCAGGCGTTCGTGGAAGGCATGTCATTTTTCTCCCTGGCTGAGTCGCTCGGCGGCGTCGAGAGCCTGGTGGCACACCCGGCTACGATGACCCACGCGGCGATGGATCCCGAAGCGCGTACCCGCGCCGGGATCGGAGACGGTCTGATCCGCCTCTCTATCGGAATCGAGGCCGGTGAGGATCTTGCTGCTGACATCAATGCCGGACTCGAGCGGGCGGTGCGCGCATGCGAGTGCCCGGCAATTGCCGTCGCCGCCGCCTGCTGAGGGCGATTACGGATGGTGCGGCGCCGCAATTGCAGCTAGATTAGGAGGTCGAAAAATACGGAATCCGGACATTGAGTGCAGTGACAACAGCGACAGGGCCGCTTGCGGCCGCGCGACGGACCGTCGTGAAGATCGGGTCTTCGCTGCTGGTCGACCCGGGTTCGGGAAAACTGCAGGTCGAATGGCTCGACGCACTGGCGCAGGACATTGCAGAATTGCGGCGCGCTGGCGTCGAGGTGGTTGTCGTGTCATCGGGTGCGGTGGCGCTCGGTCGCCATGGTCTCGGTCTTGGCCATGGTGTCCTTAAACTCGAGGAAAGCCAGGCCGCGGCGTCGGTTGGCCAGGTCTGGCTGGCACATGCGTATCGCGAAGCTCTGGCACAGCGCGGGCTCGAGACCGCGCAGATTCTTCTGACACTGGGCGACACCGAACAAAGGCGCCGCTATCTGAATGCCCGCAATACGCTGAAGACACTGCTTGGACTCGCGGCGGTTCCGGTCGTCAACGAGAACGATACCGTTGCAACCTCGGAGATTCGCTACGGTGACAACGACCGGCTTGCGGCGCGGGTTGCGCAGATGATCAGCGCCGACCGCCTTGTTCTGCTCTCGGACGTGGAGGGTTTGTTCAGTGCCGATCCTACGCTCAGCCCCGAGGCCAGATTCATCCCGATGGTAGAGCGGGTGACCGGCACGATCGAAGCGATGGCGACTGGTGTGCGTACCCCGACCGGGAGCGGCGGCATGGTGACCAAAATCGCGGCTGCCAGAATCGCGACCGCGGCGGGCTGCGATGTGATCATCGCGAGCGGTCGGCGACCGCGGCCGCTCCAGGCCCTCGCCGACGGGGCCAGGCATACCAGGTTTCAGGCCGCGGCCTCGCCGCGGGCAGCACGAAAACAGTGGATCGCTGGCAGCCTGGAGCTGCGCGGCGCGGTGGTCGTCGACGACGGTGCCGTGAAGGCGCTCGGCCGCGGCAATAGTCTGCTCGCCGCCGGGCTGGTCGCGGTCGAGGGCGATTTTCAGCGTGGCGATGCTGTGGCTATCCGCGATGCGAGCGGCAATACGGTTGCGCAGGGCCTTGTTGCCTACTCGAGCGCCGAAGCGCAGCGTCTGCGCGGCCTGCGCAGCGAGGAATTCGAGCGGGAGCTGGGCTACGTCGGACGCGACGAACTGGTGCACCGTGACGACATGGTGGTCTTCGGGGACGAGGGGCAGAAATGAACGACACTGCCGAGATACAGGATATTGCGGGGACAATGGACCGGCTTGGGCGGGCCGCGCGAGATGCGGCGCGCCGGCTCGCACGGGTATCGGCAGTGCAAAAATGCGACGCGTTGCGAACGGCGGCTGATCGGCTGCGGGCAGACTGCGCGAAAATTCTCGCTGCAAATGCGACAGACCTGGCCGCCGCGCGCGAAAGTGGCCTGGCGCCTTCGATGCTCGACCGCTTGTATCTTGATCAGCAAAGAGTGGAGGCCATGGCGGTGGGAATGGAGACAATCGCGGACCTGGCGGACCCGGTGGGAGCGCTGATCGATGAAGCGTGCCGCCCCAATGGCCTCGTGATCCAGCGCGTGCGTGTTCCGATCGGGGTGATAGGCATCATTTATGAGAGCCGCCCCAACGTGACCGCCGATGCCGCTGCGCTGTGTATCAAGTCCGGGAATGCAGTGATTCTCCGCGGTGGCTCGGAGAGTTATTTTTCCAACCGCGCGATCCACGCGTGTCTCGCCGCTGCTTTTGCCGATTGCGGGCTACCCGCAAATGCGGTGCAGATGGTGCCTACGACCGACAGATCTGCGGTCGGCTACCTGCTGCGAAAAATGTCCGCTTATGTCGATGTCGTTGTGCCGCGCGGCGGCCGCAGTCTGATTGCACGCGTTCAGCGCGATGCCCGTGTGCCTGTACTCGGCCACCTCGAGGGAATCTGTCACGTCTTCGTCGAGCGCTCGGCCGACCCGGATAAGGCAGTCGCGGTGGTAGTCAACGCGAAAATGCGTCGCAGCGGAATTTGTGGTGCCGCGGAGACGCTGCTGCTCGACGACGGCCTCGATGACAGGACGGCCCGGCGTGTGCTGAGCGCGCTGATCGACGCCGGGTGCGAGATACGTGGCGATGCCCGGGCTTGCGGCCTGGATGAACGGGTAGTTGCCGCGGCGGCAGACGACTGGGGCCAAGAATATCTCGATGCCATCATTGCAGTGGGGTTTGTCGATGGTGTTGCGGGAGCGATCGTACATATCGAGCGATTCGGCTCGGGCCATACAGAGGCGATAATCACCGAAGACAGTGCGGCGGCTGAGCAGTTTCTTGGAGAAGTGGACAGCGCGATCGTGATGCATAACGCGTCCACGCAGTTTGCCGACGGCGGCGAATTTGGCATGGGTGCGGAAATCGGTATCTCGACTGGCCGTCTGCACGCCCGCGGACCGGTTGGCGCAGAGCAGCTTACCAGTTACAAATATGTCGTTCGCGGCAGCGGACAGACCCGGGCCTGAGCCGGGCGCCGGCATCCATCGCGGCAACTGGTCAGTTCGAGTCTGGAAACTCCGCCATGATTTTCTCGGCCGCCGAGCGTGCCACGGGACCGACCGATTTCGGAGGCTTGGTCGAACGACCGTTGACCGTTCCCTTCCATACGACGTGATGGGAGTCGCCGTCGACGGCAAAGATCGTGATATATCCCATTCTCAGATTGCCGCTGTCGAACGTTGTAGTCTGGCGCACGACCTGGATGGTTTCGCCCTTGAACCGATTGGTGTCGACGTATTCGCTGGACTGGCGGTCGGCCTGGTTGTAGGCGACCACGTCGTATCCGATAAAGAAATCCGGAGGCGTGTCTTGCGCCAGCTGATAACCCTTCTTGTCGAGACTATCCAGTACAACTTTACTAATGGCACTGTCTGCCTGAGCGCGGCGCTGTTCATCGGCGCTGCCGCCGCGCTGCGGTTCGACATAACCGTAGGTTTTGTATCCAGACCAGTTAAGCCCGTCTTCGACATCGATATCGGCATCGCTGAGACGCATATTCTGAGCAACGGCGAGCTGCGCCAGCGCGAGCGCGGCCGCAACGGCGAGTAGCAGTTTCGAAACAGTCTTGTTCATGGGGCTGGTCCTCGCATTGAATGCGTTCGCAACGCCGTAACGATATTCAGTGAGTGGCCGGGCGACGGCGTGTCGGGATAGCCGGAATTATATCGGATTGTGGGATTGGCCCGCCGCAAGCTCCGGTGCCGGCTTTTCCGCAACCGCCGACCTGCCCTTTCTGAGACGGTGGCGCACGAGTCGCGCACCGAGCAACAGCGCCACGATCGAGGCGTAAACCAGCGGTTCGCGCCAGTCCTGTTTGACCTGCCACCAGTAGTGCCAGACGCCGAGAATCGCAATCGGGTAGATGAGTTTATGAATCTTTGCCCAGCGTCGTCCCAGCCTTCTCATTGCCCGCCTTGTCGAGGTAAGAGCGAGCGGCAGCAACAGCAACAATGCGCCGATACCCACGGTGATGTAGGGCCGCTCGATGATGTCCTCAACGATAAAACTCCAGGCAAGACCCTGATCGAGGAACGCGTAGACCGCAAAATGCAACGCCACGTAGCTGAAGGCGAACAGACCCAGCATCCGCCGGAAGCGGAGCGGCCAGGGGGCCCGCACGATCCACGTCAACGGCGTGACACAGAGGGTGATCAGCAGCAGGTTGAGTCCCCATTTCCCCAAACCGTGGAGCAGCGCCTCCACCGGATTCGCGCCGAGACTGAAACCCGCGATGGCAAACGCACCCAGCCCGAGTTGCAGCGCTGGCACGAGGCAGGCGGCAAAAACCAGTGGCTTCCAGACGCGTGCGATCGTTTTCGCTGAAAGGAGTTTCATCGGCTGCGGCGAGGCCGGCTCAATAGTTGCGTGCCAGGTCCATGCCGCTGTAGAGCGATGCGACCTGTTCGCCGTAGCCGTTGAACTTGCGAGTGGGAATCTTGCTGGCAAATGCTCCGGCACCGATCTTTCTTTCGCGTTTCTGGCTCCAGCGCGGATGGTCGACATCGGGGTTGACGTTGGCGTAGAAGCCGTATTCGTTCGGCGCCGCTTGCTGCCAGCTGCTGCGCGGCGGCGTTTCGCGAAAAATTATCCGGTCGATCGACTTGATACTCTTGAATCCGTACTTCCATGGCACAACCAGACGCATTGGTGCGCCGTTCTGGTTTGGCAGGACCTCGCCATAGACCCCCACTGCCATCAGCGTGAGCGGGTGCATTGCCTCGTCCATGCGCAGGCCCTCGACATAAGGCCAGTCGAGGACGGGGCGGCGCTGGCCGGGCATACGCTCGGGATCGTGCAGGGTGCGGAATTCGACGTATCTGGCAGTCGAAAGCGGTTTGAACCGCTGCAGCAAATCGGCCAGCGGAAAACCGACCCACGGCACGACCATCGACCAGGCTTCGACACAGCGCAACCTGTAGATACGTTCTTCCAGCGGGTGCGGGGCGAGAATATCCTCCAGCGTAAATTCGCCGGTCACCTCGGCCTCGCCTGAAATCCGTACGGTCCAGGGCACGGGATCGAAATCGCCGGAATTGGCGGCCGGGTCGGACTTGCCGGTGCCGAACTCGTAAAAATTGTTGTAGGTGGTGATGTCCTCGTAACTGTTTGGGGTTTCACCCTTGCCGAATGCGGTTTTGCGGACGTTGTCGAGACGGCGCCGGGCGGCCAGCGCAATTTGCGGGGTGAGCCCCGCCGTCAGGACTGCGCCGGCGGTTGCCGCGGCACCGCGCAAAAAGCGGCGTCGGCCGAGGTAAAGGTCTTTATCGGTTATTTCCGATGAACGAATATCGTTGCGGCGGCGAATCAGCATCTGGACCTCGGGCCAACGGCATAGGTGGGTTACACGAAACAGACCGGTGCATACGACCGATTATTACCGAATTCGCCGCGGACGCGATATTGGTTGCGCGGAGGTGGCCGGGCTTGAACCCTGCCGTGTCCGCATCGACAATGGCCGCGGCGGCCGATCTGGCCGCGATGGCTGGCGTTGGAGACACCGGATGAACCCGCTACTCAAGGATCTGCTCGAGCACCTGGAACTGGAGCCGCTCGAGGTCAATCTGTTCCGTGGAACGAGCAAAGACATCGGCAGCCCGCAGGTCTTCGGCGGGCAGGTCCTCGGACAGGCGCTGCGCGCGGCTTCGCTGACGGTGGAAGACAGGGTTGTGCATTCGCTGCATGCCTATTTTCTGCGCGCCGGTGATTTCAATGCGCCTATCGTCTACCAGGTCGACCGCAGCCGCGACGGCAGCAGTTTCTCCTCGCGACGAGTTGTCGCAATTCAGCACGGGCGCCAGATCTTTACTCTCGCCGCGTCGTTCCAGCTCGTCGAGGACGGCATCGATCATCAGGCAACGATGCCCGAAGTGCCAGCGCCGGAGACGCTTGCGGATGCTGCCAGTTACAGTGAACCCCTGCTGGACAAGTTCCCGGAAAAATTGCGTCGCTTCTATCAACTCAAGCGGGCGTTCGATTTTCGTCCTGTCCAGGCGCCGGAGTTTTTCAAGGCGAGCCGGCGTCCCGCCCGCAAGCAGGTGTGGTTTCGGGCGCTCGATCGATTGCCGGATGCAGACATCTGGCATCGGTGTCTGCTGGCCTATGTGTCCGATTACGATTTGCTTGCGACCGCAACGCTGCCGCATGGCATCGCGTTCGGATCAGGCAATGTGCAGATGGCGAGTCTCGACCATGCGATGTGGTTTCATCGCCCGTTCCGGGTCGATGAGTGGCTGCTGTACGATTGTGACAGTCCGAGCGCTTCAAGCGCCCGCGGCCTGGCGCGCGGCACGATATATGACCAGCGTGGGCGGCTGGTGGCCTCGACCGCCCAGGAAGGCCTTATCCGGCTGTGGCCGGTCAGGGATTGATAATTATCTTGCCGAATTGGGTGTTGCCCGCCATGTAACGGTGGGCATCGGCGGTTTCTGCCATTGGAAAATAACGGTCGACATGCAGCTTCAGCTTGCCATCGTCCAGCCCTTCGCTGATTGCGTGAACCGCGGCGGCAGTGGCCTGATCGTGCTGCAGCAGAGTAAACACCGTGTAGCCGCGGACATGCAGGTTCTTGCCGATAAGTGGTCCTGCCGGCAGGGTCATGTCGCGGGTATCCAGCAGACCGTAAAGGAAATACCAGCCTTCCGGCCGGCAGGCCTCGAGGTGGGCGTTGAGCATCGGTCCGCCGACCGGGTCAAAAATGATATCGGCGCCACGGCCATCGCTTATCTCACGGATGCGGGCCAGATAGTCGTCCTTGTTTACGTCAATAACATGGTCAGCGCCGAAATCGCGGAGCCGCTCGACCTTGGCCGCGCTTGTGGTCGTGGCAATTGACGTTGCCCCGAACATGTTCGCGATCTGAATTGCCGCCAGCCCGACCGAACTGGAGGCGGCGCAAATTACGACGTGCTGACTCTCGCCGCACTTGCTGACGAATTGCAGTGCCCCCCATGCGGTCAGGTATTGCATCCAGATGCCGCCGGCATCGGCGTCGGAGACCGACGATGGTGTATGGACGAACAGCCGCTCGGGGAGAGTTACGTATCTGGCGACCGCACCGGAGCGCGATTCATCCAGCACCCCCGGCAGACTACCCACCCGGTCCCCGGGCTTATACCGGGTCACGCCCGGGCCGATGGCTTCGACGATGCCGCCTGCCTCCTTGCCTGTGCGGCTGGGAAGGTCCGGCATCCGGAGATATTGGCCCTCGCGGAACAATAATTCGGCGCGGTTGAGGCCGGCCGACGTGCAGCGGATGCAAAGTTCGCCCGGACCCGGTTCGGGTTCGTCGAATTCGGCAATATGGAGCACCTCGGGACCCCCGAGACGATCGAACAAAACAGCCTGGTTTTTCATTTTCGCTCCTCCGTGCTCATTGCCGCGGCAACGGTGGCGGCGACGGGTTTGCGTTATCCCTCGGCGCGATCGGCGCAGTCGATGCAGCGGGATGCAAAGGGCACGGCCTCAAGACGGGCGGCGCTGATTTTGCTGCCGCAATCCTGGCAATTGCCATAATCACCGTTATCTATTTGTTGCAGTGTGCGGTTGATCTGATCGAGTTCGCGGCGGGCCGCCGTTCCGAGTGCGTCGACGACTTCCTCGTTTTCGCGCTCGGTGGCCTGATCCTCGAAATCGCTCGGCAGTGGGACATCCTGGTGCCGCACTTCGGCCGAGATCTGCGCAATTCTCTCCATCAACTCCTGTTGTCGGATGCGTAAGCGAGTTTTGATTTTTGCGAAATCTTCCATTGGCTGGCAGTCCTATTGCTGTCCTTGCTGGAGCTGCGCCGCGACCGCTTCCTGAGCTGCCCGCACCGCGTCCGGGTCTCCGAGAAAGCGCTGGTCCAGCGCCTTGAGGTTGTCGTCCAGTTCATAAGCCAGCGGCACTCCGGTGGGGATATTCAAACCAACGATTTCGTCGCGGCCGAGATGCTCCAGCTCCATGACCAGTGCCCGCAGGCTGTTGCCGTGGGCCACGATCAGGACGTTCTCACCGTTTCTGAGGCGTGGCGCGATATAGGTTCGCCAATGCGGCAGGACACGATCCAGCGTCGTGGCGAGGGACTCAGTCGCGGGAAGCCGGTCGCTGTCGATGCCTGAGTAGCGGCGGTCGAAACGCGGGTGACGCGGATCGTCCGCTTCCAGTGCGGGCGGCTCGACGTCGTAACTACGGCGCCACGTCTGCACCTGCTCCATGCCGTATTTGGCCACGGTCTCGGCTTTGTTCCGTCCCTGCAACGAACCATAGTGACGCTCGTTGAGCACCCAGTTGCGGTCAACCGGTAGCCACATCATGTCCATTTCGTCGAGGACGAGCCAGAGAGTTCGGATTGCCCGTTTCAGTACTGAAGTAAATGCGATATCGAACTCATAGCCGGCTTCTCGCAGTGCGATTCCGGCATCGCGCGCTTCGATCCGGCCCTTGTCGGTGAGATCTACGTCGGTCCAGCCAGTGAAAAGATTTTCGAGGTTCCAGGTGCTTTGACCATGTCGCAACAACACCAGTTTTCCAGTCATTTGATCTTTTCCTTGAGTTCTTATCGCAGGCTTCTTGCGCCAGGAGGACCGCCCGGTCAGGCTGTCATTGCAAGTTTGCGAATCTCCTGGAGAGCCACCGACAGCGTCGGAAAATCGAGGCTGCCGGACGCGCGCATTTCCTTTAGAACACGCTTGCTATGGGACACCTTTTCGGCCGAGTTGTCCAGCCAGGCCAGCACAACATCGTGTGGTGTTCCCGAATTGTCGATAGATAAAATCTGAAACGTCAGGCGCCGGTGCAGCATGAAGAGATTCTCGCGCAGACTGCTGCGGGCGACGGCCTGCCAGCGTCCTTCGACCTTGAGGCCTTCAATCTCGTCGCGCAGCCAGTCGAGCCCGAGCCCCATGCCGAGTTCGAAATAAACAGCTCCGGCCTGGCGAGCAGGCGTGCCGGTGAGACGCGCAACCTCGACGATATCCATCGCCGAGAAAGAGGCCGGCAAGGCCGCGACCTTGACCGCCAGACGATTGGGCACACCAATGTCCAGATATAGTCGCACGGTTTCGTCATAGCGCTTCTTCAGCCGCCCGATCAGCAAACCGGGCAGGTCCTTGAGCAAATTGCGCACGCCGGGTTGTAGCCGTGACACCCAGTCTTCGATCGCCGGCGACCCGTCGACCTGTTGTAGCAACCACATGGTTGCGTATCGCAACAGCCGGGTGGTCTGGAACATCATCGAATACTGCACGTTGGCGTGAATAACATTGTCGATGTTTTCGATCTGGGCCCAGGTCGTGCGAATCCCGAATACCTCACGCACAATCGCATAGGCACGGGCAATGCGGCCGACATCGGCGCCGGTCTCCTCCTGCATCCGCAATGCGAACACCGGACCCATACGATTAACGACACTGTTGCTTACAAGGGTCGCGATAATCTCACGGCTCAGTGGATGTTTCGGCATCGTCTCGCTGTACCGGCGCTGCAGGGGATGGGGGAAATACAGCTGCAACTCACGCGCCAGGTAGCGGTCCTCAGGGACGTTAGACCGGATCAGTTCGTCGTACAGCGCGATCTTGCTGTAGCTCACCAGCAGCGACAGCTCCGGACGGGTAAACCCCTTGCGCTGGCGCCGCCGCTCACCGAGAGTCTCGTCGTCGGGCAGGAATTCCAACGCGCGATTGAGGCGGCCTGCGCGTTCCAGCGCGCGCAGCACAAATGCGTGCTCATTGAGCCTCTCGATTGCGTGCGCCTCCATCATGCTGATGGCCTGGGTCTGCAGGTAGTTGTTACGCAGTACCAGTGCGGCGACCTCGTCGGTCATTCCCGCCAGCAGTTTGTCGCGGCGGGCCGGTGTCAGGCGCCGGTCCTCGGCAACCAGGTTGAGCAGGATCTTGATGTTGACCTCGCGGTCCGAGGTGTCGACACCGGCGGAATTGTCAATAAAGTCGGTGTTTATCCGGCCCTCGTTCAGCGCATATTCGATACGTCCGAGCTGGGTGAATCCGAGATTGCCTCCCTCCCCGACGACTTTACAGCGCAATTCGCCGGCATTGACCCGCACCGGGTCGTTGCTGCGGTCGCCCGCGTCGGCATTGGCTTCGCTGCTTGCCTTGACGTAGGTGCCAATACCTCCGTTCCACAACAGGTCGACCGGCATCATCAGGATCGCGCGAATCAGCTCCTGCGGTGTCATTATCTCCGCTTCGCTGCCGAGCATCTGCTGCATCTCGGGACTGAGCGGGATCCGTTTCTCGGCACGTGAGAAGACACCCCCGCCGGCAGAAATCAGGTTGTAATTGTAGTCGGTCCAGCTCGATCGCGGCCGCTCGAACAGACGCAGTCTCTCGTCGTAGCTTGCCGCCGGATCAGGGTCCGGATCGATAAAAATATGGAGATGATTGAATGCCGCAAGCAGGCGCGTATGCCGCGACTGCAACATACCGTTGCCAAACACGTCGCCGCTCATGTCGCCGATGCCGGCGACGCTGAACGGCTGCGTTTGCACATCAACGGCTATTTCGCGGAAATGACGCTTGACGGCTTCCCAGGCGCCGCGCGCGGTGATGCCCATTTTTTTGTGGTCATAGCCGGCCGACCCACCCGACGCGAACGCATCGCCGAGCCAGAAGTCGTACTCAGCAGCAACGGCGTTGGCAATATCCGAGAAGGTTGCCGTGCCCTTGTCCGCTGCCACCACCAGGTAATAGTCGTCGTCGTCGCGGCGGCGCACGCCGGGCGGCGCTACCACTGCACCATCGACCAGGTTGTCAGTGATGTCGAGAAGGCCGCGGATGAAGGTCTTGTAACAACTGACCACCTCTGCCTGGATAGCGTCGCGCTTGCCCGTGGGGAGCTGCTTGCAAAAGAACCCGCCCTTGGCGCCAACCGGGACGATCAGCGTGTTCTTGACGTTCTGGGCTTTCATCAGCCCAAGCACCTCGGTCCGGAAGTCCTCCCGCCGGTCGGACCAGCGCAGGCCGCCGCGCGCCACCTTGCCGCCGCGCAGGTGAACGCCTTCCACTCGCGGCGAGTAGACGAATATTTCGAACTCGGGCCGCGGCAGCGGTAGCTCCGGAACCAGTTTCGCATCCAGCTTGAAGGAGATATACGGCTTTGGCCGGCCGCCATCGTCGGGCTGGTAGTAATTGGTCCGCAGCGTCGCCCGGATTACTCCGCGAAACGCCCGCAGGATGCGGTCTTCGTCCTGGCTGTTGACCGTGTCGAGGGCGCTATCGAGGGCGTCTGCCATATCCTCGATTTTGCGTTGCCGCGAGCGGCTCTTGCCGGGGTCGAAATAATTGCCGAACTTCGCCGCCAGCAGCTGGGCAACCTCCGCATTGCGCAACAGGACTTCTTCCATGTAGGTCTGGCTGTACGGAATGCCGGTCTGCAGCAAATAACGGCAGTAGGCGCGGAGCATGGAGGTAGAGCGCCAGTCGAGGCCTGCCTCGAGAATCAGGCGGTTGAAACCGTCATCTTCGATGTCGCCCTGCCACACCGCTGCAAACGCGTCGGTAAAGCGCTCGGCGATGTCCTTGAGCCGAACTGGCGATTTCTCGGGCAACGACATCTCGAAATCCTGGATCCAGACCTGGTCGTCGGCCATGCGCATCCGATACGGGCGTTCCGCGATGACTTTGAGGCCCATGTTCTCGAGTAGTGGCAGGGCATCGGACAGCGGAATCGGTTCACCCTTGCGATACACTTTGAAACGCAGGCGACTGTCTCCCATGTCTGCCGGGCGGAACAGCTTCATCACAGGGCGGGCGGCGGTTTCATCGAGTTGCAGCAAATGCCCGATGTCATCGACCGCCGTGACCGGATCGAAATCCTCGGTATAGGCGGCCGGGAAACAGTGACCGAAACGGCGGAACAGTTTGAGTCCCGTTTCTTCGCCGCTGTTATCGATCAGAGCGTCGCGGAGATTGTCTTCCCAGGTGCGAACGGCCTCGGCAATGCGTTTCTCCAGCGACCCAATTGCGATACGCGGAGATTGGCCCGGTTTTAGCCATACGATAATGTGGACGCGCGCGAGTTTCGAATCCGCCAGTTGCACTGTGTGCTCGGTTTTGCGGCCATTGCAGGCCTCCATGAGGATCGCCTCGATACGCTCGCGAACCTGAGTGCTGTACTTGTCGCGAGGTACGAAAACCAGGCACGAGATAAAACGGCGAAACTCATCGCGGCGGACGAATAGCTTGACCCGCTGCCGTTCCTGCAGATCGAGTATTCCCTTGGCGATTCTTGCCAGGTCCTCGATCGAGATCTGAAACAGTTCGTCGCGTGGGTAATTGTCGAGCACATGGACCAGGGCTTTGCCGCCGTGGCTTGAGCGCTCGAGTCCGGACAACTCGAGGACCTTCGCCGTTTTGTAGCGAAGTAGCGGTATCTGCCGCGGATTGCGGCTATACGCGGTCGATGTATAGAGGCCGAGAAAACGTTGTTCGCCGGTGACATTGCCGTTTTCGTCGAATCGCTTGATTCCTACATAGTCGAGATTGGTCGGGCGGTGTACGGTTGAATTGGAACTCGCCTTGGTAATGACCAGCAACTCGCTGGCCCGCGACCGCGGCCGGATACTCTGGGTCAGGCCCGGCGTTGATTCGTCGCCGGCCCGGGTCGAACCGCGCCGGAGAATGCCGAGCCCGGTACCGACGATTGCATGCAGGTGGCGATCATTGTCTGCTTCGACCAGGTCGTATTCGCGGTATCCGAGAAAGGTGAAATGATCCTGCTCCATCCACTCGAGGAAATTGATCGATTCCTCGACGGTTTCGGCGTCGAGCGGGGGAGGGTTCCGGCGCAGGTCGGAGCAGATCTCCAGCAAACGATTCCGCATTTTCGCCCAGTCGCGCACGGCGGACCGCACATCGCGCAGTCCGGCCCGAATGCGCCTCTCGAGGCGGGTGAGGATCTGCGGGTCCGTTTCCCTGTCGATCTCGACCAGAATCAGCGATTCCGGGTAAATCTTCGCCGCCGCGTCCGCGGCCTCTTCCATTGCGACGATATTGCCCTTCGCGTCGCGGCGAAAGTTGATGATCGGATGTACCGTCAGATGGACTGTGGATCCCGCCGAATTGAGTAGCATTGCAACCGAGTCGACCAGAAACGGCATATCGTCATTGACGGTTTGCACGATTGTGTGGGTCGGGGCCCACGACCCGCCGTTGTCCTCGGGGTTGTATACGCGAACTTTCGGCCGGCCGCGGCGCCGCTGCATGGCAAATTGCAGATGAGACCATGCCGCTGCCGCCAGGTCCTCAGCGCTGCGCGCGATGAGATCCTCGGCCGCGACATTGCGGTAATATTCTCTTGCAAAATGGCCTGCGTCGAATGGCACATCGTCATCCGCCAACGCGGTCATCGCATCGGCAATGGCGTCGATTATTTTCTCGTGAGCGTCGGTAAGCCTGCGCCGCATCAGCCTGGTTCTCCCCGCGATGGAATGGCCGGTATTGTAGCCGCCCGCTTCGGACGGTGCTTTAGTTTTGCCGCTGCAGATCCGCGATCGCCGCAGCCAGAAACCGGCACGACTCCGCGCCGGTAACACAACGATGGTCAAAGCTCAGCGACAGTGGCAGGCGTCGCCGCACCGCAAGCTCTGTTCCTGTCGCAACCGCGTCGCGGCGGATTGCGCCGGCGCCCAGTATCGCAACGCCCGGCGGCACAACCACTACTCTCGCGTAGCGACCGGCGAGCATGCCGAAATTCGACAGCGTGATCGCGCTGCCGCGCAGGTCCGCGGGTGCTAATTGGCGTTCGGCGGCGGCCTTTTTAAGTTGCTGCAATTCCTTGCGCCGATTGCCTGATGTCGCTGCGCGAACATCACGCATTACCGGCACGATCAGCCCATTGGGCGTATCGACAGCGATACCAATATCCAGCTGCGGCAGTTGTCTGCGCCGCATCGACGCGGCATCGAATTGTACGTTCAGCGCCGGCTCCGCCGCGGCGCCCTTGCAAATGGCTCGCAAGAGCCGGAGTGTCACATCCTGACCGTCTTCCCAGCCATTGATATCGGCATCGTCGAAAATGCTTGCATGGCAAATCTCAGCGTTCGCCCGGGTCATGCTTTGCGCCATGGCCCGGCGCAGGCCGCGCAGTGTCTCCCAGTCTGCGTCATCGGCATTGCTACCAGCCGCGGTTGCTGACTGTGCGGCAGCTTCGACATCGCGGCTGGTCACTTGTCCATGTGCACCACTGCCGGCGACCGTTTCGATATCTACGCCGAGGCGTTTAGCCAGTACGCGAACAGCCGGGATTGCCCTTGTCCGGCCCGCACGCCGCCGCCCGGTTCCGGCAACCGCCTGTTCGACCATGACTGTATCGCCGACCGGCATCATGCCGACGACGGTGCCGGCATCGGCGCTGGTCCCGCCAGGTTGATCGTGACCGGAGTCAGACCCGCCCTCGAGTTCGAAGTCGACCAGTGGGCCGCCCGTTTTTACGAAATCACCGGCGCTCGCATGCAATTTCACGACCGTGCCACTGAACGGCGATGGCACCTCGACCACGGCCTTGGCGGTTTCGACCGAGACCAGTGGTGCGTCCGCGCTTACATGATCGCCGGATGCTACATGCCAGGAGACAATCTCGGCCTCGGGCAAACCCTCTCCAAGATCGGGTAGCAGAAATGTTTTCACGGAGTCATCCTCGGCTGTCAGTCCTCGAGCGTCACACGCACGGCATCGAGAATTCTCGCGACACCCGGAAGGTAATCCCGCTCGAGCCGGTACAACGGCATGACCGTGTCGAAACCGGCAACACGCTGAATCGGAGCCTTGAGGTCGAAAATACCGTGTTCCGCGACCAGCGCGGCAATTTCAGCGCCGACGCCGCAATTTCGCGCTGCCTCGTGCACGATCACGAGCCGCCCGGTTCTGGTTACCGACTGCAGTATCGTGTCGATATCGAGCGGGCTGATTGTGGCAACATCGATGACCTCGGCGCTAATGCCGTCGCCGCGCAGTGCGTCCGCCGCCTGCAGCGTTTCATGGATTATTGCGCCCCAGGTGACGAGGGTGACATCTTCGCCCTCGCGTAGCGTGTAACAGACATCCAGGGGAAGTGCAGCGCCGTCATCGGTGACCTCCTGGCGGGCCAGCCGGTAGATGCGTTTGGGTTCGAGAAAAACGACCGGATCCGGGTCGCGCATCGCAGCCAGTAGCAGTCCGTAGGCGCGCGCGGGCGAAGAAGGGATGACAACGCGCAGGCCGGGCATGTGGGCGAAGATCGATTCCGTGCTCTCTGAATGGTGCTCCGGCGCGTGAATGCCGCCGCCGAACGGCGCCCGCAGTACCATCGGGCATGACAGCCGGCCACGTGTCCGGTTGCGCAAACGGGCTGCGTGATTGATCAGTTGGTCGACGGCGGGGTAGATAAAGCCCATGAACTGGATTTCGGCGACCGGTCTGAGGCCCTCGGCCGCCATGCCGATCGCCATGCCCGCGATCATTCCCTCCGCCAGCGGCGTATCGATGACCCGATCCGCTCCATATTTTTGCTGCAGCCCGTCGGTGGCCCGAAACACGCCACCATTGACGCCGACGTCCTCGCCCAGAACGATCACGGTTTCGTCGTGTCCCAGCTCCCAGGCCAGCGCGGCGGTGACCGCATCGATCAGCGTGAGCTCGGCCACCTCAGTCGTCGCCATCGGGCCGGGCATAGATCCGGGCCGTATCGAGTTGTTCTTCGAGACGCGCCGGCAGATGGGCGAATAAATGCTTGAACATCTGCGCAGGATCCGCCGCCGGGCGGGCAGCGTACGCCTCGACTGCGCTGCTGACGCCTTCGTCGCAGGCGCGCTGCAGTTCCATTTCGTCGTTCTCGTCCCACCACCCGCGTGCGCCGAGATGACGGCGCAGCCGAGCCAGCGGCTCGACCCGGCGTGCATGCTCGACTTCGGCGCCGTCGCGATAGCGACCGGCATCGTCGGCGGTAGTGTGGTCGCCGATGCGGTAGGTCAATGC
Source organism: uncultured Gammaproteobacteria bacterium (assembly GCA_963783695.1). Lineage (GTDB taxonomy): Bacteria > Pseudomonadota > Gammaproteobacteria > Steroidobacterales > BM003 > BM003. The sequence goes on from CAWAOM010000004.1 coordinate 238,854, forward strand.
CTCGATCAGGCTCGGTCCCTCGCCGGCGCGAGCGCGGGCGGCGGCCCGCTGCAGAACGTCGCATACCGCAATAACATCGTTGCCGTCGACCTGGATCCCGGGCACGCCGCCGGCGATTGCTTTCTGCGCGAGTGTCGCGGCGCCGGTCTGTTTATCGACCGGTACCGAAATTGCATAACGATTGTTGATCACGAGAAATATCAGGGGTAGTTGCATGGCGCCGGCTGCGTTCAGTGCTTCGTAGAAAGCGCCCTCGGAAGTGGCGCCGTCTCCGAGCGCGGCCAGGGCGCAACGCGCCTCGCGCCGGTGTTTCATCGCAAATGCGGCGCCCGCGGCATGCAGCGTCTGTGTCGCAATCGGTATGCAGTAGGGGAAGTCATGCGCCGGTCCGCTCCACGCCATGCCGTTTTCGTCGCCGCCCCAGTAGCTCAGAATCTCGCTCATCGTGACGCCACGTTCCAGCAGTACGCCATGTTCGCGGTAGGTCGGTGCGAAAACATCATCGGGTTGCAGCGCCCATGCCGCAGCTACATGGATCGCCTCGTGTCCGAGGCTCGACGCGTAGGTACCGAGTTTGCCGGTACGTTGCAGTTTGATCGCCTTGGCGTCAAAAGCGCGGACGCGGGTCATCGCGCGATAGAGTTCTGTCAGCGCGCTGCGATCACTGCCCAGTGCCGGCGCGTCGTCTGCCAATCGCGCCTGATCGTCCAGATACTGAACACGCGCTATCTCGAAGCGGGCAATACTGTCCACTCAGCAACACCGGCCCGGCGCCGCAATTGCACGGCGGTAAATGAGGAAACATAACGGACAGCGGCGGATGGCGGGTTTCATGTTCTCGTTGTGTGACCCATCGCTCAAGCGCCGCAGAATTATACATCAAGCTGTTGTGCTGCCAGCGGCGTTACAATGGTGCATCGCAGTACGGCTGCCGCCCGAAAAGTCGTGACTGCGGGTGGCCAAGAGGAACAACCTGATGAACAAACGTGAACTCGAGCCCGGCATCCACACTGAACTCGATGGACAGCTAACTTATTCGGGCTATCTTGATCTCGATCGTCTGCTCAATGCGCAGCATCCGCTTAGCCAGCCTGTGCACCATGACGAAATGCTGTTCATCATCCAGCATCAGACGGCGGAATTATGGTTCAAGTTGATCCTGCACGAGCTCGGCGCCGCTATCGCGCACTTTCGCAGCGACGATTTTGCGCCGTGCTCGAAAATATTTGCCAGGGTAAAGCAGGTCCAGCAACAGCTGTTCAATCAATGGGCGGTGCTGGAGACGCTCACGCCGAGCGAATACGCGCAATTTCGCGGCGTCCTCGGGCACGCGTCGGGGTTCCAGTCGTTCCAGTACCGCAAGCTCGAGTTCCTGCTCGGCAATAAGGAGGAGGGCCATGTGCGGGTGTTCCGCCACGATTCCGCGATGACCTCGGAGCTCGGGCAAATACTGCACAGCCCCGGCCTGTACGATGAATTTCTGCGCAGTCTGGCACGGCGTGGCTTTGCGGTTCCGGCGGAGCGTGTGGAGCGGGACTGGTCGCAGCCGTACGAGGCGCATACGGCCGTCGTCGATGTATTACGTACCGTGTACGAGGATCCATCCAGGTACTGGGATATCTACGATCTTTGCGAAAAACTGGTCGATATCGAACAAAACTTCCAGATCTGGCGATTCCGCCACCTCAAGAATGTCGAGCGGATCATCGGATACAAGCCAGGAACCGGCGGCTCATCGGGCGTCGATTTTCTGCGCCGGGCTGTCGATATACGGCTGTTTCCCGAACTGATTACGGTGCGAACCTATATTGACACCTAGAGGCCGGGTTGCGTGCTCAGGTGTTTCGCCGGCGCGAGCGCCAGAGGCCATACACGCTTATCAGCAGCCAGAACGACTCGATAATCACGGCCGACAGGTTGAAGTCGTACATCAACGAGAAAAGGACCAGCGTTGCGCCGGTGGCATTCGCCCCTGAGTAGAGCGGCTGCGATGCCCGCATGCGCCCCGTCTGCAACAGCAGATAACTCACCAGAATCAACGTAACTCCTGCGATTCCGACCAGGTTGTGCCAGTGTGCGCTCATGCCGGTCTCGCTGCGCTTGCCATGTCTTGCAGCGCGGCAAGCGCCTCGTGCGCCTGCTGCGGTGGCACAAACAGATGATCGTGATGGATCGCCGAGAAAACGTTAAGCGGAATTTGCGCCTGCGCGAGGCGTGCGCTGACTGCGGCTATCAGGCCGATCGCGTGAAGATCGGAGAACACGCCCAGTGTGATCCTGGCGCAATGCGCAATCGGCTCGAAACCGAGAGCGGCTGCGCGATCACGCTCGAGTATCAGCGTGGTGGCTTCGGGTTCGCGGAAACTCGCGAGAATATCCGCCGCCGCCGGCATGGCGCGCGTTGCCTCGAGACGCACGAATACATACTCGATATCGTCGAGCTGCGGGCTGAGGCCCGCGAGCATCCCGGCAAGAGATGTGGCAGTAGCGGGTGAACGGTTTGTCGTTGTCATCGGGTCGATTCCCTGCGCGTGTCGTGCGTGCAACATGATACTGCGGTGCAGGGCTGGCGAGGCCACGCCGGTTGTGCAGGATGCTGGTAGCATGCGCCGATGTCGAAGCATATCGTCGCTGTCACCACCTCCCGTGCCGACTACGGCCATCTCTACTGGCCGCTCTGCTATCTGGCGCGCCAGGAAGATGTCAGGGTGACGCTGGCGGTCACCGCCGCACATCTGTCACCGGAATTCGGCCACACAGCAGACCAGATCGCGGCGATCGAGGGTATTGAGGTCGTCGAGGTCGAATCACTGCTCAGCTCCGATACCGATGTGGGTATGGCCAAGACCATCGCGGTGACTGCGCTGGGATTGACGGAACTACTGGCGCGGCAAAGACCCGACCTGCTGCTTTTGATTGCGGATCGCTACGAGAATATGGCGGCGGCCTCGGTTGCACTGACCTTGCGAATACCGATTGCGCACATCGAAGGCGGTGACGTCAGTGAGGGAGCGATTGACGACGCGGTGCGTAATGCCCTGACCAAGCTCAGTCATGTTCACTTCACACCCACCGAGCCGGCACGGCAACGGGTGCTGGCGATGGGCGAGGAAGAATGGCGGGTTCATTGTGTCGGCGCGCCGAGTCTCGATCTTCTGACCCACCAGGCACTGTTACAACCGGCGCAACTGGATGCGGCCCTTGGCATTGCCGTCGCGGCGCCGCTGGTTGTCGCGCTGCACCCGCTGACCCTGGCGCGCGACACGCTGGTGGAATGCGAGCCGGTATTCGCCGCGCTTGCCCGCACGGACGGTCAGATCGTGTTCTGTTTTCCCAATGCGGATGCGGGCAGCCGCCGCCTGCGCGAGCTGGCACTGACGTTCTGTGGCGGCCGCGATGATGCAGCGCTTTTCGTCAACCTCGAACCACGGGTTTACTGGAGCCTGTTGCGGCGGGCGAGAGCGCTGATCGGAAATTCATCCAGCGGCATCATGGAGACGCCCTCTCTGGGTCTGCCCTGCGTCAATATCGGTGAGCGCCAGCGCGGGCGGTTGCGTGCCGCCAACATCGTCGACGTGGCGGCCGATACTGATGCGATCGTCGCTGCAGTAGAGCATGCATTGACACCGCGGTTTGCAAAGTCGCTGGAAGGGATCCGCAACCCGTACGGTGACGGCCGGGCGGGCGAACGTATCGCCCGGATCCTCTCGCTGCTGGAGATTGACTCACGTCTGTTGGCAAAACGTGCGCTACCGGTCGAGCCACTGCCGGGACGTCCGCAAGAGTGGTTTTTCGTCCAGCGCAAAAAGCCCTAGGCTCGCTGTCCGGCGATATTCGCGCCTTTGCGGCGCTGTTCTTTTAAAGCTGCCGCGCGCGTTCCATCAGCCGTGTCAGGAGGCGGTCGAGGTGGCGCCGATCACGCTCGTCGAGGCTGTCGAGCAGTTGATTTTCGAACTCCATCGCCAGAGGGGCTATGCGCCGGTAGAGACGGTCGCCGGCGGCGCTCAGCTGCAACATTGCGCGGCGCCGGTCGGTTACGTCGGATTTGCGCCGCAGATATCCGGCCGACTGCAGCCGGGCGAGTGCGCGGCTGACGGCGACCTTGTCCATGGCCGTGCGCTGTGCCACCGTTCCGGCGGTAATCCCAGGAAAGCGACCGAGTACCGCCATGATCCGCCATTCCGGAATAGTCAGTTTGAAGCGTTCCACGTAAATCGATGCGATCGCCGCGCTCACCGTATTCGACAACAGCGACAGGCGATACGGCAGAAATTCGTCGAGTTCCAGCAGAGAGTTGTTGCGCATGCTCATCGGCGCCGGTTGAATTCGTTTCAGATGAAACTATAATTGTTTCATCTGAAACAAATCAAGCTCCACGGCGTCCGCCGCGAGAAGCGCTCCGGGAGGAGAACCAATGACGGATATTTTCGACAACCCCATGGGTACCGACGGATTCGAGTTCGTGGAGTATGCGGCGCCCGATCCGGGTTTGCTGCGTGAGTTGTTCGCCAAGCTCGGGTTTCCGGTCACGGCACGCCACCGCAGCAAGGATGTAACGCTGCACCGGCAGGGAGATATCAATTTCATTATCAATGCCGAGGCCGACAGTTTCGCCCAGAACTTCGCGCGCAAGCATGGGCCGTGTGTCTGCGCGATGGCTTTCCGGGTGCGCGATGCGGCGGCGGGGTTCCAGCGTGCGGTCGAGTTGGGAGCGACGCCGTTCGAGTCCGATGTCGGGCCGATGGAGCTGAACATTCCGGCGATCGAAGGTATAGGCGGCAGTGTCATTTACCTGGTCGACCGCTATGGTGAACACACGATCTACGATGTCGATTTCGAACGGGTCGATGGCGCAGACGCCGCGGGGGGTGCCGGTCTGACCTATATCGACCACCTGACCCACAACGTCTACCGCGGCAACATGGACAAGTGGTCAGGGTTCTACGAGCGGCTGTTCAATTTCCGTGAGATCCGCTACTTCGATATCGAAGGTCAGCGGACCGGTTTGCTGAGCCGGGCGATGACCAGCCCATGCGGAAAAATCCGTATTCCGATCAACGAATCACAGGATGACAAATCGCAGATCGAGGAATACCTGCGCGAGTACCGCGGCGAGGGAATTCAACATGTTGCGCTCGGCAGCGGGGACATTTACGCGTCGGTTGACCGCATGCTCGGCAACGGTGTGGAATTTCAGGATACGCCCGCAACCTATTACGAGCAGATCGATGCGCGCGTGGCCGGACATGGCGAGGATATCGCCGCGATGCAAAGTCGCGGCATTTTGATCGACGGTGCGCCGACCGAGGGTCAGGGCCTGTTGCTGCAGATATTCACCAAGAACGTGATCGGGCCGATTTTTTTCGAGATCATCCAGCGCAAGGGTAACGAGGGTTTCGGCGAGGGTAATTTCCGCGCTTTGTTCGAGTCGATCGAGCTCGACCAGATGCGGCGCGGCGTGATCTGAGTGCGGCTCTACAGCTACTGGCGTTCGTCCTCGGCGTACCGGGTGCGGATTGCGCTAAATCTCAAGGGACTGGACTACGAACTGATACCGGTCCACCTCGTTCGCGACGGTGGCGAGCAGCACAGCGAGAGCTTTCGTCGGATTAACCCGCAGCAACTGGTGCCGGCGCTTGAATGCGACAGCACCGTCATCACCCAGTCCATGGCGATCGTCGAGTTCCTCGAGGAACGCTGGCCCGCGCGGCCGTTGTTGCCGGCCGATGCCGGTGAGCGGGCAAAAGTCCGCTCGCTCGCGCAGTTGATCGCCTGCGAAATTCAGCCACTCAATAACCTGCGCGTGCTCGCCGAACTGCGGCTGAGCTTTGGCGCCGACGCGGCACAGGTGCGGCACTGGTATCGGCACTGGCTCGGGCTGGGGTTCTCGGCGCTTGAGGCCGAGCTTCGGCGCAACGCCGCGAATGGCGATTTCTGTGGCGGCGACGTTCCCGGCATGGCGGACGCATTCCTGATTCCCCAGGTTTACAATGCGCGGCGCTATGACTTCGATCTGGCCGCCTGTCCCACGATCGCGCGGATCGATGCGAACTGCGCCGTGCTCCCCGAATTTATCGCCGCCACACCGGAAAACCAGCCGGACGCTCCCTGATCAAGTCAGACTAGCTGTTGGTAATCACGCGACTACGGGTCGCAATGCTAGTAAGCTCTTAGGTCTGGCGACAGGGAGGTCGTGAGCATGGAGTTGCTCAATATCGCCGCCATCTGGGGTGCGATACTGGTTGTTTTCGTGGCTGTCCTGGTTTATATGCAGGCCGGCGGTCTGGCGTGGGCCACATGTTCGATAGCGGTCATTACCGGGTTTGCGCTGCAGGCACGTCCTGACTGGTGGGTGGTTGCAGGTCTGGCGCTCGCATTCCTGATTCCGTTCTGTGTTCTCGCGCTACCACGATTTCGGCGGCCATTGATCAGCGACCGTTTGTCCGGGAAATTCTCTGGCGCCGAGCCGTACTCTGCACAGGGTGCCTCTGCCTGGTGCAGCGAATTGTTCCGCACGGGTTTCCGGTGGCGTGAGATTCTGCGTTTTCCCCGCACTCATCTGACGGCCGAGGAACGCGAAACTATCGCCGGTCCGGTCGAGGCGCTGTGCGAACGTCTCGTGGCATCGCCCGAGCGGCGACCATTGTCGCCATTGGATCGCAGAACATGGCCGGTGCTTGCCGCCGACGGGTTGCTCGGACTCGATCTTCCAACAGCGCTTGGCGGGCGGGCGTTTTCGCCGGTCGGCGTTGCAGCCGTGGTTGAAAAAATCGCTTCGCGCGATCTCAGTATTGCGCTCTGCGTCGGGTCGCCGGCGGCGACCATGGCGCGCACGCTCGTACTCGAATTCGGTACCCGGGCACAGCAAGAAATTCTTCCTGAAGTGGTCCGCGGTAACGAGATCCTGACCCTGGCCGCGGCGCCGACGCGCGACGGCGCGGTCGCCGGCCGCCCGGCGGGGCGGGCGCTGGTCCGGCGCGAGCAACAGGGTCAGGCGCCGGACCAGCTTGGGCTGACGATGGAGTTCGAATTACATTGCGTTGAACTGGCACCGGTGGCGTCGGTGTTTCTGATAGTCGTGGATATCGAGGACCCCAACGATCTCATCGGCGATAGCATTGGTCTGCGCCGTGCGGTGGTTATGGTACCGGCTGACTGTGCCGGCGTTTCCAGAGGTAGCCGGCACGATCTTGCGCGGCTGTCCTTTCCATTCGGAACCGTGTCGGGACGCCAGGTCAATGTGCCGCTGGGCAACATGCTCGGTGGCAGTGGCAATTGTGAGGCGGTCGTCGACAGGCTCGCGGACGTTTCACCGTGGGCATTGTTCTGGAGTTCGGCGGATGCCGCAGCCGCCAAGGTCTCGAGCCGCTGCGCCGGCGCGATGGCGCGGATCTCGGGAATGTGGGGGCCGGCCGGCAACGAGCGCGCCGGCGCCGCCCGGACACTGGGCAAAATGGCTGCCGCCACTTATGCACTCGACGCATCGCGGCGAATGACGCTGTCGCGTATCAGCCAGCATGGGGTTGATGCGGGCCTGGCATCATTGCTCAAGTTGCTGGTTTCGGCGCGCGGGCGACGGGTCATGGATGCCGGTCTGGATATTCATGGTGTAACGGCGATCTGTCGCGGTCCGACCAACCTTGTCGCCGAAGTGCAGAAGTACCCGGCCCTGTCGGCGAGCCTGGGTGGAAGCGATCAGCAGTTGCGGGGGCGGTACGTCTTTCAGCGATCGGCGCTCGCCCAGCATCCCTATCTTGGCGACATGCTCGCGGCCGCCGATGCCGGGCAAGGCCGCGGCGATCAAGCTGCTTTCGACCGCCTCGTCGGGCGCCAGCTCGCCCGCGTTGCCAATCGGCTATTGCGGGCGCTGGCGATGGGCTGGAGCGGGGCATGGCTGGCGCCGCGCCCCGCGAGGATGCCCGGTTTGCATCGACTTGCGCGGCAGGTGACCCGCCTTGCCGCGGCCTGCGCGCTGACCGTCGAGCTGATGCTTTTGCACAAAGGTCGGGGTCTTCTCGAGGATTCCCGTGCCGCCTCGCGGTTATCTGAAATCGCGGCCGAGCTGTTTGCTACAGCGGCCGTAGTGCGCCGGTACAAGCTGGGCGGCCAGGAGGAAACCGAACGGCCGCTGGCTGCGCAAGCCATGGTCGCGAGTATGGCCACGGCGCAATTGCAGTTGCGCCAATTGCTCGAGAACAATACGCCGCGCTGGCTTCACGCGACGGTCCGATGCGTTGCATTTCCGTTTGGCTGGCCTTTCTTTGTCGAGACCGACCAGGCCGAGTTGCAGGCGGCACAGGCGCTGGTGGTGCCTTCAACCGTGCGAGATCGCTTGACCACGGGTATTTTCTGGAGCGGCAACCGGCGCGATGCACTCGCGCGGCTGGAGAACGCGCTCTCGCGGATTAATGCCATCACGCCGCTGGCGGAAAAACTGCACAGTGGCGAACGGGTCGGGCTGATCCACGGTGCCGATCTCGAGGAGAAACTGGCCAGCGCCGAGGCGGCGCGGTTGTTCGCGGCGAGCGATGCGCAGTTGTTGCGCGAGGCGGACGCTTTGCGCCGTGAGGTGATGGCGATGGACGTCGTCGATGAACAGCCGGAATCAATCAGCCAGAAACGTGCGCCAGCGTAGTCCGAGATAGGTCGTATAGCCGAAATCACGGCTGACGATGGCGCCGTTGGAATCGATCACATAATAGGTCGGAAACCCCGGTACCCTGAAATCGCCGGCGGTGGCCGATGTCCCCAGCAACACGGGAACCTCGAGGCCGTGGCGGCGGGAAAATGCGCGTACCGTGGCGCTGCTCTCGTAACTCAGAGCGACCATAACGATGTTGAGTTTTTCTTCCGCGACCGCGGCGCGCAAGTGCTGGATATTGCCCGCCGACACAGAACAAATCCGGCACCATGGGGCGAAGAAGTAGAGCAACGTTGGCCGGCCGCGCAGGTCGGCAAGATCGACGACTTCACCGCTCAGAGCCTGTAACCGAAACGGTGGCGCCGCGGCGGCGTCGGCGGGCAGGAGATCACGGGTCTGGTACCAGCGCACGGCGACGACGATCAACGCGATCAGCACCAGCTCCGGCCACACACGGCGGCCGCCGGTTGCGGCCTGGCGCCATCGTTTAAGACGCATCGTCACGGCGTTGATCATGGCAGGTGCTCGCGGGCGAGATAGTCGTGCGATTGCATTTCGATCAGCCGGCTTTCGGTACGGCGGAACTCAAACTCGAGACGATGGCCGCGATAGAGTGTTGCGAGCTCCGTTGCGGCCGAGAGTATCAGCTTCACATTGCGGTCGTAGAACTCGTCAACCAGGCTGATGAAACGGCGCGCCTCGTTCTCGCTATCGACGGCCAGCACCGGCACACCCGAAACGACGACAGTATGAAAACAGCGTGCAATTTCGATGTAGTCGGCCGCACTGCGCGGACCGCCGCAGATTTCCGCAAAATCGAACCAGACGACTCCATCGGCGAGGCGCCGGGTCGCGAGCGAGCGGCCGTTGAGCTGCAGCGTCATTTCATCGCGCCCGGTGTCCGGTGCGATCGCGTTGAAGCTGCTCAGCAGATTGTGATCGGCCTCGCTGTCGAGCGGGCTGTGGTAGATCTCCGCCTGCTCCAGAGCGCGCAGGCGATAATCGGTGGCGTTTTGCAAATGGACGATAGCGGTGTGCCGCTCGATCAGGTCGATAGTCGGCAGGAAGCGGGATCGCTGCAGGCCGTCGCGATAAAGATCATGCGGGGCGACATTGGATGTCGCAACCAGGCTCACGCCGCGCCTGAACAGGCCCGCGAACAGGTTGCCGAGAATCATTGCGTCAGCGATATCCGAGACGAAAAACTCGTCGAAGCAGATGATTCGTGCTTGCCGCGCGATCCGGTCGGCAACCTTGTCGAGCGGTGATGCCACATGATCGAGTTGCTTCAATTGTTCGTGAACGCCCAACATAAAGCGATGGAAATGGGTCCGCAGACCGGTTCCGCGCGGCAGGCAGGCATGGAACAGATCAACGAGAAAGGTCTTGCCGCGGCCGACCCCGCCCCAGAGATACAAACCACGCAGGGGTTCTATCGTTGCGTGCCCTGGCCTGACGCGCAGCATCAAGCGATCCAGCGCGCCATAGCGCGGCGCGTGCGGTAACGACTGTGAAATGTCCTGCAGATGGCGCAAGACCTCGCGTTGCGCCGGGTCTGGCTGAATCTTGCCGCTATCGACCAGTGCCTGATAACGCCCCTCGGGTGTCAGTGGAGACGTTGCACTGCTGTCGCGATTCACACCGTCGTTCTGTTTGGTCGCCTCACGCATGTTCAGTGCCGCCACCGTTGCGCCCGGCGTTGTTGTGCTTTAGTCCTCATCGAGTTCCGGCCTGGCGCGAAAGTGACCTAGAGCATCGGGATTGGCCAGCGCGTCGGTGTTCAGCACCTCCCGGCCATGAATGACGTCGCGCACGGCGAGTTCGGTAATCTTGCCGCTCAGGGTGCGCGGGATGTCCGCCACCGCAAGAATTTTCGCCGGCACATGGCGTGGCGTCGTGTTGGCCCGAAGCTGGGCCCTGATACGGTCGCACAATTCCTGGTCGAGTACGCAGCCGTCCTGAAGGCGCACGAACAGCACGACGCGCACGTCGCCGTCCCACTCCTGGCCGACCGCAATGCTCTCCGCCACCTCCTCGAGCTGCTCCACCTGGCGATAGATTTCGGCGGTGCCAATCCGGACGCCGCCGGGATTGAGCACCGCATCTGAGCGGCCATGGATGATCAGTCCGCCATGCCTGGTCAGCTCGGCGAAATCGCCATGACACCAGACGCCGGGGAAGCGCCTGAAATAGGCATCGAGATATCGCTCTCCGTCCGGATCGTTCCAGAAACCTACCGGCATCGATGGAAACGGCCGGGTGCAGACCAGTTCGCCCTGCTGTCCGGTCAGCGCCTGCCCCTGTGGGTCCCAGACTTCGACGGCCATGCCGAGGCCGCGGCACTGCAACTCCCCGCGCCACACCGGCAGTATCGGGTTACCCAGAGCGAAACAGGAAATGATGTCGGTTCCGCCGGAGATCGATGACAGCTGCAGCGCTGCCGAGATTTCGCGATAAACGTAGTCGAAGCTCTCCGGAGCGAGCGGTGACCCGGTTGACAGGACACAGCGCAGCGCCGACAGATCCGCTACCTGGCGCGGCTGAATGGCGTGCTTGGCGAGAGCGGAAATGTACTTGGCGCTGGTCCCGAAAACGCTGATTCGTTCTTGTTCGGCCATGTGCCACAGCGTTTCGCCATCGGGGTAAAACGGCGAGCCATCGTAGAGAATGATGCGAGCGCCCCGGGCAAGGCCGCTTACCAGCCAGTTCCACATCATCCAGCCACAGGTCGTGAAATAGAAAACCGTGTCTTTCTCTGAAATGTCGGTATGCAGCGCATGCTCTTTGTAATGCTGCAGCAGTGTTCCGCCTGCACCGTGCACGATGCATTTCGGTACCCCGGTAGTGCCGGACGAATACATTACGTAGAGCGGGTGGTCGAACGGCAGACGCACAAAGCGCGGGGTCGTGTCGTGGCCGGCGCGAAAGCGCTCGACCGTAGTCGCATTGCGCAGACCGGTAAGGTCCGGGGCGTCGTCGATATGACCCACCACGACCACGTGCTCGACGGACTCCAGCTGTGGCAGGAATTCGTGTACCCGCTGCAGCGAATCGACCCGCTTGCCGTTGTACAGATAGCCGTCCGCGGTAAAAAGAACTTTTGGCCTGATCTGACTGAAGCGGTCGACAATGCCGTTGACGCCGAAATCGGGTGAGCAGCTTGACCAGATCGCGCCAATGCTGGCGGCGGCCAACATCGCAATCACGGTTTCCGGATGATTCGGCATGAAACCGGCCACCCGGTCGCCGGCGACTACTCCGCGCGCAGTCAATGCGGCCGCAGTGGCCGCGACCCGCTCGCGTAGTTCGCGATAACTCAGCTCAAACCGCAAACCGTCTTCGCGGCGATAGACTAAGGCCACGGCAGGCGAATCATGGCGCAGCAGGTTCTCGGCAAAATTCAGGCGGGCATTCTCAAACCACACCGCACCGGGCATTCGCTGACCATGGCGAAGTGCCGGGCCGTTGCCGCGCTCGCCAACGATGGCGGCGAAATCCCAGATCGCGCTCCAGAACTCACCGGGATTGTTGATCGACCACTGGTGCAAATCGGCATAACCGCGAAAAGCACGCCCGCCGCGATCAGCGGCGGCATCCATGAATCCTTGCATCTGCGACGATGCAATCTGCGCCGGCGTGGGGGCCCATAGCGGCATCTGCTTCATGCCGCGTCCGCTTCTTTACGCTGGGCTGGCCGATTCATTTTCGTAGCGGTTCTCTTACAGGTTCTGGTAGTTCGGTCCCGAGCCGCCTTCCGGTGTGACCCAGGTGATCAACTCGTACGGGTCCTTGATGTCGCAGGCTTTGCAATGCACGCAGTTGGAGGCATTGATCTGCAATCTCTTCGATCCGCCGGCTTCCTCGACCATTTCGTAGACCCCGGCCGGGCAGAAGCGGGTGCAGGGATTGCCGTACTCGCGCGCGCACTGATCGACGCAAACGGAGGTGTCGGCAACCTTGAGATGCACCGGCTGACTCTCTTCGTGCGCGGTGGCGGCGAAATACACCGACGCAAGGCGATCGCGCGGTGGCAGGTCGCGCTGGACCCACTGCCGATCGGGTGCCTCATAGCTGTCCACGCGTTGCAGCGCGGTGTGGTCAGCGTGGTTTTCCAGTGTTCTCGGCAAACGTCCGCCGGTAATCGTTTCCAGCGCCGCATTGATCATGCCGCCCCACAGGCCACGCCGGAAACCCGGGCGGATGTTGCGGACTTTCCATAATTCACGGCCGCCCGGCGACTGCCGCCACGCCGCGTCGAATCCGCTGCTGGCGAGGTTGCCGGCCACGTGTTGCGCTGCCGTCATGCCCGAGCGTATAGCCTGGTGGATGCCCTTGATTTTGGGGACATTAAGGGTGCCGCCGGCATCGCCGACCAGTATTGCACCCGGCATTTCCAGTTTCGGCATTGATTGCCAGCCACCCTCGATGATCGTCCGCGCTCCGGACGACAGTATTTCGCCGCCCTCGAGCAGCGCCTTGATCGACGGGTGGTGCTTGAACTGCTGGAACGCCTCGAAAGGTGAGAAGTTCGGATCCTCGTAATCGAGTCCAACAACAAACCCGATGTAGACCCGATCGTCGTCGAGGTGATAGAGATAGCTGCCGCCATAGGTGCGGTTGTCCAGCGGCCAGCCGACCGTGTGCTCGATCCGCCCCGGGGTCGTCCGACCGGCCGGCAGCTGCCACATTTCCTTGAATCCAAGCCCATAAGTCTGCGGCGATTTCCCCTTGTCGAGTTCGAACCGGCTGATCAGTTGCTTGCTGATGCTGCCGCGGCAGCCCTCTGCGAGCACGGTGAGTGTCGCCGCAATGTCTACGCCCTGGGTAAAGTTTGGCCCGGGGCTGCCGTCATGCTCCACGCCCATATCGCCAACGCGCACGCCGCGGACGCTGCCGTCATCGCCAATCAGGGCTTCGGCGGCGGAAAATCCGGGAAATACGTCCACGCCGAGACTTTCAGCCTGCTGCCCCAGCCAGCTGGCGAGCTGTCCGAGAGAGATGATGAAATTACCGTGGTTTTTTTGCTGCGGCGGTGTCGGCAAGCGATAGCGTTTGGAGGCGGTTAGCAGCGCCAGCGAGTCTTCCGCAGCCGCGACACAGATGCCGGGCTTGTGTTCGCGCCATTGCGGCAACAACTCATCCAGCGCATCGGGTTGCATGACAGCGCCCGAAAGCATGTGCACGCCGATATCGGATCCTTTCTCGAGCACGCAAACGTTGCAGTCGGGGTGCAGCTGCTTCAGCCGTATCGCGAACGCCAGCCCGGACGGGCCCGCGCCGACAACCGCAACGTCATACTCCATTACATCACGTTCGCTCATGAACTCTCCTGGTTTGTTGCAGACAGACTCTTCGGACGCAGTGTCTACTTCGGCTGCATCCGGATTGCTCCGTCGAGTCGTATGGTCGTGCCATTCAGCATCTCGTTTTCGTAGATGTGCGCAACCAGGTCGGCGTACTCTTCGGCCTTGCCGAGACGCGACGGAAAGGGCACCTGGATCTCGAGAGAGTGGCGGAACTCCTCGCTTACGCTTGCCATCATCGGGGTCTCAAAGATGCCCGGCGCAACCGTCATGACACGGACGCCGATGCGGGCCAGTTCACGCGCAACCGGCAGCGTCATGCCAACGACGGCGCCTTTCGACGCAGAATAGGCTACCTGTCCGATCTGCCCTTCGAATGCGGCCACGGATGCGGTGTTGACAATGACGCCACGCTCACCGCTGGGCTCCGGTTCGTTGTTTTCCATCGCCGCCGCGCTTGCCTTGACGAGGTAGAAGGTGCCGAGCAAATTGATCGAGATCGTCCGCGCGAACTGCTCGCCGGGCATTGGCCCATCGCGGCCGAGCACCCGTCCGGCACCGATAACTCCGGCACAGCTGACTGCCAGCGAAACCCGGCCCATGCGCTCGCGACTTGCCGCCACCGCGCCTTCGACCGCTTTTTCGTCGGTAACGTCCGTTTGCACGAACATGCCATGCTCGCCAAGTTCGGCGGCGGTCGCCTCGCCCTGGCCGGTATTGATGTCCAGCAGGCACGCCTTTCCTCCGGCGTTGACAATTTTGCTCGCAACAGCCCGGCCGAGCCCAGAGGCGCCGCCACTGATTACCGCACATGCATTGCTCAGATCCACGCTGTTGTCACCCCTCAAAAATAGTTGTCGGCGAATCGCCGATTCGGTCAGCGAGCAATTGCCCGCCAGTTAATGCGGTTTCGCAATCCACCCGGCTTTACGTTTGTCGAGAAAAGCGCCGAGCCCCTCCTGGCCCTCGGCCGAGATCCGCAATCGTGCAATCAGTGCCGCGGTATGTTTTTGCAGTTGTTCTGGAGTGAATTGAGGCGATGTCACATCACGAATGAGTTGTTTTGCCTCACTCTGCGCGAGCGGTCCTCCCAGCAACAGCTGTGCCACCTGGTCTTCCACGGCGGCGTTGAAATTGGACGGTTTGGCAATCTCGTGCACCAGGCCGGCCCGGCGGGCCTGTTTCGCATGCAGTACCTCACCGGTCAGGAACAGGCGGCGGGCGTTGCGCCGGCCCATTGCCGCAACGACATAGGGAGATATTACTGCGGGCACCAGGCCGAGACGGACCTCGCTGAGGCCAAACCTGGCGTCGGTAGACGCAACCGCAATATCGCAGCAAGCCACCAGACCGACACCGCCACCGATTGCCGGGCCATTGACCCGGGCAACAGTCGGTTTGCCGACAGTGTCGAGTCGTGCCATCAGCCCCGCCAGTCGCATCGCGTCATCGTGATTCTCCGCTTCGCCGCAGGCGACCATAGAGCGCATCCAGTTGATGTCCGCACCGGCAGAGAAAGCCTTACCGGCGCCGGTCAGCACGATTACCCTTACGTTGGGATCGGCGCCGAGATCAGCAATCGCAGCGTCCAGTCGCGCGATCAGCCCGGAGTCAAAGGCGTTGCGCAGTTGCGGCCGGTTGAGCGTTATTGTTGCGACGCCGCGATTGTCGATATGTTGCAGTATCGGCTCGGCCATCGGTTTGTCTCTCCCCATGGTATAGGTGGTCCCGCAGGTTGCGCCCAGTGCCAGACTAGACCAGTTCGATTGCCACTGCCGTGGCTTCGCCGCCACCGATGCACAAGCCCGCGACACCGCGTTTCATGTTCCGCGCTTTCAACGCATTGATCAGTGTGACCATAATGCGCGCTCCGGTCGCGCCAACCGGATGGCCGAGGGCGCAGGCGCCGCCGTTCGGGTTGACCCGGGCCGGGTCGAGTTCGAGATCCTTTATTGCCGCCATGGCCACCACGGCAAAGGCCTCGTTGACCTCGTACAGGTCGACATCGCCCGGGGCCCACCCGAGCCTGTCCAGCAGCGCTTTTATCGCGAAGACCGGCGCGGTCGTAAACCACTCCGGCTGCTGGGCAAACCCGGCATGACCGAGAATCGTCGCTAGCGGCTTGATGCCGCGCCGTTCGGCTTCGCTCGCCCGCATCAGCAGCAGCGCCGCGGCGCCATCGGAGATCGACGAGGAACTTGCGGCGGTGACGGTGCCGCCGTCGCGTCTGAAGGCGGCCCTCATCGTCGGAATTTTGTCGATGTCGCAACGGAATGGTTCCTCGTCCGTGTCGACAACGCTTGAGCCGCGCCGTGTCTTGACTTCGATCGGCACGATTTCATTGGCAAAAGCGCGCGATTCGATCGCGGCCAACGCGCGCTGGACCGAGTCGATGGAGAAAGTGTCCTGCTGCTCGCGGGTGAAATTGTATTTGTCGGCCGTGTCCTCGGCGAATTCGCCCATCAGGCGGCCATCGTCCTTGTTTTCGAGACCATCCATAAACATGTGATCCATGACCTTGCCATGGCCCATGCGAAATCCCGTGCGCGCCTTGGGCAGCAGATACGGCGCATTGCTCATCGATTCCATGCCGCCTGCGAGGATGATGTCGGCGCCGCCGGCGAGCAACATATCGTGGCCGAGCATCACGGCTTTCATGCCCGAGCCACACATCTTGTTGACGGTCGTGGCGCCGACGTGATCCGGGATGCCGGCGCCTCGGGCGGCCTGTCGGGCCGGTGCCTGGCCGAGGCCGGCCGGGAGCACACAGCCGTAAACGACTTCATCGATATCGTCGCCGGCAACACCGCTGTCGGTCAGTACGGCGCGGTTCACGGTTGCCGCAATCTCGGGCGCGGCAAGGGCTGACAGGGTACCCTGAAAAGAGCCAATCGGGCTTCTGCGGGCGGCCACAATGACCACGGGATCGTTGGACATTGAATCTCTCCTGGTTGCGAAAAGCCATGGCGCTGGGCCGTGGCGTCGGCGGGCGCCATGGGCGACGCACCGGGAATTTGCTGGCCAGACATGATGCCAGCCTTTTGTTGCTATGCACAAGCGAGCCGCAGCCTTGTTTTGCCGCGGGCGCCAGGGTCGGCGCTGTGACGCATCACGGCCAGACTGTGGAATAATCTGCAGGTAAAGCGCCGCCGGGCTGGCTGGCGCCGCCGCGATGGTCATCCGAGACGGAACCACAACGATGCGCGCCCGGGCCGAAGCCGGTGCGGGCAGAGTCTTGCGGAGCCGTGGGTGAACAAGCGGCAAAGTCGACCGGCCGACGCCGCGTCGAAAACAAGGGAGTACGCGTCTGATGAGTACAGTTGCCCGCGACGTCGACGAAAAAAGCCCCGCACGCTCGCGCAGTCCGTTGCGATTTGTCAGTGCCGCGTCGTTGTTCGATGGTCACGATGCAGCGATCAACCTCATTCGCCGCCTGTTGCAGTCGCACGGCGCGGAGGTCGTGCACCTTGGTCATAACCGCAGCGTTGCCGATGTGGTGCGCGCGGCAATCCAGGAAGACGCCGATGCGATAGCGTGCAGTTCGTATCAGGGCGGTCACGTCGAGTATTTCAAGTACATGGTGGACATGCTGCGTGAATACGGCGCAGAACACATCCGCGTCGTTGTTGGTGGCGGAGGCACGATTTCGCCCGACGAGGTCGAGCAGCTGGAGTCCTACGGTGTGGAGAAGATCTATCGCCCGGAGGACGGCATGAAAATGGGTCTCGAAGGCATGATCGACGATGTATTCACCCGGGTGCGGGCGTGGCCGCGTCCGCAGTTCGAGCCGCGCCGAACGGGCGCCG
The DNA here is from genome assembly GCA_963783695.1 of uncultured Gammaproteobacteria bacterium. Lineage (GTDB taxonomy): Bacteria > Pseudomonadota > Gammaproteobacteria > Steroidobacterales > BM003 > BM003. The sequence continues at coordinate 256,603 of CAWAOM010000004.1, forward strand.
ACGATCACCTCGCGCTGGCCCGCACCATCAGCTTGCTGGAAGAATCCGTCGATCAGCCGGAACGCGTGGCCGCGCTGAAGAAACACTGGGCGGCCACTGACTCGCGACCACCCGTTCTCGGGATTACCGGCACGGGCGGGGCGGGCAAGTCCAGCCTGACCGACGAATTGCTGAATCGATTCCTGCGCCATTTCCCGGCGGCGCGGATCGCGGTTGTCGCGGTGGACCCGACCCGTCGCCGCACCGGCGGCGCGCTGCTCGGCGACCGGATACGAATCAACAGTCTCGCGGATCAGCGAATTTTTATGCGCTCGATCGCGACACGGCGCAAGAATCACGCGACCAGCGCCGTTCTCGCCGACAGTCTGCAATTGTTGCGTGCGAGCGAGTTCGACCTGATCGTCGTTGAGACCGCGGGGATCGGTCAGAGCGATACCGAGATCGTCGACCTTGTCGATTTGTCGCTGTACGTAATGACCAGCGAATATGGCGCCGCGAGCCAGCTCGAAAAAATAGACATGCTCGATTTCGCCGACTTCGTTGCGCTCAACAAGTTTGAAAAACGCGGCGCCGAGGACGCCCTGCGTGACGTGCGTAAACAGTGGAAGCGCAACCGCGTGGCGTTCCAGGTGGCCGATGCTGACGTCCCGGTCTATCCGACCATCGCGAGCCAGTTTAACGATCCGGGGGTCAACCGGCTGTTTCGGGCGTTGTGCGTTGCGCTCGGCGATGCCACTGACGATGAGCCGCGCTGGCGCATCGACGGCGACGAGAAATTCGAGTTACCCGGCAAAGACGCGCTGATTCCGCCGCACAGAACCCGCTATCTTGCCGAGATTGCCGAACAGGGCCGGACGATCGCCGCCCGGGTCGACCGCGGCGCCGAGGCTGCGAGCATTGCCCAGAGTCTGTTTGATGCGCTGCGCCTGCTCGGCGACCCGGCATTGCCGGAACCGCTGTCGCCCTATCCGGCCGAACAGCTGCAGGATGCGGACGCGTCGCGCGCGGCACTGCGGGCAAAATACAACGACGCACTGACGCAGGTCGGGGCCGAGGGAGTGGCGCTGCTGCGCGAGTGGCCGGGACGCGACGCCGGTGTCTCGGCACCCGAGTATGCGTTCGAAGTGCGTGGCCGCGAGGTACGGGGCAGCAATTACAGCGAATCGCTGAGCCATCAGCAGATTCCCAAAATCGCGGCGGCGACCTACCGCGACTGGGGCGACCTCCTGCGTTTTTTGATGAAGGAGAATCTGCCTGGCGGCTATCCCTTTACCGGCGGAGTCTACCCGTACCGTCGCGAACAGGAAGATCCCATCCGCATGTTCGCCGGCGAGGGTACGCCGGAGCGCACCAACCGCCGCTTCCACCTGCTGGCCGGCGGGCACGCGGCAACCCGGCTGTCCACCGCGTTCGATTCGACGACGCTGTATGGCGAGGATCCCGACGAGCGTCCAGACATTTACGGACGGATCGGCAACTCCGGTGTTTCTATTGCAACGCTGGACGACATGAAAAAGCTGTATTCGGGGTTTGACCTGATGGACCCGACGACATCCGTGTCGATGACGATCAACGGACCGGCGCCGATGATTCTGGCGATGTTCATGAATACGGCGATCGACCAGCGGATTGAGCGTCATTTGCGCGAAACCGGGGGATGGGGCGAGGCGCAGAAAAAGATCGAGACCCTGCTCGCGGGGCGCGAGCGGCCGCGCTACGTCGGTGAGCTGCCGCCGGGTCACGACGGCTTCGGCCTCGGGTTGCTCGGTGTGAGCGGTGACCAGCTGATCGATCCGGAGACCTATGCCAGGCTGGCGGCCGAGGCGCTGGCGACGGTGCGGGGGACGGTCCAGGCGGATATTCTCAAGGAGGATCAGGCGCAGAACACCTGTATTTTCTCCACCGAGTTCGCGCTACGGATGATGGGCGACGTGCAGGCGTTCTTCATTGCCAACGGAATCCGCAATTTCTACAGCGTTTCAATCAGCGGCTACCACATCGCCGAGGCCGGCGCGAACCCGGTTTCGCAGCTGGCTTTTACGCTGGCCAATGGATTCACCATTGTCGAGTACTATCTGGCGCGGGGGATGGAAATCGATGCGTTCGCGCCAAACCTGAGCTTCTTCTTCTCCAACGGCATGGATCCCGAGTATGCGGTGATCGGCCGCGTCGCGCGGCGGATCTGGGCGCGTGCGATGCGTGAGCGCTACGGCGCCAGCCGGCGCAGCCAGATGCTGAAATATCACATCCAGACCTCGGGCCGCAGCCTGCATGCCCAGGAGATCCAGTTCAACGATATCCGCACGACGCTGCAGGCGATGTATGCATTGTTCGACAACTGCAACAGCCTCCACACCAACGCCTATGACGAGGCCATCACGACGCCGACCGAAGAGTCCGTGCGGCGCGCCGTCGCGATCCAGATGATCATTAACAAGGAGCTGGGGCTGAACAAGAACCAGAATCCCTTCCAGGGTTCCTTCATCATCGAGCGACTGACCGATATCGTCGAGGAGGCAGTGTTCCAGGAGTTCGAGAGGCTGTCCGAACGCGGTGGAGTGCTTGGCGCGATGGAGACGATGTACCAGCGCGGCAAAATCCAGGAGGAAAGCCTTCACTATGAAATGCTGAAACACGACGGCTCGCTGCCGATCGTCGGCGTCAATACTTTCCTGGCCGATTCCGGGGCTGCCTCGGAAGAGGTCACCGAAGCCGAGCTGATTCGCTCGACGGAGAGCGAAAAGCGGGACCAGGTGGCGGCGGTCCGCGCGTTCAACGCGGCGCATGCGGACAAAGCCGATGCCGCGCTGGAGGCGCTGCAACAGGACGCGGCGCGCGGCGAAAACGTGTTCGCGGCGTTGATGGACGCGGTAAAAGTGTGTTCGCTTGGTACGATCAGTCACGCACTGTACGAGGTTGGGGGGCAGTACCGACGCAACATGTGAACGGGCCCGACCCGGGCCGTCGCCGGGTTAGGTAGAGAAAATAATTAAATAACAAACAATTGGCGGTGATTTCGAGAAACGTTAAAGAAACGGTTTTGAGTATCGCCCGAAGTATCTGCTAGTCTCGGGAGTTTGCGGCATCGTTTCGCATTTTTTTACAACAACTAAGACCTCTTATTTAAGGACCATTCATGTCTACATCGGTATTGTTGCGCACAGCGCGATCGATGGCGGTTCTGTTGTCCGTTGTTCCGGTGGCAATCGCCACTGCAGCGAACTCCGAACAGACCATCAATCAGTCCATCGACATACAGAACAAGTCGGACAAGGCGTCGGCAGGGACCCAGACCCGCATCGCTCAGCTCGCCGATGAGACAACGGAGCTGCTCGGTGAGTACCGGCTGACGATCCAGCAGCTCGACCGGGTGACCATCTACAACAATCATCTGCAGGGGCTGGTCAACGATCAGGAAACCGAAAAAGCGGATATGCAGGGTCAGCTCGACAACTTCTCTGTGGTTGAGCAGGGCATCATTCCGCTGATGCAGGACATGATCCAGGATCTCGATACCTTTATTGATCTGGATGTGCCTTTCAATCTCAAGGAGCGAAAGGATCGGGTGGCACGTCTGCGTAACAACCTGAACCAGGCGGAGATCACGATTTCGGAAAAATATCGCCAGATCATGGAAGCCTATACGATCGAGGTGAACTTCGGCCGCGACATCGAGGCCTACACCGGCAGGCTCGACGCCGGCGGCAGCGGTGAGAATCGCGAAGTCGACTTTTTCCGGGTCGGGCGCATCCTCCTGGCCTACCAGACCAAGGACAAGACAGAGACCGGCTTCTGGAACAAGACCAGTGGCCAGTGGGAGACTCTCCCCGATGAATACCGCAACTTCATAACCGAAGGTCTGCGTATTGCGCGCAAACAGGCACCGCCTAATTTGCTGATGTTGCCCGTTCCCGGCCCGACTCCGGCCCAGTGATGAAAGGTGTGAATGCCATGATGAGAACAGTATTCGCGGTAATGGTCGGGTTGTTGATGGCAGCACCGGCTCCAGCTCAGCAGCAGGAAGTCAAGACACTCGACGAGCTGCTGCAGACAGTACGCGAGCGGAGTCGTCAGACTTCCGCCGAGAACCAGCAGCGGCTGCGCAATTTCCAGTCTCAGCGCAACCAGCAGGCCGCGTTGTTGCAGGACGCAAAGCAGTCGCTGGCGGCTCAGGAAGCGCGCAGCGATGCGCTGAAAACGCAGTTCGACGGCAACGAGCGGGCGCTCGAGGAACTAAGCGAGACGCTGCGTATCCGTATCGGCAACTTTGGTGAATTGTTCGGTGTGGTCCGCCAGGTGGCGGGTGACGCCAAGGGCACGATCGACGGCTCGCTGGTGTCGGCGCAATATCCCGAGCGCGGCGAGGTTGCCGGACGACTGGCCCAGATCAAGGGTCTGCCGTCGATGGAGGACCTGGTCGCGTTGCAGACGCTGATGCTCGAGGAAATGGCCGAGTCGGCAAAGGTCGTGTCGTTCCCGACGACCATCGTCAATGCCGACGGCAGTGAAGAGCAGACGGACGTAGCCCGGGTCGGGGTATTCAATGCGGTAACCGGTGACCGGTTCCTGCGCTTCGAGCCCGAAACCAAGTCGCTGCAGGATCTGCCGCGGCAGCCGAAAGCGCGTTTCCGCAGCATGGCCGGTGACCTGACCAGCGCGGCGCCGGGCAGCACCGTCGCCATGGCGGTGGACCCAAGCCGCGGTTCGCTGCTCGGTCTCCTGATTCAGGCGCCCAGCCTGAAGGAACGTATCGACCAGGGCGGCGTGGTTGGCTACGTGATTATCGGTCTCGGCCTCATCGGTGTACTGATTGCGGTCTGGCGCTATCTGTCTTTGACAATCTCCGGCAGCAAAATCCGGTCGCAGCTCAAAAATGCCACGCCGAGCGCCGGGAACGCACTGGGGCGGATACTCGGCGTCTATCACGACAATAAGGATATCGACACCGAAACTCTCGAACTGAAGCTCGACGAGGCAATCCTGAAGGAAGCGCCGAAACTGGAGAAATGGCAGGGCTCGATCAAGGTACTGGCCGCGGTCGCGCCGCTGATGGGCCTGCTCGGAACAGTGGTCGGCATGATCGCGACTTTCCAGGCCATTACGCTGTTCGGTACCGGCGATCCCAAATTGATGGCCGGTGGTATTTCGCAGGCGCTGGTTACGACCGTGCTCGGCCTGGTCGTTGCCATCCCGCTGGTGCTTTTGCACAGCATGGTGGCGGGCAAGAGCAAGGGTCTCATCGAGATACTGGAGGAACAAAGTGCCGGCCTTATCGCCAAGCACTCCGAGGAAGAAAGCCTGGCATGACGCTTTTTCACGAAGCATTTATCTCGATCCGGGATTTCTTCGAAGCCGGCGGCAATGTGCTTTGGGCAATCCTGTTCGTCACGATGATTATGTGGACGCTGATTATCGAGCGGCTCTGGTATCTGTACGGCGTCATGCCGAAAACGGTAAAGCGTGTGGTGGAGGCCTGGGATAGCCGGCAGGACACAACCTCGTGGTACGCCAAGCGAATCCGCGACATGATGATTTCGGAAGTTACCGTCGAGGCGCGCCAATACCTGCTGATGATCAAGACGCTGATGGCCGTGCTGCCATTGCTGGGGCTACTCGGCACCGTGACGGGAATGGTCCAGGTTTTTGACGTGATGGCTATCACGGGTACCGGCAATGCGCGGCTGATGGCCGGCGGTGTGTCCGCGGCGACGATTCCGACGATGTCGGGACTGGTGGCCGCTTTGTCCGGGTTGTATCTCGCGACATTTCTCGAGAACAAGGCGAACAGTTCGATCGACCATGTCGGCGATCTGCTGGTCCACCACTAGTTGCGCTGCCGGCCAGGAGATAACTGACACATGCGAAAACGGTCCCGACGCGGAGACGAAGAAGCGGAGATCAACATTACGCCGATGCTCGACATCGTGTTCATCATGCTGATCTTCTTCATCGTCACTACATCGTTCGTCAAGGAGATTGGCGTCGACGTCAATCGGCCCGCGAATGCGCCGCCGAAAGAAAAGAAAATGTCCGAGGTGATCGCGATCCGCATCACCGCGCTCGGCCAGATCCAAGTGCAGGGGCGCAACGTCGATATCAGGGCGGTGCGGGCCAACGTCGAATCTGCGCTCGCGTCAAAGCCCGATGCCAGCGTAGTGGTCATTTCCCACCGCGATTCCGATGCCGGACTGCTGGTGCGGGTCATCGACCAGGCTCGGGTTGCCGGGGCGACAGCGGTGTCGCTGGCGGCCGAAGCAACCTGACCCCACGGGCATAGCGAGGACAACTCAAAGATGGCAAGAAGACGATCGACGCCCGAGGAAGAAACCGAGATCAACATTACGCCGATGCTCGACATCGTGTTCATCATGTTGATTTTCTTCATTGTCACGACCTCGTTCGTCAAGGAGACGGGTATCGATGTCAATCGGCCCGAAGCGCAGACCGCGGCAAAAAAGGAACGCGGCAATATCCTGATTGCCATATCCAGCAATGGCCAGGTCTGGATGCAAAAGAAACAAGTCGAGCTGGAACAGGTCAGATACTTTGTTGAGGACGCCGTGGCGGAAAATCCGGAGAGCAGCGTCGTCATCATCGCTGACGAGGAAGCCGACACTGGAATGCTGATCGATGTAATGGACCAGGTTCGGATGGGCGGTGTCTCCAATATCTCGGTTGCTGCTGAAGAGGGGGCGGGCTAATGCGCTACGTTGTTTCCGTTGCGGCCGGCGTCATCATGGCATTGCTGCTGTTTCTGTTGATGCACAGCCTGATCAAGGGCGGGTCCGGTTTCGATCGCGATGATTCCGGCGGTCAGGTCGTGGATTTCATCCGCGTCCGCCCGGAGGAAATCACCAACATCAAGGAACGGACTCCGCCGAAGAAGCCGCCGCCGCCGAAGAAGCCGCCACCGCCGCCGAAACTTTCGGTTCAGGACACCAGCAAGCCACCGCCGGTGCCAATGAATATCGATATGCCGAGGATCGACGTGCCGGTTGCCACTGGCGGCGGTCCCTACCTCGGTAACTGGCAGGAGAACATGTCGGCCGCCGAGGGCGATGTGATTCCGATCGTCCGGATCGATCCGCAATGGCCGCGCGAAGCGTTGCTCAACGGTATCGAGGGCTGGGTCAAAGTCGAATTCACTATTCTCGCTGACGGTACGGTGACCGATCCGGTCGTGCTCGAGGCCGAGCCGCGCCGCATGTTCGATCGCAATGCGCTGCGCGCCATTCTGAAATGGAAATTCAAGCCGAGAATCATCGACGGCAAGCCGGTCGAGAGACGGGCGACCCAGACCATCGAATTCTCGCTCGAGCAGTCTTGACGGGGTAAGGGCCATGTCGTTCATTCGCAGATCCCTGGGTATGGCAGCAGCACTCGGCATTGCCGCGTCACTGGCTGCGCCCGCCGTGATCGCCCAGGAGAGCACGATCCAGAAAGAGGAGCGTGAGGAGCGGGCGGTCAGCATGTCGGAGCAGGTCTACAAGCGCCTGTCGGCGGTGCACGAACTGATTGGCGAAAAGCAGAACGCGGAGGCGCTGGATAAGCTCGCCTCACTGGAGAAACAGCGGCTATCGCCATACGAGCAGGCGCTGGTGTACCAGGCGTACGGATACGTCTACATCAACAAGAACGACACCAAACGCGCGATCGAGTCGTTTGAAAAAACGCTGGCGACCGATGCACTGCCCAATTTTGCCCAACAGGGCATGCTCTACTCGCTGGCCGGATTGTATGCCAGCGAGGAACGCTACCAGGACGCGATCCGCACGCTGTCGACCTGGTTCAAGTTCGAACCCGATCCCCCGGCCGATGCCAACATCCTGATGGCCAGCAGTCATTTCGAACTCAAGCAGTACGAACAGGCCCTGCCATGGGTGCAGGAAGCGATCAAAAAACGTGAAGCCAGCGGCAAGGAACCCAAGGAAAGCTGGTATCAGCTGGAGCTGGCGGTCTATTTCGAAGGCGACCGGTATAACGATGCCGCCAGGCTGCTCCGCCGCATGCTGGCGTTGTGGCCGGATGAGCCGAAGTACTGGAAGACCCTTTCCGGGGTCTACACGACGATCGAAAAAGACTCCGAGGCGCTGGCGCTGATGATGCTGGCCTACGAGAAGGGCCATCTGACCGAGCAGAAAGAACTCCTGAACCTGGTGCGGCTCAACCTGTTTATGGATATTCCGTATACGGCCGGGGTGATCCTCGACAAGGAAATGAACAGCGGCCGGATAGAGACGAACCAGAAACACCTGCTGCTGTTGAAACAGTGCTGGAGCAATGCGCGCGAGTACGACAGGACTATCGAGGTGCTGCGGGCGCTCGCAGAGCAGTCCGGCGATGGCGAATTCGATATTGAAATTGCGCAGATTCTGGTGGAGAAAACCGATTGGGATGGCGCTTCCACGGCCGCGCGGAAGGGCATCGACAAAGGCGGCCTGAAAAAACCCGGCAACGCCTGGTTATTGCTGGGCATGTCGCTGGCCGAGGGTGGTAAATACAACGAGGCTGAGAGAGCCTTGCGGGAAGCCAAGAAATTTACCGAAAATCGGGTTAACGAGCGCGCCCAGGGCTGGCTCGACTACATCAACGACCGGCGCCAGGCAGCGGGACCCTAGGCCGAACGGGCCAGGTCCGGTTCGTCGATTGCCGCGAGGATCTGCTGCCTCACCCGGCGTTTCAACGCGATAGTCGGATTGCCGGCATCGGCGTTTTCTACTTCAATAAGCTCCAGGATTTCGATCTCCAGCCGGCCGGGTCGCGGCAGCACGGCTGAGGCCGGCAGAATACCCCGCGACCCGCGGATGGCGACCGGTACTACCGGGAGTCCGGCCCGCACAGCCGTCGCAAACGCGCCGGAGCGGAACGGTCGCAGCCCGGGCTCGGGTTCGAAAGTACCCTCGGGGAAAAAAGCGAGCGCCTGTCCGGCGCTGGCTGCCCTGAGAATCCTGCGCGTATCCATCGCCGAGCGATGGCGATCGAAACGCTCGACAAACTGCGAACCCAGCCGCCGCAGCATCAGGTGGGCCACCGGGACCTTGCGCACCTCCTGCTTGATCACGAAACTGAAGTTGGCCGGCAGCACCGCGGTCAGGATTACGCCATCCAGATAGCTGGCATGATTGGCGACCACGACGCAGCCGGTGGCAGGGATCGAGTCGATATTGCGGATCTTCATCGGCACGCCCATGATGCGAAACGCAAGCCGCGCTGAGTGCCTGGCCATCCAGCGCCGGTTCGACAGCCCGGGCAACGACACAATCAGCACCAGTGCCGGCAGCGCCACCGTTAAAAAGGCGAGGCTGGCGTAGATTCCGTAGGAAAAGCGCGCCGCACGGCGCCATACTTGCATCATCAGGGCCTGTTGCCGATCTTTCGGCAGGTCATGTCCGAAAGCGAATCAATATGTTGGATCAAATGTCGCAGAATCAACTCAAATCACCCTGCCGATGCCGGTGAGATGTGATCGGCATCTCGTTTATGTTAATTAAATCAGGAATATGTGACACCCATCACGGCCAGAAGTCCGGGTGCTGCGGATACTGCCTGCAACCACAAAGGCAGGGCGTTATTGAGGCCCACCTGAAGGTAAACGGTATCCAAATACGATTATGGCTTCAGTACCTTTTCAATCGCTGCCCGGAAGTGGCCGTCCGAATATCGCACCGGAGGCTGCCATAGACCGGTTCCTGGACGCAATCTGGATGGAGCGCGGGTTGTCGGCGAATACGCTGGCGGCCTATCGCGCCGATCTCTGCGCGCTCGATAAGTGGTTCGAGGGCAGGGATACGGTCTTGTCGGATGCGACACGGGCCGACATCCTGGGATTCATCGCCTGGCGCGTGGAAATGGGGGCTCGGCCCCGCTCAACCGCGCGGCAACTCTCGAGTTTCCGCCGCTATTTCCGTTTTCTCGTCCGCGAGGGTGTCATCAAGGAAGACCCCACTGTCGATATCGCAATGCCGAAGATTGGCCGGACATTGCCGAAGACGCTGACCGAAGAGGAAGTCGAGTCCTTACTGCGCGCTCCCGACGTACGTGATCCGCTCGGCTATCGTGACCGCGCGATGCTCGAGTTGCTTTATGCGACCGGTTTGAGGGTGTCGGAGCTGATCAGTCTCAAGCTCGGCCAGATCAATCTCAACCAGGGTGTCATCAGGATCGTGGGCAAGGGTAACCGCGAGCGCCTGATACCGCTCGGCGAGGAAGCGCAGCTCTGGATCGAACAATTCGTGGCGGGTGCGCGTAACGAGATTTTGCTCGAGCGCCACACCGACTATGCTTTCCCGACCCGACGCGGTAACTGCATGACGCGTCAGGCCTTTTGGCACATCATCAAACGCTACGCGGCCAAGGCGAATATTGAGAAAGAACTTTCGCCGCACAGCGTGCGGCACGCGTTTGCGACTCATCTGCTCAATCATGGCGCCGACCTCCGGGTGGTGCAGATGTTGCTGGGCCATAGTGATTTGTCGACGACCCAGATTTACACCCATGTTGCCCGCGAGCGCATGAAGGAATTGCACGCCGACCATCACCCGCGCGGCTGACGCGCCGCTGCCGGGCCGCCAGGCGGCGGATTTCCTGCTAGAATGCGCGCGGATTCCGGGCAGTGGCCCGAGCGATGAACCCGCGAGCCCGGCAATTGTCCTAGTGCATACAGGACCCGGTCCGGGCGACAAGTGATGGAGAACCCATGCTAACTAATTCTGGCTGCCGCGTCGGCAGCGTGGTAATGGCTGTTGTGCTTGCGCTATGCAGCGCGGCGGTGCTGGCCGAGGACACCGACCCGCGTGCCAGGCTGGCAGAACAGTTCGCCGGAGTGGGCGTCGAGGACATCAAGGATTCTCCGATCCCGGGTATCTACGAAGTTGCAGTGGGTGCGCAGGTCGCTTACATGACGGTCGATGGCAAATACCTGCTGCGCGGCGATCTTTACGATCTCGATACCAACGTAAACCTGACCGAAGGACGCCGCAGCGAGGCTCGCGCCGCCGCGATCAGTAATCTTGATCCGGCCGAGATGATCGTGTTTTCTCCGCCCAAATCGGTACCGGTGCGTCACACGGTGACAGTGTTTACCGACATCGATTGCGGTTATTGCCGCAAATTCCACAGTGAAATCGGCCAGGTGACCGAGCGTGGCGTGGAAGTGCGATACATGTTCTTCCCCCGTACCGGTCCCAACCAGGAGTCATGGCGCAAAGCGGAAATGGTGTGGTGTGCAGACGACCGTCGCGCTGCCATGACCGACGCCAAAGCGGGTGAAAACGTCGTTAGCGAACCCTGTGGCGAAACCCCCGTTGCCTCTCATTTCGGCGTCGGTGAGCAAATCGGACTGCGCGGGACACCGGGGGTGTTTACCAGCAGCGGTCAGTATATCGGCGGCTATCTCGCGCCGGACGAGCTGCTTCAGACCCTGGACCAGCTCGACGCGCCGCAGGCTGCCGCCAATTAGGGCGGACTCGATCCTCTACGGAAAAGCTCTCGCATGCGAGAGCTTTTTTTTGTCTTGCTGGTCTCGAAAAATGCGCGCGGATGGCCGCGATCAGCGTTTGCGCCGGGCGATCTCGGTGATGTGGAGGCCGTCACCGCCCTCCAGGTACCTGCGCAGCGTGTAGGTGACGCTCGGAAATGCCAGCGACTCCCAGGGGATGTCATCGGTGCGAACCAGTTCGACCTCCAGGCTTTCCGCCCCGGCGGCGAATTCGGCAGACTGCATCGTTGCACGGAACATGATGTGAACCTGGTGCACGTGGGTCACATTCACCACCGCGAGCATGGTCGTGATGTTCACTTGCGCGCAAGCCTCTTCCCATGTCTCCCGCGCCGCGCCGTCCTGCAGCGTCTCGCCGTTTTCGAGGAACCCGGCCGGTACGGTCCAAAATCCCAGACGCGGCTCGATAGCACGTTTGCACAGTAACAGCCGACCGTCATATTCAGGCACGCAGCCGACCACGACCCGCGGGTTCTGGTAATGAATCGTGTGGCAATTGGGACAGACGTAACGCGGCAGCGTGTCGCCATCCGGCACACGGAATTCCACCTGGTGGGCGCAATGGCTGCAGAAGTTCATTGAGTTGTCCCGCTGGTTCGGCGTGAAGGCAATGCTGCACGCAGCAAGGCGTCGCGGTCAAAATGCCAGCCGACCCTGCGGCAAAACGAGGCGAGCCAGTATTCGTTGCATGTTGGTACCGGGAGGGGGACTCGAACCCCCAAGGGATTGCTCCCAGTGGATTTTGAATCCACCGCGTCTACCAGTTCCGCCATCCCGGCTTCGGCGCGGCAGTGTGCCATAGCTCGGGTTGGCTGCCAACCGTGACGGGCCGTCGTCGGGTCGTCCCGCATCGCCTTGGCGAGCTTCACTTCGGTTGCCGCCTTGCTAGTGTTTGGCGTCATTGCACCGTCACACAAGGGACGCCCGCCATGGCGTTGATCCGGGTCGACGATCACGATCTTCATTTGGAGATTCACGGCAATGGCGACCCGTTCTTGTGCATGGGTGGATGGGGTACCTTTTGTCATGGCGGCGAGCGCAATCTGGCTCGTGGACCGACCGATCATTATGCCGTTGCAATCTTCGACTACCGCGGGATCGGTGAGTCCGAAGATACCGCCGAAGTCGCGGCAACGACGCGCATGCATGGCGGCGATGCGATCGCATTGCTCGACCATCCTGGCTGGCGCGACGTGCATCTGATCGCGCTGGTCGGCATCGGTGCGTGCACTTGCCAGGAGATCGCGATTGCGCGTCCCGACCTGGCGCGCAGCATGGTGAATATGGGCTCGTGGGCGTTTGTCGATGACTATCTTCGCGACCAGCCCGAAATGTTCCCTGTGGTGCATCGCGACTCCGGGTTTTACGCGTTCCAGAAACTCGTCTGCGTGTTGTCGTTTTTGCCTGATTACTATAATGCGCATCATTCACGCCTGCTCGGTCCGGACGGCGGATGGAAGGAACCCGATGGCCGTCTCGAAACGCATTCGCGCCTGATCGACGCCTGTCTCTTGCATGGCGTTCGCGGTCGGCTGGCACAGGTGAAGTGTCCGAGCTATGCGATTCACGCGGCGCGCGACATGGCAACCAGTCCTCGATATACCCAGGGCAATCGAGGCAGCGATACCGGGAGCCGAGGGTCTTATGTGGCGGGACGTCGCGCATGTCGTTGCAGGCAAGGAACAAAAATCCAGTTTTGCGACCTGCTATTCGGTTTTCTCGACCGCGTCGAGGCCGGCGCCTGGCCGACGGCTGCACGGAGAAGCAAGACCGCGGGTGGTTTTGCCCCGGGTTCGGTTGCCAAATTGCTAGTGCGATTGGGTTTGCCCCGCGCTCGGCGCGACCGCGCGCGCAGTGCGATGTCGTTACGCAGTGACAGGCGCAAGTGGGCCATCGACGGTTTCGAGATATGCGATGACCTCGGCAAAGCTGACGACATCCGCGTAGCGGTGGACGTCGACCAGGTTTTGCCGATGTGGTATTTCATCGGCATCGCCGACGCACTCCGGCGGCACGAATACCCGGAAGCCACTAGGAAAGCATCCACTGTCGTAGCGCTCACGCAACCGCTGGTGACACAACCGGTCGCGATGGTCGTGTCGACTTTGTGCTTGGCCAGAAACGTTACTAGCGGAGTGTGGAAGAACATCGACGGCGCGTTCTTGCAGAACGTGAAATCGTAGGCAGCGTCATGTATTCGCGCATCGGGCGCGAGGCTTTCGTCGCCATAAAAAAGTGTTCGTGCACGGGTCTCACTTTCCACCGCGGCATGTCGCGTTCGCTATGGTGGGCGGTGTAGCACCTGGCTACCGGCACGCCGCGTAACCGTGCCAGGCGCAGCAGTTGCGCCGTGCTGTTGGTGGCGCTGTCGACCATTGGCAGCCTGCCGAGCGGGTAGCGCGGATCGGTGAACCCCAGCTGCAGGTCGACTACAAGAACCGCCGGCCGTCGCCGAATTCGGTTCTGCCATGTTCGTACCCGACTTCCTTGTCGATATCGCCCACTGGCTTGTGCTCCGGCGGCGTCGACTGGGCGGCCCTGAGCGGCCGAACGGGCCGAGGATTACCGCCGGGCGAGGTCGGGGGGAAGCACAACTTTGCGACCTTTTGTACGGGCATCGCATCTATAGTGGTGACATGGCGAGTTTTAGCGACTGCATAGTTGAGCCGGCGATCTTGCGCCGCGCAAGCAGGGGTGACATGCAGGCCCATGCGGTGCTGTTCCGTACCTTCGGTCCGGCTGTCCATACGCTGGCACAGCGGATGCTGAAACAACCGGCCCTCGCGGACGAAATTCTGCAGGAGACGTTTTTGGAAGTACTGGGAAAAATTTCGGACTTTAGCGGCAACGGCCCGCTGGCGGCGTGGATCCGCAGGATCGCGGTCAACAAATGCCTTATGCACCTGCGTTCGGCATGGAGTCGTCACGGGGTCGGCCTGGAGGCGGGCGAGACCGCGCCAGGAAGCGGCGAACTGGCCGATTCGGGCAGACCGCACGGGTTTGCCGACCAGGTCCAGACGCGGCTTGATCTGTCGGCCGCACTGGAGCGTTTGAATGACACCAGCAGGACGGTGGTGTGGCTGCATGACGTCGAGGGTTTTACCCACCGCGAGATCGGCGAACTGATGGGCAGGACTGCCAGCTTTTCCAAGTCCCAGCTCGCTCGCGCGCACGAGCGGCTGCAGGGCTATCTTGACGGGCCGAACAGAGAGGATGAGAAGACATGCATGCGAGTACTGAAGAGCTGCTGAGTTTGCGCGATGGCGAGGCCGTTGCCGAGACGGTGGTTTCGCATGTGGATGATTGCGAGGAATGTCAGGGCACGCTGGGTCGCCTTAGCATGATGAAGACCGCTTTGCGCGGCCTGCCGGAGCTGGCGCCGCCCGATGATGCATGGCAGCGCGTGGTGGCGCGGCACGAGAGTATGGCGATGCCGCGGCGGCGGCGCTTTTTTCCTCAGCTGGTCGGGCTTGCCGCATCTGTCGTGGCCGTCGCCGTGGTGTTGCAGCTACTCAGCGATCCGGGCCGCCGTGCCGTTCGCGGCATGCCCGAACAGTCGGTATCGGGGAGTCAGCCAATCGCCGCGACGGCGACTTCACCCGCAGCTGCTCAGCCGGCCGGTATGAATGTATCGATGGCCGCCGGTGCCAACCCGCTGGCGGGGCTTATCTCGCAGTCGCAGCAACTGGAACGGACTTTGCGGGCGCTGCCGCGCGGTCCACAGGTCGTTTCCGGCGGAACCGCGGGAACGATTGGCGAGTTGCAGGACAGGATTGCGATGGTGGACTACCAGATGAGCGTGGCCCAGCTCGACAGAGACGATCCCGACGTCGCGCGGCGGCTTTGGCAGGAGCGTATCGAACTGATGAATTCGTTGTTGGCCGTGCGCTATGCACAGGCGCAGCAGGTGTCTTTCTAGAATTGCGAGGACGAAAAAATGTCGAGCATTGGAAAACTGAAATATGTCGTGGTGGCCGGGGCGTTGCTATGGACATCGTTGGCGGTCGCCGAGGGCGAAAAAATGGCCGCGGCCGGCGAGCGGGAGAAAGAGGCCCGCGCGGAAGAGGTGGAGATGCGTCAGCTCGAAGCCGGGGAACGGCTGAAGGAAGCCCAGGCGCGGCTGGAACAGGCGGCTCGCGAGGTGGCCGAGCTGAGTTTGGAAATGAGCGCGGTCGAGATGCCGGATATGCGGATCGTGCAAAAAATGGCGGTGAAGAGTCAACGTGCCATGCTCGGGATAAATATTGGTCGCAGCGGTGCCGGTGAGCCCGGCGTGGCGGTCGCGGGAGTGACGCCGGGCGGACCGGCCGACGAGGCGGGCATCAAGGTTGGCGATGTGCTCACGCGTGTCGACGGCAGATCCCTGGCCGAGGGCGGCAACAGCGGCAACAAGGCGCTGCTTGAGCATATGAAGACCGTGGAACCGGGCGATGACGTCGAGATCGAACTCAAACGGGACGGCGAAATTAAGACCGTGAATGTCGCGACCGAGAATTTCGCCCCGATGGTGTGGGCCTACGGCGGCGACGATGTCCCGGATTTCGATGTCGTTGTAGCCCCGGAAGTGGATTACGAGATTTCCCGGCATGGGTTGGGGTCGGAGTTTTACTCGAGTTGGGGGCGAATGGAGCTCGTGACGCTGACCGAAGCCCTCGGCGATTACTTTGGGACCACCGAGGGACTGCTGGTCGTGCGGGCACCGGGCGATGACCGCCTCGGGTTGCGGGACGGCGATGTCATCATCAGGATTGGTGACCGCGAGCCGACCGGTCCTGGTCACGCAATGCGGATTCTGCGCAGCTATGAGCCCGGGGAGACGGTCGCGATCGAAATCATGCGGAAGAAAAAACGCCAGTCGTTAGCGGTCGAGATACCGGACCGAAGGATGAGTTTGCGCGCCCCACTGCAGCCACGCCCGGTGCGTGCGCCGGCGGCGGTTGCGGCGCCCGAGGCCGTGCGCCCGCCGCAACTGCCGCAACCCGGCAGCAGCGAGACCACGACCTGAGTAAAGCCGTGTTTCCGCACTCGGGCCGGCCTGTGTGCCGGCCCTGCTTTTTTGGGCTGATCGGCGCGACGTTCTGCTACCATCCGCGGCCATGCAACGCAGTGATTTTGTTTTCGATCTGCCTTCTGAACTGATCGCCCAGAAACCGCTCGCCGAACGCGCGGCCAGCCGGCTGTTGCGCCTCGATGGCGATACCGGTGCGCTGACCGACGGTGTGTTCACCGACTTGCCCGGCTATCTCGAGGCCGGCGATCTGATGATATTCAATGACACTCGCGTGATTCCTGCTCGTCTTTACGGGCGCAAGGCCAGCGGCGGGCGCATCGAATGCCTGATAGAGCGGGTATCTGGCGAATGCGAAGCGCTGGTGCACATCCGTTCGAGCAAGGCGCCGCGCGACGGCACCATGCTGATGTTCGAAGACAGTTGCGCGGCGCGTGTCAACGGCCGTCGCGGCGCATTGTACGAGCTCGCTTTCGACCGCCCGCTGCTGGCGTTTCTCGACGTCCACGGCCATGTGCCGTTACCGCCGTATATCGACAGAGACGACGATGGTGGCGATCGCGAGCGCTACCAGACCGTTTACGCCGAGAAGGCCGGCGCGGTTGCGGCGCCCACCGCCGGGCTGCATTTCGACGACACCCTGCTGACCGAGCTCGACCGCCGTGGCGTCCGCCGTGCGTTTATTACGCTGCATGTTGGTGCCGGCACGTTTCAGCCGGTGCGGGCCGAGAATCTGGCGGAGCACCGCATGCACAGCGAGGTAATGCAACTCGATCAGTCCGTCTGCGACGAGGTTGCGGCGGCGAAGAAGCGCGGTGGCCGCGTCGTCGCCGTGGGCACAACCAGTGTGCGTGCGCTCGAGTCCGCCGCCAGCGACGGTATGCTCAAGCCATTGCACGGGGAGACTGATATCTTCATCCGGCCCGGGTACGAGTTTCGCTGTGTCGATGCGATGGTGACCAATTTCCATTTGCCGGAGTCGACCTTGCTGATGCTGTTGTGCGCGTTTGCCGGCTACGACCAGGTGATGCGTGCCTACGCCCACGCCGTGGCCGGGCGCTACCGTTTTTTCAGTTACGGTGACGCGATGTTCGTCAGCCGCCGGTGCGCGGGGCTGCCGGCATGAAATTCGAATTGCTTGGGTCGGATGGCAGGGCCCGGCGTGGACGGCTGGCCTTCGCGCGCGGCGTCGTCGATACGCCGGCTTTCATGCCCGTCGGAACATACGGCACTGTGAAGGCAATGACGCCCGAGGACGTAGCCGGGACGGGTGCGCAGATCATTCTCGGCAATACCTTTCACCTGATGCTGCGCCCCGGTACGGAAATTATCCGGGCACACGGCGATTTACACGATTTCATGCACTGGCAGGGGCCGATTCTGACCGACTCGGGAGGCTTCCAGGTCTGGAGCCTGGCAGCGCGGCGGCGGATCAGCGAGGAAGGCGTTCGGTTCCAGGCCCCGACCGATGGCTCCGAAGTCTTCCTCAGCCCGGAGGTGTCGATGCAGGTGCAACGCGATCTCGGGGCCGACATCGTGATGATATTCGACGAGTGCACGCCGTTTCCGGCCAGCGTCACCGAGGCGCGCCAGTCGATGGAGCTGTCGCTGCGCTGGGCGGCGCGCAGCCGTGCTGCCCACGATGCAAACCCGGCCGCGTTGTTCGGCATCGTGCAGGGAGGCATTTATACCGATCTGCGGCTCGAGTCGCTGCGCGGACTGGTCGAAATCGGCTTTGACGGCTACGCGCTTGGAGGGCTGTCAGTGGGCGAGAGCGCAGCCGAGCGCAATGCGGTGCTCGAGGCCGTCGTGCCGTCGATGCCGGATGAGGCGCCGCGCTACCTGATGGGTGTCGGTACGCCGGAAGATATCGTCGAGGCGGTTCGCCGCGGGATCGACATGTTTGACTGCGTGATGCCGACCCGCAACGCCCGCAACGGCCACCTGTTCACCCGCAACGGCGTGGTGCGGATTCGCAATGCCAGGCACCGTGAGGATACCGGGCCACTGGACCCGGAATGCGGCTGCTACACCTGCCGTCACTACAGTCGCTCCTACCTCCGCCACCTGGATCGCTGTGGCGAGATGCTGTCGGCGCGACTCAATACCCTCCACAACCTGTATTTCTACCAGGAGCTGATGCGTGGCCTGCGCGAGGCGATCGCGGCCGGCAGTCTCGAAGCCTTCGTATCCGGGTTCTACGCCCGGCAGGGGAAATCCGCGCCTGCTGTGTCATAATAGCGCGCTTGATGCGGCCGCCCGGGTGGCCGGAGAGCAACGAATAGAGACGACTTCGGCCCCTGGAGTCCATGCAGGGGTCAGAGTTTCGAACGAGGAAAAACTATGGATTTCTTTGTCCAACCAGCCTGGGCACAGGCCGCACAGCAGCAACCCGACATGCTGACGAGCTTCTTGCCGCTGATACTCATTTTTGTGGTTTTCTATTTCCTGCTGATCCGCCCGCAGAGCAAGCGGGCCAAAGAGCACCGCGCGATGGTGTCTGCGCTGCAGCCGGGTGACGAAGTGATCACCGGCGGTGGCGTTGTCGGCAGGGTTACGGCAACAGACGAGCAATTTGCGACGGTCGAAGTCGCAAAGGGCGTCGAAGTCAAAGTGCAGAAAGGCTCCGTTTCATCGGTTTTGCCCAAAGGCACCTACAAAGGCGACTGACTCACCCAGAGCAGTTCGCATTCCCCTTCAGTCTCGAGTTCAGGCAGGTTCTAAATGAACCATTACCCCGTGTGGAAAAACATTCTTCTGGCCGCCATTGTGGTCGTGGCATTCGTGTTGGCGCTGCCTAATCTGTTCGGCGAGGATCCGGCGGTGCAGGTGGCACGCGAAGACTACGATTCGGTCGGGCAGGGCACCCTGGAGCAGATCAGGGAGGCGCTCGAGCGTGAGGGTGTTCCGTTTCGCACCGCCTTTCTCGATGAAGGCCGGGCCCTTATCCGTTTCGCCACGACCGAGGACCAGTTCCGCGGCCGCGATGTGATCGAATCCGGGTTTGACAACGGCTTTACTGCGGCATTGACCCAGGCGCCGCGCACACCCGGGTGGTTGCGCAGTATCGGGCTGAAACCGATGAGCCTCGGACTGGATCTGCGAGGTGGCGTGCATTTCCTCTACGAAGTCGATATGGATGCCGCGGTCTCGCAAACACTCGACCGTTACGAGCGCGACTTCAAGTCGCTGTTACGCGATGAGGAGTTGCGCTACCGCAGTGTGCGTCACCAGGACAATGCGGTGCGTATCGTCATGCGCGATGCCGCCGATCTCACCGCGGTCGAGGAGTTGATCGAGCGCGAAGACCCGGAACTGAACATTCGCCGCGACGAATCCGGCGATGTGCCGGTTCTGTTGGTCAGCATGACTGAGGACCAGGTCAAGCAACGCCAGGATGTCGCGATCGATCAGAACATCATTACTTTGCGCAACCGGGTCAACGAAGTTGGCGTGGCTGAACCGGTGGTGCAGCGGCAGGGCGTGGATCGCATCGTCGTGCAGCTTCCCGGTGTCCAGGACCCGACCCGTGCCAAGAAAATTCTCGGTGCCACGGCGACACTCGAGTTTCGCCTTGTCGACCAGGAGGGCAACGCCTACGAGGCCGAGCGTACCGGGCGAATACCGTTCAACAGCAAGCTGTTCAAGGAGCGTGATGGCACCCCGATTCTGCTGAATCGCGATGTGATCGTCACCGGTGATCAGCTGGTCGACGCCTCCTCCGGGTTCTCCGAAGGCAGCCCGTCGGTCAACGTCAGCCTCGACGCCAAGGGCGCGCGCAATATGCTGGAGACGACCAAGCGCAACCTCGACAAGCCGATGGCCGTCGTTTTCATTGAGAAAAAACGCGAGTTTCGCGATCGCGACGGCGAGGAAATCGAAGTCGACGTGACCGAGGAAGAGGTCATCAGCGTTGCCACTATTCGTGGCGTATTCTCCTCGCGTTTCCAGATCACCGGTCTGACCAGCCCCGAGTCGCGCGATCTGGCATTGCTGCTGCGCGCGGGCTCACTGGCAGCGCCGATTTACATTGTCGAGGAGCGCACGATCGGTCCGAGCCTTGGTCAGGACAACATCGACAAGGGGTTTCTCGCGGTCAAGGTCGGGTTCCTGTTAGTCGTCATTTTCATGGCGTTTTACTACAGGGTGTTTGGTCTCGTCGCGGATTTCGCGTTGCTGATGAACCTGGTTCTGATCGTCGCGTTGCTGTCATTGCTGCAGGCTTCACTGACGCTGCCGGGTATCGCGGGCATCGTGCTGACCGTCGGTATGGCGGTAGACGCCAACGTCCTGATATTCGAGCGTATTCGCGAGGAACTCGCGATAGGCAACTCGCCGCAGGCGAGTATTCATGCGGGTTACGAAAAGGCCTTCTCGTCGATCGCGGATGCCAACGTGACGACGTTGATTGCGGCGCTGGTGCTGTTCACTTTCGGAACCGGACCCATCAAGGGATTCGCGGTGACGCTGTCGCTCGGTATCATCACATCGCTGTTTACCTCCATCCTCGGTACGCGAGCGATAGTCAACCTGATCTACGGTGGTCGTCGCGTCGAGCGTCTGGCGATCGGCTAGGAGTCGAATCATGCAGCTAGTTTTCAACCGTGAATGGGACTTTATGGGGCGACGCCGGGTTTTTATCGCGTTGTCGCTGACCCTGATGGTTCTCTCGCTGGTTTCTTTGGCCACGCGAGGCCTCAATTTCGGTATCGATTTTACCGGTGGTGCTCTGATCGAGGTGGGTTACCCGGAAGCTGCCGATCTCGGCGCCATGCGCGATGCGCTGGGTGCGGCCGGCTTCGAGGATGCGCAGGTGCAGAATTTCGGCACTTCCCGCGACGCGCTCATCCGCTTGCGACCCAACGAAAATCTCGATGGCGCGACACTCGGTGAAACGGTGATGAATACCCTGAGCGCCGCTGATCCGGAAGTCTCTTTGCGCCGGGTAGAATTTGTCGGCCCCCAGGTGGGCGAGGATCTGCGGGAACAGGGCGGGCTGGCGATGTTGTTTGCGCTGTTGCTCATCCTTGCCTATGTCGCCTTCCGCTTCCAGTGGAAATTTGCGCTCGGTTCGGTCGCGGCACTGTTCCACGACGTGTTGCTGACGCTGGGCTTTTTCTCGCTATTGCAGTTGCCGTTCGACCTTTCGGTTCTTGCCGCCGTGCTGGCGGTGATCGGTTACTCGCTCAACGATACGATCGTTGTTTTCGACCGTATTCGCGAAAACTTCAGGCACCATCGCAAGGGTGATCCGACCGAGATCATGAATCACTCGATCAATCAGACGTTGAGCCGCACACTGATTACCAGTGGAACCACATTGCTGGTGCTGCTGGCTTTATTCCTGCTTGGCGGAGAGGCGATTCGACCGTTCTCGCAGGCGCTGATCGTTGGCGTCGTGATCGGTACCTATTCCTCTATCTATGTCGCCAGCGCCACCGCGTTGCAGCTCGATGTCAGCCTTGCCGATCTTGCCGCGCCGGTTAAACGTGACGACGCTGATGAGCATGGTGCCGTGACCTGACGGCAGGGGTCGCGTGGCGGTTTGCCGCACGCACATCGATACGGCTTTTCAGCGGGGCCGGGCGCAATGCGTCCGGCCCGCTGCGTTGTGCGCTTTACACTGCGTGTGAATGGGTCAACGTGTCGGGTTCGGGTTTGCAGCCCGGGTCAACGTCGGCCCGGGCGTACGGCTATGGCACCCGCAGGGCGACCCGCTTGCCGGTCTCGATGGTGACTTCGCGAACGTATGGGGCGTGTCCGTCCACGACCAGTTCGATGATGTGCATGCCGCTGGTCAGCGTCAGCAACGCAGGTGCGTCGCCGACATAGTGGCCATCAACACGAATCGCCGCACCCGCCAGTTCCGTGATGATCCGTACCTGGCCTGTCGCCGGGCCGCCGGCCGGCGCCACGGCTGGCGGGGGCCTGAGTAGTGCCGGATTGGCGGGGGCCGGCTGCAGTTGCGGCGGACCAGCGGAGTCGGCGTGGCGCGCGGGTTTGCTTTGGCTGTCGCTGCTGTCGTGTGCCAGCGCCACCGTTGCTGCGGATCCGCTCAGGATCAGCACTGCCAGAGCGCGGACGCACATTGCTCCGCCACGGACGCAGGCGTGCCGTGACCTCAGCATGGGGTAAGCACTGGCTGTCGAGAACCGCTCACACTGTGCTGCCTCTGCTTGCGAACCGGCGCTGCCGAGTTGGCCCCGAGGTCTCGGCCTAGCGCAAATCCGCCGGGACGTGCGGTGCCAGTGTCCGCACCAGTGCGGCAAAAACCTTCGGGCTGCCGGCGACAATGTTGCCGGTTTTCATGTACTCCTCGCCGCCCTTCAGGTCTGAAACCAGGCCGCCCGCCTCGCGCACCAGTAATACGCCCGCGGCGAGATCCCATTGCGCCAGGCCGAGCTCCCAGAACCCGTCGAAGCGGCCCGCGGCGACATATGCCAGGTCCAGCGCGGCCGCGCCGGGACGGCGTATGCCGGCGACGCTTTCCGTCACCGCTTTCATCATTTGCAGGTATTCGTCCATCCATACGGCATTGGCGCGATAGGGAAATCCGGTGCCAATCAGTGCCCCGGTGAGGTCTTTGCGTGCGCTGACGCGAATACGGCGGCCGTCGAGTTGCGCGCCCGTCCCCCGCGACGAGGTGAAAAGTTCCTGGCGCATAGGGTCGTAGATCACGCCATGCTCGAGTCGGCCGCGCTGCTTCAGCGCAATGGAGACCGCGAACTGCGGGTAGCCGTGGATGAAATTCGTTGTGCCGTCGAGCGGATCGATAATCCACTGGAAGTCGCTGTGGCCGTGACTGCCGGTTTCCTCGCCAAGGAAACTGTGGTCGGGATAACTCCTGCGGATCGTCTCGATGATCTCGTGTTCCGCCGCGCGGTCGACTTCGGTTACCAGCTCGTTGTGCGCCTTGGCCTCGATCTGGATCGAGGACAAGCGATTGAGGCTGCGGACGATAACGTCACCGGCCCGGCGAGCTGCGCGCACTGCAATGTTCAACAACGGATGGGCGGCCAAAATTAATACTCCAGGCGGGGCGATGATTCGCCGAAAAGGACGTTGAGTGCACCGCAACGGCGAGGGCGCATTAGAATATCAGGTTTGCACATGCCCCCAAACGTTCGGATTGAAGAGTTTATGAGTTTAGTCAGCCCACTCGATGCCGTGCGTATCGTTCTCGTTGAAACAACCCATCCCGGAAACATCGGGGCAGTAGCCCGAGCCATGAAGAATATGGGGCTGTCCGATTTGCGCCTGCTGCGGCCGCGCCACTTCCCGGATGGCGAAGCGCGCGCACGGGCCTCGGGCGCTGGCGATGTCCTGGCCGCGGCTCAGGTGCACCAGACTCTGGACGAGGCCATTGCCGATTGCGGCCTGGTGATTGGGGCCAGCGCGCGCCTGCGCAGCCTGGCCTGGCCGATGACCACGCCGCGCGAGGCCGCCCGGACGCTGGTCGAGAACGCAGGTTATACGCCGGTGGCGGTGTTATTCGGGCGCGAGAAATCGGGTCTGACCAATGAAGAAATGCAGCGTTGCAGGCTGCTGATGCACATTCCGGCGAATCCCGTTTACACTTCGCTGAATCTGGCGATGGCGGTTCAGATCCTGGCCTACGAGCTGTGGATCGCCGCGAGCGGGGACGGTGTCGCAGCGCCGGATCCGGAATTTCCGCTGGCGAGCGATGCGGAGATCCAACGTTTCTACACGCACCTCGAGCAGGTGCTGCTGGAGACAGGGTTTCTCGATCCCGATAATCCTCGCCTGCTTGTTTCGAGACTCAGGCGCTTGTTTGGGCGCATCGGTCTCGACCAGAATGAAGTGAACATACTGCGCGGCATCCTTGCCAGCGTTCAGCAACCGAAAAAACGCTGATCGGCCGGCATCTGCCGCGGTGTCGACGGGACAATCTGAACATGAGCGACAACGACTGTATTTACCTCGACTACGCGGCGACCACGCCGGTCGATCCGCGGGTCGCGGCCGCAATGTGCGAGTGCCTGACGCGCGGCGGGGTGTATGCGAATCCCTCCTCGGTGCATGGTCCCGGGCGGGCTGCCGGCCGCGTCGTCGAGGCGGCGCGGAGCAAAGTGGCGGCGGTATTCAACTGTCGGCCTGAGGAAATCGTGTGGACCTCGGGGGCGACCGAATCCGACAATCTGGGTCTGATTGGAGCGGCCTGCTACAACCGCGATCACGGCAAGCACATTATTACCAGTCGCACCGAGCACAAGGCGGTGCTGGATACCTGTGCATGGCTCGAGAAGGAAGGTTTCGATATCACCTATCTCGTGCCAGGGCGTGATGGCGAGGTGACGGCCAACCAGGTCGCGGACGCGATTCGCGACGACACGATACTGGTGTCGCTGATGCATGTGAACAACGAGATCGGCGTCGTCCAGGACATTGCCCGGATCGGTGCCGTTTGCCATGAAAAATGTGTGTTGTTTCATGTCGATGCGGCGCAGAGCGCGGGCAAGCTACCCATCGACCTGGCCAGGTTGCCGATTGACCTGATGTCGATATCAGGGCACAAGTTCTATGGGCCTAAAGGTGCCGGGGTGCTGTTCGTGCGTGCCGAGCCGCGCTGCAACCTTTCGCCGGTGGTCCATGGTGGCGGCCAGGAGGGGGGGCTGCGACCCGGGACGCTCGCGACCCACCAGATTGTAGGCCTCGCGACCGCGCTGGAAATCGCCGCGCAGGAAATGCAACCCGAGGCGACCCGAATTGCGGCACTGCGGGACAGGCTATGGACCGGATTGAGCGAACTCGGCGGCGTGCACCTCAACGGTCACCCGGAGCGTCGCGCTCCCGGAATTCTCAACGTCAGTTTCGAAGGGGTCGAGGGCGAGAGCCTGTTGTTCATGTTGCGCGAACTTGCCGTTTCCAGCGGCTCGGCCTGCTCGAGCGCCAGCCATGAGGGTTCGTATGTGTTGCGGGCATTGGGCCGCGATGACCAGATGGCGCAGAGTTCGATTCGCTTTAGTATCGGGCGCTTTACCACCGACGATGAGATCGATCGCGCGCTGGCGATAGTGGCGCAAAAGCTCGGGCGGTTGCGTGAGGTCTCCGGATGGCCGGAGAATGCCCGCAGAGCCGGACATTCGCCCAGCGGGGCGGTTGCCGGGTGATGCCCTCCGTCGCGCCGGAGGGCCGGTTTGCGGACTATTTTCACAATCCGCGCAACGTTGGCGAACTGGCGGGTGACGACGTCGTCCGGGCCACGGCCGGGCGTCGCGAGATCGGTACAAAAATAGATTTCTTTGTTAAATTTCAAGAAAATATGATCGTATCGGCACGGTTTAGGGCGTATGGTTGCCCGGTGGCGATCGCGTCGGCCTCGAGAATTTGCGAATGGCTGGAAGGCCGTTCCGCCACGGAGGCGGGGCTATTCGATCCGCATGTCCTCGCAACCGAGCTGGGCGTGCCAGTTGAAAAGCTGGGCGTTATACTTGTTGCCGAAGATGCGTTGCGCGGATGCTTGGAGAAGCACCGCCGCGACGCGCAGATGTGACCGAGCCACGAGGAGCCGGACCGTATGACCGTGAAACTGACTGAATCCGCCGCACATCGCGTCGCCAGCTATCTGCAAAAGCGCGGGCATGGCGTCGGTTTGCGGGTCGGCGTCAAGAAGACCGGGTGCTCCGGGTATGCCTATCAGCTCGACTATGCGGACCAGGTCGAGGATGGAGACGTGGTCTTCGAGGATCGCGGGGTAAAACTGATTGTCGACAATTCCAGTCTGCCTTTGGTAAACGGCACAGAGGTCGATTTCGTCAAGGATGGTCTCAACGAGGCTTTCAGGTTTCGCAATCCGAACGCCAAGGGCGAGTGTGGTTGCGGCGAGAGTTTCAACATCTGATCCGCTGCCAGATTGCCGCCGCCGGGCGGCGGACGTAAAATCTCCCGGTTTGACTCCAGATTCAGAACCGCCCCTGCCTTGTTGCGGGGGTTCGCTTATTTCCGGCGGGAACGACCGCCTGGCTGACTTTAACCCAAGGATTGTCCATGTCTATCGAGCGAACGCTTTCAATTATCAAACCCGACGGCGTGCAGAAAAACCTCATCGGCGAGGTTTACAAGCGATTCGAGGATGCCGGTTTGCGTATTGTCGCGGCTAAAATGAAGCACCTAAATCTTCGCGAAGCCCAGAGCTTCTATGAAGTTCACCGTGAGCGGCCCTTCTATGACGACCTCGTCGCCTACATGACATCCGGGCCCGTCGTGGTCCAGGTTCTCGAGGGTGAAGGTGCGATCGATCGCAATCGCGAGATCATGGGTGCAACGAATCCGAAAGAGGCCGATGCGGGGACGATTCGCGCCGATTTCGCCGATTCGATCGAAGAGAACATCGTCCACGGGTCGGATGCGGCTGATACCGCGGCGCGCGAGATCGGTTTCTTTTTCAGCGAAACGGAAGTCTGTCCGCGGACCCGGTAGGCGTCCCGCGAACCCCTGTTGCCATGACCGATTCACGCACAAATCTGCTCGGACTCCCGATGGAGGACATGATCGCGTTTTTCGCCGCGCTCGGTGAGAAGTCCTTCCGTGCGCGCCAGGTCATGAAGTGGATCTACGCCCGCGGCGTCGACGATTTCGAATCGATGACGGATCTGAGCAAGGATCTGCGGGCGCGCCTCGCGCAGACGGCCGAGATACGCCTGCCCGAGGTCGGTGCGATGCAGGATTCGGAGGACGGTACGGTCAAGTGGTTCCTGCGCACCGACGAGCATCAGGGTATCGAAACGGTATACATCCCGGAGCCGAATCGCGGCACGCTGTGTATTTCGAGCCAGGTCGGGTGCGCAATGGATTGTTCATTCTGTGCGACCGCGCAGCAGGGGTTCAACCGCAACCTGACTGCCGCCGAAATCATAGGCCAGGTGTTGATTGCGAAACGCATGCTGGAACCCGGACCCGACGGTCGCCGTGCGATTACGAATGTGGTGCTGATGGGCATGGGCGAACCGCTTGCGAACTATCGCAATGTCGTGCCGGCGCTGAAGATCCTGATTGACGATTTCGGTTTCGAACTGTCGCGGCGACGGGTCACGCTGTCGACGTCCGGAATCGTTCCGTGGATCGATAAACTGGCGGATGACTGCAATGTCGCGCTGGCGGTTTCTCTGCATGCAGCTGACGACGCGCTGCGAAACGAATTGGTACCGATCAATCGCAGGTATCCGATTGCGAGATTGCTCGATGCGTGCTGGCGTTATGCCAGTGCATACTCATCGCGCCAGGTGACGTTCGAGTATGTGATGCTCGATGGCGTGAACGACCGTCGCGAACATGCCGATCGTCTGATCCGGTTGCTGCGTAATCGTCCGGCCAAGGTCAACCTGATTCCTTTCAATCCGTTTCCCGGCACGCGTTATCAACGCTCACCGGACGACGTGATTGACCGCTTTCGCGAGCGCTTGCTTGGTGGTGGAGTGCTGGCAACAACACGCAGGACCCGTGGCGACGATATCGACGCGGCATGCGGCCAACTGGCGGGCAAGGTCAAAGATCGAATGCGCGTCCGGCTGGGCAAAAAACTTATTGGGGTGACGGTGCAGGCATGAGCAAACTATGGGTACTCTCTGTGCTGTTGACGATCGCCGGCTGTATTGCGACGACTGACAACCCGAAGCCAAACAAGGCGAGCGATGATGACGCCGCGCTCTACAACACCCAGCTTGGTGTTCAGTATATGCGCCAGGGCAAGCTCGAGCGCGCGATGGAAAAGTTTCAGCGTGCCCTCGAACAGGACCCGAGTCGCTCCGATACGAACCTGGCCATAGCCGTGTTGTACGAGCGCATCGGCGAAGTCGACAAAGCTGATGAGCACTACCGCCGGGCATTGCGCCTGGAAAAGGACTCGCCGGAAGTTCTCAATGCCTATGGTGCCTTTTTATGCAGCCAGGGCCGGCGCAAGGAAGGCCAGGTCTATTTCGAGCGTGCCGCGCTGACACCGCTGTACAGTACGCCGGCCGCCGCATTCACCAACGCCGGAGTCTGCGCGCGCGCAGACAGCCGTCAGGAGGAGGCGGAGCAGTACTTTCGCCGCGCGCTCGCGGTTGACCCGCGGTTTGTCGAGGCGCTGCTGCAAATGGCATCGCTGACCTATGAGCAGGGCTACTATCTGCAAACACGCGCATTTGTCGAACGCTTTTTGCAGACGACCTCGGCCACGCCCGACGTGCTTTGGATGGGGTTTCTGTCCGAGCGTGAGATGGGCAACGCTGAGGCGGCAGCTCGCTACGCCACACAGTTGAAGAACGAATTCCCCGGGTCGGTCCAGACCCGGCGACTGCTGGAGTCGGAGAGCAATGCCGGATAAGGCGGCTCACGACGACGCGCCGCAGCAACTGCTGATCGGAGACCGGCTTCGCGAGGCGCGTGAGGCGGCGGCGATTCCTGTCGAGAAGATTGCCAGCGACCTGTTGCTGGACCCCGGTGTGCTGGTGCATCTGGAAGCCGAGGAATTCGCCGAGCTGGGCGCACCGGTTTTCGTCCGCGGCCATCTGCGCAAGTATGCTTTGCGGCTGGGCTTGCCGGCGGACGAACTCGTCGAGCTTTATCATCGCGATCACGATCGACCGCAAGGGTTGCCCATTGTTAATGAGAGCCTCGCCTTTACTCAGAAAAAGCACCGCGGCTGGATGCTGGTGTTGTTGCTGGCGATTGCGGTTGCCGCCATCGCGATTTTCTTGCTGAAGGACAAGTCGGGTGAACCTGCTGTCGAATCGGCCGCCGCGCCGGCGCCCGGTGAAGACATCGTGCTCGAGACGACGCCGGTAGTGGCCGGCAGTCTGATCGCCAGCGTCGACCCGGAGAAGCGCCTGCCGAAGCCGCCGGCGGTGGTCGAATCCAAACCCGAACCCGAACCCGAACCCGAACCCGAACTCGCGCAGCCGCAGCCGCAGCCGCAGCCGCAGTCAGTGGCAACCGCACCGGCGGCATCGGCGCCGAGTTCGCCACCGGTTGCGAGTTCGCCGGCAGTGGCTTCGCCGGTCGATGCGGTACTCCTCGACGTCGCCTTCGCGTTTTCGCAGGATTCGTGGATCGAAGTCTACGATGCCACCGGCGCCCGTCTGCTCTACGCCATGGGCCGGGCAGGATCGATCCGCAATGTCAGTGGCGAACCGCCGCTTCGGGTTTTTCTCGGGCTGGCAGGCGCGGTCGAAGTCCGGGTTGGGGGTGAGGATTTTACGATTCCGCCGCAGCGCATCCGTGGCAATGTTGCCCGGTTCGTGATCGACGGGCGCGGTGCGGCCGGGGCCCTGGCGGGGCAGACGACGTGAACGCGACGGTCAAGCCAATTCGCGGCATGAACGATCTGTTGCCGCCGGACAGCGCCCACTGGCAGCAGGTCGAGGACCTGGTGCGTGGTGTGTTGCAGGATTACGGGTATCGTGAAATCCGCGTGCCTGTGGTCGAGCGGACGGAGTTGTTCCGGCGTTCGATCGGAGAGGTAACGGATATCGTCGAAAAGGAGATGTATACCTTCCAGGATCGCAGTGGCGACAGCCTTACACTGCGCCCGGAAGCGACCGCCGGGATCGTTCGCGCCGGAATCAGCAATGGCCTGATTCACAACCAGCGCCATCGTTTGTGGTGTAAGGGCCCGATGTTTCGTTACGAGCGGCCGCAAAAAGGTCGTTACCGTCAATTTCACCAGATCGACGTCGAGGCTCTGGGTTTCGCGGGACCGGATATCGATGCGGAAATGATTCTGATGAGCGCGCGGCTGTGGCAGAAGCTGGGTCTCAGAGACCTCAGGCTCGAGCTGAATTCTCTCGGTACACCTGCGGCGCGCCAGGTCTACCGGGAAAAACTCGTCGCCTATTTTTCGCATCACCTCGATGTTCTCGACGATGACAGCCGGCGCCGCCTGGACAGCAATCCCCTGAGGATACTTGATAGCAAGAATCCGGCGATGGCGGATGTCGTGGCTGATGCACCAGTGATTACCGATCACCTGGACGAGGAGTCGCGGATCCATTTCGAGGGCCTGCGCGTTATTCTGGATGCTGCGGGAATCGACTACAGTGTCAATCCGCGTCTGGTGCGAGGCCTCGACTACTACAGCAAGACCGTGTTCGAGTGGCTCACCGATCAGCTCGGTGCCCAGGGTGCGGTATGTTCCGGCGGACGTTATGATCTGCTGGTTGAGCAACTCGGCGGGTCGTCCACACCGGCGATCGGATGGGCGCTCGGGGTGGAGCGCCTCGTGGCGTTGCTACAGGCAACCGGGTTCCCGTTTGCCGATCCCATTCCGGACGTTTACATGGTGCTGGTCGGCGACACGGCCGAGCGCGCCGGGTTGCCGCTGGCCGAGACACTGCGCGATGCGATACCGCGGTTGCGTCTCGAGGTCAATTGCGGCGGTGGCAGTTTCAAGGCCCAGTTCCGGCGTGCCGATCGCAGCGGAGCGGGGCTGGCGATCGTAATCGGCGACGAGGAAGCGGAACAGTGTCGCGCGGGTCTCAAACCTTTACGTGGCAATGAAGGGCAGGTCGATGTGGCGTGGGACGAGATTGCCTCGCATATTGGCAAACTGATGAATTCGAATCGGACGGTCGCGCAAGACGGCGATCGCACAGACTAGCTACAGGAGCAGGTAGTGGACGAGTACCTCTCGGAAAGAGAACAGGTTGAGAAAATTCGTAACTGGTGGTCGGACAATGGCAGCTGGGTGATCGCGGGTATTGTGCTTGGTGTCGCGCTGCTGGTTGGCTGGAACGCCTGGCAAAATTATGTGATCCGGCGCGCCGAGGATGCATCCGCGCTGTACACTCAGCTTGCCGGCCTGGTAGAAAAAGGCGAACTGGTGGCTGCCGAACGTGACCAGGCGCTCGATATCGGCCAGCGCCTCAAGGCCAGTTATTCTGCCACCCCCTATGATGAGCAGGGCGCGTTGGCACTGGCCAGTCTGAATGTCGAAGCCGGTTTTCTCGACGAGGCCGCTGCCGAGCTCGATTATGTGATCAACAACAGCTCGGATGCCGGACTTGCTCTGGTCGGGCGGCTGCGGCTGGCGCGTGTCCGCCTGCAGCAAAACCGCCTCGACGATGCCGATGCGGCGCTCGTCAGCGTTGACCCGGGCGCCTTTGCCGCGCGAATAGCTGAACTGCGCGGTGACATTGCAGTGGCTCGTGGCGACTACAGCGGCGCGCGCTCTGCCTACGAGGAAGCACTCGCGCAGGGCGATGCCGGTGTCATAAACCGGGTCTATGTGCAGATGAAACTCGATGATCTGGCCGCTGCGGAGACGCCCGCGTCGCAGGAGACCGCGGCGGCGGACGACGGCACCTCATGAGCGCCATTCGCATTGCTACGCTGGCGGGTTTGTTGCTCCTTGCGGGCTGCTCGTTGTTCGGCGGCAAGGAAGAAGACGCGGAACCCCCGACTGAACTGACCGACATCGAGACCACGTTAAAGGTAAAGCGGGCGTGGGCGGCAAAAGTAGGTTCGGGCTCGGAGCGTTTGCGTCTCGGGTTGATCGTCTCCACTGACGGCACCAATGCCTACGCGGCATCGCGCAAGGGCAAGGTAATGGCATTCCAGATTGAAGGCGGCAAACGGATCTGGACGGCGGATACCGACCTGCCGCTGTCTGCCGGTCCGGGTATCGGCGGCGGGTTGCTGGCAGTCGGGTCCAGTGATGGCGACGTCGTACTGCTCGATGCGCTCGATGGCAGCGAGCGCTGGAGGGTCAACCTTGGCGGCGAATTGCTCGCGACACCGGTAATCAGCGGCGACCGGATGATCGTGCGTACGGTGGACGGAACCACCCGAGCGCTGACGGTGGCCGACGGTTCGGAAATCTGGGTAGTCGAACACGATGTGCCGCGTTTGACTTTGCGCGGAAACGCGTCGCCGATCGTGGCCGGTGAGATTATTCTGATCGGTTTCGACAACGGCAAGGTGGCGGCATTGAACTTCCGCGATGGCCAGACGATTTGGGAGATATCATTGACTCCCCCGAGCGGCCGGACCGAACTCGAGCGGATGGTGGATGTTGACGCCAACGTCTGGGTGGTTGGCGGCGATGTCTACATCAGCGGTTTTCACGGACGAACGGTGAGCCTCGCGCTGGAATCGGGCCAGATTCTGTGGAGTCGTGATATTGACAGCTATGCCGGTGTCGGCGTCGACTGGAACAACGTGTATGTGACCGACAGCGACAGCGTGGTGATCGGAATGACCCGCCGCAGTGGCACGCAGGCATGGCGTCAGGAGGATCTCAAATTCCGTACGCTGACCTCGCCGGTGCCGTATGGCCGCAGCGTTGTTGTCGGTGACTTCGAGGGCTACCTGCACTGGCTGGACGCCGAAACCGGCTCCTTCATTGCACGCACCCGCCCGGGTGAGTCAATCGTCAGCCCGCCGATCGTCGTGGGGGAAACGTTGCTTGTGCTGAGCGAGGATGGGCGACTGTCGGCCTATCGCGCCGACTTCGGTACCGGCTGAGGCCGCGAGGCCCACTCCATGCTGCCCGTCATCGCGCTCGTTGGCCGACCCAATGTCGGTAAGTCGACGCTCTTCAACGTTCTCACCCGCAGCAGGGACGCGCTGGTGGCCGATCTGCCCGGGCTTACCCGTGATCGTCAATACGGTTTTGGCAAGGTCGGGCCTTTTCCCTACGTCGTGGTAGACACCGGCGGTCTCAGTGGAGATGCCAACGGCATCGACATAGCCATGGCGCGGCAGACCCTGCGCGCCCTCGAGGAGGCCGACTACGTGGTGCTGATGGTCGATGGCCGCGAGGGCATGACCGTGGCGGACCAGCAGGTCACTGACCTGGTGCGCCGCAGCGGCAAGGCCTGCCGACTGGTGGTGAACAAGACCGAGGGTCGTCCGGCGCACATGGCCGTCGCTGACTTTTATGATCTCGGTATGGGTGATCCGGTAGCAATTTCCGCCAGCCATGGCCACCGCGTTGCGGAGTTGATGGATGCGATCTGTGACCAACTGCCGGCTGTGGAAGTTGCCGAAGAGACAGACGCAGAAGGCACCCGCGTTGCGGTAATCGGTCGCCCGAACGTTGGCAAGTCGACGCTGATCAATCGCATACTTGGCGAAGAAAGACTGGTCGCATTCGATGAGCCAGGGACGACCCGCGACAGCGTTTTCGTTCCGTTCGAACGCGATGATCAGCGTTACACGCTTATCGATACCGCCGGGCTGCGCCGGCGCGCGCGGGTTAGCGAGGCGGTCGAGAAATTCAGTGCGGTGAAAACACTGCAGGCCATTGATCGCGCCAATGTGGTTGTGGTTCTTTACGACGGTCAGGAAGGCGTTACCGATCAGGATGCGGCATTGACCGGTCTTGTCATCGATCGTGGCCGCGCTTTGGTACTGGCGGTTAACAAGTGGGACGGGCTCGAGCAGGAGCAGCGAGACGACGTGCGCCGCGATCTCGAACTCAAATTGCCGTTCGTCGATTTCGCGCGGCTGCACTTTATCTCGGCATTGCACGGCAGCGGCGTAGGCGAGTTGTTTGCCTCGGTCAACCAGGCCTTTGCCGCGGCGATGAGCGATTTGTCGACACCGGCCCTGAGCCGGGTGCTGGAAAAGGCAGTGACACAGCATCAGCCGCCAATCGTCCACGGGCGCAGAATAAAATTGCGCTATGCGCATCAGGGCGGACGCAATCCGCCCGTGATCGTGGTTCACGGCAACCAGGTGGATCGTCTGCCGCAATCCTATCAGCGCTACCTGGCGCGGACCTTTCGCGAGGCGTTCAATCTTTTCGGTACCCCGGTACGGATGGAGTTCCGCTCCGGTGAAAATCCGTTTGCCGGGCGGCGCAACAAGCTGACGCCGCGGCAGGAACGAAAACGGCGGCGTATGATCCAACACATCAAGAAAAAGGGCCGTTAGCCATGGCGAGGCCAGAGCGGCGGGGCATGCAGGTTTTCTGCCATCGAAACGGAAACGGACGCGGACGATGAGCGCAGCGCGCAAAACGATACGGTTGCCCCAGACTTTGCATATGCATCGCGGCGGTGAACTGAAGCAGGTGCAACTTGCCTACGAGTCATGGGGCGAACTCAATGAGCGCGGTGACAATGCCGTTCTGATATTTACCGGGTTGTCGCCGTCCGCCCATGTGACCTCATCGCCGGAAGACCCGTCGCCGGGCTGGTGGGAGGAAATGGTCGGGCCTTCACGACCGATCGATACCAATCGTTACTATGTGATCTGCTTCAATTCTCTCGGCAGTTGTTTTGGTTCAACCGGACCGGACACCTGCATCCCGGGAACCGATCAGCCCTATCGGCTCAGGTTCCCGGTTCTTACCGTCGAGGACATTGCGCAGTCGGCCTACATGGCATTGCCTTGTCTTGGTATCTGGAAGCTGCACAGTATCGTCGGGCCCTCAATGGGCGGCATGACTGCGCTGGCGTTCGCGATGATGTTTCCCGGCTACAGCGACAACCTCGTGCTGATTTCGTCAGCGCCGCGGGCAACTCCGTTCGCGATCGCGCTGCGCTCTCTGCAGCGTGAAATTATCCGCAGCGACCCCCACTGGCAGGGCGGCGACTATCCGCTCGGCGCGGGGCCGGTTATGGGAATGCGCCTCGCGCGCAAGCTCGGCATGATCAGCTATCGCTCGGCGCTCGAGTGGCAGCAGCGATTCGGCCGCGAGCGAATAGCCGAAGAGCGCAAGAGCGGCGACCCGTTTTGTATCGACTTCGAGGTGGAGAGCTATCTCGAGGCCCATGCGGCAAAATTTACCGGCCAGTTCGACCCCAATTGCTATCTGTACCTGTCACGCGGAATGGACCTGTTCGATGTGGCCGAGCATGGCGGTTCGGTCGCGGCGGGTTTGCGTCGGGTTGACGTCAAGCGGGCGCTGGTAATGGGCGTCGCGACCGATTTCTTGTTTCCGCTGGAACAGCAACGCGAGATCGCGGACGGTCTCTGCCGTGATGGACGCGAGGTCCTTTTCGAGGCGCTGGATTCGATCCAGGGCCATGATTCTTTCCTCGCCGATATGGATCGTTTCCGTCCGGTCATCGCGGACTTCTTCGAGTAGGGCAACGCCGCGCAGAGCCGCGATGTGCCGATATGACCGCGACGAAGTCAGCCCGGGTCGTCGGCGCTGTCGAGCAGCAGGTCCGGGTCGACCATTGCCCCGTTCAGGCTGACGCTCCAGTGCAGATGCGGCCCGGTGACACGACCGCTGCTGCCGACCGCACCGATAACTTCGCCGCGCGTGATGGTATCGCCCACCGCGACGTCTATCCGGTCCATGTGGCAATACATCGTCACCAGCCCCTGGCCGTGGTCGATGAACACGGTGTTTCCATTGAAGAAAAAGTCGCCGGTTTCCACGATACGACCAGTCGCGGCTGCGCGTATCGGGGTGCCGGTAGCGGCCGCGATGTCGATTCCGCTGTGCGGCCGGCGCGGCTGGCCATTGAAAAACCGGCGCAGACCGAAGGCACTGCTGCGGCGGCCATCGACCGGCAACTGCAGTGTCAATTGCGGTGCTGCATCGCGCCATCCCCCGAGCGCTGTATCGACCCGTTTTTTTTCGCTGCCGATTCTCTCGAGGTCGTCCGGGTTGGGGTCGACCTGGCGCTGGTTCGCGACGGTGATGTGCTGCGTCTCGTAGGACCGGGGAGTGATTTCGAACGCGACTTCGGTCGCTGTCCCGTGTTGGCCGAGTATCAACGTTGCTGTGCCGGGTTCGCGGTCGAGCGCGATACCGACAATCGCGAAAAGGCGACC
Source organism: uncultured Gammaproteobacteria bacterium (assembly GCA_963783695.1). GTDB lineage: Bacteria > Pseudomonadota > Gammaproteobacteria > Steroidobacterales > BM003 > BM003. The sequence goes on from CAWAOM010000004.1 coordinate 292,839, forward strand.
GTCATGCCGCGTAACCATGACCCGTCGCTCACCGAAAAATGCCTGGATGGCCGCGGCCGGTTCAGCGGGTCCGAGATCGACGACCGCGATGCCGCCGGGAGTCGGAGACGATTCGGGCAGATCCCGCGCTGCTGCCGCCGCGCCCAGCGTCATTGTAACGAGCAGACAGACGGCAGTGCTGGCGCGATTCACGGTTTTTTTCCGATCTGCGTGACGGTGGCGGCGAAACTGCCATCGGCGACGCGCACATCCAGCGCATCGCCCTGCCCGATGTTGCTGATCGAATGCAGCGCCCGTCCCTGCGGATCGAATACGATGGCATAGCCGCGCTCCAGTGTGGCCAGCGGACTGACCGCATGGAGGGCGCGCGCGGCGCTTGCATGGCCAGCGGCGGAGTTCGCGAGCCGCCGTCTTACCGCCTCGATCAGCCTGTGCCTGTACGCCGACAGTGCCTGAGCGCGGCGCTCGATTGCCGAAGCTGGCGACAGCCGTTCGAGATGAGCGGTTTGCTCGCGTAACCGCGCCGCGCGGGTTTCGATAAGCTGACGTTGCGCGCGCCGCAGGCGCCGTTCGAACTCGTCGAGCGTTTGCCCGTTCTGCTGCAGAACACGGCGCGGGTTGCGCTGATCCAGCCGTTTTTCGAGCCAGGCTGTTTTCTCGCTGTCCCGCGCAATCCGACGGCTGGCGAGTTGCTGCAGGCGGCTCACCGACCGCCGCAGCTGCACGCTCCAGGCGGCGGCATCGGGAACCGCCAGCTCGGCGGCACCCGACGGCGTAGGCGCGCGGAGATCGGCTGCCAGGTCGGACAACGTGACATCGACCTCATGGCCGACCGCGCTGATCAGCGGAATGTCGCAGGCATGAATGGCGCGCACGACGATTTCCTCGTTGAATGCCCACAAATCCTCCAGCGAACCGCCGCCGCGGGTGACGATGATCACGTCGCAGTCGCGTCGCTTCGTGGCAAGATCGAGCGCGGCAGCGATTCGTGGTGCCGCCTCTTCGCCCTGCACGGGCACGGGGTAGATTCTGACCGGCACCGCAGGAAAACGCCGTCCAAGTATGTTGAGCACGTCGCGGATCGCGGCGCCGCTCGGTGAGGTTACGACACCGATCCGTTGCGGAACCGTGGGCAGCGCGAGTTTTGCTGACTCGTCGAACAGTCCTTCCGCGGCGAGCTTGGCTTTTAGCGCCTCGAGACGCGCCCGCAACGCGCCTTCGCCGGCGTCCTCCATTTGCTCGACAATCAGCTGGAATTCCCCGCGTGCCTCGTACAGGCTGACCCGGGCACGAACCCGCAAGTGCTGGCCGTTGCGCGGCGAGAAGCCAAGATAGCGGTTGTGTTGCCGGAACATTGCGCAACGAATCTGGGCGCGAGCGTCTTTCAGGCTGAAATACATGTGACCCGATGCCGGTTGCGCGAGATTCGACATCTCGCCCTCGAGCCACAGCATCGGAAGACCTGATTCCAGTAGCAGGCGGGCCTCGGCATTGAGCCGGGAGACGGTGTAGACATCGCGCCCGGCAGACGCATATTGGGCGGTTTTCTCAACCATGACGGCGATCATAACCGCCGCGCGCCAGGGTCGTGAATACAAATTTCGCACACAGCCCTTCTGGACCGCAGTCTGGTGTGGGCGTAAAATTGCCCGTTTATCTCAATCAGCGGCAGGAGCGGCCATGCGTATCGCCAGGGAAGAAGCCCTCACCTTCGATGATGTCCTACTTCGGCCCGATTATTCCGAGATTCTGCCCCGCGACGTATCCCTCGCGAGCCGCCTGGCGGCGGATATCGTGCTGCATCTGCCGCTGCTTTCCGCCGCGATGGACACCGTTACCGAATCGCGCCTGGCAATAACCCTCGCCCAGGAAGGCGGCATCGGGATCATTCACAAAAACATGACCGGCGAGGCGCAGGCGCGCGAGGTTCGTCGGGTCAAGAAATACGAGAGCGGGGTCATCAGCGATCCGATCACCGTTTCCCCGGACCGCACAATTCGCGAAGTGATGCTGCTGACGCAGGAGAAGAACATTTCGGGTGTGCCGGTGGTGGAGGGCGAGGATCTCGTCGGCATCGTCACCAACCGCGATTTGCGCTATGAGACCCAGCTCGATTCACCCGTGTCTGCGGTCATGACGCCGAAAGAGCGGCTGGTCACGGTCAAGGAAGGCGCTGACAAAGACGAAGTCCTGATGCTGCTGCACAAGCATCGCATCGAAAAAGTCCTGGTGATCGACGACTCGTTCCGGCTGCGCGGGATGATTACCGCCAAGGATTTCCAGAAAGCGACCGATTTTCCGCTCGCCTGCAAGGATGACCGCGGCGCACTGCGAGTGGGCGCGGCCGTGGGCACCGGTGCCGGCACGGATGAGCGCGTCGAGGCCCTGGTCGAAGCCGGCGTCGATGTCATCGTGGTCGATACCTCGCACGGTCACAGCAAGGGCGTGCTGGATCGGGTCAGCAGGATCAAGCAGGCGTTTACCGATCTTCCGGTTATCGGCGGCAATATCGTTACACCGCAGGCGGCAAGGGCGCTGGTAGACGCCGGCGCGGATGCGGTGAAAGTAGGTATCGGGCCCGGCTCGATCTGCACGACCCGCGTGGTGGCCGGAGTAGGGGTGCCGCAGATCAGCGCCGTTGCCGGAATCGCCGCGGAGCTTGCGGACAGCGGCATCCCGGTAATTTCGGATGGCGGCATTCGCTATTCCGGCGACGTCGCGAAAGCCATCGTGGCTGGCGCGCATGCGGTGATGATTGGCGGTTTGTTCGCCGGCACCGAAGAGTCTCCGGGCGAGGTCGAGTTGTACCAGGGCCGTTCCTACAAGAGTTACCGCGGCATGGGTTCGCTCGGCGCGATGTCACAAAAGCACGGCTCAAAAGATCGTTATTTCCAGGACGCCACCGAAGAACTCGAGAAACTGGTTCCGGAGGGCATCGAGGGGCGTGTCCCGTACAAGGGCAGCCTGTTGACCATCGTCCACCAGATGGCCGGCGGATTGCGCGCCGCGATGGGTTACACCGGTTGTCACGATATCGAGGAACTGCGCACCAAGCCGACCTTCGTGCGGATTACCGGTTCGGGCATGCGCGAGAGTCACGTGCACGACGTCACGATCACCAAAGAAGCGCCCAATTACCGCCTCGACTGAACGGCGGCGACCGCCGCAAATTCCTGACCGCCGAGAGGCGAAAGAGACCTAGCCGTGCAGGACATACACGCTGAACGCATTCTGATTCTGGATTTCGGCTCCCAGTACACTCAGTTGATCGCACGCCGGGTTCGCGAGGCCGGCGTCTACTGCGAAATTCACGGCTGGGATCTCGGTGAGGCCGGTATTCGCGATTTTGCAGCAAACGGAGTCATCCTGTCGGGCGGACCGGAATCGGTAACGCTCGACGCCACACCGGATGTCGATGCTGCGGTGTTCGATCTGGGCGTGCCGGTGCTCGGTATCTGTTACGGCATGCAGACGATGGCGGACAAACTGGGCGGTGAGGTTGCCACTTCGGCGCACCGCGAATTCGGCTACGCGCGGGTGCGGGTCGATGCCAGCTCGGCATTGCTCGACGACATCGAGGACGATCTCGATGATGCGGGCCGCGGTCTGCTCGATGTTTGGATGAGTCACGGCGATCGGGTCGAGCGCCTGCCCGAGGGCTTTGTAACGATCGCGAGCACCGACAGCGCTCCGCTTGCCGGCATGGCGGACGAGGGCCGGCGTTTCTACGGTTTGCAGTTCCACCCGGAAGTCACCCACACCAGGCAGGGCACGCGCATACTCGAACGGTTTCTGCACGATGTTTGCGGCTGCGGCAATGACTGGACGCCCGGCAATATCGTTGCCGACAGCATCGCGAGCGTGCGTGAAAAGGTCGGTGGAGACAAGGTGTTGCTGGGGTTGTCCGGCGGCGTCGATTCGTCGGTGGTCGCGGCACTGTTGCATCGCGCGATCGGTGACCAGCTAACCTGTGTGTTTGTCGACAATGGCCTGTTGCGCCACCACGAGGGCGACCAGGTCATGGCGACGTTCGCCGAGCACTTCGGCATCAAGGTGATTCGTGTCGATGCGGGCGACCGCTTTCTCGGCGCGCTCGAAGGCATCAGCGACCCGGAGGAAAAACGCAAAGTCATCGGCGGATTGTTCATTGACATTTTTGACGAAGAAGCGGAGAAATTACGCGATGTCGCGTGGCTTGCGCAGGGCACAATCTATCCCGATGTCATCGAGTCGGCCGGGGCAAAGACCGGCAAGGCCCACGTAATAAAGTCGCATCACAACGTCGGCGGATTGCCGGAGACGATGACACTGAAACTGGTCGAGCCGCTGCGTGAGTTGTTCAAGGACGAAGTGCGCCGCATCGGTCTCGAGCTGGGTCTGCCGCACCAGATGGTTTACCGCCATCCGTTCCCCGGCCCGGGTCTCGGTGTTCGCATCCTCGGCGAAGTCCGGCCTGAATTCGTCAAACCGTTGCAGCTCGCCGACGACATTTTCATCAACGAGCTGCGTAAGTGGGATCTGTACGACACGGTCAGCCAGGCATTCGCGGTGTTCCTGCCGGTCCGCAGCGTCGGTGTGATGGGCGACGGACGACGCTACGACTACGTGATTGCATTGCGCGCGGTCGAGACGGTCGATTTCATGACCGCGCACTGGTCCCATTTGCCATACGACTTCCTCGATCATGTTTCACGCAGGATCATCAATGAAATAGATGGTATCTCGCGGGTGACCTACGACATTTCCGGAAAACCGCCAGCCACTATCGAGTGGGAATGACCCGAGGCGATCCGAGCCGGACGCCCGGCAGCCGCTCCGGCATTCCCTTCCTGCGCTGGGGAAGGCTTGTCGCGGAACGCCGGACCGGGCTTGAAATGTTGCGATCGAAAGCGGGTCGATGTCGCAGCGACCCTCGAACCTATCGCCGTGCATGGCGTCCATGCCGTTCTGCAGCGGGGTGTATTGCGTCTCAATCCGCCGGATCGCCAGCCTCTCGTTGCCGTGGGCTGACCGGCTGGGCTGTTTCTGGTTCCGCTTCCGCTTCCGGGTACATCTCTAGCGCCACCGGCGTCGTCCGCACCATTGGCACGAAGTCGCTTTGTTCTTCTGAGGGCGGCGGGCCGCGTCGCAATGTCCGATACAGTCCGTAGAGCGCCAACAGCGTCGCAACCGCGGTCGAGACCAGCGGCAATCCCACCGGCCCCAGCCTGTCCATCGCGATACCGACCAGCAGCGGCCCCGACAACGCACCGAGCCCATAAACGAGTAGCAGACCGCGCGTCGCCTCGAGCACCTGCTCCCGTTCGATGTGATCGTTCGTATGTGCAACGCTGATGCTGTAGAGCGAGAACATAAGCCCGCCATAGACGAAAGCGGATACCACGAGTCCCGGCAGATCCCTCATCACGATGAACGCGCTCACGGCAGCTGCGATGGCAACCGCGAGGCTCGTAAGGATAAGCACACTGCGGCGGTCGTAACGATCCGATAGATGACCGATCGGCCATTGCAGAATGGCGCCGCCAAGTATCGTTGCGCTGATCAGCATGGCAATGTCCGCCTCGGCGAGATTCAGTCTTCCGCCGAACACTGCCGCCATGCCCCAGAACGCACCGCCGACGATACCAGCGCACACGGTGCCGACCACGCCGAGTGGAGAGATATGCAGCAATTGGATTAGATGCACAGGCGCATGGGTTTCGATCCGCGGTTCGGTCACTCGTGTGACCGCCACCGGCACCAGACCGATCGCGATCAGGATGGCGGCGATCACAAAAAGTGTCAGGTCCTGAGTGTCGTACAGTGGTAACAGAAACTGGCCGACGCCGAGCGCGGCCAGCGTGGTCATCATGTAAATGGCGAACACACGCCCTCGCACCGGACCGATGCATTGCGCGTTGAGCCAGCTCTCGACCACCATGTATAGCCCGACGATGCATGCGCCGTTTACGAGCCTCAATACGAGCCAGGGTAATGGCGCTACGACGAGGCCGTAGCTAAGACAGGTCACGGCGACGATCGCGGCGGTTGCCGCAAACGTCCGGATGTGACCCACGTTTCGGATCATCCTTGGTGCCAGGCGGGTACCAAGGATGTAGCCGGCATAATAGCTGGCCATGATCGCGCCGATCTCGATGTTGCTGAACGACTCCAGCGTAGCGCGTACGCCAAGCAATGTGCCGAGCAGTCCGGAGCCGGCAAGGAGTAGTGCGAATCCAAGGATCAGGATCAATATCGTAGGCGTCATACCGGAATATTCCGCTTATCCGCGCGGCGCTGTCCGCAGCATAGCGCAATCGGTTGCTGTTTCAACTGGCTGCCCCTTATCCGCGCTCGCGGGCGGTTTCGGCGTCAGCGTTTAGCCATCGGCGATGACACTGTTGTCCGGCACGGATTCCGTATTGAGCGTGCCCATACCGGCCCGTTCGTATTCGGCGAGAGCCTTTTGCAGACTGTAAATCATCACCAACAGCAACAGAGCAAAGGGTAATCCTGTTGTAATCGCTGCGGTCTGGAGCGCGGTCAGTCCGCCGCCAACCAGCAAAGCCGCCGCGACGCCGCCTTCGCTGACCGCCCAGAAAATGCGCTGGGCAACCGGTGGATCCTTCTTTCCGCCCGCCGTAATGATGTCGATGACCAGCGACCCGGAGTCGGACGACGTAACAAAAAACGTGATGATCACCAGCAGAGCGATAACACCGGCGACGGTGGCGATGACGGTAGCCAGTGACCCGGTCAGGACACTCAGAGGCAGGCGGTCGAGAAAGACGAACAAGGAGTTGGCAAGATCCGCTTCGACCGCGGCGGCGATGCCGCCGCCATCGAACAACTCGAAGTACATCGCACTGCCGCCGAAGATCGTAATCCACAGGAAGGTCAGCAACGTCGGGACGAAGAGCACTCCCATGATGAACTCGCGGATCGTGCGGCCACGGGAGATGCGCGCGATGAAAAGCCCGACGAACGGCGACCAGGCAATCCACCAGCCCCAGTAGAATACGGTCCAGCCGTTTTGCCAGCTTCCGCCGGTGTACGTTTCATTCCAGAATGCCAGCGCGAAAAACTCGTTCAGGTAATCTCCGACGTTCTGCACGAAGCCGTTCAGAACGAACAAGGTCGGCCCCATCAACAAGACGAATAGCAATAGAGTGCCAGCGGCGAACATGTTGATCTCGGAGAGCCGGCGAATGCCGGCATCAAGCCCGGCTACGACCGATACCGTGGCGATCGCGGTGATAATCGCGATTAGCATTATCTGGACTGTCGGGCTCTGTGGCACATCGAAGATGTGATTGAGTCCGGCATTGACCTGGCTGACACCGAGTCCGAGCGAGGTTGCGACTCCGAATAATGTCGCGACCGTCGCGAGGATGTCGATCGCATGTCCCCAAGGGCCATTGATGCGATCACCGAGGATCGGTTCGAAAATCACCCGGATGCTGAACGGGAGATTGCGGTTGAAAGCGAAAAACGCAAGCGCGAGTCCGACCAGTGCATAGACGGCCCACGCATGCAGGCCCCAATGCAGGAATGTCGTGATCATCGCATCCTCATAGGCGGCCGGTGTGCCCGGTTGCTCGCCATGCGGCGGTGTAATCAGGTGATACATCGGTTCGGCGACACTGTAGAACAGCAGACCGATACCCATGCCAGCGCTGAACAGCATTGCAAACCAGCCGATGAGCGTGAAGTCTGGTTTTGCGTCGGGTCCGCCAAGCCGGATGCCGGCAAAGCGACCGAACATCATGTACAAGCAATAGCCGAGGATGATGTTGGTGCCAAGCACAAAAATCCAGCCCGTTTTGTTTGCGATCCAGGCCTGGGTTGTGCTGAAGACAACACTCATCTGATCGAGAAAGATCAGGCTCAACGCGACGAATACCACTATGATGCCGGCGGACACGCCGAAAACGATTGGGTTAAGGTCGATGATCTTGTTGCCCGCCTTGTTTTTCACGACCCAGTTACGCATGGTTTCTCCCGTTTTTGGTTGGAGGGACTGAGCAGGCAATTGGTATTGTTCGTTGCTGTCCCTGCGCCTCTGTTTTTTTCCCGATTGTCAGAAGTAGTAGCCGAAGTTGATATTCAGTCGATAGTTCCAGCGATTGTTGCCGTTTACACCGAAGTCGCCCACGCCCTCGAAGATATTGACGTAATCGTCGCCCTCATCGCCGACAAAATAATTACCGTTCGAATAGGCGAGTTCGCTGTAGATGTACCAGCCGCGATTGGCCCATGCGGCACCCAGCGTGACCAGCGCACTGTCGTTGAAATCGTCCTCGGTTTTCACGATGTTGCTGTACTCGATATACGGCACGATGTAGTCGAGCCAGCCGATGTACGGCGTGTTGTATGTGTAACTGAGAGAGACCGCCGGCAGCCAGGCGTCCGCGGCGACTGGCCACGCGAAGTCATAAGCGCCCATCGGGACCAGTTCGTCGGTGCCTAGTGGGTTGTCATCGTCGATATCGAACGCGTAACGCGTAATCTGGCTGGCCAGTTTGATGTTGCCGATCTGGTTGACCATGTGGACGGACGCTGCCCAATGATGGCCGTCGTCGACCCTGCGACCATCGAGTTGGCCGTACTGCAGCGACAGACCCAGATCAGTCGATGTCGCGCCGTCGCCGAAACCGTGTATCACGCGTGCGTTTAACTGATTGCGCTCCGAATAGCCGTTGACCGGCGCGGCGATGACATTGCCGTTTTCGTCGAGTCCGGAACGCCATTTGACTGCGTCGTAGCCATAGCGTGCGCTGTCGTTGCTGGCGCCGTTCCAGTCGCCCTCGCTGCTGATGAAATAGGCGAAATCGAAATTCCACTTGCCGAGCCCGGTCACGTACTTGAATCCGAGATCGGCATCGTCGGAAAGCCCGACATAGTAATGCTGGTCGAAAAACCAGCTTTGCGATACACCGTAAGGCCCTGCGCCGAAAGGTACGCGGGTGACTCCTGCCTGCAACTGGCTATCGTCGTCGAACTGGTATCCGACCCAGCCGGTGTGAATGAAGTTGTAGCCGTTGTACCAGCGATATTCGAGCTTGCCGATCAACGGGCCCTGATCCAGCGACATGTTGACCCGAAACGTGTCCAGTTCGAAATTGCCGCCGTCGCTGCCGCGCGACGGGCCGGGACTGCCACCCTCGTAGTCGCCCAGGATGTAGTTCACACGCATTGCGCCGCCGACGGTGACAGGGCCGAATCGAATGTCGTCGGATACCTCTTCCTCCACAGCCGATATTTCGGTGCTGACCAGTTCCGCCTGTACATCCGGCATCGCCTCCGCAGCAAGCGCGGCGTCGAGATCGCGCTCTGCCTCGGCAAGTTCCCTTTTGAGGTCGGTAACGCGTTGCTCCAGCGTCGCAATTTCACCTGAAGCCGTGGAAACGGCCGGTACAATGCAGAACGGCAAAGCGAACAGGGCTGACAAAGCCGCCAAAACTGACCGGCTTCTGCGCAATTTTTTTTGCGTGATCGGCTGATTCATTTTTTCCCATGGGGTTTGACGAAGAGCAAAGAAACAGGGGTATAGGGAGACGCGTGTTCCGCGTAGCCGGCCCGGAGTCGGGCCATCGACCGCTTCGCTGCCTGCGTTACGGCACCATCGCATGCGGTTGCCTGCCTACCCGAATCGCTCGGGGGGGGCTTGTCGGCCGGGCTATTGGTCGTTGATTTTGATTGTTGTGGCGGAAAGGCACAGTAAAGAGCATAACGCACTACGTCGAGCCAGGCGAAATGCGCCTGGCCTCAGGGCGCCGGGTAGTCGCGCAGCGGCTGAGGACTTGCTGCGGTCTGAGCAGCAGAGCTCGGGCCCGCCTCGAGAAAAGGTTCGGCGCGGCAATCCCGGCGCACAGTTCGGAAACAGGCAGGGCTGGACGGGTATTCCGCATCGACCTGAAACAACGCCCTCAGTTTAGATGGCGCAGCGATGCAGACGGTGTGGATACTTCCACGGCAGGCAGCCCGATCCGGTGCTCCACTGTGGCGCTGGGGAAGGCCTGGCGCGGAACGTCAGGCCGGGCATTGAAAAATATTGGCATACTGTTGTTCCGCACGAAGAACGCGTCCTGAGTTCGATCCGGCACGCTTTTGTACAACTGGGTCGGATCGGTCTTGACGCACCGGCACAACGGTCACTGGTTTTTTCTGCGGATTCAGGTGCCGGTGAATCGATTGGAGAACTTGAGTTTTAATGACGACTGACGCCGACATCGTGTTCATGCAACGTGCGCTGGAACTGGCGCGCGCTGCCGAGGCGGAGGGCGAGGTGCCGGTCGGCGCGGTTCTGGTGAAGAATGGCGAGATTGTCGCTGAGGGATTCAATCAACCCATTTCCAGTTGCGATCCGACCGCCCATGCGGAAATCGTGGCATTGCGAGGTGCTGCGGCAAGCGTCGAAAACTACCGCCTGCCCGGCTCGACGCTCTACGTTACGCTCGAGCCCTGCCCGATGTGCGCCGGGGCCATGGTCCATGCTCGCATCGAGCGCCTGGTATTTGGCGCCAGCGATCCGCGCACCGGGGCAGCCGGCTCGGTTTTCGATCTCGTTCGCAGCGAGGAACTCAACCACAGGCTCGAGGTCGAGAGTGGACTGCTTGCTGACGAAAGCGCGGCGCTGCTAAAAACCTTTTTCCGCGCGCGGCGTTGAGCCTGCGCGGGCGACTATTGTTGTCACCGTGCTGGAGTCGGAATCTGGCGAGTGCATGTTTTCATCGCATGAAACTTGCTGCAATTATTGGCTTGTGCCCGGCCTCCATGCAGTGACGACATCACCCGATGTAACTCAATCTCACGTTCTGAGAACAAAAAAAGGGCGGCCTGGGGCCGCCCTTCTGATTTGCAGTAACTCGCTACTTCAGCAATCGCTTCCGGTGCAGGTAATCGGCAGCTGAGTCCCGCTGGTTACCGAGAAAGAGACCGCCTGTGTCTGCATCTCAACCGTCACCAGCGGATTGGGCGGTGACAGCACATCGCCGGAATCGACATCCCTCACCTCGGCACTTGGGTCCAGGATCGAGGCATGCCCGCCCTGATCGAAGCTGACAAGCGCGCGGACTCCCGTGGGGTCGGCGGTGCCGGGCGCTCCAGCCGCTACCAAACCGGCGGCGCGCGACCAGTTGTCCGTTGCGCTATTTATGACAGCCTGGTCGAAGAAAACCAGGTGGGCGTTAATCGGCGTTCCGGCCGCGGCTGCCGCAGCATAGGAGAGCGGGTCACCTGCGTCCATCACCGTCTGATAGTCGCGTACCCACTGGTCGTAATTGAGCGTTCCCGGGACAATGCCGTTGCCGGCGAGGCCCTGTTGGAGCGGTACACCAAAAACCTTGGCTTCCGGGCTGGTGAAAAGACTATCGCTGGCGGATCCGCCGGGGTGCGACATAGTCGCGGAAACAATGCTGTCATCGACACCGAGGAACTGGCTTGCGACATAGGTTCCAAGTGAGACGGCCAGTACATGAACGCGGCTCGCGTCGAGATCTGGGGCCTGGTCCCCGTCCAGATCGAGAAGCGGGATGCTCCTGGTCAAAGTAATCATGTCGGCCGCACCCTGGCGCAGGAAATCACGTCCCACGATCGGGTTGGTGAGGCTGACGACCAGTCCCTGAGCGCCGTTATCGATGATGCCGTCCGGCACTTGCTCAAATGTCGAATTGTTGAACAAATCGAGATAGAACGTACGCTCGACGATATCCGCAGCGTTGCCCGGCGGGACCAGGAACGGATTGCACGCCAGGTTATCGGTCGGGCAGAGGACGCCGTGCAGCGGCAGGTCGATCGCCAGCACGACAAATCCAGCCTGTGCGTAGGAATCTGCGATAGCCAGCGCGGTAGTCCGGTTGCTGGTAATGCCGTGCTGATAAATCAGCACCGGCCAGCCTTCCGCCGGTTTCGCCTGGCCACTGTTGGCGTTCGGGACGGTTGCGAGCAACGGGAAACGCTGGGTCGAGGTCGCCACCGGGATCGGATTGAATCGGGTCAGATTGGTATCACCCGCACCGAGCCAGCCACGGCCATAGGGGTTCTGTGCGTCCAGATAGTAAGGGGACTCGAGGAATCCCGAGTAGATATCGGCGATGCCGGGCAGCGCCGGGTTGGCATCGCTGGTGTCGAGCCCGGTGAATTGCGCCGCAATAGCCTGCGGCGTGGCATTTTCACTGACGTACTCGAGGCTGTCGCTGATCGACAACGTCGATGCGCTCCAGGCGCAGGCAATCGCCGGTCCCGGAATGCCAAGCAGGCCGATCGCGGCATCGAGCAATGGTCCGACTGCCTGATTCTTGAGGGATTCGAGCGCGGAGTTGTCAAGCGTTTCGCCGGCCAGGTAGGCATCGCGTATCTGGGCGAACTGGTTGTCCGCGGTCAGGACATTTCCCGAAGTATCGAGAATTCCCGATATCGTATAGAACGCGTACGTGGTATCGGGATTCAACGGTACCAACGGCACGATCTCCAGTATTTCTCCATTGGCATCGCTGGCCGCCGAAAGGCGGTAGGTGTACTGCGCGATAGCGTCCGTGACACCCGGTACCAGCGGAATCAATGGTAATCCCTGGTTGGTGTCGAGGATGAACAGGTTAGGGTTCGGAATTGCCGGTGTCGGATCAGCCGGTCCCGATGGCAGGTAGGGCACTATGGAGGTGACGTCGACCGGGCCGGAGAATGTCACTTTGGCGGTCGCATTGACCGAGTAACCGTCCATCTGGTTGACGAACGGCAGGTTGACGCCGCCGCTGCCGGTGCCCGACAGCGTACCGGGAATGTTCAAGGTCCCGTCCGTGCTGCCCGCAAGAAAGATATCGTTGGGATACGGAACCTGGTCGCGACTTTGCAGTGTCGGAACGTAACGCACGACAAAACCACTGTTCGGTTTTTGCTCGACATTGACGCCGGTATCGCCGTCGGTGTCGCATCCCCCTAAAACAAGCGCCGAAACCGCCAGCGCTGGCAAGTACCACATCCGCATGGATTCGCTCCTTAAGATTTTTTATAGCGGTATTGCTAGGGTCGAAAGACCCATATCGGGGTAAGCCTACGCTCTTTATGCAAGGAAGTGCAAGGATTGGCAAAGGCTGTCCGGGCACGCCTGAAACTGCGTTGCGGCGCAGCAAAAACGCTGGTCTGGATGGGCTCTGACGAAACGGGTGCGGGATTGTTCCGAGTGCTCTTCGCGCGCGGGTATATCGGCTAGCCGGTATCGCTACTCAGAGGAGCAACGGTCTCGCTGTTTCGGCTGGCCTGTTTGATCCGTCCATCGGGAACTTTCCACTCGAGGATGCTCAGGTAGTTGCGTATGTTATCGACGTAATTGACCGGTTCCCAGCCGCGCGCATAGCCGCGCTTGACCCGCGAATACCATTTTTTCTCGGCCAGCAGCGGGAGGTTGTCACGGACCTCGAGCCATTCGTCCGGGTTGCCGCCGCGAATCTGGGTAATGATGCGCGCGTCCTCAAGGTGGCCAAAGCCGACGTTGTATGCCGCCAGTGCCATGAAAGTGCGGTCCGGTTCGGCTATGCGCTCGGGAATTTTGCCTTTGACGCGCACAAAATAATGTGCCCCGCCGACGATGCTCTGGTTCGGGTCGAGACGGTCCTCGATACCGAGCTGGCCCGCGGTTGCCTCGGTCAGCATCATCATGCCGCGCACGCCGGTCGGCGAGGTTGCAGTCGGGTTCCAGTGCGACTCCTGGTAACCGATCGCCGCTAGCAATCGCCAGTTGACCCCGGACGATTGCGCGGCCTGTTCGAACAGGTAGCGGTACTGGGGGAGTTTACGGTTGATGTCGCGCAGGAATGCGCGGGTGCCGACATAATCGAAATCCTGAGCATGACCGAAATATCGCTCCCTGAGATCGGTCATCATGCCGGACTCGTGGACTCGGTCGAAGTATCGGCGCGCGGCTGCGACGAGGCTCTGGTCGCGCTGTTTGACGAAGGCCCAGGCCAGGCGGCGGTCTTTTTCCAGGTCGAGCGCGATTCGCAGTTCCGGGTGAAATAGCTGGCTGACCGCGAATTCGTTGGAATCGGCCAGCGTGTAGTCGATCTCGCCGGTGGAAACGGCGACCAGCAACTCCTCGTTTTCCGCTACCGGGTTTTCTATCCAGACAAGGTCGGGGTGGGTGTCGCGCAACCGTTCGAGGGTTTCGGCATGATTGCTGCCGGCGGCGACCTCGAGCCGTGCGCCGACGACGTCGTCAAGGGTCCTCGGGCGACCTGTATTCAGTTTGTATATGAGGTGCTCGCTGACTTCATCGTAAGCCGGGCCGAACGCCACCTGCTGACCGCGGCCCGTTGTGATGGCCAGCCCGGCCGCGGCCATGTCTGCCTGGCCGCTTTCGACTGCCGGGACGATGTCCTCGATGCTGTCGGCCACCATCAATTCGAGTTTGACGCCAAGGCCATCGGCAAAATCCCGGACCAGTTCGTATTCAGGGCCCATTGGGCCACCGGGGCCAATGTAATAGGTCACCGGACTGTTGCGGGTGATCACGCGCAATGTGCCGCGATACTGTATCTGCTCAGTCAGGGGGGGCGGCTCGCTGCAGGTTCCAAGAAATATGCAGAGAGCTGCGATTATGAGGGCGAAAAATCTCAAGCTTGGTGGCATCCTGGCCGCCTGGGTCGCCGTTAACTATAGACGAAGCCTGCTTCGGTAGTGCGACATGTATCCCAGAATTTCTTTGACATAATACCCGGGTAGCGGCCCGAAATGGACGCAGACGATCGCCAGAACTGGCGCCGGAGGCCGACCACAGCGGCCGCTGGCGCGCTCACAGCGAGTCCAGCAGTCGCTCCAGCGCCGCGGCCAGCACCCACGGGGCGGCGCAATACAGCGTCATTGCAAAAAGGCTAATCAACAGTTCATCCATGCCGGATAGTCTGGCAGCGGTGGGGCTCAGCAGCTGAGCCCGGCCTGGACGGTTGCGCCGCGCGCAGAGCTGCGATGAGCGGTGATCGGCAATACGGGGATTGCAGAAAAGATCGGCCCCGCCGAAGCGGGGCCGGAGTGGGGCCATTGAGCTTTGGTTACGTGCCGCCGCTGTGCGAGAGACGGAAATCTCTGCACCGGTTGACTTTTCGCTTGGCCAGAAGCGCCAGCGTAAAGGTTGCCAACAGCGTTGGCGTTACGATCCAAAACCAGACATAGAGAGTCATTTTCTTACCTCCTCGCTGACGGTTCGGTCAGCGTCAGGTCCCGATATCCACTATATGTTGCGGTGCACCAAAAACAACCTTGACTTACCGCAATATTGTTTCGCGGGAAACCGCTCTGATCCCGTTGAGTCCGTCTAAAACATTGAAAAATATGTTTATTGTGGTTTTTCTTTGATGCCGGGCAGAGAATTATTCGACCAGATCCGGCGATTGCGTCGGTCCTCGCCTGAAAAATCTCGCCGCGGCGGCCGGTAAAACCGGTGAATTTTGCGCGACCGCGTTATCCTCGGGTCCGGAATCGAGGCCATTGGCGGGGGGTGGCATGACAGCGGATATGACGATACCGCTCAGTATCGGAGGGTTTGCGCTCGCCGGATTGCTGTTGGCTGAGCAACGCCAGTCAGCGCCGGGCGTATGGTGGTTCAAGCCCATCGCGGCGGCGGTCTACATCTGGGTAGCGCTGGTGCTTGGCGCCACATCCACGCCGTTTGGTGTCGCGGTGCTGGTCGCGTTGTTGTTGTCATGGTTCGGCGATGTGCTGTTAATCCCGAAAAACCGCCCGGCGGTATTTCGCGCGGGCATCATTGCTTTCCTCTCCGCGCACATTGCGTTTGTCGTGGCATTCCTGGTCAGGGGCGTGAACTGGCCGGCTTTTCTGATCGCCGCCGTGCTGCTTTCAGTGCCCGGTTTTGCGGTCTGGCGTTGGCTGGCAGGCCAGGTGCCGGCAAGCCTGAACGTCGCGGTGCGCTTCTACATCGTCGTCATTACCGTGATGCTGGCAGCCGCCATCGCCACGCACATTCATGCTCCCGCCGCGATCATTGTGCTCGGTGCGGCCATGTTCTGGGTGTCCGATCTGTTTGTCGCGCGTGATCGCTTTGTTGCTCCGGGGTTTATCAATCGCCTGCTCGGGCTGCCGCTGTATTTCGCGGCGCAATTGCTCCTCGCAATCTCGGTCGCGATACCATGAGGTCCTTCGCAGGCTTGCGGCATATGCCCGGGGCAGGGTTGTGACTACGACGATACTTTTGTGGGTACTGGCCATCCTTCTGACCGTGGTCGGTTTGGCGGGGCTGGTGCTCCCGGCGCTGCCGGGGCCGCCACTGTTGTTCGCAGGGCTGCTGTTTGCTGCCTGGGCCGAGGACTTCGTCTATGTTGGCGCCGGTACGCTGACGGCGCTCGGCATACTGACGGTGGTGGCCTACCTGGTGGACTTTATCGCCGGGGCATTCGGTGCGAAACGGTACGGCGCGTCGAATCGCGCGGTCATCGGTGCCGCGATCGGTGCCATTGTCGGCATTTTCTTCGGTCTCGCGGGCGTACTGCTCGGGCCGTTTATCGGCGCGGTCATCGGCGAGCTTTCGACCCAGCGCGGCCTGCATGCGGCCAGCCGGGCCGGGGTCGGGGCGACGCTCGGCCTGATCATCGGTGCGGCGGCAAAACTCGCGATCGGTTTCACGATGGTCGGGGTGTTCCTGGTAATGCGGTTTGTCTGAGCCGTTGCCGGGCTGGGGTCGCTCCCGATAGTCGGATGCTGGGAACTCTCTCTGCCCATGTCCATCGCGTGCGTCAGATGCGCCCGCTGAAAATCCGATGGCGAGGTAACGCGGGTATTATCCGGGTGTTGCCACAGTGCCTTTGTCGGTTCTTGGCAAACCGACAGATTTCCCAGCAATATTATCGCAATACGCTTATTTTTCAGGAGCCAGCTATGCACAAACTGACGGGCTTGATAGTGTTCCTGGCTCTGACTCCGTTCGCTCAGGGGCAGGAATTGTTCGTATTTCCGAATGCGGGTCAGAGCCAGGACCAGCAGGATCAGGACGAATTCCAGTGTCAACGGGATGCGCGCGACCGGACCGGCTTCGATCCGATGGCGGTGCCTCAGGCAACGACCGCACCGCCAAAACAGCAGGGCGGCGCAGTTGGCGGCGCGGCGCGTGGCGCGTTGCTCGGCGGTGCCGTCGGTGCGCTTTCCGGCAATACCAAGAAGGGTCTGAAAGCGGGCGCGGCCGGCGGGGGTCTTCTCGGTGGCATGAAACGCGCTGAGAGTAACCAGCAGCGGGATGATTGGGCTCGCCGCGAGACCGAGAATTACCAGCGTCAACGCAGCAACTGGAACCGGGCATTTATCGCGTGTATGGAAGCGCGCAACTACACCGTCCGCTAGGAGGTCAGCAGCATGAAGTCAGTAGTTAAGGGGATTGTTTTTACGGCGCTGATGGCGACGGTTACTATAGCTTCGTCTGCGAGCTTTTTCGACGGAAAGACGCCGCTGCTGTGCTCGGTGCACCAGTTATTCGAATGCGACGCGCCAAATGCCTGTATGGCGGTGACGCCGGACCAGGTGGACGGATTCAGTCATCTGAACATCGATTTCAAGAACATGACGATTACCAGGGCGGGCGTGGACTCCGAGCAAAGCTCCAAAATTGAGCACATGGAGGCAGCCCTGGACGGCAAGCTGATTCTCTCCGGCATCGAAGACGGTGAGTCCGAAATCCGCGACGGCGCTGGCTGGACCATTTCGATTATGGATCCCGAGGGCACGATGGTCATGGCGGTGGCGAGCGACGGATTTGCAATTGTTGGGCTCGGCGCTTGCGTGCCACTACCCTGATTCCGGGGCGAACGCCCGGCCAGGGAAGGACGGGCAGGAGCTGGAGAAGAAGGAAATTGCTCAGGCAGGGATGCCAGTCACATACAATCAACCGTGTCGCGCCCGTAGCTCAATTGGGTGAGCCCCGTTTGCGGGGCGAACGCCCGGCCAGGGAAGGACGGGCAGGAGCTGGAGAAGAAGGAAATTGCTCAGGCAGGGATGCCAGTCACATACAATCAACCGTGTCGCGCCCGTAGCTCAATTGGGTGAGCCCCGTTTGCGGGCGAACGCCCGCCAGGGAAGGACGGGCAGGAGCTGGAGAAGAAGGAAATTGCTCAGGCAGGGATGCCAGTCACATACAATCAACCGTGTCGCGCCCGTAGCTCAATTGGGTGAGCCCCGTTTGCGGCGACGCCGCGGGAGGACGGGCAGGAGCTGGAGAAGAAGGAAATTGCTCAGGCAGGGATGCCAGTCACATACAATCAACCGTGTCGCGCCCGTAGCTCAATTGGATAGAGTATCGGGCTTCGAACCCGAGGGTTGCAGGTTCGAGTCCTGCCGGGCGCGCCATTTTATGAGGCCGTCGCATTGCGACGGCAATAGTAGTGCGCCCGTTGGACTGCCGGCCCGGGGCTTGTGGCCCCGGTCGTTCGACGGGGCGAAGCGGTGCTTCGCCTGGGCCGTCTCACCCTGCCGGGCGCGCCATTTTATGAGGCCGTCGCATTGCGACGGCAATAGCAGTGTGCCCGTTGGACTGCCGGCCCGGGGCTTGTGGCCCCGGTCGTTCGACGGGGCGAAGCGGTGCTTCGCCGTTGCCGTCTCACCCTGCCGGGCGCGCCATTTTATAAGGCCGTCGCATTGCGACGGCAATAGTAGTGTGCCCGTTGGACTGCCGGCCCGGGGCTTGTGGCCCCGGTCGTTCGCCGGGGCGAAGCGGTGCTTCGCCTGGGCCGTCTCACCCTGCCGGGCGCGCCATTCTATAAGGCCGTCGCACACCGACGGCGAAAGCGGCGCACGTTGATGTTATTTTCTCGGGGCAATCCGACCCCGGTCTGTTCATGAAAGGAGTCATGATGCTTACTGCAACAACGTCGCGCGCGGCTTTCGCGGGACTTGCGCTTTTTACTGCTTCCGTGTGTTTTGCGTCTCAGGCAATTGCCAAAGACCGTCCAGATCCTCCGAAGCTGGTTTTGCAAATTACCATCGACCAGCTGCGCGGCGATTTACCGTTCCGTTATTACGACAGGCTCGGCGAGGGCGGTTTGCGATTTCTTCTCGATGACGGTGTGGTTTTTCGCGATGCGCACCACGCCCATGCAAACACCGAGACGATTGTTGGCCACACCACGCTGGCAACGGGAACGCATCCGTCGGTTCACGGCATGGTGGGTAATCTGTGGTTCGACCGGGAAACCGGACAGACCACGTACAACATTGAGGATGCCCGCCACAAGCTGCTGACGGCCGGGGCGGACGTGGATGACAGCTCGGAGATTGACCCGACCCAGCGCGCGGCCCGCAGCGAGGGACGATCTCCCGCGGCGATACTCGTTACGACTTTTGGCGATGAGCTGCGCAGTGCTACCGGTGGCCGGAGCAAGGTCTTTGCTGTTTCGGTAAAGGATCGCGGTGCCGTATCCATGGCAGGACATGCCGGCAAGGCGTTCTGGTTTTCGAAAGCCAGCGGCGAGTTCGTAACCAGCAATTACTATTACGATCGTTATCCGGCGTGGGTGGATGCGTTCAATGCGAAACGTCCGACGGAGCGCTATTCCGGAAAATCCTGGGATCTTCTCAATGACAAAGACAGTTACATGTTTGGCGGGGCGGACGACCGTGCATGGGAAACCGATGTCGGAGGGTTCGGACGCGTTTTCCCGCATGCGTACGGCGCATCGGATGGCAAGTACTTCACGACATTGCTGACGCTGAGCCCTGCCGGTGACGAACTGGTGCTCGATTTTGCCAGGACGATCCTGGTCGAGGAGCAGCTTGGCAAGGATGAAGTCACGGATCTGCTTAGTGTCAGTTTTTCCTCGACCGATTATGTCGGTCATATATTTGGCCCTTCGAGCCTCGAGGCGGAGGACAACATTCTTCATCTTGATCGCACACTCGCTGCGCTGTTGGCATTCGTGGACGAGCAGGTCGGTCTCGACAATACGCTTATCGTCCTGTCGGCCGACCATGGCGGCCCGGACACGCCCGGATACCTGAATTCACTGGGAATACCAGCCGGGTACGTCGACCCCGATTCCTGGGACAAGCAGGCAGCCATTGATCGGGTGAGAACGCAGTTCGGCATTGAAGGCAAGTTGATCGAGACGTATGACCATCCCTACGTTTATTTTTCGGACGAGGTTCTGAACAACGACCAGATCGACATCGAGGCGCTCGAGAATGCAGTTGTAGACGAACTGTCGGCTTTTCCTGGCGTATCGCTCGCTGTGTCGAGCGGCGCGTTGGCACGCGGTGGTTTTCCCGATACTCATCTTTACCGCGCGGTGATGAATAACTTTCATAACAAACGCTCGGGGAATGTCTATATCGTGTTCGAGCCAAACTGGTTCATCAACGATTTCGATGGTTTGACCGTTGCCGCAACGCACGGATCGCCGTGGAACTACGACACTTTTGTGCCCGTCGTTTTCGCTGGAGCGCGGTTGCAGGCGCGGACGGTCGGACGCAGGGTGTACTCCGTTGACGTTGCCCCGACTTTGTCCGCCTTCCTGCGTATCCGGGCGCCCTCGGGTGCGGTCGGCGATCCTCTGACCGAAGTGCTCGAGGCCGCAAAGCATTAGGCTTTCTGTAGTGTCGTGGATGGGCCGCCATGACGGGCGCCGTGCGGGGTTTGCCGGCAGTAATGACAGCGCGCCCGGGACGGTGGGGGAATCTGCCCCCGCCGTAGGCTAAAGTTGGGAATTGAGCCACCCGGATAAGCTCCTGCCCAGATGGATCAGCATGTAAGGCACGCACACGGAAACCCGGGTAGACGTTAACGCCCAACGGAGCGCTTCCGATGACCACGCGCTACATGCAGCGGTTTTTCGACCCGAAGTCCATTGCCGTCATTGGCGCTTCGGAGCTAAACCCGAGCCTCGGTGGCACAGTGCTGCGCAATCTCCAGGCAGCCGGATTTCCGGGCCCGTTGATGGCGGTCAACCGCCGCGGCGGCGCCACCGTCCTCGGTCTGCCGCGTTATTCCCGAATTGCCGATTTGCCGCAATTCCCCGATCTGGCCATTGTGTGTACGCCGCCCTCGACGATCCCGCAGCTCGTCGACGAACTCGGCCGCAAAGGGGTTCGCGCCGTGCTGATCGTAATGGGCGGTCTGTCGATACCGGCACCAGCGGTATCCGGCGCGCTCGGTGAAGCCATCGGATTTGCCCATAGCCTGCTCGGTCTTCGCCTGGAGAGTGGCAAGACCTTGCAGGAGGCGACCTGGGAGGTTGCCCGCGCTCACGACCTTCGGATCATGGGGCCGAATTGCATGGGTGTGGTAGTACCGCGAAACGACCTCAATGCCAGCTACGGCCACACGATGGTGGAGGATGGCGACGTCGCGTATGTCGGCCAGTCGGCCATGCTCGGGCTGGCGGTTGCGGACTGGGCGAAAGGGCGCGGACTGGGGTTGTCCCACCTGACGACGCTGGGTGACAGTCTCGATATCGATATCGCCGATGTGCTCGAGTATCTCGAAGGCGACTGGAACACGCGCGCGATTCTGATCCATTTCGAGAAACTGCAATCCGGAGCTCGTCTGATGTCGGCGTTGCGCGCCGCGGCGCGCAGCAAGCTGGTCGTGGTGATGAAGAGCCGGCGCGTGCCGCGGTCGCAGGATCCGGAGGAGGCGATCGCCGCCGGCCTGACCAACAGCGATATCGTTTGCGATGCGGCGCTGCGCAGGGCCGGCGTGTTGCGGGTCGAGCGGATCGACGAAGTCTTCGCAGCACTCGAAACGCTGACGCGGATGCGCCGTTTGCGTGGCGAGCGGCTTGCGATTGTGTGTAACGGGATCGGACCGGGCATGCTGGCGGTCGATCGACTGGTGTTGAGCGGTGGACAGCTTGCGCAGGTTGGAGAGGCGACGACCAGCGCGCTCAAAGAAGCGCTGCGGGCAGTGCGGCCAAGCGGTAACCCGGTTGATCTCGAGGCGGACGCCACGCCGGAGCTGTTTGCAGAGGTTATCCACATTCTTCGCGCCGACCCCGGAGTAGATGCAATCCTGGTGCTGCATGTACCGACGCTGGCCGCGCCATCGTTGCCCGCGGCCCGGGCGGCGATTGCGAGCGTCAACGAGATCCTGAAACCCGTGATTACCTGCTGGATGGGTGATGCCAGCGCGGAACCGGCACGCCAGAAATTCAACGCGGCCGGCATCTCGACCTTCAATACGCCGGAGCAGGCGGTGGACGCGTTTATGCACATGGTGCGTTACCGTCGTAACCAGGCGGAGCTGGCGCAGGCGCCGCCTTTGCCCGGGCCCGGCGAGAGGGTTTGCCAGACTGCTTCGGTATGGGCCATGGTCGGCGAAGCGGTGAACGCCGGCCGCGAGCTGCTTAGCGATCCGGAGTGCGATCGCGTGCTCGCGGCGGCAGGCATCCCGGCAGCGAAAAGCTACTACGTGGCCGATGCCGGCGAGCTGCGCGAGGTCGCCGCCGGGTTGCTGCCACCATTCGCGCTGAAAATACTCTCTGACGAAGTCTGCAGACCTTTCGCCGGCTTTGGCGAGGCGCGTGATGGTGACCGTGGCGTCGCACTCGATCTCGGTTCAGTCCATGAACTTGAGGCGGCAGCGGGAGAGTTGGCCGGCGCAGCAGAGCGAGTTAAACCGCGTCCCGTAGTGCACGGGTTCAAGCTGCAGCGAATGCGGCGTGGGCTCGATTCGGTGCAGCTCAGTATGGGGATAACCCGCGATGCGGTTTTTGGCCCGCTGCTTTTTTTCGGATCGGGCGGCAGCCCGAGGCGGGTTGCGTCCGACAGGCAGGTGGGGTTGCCGCCGCTTAACCGGACGCTCGCGCGGTTGCTGATCGACTCGACCGCGGCAGGCTGTGCGCTTGACGATGTTTGCGATGATCCGGAACGCGACCGTGACGCGCTTGCGCGAATGCTGGTGTGTCTCGGCCAGCTCGCTGTCGAAGTTCCGACAATTGCGGCGCTGGAAATCAATCCGCTGATCGTCAACGCTGACGGAATTCTGGCGCTGGACGCGAAAATTGCGCTTGGCGAGCCGGTCAAAACCGCGATCCTCCCCTATCCTGGTCGCCTCGAGGAAACTGCAACTCTGGCCCGCTCCGGCCGCGAGGTGCTGCTCCGGCCGATTCGCGCCGAAGACGCGCCGGCGCATGCCGCGTTTGTCAGCCGTCTCAGCCCCGAAACCATTCGTTTTCGTTTCTTCCAGCCGCGCTCGAGCTTCACCCGGCAGGAATTGTCGCAGGCGACCCAGATCGACTATGCGCGCGAGATGGCCTTTATTGCGACCGCGCCCGATGAGGAGGGCGTTGCTGAAACGCTCGGCGTCGTGCGTGCGTGGGCTGATGCCGACAATGTCAGCGCCGAATTCGCGATCATCGTCGACGATGAAATGCGCGGTGAGGGCCTTGGCCGGATGTTGCTGCGAAAGATGATCGAATACCAGCGTGATCGCGGCGTGCTGCTGCTGCGCGGAACGGTACTGTCGGACAACGCGCCAATGCTGCGCCTGGCTGAGAAACTCGGTTTCGCGAGCCACTTCAGTGAGGCCGAGGAAGCCATGGTAATAAGTTTGCCGCTGAACCCGCCAACCGATGACTGGCAGCGCGAAAGGCTGGCCCAGCTCGAGGACGAAACCGTTTAGAGGCGATGGCTGGCCTGCGCGCAGTCGGCCATGAACGGCAAGTCGCTGTTCCCTCGCGCCAACCCCGGGCAGTCAGTCTTGCAGTATTGTCCGGACCTTGACTTCACTATGCAGGGTGCGATGAACGGGACACATGTCCGCGATCTCGAGCAGACGCTCGCGTTGCTCCTGGTCCAGGTCTCCTGCAAGTGTCAGTTCGCGTTGAAACTCGTCGACTTTGCCTTTGGCGGTCTCGCAGTCGGCGCAATCTTCGGCGTGGACCTTGGAGTGACGCACTTTTACCGTGGAGCTTTTTAAGTCCAGGCCTTTTCGCATGGCATACATGCGCAACGTCATCGTCGTGCAGCTTGCGAGCGCGGCGGCAAGCAAATCGTATGGCGAAGGACCGAGATTGGTGCCGCCGACGCGCGCAGGTTCGTCCGCGATCAACCCGTGACCGGCCGCGATAATGTCGGTTCTGAACCCGTCTGCACCGGTGCGGGCAATGATTGCGTCATCGTCCGCGGCGCCTGTATCCATTGTGGCATCGGCCGCGGGAAGAAATCGCGATGCCCATGCCGCGAGCACACGCCCGGCGTAGCGCGAGTCGGCCTCGCGGCTTAACAGGTGATCAGCCTTGTCCAGGCTGACGAAGCTCTTTGGGTGCATTGCATGGACGAACAGTTCGCTGGCATTGTCGACCTCGACGATGTCGTCGAGAGGAGCGTGCATCACCAGCAACGCTTTCCTGAGGCGCGCAATGCTTTCCGGCAGAGCGTGCCGTTCAATGTCTTCCAGAAACTGTTTCTTTACTACGAAAGGCCGGCCTCCGAGCTGCACGGTTGCCTGTCCACTGGATTCGATCTCGGCCCGGTCTCCCTCGAGCATCGCGGCAACATGGGACGGGCGCGACGGCGATCCGATCGTTGCTACCGCGACGGCCGATGGAATATCGAACGCCGCCTGCAACACGGCGGTACCACCCAGCGAATGACCGATCAGAATCGAAGGCGCCTGGTGATGCTCCTCGAGATAGCGGGCCGCCGCGACAAGGTCGGCGACGTTGCTCGAGAAATTCGTGTCCGCGAATTCACCCTCGCTCTGACCGAGCCCGGTGAAATCGAATCGCAGTACGGCAATCCCGGCGTCGTTCAGCGATTTCGCAATACTGGTAACGGCCTTGAGGTTCTTTGAGCAAGTAAAGCAATGCGCGAACAACGCAAAGGCGCGAGCCGGCGCGTCCGGCAGGTCGAGGATTGCGGCCAGCTGATGACCGTCGGCCGAAGGAAAAGACAAATTTTTGTGAGCCATCGGGTATTGCCTCCAAAGTGCGCAAAATTGTCAATCGGACTAAACCGATCTGGCACGATTGTGTCGACAATGATTGTCGCGCGAGGTTTCATAAAGCGGCGGATTATCCCCCGTGGCGAAATGCAACCGGCGAAAAGAACCGTGACGGCCGCTGCCGCGGCCGTGCGCGGATTAATCCGGGTGACTCGGTTGCTGCCGGGGCAAACCGGCTGCGCTGCAACGGGCTGCAGGAACTGCTTATCCGAGCTTGATCCTGACCTTGCCTGACTTGACGCTGACGGGATAAGTTTTCAGGGCCTTTTCGCCACGTACGACGTTAAGCAGTTGAATGCCCGGCGGGAAATTCGCCCAGTCGATGACCTCGCCGGTGCGGATATCGAAACGGGCCCGGTGGAACGGGCACTGGACCTTGCAGCCGTCGACAATTTTGCCGCGCGAGAGCGGGGCGAACGCGTGGGTACAGTTGGCCTGCGTGGCAAAGAAACCGTCCTCGAGGCGGTAAAGCAGGATCTTCTCGCCCTCGACCTTGACTGCTTTCATCTTGCCAACCGCAAGCTCGTCTTCCTGACACACTTCGTGTAAAGCCATTGAATCTCTCCATGCAGAGAATAGTGGGACCCGAACTCGCGTATTGGCGGCGCCTTGTCGTTGCAAACGGTGCCTCGAAAGCGGTTTGCCCGGATTGTCCCCTCGATATCGCTATTGTACGTGGCCGCGGGCGACGCGGCACAATCGAATTTTTGATATCGCAGCGCGCGGGGTCGCACTCCGGCACGATTGCGCTAGACTGATCGCGGAACCATCGGTCTGTGTTTTTTTAACGGCGGTAATACGACGACAAGGGGACAAATTGTGAGCAAGTTTATCGAGATGGCCGGCAATGCGGCAGCGATTCTGGGGCTTGTGGTCTGTCTGGCGGCGATGGCTGTACGCGCTACCGGCAGCTTTTACATGGGCGGCTATGCCGCGATGACGGTCTTCAATGTGGGTGTCGGTCTGATGGTCGCCGCCTGTCTCGCAAAGCTGCACCTGTTGCAGGCGAGGCAGATGTGACCTGCGTTCGCCACGGCGAGTCGAACCGGTGTGGCGCCGCGATTTTGTCAAGATTGGCAAAGACGGCGTGAGCCATCCGAATTTCTCGGGTATCGTTGGCGCGGTTAGCAAAACCGATTTGAGGAGCTTGTCATGATGATGAGATTGCGACCAGGTGTTATCGCGACGATGCTTGCCGGCGCCCTTGCTTTTGCCGGCATTGCGCAGGCAAGTCACCACGGCGGCAAAATGGGTCATGGCTCCGTTGCCGATCGTGCCGCAAAGCAGACCGAGCATATGACCCAGGCGCTCGGATTGTCGGAAGATCAGTCGCGCCAGGTTGGCGAGATAAATAAGAAATATGCCACCGAAGCGCAGGAGTCGATGGAAGCGGCGGCCAGTCGCGATGAGAGATACCGCCGGATGCGCGAAATCATGGGCCAGCGCGATGAAGAATTGCGTCAGGTGCTCAGTGATGAACAATACGAGTCGCTGAAAAACATGCGGGAATCGATGCGCAAGGCGCACAAGCCGCGCGGCGGCGAGGATGCGCTGCGCTAGGTCAGTGCGGGGTAATGCGATGACGGTCGGATCCGATTTCCAGTTAGACTGGCTTCCCGCCCGGTCGGCTCGATCCGGTCAGACGATCAGACGGCGCTAGGGCGGGTCTTGCTTGAGTCTGATCCATGTTGAGCACGCGCGACCGTGGACTTTGCCGTCGGTCCCGATCAGGGCGGTGCCGGAATGGTATTTTCGTCCATCCTGGTCAATTTTCCAGCCGATAACGACACACTGGTCTCCCGCCCTGATGCCGGGTTCCACCTCGGCGCTCATTCGACCCAGCAAGCAGGCCGGATTGTCGGAAAAACCGAGTGCGAAATAACCGGGACAATCGAGCGCCGCCCAGAGAAATTCCGGCTTGACCGAGCCATCGTCAGCAGTCAGCGACGCGTCAGGTATCCACGGCGCAGCGACGATTGCAGAATTCTCCGCCGCACCCGCGAAAATCCGCAACCCATCTCCGGGAGAGCGATCCGGGCCGCACACGAAACAACGCCTGAACAGATGGTCCTCGAATGCGCGGTAGTTATTTGCGGCTACTTCGGCCGCGGCAAACCCAGGCGCAGCGGGCACGGGCAGATCCAGGTCTGTCGCCTGCGCTTCGGCAATCAGGCGATCGCCGTCGAGCAGTTGCCAGTGCTCGTCATTGGTGAACGTTACCGTCAGCGGTTTTCCCAGCGGGGGCGGATAGCGCAGGGTAACTTCGGCGGCGCCCGGTATCCGGGCTGCCAGCGAACCGCAGACGTAGCCGCCGTTGCCCGAGTCTCGAGGGCCGCAGAAGCGCCGGTCGATAAATATGGTATCAGTCATTCTTGCCGGTCAAGAGTGCGGTGAAGCGTGGTCTCGTCGCGACCAAGCTGGGTGGCGGGTCATGCGAGCGCGCGGGCAGTGCAGACTCAGTGAGTTACGACGCCGAGCGTGCCGAGGCCGAGGGCCATGACGCAGCAGGCCGCAAAAATGGTGGAGCGGGCGTGTGAAGAACGTATCACATGAGGTAGTCGTTGCCAGAGATCGTCGAGGTCATCCAGAACCTGTACAAGAATTTCCATATAGCCCCTGTCGCAGCGCGACAATAGCCCCTCCAGCCTGAGGGGACGCGCAAGTTACCATCGACACGGGCTGGCGGGCCTGTGATTTAACATAACCTTACCGCTGGATTTTGCTCATCCGGCACACGGCGGTGCCGATGCTGATTTTCCCGCTCTTTACCAGGCTTCACCGGGTGGGCGGATGGCTGCTATCTTAGTTACGTATGCCCGACCAACTGCAGTTGATTTTTCGGAGGAGTCAGTCAATGTACGTTTATCGCCCGAAATTGTTGTTAAAGGTCTTTTTCGTGCTCGGACTGTTCGCGCTGGCGAGTCCGCCGGCGGTCGCCAGTCCGTCCAACAAATGGCGTATCGAAGTCAGCGAGGGCGCTAATTCTCATGGCGAACTGATCTTCTATCTTGCCCCGGAGAAAGGCGATCCAATTGAGATACGCGTTGAGATCGACAACGGCACCAGTGAGAACAAGGTCGCGCGGAAAATACATGATGCATTCCAGCGTGCGCTGCCCGGCGACGCCTACAACATTGAAGTGGACGACGGCGAGGACGTACTGGTCAAAAAGAGAAAGAACGGTGAGAATTTCGATCTGACACTTGTCAAGTCGTCTGTCAAAAGTGTCCGGATCCATATCGAGAAAGAGTAATCAGCGACCTCTCTGAGGGTCGCGCCTGATCAGGCGCGGCACGCTTACTTCGGAAGTCGGGGCCGCGCCGTCATGTCAGCGCGGCGCATCGTCAACCGCCAAAGCGGCTGGCTCGTCGCGTCAACGAAGCCTGGAGCATGGACTTCATGGCCGATCAACTCGCTGACGGCCGGCGCGTCCGATTATTGACGGTCGTCGATGTGTGTACTCGGGAGTGCGTGGCGATCGAGGTTGGGCCGAGGTTGCGAGGCGAGGATGTGGTTCGGGTGCTGACTCAAGCCGCTGCGGTGCGCGGCGCACCACGACGGATCTACTGCGATAACGGCAGCGAGTTCCAGTCGCGGCTGGTCGATTTGTGGGCGTACACGAACAAAGTTCAGCTCGAGTTCTCCAGGCCAGGGAAACCGACCGACGACGCGCACATCGAATCATTCAATGGTAGCCTTCGGGACGAGTGCCTGAACGTTCATTGGTTCACGTCACTCGCCGATGCAAAGGAGAAACTGAACACCTGGCGGATCGATTACAACGAGAGTCGGCCTCACAAGGCTCTCAATCATCGAACGCCCAGGGAATACGCGGCCGAAATGGCCCATGCAGGCCGGAAATTCTCAGGCTGACTGGCTCGGCATCGGGGTGACCTTCAGCAGGCCGGAAATTCTCAGGCTGACTGGCTCGGCATCGGGGTGACCTTCCACAGCACGATAATCCCATTCACGGTATGGCTCGAAGGACGGGGATACGGCCAAGGTATGGAGGATCTTGAGCCCATGACAAGAATCCCCTGAATTTTGAGGGCTTACCAAGTCTTGTGGCGGCGCAACCAGTCTGCCGCGGGCAACACTTCGAGGCACGTCGCCTGTTTTCCTGTAACGCCGATCCCCATTGACTCGCCGAACCGGAAGCAGGCCGCCGCGAACCGCGCTCCGTCAGTTCTGGATGTGAGCCTACTGCCGTTCCCTTAGTACACCACGCCAGGCGAACACGCCCGCACGCCCGGGAGGTTTCCCCTCGTTGGCAGTACGGCGGTGGGGGGTAGGCAGCGTGAGGCCGGCAGGCGTAAACTATTGATGGATAAGTCCTGACCGCACCATCGGTCCGGCATCCTCTGCAGGAGGGCTGAGCGGTGAAGAAATTCCCGACCTTCCGGCGCCGAGCGCTCCGGATCCCCGCGACCCTGATCCTCGCCCTTTTCACGTCACTCGCCGCCACGCATGAACCGCGCGAACTGCTCGGCGACCCGGGCTTCCGGCCGGACACCCCGCATGCGGTTGCCTTCGTCGAATCGCTGGGCACGGCGACCATAGCCGTCCACCCGACGCTCATCCGCCGCGCCGGCAGGACCGCGCACTCGTTCGAATCCCAGGCGCAGATCATCGACAGGCTGACGACCGACGGCATCACCGCCGTGAGCGGCGGCCGCCGGATTGACCTCGGCCCCCTCGACGGCTCGTCCCAGTGGGGTGTGTTCGAGGCCGACCTGGCACGCATCGCGGTGGCGGTAAAGGGACGGCAGCCCTCGGCGCGCTATCACCTGGTGCTTGAGTTCCTGTTGCCGGTGAACGATCAAAGGATCTTCGGAATCGAGTGCTACGTGGTGGACCAGGAGGGCAACAACGCGATGTCGTTCCTGTTGAACGCCCACCATCGCGCGTTCGTGGAAGCGCGGCTGAACGCAGAGGACACGTCGCAGGCCGCGAGGGCGGCGATGAACACTCGCGCTACCGCACTCGCCATGGACGCGCTCCAGGCGAACATCCGGGCAGAGCAGCGGAAGGCGAGGCGCAGGGCGGCCATCGCCGCTGGCGAGTACGTGGAGACCATCTTCGATGATTTCGAGACACCGGTCCCCGCGACGCGGGACAGCGACGGCATTCCGGTCGGGTTCATCACGTTCACGGACGACGTCAGCACGGTCGACGTCTCGGTTGCCGACGACTACCCACCACGGCCGGGTGCTCTGGAAGGCAACCGGGTCCTGCAGCTGGACATGGACGTGCGGAACTGGGCTGCGTTTGCGCACTTCTTCTATTTCCAGGGTCCGGACGCCGCTCACTGGACGCCCTTTGACTGGCGTGGTTTCGACGGCATCGCCTTTTGGCTGTACGGCCGCGACCGCGGCACGGAGTTCTTCATCGATCTCATCGATAACCGCAAACCCGGTGCTGCCACGGACGACGCCGAGCGCTACGTCTACACGTTTCCCGACGATTTCTCCGGCTGGCAGCACGTTGCCATCCCGTTTGACGCATTCGTGCGCAAGGACGTCGGCAACGATGCCCCGAACGACGGCCTGGGACTTACCGTGCACGGCTGGGCCATCGGCACGACGGGGACCGACGGCCCGGTCACCTACTACGTCGACGACTTCGCGCTGCAGTCCGTCAAGCTGGAAACTGAGTCCGGGACCGAGACGGATGCCGCCGCCGAGTACGCCATCAACGAGCTGCCGATGTATGGACAGCGCGAGAAGACGGCCGAACAGAAACGGGCCGACGAGAAGTACATCCGCTTCATGACGAAAGGCGGCCGCTCCCGTGAAGAGGCGGCCGAGGTCGCGGCGAAAAACGCCTGGCACGTCTTCTATTCCGGCGACAAGGCGGCGGCGATCCGCCGCTTCAACCAGGCGTGGCTGCTGGATCCTGACAACCAGCTCGCCCTGTGGGGTTTCGCCGTCACCTCCATCGACCGCGGCGAATGGGATGCGGCCCTGCGCTACTACCGTATGGCTATAGAAAGCGGTCCGGCGAATCCGTCCCTCGACCGCGACTACAAGCTGGCGTTGCGGCAGGTGGAGAAAATGGGTGGGCCGCAGGTCCGCTGACGTGAACCGGGCGCCGCGCTGCCGCCTGTCGACCGCTATCGCGGCCTCGGTTCGAACCCGGGCGGGTACGTCCACGCACCCACGTCAGTGAGAAAACAAAACGGACCCGCGAGGACTACGTTTCATTTTCTGGCGGAGAGGGTGGGATGGATTCGCTTCCTCCGGAAGCTCACCCTTCGGGCGGCCTGCGGCCGTCTGTCGCGCGGCTCGGCCGCGCTCGGTTCGAACCCGAGTGGGTACGTCCACACGCCCCCTCGAGACAAAAAAAAGGCCCCGCGAGGGGGCCTTTTCTTGTCTGGCGGAGAGGGTGGGATGGATTCGCTTCCTCCGGAAGCTCACCCTTCGGGCGGCCTGCGGCCGTCTGTCGCGCGGCTCGGCCGCGCTCGGATCGAACCCGGGTGGGTTCGTCCACGCACCCGTCACCGGTAAACACAAAAGGGCCCGCAAGGGGCCCTTTCGTATTTACTGGCGGAGAGGGTGGGATTCGAACCCACGGACGGGACCAGCCCGTCACTTGATTTCGAGTCAAGCCCGTTCGACCACTCCGGCACCTCTCCGGGCAAGGCGCGCATTGTAGTCGAGGCGTTCGTCGGGCGGCAAACCCGGGGAGTCGGCCGATGTCTTTTCCTAGCCAAATGGGGGATCAGGCCGAGGAGCTGCGCCTTTGTTTGCGCCCGGCTTTGAGCCTCTCGATCTCGCCTTCATAAGCCCGTGCGAATGCGTCGGTAAAGAACTGCGGTATGGCGCCGTCGCCGTTTTGCCCGACAAACTGGAAGAACTCCTCGTACAGGTCCCAGTATTTCATCTTGTTGGTCGCGCCCATCAGCGGGCCGCGTTTGAGTCCAGCGTCGAATCGTTCCCTGAGCTGCGCGGGATCGAATCGTTCAAGCAGATCCTCCACGGCGGATTGCATCGCAACCAGCATCGCCATCTCGTGATGCTTGAGGTCGGTAAAACTCTGTCGCACGGATTCCACGCCCGGCAGATAATGCTCCTTACCCCGGAACAGCAGGCCGCGTGTTGCCTCATCGACGTCGGCGGAGAATTTGAGCGGATTGAACTCGCCGGACTGAATCGTGGTTTGCGACACGCGGAAGCGGTTTTTTAACTGTGTTCGGGTCTGCAGCACTTCCATCACGCCGACGATAAACTCACGGATTAACTGCCCGGCGGTCTGCAGCACCCGATCCGACTGGGGCGCCGGAATGCTGGCCGGGTCAATTCCGGCTGCCTGGAGCAGTTGCGTGAGTCCGTGATCGTCTCTCGGTCCGCGAAACGTGTCGGAGGATGCAGCCTGACTGGCTGTGGGTTGGGCGACAGTCTTCTTCGGTTCAGCCATCGTCGCCCGGCGGGTCCGCGGAGCCGGGCGGGTCTGCGGCGCCTGCCCGGATTTCGCGGCAGGCGGCGCTGTCGGCTCATTTCCGCGCGCCCGCTTGCCAGGCTCAGCCATCGGCGCGGGCGCGCTTTCCCTGGCTTCCTGCTCTTCCTTTTCAACTTCGAGTTTGAGTTCGGTCAGCTTTTGTGGCTGGAGATCGAATCCGGGCATCAATTCCATCGACGGGTCGGGATCGACGATATCGAGAATCGGTCGCTCGCCGGTAGCCGGCAGATGGATCATGTTCCAGTCATTGCTTGTGGAACCTGAGGCCGGCCCGACCTGGCCTCCCGGGGTGTCGCGCAGTCCGGCCTCCAGGTTGGTCGCTGTATCGCCGCCCTGGTCGGCCTCCTCCTCGAGAACTGCGGTGACGCTGATCAGCTCGTCCTTCTCCTCGAGCGACATGTCTTCGGGGGCTTTTTCGCGCACTTCGTCGCTGCTTGTAACCGTGGCGGCAATCTCATACGGGCCCAGGCGAATTTTTTCGCCGCCACGCAAACGACGGTATTTTCCTCGACCGAGCGGAGTCTGTGAGTCGTCGATGAATACGCCGTTGGTACTGGTGTCGATGATGAAGAAGGCGCCTTTCTGGAACTGGATGGATGCATGGCGCCCAGAGACAAAACGTTCGGTGTCCGGCAACACCCAGTCATTGCTTACGCTGCGCCCGATCGAACCGCCGTGCACGGTAAATGACTTGACGCCCTCATCGCCGAGGCTGGCGCGCTGATCGCTGATTATCTCCAGCGTAAGATTCATCGTTTGACGACCCCATTGCAGACCTTCCGTAGAGTGCAGTGAAATGCGCAGATTTACAAGGACTTAACTGCGCTTCTCGGGAGATTTTTCAGTTTCCCCGGGGTCGGGCCCGGTCCGGGTCGCGTCGTGCCTGCTTTTTTCGCGGACCTGTATTGCGATACTGGCAAATGGCGCTGCCGAGGCGCGGATTGCGCGGTGTGCCCACAGCAGTTCGCGCGGCTGATTCGCGACCGGATGTTGACATTCGTCAGAAATACACCATGCTTGGGCGGATAAAGTCGCGTCTCGTTTGGAGCCGGATTTTTGCTGCAGTGCGGCACTGATTGACGCGAAAATTACAAAAACCATAACTAAAATTCTAAAAAAGAGCGCGAAACAAAATTCATGAGCTCTATCGACCTGGAAGCGCTATTAGCGCCAATTTCGGAAGAGTCGCCGTCCGGCGCGGACCTGGAATACGATCCGGCATTCGGTGAATTGGAGCGAACTGCTCAGGGCAAGCCCGAGCAGGTCATGGGCGACGACGTGATCGAGGCGGAAGACCCGGACTGGCGCGCCGTCCGTGATCAGGCTGTTGCGCTGCTCGCCCGGACGAAGGATCTGCGTGTGGCCGTTCATCTCACCCAGTCCGCGATGAAACTCGAGGAGCTGCAAGGGCTTGCGGGCGGCATGGAGTTGATTCGCGGTCTTGTCGAGAACTTCTGGGACGATCTGTACCCGCAACTCGATGCGGAAGACAACAACGATCCGACGATGCGGGTGAACAGCCTGCTCGGGTTGTCCGACCGCGACGGTTTCCTGGCGCGTTTACTCGGTATTCCACTGGTCAAATCGAGGGCCGCGGGCATTTTCAGCCTGCGCGACGTCAAGATCGCAAAGGGCGAACTGTCACCGCCGGCCGACTCGCAGTCTGCCCCGGCCGAGCAGTCGCTGATCGATGCGGCATTCATGGATGCGGACCTTGATGAAATACAGGCCTCGGCTGAAGCCGTCGAGCGGGCGATCGCCGCACTGACTGCGACAGAGTTATTTTTCGTTGAGAACGTTGGTGTGGTCGATGCTCCGGATTACGGTGAGTTGCCGGCGGATCTCAAGGCAATGAAAGCAGTTTTCGACGATGCGCTGGTCAGGCGCGGGGTCGGTGTCGCGGAGGCCGAAACCACGGAAGAAGGCGGACAGCCGGGTGCTGCCCCGATCAGTGGCGAGATTTCCAACAGGGCTGATGCGATCCGCATGCTGGACAAGATTTGCGACTTTTTCGAAAAAACGGAACCGTCCAGTCCGTTGCCAATGCTGCTGCGGCGGGCGAAACGCCTGGTCTCGAAAGATTTCCTGGAGATTCTGCGGGAACTGACTCCCGATGCGGTCGACCAGGCAAAAGCGATCGGTGGCGTCAAGGATGACGGTACCGGTGACGAAAGCGGCGGTGGCTCCTGGTAGGCGCCGCAGCAGGAACCCGAGAATCGACTATTCTTTGAAAACAAGTGGTGACAGCGGCCGCGTTTGTCCCGACCGTCGGGTTGGGCCGCGTGGGTTGTATCGACAGTACTCAGGAGGTCAGTGTGGCCAAGAAAAGTAGTCAGAAGTTTATTGCGCGCAACCGTGCGCCGCGTGTGCAGATCGAGTACGACGTGGAAGTATACGGCGCGGAGAAAAAGGTCCAGGTGCCGTTTGTGATGGGCGTGCTCGCTGATCTGTCCGGCAAGCCGGAAGACCCGCTCGAGTCGGTCGATGAGCGCAAATTTCTCGAGATCGACGTCGATAATTTCGATAGCCGCCTGAAAGCGATGAAGCCGCGGGCGAATTTCGCGGTTCCCAATACCCTGACCGGTGAAGGCAATCTCAACATCGACATTACCTTCGAAAGCATGGAGGACTTTTCGCCGGCCGCGGTGGCGCGAAAAGTCGGCGCGTTGAACAAGTTGCTCCAGGCGCGCTCGCAGCTGGCCAACCTTGTCACCTATATGGATGGCAAGTCGGGCGCGGAGGAGCTGATCGCAAAGGCGCTTGGCGATTCCACGTTGTTGCAATCGCTGGCTTCGGCGCCAGCCCCCGACAGTGACGAACAAGAAGAGGCTAAGGAGTAGAACCGATGGCAGATGCGAAGTCTGAAGAGCTCGCGCAACAACAGGGCGAGACGATCGAGGCGGGCGATTTCGCTGCGCTTTTGGAAAAAGAATTCAAGCCGAAATCCGACCGCGCCAAAGATGAGGTGCAGTCGGCGGTGCATACGCTGGCCGAGCAGGTCCTGCAGGGTGAGGCTTTACTGGCAGACGATGTCGTTGGCACGATCAATGCGATCATCGCCGAGATCGATGCCAAGCTGACCGAGCAGGTCAACCAGATCATGCACAACGAGGATTTTCAGAAACTCGAGGGCGCATGGCGCGGTCTGCATCACCTGGTCAACAACACCGAAACCGACGAGATGCTGAAGATCAGGGTGATGAACATCTCGAAGAAGGAAGTCGGCAAGACGGTCAAGAAATACAAAGGCACTGCCTGGGACCAGAGTCCGCTGTTCAAAAAGCTGTACGAGGAAGAGTATGGCCAGCTTGGCGGCGAACCCTACGGCTGCCTGGTCGGCGACTATCACTTCGATCACAGTCCGCAGGACGTAGAGATCCTGGGTGGGATGGCACAGATTGCGGCCGCCTCGCATGCCCCGTTTATTACCGGAGCCCAGTCCTCGCTGATGGGGATGGACTCGTGGCAGGAGCTGAGCAACCCGCGCGACCTGGCGAAGATCTTCTCGACGCCGGAGTATGCCGCATGGCGCTCGCTGCGTGAGTCCGAGGACGCCAAGTATCTCGGCCTGGCCATGCCCCGTTTTCTTGCCCGCCTGCCGTACGGGTCGAAGACCGATCCGGTCGAGGATTTCGATTTCGAAGAGGATGCCGAGGGTGCCGATTCGAGCAAATACACCTGGGCCAATTCCGCCTACGCGATGGCGGTGAACATCAACCGGGCGTTCAAGGAATATGGCTGGTGTTCGCGCATCCGCGGCGTCGAGTCCGGCGGTGCGGTTGACGGCCTGCCGGTACACACGTTCCCGTCGGACGATGGTGGCGTCGACATGAAGTGCCCGACCGAAATTGCGATCAGCGATCGTCGTGAGGCCGAGCTTGCCGGAAGCGGCCTGATGCCGCTGATACATCGCAAGAACAGCGATATCGCGGCATTTATCGGCGCCCAGTCGCTGAACAAGCCGGCAGAGTTCGACGACCCGGATGCAACAGCCAATGCCAATTTGTCGGCGCGATTGCCGTATTTGTTTGCCTGTTGTCGTTTTGCTCATTACCTGAAATGCATGGTGCGCGACAAGGTTGGTAGCTTTACCAGCCGCAACGAAATGCAGCGCTATCTGCAGGAGTGGATCATGCAATACGTGACCGCCGACCCGGATAACGCGACCGAAATGCAAAAGTCGCGCAAGCCGCTGGCTGCGGCGGAGGTCGTCGTCGAGGAGGTGGAAGGCAATCCTGGCTACTACACTTCCAAGTTCTACCTCAGGCCGCACTACCAGCTCGAGGGGCTGACCGTGTCGCTGCGGCTGGTATCCAGGCTGCCGTCGGAGAAGTCCTGATTTCGGGTCGCGGCAGCGGAGTAACGTTCGACGATTTTTCGGGACGAGAGGGATCGGGCAGCGGTGCACATTGGCGCTGCGTTGCCCGGTTGAATAATCAGCCAGTGACAAGAAAAGGAGAATCAGCATGGCTGTCGATATGTTTATCAAGATAGGCGATTTGAAAGGCGAGGCTCAGGATAAGTCGCACAAAGACGAGATCGATGTGCTGGCGTGGAGTTGGGGCATGTCGCAGTCGGGTACGACCCATATGGGAAGCGGGTCCGGCGCTGGCAAGGTGGCGGTGCAGGATTTGTCATTCACCAAGTACATCGACAAGTCTTCGTGCAAGCTGCAACTCGCGGTGTGCAATGGGAAGCACTTCCCCGAAGCCCAGCTTACGGTGAGAAAAGCCGGCGAGAACCCGCTGGAATATGTGGTCATCAAGATGAAGGACGTGATCATCTCGAGCGTATCGACCGGTGGCAGCGGCGGCGAAGACCGGCTGACCGAGAACGTGACGCTGAATTTTGGTCAGTTTGCGTCCTTTTACAAAGAACAGATGCCTGACGGAAGCACAGGTGCAGAAGACGATTGCTCCTGGGATATCGCTGCTAACGTGGCGATGTAGATCGCGGCCTGCAATCCGGGTCCGCATCAAGTCAACCAGGGCCCGGAATTCAACGAGGTCGACCCGCCGCGGCGACAGGCGCGGCGGGTCGATACGCCTTAGACATAGCGTTGTTGGAGAATTCCGCATTTGACCACAGCAAAAGAATTTCTGAAGGAAGGCGATCTGAACGCGGCGCTGGAGGCGCTGCAGGACGAGGTGCGGGCCAACCCGGAGGACGCAAAAAAACGTATTTTCCTGTTCCAGTTGCTGGCTGTGCTCGGTAACTGGGACCGGGCGCTGAACCAGCTCAATGTCGTTGCCGATCTGGATGCCGGCAGTCTCGCCATGGTCCAGACCTATCGCGAGTTACTGCGTTGCGAGGCGTTGCGCGAAGCGGTTTTCGAAGGTGCTCGTTCGCCACTGGTTTTCGGCGACCCCGAGCAGTGGATTGCATTGGCGCTCGAGGCGCTGAAACTCGATGCGAACGGCCAGCATGAACAGGCTCAGGCCATGCGTGGCGAGGCCTACGAGTCAGCCGAAACCACGGCCGGCAAAATAGGGGACGACCAATTCGAGTGGATTGCCGACGCCGACAGCCGTATCGGACCGTTCCTGGAAGCGATCATCAACGGTAACTATTACTGGGTCCCGTTCTCGCGTATCCGTAACGTCGCCCTTGATGTCCCGGAAGACCTGCGAGACCTGGTCTGGGCGCCTGCCCAATTTACCTGGGCCAATGGCGGCGAAACGGTCGGATTCATACCGTCGCGCTATCCCGGATCTAGCGCTGCCGCGGATTCGCGGCTCGCGCTGGCGCAAAAAACCGACTGGGAGCAGAAGGCCGAAGATGTTTATTTCGGTACCGGCCAGCGCATCCTGGCGACGGATGCGGGCGAATATTCTCTGCTCGAGGTTCGCAGCATTCAGCTGGATACCGTTGACGAGCCGGGTGACGCCGCGACCGAACTCTAGGTAGCCGGACCGTGGCCGATCTGACCCTACAGGAACGGTTGCAACCGTCGTTGCTTGACCGGCTCACTGACGACGAACCTGACACCGGGGTAGAGCCGCGCGATCGGCGAGTCATTTCCGTCGCAAAATTACGCAGCAGCGTCCTTCGTGATCTGGGTTGGCTGCTCAATACCGGCAACCTCGAATCCACCGAGGATCTCGAGGACTTCCCGCAAGTTCCGACATCGGTCATCAATTTCGGCGTGCCCAGCCTTGCCGGTCTCACTGCGTCCTCGACGGATGCCGCCGCGCTCGAGGATGTCGTGCGCGATGCGATCATTGCATTCGAGCCGCGAATCCTGCGCAAGACGCTCAAAGTAAGAGTCCTGCTGCAGAAATCGGAAGTGAATCCGAACGCCCTGAGTTTTGAAATACAGGGAGAACTGTGGGCTCAGCCTGTGCCGTTGAATCTGTACATGCGGACAGAAGTCGATCTCGAGACCGGCACGTTCTCGCTGGAGGAATCGGGCCGCTAGGCCGCTGCCATGGATCCGCGACTTCTCAAGTATTACAACCGCGAGTTGCAACATCTGCGCGAAATGGGTGCCGAGTTCGCGCGTGAGTTTCCGAAAATCGCCGGGCGCCTCGGACTCGAGAGTATCGAGTGCGCCGATCCCTATGTCGAACGTATGCTGGAGGGATTCGCCTTCATGGCGGCGCGTGTTCAGCTCAAGATCGACGCGGAGTTTCCGCAGTTTACCGAGCGCATGTTCGACCTGATTTATCCGCATTACCTGGCGCCGACGCCTTCGATGGCGGTCGTGCGCTTCGATCCGGATCTTGCCGAGGGCTCGCTGGCGGAGGGTTTCGTGCTGCCGCGCGACACGTCCCTGCGCAGCATGACAGGCAGAGGCATCAGCACGGCGTGCGAATACCGTACCGCGCATGAATTGAAGCTGTGGCCGCTCGAGCTTACCGAAGCGAAATATTTTCCGACTGCCGGCGCGCTTGCGAACGTCAATATCGAAAACCTGAATGGAGTGAAGGCCGGCATTCGGCTTTCTTTCAAGGCGACCGCCGGGCTCGCATTCGATCAGATTGCGCTGGACGATTTGCCGCTTTACCTTTCCGGGGGCGATGACGTGTCGCGGCAACTGTACGAGCAGTTGCTCGGTAATTGCGTCGGCTTCATCGTCAGGCCCAAGGGCGGAGCGCGTGCATGGCAGCAACGTTTTCCGGCACGCCAGCTCTGCCGCTATGGATTCGACGACGAGCAGGCCCTGCTGCCATACACGCGCCGCTCTTTTCACGGCTACCGGTTACTGCAGGAATATTTCGTGTTCCCGGAACGCTTTATGTTCGTGCAGTTCACCGGTCTGCGGCAGGCGCTGGCGCGCTGCGGCAGTACCGAGCTCGAGATCGTCGTGTTGCTCGATCGCAGCGTGGCGTGGATGGAAGGCGCTTTTGACGCCAGTCATGTCGCGCTTTTCTGTGCGCCGGTCATCAATCTGTTCCCACGCCGCGCCGACCGTATCCATGTCGAGCGTGGCAAGAGCGAGTATCACGTGCTGGCGGACCGCACCCGGCCGATGGATTTCGAAGTCCATTCGGTACTCTCGGTCAGCGGTTATTCCACGGGTAACGAGGTCGAGCGCCGCTTTCAGCCGTTTTACTCGGCGCGCGATCCGTTCGACCTCCAGGATCAGTCCGCCTATTTCGTGGTCAATCGGGAGCCGCGCATGTTGTCCGCGCGGCAGCGTCGCAAGGGCGCGCGCTCCAGCTACATCGGTAGTGAAGTTTATGTCGCAATCGTCGATGGCCGCGAGGCGCCTTTCTCACCGGGATTGCGCCAGCTGGGAGTGCAGACGATGTGTACGAACCGGGATTTGCCACTGCAGCTTACGCTGGGTAAAAGCGATACCGATTTTTCGCTCGAGACCGGGGCGCCAGTCGAGTCGATTCGCTGTATCGCTGGTCCGACCCGGCCCCGCCCATCGGCGGCTTCCGGAGACACCGCTTGGCGTCTGCTCAGTCATCTTTCGCTGAACTACCTGTCGATTGTTGATGACGGCGACACCCAGGGTGCAACGACGTTGCGCCAGTTGCTGTCCTTGTATGCCAACGCCAACGATCCGGGGGTCGTACGCCAGCTCGAGAGCATCAAGTCGGTCGCAAGTTCGGCGGTAGTCAGACGGATGCCGATTCCCGGTCCGATCACCTTTGGCCGTGGCATCGAAATCACCGTTGGCTGTGATGAGACCGGGTTCGAGGGGATGAGCCTGTTTTTACTCGGTGCAGTGCTGGACGAGTTCTTTACCAAACAGGTCTCTGTCAATTCGTTTACGGAAACCGTCGTCAGCAGCGAAGAACGCGGAGAGGTAATGCGATGGCCGGCAAGAGTCGGACTTCGGCAGACGCTCTGAACGAGTTGGCCGCTATCGAGCGCGATCCTTCGCGTTACGATTTTTTCCAGGCGTTGCGCCTTATCGAGGCGCTGAATGCGGATCGCCCGCGATTGGGACGTTCCGTACGTGCCGCGGAGGACCCGATACGGTTGCGCCAGGAGCCGTCCATGGCTTTCGCCCCGCGTACGCTTGCGTCTTTCCGGGCCGGCGGTGGCGGAAAACCGGCGCAGCTCGACCAGTTCTTCTTCGGCCTCTTCGGCCCGAACGGACCGTTACCGTTGCACCTGACCGAGTTCGCGCATGATCGCAAGCGCCAGGCGCGCGACGCGACGTTCAGTTGCTTCGCCGATGTTTTTCATCATCGCATGACGTCGTTTTTCTACCGTGCCTGGGCTGACGGCCGGCCGACCGTCAGTTTCGACCGCCCCGACGATGACCGTTTCGAGAAATATGTCGGCGCGATGTTCGGTCTCGGGTTGCCGGCGAGCCAGAACCGCGACGCTGTACCCGATCACACCAAGCTCTATCTCGCCGGGCGCCTCGCGCTGCAGACCAAACCCGCGGCGGGATTGCGTGCGGTTGTCGAGGAGTATCTCGCGGTTCGCACGCGGGTCGAGGAATTTGTCGCGGCATGGATGCGAATTCCGACGGAGAGCCGGCTGCGCCTGGGGGAGGATCCACTGAACAGCACATTGGGTCAGTCAGCGACGATTGGGGAAAGTGTGCTGGATTGCCAGCACAAGTTTCGGCTTGTTTGTGGCCCTGCCAGCGCCGAGCAACTGCAACGGCTGCTGCCAAGCGGCGCGAGCCTCGAGCGACTGGCCGCACTGGTGCGGAATTACATCGGCGATGAACTAGACTGGGACCTGCGGCTGGTGGTCCTCAAAGAAGAGGTGCCCAGTGTGATTCTCGGCAAACAGGGTCAGCTCGGCTGGACCAGCTGGCTCGGCAACAGAACGGCCGACACCGATGCAGACGACGTCCTGATAAAACCCGAAGCGTACGGGTGGGGCCAAAACCAGAATAACTTCGCGCCGGGCTAGGAAATTCAAACGCCGGAATCGCCGACCGGAAACTCATTCCGGCCGAGCGGATTCGACGCAAA
This sequence comes from uncultured Gammaproteobacteria bacterium, assembly GCA_963783695.1. Classification (GTDB taxonomy): domain Bacteria; phylum Pseudomonadota; class Gammaproteobacteria; order Steroidobacterales; family BM003; genus BM003. The sequence goes on from CAWAOM010000004.1 coordinate 334,599, forward strand.
CCAAAACAACAGATCGAGGGAGTGTAAAAATGGCCGAGATAAGTCGTGCGGCATTGTTCGGCAAGCTCAACCAGGTGGGTTACAAGTCCATCGAGGCGGCGACGGTATTCTGCAAAATGCGGGGTAATCCCAACGTGGAGCTGGTTCACTGGCTGCATCAGATTCTGCAATTGCAGGACTCTGACCTCCATCGCATCGTCCGGCAATTCAACCTCGAACCGTCGCGCCTCGCGGCGGACATTACCGAAGCGCTGGAGCGTTTGCCGCGCGGTTCCACAACGATCTCCGATCTTTCGGCGCATGTCGAAGAAGCGGTAGAACGCGGCTGGGTACTGGCAACGCTAATGTTTGGCGAATCGCAGGTGCGTTCGGGCTACCTGGTTGCCGGGGTGCTGCAGACGCGCGGCCTGCGCAATGCATTGCAATCAATTTCGGACGAATTTGGCAAACTCAAATTCGAAGCGCTGACGGACAAGTTCGACGAGGTGGTCGGCGACTCACCGGAAAACCGTATGCATGCCCATGACGGGTTCAAGGCCGGCGGCGGCGCAGCACCCGGAGAGGCCAGCGGTGCAATGGCACCGGCGCAGATGGGGCAGCAGGAAGCGCTGGCACAATTCACCGTCGACATGACCGAGCAGGCGCGCAACGGCGAGATCGATCCGATTGTCGGCCGTGACGAAGAGATACGGCAGATGATCGATATCCTGATGCGCAGGCGGCAGAACAACCCGATCCTCACCGGCGAGGCGGGTGTCGGCAAGACCGCGGTGGTCGAGGGTTTCGCTCATCGCCTCGCCAAGGGCGATGTGCCACCACCGCTGCAGAATGTCAGCCTGCGTGCGCTCGATGTCGGGCTGCTGCAGGCGGGTGCGAGCATGAAAGGCGAGTTCGAGAATCGTCTCAAGCAGGTGATCGAAGAGGTGCAGTCCTCCGAGAAGCCGATCATCATGTTCATCGACGAGGCGCATACGCTGGTCGGGGCGGGTGGTGCCGCCGGAACCGGCGACGCTGCCAACCTGCTCAAGCCGGCGCTGGCCCGCGGTACGCTTCGTACCGTCGCCGCGACGACCTGGGCCGAGTACAAGAAGCACATCGAGAAAGACCCGGCGCTGACGCGCCGGTTCCAGGTGGTCCAGGTCGGGGAGCCGAGCGAGGAACGCGCGATCCTGATGATGCGGGCGATGGCGTCGGTGATGGAAAAGCATCACCGGGTGCAGTTGCTCGACGAGGCGCTCGAGGCGGCAGTGCGGTTGTCGCATCGCTACATTCCGGCACGGCAGTTGCCGGACAAGGCCGTCAGCCTCCTCGATACCGCCTGCGCCCGTGTTGCTATCAGCCAGCATGCAGAACCGCCCGAGGTCGAGGACTGCCGGCGCCGTATCGAGGCACTGGAGCGCGAGCTTGCGATTATCAGCAAGGAGAAAACGGTCGGTATCGACACCGGGGCGCGCGAGGAAGCAACCGCTGAGAGGCTTGCTGCGGAGCAACAGCGTTTTGCGAGTCTGAACGAACGCTGGCAGGCGGAGAAGGTACTGGTCGATGAGATTCTCGACATTCGGGCCAGGCTGCGCGGCGACGCAGGTACCGTCGAGGGGACCGACAGCGAACTCGAGCAGCGCGCGGAAGACGTCGCGGAGGAACTGGCCGAGGAAGTGGGCGAGCCGGGCGCCAGCGGCGAGGATCGCGAGGCGCTGGTGGAGCGGCTGAAGTCGCTGCAGGCGCAGTTGAGTGAGCAACAGGGAGAGACTCCGTTGATCCTGCCGACGGCGGACGAGCAGGCGGTTGCGGCGGTGGTGGGAGACTGGACCGGTATCCCGGTCGGACGCATGGTCAAGGACGAAATCGAGACCGTCCTGAATCTTGCCACCCATCTGAAGGAGCGGATTGTCGGCCAGGATCATGCGCTGGAGATGATTGCCAGGCGCATTCGTACCTCGCGTGCCAATCTCGATAACCCCGGCAAACCGATTGGCGTGTTTATGCTCGCCGGCACCTCCGGTGTGGGCAAGACCGAAACCGCGCTGGCACTGGCGGAAGTGCTGTACGGCGGTGAGCAGAACATCATCACGATCAATATGAGCGAGTACCAGGAAGCGCATACGGTCTCGACGCTGAAAGGCTCGCCGCCCGGTTATGTCGGCTACGGCGAGGGTGGCGTACTGACGGAGGCGGTGCGCCGCAGACCCTACAGTGTCGTGTTGCTCGATGAGGTAGAGAAAGCCCACCCGGATGTGCACGAGATCTTTTTCCAGGTTTTCGACAAGGGCTGGATGGAAGATGGCGAAGGAAGGGTGATTGATTTCAAGAATACGCTGATTCTGTTGACGACAAATGCCGGCACCGACCTGATCATGAACCTGTGCAAGGATCCGGAGCTGATGCCGGAGCCCGAGGGTATCGCCAAGGCGATTCGCGAGCCGTTGCTGAAAATATTCCCGCCGGCGTTACTCGGGCGCCTCGTCACGATTCCGTATTACCCGCTGAACGACGAGATGATCACCGCGATTTCGAAAATTCAGCTGGGCAAGATTGCGCGGCGAGTGGAGGCGAGTCACAAGGTGCCGTTTAGCTATGACGACGATGTGATCGGTCTCATTGCTGCACGCTGTACCGATGTCGACAGCGGTGGCCGCATGATCGATGCGATTCTCACCAATACGGTGTTGCCGGAGGTCAGCGAGGAGATTCTCACCAGGATGATGGCCGGGTCACCGGTTGCCCGGGTGCATGTCGGGGTTGCCGATGAACAGTTCGTTTATGCCTATGACTGAGGTGGCCCGGCAACAGGTGAATGGCTGATGTCCGCCGATCCCGAAAAGCCCTACACGATCGAGGCTGCCGATGGGCGTTTCGAGGTGCGGGCGGCGAGCGGGCGCGTCGTCATGGCCTGTGCCGACGCGGCGAGTGCGGCGCACTACGCTACGTTGCTGAACGAAGCATTCCGCGCCGGATACAAGAGTGGATTTCGCGATGCGCTGGCTTCGTGAACTCACTGCAAGGCGAATGTAGCGATGACGGACGACGATTTGAGCAATAGCGTGGGGCGGGCGATCGGCCTGCATCGCGCCGGCAGGCTTGACGAGGCCGCAGACGTCTATCGCCAGGTTCTTGCTTTGCAGCCGGATCACGTCGACGCCAATTACCTTTTCGGTATGCTCTGTTTCCAGCAACGGGAACTGGAGCCTGCTTTATCGCATGTTGCCGAATCAGTCCGGCTCGCGCCCGGTAATGCGACGTTCGTTGCCGACCTCGGGCGGATTCAGAAGGCGCGCGGAGACCTGTTCGAGGCGATTGCGACGCTGGAGCGGGCCGTGGATCTCGATCCGCAGTGTGCCGCTTCATGGGTCGCGCTCGGCGATGCGCGAAATGCGAGCGACAGTCGTCAAGAGGCAGTCGACGCCTACCGCAAGGCCATAGGCATAGCGCCTGACCTTGCGATGGCGCACAACAATCTCGGTGTAGCATTGCGGGCATTGCGGCAGTTCGAGCCGGCGATCGAGGCTTTTCGGCGCGCGATTGCCTTGCGCCGTGAATACGTGGATGCCTGGCTGAATCTCGTCAACACAATCGAGAGCCTGGAAGATCATGCGGTCGCCATGAGCGCGCTGAACCAGGCGATCGAGACGGCTCCGGATGCGCTGGAATTGCGGGTCCGAATCGCCTACCAGTTGTTTTTCGCGGAGCGTTTTGAAGAATCGCTCGCGCAATGCGAAATGGCCCTGGGACAGTCGCAGGAGAACGCGGAGCTTTTTCATGTGAGGGGTCTGAGTCTGCAGCGACTGGGCCGCATCGACGCGGCAATAGAGTCCTATCGAGCCGCGCTTGCTATCGACGGTAACGACAAACACATTCACAGCAATCTCGGCACGGCTTTACGCAGTTCGGGTGATATCACCGGCGCAACTGCCAGTTTTGAACGGGCGTTGAAGATCGACGCGAAATTCGCCAAGGGGCTGTTCAACCTTGGCGTGGTGCGACAGGAAGTCGGGAATTTCACCGCGGCCATTACGGCTCTGGAGGCGGCGATCAAGATCGATCCGGTGTATTCGGAAGCATATCGCAGGCTCGCCAGCGTCTACTACGCCATGGATGACAATGCAGGCGGTGTTGCGGTGTTGCGCCGATGGCTGGAACGCGACCCGGACAATGCCGCTGCTCGGCACCTGTTGCGCGCGCATACGGAGCCGGATGACGGGCAACGCGCTGCGGATGATTACATCCGCCACGAGTTCGATGCATTTGCCGAAACTTTCGATCGCACGCTCGAGCGTCTTGACTATCGCGGACCGGGACTGGTCGCGAAGTTGCTGGCCGCGCACGTGCCAGTCGATACAACGGGTCTCGTGGTCCTCGATGGCGGATGCGGTACCGGTCTTTGCGCCCCTGTATTGCGCAATTATGCGCGACGGCTGGTCGGCGTCGATCTTTCGCAGGGGATGGTAGACCAGGCGCGTCTGCGAGATATTTACGACGAGCTGGTAGTCGCTGAATTGCTGGATTACCTCGTGCGAAGCGATGAGTGTTTCGATCTCATCCTGTGTGCGGATACTCTGGTGTATTTTGGCAGCCTGACGCAGATCATGAAGAGTTTTGCCGCGGCATTGAATCCCGCCGGCCTGCTTGCTTTTACCGTTGAGGAACTGCAGGCGGAGGGCGCCCAGCCGCTGCGTCTGAATGCCCATGGCCGCTACGGTCACCGCGCCGCCTATGTTGCTGCCCAGTTAGAGGAAGCCGGTCTCGAACTGGTTTCACTGCAGCATGAGACGCTTCGGATCGAACTCAACAAGCCGGTCGCCGGCCTCGTCGTTCTGGCGCGGCAACCGCGTTTGCCCGGGTCCGGGTGACGGCGAATCCACGCGGCAAATCGATGACGATGAAGCACACCATTCTGCATGTAGTTGGCGCCGGCGAAACACTGGACTCTGTGGCCGACCGCTACGGTCTCGATTCATCGCGGGCGATCTGGGATGCGCCTTGCAATGCCGCCTTGCGCCGCGCCTGTCGCGATCCTGGCGACGTTCGCCCCGGCGTATCGGTCAAAGTGCCGCACCCGGTGGAGAAGCTGCTGCGGCAGAGACTGCAGGCGCTGTACCGGGTAAAACCGTTTCTGACTGGTCTCTTCGACGAACAGGATCGGTTACTGGAACGCTTGTTGGTGAGTGGCTTCAGCGATGCGGACTTGGCCGATACGGCATCGCCGACAGTGCTGCTGCGCGAACTCAATGACGCGATTGCGGTGGCAATCGACAAGGCGGCGCATGCGGCGGCCGCGATTGCGGTTGCCAATCAGGCGTTGCTGCAAACCCACTGGCATGCCCGCAGCGATCTCGCGGCAATATCCGATCCGGGCGGCTTGAGCAGTGCGGGTCTCGAGTGGCTTGTTTCGGCAAAGTTGATTGCGACCTGGCGTCAGCTCTGGTCGCCCGAGCGCCTGCTGGCGCGGCAGCGGGAACTCGGCGCTGAGCCGGCCGCGCGGTGGATGGCGCGCGAACTGACAACCGTTCGTTCACGTGTGCTGCAAAATGCAGATTTGCGGACCAGGCAAACGCTTGCCGCCATATCCGGGCTCGGCCGCTAGACCCCGATCCCAGACGAATTTCAAAGTCCGCGCAGCGCCGAAGGTGGATCCGCGACAGACTGGAAGCGCAGCAGCGCCACGCTATCCGCGTTGCGCTGACTCAGGAAGCTCATCAGCCCTGCCTCGGCAATGCGCCCCGCACTGTCCTCGCTCAAAAAAATTTCGGCGGCTGGCATGATGACCTGCCCGTTGCCGTCGTTGTAGATGGCGAGAGGCATCGTATCGAGTCGCAAATAGGTGCCGCCGGCGATCGCCGCATCCTGTTCGAGGAATGCGAGTCCGGCGAGAATTGCACAACCGTAGGCGGGATTGCCCCACAGGAAGGCCTCGTGTGGCGGTCGTGGCGTCAGTTCCTCGAATTCGAACATTTCGCTGGTTTCGCCCTTTGCGCCGTAGGGCAGGCGAAGCAGCAGTCGCGGCGCAGCCAGGCCAACAAAAGCGGAATTCTCATCCCGGCGCAGACGGCGCCAGGATTCGGCGATGTCGTCGGCGACGCCGTTCCAGTCTGCTGCGCGCGGTTGTTCGACGAGCGAGTCACAACCGAACAGTCGCGGCGAACCTTCGGCAACAAGCGGGCAACCCGCGGTGCTGGCCAATGCGGCCAGATGGCCGAGTGTGTCGAGTTCGTCGGCGTCGTTGCCGAAGCAGAAGTCTGCGACGATCATCGAAATCGGCCGTTCGCCCGGTGTATTCAGCCGTTCCTCGATAACCCGGCGGTACAATACCGAGTCCCCCGGCACGCCGCTCGGCGGCGCCAGGTCCGCGGCAAGTTCGGCGTACGATGCGTCGATCATATGGATCTGCAGCGTATCGTCGATATCGAGCGAGCTCACCAGCCAGTGCAAACCGCGCCAGGCCGTCTCCAGTCGCTGCAGGGCCGGGTCATGCAGGGCTCGACGGAGCACGACGGCGATTGAGTCGTCAACGATGGCGAGGAGCTGGGTCTGGTTGTCGTCGATGCCGGGTTCGATATGCGGGGCGACGAGGTCGCGAATAATCCGATCCACTCTGTGCCCGGCGCGGTGTGTTTCGGGTCTCGCTGCACTGACCGCCGGCTGTTCTCCAATGAGGTTCTGAAACAGGGATTCCTTGTGCTCCTCGGCGTGGCTGTCCGATGATTCCGTTGGCGCGGGTGTGGATTCCGCCGTCACCCCAGCCCCGGTCAGTAACTCGTCCGCTGCCTCGCGGAAAGTCGCGGCGTTTAGCAGACGCTTGCGCAGATCCAGTAGCGTTTCGATTTCGGGTAACCGCAAGGCGAGCTCGTCCGGATGAAAATCGTCCAACGAACCGAGCGTGACGACCTCGTCGACGGCGACCCCGGTCCTCCACGTCGGTGCAGTTCGGGCAAGCAGCAGGTCAAAGTCTTCGACCGTGACTCTTCGTGGAACCAGCGCACGCTTCGCACTGCCACCGAAATCAGCGATGACCAGCACATCCATGGCTTGCCGCGAACGCGCCGGGCCGGAATGAGCGGAGCGGGGAAACCCCACCGAGAAGTCGATACCGTTTGCCATGCTGTGCCCCTTCGACCGGTGGTGGCATTGCGTTGCCGGCCCGCGATCTGCTAGTTTTCGTTTGTTCGGCTTTATCGCCTAATTATTTGAATATCTGCGATAATTTGAGTCTAGCTCAGAACTGAGCACAGTGTGACGGGGCAACTTTAGGTAGTTGGCAGTATTCCGGAGCTTGTTTGCTGGGCTCAGCATGGTTCGGGAACTCAGAGGAAAGCACAAATGGGCCGACCGAAAATCGTCGAGCAGAATTACTTCGAATTCAAGTCGGCGCTGCGAAAAGCGGTCGACGAGGGAACCCGGCTCGAACCAAAAGAAAAAGAACGCTGGCGCGAGTGGGTGAAAAAGCATCGTATCCAGGAGGCGGCTTTTCGCAGCCTTGCCGACGGCAGATTCGAAGGTATTGCGCCGGTCATCATCGACTCCGAAGACTCGTGGGGTGGTTACTATTTGTTCTCGTCGGCCGAAGAGGCCTGCCTGAAATGGACCCGCGAAGACTGACAGGACAGCGCGGCGCGATAACGCCAGGCACTCCGTGAGCCGTATGCCAGTGCCGCGAGGCCTCGCGCCATTTTGGCTGATCGGTGCCGCCGTGAACGCAGATACGACGCTGGTGACCGCCTCCTCTTACAGCGGCGGCGGATTGGTGGCAAAACGCATAGCGAAATATTACTGGTGCGCTGTCGTGGGCCGCGGCGCTCGAAAATGTCGCTCGTGATCCGTAGCGGCGGGCTGCGGTCAGGAAAAAGATCCGGGTGCGCGCTGCACGGCAGGCGCCACGGTCTATACTTTCCTCAAACAACAAGCTCCTGCGAACGCGAAATCACTGGATTCAGGCACATCCGCAAGAGCCGATAAGGACGCCCATATGGCAACTCAGCAAAATCGTCTCCTTGCCGTCAGCAGCCCGCTGGGCGAAGACGTATTGCTTCTACGCAGCATTCATGTCGAAGAAGAGCTGGGACGCCTGTTCGAATTCAATCTCGAGTTGTATTCGGAACAGAGCGATATCAAGTTATCCGACATTCTTGGTCAGAATCTGACTGTCAGGCTGGCACTGGAGGGGCAGGAAACCCGTTTCTTTAACGGCTATTGCTCCGAGTTTACCCAGACCGGGGCTTACGGCCGCTATAGCGCCTATCGCGCAACTCTGCGTCCGTGGTTGTGGTTTCTGACCCGCACTTCGGATTGCCGGATTTTCCAGGAGAAGACCGTACCGGACATCATCAAGGAGGTCCTGCGGGGACACGGGCTCGATACCTTCGAGGATTTGCTGAACGGCACCTATCGCAGTTGGGAAAACTGCGTGCAGTACCGCGAGACAGATTTCGAATTTGTCAGCAGGCTGATGGAACAAGAGGGCATCTACTATTTTTTCCGCCACGAAAACGGCAAGCACGTGCTGGTGCTTTGCGATAGCGACAGCGCGCATGAGCCGTATTCAGGTTATGCCACGGTGCCGTACTTTCCCCCCGGGGAGAATGTTGTGCGTGAGCGCGACTTCTGGCATGGATGGAGCGCGACCCAGTGCATTCAGCCCGGTGCGATGGCGCTGGATGACTTCGATTTCAAAAAGCCCAAAGCGTCTTTGTCCAGTGCCTACAATTTTCCGCGCGAGCATGAACAGTCCGGATTCGAGATTTACGACTACCCGGGCGAATACGTCGAGGCAAAAGACGGAGACCAGTACGCGCGCAGGCGCTTGGAAGAATACCAGGCACAGTACCAGCGTTTTCGCGCGCAGGGTAACGTCAGAGGTGCCGCTGCAGGGTTTCAGTTCTCGCTCGAGGGGCATCCGCGCGACGATCAGAATGCCGAATATCTGATTACGCGAGTCGTCCTGGACGCCGAGGTCAATGTTAGCGAGTCGGGCAGCGGAAACGCCGCTGGCGTCAATTTCGATTGTGCAATCGAGAGCATCGAAAGCAAGCAGGCATTTCGCAGTATTCGCCTGACGCCCAAGCCTGTGGTTCAGGGCCCGCAGACCGCGATTGTCGTAGGCAAGAAAGGCGAAGAAATCTGGACCGACGAATTCGGCCGGGTCAAGGTCAGGTTTCATTGGGACCGGTATTCGAAAGGCGATGAGAACAGCTCCTGCTGGATTCGTGTTGCCCAGGTCTGGGCGGGCAAGAAATGGGGAGCGATCTACACGCCGAGAGTCGGCCAGGAGGTCATCGTCGAATTTCTCGAGGGCGATCCCGACCGCCCGATTGTCACAGGCAGAGTCTACAACGGCGATGCCAGGGTTCCTTACGACCTGCCGGACAACAAGACCATCTCGACGCTCAAGAGCAATTCGAGTAAGGGCGGCGAGGGATTCAATGAATTCCGCTTCGAGGACAAAAAGGACGACGAGCAGATCTTCCTGCATGCACAAAAGAACCTCGATGTCCGGGTGAAGAACGATCGTTTCGAAACCGTCGACAACGACCGTCATCTTAGTGTCGGTCACGACAAACGCGAGCACGTCAAGAACGAGCGTCATGAGAAAGTCGACGTTCATCACTACGAGGAGGTCGGTGGTGATCGTCATTTGCAGGTGGCCGGGCTCGAGGCAAAGGCAGTCGCCAAGAGTCTTTCCGTCACTGTCAGCGACGACGTCATCGAGGTGTTTGAGAAAAACCACTCCTCGACAGTTACCGACGATCTCTATGTGAAAGCCACGAACATCGTTATCGAGGCGAGCACCAATATCACGATCAAGGTGGGCAGCTCCTTCGTCGCCATTGAAAACGGCGGAATCAAGATAAGCACCCCGGGCGATATCGTTCTGGATGCGAAGAAAAACGGCAGCTTCAAGGCCATGGCCGGGCTGAAACTGGAGTCGCCGGCAACGACTGACGTCAAGGGAAGCATGACCACCGTCGAGGGCAGCGGCATCTGCACGATCAAGGGTGGACTGGTCAAAATCAACTAGCAACGGTATGCGACAACCATGAAGGCAAAGAGCGGCAAAGCAGGCAAGGTAGTCAAACCGGGTGCGCCCGAGGTTGCCGAGGACGCGGATATCGACGATCCCGGCGAGGTTGCCGAGGTCAAGTCGGAACAACGGCAGAATAAAGAAGGCAAATACGGGACTGAGAAGGTCAAGGCGCATAAGCCAGGGTCCGGTGAGGGTGGGGCCGGTGGTGGTGAGAGCGAGGAAGAGAAGAAGAGCTGGATCGAAATCGAGCTGCTTGACGAGGAGGACCAGCCGGTGTCTGGCGAGCGTTACCAGATAGAGTTGCCCGACGGTAGCGTTGCGAAAGGCACGCTCGATCAGAATGGCTTTGCCCGAGTAGACGGGATAGATCCCGGAACCTGCAAGGTTACGTTTCCAGAACTGGACAAGGAAGCCTGGGAGAAAGCCTGAGGCGGAGCGGATGGCGCAACTGGGCTTCGCGGTCGCGGATGAAACGAATGAGTAATTGCGGATGCCGAAAAAGGCGCCCGGTCAGGGGATACGGATTTGGATTTTAAAGGGTCAGGGTTTTCGTTGCAGTTGCCGGACGGGACGGTTGACGCGTCTTCCTATGTTTTTGCGTTCCCGCACAGCGAAGGCCAGTACACACCGACCCTGACCGTGAAATGCGAGATTTGCCAGACCGATCCAGAGCTTGGTTCCATCGTCGATGAGCACGAGCGAGAACTGCTGGAGGCGGTACCCGATGGCGTGGCGCTATCTCGATCGCGCCATCGCACCGTTGGCAGGGAGTACATTGTTTCCGTCGTGGGCTGGGGTCCGCAAAGCATGCAGATGCGACAAAAATTCGTCTATTTGCTGATCGAAGAAGCGGTGACCCGTCTCTACACGATGATCTATACCAACACCAGCGAAGGTTTTGCGATGTTCGAGCCGACCATTGACGCCATCATCCGCAGTTTCCAGGCGACCAATGAACAGTTGATCAGCGCCAACGTGGCCCGGCCGACGCCGTTCGTAAAATAGTCGCGAACTAGCGCCGTGCCTTTTGGCTTGCCGGCGCCGGCGCGAACATTTTGCGTTGCGGCGATCCGGGTCTGCGTTGGGCCCCGCGGCAGAGTCCCTCTCCCGGTGTCAGGATAAAAAAAACCGTTCCGTGGCAGCAGCCACGGAACGGCAAGGGTTGTCTGCAACAGGACAGCAGAAATTAGTTGGCCGCCGTTCAGAATGCCCCGCGGATGCCGAGTGTAAACGCATTGCTGGTCAGGTCGTCATAACCGAGCAATCCGTCCCAGCCGACAAATCCCTGCAGGCCATTTTTAAACCTGGCCGCGAGCGCGATACCCAGGACGAAGTAATCGGCCTCGGGATCGTCGGTCAGGATACGGAAACAGGAAAGACAATTGGCAGTGCCGTCTGAACCAAAGCCGATGTTGCTCGAGAATGGCCCGCCGAGTTCATCGGCGAGTTGATCTTCAAGCGCGTATTTGGCGTCGATCGACTGGCCGTCATCCTCGAATTCGTGATACCAGTCGAACCGGGCGGAGGGGACGAGTACGCCAAAACTGGTGCTGTAATTGCGCGAGACCTGGACCCCGGCAATCGTGCGTTTGGAGTCTATGTCGTAGTCGTCGACCCGCAAATTCATGCCACCGGAGGAGCCGGTGTCGTTGATCCGGGCGTTTTCGGTATAACCGTCCACATCGACCTTGCGGTAGGAGTAGGCCAGTTGCGGTTCGATCATCCATGCGCCGGTATATATCGTGTAGCCAACCGACAATCCCATCATGTAATGATCGGCATCTGTGTCAGCGTCCAGGGTCTGGTTGACGCCCAATGTGTCGAGCGCCGCATCGCCGTTACCGACATAGAAAAGTTCGCGCTCGAGATCGAAGTCGAGTTTGCCAACCGTGACGATACCGTCGATGAAGAAGTTGTTCAGGAAGTAAAGACCGAAAATCGAGCCGCTGTAGCCATCGGCATCGGTACTACCACCGGACACCAGCTCGCCGCCATCGTCGCTTGCCGAATCGATGTCGGCGTCGTAATCGTCGTAGCCGATCGCCGCGCCGAGCACGAAATTGTCCCATCGATAGTCGAAGCCGCCGGTCGCTGACAATGTGTCGAAGTCGAAGCTGTCTTCCAGGTCACCGCCTTCGCGCTGAACGTCGCGGTCGAAATCGCCGGTGTTGTATCCGCCGGTCAGGAACCAGCCCCAGCGCCGTTGCGAATCCGCGGCGGCGCCGCCGCCGGTAAGCGGCTCGGCCAGCCCTAACGATGAAGCCGTTACATCCTGGCCGTCGAGTTGCCAGTTGAAAGCCGCAGCGCCCGAACCGAAGCCGGATCCCAGGGATGCTATACGGATCGCATCAAGCCGGCCGGCGACGTTGGCGAACTGTCCATTCGAGGCGCGAACCGTGAGAGTGCCCTGTGAACCTATCTCCTCCGCGGTAACCTGCTGTAGGCTGCCGACAAGATCCGGATCGTCGACCATCAGGTCTCGCCCGCCCTCGCCACGGTCGAGGTTGTTACGCGCGGTAATCACGAGTTCGTTGCAGCGTAACGTCAAATCACGCGTGGTTTGCAGGTTAGGGTCGTCTTCCGCCAGCCACAGCTCGACGTTTTCGGCAGCACTGTCGCCACCCTGCAGCCCGACCAGTTGCGGACAGATCACCTGCACGGCGGTGGCAACGCTCTGCAGGTTCGAGTTGGTGTTTTGCTGTTGCGCGAAATCAATCAGCGGTGGTGGGGCATCCTGCGCCTGTGCAGTAGCTACCGAAAGCAGACCTGCGGCACCGGCGGCAATCGCCAATATCCGGATGTCTCCGGAGGCTTGCGCCGATAGCGATGAGGCCGTTCTTCTTGTTGTCATTGCACACTCCTTGGATTAACGCGCGCGGTGGTTATCCACCAGGACGAAAATTCGTCTCGCTGGCGAGGACCGGTTGCCGGGGTACGAACAGGAAGTCTCCGTGAGCGTGCCCGACGTTGGGAATTTCGGCATATTGAGGGGTCTGGGTTACACCCATTTTCGAGGCGTCCCGCAGCACACCCTGATAGACGCCGGTGTAGAGATTCTGGGTCGCGAGCACGGTATTGTTCTGCCGCAACAAACGTATGAAACTGCTCGCGAACAAGGAGTTATCGCCGCCGCCCACGTCATAAACGGGCTCGGTTCCACCTGACGTGATGTACAGGCGCGCCTTGCGTCGCGACAAGCGCTCGTATCTCGTCACCGCCAGCGGTCGGCGGGTCCCGGGCATGACTTCCGGTCCGGCCGCGCCGCGGGTGAATGCCCCGGCAAAACAGGAGTCGGCAACGATAAGCACATGCTTGGCGCGCATCTGGTCGACCTGGTCGCGAACCAGTGAGTCCGGCATCCACGTGGTTTGCATGTCGGTCTTCGAGTCAACACCGAGCCAGTAGCCGCGTTCATTGCCATTTCGTTGGGTCACCAGCTCGCCGTGGCCGGCGTAGTAAATGAGCAGGTTGTCCTCGTCGCCCAGGGTTTGCCGATAGCGTTCGATCGCAGCGGCAATCTGGTCGGTCGTGGCATCGATCAGCAGTTTCACCTGGAATCCGTAGCGGATCTCGAGCAGGTCGGCAACCATGCGTGCATCAGTGGCCGCGGTCTTCAGATCGCGCATGTAGCGGTAATCGCTGTTGCCGATAACCAGCGCATAGTAGTCACCGAGGTTGACCGAGCGCCTGACCTCTTCGAGCAACGGCTGCTCATAGGCGGGCGATTCGCGGACCGGTGCTGGCCGGCTCGATATGTTTCTTGTGTTGGAGGCAACCATGCTCTGCAGATCGGCAACGGTTTTTTGCTCGTTTTGCACTCTCACCTGCAGTTCGGCAATTTCCGCTCTGCGTTGCTCCAGTTCGCGCTCGCGCCGTTCCAGTTCGGCGCGCAGCCGCATGATCTCGGCATCGGTTGCGCCGCCGGCCTGCTGCAGCTGGTCGCGCTCTTGCGCGACCAGGGCGAGTTCGCGAGAAAACTGTGCCTCTTTTGCCACCGCCTGCTGGCGCAATGCCGAAAGCTCGGCTTGTGCGACACGCAGCTGGTCCTCCAGGGAAGCGATCTGCGCGGCCTGGCCTTGCGCTTGATCGCGGCGGGATTTCGCGGCGCTGCCGAGCTCCTGGCTCAGCCGTTGTTTTTCCTGCTCCAGTGCCTGAACAAGCGCCATCGAGCTCGCCAATTGCGATTCCGTCGACTCAAGCCGAAATTCGAGAGCGCTGATCTCGGCCGCGTTCTCGCTGCGTGCGGTGGCACTGAGGCGATCGAGCTCCTGTTTTTCCGCGCGCATCGCGTCGGTGTCCGCCGCATAGCGTGCGCGCACCTCGGCGAGCTCGGATTCGGTCTCTTCGAGCCGGCGCTGCAGAGAAGCGACCGTCGCCGCGGAACTTCTTGCCGCATCGCGTTGCTGTTCGCTGATTTGCTGCAGTGCCGACAGCTCGCTCTCGTAAGTAGCCTTGTCCGCGCTCGCTGCCGTCAGCAACCCGGCGACCTCGGCACGCAGCTCGTCGGCTTCGCGTTGCAACGACTGGATACGTTGTTCGCGCATGTCGAGTTGCGCCGTGCTGTTCGCGAGTTCCTGTTCGAGGTCACGTACCAGCGCGGCGTTTTCCGCCGACAGCGATGCTTTTAACGATGTCAGCTGTTGCCGGTCCGCCTGCAATTTCTGAGTTTCCTCACGATAGCGGAAGCTCACGTCGGAGAGTTCCGCCTCGGCGCGTTCCAGCTCCGCCTGCACCTGCGCGAGTTGGGTACGATTGTCCGCGTTCACCTGGGTCTGAACAGCCAGCTGTTGTTCGAGCTCGATGGATTTCTCCTGGGCCAGCTCCAGGTTGCGCACAAGACGCCGGGTCTCGCCGTCCGCCGATGTTGCCAGCGTGGCGATTTCGGCATTTTTCTGCTCGACGACGGCCTGCTGGCGTGCCAGTTCGCTTTCCAGTTCGGCAAGACGAGCCGCGGCGCGCGGATCCGTTCCGCCACGGTTTTGTTGCGCAATTTCGGCTTCGAGCGCAACAGCGCGTTGGCGCGCGGCCAGAACTTCTGATTGCCGTCGCCCGAGTTCGAAGCGCGTGGCATCGAGATCGTTCTGCAGCGCAACCGTCTCGGTATTGCGCTGTTCCAGCTGCTCGGTCAGCCCCGCGATCTCCGCGGCCGCCTCATCTTTTGCCTTGGCGACATTGGAGGCATAGTCGAGTTCGTCGCCCAGCCCGGATCCCTCGCGATGGAGGTTCAGCGCTTTCAGTTCGTCCCTGGGAACCCCGAGCCCCTGCTCGTAGAGAATGGCCAGTTCGAGCGTGGCCTTGTCATAGCCCTGATCCGATGCCTTCTGGTACCACTCGGCCGCCTTCGCGTAGTCGATCGGGTTGCCGATACCGAAGCGATGAATCGTTGCGACATAATATTGCGCCTCCGCATCGCCGCCGTCGGCATAGGGTTGCCAGCGCTGCAGTGATATCGTGCCGCCGCCGAGGTCGGCGACCTCGAACTCGCCTCCGCGCACCTGGCATTCGATCGCGGTGAGCCGGAGCAGTCTTCCGGGGGTCAGGTAAGTCATTGACCCACCGAGTTTTTTCATAGACCCTGGGAGTTCACAGTCGACGATCGTCGCATCCTCCATTGTCGCAGCGGCGACCTGGATTCGTTCCTGTGTTTCGGCTGTTTGATTGACTGGCGACTCAGCGCAGCCGGCCAGCACGACCAGGAGCGAGGTCCCGGTGAGCGAGATAAAGCGGTGAACTATTGGTGGAGTCAACGACGCGTCCCATGTCTCGGGCCGACGACGACCCATCCCCCCAAAGATAGTTGACGGTTTTTTCGGCAGCAAGAATAGTTTTGCATTTGTCATAAATGGCGCCGAATTGTGGCCGGGTCCTATCCGTGCCGGGCACGGCGGCCGGGGTTGGTCTAGGTCGGATTGCAGTTCAGAGGCGATGTGTCCTCGTCACCGTCGGCTACCAGGGCCGCACGGCGCAGCAGTTGCGGCCACAGAGCCAGCCAGCAATCGACATGACCGGCTTCGTCGACCACCACGAGGCGCGACCAGGGACGGTGCTTGAAATAGCCGATGGTGGTGGCGGCTGGCGTGACTGTGTCCTCGCTACCGCTGAAATGCAGTTCTTCGGCCTGCATACGCAACGGCCGGGTGGCCGGGTTGAGCGAGCCGTAAAGAGGCGTGTAGTCATGCACGCCGGCCCATGCATCGGTATCCAGCGGCGCGCCGACCGTCAGCACGAGCGCCACGCTGGGGACGCACTCCTGCATCAGCACGGCGACCGCGCCGCCACCGCTGTGGCCGAAGAGCCAGATCTCGCGTGCCTGTTTTTGCCGTGCCAGCCGCACCGCAACGATACACATGCTCTGGATCGTTGCGTCGCTGAATCGCTCGAAAGTCCACGCCCGGGATCCGCAGCCAGGGTCCGAATTACGGCCGAAATAGCAGGGACGCCCGATATAGACCGCGGCGGACTCGTCGCGGGACATCGCCTCCAGCATCAACGGGTGGCGCGGCGTCGGGTCCGTGGCGACCTCGGTTTTGCTGAGCCAGGGCGTGCCATCGCCCTCGATGTAGACATGCAGACGCCCGCCGACGGCAGAACGGCCGTTATCCAGCACCAGGTGGGTATAGCCGCGGCCGGGCTGCCAGCTTTCTGCGTAGCTCCGGCTCGCGGCGATGTCGCGCCAGCCGGGCCGTGAAGCGCAGCCTGTTACCAGCATCGCCATAGCCGCGACGGTGAGTATTGCGTGCCCGATCCTTGCTCTCCGTCCCGATCCTAGGTGCCGCACTGGTCCGGAGCCCGGCGGCAGATCTCTCTCTCGATTTTGGCCAGCCGAACGCTGTTGCCGTCAGTGTTCAGGCCGTGACGGACCAGTTCGAGACTGGTGGAAAGCTGTCCGCGGTCCAGCAGCGATTCCGCATTCGTGGCATAGACCTCGCCGATCTCCGCGATCATTTGTCGCGCATCGGAGTCGAAAGGGTTCTCCTCGAGCACGGTGTTGAGCATGCGCGTCGCGCTGTTGGGGCTGCGGCTCAGCATAAAAATAAGACTTCCCGGGTCAGCGGTATTGCCGGCATCCTCAATGATCAGCGCCGCTTCTTCGAGCAGTTCCTTGTGCATGTCCTTTTGCGCTTCCGAGAGTGTGGGCGGCGGTCCCTCGGGCAGCGTGGTACCGGTTGCCGGCCTGGCCTGGTTGTTGACCCGCACGACTGTCGTGACCAGTAACGCCACCGCGATCGCCGCCGTCGCGGCGATGCCGGTGATCCACAACCTCGATAGCCGCGTGGGTTGGCCGCCCGGGCCTAGTTCGGTCAGGAACTGAGTAACGCTGGGAGTGCGATCCTCGCGTTTGAAGGCAAGTCCTTTGCGCACGGCCTGCATTTGTGTCGGAGTCAGTCCGCGCGCGCGCCGCGGCCGGTAATTCTTCGACTGGGCTTCCAGCGCCGATGCCCTGCCAAAAGGGTGACGGCCGGTGAGAAGTTCGTAGCTCACGCAGGCGAGCGCATAAATATCGTCGCGCGGGTCCGGGCTCTGGCGCTGGAACATCTCCAATGCCGCATACGCTTCGGTAAGACCGCCGAAGACCTCCCCAGGGTCGAACAGTGTCGCCACGCCGGACTGGTCGTCAGGCAGCCGTACCGGCCTCGAGATCCCGAAGTCGAGGACTTTCGGCGTACCGTCCTCGCTTACGAAAACGTTGCCCGGTTTGAAATCGGAATGGACTATGCCCTTTTTGTGACCGTAGGCCAGCGCTTCGCCGACGCCCTGAATGATTGGCCACGCCTCTTCCATGGGAGTTCCGCGGCGCGGTCCGCCGCGAATCACCTTGTCCAGCGGCTGGCCAACCAGGTATTCCATGGTCATAAAGACATGGGGACCGTCACGGTCGAAATCGTAAACATTCACGACGTTTGGATGCGACAGGCTCTGTGCGCGGCGTGCCTCCCGCTGCAATGCGACAAACGAATCCGGGTGTTGCTTGAATTCCTCACCAAGGATTTTTATCGCGACGTAGGGGTTGCGGTCTCTGGCTTCTTCCTTGCGCCGGTCGAGGGCCTTGTAGACGCGTCCCATGCCACCGCGGCCGAGTTCCTCTTCGAGCACAAACCGACCTTTCAAGACCGCGCCGACCCCGAGCGTGTCGCGCGCCTCCTCGGGCCAGGACTGAGGATCCGACCAGCGCACATCGGTCGATCCGGTGCGTGAGTCCGGGCTGCGTGTCGCTGCCGCAGGCGTCGCGGTGTGAGGCGCCGCGGTGGGAGGCGCCGTAGCCGGCGTGGTTGGTGCGGCGCCCGGTGCAGTGGCTGGCCGCCTGCCGGTCGCCGGCCCGGTGTCGCTCTCTTCGGACGCCGGCCGGATTCGGGTCTCGTCCGCCGGGTGCCGGACCGGGGTCGCATCCGGGGCGCGCCGAATCTGGGTCGCATCCGGTGCGCGCCGGATTTGGGTTGCGTCGGATGCCGGTCGTGAGGAGAGGCGGGTGGCATCGTCGCCAGGTCCGGCAGGGGCGCGCTTCATGCTGCCCGGCACATTGTCGAGCGCGTCCTTCAACGCGAAATAGACCTGGAACGGCACACGCCCTTCGCGAAATCCGCTCTCGATCAACTGCGCGATCTGGTCACGCGATGCCGCGTTTTCGCCAAGCGACCGCCACAGCGCCGCCTGCAATTCGTCAAATTTCGAATGGCCGTCGAGAAAACTCGAAAAAATGTCTTCGAACGTGTCTGTCACTACGCCTGCTCCGGCCCCCGTCTTTGCTTTTTGCCGCACCGAGTATAGCTAACGCAAACATCGCAGCGGCGCCTGTGTCTTAGTTGCGGAGGTCGTCGTCTCTGATATTGGCAGCCGCCTCGCCGAGCTTGCGCAGCGCCTGGACATGTTCGGAATAGAGAACGGTGCTGCGATCATGCAGACGGGCGTGCCACGGCACGTTGTCGAGTTGGCCGATTGTCTGCAGCGCGAAATCGCCATCAACCGTGCGCAGGCGCTCGATCGTCGCGAGCAGGCGGGATTCGCTGGCACCGACATCCGCGCCTCGCTGCGAGTGCCCGCCGATCCACGCTTCGATCGGGGTCGCATTCGGCGCCCAGTCGAAAGGCGTTGCGAGGAGGGCGTCGCCACCGGGCAGCAGCAGCCGGTTGAGTACCGTCAACAGGTTCAGCGGCGAGTACACGCAGTCAATCAGGTTCAGGGCAACGACCTGGGCGAACGCCGGTTTGGCGAACGGCAGTGCCAGGCTGTCGCACAACCAGAAATCGACCAGGCTTGCGCCACTCGCCGCGACATTGAATTCACGGGTGTCGTAGATGACCCCGCAGCGGCGCCGTGGATAACGAATGCGTCCCTGGGTTTGCGCCTGACGCGCAACTTGCAGCATGGCAAAACTCATGTCGATGCCGAGAACGATGTCGTTGCCGCGCCCGGCGAGATCGAAGCAGTTGCGCCCGGTTGCGCAGCCGAGATCGAGTATCGGCCCTTCGGTGCAAGAGTCAAAAAGTGCCAGTCCGGCCTCGAGAAGTCGTGTAGCGCCGCCGGGTTGTGGTACTTCCACGCGTTCTTCAGGGTCGAACTCGGCATAGTGATCCCAGGCATAAGTGCTGAGATGCTGCCGCGTTATGTCGAATGGCGAGCCCGGTCCGAGCGCATCGCCAAGTAATCCGGATACCGGGGCGGACAGATCCTGGCGCGCGAGAATCTGGCTCGAGTTTTCGCTCAGAAAGACACGCGGGTCCGGATGCAGGATCGGAATACCGTCGATAACCGGATATTCGAGCCGGCAATTCGCCGCCGAACAACAGAGAATGCCCTCGATGACGTCATCGCCGCTCTCGCTGGTGATAACCTCGATTTCCAGCGGTTCGGGCTGACCGTTGTCACGCAGGCAACGCGGACAGACCGGCCCAAGTGCCTCGAAGTGCTGTCTGCGCAAAGCCGGCTAGCCTCCGATCAACACCGTCGGACAGCAGGGCGGCAGAATTTTGCCGGTCGGCATCGGAATCGGCGCTACGCATGACGAGTGAGCGGTCATGTCGCCCATTCGCGCCGCCGGCAATCCGCCAATCATCACCGTCACGGAACCCATTGCAACCATGCCGGGTCCGGCCGGTACGCAGCCGGGCAACATGCAAGGCGTCGAAATGTCGCTGACGCGTGCGGCTGGCATGCCACCGATCAATACGTTGGGCTGACCCTTGACAATAGTCAGTGGAAGCGGCGGATGCGGTACCGGAGTCGGCGCCGGGGCGGGCGGGTGTATCGGCGCATGACAATGCGGCCCGTCCTGCAAAATCTTGTCTCCGATCCTTGCTGCTGGCTTTCCCAAACCGATCTCCGTGCGGGCTTGCGCACTCTGACTGAGTCTCGCCAGTATAGTACAGTGACGTGCCATCGGCGCCGCTGTTACGGCGACAATGGCGCCGCAGTCCAGAAGTCGTTGAGGAATGACAAGTCGATGTCGATAACGTTTCGTGTTGTCGGTCCGCAGGCACAAATGCTCGGCCCGGCGTCGATCAGGGTGTTTGGTCCGGAAGGCGGAAGTATTGGCCGCTCCGCCGACAACGATTGGGTGTTGCCCGATCCTGAGCGGTTCGTATCGAGCCAGCATGCCGTCATCGAGTCCCATGGGCCGGAGTATGTTCTGACAGATACCAGTACCAACGGTACATTCATCAACCAGACCGATCAGCCTCTTGGTTATGGCAATCGACAGAAACTGATCGACGGCGACCGGTTGCTGGTTGGCGACTACGAGATACACGTATCGATCCAGGAAGACGCCCCCGTGTTTGACGGTCGCACCGGCGACACGGCGCCCACCGCCGCCGGGGCCGGCTGGCCGCCGCCATCGGGCGCCCCTGCAGATACGGTTCCCCCCGCGGCAACCGACAGTGTTGATCCGCTGGAGCTGTTCGGCGCCGAAGCCGCAGCCTCCGACCTGGCGCCGATGTCTCCGGTGGAGGAAGCGTGGCCGGCAGGTGGCGCGATGCAGAATCACACGCCCGGCACGGACGATTTTTTCCGCCCCCCGGATGCGGCACCGGAGCCATCGTCGTCGGCGGATGTCAATGCAGAAGATGAGCCGCCGCGGCACCGCTCCACCAATGTGATACCGGATGACTGGGACAAAACGACTTTTGAAGCCGCACCTGCTTCGCACAAACCGGCTAAAGCTACCCTAAAACCGCCCCCTTCGGTTGCGGCCCCACCGGCGCCTCCGCGGGCTCCTGTCCAGGGGCCGCCGGCGTCGCGGCCCGCGGATTTGCCGGCCGCTCCCCCAGCGGGACCTGGCGCCGCGGAATCCGCCGCCGCGAGTGTCGATTCCGGCGATTTGCCGGGGTTGCGCCAGATGCTGCGGATAGCGGGGATGGACGAGGCCTCCGCACAACAGGCTGCGACGGCGGAACTGGCGGATGTGATCGGGCGCCTGCTGCACCTGTTTGTCGAGGGGATGATGGAGGTACTCAAGGCGCGGGCAGAGATAAAAAGCCAGTTTCGCGTGCCGCTGACGCGAATTCGTCCGGTCGAGAACAACCCGCTCAAGTTCTGCGTGGATGTCCAGGAGGCCCTGCAAGGAATGCTGGTCAAGCCGGGAGAAGGATTCCAGTCACCGCTCGAGGCCTTCGAAGAGGCTTTTTCGGATATCAAGGCGCACCAGATGGCGATGATGGCGGGGATGCGGGCCGCCTTCGACACTATGATGCAGCGGTTCGATCCGGAGCAGTTGCAGGAGCAGTTCGATCACGAGTTGCGCAGGTCGCGGGTGTTTCAGCATCTGAACAAATCAAAATACTGGGACATGCTGGCGGAGCGATACGAGGAGATGACGCGTGACGCCGATGACAGTTTTCACCGGATGTTCGGCGAAGAGTTTGCCCGCGCCTACGAGGAGCAGATGCAGCGGATAGCCGATCTGAGGCAGCGCCGCAGCTGAGCGAGGCGCCGATGTACCGCTGCAAACAAGCGTCTGCGGGCCGCGGTCACCTCGGGGTGCGGACCGCCGCCGATCCGCGCCGGGCATGCGCTCGCGGGATCTATGGGCTACTCTATGAAAGCTCACCACTAAAATTATAAAAAACGGGACAGCCTGAATGGCAATTCCAGCGCCGCTCAGCGTCGACAACTTGGCAGCTACCTTCTTCGGGGCGTGTTCGGCCGCCGCGGCGATGTGCAATCGTGTGCGCGCGAAGCGCGGCATATGGGCCAGCGTGGGCGTCGCGTTTGCCGCGCTGGCGCTTGCCGCATGCGCCAGCAAGCCGCCGGAACCGGTCAAGATCGATATGGAGTTCGAGGTCACCACGGCGGCGGGAATCAATCCGGATATGAACGGCAGGTCGTCGCCGTTGGTGCTCGTGATCATGCAGTTACGGGCGCGCGACAAATTTGCGAGCGCCGACTTCTTCTCTCTTTATGATCCTGCCGCAGCGATACTCGGCGAGGATCTGCTCGGTCGTGACCAACTGACACTGGTGCCGGGTGCGACGCGTGAGATTCCTATGGAACTCGATCCCGAGACGCAATTTCTAGGTGTGGTTGCGGCATTTAGCAATCTGGAATCGGCGACCTGGCGCGATGTTGTCGAGATTCCGCAGAAAAGCCTGATCGATAAGGCCAAATTTTTCAGTAAGGACCGCACCCGGATCGTCGTGAAAGATCTCGCGGTGTCCATTTCTTTCGGCTCAGATTGAGCGGAGCGCAATAAATGTCGTGGAAGAACAAGGTTGTCTGGTCCGAGGGCTTGTTCCTGCGGCCACAGCATTTCCAGCAGCAGGGGCGTTATTTCGAAAATTTCGTCGAGACTCGCAGCGGTCACCTGCGCCCCTATCCGTGGGGATTTTCCGAACTCAAGATCGACGCGGATCTGTTGTCGATCGGAAAACTCGCCATCGCGTCGGCGAGTGGCGTATTTCCGGATGGCACGCCGTTTTCCATCCCCGAAAACGACGAGTCCCCCGGTCCGCTGGATATCGACGAAAATATCCGTGACCAAGTGGTCTATCTGGGTGTTGCGACGCGGCGTCCCGACGCCAAGGATTTTGGCAGTGGCGACGGCGAGGCGCTGGTTCGCTACAAAATACGCGAACACGATGCGCGCGACGCCGACTCGCCGCTGGATACGTCGGCGCAAATGCAGGTAGGCAGTCTCAATACCCGATTGCTGGGTGAAAGCGATCAGCGCGCGGACTATGCCTGTCTCGGTCTGGCCAGGATCGTCGAGGCGCGCGTGGACAAACGGGTCGTACTCGACGACGCTTTTATCCCCCCGACCCTGAGTTGCCAGAGTATGCGCCGGCTGGCCGGTTTCGTAACCGAACTGCAAGGCCTGTTGCATCACCGCGGCGAGGCGATTTCGCATCGTGTCTCCGATGCCGGCAAAGGCGGCGCGGCCGAGGTGGCCGAATTCCTGATGTTGCAGCTGGTTAATCGGTATCAGCCGGTCTTCGCACATCTGGCGACTCTGCCGGCTCTGCACCCGGAGGATTTTTATCGCCTGTTGCTGGAGCTTGCCGGCGAGGTGGCGACTTTTACCAGCGCCACCAAGAGACCGCAGCAATTTCCCACTTACAGGCATGAAGACCTGCAGGCAACATTCGAGCCGGTCATCAAGGCGATACGTGACTCGTTAAGCATGGTGATCGAGCAGACCGCGATTCCGATCCCGCTCAAGGAGCGACGCTACGGTATCCGCGTCGGCGCGTTGCCGGATCCGACTTTGCTCGACCAGGCCAGTTTCGTACTGGCGGTGAATGCCAGCACGCCGGTCGAGGATCTGCGCAGGTTGTTCCCGGCGCAGGTGAAAATCGGGTCGGTAGAGAATATTCGTGACCTGGTGAATTCGGCGTTACCCGGTATCACGGTGCGGCCGTTGCCGGTTGCTCCGCGGCAGATACCGTTCCATGCCGGCTATGTGTATTTCGAACTCGACCCGGCCAGCGAATACTGGGCGGGACTGAAGAATTCGGGCGGATTCGCGTTGCATGTCGGTGGCGACTTTCCGGGTCTGAAAATGGAATTCTGGGCGATAAGGGGCTAGCCGGGTATGAGCGGAAACGATCCGTTTGGCGGAGACTCCGATCGCACGATCATGCGACCGCGCCCCGGTGGGCGCGGGCCGCGCCCGGCGCAGGGGCGGGCGATGGCTGACGGCCATACCGAGCGGCGCAGCGCGCCGCCGCCAGACGCCGGCGCCCGGATCGTCGGGGCGGGGATGAACCCTCTGGTCGCGGCGGCAACGCCGCTTTTTTCGCTGGTCGGGCAACTGCGCAACACGCTGTCACATCCGGATATCGCGAGCCTCCATTCGCACGTGTCGCAGGAAATCATGAATTTCGAAGCGGAAGCGCGGGCGAAGGGCGAACCCGCTGAGTCGATACTCGCGGCGCGCTATGCCCTTTGCACACTTATTGACGAGACCGTGCTTAGCACACCGTGGGGCACCGAAAGCAACTGGGGCAACCAGACGTTGCTGGTGCGGTTTCACAATGAAACCTGGGGCGGCGAGAAGTTCTTCCAGATCCTCGAGCGCCTGATGCCCGATCCGCGCACCAATCTTCATCTGCTCGAATTCATCTATGTCTGTCTCGCGCTGGGATTCGAAGGCAAGTACCGGGTGCATTCGCAGGGACGCGGGCAACTGGAACAGATTCAGCACCGCCTCTACGAAACGATCCGCAACTACCGCGGCGAGTATGAAAGAGAGTTGTCGCCGCATTGGCAGGGGGTGCAGGATCGGCGTCCGAAACTGGCCCGTTATGTACCGTTTTGGGTGATAGGTGCGGTTGTGGCGGGCCTGCTGCTGGCGGCCTTCATCGGTTTTCTGTTCAGTCTGAACAATCGCTCCGACCCGGTAGTCAGCGAGGTCGCGATGCTCGGGACGGATGCGGCGCCGCTGGTTGAGCGCGATGTCATGGCGCCACCGCCGGCGGTGACACTGACCGCTTTGCTGGAAAGCGACGAGCTGGCAAGCCGGGCCATGGGCGATGGGCTGGTCAGGGTCGTGGATGAGCCGGGACAATCCACCGTAACGTTGTGGGGCATGTTCGCCTCGGGGCAGGCCGAGGTCGATAATGCGCAGCAGCCGTTGCTGCTGCGGGTCGGCTCCGCCTTGAATCAGCTCAATGGCCGGGTCACGGTAGTCGGGCACACCGACAATGTGCCGATTCGAACGCTCAGTTTTCCATCCAACTGGGAGTTGTCCGAGCAGCGCGCGCAGTCGGTCGGTAGTGTTCTCGGTAAGGCCGTGCCGGAGCAGCGCCTGAGTGCCGAGGGACGAGCCGATACCCAGCCGCTTGTTGACAACAGCACACCGGTTAATCGTGCGCTCAACCGCCGGGTCGAGGTGACGTTGTTTTACCAGGACGACCAGCTATGAAGGCAATACTCGGTATATTTAAAAACCGCTGGGTGTTGTCGGCGCTGGGTCTGATCGCGATCGCGCTGCTGATTTTCTTTCTGGGCCCGTTGTTCGGGTTTGCCGACAGCCGGCCGCTGCAGAGTGTCGCGGCGCGGCTGATCACGATCCTGGTGATTATTCTGCTATGGCTCGCCGTGCAGGTCGTGCGCCTGTTGCGCGCGAACCGCGCGTCGAAGCAACTGGCCGACGGTATCGTCGAAGCCGATACCGCGGCAGAGCCCGAAGCTGACCGCTCGGCCGAGGAAGTCGAGGCACTGCGTGAGCGTTTCGAGGAAGCGGTAAGCGTTCTCAAGAAGTCACCCGGCGCTGAAGGTCGCGGTCTTTATGATCTGCCGTGGTACATCATTATTGGCCCGCCCGGCTCGGGAAAAACCACGGCGCTGGTCAATTCCGGGTTGCGTTTTCCGCTTTCCGAGCGCTTTGGCAAGGAAGCATTGCGCGGCGTCGGAGGCACACGCAATTGCGACTGGTGGTTTACCGATGAAGCGATTCTTCTCGATACGGCCGGGCGTTACACGACTCAGGACAGTCATGCGGACACGGATCGCAGCGCCTGGCGCGGTTTCCTCGATCTGCTGAAAAAGTACCGCCGCCGGCGTCCGATAAACGGCGTGCTCGTGGCGATCAGCCTGTCCGACCTGATGATGCTTGGCGATCAGGAACGGCACAATCATGCGGTTGCGATCAAGGAACGGATTCAGGAACTCGACAAGCATTTCGGAATCCGTTTTCCCGTCTACCTGATGTTTACCAAGTGCGATCTGGTGGCCGGGTTTATGGAGTTTTTCGACGATCTCGATCGCACCGGCAGGGAGCAGGTCTGGGGTACGACATTTCCCCTCGACGACGCCCCCGGCGATGTGCCGGTAGAGCGCTTCGCCGCCGAATTCGATGCATTGATCGAACGCCTCGACGAGCGGCTGCTTGAACGTCTCTCGAACGAGCGCGATTTACAGCGGCGCAATCTCATTTATGGTTTCGCGCGCCAGTTGGCCAGCCTGAAACAGTCGATGAACGCTTTTCTCGAAACGATTTTTCGTGGCAGCCGTTTCGAGCAGACACCGATGTTGCGTGGCGTCTACTTTACCAGCGGCACCCAGGAAGGAGCGCCTATTGATCGCCTGATGGGCACCATCGCGCGCACCTTTGGGCTGGACCAGCAGGCGCTGCCTTCATTCGCCGGTCAG
Organism: uncultured Gammaproteobacteria bacterium; assembly: GCA_963783695.1. Taxonomy (GTDB): domain Bacteria; phylum Pseudomonadota; class Gammaproteobacteria; order Steroidobacterales; family BM003; genus BM003. The sequence goes on from CAWAOM010000004.1 coordinate 361,198, forward strand.
GGTCGCAGTTATTTCATAACCAGCCTGCTGCGCCGGGTGGTCTTCAACGAATCCGAGATTGCCGGGACCAACCGCAAGCTGGAAGGGCGGCGGGCCTGGCTGCAGCGGGCCGCCTATGCCGGCGTATTCGTGCTTTTTGCAGGGCTGCTGGCCGGATGGTGTGCCAGTTATTTTAATAACCTCAAGTACCTCGACCGGGTGGCGGAGTCGGTTCCGGCGGCCAATGCCGAGATCCAGGCGATACCCGAGCGCGGCCGCGATGTCGTGGAGGTGCTCCCCGCGCTGAATGCTGTGCGTGGTCTCCCCGGCGGCTATGCCGAGCGCGGTGAGGGTACGCCGTTTTTGCACGGTCTCGGTTTGTATCAGGGCGACAAGGTCGGTAAGCAGGCCGACGAAGCCTATCGGCGCGTGCTGGAGGGCCAGCTGTTACCCAGAATCCTGTTGCGTATCGAGCAGCAGATCGACCAGACGGGCGTGCCGCTCGACTACACCTACGAAGCGCTCAAAACCTATCTGCGCTTTGCGTCCGAGGAGCACTACAGCGCCGAGGACATCGGCGCATGGGTGACGCTCGACTGGGACAACACGCTGCAACGCGAGATCGGTAGCGAGCGGCTCAACGAGCTGAAAGAGCACCTGGCCGCATTGCTCGAAGTGCAGGCGACACCGTTGCCGATACCGCTGGATCGCGCGGTCGTCGCGCGAGCGCGCCAGCGCCTTCAGCAAGTACCGATGGAGGAGCGGGTTTATGCGCGGCTTAAGTATTCGAACCTCGACAAGGACCTGGCGGACTTCAACATTCTCGATGCCGCCGGCCAGGATGCAGCGCTGGTGTTTACCCGGGCCAGCGGCAAACCGCTGAGCGACGGCATCCCCGGCCTGTTTACCAAGCCGGGTTATCGAATGTTGTTCACCGATATGAATAACCTGCAGGTGTTGCGCGAACTGTCCGCCGAAGAATGGGTGTTGCGCGACGATGTCGAGCTTTCTGAGCTTGGCAACCTCGCCGCCTTGTTTGCCGATGTACGTGAACTGTATCTCGACGACTACGCCGATCAATACGAAGCGCTGGTGGCGGACGTGCAACTCGCGCCGTTTGCGGATGCCAGCGAGGCGGCGCGGATTCTCGATGTTTTGTCGCGCCCGGATGACTCGCCGCTGCTGCTGCTTGCTCTCGCAATCAGGGAGCAGACCACGCTCGACGACTCCGCCCCGGCGGCGACCACCACGGACGAGACTGCGGAGGCCGATGACGATGCCTATCGCAAACAGCGCGAGCGCCTCGAGGCGGTGCTGGGCGGCCAGGTAAGCGAACCGGAAATAGTGCGGGCGGGGCGTACCTACGCCACGGTCGTTGATGAGAGGTTCGCCGATCTGAACAAGCTGGTGGAGGGTGAAAGCGGGGCGATGCCGATCCAGCATCTGATGGGGCTACTGCGTGAGCTGCAGGATTTCATGATGACTGTCGCCAATGAGGAGACGGCCAGCGGTTTGCCAAAACACGTCGCCGATCAGGGCAGAACTACATTGCGCAAGGTGCAGTTCGAGGCGGACCGGCAGAAATCCCCGGTGGTCAAGGAGGTGCTCGCCGGTGCAGCGAGCGGTTCGGCGAATATCGCTTTCGGTGGCGTTACCACGCAGATCGATGCGCAGTGGCGCTCCGGGCCGCTGAGTTTTTGTCAGCAGGCGATTGCCGGCCGATATCCGGTGGACGGTGCCAGTTCGCGCGAGATCCGTCTCGAGGATTTCGGTCGTTTCTTCGGTTACGGCGGGTTGATGGAGACTTTTTTCAACGACTACCTGGAGGATCTCATCGACACCAGTCGCCGTCCGTGGGAATTGAAGTCGGCTGGCGGAGATGGCGTTCAGCTTGCCCCGGGCGCGGTCGCGCAGTTCGAACGCGCCCAACGCATCAAAGAGACTTTCTTCCGAGGCGATTCGGCGCCGTTTGTCGGTTTCGAATTATCGCCCGCAAGCATGGATGCCGCTATTACCCAGTTCACGCTGGTCATCGACGGGCAAACAACCCGTTACTCGCATGGGCCGCGGACGACGGACAGTTTTGAATGGCCCGGCCCGAGCGGAACCGGAGAGGTGCGCATCGAAATGGCCCCGGCAGGCACGCAGGGGTTGCGCCAGGAAAGAGGACCCTGGGCGTGGTTTCGGGTTCTCGACGATTCCAACATCAGCCCGGCGGAGCGTCCTGAACATTTCAATGTGACTTTTTCACTCGGTGGCCGCAGCGCGACCTATGAGCTTGTGGCGCGAAGTGCCTTCAATCCTTTCCAGTCAACGGCATTGACCCGGTTCGCATGCCCGGAATCCCTGACCCGATGAGCGCAGCGCCGCAGCCGGGTTTTTTCGGCAAACTGCCAGGCCATGGTGATTTCGTCAGCAGAGGTCTGTCGCGGGATTTTACTGATGGTTGGGACGAGTGGCTGCAGCACTGTGTGGCGGCAAGCAAGGCTACCCTGGGCGCCGAGTGGACCGACATTTACCTGGTTAGCCCGATCTGGCGCTTCGTCGTCTCGGCCGAAGTTTTTGGATCGTCGGCGTGGGCCGGGATCGTATTCCCGAGCGTTGACCGGGTTGGCCGATATTTTCCGCTGACAATCGCGGTTGCCACCCATCCGGATGCATTGCCTTTGCAGATCGTAACGTCTTCGGGGGAATGGTTTGCGGCCGCCGAGCAACTGGCCTGGGAAGTGCTCGAAGAGGAGGGTTTCGACGCAGATCGTCTGGAAAACGCCGTTGCGGCTCTGGGCGGGATCGAATTAGGCGCGGCGCGACTGAGCTTCGCTTCGCAATCCCCGGTTTCGGGCGTCGTGGACGGGGTCAAAGTTGCCATCGCGGATGGCGCAACCGTGGGGCAGACGGTGCTCGTCCTGGCGCAACAGTTGATTGCCGCAACGATGCAGGGCGGCCACAGTCTGTGGTGGACAGGCGGTTCAGAAAAAGTGTCGCCGATGCTGTTTGTTTCGCCGGGCCTGCCGGATCCGGGCTCGTATGTCGGGTTGCTGGATTTCGAGCGCGCCACCGATGGTGCGGCTGTTCCGGTTGTGTTCGGCCTGGCGGGCGCCGCCGATGAAAGGGCGCACGCGGAATGAGTATCGCTGCTTTCCGCTGGGAATCGAGTGCGCTGACGGACAAGGGCAACATCCGGGGTCACAACGAGGATGCCTGTCTCGAACTTCCGGGTCGCGGCGTATGGGTGGTGGCAGATGGCATGGGTGGACACCAGTCCGGTGATCTGGCGAGCCAGATGGTTGTCGATCGAGTTGCGCAGATTGGCGCTAGTGACAAACCTTCCCAACTCGTCGATCTCGTCGAGGATGCGCTGATTAACGCCAATCGGCGGTTGTACAGAAAATCGCTGGAAGGGGAGCGCCCCACCGTTATCGGCAGCACGGTGGCGGCGCTGCTGGCGATTGGTGGCTACGCGATTACTGTGTGGGCCGGCGACAGTCGGGTCTATCGCCTGCGCGGCGGAGTTCTCGAGCAGGTCAGCCGCGATCACAGCGAAGTGGAGGAGTTGATCGACCAGGGAGTGCTGTCGCGTGCGACCGCGGAGGATCATCCAGCCGCGAACGTAATTACCCGCGCGGTCGGCGGAGCCGAAGACCTGTATCTGGACCTCGAGTTGCTGCGACTGAAAAATTGCGACCGCTTTCTGTTGTGCAGTGACGGTCTTTACAAAGAGTTGACCGAGCAGGAAATTGCCGTGCTTCTGGCCGACGGAGATTGTCAGAAAGCCTGTGCCCAGTTGCTCAGTACAGCGCTCTCACGCGAGTGTACTGACAACGTCACCGCGCTGGTCGTCGATTTTCTGGCTGCGGCGGCCTGACGATTCGACGGGGGGCAGCGATGGATCAATTCAGGGCAGCACTCGGCCAGTTTCTGACGGGGGAACTCGACTTCTCGGTACTCGAGCAGTCGTTGGTTGACTCTGTTGCCGCCGATGATAGCGCCGGACCGCAGATACTGGCGCTGCTCGAAGAGCTGTATCGCAGCGGAAGATTGCCGCATCAGCTATATGCCGCTCTCAAGAAGCGTCTCTCAGGGCATGTCACCGCAGCGACCGGCACCACTGCGACGGAGCCGGTGACGACGACCACTACCGCGTCCGGCCCAGGCAATGTCGACAGCACGAGGCTGAAAACTCCAGCCACGGAAACCACCGATCCGGACGGCGAGAATACCCGTTTCCGGCTGCCGCAAGCGGGTGACGATCGCACGCGCATGCGCGACCAGACCGCTGCCACGGGCCCGATGATGACCGGATCAGCGGAGACGCCGAATGAACCCGGTCCGCGCACCGCAGCAACAGCCGCGACCGGCATTACAGGTGCGACAAGTGCGACAGGTGCGACAGGTGCGACAGGTGCGACAGGTGCGACAGGTGCGACAGGTGCCGCGCCGACGGCTGGGACCGGTGCGAGCTCGGGATCCAGCTGGGGTCATCCGTCCGACTGGAGCGGCGCTGCGGGCGACTCCCGAATCGTTGACGTCGGAACCGTTATCAAGAACCGCTTCGTGCTGGAAGCGGTGCTCGGCCGCGGCGGCATGGGTGTTGTGTACAAGGCGAAGGATCTGCGTAAGGAAGAGGCTCAGGATCGCAATCCCTACGTTGCCGTAAAGATCCTCAATGAAGACTTTAAGCGTCACCCGGATTCGCTCAAAGCGCTGCAACGGGAGTCGCGCAAAGCCCAGAATCTCGCCCATCCGAACGTCGTAACCGTGTTTGATTTCGATCGTGACGGCGGCACGGTCTTTATGACGATGGAATACCTCGAGGGTGAGTCGCTCGACAAGTTCAACAAGCGTCATAGCGGGCGCGGAGTGCCGGTGCCGCGGGCACTTGAGCTGATCGAGGGACTGAGCAACGGTCTTGCCTATGCGCATCAAAAGGGCGTGGTCCACTCTGATTTCAAACCGGGCAATGCATTTCTGACCAGCGAAGGCCTGGTGAAGATCTTCGATTTCGGCATTGCTCGTGCGGCCAAGCAAACCGGCGCTGTTGCAGGCGAGAAGACGCTTTTCGATGCAGCGACGCTCGGCGCGTTGACGCCCGCCTATGCCAGCTGCGAAATGCTGGAGGGTAAGGACCCCGATCCACGCGATGATGTTTATGCGCTCGCCTGCGTGTCCTATGAATTATTTTCGGGCCGCCATCCTTACGATAAAACACCGGCGGTTAACGCGCGTGACCGTGGACTGGTTCCCGCACGGGTCAAGTCACTTGGCATGCGGCAGTGGCAAGGACTGATGGAAGGGCTTGCGTTCGAACGCGAACGCAGATCGCCGAGTGTTCGTCATTTTCTGGCGAGTCTCAAACCGAAACCCATTCAGAAAGCGGTCGTTGCCGGCGTGGTCACGACGGTGCTTCTTGCGCTTGCCCTTGGCGTGCTTTGGTTTCCCGGTTATCTCGAACGGCAACGCCTTGACGAGATCGTCAGCGCCATTCAAAGCGGCAACCGGGTGCTGATCGAAGAAGTCAACGAGGAATTGCTCGGGCTTTCCGCAGACGCGCGCGCCAGCGTCTTTCTCGAATCCGATACCCGCAGCCGTTATGTGCAGTTCGTCAAGCAACGCATAGATGCGGTTTTTTCGCCGGTCGAGCAACACTACGATTATCCGGCCGCGGCGCTGATGCTCGACGAACTAAAAAAGCTGATGCCGGATTCAGTTGCTGTGGCAGAGCTACAGGAGGCGGTCTCGGCGACGCTGGATGCCAGCCGGCTGCAGCAACAGGACAAGGTCCGCGAGCTGCTCGATAGCGGTGCGCTGATTGCGCTGCAGGGGACACCCAACCTGGTTGATGTGCTGCAAACGCTCAAACAGATGGATCCGGAGGACACTACCGATCAGGATGCATTGATTCCGTTGCGCTTTGCGTCGCAGGCGGCCGCGGCCTTTGAGGCCGGCGATCTCGATGTGGCGTCGGCGCTGGTCGAGCAGGGTCGCATTTTTGCACCGGAGGATGCGGTTTTTGCCAGTCTCGGTGATCGCATCACCATCGAACGCAACGCGAGACTCAAGGCGGATCTCGAGTCACGAATCCAGGCGGCGCTTCCGCAACTGAAAACTTTCGAGGATTTCGAGGCTTTGCGCCCTGACCTGATTAGCCTGCTTGCGCTGGAGCCAGACAGCGTGGTGTTGGCTTCGGCTCTGGCGAGACTGAGGACCGCGACCGATGCGACGCTGGAGTCGGATATAGCAAGCTATCGTTATGGCGCTGCGCGTCAGGCGCTGGAACAGGTAAACGGCATCCTTCCGGAGGACTTCGTGCAGACCGGTCTGGCAAGGGTCAATACAGCGGAGGCTGGCGGCGTGTCCGCGCTCGTCGCGCAAACCGAACAAGCCGTTGCAGAGAGTCCGGACGACACCGCGGCAGTGGAGAAGATTTTTGCGGAGCTGGATGATGCGGATGCGGATCCGATTGTAATCATCCGCGTGCGCGACGCCGCGGCTGGTGCTTTCATTACCCAGGCCCGCCTGGCGATTGCCGCTAACGATCCCGACACCGCGCGAGCGCTCCTTGTCCGGGGGTCGGAGACACGGCCATCGTCTTCGATCGGTGACGAGATAGACCTGCTGACGCGGCAACTCGACCGCCAGGCAGCCCTCGCCGCCGCCGAAGACGACCAGCAACGCGAGGCACTGCAGGAACAGAGCCGGCTCGAATTGCTCGGCCTCAAGCAGCAGTTCGAGCAGGGTCTGTCACAACCGGCGGTGACCGTGGCGCAAGGGCGGACACTGCTCGGGCTGCTCGATCAGCTCGAAGCGCAACGGATTGATGTGGCGACCGACGGCCGTGCGCAGATCGCGCGGTTGATGGTGCAGGGCACCCGCCAGCTGGCGGAGCAGGACCGGTGGTCGGAGGCGCTATCCGCGGCGCGCGATGCCGCGGCATTGCTGCCCGGTGATTCCATGTTGAGTGAAAATGTGTCGCAACTGGAAGCCGACAATTATCGTCGCCTCAACCGCCAGCGCGTCAGCGCGGGTGTGACCGAGCTCGACAATCTGCTGACCAGCCCGAAATTCGATCTGGAATGGAGCGAACAGGTTAATCGCGAGATCGCACGGCTTGGCTCGTTGCTGCCGCCGGACGACCCAACCCTGGCCGGCGCCACGCAGCAGGCTGCATTGGTGTATCTGCAACGGGCACAGGACATGCGTCGGGCGGAACGTTTTGAGATAGCCGAGCAGGCTCTGGCACGGGCCAATGCGCTTATGCCCGGTTTTGCCGGACTGGCGCTTGAGGAGGATCGGCTTGCTCAGGCGCGGGCAGAGCATCGCGAGCGTAGCGAAACGCGCGCCCGCCTGGCACGTATCGACAGTCTGAAGGAACGCCTGCGGCAAGAGGCGAGGGCGGGACAGCTCGATCGTGCGCGGCGCACGCTGGCCCAGGTGGCGGAGCAATTGCCCGCGGACAATGAGTTTGTCGTCGCGGAGGGGCCGGGCCTGATTGCGGCGGCCTATCTGAACAGTGCGCGAGCCGCCGCGCGCCGGCGTCAGTTTGATCAGGCGCTTGCGCTTGTGGATCGTGGCCTCGAATTTGCGCCGGACAATACGCCACTGCTGGATGCCCGGGTTCGGTTCGCCGAAGAGCTTGACGCAGCGGGACAACAGCGCTCGACTGACAGCCGCCGGCAGGCTATGCCGGCCGCCGTCGCCCAACGAGATCCGGCGACGGAGACGGTGACTGGAGATGAACGAACGTATCCGGCAGAGCATCGAATCAGGCGCGATTTCCGATGAGGCCGTGTTGCGCAGCGATTTGTCACGGCTGCGTGAACTCGATCCGTCGCTTTACGATGAGACGGCAGCGTGGTCGTCCGCGCTGCTGGCAGGCGAAATCGAGACACTGCTGGCACAAGACAGGATTGCAGAGGCCCAGGCGCGCAGGGACCTCGGGTTGCGCCTGTTTCAGACCGATGCAGGGCTCGCCGCGATTGCCATACCTGCGGCGGTTTCGGCCGAGCCCGATCCATGCTCCGCCGCCGTTCTTGTCGGGCGGGGCGGCGAGCGCGATGGCAGTTGCCGTGATGCGATCCGTGGCGGAGGTAACGGTCCGTATATGGTTGTCGTGCCCGGGGTCGCTGCGGGCGCGCGGCCATTTGCGATTACCAAGTATGAGATCACGGTGCGCGAATACAACGCCTATTGCAGCGCGACCGCAAACTGCCCCGGGTTCGAGACCAGCGATGACCTGGTGCCGGTAACTCGTATCTCGATTGCCGATGCGCGCGATTACGCCGAATGGCTCAGCCAGCAAACGGGTCGCAGCTACCGGTTGCCGAGCGCCGTCGAGTGGGAACATACGGCACGGGCCGAAACAGACGCCATTCGTTGGAATTTCAATTGCCAGGTGAGAGATGGCGGCAAGCTTGTCAGGGGCATCGCACTGCAGCCTGTAACGGCGGGAACGGATAACAACTGGGGCCTGCGCAATTACATAGGCAATGCGCGCGAGTGGGTCGACGCCGGTGGTGAACTGGAAGCGCGCGGCGGCGCCTATACTGATGCGAAAGAGAATTGTTCGGTGGCAGCGCGGGTGAGTCATGACGGCGAGCCGGACAATGCAACCGGGATGCGGCTCGTCAGGGCGGTCGAATAGGGAACAGCGTTATGCTTTCGGCTGAAACACTGAGACAACTCGTCAGCGACTATTATCACGGCCTGATCCCGCGGGACACTTACCGTCGCCGCCGTGCGGAATTGCTCGACGGTCTTTGCGCCGGCGACAGCGACGATAGCGCAACGGTGCCGCGCAGCGAATTGACAGGGGAACGTCTGACCCGGGCCACGGCGGCTCCGGTCAGCGGCGGACGCAGGAGGTCGGATACGGCGCAGCCGCCCGGCGAGCAAAGAAAGAGGATTTTCGCTGCCACCGCGGTCGCGGTGCTGGCATTGCTGGTGACGCTATTAGTCGCACTGTTTTTTGGTGCTGAAGACGGTCCCGCCGGGAGTGGCGCTGGCCCGGCCGGTGCGGCCGCGATGGAAGGTGATGAGCTTCTGCGGGATTTCCTCGGGCGCAATGACTGGTCCGCGGCCAGCGCGCAGGCGCTGCTTACCGCCTGGCAGGCGCTGGACCCGGCCGAGCACGAACGTGTTCGCCAGACGACCGCATACCTCGCTTTTGCCAACGAGCTGCGCTCGCAAATTCGCATGGAAAAAAACCTGGCGGATAACGATCAGGATGTTGCCCGTCTCGACAACGGCGAGCCGCTGTTGCGGGCGCTGGCACTGGGGCTGGGTTTCGACGCTATTGTGGCAACCGAGTACGGACGACCCGCGGCCCTCCGGCAAATCGTCGAACCGACCGGCGACAGCGCGGCACGGTGCGCCGGCATTTCGATGTTGTGGGCCTGAACCGTTGTCCGCAACGGGGTCAAAACACACCTGCCCCGATGTCGTTGAGCCGCTGCGATCGGCGTGCAGAGTCGGCGCATCGGGCCGGGCGCGGCCGCGCGGAACCCGACCGGCCCTGGTACACCCACAGCCATTGAGCGAGCCGGTTTGACACGGAAGCCAGGCGGTTGATTTACTGGATCGGCAATGGCCGCGCGCCAGCCGCAGCGATGATTTGAGGGCGGCAGTGATAGCTGGCTGCTCGCGCCTTCGTGCAGGCACGATCGTATGCGATTCCTGTAAGATCGCAGTAAAACAGATACTCTCGCAGTTGTCCGGGAGCGACCGTGAATCGTCCCGCCGCAGCGTGAACACTGGAGATTAGCGGACGAGTGGAGCAGGAGGGAGCGGCTCGATGCGCAGCATCATATTCCCCGGCTGGGCGATTTCAGTGATCGCAGCCCGTGCACTGACGCTGTTTGCCGTTTGCGCGAGTGTTTCGCTCGCGCAACAGTCCCCGTTGCCACCGCCGCTGCCCGGCGCTGCCACACCCGGTGGGGCGTTGCCGCAGCAAAGCCGGTTCAAGATGCTGCAGCCCGAAACTGAGATGGTGGCGATCCCGGCGTTTGTCGACAGACCGATGGGTATCGGCGAAGGGCAGGCCATCGTCGTTCGCGAATTTCTGCTCAAGGTCGATCCGGACCTCGAAAGACGGGCCGATGCAGTGTTGCAGATTCGCTCGCAGAGTTTTCTGGACGCCCGGATTTCCAAACAGCCCGAGTCCGGTTTCAGTGTCCGTGAACTCGAGGAAATGACCCGGGCCGTCAGCACGATCTACCGCGATGACGATTTCATTCTGGCGCGGGCTTTCTTGCCGGAGCAGGTCGTTACCGATGGCGTCGTAGTCGTCGAAGTTCTGGCCGGCGAGCTTGACCAGGTCACTGTCGAGGGTAACGAACGCTATTCGGATGGACGCGTGACGCAGCCGTTTGCAGAATTGATGGGTAAACCGGTGCGTAAATCCGAAATCGAAAGTGCGATGCTGAGTCTCAGCGACTATCCGGGCCTGGCACCGGAAGCAGAATTCGTCCCCAGCGCTACGTTCGGTGCCACGGATCTGGCCGTGAAGGTCGCGGAACAGCGTATTGATCTGCGCACAAGCGTCGATAACTACGGTACCGACTACACCGGCAATGGTCGTGCGCGGGCGGTCCTCGACTGGTTTAATCCGGTCGGGATCGGCGATGTGTTTTCGGCCAACATTCTGCAGACCTTCGACCCGGATGAAGGCACATATGGCGGAGTCGGTTATCAGCTTCCGCTGGATAGTTATGACTGGACCCTGGCCGCGGCCTACAGCCGGAACACCTACGATGTGTCCGGCTCTCAGGCCGGGATTCCCGGGCTCGGTGGCGACTCCGATATTGGTACCGTTTTTCTCCGTCATCAGCTCAGGCGGTCGCAGTCTTTTAGTGCCAGTGCCTATACCGGCCTGAGCATCAAGCAGGCGACTATCGATAATCTGACTGCCGATGGCGACGATCCCGAGGATAACCTCACGATAGTCTCGTTTGGCGTGGACCTGGAGGGATCCGACCGGCTCGGCTCTGGCGGACTCAACCAGCTGATACTCGAATTTCACCGTGGCCTGAACAGTTTTCTCGGATCAATGGACGAGGACGGGGACGAAAAGTCGACCCGCAGGGGCGGCTCCGGGGACTATGCCGGTGGCGATTTCAACAAGTGGATTTTGCAGTTTCAGCGGTTGCAGAGGATCAGCGCGAACAACACTCTGCTGGCCAGGTTGTTTTACCAGCAGTCGGACGACTTACTGACCTCGCTGGAGCAGTTCGCCATGGGTGGGCCCTACAGCGTGCGGGCCTACCCGACTTCCGAAGTCCTGGTCGACAAAGGCGGCTTCTTTTCACTCGAATGGATGCTCGATCTGACGGGTTTGCGGCAGTCGCCGCCGCGCGACTGGCAGGTGCAAGTAGCGCTGTTCGGAGACTACGCGGGGGGGAAAGACAACGATCCGCTGCCGGGCGAGGAAGAGGATTTCGATCTGTCGGGGTGGGGCGCGGGCCTGCAGTTCGACCTCGAATTTGCAAACGGCCAGGCCCTCCACGCCCGCGTCGATGGCGCGACGCAGCTGACCAGCCGGGACCCCAGTAACGGTGACGACTGGCAGTGGTGGGGCCGACTGGAATACCGCTTTTGGTGACCCTGCCGGGCGATCTGTTTCGCGTGTCTCTTGAGCCCGCTGCCTCGCCGCTGTGGTAACCTCTGGCCGCGTTGTAACTCGCAGAGGTAACGATGGCTGAACAACACATCTTCAGGGTGGTCTTCGCAAACCAGGGAAAGGTCTACGAGATCTATGCGCGCCAGGTTCATCATGGCGAGATGTTCGGATTCATCGAGGTTGAGGAGTTCGTATTCGGTGAGAGGACCACTGTAGTGGTCGACCCTTCCGAGGAGAGGATCAAGTCGGAGTTCGCCAACGTCAAGCGGACGTTCCTGCCGATGCACTCGATTATTCGCGTTGACGAAGTGGAAACGCAGGGTGTCAGCAAAATTACCAACATCGAGGGAAGCAACGTCGCGCAATTTCCGATCCCGGTCTACACGCCGGGCGGGGATACCTCGGGATCCGGTAACAAGTAGTCGCGCGGCAACGGGTAGTGGAATCCGCCCGCCTGCGTGTGGCCGTGCTCGCCAGTGGCAGCAAGGGTAACGCCGCACTGATCGAGTATCGCGATACACGTGTTCTGCTCGATTGCGGACTCGGTGTCGCCCAACTCGAGAAACGCCTGGCGCTGATCGGACGTTCGCCTGCCGATATCAGTGCAATGCTGCTGACACATGAACACGGCGACCACTGTGCCGGAGCGGCTGCGGTTTCGATGCGTTTCGGCTTGCCGGTATGGATGACCCCGGGTACAGCAGCGGCACTGCGGGACAAACGCTTCGCCCGCACGGTGCGATTTAATTGCCACGCCAACATCCAGATTGGCGAACTCGCTATTGAACCGATTCCGGTTCCGCACGATGCGCGCGAGCCGTGCCAGTTTTTGTTCCGTAGTGGAGACCGACGGGTTGCGTGGCTGACCGACCTCGGACATGTGTCGCCACATGTCGCCAGGGTAGCGGCGGGATGTAACGGTTTGCTGCTGGAATTCAATCATGATCCGGAAATGCTGCGAGACGGACCTTATCCGGCGTTTTTGCGGCGCCGGGTCGCGGGACCGTATGGCCACCTCAGCAATGCGCAGTCGGGAGAGTTGCTGCGGAAAATCGATTGCTCGAAACTCGAGGCGCTGGTGGCGCTTCATCTCAGTGAAGTGAACAATTGCGCGGACCGGGTGCGCACGGTAATCGACGACTGCCTCGGTGGCAGCCGCACGCAGGTCGAGGTTGCCAGCCAGCGCGATGTGTTGCGCTGGCTGGAATTCTGAAACAGCGGCGACCGCCCCATCCCGACTCGCCCGAGCAGCCCGGGTCAGCCGGCTGGCGCGCGGAATCGAGCAGTGGTCCGGCGTGCCCAGAGAGGCCGGACCCGGAGTTGCGCGGCAGTTGCTGGTCCGGCGATAGGCGGCGCCTCACGCCGCCGCGATTCCCGGGTGCCCACTAGTTCGACACCGCCTCCTCGGGTATCATTCTGCGGCCTGCGATAGATCCATTGTCCCAGCCCTGCCAGAACTGGAACTCGAGATGCTGCAATTGTCCGGGCCGCCGGCGCTATCACCTTTCCGAATCAGTAAACTTCTCGCCACGCTTCAGGCGGAAGAGCCATCAGTTCGCGCTCTTTCCACTGCCTATGTGCATCTGGTAGATGTCGCCCGTGAGCTCGATCCGCGCGAAACTGCGGTGCTCGGGCGGCTGTTGCAGTACGGCCCGAAAACCGCGAGCCAGGCGGCCGGAAGTAGCGAAGTCTGGGTTTTGCCACGTTTCGGTACGATCTCGCCCTGGTCGAGCAAGGCCACCGACATCGCGCACATCTGCGGTCTCGCGCCGGTGCGCCGAATCGAACGCGGCGTCATTTATCAACTCGATACCGTGGACAAGATCTCGTCGGCACGTCTGCGCGATCTCGCCGCTTCGTTGCACGACCGGATGACTGAATCGGTGGTGCTCGCGGCGACCGAGGCGAGTGCGGTTTTTAACTCCCACGACCCGGTGCCCCATGCCACGGTGGATGTGCTGGGCGAAGGTGCCGCCGCACTGGAGCGCGCCAATGCCGAGCTCGGTCTTGCCCTGAACGCTGACGAAATAGATTATTTGCTCGAGAACTTTCGGCGTTTGTCGCGCAACCCGTCGGATGCCGAACTGATGATGTTCGCGCAGGCCAATTCCGAGCATTGCCGCCACAAGATATTCAATGCCAAATGGGTAATAGACGGTGAAGCCCAGCCCGCTTCGCTGTTCGATATGATCCGCAACACCTATCGGCATGCGCCCGAGGGCGTGTTATCCGCCTATCGTGACAATGCGTCCGTGATCGAGGGCTTTCGCGGAGATCGTTTGTTGAGCGATTCGCGCGATGGCGTATATCGTTATGAGCGTGAAGACGTTCATATTCTTATGAAGGTCGAAACTCACAATCACCCGACTGCGATTTCACCTTTTCCCGGCGCCGCTACCGGTTCCGGTGGCGAGATCCGCGACGAAGGCGCGACCGGGCGCGGAGCGAAGCCAAAAGCGGGGCTGACCGGGTTCAGTGTCTCGAACCTGCATATCCCTGCATTGCCGCAGCCCTGGGAGCAGGCAAACGGCAAGCCCGATCGTATTTCTTCTGCACTGGATATCATGCTTGAAGGCCCAATCGGCGCCGCGTCATTCAATAACGAATTCGGTCGCCCGAATCTGCTCGGGTATTTCCGTACCCTTGAGCAGCAATCCGATCCATCGCGCCCGGACCTGATTCGCGGCTATCACAAACCGATCATGATCGCGGGCGGTGTCGGTAACATACGTGCCGGACACGTAGAGAAAGCGGATATCGAGCCTGGCACGGTGATCGTGGTTCTCGGCGGCCCGGCAATGCTGATCGGCCTCGGCGGTGGTGCAGCCTCGTCGATGGGATCCGGTCAGAGCGCGGAGGATCTGGATTTTGCATCAGTCCAACGCGGCAATCCGGAAATGCAGCGTCGCGCCCAGGAAGTCATCGATTGCTGCTGGTCACTGGGCGACGGTAACCCGATCCTGTTGATTCACGATGTCGGTGCGGGTGGTCTTTCCAACGCGATTCCGGAGGCGATCGATCACAGCCATCGCGGCGGCACGATAAGCCTGCGCGCCATTCCCAACGACGAGCGCGGGATGGCGCCGATGGAGATCTGGTGCAACGAGGCGCAGGAACGGTACGTTCTGATCATTGCGCCAGACAAGCTCGAGTTGTTCGAGAGTATCTGTCGCCGGGAGCGTTGCCTCTATGCAGTGGTCGGCGAGATTTCGGCAAGCCGCCAGCTGACCGTCGAAGACAGTCACTTCGACGACAAGCCGGTCGACATGCCGATGGAAGTTCTGCTCGGCGAAACGCCGGGCATGACCCGCACGATTGCACGCGCTGTGGCAATGCCGCAACAGCTCGATTTTTCGGATGCAGATATCGGCGAAGCGGCAGCTCGGGTGCTGGCAATGCCGGCCGTGGCAGACAAGACCTTTCTGATCACCATTGGCGACCGCAGTGTTGGCGGACTGGTTTGCCGCGACCAGATGGTCGGACCATGGCAGGTGCCGGTTGCCGATGTGGCGGTAACTGCATCGACGTTTACCGCTACGACGGGCGAAGCGATGGCGATGGGCGAGCGCACCCCGGTGGCGATTATCGATGCCGCCGCATCCGGGCGCATGGCGGTTGCCGAGGCGATTACCAATATTGCAGCGGCCAGAATACAGGGAATTGGCAAGATCCGGCTGTCAGCCAACTGGATGGCAGCATGCGGCTTCGAGGGCGAAGACGAGGCGCTGTACGACACAGTACGGGCAGTCGGCGAGGAACTGTGCCCGGCACTCGGCATCGCCATCCCGGTCGGCAAGGATTCGTTGTCGATGAAGTCGTCCTGGCAGGACGGTGAGCGCAAACGGGAAGTGGTCGCGCCGTTGTCGCTGATCGTTTCCGCATTTGCGCCGGTCGATGATATTCGGGCGACGTTGACGCCGCAGTTGCGCCGTGACTGCGGTGCGACGCGATTGCTGCTGATCGACCTGGGAGGTGGGCGCAACCGGCTCGGGGCCTCGGTGGTTGCCCAGTGTTATGGCCGTTCGGGCGGCGAGGTAGCGGATCTTGACGATGCCGCCCGCTTGCGGAATTTCTTCGCTTTCATGCAACGCCTCAACCGCGACGGCCTCGCACTCGCCTATCATGACCGCTCCGATGGCGGGCTTCTGGCGACCGTGTGCGAGATGAGCTTTGCCGCCCGGAGCGGGGTCGAAATCGATCTCACTGGCATCGGCTCGGAGCCGTTCGCCGCGTTGTTTTGCGAGGAACTCGGTGCCGTTGTACAGATTCGCGAATCGGATCTCGAGCTAATCCGCGAACGTGCCCGCGATGCCGCGATTGACCCGTATCTGCACAATATCGGCACACTGCGTGAGGACGCCGATATCGTATTCAAACATGACGGCGAGACAGTATTCAGCGCCGGACTCGGCGCCATGCAGCGGCAATGGTCGGCCACCAGTTATCACATGCAACGACTGCGCGACGATCCCGAATGCGCCCGCGAGGAATACGACCGTCTCCTCGATAGCGACGACCCCGGATTGTTCGCCCGACCCGTATTCGATCCGGGCCAGGATGTGGCTGCACCGTATATCAACTCGGGCACGCGCCCGCGCATCGCCATACTGCGCGAGCAGGGCGTTAACAGCCAGATGGAAATGGCGGCCGCCTTCATGCGTGCCGGATTCGACGCGGTTGACGTTCACATGAGCGATATTCTTGAGGGCCGCCGCGATCTGTCCGGATTTCGCGGTCTGGCGGCGTGCGGCGGATTCTCGTACGGCGACGTGCTCGGTGCCGGTGAGGGCTGGGCCAAGTCGATCCTGTTCAACCCGCGTGCGCGCGATGAGTTTGCCGCCTATTTTGCCCGCGAGGATACGTTTGCGCTTGGCGTCTGCAATGGCTGTCAGATGTTTGCCGCGTTGAAAGAGCTGATACCGGGTACTGAACACTGGCCGCATTTCGTGCGCAATCGGTCAGAGCAATTCGAAGCGAGACTGAGTCTCGTCGAGGTGCTGGATTCCGATTCGCTGTTGCTGGACGGAATGCAGGGTTCGATCATGCCAATCGTTGTGTCACACGGTGAGGGACGGGCCGAATTCGGCGATAAAAATGCCCTCGATGCGATCGCGGCCGATGGCCAGGTCGCGTTGCGTTTCGTTGACAACCGCGGCGCGGTCGCGGCGACCTATCCGGCCAATCCCAACGGCTCACCCGATGGTATCGCCGGGCTCTGTAACGCAGACGGCCGGGTGACGATTACGATGCCGCATCCGGAACGCATTTGCCGCACGGTGCAGCATTCCTGGCATCCACCGGAGTGGGGCGAAGACGGACCGTGGCTGAGGCTGTTCAGAAACGCGCGGCTTTGGCTCGCCTGATCTCTCAGGTGTGCAGTTCCGCGCCGGCTTCGCCAATCCGGGCGACATCTTCACCGGGCTTGCTGTCGGTATAGATTCGTCTCACCATCATGGCCTGCTGCAGTTTGCCCTTGCGCACGTAGCACTGGTAGAACATGTCTTTCATCAGCTCCAGCAGAATACTGGCCTGCGCCGGGTTGAGCGACGGGCAGGGATCGCTGTCGCTATCGAGAATGACTGCCTTCACAAGGGCAAAAATGTCATTGTCGATTGCCGCCATGTCTTTTACGTCATTGAGCTGATCGAACACCCGCAATTTTCCAGTCTCGCCGAGATCGCTGAAAACCTGCTGGGCGCTGCGCCTGCACATTGAGGCGAAAGCATTGAAACAGGCGTGCGAATAACAGGTCAGCGCTTCGCGAAAAAGCTGTTCAACCTCTTCCGGGATATGGCTGAAGTCGAATGCCTCAACCGGCTTCTCGAGTTCGGCGAACTGCCTCGAGAGCTCGACCCGTTCGGCGCTATATGCGGTGACGTTGAATCTTAGAAAAACCGGTGCATTGCACGATTCGCAGCGGTAGACCAGGCCAACCTGTTTCGGCTTGTAGCGCATCAACTTATCGAAATCGGGGGTCGATATCGGTGTGATATGCGAATAGGTCTGACACTGCGGACAGGTCAGCGCAAGCTGCGAGTCGAATGTCTGCTGAATACTATTGTCCGGTTCCACGAATATGGACATGTTCCCGCCCGTCCCCAAGTCATTTTTTTGTTTTTTATTGTGCTGCCGAGTGTAGCCGATCGGTCAGGTTCAGGCACCCGCAAATTCCGCGCATCCGCGGGATTAAGCCAGGTCGGGAAGAAAAAAACCGGGCTGGCCGGCGCAATCGCGGACAGCGCCCGCGAATTGTGGGCAACATCAACCACTGCATGGGCCGATTTCGCCTGTTGGTGCCGCTGCGGCATTTGCTGCCGTGGTGGAGAAATCCACCTAATGCCGGGCAAAAGTGTCGAGTTCAGGGGCCCCTGCCAGCAGCATCAGAAATTTACCGCTGGCAATCGCCTTCGCCACCTCGGCGATTTCGATGTCATGGCGGCGATCTCCTTTCAAAGCCGGCGCAACCTCGCGTAACCGTATCCGGACTGCGTCGATTTCGGCCGTGGCGGTCAACGGCGATTGCGCTTCTATTGCACGCGCGGCGGCGAGCAGTTCGATCGCCAGTATATGTTCGAGGTTGTCGCAAATACTCATTAGTTTCAGCGCCGCCCAGGGTGCCATGCTGACATGGTCCTCCTGGCCGGCCGAGGTGGGAATCGAGTCAACGCTGGCTGGATGGCTCAGTGTCTTGTTCTCCGAGGCGAGCGCGGCGGCGCTGACATGAGCGATCATCAGACCGGATTGCAGCCCCGGTTCGCGAGCGAGGAACATGTTGAGGCTCGGGTTGATGCGGCGTTCGAGCAGGTCGATCCGGCGCTCCGCCATGGTGCCGAGTTCGCTCGCCGCAATGGCCATGAAGTCGCACACGAATCCCAGCGGTTCGGCGTGGAAATTGCCGCCCGACAACACATCATCACCGAAAATCAGTGGGTTGTCAGATACCGCATTGCACTCGTTTTCCAGCACCGCAGCGCAGTGATGCAAGGTATCCCAGACGGCGCCGAGAACCTGTGGCATGCAACGGACCGAATACGGATCCTGGACGCGGTCGCAGTCCGCATGACCGGAGTGAATCTCGCTGGCGGTCAATAATCGGCGAAATGCCGTGGCGACGCGACGCTGCCCACGCATGCCCCGTGCATCGTGGATACGCCTGTCGAAGGGCGTGAAACTTCCGGCAAGGCCCTCGACCGTCATCGCGCCTGCGACAATCGACGTACGCAACAGGTTTTCGAGGCGGTACAGACCCTCGATCGCCAGTGCCGCTGACAACTGCGTCCCGTTTAACAGCGCCAGGCCCTCTTTTGCCTGCAGTTGCACCGCCGCGAATCCGGCGGTGCGCGGGACTTCGACCCCGGTAATCTTCTCTCCCCGCCACAGCGCCTCGCCCTCGCCGATGAGCGCGAGCGTCATGTGAGCCAGCGGCGCAAGGTCACCGGAAGCGCCAACCGAGCCTTTCGCCGGAATGATCGGTATCACGTCATTGTTGGCCAGCGCCAGCAACGCGTCGACCACTTCCGGGCGAATCCCCGAGCATCCCGCTGCGAGGCTGTTGGCTTTGAGAACCAGGATTCGGCGCACTATGTTCTCGCCAAGCGCCGTGCCGATACCGCAGGTGTGGCTGCGGGCCAGGTTGTATTGCAGTTCCACGACCTGGGAGTCGGGAATATGACGATTGGCGAACGCACCGAAGCCGGTGTTGATGCCATAGCAGATGCGTTTGCTGCGGATAACTTCAGCAACGGTTGCGACACTTGCAAGCATATTCTCGCGGGCCTGCGGCGCCAGTTCGAAACGCGGATGCTCGCGTTCGAATTGCGCCAGCCGGGCAAGTGTCAGGGTGCGGCCGTCAAGGATCGCGCTGCTGGTTGCCGCCATCGGCTGCTCCGTTGGAGATCGGTGAATTCGACAGTAGCACCTAATCTAAAACGGAATCGGGCTGGCCGCCACTGGCGGCCAGCCCGATCTGTTGCCCGCGAGGGACGCAGTCAGCGCGGTTTGCGAAAACGCAGAGTCATTCGATCGCTCTCGCCGATGCCGCGATAAAGCTCCTTGTCCACGTCGCCAAGACGGTAACTGGGCGGCAGTGTCCAGACGCCCTCGGGGTGATCGTGGGTGTCTTTGGGGTTTGCATTGATCTCGGAACGTGCTTCAGCGACGAAGCCCGCAGCCTGTGCCAGGGCGATCACGGCCTGCTCCGTCACATAACCGGACTTCGAACTTTCGGCGGGTGACCCGGGAGCGGCGCGGTGCTGGACGACGCCGAGCACGCCGCCGGGCTTGAGAACCTTGAATGCCTCGGCCATAACGCTGTCTGCAAGACCGTTATTTATGAAACTGTGGGTGTTACGGAACGTCAGAACCATGTCGGCGGAGCCGGGCGCGCCGAGCGAGGTTTTGCGCGGAGGGTCCCAGTCGATGATTTTGACACTGCCATACACATCAGGGTCGCCGGCGACCTTGTCCATCAGCGCCTTGTGCAGACGCGGACGATAGGCGGGAGTCGTGTCCATGCCGTAACTGGCCGCAATCAGCGTTCCTTTTTCGCGCAAGAATGGTGCCAGGATCTCGGTGTACCAGCCACCGCCCGGCCATAGCTCAATGACGGTCATGCCCGGTTCGATTCCGAAAAAAGCGAGGGTTTCCACCGGATCGCGGTTTTCGTCGCGCGCCTGGTTGGCGGGACTGCGGTGGGCGCCGCCCACAGCCTTCAACAGGCCGCCGCTTACCGGGTCAGCGTGGTGTTCGGCGCGGGCTTCGCCGGCGACCTGAAATCCGAGACAGCAGAGCGCCAGTGACAGTGCGGTTGTTTTGATCTGAGTTTTCATTTTCCTTCCAGTTGTTGCAGTCAAAATTGGGGCAGGTGGAGCGGCTGCGCGATCGTTGCAGCGGCCAACCCGCAAGGGTTGTTCAGGGCGCAGGCGATCAGCGTTGCAATGGCTTGTACCGAAGCCGGTGCGGTTGGGTGGCTTCATCGCCGCGGCGGCGGTGAAAATCCTCCTCATAGGCTTGGTAGTTGCCCTCGAACCACACCACTTCGCTGTTGCCCTCGAACGCCAGAATATGCGTGGCGATGCGGTCGAGAAACCAGCGATCATGAGAGATCACGGCAGCGCAGCCCGGAAACGTCAGCAGGGCCTCCTCGAGCGCGCGCAGCGTTTCCACATCGAGGTCATTGGTCGGTTCGTCGAGCAACAGCACATTTCCGCCGGAACGCAGCAGCTTGGCCAGATGTACCCGGTTGCGCTCGCCACCCGACAGACTCCCCACGTGTTTTTGCTGATCCGCACCCTTGAAATTGAAGCGGCCGACATAGGCTCGCGAGGGAGTTTCGTAATTGCCGATCCGGATGATGTCCTGGCCGTCCGAGATTTCTTCCCAGACTGTTTTGTCGTCGCTGAGTGCTGCCCGGCTCTGATCCACGTAGGCGAGTTCGACGCTGTCGCCAAAACGGATGTCGCCGTTGTCGGGGGATTCCTGTCCGGCCAGCATCCGGAACAGCGTGGTCTTGCCCGCCCCGTTCGGGCCAATGATCCCGACGATGCCGCCACGCGGCAGACTAAAGCTCAGGTTTTCGATCAGCAGGCGATCGCCAAACCCCTTGCTGAGCCCGGCGGCCTCAATGACGAGGTCGCCAAGCCGCGGGCCCGGCGGGATATAGATTTCATTGGTCTCATTGCGGCGCTGATAGTCCTGGCTGGACAGTTCTTCAAACTGGCGCAGCCGCGCTTTTGATTTCGCCTGCCGGCCTTTCGGGTTGGTGCGCACCCATTCCAATTCATGCTGCATCGAGCGAATACGCGCACTTTCTTGTTTTTCCTCGATTTCCAGGCGCTGCTCTTTCTGTTCCAGCCACGAGGTGTAGTTGCCTTGCCACGGAATGCCGTGGCCGCGGTCGAGTTCGAGAATCCAGCCGGCGACATTGTCGAGGAAATAGCGATCATGGGTCACTGCGATAACGGTGCCCGGATAGGCCTCCAGGAATCGTTCGAGCCACGCCACCGATTCCGCATCGAGATGGTTTGTGGGTTCGTCCAGCAGCAACATGTCGGGTTTTTCCAGCAGCAAGCGGCACAAAGCGACACGTCGTCGCTCGCCTCCGGAGAGGCGGGTTACGTCGGCATCCCACGGCGGCAGCCGCAGCGCGTCCGCGGCAATTTCCAGCGATCGTTCCAGGTTGTGGCCGTCGCCGGCCTCGACAATGTTCTCGAGCCGAGCCTGTTCTTTTGCCAGCGCGTCAAAATCAGCGTCGGCCTCAGCGTAGGCGGCGTAGACTTCTTCGAGGCGTTGCAGCGCAGCGGTGATCTCACCGAGCGCCAGTTCGACGTTGCCGCGTACGTCGAGCCGGTCGTCGAGTTGCGGTTCCTGCGACAGATAGCCGATTCGGATGCCGGGCTGCGGCCGCGCCTCGCCTTCGAATTCGCTGTCCGCGCCAGCCATGATTCGCAACAGCGTCGATTTGCCCGAGCCATTCAGACCTAGCACACCGATTTTCGCTCCGGGGAAAAAACTCAGGGAGATGTCACGCAGAATGTACTTCTTGGGAGGTACGATTCTGGCGACCCGGTTCATTGTGTAGACGTACTGGGCCATAGGGGTTCGCATTTGTCGGGAGAGGCGCGCGATTATCGGCAATCGCGGCCCGCCAATCCAGTGTCGTGCCATTGCGCTCTGCGCTGGGATGGTCGCGCCCCGTTGCATCGCGGCCTCGGGTACAATCGGCGAAACCTGCCTTTATTGTTCATGGAGACGCCAGAATGTTCACGCCCGACCTGACTATCGCCGTATTTGATCCGGAACTGGCTGCGGCCATGGAGCAGGAGCGCCAGCGTCAGGAAGACCATATCGAGCTGATCGCCTCGGAAAACTATGCCAGCCCCGCGGTGCTCGAAGCGCAGGGATCGGTGCTGACCAACAAGTACGCGGAGGGTTATCCCGGCAAGCGCTATTACGGTGGCTGCGAATTCGTCGATATCGCGGAACGTCTGGCGATCGAACGTGTGCGCAAGTTGTTCGGCGCGGACTATGCCAATGTGCAGCCGCATTCCGGGTCGCAGGCCAATGCCGCGGTTTTCATGGCGTTGTTGCAACCGGGTGACACGATACTCGGGATGAGCCTCGCGCATGGTGGTCACCTGACTCATGGCGCGAAGGTCAATTTTTCCGGCAAGCTTTTTAACGCCGTTCAATACGGAATCGACGAGAGCAGCGGCGAGATCGACTACGAACAGGTCGGCGCACTCGCCCGCGAGCATCGGCCGCGAATGATCGTCGCTGGTTTTTCCGCCTACTCCAGGGTCATCGATTGGCAGAAGTTTCGCGACATTGCCGATGAAGTGGGGGCTTATCTCGTCGTCGACATGGCGCATATTGCCGGTCTCGTTGCGGCCGGTGTCTATCCCAGCCCTGTTGCGATCGCTGATGTTGTGACCAGCACGACTCACAAGACGTTGCGTGGCCCGCGCGGCGGCATAATCCTCGCGCGCGAAAATCCCGAGCTGACCAAGAAACTCAACTCACTGGTTTTTCCGGGCACCCAGGGCGGGCCGCTGATGCATGTCATCGCGGCCAAGGCCGTGGCGTTCCTCGAAGCGATGCAACCCGGGTTTGTCGAGTATCAGCAGCAGGTGGTCGCCAATGCCCGGCTGATGACCGAAGTCCTGACGGCGCGGGGGTTCAGGATCGTTTCGGGCGGGACCGACAACCACCTGTTCCTGCTTGACCTGATCGACAAGGACATTACCGGCAAGGATGCCGACGCAGCGCTGGGGCGCGCGAATATCACGGTCAACAAGAACGCGGTGCCAAACGATCCGCGGTCGCCTTTCGTAACCAGTGGTCTGCGTCTTGGAACACCGGCCATCACCACCCGCGGGTTCGGTGCGGAGGAGGTAACGGCACTGACTCACTGGATGGCCGATATTCTCGATGACATTTCCAACGAGGACACGATCGATCGCGTGCGCGCGAAGGTACTGGAGTTGTGCGGCCGCTTTCCCGTCTACCGTGCGGCGCCTGCGGCGGCGCAGGCCGCGGTCGGCGCGTGATTCGTGAGCAATGCACTGTCCTTTCTGCGGTCATTCTGAAACCAAGGTAGCCGACTCCCGTTTGGCGGGAGAAGGGCGCCAGGTGCGGCGGCGGCGCGAGTGCCTGAGTTGTGCGGAGCGATTTACGACTTTCGAAACGGCCGAGCTGGTGCTGCCTCATGTCGTAAAAAGCGACGCCAGCCGTCAGCCCTTCGACGAGGCCAAACTCCGCGCCGGTATCGAGCGGGCACTGGAGAAAAGGCCGGTCAGCAGCGAAGCTGTGGAAGAGGCTTTGTCGCGTATCGTGCACAAGCTCCAGGTGGCCGGCGAACGTGAGGTGCGTTCCGTCATGATTGGTGAGCTGGTGATGGAAGAACTGCGCCAGCTCGACGAGGTCGCATTCGTCCGCTTTGCGTCCGTCTACCGCAGTTTCCAGGATGTCGAGGAATTTCGCGAGGAGATTGAGCGCTTGCAACAGGTGTCGCGAGAATTTGCCGATCGCGAACAGATGTCCCTGTTGCCCGAGGAACGGCTGCGGCGTGGCCGGCGGCAGTGAGTTTTTCCGCGACGGATGAGCGTTACATGAAGCGCGCGCTGGCGCTCGCGGCGCGCGGTCGATACACGACCCACCCGAATCCCAATGTCGGCTGCGTGATTGTCAGCGACGATCAGGTTGTGGCGGAGGCGTGGCACCGCCGCGCGGGGGAGCCGCATGCCGAGGCGCTGGCGCTGGCCGCGGCCGGCGCGCGCGCGCGCGGGGCGACGATCTACCTGACTCTTGAGCCATGCAGCCATCGCGGCAGAACCCCGCCGTGTGTCGATGCAGTCATCGCTGCCGCACCGGCGCGTGTTGTCGTGGCGATGCAGGACCCGAATCCTGTTGTCGATGGCAGCGGTATCGATGCGATGCGCGGGGCGGGAATCGATGTGGAAGCAGGCCTTTGCGGCGGCCGTGCCGAGGCACTCAATCGCGGATTCGTGTCGCGGATGCGCCGCGGCAGGCCGTGGGTGATCAGCAAGATCGCGGCGAGTATCGATGGACGCACCGCTCTCGCAAACGGCGAAAGTAAATGGATTTCCAGCGCTGAATCCCGCGCTGACGTGCAGCAGCTGCGTGCCGGTTGCGGCGCGATTCTCACCGGCATAGGCACTGTTCTCGCGGACGATCCGTCGCTGAATGTTCGCCTGGAGGAGTGCGAGCGGCAACCGCTGCGGGTGATTTGTGATACCCGTCTGCGCGTCGCGCCGACCGCGCGAACCCTCTGCGTCGATGGCGCGGTGCTGATCGCGACGGCCAGCCACGATGACTACCGGCGCGAGGCGCTTGCGGCGGCAGGAGCCGCATTCCTCGATGTGGCGGAGCGTGACGGCCATCTCGACCTGCACCAGGTGTTGGGGCAACTCGGCCAGCGCGAAGTCAATGATGTCCTGGTCGAGGCGGGTGCTGGCCTGAACGGCGCGCTGGCCGCGGCGGGGCTGATCGATGAGCTGGTGGTCTACTACGCGCCGAGTCTGCTCGGCAGCGACGGTCGCGGCATGTTTCACTTGCCGCAGGTCGCATCCATGTCCGACAAGGTAGAATGCAGTTTTGCGGAAAGCGTCAGAGTCGGGCCTGACCTCAGGGTCCGGTTGCGCCTGGCGGATACATAGGGTTGCGATGTTCACCGGCATTATCCAGGCCACTGGCGGTATCAGGGCGCGTCGCAGCGTCGGTGGCGACGTGCGCCTCGAAATCGAGTCAAACGATCTCGACTTCACCGCCGTCAGGCCGGGCGACAGCATCGCGGTCAACGGGGTCTGTCTAACCGCGATCGAACTGGGTCCGGACTGGTTCGCTGCCGATTGTTCCGTGGAAACACTCGATCTGACCAGCCTCGGCGGTGTGGACGATCGCGCTACGCTCAACCTCGAAAAGGCGCTGGTTGCCGGCCAGCCCCTCGGCGGTCATCTCGTCAGCGGACATGTCGATGGCGTTGGTCGCTGCGTATCGCGCAGCGCCGATGCTCGATCGGTGCGTTTCGAGTTCGAGCTGCCGCCCGAACTCGTGCGCTATGTCGCGCGCAAGGGCTCGATCTGTATCGATGGCGTAAGCCTTACCGTCAATGACGTTAGCGGGAACCGGTTCGGCGTGAACATCGTGCCGCATACGCTTGCCGCGACAAACATCGGCGGTTTTGCTCCGGGCACCATCGTCAACATCGAGGTGGATGTGATTGCGCGGTACCTGGAACAACTGCTGCGAGACCACAGCGATAGCGGTCTCGATCTCGACAAGCTGAGACTTCACGGCTTCGCCGCGGAGTAGACGGAGAGAATTATGGCGCTCAATACGATTGAAGAAGTCCTCGAGGATCTGCGGCTTGGCCGGATGGTCGTCATCATGGATGACGAAGATCGCGAGAACGAGGGCGACCTGGTCATGGCTGCCGACCGGGTCACCCCGGACGCCATAAATTTCATGGCCCGGTTTGGTCGTGGCCTGATTTGCCTGACCCTGACCCGCGACCGTTGCCGGCAATTGCGTTTACCGCTGATGGTGTCGGATACGGACGACCAGCACGGCACCAATTTCACGCTGTCGATCGAGGCGGCGGAGGGCATTACCACGGGCATTTCGGCGCATGATCGCGCGGTCACTGTCGCGGCGGCGGTAAAGCCCGATGCGAGGCCGGAGGATCTGCGTCAGCCGGGGCATATTTTCCCGCTCATGGCCCAGGCTGGCGGTGTTCTGAGCAGGGCGGGCCATACCGAGGCAGGGTGCGATCTTGCGCGACTCTCGGGCGCGAGTGAGCCGTCCGCCGTCATCGTCGAAATCATGAACGAGGATGGCACGATGGCGCGGCGGCCCGACCTGGAAAAATTCGCCGCGCACCACGGTCTCAAGATTGGCACGATTGCCGACCTGATTCGCTACCGCCTGGATAAGGAACCGAGCGTCGAACGGATCATGGAACAGGAAGTCAGCACCGCTTTTGGCCGGTGGCACCTGTATTGCTATGACGATTACGTGCATCGCAATGTCCACCTGGCCCTTGTGAAGGGGGACCTTTCGCAGCAAGATGCGCCGCTCGTTCGGGTGCACTTGCCGGATACGCTGAGGGATGTGGTCGGGGTTCGCAGCCCGGCGCTTGGCTGGCCGCTTGGCGATGCGATGCAGTGGATCGAGGACGAGGGTGTCGGTGTCGTTATAATCCTGCGTCAGCAAGAGGGTCCGCGCGAACTCATCGATGCCGCTGCCTCGCTGCAGTCAGGGGCGCACCTGAAGGAGGCCGGGGGCGGCACAGCGCCGATGTTGCGCACCTACGGGATTGGCGCGCAGATTTTGCGTGATCTTGGTGTGCATCGCATGCGCGTGCTGAGTTCGCCGAAACAGATGCAGGGCATTTCGGGATTCGATCTCGAGGTCGTCGGTTATGTCGACGAGCGCCCGCTCACCGCCAAAGCCGCCGCAGAGTGATGACAGAAAAAATACATTCAGAGTATGGGATATGAACAAGACCCGGATCGTTGAAGGCGATCTTGCTGCACGTGATCTGAGACTGGCGATCGTTGCAACCCGATTCAACGAGTTCATCGTCGAGAGTCTGGTCAAGTCTGCGGTAGCCACGTTGCGTCGGCACGGCGCTGACCCGTCCAATGTGACGATTATCCATGTGCCGGGAGCATTTGAGCTGCCGCTGGCGGTCTCGCGAGTCGCCGCCTCGCGGCGTTATGACGGTGTGGTCGCACTCGGCGCGGTTATTCGCGGCGGCACCCCGCATTTCGAGTATGTGGCTGGTGAGTGTGCAAAGGGATTGTCCGCCGTTGCGCGCGAGACCGGCGTGCCGGTCGGGTTTGGCGT
Organism: uncultured Gammaproteobacteria bacterium; assembly: GCA_963783695.1. Lineage (GTDB taxonomy): Bacteria > Pseudomonadota > Gammaproteobacteria > Steroidobacterales > BM003 > BM003. The sequence continues at coordinate 388,658 of CAWAOM010000004.1, forward strand.
GCTGACCGTCGATACCATCGAGCAGGCAATCGAGCGCGCCGGCACCAAGGCCGGCAACAAGGGTGCGGAGGCGGCGTTGTCAGTCGTCGAAATGGCCAACCTGATGCGCGAGCTGGGTAACTGAAATGGGAGGGCGTCCTCCACGCGGCAAGAGGGTGCGCGGACGCCGCCTCGCGCGCGAGCGCGCGATGCAGGCCCTGTACCAATGGCAGATCCAGGATCAGCCGATCAAAGACGTCTGCAATCAGTTTCTTTCTGCTGAAGAGAATGCAGGGATTGATACCGAGTATTTCAAGGAACTATTGCTCGGCGCCGCCGGGCAAAGTGATGATCTGGACTTGCGGATAGCAGAATTTGCCGATCGTCATCCGACGTTGCTGGATCCGGTGGAGCACGCCATCCTGTGGGTCGGCTTTTACGAATTGTTGAACCGGATCGATGTGCCGTTTCGGGTGGTACTGAATGAGGCGGTCGAACTGACGCGCATATTCGGTGCCGAGGATGGCCACAAGTATGTGAATGCGGTCATGGATCGCGCGGCGGCCGAACTGCGTGCCGTCGAACATCGGGCCTAGGGCGGCCAGATCGTGCCCCTGACGCAGCCGGTCGCGCGCAGCCCGATCCATGTTCGGGAGATTCGCTGCGAGGGTTTCCGCCGTGACGACGGTCTGTTCGACATTGACGGCCGTATTGTCGACAGCAAGACTTACCCATTCGAAAACCGCTTCCGTGGCACCGTCGAGGCCGGCGATCCGGTCCACGATATGTGGCTGCGAATGACACTCAACGACCGCCTCGAGGTCGTGGCGGCGGAGGCGGTGACCGACAAACATCCGTATCCGGGCTGCGGCGACATCACGCCCGCCTATGGCGCCCTCGTCGGTCTGAGTATCGGGCCGGGCTGGAGTCGGGAAGTGCGGCGGGCGTTTGTCGGTGTCCGCGGCTGTACTCATATCACCAAATTGCTCGACAACATGGCGGTGGCTGCGCTGCAAACGATCGTGCCGCTGTTGCAATCGGAGGTGAGCGGAGAGAACCGCCGTCCGCCGCAGATTGACGGGTGTCATGTATTGCGCAGCGACGGCGCTGTCGTGCGTGAGTACTACCCGCGCTGGTATCGAAACGGTGCCGCTGACTGAGTTCGACATCATCGAGCGTTTTTTTGCCGCGGCCGGTTCGGGTCCGCAGCGCGACGATGTGTGTCTGGGTATCGGTGACGACGCCGCGATTCTCTCCGTCCCGCACGGCCACGATCTCGTCACCGCCGTGGATATGCTGATTCGGGGCCAGCATTTTCCCGATGACATGGCTGCCGCGGATATCGGCTATCGCGCCATGGCGGTCAATCTTAGCGACATCGCGGCCATGGGTGCGGAGCCGGCGTGGGCAACGCTGGCATTGTCACTGCCCGAGCCCGATGAGTCGTGGCTTGCAGGGTTCGCTGATGGCCTGCTCGGACTCGCCGCGGAACACGGTGTTGCACTGGTGGGTGGCGATACCGTTAAGGGGCCGCTGGCGGTATGTGTGCAGATAGCGGGACTCCTGCCAGGCGGCACGGCCTTGCGTCGCGATGGCGCGCGCCCGGGTGATCGCCTGTTTGTTACCGGTGCCCCCGGTGAAGCCGCTGCCGGACTGGCATTGTGGCAACGCGGTTTGCGCGTCCCCCAGGGGCCGGCGGCGAGGTTGCTGCGTCGGTTCAACCGGCCACAGCCGCGTGTTGCGCAGGGCCTCGAACTCAGGGGGCTGGCGAACGCATGTATCGATGTGTCCGATGGCCTGGCCGCCGACCTGGGGCATCTCGCGCGGGCCAGCGGCGTCGGCGCTATTATCGATCTGGATGCGTTGCCTGTATCGGAAGAATTGGCAGAGGTTGCCGACCCGATGCAGGCGCGCAGGTATGTCCTGGGCGGCGGCGACGACTATGAGCTTTGCTTTGCCGTGCCGCAGCGCGGCTTGCTCGCATTCGAGCGCCGCGCACGCGACTGGCCATGCGCGGTCACGGAGATCGGTGAGATCTGTGAACCAGCGGGCTTGTTCGCCAGGGTCGGCGGCGGCACCGAGCCGCTGGAAGAAGGAGGTTTCGAACATTTCCGCTGAATCGTCAAAGCGAATGGTCACGGCGCGGGAAGTGTTTACCGATCCGGTGCACATTCTCGCATTCGGATTCGGCAGCGGTCTGGCGCCCTTTGCCCCAGGCACGGCCGGTACCCTTGCCGCGGTGCTGCTCGAGTTGCCGATGCGGCAAATGCCCATGGCGGTCAGGGTCGGAATTCTGGTGGCGGTTTGTATCGCCGGGGTCTGGCTGTGCGGCGAGAGTGCCCGGCGCCTCGGCGCACACGATCACCCCGGTATCGTGTGGGACGAATTCGCCGGCTATTTCCTGACCATGCTCGCGGCGCCGCCGGGTCTTGTCTGGAGCGTTGTCGGCTTCGCGCTTTTCCGGGTATTCGACATCCTCAAGCCATGGCCAATACGCGATCTGGATCACAGTATCCCGGGTGGACTCGGCATTATGGTAGACGACATTGTGGCAGGGGTATTTGCAGCCATCGGGCTGCTGCTCCTTGTCAGCCTGGTCTCCGGGTCTGGAGGCTAGGTGGATGCTGAGGAAAAGGTCACAACTTGAGCGCGCGACGACAAGAGCAGCCGATCCCTGCAAAAATCGGCAAGTACATGATCATCAACGAGGTCGGGCGCGGCAGCACCGGAAACGTCTACCTCTCCCATGATCCGCAATACGGTCGCGATGTCGCGATCAAGGTATACAACTACCAGTCTGACGACGATGACGACAAGGCACGGGTTGCGCGCAAGATGTTTTTCAACGAAGCCCATATGGTGGGCAAGTTGCAGCATCCGAATATTCTCCCGATCTACGACGCCGGAGAAGAAAATGGCCGTTATTACGTTGTAACCGAACACATTCATGGCGCAAGAACGCTTGCCTCCTACACCAAGCCGGACAACCTGTTGCGCATCGACGATGTCGTCGAGATTATCTACAAGTGCGCCAAGTCTCTCGCCTATGCGCATGGGCGCGGTGTCATTCATCGTGACATCAAGCCAAGCAACATCATGCTCACGCTCGACAACGATGTTCGGATTATCGATTTCGGTATTGCGATCGTGCGTGATTCCGACGTGTCGCGGATCGACGGCATCGCCGGCTCGCCGAGTTACATGTCGCCCGAGCAGGTCACCTCGGAGGAGCTGACCAGCCGCTCTGACCTGTTCTCACTCGGCGCAACCATGTATGAGTTGCTCACCGGTTTTCGCCCGTTTCGCGCAAGCAACCTGTCGAAGCTCCTGCATCAGATCGTTTATGCCACGCCGCCGCCCATCCACACGTTACGCGCCGACATCCCGGAGCAGCTGGAACAAACCGTGGCGATGTGCATGCAGAAAGAGCCTGAAAAGCGTTTCAAGACCGGGGTCGATCTCGCCGCGGATCTCACCCGGATATTCCAGGGCCTGAAAAAGCAGAATGATCGGGTCGACAAGCAGCAGCGCTACGAAACCCTGCGCAGACTGCGTTTTTTTCACGAGTTCTCCCATGCCGAGATTTGGGAACTATTGCGTGCCAGTGACTGGCACGACTACGAAAACGGTGAGGAAATCGTTCGCGAGGGCGAGCGCGACGATCGCTTTTACGTGATCGTTCGCGGCGGAGTCCACGTCGAACAGCAGGATCGCGTCGTCGGCAAGCTGGGCCCGGGTGATTGTTTTGGCGAGTCCAGCTATGTCCTCGGCGCCCGCCGCACCGCCACCATCCGCGCAGCGGAGACCGTTGCGCTGATCTGCGTCAGTTCCAGTCTGCTGGAGCAGGCCTCGTCGGCTTGTCAGTTACGCTTTAACAAGGTCTTTCTGCGGACGCTGATCAGGCGGCTGCAAAGTGCCGAACGCCTCGATCTCGAAGTCGAGTAATTGCCGCGCCCTGATTCCGCCAAACGCGACGGTTAACCGGCGTCGTCGTCGGCATCCTTGTCGCGTTCGATCAGCGCATAAGCCGAGTGGTTGTGAATCGATTCAAAGTTCTCCGATTCCACGACATACGCGCGAATGCGCTCGTCATCATTGAGCCTGACGGCGATATCACGAACCATATCCTCGACGAACTTGGGATTATCATAGGCGCGCTCGGTGACGTACTTTTCGTCGGGGCGCTTGAGAATCCCGTACAGCTCGCATGACGCTTCCGACTCCGCGATGTCGATGATTTCCTCGATCCATACGAAGCCGGTAATGCGGGCCTTGATAGTGACGTGCGAACGCTGATTGTGCGCGCCGTACGCGGAGATCTTTTTTGAACACGGGCACAGGCTGGTCACCGGCACGACGACCTTGATGTAGGTCGTGGTCTCGCCATCGCGGCGGGCGCCAATCAGGCTCGCCTGGTAGTCCATCAGGCTTTCGACGCCGGAAATCGGCGCTTTCTTGCTGACAAAATAGGGGAAAGACATCTCGATATGGCCCGCCTGGGCCTCGAGATGGTCGGTCATCTCGGCCAGCATTTCCCTGAAAGACCTGACCGAGATTTCGCGCTCGTGGCGATGCAGTATCTCGACAAAACGCGACATGTGCGTACCCTTGAAATCATGAGGCAGATTCACGTACATGTTGAAATTCGCGATGGTGTGCTGCTCGCCCCCGGAGCGGTCCTTGACCCGCACCGGGTGAAATATGTCCTTGACCCCGACTTTGTTGATCGGAATTCTTCGGGTGTCGGCGCGACCCTGGACGTCTTCGATTTCGGCTATCGCGACACCAGCCGCGGGGGCCTCTTTGCTCATGGTTTAATCCTGAAAGTTGATGAGGGCGAATGGTATGGGCCACAGGTGGCCGTCAATGCCGTCAGAAATTACTGAGTTAGAGCCCCATTATAGACGGCGGGGCGCGCTCAGGCTCATGTGCTGTGTATTCGCTATGGAGTCGCGTCCGGATTCCGCAGAATCGCGCTCAGGCGAGTCCGCCGCCGGGCGCGACCGCCGGCACGCTTGGCCGCCAGTTGTCGATGGTGCGGAACAGGGATTCCTCATCCAGGCCGGCATCGGCGAGATTGTCGGTGCGCGATCCATGCTCGATTATCCTGTCGCCGATGCCGATGTTCAGCACCGGGATCAGCTTGCCGTGCTGTGCGAGGCACTCGATGATCGCCGCCCCTGCGCCGCCTGCCACTACGCCATCTTCCAGCGTAACCAGCGCATCGTGGTTCTCGGCCATGCGCAAGACCATATCGACGTCCAGCGGTTTGACGAAACGCATATTGACCACGGTGGCATCGAGACGCGCGCCTATGCTTTCCGCCGCCGCAACCAGTGCACCGAATGCAAGCAGGGCGATGCCGTTACCCTTGCGTCGCAGCTGTGCCTTGCCGACCGGGAGCGCGCGCATCACCGTTTCCGGCGCTACGCCCGGACCGCTGCCGCGAGGATAGCGCACGGCCGCCGGGCCATCGAGCTGCAGGCCGGTGAACAACATCTGGCGGCACTCGTCTTCGTCGGCCGGCGCCATAATCGTCATGTTCGGCACACAGCGCATAAAGCACATGTCATAAGTGCCTTGATGGGTAGCGCCGTCGCCGCCGACCAGCCCGGCACGATCGATCGCAAACAGGACCGGCAGATTTTGTAGTGCGACATCATGAATCAGCTGATCATAGCCGCGTTGCAGGAAAGTCGAATAGATTGCCACGACCGGGCGCATGCCTTCGCAGGCGAACCCGGCGCCCAGCGTGACCGCGTGCTGTTCGGCGATCGCGACATCGAAATAGCGATCGGGGTACTCGCGCGAGTACTGCACCAGCCCCGAACCCTCCCGCATCGCCGGAGTGATCGCGACGACGCGATCGTCCTGCTCGGCAATATCGCACAGCCACTGGCCAAACACCTGGGAGTAAGAGAGGCCGGCGGCAGCCTTGGCGCGGAACGTTCCGGTGGCGGGGTCAAACGGGCCCGGTCCGTGCCATTTGATCGGGTCACGTTCGGCGGGGGCGTAGCCTTTGCCTTTGCGCGTGACGACATGGAGGAACTGCGGACCTTTGAGGTGCTTCAGGTTTTCCAGCGTTTTGACCAGCGTGTCGAGGTCATGGCCATCGATTGGCCCGATGTAATTAAGCCCCATTTCCTCGAACAACGTGCCTGGCAGGACCATGCCCTTGACATGCTCTTCCGAGCGCCGCGCCAGCTCCCAGACCGTGGGCATGGTTCGCAGTACCTTTTTGCTGCCCTCCCGGATATGTGAGTACAGCTTGCCGGACAACATTTTGGCGAGATAGTTGGACATCGCGCCGACATTTTCCGAAATGGACATGTCGTTGTCGTTGAGCACCACGAGCATGTCGACGTTCAGGCTGCCCGCATGATTGAGGGCCTCGAAAGCCATGCCGCCGGTCAGCGCGCCGTCGCCGATAACGGTCACTACCTTGCGTGTCTGGTTCTGCAGTGCCGCGGCAATGGCCATGCCGAGACCCGCCGATACCGAGGTGCTCGAGTGACCGACGCCGAAAACGTCGAAAGGACTTTCGCCACGCTTCGGGAACGGCGCGAGACCGTGTTTCTTCTTGATCGTCTGCAGTTGATCGCGTCGCCCGGTGATGACCTTGTGTGGATAGGCCTGGTGGCCGACGTCCCAGATCAGGCGATCATCCGGGGTGTCGAAGACGTAGTGCAGCGCGACGGTCAGCTCGACCGTGCCAAGGCCCGCGGCGAAATGGCCGCCCATCGTGCTGACGGTCTCGATCAGGTAGCGCCGCAACTCCTCCGCCACAGGGCCAATCTGGTCGGCCGGAAGCCGGCGCAGATCCTCGGGAGAGTCGATTTTCGACAGCAGCGGAAATATGGAGGAGTCGATCATTGCGTCCTGGACTGACCGAGCGTGAATCTTCCCCGGAGTTCCGGTCGGGGCGCCTCGGCTATTATCACAGCGACGCCGCGCCATGGCAAAGTCCGCCAGCGCCATCAGCCGCTGCGCTGGACGATAAACTGCGACAGTTCAGCCAGCCCGGGGGCGCGGTGGCCGAGAGGTTTGAGCGCGGATACGGCGTCACGGTGGAGAAGGCGCGCTTTCTCCTTTGCCGCGGCGAGTCCGGCGATACTCGGGTACGTGGGTTTGGCCCGGGCGGCATCGGCGCCGGTACTTTTGCCCATCAGCTGCTCATCGCCTTCGATATCGAGGATGTCATCCTGGATCTGGAACGCCAGTCCGACACACTCGGCATATCGTCCCAATGCGTCAAATTCAGCGCTGGTGAGCTCGGGATAGCTCAACGCGCCGAGCAGAACGCTGGCGCGAATCAGCGCCCCGGTTTTCATCCGGTGCATGTTCTCGAGTTCGTCAAGACTGATAGCGCGGCCGGCGCTTTCGAGATCGATTGCCTGACCACCCGCCATGCCGCTCGGACCGCTGGCTTCGGCCAGCAGCCGTATCATATCGAGGCGGCGTGGCGCCGACGCGGTCATTGCCGGGTCACTGGAGAGGATGCGAAACGCAACCACCTGCAGGGCATCCCCGGCCAGGATCGCCGTAGCTTCGTCAAACGCCCTGTGACAGGTGGGTTTGCCGCGACGCAGATCGTCATCGTCCATTGCCGGAAGGTCATCGTGCACCAGCGAATAGGCATGGATGAGTTCGACCGCGCACGCGGGTCCGTCGAGCGCGTCCGCGGCGACGCCGAGCGCGGTGCCCGCCGTATACACCAGCAGTGGCCGTACTCGTTTGCCGCCTTCCAGCACGCTGTAGCGCAATGCCTGGTTGAGCCGCTCCGGTTCGCCGGGCTCCGCTTGCAGCCAGGACGCAAGCGCTTTGTCGACCCGGTCTTTGCAGGCGTCGATGCGGCGTGTCATGTCCACGCCGTCAGTCCTGACCGCTATACGGCTCGGTTTCGCTGTCCTCGGCCGCGGAAACGAGCATGTCCACGCGCTGCTCGGCAGTTTTCAAAGCCTGCTGGCAGGCGCGGGTCAATTTCACGCCGCGCTCGAATTGTTGCAGAGATTGCTCGAGCGACAGCTCGCCTTGCTCGAGCGTTTCCACGAGCGTCTCGAGCTCGGCGAGGGCGGTTTCAAATTGAAACTCGGGGGTTTTCGTGGTTTTGGTCACGCGCTTCAAGCCTCGGTGAACTGCCTGCGGGGTTCAGCGAGGGCGATGATGCACGAGCGTCAAAGTCAGGGTCAAACGCGGGATTGGCCGTGCCCGAATCCGCGGCGTCCAGTGCGGCGAAATCTGGGCATGTACGAATTGACAAGCGCGGCCCCGGCTTCTACAGTTAGCTTTTACTTTAGACTCAGTCTAATGTGCGGGCCAGCCGGGCAGATTTGTTCGTCTGAACACCGAATCGGTACCACCATCATCATCATCAAAGGAGTCAGAAATGGCCGACCTCAAGGGATCGAAAACCGAGCAGAACCTGAAGGATGCATTCTCAGGCGAGTCGCAGGCCAACCGCCGCTATCTGTATTTCGCGTCGAAGGCCGACGTCGAGGGTTATAACGACGTTGCGGCTGTATTCCGTTCGACCGCGGAGGGCGAGACGGGTCATGCGCACGGACATCTCGAGTATCTCGAGGCCGTTGGCGATCCGGCCACCGGGCTGCCGATTGGAGCCACTTCTGCAAATCTCGCGGCGGCGATCGCCGGAGAGACCCACGAGTACACCGATATGTACCCAGGTATGGCAAGGACAGCCCGCGACGAGGGATTCGACGAGATTGCTGACTGGTTCGAGACGCTCGCCAAAGCCGAGCGCTCGCATGCCAATCGTTTCCAGAAAGCGCTGGATACGCTCGACGGCTGAATGCAGCAAGACTGACCGCGGTTCGCGGCCGGAGCGGTTTGCGCTCCGGCCGGAACTGCGTTGTGGCTGGGGGAACTGAAATGAGTGAATCGACACCGCGCTCTCGCGAGGGGAGTCTCGAAGCGCCGACCCGACATCCGTTGAACTGGCGCGATCCGGATTTTTACGACGAGGCTTCGTTGTTCAAGGAACTCGAGCGGGTGTTCGATATTTGTCATGGCTGTCGCCGTTGTTTCAGCCTGTGTAACTCGTTTCCCACGCTTTTTGACGCGGTCGACGAGTCTGACAGCGGCGAGGTCGACGGAATTGCTCGCAAGGTCTACTGGGAAGTCGTGGACCACTGTTATCTGTGCGACATGTGTTACATGTCCAAGTGCCCCTACGTTCCGCCGCACGAATTCAATATCGATTTCCCGCACCTGATGCTGCGCGCCAAGGCCAAGCGTTTTCGCGACGAGGGTGCGAGGATGCGTGACAAGGTGCTGACGTCGACCGACATGGTAGGTAAGCTCGCGGGGATTCCGGTAGTGGCGCAAACCGTCAATGCGGTAAATCACAGCAAATTTGGCAAGAAAATTCTTGACTCGACGCTTGGCGTTCACCCCGAAGCGCCGATACCCGATTACCAGCCGAAGTCACTGGCGCGGCGAATGAAACACCACCGTCCTGTTGCAACGGAGCCGGTGGCGGCCGGCCCGACCCGGGGCAAGGTCGCGTTGTTTGGTACCTGCTATGGCCGCCATATCCACCCCGATCTCGGCGAGGATCTGGTCGCGGTATTCGAGCACAACGGGATTCCCGTGACCCTGTTGCCGCGTGAGCGATGCTGCGGAATGCCAAAGCTGGAGCTGGGTGATCTCGAGCAGGTCGCGAAGCTCAAGGACGAGAATATTCCGGTGCTGGCCGGGCTGGTCGATCAGGGCTGGGATATCGTGGCGCCCATTCCGTCCTGCGTGCTTATGTTCAAGCAGGAGTTGCCGCTGATGTTCCCCGGTGACGAAGCCGTTGCGAGGGTGCAAAAAGCGATTTTCGACCCGTTCGAATATCTGATGCTGCGTCATCGTGATGCCAGGTTGCGAACCGATTTCGTTCGCTCACTGGGGTCGGTCGCATACCACGTGGCCTGTCACCTGCGAGTCCAGAATATCGGTCTGAAAACCCGCGACGTCCTGCAACTGGTTCCGGACACGACAGTGACGCCGATCGAGCGCTGCTCGGGACACAATGGAACGTATGCGGTCAAGCGTGAGTACCACGAAACCTCGATGAAGATCGGCCGGCCCGTGTTTCGCAAGGTCAAGGAAGCCGGCGCCGATTTTTACGCGAGTGACTGTCCGATGGCGGGCGATCAGATCGCGGCCGGCGCCGAGCAGGCCGTGCCCCCGACCCATCCTTTAAAGCTGCTGCGCCTCGCCTACGGAATCTGAGCGCGGCCAACCAACGTTCAAGGACTTTACCGATGCACCACTTGCAAGCAAGCGATCTTCTCAGCCTGGAGGACTACCACCAGCAGCGGCCGCAATTCCGGTCACGGGTGATGGCGCATAAAAAACTGCGCCAGATCGCGGTCGGGCCGAACGCGACGCTGTACTTCGAGGACCGCCTGACGATTCAGTACCAGGTCCAGGAAATGCTGCGGATCGAGCGCATTTTCGAAGCCGAGGGCATTGCCGACGAGTTGAGCGCATACAACCCATTGATCCCGGACGGGACTAATCTCAAGGCCACGTTCATGCTCGAGTATCCGGATGCCATGGAGCGCAAGACGGAACTGGCGCGCCTGATCGGGGTCGAGAAAAAGGTGTGGATGGCGGTGGCCGGTTTCCCCCGCGTTCACGCGATCGCTGATGAAGATCTCGAGCGGGAAACCGAAGAGAAGACCTCGTCAGTGCACTTCATGCGTTTCGAATTTGACCCCGAGATGCGCGGCGCGTTGCAACAGGGCGCGGCGCTGTCGATCGGAATTGACCATGATAATTATCGCTACAGTGTCGAGCCTCTGGCCAGCGACGTACGCGCGGCCCTGATAGCGGATCTGGACTGACCCGATCCACCATGTTGCCGGGGCGTCGCTGCCCGGCGTCGCCAGCCGCGGCGGCGCTGAGCCGCCGCATTGAAGTAACGGCGGCGGAGTCGGCAAAGGCGACTGCATCCGGTGCGGGTTTGCGCCGGGCGGTCCGTTTCACGGTAGAATCGGCCCCGGTTCTCCGAGCTTGCCAAACCCAATGAGTTCAACATATTCAGCCTCCGATATCGAGGTCCTGTCAGGTCTCGACCCGGTGCGTATGCGGCCTGGTATGTACACGGATACCTCGCGGCCGAATCACCTTGTCCACGAGGTCGTCGACAATAGTGTCGACGAAGCGCTGGCCGGGCATTGCAAACGCATCGACGTTACGTTGTTCGCCGATGGTTCGTTGCAGGTCAGTGACGACGGCCGCGGTATGCCCACCGATATCCATCCGGCAGAAAACATCCCCGGGGTCGAGCTGATCCTTACGCGATTGCATGCCGGCGGCAAATTCTCCGACAGAAATTATGAGTTCGCCGGTGGATTGCACGGTGTCGGCGTGTCCGTGGTCAACGCTCTCTCGCGCAATCTCGAGGTCTGGGTAAAACGCGGCGGCAAGGAATACAACATGAGCTTCCGCGGCGGTGAGCCAGCCAGCGCGCTGGAAGTCGTGGGCAAGGTTGGCAAGCAGAATACCGGTACAACGATACGTTTCTGGCCGGACCCGCAGTATTTCGATAGCGACAGGTTCTCGGTACCGCGACTGACTCACATGTTGCGGGCGAAAGCTGTGCTGTGCCCTGGTCTGCAGGTGTGCTTCAGTAACGAGAAAACCGGCGACAAGTTCGAGTGGCTCTACAGTGGCGGCCTGAACGAGTATCTCGTCGAGGCACTTGGCGCTGCTCCACGGCTGCCGGAGGAGACTTTCTGCGGCAGCATGCAGGGCAACAACGCGGCGGTTGACTGGGCGCTGGTGTGGTTGCCTGACGGCGGTGCCGCAGTAGCCGAGAGCTATGTCAATCTCATTCCCACCGCGCAGGGCGGCACGCATGTCAACGGTTTGCGCAGTGGCCTGACCGAGGCGCTGCGCGAGTTCTGCGAGTTTCGCAACCTGCTGCCGCGCGGGGTCAAGCTGGCGCCGGATGATGTTTGGGACGGCGTCGCTTTCGTATTGTCCGCCAAAGTCCGTGATCCGCAATTTGCCGGTCAAACCAAGGAGCGGCTGTCGTCGCGTGAATGCGCCGCGTTCGTATCTGGCGTGGTCAAGGATGCTTTCGTACTGTGGCTCAGCCAGCATGCGGACAGCGGTGAAAGGATCGCCCAACTGGCGATTTCCAGTGCCCAGCGGCGTCTCAAGGCGAGCAAGAAAGTTGTACGCAAACGCGTGGTATCCGGTCCGGCCTTGCCGGGCAAACTGGCCGACTGCGCCAGCCAGCAGCCGGAACTCTCTGAATTGTTCCTGGTCGAGGGCGATTCTGCCGGCGGCTCGGCGAAGCAGGCTCGCGACAAGGAATTTCAGGCGGTGATGCCGCTGCGCGGCAAAATACTCAATACCTGGGAGGTTGAGCATCAGCAGGTGCTCGCATCGCAGGAAGTACACGATATCAGCGTCGCGATGGGAATCGACCCCGGCAGCGACGACCTGTCGGGGCTGCGATACCACAAGCTGTGCGTGCTGGCGGATGCGGATTCCGACGGTCTTCACATTGCGACCCTGTTGTCGGCGCTGTTCCTGCGTCATTTCCGCAGTCTGGTCGACGCCGGCCATGTGTATATTGCGATGCCACCGTTGTATCGCGTCGATATCGGGCAAAAGATTTTTTACGCGCTCGATGAGGCTGAACGCGAGGGAATTCTCGAACGGATCGCGGCCGAAAAACTGCGCGGCAAAGTCAATGTCACGCGCTTTAAAGGCCTCGGTGAAATGAACCCGGTGCAGTTGCGTGAGACGACGATGGCGCCGGAAACACGCCGCCTGGTTCAGCTGACGCTGGAGGGCGATGACAACACGGATCAGTTGATGGACATGCTGCTGGCGAAGAAGCGAGCCGCCGACCGCCGCGCATGGCTCGAGCGAAAAGGCAATCTGGCGGACGTGTGAGCCGTGTTGCGGGGGATGTAATGGAAAACCAGGAACTGAATTTCGACGGCGTCGAACAAATGTCTTTGAAGGCCTTCTCCGAACGGGCCTATCTCAATTATTCGATGTACGTCATCCTCGACCGTGCATTGCCGCACATTGGTGACGGACTGAAACCCGTGCAGCGGCGCATCATCTACGCGATGAGCGAACTCGGGCTGTCGGCCGCATCGAAACCGAAAAAGTCGGCGCGTACGGTCGGCGATGTCATCGGCAAATTCCATCCCCATGGTGACTCGGCCTGCTACGAAGCCATGGTGTTGATGGCGCAGGATTTCAGCTATCGTTATCCGATAATCGACGGTCAGGGCAACTGGGGCTCGCAGGACGACCCGAAATCATTTGCGGCGATGCGCTATACCGAGGCGCGGCTGCGTCCGTATGCCGCGGTACTGCTCAAAGAAGTCGCCCTCGGGACTGTCGACTGGACTGCCAATTTTGATGGCACGTTGCAGGAGCCCGCGATACTCCCGGCGAGCCTGCCAAACCTGCTGCTAAACGGTACGACCGGCATTGCAGTGGGTATGTCGACTGACGTGCCGCCGCACAATTTGCGCGAGGTTGCCGCCGCGTGTATCCGGGTACTCGAATCGTCACGGGTTTCGGTTGCCGAGCTCATGGAGCATATCAAGGGTCCGGATTATCCGACCGGCGGTGAGATAGTGACGCCGCCCGAAGAGCTGCAGGCGCTGTACGAGACCGGTCATGGAACAGTGCGGGTGCGGGCCGGATGGCAGCGCGAGAAGGGCGACATCGTTGTTACCGAATTGCCGCACCAGGTTTCCGGCAGCAAGGTGCTGGAGCAGATTGCCGCCCAGATGCGGGCGAAGAAACTGCCGCTGGTAGAGGATCTGCGTGACGAGTCGGATCACGAAAACCCCACCAGGCTGGTAATAACGCCGCGTTCGTCGCGGGTCGATAGCGACCAGTTGATGAGCCATTTGTTTGCCACGACCGACCTGGAGCGAACCTGTCGGGTCAATCTCAATGTGATCGGCCTGGATGGCCGGCCACAGGTCCACGACCTGTGCTCGCTGCTGAAAGAATGGATCAAATTCCGTCTCGCGACCGTGACCCGGCGGCTCGAGTTTCGGCTGCAGAAAGTTGTTGATCGCCTCCATATACTCGATGGCCTTCTGATTGCCTTCCTGAACATCGACGAAGTGATCGCGATCATTCGCGGCGAGGATGAGCCGAAGCCGGTGTTGATGCAGCGCTTTGACCTCAGCGATACACAGGCCGAGGCGATACTCGAACTCAAGCTGCGCCATCTCGCGCGGCTCGAAGAGATCAAAATTCGCGGAGAGCAGGGCGAGCTGGCCGCCGAGCGTGACAGGATCGAGACTATCCTTGGCAGCCGCGCTCGGCTCAAGACACTCGTGCGCAAGGAAATTATGGCGGCGGCGGAACAGCACGGCGACGATCGTCGCAGTCGCCTGGTCGAGCGGCCGGCGGCTCAGGCACTGGATGAGATGCAGCTTATCTCCAGCGACCCGGTGACCGTTGTGTTGTCACAACGTGGCTGGGTGCGCGCGGCCAAGGGTCACGAAGTCGATCCCGCCGCGCTTTCCTACAAGGCGGGGGACGATTGTCTCGCGGCGGTCCGCGGGCGCAGCAACCAGCAGGCGGTATTCGTGGACAGCAGCGGCCGTGCCTACAGTCTTGCGGCGCATACGTTGCCATCGGCGCGCGGTCAGGGAGAACCGCTTTCCGGTCGCCTCAATCCGGCCGACGGCGCAGGTTTTGCCGGCCTGATGATCGGCGACCCCGACGAGCGGTGGTTGCTGGCGACCGATGCCGGTTATGGTTTCGTCGCGCGTCTCGGCGATCTGCATTCGCGAAACCGCGCGGGCAAGGCCGCGATCAAGGTGCCGCCGGACGCCACGGTGCTGGCACCGGCGCTGGTGGTCGGTGGTGACAATGCATGGGTCGTTGCAGCGACGAGCAGTGGCAATATGCTCAGTTTCCCGCTGAAGGAGCTGCCGGAGCTTGCGCGTGGCAAGGGCAACAAGATCATCCAGATACCGCCCAAGCGTCTGACGTCGGGCGAGGAACGGCTGGCGGCCGTTGCCGTTATCGGGCCGGACAACTCGCTGCTGGTTCATAGCGGCCAGCGTCACTTGCGGTTTCGTTATCATGAGCTTGAGCGCTACGAGGGAGAACGTGCGCAACGCGGCGCGTTGCTGCCACGTGGTTTCCGCAAGGTCGAACGGCTGGAAGTAGAGTAGCGCCAGCGCAGGTCTAGATTACCTGCTCCTCGAGCACGACTTCGGGTTCTTGTACGTAATAGCCTTGCACGCATTGGACGCCGATCTGCCACAAAACCGCCATCGTGTTGGCATCCTCGACCCGCTCTGCAATGGTCTGTACGTCGCGCGCAAGGGCCATCTCCACGAGAGAGCGGACCTTTGCTTGTTTGGCTTCGTTGCTTGCCAGTCCCTGCATCAAAGAGCCGTCGATTTTTATGTAGTCCATGGGCATTTGTTCCAGCAGACGTCCGGAAGTTGCCAGCAGTCCGAAATGTTCGATGGCGAAGGAGAAACCGAATTCTCCAAGTTGCTGTGCCAGTTCCTGGGTGGGCAGCACGTTCTCGGCGGCCACGTCTTCCGGAATCTGAATGCAGATCACGTTGGTCGGCAGCTTGGCGCTCTTGACCAGTTGCGACACCCATTTGGCGAGCCCGGTATCGGTGATCGAATCGCTGGAAATACGGACGAAAACCCGTGATGCCCGGCGCGCCGCACAAAATTGCACGGCGGCATTGATGATCCAGCGATCGAGCGTTTTCATCAGGCCGTTGCGCTGCGCCGCAGGGAGAAAATCGCCCGGGAGTATTTCGTTGCCGCGCGGATCTTTCATGCGGACAACGACGTCATACATGTCTTTGCTCTGACTCTGCAGGCTCGCGATTGGCTGGTGCACGAGGTGGAGCCGGTTCTCCATCAGTGCCGCCTTGATCAGCTTGATCCAGATCGCGTCCTGCGCTTCGGTGCGGGTCGAAGAGGCGAGATCGATTTTGTGGACGACCACCTTGTCGCCGCCTTCCTCGCGGCCCTTTTCGTTCGCGGCATCGGCCAGCGTAACGAGGTCGACAATCTTGCCGCCGCCGCTACCGACCGGAGCGACGCCGACGGTACAGGTAATCGAGATGGACTTGCCGCCCCCCTCGAAGGTCAGTCGCCTGACCCGCTGGCACAGGCTCTGGGCCCATTCCTCCACATCGAGGTCGGTCCCGCGAGCGAGCAGAACGGCGAACATCGTGCCACCGAATCGCCCGACCAGGTCGTCCGGTCCGGCCAGCTCCTGTAGTGTCGATGCGAGCTTGACAATCACGTCTTCGCTGGCGAGGGGGCCAACTTTCTGTTTGATCGCGCGAAATTTGTCCGGCGTGACATAGGCGAGTGCGCGGACACCGCCTTTGGCCGATTCCGCGACGGCGGCTTCCAGCTCGGTAAGGAACTGTTGCCGGTGCAGCAGCCCGGTTAGCGGGTCGCGCGTTGCTACCTCGGTGATGCGTTCTTCCGGTTCGCGGTTTTCCTCGGCACCCGCGCGGATACAGACGCGGACGCACGGTTCGCCGTCGAACTCTGCCTCGTCGAGCTGCAGGTTGAGCGCTAACGCCGAGCCGTCACTGCAAAGACCCTGGATTTTGAGGTCGTGGTCACTCCATTTGCCCTGTCCGCACGCGACCAGGGCGCCCTTCAACGCGGCATGATTGTCGGCCTCGAAAAAGTCCATTAGCGGCATGCCGTCGATAGCCTCGGGGTCGGGATAACCGAAGAGCTCGAGCCATGCCGGGTTGGAATCCACCACGATGCCTTCCTGGACATGGGCGATAGCGTCGGCGGATCCTTCCATGAAAGCATTGAGTGCGCGCTTGTACTCGGTTGCTGAGACCAGCGTGCGATTCAGCGCGCGCTCGAGCCGGAATGCCCTGAGTTCGCGCCCGCACACCCATTGCAGCCGGTCGCGGTGACGCAGTGAAACGATGTCCTGGGCGCCACGGCGCATCGCCAGTGCAATCGAATCTTCGTCGACTTCATCGCGCACATCGAGAATCGGTACTCCCGAGGCATAGGCATTGCGGATATCGTCGAGTTGCTCGAGCGAGGTGTTGATGTCCTCGCTAAAGACCAGTAACAGCTCGGGGTTAATCTGGGTCAGCGCATCGGCGAGGTCGCCGACGTCGGGAATATGGGTGCAGTGCACCGGGTGGCCGGCGTTTCGCAGCGTGCTGTTGATGGCCTCGACATTATCGGGCCGTTCCGCAATCACGATAATCGGCACCGCGCTCTTGTCGCTCAAAACCTGCTCCTGACGCAAAAAATACAGCCGCTTAGGCCCGTTCCGACCAGCGCATGGGTCGAACCACCCATATTAGCAAGACCCGGGCGGCGGTACAGGCACTTTGCTTGGTGCGCCGGCTTTTTCGCAAACCAGTTTCGGCACCAGGTAGCCCGGAAGGCGCACGAGCAGCTCTGCGATCAGGGTCTGAGCCCGGCTTCGCGAGACTTCGAAATGGGCCGTGCCCTGAACCCGATCGAGCAGATGCAGGTAGTACGGCATGACCCCGCAGTCGAACAATTTCTCGGACAGCGCCGCCAGGGAATCTCCGGTGTCGTTGACCGCGCGCAGCAGCACCGTCTGGTTTAGCAGTATTGCTCCGGCCGCACGCAAGCGTTGGCAAGCATGGCGGAAATCGGCGTTGATTTCCTTGTCGTGATTCACATGCAGAACGATTGTCACGGGCGCGCGCAGCCGTTTTAGCCACCCGAGCAGGCGGTCGTCGACCCGCTTCGGGAGAACCACGGGCTGGCGGGTGTGGACACGAATCCGCCTGACATGCGGAATCGCGTCGATTGCCGCAGTCAGATGGCCGAGTTTGTCGTCATTGAGCGATAACGGGTCGCCGCCGCTCAGGATGACTTCAGTGATCTCGGGATTGGCGCCGATCCACTTGAGCGCGGCGTCCCATTGTCCGCGTGCCGCGGTCTGATCGGCATACGGAAAGTGGCGGCGGAAACAGAACCGGCAGTGCACCGCGCAGGCGGCGGTGGTGATCAGCAGTACCCGGCCGCGGTATTTGTGTAGCAGCCCCGGAGTCAGACTGCTGGCCAGGTCGCCAACCGCGTCCTCGCTAAAGCCCGGCGCCTCGCCGAATTCCGCGTCCAGTGGCAACACCTGGCGCAACAGTGGATCGCCAGGGTCACGTCGCGCCATTCTTGCAACGTAGCCGCGTGGGACCCGCAACGGGAACAATCTGCTCGCGCGTTGTGCCGCGGGCAGCAATGCGTCGTCGAGTTCCAGCAGTCCGAGCAGTTCCGCCGGGTCGGTGATCGCCGCTGCCAGTTCGGCTTGCCACGGCGCGTGCTGACGAATGTGGGGGGTAAGCGGTATCATGAGCGTTTTTGCCGATCGCCGGGCTGGCCGGTCGCAAAACCAATAGCGTTGGAACATTATAAATGGCTACCTACAGCACGAATGAATTCCGCTCCGGTTTGAAGATTCTCATGGATGGAGATCCCTGCACCATTGTCGAGAATGAGTTCGTCAAACCCGGCAAGGGCCAGGCTTTTAGTCGGGTCAAAATCCGCAACCTCAAGACCGGCCGCGTGGTCGACAAGACATTCAAGTCCGGCGAAACGGTCGAGGCAGCCGATGTCCTTGAAACGGAAATGCAATATCTCTACGAAGATGGAGAGTTCTGGCATTTCATGGTTGCAGATACCTTCGAGCAGTACGCCGCTGACGCGAAAGCGATCGGCGATTCTGCGAAGTGGCTGAAAGAGCAGGACATGTGCCAGATTACGTTGTGGAACAACGCTCCGATTCTCGTCGCACCGCCAAATTTCGTCGTGCTCGAGGTTACGGAAACCGACCCGGGTGTGCGCGGGGATACCGCCCAGGGCGGCGTGAAACCGGCCACGCTGAGTACAGGCGCGATAGTACGCGTTCCGCTGTTTCTCGAAATAGGCGACGTAATCAAGGTCGATACGCGCAGCGGTGAGTATGTGTCGCGGGTCAAGGATTAGGGGTCTGGCGGGTTGAACCCTGCGATGCCGCGGCCATCGTGGCCCTGAGCGCTGACTGGCGTCCCGGTGCCGACATCGGGACGTTGCGGCTGCGAGCGGAGTTGTTGCGCAGGATGAGACGCTACTTTGAGCGCGCAGGCGTGCTCGAGGTTGAAACGCCGGCCTTGTCGCAGTCCGCGACAACCGACCCGCATATCTGCAGCATGGCCGTTGCGACGGGGTCGGGTCAGCCGCGCTTTCTCCATACTTCGCCGGAACTCGCCATGAAGCGCCTGCTGGCGGCGGGTGTCGGCGATATATTCCAGGTCTGCCGGGTTTTCCGTGGCGAGGAGTCGGGCGCACTCCATAATCCGGAGTTCTCACTGCTCGAGTATTACCGCGTTGGCATGGATCACCATGATCTGATGGGCGATCTGGCGAATCTGATTGCCACCGTTACCGCGGGGTGGCTGGACCTGGACGACCCGGAGTATGTGCCCTATGCCGAGGCGTTTTCCACTTTCGCGGGCTGCGATCCTTTTCGCGACGATGCGACCGCAATTGCCGCCGCAATGGTCGCGCGCGGGATCGATGTGCCCGATTCGATCCTGCGCGAGCGCGACGTCCTTATAGACCTCGCAATGGCATCTCTGGTCTGTCCGCAGATGGGGCAGGGGCGGCTCGGTTTCGTCTATGATTTCCCGCCGCAACAGGCGGCCCTTGCCAGGACGAGGCCGGGTGATCCGCCGGTGGCGGAGCGATTCGAGGCTTTTCTGGATGGGATGGAGCTGGCCAATGGCTTCAACGAACTGCTCGATGCAGCGGAGCAGCGGCGTAGATTCGCCGCGGAACTGCGGCGGCGGGAGCGCGCGGGACTGCCGCGGGTAGCCGTTGACGAACGTTTTCTGGCGGCGCTCGAAGCCGGGCTGCCGGCCTGCGCCGGAGTGGCGCTGGGACTCGATCGGCTGCTGATGCTGGTTGCCGGCGCGGCGACGCTCGATGAGGTGCTCGCGTTTGGCTGGGAGAGGGTGTGACAAATGCCTGGAAGGGAGCACGATTGTGACGACTGATAGCAAGACGGTGGAATTGGAGACGCTGCGGGCGGCCGCGCGTGCCTTGATCGAGGGAGAGCGCGATGTCATTGCCAACGCGGCCAATCTGTCAGCGCTGTTGTTTCACGAGCTCGCCGACGTCAACTGGGTCGGTTTCTACTTTTTCCGTGACGGCGAGCTGGTAGTCGGGCCGTTCCAGGGCCGGCCGGCATGCGTGCGTATTGCTCTGGGGGCAGGGGTCTGTGGCACGGCGGCTGCCACCCGCACTACTCAACGGGTGGCGGACGTGCATGGTTTCGCTGGTCATATTGCCTGCGATTCGGCCTCTAATTCGGAGATTGTTGTGCCGCTGGTGCGCAACGGCGAGCTACTGGGCGTGCTCGATGTCGACAGCCCGTTGTTCGATCGTTTCGATGCCGCGGACCAGGTCGGACTCGAGTCGATCGCCGCGGATTTCGTTTCCGCACTCGATCGCGCGTAGATCTGCTCAGTTTTTCGCGACGCTGGTGGTTCTGCCAATCGCCATACCCAGGCGAACGGTTTGGTCTGCGGCCAGTTGCGATTCCCATTCGGCGCGGCCTTTCGGCAACAGCATGATCACGGTGGAACCCATATTGAAGCGCCCCATTTCGGCGCCCTTGGCCAGTTCCGGACCGCTACCGGCATAGGTTCGGTGCGCTACCGCACCGCGGTGCGGCGGTGTGATTTCGCCGGCCCAGACGGTCTCGATACTGCCCACGAACAACGCGCCCACCAGCACCATTGCCATGGGGCCGGCCGCGGTGTCGAACATGCAGGCGACCCGCTCGTTGCGGGCAAACAGGTTCGGGACGCTGCGCGCCGTGGCCGCGTTGACGCTAAACAGCCGACCGGGGATGTAAACGGTTTCGGTGAGCTTTCCGGCGCTCGGCATGTGGATACGATGATAGTTGTAGGGGGCAAGATAAATCGTCGCGAACAAGCCGCCGTCGAACACTGCGGCCAGGTCGGCGCGGTCGCCAAGCAATTCACGCATGCTGAAGTGACGTCCCTTTGCCTGCACCAGTCGGCCATCGCGGAGGTCGCCGATCTGGCTGATGGTGCCGTCAACGGGGCACGCCAGCACATCGGAACCCGCGGCGATCTCGCGTGCTCCGGGTTTCAGCGCGCGGGTAAAGAACGCATTGAACGTGGCATAGCCGTCCAGGTTTTCCTCGACCGCCTCACCCAGATCGATCGCAAAGTACTTGACGAACCAGCGCGTAAACGGTTTGCGGAACCAGTCCGCATCGAGCCGGGTGAGCCAGTGCATCGCCCGCGACAGAGCATGCTGCGGGAGCAAATGCTGGAGTAGTGCAAACAGGCGGTCGGAGATGCTGGCACCCTGGTTATCGTCGCTCAAGTCAGCGGCCCCATAAATTTAGTCGGACGTGTGTCGGACTTCTGCGGTGAATGACGCCGTGCGGCCGGTGTCGAGTTGCAGGTCGAAAGCGATGACCTGGCCAGGCTCGACGGTGTCGCGCGGGCGCATCAGCATCAGATGACGGCCATGCGGCTCGAAATGTATCGTCTCCCCCGGACCCACGACGATGGCGTCTTCCTGTTGCATGCGACTGATGCCGTCGACGTTAATGGTGCGGTGTATCTCGACAAGCCCGAAAGCCTCGCTGGAAGCAGCGACGATGGTCTGGTCCTGGCCGGTTCGGTTGGTGAACGAGAAATAGGCTGCGGTCATCTGGCTGCCGGGCGGCATGGCGCGCACCCAGGGGTCCGTGATCACCACGTCGTTGCCACCGGAACAGGCGCTCAGCAGAAGCACGGTCCATACCAGTATTCTCATCTTCTGCGCTCCAGATAGTTCAGCGTCGCCCTGTATCTGGCAGCGAGGTCAGCGGCCTCAAGAGGCGGAGAAAATAGCGCGGCCTGACGACCGGCCGGGTCAATCAGGAAAATCGACGCCGTGTGGTCTACCGTGTAGTCGCCGTCGTCGCGAGGAATTTTCAGATGGGCGACGCCAAGCGCTGCCGTCAGTGCGTCGATTTCCGCGGTAGATCCGGTTACGCCGACAAACGTCGGATCGAAAAACGGGACATAGTCGTGCAGTCTGGCGACCGTATCGCGCTCCGGGTCGACCGAAATCATCACCACCTCCGGCTGCTGTGAAGCGGGTAAATCGCCAAGCAGGGCCCGGCTGCGGGCCAGGGTGTTCAGCGTCGTGGGGCAGACATCAGGACAATGGGTAAAGCCGAAGAACAGCAAGGTCCAGTGCCCCTGAAGTCTTTGCGGGTTATAGACTCCGTCGTTGTGGTCGGACAGCGTAAATTCGGGAACCGGCCGCGTGGCATTGAAAATGGTCGCATCGATGTCTTCCGGCGCAACCATCCCGGCCGACTGCATCCGGTATGCGGTGAAGGCCCCCGCAAGCACCGCGATCAGCGCAAGCGTGAAGGCGAGAATTCGAATTGGCGCGGACATAGCCCGCTATTATCCCATAATCGCGGGTGCGCTCCACGTCGGCCGGGCTATCATGTGCGCCTGATGCGGGGAGCCAAGATGGTCGACAGTGACAAGGGGTATGCGGACCTGGCGGTCGGTACAAGCGTGGCCGACGCCATTGCAGCGACCGCGCGCCGTTTCCGCGACGCCGGTGTCCACTTCGGCCATGGTACGGACAATGCCGATGACGAAGCGGCGGCGCTGGTCTTCCATATTGTTGGTGCGGTCTACCCGGTGGCGGCCGCCGACTACGCGCGGCGACTCGATGGCGGGCAACTGCAGCGGCTGGCGGAAATCGTCATGGCCAGGATTACCAGCCGCGATCCGGTGGCTTACCTGATAAACGAGGCATGGTTCGCGGGTTTGCAGTTTTACGTCGACAACCGGGTTCTGGTGCCTCGATCGCCGATTGCCGAGCTGATCGTCGAGCGCTTCGAGCCATGGGCGGACTCCACCGCCGTGACGCGGATCCTGGATCTTTGCACCGGAAGTGCATGCATCGCCATAGCCTGTGCCAGCGCATTCCCGGAGGCTGCCGTGGACGCCAGCGATATTTCGCCGGACGCGCTCGAGGTAGCAGCAATGAATGTCGCGCGACACGCGCTGGAACAGCGGGTGAAGCTGCTGCAGTCGGATCTCTTCGCGGCGCTTGAAGGGCGCCGTTACGATCTGATCGTCAGCAACCCGCCCTATGTCAGCCGTGCCGAGATGGCTGAGCTGCCGGCCGAGTACCGGCGCGAGCCGGGCCTCGGTCTCGAGGCGGGCGATGACGGCTTGCGGCTGGTGCGCCGAATTCTCCACAATGCGCGCCGGCACCTCACCGACAACGGCCTCCTTGTTGTCGAGGTCGGTGCCAGTCAGGCCGCGCTGGAGGCAGCATACCCGCGCGTCCCTTTCACCTGGGTCGAGTTCGAGCATGGCGGCGAAGGTGTGTTTTTAATGAGCGCCGGCGAGCTCGATGTATTCGCTGCCGAATTCGCCAGCGCCGAGGAGTAATCAAAGAATGGCCGGTAACACGCAGGGCAAGCTTTTCACGGTGACGACATTCGGTGAAAGCCACGGGCCGGGGCTGGGCTGTATCGTAGATGGTTGTCCGCCCGGGCTGGCACTGTCCGACGACGATATTCAGGCCGATGTCGAACGGCGGCGAACGGGGCGCAGCCGGCATACGAGCCAGCGCAAGGAAAGCGATTCGATTCGCATCATGTCGGGCGTTTTCGAGGGGCGCACCACCGGTACTCCGATCGGGATGATCGTCGCGAACGAGGATCAGCGGCCGCGTGACTACAGCGAAATCATGGATCGCTTTCGCCCGGGGCATGCTGACTATACCTACCAGCAGAAGTTTGGATTTCGCGACTACCGTGGCGGTGGCCGCTCATCCGCACGCGAAACCGTTATGCGAGTCGCTGCAGGTGCGATCGCGCGCAAGTACCTCCGCGAGAGGCTCGGCATCCGGATTTTCGGCTACCTCGCCCAGCTCGGTCCGCTCGTGCTCGAAGCGGTTGCGCCGGAGACTGTCGATGACAACCCGTTTTTCTGTCCCGACCCGGCCCGTGTCGACGAGCTGGAAAAATACATGGACGCGTTGCGCAAATCGCGGGATTCCGTGGGCGCGAGGGTCGTGACGATCGCGACAGGTGTGCCACCCGGCCTGGGGGAGCCGGTGTTTGACCGGCTGGACGCCGACATTGCACACGCGATGATGAACATCAACGCGGTCAAAGGAGTCGAAATCGGCGCCGGATTTGCCTGTGTGGCACAAAAAGGCACCGAGCACCGTGACGAAATCACTGCAGCCGGATTTCAGTCGAATCATGCGGGCGGGGTGCTCGGTGGCATCTCGTCGGGTCAGGATCTGGTTGTCAGTATTGCGTTGAAGCCCACTTCGAGTATTCCCACGGCGGGCCGAACCGTTGACATTACGGGTAACGAGGTGGAAGTGCTGACCAAGGGCCGTCACGATCCGTGCGTCGGTTTGCGGGCCACCCCGATCGCCGAGGCGCAGCTGGCACTTGTGATCATGGATCACTATCTGCGCCAGCGCGGGCAGAATGCGGACGTGCGCAGCGTGACACCGGTGGTCAAAGCCTGACCGGAGCCCGCCGGCGCGAGGCTTGCAGGCGGGCATTGCTGTGACGCCACGGAGAGAATCACGCGGTTTGCGATGGCGCAGGGTGTTCGCAGCCGACCCTTTCACGTTACGGGTGATAAATGATGAGCAAGAAATTCAATGTCGCGGTTGTGGGTGCAACCGGACTGGTCGGGGAGACAATGATCGAGTTGCTCGAGGAGCGCGCATTTCCGGTTGCGGCATTTCATCCTCTTGCCAGCGAACGCTCGGCCGGCTCGAAAATTCGTTTTGGCAAACGGGAACATACGGTCGGTGTCCTTGAGGACTTCGATTTTTCCGGCACGGATATCGCAATGTTCTCGGCGGGCGGGTCAGTGTCCGACATACATGCGCCGCGAGCAGGTGAAGCGGGGTGTGTGGTCATCGACAATACGTCGCGTTTTCGTTACGACGACGACATCCCGCTGGTGGTGCCGGAAGTCAATCCGGAGGCGCTGGAGGAGTTCCGCAACCGCAACATCATCGCCAACCCCAATTGCTCGACTATCCAGATGCTGGTTGCGCTCAATCCGTTGCGTAAAGCCGCCGGCATAGAACGTATCGACGTCGCAACCTATCAGTCCGTCTCGGGTGCCGGCCGCCGCCATATGGAGGAATTGGCGAGCCAGACTGCGACACTGCTGAACGGCAGAGAGGTAAAAAGCGATCTCTACCCCCGCCAGATAGCGTTCAACGCGATCCCGCAGATCGATGTCTTCGAGGAAAACGGGTTTACCCGCGAGGAGATGAAAATGGTCTGGGAAACGCACAGAATCTTTGCCGACACCTCGATCGCGGTGAATGCCACGGCGGTCCGTGTGCCGGTGTTCTTCGGTCACTCTGAGGCGGTCCACGTGCGTACGCGACAACCTCTGACCGCCGCCGCGGCACGAAAATTGCTGAAAAAAGCGCCCGGGGTGCGTCTGATAGACGATCCCGATAATGCGACTTACCCCACAGCAGTCAGCGACGCCGCCGGTCATGATTCGGTTTATGTTGGACGCGTGCGCGACGACCTCTATGAGGAGTGTGGTTTGAACCTGTGGGTGGTCGCTGATAACGTGCGCAAGGGCGCGGCGCTGAATAGCGTGCAAATTGCTGAATTGTTGGTAAAAAGCTTTTTGTAAGCTATAGTTAGCCGATCATTTAAAAGAAGCTTATTAGCTTCTACGCGGGCCGCCGAAACGGTGGTTCGAACGGCCCGAATTGGGGTATGGGACCAAAGGGAGCATTCATGGCGCGGCATATTTCCATCCTGAGCCTGCTGCTTAGCACTTATTTGATGTCGGCATCTGCCTGGGGACTGGCGCTGGGTGACATCGAGCTCAAATCGAATCTCAACCAGCCATTCCGCGCTGAAATCACTGTCGAGGGCGCAAGCCGCGACGACGTTTCAGGGCTGATGGTACAACTGGCGCCGCGCGATGCGTTCGATCGCCTCGGCCTCGACTATCCCGAGTACCTTCAGGGATTCAACCTCAGGACCGAGTTACGCCCCGACGGCAATGCCGCGGTCATCGTGACATCGACGGCATCCGTGACCGAGCCTTTTGTCACGATTCTGGTCGAAGCCGTCTGGGCCCGCGGCCGTTTGTTGCGTGAGTACACGGTTTTTCTCGATCCGCCGACATTTGTCGCGCCTGCACCCATGCCTGCTCCGGTGCGTGCGCCGACTACGGCAACGCAAACCCGAACGACCGGAACCGTCGTCAGACAGCCGCCGCCGGCGCCGACCGCCGCGCCGGCAGAGCAGCAGCAGCCTGCAGGCCAACCGTTCGACGCCCCGGGCGACAGTTACCGCGTGCAGCGCAACGATACGTTGTGGAGGATCGCGGATCGTTACCGACCTGACGACAGTGTCAGCGTCAATCAGATGATGATGGCGATTTACGAGGCCAACCCCAATGCTTTCATGGGGCAGAACATCAATCTCGTTCGCGCCGGTTCAATTCTGCGGATACCGGACCGCGCGGCCGTCACGGCGCTGTCGTCGACGCAGGCAAATGCCGAGGTGGCGCGCCAGTACGAGGAGTGGCGCAGCGGCGGTGCCTACAGCGCGCCTTCGGAGCCGGTAGCCCGGCTCGAGCTGCGTCCGCCGAGTGAGGCGGGTTCGCCTGGCGTGGGTGGCCAGCCGGTCACCGGCGACGCCGAGCTGACACAGGAAAATCTCGAGCTCCGTGACGAACTCGAGGGCGTGCGCGAAGAACTCGAGGAATCGCAACGGCTGTTGCAGTTGCGTGACGAGGAAATGGCGCAATTGCAGCAGCGTCTTCAGGCGATCGAGGAGGCGGAAGTAGCCGTGCCGCCGGTCGCTCCGGTTCAGCCGGAAGACATTGCGTCGCAGCCGGAATCCGAACAGGCTGAGCAAGCGGCGCCGCCGGTGGCGGCGACACCCGCCGCACGGCCGGTACAACCGGCCGCCGATGAATCGCTCTTCGGCAAGCTGATGGGTTTCGTTACAGCGCCGTTATTCCTGATCCTGCTGGGTCTCGCCGTGATTGCCGCCGCCTTGCTGGCGGTGATCCGCCGTCGCCGTGCCGCGACCGAAGAATTCGTTGAGCCCTGGGACAGTGCGGGCCAGGCCGCGGATGATACGTCCGCGACCAGTCAGACCCAGACTCTGACAGAACTCCCGGTCCGCGCTCGCGGCGAAGAGTCGATTGTTGTCGAGGAGAGCGTTTCCGCGGACGACACCGGCAGCCTCGAAATCCCGGAATTCGAGCCGGGAACAGAGGCGACCGGCAGCTTTGAGTTGCCGGATTTCGAGACGACCGCGGAGACCAATGACAGTCTTGAACTACCGACCTTCGACGACCTGGGCGAGACGCCGACTCCGGTCGAGCCGGTTACGGAAGCGGAGCCGGACAGGGCAGAAATTTCCGCCATCGACGAATTGTCCAATACGATCATGGAGCGTCTGGGCCAGGATCAGGGCGACCCGATTGGCGAGGCTGATTTCCATATGGCTTACGGCCTGTATGACCAGGCGGCCGACGTGGTCAGATCTGCGCTGCAGAACGCGCCGGAGCGGCGTGATCTTCGGGCCAAGCTGGCGGAGATTTTCTTCGTCTGGGGTAACAAGGACCAGTTCCTCGAGAGCGCCCAGAAATTATTCGATACCCGCGAAGAGGGCTCGGATTCGGATTGGGACAAAATCCTGATCATGGGCAAGCAGATTGCGCCGGAAGAGCCGATCTTCTCTGGCGAGTTGCGCTCCACCGGTGACGAGCCGGTCGACCTGGCGCTGGAGGCGACCGCGATTGCACCACCGGTCGATCTGTCGCTGGATGAGGAAGACCAGGGTGGCGTCGATCTCGATTTCGGAGATGCGCTCGAGACCGGAGGAGATACCCGCGAGACACCCGCGCTGACAGAAACCGGGGCCGTTGCCGACAAGAGACTCGAAACCGGCGCCGAAGCGGATGACGAAGGGCTGGACTTCGATTTCGGCGGCGATACGCAGGAGAATCCGACGCTGGAGACCGCGGCGGCGGAGAGTCCCACGGTGGAGACGCCGACGATTGAAAGTGTGTCGCTGGACGCGCCGACCATGGAGACTCCAACCCTGGAGACTGCGGCCGTCGATGTGCCAACGATGGAAACGCCGACGCTGGAAACTGCAGCGCCCGACATGCCGACTATGGAAACGCCGACGCTGGAAACGCCGTCGCTCGATTCCGAGTTGGAAATGGCCGACACCATTGAGCAGAAAATGGATCTTGGCGCCGATGTGGATGCGTCCGCGGACGGCGACAGGACGTCGGAGACGGCGGAGATCGATCTCGACGATCTTGGCCTTGACGTCAATCTCGACGACAGCTTCCTCGGGCCGTTGGACCGTACTGGTCAGTCCGAGGCGCTGGACGTGGATGAAGATCTGACTGCCGCCGAAGGCGCCGGGTCTACGGGCATCCGCCGGGTGGATTTCGACTTTTCCGAAGTGGCCGGGAATGACGGGGACGAAGACGAAGAACTCGCTGAAACCGAAACGCTCGCGGCGACAGACTTCGCGGAGCCGGAAAAAGTGATCGGCGACGAAGATGCGACGATGCTCGCCACTGCGTTGCCGGACGCTGCCGAGTTTTTTGATACCGATACGGCATCAGCCAAGGCAAGCGATGATGCTTCGGCTATTGATCTCGATCTCGGTGATCTGATTGACGAAGCCGAAAACGTGGAATTTGGCGATACGGTCGAGCAGCCCGGGATCGCCAAGGCAGCAGTCACCGATAGCGATGGCAGCGGCCTGTCTGAGAACACGGAAGCGACCGGCATTTTCGATGGCCCGGCTGCGACAGGAATGTTCGAAAGCCCTGAGTCCACCGGGGTGATGGAACGTCCGGACGACACCGCGGTGCTCGATCTCGATGTCGGCGACGAGTTGCGCGGCGTAGACGACGACCCGACCGCAACCGAGGTCCTGCCTTCCGACGAGTTCACGCAACCCGAAGGCGATGCGGTGACGATGAGCGAGATCGGCACCAAGCTCGATCTTGCCCGCGCCTACATGGACATGGGCGATCCTGACGGTGCCCGCAGCATCCTCGAGGAAGTGCTGGATGAAGGTGATGAGGGCCAGCGGGCTGACGCCGAACGTCTTATAAAAAGTCTGTCCTGATGATGTGCGCCGCTGTCGGCGCGCGCAGCGGAAAGCAGATTCTGGTGGCGCCATGCCGAGAATAGCCATGGCCGTCGAGTACGACGGCAGCGATTTCTTCGGCTGGCAGATTCAGAAAGAAGGCCGTGACGTGCAGTCATGTGTGGAACGCGCGCTCGGGGTTGTCGCCGACGAACCGGTCAAGGCAGTCTGCGCCGGTCGCACAGATTCCGGCGTTCATGCAATTGGCCAGGTGATCCACTTTGACACGTCGGCTGTGCGCGGAGAGCGTTCGTGGGTTCTGGGTGTCAACAGCAATTTGCCTGACGATGTCAACGCGACCTGGGCGCGGGTCGTAGCGGCGGATTTTCACGCCCGTTTCAGCGCTCGCCGGCGTACTTACCGCTACCTTTTTGTCAATCGCCGGGTCCGCTCCAGTCTGCTCCGCGACCGCGCCTGCTGGGTCCACCGACCCCTCGATGCGGATCGGATGCAGCACGCTGCCAGGTGTCTGCTCGGAGAGCACGACTTCAGTTCGTTTCGGGCGGCAAACTGTCAGGCAAAGAGTGCAACGAGAACGATTCATCGGCTCGACGTCGTGCGCCAGCAGGATTTCATCTGGTTGACGATTTGTGCCAATGCATTTCTCCAGCATATGGTCAGGAATATCGCCGGGGCGTTGATGAGAGTGGGACTCGGAGAGCGCGATCCCGCATGGGTGGAAGACGTCCTGAGCCGCCGCGACAGAACGCGCGCGGGGGTGACCGCGCCGCCGGAGGGGTTGTACTTCACCGCGGTCGGTTATCCGCCGCAATTCGAACTGCCCGAGATCGAGGTTGCCGCTGGAGTACCGGATTCGTTTATCATGCCCCTACCGGGTTGGACCTGACGCGGATATAGAACAATGAGTTGGTTCGAAAAACTGATGCCGTCCCGGATCAAGACCGAGCGGCGCACGCGATCGATACCTGAAGGGCTGTGGTCGAAATGCCCGGCCTGCGATGCCGTGTTGTATCGGGCCGAACTCGAGCGCAATCTTTTTGTCTGCCCGAAGTGCGAACATCACATGCGGATCAGTGCGCGAGTGCGTCTCGATAAATTTCTCGATGAGGGTAGCGGAGAGGAGTTGTTCGTCGATCTCGAACCGCTCGATCCGCTGAAGTTCAAAGACACCAGGCGTTACCGCGATCGGTTGCTGCAGAGCCAGAAAGCCGTCGATGAGAAAGATGCGTTGGTGGCGATGAAGGGTGAGGTCGGTAACGTCCCCGTGGTGGCATGCGCTTTCGAATTCAAATTCATGGGCGGTTCGATGGGATCGGTCGTGGGCGAGAAATTCGTTCGTTCTGCCGAGTTTTCACTGGAGGAGCGGCGACCGCTGATCTGCTTTTCTGCGAGCGGTGGTGCGCGGATGCAGGAGGCTCTGTTTTCGCTGATGCAGATGGCAAAGACCAGCGCCGCACTGGCGCGACTCGGGCGGGAGGGGGTTCCTTTCATCTCGGTGATGACGGACCCGACTACGGGTGGCGTTTCCGCAAGCCTCGCGATGCTGGGTGACATCAATATTGCCGAGCCCAAGGCGCTGATCGGGTTTGCGGGTCCCAGGGTCATTGAGCAAACCGTCCGGCAGACGCTGCCCGAGGGTTTCCAGCGCAGCGAGTTTCTGCTCGAGCACGGGGCTCTCGATATGATCCTGGACCGGCGCGAGATGCGACGACAGATCGCCGCACTGATTGCGAAATTGGCCGGTTTGCCTGCTATCGAAACTGAGTAACACACCTGTTTGCGCCGCTGTGCCACGCCCTTGCGGCGCCATATGTGTAAGGAATACAGCGGCAAGTGAACCCTGCTGAATCGGATCTCGGTGCCTGGTTGCGGCAGCTCGAAAAGTTGCACCCGAAGGTCGTCGATCTCGGACTGGAGCGCATTTCGCTGGTGCTCGAGCGTCTCGGTCTTACCGATCCGGAATTCAAGGTAATTACCGTCGCCGGAACAAACGGCAAGGGCTCGACCGTTGCAATGCTCGAGAGCCTTCTCCGTGGTGCCGGGAGATCGGTCGCGGCGCTCACGTCGCCGCATCTGTGGCGGTTCAACGAGCGTGTCCGGATCAATGGCCGAATGGCCAGCGATGCTGAGCTTATCGCGTGGTTCAAAGCCGTGGAAACGGCGCGCCATGGCAGCGCGCTGACTTTTTTCGAATATACGACCGCCGCCGCTGTGCTGGGCTTTCAGCAGGCAGGCATCGAGATTGCCGTTCTCGAAGTGGGGCTTGGCGGACGGCTCGATGCGGTGAACGCGATCGATCCCGATGTCGCCATCGTCTCGTCCATTGACCTCGATCACCAGAACTGGCTGGGCGCGACACGCGCGGAGATCGGTCGTGAGAAGGCGGGGATTTTCCGCCCGGACAAGCCGGCGATTGTCGGCGACCCGGATCCGCCGGACTCGGTGGCGGCGTACGCCCGCGAGATTGGCGCTGCGCTATACCGCTACGGGGCGGATTTTCGGATTGAGCGCGGCGCGGCCGGTTTCGACTATTCCGGCATCGCGGCCCGC
Organism: uncultured Gammaproteobacteria bacterium; assembly: GCA_963783695.1. Lineage (GTDB taxonomy): Bacteria > Pseudomonadota > Gammaproteobacteria > Steroidobacterales > BM003 > BM003. The sequence goes on from CAWAOM010000004.1 coordinate 420,398, forward strand.
CGCAGCGGGCTTCCCGTTACAGCGATCACGGCCAATGCGGCCGGACGCAACCTGGGGTGTGTGCTCGCCGCACTCGAGTGCCTCGGTGGCAACAGTTTGCCGGGCGCAGCTGAGCTGACCGCCGGACTCGCCGGCCTGCAGGTTCCGGGCAGATTCCAGCGTCGGCAGATTGCTGCGGTCGAGTGGATTCTGGACGTTGCCCACAACCCGGCCGCCGCCGCCAACCTGGCGCGTCAGCTTGCGGCCGAACCGCGGCGCCGCACGTATGCGCTGATTGGCATGATGGAGGACAAGGACGCCGTGGGGCTGGCGCGGGCGCTGGCAGAAAGCATAGATCACTGGACCGTCGTCCCGATCGAGCGGCCGCGTGGCCAGGATGCCGCCACGCTGCGCGCCCGTTTGGTCGCGGGCGGGGCGGGCGATGTGCGCGCAGCGGAGTCGGTGGCCGAGGCGTGTGCCAGGCTGCGCGCGGAGACGGTAAGCGGAGACAGGGTTGTGGTGCTCGGGTCGTTCTACGTCGTTGCTCCCGCCGCAGAGGCGCTTGGGCTATACTGCGCGGCGCCCGCGCGCGCTTGATCGAGCGCATCGGCCGGCGCGGTAAACACACATTGGTGCGGCGATGGAGCAACGACTTAAAGAACGCATGATCGGCGCCATTGTCCTGGTAGCGATCGCAATCCTGCTGGTACCGGCACTGCTTGACGGTCCCGGCCAGGAGACGGTCCGCCAGGAGCTCCAACTCGAGCCGGGGGCCCGGACACGCACGGTCGATATCGCGCTGAACGACCAGGTAAGCCAACCGGCCGAGTCTGCGCGATCGGCACGGCCGGCCGCGCAACCTGCTGCGGCGAAAAGGTCGGCAGTATCTCCTCCCGCCAGCTCCGCCACAATGACGACCTCGCCGTCAAAACAGGCGGTGGCGCCGAAACCGGCACCCGCGAAACCGGCACCCGCGAAAGCCGACAAGGCGGTCGCCGCGGCCGCCCCCTCCAAACCTGCAGCGGCCGGCAACTGGGCAGCGCAGGTGGGCAGTTTTTCGAAAAAGAGTTCTGCCACACGCATCACCCGGGAGTTGAAAGCCAGCGGCTTCGACGCCTATGTCTCGGAAATCACCCAGGGTGACCGCACGCTGTATCGGGTCCGCGTCGGACCGGTCATCAGCCGTGCCGAGGCGCAGGCGCTGGTGACCCGGCTGAGCAGCAGCGGCCACGCGGCCAAAGTCATGCCGCATCCGTGACAGGGTAGGCAGTCAGCGACTCCCTGCTCTGTTACAATGGCGCCGCCTTTGAAGCCGGCTCAGGGGGAGTCGCGCGCAGGCGGGCTGGCATCGCTCCGGGTTGCCGCCCGATATCGTGATGAGCAACGGTCTGCCGATGGCTTCCAACATCCCTTTCCCTGCACGATTATGTCTATGCCAGTAATCGATTACATTTTTCTGGGACTCGTTGCGTTGTCGATATTGCTCGGGTTTATGCGCGGCTTTTTCCGCGAGGCGCTGTCGCTTGCGAGTTGGGTGCTGGCGCTGTGGCTCGCTTTGGAATTCGGTCAGATTTTCGTGCCCCTCTTTTCCGAAGTGTTGCCGTCGCCGGCGCTACAAATCTGGGCGGCAAGACTGATGACTTTTGTCATGGTTCTTGTCGCCGGCGCTATCGTGAACCGCCTGATTGGCATGGCTGTGCGCAAGACCGGGCTATCGGGGACCGACAGGGTTCTCGGTATGGGCTTTGGCCTCGGCCGCGGAATATTGCTGGTGGGTATGCTGGTGCTCGGTGCGCAGGTGCTGGAACTTGACCGCGAACCGTGGTGGGAGGAATCCCGAATCGTTCCCTACGGATTGCAGGTTGCCGAACAGATTCGTGACTACGTCGGCGAGGGCATCGACTATATTGGCGAGGAAATCCAGCTGGGGACCTCAGGCGAAAACTAGACCCTGCGATGGGCGCGGGTCTGGCAGCGGCAATCGTTGATGGGCTGAATAACTTATGTGCGGAATTGTCGGAATAGTTGGCCAGAATTCGGTTAATCAGGCGCTTTACGACGCTTTGACCGTGTTGCAGCATCGCGGCCAGGACGCCGCGGGCATCGCGACGATGAACGGCAACTTATTGAATCTGCGAAAGAAAAACGGCCTGGTTCGGGACGTATTCCAGCAACGCCACATGCTGAAATTGAAAGGCAACGCGGGTATCGGGCATGTCCGTTATCCCACTGCCGGTTGCGCCAAATCCGCAGACTCGCAGCCCTTCTATGTCAATTCGCCTTACGGAATCTGTCTGGCTCACAATGGCAATCTGACCAACTGTGACGAGCTGACCCGGCTTCTGTTGCTGGAAGACCGCAGACATCTGAATACCACCTCTGATTCCGAGGTATTGCTAAACGTTTTTGCCCATGAGCTGGCGGCAGTTGCCGACGACCGGTTGCTGCCCGACCATGTTTTCGCGGCGGTCAGCGCAGTGCATAAACGGGTGCGCGGAGGGTATGCGGTCATCGCGATGGTGATTGGGCATGGTCTTGTCGCATTTCGCGATCCGCATGGCATCCGCCCGATGGTTCTCGGGCGGCGAGAGACGGCCGGCGGTCCGGAACACATTATTGCCTCTGAAAGCGTTGCGCTCGACGTCCTCGGATTCGAGCTGATTCGCGATGTCGAGCCGGGCGAGGCAATTTATATCGACCTGGCAGGCCAGGTTCACTGCAAGAGTTGCGCGACATCTCTTGGCAACACGCCGTGCATGTTTGAGTACGTCTATTTTGCCCGGCCCGATTCGATCATCGACAACATATCGGTATACAAGGCCCGGCTGCGCATGGGGGAGAAACTTGCCGAGCGCATCGTGCGGGAATGGCCGGACCACGATATTGACGTGGTAATTCCGGTACCCGATACCAGTCGCACCAGTGCGTTGCAGTTATCCAACGTGATGAAGCTCAAGTTTCGCGAGGGTTTTATCAAGAACCGTTATATCGGGCGTACCTTTATCATGCCCGGTCAGGAAATGCGCAAGAAATCGGTGCGCCGCAAACTCAACGCCATCGAACTCGAGTTTCGTAACAAGAACGTGTTGCTTATCGACGATTCAATCGTCCGTGGCACCACGTCGAAACAGATCATTGAGATGGCGAGGGAAGCGGGCGCGCGCAACGTGTACTTCGCTTCCGCGGCGCCGCCAGTGCGATATCCGAACGTCTACGGTATCGATATGCCGGCGGCGAGCGAGCTCGTCGCGCACGGCCGCAGCGAACAGGAAGTATGCGATATCATCGGCGCGGACCGGCTTTTCTACCAGACTCTCGAAGACCTGGTGCAGGCGGTCAAGCACGATCATGCGGCGATACGCGAATTCGATAATTCCTGTTTTTCCGGCGAGTACGTTACTCGTGACATTACCCCCGAATACCTGGCGCGTCTGGAACGCGCGCGCTCTGACAAGGCGAAAACCGCGCGCGAGGCGGCACGGCCCGACAAGCCCAGGGCACTCGGCGTCATCTGATCACAGTAGTGTCCGGTCCGAATCCATCGGAACGCAGGCAAACCCTCGAGGAACTGTTTCGATCCGCGCTCGCGGCGGCGCATGGCCGTGTCTGCGTCCGCCACGCGCTGGTGGCTGATGGCGGCAGTGCGAAATGGTCCGCAGTAGCGGTCGGCAAGGCTGCCGAAGCGATGATGGACGGTGCCTGCGACGTGTTGGGTGGGCGGCTGGGGCGTGCGCTGGTCGTGCGCAAGAAAGGTCTGGCAAGCGCGATGGTAGCAGCGGCCACACAAATAGAAACGCTGGATGCGGCTCACCCTGTACCCGACGCAAGCAGCCTCGAGGCCGGGCGCCGGGTGTGCGATTTCCTCAGCGAAACAACCCACGACAATGTTCTGATCCTGATTTCCGGCGGCGCATCCAGCCTTATCGAGCGGTTGCCGGCACATGTGTCGCTGCCGCAGTGGCAACGCCTCAACCAATGGTTGTTGCAGTCCGGGCTGGAAATCCAGGCGGTTAACGCGATTCGCCGCGCTGTCTCTCGCCTCAAGGGGGGCGGGTTGCTCAATTACCTGGGCGGCAAAAAAGTTTGCGCGTTGTTGTTGTCGGATGTGCCGGGCGACGATCCGGCGGTGATCGGATCGGGTTTGCTGTCACGCGGTGACTGTGCCGCGCCGCTGCAGATGCTGCCGGCATGGGCGCGCGGGCTGGTCGAAGCTGGCGGCGCCCGGCCCGATGTGTCTCAGAGTCCCACCGCGCTGACGTTACGGGTGATTGCCAGCAACGCCACCGCCACCGCGGCGGCTCTGGCGCGCGCGAGGCAACTCGGAATAGACGCGCGCCCCGGGCACGACCCGCTCGGCGGCGAGGCGGAGTCCACCGCCCTGAAAATAGTGAACGAATTACGTGCCGAAGCGCCCGGAGTAACGGTCTGGGGCGGTGAAACCACGGTCACGCTGGCAGACGGCGCCGGCCGGGGCGGGCGCAATTTGCATCTTGCGCTGACGGCGGCCATCGCGCTGGAGGGCAGCCATGGGCTCAGCTTGCTGGTCGCCTCGAGCGACGGCGATGACGGCAGCTCCGGCTGCGCAGGTGCGATCGTGGATGGCGAGACCGTAAATCGCGGTCGCGCCAAGGGGCTCGATCCGGCGCGTTGTCTTGCGGTATTCGATTCGGCACGTTTTCTCGAGGCGGCGGGGGTTACACTGGTAACCGGGCCCACCGGGACCAATGTCGCCGATCTGGCGATCGCCGTGCGCGCCTGAACGCTGCGCCTTGCTACAATTCGGCAAATTTATGGAAGCGGGCCGCTATGCCTCTGCGCGTTCTCGTCATCGATTCGAACACCGAATACCGGCGCCTGTTCGGACACCATATCGGCACCGAGTGGCACGACGCCCTGATAGTCGAGCACGACCCCGTGAACCAGGGCGATTTGCCGCGCGAGTTTACTGCGGCCGGTTTTGACGTCGTGATACTCGACAGCCAGGCAGGCAGCGATGGCGGACTCGAGTGGCTGCGCGATTTCAAACGACGACCAGGATTCCCGCCGGTGATTTTCGTTGCGTCCGGCGGTGACGAGATGCTCGCCGCCCATGCCATAAAAAGCGGTGCCGCCGAGTATTTTCCGAAACACCGGATCCGCCACCAGGCTTTTGTCCAGGCAGTGCGCGAAGCCGCGCGGGAACGCAAACAGCAGCTCGCCAGGCAAGTTCGTACGGGGGCACGCGACAAGGCCAGCCAGTTCGGCGCCGTCAAGATCCGCGGCATGCGCTGCGTGCGCCAGCTCGCGGTTGGTGGCGTGTCGTCGGTATTTCTCGCCGAGAGTGAAAAACTGGGCCAGCTGGTCGTACTGAAAGTGCTGCGCCAGGTGCCCGACGTGGCGGAGGGCAAGAACACCTTTGACCGGTTTATTCGCGAATACGAACTGATTGCACGCATTGATCATCCCAATGTAGTGAGGATATTCGATCTCGGTGTGGCTGACGATCATGCCTACATTGCGATGGAATACTTCCCCGACGGCGATCTGAAGTCGCGGCTGCGTGGCCCCATGCGGCGGGAGACGGCACTGGCATACCTGGCGCAGATCGCCGAAGCACTGGCGGCGATACATGGAGTAGGAGTGCTGCACCGGGATCTGAAGCCGGGCAATGTGATGTTGCGAGAGGATGGCAGCGTCGCGCTAATCGATTTCGGCCTGGCGCGCGAGTTGCGGATGGAAGCGGAGATCACCGAGACCGGAGAGATTTTTGGCACGCCGTATTACATGAGTCCCGAGCAGGGTCACGCGGACCACCTCGACGAGCGCGCGGATATTTACAGTCTCGGCGTGATCTTCTATGAAATGCTCACCGGCGGAAAACCCTATATGGGTTCGACGCCGATGGCAGTGATCTATTCGCACAGTCATGCGCCATTGCCGCAGCTGAATCCCGCTCTTGCCTCGCTGCAGCCATTGCTGGATCGGATGATGGCCAAGGAACCCGGCGATCGTTTTCAGAGTGCCGAGGAGGTGCTCGACGTGCTGGCGCTGTTGCTGCCGGAGCTGCCGGCGCAAGCGGCGAGGGGTGTGACGTGAATCGTGCGAAGCATGTAACCGATGCTGTGCCGGAAGAGATTAACCGGTTTTTGCGCTGCACTACCCCGGCGGCCTGGTTTGAGGCGGCCCGCGAGGATCAGCCGACATTGTTGCTGGATCACGCCAACTGCGAAAAAAAGGCAGCGTCGACCGCGCTTGGCATGATGTTTCGCTACGATCTCGAGCCGCAACTGGCGACGCAGATGTCACGCCTGGCGCGTGAGGAGTTGCGTCATTTCGAGATGGTGGAACAGATACTCGATCAGCGCGGGATTGCACGTCGACGGTTGTCGCCCTCGCGCTATGCGGGCGGCTTGCACGAAGTTGTCCGTGCTCAGGAGCCGCAGCGACTGGTCGACCGCCTTATCGTGGGAGCCTTTATCGAAGCGCGTTCGTGCGAGAGATTTGCGCGGATTGCACCGTTGCTCGATCCGGAACTCGGGGCGTTCTACACCGGCCTTCTGAATTCGGAATCACGCCACTTTTCGCTGTACCTGGAGTTTGCGCGGCAGTTCTGTCAGCGTGGAGATGATATCGATCTGCGCATCGGGATTATCGGCCAACGTGAGGCAGAACTGGTCATGAGCCCCGATCCGCAACTACGGTTTCACAGCGGGTCCCCTATAGCGTCAAACAGCGTGTAGCCGAGGGAATCCCAGCGCAGCGCCATCGCGGTTTTGCCCCAGTCGCCAAGAACCACTCTCGTATGGCGATCCCCGGCGACTTCGAATCGGTGGATGGCGGGCCTGTGAGTATGACCGTGGATCATGAACTGCACCCCGGCGTTTCGCATTTCGATCTCGATTGCGCGTTGACTGGCATCAAGAATATGCGCTTCCTTACCGGCCTGGCTGGCGCGGCTTGCATCTCGTGCCTGCTTGGCGAAAGCACGCCGGGCGGCCAGGTCCTGCGCCAGAAAATGGCGTTGCCACGACTCGCTGCGGACCTCTTCGCGAAACGCGAGATAGTCGACGTCATCGGTGCAAAGACGGTCGCCATGCGTAATCAGTACATTGCGGCCGTAGAGGTCTATCACATACGGATCGGGTAGCAGCTCCACCCCGGCGCGGCGGCAGAAGTCGGTGCCCAGCAGAAAGTCGCGGTTGCCATGCTGCAGGCCAATCGCCGTACCGGCAGTGCGGACTGCCTGCAATGCTTGGGCCACCGCCGCCCCGGGCTCGCCTGTATCGTCGTCGCCAATCCACGCCTCGAACAGGTCGCCAAGGATGTACAGCCGGTCTACGGAACCGGCAGTTGTAGCCAGCAGTCGCAGGAATGCGTCGAGTACGGATGACCTGGTGTCATCGAGGTGGAGGTCGGAAATAAACAGCGCCGTCATCGCGGTATGGCTTGATCAGGGCTGCCCGACCCGCAGCGGGTTCAGAAACGTGGCCGACTGGATGAGAATATTCTTCTCCGGGACGTTCTCGCTCAGATCGTCGCTGGTCATCGAGGGTCCCGTCGGGACGTGCGCGATGCGGTCGACGACATCCAGGCCTTCGACAATCGTGCCGAACACCGTATAGCCCCAGCGGGTCGGTAGCGGGTCGAGGTCCTCGTTGTCGGCGAGGTTGAAATAGAATTGCGTCGTGGCGGAGTGCGGCTTGCTGGTTCGCGCCATGCCGACCGTGCCGCGCAAATTGGACAGGCCGTTCCCGGCCTCGTTCGGGACCGGGTCGCGGGTCGGATCCCGTAGCATATGATCCGGGGTGTATCCGCCGCCCTGGGCGACGAAATTGTTGATCACGCGGTGGAAGATCAAGCCCTCGTAAAATCCATCCTGGACGTAGCGGATAAAATTTGCGCTGGTCAGCGGCGCGCGCTGGGCGTCGAGTTCAATGACAATGCTGCCTTCGCTCGTATCGATTCTCACTCGCGGCCGGTCCGGCAAAATCATCTCCTGCGCCATTGCCGGCAGCGCCAGGCTCAGGCATATCGTCAAAAGCAGTCCACGCATCGTTCCACCTCGTTGCAATAGTTCCGGTCAGCCCTGAGCAAATCGCGGGCGAGGGAGGATTATTGCAGAAAAACTGCGCGCGGCGTGTCTGGGCTGCGTGGGGGCTTTCCGCTACCATTGCGCGCCATGAACCCAACTGCTACCCGATTCGCACCGAGTCCGACCGGTCACCTCCACCTTGGCAATGTCAGGACCGCCTTTTTCAACTGGTTGCTGGCGCGCCAGAGCGGCGGCCGCTTTGTGTTGCGCAGCGAGGATACTGACGTCGAGCGCAGCCGCGACGAATATCTCACTAGTCTGATGGAGGATCTTGCCTGGCTCGGCCTCGACTGGGACGAAGGTCCGGATCGCGGCGGCGATTATGCGCCATACCGGCAGATGCAGCGCGCTGACCTCTACGCCGGCTATTTCGACCAGCTTGCCGCAGATCGCCATGCCTATGCTTGTTTCTGCTCGCCACAGCAGCTTGCCTTGTCGCGCAAGGTCCAGCTTTCGGCCGGGCGCCCGCCGCGCTACGCCGGGACCTGTCGCGACCTCGCCGAGTCCACAGTCGCTTCGCGTCTTGCATCCGGTGAGACGGCGACGCTGAGGTTTCGGGTCGAGAGCGGTCAGGTGGTGCGGTTTGATGACGTCGTCCGCGGGCCGCAGCAGTTTGCCAGCGACGATATTGGGGATTTCGTTATCCGCCGTGCGGACGGTAGCGCGGCGTTTTTCTTTACCAACGCCGTGGATGATTCTCTGATGGAGATCTCCGACGTCTTGCGTGGCGAGGACCACATCACGAACACACCGCGCCAGATCATGTTGCTCGAGAGTCTCGGGCTGGCTGTGCCGCGCTATGGTCATTTGTCGCTGCTGGTGGGCGAGGATGGATCGCCGTTGTCGAAAAGACATGGAGCCAGCAGTCTGCGCGAGCTTCGCGAGCAGGGGTTTCTTGCGGCGGCCGTTCTCAACCATTTGCTCCGGCTCGGCCATGCCCTGGTCGAGGAGCGCTGGTACGAGCCGTCTGAGATGCCCCGGGCGTTCGAGACGGCTCGTCTCGGCCGCGCCCCTGCGCGGTTCGACCTGGACCAGCTCGAACACTGGCAGCGCGAGGCCATTCATCATGCCGGCGCGGAAACACTTGCGATCTGGGGCGGACTTGAGAGTCTGCATACAGTTCCGGCCGACGCGCGCGGCCGGTTTCTCGAGGCAGTGCGGCCGAATCTCTCCCGTCCGGGCGATATGGCGGACTGGGCCGAGCGAATTTTCGGCCTGTTGCCGACGCCGGAAGAAGAGGCGAGCAGCGCCATCGTCGCCGCCGGCGCCGATTTCTTTGCGGCGGCGGCGGCGGCCTTCGCGGAGGGAGCCCATACCCTAAAGAAACTCGCCGGCGCGGTGACCGAACTTACCGGTGCGCGCGGCAAATCCCTTTACCTGCCGTTGCGCGCCGCGCTGACCGGCCGGTTGAGCGGTCCGGAGCTTGGCCCGTTACTCGAACTGATGCCCGCATCCACGATCGAGCGGCGGTTGCAGCGGCATGCGGGTCCGGGAGGCGAATAGCAATGCTTTGCATCTACAACAGCATGAGCGGACGCAAGGAGAATTTCGCGCCGATTACCCCGGGCAAGGTGCGGATGTATGTTTGCGGCATAACCGTTTACGACTATCTGCACCTTGGTCATGCGCGGATGATGATCGTCTTCGACATGGTGGTGCGCTATATGCGCAGTGTTGGCCTCGAAGTTGAGTATGTGCGCAACATCACCGATATTGACGACAAGATTATCGAACGAGCCAACCAGCAGGGCCTCGAAATCGGCCAGCTGACCGCCAGGTTTATCAAGGAAATGCACCGCGATGCCGATGCGCTTGGCGTTCTGCGGCCCGACCATGAACCGCGCGCGACCGATCATCTCGGCGCGATCATCGCGATGATCGCAGAGCTCGAGCGGCGCGGTCTCGCCTATCGCGGCGGCAATGGCGATGTTTACTATGCGGTCGCGCAGTTTGCCGACTACGGCAAGCTCTCGCGCAAGAACCTGGCTGATCTGCGCGCCGGATCGCGTATCGATGTCGACGAGTCGAAACGCGATCCGCTGGATTTCGTATTGTGGAAGGCAGCCAAACCGGACGAGCCGCAATGGCAGTCGCCGTGGGGTCCGGGCAGGCCTGGCTGGCACATCGAGTGTTCGGCTATGTCGACCGAGATGCTCGGCAACACATTCGATATCCACGGCGGTGGCATGGACCTCAAATTTCCGCATCACGAGAACGAGATTGCGCAGAGTTGTGGTGCCACCGGGGCCGACTTCGCGCGGCTGTGGATGCACAACGGCTTCGTGCGGGTGGACGAAGAAAAGATGTCGAAGTCGCTCGGCAATTTCTTTACCGTGCGCGACATCCTCGAGCGTTTCCAGCCGGAGGAGGTTCGCTTCCTGATGCTTGGCAGCCACTATCGCAAGCCGCTCAATTACTCCGAGCAGGAACTGGTGTCCGCCGGCGCCGCACTCGACGGCTACTACACAGCGCTGGCGCGGGTCGCACCCGGTGGCGCGGTATCCGACGATGACTATACGGCGCGGTTTCGCGAATGCATGGACGATGACTTCAACTCGCCCGGTGCGCTTGCTGTGCTGGCCGACCTGCGGCGCGACCTGAGCCGCGCTCTCGACGCCGGCGACAGGACCCGCGGCGCTGCGCTGGCGGCATTGCTGCGCGAGCTTGGCGGCGTCCTCGGCATCCTGCAGGATGATCCGACCGGCTGGTTGCGGCGCCCGAGAAGTGGGACCGCGACCGCGCAGGACGTACTGGACGATGCCACTATCGATGCCATGATCAAGCAGCGCGAGCAGGCACGTACCGAGCGCAACTGGGCGGAAGCCGACCGGATTCGTGATGAGTTGAAGAGTGCCGGCATCGCGCTCGAAGACGGCGCGGGAGGTACCGGCTGGCGCCGGATCTAGCGGTTCAGTTCCAGAGGGTCTCTTCGGTGTCGGTCAGTTCGGCCGCCTGCAGTGTGTTGGCGAGCAACATCGCGACCGTCATCGGGCCAACCCCACCGGGTACCGGTGTGATCCACGACGCATGCTCGCTCGCCGGTGCGTACTCGACGTCGCCGACAAGGCTGCCGTCTGCCTGACGATTGATCCCGACATCGATGACCACCGCGCCTGGCCTGATCCACTCACCCTTTACAAGGCCGGGTTTACCGACGGCCACCACAACAATGTCGGCACGCCGCACATGGGCTTCTAGATCGCGGGTGAAGCGATGACATACCGTGGTTGTCGCGCCCGCGAGCAGGAATTCGAGGCTCATCGGACGACCGACGATGTTGGATGCGCCGACAATAACCGCATGGCGGCCGGTTACCGGAATGTCGTAGTGACGCAGCAGATTCATAATCCCGAGCGGGGTACAGGGGCGCAGGCGCGGAATACGTTGGGCCAGCCGGCCAATGTTGTATGGGTGAAAGCCGTCGACGTCCTTGCCCGGGTCGATACGCTCGATAACGACGCTGGGATCGATCGCGTCGGGCAGCGGCAACTGCACCAGGATCCCATGTACCCTTTCGTCGTGGTTCAGGCGATCGATCTCTGCCAGTAATTCGGTCTCGCTGGTGCTCACCGGGAGGTCGATTCCGATGGAACGGATTCCCACTTCCTTGCAGGCGCGGTGCTTGTTGCGGACATAAACCTGGGACGCCGGATCGCTACCGAGCAGAACCACGGCAAGCCCCGGGGCCGCACCGCCCGACGCGGTGCGGGTATCAATGCGTTCGCGAATCGACGCGCGGATACGTCGAGCCACTTGTTTGCCGTCGATGATTCGGGCTGTCATCCCGCGCAGGTCGCCTTACGGAGCCAGAGCGGGGCGGATTGTCGCACGCCGCCGGTGCAGCAACAACTTGCGCCATTAAATTGACGCGACGAAAGCGCCTCCGTAGAATTCGCGGTCTTGTCCGAGCTGGCAGGCGCTGGTACAGGGTCCGCGGCGGGCGCAGGCTTCGGAAGTTATGCGGGGCATGGCGCAGTCTGGTAGCGCATCTGCTTTGGGAGCAGAGGGTCGGCGGTTCGAATCCGTCTGCCCCGACCATTCTTCCGCGGTGGCTCGAGCCCGAACGGTTAGACGGCAACGATGCGCCCGTAGCTCAACCGGATAGAGCATCGGCCTTCTAAGCCGAGGGTTGCAGGTTCGAGTCCTGCCGGGCGCGCCATATCCGGAGACCGGATCTGGCACGGACAAGCGCCACAAAGAGAATGTGGCACAGTGGTGGGCGTAGCTCAGTTGGTAGAGCCCCGGATTGTGATTCCGGTCGTCGTGGGTTCGAGTCCCATCGTCCACCCCATTTCCCTGCGGGCCATTAGCTCAATTGGTAGAGCAGCTGACTCTTAATCAGTTGGTTGTAGGTTCGAGTCCTACATGGCCCACCATCAGGGCTCTCCCCGTGCCGGGCGCAGTAGCCGTGATGGCAGAATCCCCGAACCCCTCACCCGAAGCGTTTTGCGCTGGCTGCGTTGCGGCCCCCTGCCTGGCAACGACATCGATCATAATCGACCTCTGTGACTGCAATTGAGGAGGAACGACGCGGTGGAGAACAGAGTCGCGGAGATGGAAATCAAGCTGACCCACATGGAGGACGATCTGAAGACGTTGAATGACGCCGTCGTCCGCCAGCAGACGCACATCGAGAAACTGGAACTCGCGGTCGAACGGCTGAAAGACCGCCTCAATTCGCAAAACGAGGCGCGCGGTGGCGAAGACATTCCAGACGAGAGACCGCCTCACTATTAATCGGCCGAGAACGGTTGCCTGTTGCCCACGACCGGCGTTCACCAGGACCCGGGACTGTGTCCCGGCCAATTGGATAAATGGCAGCCGGCCTGTTGTTGCCTTGTCAGCACAATTACCTATGGGTGAGACAGGCGATTCTCGACTATCTTTGTGTCTTACATGACACATTCGGCCATGGAGCATCGCTGCGCCATTGCCGGAAGGAGAGGGTCGTGGGCAAGGTACCCGAAGAGAATGTTTCCATGCCCGCGGCGGTGGCCGCAATCAAGCATTGCGGTTTCGCTTGCTGGGCCGGCGGCGCGCCGCCGCCGAACCTGATCGGCCGATTCGATGACTCGCGGATCCCCGTGCAAAACGTCCGCCACGTGCGTATCTGGGGTTTGCAGGTTGACGACGAGCGTGAGCTGCCGGGGCATGAGCGAACCAGTATCCCCGACGAGGACATCTGGCAGGTGACGTTGAGAGCCATTGACGGCTCGCGGTTCGAGGTCAACTCAAATCTGCTGGTCGCTGTTCCGCCCGACTGAATTCGTCGAAAAGGAAAACGGCTTTGAGCACACAGAGTGGACGTACTTCCCCGACATCCCTCGCACCGGGGGTTCGCGCTGGCAGCCTGGCGCCGGACCCGGGTGGCGCCCGCAGACAGGTCTGGTACGAGATCGCAAGCGGCGCCTCCGGGTTTTTGCTGGCATTGTTCATGTGGGGGCACATGTTGCTTGTGGGCTCCATCCTTCTGGGTGCAAAAGGATTCAATTGGGTCGCCGGCATACTGGAGCATTACTTCATTGCCCAGCCCACAGTGATCGCAGTTCTGGTGCTTTTCCTGGTTCATGCGGTCATGGCCAGCCGCAAGATTCCGGCCCAGCTCCAGGAGCGGAAAGCGCTAATCAGGCTTAGCCGGGATCTGAAGTCGAACACGAAGAATGCACCCGCGATGCAGACCGGCAACGAGAGATTCCAGCCGCACCTCGATTCCATGTTGTGGATCTGGCAGGTACGGACCGGAATGATAATCCTCGTGCTCGCAAGCTTTCATTTGCTGCTGATCACGGCCGATGTGATACATGCGACTTTTGCCGGTGAGCAAGGGATCGAAGCGGCGCGTTCAATGGCAAGGGTCGGCGACGGGCTGTGGGTCGTGTATGCGATTCTTGTTGTGTGCGTCGAATTTCACGCGAGCGTCGGATTGTACCGGCTTGCCGTCAAATGGGGATTCGGGTCGGGTCTGGGACGAGAAACCCTTCACCGGATAGAACGGGTGTTGTTGTGGCTGTTCCTCGGGCTCGGAATAGTCGTCCTTGTTGTGCTGGCGGGCTGGTTGCCGCCGCCACTTGCATTTCTTCTTACAGGCTGAGCGCGTTATGGACCAGTTTTATACCTCGGACGTGCTGGTGGTGGGCGGGGGCCTTGCCGGTGAGCGGTGCGCGGTGGAGGCTGCCGCGGCGGGTCAGAACGTTACGGTGCTGTCACTGGTGCCGCCACGACGCAGTCACAGTTGTGCCGCCCAGGGCGGCATGCAGGCCGCGCTCGGCAATTGCGTCAAGGCCGAGGGCGACAATGCGAATTGGCATTTCCTCGATACGGTGCGCGGATCGGACTGGGGAGCGGACCAGGAGGTTGCACGTATTTTTGCGGAGGAGGCGCCCGTGGCAGTGCGCGAACTCGCGGCATGGGGCGTGCCGTGGACCCGAGTGCGGCCCGGCAAGAACTCTTATTTCATCAAGGGCAAGCGTGTAGATATTGACGAGCCGGCAGCCAAGGCCGGTTTGATTATGCACCGGGATTTCGGCGGTACCGCCAAGTGGCGTGCCTGCTATGCAAGTGCCGGAACCGGCCACGCGGTGCTCTATGCGGTGGACAGCGAGGTCGTCCGACTCGGCATCGACGTTTACGACCGCATGGAAGCGCTCTCGCTGATTCACGACGGTGACCGTTGCTGGGGAGTCGTAGCGCGTTGCCTGCGAACTGGTGGGCTCACGGTTTTTCTGGCCAAGGCCACCGTAATCGCTACCGGTGGCTACGGACGAATCTACGGCAAATACACGACCAACGCGACGATCAACGAGGGTACCGGGGCAATGCTCGCGATGAACACCGGGCAGGTACCTCTCGGCAATATGGAGGCGATCCAGTTTCACCCGACCGGGCTCTGGCCGAGCGGCATCCTGGTAACTGAAGGTTGTCGTGGCGACGGTGGTTATCTGCTCGACCGGGACAATCACCGCTTTGTGGCGGAACTGGAACCCGAAAAACAGGAACTGGCAAGCCGTGACGTCGTTTCGCGCCACATGATGCAGAGGATTCGAGACGGCAAAGGCGTAGACAGCAAATTTGGCCCCCATCTCTGGCTTGATCTGCGTCACCTCGGCGAGAAGCACCTGAAGACCAAACTCCGTGAAGTATGGGAGATTTGCCGTGACTTCGTCGGCATCAATCCGGCGCAGGAGATGATCCCGGTGCGGCCGACTCAGCACTATTCAATGGGCGGCGTGCGAGTCAACAAGGACGGTCATGCATATAACATGCGTGGTCTCTTCGCGTCTGGCGAAGCTGCCTGTTGGGACATGCACGGGTTCAATCGACTGGGTGGCAACAGTCTGGCGGAGACCATCGTTGCCGGTCGCATTGTCGGTGAACGGGCGGCAGCGTACGCCGCGCGCCAGTCTCTGGACGTAAGTACCGGGCTGGTCGAGCGTTTCGTAAAGGTACAGAGCGACCGCATCGCAATGTGGATCGGCCGGCAGGGGTCCGGCCCCAGCATCTACGGTATCCGCGATGCTTTGGGTGAGATCATGATGGACAAGGTCGGTATTTTCCGGACCGGGAACGAACTTGAGCAGGCGGTGGACGAACTGAAGGGCTTGCTGCTGGAGATCGAAAGCGCGACGTTGCGTTCCAGGGTGCCAGGCGCGAATCCGGAACTCACGTTTGCGTTGCGACTGGAAAGCATGTTGAAGCTTGGCCTGATCACTGCGATGGGCGCGCTGGCACGGACCGAGAGCCGGGGCGCACATTGCCGCACCGATTGTCCGCAGAGAGACGATACGCGCTGGTTGAACCGGACCCTGGCGCGGTGGCCGGTTGGCGCCGCAATGCCGACGTTGTCCTACGAGCCGGTGGGGCTGCTTGACCTGCCTCCCGGCGAACGGGGGTATGGCGGTGCGACCAGCGTCTCGATGGAGCAGTCGCTCGAGGAGTACAACCAGGGCGTCGAGAAAGCCCAGCGCGAAGCCGGGCGGCTGGAAACCAGCGAGCCGATGGGATCCCGAATCCAGTGGGGTGCCTGGCAACAAGCCGACCCCTCAGCCTAGGAGTATTCAGTGGCCGACACGCAAAACAAGGCACGTACGCTCAAGTTCGATATTTTCCGTTACAACCCGGCGGAGCCGGATGTCGCGCCGAAAATGCAGCGGTTCGAACTGGCAGAGGCGCCGTATATGTCGCTCTATATTGCGCTCAATGAACTTCGTGAGCAGCAGGATCCCAGTCTCCAGTTCGATTTCTCGTGCCGCTCCGCGGTTTGCGGTTCCTGCGGCATGATGGTGAACGGGCGGCCGACGCTGGCCTGTCAAACACTCACGGCCGATCTGCCGGAGACCATCGCACTGCATCCGTTGCCGACTTTCGAGCTCATTGGCGACCTGTCGGTGGACACCGGGCGCTGGTTCCGGCGCATGGTCGAACAGGTCCATGGCTGGATCGAGCGGCAGGATGCTTTCGACCCCGCGGCGGAAGAGGAGCGCATGGACGATGCCACCGCCGAGGCAATCTACGAGCGTGATCGTTGCATCGAATGCGGGTGTTGTGTCGCCGGTTGCGGTGTTGCGAACGTACGTCCCGATTTTCTCGGCGCGGCCGGCCTGAACCGAATCGCGCGTTTCATGATGGATCCTCGCGACAAACGCCCGAAACCGGGCTGGTTCGAGGTGGTGTCCGATGCCGACGGCGTGTTTGGGTGTATCGGGCTGATGGCATGCGACGATCTGTGCCCCAAGGATCTGCCGCTGCTCGACGTTTACGGATATTTGCGGCGAAAAGCCCTGGCCAGCGCGCTCACCGCAAATGAGAAAACTGCTTAGATGAGTCGACCGGTTCGGCGCGTCCGAGCCGCGCAGGCCTGTTTTTATAGCTAATGCGCTGATGACGCTGCGAGGGCTTGTTCAACGGTGGTCGTCGACCCGGGCGACAGGAAAGGTCATCGTAAAGTCCGGTACCTGCAAGCAGGTCAGTACTGTACCCCGCGTAAGATCGGGAAACACGTCCGGGTCAATGGCGCATTCGGCCATTTTTGCCGGGCCGGCGCGGCCTGACGCTTCTGGTGTAAAAACGAATTCGCGCCCGCGCCATGACTGTACCAGCGTGCACATCGAGGCGGGCAGTATCCGGGTGGAGATCGGCAAGCTGAAGCCCCACGGTCTGAAACTCATACTTGCGAAAGTATGACCGTTGAGGGCAACGCGAAATTCGTCACAGCCACGACCCGTGGTGTCGTAGTGGACATCGAAATCCGCAAGCTCCTTTGGAATGCCCCAATTGTCACGCCCGTTGCTGACGCTCGCCGCGGTTGATACGAAAATCCGGCTGATGGTCCAGCGCCATTCCCCGCCCGTGGTTGCGACCCGCCCCGGGATGAACAGCAGTTCCTGGTATGGACCGACCGGCGAGTCGGTGTAGTCCACCAGCATCATGTACGCGATACGGCCGCGGCGGCCGCGCTCCCGAGCCGATTCGAGAAAACAGTCGTTGTCCAGATAATCGGGATCGCAGCGAATGGCTGCGATATAGCCGCAGCCGGAAAGCGTCCAGGGAGCTGGCGCTCGCGCTACGTTAGCGCTCCTGTTTGCAGATTGAGCATTGGCCATAATGTCGTTGCCGCCATGTTGTTGTCAGGGTCATTGTGCCGAAGGACTGTCGTCCGCTAATTACTGCTCCCGCAGAAAGTCGCTTACCAGCCGGGTGAAGCGATCCGCATGCTCGATCTGGGTCCAGTGGACGCATTCACCGAAGACGTGCAATTGCGAACGCGGGATCAGCCGGTGCAAGCGCAGGCTGCTTTCCAGCGGGATTACCCGGTCGTAGCGTCCATGCACGATCAGGGTCTGGTGGCCGATCGCTGCAACATCCGCTTCGGACTGGGCGAGGCTGCGAATACCATTCTGGCGCGGCGCCGGGAACATCCGGCCATAGCTTTGCTGCACACCGTCCCTCGCGCTCGCCTGGTAACGCATCTGCACCAGGTCCTCGGATATCAGATGCCGGTCCCAGGCAAACAGATGCATCAGCGCGCATATTTTCGAGCGATGGCTGATAGCCCCATACCGCATCCAGGCCTGGCTTTAGTGCAAAGTCGAGCCCCGGCGCGCCCATCAGCACCAGTCTGTCGACCCGTTGCGGGTGATTGACTGCCAGCGCCAGTGCCAGCGCTCCGCCGAACGAGTTGCCGACCACGGATACCTGCTCCAGATCGAGCGCATCGAGAAACGCAACGAGATGACGCTGCCAGATCGCAAGGTCATAGCGGTCATCGGCGGTCTTGTCGGTGTAGCCGAGCCCGGTGATGTCGGGCGCAAGGACGCGGAAATGCCGGGCCAGTTCGCCCATGCTGTGACGCCTGGCCCCGAGCCGTGAATCAACACGACCGGTTTGCCGTTGCCGGCATCGTGATAGTTTGTGCTGAGCCCGCCGGTGTCGACGCTTATGCCGATTTCCGGGTTGATTTCCGGGCTTGTAGTCTCGGCCATTGGAGCTCCGGTGTTATCGTCGAAAATCAGGAATCCGCGGCGCCGGGTGCCGCGGCCAGACTGCAGAGTTGACACTATGAAACTGGTTACGTTCAAGAGGGATGGCGGAAAAGCGCGGGTAGGCGCGCTCGCCGGAGACGATACCGTCCTCGATCTCCAGGCGGCGAACGAGTTGCTTTCGCGGCGCCCGGTTGCTTCGCTCGACAGCATGCAGGCGTTGATCGAGTCCGGCGAGGCGGGCCTCGACAACGCGCGCCGGCTGGAGGAATCGGCGCCCGTGGCGGCTCGTTTTGCGTTGGCGGAATGCCGATTGCTGGCACCATTGCCATGCCCGGCGCAGATTCGCGACTTTCTCGCCTTCGAGCAGCATTTCAAACAGGCGTTCGATGCGGCACTACGGATGCGAGCGCAGAGCAAGCCGAATCCCGATGCGGCACTGGCCGAATTGCGCGATAAGGGCGGCTGGGCGATTCCGCCAGTTTGGTACCAGCAGCCGATCTACTACAAGGCAAACCGTTTTGCGATTAGCGGGCCTGACGACGATGTCGTCTGGCCGGCTTATTCACGGGTGATGGATTACGAACTCGAACTTGCCGCTGTCATTGGTGAAAAGGGCGTTGATATTTTCGAGGATAACGCATTGAGGCATATCTTCGGGTATTCGATTTTTAACGATTTTAGCGCGCGCGACGCGCAATCGGTTGAAATGGCCGGGCGGCTGGGCCCGGCCAAGGGCAAGGATTTCGACGGCGCTAATGCGTTTGGTCCCTGTATCGTTACCCGCGACGAGATCACCGATCCGTATTCGCTGCAGATGTCGGCAAGGGTCAACGGGGAGGAGTGGTCACGCAACAACTCATCGACAATGGACTGGCGGTTTGAACAGTGCATTGCTCACGTAAGCCGCGGTGAAACGCTTTATCCTGGAGAGATACTGGGATCCGGAACGATCGGCGGCGGTTGTGGCCTGGAGCAGTTGCGGTTTCTCGCCCATGGCGATGTCGTCGAACTCGAGGTGGAGGGAATAGGTGTGCTGCGGAACCGGGTACTCAGCAGCACAGAGGTTGCGAAGTAGCCGACAGGGTAGCGGTGTTTTTTCCCTTGCGCCGACCGGTTCTCAAGCGCGGACGAGCAAAATCGTCGAGCCGGTTCGATGCCAGAGCTTGAAGCTGCCGACTTCGGGCAATTCGTCGAGGTGGGCGGCATACAGTTAGGAATTCTTCCACAGGTATTCGTGTTCGAAGGCGAGAAATTGGCGGTCTACGTAGCGGCCGCCGGGCAGCACCGGCAACTCCGGGAATCCCTCTCGCGGCCCGCTCGGACTCCATCCGGCCTTGTATCGCTCGATGGTCTGTGCGTCCATACCTGCCTCTGACGTGAGTCAAAACGACGCGATGCAGCGGTCGCACCGGCGTCTCGGAATTGGGTGGGGAGGAGCAATTTATGGGACGGGCGGACTTCAAAAGAAACAAGCTTGACTGTTTTTTTGATGACCGCTGCTACCCTTGGAAAGCGTCAGCCTGGCCTCGCCGCCATTCGGAAATTGCCGATACCATGTGCTGTTGCGGATTGATTAGGATGAATATTCGGTGTTGTGCCCGCGCCTGATCGCCCGACGTTGCCGTTTGTCGAGGCGCGACGGACGATGGACCGTCCGAATGGTATTTGCGTTGAACCACTTCTAACTCTGAGCGGGAGAAAATCATGCTTGAGGAGAGCCGGTACTATTTCAGCAAGGCGGCAGACGTGCTCGAATTGTCCGATCGGATTCGACAGATTCTGCTGACCCCGATGCGGGTCGTAAAAGTAGAGCTGGTGACCGAAGCGGACGACGGTTCTTTGCTCCATCACCTGGGATTCCGTGTGCAGCACAATCGGGCGCGCGGGCCAATGAAGGGCGGTCTGCGTTACCACCCCACGGTCGATGAGGATCACGCGGTCGCCCTCGCCAGCCTGATGACCTGGAAGACCGCGGTCGTGGATATTCCTTACGGAGGCGCGAAGGGTGGAATCAACTGCGACCCGAGCCAGATGAGCCAGTCCGAGGTCGACGGCGTCACCCGCAGTTTCGTCGGCCAAATCAAGGACGTGATTGGCCCTACCGTCGACATTCCGGCTCCGGACGTCAACACCAACGCCGAGATCATGGGCTGGATCATGGATGAGTACTCGAAGTATGAGGGGTTTTCTCCGGCCGTCGTTACCGGCAAGCCGCTGCATCTGTTCGGATCGGAAGGGCGCGAGGGCGCGACGGGTCGTGGCGTGATGGTGTCGTTGGCAGAGACCTTGAAGACGCTTGACAGGTCGTTTGACGGTCTCACGGTGGCGATCCAGGGATTCGGCAATGTCGGTAGTCATGCGGCTTTGCTGATAGCCGAACGCGGCGCGAAAATCGTTGCCGTGGCCGATCACCTGGGCGGTGTTGCCAACCCGGCGGGTCTGGATGTCCCGGCGCTCGCCGAATGGGCGAATGCGCATCAAACCGTGAAGGGATTCGCCGGCGGCGACGCATTTACCAACACCGATATCATCGCCTGGGATTGCGACGTTCTGATTCCGGCGGCACTGGAGGATGCTATCACCGAAGCCAATGTGGCCGACGTTCGCGCCAGCATCATAATCGAGGGCGCTAACGGGCCGACGTCACCCGCAGCGGACGAGGCTCTGTATCAGCGCGGTGTCCTCGTCGTTCCCGATATTCTGGCCAATGCAGGAGGTGTTACCGCCAGTTACTTCGAGTGGGTGCAAAACATCCAGCAATTCCGTTGGGAACTGGAGCGGGTAAATTCCGAGCTCGACAAAATCATGTGCAAGGCTTTTGCGGCGGTCAGCGCAACCGCGTCAGAATTTAGTGTCGATATGCGGACCGCGGCCTTCATACTGGCGATTCAGCGGGTCGGGAAAGCCGCGCTGGCGCGAGTTCACCTGCGCAACAGAATTGAGCTGCAGCCCGGTTTCGTGTCCTCACCGAAAGTGCCGCAGTGACCGACTAACCAGAACATAAGGAAACGCGCCAATGAGCCAGTTCATTTTGCATCACTTCGACATCTCTCCTTTTGCCGAGAAAGCGCGCAAGGTATTTGGCCTCAAGAGTATCGAGTGGCAATCGGTGCAGATCCCCATGATCATGCCGAAACCCGCGTTGATGCCCCTGACCGGAGGCTACCGCAAGACGCCGGTGCTGCAGATTGGCGCCGATATTTTCTGTGATTCGCGGCGAATCCTGCGTGAGATCGATCTGCGGGTTCCCACGCCGACGTTGTTCCCCAGCGGCAACGAAGGCCTTGTGTGGGCATTGTCGGAATGGAGCGACAAGGCATTTTTCGAGTCTGGCGCGGCGCTGTCGATGGGGGTCAACGCGGACATTCCCGAAGATGTGTTGAAAGACCGCATGGCCTTTTTCAATTTCATGGATTTCGATCGTCTCGACCAGGACATTCCTCATCTTTATTCACAGTTACGCGGACATGCTGACCTGGTGGATCGGCAATTGGCGGATGGCCGCCGTTTCGTGCTGGGCGACGAGCCAGGGTTGGCGGACATCAATGCATGGTTCGTCATCTGGATGGCGCGGGCCAACGTACCGCCGGTCGAAGACATGTTTGCGCCGTTTCTTTCGATGCATGCCTGGGAGGAGCGGATGCGGGAGATGGGCGAGGGGGAACGGCATGAACTCGATCCCGAGGCTGCCCTCGATATTGCCCGCGACGCCGAACCCAGCCATGGCGAGGGCATCGACCCGGACGATCCACTCGGGCTGCGCGCTGGCGAGCGGGTATCCGTGACTCCCGATGACTACGGCAAGATACCGGTCTCCGGGCAGCTGATGACGCTTTCACTTAACGAGATTGCGATCCGTCGCACCGATGCACGAGTGGGTGAGATCACGGTGCATTTCCCGCGGATCGGCTATCGCGTGGAACGTGCCTGAGCGGCTTGTAAAGGCGGCCGCCCGTTGCCACCAGGCGTCACCCGGGTATTGCGACCGGCCGTGCAGCGCGGTTTTAAACTTGGAAACGAACGTCTGATGGATCTTGAAGGATACGATTTCATGTACGGTCAGGCCGCATCGGTTGTGGAGGACCGCAGGCAATCACACGAGACCTCGGGCGACGGAGACTGACCCAATGACCGATCTGATTCTGCATCACTACGACGCCTCGCCGTTCACCCAGAAAGCGTTGCGGATGTTCGGGCTGAAAAAGCTCGCGTGGCGTTCGGTCGAGACGCCGATGATAATGCCGAAACCCGATCTGACCCGGTTGACCGGCGGCTACCGTGGCACGCCGGTATTACAGGCCGGCGCGGATGTCTATATTGACTCCCAACTGATTGCGCGCGAGCTCGAGCGGCGCCATCCGCGGCCGACATTGTTCCCGTCTGACAACCCTGGTCTCGATTATGCGCTGGTGAAGTGGGGCGACAATTTTTTCCAGGCAGGTCTGGAAATGGCGATCAATCTCGTGGGACCGTCCTGGGAAACCGCTTTCGCCGCCGACCGGGAGGCGCTTTTCGATCACCTGAGCTTTGCCCGGATCAGCGAGGATGCGAGTCACGCGATTACCCAGTTGCGGGCGCATTGCGCTCTGCTCGAGGATCAGCTGGCCGACGGCCGTGCCTTTCTGAGTGGCGACGAGCCGGGACTGGTCGATATCCAGGCGTTCAGCGTACCGTGGTTTGCGCGGGCGGCGATGCCGGTCACCGAGAAATTGCTGGCAAGGTTTGTTTCGCTGCCGCCATGGGAGGCACGCGTAGCTGCCCTCGGCGAAGGCGTCAGAACGGATATCACCGCCGACGTGGCGCTGGCGGAGGCGAGACTGGGCCAGCCTGATTTGTCCACGAACATTGATGCGGAAGATCCGCTCGGTCTGCAGCCGCTGGCAAAGGTGGCGATCGAGCCCGCCGATTTCTCGCGGCGTGGAGTCGTCGAAGGAGAACTGCTCCGCCTTACTCCGCTCACTATTGCGGTACTGCGACGGGATAGCGAGTTGGGCGACATTGTCGTTCACTTCCCGCGTCTGGGTTACCGGGTTTCACCGCTATAGAACGGCCGCCTTAGCCCGGTTACGCGACGAATGCCGGATTCGCGCCGCCGTATTCGTTCGTTATCACTGTAGCCAAGCTCGTGGAGAATTTCATCGCTGTGCTTGCCGAGCCGCAGCGGCGCGGGGCGTCTGCCGGTTCGATTGCGCGAGAAATGCAATATATCCGAGCAGGGTCGCGCGATAGGGACCGGCAGCGTAACGGCCGAAGGCGAGGATCCTGACGTTTGCGAGTTTCTGATTATTGGTTTCGGCGTGGCTTAATGCAGCTCTCCGGGTGGCGTAAATAAAACAGTCAGTGCTGTTTGAGTCTCACAGCGTTGGTTATGATCGGTAAGCGCTGAACGACCGTGAGGATCTGGCTTTCGCGCATCCGGTCACCGCGTCCGAGAAGAATAACGGGAGTATGCAATGGATTTCAGGCTCACACCGGAACAGCTTGAGCTTAAAAAGACTGCGCGGCGCTTTGCGCGCGACAACATGATCATGCCGCCCGGCGAATTCCGCAAACTGATGGAGGCATTCGACCTCGAACGCTGCGGCAATGCCACCATGGTGCTGGCACAGGTGTCCGGCGTGACTGTTGATTCACTGTGCCGCGCGCGCTATCGCGGGCAATGCGGTCCGGAGGATGGGCGGCTATGGGTATTCGCGCGAGTGCCCGATGGAGTGACGCCTGTGCGACGCCAGGAGCTGGGGTGTTGCCGGTGGAGCGGTCGATATTCAGAAAGTGAATTTTGCGAGCGCGGTAGCGGGACTCCTCTTCGACCAGCGTCGTTAACGCATGCATAGTCGCCGTTCCAATCTATCACCGACGATCGCGGTATCAACGCTGCAGTTGCTTTTTCTCTCCGCATTGAGCCCGTTGTCGCTACACATAATTATTCCGGCGCTACCTGCAATACAACAGACTTTCTCGGTTTCCGCCGCGAAAGTGCAGTCGCTGGTAGCGCTGAGTTCCGTGGGCATTGCCATTGCGGTGCTCATCTATGGCCCGCTCGCCGATCGCTTCGGCCGTAAGCCGGTACTTGTCGCTGCGGGTAGTCTGTTTGTAGTCGGGTCGGCGCTTGGTGCGCTGGCGCCCGCGATCGGGGCGGTAATCGGCGGGCGCGTGATGCAGGCTGTTGGCGGTGCCAGCGGCCTTGTTCTGGCACGCGCGATTTGCCGCGATATTTACCGCGAGGATAAGGCGAAACAATTCATTGCCTTTCTTATGCTTTCTACAGCAGCAACACCACTTGTCGCCCCTCTTATTGGTGGTCTTGTTACCGACAGGTTTGGCTGGCGCTGGTTGTTTGTCGTCTCCGGTGCATTCGGAGTAGTGCTCGTCGTGTCAGTGGTTACGCGTCTGCAAGAGACACTGCGCGAGCCACTGCCGTTGCCGGGATTGACCGGAATCTTCAGCCCGTTTGCGGCATTGCTGCGGGTGCCCTTGTTTCGCCGTTATACGCTTGCATTGGCGTTTGCCAGCGCCTTTTTCTTTGCTTTCATGAGCGCGGCACCGTTTCTTTATGTGCAGGCCCTCGACGGCAGCGCGGCCGGCTATGGCGCCTGGGCCGCAATGGTGCTCGGCTTCTTTATTGCGGGCGCGCTGCTGGTTGCCCAGAGTGGCGCGCGGTTAAGTAGCGTCAGCTTGATCGTAATCGGCTCGACATTCTACATCAGCGGTGCATTGCTTGCGGTGTGGTGCCTGGGCGGAGAATCCTGGGGCGCCACTGAACTGTTTGGCACGGCGTCGATAATGGCGTTTGGGGCGGGACTGGTGATATCGAGCGCCATGGCTGGTGCGGTGAGCCTGGATCCGAAGCGGGCGGGCAGTGCGTCCGGTTTCTCGACGTTTGCCCAGTTCGCGTTTGGTGCGGTCGCTGTGACCACCCTGGGGTATTTTCCGGCGGATCAACCGGATGCACTGATTGTGATAACGCTGGTTTGCGCGGGCGGCTGCTTCGTTGCCGCCGCCAGCCTTGTTTTGGGCCGACACAGTCGGCCGCGGTCAGGACAATGATTTTATGAGTAGTTTTTTTGCACCGATTTCTCAAAGCGGCTATGTCGTCGAAGACTGGGAGACGGCGGCGCGGCACTGAATCGACAAGCTCGGTGCCCGCCCTTTCTTCGTGCTGCGTAACGTCGTGTTTTCGCAGTGCTCCTGCGGCTGTGAAATGACCGATGCGGACTTTACCGTCGCATTGGCGTTCTCCGGAGAGCATCAGATCGAACTGTTGCAACAGCACACCGCTTCACCCTCTATCTACACCGACTTTCTCGAACGTTCGTCTTACGGACCGCAGCGTTTTCGGTGTGCCAACCACCGATATGGATCTCGCGCTCGGTCAGCATGAATTGTGGAACCGTCGTATCCATTGGCGCAACACCGCGGCCGGACAAAGACGCGGCGACGTTGAGATGGTGCTCACCGAGGGAATGATTTTCGCGTTGATCGAAGCGGATTCCGGCGGGTTCGACTCCTTCGCTCATAGGCGGCGTGCCGCTGCGGACTGGAACGGCAGCAAACCGATACGCGGCTGATCGGGCGCGGATCCGCGCGATCAGTACACGGCGGGCATTTTTGCTTCAGTCCGGCGCCGCCTCAGCGTTCAGCGCCACCTCGATCCGGCCGTCGACGATTCGCAGCGGGTAGGTTTGGATGGGTTTGAACGCGGGCCGCCCCTTGACGCTGCCGTCACGGACATCGAACGATGCTCCATGCAACGGGCAGATCAGCCGATAGGCGCGTTGGCGCCCGCCCTCAAGCGGTGCCATCGCGTGAGAACAGAGATTTTCCACCGCGAAAAACTCG
Organism: uncultured Gammaproteobacteria bacterium; assembly: GCA_963783695.1. Lineage (GTDB taxonomy): Bacteria > Pseudomonadota > Gammaproteobacteria > Steroidobacterales > BM003 > BM003. Next base: position 446,765 of record CAWAOM010000004.1, read on the forward strand.
TCTTTTGAATGACAAACAAGAATATCGTGATCCTCCACGATATACGCCTTGTTCTTGCCCACGGCGACGTCCTCGGTCATAGCGACAAAATGAAAGTGCGTTTCGGTCACTCTGGTATTCCTGCGCTGTTGCGGACACCGGCTTTGAGCCTCGATGTTAGTACTCGATAGACCAAAAAAAACAGATCTGACTGGCTTTTTCGGCTGGCCGGGTTCTATGGTCCGGCCCGGGAATAGCGCGATATTGGCCCGCTCGATGAGCCTTCTACCGCGCTAAAATATGAGCCTTCTACCCGCTAAAATAAATGAACAGGAGCGGGTTGTGGCGAAAATCACGTTTTTGGCGCGCATGACCATAATATCGGGCACGAAAGCAGAATTCGAACGCCTGGCGCACGAACACCAAGAGGAAGTCAACGCGAATAAACAAGCACGCACCATTTCGAATTCTTAAGGTATCTCGAAGAGCGCGGCTACGTGGTTGTCGAATCGATCGACGACGCGGCGGCCGATGATGTCCACATGACGTCACCCTATCTCCAGGAAATCGCGCTGCCGCTGCTGGTGTGTCTCGAGGACGAGCCGCCGCACGTGCGTGAATGGCGTTTCGTTCGACGCAGACTGAAAGACCATGTTCTGCGGCCGTGTCAAGGACATTCTGAAAGTCGGCGGCGAGAATGTCGTTGCCGCCGAAATAGAATCGAATTTCACGCGCCACTCCGCGGTCTAGGCGGCACGGGTAATCGGCATTCCGGACTTGCGCCCGCAAGGAATTCCGGCCGCATCCATCGGGATCCATGCCGGCAGTGACGTCCCGGAGCAAGAGTTCGTTGATTCTTGTCGTGGCGAAATAGCGAGTTTCAATATCCCGCGGCAAATCCGGTTCGTCACAGATTGGCTGATGTCAACCAGCAAGATTCACAAGTTCCGGTTGCGCGGTCGCTTGCCGGAAGAACTCGGTAGCCAGCGTGCCTGCCACGCTTTTTCGCGATCTCCCGCACAGACTGTTGCACTGGTAACTCAGGAGCCCGATTTGACAGTAGCATTTGTCGCAAAACTGATCGCAAAAAGATTTGAAGCACTGCAGAAAAAGTTGTCCATCCTGACTCAGGATCACGAGGCGGATACCATGGCCGACGATTTTCTGCGCTAACGCGATGAGCCGAATACCTATTTCGTCTACTCGCGATTCCGCGATGAAGCCGCGTTTGAGACGCATCAGCAGAGCGCATTCCCCGATGACCTGGTGCCGCCATTCCTGGAGGCACTGGCCGAGGAAATGGACCTGCAATTCTTCGATCTGATCGAGTAGTTTGACGGGAGCACGGCCGGCATCGTCCAGACTGGTGTAGGATTCTTCTGCAGCGGGGCCAGCAAGAACGAATATCCGTGATAGCCGACAGGATCAATTTCAGACACCGATGCAGGTTTCCAGTCACTTGCGGATTTTTGGTGGCCCTCTTTGTTGCTGCCAGTGGCGCGGCGCAGGCGCAGGATTTCCAGGTCGGGAACCTTCAGGGCATCTTCGATGTGACTGTTTCGTACGGACTCGGAATTCGTGTCGAAGACACCGACAAGAGCCTGGTCGCGGCGGCCAACGGCGGCGACGGGGTGCGTGTCAATAACGATGACGGTAATCTGAACTACGGCACCGGAATTTTTTCCAACGCGCTTCGCGGTAACGCCGAGTTGACGATGTTGTGGGGCGGGATCGGATTTTATGCGCGCGGTGCCGCCGGTTACGATTACGAAACCGAGAACCAGTCGCGCGAGAGAACCGACCTGTCGTCGAGCGGGCGTAATCTGCTCGGTTCCGATGCCGATTTACTCGATCACTACATCAGCGGCAATTTCCGAGTTGCCGACATACCGGTGCATTTCCGGCTTGGCGACCAGGTCGTCAACTGGGGTGAGACGAATTTTGTCCGCGATGGCATCGATGTGATCAATCCGGTAAACATTACGGCCGCGCTGCAACCGGCGAGCCGGGCGATCGATTTGTTGACGCCGCAGGGCATGCTGTGGGTCGCTGCCACGCTGACCGAGACTTTCGCATTCGAGAGTTTCTACCAGTACGAATGGGAGCCTCTCACGCTGCCACCGGTCGGAAGTTATTTTTCTACCAACGACCTGATCGGCGGTGACGGTGTGAATCGGGCGATGTTGACCGGTGGGCAATACTCGGACCTCGGCACGGATCTCGACGACGCGTTCAGGCTGCCGGCCGGAACGCTCGGTTTCGACGACGATTTCTTCCAGATTCCGGGGCGTTTCGTCGACGAACCCGACGACGGCGGCCAATACGGCGTCAGCCTGATCGCCCGCTTCTTTGACGGGTTGGCGACCAAAATCGGCGTGCATTACATTCGCTATCACAGCCGGTTGCCGGTCATCAGCGGTTTGACCGCAAGCCAGGCCGCCATCGACCAGACCTCCGGCGCCAGCGTGGCAGACATTGCCGGTGACCTCGAGCCGATCTATCTGGGCACCGGGCTTACTCCGGACGAGGCAGCCGCCGAGGCGCGCACGACGGCCGAGCAATTGACGCTGAGTAATTACGATAATGCAGCCGGTTATTTCGCCGAGTATCCGGAAGACATCGATATGTTCGGCCTGTCGTTCAGTTTTTCCACGATCCGCACCGGTACACTGTTTGCCGGAGAATTATCCCGGCACAAGGATTTTCCATTTCAGATTGCGACCGGCCAGGTCCTGACCGCGACCCGCTCCCCGGTGCAATACGATTCGGACATCGGCAATACACCATTGGGCGATTTCGGTGCGAACGAGGTTGTCAGCGGTGTTCTCGAGCGTGACCGTACCCAGTTGACGATGAGCGTGACCCAGTTGCTTGGCCCCCGCCTGGGTTCGGACCAGTTGCTGATCGCGGCGGATGCGGCTTTCGTCAATGTGGACGATGTCAGCGGAAACGGTGGTGTCGCGCTGCAGGCAATCAAGTCACCGACCGACAACTCCTGGGGCTACCGGCTGTCACTGGTGTCTATTTACAGCAGCGTATTCGGTGCACTGAATGTCTCGCCGCGCATCGTATTTGTGCACGATGTCAGCGGCACCACGCCGGCGCCGCTGTCGACGTTTCTGGAGGGACGCAAGCTGGTGCAACTCGGGGTGTCCGCCGACTTTATCGATCGCTGGAGCACGGACCTCAGTTTCACCGGGTTTTTCGGCGCCGGCAACGCCAATTTGCTGTCGGATCGCGATTTCATCCGATGGCGGCTTACCTACTCCTTCTGATGCGGATTCCGATGTACAGGAACGTGTCTCTCGGGTTCTGCGTATCCCTGCTTACCTTGGTGTGGCCCGCCGGGGCGGAGGTGTCGGCGGCGGAGGCGGCGCGCCTCGGTGGCGACGAACTGACACCACTCGGCGCCGAGCGTGCCGGCAACGCGCAAGGAACGATCCCGCCATGGACCGGCGGGATTACCGAGATACCGGCCGGTTACGTTCCGGGCCGCCATCACGTCGATCCGTTCGCGGACGATCCGGTACTGTATTCGATCGATGCCGCAAACCTGGCCGAGCATGCCGATAAATTGACCGATGGTCAGAAGGCACTGCTTGCCGCCTATCCGGATACGCTGCGTTTCAATGTCTACCCGACCCGGCGCAGCGCGTCGTATCCGCAGTGGGTGTACGAGGCGATCCGTGAGAACGCGACGAGTGCGACACTGCTCACGGAGGGCAAGGGCGGCGTCGAGGGAGCTCATATCAGTTCGCCGTTCCCGTTGCCAAAGTCGGCGGAGGAGGTGATCTGGAACCACAATCTGCGTTGGCGCGGAATACGGGTCAAGCGCCGCGAAGGCAGCGCGGCCGTTACCCGCATGGGCAGGTACGAGGTCGCCAGGCAACTGCAGGATTTCGCCTATCCGTATGGGTCGCCCCGCGTAAGCGAGGTGGCCACAAAGTTTGACAACGTGCTGCTCGCGGTCAAGACCAAGACCTATGCTCCGGCGTTGCGCGCCGGTGAGGGTGTGCTGGTGATCGAGACGATCAATCAGACGCGTGACCCGCGCAAGTCATGGCAGTATGCGCGCTCATTGCGCCGTATCATCCGGCTGCCGTATTTCGGTTATGAGGTTCCGGCGTCAGGCCAGGACGGGCTGCGTACGGTCGACGATTTCGAGCTTTACAATGGCCCGCCCGACCGCTACGAATGGACCTTGCACGGCAAACGCGAGGTGCTGATCCCGTACAACGCCTATCGCCTGCACAGCGACGATGCGACGCCGGACCAGATAATTCAGCGCAAACATGTAAACCCGGATCTGCTCCGCTATGAACTGCATCGAGTCTGGGTCGTCGAGGGGCGGCTAAAAGACGGTGCCCGGCACGTTTATTCGCGGCGCTTGTTTTATGTCGACGAGGACAGCTGGCAGATCGCGATCAGCGAGGCGTATGACAAAGACGGGAAGTTCTGGCGTGTCATGGAGGCACATGCCGTCAATTACTATGACGTGCCGGTGTTATGGGCCACTGCCTATGTCTATTACGACCTGCAGCAGGAGCGTTACCTGATCAACGGCCTGGACAACGGGCTGGCGGCCTACGAATTTTCGGATAGTGCGGACCCGCGCGAGTTCAGCCCCAACGCGTTGAGCTATTACATTCGCTAGAATCGTTCGCGGCGGCAACCGGGCGCAATCCGGCCAGCGCCGCACCGGCGATCGCCGGTGCCGCCGGCGACGTATTCTCCGGGGATGATCGCATTCGGATTCCCTGAATGCCTCCGTTTGCAGTCTGGCGATGCAAGAGAAACTTATCTGCATCGTTAGCGGAGCGAGGCGTTCTCGTCGGCAGTCGCTATACAAACTCGACCATAGAATATAAACAGTCATGACTGTTTTTTTATATCAATCCAGGCAACGGTCTGGCTTGATCAGCGGACGCTGTGCCAATACCATGCCGCGATTGCAGTGGCCGATCAGGGCGGCCGACCCAGCAGACTTGCCCACGGAGTGAATGCAGACATGGTAAAGGTCGTTGTAACCGATCGGGACGGGGTTTCGCACGAAGTCGAGGCGGAGACCGATGCCCCGCTGATGTATTCATTGCGCGACCTCGACCACGGTGTCGAGGCGATTTGTGGCGGGGTCTGCTCCTGCGCCACCTGCCACGTATTCGTCGATGATGCGTGGGTGACGCAGTTGCCTGCGCGCGAGCAGGACGAGGAAGAACTGCTCGAGGAACTCGAGCACTTCAGGCCCAACTCGAGGCTGAGCTGCCAGATCGAAGTTGGACCGGAGCTCGACGGGCTGAAATTGACGATCGCACCCGAAGAATAAGCCTGCTCCGTCCCTGGCGCGCCGCTATTGCATTGTTAGCGCGTTGTCCGGCACGATTTCGGTGCCTCTAACGAAGCGGGATTCGTCGAACGTCAGGAACAACACTTCTTTTGCGACATCGAGCGGCGATCCGAGGCTGACCCGGCTGAGCCCGTTCTGATCTTCGACACCGCGGTCCGAATTGGTCTGGTCGATCATCGGCGTGCCGATTGCCGCGGGATGGATGGAGTTGATCCGGATGTCGTAACCGCACATCTCGCAATGGACAGCGATCGCCTTGGCCATTGCCCGCACCGCGCCTTCGGCCGCCGAGCAGGTGAAAAACACCGGTTACCGAGGTCCGAGGCGACCGACGACAGGTTGATGATAGATCTGCCGCCCGCGTGCATCGCCGGCATCGCGTGTTTGCAGCCCAGCAACACTCCCTCGCTCATCACCGCGTTTTGCAGGCGGAATTGCTCCCTCGTGCAGTCTTTCGGGGTTGCAACAATTACAATACCGGCATTGTTGACCAGTATGTCGAGCCGGCCGTGACGTTCCATTACCGTATCGATGACCTGTTTCCAGGCAGCCTCGTCGGTGACGTCGTGAATCATGAACTCCTCCTTGCCGCCCGCTTTAGGGATCGATTCGGCGGCGGCTTCACCGGCCCGTTCATTGACGTCGGTGAGGATCACGGTCGTGCCTGCACGCGCCAGAACTTCCGCGTCAGCGAGCCCCAGGCCGGAAGCTGCGCCGGTGACGATGGCGACTTTGTTTCCAACGCGACTCGTAGCAACGACTCCCTCGGGTTCGGCCGTGCCCGGCCCGGTAAAAGCTTGCCGGAAATCATCAGTCAACGTGTCCGGTTTCAATCATCTTTGACTTTTTTTGATGTTGCCACCATCCTTTTGCCAGCAAGTCCGGTCCGGGGGGCTGGAATGACACAGCGAACAATCCGTGACGGCGTATGACCCGACGGGCAGATCGCAAGCGTGCAGAAGCGGATGTTGAACCGTCCGGATGGCAGGCGCAGAAGAGTGCTGCAACCCGCAATCTGATCATAGAGGCGGCGATACGCTGCTTCATCGAACTTGGCTATGCAAGCACCACGACCACACGTATCGCGCAGATGGCGGGCCTGTCGCGCGGCGCGATGCTGCATCACTTTCCTTCCAAGATCGACATCGTGCGCGCCGCGGTCGATCATTTGCATGTCAAGCGGCTGAAGGCGTTTCGCAATTCGATTGCATCGATTCCGGGCGACGCCGATCGGGTTCGCCTGGGGCTGCGGGCATACTGGAAGCATGTAAACAATCCCATGTTCGTGGCTTTCTTCGAGTTATCGGTAGCCGCCCGAACCGATCCTGAGCTCGAAGCCATTCTGAGTCCCGCGCAGACCGCGTTCGACGCGGCGTGGTGCCAGACAGCACTGGAACTGTTTCCGGAATGGCAGTCCGATCGCAGGGCTTTCGACGTGGCGCTTGAGCTTACTCGCTATGTAATGGAGGGGATGGCGGCAAATTTTCTGACTCACGAGAGAACCAAGCGCCATGAGCAGGTACTCGACTATCTCGAGGAGCAGCTTCGCTCGCTGCGTCCGCCGGCAGCAGCGAAGCAAAAATAGACCAGAGGAGCGAACGACATGACCTACGAGACGCTAAATGTCGAGAAACACGGGGCGGTTGCCGTCATTACTCTGGATCGGGCGGATGCCGGCAATTCGCTGAACATGGCGATGGCCGGCGACCTGTTTCAGGCCGGTCTCGAGTGCGAGGCTGACAGTGGCGTGAGGTGTGTGATTCTGACCGGCGCGGGCGGGGTTTTCTGCTTTGGCGGCGATCTGAAGGCGATCTCTGATCAACATAATCCCGCGGGATTCCTCAACGAACTGACCGCAAAACTGCATGCGGCTATCTCTGTCTTCAACCGCATGCCTGCTCCGGTCATCGCTGCTGTCAATGGCGCCGCAGCAGGAGCCGGTGTCGGGCTGCTGGCGATGGCTGATCTGGCATTTGCCGCGGAAGACACGAAAATCTCGCTGGCCTACACCGGTGTTGCGCTGACCCCGGATGGCAGCACGACCTATTTTCTGCCGCGCATAATCGGTCGCCGCCGTACGCTCGAGCTGATGTTGACCAATCGTCCGCTGCGCGCCGAGGAGGCTCGCAAATGGGGGTTGCTGAACCGGGTCGTCCCTGGCGACCAGTTGATGGACGAAGCCATGGCTCTGGCGCAAAAGCTCGCGGCCGGCCCCGCCGGTGCATTCGCTGCGACAAAACGATTATTGCTGATGAGCGAAGACAACTCCCTTGAAGCGCAAATGGCCCTTGAAGGGCGAACGATAGCGGCCCGGGGTGCCTCCGCGGAGGGACGCGAGGGAGTGGGCGCGTTTCTGCAAAAACGCGAACCCGACTACAGTTGAGCGCGGCGGCGCTGACTCGCGCCAACCGGGCTTATGCCATACCGCGTACAGTTGATATACTGTGCCGTTCGGGGAGTGAGATGCTCGGGTCGACAGCCCACTGCTTCCGGCCAGTCCCCATTTCCAGCGAAAGTGGCGGAATTGGTAGACGCGCAGGATTTAGGTTCCTGTGGGCATAGCCCGTGAGAGTTCGAGTCTCTCCTTTCGCACCAACAGTTGACTGTCACAGTGCGCTGCAAGAGCAGCGCACGTCGGTTTTTGAACGAGGGAAAATCATGCAGGTGTCCGTGGAGGCCGGTGGCGGCCTGGAACGTCGGGTTCGTATTCAGGTGGATTCGGCAGAAATCGAGTCCGAGATCGAGAAGCGGCTTTTGAGCGTTGGGCAGAAGGCGCGAATCAAGGGATTCCGGCCCGGCAAGGCACCGCTCAAGGTCCTGCGCCAGCAGTACGGCCCCCAGGTGCGCCAGGAGGTTTTGTCCGAGGTGATGCAGACGTCCTACAACCAGGCCATTACCCAGGAGCAGTTGCGCCCCGCTGGCAACGCGCGTCTGGAGCCGCACAACACGGAGCAGGGCGAGGATCTCGATTTCACCGCGGTGATCGAGGTTTACCCCGAGTTCGAGGTCGGAGACGCGGCCAAGCTGAAAGTGGAGCGCCCGGTGGCGGAAATCACCGACTCGGATCTCGATGCGATGATTGCCAACCTGCGCAAACAGCGCGCGGAGTGGCGCGAGGTCGACCGCGCGGGCGACGACGGCGATCGTCTGGTCGTGACGTTCCGCGGCACAATCGACGACGAAGTGTTTGATGGCGGCGTCGGCGAGGACGTCCCGGTGGTGCTGGGCGCGGGCGAAACCATTCCCGATTTCGAACAGGCGCTCAAGGGGCTGAAAGCCGGCGACGAAAAAGCTGTCGATGTGCGTTTCCCCGACGACTATCCGGTGGCCAAGGTTGCCGCCAGGGATGCGAAGTTCGACGTCAGCGTCGCGCGGGTCGAAGAGCAGTTCCTGCCCGAGCTCGATGACGACTTCTTCAAGGTGTTTGGCGTGGCGGAGGGTGGTGTCGAGGCGTTCAGGACGGAGGTCCGCGCCAACATGCAACGCGAGCTCGAGCGTACCGTCCGCATGCAAATGAAACAGAACGTGATGGAGGGTCTGCGCGCGGCCAACGATGTCGAGTTGCCGCAGGCACTGGTGGACCAGGAAATCCACAGCATGCAGCATGACGCGGCCAAGCGGATGGGTATCAGCGACCATTCGAAGCTGCCGCCGCGGGAGCCGTTCGAAGACCAGGCGCGGATGCGCGTTGCGCTGGGGTTGATTATCAACCAGTTGATACAGCAGGAGAAAATCGAGCCTGATCAGGAGCGCGTCGAAGCCCGCATCGACGAGATGAGCGCCGAACACGAGGAAAGTGAAAAGGTCGCGCAGTACTACCGTTCGAACCCGCAGCTCAAGGCACAGATCGAGATGATGGTGCTTGAGGACCAGGTCGTCGACTGGTTGCTGGAGCGGGCCAAGGTCAAGGACAAGAAAGCCAGCTTCGCCGAACTGATGAACTTCGGCGCGGCGCAGGCCTGAGCCCGGCGCTTGTTGCGGCGGGATAACGAAAGCGCATACGTGGAGACAAATGACCCTATGGATACCAAGGCCCTGAATCTGGTTCCGATGGTAGTGGAGCAAACCGCGCGTGGCGAGCGTGCCTACGACATTTACTCACGGCTCCTCAAAGAGCGCGTGATTTTCATGGTCGGCCCGGTTGACGACCACGTCTGCAATCTGGTGGTGGCCCAACTCCTGTTCCTGGAGTCGGAGAATCCGGAAAAAGACATTCACCTCTACATCAACTCGCCGGGTGGCGTGGTCAGTGCAGGCTTGTCCGTGTACGACACCATGCAGTTCATCCGCTCCGAAGTCAGCACCATTTGTGTCGGTCAGGCAGCGAGTATGGGCGCAGTCCTGCTGGCAGGCGGAGCCAAGGGCAAGCGTTTTGCCCTGCCGCACTCGCGGGTAATGATTCACCAGCCGATTGCCGGGTTCCAGGGGCAGGCCTCTGACATCGATATCCACGCCCGTGAGGTTTTGAAAACGCGCGATCAGCTGAACGTCATCCTGGCTCAGCACAGCGGTCAGGATATTGACAAGATCAGACACGACACCGACCGCGATTATTTCATGAGCGGGGAGGAGGCGGTCGATTACGGGCTTATCGACATCGTTCTCGACAAGCGTTCCGGCCCCCTTGTTGAATCGGAAGATAAAGCCGATTAAATACAGATTGTTACGGGCGTTTTATTGATTTACTTCGACATGCCCTCACTTTGCCTTGTAGTGGCGGTGCATGCTATAAACCTGTGTTCATAACGTAGGGTTCCGACCCGGGGTACAGATGACAGACGAGACGCGCGGCAAGAGTGACGACGGCAAGCTTTTATACTGCTCCTTTTGCGGCAAGAGCCAGCATGAGGTGCGCAAGCTCATTGCCGGGCCGTCAGTGTTTATTTGTGACGAATGCGTCGAGCTGTGCAATGACATAATCCGCGAGGAACTCGAGGATCATTCCGAGCAGACCCGCGATAAGCTGCCCAAGCCGCATGAGATAAAAGACGTTCTGGATGAGTATGTTATCGGTCAGGAACGGGCCAAGAAAGTGCTCTCCGTCGCTGTCTACAATCATTACAAGCGGCTGCAGAACCGGACCGGTGACGGTGGCAAGGGCGGTGACATCGAGCTGGCGAAGAGCAATATCCTGCTGATTGGGCCGACCGGATGCGGCAAGACCCTGCTGGCAGAAACGCTTGCGCGGATGCTGAATGTTCCCTTTACCATCGCCGATGCGACGACCCTGACCGAAGCCGGTTATGTCGGTGAGGACGTTGAGAACATCATCCAGAAGCTGCTGCAGAAATGCGACTACGATGTAGATAAGGCGCAAACCGGTATTGTCTACATCGATGAGATCGATAAGATTTCACGCAAGTCCGACAATCCGTCGATTACCCGCGATGTCTCGGGTGAAGGTGTGCAGCAAGCTCTGCTGAAACTGATTGAAGGCACGGTCGCTTCGGTGCCTCCGCAGGGTGGGCGCAAGCACCCGCAGCAGGAGTTCCTGCAGGTCGATACCGGCAACATCCTGTTTGTTTGTGGTGGGGCATTTGCCGGTCTCGAGAAGATCATCCAGAACCGCTCTGCCAAAAGCGGCATTGGCTTTGTTGCCGAGGTCCAGAGCAGCGACCAGGGGCGCAGCGTCGGCGAGGTGCTCTACGACGTCGAACCTGAAGACCTCATTATGTATGGGTTGATTCCCGAGTTCGTGGGGCGGTTGCCGGTCGTGGCGACGCTCGAGGAACTCGATGAGGACGCGCTGGTCAGTATACTGGTCGAGCCGAAAAATGCGTTGACCAAGCAGTACCGCCGCCTGTTCGAGATGGAGGGTGTTGATCTCGATTTTCGTGAGGATGCACTGCGCGCAGTATCGCGCAAGGCGATGGAGCGCAAAACCGGTGCGCGTGGTCTTCGTACCATTCTCGAGAATGTGCTGCTCGATACCATGTACGACTTGCCGGCGATGACGAATGCCACCAAGGTGGTGGTCGACGAGGCGGTCGTCAGCGGTGAAACCAAGCCGTACGTGATCTACGAATCCGAAGATACGCAGCTGACCGCGGTTGAAGAGCGGCGCCGGCCGGCCGGCTCGGGAAGTTGACCCGGTTGCGGGCCACCTGGTGGCCGCCTGGTTGAGAAGTCGGCGCTTGACCCCATAATCTCCCCTAAGCAGCGCCTCCCGGGGCCAAGCAAGCGGCGGTAACGCCACACCGGCCGTAATGGCCGATTGCCAGTTTTATCGAGGTGAGACCTAGTGTCAGAAGAATCCAGCATTACCCTCAACGTCGATGATCTTTCGCAGACCACGCCGGTTCTGCCGTTGCGCGATGTGGTTGTATATCCGCATATGGTGATTCCGCTGTTTGTCGGCAGGGAGCGCTCGATCAGCGCGTTGGATCAGGCTATGCAGGCAGGCAAGCAGATATTGCTGGTCGCCCAGAGAGAGGCCGACGTCGATGAGCCGGGGGCCGACGACATCTATCGCCTCGGAACGCTCGCCACGATTCTGCAACTCCTGAAACTGCCCGACGGCACCGTGAAGGTACTGGTAGAGGGCGGTGAGCGGGCGCGCATCGATTCGTTACATCTGGATCAGCATTTTTCGGCACGGACGACGTTGCTTCCCGAATCGGATGACTATGACGAACGCGAAGTCGACGTTCTGACCCGCTCGGTGATTTCGCAGTTTGAGCAATACGTCAAACTCAACAAGAAAGTGCCGCCCGAGATTTTGACTTCGCTTGCCGGAATCGACCAGCCCGGGCGTCTCGCCGACACGGTCGCCGCCCACATGTCGCTCAAACTCGATCAGAAACAGCGGATCCTGGAGATACAGGATGTCCGCGATCGCCTCGAGCATGTGCTGACATTGATTGAGGGTGAGATCGATGTGCTGCAAATCGAGAAGCGGATCCGCGGGCGGGTCAAGCAGCAGATGGAAAAAAGCCAGCGCGAGTACTACCTGAATGAGCAAATGAAGGCGATTCAGAAAGAACTCGGTGAAATGGAAGACGCGCCAAACGAAATCCAGGAGCTCGAGCAGAAAATCGCAAAAGCCGGGATGCCCAAAGAGGCGCGTGAAAAGGCGACCTCGGAACTCAACAAGCTGATGCTGATGTCACCGATGTCGGCGGAAGCCACGGTGGTCAGGAATTACATCGACTGGTTGTTGAAGGCGCCGTGGAAGAAGCGGACCAAGATTCTCAACAATCTCGTCGATGCCGAGCAAATCCTCGACGAGGACCACTTTGGTCTCGAAAAAGTCAAGGAGCGCATCGTCGAGTACCTGGCGGTGCAACAGAGAGTCAAGAAACTCAAGGGACCGATCCTCTGTCTCGTCGGTCCTCCGGGCGTGGGCAAGACCTCGCTCGGACAGAGTATCGCGCGGGCGACCAATCGCAAGTTCGTCCGCATGTCGCTCGGCGGCGTTCGCGACGAGGCCGAAATTCGCGGCCACCGCAGGACCTACATCGGCTCGATGCCGGGGAAGATCCTGCAAAACCTCGGCAAGGTCGGCGTGCGTAACCCGCTGTTCCTTCTCGATGAAATCGACAAGATGTCAATGGATTTTCGCGGCGATCCCTCTTCGGCGCTACTCGAGGTTCTTGATCCGGAGCAAAATGCGACGTTCGCCGATCACTACCTCGAGGTCGATTTCGACCTGTCCGAGGTGATGTTCGTGTGCACCGCCAATAGTCTCAATATTCCGGCCCCATTGCTCGACCGCATGGAGGTGATTCGTCTGCCGGGCTACACGGAAGACGAAAAAATGAACATTGCACGTCGTTATCTCGTGCCCAAGCAAAAGGAAGCAAACGGTCTCAAGAAAGACGAACTCGTTGTCAGCGATTCGACCTTGCTCGACATCGTCCGGCATTACACGCGGGAGGCGGGAGTGCGGAATCTGGAGCGCGAAATTGCGAAGATTTGCCGCAAAGTCGTCAAGGATCTGTTACTCAAGCCAGCGCGCAAGAAAGTCAGGGTCATTCCGAAAAGCCTCGATCGTTATCTGGGTGTCCGCCGGTTCCGGTTCGGACTCGCCGAGGAGCGTGACCAGGTGGGTCAGGTGACCGGTCTGGCCTGGACCGAGGTCGGCGGCGAACTGTTGACGATCGAAGCGGCGATAGTTGCGGGCAAGGGCAAGCTGATTCATACCGGCCAGCTCGGTGATGTAATGCAGGAGTCGATTCAGGCGGCCATGACCGTCGTGCGCAGCCGGGCGAAAGTGCTCGGTATCGACACCGAGTTCCATCAGAAATTTGACCTCCATGTCCATGTGCCCGAGGGGGCGACGCCGAAGGATGGTCCCAGCGCGGGAATTGGCATGTGCACGGCGTTGGTATCGGCACTGACGAAGATCCCGGTGCGATCGGATGTTGCGATGACGGGTGAGATCACATTGCGTGGCGAGGTGCTGCCGATCGGCGGGCTCAAGGAGAAGCTCCTGGCAGCTCACCGCGGCGGCATAACCACGGTGTTGATTCCGCATGAGAACGAGAAGGACCTCGTGGAAATACCGAAGAACATCAAGGACAAACTGAACATTCATTGCGTGAAATGGGTAGACGAGGTCCTTGAGCATGCGCTGGTGCATATGCCGGTCCCGGCGGGCGAGGAAACCGGCCCGGAGGAAGACGCCGGCAGCAAGTCTGCGGACCCGGGCAAAGCAGAAACGGTGCATGCCCATTGAGGGATGCACCGGGCTGCATTGCCCGGTTTGTTGACAGTTCTTTTTTGCCCTTGCTATAAAGCGGGCAATTCCCATGTCTTAAGCTTGGTGCCGCGGCTTGCCTGCAGGGGGCCGCGTTTGTGTAAACAGGGTTCGAAGCGCCAGGGCGAAAGTGTTTCGCCGGGAAGCCACAAGTCCGGTCGCAGTGATCTCCGGCCGGTTTCAATCACATTCCAGATCATTTGGGGAGTACTACATGAACAAGGGTGAGCTTATTGACGCCGTCGCCACTGCCGCGAATTTGTCCAAGGCAGATGCATCGAGGGCTGTCGAGGCAGTACTGGACAGCATTACTGGCGCACTGAAAAGTGGTGACCAGGTTTCGCTTATCGGTTTCGGAACCTTCGGCGTAAAACGCCGTGAAGCCCGCACCGGACGCAACCCACAGACCGGCCAACCGATCCAGATTGCGGCCAGTAACGTTCCGGGTTTCAAGGCTGGCAAAGGCCTGAAGGATGCCGTAAACTAGCGCGCCTCCCAGTAGCAGGGTGCTTAGCTCAGCTGGGAGAGCGTCGCCCTTACAAGGCGAAGGTCGGGGGTTCGATCCCCTCAGCACCCACCAGGATTCGGAGCGGTAGTTCAGCTGGTTAGAATACCGGCCTGTCACGCCGGGGGTCGCGGGTTCGAGTCCCGTCCGCTCCGCCAAATAGAGAGGGCGCCCAATCGGGCGCCCTTTTTGCTGCAGCCAGCAGCCGGGTCGCTCTGTTGTGTTGCGGACGGACGAAATGCCGGGCAGTGCCTGCCAGATTGACGCCGGGCGCTGCCATGTGGCCGCTTTTCAGTTAAGCTTCCCGGCTTCCGTTAATTTTCCGCCTCTCGGGGCGATGTAATCAGACAAAATCATGCTGCAAAACATTCGAGAAAAATCATCCGGGCCGATTGCCATCACCGTGCTCGCGCTTATCGCTATCGCTTTCGTTTTCTGGGGAATCGATTTCGGTTTTTTCAACCGCGATTTCGTGGCTAAGGTAAACGGCGAAGAGATTCCGAATTCCAGGTTCAGTTCTGCTTATCAGAATCAGTTGAGCGAACTGCAGCGGTACTACCGGGACGACCTAACCCCGGAGTTGCGGGCCGAAGTCAGGCAGAACACGCTGGACGGGTTTATTCGTAGTACGGTGCTGGAACAGCGTTCGCGCGATGATGGCTATCGCGTCAGCGATGCGGCCTTGACCGAGTATATTCGCAGCCTCCCGGCGTTCCAGGTGGGCGGCCAGTTTTCAATGGATGCTTATAAGGCAACCCTTGCGTCGAACAATTACTCGCCGACCCGCTTCGAGCAGGAACAACGCCGGGCGCTTGCCCAGGAGCAGTTGCGCCAGGGCATTGTTTCATCAGGTTTTGCCACCACGGCAGAAACCCGTCGCTTCGTTGAATTGCTGGAGGAGCAACGGGATGTCGCGTATGCGGTTGTCGCTGCCGATGGGTTCCTCGATCAACTCGAATTGTCGGACGAGGAAATTAATGCGTTTTACGAAGACAACCGCGACCGCTTCATGACCACCGAATCGGTCACGCTGCAGTATGTCGAGGTCAATGCAGACGAAGTAGCCGCTGCCGTGGACGTGTCCGAAGAAGATCTCCTTGCGTACTACGAAACGGTGAAGCTCCGCTACGCGACGCCGGAGCGGCGTCGGGCGCGGCATATTCTGATCGAGTTCGGTGACGAGGAGGGTGCTGCCGAGACACGGGCCAACGAGCTGGCCGAACGGGCGCAGGGCGGCGAGGATTTTGCCGAACTCGCGCAGGAGTACTCGGAGGATCTGGCCACGTCGGCGCAGGGCGGCGATCTGGACTGGATTGAACGTGGTGTATTTGAGGGTCCATTGGAGGATGCGATCTTCGAAATGCAGGAGGCCGAGATCCGCGGTCCTGTGCGTTCCGATTTCGGCTTCCATGTGCTGCGCCTCGACCAGATCGAGGCGAGCACGGGGCGATCTTTCGCGGACGTGCGCGAAGAGATTGACGCGGAGTATCGCGAGTTGCAATCAGAAACGGCTTACTACGAGCGCGCCGAGACGCTGGCCGAGAAATCATTCGAAAGTCCTGACGAACTGGACACCGTTGCAGCTGCGCTCGGCGTGGCGATAAAACAGATCGAAGACTTCAGCCGTGCCGGCGGCGGCGAACTGGCCGCGTTTCCGGCGGTAGCGGAAGCCGCGTTCAGTACACCCGTGCTCGAGGATAACGAGAACAGCCCGCTTATCGAATTGTCTGATCGCCGGGCAATTGTGTTGCGCATCACGGACCACAAGTTGCCGCAGCAGCGCTCTGTCGAAGACGTTCGCGGCGAGATCGAGTCGACGCTGGCGCTGACACTCGCCCGCGAGCGAGCGCGTGAAGCCGGTGAGGCGTTGCTCGAAAGAATGCGCGACGGCGGCGGGACCCTGGAAGATCTGGCGACCGAAACCGGCGCCGAGTACCACGCATCGCGTGCAGTCGGGCGCCGTGACAGTGCGCTGCCCGCGGAATTGCTGGCCGAGATATTCCGTGCCGCCAAGCCGGGCGCGTCGCCGACCGTGTCGGGGCTGGAGCTTGCCAGCGGTGACTACGCAATTTTTGCGATAACCGGCGTTCGCCCCGGCGATCCCGAAGGCGGATTGCGAGAGCAGCGCCTGCAGGAGCGCGATGCGCTGGCGCAAATGAGCAGTGACGCGGCATTTGCCGCTTATGTAACCGAATTGCGCAGAAAGGCGAACGTCCAGGTATTCGAAATAGAAGACGAGCAGTTGTAGGACGGCGCCGCCGCGATCATGTTCAAACTCAAATTACACTGGCAGATCCTGATCGCGATTATTCTTGCCGCGATTATTGGTCACCTGGTCGGCGAGGACACCGGCGTGTTCGGCGTCGCGTTCTACGATGTGTTCGATTTTGTCGGCACGCTTTTTATCAACGCGCTGAAGATGCTCATCGTGCCGTTGATAGCTTCGTCGATCATTGTCGGTGTGGCTGGGATCGGGTCTTCGGGCGATCTGGGGCGGCTCGGCGGCAAGACCCTTCTTTTCTACGCCATTACGACATTTTCGGCAATTCTGGTAGGCCTGGTTCTTGTCAACACGGTGCAGCCAGGCCTCGTCGATGGTGAGCCGGCTCAGGAGTTGCTTGCGCTGTCAGCGGATGCCGGTGCCGTTGCCGCGAAAGTCGGAGAAAAAGGCGCCGGAGATATCGTCGAAATATTTCTGCGCATGGTGCCACCCAACATCATCGAGGCCGCCGCAAACGGTGAGATGCTGGGGCTGATTTTTTTCAGCATCCTGTTTGGTTTCTTCATGACCCGGCTGGGTCATGAAACGGCCGATCCGCTGTTCCGCTTTTGGGATGCGGTTTTCCACGTAATGATGCGGATGACCGAGTGGGTGATGTTGTTTGCCCCGATCGGCGTGTTCGGTCTGGTCGCGCGGACCGTTGCGAAAACCGGATTCGATGCGGCCGCACCTCTTATCGTTTTTGCCCTGACTGTCCTTGCGGCGCTGCTTTTCCACGCTGTCATTACCTTGCCGACTCTGCTGCGCATAGTGGGCCGGGTCAGTCCGCTTGCTTTGTACCGGGCCGTTGCCCCGGCACTTTTGACCGCGTTCTCCACGGCTTCGTCGTCGGCAACATTGCCGATCACGATGGACTGTGTCGAGAAAAAGGCCGGCGTCTCCAATCGCATCTCCAGTTTCGTTCTGCCACTTGGCGCCACGGTCAATATGAACGGTACGGCACTTTACGAGTGCGTTGCGGCGATGTTTATTGCCCAGGCTTACGGCTTGACGCTCAGCTTCGGAGTGCAGTTTTCGATCGTTGTTATCGCGCTTGTTACGTCCGTCGGCGTTGCCGGAATCCCGTCGGCATCTCTCGTTGCCATTGCGATTATCCTGAGCGCCGTCGGCCTGCCGGTTGAGGCGATCGGGGTGCTCTTCGTTTTTGATCGGATTCTCGATATGGCGCGTACCAGTATCAATATTCTCGGCGACGCCTGTTGCGCTGTAATCGTTGCTCGCCTGGAAGGAGAAGAACGCGTACTCACCGGCGCGCCG
Source organism: uncultured Gammaproteobacteria bacterium (assembly GCA_963783695.1). Lineage (GTDB taxonomy): Bacteria > Pseudomonadota > Gammaproteobacteria > Steroidobacterales > BM003 > BM003. The sequence goes on from CAWAOM010000004.1 coordinate 464,829, forward strand.
GTGGAGGAGACAGTCCGATCCTGATCCGGATCCCGAGTTCGAGTAACAAGGCGCCCGATTGCGGGCCGAATGCCGGGTGCGCGTCCGCTCGCGGCGTAAGGCGACCTGTTTCGGACTCTGCCCGCAGATGAACTTGCTTCGCCTCAAGCTCCACACGCAGATTTTTCTGGCCCTGATTCTTGCCGTCGTAGCGGGGTTACTTACCGATCCTGAAACGCGCTTGCTTGGCGTCAGCCTTCTCGCCGCCTACGACTTTACTGGCAGCATGTTTCTCAACGCGCTGCGGATGTTGATTGTCCCGATTATTACTTCGTCGATCATCACGGGCATTGCCGGGATCGGATCGTCCGAAGCGCTGGGCCGGCTCGGGGGCAAGACGTTTGCGTATTACATGATGACCAGTTTCCTGGCGATAGTCGTTGGCATCCTTGCGGTTAACATCGTCCAGCCCGGTATTGTCGGCGGCGAACCGGCGCGCGAGATTCTGGGGTTGTCGGCCGAACATGCCGCAGACGTGACGGAAAAGGTCGGTAATCACGATGCGTCATCGCTGACCAACGTCTTTCTGAGCATGATCCCGCCCAATATCGTGGCTGCCGCGGCCAACGGCCAGTTGCTGGGATTGATCTTCTTCAGCCTGTTGTATGGCTTCTATATGACCCGCATTGGCGACGAGTACGCCCAGGTTCAGTACAAGTTCTGGTGCGGTGTCTACGAGATCGTGATGAAGCTGACCGAGCTAGTCATGAAATTCGCGCCCATCGGCGTATTCGCGCTGGTTGCGAAGGTCGTGGCCGGGATCGGGCAGGAGGACCTCGGCAGTCTTGTCCAGTCACTCGGCCTGTTTTTTATGACAGTGGTGCTGAGCCTGTCATTCCACGCCTTCGTGACATTGCCGCTGCTGCTGGCAACGCTGGGCCGGGTCAATCCGCTGCGCCATTACAAGGCCATGGTCACTGCGTTGCTGACCGCTTTTTCGACCGCGTCATCATCGGCAACGCTGCCTTTGACGATCGAGTGCGTCCGCGACAATGCCGGAGTGTCCAACCGCGTATCGAGTTTCGTGCTGCCGCTGGGGGCAACCATCAACATGGACGGGACCGCCCTGTACGAATGTGTAGCCGCGATTTTTATTGCCCAGGCCTTCGGCCTGGAACTGACGTTCGTAACCCAGTTTACGATTCTGCTGATTGCGCTGCTTACATCGATCGGGGTTGCGGGGATACCCGCCGCAAGTCTCGTTGCGATCACAATTATTCTGTCGGCCATTGGCCTGCCGCTTGAAGCAGTGGGAGTTATTCTCGCCGTGGACCGCTTGCTGGATATGTTCCGGACATCGGTAAATGTGTTCAGTGATTCCTGCGGTGCGGTGATTATCGCCCGCAGCGAGGGCGAAACCGGAATACTGACCGAGACGGAGGACGCCCGGCAGGCCTGACCGATACCGAGCCGCTCGTGCCTAGTCGTGCAGCGACATACCGACGATATTGAATCCCGCATCGACGTAGAGGATTTCCCCGGTGATGCCGGCCGCAAGATCCGAACACAGGAAGGCCGCTGCATTGCCGACGTCTTCGATGCTGACGTTGCGGCGCAACGGCGAGACCTTTTCAAATTCGTTCAGCATGCCTCTCAGTCCTGCAACGCCGGACGCTGCCAGCGTCTTGATGGGTCCGGCGGATATGCCGTTGACCCTGATGCCGTCGGGACCCATGTCATAGGCGAGGAATCGTACCGCCGACTCGAGGCTGGCTTTGGCCAGCCCCATCACGTTGTAGCTCGGGATAGCGCGCACAGCGCCAAGATAGGACAAAGTCAGCAGCGCGCCGTGACGTTGCTGCAGCAACGGTTTGGCGGCCTTGGCGAGGGCGACGAAACTATAGGCACTGATATCGTGAGCAATCCGGAAACCGTCGCGGGTCGTGCTGTCAACGAAACCACCCGCGAGTTCCTCGCGCGGAGCGTAGCCAACCGAGTGCACAACGATATCCAGTCCGTCCCACGCTTCGCTGATGCCCGCAAACGCCGCATCAATTTGTTCGTCGTAAGCCACGTCCATCGGGTAAACGAGTCTGGACCCGAGCTCGGCCGCCATTTTTTCGACTCGCGGTTGCAGCTTGTCTGTCTGGTAGGTGAACGCGAGTTCCGCACCCTCGCGAGCCATTGCCTGCGCAATTCCCCAGGCGATGGATCGCTTGCTCGCAAGCCCGACGATCAATGCGCGTTTGCCGGCCATGAAGCCCATTTGTGTGTCCCCTTTGTTTTTGGCCGTGGCATTATCGCATCGCGGGTACGGATTGATACAGAGCATGGATTGGTGAGAACGTGGTTGAGTCGCTACGGCATCGTGCATCGGCCGAAGATGTGATCCGGGGATGACAGATAATAAACGTCAGAGCGTGGTTTTCCAGTTGCGATCGCTGGCTGGTGGCGTCGGCATCGTTGTGAGCCGCCTGGCGCGGGAGTTCGAGCGGCGAGGCATAGAGGTTGCGATAGTCTGCGAGCGGCCGCTGCACCTGGCGGTGGCGCCGCTTCCCGACAACGTAAGGGCCGTCAGCACGGGCAGTATCATGAAGTTTCCCGGCTTTATGCGCCTGCTCGCTTTTTTCGCCCGGCGCCGACCGCACCACATTCTGACCAACGACCGCCGCTCCAACTTGGCGGCCCTGAACGCCAGGCGGATACTGCGATTGCGCAGCGAGATAAGCAGCATTGTTCACGACACCTATTCCATTCCACTGCAGCTTAAAAATGAGGAAGATCGGCGCGGCCAGCTTCGCCACTATCGCGAGGTCTACCGGAAAAACCATCGGATTTTTGCTGTGTCGCGCGGTGCGGCAATGGCTTTCGCGGAGCTTTCCGGCGTGCCGCCGGATCGGATCGACGTCACCTACAATCCGTTGCCGTCACAATCGCAGCTCAGAGCTCAGGCACAGCGCCCTGATCATCGCTGGCTGCGAGGCCCGCGATCTGTGCCGGTGATCGTCAGTGCCGGGCGGCTGCAGCGCGATCAGAAAGACTTCGAGAGCGTATTGCGAGCGTTTCACCGGCTGCGGCAACAGCGGCCTGTGCGGCTGATCATCATCGGCGATGGCAAGGATCGGCCGCGGCTGGAGCAACTCGTTGACCAGCTCGGTATTGCCGCCGATGTCGATCTGCCCGGCTGGCAGCAGAATCCGTATCCGTTTTATCGCGCCTGTGACGTGTTTGCGCATTGTTCGGTGCATGAGGGATTCGGTCTTGCCATTGCGGAGGCGCTTGCGTTGGGGGCACGGGTCGTGGCAACGGATTGTCCGCATGGTCCGCGCGAGATCCTGCGGGATGGCCGGCTCGGCTTGCTGGTGCCGAATGGAGACGTGGCCGCCTTCGCCGCAGCGCTTGAGCAGTCGCTGCAAATGCGGGCGCCGGAAACTGCGCTTGTGGCCCGCCATATTGCGCGATTTGATGCCGAGTCAGTAGCGCGGCGCTATCTCGGCTGTCTCGGAATCGAGTCCTGAGTGCCATTTACGCTGTCAGGCCAATCCCGTCCCGTTCTGCACCAGCGCAGATTGTCCCGGTTCAGGACAGCACAAACACCTGGTGCAACGGCCAACCCCGGAGCTACACCCCTGACTGGCGCGTGACATCGACATACATGACGAGGCGCTGGCCCGGTTGCAGGTATTTCTCGCCGGCCAGCGATTGATTCCAGTTTTTCAGATCTGCGATCGTGACCCGAAACTTGCCAGCGATTCGGGCAAGCGAGTCGCCCTTGCGAACCGTGTAGTGAACCTTGCGGACCTTGCCGCTGGCGTTTTTGCTCGCGCCGCTCTTGCCGCTCCAGACGACGAGTTTGCGGCCGACCGAGAGAGTATCTCCGGGAGCCATGCCGTTCCACTTCGCCAGCGATCGTGTGCCGACTCCATAACGCTGGCTGATTGTCCAGAGACTCTCACCATTGCGGACAACGTGAATGCTCCGGTTGGCACCGCGCGGTTTGTCCTGGAGCCTCGCCAGCCGCTCCGGCGCGCTGTGTGAGTATTGGTCCAGGCTTCGCGTAGCGGTCGGGATCATCAGATAGTCGCCTGCGCGGATATTATTACCGCGAATGTCATTTATCTGACGCAGAACGTCTGCGGTGGTGTCGTGGCGCCTGGCGATCAGGCTCAGCGCATCTCCGCTGCGAATTTTGTAGCGTACCCAGCGGACCTGCTGACTCTCCGGCAACGCTGCCAGGCCGTTGCGAAATCGCTCAGTCGCCGCTACCGGTATTTGCAGACGCATGGGTCCGTCGGGATCCGTGGCCCAGCGGTTGAAACCGGCGTTCAGCGCGTACAGTTCGTCCATCTCCACACCGGCCAGTTCGGCCGCCAGCGCAAGATCGATCTGTGCTGATAGCTCGACCACGGTGAAATACGGCCGGTTGGCCACGGTTGGAAGCTCCAGGCCAAAACGCGCGGGATCGGCGACGAGTTGTTGCAGCGCCAGTAGCTTCGGCACGTAGGCCTGGGTTTCCACCGGTAACCTGAGATTCCAAAAATCGGTGGGCTTGCCCGCCTTGCGGTTGCGCCGCTGAGCGCGCATGACGTTGCCTTCGCCGGAGTTGTAGGCCGCTACTGCCAGCAGCCAGTCACCATCGAAATCGGCGTGCAGTTTTTCGAGATAGTCCAGTGCCGCCCGAGTGCTGGCGACCGGGTCGCGTCGCCCGTCGTACCACCAGTTTTGTTTCAGGCCAAAACGTTTTCCGGTGCCCGGAATGATCTGCCAAAGGCCCGCGGCACGGCCATGAGAGTAGGCGAAAGGGTCAAAGGCACTTTCAACGATTGGCAGGAGCGCAAGTTCGGTAGGCATACCACGCCGTTCGACTTCTTCGACAATCCAGAAAAGATAGCGTTGCGATCGCGTCAGCACCCGCTGCATGTAGTCGGGGTGGCGTGCATACCAGTTGCGCTGTGACTCTACTGCACGGCGTTCTTCATGCGGCATCGCAAAGCCGTCTCGGATCCTGTCGATGATATCCGTATGGGCTGGTGCCGGTTCGGCGCTGAGTGTGGCCGGGGCCGCCGTGGGCATTGCCAGCCGGATCCCCGGATAAGTCAGAATCTGGTGGTTGTGCCGGGTACTGGCTGAGGTGTTTGCACCCGGCACGATCGAAGCTACCGCTGGCTCGCTCTGCGCCGCGGTTGGCGGAAGGGCCAAAAGCACAATTCCCAGCCATGTGGCCGCGGCCGCCGATTTGTTTCGTAGCGCGGCGGCAGGCTCGCTGCCGGCACTTGCCGCGGGGCTCGTATGTCGCGGCGGCATGGCGCGGTTGCACCGCTTCTGCTGGTCTGATTTCAGGTCTGTCATCGTCGTCCAGTTTGTCCAGAGTTCATCGATCAGAAGCTGTCTTTCCATTGCCGGATAGCGCCGAATACCTCGACTTCGCCCGCGAGCGTCCGGCCACATCGCGCCTCCGCCGCGGCACGAACCGACGGCTGGCTGCAGCGCAGGAAAGGATTGATTGCACGCTCGGCGGCAATCGTGCTCGGAACCGTTGGCATGCCCCGCGCACGGTCGCTTTTTGCCCGCGCGGTGAATGCCGCAAGTTCGTCGTTGCCCGGTTCGACTGCCTGCGCAAAGCGCAGATTTGCCAGCGTGTATTCATGGGCGCAGTAGACCCGTGTCGCTGCGGGCAGGGCCGCGAGCTTGCCCAGGGACTGTGTCATTTCGGCGGGCGTGCCCTCGAACAGGCGTCCGCATCCGCCGACAAACAGCGTATCGCCGCAGAACACGCTACCGTGACCGACATAGGCAATATGCCCGGAAGTGTGGCCCGGAACATCCAGCACCTGAAATGTTAGCCCCAGTGAGGGCAGGTCGGCGTGATCACCCTCTGCGAGACGATGCTCGACGACACCGATACGCTCGGCACTGGGTCCAAACACCGGCGCGGGGTGGGCGGCGGTGATCGCGGCTACGCCACCGATGTGGTCCGGGTGGTGATGTGTGATCAGGACCGCGGCGAGGTGCAAACCGCCCGCCTCTAAAGCGGACAAAACGGGTGTGGCATCGCCGGGATCCACGACAGCGACATGATTGCGATCGCTGGCGCCGTGGATCAGCCAGATGTAATTGTCCTGAAAGGCCGGTACTGCGGTAACTTCGAGCATAACGACATATCCTACCGGAGAGCGGGGCGGGCGGGTCAACATAATCTGGCGCAATTATGGCGTCAGATTGTGCCGGGTTGTGGGACCGCGGTCACACATTTACTCCGCCCGGGCGCTGTGACCGGGGCCGATCTGGCGGTATGCTTTCCTGCCTATGGTCGATTTAGATACTGAACTCGAAGCCTGGCTCGATGGCCCGTTGGGGCAGAGCCTGATGGATCTGGAGCTTCGCGCTGTCAGCGACGTACTGGAGGATGTATTCGGTACGCAACTGTTGCAGATCGGGCAATGGGGTCGCGCGGAGGCATTTCTGAAGGCAGCCCGGACCCGACGTAGCGCATTGCTCGATGTTCGGCCCGATTCCGCCGATCTGTGCGCGGAACCGGAGCACCTGGCGGTTGCGGGCCATAGCGTCGACGCGGTTTTGCTGCCCCACACGCTCGAACGCTCCGCCGATCCGCACCAGGTGTTGCGGGAGGTGGATCGGATTTTAATTGCGGACGGACGCCTGATCGTGGCGGGTTTCAGCCCGGTCGGGCCGCTCGGACTGCGGCGATTGCTGGGGCGGCGGCCGTTTCCCCCGGGCTGTCTGCAGATCGTGCGGCAAAAGCGCTTGCTGGAATGGCTGTCGGTTCTGGGATACGAGGCAGTGACACAACGGCGGTTTTTTTATGCGCTGCCGTTTTTCACTGCGAAATGGACCGGGCACAATGATCGGATGGAGCGCCTTGGCAGCCGCTATTGCTCGCGTCTCGCGTGCGCCTACGTGGTGCACGCGCGCAAGCGGGTCTTTCGTATCGTACCGGTGGGGCGAATCCTGCGCCGTCGCCGTCCGGCCGTCGTGGGTCTGGCCGAACCGTCAACCCGGAATGTGGCATGAGCCAGCCCCAGCCCATGGCAAGAAAGACAATCGAGGTTTTCACCGACGGTGCGTGTCGCGGCAATCCAGGGCCCGGCGGCTGGGGGGTCCTGCTGCGATACAACGGTCAGGAGAAGGAACTGTGGGGCGGTGACCCCGAAACGACCAATAACCGGATGGAGCTGACAGCGGCGATCCGCGCCCTTGAAGCGCTAAACCAGGAATGCGACGTAGACCTGTATACCGATTCGACTTATGTCCGCGACGGTATCACGCGCTGGATGCAGAACTGGAAGCGGCGCGGCTGGAAGACCGCGAATCGCAAGCCGGTTAAGAATCAGGATCTGTGGCAGGAACTGGATGCGGCGGCCGCACGTCATTGTGTGCGCTGGCATTGGGTCGAAGGCCATGCGGGCCATGAGGGCAACGAGCGCGCCGATGGGCTGGCGAACAGGGGTGTCGACGAAATCGGATGAGCAAACTCGATCAGATCATCCGATCGGGCCGTGCCGGTACTGCGCTGCTTTTCCGACCGCGGCCCTACCGCGGCAAAGAACAGGCGGTGTTTCTGCGCGACGTCATTTCCCTGGCTAACGCCGAGGTCGAGGGCACCCGACTGATCGTGGTCGGGGTGGAGAGGGACCAGGGTAATGAGCTGCAGATTTGCCCGGTGCCGCAAAGCGATTTTTCCCGTGACCCCTCGTACCAGGATATCGCGCGCGAATTTATCGAGCCGCCGCTGCGTCTGCGTTACCTGCCGCATGAAATCGATGGCATGCGCATCGGACTGATCCAGATCAGCGGCTGCAATGATCGCCCGTATATGATGAGGGCCGACCATTCCGCGGCTCTGCGCCGGGGTGACTGCTGGATTCGAACGGCAACGGGAAGTTTCCGCATGGGCCGGAGCCAGTTCGAGTCGATATTTGCGACGAAACTGGCCAAGCCGCATCCTGGCAGCAGCCTCGAAGTCGGGTTTCGCGGCGACTACGTTCTCAAAGAGCTGACCGTGGCGGTGCATGACGTCGCCAAACTGCCCTCGGTGGCCCATCAGGCGCGATTGCGGCAAATGCTCGAAGTGGAAAAACAAGTGGCCGCCAGCGGTGGCACGACACGTATCGTACGCCTTACCCATGCGCGTCTGTTCGGTGCAGAGAGCGAGTACGTCAATGCGGATTGTCAGGCGCTGGAGCGCGAGATTGAAGCATCTGCGGAAAGATTCTGGCACGAAGACCAGGTCCATATGTTTGTCAACAATGGTGCCAGCCTGGATTTCGTCGTATTCAATCATGGCGAGTCATTGATCCGCGAGGCGTCCATGGCCGTGTTGATGCCGAACCTGCCGGAGCTTGTGGTGGCCAGATCGCTGCCGGGCGGCCGTCCCGGCGATAGGGTCGCGGGAGTCGACTGCGATGCCGGAGAGGCTTATCCGAGCGTTAGCATGCGTGCCGACGGCGCGATCTCCATCAGTGATAATATCGGCGATCTGGCGCCCGGAGCCATGCGTTCGGTGTTCAGAATTCCGCCCCGGATCTTTGCAGCCAGCGGGCTTGCCGGCACCCGGATGGCGGTCAGATACGAATTGTCGGCCCGCGATCTCGCGGTTCCGAGCCGGGGGCGATTGAAAGTGATTTTCGCCCGGCGCTGATGGACCCAAGCCCGGATCGTTTTGGGAGACGATAGTGCGACAGGTAGTACTGGATACTGAGACCACCGGTCTCGAGCCGGAGCAGGGCCACCGGATTATCGAGATCGGCTGCATCGAACTGCTCAACCGGCGTCCGAGCGGCCGCAGCTATCATCAATATATCAATCCACAGCGAGACCTCGACCCGGGCGCGGTTGATGTCCACGGCCTGACGGCCGATTTTCTCGCCGACAAGCCAACCTTTGCGGAGATAGTTGACGATTTCGTCGAGTTTGCCAGCGGCGCCGAACTCGTCATTCACAATGCGCCGTTTGATATTGGATTCATCAATCACGAATTCAGAATGCTGCAGCCGCGGCGTGACGACATCGAGTCGCTCTGCGCCGTGCTGGACAGCCTCGTTCTGGCACGCAAGCTTCATCCCGGGCAGCGCAACAGCCTCGATGCGCTGTGCAAGCGTTACAGCGTAGACAATTCACGCCGCGAACTGCATGGTGCCTTGCTCGATGCCCAGTTGCTGGCCGAAGTCTATCTGACGATGACCGGTGGGCAGGTTACGCTGTCGCTCGGGCGCAAAAAGAACCGCGCGGGTCAGCGCCAGGATGGGGCCCGGCCCGTCGCTCGAAGCGCCGGCCTGGAATATGCCGTGCTGCGCGCGAGTGAGTCGGAGTTGCGTGCGCACGACGTCTGCCTGGATGCCATTAACAAGGCTGCCGGCGGCGATTGCGTCTGGACGCGACTGGACAAGGCGGCCGCGGGGAGTTCCGACTAGACCGTCAGGCGCAATATTTGCAGTTGCAGTACCGTGGCGTGACTTGTGGCGGCGGTGTGATGGCGAGACCGTGTCGCGACGGCGCTGGCCAGGGTGGAAAACATTTTCCACCGTAATCAAAACACGTACACTTACGCGCTTTTAGGGAAGCAGCGGAAGCTGGCCGGGGGCAAACATGACAAGAACGCTGTCGCAGGCACTGACCGAGAACTTCCTCGGTAATTCGCCGACCTGGTACAAGCTGACGATCATCGGCTTCCTGATTGTCAATCCCCTGTTATTGAATACCATCGGCCCGTTTTTTACCGGTTGGGTGCTGGTAGGCGAGTTTATCTTCACGCTCGCGATGGCATTGAAGTGCTATCCGCTGCAACCTGGTGGGCTGCTTGCGATCGAAGGCGTCGTCCTTGGAATGGCGAGTCCGCTCGCCGTCTATGAGGAAACTCTGCATAACTTCCCGGTCATCATGCTGTTGATTTTCATGGTGGCCGGTATTTATTTTCTCAAGGAACTGTTGCTTTTTACGTTTACGAAAATTCTCCTGGGCGTGCGTTCCAAGGTCCTCCTGTCGCTGTTGTTTTCGGTTGTGGCCGCGGTGCTTTCGGCGTTTCTGGATGCACTGACCGTGACGGCGGTCGTGATTACCGTCGCTATGGGTTTTTATTCGGTGTACCACAAGGTCGCCTCGGGTAAGCATTTTCACCACTCCGATCACGACAACGCCGACGACAATCAGGTCGAGCAGTTGTTCCGCGAAGACCTTGAACACTTCCGGGCGTTTTTGCGCAGCCTGATGATGCATGCCGCGGTGGGCACGGCGCTGGGGGGAGTCACCACGTTGGTTGGCGAACCGCAAAATCTGCTGATCGCACAGGTCGCCGACTGGGAGTTTGTCGAGTTCTTCAAGCGCATGGCGCCGGTGTCGCTGCCGGTATTCGTCACCGGGCTCCTGACCTGCGCCGCGTTGGAAATTACTCGCACGTTCGGTTTCGGTGCGCGGCTGCCGGAAAAGGTGCGCAACGTACTGATCGACTATGACAACGCCGAAGCGGAAAAGCGCACGGTTCGCGACAAGGCGGTTTTGATCGTTCAGGGTGTCGTTGCGATTTGGCTGGTGCTGGGCCTCGGGTTTCATCTTGCTGAGGTCGGTGTGATCGGCCTCACCGTGATCGTGCTTGCAACCGCTTTCAACGGCATCACCGAAGAGCATCGGATTGGTCATGCATTTGAAGAAGCGCTGCCTTTTACTGCCCTTCTGGTCGTGTTCTTCGCCATTGTTGCGGTGATCCATGAACAGCATCTGTTTACGCCGGTCATTGCCTGGGGCCTGAGTCTCGAAGGTTCGGCGCAGACGCCGGTTTTCTATCTGGCCAATGGTTTCCTGTCGATGATCAGCGATAACGTTTTCGTTGCCACGGTCTACATCAGTGAAGTCTACGACGCTCTCGAAGCGGGCACGATCACCCGCGAGCAATTCGATCTGCTGGCGGTCGCCATCAATACGGGAACCAATATTCCAAGCGTCGCGACTCCCAACGGCCAGGCCGCGTTTCTGTTTTTGCTCACGTCGGCGCTGGCGCCTTTGATCCGCCTGTCGTACGGACGGATGGTGATCATGGCACTGCCGTATACGATCACGATGACCATCGTCGGACTGCTTTCTGTGATCTATCTCCTGTAGCGGCGCAGCGGAATTCGGCACACTGTGGGGTCGTCACCGTCGCTGTGGCCAAACCGGGCGGTTGCCGTTTGGCAGACCAGTGAGGCCGATCGCATAAGAAACCGACAAGGAGTCGAACAATGCTTGATTTACAGGATTCCCGCATCGGGGTAATCGGGCTCGGCTATGTCGGGTTGCCTCTCGCCGTTGCTTTTGGCCGCAAGTTTCCGACACTCGGCTTCGATATCGATGCGAACCGGGTTGCCGAGTTACGTTCGGGTCGCGATGGCACGCTGGAAGTCAGCGCAGCGGAGCTTGCCGAAGTAGCTGACCTGACATACTCCTCATCGGCCGACGACCTGGCGGCATGCAACACATTTGTTGTCACCGTTCCTACGCCGATTGACCGTCACAAAAGACCGGATTTGCGGCCGCTGGAGTCTGCCAGCCGCACCGTTGCGAAGGCGCTCGGGAAAGGCGATGTGGTCATTTATGAATCGACCGTCTACCCGGGGGCCACGGAGGAGGTCTGTGTACCGATTCTCGAACAATTATCGGGACTTCGTTTCAATAGCGATTTCTTTGTTGGCTACAGTCCCGAGCGAATCAACCCGGGCGACAAGGAGCACCGGCTGGAAACGATAACCAAGGTCGTTTCCGGCTCTACTGCCGCTGCGGCCCGTTATGTCGACGAACTGTATCGCAGCATCGTGGCGGCCGGCACCCATGTCGCCTCGAGCATAAGGGTCGCCGAGGCCGCGAAAGTGATTGAAAATACCCAGCGCGATGTCAATATTGCACTGATCAACGAACTGGCGATGATTTTCGGCCGGCTGGGTATCGATACGGAGCAGGTGCTGGAGGCGGCCGGCAGCAAGTGGAATTTTTTGCCATTCAGGCCTGGCCTGGTGGGCGGACATTGTATCGGCGTGGATCCCTACTATCTGACGCACAAGGCGCAGGAGATCGGGTATCACCCGGAGATGATCCTGGCGGGACGGCGGATCAACGACAATATGGGTCTCCACGTCGCGCTGCAGGTGGCCAAGCTGATGATGAACCGCGGCATTCTCGTCAGCGCCTCGCGAATTCTTGTGATGGGGCTGACGTTCAAGGAAAACTGTCCGGATATCCGTAATACGCGTGTGGTAGATGTGATTCACGAACTCGGCAATTACGGTGCGGCCGTCGATGTCTGGGATCCGTGGGTCAACGCCGACGAGGTCCGGCTGGAATATGGCATCGAAGTCATCGACAGCCCGGTCGAGAACAGCTATGACGCTGTGATCCTCGCGGTGTCGCATCGCCAGTTCCAGGAGATGGGTGCCGAGCGCATACGCGCGCTGGGTAAAACCAACCACGTGCTGTATGAGGTCAAATACTTGTTTCCCGCGGATGTGGTCGATGGCCGTCTGTGATGCTGCTACAACTGCGATCATGACGGATGAATTTCAAAGGGCGAGGTTAATGCCATGAAGGTACTGGTTACGGGCGCAGCCGGTTTTATCGGGTCTTTCGTTGCGGCGAAGCTGCTTGAGCGGGGCGATGAAGTCGTAGGGCTGGACAATCTCAATGACTATTATGACGTCAATCTGAAGAGGGCACGGCTCGAGAATTTGCGTGCGCATGAGCAATTTTCCTTCGAGAAGCTCGATCTCGCCGATCGCAGCGGCATGGAGCAATTGTTCCGCCGCGAGGGGTTGCAGCGTGTCGTCCATCTGGCCGCCCAGGCCGGCGTGCGCTATTCCATCGAAAATCCCCACATCTACGTTGACAGCAATGTTGTCGGTACCCTGCATGTGCTGGAAGGCTGCCGCCATCACGGGGTCGAGCACCTGGTCTATGCCTCGACCAGTTCCGTCTATGGTGCCAATACCGCGATGCCTTTCTCGGTCCATCAGAATGTGGATCACCCGTTGTCCCTGTACGCGGCGACGAAGAAGGCCAATGAACTGATGGCGCATACTTACTCGACGCTATACCAGTTGCCGACTACCGGGCTCAGGTTTTTTACCGTATACGGCCCTTGGGGAAGGCCGGATATGGCGCTGTTCCTGTTTACCCGCAATATTCTCGCGGGTCAGCCGATCGATGTTTTCAACTATGGCAATCACAAGCGTGACTTCACTTACGTTGAAGATATCGCCGAGGGTGTGGTGCACGCGCTCGACAATGTTGCCGCAGGCAATCCCGACTGGTCGAGCGACACGCCGGACCCGGGCACCAGTCAGGCCCCCTACCGTCTCTACAACATCGGTAATCAGCAGCCGGTCGATCTGATGAAGTACATCGGCCTGATCGAAGAGTGTCTCGGCAAAGAGGCGGAAAAGAACATGTTGCCGCTGCAGCCGGGGGATGTGCCGGATACCTGGGCGGATGTGGAAGACCTCGTTCGCGATGTCGGTTACCGTCCGCAAACCCCGGTCGAGGAAGGTGTCGCGAAATTCGTCGAGTGGTATCTGAGTTACTATGGCAAAACCTGAACCTGCGTGACCCGCGGGTTTCCCTCTTTTCCTTGCGTCCGCTCTGAGCCGACAACCTGGTGAAAATGCACGGGCAGCAGCAGCCATACAGCAGGGTTTTCGTTTTTTTGTTCCTCGCAGCGACGACGAACGCCATGGCCGAACCATGGCTTGCGCCGGGCGATGTCCGCTTGCGCAGCGATATTCAACTGCTTTCTGACGCCGGCGTTATTGATGTGCCTGTGACGACATGGCCGCTGGTGTGGTCTGATATTGCACAGGGCATCGACAGCTCTTCGGTCAATCGTGAACTCACCAGCGGCGAGGCCGCGGCGCTGCGGCGCGTGCGCTCCCGCCTGCGGTTGGAGAGGCGTAGTGACGAGTTCGCGTTTAAAGGATATGCGGCGATGGCGAACGACCCGCGCAGGCTGCGGACTTTTGACAACAGCGCGCGGGAGAAAAAGGAACTGCAGAGCAGCATGGCGTGGATGGGCAAGCGCTTTGCCGTCAAATTGCAGGGGCAGCTGGTCGAAGACGACGATGGCAATACCGACGCCCGCAACGATGGCACTTACGCGGGGGCAGTGTTCGGCAACACGATGCTCTCGATTGGCTGGATGGATCGCTGGTGGGGGCCGGGCTGGGAGGGCAGTCTTGCCTATTCCAGCAACGCGCGGCCAATCCCTACCATTGCGCTGGAGCGGCGACTGTCCACGCCATTCAAAACAAAATGGTTGAGCTGGATCGGGGCGTGGCGGGCGATTGTCAGTTACGGCAAGCTGGAACATGATCGCGCCGTGTCCGATGCAAACCTGCTTGGTTTCCGGTTCGTTGCCCGGCCATTCAATGACTTCGAGTTCGCGGTGACGCGAACCGCGCAGTGGTGCGGGGACGGTCGCCCGTGCGACGCCGATTCTCTGTGGCAGGTGATCAAGGGCAAGTCCAACCTTGGCGACGAAGGCGTGAGCCGCAACGATGAGCCTGGGAATCAGCTTGCGGGTTTTGATCTGCGTTGGAATTCGCCGCTTTACGATGCCCCTTATGCGTTCTACATGCAGGGCTATGCCGAGGACGAACTGGACTCGCGTCCATCGGAGTGGATGATTCTCTATGGGCTCGAGGGATGGGGCGATTTGCGCTGGGCCGACTTCGCCTACCGTTGGCATTTCGAAGCGACCAATACTGCGGTGGCCACACGCTTGAAGAATGCCTCGAGATGGGTGTCGCAAAGATACAACATTGCCTACAACAACAGTTTCTATCCGACCGGGTACCGGTTCCGTGGCGAGGTCATTGGCCACGCAATGGACGGCGACGGCAAGATGTTCTCTCTGGGGCTGTTGCTGGTCGAACCCGACGGCGACAATTGGGATATTTTGTTGCGCGCCGTGGAGATTAACCGCAATGGCGACCCCGAGCCCGCCCACTCGATTTCCGCGACGCCGCAGGATATCTGGAACGCCGAGATTTCCCGCACGACCGATACCCGGTTCGGTCAATTCCGCCTCAGAGCCGGTTACCAGTGGCGTGACGACGATGCCACGGGCGACAGCGACACCGATTTTGATGTCGAATTGCAATGGCAGTTCGACTTCGGTTTCCGATGAGCGTGTTGCTTGTCATGCATCCGGTCTTTATCATGCGCGGATTGTGGGGTTTGTCGCCATCCGAATTGGGTGGATTGAGTAATCTCGTGCCTGTGCCCGGACATTCGTGATGCCGAAATCTTCCAGGGCAGCGCTTCTGCTGTGTCTGCTTCTCCTTATGCAATCTGCCTCGGCAGCCGATCCCTGGGCCGCCCCGGGCGACATGGCGCTGCGCCATGATTTGCAGACTCTCGCCGATGCCGGTGTGCTGGCATCGCCGGTGATGACATGGCCGATTCCGTGGTCGACCATCCAGCATGACCTTGGCGAATATCGCTCGCCCGACCAACCTTTGCAGGCCTATGTCGCCAACGCGCTCGAACGGGTGCGGCGGCGACTCGCTGCGGCCAAGGGTGCGGATGGTATTGAAGTCGAGACGCTGGTTGGGTCCAGTTCCAGCCAAAGCTGGTTTCGCACGTTCGAGAGCAAACCGCGCGAGGAATTCGAGGCTGGTGCCGGCGCCAGCTGGATTGGCGAGCGCTTTGCCGGTCGCTTGCAGGTGACCTATGCGCCGGATGCTGAAGACGACGAAGATTTGCGCTGGGATGGTTCCTACCTGGCGGTCGTGCTGGGTAATCACATTCTGTCGGGTGGGCGGATTGAGCGCTGGTGGGGGCCGGGCTGGGAAGGCAGCCTGATATACGGCACCAATCAGCGGCCGATTCCGACGATTGCCCTTGAACGCCGTCAGGCCCTCGCATTCGAGTCGAAATGGCTGAGCTGGATCGGTCCGTGGACCTATTCATTGACCTACGGTGAACTCGAGCACGGGCGCACTGTGCCGAATGCCAATATCCTCGGATTTCGCGTTGCGTTTCGTCCGATCAACGATCTCGAGATTGCGTTGACCCGCACCGCGCAATGGTGTGGCGATGATCGACCGTGCGATCTCGATAGCCTGTGGGACCTGATCAAGGGCGATGACAATGCCGGCAGCGAGGGTATCGACGACGACAACGAGCCGGGAAACCAGCTTGCGGCAATAGATCTGCGCTGGAATTCGCCATTTGGCGATCTGCCTTATGCGGTTTATACCCAGTGGACCGCCGAGGACGAGGCGAGTGGCACGCCGTCGCGCTGGATCGCCCAGTTCGGTGCGGAAATGTGGGGCAGTACCCGCCTTCGGTGGATCGGTGGCGACTACCGCTTCCATGTCGAATATTCCGATACCGCGACTTCCTTTTATAAAGACACCATCAAGTTCGATACCGCTTATGAGCACGGCATCTATCGCGACGGCTATCGCTATCGCGACCGCTCGATCGGTCATGCGATGGACAATGACGGCCAGATGCTGACTTTCGGCGGGCTGCTTGTCGATGCCGGTGGCGGCAGCTGGAATGCGCTGCTGCGCTGGGTCCGGGTGAATCGGGGCGGGAGAATCCCCAATCGCAACCAGGTCTCTCAGGAAGAGCTCGACGTGCGCAATTTCGAGATTTCGCGCAAACAGCAACTCCGGCTCTTCGGCCGCAATCTCGGGTCCATTGCCGTTGGCGGCGGTTATTACTATCTGGACAACAAGACCTCCGGCGGTGACGATGACAGCTGGAAAGGCTTCCTGCAATGGAGTTTCGATTTATGACGAGCAGTGGCGGTCGGTTGGACTGGAAGTTTCGCTGGGTGTCACTCGCGCTCCTGCTGCTGGTGGCGTTGATGCTCGACGCGATGACGGTGGCCGGCGCCCAGCAGTCCACCGAAGCACCCGCCGGCGTCACGCTGACCGCGGAACAAAGGCGGCT
>CAWAOM010000005.1:0-81803 GCA_963783695.1 uncultured Gammaproteobacteria bacterium
GATTGCAATAACCCGAGATTGGGTGTGGCAAGGCAAGTCTGCATAAATGTATCCGGCCTGTTGGTGGGCGATAACGGCCCTGGCCATGATGGGGATCCGCGTGCCGTTGGCTCAATTAGTTGGTTCGGCCTTTGACGACCGCTTTCGAGCCGAGCTTCAACGACAAGGGATTGACTGTGCTGCCATCAATACCGAGTTGCTGCAATAGGTAAGGGGGTTAACGCATTGTTTTGCTCCGGTCAGGCCCTGGCGCAGTGATAGACATCGCCGTCGCGCATGACGGCCCAGCAGATGCGCGCGAGCTTATTGGCGATGGCGACCACGATGATATTGCGGTGGGTACCGCGATTGGCCATCTCGTCGATCCATGCGCCCATCCGGTGTTGGCTGCGGTTCATGTTGAGATAGCAACTTCGTGCGCCGTGGATGACGAGCTTCCTCAAGTAGGAGCTGCCGCGCTTGCTGATACCTAGCAATCGCTGCTTGCCGCCAGTGGAGTGTTCGCGCGGCACCAGCCCCAGCCATGCGGAGAGCTCGCGGCCGCGTTTGAACTGCTTGCCGTTACCGACGGAGGCGATCAAGGCCGTGGCAACCAGCGGGCCAACACCGGGTACCGTGAGCAGCCGCCGGCAATCGTCGCGGGACTTGGCGATACGCTCAAGATCGGCGGAGACCGATTTAATCTGCTCGTCAAGGAACAGCCAGTGATCGCGCAGGCCCTGGATCAGGGCTCGCATGCGATCAGAGAGAGGTTGTTCGGCATCTTCCAGGATATCGGGCAAAGCCTTGGCCAGAGCGGCTCGCCCGGTACGTACTGCCACGCCGTTCTCAAGCATAAACGAGCGCAGCTGACAGATAATGCTGGTTCGGGTACGCACCAACCGTTCACGAACGCGATGCAAAGCCTGTAGATCGTGCTGCTCCGATGTCTTGGTGGTCACGAAGCGCATCGTCGGTCGGCGAACGGCTTCGGCGATGGCTGCTGCATCGTTGTAGTCGTTCTTGTTGGACTTGACATACGGCTTCACGAACTGCGCCGGCATTAGTTTCACTTGATGGCCGTATTCCTCAAACTTCCTGGCTAGATGCTGGGCTCCCGGACAGGCTTCCATACCAATCAGGCAAAGCGGGTGCTGTGCGATGAACTCGGCAAGCTTCTGGCGTGTGAACTTTTCCTTGAACAAAGGTTTGCCGGCTCGGTTGGTACCAACCACGTGAAAAATGTTCTTGCTGACATCGATACCTAACGTCGTAATATCCATGATGGTTCGCCTCGTGATGGGTTGTCTGACAGCGCCCATTTTGCCGAAAGGTCCGGGGCGGACCATCCCATTAATGGTAACGGCCACGCAGCGACGCCGGGCCGTTGACCATTTGAAGAGCCGTCGCATCAGTGAACGTCGTGCCTGCCGGCTTATCGGGTTTTCCCGGTCGGCGGCCTGGCGCCCATTGCAGGGTCGTGACGATGCCCGATTGCGGTTGCGGCTGAAGACCCTGGCCGAGCGATACCCGAAGTACGGCTGCCCGACCTTACACGACATGCTGGTCATCGAAGGCGAAGTGGTCAACCACAAGCGAACCTACCGGATCTATTGCGAGGAAGGTCTTCAGGTTCGCACCAAGAAGCGCAAGAAGATCACACGACCGCGTTTGCCGATGCCGGTTCCAGATGCCGTCAACCAGCGCTGGTCGATGGATTTTGTCTCCGACCAGTTGGCCAACGGCCGCCGCTTCCGAGTGCTCAACGTCGTGGACGACTTCTCGCGCGAGTACGTGCTCAAGGTCGTCGACTTCTCGATCTCGGGTCAGCGCGCAGCTCGTGAGCTGAGCCGTGTCGCAAGAAAGCTGCCAAAGACCATCGTCTGCGACAACGGACCGGAGTTCACGTCCAAGGCGATGTACTTCTGGGCGAAGAACGCCGGCGTGAAGCTGCACTTTATCCAGCCAGGTAAGCCCACCCAAAATGCGTTCGTCGAAAGCTTCAATGGCAAGATGCGAGCGTACTGCCTGGACCTGCATTGGTTCGCCAGCATCGACGACGCAAGATCAACAATCGACGACTGGCAACGTCATTTCAACCATGTCAGGCCACACCGATCACTCGGCAAGAAACCGCCTGCAGTGTTCGCCAATGAGGCGGCCTGATATGCTCAATTTCCCACATGGCCCCATGCTCGAAAGCCGGGGTACGGTCATCCATACTCACCCGCGCCTGCCCCAGAGAAGGTTTTCGTGCACTCCAACCCAAGCGCGTTGCACGCAGATTCAAATTCTTGTTTGCTCTCGCTTCCACCCGAGACTTTCATTTTTCGGTACTCATTTGCAAGCAGTAGAATGCCACGATAGGCCAACTCCACATCCTTAAACGGTGAATTCTTGGCAGCTCGGCTTGCGCGCCCGGTGACCACCAACCTGCCCGCGAGATTCTCGTCGGCCCAAGTTTGTAACTCGTCCAAGCATTCTGGAATAACTAGCGATTCGTCAATAGAGGCGCCAGAAAGAGATTCAATTCTGTCTTCCAAAATGCCGATTCGGCAACGCAATCGGTACAGCTCCTGCTGCAAATCGTCTACGTATCTGTCGGCCTGTTCACGGTCTACCTGTTCCGCTTGAGCGAGATCTTCCCATTCAGAGCGGTCCTTATTGAGCTGGTCAACTTCCTCGAGCGCCAGTTCGAGCAACTGCGTTTCATCTCGACTCTTCTCGGCTTGTTGACGCCTGGATCTAGTAACGAAAGCCCTAACAGCGCCAAATCTGGGTAGTCGCATATCCGCATCTGGCCTGTTTACATTGGCGCGATAGGCGGAATTTATCAAGAGATGCGCGAAGTCGATTGACCCCCTCTCTCCCCAATTCCTGATCCTCTCTGACAGGGCCAACGGGTGACTAAGCGGATGGTCGTCATACTTGTCGAAGCCGGCGAAATATGTTCGAACAGCACCGTTGTAGACCGAAAACTCTTTGCCAATCAAATTTGTTAGATGGTAGGTACTGTTGGATGACAATAGGAAGACATGGGCCAGACCAGCTCCCCGGACAGCGAGTTTTTCTACATCGACAACCGCATCGTTACTATCCTGCGAATCGCCGTCCAGTGACACAGCGAAAATCGGAAGTTGCCGTGCAGGCGACTGAATTAGCTCCGCAAGTTCCTCGACGTCGGCCTGCGATTGGCAAAAGTGAGGCTTTTGCGCCATTAGCCATTTGCCATCCAGAAGCCCAGGACTCTCAATGACCTCTCGAACGAGGCGCGGTGTCGAATGGTAGAACGGCAGATCGCCGTCCCGAGTCGAAACCATCAGCCTCGCTCCGAAAAGCGCTTCGTCGTTCTCCGTGCGAACGATCATCACTTCCGTCGTCCAACTTCGACCAGGCATTGCCCTGTCGGCGTCATCCAATCGAGCTGCCCAAATGTCGTTCTCGCCTCGAAAAGCAACCACTGTCGCAGGCGCTACCGCTTGGTCTAAGTCAAAACTCTCGAATTTCCAGGCAGGGTCGGGAAGTACCCCTGACCTTTCTTGCATCCACTTGAGGACTGTCTCACGTGCCTGACTAACGGCTAACTCACTATCGTTGCCGCCGAGTGGCGCAGCCACTTCAAAGACCTTCCTAAGAAAGGGCTTCCGACCGCGAATTTGCGGCTCGATTTTTTCAGTTGCTCCGAAAAAGTAGCTTTAGTGTTCATTTAGCAGACATATTAATTCATTGGCCATGAGAGCGAATGCGTAATCACCAAGTGTCGGCTCCTTATAATTTACGATCTGGCCGAACCTCTCGAACATCGACAACTTGGTTCGAACCGGGATTCTCTTAGAACCGAGGTGTGGCCACCCTAATACCCCCGCGATTCGAGAATCAATGATCGTACTTTTCTCGCTGTTCCGCCACCTTGTCTAGTGGTTCAGCCGGCTCGTCTGCAATTCGGCTCCGGAAAAAACGTTCAGTATCTTTGTCCATGAAATACACATAACAACCTTTCATACCACGCGATAACAGTACGCGGTATGTGTTCTTAACCAATTCAACGAACTGATCTTCAGACCGCCTGACAACAGTGTCGTGAGATTTCGTCCTATCACCGATCCATTGACTATTGTCCGGGTCGCAAGTCAGGTCAAGTCCGAAAATAATGCCGACGTGGTCGAACTCGAACCCCTGCGCTGTATAGATGCATCCCACCTGACCTAGCCCGTTCGGGTCATAGGCCCATAGTGATTCCTTCGGAATACCCTTGGCTAGTCGGCCAGCTCCAGACTTGGCATTCCAGGGCCGTGACCAACCAGCAATCTGCACATCCTCGACCAATGTTCCATCGGAATTAGGTTTGGACCAAGGCCAGCAGAATCCGGCTGTTAACCGTGCAGACGAGCCCTCTGTGACTTTCTTGGTGATAGCGGTTTCAAGCGCCTCGGCGCTATCCACGATGCGAAAATCGAATCCCTCGTCGCCGGTGTCAACGGCAACATAAAACTGACCCCTTTTTGTCCGGAAACGGCAAGATAAAATTGACCCTCCTGTCCATTCACAAGACTCTTTCAATCCGCTAGAACTCCGTCCTGTTGCTATACTCCGCATCGTTCTTTGATATGGGATATAGCATGGACCCCAACAAGATATCGGAAGACCCCGAGGACTACGGAAGCAAGGGTCAAACATGGGCGCCGGAATTTGTCACGTATATGAAATACGTTGTTACGCACCCAGCTTATGAGGGCATGCCTGACGCGGTCAAGACTGACGGAAAGATTCAATGGGAAGCGCCATCCAACAGGTCCGGGGGACAGTATCAATTTACGCACAATAAACGACGGGACTGGTGGAAAAAGAAAGCAACCGATGTCGGTATTGATCCGAATTCCGACCAATGGATAAGCCGAACTGCCAAAGCTATTCACCCTACAGGCGAGAAGCCCTGTAAGCGATGCGGCGCAACTATGCAGTTGGCGTACGCATATCCGCAGGCAAATTTGATAAAGCGCTTTCGTAAGGCCTTTGGCGATGATTTTGAGGTTTCAAACCTGGACTATATTGTCTCAGTCTTGCAAGCCGCCAAAGATCGCGACGAAGATGAGGCACTCTCAAAGCTTCCTCAGGTGTTGCAAACAAAAAATATAAAAGTACCGCCGTTTTCCGATTTTGATGAGCTTCTGCTATGGATTGAGGATGTGTACATCCCATCCGAACCTTCAATGCTTAGTCCTGGGGCAATGTCGAATGCGCCGGATAGATTCGATGGTTTTCATTCTTTCAATCGATGTTGTAGAGGAAAAGCCGACACTGGAAGACACGCTGCAAACCTCAGAACCTATACAACGGATCGTCGGGTTTTTGAGTTCTGGTCGGATGGCGACTGGATAGCAGCAGATCGTCTGATGGGCCTCGTGAAGTCGAAGTTGCGCGAGGCTGAGTGTGCAGATGGAGGCGAGGGCCCACCGTCTGCAGATCATATCGGGCCCATTTCCCTGGGTTTCTGTCATAGACCAGAGTTCCGTTTGCTAAGCAAAGCAGCGAACTCGGCCAAGAACAATAGAATGACGCTGCAGGATGTTGAGGATTTGCGAGATCGAGACGCTCAGGGCATCCAGGTTGCTTCTTGGTATGCGACTTCGCTTTGGCATCTCCGAAAAGACTCGGTGGATACGGAAGAGAAGGCGCTTCGACTATCGAAGATCCTTCGCGATAACCAGCGCATTGCCATGGAGATGCTCTGTCGACTATATCAAGACGGACGACTTGCGTTTTTGACTTACCTTCTGGAGCTCAGGTATGCCGAACGGAATGTCGATTTCTTAAACCTTCGTGCGACGAATTTCTTGACGACCTATGACGAGTTAGTGGCAACAAAGAGAAATACCAAGTATGCAATTGAACAAAAAGCGAGACGCCTTCGGATAGGATTTGAAGCGTTGAGAAGCTATGGAGAAAAAACAAATCGACACACTTTCATGGTCGCGGAAGGAGCGATTGACACTGGCATAAAAAAGTTAGTTTCGCATCTGGACACAACCAGCAATGATCTCCAAGCCTTGGAGGGGCGAATTTCAGATGTGCTCATTCCCCAAGATGGCATCATTACTGAAGCGTCGCTCAGGGACGTCGCCAAAGTCATTCCCACCAACTCACTTGAAGAATACGAACACGGCAAGAGCATACTCGGCGACGCAATGAGTGTGGCGGCGGAAGAGATCTCTCAATTGTGGGAATCCGATCGATATGTTCGCGGGCCATTTGACCTGGACGATTGATTACTACAATTTGGAATTGATTGGGATTCAACCCCAGTCTTTCTTTCCGTAGCCTTCAAGATACTCCCTTGGGGAAATGAGGCCGCGCATCAACATTTGGTAGGGCGTCTTAGCGTCTTGGGCATATGCGTAGTCTGCACCATTCTCACCTGGCGTTAACGCGGGCAGATCATCTAAGGCATCAACTACTCCGACGCACGGCGCCAGGTTCTCAAATAGACCTCTTTCTGAGTCCATTGTGGTCAATGGCATCGGCCTTTGAATTGCCTTTTTTGACTCGCCTCGCCCTACTAAGAATACGCGTGTCCTCCTCTGCGGCACCGCGAATTGTTCGGACTTCAAGAGCCAACCGTCTACGTGTGGCATTACGGCCTGAAATGCTTTTTGTACTTTGTCGAAAACCATACCTTTCTGCATGTTCAGCAATCCGGCAACATTCTCAAAAACGAAACCGTCAGGCTCGAGCCTCTTAAGAAACTCTACGTAGTTTGAAAATAGGTGATTTCTTTCGTCATCCATCGACCTCTTCTTTCCCGCCGTTGAAAAACCCTGGCAGGGAGGCCCACCGAGAACCCAAAGCGATCGCTCTGGGCTGTTATCTCTGGCTTCCTGAGCAAGCTGCAAAACACGTCCGAATACATCGCTATCGGTTATGCTTCCGGTGACAACCGAGACTCGTGAATGTTCTTAGAATAAGTTTCCAGAAAACGAGGCTCAATGTCGTTTGCCACTACCGACTTCCATCCCGCCCAAACAAAACCTAGTGCAAGTCCACCGGCTCCGGAAAAAAGATCTACGAACATTCCGGGTTGACCGACGGCCTTCGTGACCTCAGTGGCGATCTGATAAGCAAGCAGCGGTGGAACGGCGTTGCCGATCTGAGTATTTACGTCTCTCTGTGAACCAACAAACCGGAAACTATCTGGAAAAGACTGCAACCGACCAGCCTCTCGTTGGGATAGCACACGATCTGAGAATAGTGGATGTGGCAGCCATTACCAGGTCGACTGAAATATGTATTTATCGTGTAGGACGGACGATCTTTTCTAAGCCTACCGTAATAAGTTGATCGGCTACCTTCTCCTCTCGCATAGCTCTGGCGAATTGTTTCAACACGTTTCGAAGGAATTGATGTGGGTATTTGTTTCCAATTTCCACCTGGCTGCACACATCTCACAATCGACATATCCAACTCGCTAAGTCGCGCCGAAAAATGATTGCTGATTTCTACAGAACTGCCTGCGTGACTCTCATCACACGAAACCTCGGAGTATCTGTCCTTAATATCTTTGTATTCTTGCAGCAACGACTTTTTCTCTTCCTCGGTGATCTTTTCGAATGTGTCTATGATTATCTCAAACTCGTCGAATGAAAGCCCATAGATATGCTTCGCTACTAAGGCTTCTACTAATTCATGCGACGACACCTTGCCCCGCAAAATCTTACCAACTTCCTGTTGCAGCCCTTCCGCCTTAAGAAGTTCTGCTTTCGTCGGAATTCGAACTTTCCTGACCGACGACAAGGAAACGTGGCCAGTAGCCAGATGGCAGCGAAGTTGAAACTCGAAACATAGAGAATTCATCACTCCTAGTAAGGCATCCAGTGCGCTTCGACTTCCATCTTTGAAATACGCAACTCCAAGCGAGTTGCCAGCAGCAACACCGCTTGGAATCATCGCCGCGATCATCCTTCTCTTCTGGCTTGGTCGCGACACGTCTCGCCATGCTATCCGAGCGTAGTTGACAGAGGGCGGTGGCACCCACTTGTCCTTCGAAATATATTGAGAAGGCTGCTCAACAACCGCGAATCTATTTATCATTCGCCCCTTAATGAACTTCAGCCCTGATCCTTTGGGTCTTAGCCAGCCTTTGCTACCAGTTTCGTCGATTTCTCTACCAGCCCATAACCCACTTGGATCTTTGCCTTCGAGTTTGTGCCATTCTGGAAATTTGTCTGCCAGTTTATAAAATAGTGTCGTCGCTTCTGCTCCAATACGCACAGGTAACGAGTACCCATGTTCCTGGAGTCTATCGCAACTAATTTTCAACTTATTACTGGAACTGACCCGCAACTTCTTGTCATAGCGAGTCACCAAAGGTTCTTGATCGCTCCGCGCTCTTTTCCTATACAAAAGCGTACAAGCACTAACATCCGCTCCGCCGAATAAACGAGCCTCTGCAGGAAAAGAGCGAATATCAACTAGCTCACCCGAACTAAGGATCGTCGAGCGTAGCTTTTGCGATTGAGCATCCGCAAAAAACGACGCGGGAAGAACTATCCCTATCTGCCCCTCAGACTTGCAAATATTGTGGCAGAGCTCTAAGCCAACACGAGAAAGGTCGGTTCCCCACCCCGCGAACTTTCGCGCCGGTTGTGAGAGCGGATACTGTGTCGCGAGATATGCATCAAACTCTTTCAGCAATGCCACATACTTCGTTTTTGCATCTGCCTCCAATTCTGCCAGTTCCCGTCGATCTGGCTTTATCATCTCCCATGGTGGGTTTGTTACCACGATATCGAATTTTTCCTGATACAGGTTGGCTATTCGAAACGAATCGCCGGCCCTCACAGACAATTTGATATCTATGCCAAGTTTTCTGAGCGCTCGAAATGCTTTCTTCGCTTCTGATAGGCCGTCTTGGTTGATATCCCACAAAGAAACTTGCCAAGCAACATGTGGCATTTTTTCCTCGAGCCACATCTCGATCAACCAAAGAATTAGTCTGCCATCTCCGCCAAAGGGGTCTGAGACTTTGATCAAGTTAGGTTGTTTTGATTGTCTCTTGAAATCGCTAATCAGGGCAGAAATCAGATCTTTGCCAACGAACTCGTGCGTGTAATATCTGCCGGTCGCTCTGACTGTGAAGTCATTCGACAGAGATTCCACATGTTGTGCCAGTCCATCTAGATGTATCAAATACCCTTCTCCGTTACGTTCCCTCTGCAAGCATCACGACCCCAGTCAGATTGCAGCTGCTTCGTTCTTTTCTGTTTACGGGCCGCTGATGGATCGGGCAACCCGCATTGGCCCAGGACAATGGAATCGGTTGCCAAGCTCACTATTCGCTTGGTCTGGGTCGAAAACTGTGCGAAAGCGCAAGATCACCCTATCCTCAATGCCACTCGATTATGACACGATGCCTATATCTAGGGGAGCGTCAAAAATGCTAATTTGTCACTGAAATACTTTCAGTTCCTCTACTGTTAAGATCCTAAAGGATATGCCCCGATTTTTTTCGTAATACATTAAAGAAGCCTGGTCAGTGAACGCTCATCGATATGTTCTAGATTGTGCAAAAAATCGCCATCCCCCAATCGTCGATCTGGTACAAGAAAATGGTGTGCTCGGGCATGATCAGCTGGCCGAGGCAGATTTATTCGATTTCATGGCGAGAACCGTAGTTGGACAACAGCTATCGAATGCAGCCGCACGTACGATCTGGCAACGGCTAGAAGATCTGAGTAAATCCGAAGGTGTAAATGTTCGGCAACTAATGTCTCCTCGCTACATTGGAAAAGTGCCTGCATGTGGCATTTCCAAAGGCAAGGTCAAAGCGCTTTCTAAGTTGAATAGCGCATTTGATGACAAGGCGATAAACCTCGGAGCGTTACACGGCGCAGATTACGGGCAGGTGGTGGAGATAATTACGTCGCTATGGGGATTTGGTCAATGGTCGGCGGATATGATCGCCATGTTCTACTTACAAATGCCAGACGTATGGCCGGAACAGGACGCAGCACTCGCTCGTGGCCTCCAGATCCTATTTCCCGACGAAGACTCATCGGAAATTGCAGAATTCTATGCTCCCGAGAGAACGTATTTAGCTCGGCACATCTGGATAGGTTTAGACACTGGGCGCATCAAAATGTAGGGTCATGATGACAGCCGGTGTCTATATTCGCTGATGAGCCACTTCGGGCGGGCCGGTCAGCGCCTAGAGAAATCGAACCTTAGACTAAATAACAAGATTTGGAAGAACGAACTCAATGCTCAACGATTGCCTCGCTGATATCCTGCAAAGGTTTGACGACATTAGAAGCAGGTCCAGATTAAGTGCGGAAGGCGAAGGCGCCAATTTATTTGGCAGTCTCAAGTCGGCTATTGAATCCACTGAAGCTGTCCAAAGTAGGCCGCAACTGGAGTGCGACTGGAGTATAGGGAAGGGCAACTGGAGCGCGGTCCCTTGGGTCCGCCTCTTCGACAGCCGGTACTCCAGTAGAAAAAAGGGACTCTATTGTGCATATCTTTTCCGAGAAGATATGACAGGTGTTTACCTTGTGGTCATGCAATCCGTCTACCGCTTCTCAAGTCGGAAAGGCATTCAGGTCCTGCAAAACCGAGCTCACGATATTGCTGGAGGCCATCTCCAAGGGTTACCCGACGGTTTCGGGTTGGGTAAAAACTCCGAAATTGATCTACGGTCCACGAAGCAGCTACCGGAGCTGTACGAAGCTGCTGTGGTGATTGATAAATACTACGATCGCGAGAACATGCCGGATACGTCTGAGTGCCATGCGGACCTCGAAAACGTTTTGAGTTGCTATTTGGAGCTCGCCAAAAACACGAGAAGTTGAGCCGGATAAAGCAAAGAGGTCTTAGGGCTGACTTCCCTTTTGAGAGCAATGAGCTCCGAGAACGGTGCTCATGCCGTACTGCACATTTCGCGCAAAAAGAAACGGCTGACGTAATGGCAGCCGTTTCATAGAGTTAGATGGTGGCCAGGGGCAGAATCGAACTGCCGACACGCGGATTTTCAGTCCGCTGCTCTACCAACTGAGCTACCTGGCCTTTACTTGGTCTTCTCGCTGGCGTCCCTGCCGGAACGTCAGCTCTACAATTTTAACCCGGCCCCGACATCCCTGTCGGGTCGTTCGGATCGCTGCGTTGGTCCACCGGACCAACGGTCGAACCTCACCCAACTGAGCTACCTGGCCTTTACTTGGTCTTCTCGCTGGCGTCCCTGCCGGAACGTCAGCTCTACAATTTTAACCCGGCCCCGACATCCCTGTCGGGTCGTTCGGATCGCTGCGTTGGTCCACCGGACCAACGGTCGAACCTCACCCAACTGAGCTACCTGGCCTTTACTTGGTCTTCTCGCTGGCGTCCCTGCCGGAACGTCAGCTCTACAATTTTAACCCGGCCCCGACATCCCTGTCGGGTCGTTCGGATCGCTGCGTTGGTCCACCGGACCAACGGTCGAACCTCACCCAACTGAGCTACCTGGCCTTTACTTGGTCTTCTCGCTGGCGTCCCTGCCGGAACGTCAGCTTTGCAATTTTACCCCGGCCCCGCCGTCCCTGCCGGAATGCCAAGACATCATATTACCCGACCCCGGAGGAGCGGCGTATTAAAGCCCCACCCACCGGATTCGTCAAGGAACGCCGGCAAGATCTATTAGCCTGCCCCGGCCCCGGGGCTCGACAATTTCCATGAAACAGCAGCTCCGATTCGCCGCGTTTTTTTGACAGCGGAGGTTGCCCCTCGGTACCCTTGTCGCGAGCCTCGCAGCACAGAAATCCCACTAATTACAATGAGTTTATCTTCCGAGCAGGCCATGAATGGCCGGCCCGACGCCGGTTTGAAGGACCGGTTCCGGCGCGTGAGGCAACAGTCGATGTACCTCTGCGAGTCGCTGCAGACCGAGGATTTCGTGGTGCAGTCGATGCCCGATGTCAGCCCGACCAAGTGGCATCTGGCCCACACCAGCTGGTTCTTCGAGAATTTCCTGCTGGGCCCGCAGTTGCCTGGGTATCGCCAGTTCGACGAACGTTTCGACTATCTCTTCAATTCCTACTACTACACGGTTGGCCAGATGCACCTGCGCAGCCAACGCGGGTTGCTTACCAGGCCAACTGTGGCAGAGGTCTGCGCCTATCGCGAGCACGTCGATGCACAGATGGAACGGCTGCTGGATGGCGCGGCCGGCACCCATCTCGACCACCTCGTCACCCTCGGGCTGAATCACGAACAGCAGCACCAGGAGCTGATGCTCACCGACATCAAGCATGTCCTGTCGGTCAATCCGCTGCAGCCGGCCTATCGCGACGATCTCGCCACGCCTGCAGGCGCGGCCGGGCCGCTGGACTGGCACGGTTTCCCTGAAGGGGTCCACGAAATCGGCACCGGCGGCGACTCCGGATTCTGTTTCGACAACGAAACCCCGCGCCACCGGATTTTCCTCAGACCGTTTGCGCTGGCCTCGCGACCCGTGACCAATGCCGAGTATCGCGAATTTATCGAAGACGGCGGTTATCGTGACGTGGCCGGCTGGCTGTCGGACGGCTGGGCCTGGATCCAGCGCGAAAAAATCGACCGGCCACTGTACTGGTCCGCGGATCTCGAATCCGAGTTCACGCTGGGCGGTTTGCGCGCGATCAATCCGCATGCGCCGGTCTCGCACCTGAGTTTCTACGAAGCCGATGCCTATGCGCGCCGTGCCGGCCATCGCCTGCCGACCGAGGCCGAGTGGGAAATCGCGGCCGCCGGGCAGGAGGTCGCCGGTAACCTCGCCGACACAGAACTACTGCATCCTGCACCTGCAGCCACGGATTCCGGTTTGCGGCAAATGTACGGCGATGTCTGGGAATGGACCGCGTCGTCGTATGCGTCATACCCCGGGTTCCAACCGCTTGCCGGCTCGCTGGGCGAGTACAACGGCAAGTTCATGTGCAACCAGATGGTGTTGCGCGGCGGCTCGTGCGCGACTCCCGCCGACCACATCCGCGCCACGTATCGCAATTTCTTTTACCCGGAGAGCCGCTGGCAGTTCAGCGGCCTCCGCCTGGCCAAGGAAGCCTGAACCGATGACCCCCGCCAGCGCCGCCGTGCGCCTTACCGATTTCGAACCGGAAGTGGACGACTTTGCCGAGGACGTACAGCGCGGCCTTGCGGCGACGCCAAAGCAACTCCACCCGAAATACTTTTACGATGCCGCCGGCTCGAAGCTGTTTGACCGGATCTGTGCCACGCCCGAGTATTACCCGACCCGCACCGAGATTGCGATCATGGAACGCTACGCCGGCGAAATGGCAGCGCTGGCCGGCCCGCGCGTCAGACTCGTCGAGTTCGGCTCTGGCTCGAGCGTCAAAACCCGGCTGCTGCTGGCGCACCTGGAGCAGCCCGTCGCCTACATGCCCGTGGATATCTCGCGCGACCACCTGATGGACGTCGCCAAAGAACTCGCGGCCGCCTACCCGCAAGTCCAAGTGCTGCCGATCTGCGCCGATTTCACAACCACCTTTACGTTGCCTGAGCCGAAACGCCATCCGGCGCGTACGCTGGTCTATTTTCCGGGTTCGACGATCGGCAATTTCGAACCGGCCGAGGCGCTCGCGCTGCTGCGACGGATTGCAAAACTCGCCGGCGATCACGGCGGCGTGCTGATCGGCGCCGATCTGCAAAAGGACGTTGCCGTGCTGGAAGCCGCCTACAACGATGCCGAAGGTGTCACCGCCGCGTTCAATTTCAACCTGCTGTCGCGAATCAATGACGAGCTCGGCGGCGATTTCGACCTCCAGGCGTTCCGCCACCGCGCGTTCTACAACAGAGAACTCAACCGGATCGAGATGCACCTCGAAAGCCTCGCCGAGCAGACCGTGACCGTCGCGGGCCGCAGCTATGATTTCGCCGCCGGCGAGACCATCCACACCGAGTCGTCGCACAAATACACCGAACCGCAGTTTGCGCAGCTGGCCGCGGCGGCGGGCATGCACGTTCGCCAGGTGTGGAAGGACGACGAAGGCCTGTTCTCGGTGCAGTACCTCGAAACGATCTGAGCGGCGCAGCGAAGCCCAACACTGGCGTCGGAATCGCGCGCCTTCCCGCGCGACGGCCGGGCCGGGGCCGCAGGCACGCAGAATTGCGGGAGTTCAAGGGACGAAAAGGTGTCGGGGCGGACTTGTGCCCTGCCAGCGGCACCGCAGCCGCGGTGCGTGGACTGACTTCTACTCCGGCGCGACGTAGCCCTCGGGTGCCGCCGATCCCTGGCCGAAGAAGAATTTCTCCATCTCCTCTTCGAGGAATTTGCGCGCCTTCGGCTCGATCGGGGTCAGCCGGTATTCGTTGATCAGCATCGTCTGGTGCGCCAGCCAGCGTTGCCAGCCTTGCTTCGAGACATTGTCATAGATGCGCTTGCCGAGGTCGCCCGGATACGGCAGAAAATCGAGGCCTTCGCCCTCAGTGCGCATCACCACGCAGTTCACCGTTCGCGTCATCTTTGTTCCTCTTTGGTGACCGCGCCATGGCAGCGGTACCGACCGGCAGAATTTGTGTTCAGGCCTCATCACCCGCGGCCAGTGCCGCGAGCAATCGCTCCACCGGGGCGGCAAGACCGAGCCGCGCCGGCGCGCGCCTTTTATACCAGACACGTTCGCGATCCTCCACGCATTGCGACTCCGGCATGGCGGCGAGACGCACGATAAGGGGCGTGATTTCCAGGTCGAAATGGGTGAAAGCATGGCGCAGCAATTCGCCTTCCTCGATGTCGGCAACGGCATCGCCAAACACCGCCCGGCACCAGTCTTGCGCATTGTCTTCGTCCGCAATCTCGGGCGGGCTCCACAAACCGCCCCAGATACCGCTTGGGGGGCGCCGCTCGAGCAGAATCTCGCCGTCCGGCGCCATCGCCAGCACCATCCTCGTCGTCCTGGTCGGTCGTTTGCGTGGCGGGCGTTTGCCAGGGTAGCGGCGCTGCGTGCCGGCGGCGCGGGCGGCACAGTCATCATGCAGGGGACATGCTTGGCAGCGCGGCTGGCTGCGGGTACAGACGGTCGCGCCCAGATCCATAATCGCCTGGGTGTAGACGGCGACATCCGTCTCCGGCGTATGCCGGTCTGCCAACTGCCACAGCCGTTTCTCCACCTCGCGCCGGCCGGGCCAGCCCTCGACCGCATGCAATCGCGCGAGCACGCGCTTGACGTTGCCATCGAGAATCGGGAAGCGCCGTCCGCCGGCGAGCGCGAGAATCGCGCCGGCGGTGGAGCGGCCGATGCCGGGCAGCGCAAGCACATCGTCAAAGTCCTGCGGAAACACCGCGTCATGCTCGGCGACGATAATCTGCGCCGCCCGGTGCAGATTGCGCGCCCGGGCGTAATAGCCGAGACCCGACCACAGGTGCAGCACGTCATCGACCGGCGCCGTCGCCAAAGCCGAGATATCGGGGAACCGCGCGACAAAGCGCTCGAAATAGGGGATCACGGTAGCGACCTGGGTCTGCTGCAACATGATCTCGGAGACCCACACCCGGTAGGGGTCGTCGCTGCGCTGCCATGGCAGATCGTTACGCCCCGCCGTGCGCTGCCACGTAACCAGGTGCTCGGCGATGGCGTCACTCACCGCCTTGTTGTCGCTCAAGCGCGAGACCCTCGAGCCGCAGCACCGCCCGACTGCCGGCACGTTTCAATGCGATCCGTATCACCAGCGGGCCGATCAGTGGCGGCACCCAGAAATCCGGCGTCAACGACATCCGGTAGTGCAACAGCGTGCCGTTACCTTCAACCTCGAGCCACCAGTCGGTGCGCCCCGCGCTCAGGTTGCTGCCGCCGGGCTCGACGACGGCGGAGATATGCGAATACGGTGTCACGTGCAGCCTCTCGGTCTTGATCAACTCGCGACACACCCACAGGATGCAACCCTCGGCACGCGTGTAAACGCGTGGGCGGCCGTCCTCCGCGGATTCGATGTAGCGGCTTTCCTCGTACACGCTGGAAATACGCGGATATTGTTCATAGTCGAGCAATACCGCGAAGACAGACTCGCGCGATGCCTGCAGAAAAGTCAGCGAATCGAACACGTACGCGTCGTCTTCTTTCTCGACCTCGAGCATTCGTATTTCCGCCGCCGCCAGCGCAAGCGGAAGGAAGGCAAAGACCACCGGCCAGCGGGCGCGCATCAGATCAGTTACCGAACAGGCCCTTCAGCTTGTCCTTCAGCTCTTCGGCTTTTTCCTTGACCTCTTCGACCGGGTCCTCGCTTTGCAACACGTCTTCGATTTCTTTTTTCGCCAGCCCAGACAGATCCGGCGCGATTTTCGGATCCTCGAGCGGGCCGCTGATACGCATCGGGATACTGGTGCCGATAAGCTCCTCGAACTCGGGATCGGTACCGTCCTCCGGCACCTTGATCACCGTCGTCACCATCTTGTAGTCAAGCGTCGAATCAACCAGGTTGACGTTGCCTTCGCCGGTCACCCGCAGCACCGGCATGAAGACTTTCAGGTCGTCGCTTTTGAGCACACCGTCCACCGCTGTCGCGGTCACGCTGAGACTCTCGAACGGGGTCCGCTGCGGCCGCGGCGGACTCGGCGGCATCTGCTTGCGATACAGCGAGCGGGTCAGCCTGACCGCATAGACGAGATCGATATTTTCAAGCGCGCCCTCACCAACGTCGAACCCGACATTGCCGCTCAGCGAATTGCGCATGGCATTGACGGTAGCCCCGCGCGCATCGAGCGCAACTTTGCCGCTGGCATTACCGGTCACCAGCACATGCCCGATCGCATCCTCGCTGAGCTTCCCCAGTTGTACACCGTCGAGGTTTTCGCGCACCGTCAGTGCCGGCGGATTTGCCGCGGCATCCAGCGTAATTTCACCGGACGCCTTTCCCTGGTACAACGACACCTCGACCGGCTTCAGAAGCACCTTGCCATTGCCGGCTTTCAGCCCCAGCGTGACGTCGGTCAGCGCCATCCCGCTGACCTTCAGAGAACCGATCCGGAACGTGCCCTCGGCGTCGAGATCGCGCAGCGCCTCCACCGGAATCTCGACGTCGTCGTCGCCACCGACCGTCTGCTCTTCTGCACCCTCTACCACCGGCGGCAGGTACCGATCGGCATCGATCGCATCGACGCCGAGATCGAACCGAATCGACTGCTTCTCGAGATTGCTGATTCCGGCCTTGCCAGAAAGTTGCGTATCGTCGAGCACAAACTGGAGGTCGTTGAACATTGCCGAGTTGTCTGTCAGCGCAAGCGTCGCTTTCGCGCTGGCCTTTTTCAGCACGGCATCGTCGGCGGTCACCGGCGCATCCATACCCATCCGCTCCATCAGCGCGCGCGGCGAGAATTCGTCGAGACTGAATTGACCGGTAATATTCGGCGCCGACATGATCGCAGTACCGGCCAGCGCCGCGTTGAAGGTGAGACCGAGCGTCTCGGCCTGCAGCGCCTCGATATCCATCGTTTCCTTGTCGAGGTCTGCGGCGAATCGCTTCAGTCCGATCTTGAGCGGAACTTCACCACCCGGTAAATCCTTGCCGGTCAGCCCGACATCGAGCGTCGGCGAATCGAGTTCGAATTGCTGGTAGTCGTCGGAGTAGCGGACCGTGGAGTCGAGATTGACCGCGGCGGTTACGCCGCTGGACTCGAGTACCGCGACCACCGACGACTCGAAGTCGATCGGCTCGCCTGGCGCAATCTCGCCGGTCTTCAGGTCAAAATCCTGGATATCGATATCCGTACCGGCCTGTTTGTCGACATAGCGGATCTGCGCATCGTTGATCGCGAGACCGCCGATCTGCAGTGAATCGATGCCGGCGGAATCGGGGGAGTCCGCCGCCGCAGGTGCCGCGTCTTCGCTGGCGAGGTCGTCCCAGTTGGTGACGCCGCGCTCATTGACCATCAGGTTGAGGCGGAGGCCGTCGAGACGCACCTGGTCGAGCTCGATATTGCGCCGCAACAGCGGTACCAGCCTGACGCCCATGCGCGCACCGTCGATCGCAACGAAAGGCTGATCGCCAAAGCCTTGCGCGTTGCTCAAGCGTGCCGGCCCGAGCTCGACCGCGAGCCAGGGGAAGAACGACAGGCCGATATCGCCATCCACGGTCAGATCGCGCCCGGTTTGCTCGGCCACCTGGTCCGACAGTGTCTGCTTGAAATCGTTGGGGTCGAAAATGAAAAACAACCAGATTGCAGCGACGACGAGCAGCAGCACCAGCGCGCCGACCGCAAGTCCCAGGAACTTGAAGAGCCCTTTCATGGAATACCTCGGGGAATGCCTTGTAAAGACGTGGCCCTATTATGACGCGCCAGGACGTCCAAACGCACCCTGAACGGCCAATTAGCGGCAACTCACGCCGGTGTCGGTCTTTTCGCAGAAATCGCTCCAGCCGTAACGTTTCCAGTAGTCGAGCAGGCCGATCGAGTCCATCAGCGCCGGAAAACGCGGGTCGGCACGGAAACCGGCGGCCTCCGGCAGCCAGAATAACGAGAGCTCCCAGTCGATAGTCGGCGCCGCCAGCAACCTCTGCGCATGCGCGAACGCGGCATCGTGCTGATCCAGCAATAACAGGATCAGCAGCATCTCCGGCGGGTCTACCCCGGCATTGCCAGCGCCCTCGAGTTCGGCGAGAAAACCGGGCCGCAGCGCCGGGTCGAGCACCGCGTCGGCGAGCGCCCGGGCAGTATCCAACGGTACGTCGAGCGCCGGTCCGCCGCTCGAAAACGCCGTCGCCGCGGC
Source organism: uncultured Gammaproteobacteria bacterium (assembly GCA_963783695.1). Lineage (GTDB taxonomy): Bacteria > Pseudomonadota > Gammaproteobacteria > Steroidobacterales > BM003 > BM003. The sequence continues at coordinate 18,699 of CAWAOM010000005.1, forward strand.
CGCCGCATCGCCGCGGCGCAAAGAAATAATGCCGCTGTAATCACCCAGCGACAGCGCAAAGCCGAGCTGGCGCGCAGCCTTGGCAAACCGCAGCGCCTCGTCATCGTTGCCGGCCAACGTATGGGCCGCCATCAGCATCGCGTTGACGACCGCCGACTGCGAGTCCAGCTCATAGGCCAGCTCGAGCTCCGCCATCGCCGCCTCCAGACGGCCCGCCGCGCTCAAAAGCTGACTGTACCAGTGATGCGGCATCGGTTCGCCCGGCTGCAGACCCGCGGCGGCAAAAAACCCGGTTTCGGCATCGGTCCAGTTCCAGTTGGCGTAGTTGATCGAGGCCAGTACCGCATGTGCCTCGGCCAGCGTGGCATCGAGCGTCAATGCCTTGATCGCGGCGTCGGAGGCCAGCACAAACGCCTCCTCCGGATTTTCCTCGGTATAAACCGGTAACAGCACATACGCGGTTGCAAGCCCGGCATAGGCCTGCCCGAACCCCGGATCGCGGCCGAGTGCCGACTGGAACAGCTCGATCGCGACGCGGATATTCTGCTCGCCCCGACGACGCAGAATATCGCGGCCTTTCAGGTACAGATCATAGGCCTGGACGTCGCGGGTCGGCGCGGTGATCGCCGCCAGCGCCTGCTCCGGTGTCTCCTCGCCGGTCAGCGTCACCTGCAGGGCATCGACAATCGAGCGGGCAATCCGGTCCTGCACCTCGAAGATGTTCGCGAGCTGCTCATTGTAAGTTTCCGACCACAGGTGATAACCGCTCTCGGCGTCGATCAGCTGCGCGGTGATCCGGACCCGGTCGCCGGCCCAGCGCACGCTGCCCTCGAGTACGGTTTCGACACCGAGTTCCTCGGCAAGCTGGCGGATATCGACATTGCGACCCTTGTACGAGAACGAGGACGTCCGCGCCGCGACCTGCAGACCCGGAACACGGGTCAACAGGTTGATCAGTTCCTCGGACATACCGTCCGAGAAATAGTCGTTGGCGCCATCTTCGCTCAGGTTGGCAAATGGCAACACCGCAATCGAGCTGCGCCCGACCTGCTCATCGCCAAACCAGCTCTTCCATGGCGCCAGCAGAACAGCCCCGAGGATCAGCATTGCGACGATCAGTAGCAGGGCATAGGTAATGATCGCTCCGGGTTTTTTATGCGCGGATTCGGCACCTGGCGGCGGCGCGGTACGCTGGATGCCTTCCGGGCCGATATCGAAAATCCACGCCAGCAGCATCGCCACCGGAAATCCCATCATCAGCAGCAGAATCACAAACGTGATGGTCCAGTCCGGCAGCATCAATGCCGGGAAGACCACGTCGGCGACTTCGGCCATGACCCAGGAGACGAGCAGGTACAAACCGGCAACACGAAAAACCCGCCGCCGTTTGAGCTCCTGCATCAATGCCACGCTGTCACCACTGCTATCACGATCCGTCACTGACTGAGGTGTAGCGGTCATTATCACAGATGCGGCCGAGGTCGTCGTCGCCTGCGGCGGCCGCAACGGTAAAGAGGCTCGCCGCGGCATGGATGGATAAAGTGTCGCAGCCCGCGTTGGGCCGCGCCAAGGAGGGACTGTCCGGCGCCGCGCCGGGTGATGCTGAAACGCAGACCCCGCACCGGCAACCGGGGCAGGGTCCGCATGGCGTCAGTCACGGCAGAGGTTGATACCGCCGTTCAGGGTCTTTATCAGGACCCGGGCCGAGCCATCCCCTTCCCTGAATCGCAGCTCCTTGCCCGGTGCATACTTGCTGGTGCGCACCGGATCCGGGCCAAAACAATTGTCGATCGAACCATTGAAAGTCTCGATGTCGAACTCGGCATCAACGTCGCCGCGAAATTCGATTTCCAGGTCCCCGTTAATCGTTTCGACTTCAAAACGCGCGCCTTGCTCGAGCCCGGAGACCAGGTCCACATCGCCGTTCGTCGTCTTGATGCGGGCCCGCGCCAGCATGTCGGTCGAGACTTCGATGTCGCCGCTCACCACGGTTGCAATCACCTCGCCGGCGACGTCCTCGACCGCGATGTCACCGCTGACCGAAGTCAGCGCCAGCAATGCGCTCTTGCCGCTGCCCTCGACAGTCACATCGCCGCTGACGGTTTTGGCCTCGACATCCTCACCCATTGTCCTGGTCTCGATATCGCCGCTGACCGACTGCAGGCGCTGGCTGCCGGCAACGCCGCGGATGTCGATCTCGGCGCTGACCGTGGTCACGGTCAGGCGACTGCCCTCGGGCACCGAAACGACAAGGTCGGTGTCATCGACATGACGGTGCTTTTTCTTTTTCTCGAGGATCACGTTGACCCTGACAGTGTTGCCGTCGCGTTCGAATTCGAGCCGCTCGGTACCTTTACCCAGGTATCCCGAGACATGAACTTCGTCCCGGTTCGAGCCCACGACCTCGACGGTACCGGACACGTTGGATATTTCGACCCGCCCATCGGGGTCGGCCGCGGTGCGCTCGTCGATCGGCGTTTTCGCCAGTGCGGACGTGGCAAAAAGCACGGCAGCCAGGAAAAAGGCTTTCATATGCTGTCACTCCCTTGCGGCGAACCCGCCACAATTCTGTTTACCTGATCGAACACCGCAAGCTCCTTCTGGTAGGTCGCTACCAGAAGTTGCTGCAGCAGGACGTTGTTGGGGTCGGAATCCAGCGCCAGGTTGATCTCGGCCAATGCGCGCTGGATGTCACGAAGATTCGTCAGCACCGCCTCGCGCGTTTCCGGGTGCAACTGCTGCAGCTTGCCCTCGAATGCCTCGGCAAGCTGCTCGCGATCGAGCCTGTAGCGATCACCGAGACCTTGCATACCGGCAAGACGCGCCGGCACCGCCGGTCCGCTCGATACCATCACGACAGCGCCGTTTGCGTCGTCGGACTGGCGTTGCGCGAGTTGCAGGGTTGCAAGCGACGACACCGCCATCAGCACCAGCCCTGCTGCAAGCGCCGCCGGCCACCCGCCCGGGAAAACCCAACGCGATCCGGTCGTCCCGGCGGAGGTAATGCGCTCGTGAATCTCCGGCCAACGGTCGCGCGGCGGCGTGACCGAGCGCGGGATCGAGCGCAGAAGCTCGTCAAGCTCCGCTCCTTTTTCAATGTCGTCAAAATTGTCATTCATAGCTCTAGCCGCTCCGCCAGCAGGCGCCTTGCACGATGCAGTTGCGCCTTGCTGGTTCCCACCGCGATACCCAGCATCGTGGCCGCTTCCTCATGGCTGTGGCCGTACAGTCCGGTCAGCACAAATACGTTGCGCGCGCCCTCCGGCAGCCGCTTGACCGCTCTTTCGAGCTCCAGCCGCGCCTCGACATCTGCCGCGCCGCTGGCCGCATCGCGCGATTCAATGCGTTCCTCGAAAAGCTCCAGGTGATCGCCACGGCGGCCCTCGCGGCGTTGCCAGCCCAGCACCTCGTTGACCGCGATGCGATGCATCCAGGTCGCGAAACTGCTGTCACCCCGAAAACGATCGAGTTTGCTCCAAGCGCGCACAAAAGCCTCCTGCATACAGTCCTCGGCAACCTGAGCGGATCCGGTCATCCGCAAACACAGCCCGTAAACCTTTCCCTGGTGGGAGCGGAAAAGCGACTCGAATGCCGCTGGGTCGCCTGCCGCTGCTCTGCGGACCAATGCGCTTTCCGAGTCCATACTCAGCGCCGTCCGACCGCCAGCGGGCAGCGCCAAAATTGCTGCGTTTGCCGCCATTGTTGAAGGTTTAGAAGCAAAATTCTCATCCAGCGTTTAAATGGCCGCTATTATTCGTCTGCGCAACGGACTGGATCATGGCTGCCGCGTCACTAAAAATTCTCGTTGTTGAACATAACGCCGCCCGAGACAACGGGCTTGGCGCGACATTGCGACGTCGAATTTCGCCCCAGACCCGCCTCCACTCGTCCTCCGACATCGCCGCGGCGCTGGAGACGGCGCGGCGCGGCGAAGCGGATCTCGTGCTGCTCGACAGTCAGCTAGCGCACGATAGCGCTACCCAACTGAGCCAGCAAATAGACACGGCCGCGCTCGCGGATTCGATCATCGTGGTTACATTCGACCACAGTTTCAAAATGCCTGCCAAACTGGCCGGATTGGGACTCGCCGGCCCGCTTTTTCTGGACGATCTGAATGGCGACCCGGTGCTGGAACAATTGCTCGCCGAACGTCACCCGGGCCGCGCCGCGGCGGCTATAGACGCAAGCCACGACAGCCTGCGCCGCGAGGCATTGATGCAAATGCAGAACGGCGTTGTGATCTGCGATGCGGCCGCGAATATCGTTTTGGTCAACGCGCGCGCCCGGGCGCTGCTGGGGCTGAGTGACGAACCGTGCCGCCCGGGCGCGCGGGCGCCGGATATCGCCACATTTGCCGCCGATCCGGTACGCGCGCTCGAACACGACCGCCATCCGCTCCAGCGCGCCCTCGACGGCGAGACCTTCGCTGCGGCAGACCTGGTGCACCGCTGCGACCACCGCGCCGAGGATCTGTCGGTTGCGATCAGCGGGATGCCGCTGCGAGACGATGGGGGCGATGTGCGCGGAGCGATACTCATCCTGCACGGGGCGGAAAACGCACCACCGATGTCACCGGAACTCGCCTATTTGTCGCAGCATGACAGTCTCACGGGCGTGGCCAATCGCGAGATGTTCCTCGACCTTCTGCGGCGAGCCATCGGCCGGGCGGATGACAATCCCGGCATGCTGGGGCTTTTCTTCCTTGACCTCGATCGCTTTAAGGAAATCAACGATTCGCTGGGCCACGCAATCGGCGACCGGCTGCTTGCCGGTGTCGGCAAACGGCTGCGCGAGCGCCTTCGGGTCGGCGATATCGTCGGCCGTCTCGGCGGCGACGAGTTTGCCGTGCTGCTCGAGAACCTCGCGTCCAATACCGACGCCGCGCGCATCGCGCGCAAGGTCATCGAGGACCTGGGGCAACCGTTCGAACTGGATGGCCGCCAGGTGCACACGACACCGAGCATCGGAATCGCGACGCATCCGCAGTGCGGCCATACCGCGGAGACATTACTGCGAGCCGCCGACGAGGCGATGTACAAGGCGAAGAAGGACGGCCGCAATACCTATCATTTCTACTCGGAGACACTCGACCGCGAAATCCGCCGCAAGGCCGACCTGGAAGAGGCACTGCGCGGTGCGCTCGGGCGCGGTGAGTTCCGGCTGGTCTACCAGCCGCAGTATGCGTTGCCGCAGCGGCGTCTGGTCGGCTTCGACGCCCAGTTGCGCTGGCGCCACCCGGTCGAGGGCGAAATCGCGCCATGGGAGTTCATCCCGCTGCTCGAGGGCGTCGGTGTTATCAACGCTGTCAGCGAATGGGCGCTGGCCTGTGCCTGCCTCGAATTGTCCGAATGGCGGCTTTTGCAGCCCGATCTGCGTCTTTCCTGCCGCGCGTCGCCAAGAATTTTCCAGCGCCGCAACATCGTTGACGGCCTGGTGCGCATTCTGCGCAATGCCGGGCTGCCAGGCGACTGCCTCGAAGTGGAAATGAGCGCGCTGTTGCTGAACAGCAAGGCCTTCGATCCGGCTGCAACACTCAGTTCGGTCCGCAACGAGGGGATACGTGTGGTTTTGAGCGATTTCGGGGTACAGCCGATTGCACTGGACACGCTGGCCGGGCTACCGCTGTCCAAGCTCAGGCTGCACCGCCAAATCGTCCGCGGCCTGCCCGAAGACCGTGCCGCAACCACGATCGCCGACACACTTTGGCATTTCGGCAAGGGCCTGGGCTTGGATCTGGTGGCCGAGGGCGTCAACGACGACTCACAACTCGCGTGGCTCGAGAGTCGAAGCTGGCCGATCGCACAGGGCGCACTGCTGGCCGCGCCGCTGCCCGCCCTGGGTGTCGCAAAGCTGCTGCAGGAAGCAGGCGGCGCCTAAGTCTCCTTGCGCGACCAGGCCAGACGCAACCCGGTCTTTCCAGTCTCGTTCCAGCTTTGAGCGATATCGGCAATTCTCTCCGCCGGCACCGGCTGGCTGATCAGGTAACCCTGGACCCGGTCGCATCCGAGCTCGGCGAGGATCTCCAGCGTATTCTCGTTCTCCACGCCCTCGGCACAGGCCGTCATCCCGAGCTTATGCGCCAGATAAACCACCGTTTCGACAATCGTGCGCGCTTCCGGATCGCGTTCCATTTCGCGCACGAACGAGGAATCGACCTTTATCTCGTTGAACGGCATACGATAGAGCTGCTTCAACGACGAAAAACCGGTACCAAAATCGTCCACGGACAATCCGAAGTTCTTTACCCGAAGTCGGGTCAGGATGTCCATGGTCGTCGCCGGTTCGATCATCGCCGCCGATTCGGTCACCTCGACGATCAGCAGCGACGGATCGGCACCGAATTCCTGGATCAGCCCGTTCAGGCGATCGGGGAAAGCGAGATCGGTCAGAAGGCATGGCGAGAAATTGACCGCGACCGTAAGGGGCGCACCGCTGTCGCGCCAGCTCGCGCAATTGCCGATTGCGTCGCGGAACACCAGGTCGGTCAGTTCGGCGATCAGGTCATTGTCTTCCGCTACCGAGACGAACTCATCGGGCAGCACCAGTCCCAGTTTCGGGTGTTTCCACCGCACCAGGGCCTCCACCGCATCGATGACCCAGCGGCCCTCGGCCATGCTCGCCTTGGGCTGGTAGTAAACGGTGAATTCATGCTCGTCGAGGCCACGCCGCACATCCTCGGCGGTAATCGTGCGCTGACTGACGAGCGCGCGCTCGAGGGTCGCCTCAAGCACATCAAGCATCAGCGGTTTCTGCTGGCTGCCGAGCATATCGACACCGAGCGATCGGCCGAGGTGTTCCGCGGTCGAAAGCACGCGTGTGTCCATGCCGCTTACCAGCAGTACCTTCGCGTCACAGCCTGTCTCACCGAGAAATCGCAGTTGCTCGATGCCATCGGCCTCTGGCATTTGCAGATCGAGTACGACTACCGACGGCTCGAAGCCCGCCACCCTGCGGCGGAACTCTTCGGCCTGTGTCGTCAGCGACACCTCGAAGCCGAGCCCCTCGGCGACTTCGCCGACGAACTCGCAAATCCCCGGTTCGTCATCCAGAACCAGTAGTCGATTGTGATTGGCTTTCATTCTCGCCATCCTCATCCAGGGTCTGGCGAATCCTTAGCGCCAGTTCCTCATTGCGATAGGGTTTTGCGATAAGTGCCGAACCGGATATCCGGTCGATTCGCTGCAGCACTTTTCCGTCCGCAAAACCGGAAGTAAACAGGATCTTCATATCGGGACGAACCTGCTGGGTACGCTCCGCGAGAGCCGGCCCGTCGAGTTCGCCGGGCATCATCACATCTGTCAGCAGCAGATCGATTCGCTCGTCGCTTTCGACGATTGCCAGGGCCGAGACGCCGTCCGCCGCAGAAAACGTGCGGTAGCCGAGTTCGTCCATCAACGCCAGCACCGTCTCACGTACATCCTCCTCGTCATCCACGACCAACACGGTTTCGTCGCCACCTGGCATAAAACGGTGCATCGCCGTCTCTTCACGCGGCTCCACGCAGCCTTCCTCCGCCCGTGGCAAGTACAAGCGGATATCGGTACCTCTGCCCACCTCGCTGTCAATCGCGACGAAGCCACCGGACTGCTCGACAAACCCGTACACCATCGACAGGCCCAGACCACTGCCCTTGCCGACTTCCTTGGTCGTAAAGAAAGGCTGGAACACGCGGTCGAGATATTCCTCCGCAATCCCGCTGCCGTTGTCGGCGACAGATATCATCACGTAGTCACCAGGACATGCGTCGCCGTAGCGCGCGGCGAAAGCGTCATCGACTGCTTCGTTGCTGGTCGAGATCGCAAGTTCGCCGCCATCGTCCATCGCATCGCGTGCATTGATCGCCAGATTGACCATGGCGTTCTCGAGTTGACCGGGGTCGATCATTGTCGGCCATAACCTGCCGCTGAAACTCGTTGCGATATCGACATTCTCACCGAGCGAGCGTCGCAACAACTCATCGAGTCCGGAGATCAGGCTGTTCAGGTCGACAACCTTTGGCTCCAGGCGTTGATGGCGGGAAAACGCGAGCAGCCGCTGGGTAAGATCGGCGCCACGCATCGCGGCGCGCGTGGCAGTTCGCACCTTGCGATGCAACTTCGGATCGTCCCGCAGGGGCCGCTCGAGCAACTGCAGGTTTCCCATGATGACGCCGAGCAGGTTATTGAAATCGTGGGCGACGCCGCCGGTCAGCTGGCCCAACGCTTCCATCTTCTGCGCCTGCAGCAGCTTTTCCTCTAGTGCTTCGTGTTCCGTAACGTCCTGGGTCACGGAAAAAAAGCCCATGATTTCGCCGTCTCTCGACACATGCGGCAGATAGTGGATCTCGAGTCTCCGCGAGTCGCCGTCGCGCTCCGTTTCGACCTTGAAACGGACCTTCTCTCCGTACAGGACTTCGCGGATTCTTGGCCGCACCTCGCGATAGGCGTCCGCGCTGACAATATCGCTGATGCTGGCGCCAACCAGTTCCGAGCGTGGCTTGTCGAACCATTGCTCGTAGGCGTGATTGAGATACCGGATTGTTTCGTCGGCATCCGAATAGGCGATTCGAATCGGAATCGTATCGAGTATCAGCTCATAGAATTCGCGACTGTCGCGCAATGCCCGCTCCGAGCGCTTGCGCTCGGTGATGTCCTGGTAGATTCCGGAAAGGCGGTACTTGTTGCCGTCGCGTTCGTAGGCCTTACCCTGAACCCGGACCCAGACGCGGCGCTCTTCGCCGGTCTGCAACTCGACCTCGAGATCGAATCCGTGTCCGTCGTTGACCCCCTCCTCGATGGCCGCCTGCAGAACCTCGCGGTGGCGCTTGCGGCAAAAGTCGATTGCCTCCTGCACCGATACTCGCGTGCCGGGCGACAGTTCGTGAATACGGTAGGTTTCCGTTGTCCAGTGCAATTTTCCCGATGACGGATCGAGCTCCCATCCGCCAACCTGGGCAATGTGCTGGGTCTCTTTTATCAGCCGGGTAAGACGCAGACGATGGGTGATATCGCTGAACGTAACCACCGTCCCCAGCAAGCGTCCCTCTTGCATGACCGGCGTGCAGGTGTATTCCACAGGAATCGAGCGGCCATCGCGGCACAGGAAGCGCTGGTCATCGCCAGTGACGGGCACGCCGTTGCGTACCGCGCTGAGGAGCTTCTTGTCCGCGCCGCCTGGCTCCGTGCCGTCGTCGTTCTGGTCCAGAAGCGCGCGGAAATAGGTATTGGAGAAATTGCCGGTCTCGTAGCCCAGCAAACCGGTAGCAGCGGGGTTGGCGAACAGAATCAGGCCCGAGGTATCCAGCTCGACGATGCCTTCCGCAGCGGTATCGAGAATACCGCGGTTGCGTTTGTTCGCCCGTTCCAGCGCGAGGATCAGATTGCTTTGCTCGAACCGCCGCAGCGCGCCCATCAATCCCACCACGGCCACCGCGAACAAGGCGGCAACCAGCAGGCGGCTGAACAGTACGGGCAGCGCCAGGACCTCGGCAGCAACACCGACGCCGAACAGATCGCGCCAGTCGAAACCGGCGAATCCGGTAATCACCGTCAGCAGACCGCAACCTGCTGCGGCCAGTACCACATAGTGCAGCCCGCCAGCATCGCGCAACCCGCGCGAACGCTTCGCCGCAGTAACGGAAAATGCGACCGCACATAACAACAGGCCCGGAACCAGCAATCCCAGCAGGGCAAACTGCGAGAAGCTGGCGAATGACAAACCTGCGACGGCCAGGTAGGCCAGCCCTGTTACAGCAAAAAGGACCTGCGTGGCGGGACCCAGCGGATGTCCGAAATCTGTCGGCGAGCGGGACTCATCGATTGCGGCCAGCGCAAGGCGACGCGAGAACTCGATGAGTATTACGCCGGATACGGCAATGACCAGCAAACGCAAATAGGACACTGGCGCGAAATCGCCGCGCACGAGTGTCCATGTAAACAGCCATTCACCAAACCCGTGCAATAACGCGAAGGTGGCGAGCAGCCAGACCGGAATCTGCAGGCCGCGTCCCACGGCGCGCTGACTCGCCAGCGCCGCCCCCATAAAGACGAAAACGACGCCATAGGCGAAGGACAACAGTTCCAGATTATTCTTGACGAGTTGTGTCACAAACTCCACGTGCGGCCCTCTGCGACGGCCACCCCGCACAACGCCATACGCATTGCACTGCGGACCCCCGAGTTCGCTCAAGATTAAGTCAAGGACTGCAACGTTTATGTGCCGTATTTCTCAATCACGGCGATTGCCGGGGCGCGGCAATGGATGCTGTGAACCGCGCCGGTGGGCACGGCATTAGCCTGGCAAGACCGCCTGCAGGCTATTCAATTCACACGGATGGAGTCGCTGGAGGGAGGCAAGCAACGGGAGCGCGCCGGGAGGCCGGCACCGCTGGTTTGACTAACAGCCGCTGATGTCGACGACCACGTCAGGCGTGTCGCCTGCAGCCGTCGAGCCCGAATAGACCACGGAGCAGTTGTCCGGTGCCGGCGCGCCGATCTTGCGAAACCGGCCCTCGCCGTCGTAATCGAAGCCGGAGTGGTCATACATCGCTTTGGCAATATCGGGGGTGAGCGGATAGCCATGCTCGATCGTCACGACATTGCCTTCCATCGGCACCGTGCCCGGCCCGCCCTGAGCGAGCCACAGGCCATGTGCCAGTGCGGCCGAGCTGCGCACGCTCTGGCCGAGCGATTGGACCATCGCGGTGCGCGCCGTCAGCTCCAGCGAGACGAATTTCGGCACGGCGAAAGCAGCGAGCATTCCCAGCAATGTGATGAGCACGACCAGTTCAATCAACGTAAAACCGATTCCGCGGCGCGAGCTGCGCATTCCAGGTCTCCCCGAATCTAGTTCGAATTCGTCAAACACAATCTGTTGGCTTCTGCTTCGCTAATTTGGCTGTGGACACTGCCGAGACAGTACGTCGTATTGTCGGACTGACATAACACCGGGTTCCATGATCGCTGTCACAAAAGCAAAGATCCGCCCCCGGGTTTCGGTGCCGCCCTGCCATCGCTGTGCAATGCGACGGCCGCAGCGGCGAAAGCCCGTGGCCGGGAGCATCGTTAGACCAGGCGTGGTTGCGGGATCGTTGAATAACCGGGTGACCGGCCGCGACGATAGTCTATCAACCCGGCAGCGCACTGACACAACCCGGCTGGATCCGGTCTGAACAGCGCGGCAAGCGAGCCTAGTCTTCTCCGGACCGGGTCTGGGCCTCCAGTTGCTGGATGCGCTCGTGCAACCGGCGCTGGATGTCATCACTACGCTGTTCGGCAAACCCGCGGATCGTCTGTCTTGCCGCCTCGAGCGACGGACCCAGCGTACGCTTGATAGCCTCGACGGTGCTGATTCCTCCCTCGGCGGCACCGACGTCCTCGATGACGAGGCCGGGCACCGCAAGGCGCAGTTCACCGGCCACCTGCGACTGACCAATCACGAGCGCGTCGACCAGCTCGAATCTGCGAATGATCACCGAGCGCAGCTTGCTCGCATCGATTCCTTCGATTGCGCCGGCTTCCTCGGCAACCGCCGCATTGAGGCTATCCAACAGCACCTGAAAATTGGTGCGCGGCTGTCCGGCGATTTCAAATCTGAACTCCGCGTTGGCGATGCTGAAAGACTCGATCACCATGACGTCATCGAAGTACGAGATTTCCTCCACGTCCACCGCAATAACAGGCGCCTCGACCGCGTTCTCGCGAAAGTAGCCGGGGGGATTGGCGATCTTCAGATTGGTCACCTGACCCTCGCCACCCCAGGGCGAGATATCGACTTCCTCGATCGACCACGCGGTGCGGGTGACGACCGGACCGAGAATCACCAGGCCGTTGCGAATGACCCGCCCGAGGTTACTGGACAACAAAAACAGCGCCACCAGCAGAAAAATCGCACTGCTCAGACTGATGGCAACCAGAACCTTGATTCGGGTAAACATGGGATCGGCGCTCTCGCTAGCATGGAAAGAGGGGTATCGCAGCAGCGCTGGTACAAGGACAGCCGCGGCGCGTGGACATTATAGAGCCCGCACCACAATTAAAAAGCCGGACCGGATCAGCGCAAAGAGGCCGCTATTATCTCATAAGCGCTCCGCACGACCTCGGCGCCGTACTTGCGCTCGAGCCGGCGTACTTCGAAATGGCCCCGCGCCATGTCCTGGAAGTGCTGGATGAAAACCGCATTGAGTGCGGCTCCGCCCAACGCCCCGACCAGCGGCACGAATTGCAGAGCCACCTTGTCCGTGACCACAACGCCAAAACGCGCCGCAACCGCGCGGACCAGACCGAGCATTGCCGACGCCGACTGCCGTGTGACCGCCGAAACCTCGAGAGCAAGGGCAACGCGCATGCCGTAATAGCCACTCTCCGCAGCGTCATCGGCCTTGCCGGGACCGCCAAGCGCAAAGACCTCGACGCAGGCCAGGCGGGTCGCCGCATCGTCCGGGTCTTCGCCGTACTGCGCCGCAATGTCGGCAATCGAGCGCATCATCACGCCCGTCGTAAGTGGCAATTCCACCACCAGACCGGGAAATCCGAACAACCCGCCGACCGCCCCTGTTCCCATTGCTACGGCCTTGTGCATGCGATCGCTGGCGACTGCCGGCGAACCCAGCGGGGCGCTGGACAGAGCCAGCTTCATGATCTTCTCTATACTGCTGCGCGCCGCCTCCTGGATGCCATCCGCGACTGCATCGGGCAGCCTGGCGATTGCCTGTTCCACGGGTGTACCAACCAGGGCCGTCAGGCGCGCGGCAAGACCGGGATGTTCGAGCTTCTCGCAGGCGCCACGCAAGCGCTGCACGTCCGCCGGGAGCAGCGCTGTCAGTGCCTGCGGCATCTTGTCCCGAGTACTCATCGCGCCCGCCCGCCGTTACCGCTGTGCCGGCTCATTATGCGCCTGGCAGCCGTGGCGAAAACGAACGCAGCTCGACCTCGCCCCCGGCCACGCTCAACGCACAGGACTCCGGGACTTCAATCCAGGCCTCCGATACGTCGTTAAGCGGCTCTGAAACCACCGCCCGCGCATCGCCCGGAATATTGGCAAGACGCGGGTTGGAAGGATAAAGCTCGCGCAACGCATCGATTTTCTGATTATAGAAAAGCGTCCTCGAGTTGCCTTCCGACGAATACCGCACCGCCAGCAAACGCTCGCCATCGGCAAGCCCGAGACTCATCTGCAACGGCTGCGCGATCCCATTATCGCGCCCGACTTGCTCGATTACCGCGGCCATCGCCTCGAGCGCCCGGAACGGATCCGTCTCCAGGCCGTAGCTTAGCGCGAGAAAAAACATCAGCTCGGAATCCGTGCTGCCGCCAATCAGCGGATAAAGTTCAGGGCCGACCTCGAGCATGAGCGCACGCTTTACCCGGCTGAATTGAGCGATCTCGCCGTTGTGCACGAACAACCACTTGCCGTGGCGGAACGGATGACAATTGGTGCGCTGCACCGGGGTGCCGGTCGAGCGCCGCACATGGGCGAGGAACAGCCCGGACTCGACCTGCGCCGCGAGATCGCGAAGATTTTCGTCATTCCATGCCGGCTGTATTGCCCGATACAGTCCCGGATGCTCCGCCCGGCCGAACCAGCCGACGCCAAAGCCGTCGCCATTGGTAGGGTCGACAGAGCGCCGCGCCGACAAGCTCTGATCAATAAGCGAGATTTCGGTCTTGAGCAGAACCTCCTCGAGCGCAATACTCGCTCCGGAGTAAGCCATCCAGCGGCACATATCTTTCTCCTTGTGGTCAGGCCCGGGCGGCGGCGGAACATTCGCGCCGACACGTACCGTCGTGCAGCAACCCGGTCAGCTCAGTCCGTCGCGCTCGCATCGTCGCCCGGTTCCAAAGGCTCCTTTACGCCGATCCTCAATACATTTCGCAGTACCGACCAGCGCGGTTCCACGCTGCTATCGTCTTTACCCAGTATCCAGTGCTCGTAAAACTCCGCCAGGACACTGTTTTTTTGCTTCAGATCGAACCAGGTGTTGAGAAAGCTCAGTAATTCCGGCTGCCCCTCCGGCAGCGCGAATCCGATGGGCGCTTTGTAGGACAAGCCGCGCGGCACGATCACCGAGTAGCGCGGATAAATCAGTGTCCACGCGGCGCCGGTCTCGGCCGAGTAAACCAGCGCATCGACATCTTCCAGATCACCGCGCAGGAACTCGCGTGGCGATGCAATCTCCGCAACAGTGGTATTGGGAAAGAACCCGCGCATCGCGTCCTCGTAATAGTCCGATTTCATCATCGCGAGTTTCAGCTCCGGACGGCGCGCGATCGAACTGAGATTGGCAAAACTGTCGCGATCATGGTCACGCACGATAAAGGCCAGGGTCTGATCGAAGTAGGAGTTGGTAAAGGCGAAAACCGACGCCCGGGCAGGCGTCACAGTAATGCCGCCCACCAGCAGGTCGATACTGCCGTCCTCGAGCGCAGCCTCCGCATCGGCCAGATCGAGTCTCAAGACTTCCAGCGTGACGCGCAGGTCGCGGGCAAGGTCGTTGACAATGTCCATATCCAGCCCGACCACTTCGGCCGCAGTGTTGCGAAACGCGAAGGGCAGGCGGTCCGGGGGATAGCCGACACGCAATGTGCCGCGTTCGCGCACGACATCGAGCCGCGGGCGCTCGAGCAAAGACGCCGGCAACGGCGCAAGCGTATCAACCTGAACGGTTTCCACCGGACTGCCGACGAGGCTCATCGCGACGAACGACTTGTCGCCGGTGTACTCATACGGGATCGTCCGCGTCAGACCGAACCCGAGCAGCACCATCGCGACCGCGGCAATCGCCACCCCCGCGGCACCGACCTCGAACAGGCGGCGCCAGCTCATCCGGTTCATCATCGCGCAGGCACCGAGCAGACAGATCACGACGCCGTGCATCGCCGCAAGTGCTGTGGCAAATCGCGCCGTCACCACGCTGCCAAGCAAGTACAACTGGAACAGATCGGTGGGCAGGCGGAAAAAATCCAGCATAAAAGGCAGCGCGACCGCCATCGTGCCGAATGCGGACAGCGCGCCGATGAAGGTGTACCCGGGATATTGCGACGGACTCAATGGCGAACCGATAAACCACGCGGCGAACAGGATAAAGGCAAGCCCGAGCAACGTACCGGCGCTGGGGAAACTGTAGGCAGTCGGTACCAGGACATCGACGGTTGACTCGGCCTTGTCATCCATCAGGTCGCGCTCGGTCAACAACTCCTTGCAGCGTTCCGCGATCATCGGCAACACGACCAGCACGGTACCGGTAGCGAATGCGGTAACCATCGCAACCCGGGCCTCGCGCAATACGTCGCGATAGCCGAGCGGCGTTGCCCACGCCACCAGCATCGGCAGGGTCACCATCGCCAGCACGGCCCAGGCACCGAGATATACCCACAGATAGACCTGCAACCGCCCGAGTTCCTCGAGCCGCAGCGTGCCCGCGGCAGAGGCCGAGATCGCAAAAATTCCGAGCGGCGCCACTTTCGCCACGAAGGAAGCGATTCGCATAAGCGCCTCGCTCAGATTATGGAGACCGCGCAGCAGGCCGTCCTTGTCCGGCACGGCGATCAGTGCCAGCCCCAGGCAAATGCTGAACAGCACCACGGCGGGTACGATCGTATTCGACAAGGAGAAAAACGGATTCGCCGGTATGTACAAAGTCAGAGGATCGAACGGCGCGCCCTCGTCGACCAGGCTGGTGCTGAAAAAGGCCGATGCCGTCCAGTCCGGGTATGCAAGCGGCATCACCAGCACGGTCATCATCGTAACCAGCCACAGAAACAGGATGAGGCTCCCTCCGAGCGCCCCGATATGCTTCGCCATCTGCGCATCGAGCCGCCCGAGACCGCTGATCAGCGAAACCAGGATGTACGGCAGCACCGTCATCTGCAGCAGCCGGATGTAGGCATTGCCGCCGATCTCGAGTGCGCCCGCCGGTTCGCCGACGAAAATCCCGAACAAAATGCCCAGGACCAGACCGGCCACCACTTTCGAGAACGGACTCAGGTTGGTGAAAAACTTCACGGGCAGGAAGGTCTCTGGTTGCTGTCAATGAGCAGGGTGGTCGTAGCGGATACCGGCACATACACCGTCGCCGTGCACCCTTGATACCGGAAGTGCCAGCTTAGTCAAAGGCCGCCGACAAAACCACCGCCGCAAGTGCCGGGAAGTTGCCGGGTGCCGATACAGCCGGAATGTCAGGCGGCACCGGCTGTCGGCCATGCACACCCACGAGAGCGGGATCACAGACTCGTCAAACTCGGCTCTCACGGCGTAAAATAGGAGTTTTGGCGGGGCGCCCGGCCGCGGGCATCGCCCCTGCAGGATGAGACGGAAAGCGATATGCAATATCTCGACAGGGACAAGCTGAATAACATCGACGCGGGAGCCTTTCAGACTCAGGATCCGTTCCCGTTCATCAACCCCCGCGGCTGCCTCACCGACGAGGCTTTCGCGACACTTGCGGCGACACTCCCCGATGTGGCGGGATTCAAACCGTTTTTCGGCAAACAGCGCAAGCATGGCCAGGCCAGCCATGACCGCTATGTGCTCGAGTATGTCGACGGATTGGAGTTACCCGCACCGTGGCAGGAATTCATCGACGAACTGAAAAGCAAAGTCTATCGCGGGTTTATCCGGCGCCTGCTTGGCCGCGGTAATTTTCGCTTTCGCTTCCACTGGCACTACACGCCGAACGGCTGCGTCGTGTCGCCGCACTGCGACTCCAGCGGCAAGATCGGCTCACAAATCTTCTATATGAATACCCATGAGGACTGGGATCCCGGGTGGGGCGGTGAAACGGTGATCCTTGACGACCATGGCCGGTTCGAAGCCGCATCGAACCCCGACTTCGACGAATTCGATCATGCGGTGCCGGCCGAGACGATGGACAACCGAAGTCTGATATTCGGGCGTAAAAACAACTCGTGGCACGGTGTGCGCCCGATCAGTTGTCCCGAGGACAAGCTGCGAAAGGTGTTCATCGTTGTTTTCGAGGATGTCAATCCGCGTAAAATGTTGTTCAAGCGCGCCGGCCGGCTGCTGCGCGGCAAACCCATGATCACCGACAAAGAACGGGCGATGTATTGAACAACTACGCTGAGCGGCGATGCCGGCAGACACCGCCGGCGGCGCTGCGACCACCCCGCAATACTGGCACCGGTGTCGCGTTGCACAGCTCAGCCGCGGCTGCGCGTCGCCGATGATGGCTTCCGCCGGCAGCACCGGCGCCGCGCAGCAACCGGTGCCGTTCAGCAAAAGCCTGAGTGGCAGGATTCTGCTGTTCGCCGGTCTTCCCGCCTTGCTCATCCTGCTGGTCCTGATGTCCTACATCGCAAGCACGACGGCACGTCAACAACGCAACGCCATGGAATCTTCGCTGCAGCAGTTGTCGCAGGAAGTGGCGGGAGACATAGAGCGTGGCAACACGCGTGCGACGCTGGCCGTGCGCATCATGGCCTCTGCCCAACACAGCGGCATGTTCGGTCAGCGCACAGACTCCACGACCTTCGCGCGCGAGGTACTCGCGGCATTCCCGGAATTTACCGGCGCCTATTTCGGTTACGAACCCAATGCCGATACCGACGATGCCGCATTTCGAGATAGCGCCGAGGGTCTCGCAATTGCGGATGGGCTGGACGCTGACGGGCGTTTCCTGCCGTACTGGAATCGCTCGCAGCAGGACGGCGAGATTCAGCTCGAGCCACTGGTCGACATGGAGTCCAGTCTTTATTACCAGGGCGTAAAAGACCTTTTCCTGGAATCCGGAGTAGCGCAGTACCTCGTTACCGAACCCTACGAGTACGAGGGCAAGATGATTGTCGAGCAGGTTTTCCCGATCGTTATCGGCGACCGTTTCGTCGGCATCGCCGGGGTCGACCGGGCGCTCGATGACATCGAGAATCTGCTGCAGAATATTCGTGACCGGGAGCGCGTCGATATCCTGCTGATCAGCCGCAGCGGCCGATTTATCGCCGCGACCGCGGGAATGGGCCTGAACCTCCGCACCCATCCGGTCACGGAGACCCCGTATTCCGAATTGCTGGGCGACCTGCACCAGTCCGGAGGCCGGTCAACACTGCAACTGAGTACGGACCCGACCGACGGCCAGAGCTACTATTTCGCCTCGGCGCCGGTAAGCACCGGCAACTGGACAGTCGTAACAAGGAGGGCCGAGTCGGCGCTGCTGACATCGATACGACAGGCGCTGCTGCCTTTGATCGCAAGCGCGCTGTTTGCGCTTTCCGCAATTATCCTGATTGCTGCGGCGATCACCGGTCGCACCGCCCGGCGCATCCGCGAAACCGTCCACGCGGCCGACCTGGTCGCGACCGGCGAGTCGGCGGCCGGCGTGCAGCTTGACGAGGCCGGTGACGACGAAGTCAGCAGGCTCAATCACGGCATCAACAGGGTGCTGCAGAGCTACCGCGAGATGACCCGGGTCTGCGGCGCAATCGCCGAGGGAGATTACTCGCAACGCGTCGAGCTGCGTTCCGCGTCAGACGCTCTGGCCATCGCGATAAACGAGATGGCCGACAAGCGCTCCGAGGCCGAGCGCGCGCTGCGCCAGTCCGAGCATCGCAGCCGCCTGCTGCTGGAATCGACGACCGAGGGCATATTCGGCGTGGATGAACACGGCATCATCCAGTTCGTCAATGGTTCGGCCGCAGAAATGCTGGGATATTCGCGCGATGAATTGCTCGGTGAGGGCGCTCACGAACTGATCCACTTTGCCTATGCCGATGGCAAACCGTACCCGATAGAAACCTGCCCGATGCGCCAGGCCTTCACCGATGGCCGGACCAGCCGGGTCCAGGACGAGGTGTTGTGGCGCAAGGATGGCAGCAGCTTCGAGGTCGAATACTCGAGCGTGCCAATCCGTGACGATGATGGCATCGTCGGCGCGGTAGTGGTCTTCCGCGATATCACCGAGCAGGCCGCACTGAGCCGCAACCTGATGGCACTGCTCGACAATGCGGTGGACTTTATATTCGTCAAAGACCGCGAGCACCGCTTCACTGCGGCGAGCCAGACCGTGGCCGAGTTGTCCGGACTGGAATCATGGCGCGACCTGATCGGCAAGACTTCCGCCGACATCGTCAGTGAGGAATTTGCCGAGGCTTACGAGGAAAACGAAGACAGGGTAATGAAGGACGGCGAGATCGTATCAGGACTCGTCGAGCCCTATCGGCGATCCGATGGCGAACAACGCTATGTGCGCTCGAACAAGGCGCCGTTGCGCGATCGCAACGGACGTGTCGTGGGGATGATCGGCATCAGCACCGACATCACCGAAATGAAACGCCTCGCCGACGAACTCGAGTCCGCCCGCGATCAGGCCGAGTGCGCCAATCGTTCGAAGAGCGCGTTCCTCGCCAACATGAGTCATGAACTTCGCACGCCGATGAACGCGATTATTGGCTACAGCGAAATGCTGGTCGAGGAGATGGAAGAAGAAGACGTCACCGATTACATCGACGATCTCAAAAAGATTAACAGCGCGGGCAAGCACCTGCTCTCGCTGATCAACGATATCCTCGATCTTTCGAAGATAGAGGCCGGGCGAATGGACCTGTACCTCGAGCGTTTCGATCTCAGGCAAATGCTCATCGAGTCGGCGCAGACGATCGAGCCGCTGATGACGAAAAACAACGTCCGATTTATTACGAATTTCGCCGACGACCTCGGCACTGTTCGCGCGGACCTGACAAAACTGCGACAGGCTCTTTTCAATCTGTTATCCAATGCCGCGAAATTTACTCACGATGGCGAGGTGACGTTGTCCGCCGCGCGTGCCGCGCGCGACGACAGGGAGTGGATTCAATTGGCGGTCGCGGACACCGGCATCGGGATCGACAAGGGCAAGATTGAACAGCTGTTCGAGGAATTCATCCAGGCTGACCTGTCGACCACGCGTGAATACGGCGGTACCGGGCTGGGTCTTTCGATAAGCCGCCGTTTCTGCCGCATGATGGGCGGCGATATTACGGTTACCAGCGAGCCCGGCAAGGGTTCGGTTTTCACCATCGAGTTGCCGGCTCAGGTCAGCGCACTGGAGGCCGCTCGCGGTACCGCCAGTGAGCCTGTTGCGGTCATCGCCGAGTCTCAGGCTGCTTCGAACAGGGCCGAAGTTGGCGCTGCCCCGCTGGTGCTGGTTATCGATGATGACGCAGATGCTCGCGCCCTGATGACCAAGACGCTCGAGCGCCAGGGCTACCGCGTGGCAACCGCCGTCGATGGCGAGGACGGGCTGCGACTCGCCGCCGAGCTTTCACCTGCAATCATCACACTCGATGTGATGATGCCGCGGATGGACGGCTGGGCGGTACTGCGTCAGCTCAAAGCCGATAAATCGATGCGTCATATCCCGGTCGTCATGGTCACCATCATCGCCGACAAGGGGATGGGCTATACGCTGGGCGCGGACGACTATCTGACCAAGCCGGTGGATCGTGATTTGCTGGTGCACGTCCTGCGCCGGTTCGTCCCGGAGGGGGCCGGCAAGATCCTGATCGTCGAGGACAACGCCGACACCCGGACCGTGTTGCGGCGAACTCTGGAACGAGAGGGATTCAGTGTCGTCGAAGCCGGTAACGGAATAGAGGGACTGGAAGCGATAGACGCTGCGCTCCCCAACCTGGTGTTGCTCGATCTGATGATGCCGGTTATGGACGGGTTTGAATTCCTGGCGACGCTGCGCCGCGACCGCCACGAACTGACGCTGCCGGTGATCGTTCTGACCGCCAAGGAATTGTCGACGGCCGAACGAGATTTGCTCAACGGCAAGGTATGCCAGGTTCTGCAAAAGTCCGCCGACGATACCGGGAAAGTGCTCAAAGAGATCAGCAAGGCGCTCAGATCCGCTCCGGTGTAGCGCGCAAGCGGCGCCCGGCCAGAACGCACTGATCCCGCTGCAAAGACAGCAGCGGTGTCTCTTATCCGGCCACCGCCGGGCGATCCGAACCGCTCTGCCCCGCTGGCCGCCTTGCGGCAATTTGGCTCGCGCTCTCCAGTGCCACACTGCGGCGATCGACTTTTCTTGTCCGCCACCAGTAAGACACGGTCGAACCGCCCCAGTTATTGACGATCTTGCCGCCGGAGATATACCAGCTGTTGTTGAGCTTCGCCCACACCGCTCCGGCGAGCTTTTTCTGCAGACGGCGATTGAAATCCTCGCACGCCTCCGCCGTGACCTCGATGCTCCGCGAGCTTGTTTTGCGCACGAGGTCGATACTCGCGAGGATGTAACGAATCTGACACTCGAACATGAAAATGATCGAGTTATGACCGAGATTGCTGCCCGGGCCATAAATCGTAAACAAGTTCGGAAAGCCGGGGACGACGGTCCCGAGATAGGCCTCCGAACCGGTTCGTTGCCACTGCGCCTCGAGGCTCACGCCGCCACGGCCGACGATGTGCATTGGCGCCAGGAACTCCGAGCTGCGGAAACCGGTGCCGTAGACGATCAGGTCGGCCTGGATTTCGTTGCCTTCACGAGTGACGATGCCGCGCTCGTCAATCCGCTCGATACCGGCATCGACGATATGGACGTTGTCGCGGTTCAGCGTTTTGTAATAATTGTCACTGACCAGCACCCGCTTGCCGCCGATCGGGAAGTCCGGGACCAGCTTCGCCCGCAACGCCGGATCGTCGACCTCGGCCAGCGCGCGCCGCGCCAGCCTGCGAATGTAATGGGTAAAACCCGGGACGCCACGGATGATCGGGTACATCAGCCCCTCGTAATAACACCAGATTGCCACGCGGTAGAGCTTCGACAGCAGCCTGGAGCGCCCAAGGAGCCGTTTGGCGCCTTCCGAGAATGGCCGGTTACCACGCGGAATGATCCAGTTGGCACTACGCTGGAAAATATTGACCTCGGCAGCGGAGCGCGCCAGGTGCGGAATGAACTGGATCGCGCTGGCCGCACTTCCGATCACGGCAACTTTTTTGCCCGCATAGTCGAAATCGTGGTCCCACGCCGCCGAATGGAATGCGCGACCGGCGAAGCGGTCGGCGCCCTCGATCTCGGGCACAAACGGACGATTGAGCTGGCCGGTCGCGGTAATGAGAAAATCCGCGTCGATCGTCTCGCCGGCAGCCGTCTCGAGAGTCCACACCGCCGAAGTCTCGTCATAGCGGGCCGCGGCGATCGCGGTGCCAAAGCGGATGTGCGAACGGACCTCGTATTTGTCCGCGCAGTGGTTCATGTACGCGAGGATCTCGTCCCACGGCACCCAGTGCGCGCTCCAGTCGGTTTTCTGCTCGAACGAATAACAATAATTGAACGCGCGCACGTCACAGCACGCCCCCGGGTAAGTATTGTCGCGCCAGGTTCCACCGAGCGTGTCGGCCTTCTCGTAAATCGTAAAATCGTTATACCCGGCGAGCTTCAGCCTGATAGCAAGACCCAGACCGCCAAAACCCGAGCCGATGATCGCGATACGTGGCTGACCTCTCGCCGCGTTTGGCATTTGCTCCAAGGCGTGTTCCTCCGCTCAGGGTATTTGTCTGTCCAGCTTGCATTATTCGCCATCACGACAATAATCGTCAGGTGAATCCGCGCCAAATCGGAGTGAATGCACGCCACTTGCCATGGTCCCGAACACCTATCCGCTGCAGTTTTATCGCTTCCTTGGCGCGCCGGACGGCTTTTTTGCCGGCACAGGACTGGAACTGGCTGACCTCGAGCGCCTCGGCGCTACCATCGAGTTTAGTCAGTACTGCCAGATCCTGCTCAATGCGCGCCGCTGCAGCGGCGACGCGACCATCGCGTTACGGCTGGGCGCGGCGCTCGGGTCATCGCTGACCCACGGTCCGTTGAGCGTCGCGGTGCTGGCAAGTCCGACGCTGCGCCATGCGCTGCAGCTCGCCTACCGGTTCGGATTCCTGCGGCTGCGGGCCTCACACTACCGCTGGGTCGAGGAACCCGGCCAGGTCGGGGTAGCGATCACGCTCGATCCGGCCGGCAAAGCGCGAACAATGGTGCTGGAGTTTCTGCTGTTGTCCCTGGTCGGCATCATGCATCGGGTCCCGTCTCGGGCGCTCGACGTCAGGGTCGAAGTGGATTATCCGCCGCCGTCTTACTCGCGGGAGTATGGCGGGGCTTTCGGCCCTGCCGAGGTCAGCTTCGGACATCGGCAAATTCGCCTGCTTGTGCCTGACAGCTCGGGCCAGCTCGTTCTCGGTGACCCCGACCCCGGCATCTACGCGGCCGCCGTGGCGCAATGCGAACGGCTGCTTCGCGAATCGCGCCGGCCGGGCAGCCTGACCACGCAGATACAGCGCCTGCTGGCTGCCAACCCTGGCCGTCTGTGGACAGTCAACGACGTGGCGGCCAACCTGCACCTGTCCGCCCGAACCCTGCAGCGCAGACTGCACGGAGAGGGCAGCAGCTACAAACAACTACTCGAAAACTGGCTGTTTGCCGAGTCGAAGCGATTGCTGACGGAAAGGCTGACGGTCGAGGCAGTTGCATCGATACTCGGCTATGCAGACGTCGCGAATTTCCGCGCCGCGTTTCGCCGTTGGGCGGGAGCACCGCCCGCCGCCTGGCGCCTGGCGCAGGCCGAAAACCCCTGATCCTCCCATCGCTCTGCCGCCGCCGCTACCGGCATCAGAAAGCTGCGCCGGTGAATCGTCATCTGCTGCCTCACCGGCGGTTTTCGCCAATGAAAACAGTGCAAACCCCGGTCCGGGAGCATCCAACCCAAACACGACATAATTCGACACGCAACCGCATCGGATGCCCGCCGCCCGGGGAGAATGCCGCCGCGCCGGCTGCGGATTAAGTTAAAAAATTCACTCCGGCCGGGCCGTTGTGAGACCTGGCTCACAACTGCGCGATGGCGCGCGTTTCATAATGCCCCGGGAAACATCTCCGGCAGTCTTGTTGCGACGATTCGAAACAGCGACGCCGGCATGAGGATCAGGATATCGAAACGCGACCGGCCACCGACATTGCCAGGCGAGCGAGACCATTGCTCGCCTGCCTGCTACTGGCTGGCTGTAGCGGAATCCCCTATGAGCCGAAAGACCCGCCACCACCGGTCGAGGCGGTGCCGCCAGCGCCGGCGCGGGTCGAGCCCAGCGCCAACCCCCCTGCGCCACCCTCTGCGCCGGCTCCGGACCGATCCAGAGCCGAACCGGACCCACCATCTGTCGCAGTTCTCGTCAGCGACGACATCCCGGCTTACATCGGTATCGCCTCCAAACTGACAGAATTAGGCGGTGATCAGCGGGTTGCCATCTTCGGCCTCGACGGCGACGCTGCAAAAATCGGTCCCGTAATGGCACAAATTCGCGCCTCCGGGAGCGATCACCTGGTCGCCGTCGGATTGCTCGCGGCCCGCGCCGGGCACGAATACGGCGAGTTGCCCATGGTGTTCTGCCAGGTTTTCAACCACCAGGAAGACCAACTGCTCGCTTCGGGTGCGCGCGGCGTGGCCCTGGTGCCGCCGTTCGCGATGCAACTTCAGGCATGGCAGGCATTGTCACCGCAATTGCGCCGGATCGGAGTCATCACCGGGCCCGGTCACGACAAACTGATCAGGGAAGCCACCGTAGCGGCTCGCGCCGCCGGCATAGAGCTCGTCAGCCGGATGGTGAATTCGGACAAGGAAACGCTGTATGTATTCAAACGCCTCGTCCCTGAAATCGAGGGTTTTTGGTTGCTGCCGGACAACCGGATTCTCTCTCCCAACGTGCTCCGTGAATTGATGCTCTACGGCCGCAAACACAATCAGCAGATCGTGGCTTTCAATCCGGCATTGCTGCAATGGGGAGCGGTGATGAGCATCACCGGCACGGACAGCGATATCGCGCACCAGGTGCTCGGCCTGATTGACGAGCCGCCGCCGTCCCCGGATACCGAGGCAGGCACGCTGATCCCGCTCAGAGAGATGCATATCGAAATCAACGACGCGCTGGCGCGGCGCCTGGGACTGGAAGTCCGCGAGCAGGCAGCGCAGCGCATCACGGCGCTGGCGGACTAGACGCCGATGCATCCAGTTCTTCGCCGCACTGTCGCGACGGCGCTCGAGTACGGGTCCGGTCTGCGTGCACGGGCCGCGCATCTCGGCACCAGCACCATGACCGCGGCACGCAACAAAGCGGCTGCCATTGCAACACGCGCGCAAAGTCTGCGTTTCGCGTTGCCGCGGGCTGGCGGCAAACGCGGTCCGGGACGGAGCCTGGTCACCGACATCCTGTTGCTGCAGCTTGCCTCGGCGCTGTTCGTCGCTGCCGCGGCGGTTGCCGTGCTGTGGTGGTCGACCAGCTGGGTGATCGATAACAACCTGAACAAGTGGGCCGGACAGTGGATATCCGAACTCGACGACCTTGGCATGCCGCTGTATGTCGACGGCGGCGAAGAACAGTACCTGCGAATCGAAAATTACATCAGGAGCTTTCCCGAAATCTCATTCGTCCGCTATTACTCGAAATCCGGCGAGGTGGTGTACGAGGACGCCACCCGCGCCGCGCGGGTGACCGTGGCGGTGCTCGGGACCGCGCAACTGGAGGAACTGGCCCGCCACGGCGCCGACCAGCCGGCACTGCTCGACGCCAGCCTTTCCGGCTCTTCCGTGGTACGCGCGAGTAAACCGATCTACACCGAATCGATGAGTTCCGCGGGCCTGCTCGATCTCGATCTCTCCGTCGACAGCCTGGTGCAATCGGAACTCGTTGGATTCGTCGAACTGGGGCTGGACTTCGGCGGCTATCAGACACACCTCGATCGCAGCGTGGTGACCGGCAGTCTGACCAGTATCGGAGTGCTGTTTTTTCTCGCACTGGTGGGATGGACGCTGTTCCGGCGCGCACTGCAGCCACTGGCAAAGTTGCAGGAGCCTCTCGCCAAACTCGCGAGCGGCGACACCGACTTCCGGGTACGCAGCTCCGGCCATAGCGAGATCGCGGCCATTGCCGATGCACTGAACACCACCGTCAGCGCGCTGCGTGAGCGCGACCGCAAACTGCATCGCCTCGCAAACCATGACTCGCTGACCGGGCTAATCAACCGGCACCGGTTCTCGGAACTACTGATAGAGCAACTCGCCTCCGCCGATTTCGAGCACACCCGCAGTGCATTGCTGTTTATCGATCTCGACCAGTTCAAATACATCAACGACACGCTCGGTCATGCCGCCGGGGACCGGCTGCTTATCCAGGCCGCGCAACGGCTCGAGAGTACGGTTCGCAAACACGACCTCGTGTCACGCTTCGGCGGCGATGAATTCACGATCCTGCTGCGCGATCTGGAACGCGCGGATGCAGAAACGATCTGCGAAGCGCTGGTCCGGAACATGCGCGATCATTTGTTCGTAGAGAATGGTCATTCATTCAGTATTCCGTGCAGTATCGGCGTCACGATGGTCGATTCGAATCGCTTCAGTCCGGCAGAATTGATGGCACAGGCCGATATGGCCTGTCACGACGCCAAGGCGCGCGGGCGCAACCGCTTTAATTTCTATGAGGCGTCGGGGCAGGACCAGCAACAAATGGAAGCCGATATCGGCTGGTCGCAGAAAATCCAGAAAGCGCTTGCCGACGACGCACTGGTCGTTCACTTTCAGCCAATCGTCGATCTCCAGCGCGGCGAGCCGACCCACTATGAAGTCCTGTTGCGGCTGCCGGATGAGAACGGCGAACTGGTTCCGCCAGATGCATTTTTGCCCGCCGCCACTCGTTTTGGCTTGATGGTCGACATCGACCGCTGGGTAATTTGCAATGCGCTGGAGCGATTGTCCGGTGTACGCACCCGTTATGGCGATATCCGGTTCACCCTGAATGTGTCGGGCAATATATTCGAAGACACTGACCTGGTGGCGTATATCCAGGAGCATCTGAACAAGAACGATCTGCCGCCGGAGGCGTTGATCCTGGAGATCACCGAGCAAATCGCAGTGCGCAACATGATCAATGCCACCGAGCAGATGGAGAAGCTGATTGAGCTGGGGTGCAAATTCGCCATCGACGACTTCGGCGCAGGCTACAGCTCGTTCGACTACCTGAAGAGTCTGCCGGTCGACTATATCAAGATAGACGGTGCGTTCATTCGCGATATCTGCGAAGACGTCATCGATCAGACCATCGTCCGCTCTATCTGTGAGATTGCCAAAGCCTCCGGCAAACAAACGATTGCGGAATACGTGCAGGACGAGGATACGCTGGATCTGCTCGGCCAACTCGGCGTCGACTATGCGCAGGGTTTTTACATCGGCAAACCGTCGCCGCGCCTGCGCCGTGAACCCGTATCGTTAAACCGCAGCCGATCGCGCAAAAATCGAAAGAAAGCCGGTTAGACGGCAGCATCGGTTCCGCGCCCGGTTTGCTTCACACCAGGCAAACGGCTTGTCCGCCCGCGCAGTCTCCGCGCCACGGCAACAGCCAAACCGCGACGGTACTGTTCGGGCCGTGCTTGCCGGCAGCCATCTTGCTTTCAGTCGCCGAACTGCTTGCGCATGATCGGACTCGTCGCAATCTGCCATGCGAATTTCGGCCACATCGTCCAGCTGCCGGCAATCGATTCCACCTTTTCGAGCATCCCGTCCAGCGCAGCACGATCGTAAACGACGCCGGCGAGTACGACGGTATTTACCCGACGCACGGCGTCGATATTTTCCAGTGGATTGGCATCGAGCATTACGATGTCAGCGCGCGCACCGGGCGAAATCGCGCCTGCCCTGCCAGCGAGGCCGAGGAAATGTGCAGGAGTGATCGTAGCGGCGCGTAGTGCCTCGAGCGGTGACATGCCGGCGGCGACGAAATGGCCGAGTTCGTCGTGCAGCGCGCTCCCCGCGAAAGCAAAACTGTCGGGACTATCGGTGCCCGCGAGAATCGTCACGCCGGCACGGTGGGCAACACCGGTTTGTTCGATACCGAATTGGTAAAATGCCCGGTAGCTATCCATCCCGCCGGGTCCCGCCCTTGCTGCCATGGCCGCGGCGTCCTCGGCCCACAACAACCGCAGCGGCGCCGGCACGTACCTGAGGCGCGGGTCGGAAAGAAACGCGGGATCGGTGGCGAAAGCATCGAGTTTCCGCGTCGTGTGCGTCGGCACGTACGCCGCGCCCGCTTCGATCATCGCCGCATGCAACCGCGCGCAAAGCGCGGCGTCGTGTCCCGCCAGCATCGCCCGTCGCAGCTCATCGCTGTACAGCGCGCGCGAATCGGCCGATTCGCGCAGTGCCGTCATACCCGGGTAGCAGTCCCAGACAAACAGGAATGCATGTTCGATGCTGCGCTGGCCCGCGGCAACTGCCTCGAAACCGCTGACCGCAAGCGGGACGTGGCCGGCGATGTACATCTCATTCTCGCGCGCCGCGTCGGCGAGGGCGAAAAAGCCCGCCCGCGGCAGTGCGCTATAGGGTTTGAGAAAATCAATTCCGCGTGCGGCATCGAATACGACACGCGTTCGCGCATCCGCGGCAGTAGCACCGCCAAGCGCGCGATCAAAGCCGGCCGGGATCTCACTACCGCCGTTTATCGCGAGGCCGGTAATCGCGTCGTAGCGAGGCCCCACCATCGTCCCCGACCCGACCGCGGCATTCCATGCCCGTTTGTCGCCGGCACAGGCGACCCAGCCATCGGCGGCACCCAGACAGCCTCCCATGTCGCGCACGGCGGTAACGCCCGCGGCAATAAACAGCGGATGGGTCAGAGCCGGGGCCATACGCAGGCTGTGAACATGCATATCGAACAAACCGGGAATGGCAAACCGGCCGCCTGCATCGACCATCCGGGCGCCATCCGCCGCAAGACCGGGGCCGATCGCAACGATCACGCCGTCCTCGATCAGGATATCCTGCTCGGGCCGCAGCGCGCCGCCGATGACATCAACGATGCCGACGTCGCGGATCAGCAGACGCGAAAATTTCTCCCCCGGTTGCGGTAGTGGCAGCGGCCACACCACTCCGACAGCAAATCCAACCGCTGCAATACCGAGCAGCACCGCCAGCCCGCGCAGTATCCTGACTGTCCAACGCCTCATTGCCCTGATTGTACGGAGATCGCCGCGGATAGCGATCGGGTAACCGCCCGCGCGGCGGGCACGCCCGGCCCCACCGCAATAAACATGCAACCCCGAAATCCGTTTGCCACCATTGCAACTAACGGGCGCACGCGGCGAACCGGCTAGAATAGCGACATTCGCGTTTACTTTTCGCCCAGGAGCATGATGAGCCCGGCCTCCGAACCCGCAGCTGTACCGGTCCCCGGAGTTTTTCGTTCCGAGATGCCGCTGTGGCTCGGGATCGCAACGACGCTGGTGCTGACGAGTATCGGCAAGGACTGGTTTGCCGATCTCTCCGATCCACTGGTCTTCTGTGGTCTTTTCGTCTGGTTGTTTGCAGTGATGCTGTGGCTGTCGTTCGCGGTAGTACGTCATGCCGACTGTCTTGCCATCAAGCTGGGTGAGCCCTACGGGACATTGATTCTCACGGTTTCGGTTATCAGCATCGAGGTGGTGATGATCGCCGCGGTGATGCTTACCGGCGACAGCAGTCCGACTCTTGGCCGTGACACGTTGTTCTCGGTGGTGATGATCGTGCTGAACGGTCTCCTCGGTCTGACCTTGCTTATCGGTGCACTCCGATACAAGGAACAGAGCTATAACCTGCAGGGTGCAAGCGCCTATATCGGCGTACTGGTGCCGATGGCGGGGCTGGGCCTGATTCTGCCGCGGTTTATGACCTCGGCGCCGGGCGGGCAGGTTTCAACTTTGCAGGCGGTTTACCTTCTGATCACGTCACTGGCGCTGTACGGTGCCTTCCTCGGCATTCAAATGACCCGTCACCGCGGCTATTTCCGGCAACCGGAGGCGACGACAAGAGGCGACACCGACGACGATCATCATGGCCTCGTCATCCGCTCGATCGGCTATCACGCCGTGCTGCTGCCGCTGACGATGCTGCCGATAGTCTTGCTGTCCAAGAAGATGGCCGTGCTGGTCGATCACGGTATCGTCAGCCTCGGGGCGCCGCTCGCGCTCGGCGGCTTTTTCGTTGCGATCCTGGTCCTGACACCGGAGGCCGTAGCCGCAGTGAAAGCGGCCCTGGCCAACCAGCTGCAGAGAACAATCAACATTGCACTGGGCTCGGCACTGGCGACGATCGGTCTGACTATTCCGGCGGTACTCGCGATCGGGCTGGTCACGGGCATGACGATAGAACTCGGCCTGGAAGAACCGGAACTCTATCTGCTGCTGATCACGCTGCTCTCTACCATCCACAACCTGAACAGCCAACGCACTAACGTGATGCACGGTATCGTCCACCTGGTGCTGTTCTTTACCTACATCGTGCTGATCTTCGACTGAGTCGACTGAGCGCCATGCGTGCCGGCTAGCGGGTCGGCGCAGAAGCAGCGGTCGTCATCCTTGCCGGAGACCAGGCCAAATTCGCAAGCATCGGTCACGGCAGAGACTGGCAAAGTATCCGTCATATTCAATTTTTCTAATCAAGAAACTATTGAATAATAAGTAGTTACGACAATCGGCTCGCCACAATTACGGATCGCTGGCATGCAGGTCATCGGCTAGTATTTGCTCAACGCTGCGCCCACCGGGCAAAACAACCTTCGATAAAGTCACTTTACGCGACTAAACATTTTTGGACCGACCCGGCGAGGGCGCAGCGAAATTCTCCCCCCGTTCCGACTGCGCCCCGGCGCAGACCGCCAATGATGCGGCGTTGGCTCCAGCCAACCGCCCGGTTACCCGGCCCAGCATTCGTCACCGCAGTCATTTGCGACATAAATTCAATAACCTACGGCATTAACGGCTGTTCCTGTCAGCGGCGACTCGGTTCAATTCTGCCAGCACCGGCATGCGTATTTCGTTGACCGGTTTCTCATCCCCCGCAGCGGTGAAAGCCGGCCCGTTCCTGAACAGCGCAGAACCGACCAATGCCCGTGCTCTGTGAACATTAACGATGCACCTGAACGATGCACCTGCCGATTGGTTGATCGCGGTGGCGCACAAGTGGGTTGGCAACATCGATCTCCCGGCTGCCGGGGCTGGCCCTGCAGCGGGCGTTGAGGCAGCAGCCTGCACAGCCGGTCCGCGCGGCTAACAGCACGCCGCGGCATGCCCCGTGCGTGGCGCCAGCGCACTGACCGCATGCGTGGCCACGGGCGCCGCGACCGACGATCGGATAAACTTGCCGCCAATTCCGCGCCGAGATCGCGGGACACCTACGCAACCGTTTACAAGCAACAATGCGCCCGCCAACAGTAATGCATCCGTGGCCGAAGCCCGGATTCAGCGGGTGCCTGATAATTGCCAGCCCCCCGGAGTGGATGGATGCTGATTGAGCGTGCAATGACGGCCGTGTTGCGCCGGCTGGACCGCAAGTACACGCGCCTGGAACAGATCGGCCACGTCATTGCCGTGCCGGAGGGCGATCCCGACAAACACCTGATGCTCTATCTGCATGTGCCGTTTTGCGTCGTGCTGTGCCCGTTTTGTTCGTTTCACCGCGTACGTTACAAGGAGGATCGGGCAAAGCATTATTTCCGGACGCTGCGTAAGGAAATCCGGCTCGCCCACGATGCGGGATTTCGTTTCGGCGAAATCTATGTCGGCGGTGGTACGCCTACCTGCAATGTCGCCGAGCTGGCCGAGACGCTGGAGCTGGCGCAACGACTCAACCCGATCCGTCAGGTTTCGATAGAGACCAACCCGGACGACCTCGTGGCGGACGAACTGAGGATTCTGCGCGGCGCCGGAGTCAATCGCCTGTCGGTCGGCGTGCAGAGCCTCGAGGACAAATTGCTCGGCGAGATGGAGCGCAAGGAGAAGTACGGCAACAGCGCCGAAATCCGCGAACGCCTCGCCCTGACCCAGGGCATTTTCGATACCCTCAATGTCGACCTGATTTTCAACCTGCCGCATCAGAGCCTGGACTCTGTGATGCGCGACGTCGATATCCTCACCCGCGAAATCGAGGTCGATCAGATTTCCTGCTATCCGCTGATGGGCGCGACCACGACGACGCTCAGGATGAAGCGGGAGATGGGCAGGGTTTCGTACAACCGCGAAAGGGATTTTTACGAGGCGATCCTGGATCGCCTGCCGCAGAGCTACACACCCAGTTCCGCATGGTGTTTCTCAAAGCACCAGAGTCTCATCGACGAATACATCATCGAGCATGAAGACTATGTCGGTCTCGGCAGCGGCGCGATGAGTTATCTCAACGGCACATTGTACGCCGCATCATTTTCGATCAATCGTTACATTCGCCTGGTCGAGGCGGGTCATTCGGGTATTACCCGGAAATCCCGGTTTAGCGAAAAAGACCAGATGCGATACAACTTCCTGATGACGTTTTTCGGCCTGAAGGTCAACAAGGCGCAGATGGAAGAACGCTGGGGCGGCCGGTTCGAGAAGACCCTGTGGCAGGAGTTCGCGGCGTTCAAACTCGTCGGCGCCATTCGCGATGACGGCGAGAACTGGATTCTCACGCGCAAAGGCATGTACTACTGGGTTTTGATGATGCGCGAGTTCTTTATCGCCGTATCCAATTTCCGCGACCTGATGCGACTGGGCATAAAAAGCGAGCTGGATCCCGAAGACCTGGAAGAACTGTCGAAGTCTGCAGGCAAGCTAGCAAAGGCCGGAAAGTAGCGTCGCAGCGACCCGACAAAACCCGGCTCCTCGACAGCAGGACCCGGCCGGGGCGGCGCAATAAAATCTCCATGCCAGTGCCTGCCGGCGGCAATCCGGCCCCCGGCAACTGCGGTCGCGCGAGGCTCGCAACCCGGGTCGGTCCCGTGCCGATCGCGGCTGCCCGGGGCGCCAGACCCACCAGGGTGCGGCCACTCGGGAGTCACTGCGGGCGCCGGAGTGAGCGCAGAACCGGCAACGTTGCGGGCGTCTATACTGCACGGGAATGTTGCGGATGCAGAGTGCCCGGATGCTCATGATGCGGCGGGCTGCCTGGCACCGCTCCGGCTGTTTCGCTGCAAAGGACCTGGTGTGTACGTTGGACCAATAAGAACGACGATTCTTCTCATTACTGCACTGCTGCTTTTCGCCCCCGCCATCGTTTCCGGCCAGGGCGAAAGCGCAGCGGAGCCAGCCGGGGCCGCGGACGTCGCGATGGCCATCGAGGATGTCCCCGTGCAGGCGGTCCAGACCGTCGCGCTGCTCGGGACCCTCGCACCCGGCCCCGAGGTCTCGGCGCAGATCGAGAAGCTGTCAGACGAGGCAGATCGGCTGCTTGCCAGTATCGAACTGCGCCTCGACGATATTCAACAAGCGCTCGAGAGCACGCCGAAAGTCCGCAACATGGGCGACTGGGAGGGCGAGCTGCGTGGCGCGCTGGTACCGCTCGAGGCGCTCGACGCCGACCTCGGTCGGCAACTGGGCCAGGTACGGGAAGCGCTCGAGCAAGTCGACGCGCAGCAGCGACAATGGAGCGCAACCCGCGAGGCGGCAATTGCCGCCGAAGCATCGGATGCGGTAATCGAGAGGATCGATGCAACGATCGGCTCGATCAGAGAAACCCGCGAGCAACTGACTGATGTGCGCGGCGGGCTTCTTGGCGTCCGCGACCGCCTGATCGATCCGCGCGCGACCATCGACAGGACACTTAAGCAACTCGAGACGAAGATCGACGGCCGGCTTGAAGACATATTCAACCGCGACCAGGCCGCGATCTGGAAGGCCGATCTGAGCGAGACCGTAAGCAACGAAATGCGCGAAGGCGGTTTCGCCTCGATGGAGAAACGTGTTTCCCGGCTCAGCGAGTACGTGCGCCAGCATCTCGCCACGATTGCGTTTCAGGTGGTTTTATTCCTTGTACTGGCGGTCGTGCTGCGGCCGCTCGGCTCACGTGCGCGGGAACTCGCCGAGGACGATTACGACCTGCGCGATGCAAGCCTGGTGTTCGCATTTCCCACTTCGATGGCACTGGTCATCGCGCTGGGTCTGACGATACAACTGCATCCAAACGCGCCCTACCTGTTCAGATGGACGGTCTACACCGTTCTCGTCGTTCCCGCAGCGATTATTGTCAGTCGCCTTTTGTCGCGAGCGAACCGTCCGATTGTCTGGGCGATGGTCACCGCGTTCCTGATCGATCGGGTCCGCGACGTCCTCGATACCGTACCGACACTGGAACGCACGATCTTCCTGCTGGAACTCGTCGCGGGGGTGATTTTCCTGTTGTGGCTGCGACGCCCCAGCCGGCTCGCGCATGTGCCTGCCGAGGTCATGAGCGAACCGCTGTTCCGAACCGTGCGGCGCCTCACCGGTCTGGCGATCGGACTGTTCTCGATCGCGATCGTTGCCGAACTGATCGGGCTGGGCGATCTCGCCGACCTGATCGGCAGTGGCACACTCAGAAGTGCGTATTCCGCGCTGTTCATTTATGCGCTGCTGAAGGTACTGCAGAGCGTGATCGCCTATCTGCTGATCCTGCCACCGCTTCGCTACCTCAACCTGATCACTGACCAGCGCCGCACCATCCGGCGCGGTATCGACAGGCTGCTTGCAATCGTGGCGGCGCTGATCTGGGGCTACCTGACCCTGGATTTCTTCGGACTTGCGACACCGATACGCAACATTGTCACGAATTTCGTCAGCGCCGAACTCAACGTCGGCGCGGTTGCGATCTCGCTCGGCGACGTTCTCGTGCTGGTGGCCACGATCTGGCTGTCTTTCACGCTG
The DNA here is from genome assembly GCA_963783695.1 of uncultured Gammaproteobacteria bacterium. Lineage (GTDB taxonomy): Bacteria > Pseudomonadota > Gammaproteobacteria > Steroidobacterales > BM003 > BM003. The sequence continues at coordinate 53,323 of CAWAOM010000005.1, forward strand.
GCGCGTTTCCTCAATACAGTTTTGAACAAAGACGTGTTTCCGCGGATCGACCTGCCGCGCGGGGTGCCGTATGCGATCTCGACGCTGACCCGCTACACACTGATCGTCATCGGTTTCATGGTGGCGCTGGCCGCAGCCGGCATCGAACTCGGCAAGCTGACGATTATTGCCGGTGGCCTCGGTGTCGGTATCGGTTTCGGTCTGCAGACGATTGTCAGCAATTTCGTCTCGGGGCTGATCCTGTTGTTCGAACGACCATTGAAGGTCGGTGATGCAATCACCGTCAAGTCACTGACCGGAGAAATCCGCAGCATCGGCATCCGCGCAAGCTCGATCCGCACCAGCGACGGCGCCGAGGTGATCCTGCCCAACTCTCAACTCATCTCCGAAGCGGTCACCAACTGGACCTTCCGCGGCCGGCGCAGACGCATCGAGATTGACGTCAACGTCAAAGGCGGCGTTGCGGCGCAGGACATTATCGAACTGCTTCAGGACGCCGCACGACAACACAAGTCGATACTCAACACACCGCCGCCCAATGCCGTACTCATCAAGTACAGCGAGAGCAGCCTGGATTTTCAGTTGCAGGTATGGATCGCGGAGTTTCGCGACGAGGCAACCACTCGCAGCGAACTGATCGTGGCAGTGCAGGGCGCGCTCGAAGAGGCTGGTGTCATCGAACCGCTGCGGCGGATCGAACCCGGCAGCGGAAAGTGAGGAAAATTCAACATAATCCTAACCAGTGAATCAACCCTCTTCGCTGCATGTCGAAGCACTACCCATGAATCTGTCTATCGCATGGACACGAAACAACACGGGTTATCGCGTCCTCCATCCTGCCCCGCCCAGGCACATCACCAAACCGGATTCACTCTTTGCCTCCACATCGCCTTACATGCACCCGTCCGAACGCGACGCCGGCCGTATTGTTGCGCTGGAGTGAGTGGCGGGTGACACTTGTCGCTCTATGAGAAACCTGAATCCAACGGTCCTGGCCGCGTTACCCGGCATATTCGCCCTGGTCATCGACGCGTCTGCGGCGGCTCCGGTTAGCGTTGCCGAGACCGAGCGCCGGCCAGTGGTGCAGGTTGTAGAGGTCAGTGGCACTGTCACGTCGCCACAAGCGGCCGTACTCTCGCCATCAGTCGGTGGATTGATAGAACGCATCGATGTCGATGCCGGCGACCGGGTCGAGGCCGGCGCGCTCATCGTCGCACTCGATCGCGAACTCGGCAATCTCTCGCTAGAGCGCGTCAGGGCCGAACAGGCACAGGCACAATCAGAACTCGAAGACTCCCGCCGCCGCCTCAGCGAAGCCCGCGACGTCGGCCCGGACAAGGGCATTGCCGAAACCCAAATCAAGTCACTGCGGGCCGAAGTCGCACGCGACGAGGCGGCATTGCAGGCAGCTACGGCCGCAGCACGGCAGCAGGCGGCTATCGTCCGGCGCCACGATGTGCGCGCACCGTTCGCCGGCGTTGTCAGCGAGCGGCTCGCAGAGGTTGGCGAGTGGGTAAACCCCGGCGATGCTCTGGTTGAGGTGGTTGCCACAGAGGGGCTGCGATTCGATTTCCGCGTCCCGCAGTCGTACTTCACCAGCGTCCGCTCAGCGACCCGGGTCGATCTCAGCCTCGACGCCATACCGGGCCGCGAGATTCCCGGCCGGATACAGGCGATCGTACCGGTCAAGGACCCGGGCGCCAGGACCTTCCTGCTCCGGGTAGTGGCCGAACCGGACTCGTCACTGGCCGTGACTCCCGGTATGTCGGCGCGCGCGTCAATCCGGATCGGCGCCGGCCGCGACGCGGTCGTGGTTCCACGTGACGCACTGCTGCGCTACCCGGATGGTCGCAAGACCGTGTGGGTCGTCGAATCGGGCCCGGACGGCCAGACGGTGCGCGAACAGCGGGTGGAGACCGGGCTGGAGTTCGATGGCTTCGTCGAGATCCGCGACAATCTCGAGGCGGGCGTGGCCGTCGTTACGCGGGGCAACGAAGCACTGCGTAACGGTCAGGCCGTCAGCCTGCAATAACCCGGTCCGGGAGGGCTAACGCGATGTTCGAGGCAATCGTCCGCAACGGCCTGTTGATCACCGTGGCCGCGCTGATCCTGACCGTGCTCGGCGTGCTCGCGGCCACACAGATCCCGGTGCAGATGATTCCCGATCTCGAGGTCCGCACCGTGTCGGTGCGGACGTCCTGGCCGGGGGCGACACCGCAGGACGTCGAGAAAGAGATATTGATCGAGCAGGAGGAATATCTGCGCACGGTTCCCAACCTGCAAAGACTCGAAGCCTCGGCATCCAGCGGCTCGGCCAGCATCGAACTCGACTTCCCGTTTGGCGTCGACATGACCGAAACGCTGATCCGGGTCAACAACGCACTTAACCAGGTACCTTCCTACCCGATCAATGTCGACGAGCCGCGCGTCTATGCGAGCTCATTCTCCGCCAACTCTTTCATGTACTTCAATATTTCGCCCCTGCCGGGGAATCCGCGCGATCTCGACATGGACATGATGCGCGATTTCATCGAAGACAACGTGCGCACCCGTATGTCCAACGTGCCGGGCGTATCGGACGTCGGGGTCGGTGGCGGGGCCGAACGCCAGATCCGGATAGTTCTCGATCCCAATCGCCTCGCCGACCGCGGCATTACGATTACGGACGTGCGCGATGCGATTCGGCGCCGCAATCAGGACGTTTCCGGTGGCGAGATCGACAGCGGCAAACGCCGCTACCTGTTGCGAACCGTGGGCCGGTTCGATGACGTCGAACAGTTACGCACGCTGATCCTCGACCGCCGCGGCAACACGCTGATCCGGCTCAACGATGTCGCGGATGTCGTTTTCGATCATTTCGAGATTCGCGGACTGAGTTTCGTCGACGGCGATCCGGTCATCACCGCTTCCGTCAGCCGCGAGACAGGCTCGAACGTCATCGATATCAAATATGCGATGCTCGATGCGGTCGAGCGCATCAACCGCGAAGTCCTCGGACCGGCGGGCATGGAAATGAAACTGACCGCCGAAGATGCCGGTTATGTCGAGGCCTCGGTGCGCAACGTCTGGTTCAGCCTCGCGCTCGGTGCGACGCTCGCAACGCTGGTGATGTTCCTGTTTCTTCGCAGCGTCCGGGCAACGGCGGTAGGTGTTATCGGCATCCCGATCTGCACTATCGCGGCGTTTATCGGCCTGCTTGCCACCGGCCGCACGATCAACGTGATCTCGCTGGCGGGCGTGGCATTCGCCATTGGCATGACACTGGACAACAGTATCGTCGTCATCGAGAGCATCGAACTCGCCCGGCGGCGCGGGCTCGACCGCTTCAGATCAGCGGTCGAGGGCGTGCGCAATGTGTGGCCGGCCGTGCTCGCGTCGACACTGACGACGATACTGGTGTTTGCGCCGGTGTTGTTCATACGCGAGGAAGCCGGTCAGCTTTACTCCGACATCGCCATCGCTATCTCGGCATCGATCATGGCGTCGATGCTGGTCGCGATAACGTTGATACCGACGGCCAGTGCGCGTTTGAATTTCGGCACCGAAAACCGCGATGCCAATACCCAGGGCAACAACCGTGGCGTTGGTGCCCGCGTAACGCGTATGGTCGACGCGCTGATCAGTTCTCCGCAACGGCGACTCGTGACGATCTTCACCACGGTGGCAGTCAGCCTCGCGGTCATCGTGTTGCTGACGCCGGCGGCCGAATATCTACCGGAAGGCGAGGAACCAAAGACCTTTGCCTCGCTGAGCGCACCGCCCGGATACAATCTCGAAACAATGGCCGCGATTGGTCTCGAGATACAGGACTACTTTCTCCAGTTCGTCGGCGATGACCCATCCCTTTTCGAGCGTGGCGAAACCGATGTGCCGGCAATCAAATACCTGAATGTACGGATCAGCCCCGGTGGCATGCGAATTATTTCCGAGACCGTCGATCCCGGCCGGATCAACGACCTGATGGATGCCATTACCGGTGTGTACCGAACCTATCCAGGCATGCGTGCATTTGCCGCACGCGGCTCGATTATCTCCAGTAACGACGGCGGCACGCGCAGCATCAATCTCGATATTTCCGGGCCCAGCCTTGCAGTGATTTATGACGCCGCGCTTGCGACCTATCGCCGCGCGCAGGAAGTGTTCGAGAACCCACGCATCCAGTCGAGTCCTTCGTCATTGTCTCTCGCCCAGCCGCTGGTCGAGGTCCGCCCCGACTGGGACCGCGCGGCCGAACTCGGGATGGACGCCGGCAGTGTCGGGTACACCGTTGCCGCACTGACCGATGGCGCCTATGTCGACGAATTCTTCCTCGACGACGACAAGATCGATATCTACCTGTTCGGCAGCGACCAGGGCCAGGCCAGTCTGGACACGCTGGGACAGTTGCCGCTATTCACACCACAGGGCGCCGTCCTGCCGTTGTCGGCCATTGCGAGTATCAGCGAGACGGTTGACACCAGCACCGTGCGCCGGATCAACGGCCAGCGGACCGTGACGCTGAATGTGATCCCGCCACCGACCGTTCCGCTCGAGACCGGAGTCGAGATCGTCCGCGAGCAGATCATCGCGGCGCTGCGGGCCAACGGCGAGATTCCGGCGGGCGTCAGTGTCGATATTTCGGGCGCCAGCGACCAGCTGGATGCCACCAAGGCGGCGCTGGCGGCCAATTACCCCGTTGCACTGATTATCGTGTACCTGCTACTCGTCGCGATATTCAAGCACTGGGGCTACCCGTTGCTGATCATGACGACTATCCCGCTCGGCATTGCCGGTGGCATCGTCGGCCTGGCCCTGATGAATATTATCGGCGCCGCGCTGCCCGCCATCGGGCTCGCGGGCTTTCACCAGCCCTTTGACATGATCTCGATGCTTGGCTTCCTTATCCTGATGGGCACCGTGGTCAATAACCCGATCCTGATCGTCGACCAGGCCATGCGCCTGATAAAAGACGGCGCGCACAGCGCGCGGGATGCAGTAAGCGAGGCGGTGTCCGTCCGTTTCCGCCCGATCGCGATGTCGACGTTGACGACGATCTGCGGACTGTCCCCGCTGGTGTTCATTCCCGGCGCGGGCACCGAGCTTTATCGCGGCGTCGGCGCCATCGTGTTGTTCGGCATACTCGGTGCCGCCGTTGTATCGTTGACGATGCTGCCGGCGTTGACTGTGGCGGTTCTGGAGTGGCGGCAGTCACGGCCTGAAGCCACCGTTGCCCCCGTTGCCGACCGCAGTGGCCAACCGGGATTCCGTGAACGATGACTTTTGCAAGGCGCGTGAGTGCGAAATTAAAACGATTTGTGGTAGTTGCGCTGTCCGTGCTGGCTGGCGCATGCGCCTCGCTCGAGCCCATCGACCTGCCCGACGAATACACTGCCGCGCCGAGCGATGCTCCGCTGTGGCAATCGCTGGACGAGATCCGCACGGACAACTGGCAAGTGCTGCTTGACAACGGCCCCGCCGCGCTCGACTGGCGCTTGCTGATGATCGACAGCGCCACCGAGAGCCTCGACCTGCAGACATTCCTGTGGAATTTCGATACCGCCGGGTCGATGATCCTGTCACACCTGATGGCAGCGGCTCACCGAGGGGTGACGGTTCGCTTGCTGGTCGACGACACGTTTCTCGCATCCGAAGACCAGATGCTGATCGCGCTGGAAGAGCATCAAAACATCGAGTACCGCGTGTTCAACCCGTTCAAGCGCAGGGCCGACAGCCTCGTTACGCGACAACTGCTCAATCTCGCCGAGTTTCATCGTCTCGACCATCGCATGCACAACAAGGCCCTTATCGTCGACAACAGGGTAGCGATAGTCGGCGGGCGCAATCTGGCCGACGAGTATTTCGGCCTGCATGAACAGAGCAACTTTCGTGACATGGAGCTACTGGTCGGCGGACCGATCGTGCAGGATATTACGGCGTCGTTCGACGACTACTGGAACGACGAGTGGTCGTTCCCGATCGAGATGCTCTCGCACCTGAGCCCCTCTTACGCCGCACTCGACGACGCGGCGACCCTCAAGGAGCCGGACATCCGGATTCACAACGAGCCGACGGCGGATTTGCTGCAGCGGCGCTGGCAGGCACTGGTCCGCAGCGCGTTACCGGGCACGCCGACACTGTATGTCGACGCGCCACCGGTGGGGAACCCGGACGACACGCCGCCGGTCGAGCTTGCCAATGCGCTGATCGACCTGTTCGATAATGCGGAGGAAGAAGTTCTCATCCTGTCGGCCTACCTTATCCCGTCGCCAAGGCTGGAGGGCGCGGTGGCGCGCGCCGTCGCGCGCGGTGTCGACGTTCGCATCCTGACCAACTCGATCCGGTCAAACAATCACCTCGCCGCGCACAGCGCCTACCGCAATCACATCAACGAGATGCTGGGCGACGGTGCGCAACTGCACGAGGTGCGCATCGACGCCCGCGACCGTTACGTACACATGTTCCCGCCGGTTGAAGACAAGTCGATTGCGCTGCATGCCAAGGCCATCGTATTCGACCGCGACAAGGTGTTTATCGGCAGTGCCAACCTCGACCCGCGCTCGCTTCGCATCAATACCGAGATGGGGCTGTTGGTGGTCAGCGAGGAACTCAACGCGGCGGTCAGAACGGCGTTCGATCCTGACTTCGAAGAGCGCAACGCCTGGCGGCTGCAGTTCGACGCCGACGGCACGGTCGTGTGGATATCCGGGGACACCGTGCTGCACTCACAACCGGCCGCATCGTGGATGCAACGGATCGAGGACTGGTTTCTCGCCCACCTGCCGATAGAGGGCAAGATGTAGTTACGGTGACACGCTGCGGGTCAGCAGCTTCGCGAACGATTTGCAGGCGCATTGCAGTGGCTGGCGACGATGTCCCGGAATCCGGTTTCACGGGCGGCAACACCAGTCCCAGGTTTCCTGCTCGCCGGGGACGGTATCTGCAAAGTCAATGCAAACCGGCCTGTTGCCCGGGCCGAATACGAGCGCAACGGCAGACGCGCATATTCGGATCGATCCGGATCAGTCGGGAGACTGCGATATCTGCATGCCCACCAGCCGTGCCACGAGCACCGTGAGATAAACCTGGCCGATGAGTGCTTCCAGCGTCGCAAGCGAACCCGTTACCTGGGTGGCGGGCGAGATGTCGCCGTAGCCCAGCGTCGTAAGCGTGACGAAACTGAAATAGTCGAAGCTGACCAAATCGCCTTCTCCCGGCAAGACACCTTTGAAGGCATCGGAATCGACGAGGAACACAGCCTCGTATAACCATGCAAAAGCGACTCCGATCAGCAGGTAAACCGACAACGCACCATAGATGAGCGACATATCGACGCGGCTCTGCTTGGACAATATGTCGGTCAGTATTTCGTAGGCAACGAACAGGAAAAACGCAACGCCTACGATTCGCGAGGGCAGTTTCGGATAAACGTCAATGAACGGGAGGTAATCGATCCAGACCAGCGCGGCCACCAGCACGCCCAGCACGACGATAACCCGGAACCGTCGCGCCTCATCCGAGATTGCATATCCTCCCGCCAGTATCAATAACGTCAGCACTACGAGCTCGAAACCCTGGTCCATGGCGAACGATCGCGCCAACGGGGCCACTACCCACAGCGCCAACAACGAGATGAACAACAGTTTATAGCCGTTCCGCGGCGTATTGAGTACGACGGCGTCGTCGACCTGATTCTCTTGTGGCATGAACTTCCCCGGATATTGTTGTGGCAACGCCAGTCTACCCCCGAAGTAGCCCGATACGAATCCCGCGCGCTGAGCCACCGCGTGCGGGATAGCCGATAAGGTTCGCGCCGCAAGAAAGCGCCCGGCAACGACGAAGTTGAATTCCGAACTCAGCGGTGCCCGACGCGACGATGGCGGACACCGGCCTCTTATTCAGCAACGGCGGATGCCGCATATTGTTGCGAGAGCAGACCGGGGGAAACCAGCGAACCACGTTCCTTCCGCCCACATGATCGGTTAGGCTGGCTACCGACGAATCATTCGGGGTCGGAATGTCGCTATTTGCCGAACTGAAGCGCCGCAACGTCATTCGCGTTGCGATTGCCTACGTCGTCCTGTCGTGGCTGCTGTTGCAGGCGGGCGATGTGCTGCTGCAGTTGCTGGGCGTGCCCGACTGGGGTCTGCGGCTGGTCTTCGCGATACTGGCGCTGGGTTTTCCCGTTGCGCTGGTTCTTTCATGGATTTACGAGCTGACCCCGGACGGGTTACGCCGCGATCCCGGCAACAGCGCGGAGCCGGCCTCTGTGCAACAAAGCGGCCATCGGCTAAACGTTGCCATCAGCGTGCTACTGGTCATCGCCATCGCGCTGTTCGCCGTTTCGACGTTCTTGCCGACCTCCGTGCCCGACCGGAAAGCGCCGCCTGATATTGTTACTTCGGAGCCGGGTGAGCCGGAAACGCCGCGACACGAATCCGTTCAGGCCTCGATCGCGGTGCTGCCGTTCGAGGCGCTCTCCGAGGACGCGAGCGATGTGTATTTCGGCAAGGGAATTGCCGAGGAGTTGCTTAACGCGCTGACCCAGTTTTCGGGACTGAAAGTGGCGGCAAGAACGTCAGCGTTCGCATTCGAGGGCGAGACTGTCGATCTGCGTGAGATCGGCGAACGGCTGGGCGTCGCCCACGTACTCGAGGGTTCGGTTCGCCGCTCCGGCGAACGCTTACGCGTCACCGTTCAGTTGATCCGGGTGGATGACGGCTTTCATCTCTGGTCCGAAACCTACGATCGCACCTTGACCGACGTATTCGCTATCCAGGACGACATCGTGCGCCAATTGAGCCGGGCACTCGAAGTCCGGCTTGGCGTTGGCGGCGGCGCCGGACGCGCCGAGCTTGGCAACGTCGACCCGCAGGCCTATGAGCAGTACCTGCGCGGCCTGGCCCTGTGGGGCGAGCGCGACAACCCGCCCGACAATCGGAAGGCGGCGCTGGCCGCGTTCCGCCTGGCGGCGGAGATCGCGCCGGACTTCGCCGACGCGTGGTCGGCCATCGGCAACGTTTTTGCGTTCAGCGACAACGACACCCTCGGTCTTTCACACGACGAGTTCCTGCGCCAGGGGGAGGCCGCGCTGGAAAAGGCGCTTGATCTTGACCCGGACAATGCGGCTGCGCATGCGGGGATGGTTTCGTGGATGGGCCGTGTCCTTCTCCGCCTGGAGGCCGCGCGTCGTCACCTCGAACGATCGCTGGAATTGGCGCCGAACCGCGCCGAAAGCCACTACTCGGCGGGGTACTTCTGGAGCCTGATCGGCAACGTCGCCGCGGCAAAGCTCGCGTTTGACCGAGCCGTCGCCCTGGATCCGCTGAATCTCACCGTTCAGCGGGGTCGCGCGCTGTTTCTGATCGCAATCGGGCGGGACGATGAGGCTTTTCTGTTTTTCGATAAGTGTTTTGAGACCGAATGCATGCCCGGGTTAGTGTCTTTTTTCGGATCGTCCGCAGCCATCGTTGCAGGAGACCGTGAGCGCGCCCGGGCGTGGATGGAATACCTGGGCCCCTCTATCGAGGAGTACCTCGATCAGCCGCCCGAACGCATCGCGCCGGAGTTGCGTTTGTTTACCTGGTGGACAGCGACAAGCCTGGGAGATGCCGCCGAGACGCCGCTCGAGGGGATAGACCTGGACGAGCTGATCGAAGCGGCACCGTCCATCGGGTTGGCCGGACCATTGCTGGCATCGGTACTCCCCGAAGACCTCATGATGGAATTTTTGTTCGAAATGTACCGGCAAAACCGGCTCTTTATGGGCCCTTTTGCAATGATGCCGTATTACCGCAACTCCCACACCTACCCCGAGTGGTTACTCAGCGATCCGCGCTATCACGAGTTGTGGTCGCAACCGGGCATGGCCGAGCTGGCGAAAGCCCGGCGCGGCAACGGCCAGCTCATTGGCCTGCCGCTGGATCTCTCCCAAATCAAAAACAAGGCACCCGGGACAGACTGACCCGGACCGGACGGCGCGGATAATAACGCGCCCATGTCTGCCGCCGGTCCGTCCGTGACCTGCGCGCATTATCCGCAACATGCCGATCATATGGAGATGAAATCAAACGCAGGCAGCGCCGCGTGAGCAGTGTCCCGGCAGTCATCGTCAGGTTTGCGTCACCGCGTATGCTGCGCGATTTCGGAGGAGCTGCTGGCCCGCGCCACATTGTGCTGTCCTGCCGACGGTGCATCGACTGCGGCGGAAGATCTGCGATCATGATCGGGACAATCGAGGGCACAACACGATGCCGCATCTCCGCGGCCATAACGATCATGGCCTCCGTACTCCTGCTGCGGGTTGGTTGCCAGCCTCTAGGTCAGGGCGCGATCGAGGCAAGCAGGACCGACTACCATGTCGCGACTCTCGATGCTGAGTCAGTCACATGCGCCGCAATTCAGCGATTTCCCGACTGCGGCGCCGTTGCTGACGTAACCAGTCGGTAGCCGAGCGCACGTCGGGCGGCCGCGGGTTTTCAGGCAAATTTTTCGAGGTGGGCTTTCTGTGCCGGTAGTGCAGCGCAGTGTCCGGCCGGACCCGGCCGGACACTGCGCAAATTCAATGTCACGCAGATCACATGTCCTTGAGCGAAAAATTCACATGCAGTGAATACTGGATGCGGTAGTCATCACCGTCATTACCGTCGACGTCCTCGCGTTGTCCCCAGCTGAACTCGAGTCCCGTGTAGACGTTCTTGGTCGGGTAGTACAGCAAATTCGTAGAGGCGATCTGGCCCCTTTTGAATTCGTCGCCGGCCTGGCCATCCTCTTCGTCGAGGTCGGTCATGCTCCAGCCGATCGTGCTCGACCAGCGATCGCTCCAGTAATGATCGTAGTAGGCAACGATGCCCAGGATTGTCACCGCGGTCGCGTCAGCGTTGTCGATGTCGGAACTGTCAGGGGCAACATCGAGACCACCGTCGTTGAAGTAGTTGCCGATACCCTCGCCATAGGCGAGCTGCAATTTCAGCTTGTCGCGTTCGAACATGTTGATGACGGTGCTGGCATTGAACCCGTAGCCGACCTCGTAGTCGCTCTTACCGTTGTCGAGCCGTTCGTAGCCGAGCTTGCGCACGATCCCGGCGAGCTGCCAGTGACCCCAGTCGGTGTTGTCACGGTAGCGTGCCGTCAGGTCCGGAACATCGTTTTTGTTCTGGAATATCTCGTTGGCCGTCGACCCACAGTTGTTTTCCGGTGATCCGGGCAAATCGCAACTGTCCTCATCGCGAAAGCGGCCGACCGTCAGGGCGGTACTCGGATCCTCGATGGAAATGGCGAACTCGTCCTCGCCCATCGGGAATGTATATCGCAGCTGCTGGTTGCGATAGAAAATCATGCCCGTCGGGCCCCAGTAATCGATCGTGTTGGGAAACACGTCGGCGTCCATGAAGTTCGACCAGTACTGACCGGCGCCGATGTTCTTCCAGGTGCCCCAGGCGTGGCGCAACCGCGGCGTGGTCTGGCCGGCGTCACCGCCGGTACCGAACCACTCGAACTCGAGCAGACCGGTAACCAGGCCATTGTCGGTCGGGTAATTTGCACTGACACCAAAGCGCGACTGGCGCACGCTCGTCACGAACTCGCCGTCACCGCCGTAGGGTTCGCCGCTTGTCGGAATCGTGGAGACTCGCAGCGTATCGTTCCAGTCAGGATCGACACGCTTGAAGTCATAGATGAAATCGGCCTGAACGAAGCCGTACACGTTCATGCTCAGGTCGCCAATCCTGATGCCGTCATCAGCATCGTCAGCCAGCGCGGTCGTCCCGCCAAACACACCCAGTGCCGACACAACCGCGGCCGCCAGACCGGTGGATGTGACGCGCCCTTTAAGCCGCCATGTCGGCCGGCTTCCTGCCATCGACGAATCTCTCAACATTGCTGATCTCCCCTACCTGTAAAGAAGCGATCGGTGCGACCGTGGCTGCACTCAGCGCGCGGTCGCGATCAATACAAAAACTGTGCCGCGTCGGCGACAGATCGCCGCAAACTGCTGACCCGGGAAATGCGATCCACGGGAAGGCCGTTCCCGTGGGCACAGCAAATCCCCGGCCATGCAAACACTCAGTCCGGATTCGGCCCAAAGATACCGACACCCAACTGACCGGCGATATGGCGAATGGCGTTTTGAGCGCGCACGCTGTTGCCAAACTCATCGAGCCGCGGCGAAAACGCGGCAATCGCCATCTTGCCCGGTACCACCGAAACGATGCCGCCGCCAACGCCGGTCTTGGAAGGCAGGCCGGCCGTCATCGACCAGTAACCCGATCCATCGTAGAAACCGGCGGTGAGCATAATCGCGAGCAACTCCGGCACGTACGCCTCGTTGATCAGGCGCTTGCCGGTCTTCGGATTGACGCCGCCGTTGGCGAGCGTCGCGCCCATGATCGCCAGGTCCCGCGTCGTGACGCCAACCGAACACTGCTTGGTATAAACGCGCAGCGCCTCCTCGGCATCCGAATAGAGACGTTCGTAGTTGTACAGGTTATTGGCGATGCCGCGGTTACCCCAGGAGGTCGTGTACTCTGACTCGTACACCTCATCCATCAGCGGCAGCGACTCGCCGGCGAAGTCGCTGAGATTGCCGAGCACCATCTGCCAGCGCTCGTCCTCGCTGCTCGCCTTGACCATGCTCACCGATGAAATCGCACCGGCGTTGACCAGCGGATTGACCGAACGCGCCTTGAGAATTTCAATGGCAAGCTTCGAGTTGAATGGCAGGCCGGTCGGCTCGACCCCGATCTTGTCCACGATCGCCTGGGGGCCGCCGTACTGCTGCATTACCAACGCGGCGGTAAACGGTTTCGAGGTCGACTCGATTGCGAAGCGGTAATCGACATCGCCGGCGGTGAACACAGTACCGTCAGGCAACGCGATAGCCACGCCGAAAAGCTCCGACGGGATCGTTGCAAGAATCGGGATGTAATCGGCATTCTTGCCGTCTTTCAAATCCTTGTATTTGGCATGGGCCTCGTCTACGAGCCGCTGCAATTCCGTGGTGTTAAACTTCGACGTATCGCGCGCATCGGCTGTGGCGCAGCCCGCCATGACCAGGCTGAAAGCCACCAGCCACGCATATAAAACGGTCGCCGGTCGCACTGAGATTCCATTCAGTTTCATGCTCTTTCTCCTAACTGTTTCGATAGTAAAGCTGTTCGCCTGTCAAGCCACCAGTAAGACGATGACCATACCCCAAAGTGTCAGCAAAGTGTTGGACACCGCATAGGGAACGGTATAGCCGAGCATCGGCACTTTGCTGTCGGCAACCTCTTCCACCATGCCCACCGAGGCAGTACTGGTCCGCGCCCCGCCACAGCAGCCGAGATTGATCGCCGGATCGAATTTGAAAATGTATTTCCCGATCAGTGGAGCCAGCAACATCGGTAACGACGTGGCGAAAATGCCCCAGAAGAAAAGGCTGATGCCGGCCTCTTTCAAGCCGGCCACGAACGTCGGACCCGAGGAGATGCCCACCACGGCGATAAACAGGTTCAGACCAACCGAGTTCATGAACCACAGACTCGGCGTCGGCACCCGGCCGAAAGTCGGGTGCACCGAACGCAGCCAGCCTATCAGCAACCCCGCGATCAGCGCACCGCCAGAGGTTGACAACGTAATCGGAACGCTGCGCACGTTCAGTTCCAAAGCGCCGATCAGACCGCCGATGGCAATACCAAACCCGACCCAGATCATATCCGTGACATCGGTTGGCCGATCTGCGTAACCCAGCGCCGCCGTCGCAGCATCAGTATTCATCCGCGTGCCGTTCAGGGTCAGAATGTCGCCACGGTAAACCTTGGACTCTGGCAAAACCGGGATTTCCACCGCCACCGCGCCGCGGGTGATTTTTTTCAAATAGACCCCGCGGGTGAAAGACTCCATGGCCAGTTCCCTCAGGGTTTTGCCGTCGAAGTCCTTACGCGTGATCACCACATCGACCGATTCGGCCGGCACATCCAGCAGTTCCCTGTCCTCTACCTCGTCGCCATCCTTGAACAACTCGACAATCGTTTGGCGGCGCCCGGAGATGGCGATGACATCACCGGGCTGGATGGCCGTTTCCGCATCAAATTTGATAATGTCACCGTTGCGCCGGATCCGTTCGACAAAAACCCGGCTCTTCGCCAGGTCGGCCCCCGCAACCTGGCTCGGGAGCAACTCCGCCTCGGCAACTGTCTTTCCGACGGCAACGCCGTCCTCGCGAACCCGATAGGCCCGCATTTCAATCGTTCGCCACGCCGACTGGGCTTCTTCGGCGCCGCCGACCGCCCCCATCTTTTCTTCGTAACGGCGGCATGCTTCCTTGATATCGACTCTGAGAATTTTCGGACCGAGAGTGGCGAGAATCCAGCCGGTGCCCACCGTGCCCCAGATGTAGGCGACCGCGTAGGCGACGGGAATCTGGTTGAGCATTTCCTTCTTTTCAGCGGCGCCGATATCGAGGCCGTTGATCGCATCGGTGGCAAGTCCGATCGATGCCGATATGGTCTGCGATCCCGCGTGTAAACCGGCGGCGAATCCCGGCCCATAGCCCGCTATCATTGACGCCAGGTAGACGGATCCCAGTACCAGCAGGCATACCACCACCGCAAAAATCATCTGCGGAACCCCGTCACGCGCCACGCCGCGCACGAACTGCGGCCCGACGCCGTATCCGACCGCGAACAGAAACAACATGAAGAATACGGACTTCACCAGCGGGGAAATGGTGATATCGAGTTGCCCGACCAGGATACCGGCGAGCAACGTTCCGGTAACAGTGCCGAGGCTAAAGCTGCCGAATGTCAGGTTGCCAATCCAGTAGCCGATTCCCAACGTCAAAAAGATCGCTAACTCCGGATTGTCGCGAAGCGTCTGCACTACAAAATCAATCATGACTGCACTCCAGATGCTGTGGTGAGCCGATCCTGGCGAATCAGTTTCAGCCCGACCTCGGCGTGATAGCCGTGAATCTCCTTTACGTCCAGCTTGCGCATGAATTCGATGATCCCGACGGTGATGACCTGACCCGGAACCATGATGGGAAACCCGGGCGGATACGGGATCACGAAATTGGCTGAAACCATTTCGGGACCTTCGGCCAGACGGCGGTCGATCTCCGGATCCGCGAGGGTCACGTGCTCGCAATTTTCCTGGTCATAAGCCATGAAGTAAGCCTCCCGGATCCGCCCCTCGCGGGTGGCGCTGTCCGGATCGTCGCGAAATGCTGCATGGAAATGACTGAAATCCGGCAGGTCCGGGACATCTTCAATCAGCGATCTCACGCGATTGTCGAATACCTGCCGATGCGCGGCGCTGACATGCGCCAGGTTCTCGTCGACAGCGCGACCGATCTTCGCCAGGGTTTCGATCAGATAGGAAGTCGCACTGCGGTTGTTGTTGATGTTCGACTGGAACAACACGGTATTGCGCGACGTCTTGTTGATCTGGATATCCCACTCATCGGCGAGCGCATTCTTGAACTCGGTGCCGTCGAATCCGGCCGTACCGCACATCAGCGTCAGCCGGGTCGGGTCGAGGAAAAACTCGTCGCGCTCTACCGCCTCGAAAGCCCGTTTCCAGGGATCACCTCCCTGGTAGTTTTCCAGACCTGTCTCGCGATATTCGGAAGGAATCATTTCAGCGGGCGTCAGGAAGCGAAAATAACGCGACAGTTGCGGGTCGGAGTTGACGTGCGCACGAAGCTCCTGCGCCAGCATGATCTGTTTCAATACCAGTTCGTAACCCTCCAGCTCAGCCTGGCGTCGCGCAACATCGAGCGATGCGATTATCTGCTGGTTCGGCGAAGTCGACGTGTGGGTCATGAAAGCCTCGTCAAAGGTCTCCTCCACCTTGTCGGCAAAATCCTCGTCGCGGACATGAATCATCGAACCCTGTCTCAGCGCCGACAGCGACTTGTGCGTGGACTGGGTCGCGTAGGCCCGGATTCGCACCGCGTCAGGGTCGGGCAACAGATGCATCTCCATCGCCTTGTCATTGGCGAGCGAAATCTCACCCAGTTCGGCCTTGAACTTCGCGTACTCCTCGGCGTAGGCGGGAGCCCGGTAACGGCGGCGCAAAAATTCCGCCGCCCCCATGCTCGTGCGCGGACGCAGAAACGGCGAAAAACGCGCGTAGGCAAACCACGCTTCGTCCCAGAGGAAAATCAGGTCCGGCTTGATTGCCAGGCATTCCTCCATCACGCGCCGCGTATGGTAAACATGCCCATCGAAGGTGCAGTTGGTCAGCAACAACATGCGAACCCGATCGAGTTTGCCCTCCGCCTTGAGCTCCAGCAACGTGCGCTTGATGGTCGCTAGCGGTACGCCCCCGTACATGGAATACGGAACCAGCGGGTAGGCATCGAGATAGAGCGGCTGCGCCCCGCCGAGGACCATGCCGTAGTGATGCGACTTGTGGCAGTTGCGATCGACGAGAACGATATCGCCGGGCTGGCAGATAGCCTGCACGACAATCTTGTTGGCGGTCGACGTCCCGTTGGTCACAAAATACGTGTGATCCGCACCGAAGCAGCGCGCGGCTTTCTCCTGTGCTTCTCTGATATTCCCGGTCGGTTCCAGAAGACTGTCGAGACCGCCCGATGTTGCCGACGACTCGGCCAGAAACAGGTTCAGGCCGTAGAAATGACCCATGTCGCGGATCCAGTGCGAGCGGAACACCGATTTGCCCCGGGCCACCGGAAGCGCGTGAAAAGTTCCCACCGGCCGTTTCGCATATTTTTTCAGGTTGTCAAAAAACGGTGTCTCGTAGCGTTTTCCCACTCCCTGCAAAATGCTGAGATGCATTTCCATGAATTCTTCGGTGCTGTAGAAGACCCGGGCAACATGGGATCCGGCACCCCGCTTTGCCAGATCCTCGGCGGATCTTTCGGTCAGCACATAGATGTCGAGTTCCGGCCGGAGCCGGTGGATCAGATCGGCCAGCGACAACGCATAATCCTCGACATCGGTTTCGTCCGGAGCCGCTGCAACGTATTGCTTGAGGAACTCGCCGGCGGCGGCATAACCATGCCGCGAACCAAACGGAAAACCCTCGACGATCAAAACCGCTTCAAGCTGATAATTGATCATTGTCGCCGCCACCGCATCCTCATAGCTCGCGACGCGCACCGGCTCGTAGACAAAGGGATCGTCGTCGCGCCGCAGAGCGCGAAGTTCGCGGCGCACATACTGCATATCGGAGCCGTAGCCACTGACGACGAGCAATTCAAAATAGGGCGGCGCCAGATCGAGCGGCGTCTTCAAATCCGGGATTCCCACAAGATCTGCCTCACCCACCTCCTCGGACAACTCCCAGGCCAGGGGATTGCGCCGATAGGATTGGTCTCTGAGGTTGCGGGCGATAGTCTCGACGACCTTTGCGAGCCGGCCGTAGTCTTCCGCGGCGAATATCTCGCGAATGGCGGTCATGTTCGTCTCGCCGGGGTACGCCCAGTACTCTTCGACCACGGCCATCTCGTCGAGCAAATCCTTCATGGCGCTGACGAGTTTCTCGATTCCGGGTTTCTGCGCCTGCTGCGCGCGTCCGAGGCGCCCCGTCAGTCGATGCAGCTCCGCCCAATGGTCATCGCGGCGGCGCCCGGCCTGAAACACATAGGTGAGGTTGGTTTCTGTTGCAGCGACATCTCCATTCGCCGGCTTGCTTGCGTCCATTGCTTTCATCCCTTTAGCTGCCGAATCCGGGCGACATGACTGCCGCCCATCCCCGGCGCTCCGTCAGTGGTGGTAACCGCCGGCCTCTGCCTCGGACAGCGGGGTCGTGATCGGGTGGGCGCGGAAGTACTCGAGGCAACGCTCGATGTCCTCCAGCAGCAGGCTCGCGAGATCCCTGCTGACACCATGGCGGACCAGAATACGCTGAATCACGACCTCCTGGGCATCCGCCGGCAGCGAGTAAGCCGGCACCTGCCAGCCACGGGAGCGCAGGCGATCGGCGAGGTCGTAAAGCGTGTAGCCATGGGTATCGAAACCGTCCTTGATCTTCCAGCACAGCGCCGGAATGCCCGAGTCAGTTTCGCCGCCATAGATCATCTCGAACGGCGGCATCTTGCCAATCTCCTCGGCCAGGTACTGCGCCGTCTCGTAGCAGGCAGTGTGGATCTTACGATAGCCTTCCATGCCCAGGCGCAGGAAGTTGTAATACTGCGCGACGATCTGGCCGCCGGGGCGCGAGAAGTTGAGCGCGAAGGTGGCCATGTTGCCGCCGAGATAGTTGACCATGAACACCAGGTCTTCCGGCAGGTCGGCCTGCTCGCGCCAGATCACCCAGCCGACACCCAGCGGTGACAGCCCGAATTTGTGTCCGGAGGTGTTGATCGACTTGACCCGCGGCAGACGGAAATCCCACTCCAGATCTGGCGAGCAGAACGGCGCAAGGAAACCGCCGCTGGCGCCGTCGACATGGATCGGGATATCGAGCCCGGTCTCGGCCTGCAGTTTGTCCAGCGCATCGGAAATTGCCTTGACCGGTTCATACTGACAGGTGAACGTCACGCCGAGCGTTGGCACGACACCAATCGTGTTTTCGTCGCAGCGCGAGATGACCTCTTCGGGCGTCAACAGCAAGCGGTCGCGGTCCATCGGCACTTCGCGCAGTTCGATGTCCCAGTAGCGGGCAAACTTGTGCCAGCAAATCTGCACCGGCCCGGTAATCATGTTGGGCTTGTCCGTTGACTTGCCGGCCGCGCGCATCTTCTCGCGCCAGCGCCACTTCATTGCCATACCGCCGAGCATCGCTGCTTCGCTGGATCCGGTGGTCGAACAACCGACGCCTTCGCCCTTATCGGGCGCGTTCCACAGATTGGCCAGCATATTGACGCAACGCGCCTCGATCTCGGCGGTCTGCGGATACTCGTCCTTGTCGATCATGTTCTTGTCGATGCACTCGTCCATCAGCTTATGGACCTCGGGCTCGACCCAGGTCTGGCAAAACGTCGCGAGGTTCTGCCGCGAGTTGCCGTCCAGCATCAGTTCGTCATGCACGACCTGGTAAGCATGCCGGGGACTGTGTTCCTTTTCCGGCATTTTGTATTTCGGCATGCTGACGGAGAGGTCGGCGGACGAGTAGACAGATTCCTCGGCGGTATCGCCGATATCCTTTCGGTTATGCAGAGGCATTTACTCACTCCTTAAGTTGGAAAACGGATTTCGGCAAAGGGAATCTCAATTCCCTCCGCACACCAAATCGCGTCAAGTCAATAAGTAATTGAAATTGACCGAATATTGCTCATGACAAAAATTCGTCGAGCAATTAAGAAAATTTGCATATTCACGACGCCTCAACCCGGCGGTGAATCGGCTCCGGAACTTAACGCCGGAATCCTGCCGCAACGAGATTATGGAGTACCAGCCATTAAACGCCAGCTTTATTGCATCGATACAATGTTCGCACTCCAGCATTGACTGAATTTCGGAGCCCATCGCGGTAAAAAAAACCGAGGCCGAACAATCGCTCGCCCGGCCCGGTCCGCTGCCTTTGGCGAAAAGATTCGCCAGCGTTTGGCATCTTGACCGAGGGAGGATTTTTCCGGTAATCCACCCAAACCAATTACCTTACACAGGCATTCATTAGGGCGAAAGCCGGAAACACTGAAAATACGCAATAACCCGTACCCGCAGACGCTCTTCCACAATGACAACTCCGCCGGCAATTCGCTGGCCGCCATCGCACGTGATGGCAACGGCGGCAGATGTGACTGCCATGCAAGCGAGAATAGCGTTTCGTCGCATCGTGTATGCTTGGCTGCACGTCGACCTGACTCAGAGATTAAGGAATTTCAAATGGATCTGAAATGGCTGCTTTTTTCGTTCGAGGGCCGGGTCAACCGTCTGCCGTACTGGGGTGTCGCGCTGGTGATGATCGCGCTGGGCACCGGATTCAACATCGCGATCGGCGACTTCGGGCCGGAGCGCCCGATGACCGCCGGCCCGGCGATATTCGAGACCGCTGTGTTCCTGTTTTTCATGTGGATCGGACTGGCTGTACAGATCAAACGCTGGCATGACCGCAACAAGTCGGCGTGGTGGGCGCTGCTCAACCTGATCCCGATCGTCGGCACGATCTGGGTGCTGATCGAATGCGGATTCATGCCCGGCACCGCCGGCCCGAACCGTTACGGCCCCCCGCCGCCGGGGACCGCCGGTGCGCCGGCTCCGCCACCATCGGGTCCGGGCATGGCGTAAGCGGGGATCGGGATCCGATACGCTCCGCGTTCCAGGCATGCTGCTATGGATGCACTGGCAATGAAAACATGTTGGGTTGCCAGGCCGAGCAGATCCGGGCCGGGGAGCCGATCAACATGGCGCGATGTCGTGACTGACACGCGAACGCAGCGTGATCTCGGCCGGCAAGCATTCGCCTGCAACGCAACAGTCCGAATGGTCATGGGCGCGCGTCGGGATGCGCCTCGCCGTCTCCCGCGGACCCCGACTCCGCTGCGATGACTTCGGCGGCATGGCTGAGCGCTTCCAGGCGTGTCGGGAACCGATGGGTATCGTGGAGTTTGTCGAGCACGCCCATCCTGCTCATCAGCCGCGCAACGTCGGCCGTGAGCCCGGCCAGCATTACGCGCTTACCCTCCTCCGCGGCACGTTCGACGATCTCCTCCAGCGCCAGCGTCGCGCTTCCGTCCATGCGCGGCACGTCGTGCAGATCGATGATCACAACGTCGTAGGTGGCAACGATTGAAAACCGGCGTGTCATCTCTTTGGCTGCGCCGAAACTCATCAGGCCGGAGAAATGCAGCAACAACAGGCGGCCTTTGCACTGGCGAAACAACGCCGTCTCCTCCGGGCTCAGGAAAGTCGCATGCTCCGGGTCGGACAATGCCCGGATCGACTCAATCTGCATTTCGGCAGACTCCTTGACGAATGCCAGGCTCGCGAGGATTACGCCGGTCGCGACGGCTGTGATGACATCGACGAAAACCGTCAGAAACAACACGACGAGCATCAATGCAACATCGGCCTTTGGCGCCCGGGTCATCCGCCGCAGGTAGCGCCAGTCGATGACATCCATGCCTACCTTGATCATGATGCCCGCCAGCGCCGCATGCGGGATGAACGCGACCAGCGGACCGAGGCCGAGCACCATCGCCAGCAACACGAGGGAATGGACGATCCCCGAAAGCGGTGTGCGCCCGCCGGAGTTGACATTCGTCAGCGTACGAATCGTGGCGCCGGCGCCGGGCAGGCCGCCGGCGAATCCGGCAACCAGGTTGCCGATGCCCTGGCCGACCAACTCCTTGTCCGAATCGTGAAAGGTTCGGGTTACGTTGTCGGCGACCAGCGACGTAAGAAGGCTGTCAATGGATCCCAGCGCCGCCAGCACCGCCGCCGACACCAGCATCTCGTTCAACTGGCCGAAGGTCACCGCTGGCCAGTGCCATTCGGGAAGACCTGCGGGGATCCTGCCGATCGTGGTGGCATCGCCGAAACCCAGGGCGAGCACCATCGAGACAGCCAGGGCGAGCAACGGGGCGGGCAGAATCCGGCTGAAGCGCCTGGGTGTCAGAAAGCAAATGAGCAACGATACAACACCGATGATCACGGCATCCCAGTTCGGCTTCGACAATTGCTCGGGCAACACGGAAATCGCGTTGATCACGCTGGTGGGACTCGAGTACCCGAGTAGCGGCTCGAGTTGCATGATGATCAGGATGCAACCGATCCCGGTCATGAATCCGGAAATCACCGGGTAAGGCATCAGGTTGACAAACCGGCCGAGGCGCAGCATTCCGAACAGGATCTGGAAACCGCCCGCCATCATCACAACGGTAAAGGCAACCGCCGGCTCTCCGGCATACATCGTGAAAACGGAGGCCGATACGATCGTCATCGGTCCGGTCGGGCCCGATATTTGTGACGGCGTGCCGCCGAACAGGGAGGCAAAAAGCCCCACACAGATAGCGCCGTAGAGCCCCGCCACAGGCCCTGCGCCCGACGCGACGCCGAACGCAATTGCCAACGGCAGCGCCACGATGGCGGCGGTCACGCCGCCGAGGACATCGCCGCGAAAGTTTCCCCACCCAACCGCATTCAGCCTGAATCTGTGCATCGCGAAGTCCCGCAAGCGAAGCTGCCGATGTTCCCATTAACCGAAGGCAAAAAGATAGCGAGTGACTGCCGGCGCGAGCGCATGGCGAGATCGCGGCGCTTACCCTGCCCAGGACCCGCGCCGGGCAGCAGTTGATCTACCGGGCCTCGTATCCGGCGATGGCCGAAGTGCGCGCCAAGCCGCGGTTCACCGCGCTTCTGCACTACTACCGACCCTCCTTCCGGGATATCTTTGGCTGGCCGTGCAGTTGCGGCCGCGAGGAGACCAGCGTTCGCTGTTGCCACAAGAGTCGTGTCCGGCCAACCCATCGCCCCGGCCCGTATTCCCTCAGGCCGCGGTGTTGCCGGTCGCGGATTCGTTTTCCAGCCAGGCCTGGAACATCAGCACGCTCCACAACACATCCGAGTGGTCGCGCCAGCCGCACAGGTGCTGGCGCCACAGCGTGGTGATGCCTTGCTCGTCGAGCAGGCCTCGCGAGCGGATGCGGCCGGGGTCGATCAGACTCTCCGCCCAGTCGCGTAACGGGCCCCGCAACCACTCCCCTACCGGCACGCCAAAACCCGCCTTCGGCCGCTCCGTCAGCGCTGGCGGCACATAGCGTTGCAGCAGTTCGCGCACGACCAGCTTGCCGCCGCGTTCGCCCCATCGCAGCGCCAGCGGCAGCCGCCACGCGAACTCGACAACGCGATGATCGAGAAACGGGCTGCGAACCTCGAGGCTGACCGCCATGCTGGCACGATCTACTTTCACCAGGATGTCGTCGACCAGGTAACTGGTGAAGTCATACAACATCATTCCCTGCATCGGTTCGGCGAGGCTCACGGCCGCGGCGATATCCCCAAGCGGATAATCGATATCGTGCGCACCGGGTACCAGTGCGGCACCGCTGGCGATGCGGGCGCGCTGGCCGGAGAACAGGACTACGGGATCGCTGGTCGTCAGGCCGGCGGCGTTCCTGTCGAGGCCGGCCGCGAAATAACGCCACTTTGCCATGCTGTCGGCTCCGGGCCGCGGCTGCAGCGTTTTCCATCCGAGTTCTTCACCGCCGTGCAAAAGCCGGGCAACGCCCCGCCCCAGACCGCCCGGCAGTCCGCTCCAGCGCCGCGCATCGCGCAACGCACGCCGATAGCGCTTGTAACCGGCAAACAACTCATCGCCACCGTCCCCGCTCAACGCCACCGTGACCCGGCCGCGGGCCAGCCGGGAAACGATGTAGGTCGGAATCTGCGACGCGTCGGCGAACGGCTCGTCATACATCTGCGGCAGTTGCGGAATGACTTCGAGCGCGTCGTTGTGGGTTACGGTCAGCTCGGTGTGATCGGTGCCGAGATGTTCGGCGATCGCACGCGCATGCACGGATTCGTCATAGTCCGCCTCGTCGAAACCGATCGTAAATGTCTTCACCGGGCGATCGCTCAAACGCTGCATCAGGCTGACGACCGTGGTCGAGTCGAAGCCGCCCGACAGCAGCGCGCCGAGCGGTACGTCCGAGATCATGCGGCGCTCTGTCGCATCGCATAACAGGCGCTCGAGTTCATCGGCCGCGTCCGTCATCGATCCCTGGAACGGGTCGCGCTCCCCGCTACGCGCGACTTCGGTGGCATCCCAGTAGGCCTGGATCAGCGGCTCGCCGCCTGCGACCAGCGCCAGCGAGCACCCGGCCGGCAGCTTGCGGATTGCACGGTAGATGGAGCGCGGCCCCGGGACCCAGCTGTGCTGGAGAAAACCGGCGAGGGCATCGCGGTCGATTTCATGCTCGAAGCCGGGATGACGGCGCAACGCTTTCAATTCGGAACCGAACAGGAAGCTGTTGCCACAGCGCCCGTAATAAAGAGGTTTCTTGCCGGCCCGGTCGCGAGCAAGGTGCAGCGTTCGCTCCTGCCGGTCCCACAAACCAAAAGCAAACATCCCCAGCAGCCGCGGCAACGTCTGCGGCAAACCCCACTGCACGATCGCCGCAAGCAGAACTTCGGTGTCCGAGTGCCCTCGGAACACATGTCCCAGGGCGGCCAGTTCCTGCTGCAGGTCGCGGAAGTTGTAGATCTCGCCGTTGAACACGATGACGTAGCGGCGATCGGACGAGTGCATTGGCTGGCGCCCGGCAGGCGAGAGGTCCTGGATCGACAGGCGGCGGTGTCCCAGTGCGACACCCGCGCCGGCATCGGCCCATGCGTCGCCGGCATCCGGGCCGCGGTGGGTCAGCGTATCCGCCATTGCCGTGGCCAGGGACAGCAGGTGCTCCTCCGGCGAGGCTTTCGCCAAATCGATAAAGCCCGTTATCCCGCACATATCGGTATGCGCCCTCGTCTCATTCAGCCGGCGCGGCGGGCGGCGGCCGCCCCGAGTTCGCGGTACAGCGATACGTAGCGATCCAGCGTGACTTTCTGATCGAGATGGGTGGCAACGTAGTCGCGCCCCGCCGTGGACAGCGCCTGGCGCAGATCCGGTTCGAGCAGGATCCGCCGCAGCATGCCCGCAAGGCTCTCGGGCGAACGCTCGGCCAGCAGGAACTGTTCGCCGGCTTTGCCGGTGCTCCCGGAAATGCCGATAAACGGCGTGCTGACCGACGGCAGGCCCACGGCCATGGCCTCCAGCAACGAATTGGGCGTACCCTCGCGTTGCGACGCCAGCACGAACAGGTCCGCCGCGCGCAAATGCGCTTCGACGTTATCGACGACGCCGGAGAAGTGAACCTGCTGCGGGCGCCCGATCTGCTCGATCTGCGCGGCAATTTTCTCGCCAAAGCTTGCGAGCTTGGGGTCGTGGGTATCGGCGCGCGGCCCGACGAACAGCAGGTGGGTGTCCCGGGAATTCCGGCAGCAGTCGTTGCCATGCCTGCAACACGAGGTCGGGGCTTTTGCGCGGCATGATCGCGCCGACCATGGCGATTACCGTGGCCGTTTCGGGAATCCCAAAGCTCGCGCGCAGACTTTCACGCGCCTGCTGCTCGGCCGCGTTACTGACTGGATGGAACCGATCCAGTCGCACGCCGTTGGGAATGTACTCGATACGCGTTGTCACCCCGATCTCGCGCAGAAAATCCTCGAGCGCAGGACTGTTGGTGACCAGCGCATCGAACTCGTTGTATACGCGCCGGTAGCCGCCCCTGCGTGTCAGCCGCTTGATGGGTTGCTGCGGCCAGGTCGGGTACTGGGAAACGGAGTACAACGCCGCCACGCCCTGCTGTTTCAGCTTGCGGATCCACGGGCTGGCGGCCGGACGCATATTGGTCAGCAACTGGGCGACTACCGGTCCCGCCGCCGGCCTCCTGCAGACCTCGAGCAGCGCCTCGTAATAGATACGGGTACGTTCCCCACCTTTGGTATCGGGCAGCCGGACGCGCTCCAGCGGCGCGCCATCCAGGGTGGCGGATGACAGCCATGCACCTGGCTCGGCGTCATACCAGCCGGCATCGAGGTCGGCCTCGCTGCGTTCTTCGAGCTGCGGTGTGCCGGTCATGATCTCGACGTCGAGACCACGCTCGAGTAAGCCGCGAATATAGCTGCGGTAACGATTCTGCGCGCCGCCATAAGTCGGATAGAAATGCGGCGACGTCAGCCACAACCGGGTGCGGGGTTCAGTGTTCATGACGGGTCATGGTTCTCTGGACTGGCCGTGCGCGTTGCCGGCCCGCCGTGTTGATGCCGGGATGAATAAAGCGCTCTCCCTGGGACTGCACAGCCTAGATGGCGCGCCGGACCGGCAATGCAGAGGGCAGAGCCGTCATTCTAGCCCAGCGCCGCGGGCCATCAAACCGAGACTGGGTCTGCCCGGGGCAAAGGGACGGACGGCAATCGTTCAGTCTTTCGTTCGCGGCGTGATTTGTGACCCGGCCAGGCGACGGCATCAATCAGGGCTTCGACCAGGACATTGCGGCTTTTCGTGGTTCGATTTTGCTCGATTACACTGCATGGCACGCAGCGTTTTGCCGAACCATGATCAAGACACTAAAGACGGAACATGGCCACGGCCTTCCGCGATCCAGCGGTTGCCGGTCATCTCGACGGGTCATCACGACGCCCGGCCTGCGATCGCAACACGACTCGAACCAGCAGGCGGTCACCCGCCCCCGAGCGTTTGAACAACCTCCGAGTGCCGTGCCGCGAGCCGCTCACGGTCCGCCGGATGGCCGGCTGCGTCGGAAGCGCTCTCGACGACCAGCGCCGCCTCCTGTGCCAGCGCGTCGCGGAGCGAAGCGGACGGTCCGAGCTGTGCCACCCTCTCGATCGCATCGAGGATGCGCAGTGTCACGGTGACATGGCTACGGGTCGTTTCCCGGAGCTGACCGAAGGCTGCGTTCACGATGTCGCGGTAGGTGTAGGGGCGCACGATTAACCGAATGACGCCATCGTCGTCGCGGCGCTCGGCCGACGGCAGCGATCGATCGGCGAGCAGCGCAAGGGCGTTGCCCAGCCGGTCGA
Source organism: uncultured Gammaproteobacteria bacterium (assembly GCA_963783695.1). GTDB lineage: Bacteria > Pseudomonadota > Gammaproteobacteria > Steroidobacterales > BM003 > BM003. The sequence continues at coordinate 79,773 of CAWAOM010000005.1, forward strand.
TGCAGTTAGTCGCCGTAAACGGGTCGTTGATGCCCGGTGACAGCGCCCGCATCGCCACTTCCGCCAGCTGGTCCACCGCATACTCGATGTCCTGGGTCGGTGTACGTTCCGGTCCGACGACGAGCGCCTCATTCAACCGCTCGTCAAACCCATCGGGCAAGGGTTCCTCAGAATAGACCGCGGCCACCGGACCGCCCCGGGTCACGGCGTTGCCCGGCCGAACGTCCAGCACGATCCTGGCACTGGCCGCGGCAGCCAGGGCCATCAGCCCCTCCCCGTCGACAGCCTGGAGGTAGCCGCTGCGGTCGGCGCTCACACGCCGGACCGGATCACCGCCCGTGCCATCGGCGCGGGCGAACCGGAGAATCTCGTCGTCGGTCGTGCACCCGCGACCCTCGCCGATGCCTTCGGGGAACACGCTTTCGAGCGCCGCTTCCAACGACCGGGCCACGTCGTCGATGATCCGGGGAGCCTGGATGAACGTAGCGACATGATGGATGAAGTACACAAGCACGGCGAAGCTCGCTACGCCGGCGAACAATCCCAGCGCCACCGAGAAAGCCGGCAGAGGCCCGCCCGTGGACTGCTCCGGAATCTGGCCCAGGACCAGCAAGGCGTAGATGAAGGTGGCGATGAACGCGCCAAGGGCGATTTGCGTAGCGCCCTGCTGCATGAAGTTCGGGAGCAGCCGCGGGCCAAACTGGCTCGAGGCGGTCGACAACGCTACGATCGTGATCGAAAACACGACGCTCGCCACCGTGATCGAGGAGGATGCGATGGTGGCCAGTAACAGCCGCGCGCCCGAAGGCCCCGACACGTAGAGCCAGTGGAACAGGCCCCCTTCAAGTCGGGGCACCCGGCCATCGACCCAGTTCATTAGCAGCACGAGGGCGACGCTCGCGAGAGCCATCAGCAGCGGCACGAACCAGAAGCTGGTTTTCAGCGTCTCCAACAGCCGCTGCAGCCTGACCTTCATGGCCCATTCCCCGGCATCGCTCGACGTCACCACTATACGCGTTTGTAAACGCCTTCTCCGCGTTGGCATCAGTTCGCAGCGGAACGTCGCCATCCGTTGGCCCTTTGACACTGCGGCGGCGGAAACACCGGGCGGAAGCGAGGCGGCGGGTCCGGCGCGCAGCGAGTAATTTCGGTCCCGGCTGCCGTGACGGTGGAGAGCGGCGGCATCATTCTGTCGCAGGCGGGGGGTGATCATATGAATCCCGGGCAGGCGATGAAATTGCACTGTCGCGTTCCGCCGGCGGCGCTTTCTAGTCGCTGCCCAGGGGCACGTTTTTTCCGACGAGGTGGAGGTGGTCGAACGGACTCGGCGTAAGTTGCAAAATGCCTGTCGCGAGCCGGCGCAGGAATTGCCAATTTGGCCCGGGCAACCCGAGATCGTCGATCTCCACCGACAAATCCTCGCCAACGATGATGGGCTTCCCGGTCGAATACACGCGGCCAGATTAACCCGGCAACCCTCTGGCACGTCCCCGAACCTGGTGCGAATCACTGCCCGGCAACGGCGAGTTTTGCCACCGGCCGCGGGATGACACTTGCAGTAATTCAGGCCCCGGCACATTTTTTCGATCGCCGGCCAATTGTTGCCGCAACCGCGTCGCAGCGCCGCTCAGCAGGAGTAATGCTTCGTCGACATTCGGGTGAATTCGGCCGAGCGCGATGTGAATTCCGCTATAACGTCTCGATGAGCCGACCACGCTCGTCTCAACGGGCATCGGATTCGTTATTCGCCGAAGGCCGGAATACCCTGACGACGTACAGCAAAGCACCAAGATTTGCGGGCAACTCAGGCAGTCGGGAAACAAGCCCACACAGAGCCTCGTCTTGAAGCTGCCCCGACTGCACCGACTGTAGCAGTCAATTCAAAGGGATATATTTTCGCAGGGCCACCGGCGTCACCCCCGGCGATTCCTCTGCCGTGGGTCGGTCAATTGGGATTGTTGGGATTGTTGGGCGCCCGAAGTAAACTACTTTCCTTGACACCCGGGCGGGTGTAGTTCAATGGTAGGACAT
>CAWAOM010000006.1:0-537500 GCA_963783695.1 uncultured Gammaproteobacteria bacterium
TGGCCTGGTCGCCAGGATGCCTCCCGGCGATCAGGCCAGCGTGTGTGGCAGGACGGTGTTGGGAAGCCTGGAGTCTTCGGCAGCCGCGTGTTGAAATTACAATGTTGTTAGATCACTCGACCCATTCGATTTCACCGGGTCGCCAGCTCTTGTCGATCCAGGCCTGCTCCGGGCCGTACATCCGCAATCCAATCCACCAACTCTTGCCGGGGATGGTCTGCAGCCAGTTGCTTTCCTGGCCTTTGGGCGGTTTGGGCGCGAAGTAGATGCTATACGAACCGTCAGCGTTCTTCTTTATCCCTTCGTCCTGGCTGCCAAGCGTCGGGAACTGCTGATCGGTCTGCAGCTGTGAACGCGTCTGGGTGTCGTATAGGGTGACGGCCCAGAAATCCTTGACCGGCGGGTTCGGTGGCAGGTGCAGTTTGTAGGTCTTCGATCCGTCAAGTACCTGTCCTTTCGAATCCAGCATGGCCAGACCATAATCCGATCCCTTGCCGGCCACTGTCACCGCCATGGCAGGGGACACCACGATGTAACCAAAGTGAAACAGGATGCGCGGCTCAAGACGATAGGCGCCATTCGTGGTGAACGTTGTATCCTTATCGGCATAGGCCATCACCCAAGCGCTGTTCTCGCCATAAATCAGGTTGCCCGGATCGCGGGGAAAGTAACTGATCGCACGGGCAGCGGCGTTGCCTATTGCGGCTGCATCGACAAGGATCTTTTTCATCCGCGCATCGGGATTGAAGGGTTTACCCTTTTCGATGCCAATGGCGGCCATCATCCCCTTGGCTTCCGGGCCGAGGTAACCGGCAGGTTCGGTCTGGATCAGTGCATGCAATTTTTCGAAGGCGCTGTAGTCGTTGGGCAGCACCGTGTTCATCGCTTTGCCCGAGACATTGATGAACTCCATCTTGTCAGGATTCGATGCCTTGGCCAGCGGGTAGACCTTCAGGTTGTTTCGCATGTTCTCTGAGGCGGCCTTGAGACCTTTGTCCAGGTAGCCGCGCATGAACACCCAGACGCCACTGGTCTTGGAGGGAACGACAAAATAGCCTTCCGGTACCTCACCCCCGTATCCCGGAGGAAGCACCAGGAACTTGCCGCCCTTGCCTTTGTCGGGGCCGGCAACGCCCAGGTCCGTCATGTAGTGGAAAGCCATGTCGTCGAGGACGCCCAACATCCTGGGCGGAAGATCGATGACTGTGGGGCCGTCCTCCTCCAGGTCGAGAAACCCCACCGCATACATGGTCGAGGTGTTCCCGGTCAGCAGCGTCGTGGTGGAATCCATCAAGGTATCCCAGATACAGATCTGATTGCTTCTCGCACATCCGACCTTCGCCTGCCCTTCCCTCAGTGCGAACATGGAGAGTGCCGGGACGGAGTTCAGGAATACACTCACCGCCCGCGAACGATCGAGATAGTCGTACACTGTTTCGACTGTGTCTCCGGTCGGGACGCCGTCAATATAGTTGAGCGTACCGATCGAAGTATCCACCGTGTCCGGGGCGGTAATCGATGCCGGGATGTCAGTGGTCATTTTCAGCTTCGGAGATTGCGCTGCCCCTGTCGTCGCCGTGCCGGTGGCTACTAACCCGGCAACGGCCAACGTGATTAACCATTTTGTTTTCATCTTGTACTTCATTCTCAGTTATCGCCTAATTGACCAACTCCGGATCACCCGGTCGCCAGGTCTTGTCGAACCAGGGCTGCAATGGGCCATAGAGGCGGAACAGCATATTCCAGCCTTTGCCGGGGACGGTTTGCAGCCAGTTGGATTCCTTACCCGCAGGCGCTTTGGGACCGATGTATACGTCGTACGATCCATCCGAGTTCTGCTGCAGACCTTTCTTGTTGTTGTCCAGACCCGGGAATTGCTGATCGGTCTGCAGCATGGCGCGTGTCTGGTTGTCGTACAGGGTAAAGGACCAGAAATCCTTGGCCGGGACATTCGGTGGCAGGTGCACCTTGTACGTCTTGCTGCCATCGAGAGCGTTGCCATCAGCGTCGAGATACGCCACGGCATATTGCGAACCTTTGCCGACCATCTTCATGGTCATTGCCGGGGTGATGCCGGTGGCATAAAAATGGAAATAACTGCGGGCATCGAGCACGCGTGCACCATCATCGAGGAATTCATGACTGCCGCCGGGGAACGGCGTACTCCAGACACCTTCGCCCGGGTAAAAATAGAACATGTCATCGCGTGGACGTGCCGCCAGGGTTCGCGCCGTTGCGGCGCCCACATCGGCGGCCTCGGTGAGGATCTTTTTCATCCGCGCATCGGGCTTGAAAGGCTGCCCTTTCTTAATGCCGATGGAAGCGAGAAATCCCAGTATCTCAGGATCTGCGCTGTCACCCGGCTCGGCCTGGATGACCTCATTGACCTCCTCAAAAAAGCCATAGTCCATGCGATGGATGGTGTTGTTGAACTTGCCGGAGACATTAACGAAGGTCATTTCCGGCGGGTTATCCTTTTGCGACAAGGGATACATACGGAAGATCTTTTTCGTTGTTTCAACGGCCGGGGCAGGATTGCCCTCGACCTGGAAACCGCGCCAGATCACCCAGTTGCCATACGTTTTGGAGTGGGCGACATGATAACCCTCCGGGATGTCCCCTTTGTAACCGGGTGGGATGACCAGGGTCTTGCCGCCCTTCCCTTTATCCGGGCCGGCGTTGCCAAAATCAGCGACATATTCAAAGAAATGATCGTCGATAATACCCAGCACATTGGGCGGAGTTTCGATCACGTACGGCTCATCTTTCATCTCCAGCCAGGCACACATGTACACCGAGGTGGTATTCGGTGTCAGCCACAACGCCTTTGAGTCCATAAGTGTTTCGAACAACAGCGCGGTCGTGTTAGCCGGGCCGAAGTCGAGAATCCCCTGGCGCATGCCATACATGGACGCGATCTGGATACTGTTCAAATAGGCCTGCACACCGCGCTGGAAATCGAGGTTGTCATAGACCTTTTGCGCGGTCTCCTCGTCCGGTACCCCGTCCAAGAGGTTCAGAGTACCGAGGCGAGTCTCAAGTTTGTCCGGCGTCGCGATACCCGGGGGGACGTCGGTGGTCATTTTCATTTTGGGCGGATCCGCCATGGCTGCAGAGGCCAGACTTATCAGCATGAAACCGTTCAGCACGGGTAAGATGAACCGCCTTATTCCCATGATTATTATCCTGTACTGAGTGCAAACTATAGGTCGCAGGCTAATGCCCCGGACCGAGGCAATCTGGCCATTTCGTGCCAGCAATCTGGCAACGATCTGCCGCCGGATCCACGGCAATAGCGACTAATCCCGGTTTCGGTAGGCTCTCGGCGATATACCTGTCCAGCGACGAAACGCCCGGCTGAAACTGCTGGGATCGCTATAACCGAGAGCCCTGGCGACTGTGGCCGCCTTCGCGTCCGGCTTGTCGAGCAGCCGGCAGGCCAATTCGTGGCGCGTCTGCTCTACCAGTCCGCTGTAGCTCAGACCGCTCTCCCTAAGCCGGCGCTGCAGGGTGCGTACCGGGATCCCGAGCCGATGCGCCATATCGTCAATTGTTGGATAGCGCACGGGTAACCGCTCTTTAATGAACGTCGTGTAATCTCCGCATAAGCGCTGATCTTGCCTGAGATTGCTACTCATTTTCGTTTCAGAGCATACTTGCTGAACCTTGATGACCTGATTTCTACCGCAAAGTAGAATGATCTTCTGGCCATTGAATGCCAATGCAGTCTGTCGAGTTGGATTGCACGTGCACAATAACAGCGGCATCGCGTATGACGCTGGCGTGAAATGGCCAGAATAGCCTGGCGCGATATGTCAGGTTTTAGTTGATAGCCGGTCGCCTGCATCGAACGCGCTCACCTGTATTGAGCGGATTGATGACCGACATCAGTTCCGGTAACGTCCGCGAAAGGGACAGACAGATGACTCTAGTACCTTGTTTCCGCGCAGAGCACCTGCACCCCTATATTGACCTGCTGCGCAACATCGGCGCACCACTGGAGCGCAGCTTGCGCCGCGCCGGACTACCCACACTAATTGCCGCAGGAGACGACATCTACCTGCCCCTGTTCCCCTCCCTTATATTCCTCAATAACATAACCAGAATAGAGGGCATCGACGAGGCCCCTTTGCGGGCGATGGGTAAATTTGAAATTGCCGATCTCGGCGAGCAGTTCCTCGCCAGGGTGAGCTGTGTACCAACCCTGAAGGCTGCCCTGGAGAGGTTCCGTGACCTGGTGGCTGTTGAGGACTCGAATGCAATGTTCGGGATCAGCTACGGGGAAACGGCGGTCAAACTGCGCATGTCGGCTCGTATTCTCCTGAACGCACAGGACCAGTACTTCGACGACTGGGGTGACCTACTGGTAATGGTGGCTGTCGTCCGTGCGTTCGCCGAACGCGCCTGGCAACCACTCGAAATGGAATTTCGTTCAACCGTTATACCCGGTCGGTATGCCGCGGAACAGTTCCCGGACACACATTTTATCACCGGGCAGAAGTTTACCTCGATTACCGTGCCGTACGAGCTGTTGAGCTTGCCGCCTCGCGTCACATCCGATGTCAGTCGATCACACGCCAGCCTGCCCGCCGCGCCCCCAATCGCTGCTGTTATAGGAACCGATGGCAGCAATTCGCTGAGGGCTGTGTTGTCCGCCTATCTGCCTGAGCAACTGCCAGATATAGGGCTTGCTGCCGAAATGGCCGGGACCAGCATCCGCACACTGCAGAGGCGCCTGAAGGAAGCTGCCCTGTCTTACTCCGGCCTGATCAGTGAGATTCGATTCGAGGCCGCTGCCCGGCTGTTAAGGGAAACCGACGCAACGGCACTGGAGATTGCCCTGGAAATCGGCTACGAAGATCCGTCACACTTCAGCCGGGCTTTCAAACGCACCGCCGGCATCAGCCCGCGCGAGTATCGTCGCCAGCATCGACAGCACCAGGCCGGCGTCCCGCACAATAGTCGTTCGATTCGGACTTTATGTCGGTCTGCCCCTGGACCGTGAGGTCTGTGGCTGCCAGCGAAGCCGCGCACCGATCCGATCGCCCGTGCGACCGCGATATCTCACACGCACCCACCGGCAGCAGAAAGTCTGCTGCATGCTTCATTCCAGACATCGGATTTATGATGCTGAACTCCGTGTACAGATCGGGCTGAGGTTGCGGCGTATGCCGGCGCATCCGAGCTTTCATCGCACGCTTGGGGACCCGGCGATTCTCAGCCTGCTGAGCAATGCGGCCCACACTCTCGGATATATCTCGAACTGATGTTGCCGCGGCTACATCACCAGCAACATCCGCACTGTGTGAGAATTGTGTGAGACGGTGATGCGCGGTTGTGATTAGTACTGCATTTGCAACGGACGTCCTACGCCTTACCGTCAATCAATTCCATTACTTAAATGTCGAAATCTGATTTCGGGAGGCAGGGGCCGGAGGTTCAAATCCTCTCACCCCGACCAGATTCAAATCGGAAAAATCGGCTCCCTCACCCAAAGGGGGAGGCGATTTTTTCGTATTTGAATTCTGAATCGGGGGATGGAACCGAATAAGGGGTTCACAAAATCGCAAAGCGATTTTGGGCGCCCGCAGGGCGGTCCGAAGGACCGAGGGCAGCATGCCCGAGTCTCAATCCTCTCACCCCGACCAGTCTTACTTTCCACCTCATTACCCTCCAGCCGAAGGCGGCATGCCGCTCAAGGTGCAACGGCTTCAAAAACGGCCTAGCTGCCTCGGTTTCCTGCCCGAGGCCCGGGCGTCACGGGCGTCGACAGGCGCTACAGAATATGGATCTGTCCGCCCTGGGAAAACGCCCGGTTTCGCCCGCTTCGTTTTGCTTGGTAAAGGGCCTGGTCGGCGGCTTCGATGAGCTCGTGGGACGATGCGTCCGGTTGGGTGTCAGGGCGCAGGGTCGCAACGCCGACGCTGACGGTGACGCACCCGGCGGCCGTGGCGTGTTCGTGGGCGATGTTCAGCGCCTGGACGCCGGCACGGATCTCCTCAGCTAAAGTGCGGGCGGCCTGTTGGTCAGTGTTACCGAGGACCACCGCGAACTCCTCGCCGCCATATCGTGCCACCAGGTCGCCCGGGCGGCGGGAGAACGGCTTCAACGCATCGCTGACCCGGCGCAGGCATGCGTCACCGGCCATGTGGCCGTAATTGTCGTTGTAGGGCTTGAAGAAATCGATGTCACACAGCACCAGGGACACCGATTGGCCGAGACGCCGGGCGCGCCGCCATTCGTCTTCGAGGAAGTCGTCGAACCGGTGGCGGTTGGCGATGCCGGTCAGGCCGTCAAGAACGGCGAGCTCCTCGACCCGGATCTCCACCAGCTTGCGTTCGGTGATGTCTTCGTGGGTGACGACGAAAAACTCTGGCTTGTTCCAATCGAGCGAGTGAATGCGCATCATGAACCATCGCTGCTCGGTCGGCGAGTGGCAGGGGTATTCCAGGTAGAAGGTCGAATGTTTGCCCTCGATAACCTCCTTGATGCCGGTGAAGGCGTCGCCCCCGTCCCATTCGCCGCTCTCACCGGCGCTGCCGCAGACGTTCAGGTAGTTGATTCCGCGCCAGACCTTACCGGGCTCGCCGCCGTTTTCCTCGGAGAAGCTCTTCCATGAGCGATTGACCCACTGAATGAGCCCGTGGGCATCGATCACGGCGATCTGCTGGCTAAGGGAGTCCAGAACCGAAACATAGAAATCCGCGGCCTCGGCAACGTTCATCGACACGAGCGCATCCGCCGGTTCTGACAACTCAACGCTCCCGGACGGCCGGTTTTTGCTGTCCCGTTTCACGCCGCAGCAAATGACCAATTGCCGAACGCAGCTTCCCTGAGCGCCCGGTATTGCGCGGCTTTGATCAAGTTGTAGACGGCCGCATGGACACCCAAGAACTTGCCGGCCTGTTTTGCCGACTGGAATCTCCGCATCCCACCCTCCCGCATCCTGGTTGGCTCGTGCGATTGCTCTACTGGATTGTAGCTATCCTGGCTCGTAGCGTGAATGGCCTTGGGAATCAATTCACGATGAGCGACGCCGTCACTTCGCAATTTGTCTGGCACGACTCGCCTGGGTTCACCGCCATGGCTCCGCAGCAACCGCTTGCAAAAGCGCTTTGCAGCGGCGCCATCCTGATCGGCCGCGCGCCACCAATAATGCGGCCTGCCGTTGATGTTGACGACGACTTCATCGATAAAGAACGTATCGCCATGGCCTTGATGTTTACGCTCCAGTCGCCTGGCGAACTTGAAACCAAACCTGGACCTTGGTGCATGGCTCCGCAATTCTACGCAGCATTACCTGAAAATCCTCGCGATGGAGACCGCAATACCCCGGTTTTGCCCGCAACGGCACCAGCTACAACACTCTCGGAAGCAGTATCGAGTCCGGAACTGGAACGAGAGAGCTTGGGCGCAGCGCCGCGGCCGGGACGCGATTATTGGTGCTTGTCATAGCCATGCCATTGCACCAACTTACGGGTAACAAGAAGATGCATACGTCGGACCAAAGCCTGGAATTACATATCACCGTCGAGGCCAACGGCAGCAATGCCGTGGATTTGTTGCACGAGGCAGCCGGGCTGAGCAAGCAGACAATCAAGTCGGCGATGACCAATGGCGCCGTCTGGCTGACCCGGAAAACCAGTACCCAACGGTTACGGCGCGCCAAACGCATATTGCAGGTTGGCGACCAGCTACACCTCTATTACAACCCGAAAGTTCAGGCGGAAGTACCGCCCGAACCCACGCTGGTGGCCGATGTCGGCGGTTACTCTGTCTGGCGCAAACCTTTCGGCATGCGATCGCAGGGCTCCAAATGGGGCGATCACTGCACGATCATGCGCTGGGCGGAACAGCATCTGGAGCCGCAACGCCCGTCCTTTACGGTCCATCGGCTCGACCGGGCGGCCAACGGCCTGATCCTGGTTGCACACTCGAAAGCATGCGCCGCAGCGTTGGCCAAGCTGTTCCGGGACCGGCAGATCGACAAGCTTTATCGTGCGGTCGTGCACGGCGATTTCAGCAACCAGCCCGCGCCCCGGCGAATCGAGTCACCGATCGACGGCAAAACTGCGCTTAGCGAGGTGACGTTTCTGAGTCTGGACAGCGATACGCAACGTTCTCTCGTGGAGGTGAAAATAGAGACCGGTCGCAAACATCAGATTCGCCGGCATCTGGCAGACGCCGGCTTTGCTATTGCCGGTGACAGGCTCTACGGGAACGGTGAGCAGGATGGTTGTGACCTGCAGCTAACCGCCTTTCGGCTGGCGTTTGAGTGCCCGGTGAACAATGGGCCCGTGCTTTACACGTTGCCCACGGAATAGCTGCTGCCGTCTCGCGCGGAAGGATGATCGCCGGCATTCGTGGTGTGGATGCCGCCCGCTTTCGGGACGAACGATCACGAAAGGTCAGTTCCGCTTCAGCAAGAATGGACTCGTTGCTGCCTGGCCACGTCTTCGAAGTTACCCGCAAGCAATGGGGCATCCAGGTACACGACCCGGTGCATTACACCAGCCAGCTCAATGATGCATTGGGCAGCGAACACATATCGCTGGGCAAACTGGCCGGACACTTTAGGGTTTCTGAAGTAGCCGGTGCTCGCCGCCAGTGGAAAGTACGCTACAGTAGCGCTGCCTGCCCTGCACATGGATTTGTACGGGTGGTGATAAGGACAGGATTTGGGGACAACGCACTTGATTCGAGATTGAGTTTAATCGACTTTCCCGGACCGCCCCTGACTCGAAATTGCATCATGTGCGCTACCCCCAAATACCAATAGTTCGAGCGACCTGAAGAACAACCGCCCATGAGGGATAATATGTGCTCCTACGCCGGCTGACAGAGCACCTGAAAGAACAAAACTGGACCGCGGTAGGGATTGATTTCCTGATCGTTGTACTAGGTGTATTCATGGGTATTCAGGTCCAGGCCTGGTACGAGAGCCAGCGGGAGCAGAAACTTGTTCGGAACTACCTGCACCGGCTGAACGAGGATTTTTCGCTGTCGATTGCCGGTACCGAGCGCACCAAAACATTCGTCACCTCGAACCTGGATAATCTGGGCATTGTATTGAGCAGCCTTCGCGACTGCGCTGTCGCCGACGGGCAAAAAGACCGGTTCGCCAACGGCTTGTTTCACATGGGCAAGCTGATTCCGGCTCAATTTGTCGACGGTACGCTCGAGGAACTGCGCGCGTCTGGACGCCTGCTCCTGGTGCAAAACGACGACCTGCGCACAGCGATTAATGAGACGGTGCGCGAGCATGAATACCAGGCGAGAGTGTGGCCGGCCCTGCAACGACGGGCAGCGTCCAATCGCACCTACATCACCGATAGTTTTATCTTCTGGATGAACCGCCCGGTCAATGGCTTTAGCAACGCCACCTGGAGTGAACTGGAAATTGACCTCATGGAAGCGTGCAAAGACAAAACCCTACTGTCGAGGCTCTCCGACCTGCACAGGGTTAGCTCCACCAGTATCGACTGGCTGGACAGGAATCTGCACAATTTCACGAATGTAAAGAAGTTGCTCGATATGGAACTGGAGAATAACAACCAGGCTCAGTAGATTTGGGGGCAGTGTGAACCTTTCCTTAGTTCGGTAATTCAGGAACAGGAAAAAACCGCGTGCCCAAAGTGCGCCAAGCAATCCAGCAAAGACAAGCCGGAGCAGAATCACACCAGATACGGCCGCCAAATGGCGCGACGTACCGCAGTAGCCGTTCCATCAGTCCATCAAAACTGCCAACAACGCCCCATTTTGCACCGGGCAACGACTGAACCAGGCCGGCGTCCGGCACAACACTAGGGATTTGGACTGCCTGTCGGGTTGCCCTGGCCGTGCGGTCTGTGCCTTCCAGCGAGGCTGCGCACGTAATCTGATCGCCCCCCTTCGCATCTCAAAATCGAATACGCACCCGGCGGCAGCACAAAGCCCTCGGACCCGCTCATAGCTCCCAACGCTCGTCGCCCAGGTCCGTGGACATCTCATCGAGGGTTGGCTTGACCGGAGGGCGGTCAGGAAATTCCGCTACGATTGACACTTCGCCCCCGACCGCCCTGATGTGGCGATCCAGCGTCGACAGCGCGATGTTGCAGCGACTTTAAAGTCAATACAGCGTGCAGTCGCCAACACCCAGAGCATCCGCTACCTCTGCGTGCGTCCGTTTGCGACTTTTCCGGAGGGGGCTCGGCGACAACTCGTCCGCTTGGCCCCCCGCCCTTGTGATCCGACGCAAGCTGATCAATTTTCTGTTGTGGTGTGCTGGGGTTGCCTGACCGCGAACTCGGTCGAGGTCAGATAGCCGGGCGATGGATGCGGCCGCCGTCTGTACCCGCTTCAAACCGCTGTTTGACGAGTAATTGAACGCCCACACCCACCTGCGCCGGCTCGCCAGCAATCTCTGCGTCAGGAAAGGAAACCTTTGACCTTTTCGCTCAATTTATTCCAGCCGCTTTCCATGTCGCTCGTCATACTGCTCCAGGTATCCTTGGTGGACGCCCACAGTTTGTCGAACTCTTCGTCGCTGGCCGCGGTCAACTCGCTGGCTTTGGCCTTGCCTTTTTCCAGAAAGCTCTCCGAGGCGGAGATCGCCTTTGCCAGTTCGTCAGACGCATCGTCGCCAGCGTCTGCCATTTTTGCTTTGAGCTTGGCGAGAGTCGCCTCACCTTTGGCCAGTTTTGCTTCCATTTCCTTTTGGATGGTTTCGCGGTCCGTCATTGATTTGCCCTCAGGCTGTAGGTGAAAAAAGAATCGTCATTGGTCAGCATGACCAACTTCGTCATGCGCGGCCAACCGTTTTTTACAATCAGGTCACTCGGCACGTTCGGATAGCTCGTTGCCGATGAACCAGCCCGCGGCGGCGGCAATATGCCCGGCCAGTTCGACCGCGGGAGCGTAGTTATATCAAATCTGTCCCGGCAGCGCCGCCGCCGCGCAATTAGCGAGCCCGGGAGCCGCATTTTGCGCCAGGTTCCTCTTGTCGGGGCGCGGCCCGCCGCGCCAATGCGGAAACTCCGCGCACACCTGACCCGTTGCAATCGCGTTTTCTTCACGCCAGTACTGGGCGTACCCGGGTCACACCTTCCGACCGCCAACCCGGCACCGGGAGACGCTCGAAGAGAAGAGTCCGGCCGCGGCGCTGCGTGGCCGCTACCATTTCCCTTCAAACGCTCCCCTTGTGTTTTGAAACGCGCAACAGCCTGGCGCGGCGGCGATCGGCGCGAAGCACCTCAACCCGGTGCCCATTCCAGTCAATGGCGTCACCGACGACGGGGATACGCTCGAGCGCCTCGGTCATCAAGCCGCCGATCGTCGATACGTCGATGGTCGGATCCCACGTGGTGCCGAGTCGCTTAGACAGCCTTCGCATGTCGACACGACCGCGCACGAGCAACGTACCATCGGCTTGCTCTCGAAGGTCATCCACGGGCAAATCGCTCTCGTCCCGAATGTCACCGACAATTTCCTCGAGCACATCCTCCAGCGTCACCACACCCTCGATAGCGCCATACTCATCGACGACGATCGCCAGGTGGCGGTGACTGTCCTGGAAGGTATGCAACAGCTGTGGCAACAGCGCGCTACTCAGCACGATCAGCGGGTCCTTGCGAACTGCCTCCCAGTCGATCCGGTCGTCGTCGTGCTCCAGTAGCCAGTACAACAAGTCCTTGGCCAGGACGACGCCGGAAACGTCCGACAAATTCTCTGTCGGCGAAAACGGGAAACGGCTGTGGCCGGATTCGCGGATAAGACGCATTGTCTCGTGGCGGTCCATTTCTGCGCTCAGAAAACGCACGTCCTCGCGCGGCAACATCACGTCCCGGGCGTGCAGGTAGCGCAACTGCGTCGCGCCGAGAATGATCCCGGCGGTGTGCGGGTCGACCACCCCCTCGCTGCGCCCGAGCGCAGCCAGCAATCGCAGCTCCTCGGACGACGTTACCGGGACATCGACGTCACCGCGAATCGAACGGGAGATCTTCTCGCTGACAACAACCAGCGGCCGCAACAGGATCGCCAGCCAGTTGATGCCATGAGCGACGGGTATCGCCAGCGCAGACGCGTACGTAATACCGAGCGTCTTGGGGATGATCTCCGTGAACAGCAGAACGGCAATAGTGAATATGATCGTAAATATCCACAAGGTATTGACGTCGAAAACACTGGCGTAGCTTGCGCCCGCGACCGCGGCGCCAACGGTATGGGCAGCAGTGTTCAGTATCAGGATCGCTGCGATGGGCACGTCCATGTTTTCCTTAAAGCCGGACAGCAGCCGTGCGGCCCGCTGCCTCCTTTGACCAACCATGGCAATTTGCGATCTTGTCAGAGACAACAGAACGGATTCGAAGATCGAACATAAGAATGAAATGACCAGTACGACACTTACGGCTGTGACAAAAAGAAACATGTTGCCTCCGCGGGAGATGAGATCTCATATTACCTCGCGAGACCTGCTTTCGGGGCGCCGGCTGAACAAGTAAGCGTGTCGCCCTTTGCAAGCCTGGCATCGACAAGGGAGCGTGAACTTTTGCCAAAAACCGGCTGGGTTTTCGTCGCAGTTGTCGTCGACTATCCCAACGACGTGTTTACGATCTATTGGGGCAGTCGCAGCGAAAGTCGCGCCATCGGCACCAACATCAAGGACCCGGACCAGGCGCTGTGGGTCGGCGCGTACAATGACACGCTAACTAATGCCGCCACGGGAATTGCCATCGACGAGGTCCGCATTAACGGCGAAGCACTCGACAAAAAGCAGGTGGTCGCGCTGCAGCGTGGCAGAATCGAATGAACAAACTACGGTCAATCGGCAGACAGGGTCTTTGCTGCACTACCTGTCATCGCGTGAGCGCAATCCAGCATGATTCGTGCTTGTCCGTAAAGACACCATGCGACTGTTCCCTCCCTGACCTGACAGCCCTGGCACCGGAAGTGGCGTTGTAGCGCTTTCGGAAAACGCAACTTAATCAGTCGAGGATCGACTGGTCGACGGCCCGCGCCCGTGGAACCGGGATCAGCCGATTCAAGGTACCTCAACCGCACCCACGTCGCAGGCACGTATCGGCCGGCGCGAACCATTTTGGTCTGTCGGCTGACATGACGAACCGGAATCGATAGCGTCGCTGTACGGTGCCGGCACCATTGTCGGAGTCGTTCCGCCGGCATTCAGCTGAAGGGGACCGAGACTGGCCGATCCGGTTGTGAGTCCCGAGCACGTTGAGTCGCTGTCGAGACCCGTGGCGCGGCTGAAACCGCCACTCGGCGTAAACAGACAGTCGGTACCAGGACCGGCATTGCTGACAATTGTATTTTCTACGCTTATCGACAATCCGCTCCCGGTAAATCGTGCGTTGATTCCTGCGGCGCGTGGAACGTCTGGCGAGGTCCAGGAAGGCGTCGAAATCGTATTCGCCGCGATCGTCACGTCGGTAAGCCTGATGAGGCCACTGCCCTGAAAATACGCTGCGCCACCAAATTCTGCAGCATTTGCCGCAATGGTCGAACTGACAATGGAAACAAGCGGCACGCGCGAAGTGAGAGCGCCGCCATATTCCAAGGCGCCGCCGCTTTCTTCAGCGCGATTGTTGGAAATCGCAGACTGATAGATCTCGGTCTGCCCCCCATCGAGATAAATTCCGCCGCCCCTTTGGGCTCTGTTACCGTCCACAAGACTGTTTGAAATACGGGCATACCCTTCCGTATACAGCGCTCCACCTTGTTCATCAGCCTGATTCAACCGGAATTGCACTGCCTGCGCCGTCAGTGTCCCGACGTTCATCACGGCACCACCAATCGCTCCCCGGTTATTCGTCAAAGACACGGTGTCAAGAGACAGTTGGCCCTCGTTGAGGATCGCCCCTCCGGCATCGAATTGATTTCCGTTGGACACTGTGAGGTTCCGAAGCGTGAGAATTCCCGTGTTCGCCACATGAAGCAGGCGAAACCCGTCCCGCGATCGTCGTTGGATCGTTGCCCCATTGCCCAAAATTGTCAGCGTTCCCTCTATCGTTGGCAGCCCGGTATATAACCAGTCGCCGGTCGAGCGGGGATCACTGTATTCGACGTTATAGGTAGCTGCGAAGGCGAGGTGCAATGTCTGCTCGACGGTGCAGAGATTGGCACTGCGAATAGCATCCCGTAGCCTGCACTCAGCAACATCCCGGTCCCAACACAGCCTCGCGGTCGCCGGACCGTCACCGGTGTATACGACATCATGACCGATACGTTGCCCCATTTCGCACCATGTATTGCCGGCAAAGATGCCCCGTGTCGTTTCGCAGGCGACCAGAAACGTCAGGCTGGTGACAAGCGGGAGAAAAAGCCCGATCCTGCATAAACCGAATCCAGTCACCATAAACGACTCCCTCAATACGGGCTGCTGCAAAAGACCATGCGATAGTGCTCGGTACTGGCGGCAAAACATCGAGCCAAATGATGTCTGAGTATCGTCTTTACAGTATAGACAACGGCAACACGCGTGCTTGGAAGAAGACCCATGGAGACACCCGGTGTCGACACCTTTGATCACCGGCCAGGCAACCCGGCGATGACGACCGTTACCCTCGACGACGATGTTGAAGAGGGCGCCAGCATCAAAAACATCCGAAGTGTCATCCATGCCGGCGGCAAAGACACTTTCCGATTCTCACGCTGCGCCAGCGTGCTCGGGTGTTTCAACGGCGGCGGCGATCAGCCCATCATTGCTTGACTGTAACGACTACCTTGATCCTGCCGGTAACTGCGCGGTGACCGACCATAGCGCTGGCTGAAAGCGCGGCTAAATGCACACACATTTGTGTAGCCCACCGCACCCGCGATCATCGTGACACTGGCTTCGCTGTTGCGCAGCAGGCGAGCGGCGCTGGCGCAGCGTGATTCGCCAAGCAACGAGCGAAAATCCAGTCCCTGCCCGGTCAGCCGGCGTTGCAGCGTTCGCACGCTGATATGCAGCATACCCGCCGCGTCGTCAATGGTAATGCCGGGGCTCGCCTGGATCTGCGAGAGCAACCAGCGCAGGCGTCGGATCGGGTCGCGTCCCTGGGCCGCCAGGTGCTCGCGAAGCTCGCGCTCGATGCTGCCGAGCGCGACAACGCTCAGCGGACGCAACGGCAAATCCAACACAGACCGTGGGTAGACTAACTGATCGAATTCACGATTGAATCTCGGCCGTACGTGCAGGTGGCGGCGATAGACGTCGGCACTGCTTTGCGCTGCATGCGTGAATGACACGCTTCGTGGCAACGCCCGACGACCACCCAACGCGAAGATCACGGTCTTGGCCGCGGCCAGGCTCAGTTCGCGGGTCTGGCGATCGTCGTCAATGTAATTTTGATACTGGTAGCGGCGCAGCGCCACGTTCCGGCCGGCGAGAACCAGGCGCCAGTGCTCGTCCAAAGCATGCAGACTCATATAGCGCTGGCCGATCGCCAGCGCTTCACGCATGCTGGCGCAGCGCGCCATCAACAAACCAACAGGCCCCAGCATGCTGACATGCTGGGCACAGCCGAGACGCATACCGAAATCAGTACAACCAAGATGGGTGGCGGAGCCGGCGAGAAAGCGCTCGAACAGCGAATAGGGAATCATTCGATCGGGATCACTCAGGTGAGCGAGCGGCAGCCGCTGCTCGCGGGCGAGGGCTGCCGGCTCGCCGCCGAGACCCTCAACCAACCCGATCCATCCGGCGAGCGCACCGGCACGGATGGCATTTTCCCCCGGGAGCGTATCCGGAATTGGCTTATATGCTGTTTTTTTGTCCAAAATTGGCGCATTCTGCAAAGTTTTATGCCCAGAGCTTACTAAACTGAATCGGGTTCTCAAACCCCAGGCATCCGGCGAGGCAGTGTATGAGCTACGACCTTCTCATTACCAACGGCCGTTACTTCGACGGCACCGGCGGACCCAGTCGTGTCTGCAGCGTCGCGATCAGCAATGGGCGCATTGCCAAAGTTGGCGATATTGACCCGGTGGCAGTGGACGCAAACCGCGTAATTGACGCCAGTGGCAAATGGATCACGCCCGGCTTCATCGATTCACACACCCATTACGATGCCGAGTTAATTGTCGCGCCCAGCCTGTCCGAGTCAGTGCGCCATGGTGTTACGACCGCGCTCGTGGGCTCCTGTTCGTTAAGCATGATCTGCAGCGAGTACGAGGATGCGTCGGACATCTTCACCCGGGTTGAAACGGTTCCGCGTGAAAACGTGTTGCCCATCCTGCGTGAAAACAAGACCTGGAAAACGCCGGGCCAGTGGGTGGAGTTTGTCAAGGGTCAGCCTCTCGGCGCCAACCTGATTTCGTTCCTTGGCCACAGTGATCTGCGTGTTGCCGTGATGGGGCTTGACCGGGCGACGGATCGAAGCGCGACACCCAGCGAAGAGGAAATGCAGCAAATGGAAGCGCTGCTGCAGGAAGCCATTGATTCCGGTTTCCTCGGCCTCTCAACGATGTGCCTCAAATGGGACAAGATTGACGGTGAACGGGCGTGGTCGAAGAGCTTGCCAAGCACCTACGCGCGCTGGCGCGAGCTGCGCCGCCTGAACAAACTGCTGCGCAAAGCGAACCGTGTGCACCAGGGCGCGCCAAATGCCGCGTCGCCGTTTCAGGTACTGCAATATCTCTGGGAAACCATGGGCGTGCTGCGGCGGCCGCTGAAAACCACTTTGATCTCGTTGATGGACCTGCGTGGTAACCGCACGGTGCGCCCGTTGGCCCAGCTTGCCTCCACGATGGTCAACTGGTTTCGTGGCGATTTTCGCTGGCAGTTGCTGCCGACACCGTTCACGATCTATGCCGACGGCATCGACGTGGTGTTTTTCGAGGAGTTCGGCGCCGGCGAGATAGCGCTGGACCTGAAGGACCAGGTGGAACGCAACGAACTCCTTAAAGATGAAGAGTACCGCCGCAAGTTCAGAAAGTTTTACGGCGAGAAGCTGAGCCCGCGGGTCTGGCAACGCGATTTTGGCGACGCGATAATTCTCGAGTGCCCGGACCAGAGTGTCGTGGGCAAGGACTTCGCCACGGTCGCCGCCGAACGCGGAATCCACGAGGTCGACTTGTTCCTGGACCTCGTCGTCGAGTACGGCAGGTCGCTGCGCTGGTACACCACGGTGGCCAACCAGAGACAGGATGTGCTGAACCGCATGGTGCAGGACGACAATACCCTGATTACTTTCTCTGACGCTGGCGCACATATCCGCAACATGGCCTTCTACAACCTGCCTCTGCGCTTCCTCAAGCTCGTGAAGCAGTCCCACGACCGCGGCGCACCGGTCATGTCTCTCGAGAAGGCAGTGTGGCGCATCACCGGTGAGCAGGCAGAATGGCTGGATGTGCCCCTGGGCAGAATTCGCGAGGGCGACCGTGCGGATCTGGCACTCATTGACCCCGCACACTTCGACCAGGATCTCGATGCGGTGGGATGGGCAGACATGGAGAACTTTGGCCTTGAGCGCCTCGTCAATCGCAACCCGGGGCTGGTGCCGCTGGTGCTTGTGAACGGCAAGGTTGCATCCGAGGACGGCGAGGTCGCCGAAGCGCTCGGCCGCGACATGGGCTACGGAGAATTTGTGGCGGCGGGTCAGGCGACCAGACACTGATTCTGCAGGCGCGATGCACCGTTTCCGCCATTGAGACTTTCTGAACGATAGCGGCCGCCGGTGCGCGGAAGCTGGACCACGTCGGCGACGAGCGTCCAGATTTTAAGACTGGAGACAAGATAAAGGCCGCTTGCTGCAAAAGGAAGCGGCCTTCTCTATCGATACTCGGGAATGATCTCACCCGGTGCCGTTGCTCTCGAGAATTGTTTCACACCCCCCGGAACAACTGCACCAGACGCAATTGCCCGACGATCCTGCCGGTCAGTTAATCATTCCGACTACCGAACCAACACTCGCACCGATTGCGGCACCCTTGCCGGTATCACCCGCCAATGCGCCAATACCGGCGCCAACCGCGGCACCTTTGGTAGTCGCGCAACCGACCAGACCGGCCAGCAACAACCCGAGAAAAATCTTTGTAATGCGATTCATTTTGGCCACCTCCCTGTGATCAACGGCCTTTCACCAATCGTTGCCAGATAACTCCAAGCACCGGATCACCCTTGCGTCCCGGATTATCGGCATACCAGTCGTCAATCCTGTCGATCGCGCGATCAATGGTGTCGGCATCCAGCGCCCTGTCGAACCGGTTGTTCGGCGCGTTCGGATCCAGCTTGCCACGCTTGGCCTGCAATGCCCGATTCACCGCCACCGTATTGGCAACGCCAATAAGATAAGCGCGCTTTTCAGCAACCGATGACGCTGCCCAAAGATTACCGTCTACGACAGGCAACTCCGCCCGTGCCGGCGCGGCGAAGCCGAGCCCCCCAATAACAAGCACTAAAACGGCCAGCGCCGCGACTATGCTCGTGTGATTCATTTGTCTCCTCCCTGTCGATTTTTTTGCTTTACTTCCCTTTTATGCGCCGGACATTGGGTCCGGCCGGAAAACTGTACCCGGACTGTGTCGCGCGAGTCATGCTGCAGCGCGCACAACATTGAACGGAGTCACACGGCAACACCCCTCTGCGCATGCCGATGTTGCACTGCGTGTCCGCGCCATCGGGATGCGCTGACGGAGGATGCACTGCGGCCCGCGGTCGCACCATCTGACCCGAGCATCGCAACGGCGCCGGCCCCGGACACTACGCCCGACATGGACAACGGCAAGATCATGCTGCAATAGCAGAGGGCTGCGGTCTCCACGAGAGCGCGTGGAGCGAGTCAGCGCAACACCGCAGCCAAATCCTTCACGAGCGCGCTACAGCTGCCCCGCATGTATGTCAGTCTGACTATCCACGAATTTGAGCTACCATGATGCAGTGCAGTTTACAGATCACATCAATGAGTCCGAATGTCCTGGTGCTGACTCCAGAAGGATCGAGTTCCCTTGCGTTTTTCGCTCAGTCGCGCATCGACATTCAGCCGACTCCCCAGGCATGGGCCTGCGTCGTTCAACCGGGCCAGCATCGGCGGTGCCAGCCTGCGAGGTAGCGATGAATGATTGAACCAGTGGGTGATTTGCTGGTTGCCCGGCAAACCTTCCTAGTGTGCATCTCGTTTGCTGGCCTGACCTGGATCGGGGAAATTTCGTATCAGGTCAAACACTCGGCGAAAACGCTCATTGGTTCACTGCTGACAGGCGAGCGGCGTTTGCGCGTCTTCGAAGGCACGGGCCGGCTCCCGCTTTCGTCTTATCCCTCCTCGAGGCAGGCTTTGAGTTCGAACAACGATGCCACGATTGAGTACTCATCAACCGGGTGCAGTTTCGCCAGCGTATGGCCAGAGCGAGATTTCAGATGACGTCACCGAGAGCACGCCCGCCTCACCATCCCGGCGTCATTGCCGTGCTCGCCTTCCTATTGTTGTCGGCCTGTGCCGCGCCGCGGGTCGAGATCATTGCGACGGTCCATGTGCCCGAGGGTACGGTCGATACGACAGACCGCGAAATTACGCTGCAACAGCATCAGGATTTTTATCTCCCCGAACTCGGCCTCTGGGTCAGCAACCGTTTCGCGGGAGCGCGGGTGAGCGGCGCCGCACCGGGCCCCGATGGCGCCCTGGTGATTGATATCCGGCCGGAGAACACCCCGATCAACGATTCGCCATGGTATGGATTCAGACTGTGGCGCGACAGCGACGAGCGGCCGCTGGATATAGTGCTGCGCTATACCGGCGGCAAGCATCGTTACCCGCCGAAAATCAGCAGCGACGGCAAGACCTGGCGCAACGTCGACCCCGCCTCCATCAATGTAAACGCCGCCGGCGAGGCGCGTTTTACGCTCGATGTCGGCACCGCGCCGCTGTGGGTTGCGGCACAGGAAGTGGTTACCGGAGAGACCGTAGACACCTGGCTGCATGGACTTGCCCGGCAAGGTTGCGCACGGCTCTCGCACGGCGGGTTTTCCGCGCAGGGCGCGCCAATTGCAAAAGCCGTGCTCGGCACAACGGGGCGACCGGCGGTGATCATACTCGGGCGCCAGCATCCGCCCGAGGTCACCGGCGTACTCGCGTTGTTTTCGTTCATCGAGACCCTCTGCGACGACAGCGATCTGGCGAAACGTTTCCGCGACAACTTTACAGTCGTCGTCTACCCGCTGATGAACCCGGACGGCGTTCGCGAAGGACACTGGCGCCACAACATCAACGGTGTGGACACCAATCGCGACTGGCAGCATTTCCGTCAGCCCGAGCCGCGCGCGATTCGCAATGATCTACTCGCTTCTGATTTCGGAGACGTAGTCTTTGCCCTCGACTTCCACTCAACGCAGAAAGACATCTTCTACGTGCTCGAGGAAAGCGAAGGCCCTGACGACTACCGGCTGATGATCGAATGGATTACCGCAATTGCCGACCGCGTGGACGGCTACCATTGCCTGGTACAGCCGGTTTCGAGCAAAGTGCCGGGATCCAGTGTCTGGATGGGCCAGGCACTCGATACGCCGTCTGCCACCTATGAAGTCGGCGATGACACACCGCGCGACCGTATCCACGCGGTCGCCACGGCCGCCGCACAGGCAATGATGGAACTGTTGCTGCGAGAAGGCAGCGACTGACTTTTCGCGCCGGGTAGCCTCACCTCCGCCACAATCATTGGTACCGCAATAACATCGCCGATCGCCGCCCACGATGCCTCGTATCGGCAGGCAACCCCGGGCAGACAGTACATCACTGTTTTGACGGATATGACGACGGGCATAACCATGGCAGCCGGGCCCGGTCATATCTATTTAGCGTGAAACGGCACCTCCTCGAGGCCCATCGTCGCGAGGTGGCTCGCCAGATCCGATGCGATCGCGACGACCATGATGTAGCCGAGCAAAATCAGCATCGCCCTGACGCTCGCACCGAGCCGACTCACCCGGTAGACGCGGCGGAGCGAAATCGCGAAGTTCGAAATCAGCAAAGCGAACAGGACTAACTGCGCCGTCAACGCCAGCCAGTGGCGGTCGGCAGTCTGCTCCAGAGGTAGCAAAAACGCCAGCAAGATGTACGCTGCGCTGTGCAGATGCAAAGAATGAATCAGGTGATCAAAATACAGGCGGTGGCGAAACGCGGCTTTTAACAACAGCGCGAAGACCGGCAGTAACACGAACATCAGCTTCGGAAGGTCGTCGGCGACAAAGCGGGCCTGTCCAGCCGCATCGGCTTCCAGCGTCTGCCCCTCGGCGAGCAACGCACCCTGCCCCACCACCCAGCCGGCAACCACAAAAAACAACACGCTGAGAACCAGGTACAAACGGAATGGCGGAGAATAGAGTTTGCGCCTCCCGGCAAGGAATTCGCAGGTCAGGACACCGGGTCTTCGAAACAGAGTCCAGACGGTGCGGAATGCGCGTCCGTCGACGTCAAAGGTTTCGCGCAGTACTTCACCGAGCAACTCGGTGAGCGGTCGCTCCAGATCGACGTCCTTCTGACCGCAGTTCGGGCAAAAGCTGGCCTCGAGCAGCGTGTCGCAGTTTCTACAGTGCGCCATATGTTGGGAGTATAAACTTCGGGCGCGGACCAGGAGCGCAAAATCCGGCTACCGGCGCCGATCTCGCGTTTTCTTAAAAAGCGACTGCCAGATAGGCCCAGACACCGTCATAGGCATATTCCCCGCTACCGCCATTTTCATTCTTGTCCTCGACATCCATGTCGATACGCGAGTATCCGGCACCTACACTGAAATTGCTCCAGGCATTCCACTCCACACTCGCGCCGAATTCCATGATCTCGCCTTCGTAATCGTCGTAGCTGAGGAAAAAGTACTGCGCGCTCGCACGCAAGCGCCACGCTGGCGACAATTGATAGACTGCCCTGGCGCCCAGTGTCGGCAATGGAAATCTGTCGCCCTCTCCCTCGCGCAGGCCGAGGGTCTCGCTGTTGACCCGGGCATCGAAATCAAGCCCGTAGACTCCGACTAATGGCGCAACCTCGAAACGATCGTTCTGGAAAAGCGAGTATGAGTATGAGAAATCCAGCAGCCTCAGATCGAAATCCGTCTCCACTGCAGTTCCCTTTGGGAAAATGACGTTACCAATTTTGAGCGCCTCGTCAGTAACCGCCAGGGCGTCCCTGGACAAATCAAAGTAGCCAACACTGATTTGATGACGGCGCGCGAAACGCCAGTCCAACTCGACACGATAAACACTATCTTCATCGTCGAGACTTAGCTGATCCTCGGCATCGATTGTCGTGCCCCTGCCCAAATTGCCCGAATCGATCCTGAAGCTCGAGTCAATGTCCATCAAGACAGCACCGGCACGAATGTCCAATGCACCGGACCACGGCTCTGCGGCAGCCGCCGGCGCCGGCAGTCCATTCAATCCCGAAAGCAATACGACACCCGTCAACACCGATCTCCTGATCGATTCAGACTCGCATACAAAGCAGCGACCTTTCATCAAATCCCCTTGCCGTCGCGACCGATCGATGATTAATGCATTATCTCAAACTGCGTGGAAACGTATTCGTTCAATTTCGCGGCTACAAGTGGAAGGGGCGGCGACCCGCCGGGCAACGACGCATGATGAACCGCTGCGGCAAGGTTCGGTGACGACAGCCCGGGTCGATTATGGGAAAGTAAATCAACTGCTTTTAATCGGGCGCCCGCCAACTGGCGATACGACGCCCATCCCTACCAAACCAAAACCGCGTTTATGCGCCATGCGCGGGAGAATCCGATGACTGAACTCAAACCTCCGCACCGACCTGCCACACCCGAAGACGCCCATGCGCTGGCCGAGTTGCTAAATATGGCTGGCGACGGCATGCCCGAGTACCTGTGGGAGGGAATGGCCGAACCCGGCCAGACCGCCTGGGATGTCGGTCGTTTTCGGGCGAGCAACAAAGAAAAAGGCTTTTATCACAATGCGACCGTCCGCGAAGAGGATGGCCGAGTTGTCGCCGCCCTGATCGGATACCCGTTGGCACGCGATCCCGAACCCGTCGACTTTGTCAGCATGCCAGCCATGTTCGTGCCGCTGCAGCAACTCGAGGGTCTGGTCCCCGGAACCTGGTATGTCAACGTGCTCGCCACCTATCCCGAACATCGCGGCAAGGGATACGGCCAGGCCCTGCTCGGCGTCGCGACGGACAAGGCCCGCGATACCGGCAGAACAGGACTCAGCCTGATCGTCTCGGATATCAACACCGGCGCCCGCCGACTGTACCAACGATATGGCTTCAGCGAGATCGCCACCAGGCCGATGGTCAAGGAGAACTGGCAGAACGCCGGGCAGAACTGGGTGTTGCTGACAATGGATATCTGACAGCTTGCCTGTTTGCCGTTGCGCGGCACTGGCGCGTTACGATGTGAGACCGTGGCCCCGCCGTGACTTGCAGTGACGCTTCACCTCGACAACCTCGGCTTGAATGTCGCGCCCGATGTTCGGAAACAGACGAGCATCTGCCGGCATCGTTGGTTCTGGGCAAATACCCGATGAAATAGCTCAGAGACAATCCGGGCACTGATCATCGCCCGGCGAATGCAACCCAGATTGCGCCGGTTTCAGGTGGCAATGACTATCGATCGGAGCGCGGCCGCAGCAGCAAAACCTGGCCCGGATAAATCAGGTCAGGGTCCGCAATCGTTGCCCGGTTATCCGCGTAAATCTGGTTCCACAGCAGCGGATCGCCGTAAATCCGCTCGGCAATTCGCCACAGCGATTCTCCGCGCGACACGTGGTACTCGATGACGGAGCCGCCCGCGCCAGCGCTGATCGGCGCATAAATTCTCTGACCGGGGTAGATCAGGTCAGGGTCGTCGATATAGGTCTCACCAATGCCGGATTCATGAGCGACGTTATTGCGCTCCAGCAATTCGGGCCAGTTTTCCGGGTCGCCGGTAAGCCGTCGCGCGATGCCCCACAGCGTGTCGCCCTCACTAACCGTGTACATCATTGGCAGTTGTTCCGGCCCGGCTGCCGGCCCCTCATCCGGGCCCGCAGCAGCCGGCGCGGTGACAGCAGGCGGCGCGGCGGTTTCGAGAAAAGGCTCCAGTCGGCCGAAGATCAGCGCTTCCATTTCGGGATCGAATGGTGCCATCTGGTTCAACAGTCCAAACGCCTCCATGCCGGTAGTGTAATCACCCATTACAAACGCCTGCTCGGCGGCCACAACCAGTGCGCCTGCCAGAGCATCGTGGCGCGGGCCCAGACTCTGTGCCGACAAGGCCATCGAATCCGATGCCAGCAACTCGTAGAGCTCCGGCACGACGCCCTGCACATCGCCTTGTTCCAACCCGGCAATAGCGGCATCGATGTCATCTCCTGGCGCCACCGGCCGAACCGGAGTGGGCAATTGGCCCTGATCAATAACGCCAACAGGTGCTCGCGCATCTTCCTCGGGCTCAGTCTCCGGACCCGGGGCCACAATGACGGGCGCCTCGACTTCGGGCTCAACGTCCGGCACGGGGCTCACAATGACAGGTGCCTCGACTTCCGGCTCAACGTCCGGCACGGGGCTCACAATGACAGGTGCCTCGACTGCATCCCGCTCCCCGCGCAAAAATTGCGTGAGGCCGACCGCCACTGCAACGAGAACAGCTATCGCCACACCTATCCATACGCCCGGTCGGCCGGAACTCTTTGCAGCGGTTGCCGCGCCGGAGCCGGTGTTGACAGGCGGCGGCGGAGTAGCGGAGACCGCTACTGTCGCCCGCGGTTCGGCGGCACTGACCTCCGCGGGCGGTTGTCGCTTCTCAGCTAGCTCAGTGCGCTCCGGCCCGGTCTCGTCTTCCTCAACCATCGCCGGCGCCAGATCGAACAGGCGCCCGTCGGGTGTGCGCATGTGCAGCGCCGGCGCGCCCCACTCCACCTCGTATCCGCGCGCATACAAGAATGCCCGCGCCGAGTTCAACGCGGCGTCGACCGGCTGACCTGCCGCGAGATAACGATAGAAATGCCGCGATAGCGCTACCGCGGCCTTATCCGGTATCGGAAACTGCATCGCCACGACCGCCGGAATACCGCGCCGGATCAGGCTCTGGGCGACACCCCCGAACGGGTCGCTGCGCGACGCCATCGCGCCCATGCAACTGTTCAGAAAAACCAGCCGCAACGAGGTCAGGTGGTTACGCAACAGCATTGCAAGCTGGCGTCCGCCAATCACATCCGACGTGCCGGGGGCCGTATCCGACTCGAGCACGAGCACACCCTGGTCGCCGGAAAAATCGCCGTGACCGATAAAGTGCAGCACATGGGGCTGGTTCTGCAGCAACGCATTGTCGAGACTCTCGAGCGTTGCGTGGTCCAGTCGCACGATGCGCACTGCCCCGGTGGCAGTGAGTTCGTCGAGTGCCTGATCGAGATGGGCAATCTCCTCACCGACCTCCAGACCGGGACGGTCACCGGGCGCGGCTACTGCGATCAGCAGCCGCAACGGCGGCTCCGCAGCCAGGCTCGGCAACGGTTCGTCAACATCGAGCCAGCGAACCACCGGTTTCATCCGATCGGAAAACAGGAAGTCGTCCTTGGCGGGGCTATACAAAAACTCCCACGGCAGCCGCGCGAGCGCGGGCGCATCGGTCGTGTTGATGACGAACCGCACGCCCTCGCCGCGTTGCGGATCGATCGTGCGAAGGCTTTGCGCCAGGCGCGCGCCCAGCGCCGAGTCAAACAGTGCCGCATAAAGGGCTTTGCCTGCCTCTCTTGCGTCGTCAGCACGCGGTAGAAGCGCCTCAACATCAAGGCCGCTCGTTGCGCGCCGCGCCGATCCGTCGATCTGTCTCGCATTTGCCCACAGCGCGTTCTCGATGCCCGGAGCATCGAGCGACCAGGCATTGGGGTCGCTCGTTCCCGCTGGCGACTCAGGCACAGATATCGAATATCCTGCTGCGTCGTTCCCATCGAATCGCAACTGCACCGAGCGGTACCTGACACCGCTCGTTTGCGCGGGCGCGCGCTCGACCGCCCCAACCGTGGCTGGCTGTCCCTGCGCCCGAACCCGGTCCTCGACCTCTATGACAACCTCGGCAACAAGATTGCCCTCGGCCTGCATCACGGTCAGCGATCGCAGATAGGCGGGCACGTTCTCGATGGGTGTGGCCACGAGTTCGACCGGTAGTACATGCCATCCCGGCGTTGGCCACTTTCTGCTCGCGAGTTTGAGTTCGGTGCGGGTGTAGCGTCCGTCCTTGACCGATTCCGGCGAAATCAGAAAAACGAAGAGATCGGATTCTTCGATCGCATTACGGATGTGATCGTCGAAACTTCGCCCCGCCGGCAGATCCTCCCTGTCGAAAAACACCTCATGCCCAAGGGCCTGCAGCCGACAACAAAGATCTTCGGCAGTCGGTCTGTGGTCCGAGGCGTAAGACAGGAATATCTTCAAACCGGGCCTCGCTGTTCGCGGCCACACGGCTCGCAACGCCCAGAGTATAGCCAACACAAAGCACTAAACGCGCAAAATCCGCTTGTATGATCCGCACGCAGCCCGCCCCGGCGCTGCTAGCGCAGTAACTGATCGTCTGCCCACGGCGCCAAAGCACGATCGCTGCCATAGCCAAATCTGGCGCCCCCGATACGCATTTACACGCGAAAACGCGCGAACCGGCGCGGTGAATACTCGTCGATATTGATGTCGCATTGTTGCTGCATGATCAGGTGCGCCAGCGCCTGTGCCGACCCCGCCGCCAGGGTCCAGCCAAGATGTCCATGGCCGGTATTGAGAAAAAGATTTTCGATTGATGTCGCACCGATCAGCGGCACGCCGTCCGCCGACATCGGCCGCAGTCCAGTCCACGCCTGAATCCGTTCCGGATCCAGCGACGCGGCAAAGTCGGGGTAGGTTTGCTGCAACAGAAAGCGAAGGTTATCGATACGTTCTTGGCGCAAAACCCGATCGAAACCGGCGAATTCCGCGGTTCCCGCCACCCGTATCCGTTCGCCAATTGGCACAACTACCGCGTGCAGCGCATCGTCAACGACCGGCAGACGCGGCGGCAGGCGCCAGCTCTCTGTCGGCACCGTTATTGAGTAACCCTTCGCCGGCCTTACCGGAAGGCGCAGCCCCAGCGGCCGCAACAATGGCGTGCTGTAACTCCCGGCGGCCACGACAAAGATGTCGGACTCGAGTACACCCCGAGCGGTTACCGCGCCAGTCAGACGAGCACCGTCGCGTTGTAGCGATTTAACCTCGAGCCCGAAACGCAGGCTGACGCCCATGCGACGAAGCAGCGCCGCCATGGCCTCGCAGAACCGGTATGCGTCGCCGCATTCGTCATCCGGAAAAAACACACCGCCGGCAATTTCATCGACAATCGTCGCCAGCGCCGGTTCACGTGCCACAGTCTGCGCTCGATCGAGAGCTGTAAACCTGACACCGTGCGATGCCAGCGACTCAGCCATATCGATCGCCTGTTCCAGCGAAGCCTCATCACGCAGCAGTTTCAGCGATCCCGAACACGCGCCGTCGTAGGCGAGTTCGTATTCATCTCGCAACCCGGCCATTACCGAAAGAGAGTGATTTGCAAGCCGCACATTGCGCAACAGGTTCTCGCGAAAGCGTTGCGGTCTCGACTGCAGCAGGAACGCAACACCCCAGGCACCGAGCGCAGGCAATGCCTGCGGGCGCAGCAGCACTGGTGCCGACTCATCGCCAATCCAGTGAATCATCTTGCCGAGAATCCCCGGCGCATTCCACGGATCGGCCATGCTTGGCGTCAGCAACCCGCCGTTGGCAAAGCTGGTGCCGGCCCCGGGCCCCTCTGCCCGGTCGACAACGACAACATCGGCGCCAAGGCGTTTCAGAAACAACGCCGTTGTCAGACCGAGCAGTCCTGCCCCGACAACTACCGCACGCACGCCTCATTCACCTCCCACAAAAACCGATCGCTACGGCCAGCAGACAAAAAAAGGCCCCGCCGAGGCGAGGCCCTTCTAACAGCCAAGAACATCGACACGGCCGCTTTACTTCAGCGAAATTTCCCGCATGTAGTACATGCCGGTAATTTCGCGCATCGCAGGATAATTTTTCTGCGCAAACTCGGTCGTCTCCTGGTTACGCTTCTCGCCCCACTCCTTCATAAAGGCTTGATAACGCGCCTGGTTCGGCCCGAGTTCAGCGGTATTTTTGAATTTCACGGTCAGGATCAGGTTGAAGTCGCCGCTATCAGGAAGGTCGCTGCGATAAATCTTGTAGTCTTCGATCTGACCGAGCTTTAACGCAACCTCGTTGCCGGCGACCCAGGTATTCTTGAGACCCTCGAGATAGGCGTCGCCCATGTTAGAAGCAACCTTGATCGTGGTCACCGTCCAGACCGCTTCGCTTTCCTCGTAGTCCGCCCAGGGTGTGAGATCGGCGGAGGCGATCGAAAAAACAAATGTAAGCGCAACGGCGCCAAGAACCTTGCGTAGGATCATTAATAATTCCCCAATGAGTAAATTGTTTTTTTGTAGCCCGACACGTATAGCAGCTAAACGTCCCTGCCGCAAAAGAATTTGCGGCTTCGCAGCGGCCAGGCCCGCGCAAGGACCATCCCCAACTCGCTCCCTGGCCTCGACTCACCACCATAACAGGCAATAAGAACAGCCAGATGAGGCGTGCCGGGTGCTACACGTGAATGGCAGCGAATTCGGTTGCTATCCGCCACCGCGACGATAGGCCAGCTCGAAGCGTTGCATGAATTCGCCGATCGCGATGTCGTCAAAGCCGTGGAATTCGAACGCCACATTGGTCACCGGCAAACGCAACAGCCCGAGTCGGCGCTGCCCTTCCGCCGACAAGTGCAGCGTGATCGATTGCGGAAACTCGCCTATCACGATGGTGTCGCCGCGAACGACGAAAGTGCGCGGCGCAACGGCCTGGGGGAGCAACCGCAAAAACTCGCGATGACTGATCCCCATTTCGCGTTCGAAGCTTGCGCTCGTGGCGGTACTCACAGGATTCCGCGATTCGCTCCGATTGCCCGGGTCGCCGCAAGATACGCCTCCATGATTCGGGTCGGATCCGCCATCAGGCGGTCTTTCCAGCGTCCGAGCCGGATCCGCCCCTGGATCAACCCGCGCAGTACACCGACGTGCTGTGTCAGCCCCAGGCTCGTGCTGCCGACAAGCACATCATCCTCGAACTGCAGCCGCAGGTAACGGTAGCGCTCCGCCTCGATCAGTTCTGCGCTATCACCGCCTGCGGCGCCTTGCCAGAGACCGAACGAACTCGACACAAGCCCGAGCGTGGCCAGCACATTCATGATGACGCTACCCTGCGACTCGATGTCGCGCCCCGCCATATTCAGAGCGGCGATGCGGCCATGGTCCGCGGCGGTCGGTTGAATGGCATGAACGGAGTAGTTGCCGGTGGAGAAATCCACACCCTGCGCAACGTCGCCCGCGGCAAAGATATTGCTGACGCTGCTGCGCAGTTGACGATCGACGAGTACTCCCTGGTCGGTGGCGATCCCGCTGCCTTCGAGAAACGCAATATTGGGGCGAACCCCGGTTGCAGCAATGACCAGATCCGCAGCCAGCGTCTCACCATTGTCCAGAGTGACTGCAAGCCCCGCTTCGCTTCCGACCTGCTCGATCGCAATCGCCCGGGTTGCAGTCAGTATGCGTACACCCTTGCTTGCGCACCATTCCTCGATCAGCCGCGCCGGCACCTCGTTCAACATCCGCGGCACGACATGCTGCTCCATCTCGATGACCGTCAGTTCGACGCCGCGCAGGGCGAGCGACTCGAGAATGATACAGCCGATAAACCCCGCCCCCATCAGCACCACTTTGCTGCCTTTGGTCGCCAGCCGCGCCACGTTGCGGGCATCCTCGAGCGTCCAGCAGGGATAGACTCCCGCCAGGTCAATACCGGGAATCGGCGGTGGAACCGGTCGCGAGCCAGTCGCGATCAGCAACGAGTCGTACGAAAGCGTGTCGCCGCCGGCAAGACGAACCTGCTGCGCGCCGCTGGCAACAGCTTCCACGCGATCATGAACGAGATCGATATTGTGCCGGCTATAGTGATCGGGACATTTGCGCAGCAACGTGCCGGCTTCGTCGATGGCGCCGGTCAGCAGATAGGGAATTGCCATTCGCGAATAAGGCGCACCCGCTTCGTCGCCGATGACCTTGATTGCCGCGTCCGGCGCCGCCTTGCGCAGATTCTCCGCGGCGATGACCCCGGCCGGGCCGGCGCCAATGATTACATGAGCCATATCGTTCGCTCCGCAAGCAAGCGCGCCGCGGCTCATACCACCGCTTCGCGCCGCCTATAAATGCTCGACAAGCAAGAGAAAGCAGTCCGCCTGTGCGCGGCCGTCAGAGACCGAGACGTTGCCGGGTCGATGCGGTCGGTACGCCTTCGCCATTCCATCCGCGCAACTCGTAGTACTCGGGCAGCATCTTGTCGAGTTCATTGACCCTGCCTTCGGCCGGGCCGGTATTGGCCGCATCCTTCAGCAAGCGCTTCGGCAAGGTATCGTCTTTTCCGGTCAGACCCGCCGCTAGATTGAAGTCGCGCTCCAGATTCCAGATACGCTCGCCGACTTCCGCGAGTTTCTCCATCGTCCAGCCACCCTCGCAGGCCGCATCGATCTGCGGCGCAATGTCCGCGAGCGTCCACGCAAAAGTCGTAAAGATGCATAGCCCCGCCGAATCGACCGCTGCCGTCGCGTCCTGGAAAGCTTTTACCAGGCCGGCTTTGCCTTCCGTCACCAGCGGATCGGTCTTCTCCGGAATGCCCATGACTTCGGACGAGACGGTATAACCGCGCAGATGGCAGGCGCCGCGATTCGACGTCGCATAGGCGAGCCCCATACCCTGGATACCACGAGGGTCATAAGCCGGAAACTCCTGGCCCTTTACGGTCATCGACAGTTCCGGGTGGCCGTATTTGTCGCATAAGCGCTTTGAACCAAGCCCCAGTTCCTTGCCGAAACCCTCACCGTTCATCGTCAGTTCTGCAGCGCGGGTCAACGCCTCGGCCGAGCCGAAACGCATCTCCAGACCGCCGGTCTGCTCGGTGGTGAGCACACCCATCTCAAACAGTTCCATCGCTGCCGCAACCGTGGCGCCGAACGAGATCGGATCGAAGCCGTCTTCGTTGCACAGGAAATTGACATAGGTCAGCGCATCGAGATCGTCGACACCGGTGTCCGAGCCCAGCGCCCACGCAGCCTCATACTCGAGCCCACCGGAGGCACCCCAGTACTCGGGCTTGTTCTTAACCGTGAAATGGCCCTTGTCGATCGTGGAGATCCGGCCGCAGGCAATCGTGCAGGCAAAACACGCGGCGTTAGTCACCAGGTTGGGCTTGCCGTCGCTCTTGCGCGGCTCGTGCATTGCCTCCCCGGATATATGACTAGCCCCCTCGAAGCGGACCTCGCGCATGTTGCGGGTCGGCATCGCACCGACTTCATTGATTACATTCATCAGCACCTGGGTACCGTAGGTCGGCAACCCCTGCGAGGTCACCGCATTGTCGGCGAGCACCTGCTTGGCCGCCTGCGTGGCCTGCATGAAGGCTGCGGGATCCTTGATGTTGCCGACCCCGCGGCTGCCGCGAACCGCAACCGCCTTGAGATTTTTCGACGCCATCACGGTACCGACGCCCGAACGCCCGGCCGCGCGGTGCAAATCGTTTATCACTCCTGCGTAAAGGCAACCGGCTTCGGCCGACCGCCCGACACAGGCGATGCGCAATTGCGGATCCTGGTGTTTTTTGTGTAGCGCCTCGTCGGTCGCCCACACCGAAAGACCCCAAAGATCATCTGCCGGTAACAACTCGGCCTTTTCGTTTTCCAGATAAAGGTAGACCGGCGCGCTTGCGCGGCCCTCGAAGATGATCATGTCCCAGCCGGCATTTTTCATCTCCGCACCGATAAAACCACCGGAGTTGGAACAGGCGATCGTTCCGGTCAGGGGGCTTTTCGTCACGACCGAATAACGGCCGCCGGTGGATGCCATCGTACCGGTCAGCGGGCCGGTCACCATGATGAATTTGTTAGCTTCGGACAACGCATCGACCATGGGGTCAATTTCCTCGCTGAGATATTTGCTCGCGAGCCCACGTTGCCCCAGATATTGCGTTGCCCATTCCATGTTCAACGGCTCGGCAGCGCATGTCCCACTCGACAAATCGACCCTCAGAATTTTTCCTGTCCAGGCCATGATGTTTCCTCCTCGGGCTGTCAGCTACCGGGCCGGCTGATCTGAGCACTTTGCGCAGCATAAGCGCGCATTCGCTCGAGACCGGTCTGATCGGCATCCACGTAAGTGATGGCCTCGGTCGGGCAGGCCCTGGCACAGGCCGGATCACCTCCGCAGAGATCGCACTTGATGACCTTGCCACTATCCTGGTTGTAATTGACGGTGCCGAACGGACAGGCGATCGTGCAGACTTTGCAGCCGACACAAACATCGTTCAGGACGTCCTTTGACCCGGTCGCAGCATTGATCACAATCGCATCGACCGGACAGGCATGCATACACCAAGCCTCGTCACACTGCGTGCAGGTATACGGGGCAAAGACCCCCTCATGATGAAACGTAAAGACTTTTATGCGTGATTTGGCCGGGTTAAAAACGCCTTCTTGCTCGTAAGAACAGGCCATCTCACACTGCAGACAGCCTGTGCACTTTTCCGGCTCAAGCTTCAGAGATCTGAGCATGAGTGCACCTCTTTGTTTCGCCGCAGCAACCGTGGGGTTCCCTCCCGTCCACATACGATGGCGCGGCTCGACCTGGCACGGTGCTGGATCAGAGTTTTTGTTCGCAACTCATGTTACTCCCGCGTGAGGGACCGGAGCAAACGAGCCGGTTCGGCAACGGAAATCCTGCGATAACAGCGCTAAACCAGATCTTTTATGGCCGCAAAAGACAACCGCCGGAGCCGTTTCGTTGGTCGCAATTCTCAGCCGCCGGCAACCGGGGGGAAAATTGCGAGATGGTCACCCTCCTGCAGCGCGGTCTGATCGCGCAGATGGCGATCGACGAAAACGCCATTAATAAAAACAAGATGAGTCAATTCGAGCGGTAGCTGGTGGCGGTCGATGATGGCTGCCGGCGTGGTGCCCTCTGCTACTTCGAGTTCGGCTTCATGGCGACCGGAGCCCGGCGGCAGAAATTGCGTCAGAGACGCGTAAAGTTTGAGCGTGACTTTCATCCCGTTCCTTGCCTGACAATACGGATTGTTGCAGCGCGACACCGGTAACCTGGACAACGCGATCGCCAGCGATCAACCCGGCCCGAACTTTGCAAGGGCCGCCGGCGCCACTCAGGCAGCAATTCTTGATCCTATTTGATAAATCAACAGCGCTCCGACGTACCCGGTCACGGTCATGTAGGCCCACGCGAATACCGGCCAGCGCCAGCTGTTCGTTTCCCTTCGAATCACCGCAAGCGTTGCCACACATTGCAGGCACCATGCGTAAAACACCAGCAGGCCGAGCACCATGGGGAGCGTAAAAACCTCGCTGCCATCGGCGAACCGGGCCGAGCGCAACCGATCTGCCAGGCTTGACTCGTCAGCCTCCGCACCCACGGCATAAATTGTGCCAAGGACCGCAACTACGACCTCACGCGCCGGAAAGCCGGCTATAACTGCCGCCGAAATTTTCCAGTCCCAACCCAGCGGGGTAAATACCGGTTCCACTATTTTGCCAATGCGGCCCAGTGCGCTTTGCTCGAGGTGAGCGGCAGCCGCTTCGTTATCCACACGCGCGAGCTGCTGCGTCAGTTCGACACCGGCATAGCTCGCTGCGGCCGTTGCCCGTGCCGCCGCCGCTTCCGCCTCAACAGCCGCCGAACGCGGAAAATACGCCAGCGCCCAGACAATAACCGCCACCATGAATATCACCGTTCCCGCGCGGCGCAGGAACACCTTCACCCGGTCGAGCAATGCTATTGCGACGGTGCGCAGATTCGGCAAGCGAAAAGCCGGCAGCGCAAGAACAAAGTTCGGCTTGGGACCGCGCAACGCAGAACGCCGCAGCAGCAGTGCGGTTCCGATACCACCAACGATACCCAGCATGTAGAGGCCAAACAGGACCATTCCCTGCAGGTTGACGATACCCATCGTCCTGCTCGGCACGAACGCCGCTATCAACAGAGCATAAACGGGTAGCCGCGCCGAACAGGTCAGAAATGGCGCAGCCAGGATGGTGGCAATGCGATCGCGGCGGTCGGGGATCGCGCGCGTCGCCATAATTCCAGGCACCGCACAGGCGAAACTCGACAGCAGCGGAATGACCGACTGTCCGGACAGGCCAACCGGGCGCATCGCGCGATCGACGAGAAATGCCGCCCGCGCCAGGTAACCGGTATCTTCCAGCAGAATAATGAACAGAAAAAGAATCAGGATTTGCGGCAGAAAAATAATTACGCTGCCGACCCCGGCAATTACGCCGTCGACTATCAGGCTCTGTAACACGCCGTCCGGCAGAACCTGGCGGATCGATTCACCCAGCCCCGTCGTGGCACCGTCGATGAGGTCCATGAATGGCGTTGCCCAGGCAAACACCGCCTGGAACACCAGCGCCATGACGACAAAGAACAGCACGGTCGCCGGATAAGGACGATTCATCCAGGCCACCAGGAATGAGCCCCAGCGCGCGATCGGCGGCGCCGCGCTCTGTACCTCGTCAAGGACGCCGCGATTCCAGCCGTAGCGATGCCGTGCTTCGACCGCGAGCCCGGGCTCGCCCTGAAACAGCTCCGCCCGGGCCTTTTCGATCTCGGTCACGGCGCCGGGCCCCTGCAGCGCCACCAGCCGCTCGGTCGCGACCGGATCCTCCTCGACCAGGCTACGCTCCACTTCCTGAATACCGGGCACCGCAGGCCCGGTTCCGGCCCCGTCGAGCAACTGTTCCGCCGCCTCGCGCAACTGCGGCCAGAATGAGGCAACCTGGCGCGATTCACCCGCCATTGCCAGGGCAAGTTCGCGCTTGAGATCAGCCAGCCCCTTGCCGGTCGTCGCGATAACCGATACCACCGGAACGCCGCCGAGCTTTGCGCTCAGCTTATCAATATCGACACGGGCACCGAGACGCGCGGCCGCATCCGCCATTGTCAGCACCACGACCATGGGGCGGTCAATTTCGACGAGTTGCTGCAGCAGGTACAAACCCTGGTACAACCGCGTGGCGTCAACAACCGCGAGAATTCCGTCCGGCGCCGGCGTGCCGGCGACCCGCCCCAGCAACACTTCCACCGCAATACGTTCGTCGGCCGAATCCGGGGTCAGGCTGAAAATCCCCGGCAAATCGATAAGATCGAGCGGCGTGCCATCGAGCAAAGCCGTGCCCATATGCTTCTCGACCGTGACACCCGGGTAGTTCGCGGTCTTCTGCCGCAACCCGGTCAGTCGATTGAACAGCGTGCTCTTGCCCGCGTTCGGATTTCCCACAACCGCAAAGGTCGCCCGGGCGCGGCGGCTGCGGGAAATTGCATCGACAGGAATACTAGCC
The DNA here is from genome assembly GCA_963783695.1 of uncultured Gammaproteobacteria bacterium. Classification (GTDB taxonomy): domain Bacteria; phylum Pseudomonadota; class Gammaproteobacteria; order Steroidobacterales; family BM003; genus BM003. The sequence continues at coordinate 35,413 of CAWAOM010000006.1, forward strand.
GCGACGCTGGACACCGGGATCGGCTCCAATTCGAGACACGCCAAAACAGCGCGCCTGCTGGCGGCGCAGCGACAACGACATGCCGTAGACATTGAGTTCGAGCGGATCGCCACCGAGTGACGCATTTAGATACACGATCTCCGCGCCTTCGACCAGACCCATCGTCATCAGCCGCTGAACGCTCTTGTCCCGGGTATCGATCGACTCGATGCGCGCGCGATCGCCGCGCTTTAGATCCGCCAGCGTCATCTCGCTGATTGGCTCATCCTCCGGCCGCCGTTGGTACGGCCCTGGGTACGATTTGCCGACCCGATGACTAGCGGGCGGCACCCTCCGCGACGTTTTCGTTGCGCCGAACGGCCGCGGCTGGCGCGAATGTTAGTTGAGAATGCTTCGCATTCACAACCGGCAGAAATACCTATGCGGGCCCGGTGTTTGCAGGGCTGCCGGAACCCGGCCGCCCTCCGGACCCGCTCAGGGCCAATCAGTTCTTCAGATCCAGTGCGTTATCGACCTTTTCTACGCCTTTGATACCGGCGGCAATTTCCGTCGCGCGCTTTTTCTCGGCGGCGCTGCCGACAAACCCGCTCAGCTGCACCACACCGTTGCGCACTTCAACGTCTATATCACCGGCATCGGTGCCTTTCTCGGCCATCAGCGCGGCATTGACCTTGGTCTCGATGTACTGATCGTCCATCGTTTGCCCCATGCTGCGCTTGCCGCTGCCAACCACCAGCTTGTTGTTGACCTTTTTCACGCCAACGATGTCGTTCGCAATATTGGCTGCCTCGCGACGCTGTTCTTCGCTCTTCACGAACCCGCTCAACTGCACAACGCCCTTGTCGACCTCGACATTGACGTCATTGGCATCGACTGTCTTGCTGTCGATCAGGTTGGTCTTGACTTGCGCGGCAAGGCCGACGTCATCGACCATTTCACCCGCAGTTTTTTGCGCCAGCACCGGGCTGGCCAGCAACAGTGCCGTCATGGCCACCATAATCTTTTTGATCGGCATCGCTCTATCCTCCTTGATACCTGAATTATTTAGACTTTTTTCAAGCGAGCCGGAAAGTTCCAGCTTATCGTGCCGGTCGGATTGCTTTCCCCGAAGGGCGCAATTTTCACATAACGGGCTCGCGGCCGCGAAGTATATCCACAGATCGGACCAAATACACCAGCTTCGAGCATGATTACTGCTCCGGCGGGCCGTCTTCGCACGCCCGACAATATCGCCACCTTGCGATATTGGCAAAATTTCTGCACGCTTACGACAAATTATGCAGAATTATGCTGGCAGGCACCGTTGATGCAGGAATTTGGCGAAATATTCGGTCTCGCGATCGGACTCATCTTGTCGGCGGATAAAGACCTGCTCGAGATCGTCTTTTTGTCGTTGCGAGTGAGCCTTTCGGCCGTGCTGATTTCATGCCTGATCGGCATGCCGCTGGGGGCACTGCTCGGCATGACGCGGTTCCGCGGCCACGGTGCGTTACTGGTTCTTCTCAACGCACTGATGGGTCTGCCGCCGGTAGTTGTCGGACTGGTGGTGTACATGCTGCTGAGCAACGCCGGACCGATGGGCTGGTTACAACTGTTGTATACGCCAACGGCGATGATCATCGCCCAGACCATCCTGATAACACCTATCGTCGCCGCGCTGACTCGCCAGGTCATCGAATCGCTGCACAGCGAATACGCGGAGCAGTTTCGCTCGATGTGCGTGTCGGCGCGCACGGCGGTGGCGACATTGCTATGGGATGCTCGGGTCAGCCTCCTTACCGTGGCGCTCGCGGGGTTCGGACGCGCCATTGCCGAGGTCGGCGCGGTGATGATCGTTGGCGGCAACATCATCCATCTGACCCGGGTCATGACCACCGCCATCGCGCTGGAGACTTCCAAGGGAAACCTGGATCTTGCGCTGGCGCTCGGTATCGTACTGTTCCTGCTTGCGCTCGGCATCAACGCAGTCGTAATGAGCCTGCGTTCGGACACGACAAGATATGGCTATGCTTGAGACTTTGGCCCTGCGCGACAGCAATGCCAGCGGCATGCGTAACAAAGCGTCGCTTTTGCCCGCGGTTACCCGATCACTCAGCTATCGGACCAGCGGCAAAATGATTCTCGAGAATGTCTCTCTGCACCTCCCGCCGCAATCGCTGACTGTCGTAATGGGCCCAAACGGCGCCGGCAAAAGCATTCTTCTGCGTCTCCTGCACGGCCTGCTCCAGCCCAGCGGCGGAGAAATCCTTTGGGGTGGCAACCGTCTCGACCCTGCGATACGCAAGCGCCAGGCCATGGTCTTTCAAAGACCGGTGCTGCTGCGTCGCAGCGTCGCCGACAACATCCGTTTCGCGCTGAAGTTGCGCGGCAAGGCGGCATCCCGCGACTGTGACGAAATCCTCGCAGCGGCAGGTCTCTCGGCGCAGGCGGGACAGGCGGCGCGATCATTGTCCGGGGGCGAACAACAGCGGCTTGCCCTTGCCCGAGCGCTGGTGTTCCGGCCGGAAGTGCTGTTCCTCGACGAACCCACCGCGAATCTGGACCCGGCGTCCACCGCTACGATCGAGTCGGTTGTTCTCGGCGCGCGGCGTTGCGGAACAAAAGTGATTTTCGTCAGCCACGATGTCGGCCAGGCGCAACGGCTCGCAGACGACGTCGTTTTTCTCCATAGCGGCCGACTGCAGGAACACAGCAATGCCGGCGTATTTTTCAACTCGCCGGCGTCGGATGCTGCCAGATCGTTTCTGGCCGGAGATCTTCTGTTGTAACCATCATGGAGAATCGCAGATGACACGGTTTCAGTTTTTCGGCGGCGGCGCACTAGCGGCCTTGCTGCTGGCCTCTCTCTGCCCGGGCATGGACGCCCGTGCGGACGAGCGTTCGATCATCCTCCAGTCCACCACGTCCACCGCCAACTCCGGACTGTACGGTGCGATCCTCCCACAGTTTACAGAGCGCACCGGGATTACAGTTCATGTCGTTGCAGTCGGCACCGGCCAGGCAATCAAGAACGCCGCGAACGGCGATGGCGATGTGTTGCTCGTTCATGCGCGCAAGGCCGAAGAAGACTTCGTCGCCGCAGGACATGGCGTCGAACGCTTCGATGTGATGTACAACGATTTTATTCTGATCGGCCCCGCCGACGATCCGGCCGCGGTCAGCAAGACGAAGACGGCGGCCGCGGCGCTGCAGGCCGTTGCGACATCCGGGCGCAAGTTCGTTTCGCGTGGTGACGACTCCGGTACCCATAAAAAGGAAAAGCAACTGTGGGATTCCGCGAGCATCGATCCGGTTGCCGGCAGCGGCGAGTGGTACCTCGAGTCCGGCTCGGGCATGGGGGCGACGATAAACATGGCGGTCGGTATGGGCGCCTATACGCTGACCGACCGTGGCACATGGATCAGTTTCAGCAACAAACGCGACCACAAGATCGTGTTCGAAAAAGACCCGCCACTGTTCAATCAGTATGGCGTGATTCTCGTCAATCCGGCCAGGCACTCCAATGCCAACACCGCGGATGGCCAGGCATTTATCGACTGGATTCTTGGCCCGGAAGGTCAGGCAGCGATCGCCGCCTATCAGCTTGACGGCCAGCAACTGTTCTACCCGAACGCCAATAGCCGGAATCAAGCCGCGCCATAACTTCTTACCATTCGCGACTCAGCCGTTGAAGTGGACGATGCCGAAACCGGCAATGTCGTAACCGGTCAGTTGTGCGGCTCTGGCGGCAAATTTTGCTGACCGGCAGAATGCGAAAAGCCGCTGCAGGGGCGGCTCGAAGCACTCGCGGCGGTCCACCAGCAGGTCGAAGCGCTCGCGAACGACCGGCACAAAATCGAGGCCGAACTGCCTGGCCGGGCCACGCAATCCGAACGCGACATCGGCATCGCCCTCCGCCACCATGCCTGCCGCGTCGCTCTCGGTCCTGGCGATATCGGCAAACGATATTTTTGCGGCATCGATCCCGCTCCCTGCAAGAAGGTGCTGCAACAGCTTTTGGCTGCCGGCCTCAGCCTGCCGCGCAACGACCGAGTGGCCAGCCAGCGCCTCCAGAGACGGATACTGCGCCGCCTCAGCGGCGGCGACGATCAGTCCGCGATCGCGCCAGGCAAACTCCACCAGAACGACCGGTGACGCGGCAAACCGGGCGGCGACCAGCGGTGCATTCCAATCGTCACCGGTTTCGTCATAGACATGCATGCCGGCACCGACACCCTCGCCCAGTGCGAACCGCTCCAGCCCGTCCATACTGCCGTCCCAATACATCGCCAGACCCGAGCCCGACTCGCGCAACGCCCATTCGAGCAGAGGGTCATGGCTGCCAAGAAAAACCGCTGGCCTGGCGGCAAGCGGCTCACCTATGCTGCCACCGCTCTTGCTCGCAACCCATGCCACGACCGCCTGCCGCGGAAACAGCAATTTGCCGGTTGCACGGGAGCACGGCACCTCACCCGAGGCGGCCAGTTCGTAGACTTTCCGTTCCTTGATATGCAGAAGCTCGGCAAGCTCACGGGTCGTCAGATACTGGTCTTTGAGTTCGGTCAAGATCTCCCCCCAACGATTCGGCGTCACAAATGGACGCGATGATGGTTGCAGGATACCCCCCCAACTTCAATACGCCGAGGTGGCCGGATCGCGCTACTATCCGCGAGCACTATGCATTTGCTCCCGCGCAATCGCGCGGTCGGGCCGCATGCCTTGCCGCGTCGCCCTTTACGAACTGTGAGGAGACACGAATGAACACCCGCCATGGTCGCAGATCACCTACTTCGCGACAGCGCAAATCACCGCGCTCCAGGTTGCGCGTTGCGCCAACGCCACGAATAGGCCGCTATATCCACGAGATCGCCACCCAGACCTCGTTTCTGAGCATTCTCCTGATCCTGTTGGTGATGTGGCTGGTGAGCGCATCCGGTCTGTGGTTGGCGGAAAGAGGCGCCCCGGCAACCGCGGTTCGCAGTATTGGCGATGCTCTTTATTGGGGAGTCGCCGCAATGTCGACTGCCGGCATTGCCGATACGCCGGTTACCGCCGCAGGAAAATTGATTGGGGGTAGCTGGATTCTCCTCGGTTCAGTGCTTTTTTTTGGCACACTGGTCGCCACGGTTACCAGCTACTTTATGCGCCCACTGGCGCGGCCAGCGCACCAGATCGTTGAAACGATCGAATACAACCTGGAGCACTTGTCCGACCTGTCCGTTGAAGAACTGGACCTTCTGAAAGAGACCACTGACGCGCTGATCCTGCACGTAGAGAAATTGAAAACCGGTCACTAGCAGGCTGCAGAGCGAGGCAGTGGGGACCCGGCTGACAGCACCGTGCTTTCCCTTTCAGCAATTCAGTCTATTTTACATTAGCTTTATTCTACAACTTGCTATTTTTGATTATTTTATATTGCTTTTATATCAGGAATTAACAGTGCTCGATACCCAAGCTCGCTGCCTCATGGCAGCCGCTGACGGACTGCGCCGGCAGCAGATGGCGTAAACCGATTCGTGTTTGCAATTGACTCCGCATATGTTGAAATGCGCGTCCGTCCCGACGTTCGAACAGGTTTCGGGTCGATCAAAAATTCAAGGAGATCGTAATGTTTAAGTTTCTGAGGGCGAGACTTCTGCCCGTGATGCTCGGTGTCTGCCTGATGGGCGCCGCCGGCATCTCGGCGGCCGCCGACAGCCCTGTGCTGGACCGCATTATCAAGAGCGAGACGATCCGCGTCGGACTGTCGGGCAACCAGCCTCCGTTCAATGCCAAGGGCCGCGATGGCAACCTGATCGGCCTCGAAGTCGATCTCGCCCGCGCGCTGGCAGCCGCACTGGGCGTCAAGGTCGAATTTGTGCAGCGTCCGTTTGGCGACCTGCTAGGCGCGCTGAACAAAGGCGATGTCGACATGGTCATGTCGGGTATGGCGATTACCAAGGAGCGCGCCCGCGAGGCGACCTTCCTCGGACCGTACATGCTGTCGGGCAAGTCCATTCTGACGAAGTCGGACACCCTCGCACGGGCCAAGGAGGCTGGCGATATCAACAACGCAGACATTCGTCTGGCCGCACTAAAGGGCTCGACCAGCCAGCAGTTCGTGGAGCGAAATCTCCCCGATTCCAAGCTCACGACCGTTGCGGATTACGACGAAGGCGTCAGCCTGATCCTGGAAAACAAGGTCGATGCGTTGGTCGCTGATATGCCGATCTGCATGCTGTCTATCTTGCGCTTCCCGGATGCCGGTTTCACGACCCTGACCCGGCCGATGACGGTCGAACCAATCGGTGTTGCGGTTTCGGCCAACGACCCGCAGCTGGCCCATATCATCGACAACTATATCGATGCGTTCGAGAAAACCGGCGCGCTCAATCAGTTGCGCAAGAAATGGCTGGAAGACAACTCCTGGATTGCCGCGCTGCCTTAACCCCGGCGGCGATCAGCAAGCTTGAGAGCGAGGCCGGGCCAAACAGCCCGGCCTCTTTTTTTGTGCTTTCCCTGCGCTGTCTATGCAGTCGCAGTCAGCCGCCGCGATATTCGCACCAGCCCAGCACCGCGGCAAGCAGCGATTCCAGCAGCGCACCCAAACTGGCCGCGCGGGAAGAATCGAATGTCGCCCCAGCCACCTCGTCCATGTAAGCGGCCTGGGCGAGCTCCATTTGCAAAGCGTGACAACCCGCATCCGGCCGGCCGTAAAACCGGGTGATGTAACCGCCGCGGAAGCGGCCGTCAACGACCGAACTGAAGTTCACCGAACTCGCGCAGATTCCGGCGACGAGGTCAGCCAGTGCTGGCGCGCATGAAGCACCATTATTCGTCCCGAGATTGAGGTCGGGCAGGCGACCGTCGAACAGCTTGGGAACTTCGGATCGAATCGAATGCGCATCCCACAACACCGCATAACCATGGCGGGCGCGGATCTTCTCCAGTTGCGCCGCCAGATGATCGTGGTACGGGCGCCAGTATGACTCGACACGCCGTTGCTGCTCGGCGCGATCGGGTGCGGTCCCGGCACGGTAAATATCTTCGCCAGCAAACGTAGTTAGCGGGCAGAGGCCGATATGAGCTTGCCCCGGATACATTGCCGCATCGTCGGGTGGCCGGTTCAGATCAACCACATAGCGGGACAATCGGGCGATCTGCATGCTGGCACCCATTTCGTGGGCACACCGATACAGCCTGTCGACAAACCAGTCGGTATCGGGGAGGCCTCTTGCGGCAGGAGTCAGGCGCGCTGCGATAGCGTCCGGCACCGCGACGCCGGTATGCGGCACATTGACCAACAACGGAGAATCACCGCTCGCAAAGTCGAAGAGAGTCACGGCCAGGCACCCGCTGTGCCGTGCACCCAGCGGCACGACGCGGCGACGGTCACGTCCGCCTCAGTGGCGCCATCAGCCGTCACCGAGCATCGGCAGATCGAGCCCGCATTTTCGCGCATGCTCGACGGCAATTGCATATCCGGCGTCGGCATGTCGCATCACGCCGGTTGCCGGATCATTCCACAACACCCGATCGATACGCCGTGCGGCGGCATCGCTGCCATCACACACGATGACGAATCCGGCATGCTGCGAGAACCCCATACCGACACCACCGCCGTGGTGCAGCGAGACCCAGGTCGCACCGCTCGCGGTATTCAGTAAAGCGTTCAGCAGCGGCCAGTCCGACACCGCATCGGATCCATCCGCCATGGCTTCGGTCTCCCGGTTCGGGCTGGCGACCGACCCCGAGTCGAGATGGTCGCGACCAATCACGACGGGGGCTTTCAGTTCGCCACTCCTGACCATGTCGTTAAACGCCAGACCCAGCCGGTGGCGATCACCCAGGCCAACCCAGCATATCCGTGCCGGCAATCCCTGGAAGCGGATGCGCTGTCTCGCCATGTCCAGCCAATTGTGCAAATGGCTGTCATACGGAATCAGCTCTTTCACTTTCGCATCGGTCCTATAAATGTCTTCCGGGTCACCCGACAGCGCTACCCAGCGAAACGGACCGATCCCCTTACAGAACAGCGGGCGAACATAGGCGGGCACGAATCCTGGAAATGCGAAAGCCTCCCCGACTCCCTCCTCCAGCGCTACCTGACGGATGTTGTTGCCATAGTCGAAGGTCGGTATGCCAGCCTCCTGAAACGCAAGCATCGCACGTACGTGAGTTGCCATAGAGCGTCGCGCCGCGGCCGCCACAGCCGCCGGATCGGTTGTCTGCCCGTCGCGCCATTGCGCCAGCGTCCAGCCCTCGGGCAGATAGCCGTTGACCGGATCGTGAGCAGACGTCTGGTCCGTAACTGCATCCGGGCGCACTCCGCGGCGCACCAGTTCGGGCAGAATTTCCGCTGCATTGCCAAGCAACCCGACCGATGTCGCCTCCCCGTTCTGGCAGGCCGTATCAATGAGATCCAGCGCCTCGTCGAGGTCCTCGACGCCGCGGTCGAGATACCCGGTTTCGATGCGTTTCTCGATCCTGTCGGGCTGGCACTCGACAGCGAGCATCGATGCGCCCGCCATCGTCGCTGCCAGCGGCTGCGCTCCGCCCATTCCGCCGAGCCCGGCAGTGAGAATCCATTTGCCACGGAGATCGCCGCCGTAGTGCTGACGACCCATCTCTACGAAAGTCTCGTAGGTTCCCTGGACGATTCCCTGGCTGCCTATATAGATCCATGACCCGGCGGTCATCTGCCCGTACATCATCAGGCCCTTGCGATCCAGTTCGTTGAAATGGTCCCAGTTGGCCCACTGCGGGACCAGGTTTGAATTGGCAATCAGCACTCTCGGAGCATCTTCGTGGGTGCGAAACACACCGACCGGCTTGCCCGACTGCACCAGCAAGGTTTCGTCGCTTTCCAGCACGCGCAGGCAATCGACAATCCTGTCATAGCATTCCCAATTACGCGCGGCCCGGCCAATACCGCCGTAAACGACCAGCGAATCCGGATGCTCGGCAACCTCCGGGTCGAGATTGTTCATCAGCATCCTGAGTGGCGCTTCCGTCAGCCAGCTCTTCGCGCTCAACTCCGTGCCGTGCGGCGCACGCACGATTTGCTGTCGCAAACGGGTTCCCTCGTCTTTCATCAACCGTCTCCATCATGAACATCGCGTCCTGTCGCAAGTCTCAGCCGAGCCGCAGGCGTTCGTGACACGCACGATACTCTGCTACCGCCAGATCCCGTAACGGATGGCGTCCCTGGCGTAACACCCAACGTCCCCCCACCATGACGCTCTCCACGGGTGCACGGCGCGGCGCAAACACGAGTGCGTCGAGAATATTGTCCGCGCCGACGGTATCGGCCAGCGCCATGTCCGGATCAAGCACCAGCAGGTTTGCGCGCTGCCCGGCCGCGATCCGGCCCGCGTTCAGACCCAGCGCCGCACCTCCGTTTAGCGCAGCCGAATGCACGAGTTCGGATCCGGCGTGGCGGCCGCTGCCGGCGACCGCACGCAAGCGCTTGCCACTTTGCAATCGCTGACCGTACTCGAGCCACCTTAATTCCTCGAACGGATCGATGCTCACGTGACTGTCTGAACCGATCGCGAACCGCCCCTCGCACTCGACAAAAGTGCGCAACGGAAAGATGCCGTCTCCCAGGTTAGCCTCGGTGGTCGGGCACAGCCCCGCCACCGCACCACTTGCGGCGATTCCGCGCAGTTCCGCCTCATTGATGTGGGTGGCATGAATCAGGCACCAGTTTTGATCCGGCAAATCCTCCAGCAGCAACATCTCGACCGGACGATGACCGCACATTCGCAGACAGGCCTCTACCTCTTGCGCCTGCTCCGCAACATGGACATGCACCGGAAATCGAGGGTGCTGACCCAGCGCAGCGATGACTTCTCGCATGCTGCCTACATCCACCGCCCTCAGACTATGGAACGCGACACCGACAATGCAGTCATCGAGCCGTTCGCGCAGGCGATGCACCATGGCGACAAACTGCTCCGGCGACGTCGTGAAACGATACTGCGCCGGCTCCGGCGGCCGCGCGCCGAAATCGGAATAGCGATATAGCACCGGCAATAAAGCAAGGCTGATACCCGCCTCGGCCGCGGCATGGGCAAGCGCGAGCGACATCGCAATCGGCTCTTCGTAGAGTTCACCTTCCGGATCGTGATGCAGGTAATGGAATTCCCCGACAGCCGTGTACCCGGCCTCCAGCATCTCCACGTACAGCAGCCGGGCGATGCTGGTCAGATCCTGCGGAGTGAGACGATCAGCCAGCCGATACATGAGATCGCGCCAGGTCCAGAAACTGTCATCGCTGTCCCCGCATACTTCGGCGCGGCCAGCGAGCGCGCGTTGGAAGGCATGGCTATGCACATTGCAAAATCCTGGCATCAGCATACCGACACTCTCGTCAGCCCCCGCCACGGTGCCCGTCTCGACGCCCGAAATCGTGCCGTCGGCAGCGAAGCCAATCCGCACATTCTCGCGCCAGCCTTGCGGCAGCAATGCAAGTCGGGCAAACAGAGACTCCATTTGAGTGTATCCAGACGTTATGCTTGTCTCCGAGCTTAAAGCTACGGATTAAATGACTCAAGAAAGCGCAAGCAGCAACGGTCCGGCCTTCGACAGCATCTGGACCGGCGCCAACCTGGTGACGATGGCCGATCCCGCCGGTAATTACGGGATTATCCGCAACGGTGCGATTGCCGTTCGCTATGGCCGTATCGCATGGCTCGGTCCGGCGGCGGCACTCGACCCCGGGCAGCGCGACCGGGCAGGTGCGATTTTCGATCTCGACGGCGCGTGGATCACGCCCGGACTGATCGATTGCCACACTCACATCGTGTTCGCGGGCAGCCGGGTCGGCGAATTCGAGCAGCGGCAGAAAGGCGCAACCTATGCCGAGATTGCACGTCAGGGTGGCGGCATCAATGCCACGGTCCGGGCGACCCGGGCGGCCAGCGAGCATGACCTTATCGATGCGGCACTGCCGCGGCTGCAGGATCTGCTCGCCAGCGGAGTTACGACGGTCGAAATAAAAAGCGGTTACGGCCTGGAACTCGACACAGAGCTGCGGATGTTGCGCGCTGCGCATGCCCTCGCCGCCGTCGCCGGATTTCATCTCGCACCGACCTATCTTGGCGCTCACGCGGTACCGCCGGAGAATGGCGGCGATGGTGACGCCTACATCGACCGCATTTGCAGCGAAGACCTGCCCGCAGTGGTGGCAAGCGGTCTCGCATCCGCGGTGGACGCCTATTGCGAAGACATCGCGTTCACGCCGCAACAAATCGACCGGCTTTTTGTGATGGCGCGCGGACTGGGACTCAACGTAAAACTCCATGCAGACCAGTTGAGCGACAGCGGCGGCGCCGCGCTCGCCGCAAAACACCGTGCGCTGTCTGCCGATCACCTGGAATACTGCAACCAGAATGGCATCGACGCCATGGCTGCGGCGGGTACCGTCGCAGTGCTGCTGCCAGGGGCGTACTACACTTTGCGTGAGACCACATTGCCACCGGTTGCGGCGCTGCGCTCTGGCAATGTACCGATCGCAATCGCCACTGACTGCAACCCCGGCACTTCGCCCCTGTGCTCGATACTGGACGCGATGAACATGAGTTGCGTCCTGTTCGGCATGACCCCGGCCGAGGCGCTCTGCGGGGTAACGCGCCATGCAGCCAGGGCACTCGGTCTCGATAACGATCGCGGCACGCTGCAACCCGGGAAACGCGCCGACTTCGCAGTCTGGGACATTGCCGAACCCGCAGAGCTCAGCTACTGGTCCGGACGCCGCCCGCTTTCTCAACGTGTCGTTGACGGTGTCGTGACCTGATCTATCGCTTGCAGTTAAGTCATTGCCCCGCTCCGAATTGCGGCCTCCGCCGCTTGCGGTGGAATGTCACAGGTGACCGATCGCAAGGCATTGTGTTAGCGTCTAATGCCTGCAAATTTGCGGCCGAAGGCGGGTCGGATAGTTAAGGACCGGATACGGTGGCGGAGACAAGCGACAAAAAGAAATCCTCCGCGGCGGCACTGCAACTGAACAAGACGCAGTCCGGGGATCTTGCCGTGGCATTTTCCGGCGACTGGGAACTCGGCAAGGCACTGCCCGGGACCCAGGCGGCGCTCGATGCGATCGCATCATTGCCCCAAGGCGGGCGCATCGTGTTTGACACGACCGCTCTCGGCGAGTGGGACACCGGGCTGATCGTCGCGCTCTCCAGAATCGAGGAGAATGCAAGCAAACACAAGATCGAGATCGACCACAGTGGCCTGCCGGAAGGGGCCACGAAGCTACTGAACCTCGCATTCGCGGTAGGAGAACGCAGCGGCGCAAAACGATCCGAAAAAAAGGACAGCACCGTTAACCGGATTGGCAAAGCCACCTCCGGTATTTTTACCAAACTAAAATCTTCTTTCGCGTTTCTCGGCAATTTTATCGAGTCGCTTGGGCGCTTCTTTACCGGCAAGGCCAACTACCAGCGCAACGATCTTTGGGTCACGATGCAGGAGGCTGGTGCCGAGGCATTGCCGATAGTCGGGCTGATCAGTTTTCTTATTGGTATCATTTTTGCGTTTGTGGGCGTTATCCAACTTACCAAGTTCGGCGCAGGCATTTTTGTCGCCGACCTTGTGGCAGTGGGCATGGTGCGGGAGATGGGTCCGATCATGACCGGGATTATCATGGCCGGACGTACCGGGGCAGCGTTTGCCGCCCGAATCGGCACAATGAAGGTCAACGAGGAGGTGGATGCACTGACGACACTGGGCCTGGACCCGATGGATTTCCTGGTGCTGCCCCGGGTCATCGCACTTGTGCTGATGTTGCCGCTGCTGACGATCTATGCCAACGCAGTCGGGATCTTTGGCGGCATGATGGTGTCGCTGTCGATGCTCGATGTCAGCACGACCCAATACTGGGTCCAGACAAAAAACGCCGTCGGTATCGGCAGCATCGTCACCGGACTGATCAAAGCCACGGTCTACGGAATCGTCATTGCCATTGCCGGCGTCAAGAGCGGGCTGGAGTGCGGAAGCAGTGCGCAGGCCGTCGGCACCGCCACGACATCCGCGGTCGTGTCGGGAATTGTCTGGATCATCGTCACTGCATCCGTGCTAACGGTAATCTACATTACACTGGGTGTCTGAAATGACCTCCACAGATAGTGAAGCTCCGCAAATCGAGGTCCGCGACCTGACGCTGGCCTACGGCAGCTTTGTCGTGCAGGGCGGCCTCAATTTCACCATTCCGCGCGGCCAGGTCTTTATCATCATGGGCGGCAGTGGCTGTGGCAAAAGCACTGTGCTGAAAAGCATGATCGGACTGAAAAAACCGGCAAAAGGAACAATTCTCTATCGTGGCGAGAGTTTTTGGGATAGCGGCGATGACGCCCGCGAACGGCTGATGCGAAACTTCGGTGTGTTATTCCAACAAGGTGCTCTGTGGAGTTCGATGACGCTGGCCGAAAATGTCGCGCTGCCGCTGGAACAGTACACAGAGCTCGGCGCAGACGAAGTTCGCGACGTATGCAGGCTCAAGCTGGCACTGGTCGGGCTCGCCGGTTTCGAGGATTATTATCCGAACGAAATAAGCGGCGGCATGCGCAAGCGCGCCGCACTCGCGCGGGCGATGGCGCTCGACCCGGACATTCTCTATTTCGACGAACCTGGGGCGGGCCTGGACCCGATAAGCGCCAAGCTGCAGGACGATCTTATTCTCGAGCTGCGTGACAGTCTCGGCGCCACCGTCGTCATCGTCACTCATGAACTGCAAAGCATATTTAGTATCGCCGACAACTGTGTCTTTCTCGACCCGGAGACCAAAACCCAGCTGGCGGTAGGCGATCCCAAAGAATTGCGCGACCACAGCGAAATATTCGCAGTCCGGAATTTCCTGAATCGGGGGACGCTTACGGCGCCCGCCGCATCCGATGTCGAGCCGGTGGCCAGTACCCCGGCCGCGAGCTGAAAAGGGCTTAGCTGATGAGCAAGAAAGCCAATCCCGCAATTATTGGTGGCTTCGTGATCGGAGCGATCATTCTGACGGTTGTCGCGCTGCTGGCTTTCGCCGGCGGCCGGTTGTTCGCTGATACTGACACGCTCGTGACCTACTTCGAAGGCTCTTTGAGAGGGCTGAGAGTGGGCGCAAACGTGACCTTTCGCGGAATCAAAATAGGCGAAGTGACCGAGGTCTCGGTCACCGCCGATGCAAAGGCCCTCGAGTTCAGCATCCCGGTGATCATTACGATAAATAGTGACAAATTCGTCGTTGTCAATCGCACGAATATGGAGAATCAGGGCGAGCTGCAGGATCTGATCGACAAAGGCCTGCGCGCTCGACTCAATGTACAAAGCATGGTCACCGGTCTGCTCGAAATCGAGCTCGATTACCACCCCGGCTCGGAAGCCGTTTATCGCAACAAGTGGCTGACCGAGTATCGCGAACTGCCGACGATTCCGTCGACGACGCAGCGACTTATGGCGCGAATTAGCGAATTTGCGGATGACTTGCAGGATTTCGATTTTAAAGAGTTGATGGCCAACATTGCGGATACGGCCGAAGGCCTCGATCAACTCGTCAGCTCACCGCAGTTGCAGCAGTCCATTGACGGTTTCGCGCGCCTGCTGAACTCCGACGATACTCAGGCACTCGCGAGTTCCATACACCAGACGCTGTCCAACATCGATGCCACTATGGCGAGCGCCCGCGGGCTATTGGACGAAACGGACGAAAGCCTCGACCCGGTGATCTCAGAGCTTCTCGCAGCACTGGAGGAAGTCGGCAGCGCGGCTACCAGCGCGCAGCAGACATTGAACTCAATTCGCGAGGACCTGACCGGTCAGTCAAATACGTATTTCCGGATCGCCAATGCACTGCAGGAGGTCGAGAATGCCGCTCGTTCGTTCCGGATTCTCACGGAGTTCCTCGAGCGTCATCCCGAGGCACTCCTTCGCGGCAAGCCAGATCCCTAGGAGAACCAAATGCATCCCATCGAACGGACGAATTCCGGACTGCTGCTGATCTTATTGTTGCTGTCACTCGGCGGCTGTATCCGCGACACGAAACCGGCGGAATTCTATCTTCTCGGCCCGACCGCACCTGCCGCAACTCAGCGGACCCAGGACCCTGTCGTTCTGGTTGGGCCAATCGCGATACCGCAACATCTCGACCGCCCGCAAATCGTCACCCGCCACGCATCGGGCCGGGTCGAATTCGATGAGTTTGCACGCTGGGCGGAGCCGCTCAGGCAGACAATTCCTTCCGTCCTAGCGGAGAATCTCAGTCAGTTGGTCGGCAGCGAGCGGATCGTGCCGTACCTCAATATAAAAACGACCACGATCGATTACCGCTTGGTTGCAATCATTTCGCGCTTTGACGTCGATGACTCCGGACAAGCACTGCTGGACACAAAATGGTCGCTGACGCGGCCAGATGAGGACAGCGATGTTATGGCCCGCCACTCCACGTACCGCGGCGATGCCGGCACCGCGGACGATGGCAGATTCGTGGCAGCCATGAACTCACTGCTGTTGCGCTGGAGCGAGGATATCGCCGATGAAATCCGCCAACGCCAGATCCCGGAACCCTGAGAATGCGCTGGCAATCGATCCTGTAACACTAGCGCTTCCCCCCAGCATTGTTAAAATGGCGCCGCGCCCGGCCGGGCGCGTTGTGTCTGATGGGGGTAATTCCTGTGCCCGTTTTCGAATCGACCTCTTTCGATGACCACGAGCGCGTGGTGTTTTGCCACGATCGCGCATCCGGATTGCGCGCCATCATCGCAATTCATAGCACCGCGCTCGGACCTGCCGCTGGCGGCTGTCGGATGTGGGCATATGCCAACGATGACCTGGCAATCGTCGATGCGTTGCGCTTATCGAAAGGCATGAGCTACAAAAACGCCATGGCCGAGTTGCCATTCGGCGGCGGCAAGGCCGTGATCATCGGCGATCCGATACGGGATAAAACGCAGGCATTGCTCGAGGCCTTCGGCATCTATATCGACAAGCTCGGCGGCGACTATGTGACGGCGGAAGATGTCGGTATGTCAGTCGCCGATATGGAAACGGTGTCGACACGGACACGCTATGTGAGCGGACGCAGCCAGCACAGCGGCGCCGCCGGTGGCGACCCGTCGCCAAAGACCGCGTACGGTGTATTCCTGGGAATCCGTGCGGCGGCGTCATTCCGCCTCGGCAGTGACGATCTCTCCGGCGTCCGGGTTGCCGTTCAGGGTCTCGGCAATGTCGGCCGCCATCTGTGCCGTCATTTGCACGATGCCGGAGCGATACTTGTTGTCGCCGATATTCATGACGATCGCACGGCACAGGTTTGCGAGCAATTTGACGCCACTGCGGTGGATGTCAACGACATCCTTTTCCAGGATGTGGATGTCGTCGCGCCGTGCGCGCTTGGCGGCATTTTTAACAGCGAGAGTATCGCGCGGCTGCGGGCGAGCGTGATCGCCGGCGGCGCCAACAATCAGCTCGCTACTGATCAGGACGGCGACCGTTTGCGTGAACACGACATTCTCTATGCACCCGACTATGTCATCAATGCCGGAGGCATCATCAATGTCGCTTTCGAGTACTTCGGCAAAGGCGACGACGAGACGGTAATGGCGCGGATCGAACAAATCGGTCCGCGTTTGACTGCGATTTTTGCAAAGGCGCGCGACCAACGCCGCTCCACCAATGCAGTCGCCAACGAACTCGCCAGGAAAAAAATCAGCGCGGGTGCGGGCTGACTCCAGGCAAGTTCCAACCGGTGACACGCTCCACGTATGCAGCGATTTCCGCGACCGCCTGAGCCGCTTCCGGCAAGCTTGCGAAGGCCTGGAATACATGGGGCATACCACGCCATACCGACAGCTCGGTTTGCAGCGCAACAGCACGCGCGCGCTGGTAAGCGCGGGTAGCATGATCGAGCAGCAACTCGGTGTCGCCGACCTGAAACAGCAACGGCGGCAAGTCCTGAAAACTGGCGTTTATCGGCGACGCAAGCGGATCGCTGGGATCGGCCCCGGCAAGATAAGCGCGTTTCATGATCAACAAAGACTGTAGCCGGAACATCGGATCGCGCCGTTCATTGCTGACCAGCGTGAATCCGCCCAGTGAAAGATCGGTAGCCGGCGAAAGACAAACTGCGCATGCCGGCAGCGGCAATCCCGCGTCCCGCGCCATCAGCAGTGTTGCGAGCGTTAGATTGCCACCGGCCGAGTCTCCGGCAATAACGATATCAGCGGGCGCGGTGCCCCGTTCGAGTAGCCAGCGGTAAGCGCGAAAACAGTCTTCCGGGGCGGTCGGGAACGGATACTCGGGTGCCAGCCTGTAATCCGGGATCAGCGCACGGCATCCAAGCGCCACCGCGATACGGCCGGCAAGCCGCGCATGCACCTGCGGCGTCCGCAGAAAGAAGCCGCCGCCGTGAAGGTAGAGCAGTACCCGCCGCGTATTGACACCAGGTGCTGCTATCCACTCGCACTCGACGTAGTCTGCCACGGTTCGCTCGCGCCGGAGGCCGACGGGCAGGCGGTAGAGTCTTGCATCCACACGTTGCAAACGTTCGCGGTAGGCGATCAGGTCGCGGGATGGATCGAATCGCCGCTTGGCGGACACGCGCAACACGCCGTTGACAAGGTAACTGCGCCAACTCCGCATCAGCCTGTTGCCGTTGCCGCCTGCAAATCGGCAAACGCCTCCAGCATCAGCTCGGCGAGGTGATCGATATCGGGGATCGCGCTCCGGGCACCCAACAGTCCGCAATGCAGCGTGCCGACATAGCTGTACACCGTCAGGTTGAGTACCAGACCAGGCGCGAAGGTCGAAACGGGGTACGCACCGACCAGCCGTGCGCCGTCGAGATACGCGGCGTTCTGCGGACCCGGCACGTTCGACACGAGCACGTTGCCAAGCGCCGGCATCTGATCGGTGAGCTGTAACGATTCACCCGCCTGCGCGATTAACTCGAGGACCGCGATATAGAGAGTCGTCGCTTCCGGCGATAGTGCCCGGTACTCACTCTTGACGTCACGACATGCCTCATGAATTTTCTGTAAACGGCTCAGCGGGCTGCGGGTTCGGCCGGAAGCCAGTTCGACCAGCGCCATCGTGACCTGATTGCCGCCCGGACCGTCACTGCCGCTGCGCAGCGAAATCGGCATCTGTGCGACGAGTGGCCTGTCGGTGTTGCCGCCGTGCTCACCAAGGTAGCGGTGAAGCGCGACATCGGTAACCGCCAGCAGCACATCGTTGACCGTGGCATCGTGACTGCGTCCGACCGCTTTCATGGCGGCCAGATCGAGATCGAGAATGGCGAAAGATCGATCGGCGGTAACCTGTGTATTGAAGGCTGTCCGTGGTGCGGCAAACGGCACCGGCATACGTTTCCTGGACATTCCAACCGCGCCCATTACCTGGCGCATCGCCAGCTTGTACAGCTCGGGGACCACGGCCACGGGCAGACTGTCCAGCGGCGAATCGGGAGCCGGCCCGGCCGGCGGTGGCGACCAGAGCGCTGTTTGCAGCCGTTTACGCGAACTCCTGCCAAGCCAGTGATTGAGCCAGAACGCAATGGTCATGCCATCGCCATAGGCATGATGGATTTTGATATATATGGCAAAGCGGCGCTGCGCCAGGCCCTCGATCAGGTAGACCCGCCACAACGGCTTGTCGCGATCGAGCGGCCGTTCATGCAACTCGGCGATCATCTCGGTCAGATGCGCGTTGTCACCCGGAGCCGGCAGCGCCATGTGACGCAGGTGGTAGTCCCAGTCCAGACTCGCCTCATCCACCCACTCGGGTAGCCCGAATCGCCGCATCTTGAGCTTTTTGTCAAACGGGGCGGTCGGCGGAAACCGCTGCAGCCGCTGATAAAGTCGCAGCACGAAATCCTCATCTGCCGCCGCCGGGCGCTGGTATAGCTGCAACGCTCCGACATGTTTTGGACTGACGGCCGAGTCAACCAGCAAAAAAGTGGCGTCAAGAAGGGAAAGGCGTGACATCTTTGGCCCGGTGCTAACGCTTGCGGCAGCCCCATGGGTACCGCACACTATATTTTCATCCTCCGTGTTGCCGCCTCGATAGTCAATAAGTACCGAAGTCAGATTTGCAGGAAGTTCCCGCCATGACCAGCACCGCCGCCCACCCCAGGAAAAAAGTCGAAGTCCTTGGCAAGCAGATGGCGTATGTAGAGATGGGCCAGGGAGATCCAATCGTTTTCCTGCATGGCAATCCGACATCGTCCTACCTGTGGCGGAATATCATGCCGCTGCTCGCGGACCAGGGGCGGTGTATCGCGCCCGACCTGATCGGGATGGGTGACTCGGACAAACTCGAGGACTCCGGGCCGGAGCGCTATCGGTATGTCGAGCATCGCCAATATCTCGACGCGTTGCTCGATGCGCTGGGGGTGGAACAGCGGGTCACGCTGGTGATTCATGACTGGGGATCTGCGCTCGGCTTTGACTGGGCTCAGCGTCATCCGCAGGCCGTAATCGGCATCGCCTACATGGAAGCGATCGTAAGACCCATGGGCTGGAACGAATGGCCCGAACCCATCCGTGACCTGTTTCGCGCGTTCCGTTCTGATGCCGGCGAGGAAATAGTGCTGCAGAAAAACGTGTTCGTGGACCGAGTGCTGCCCGGATCGGTGCTGCGGGGACTGACCGCGCCGGAAATGGACGTCTACCGTGCGCCGTTTCAACATCCGGGCGAGGACCGCAGACCCACGCTGACATGGCCGCGCCAGATCCCTCTCGATGGCGAACCTGACGACGTCTCTGCGATCGTTGCCGGCTATGCGGAGTGGTTGCAAACCTCCCCGGTACCGAAACTCTTTATCAACGCCGAGCCTGGAGCGATCCTGGTGGACGACATGCGCGAGTTCTGTCGACGATGGCCGAACCAGAGCGAGGTCACTGTGCCCGGCAGCCATTTCATCCAGGAGGACTCACCCACCGAGATCGGCGGGGCCATTGCATCCTGGCGCCGGGAGATCAGCCGATAGCCGCGGCATCCGACTCAGAAGAGAGCGCGATACGCTCCGACCAGAACGTCGCTGCCAGCAGCATCAGCAACGTCAGCAACAACGAAATCGCCGCGTCTGAGTGAAGCATGCTAACGACCGCCGCCGCGATCCCGGCGGTCATCATCTCGAGCGTTCCATAGAGCGCCGAGGCAACTCCGGCGGGCGCATCGGCCACTTCCATCGCTCGCGCGGGACCCACCGCGAACACCAGTCCCATACCTGCGAGCGCAATCGACATTGCTGCGGTCAGAGTCCACGGCGTCAGATTTCCGGCCAGGATCAGCATGGCCAGCATCAGCACCCCCAGCGCCTCGGCCAGCAGACCGCCGCGTAACATCAGACGCGCGGAAACCCGGCCCGCCACCCGGGTAGCAAGCATGCTGCCGAGAAAAAAAGCGACGACGATCGTGCCGTGAAAAATCCCGTAGCGCTCGGTCGCGACGCCGAGGTCGGTGATGATGATGAACGGAGCGGCGGTAACGAATGCGAAGATCATGCCGAGACCCGCGGCGCACACCAACGTATAGCCCATGAAGCGCGGGTTTCGGCAGAGGTCGCGGTATGCGGCAAGCACCTGTGATGGCGCAAGTCGCGAGGCCTGCTGACGCGTTTCCGGCAACATGCTTGCGACCAGCACCACCACCGCCGTCGCCGCCGCCGCGATCAGCAGAAAATTGCTGCGCCAGCCAAACAGCACGTGCATCCAGCCGCCGATCAGCGGCGCCACGGCGGGCGCGAGCGCCACGGCCATCCCAAAAATTGCCAATGCACGAATCCGCGCGGATTCGTCGAATACATCCCGCAATATGGCCAAAGCGACGACTGCCTCGACAGCGGCAGCGGCACCCTGCAGCACTCGCGCCACGATAAGCTGGCCGATAGTCTGGGCGCCGGCGCAGGCAAGACTGGTCAGCGCAAAAGCAATCATCCCGACAATCAGTACCGGCCGGCGGCCGAATCGGTCAGACAAGGGGCCATGGACGAGCTGAGCAGCGCCAAACGCAAGGACGTTGAGGCTGATGGTCAGCTGAACCGTCTCTTTGCTCGCGCCGAAATACGCCGGCAGATGGGCGAGGCTGGGCGCATACAGATCCGTGGACATAATGCTGGCCGCGGCAGCCAGCACGAGAATTGCCAGCACCCAGCCTCTAGAGGGTACCGAGACAACGGGCATGGTGCTCCAGGTGCTCCGCGATAAAACTGGCAATGAAATAATAGCCATGATCGTAGTTCTCATGGCGTCGAAGATCCAAAGGGTAACCGCTGTTTTCGCACGCTTTCTCCAACAGGTGCGGATGCAACTGCTCGGCAAGAAACGCATCGGACAGACCTTGGTCCACCCGCAACGGCGCGCGGCTGGGCCCGTCCGTCACGATGCTGATCAACTCGCTGGCGTCGTGTCGACGCCACGCTTCGGCATCCTCGCCGAGATAACCGGAGAAGGCCTTGCGCCCCCACGGGCACTGCATCGGAGCACAAATCGGCGCAAAGGCGGAAATCGAGCGATAGGTATCCGGATTGCGGATACCTATTGTCAGCGCACCATGTCCACCCATCGAATGGCCAAAAATCCCCTGCCTGCCCGGATCAGCGGGAAACTGCGATACGATCAACGCCGGCAGCTCCCCGATCACATAGCTGTACATGTTGTAGTGATCCGACCAGGGTGGGCGCGCCGCGTCCAGATAAAAGCCGGCGCCGAGACCGAAATCCCAGTCTCCGGAAGGGTCGTCAGCGACCCCCTCCCCACGCGGGCTCGTGTCCGGAGCCACCAGCATCAGACCGAGACGCGCGGCGTCGCGCTGCGCGCCGGCCTTGATCATGAATGTCTCTTCGGTACAGGTCAGCCCGGCCAGATATGTCAGCACCGGTACCTTGCCGTCGCGGGCCTGTGGCGGCACGAACACCGAAAAACGCATATCACAGTCATTGACATCCGAGCGATGTCGATAGAACCCAACAGTGCCACCGTAGCAACCATGCTCGCTGAGTTTCTCGATCTGCATCGGTCGACCTAGTAAACGACGACCGAGCGAATGCTCTCGCCCTTGTGCATCAGATCGAAGGCCTCGTTGATGTTTTCGAGAGGCAGCGTATGAGTTATGAGGTCGTCGATGTTGATCTTCCCGTCCATGTACCAGTCGACGATCCGGGGTACGTCGCTACGGCCGCGCGCACCTCCGAAAGCAGTGCCGCGCCAGACCCTGCCGGTCACCAGTTGGAACGGACGCGTCGCGATTTCCTGACCGGCTCCGGCCACGCCGATAATGACGCTTTCACCCCACCCCTTGTGACAACACTCCAGTGCCTGGCGCATCACATTGACGTTGCCGATGCACTCGAAGCTGTAGTCGACGCCACCGTTAGTCAGATCGACAATTGCACCGACGACGTCGTCGGTCTCGGCCGGGTTAATGAAATCGGTCATCCCGAATTTCGCACCCAGACTGGCCCGCGCCGGATTGAGATCGATACCGATAATGCGGTCGGCGCCGACGAGACGCGCGCCCTGGATGACATTCAAGCCAATCCCGCCAAGCCCGAACACGGCCACGGTCGAACCCGGCTCCACCTTAGCCGTAAACAGCACGGCACCGATACCGGTGGTGACACCGCAACCGATGTAACAGATCTTGTCAAAAGGCGCATCTTCGCGGACCTTGGCAACGGCGATCTCCGGCAGCACGGTGTAATTGGCGAATGTGGATGTTCCCATGTAGTGGTAAAGAGGCTGACCATTCAACGAAAAGCGGCTGCTGCCGTCCGGCATCATGCCCTGACCCTGCGTAGCGCGAATGGCCTGGCAGAGATTGGTCTTAGGATGCAGACAGAAATCGCATTCGCGGCATTCCGGAGTGTAAAGCGGGATCACATGATCACCCGGCCGCAGTGACTTCACCCCGGGGCCGACATCAACGACCACGCCCGCACCTTCGTGGCCAAGAATCGCCGGGAAAAGTCCCTCAGGGTCATCGCCGGACAATGTAAAGGCGTCAGTGTGGCAGACACCGGTGGCCCTGACCTCCACCAGGACCTCGCCTTCGCGGGGACCATCCAGTTGCACCATTTCGATTTGCAGAGGCTGGCCTGCCTCGAATGCTACTGCCGCACGAACGTCCACTGCTCTCTCCCGTAAATGAATTCTTAGCGATCCACAGGCACCGCGGGCGCCCTCCATCACCGCTTCGGCTTGACCAGGCAGGGCCCGATCAGACTTCTCCGGGGCGCGAGGGACCGGCAAATCGCAGCACCAGGTATCCCCAAAGACCCGCTATCGCCGTCCCCGAAAGAATACCGAGGCGGTCCGTCACCACATAATCCGGCCCGCCCTGTTCAAACGCCAGCGACCCAATGAACAGGCTCATCGTGAACCCAATGCCACACAGCGCCGACAGGCCATAAACCGACATCCAGTTCATGCCTTCGGGCAGCCGCCCGAGTCCCAGTTTGACCGCAAGCCAGGTGAATCCGAACACACCCACCTGCTTGCCGACCACCAGACCCATCGCGATACCCAGCGGCACCGGCGTCAGCAGACTGTCCAGCGAAATACCATCGAGAGAAACGCCGGCGTTGGCAAATGCAAAGACCGGCATGATCGCGAATGCCACTACCGCATGCAGTTCATGCTCGAGATTTTTTGCCGGTGAAAACCCCTCTTCGTCTGACTTGATTGGAATGAAGAATCCGAGCACCACCCCGGCCAGCGTCGCGTGCACTCCGGATTTCAAAACCAACACCCAAAGCACGATGCCAAAGACAATATACGTCGGTACGGAACGAACATTGCGCCAGTTAAGAAATGCCAGAATCGGGAGAATTACGGCCGCGCCAAGCAGCGCCGTAACCGAAAGCCCCTCGGTATAAAACACCGCAATAATCACGATTGCGCCGATATCATCGAGAATCGCAATGGACAACAAAAAAACTTTCAGCGTAGACGGAACGCGGCTGCCAAGCAGCGCCAGCACACCGAGCGCAAACGCAATGTCGGTAGCCGCCGGGATCGCCCAGCCTTTCATGGCTACCTCGTTGCCCCAGTTGAACCACGCGTAGATCGCAGCCGGTATGGCCATACCGCCAACCGCGGCAAACGCCGGCAAATACACCTTTTTTGGTTCGGCGAGCTCGCCCTCCATCAATTCGCGTTTGAGTTCGAGTGCGATCAGAAAAAAGAACACCGCCATAAGGCCGTCGTTGATCCACAGCAACAATGGCTTGGCGATCTCGAGACGACCGATCTGAACGACTACCGGGACCTGCAGCAAGGCATCGTAGTAAACGGATATCGGCGAATTGGCGGCAATGAGCGCCAGGACCGCGGCGGCCATCAGTAGCAGGCCGCTTGCTGCTTCGAGCTTGAGGAAATCGCGAATTGTCTTGACAATCATAGAGCGTGAATCTCCCTGGTCCATTCCGCCGCAATCAATTTGCCCCGGGCATCGCATGCGCCGGAGCAAAGCGAGCAGCTCGGTCTATCCGTCCTGTTGTCCGCCCTTGCGGTAATCGACGATATGCACATCCTGCTGCGGATAGGGAATGTTGATCCCTTCGGCGTCAAAGCGTTTCTTGATGCTCTCGTTCAGGTCGAACAGGACGCCCCAGTAATCTGAACTGTTCACCCACGGCCGGCATACGAAGTTCACACTGCTGTCGGCGAGTTCCACGAGGCCGACTGTTGGCGCAGGATCTTGCAGAATTCGCTCGTCGGCGGCCATCTCCTCGCGCATCAGGGTTTTCGCCTTGTCGATATCGTCACCGTAGCCGATGCCGAACACCAGGTCGACGCGCCGCGTCGCCTGGGTAGAGTAATTGACGATGGTGCCAGAGGCGAGGTCGCCGTTGGGGATGATCACGGTCTTGTTGTCGCCGGTCTTCAGGGTTGTCGTGAACACATGCAGTGCCTCGACGACACCGTTTACCCCGGCTCCCTCAATGAAATCGCCGACCTTGAAGGGACGGAATATCAACAACAGCACACCTGCGGCGAAATTCGCCAGCGACCCCTGCAGGGCCAGGCCAATGGCAAAACCCGCTGCACCAAGAACCGCGATAAATGAGGTCGTCTCGATACCGACTTGCGAGATCGCCGCCATGATGACGAAAGTCAGCAACAGGAAATACACCATGTTGCGCACGAATCGCACCAGCATCTCGTCACTGTCGCCGCGTTCCATCAACGCCTTGACCGTATTGGCGAGCTTGCGTGCCACCCACTTGCCGATTACGAATATCGCGATCGCCGCGACCAGCCGGACCCCAAGGTCCAGCAGGCCGAACTCGGCGGCGAACCGGTGAAATTCGCCAAACCAATCCCGCGCGGTAGTCTCTAGTTGCCCCTCGTCCATTGCGTAACTCCGTCCCCAGGCCCGTTATCGTTCGACATTTGCTGCGGCCGAGCGGCCACTTTTCTCAATTCCCGCACTGTAGCCCAGCCGCAGTGGCGCCTCAACCGCAAGCGGCCGCTGCGAGCTGACCTGGTGAAACGGGGGGACGCTGCAAAAGTGCCCCCGGGGAAAGCCCCCGGGGTTCAGCACAAATTCGGAGGGGAGTTCCGTCAAAACTCTAATCGCAGTGTGCTGCAATCCGCCTACGCAACTGGTGCCCGCCGATCGGCGGCTCAAGACGGGCAAATACTCTCCGGAAACCCGGTGAAAACCTCTTTTTCAAATCTATCTTGTCACCCTCAGCTTTGAGCTCAATTGGTATACGTGACTAGTATGGTCGTGGAATCTACCTATGCACAGACCGGGTTGCGTGTGCTTAGTTGAAAGCGGAGTCACAGCGATGCCAGAAAAGGATTTTTTGCGGCCTCAGAATTCGCCCGATGGTACCCGGCAAAATGCCCTGCGGGTCCGCCGGATCGCCATTGATACATTCCGTGAAAACGTCGCCTATCTGCATCGGGACTGCGAAATCTACCGAGTTGAAGGGTTCCAGGCCCTGGCAAAGATCCAGATCACCGCCACCAACGGAACCACGGTTCTCGCAGTACTCAATGTGGTTGATGACCCGAAAATAATCGCCACGGATGAGCTTGGCCTGTCCGAGCAGGCCTTTGCCCAGCTCGGGGTAGCGGCAGATACCCTGGTCCAGGTCAATCATGCGCGGCCGCCTTCGTCGATGGACGCGGTGCGACGCAAGATGATTGGTGAACGCCTTTCGCAGCGCGACTTCGACGAGATCATCGCCGACCTCGTCAGCAGCCGTTACTCGAAAATGGAGATCGCCGCATTCCTGGTGGCCTCTGGCGAGGGCGGGCTGGACCGAGACGAGGTCCTGTTTCTGACACGCTCCATGCTGGCTGCCGGCGAGCGGCTCGACTGGGGGGAACCGCTGATCGCCGACAAACATTGCATCGGCGGCATCCCGGGCAACCGTACTTCCATGGTGGTCGTGCCAATCGTCGCAGCCCATGGCATGCTGATCCCGAAGACTTCGAGCCGTGCCATCACCTCCCCGGCGGGCACGGCTGACACAATGGAAGTGCTGGCGAAAGTGGATCTCGATCCGCCCGCGCTGCATCGGGTAATCCGCCGTCACCGTGGTTGTCTTGCCTGGGGTGGCACGGCCAGGCTGGCGCCGGCCGACGACGTGTTGATTTCCGTTGAGCGGCCGCTGGGTATGGATTCCGCGCAGCAAATGGTGGCGTCCATCCTGTCCAAGAAACTCGCCGCAGGCTCCAATCACCTTTTGATCGACATTCCGGTCGGGCCCACCGCCAAGGTACGGCAGATGCGCCAGGCTCTGGCCCTGCGCCGCCTTTTCGAGTTCGTCGCGGACCGGCTCGGCGTCCACCTCGAAGTGTTGATCAGCGATGGGTGTCAGCCGATTGGCAATGGCATCGGCCCGGTCCTCGAAGCCCGTGACGTCATGGCTGTACTGCGCAATGACAACGACGCGCCCCTGGATCTCCGTCAACATGCGTTGCAGATTGCTGGCCGCATTCTCGAATTCGACCCGGACGTTCGCGGCGGACAGGGTTATGCGATCGCTCGAGACATTCTCGAATCAGGCAGGGCGTGCAAAAAAATGGAAGCGATCATTGCCGCGCAGGGTCGCCAGGAGCAACGGTTTAGCACTGGCCGCCTGCACCGCGACATACCCGCCATGCGATCCGGCTGGGTCGTTGCGATCGACAACCAGCAGATGGCGAGGATCGCCCGGCTGTCGGGCGCGCCAATGGCAAAAGGCGCTGGCGTTGATCTTTTTCTGAAAGTCGGTGCAGAGGTGACACGTTCGACACCGCTGTACCGTATTTACGCCGAATTTCCCTCGGACTTTGAATTTGCCTGCGCAAGCGCGGAGCTAGACCCCGGCTTCCGGATTGGCCCGCATGAAGCGCTGCAACGGGGGCCGGAGCCGCATGAGCAGTAACCACGAAGACCTGGCCGTTCTCGGATTCAGCGAAAACGCATCCGCCGCCGCGACTGTGGCACGGAAACTTGGCTGCGGATCAGAAACCGCCGACTTGCACTACTTTCCCGACGGCGAATCGCGTATCCGTATCCCCGGGCTCGGTGGCGACAGCGTCATTGTTTATCGCAGCCTCGACCGGCCTAACGAAAAACTGGTCGAACTCCTGCTATGTGTGCGCCATCTGCGCGCCAGCGGTATGAAGACCATTGTGCTGGTCGCACCCTATCTCTGCTACATGCGCCAGGATGCCGCATTCGTGCCCGGGGAGGTGGTCAGCCAGCGCTGGATAGGTGCCTGGCTCGCTACTATCGTCGACGGACTGGTCACGGTCGACCCGCATCTGCACCGGGTTCATCGTCTCGAGGACGTACTGCCCGACACCTGCTGCGGAATGGTCAGTGCGGCACCGCTTGCCGGCAAAATGGCGCGGCAGACCTTTGCCGACCCGGTGCTTATTGGGCCTGACGAGGAATCCCGGCAATGGGTGAAACTGGCTGCCTGCGGATCGCGCTCGCTGGACTACCTGGTAGCACGCAAGACCCGCGCCGGTGACCGGCGGGTGAGTCTGCATCTGCCCGATTTCCGTTTGCAGGATCGCGATGTCGTGCTGATCGACGATATGGCCAGTACCGGCACTACCTTGCTGGAATGCGCCAGGCTCGCCCGCGACCGCGGAGCGCGTGACGTGAAAGCGATCGTCACGCATGCGCTGTTCGACGACGAGGCTATCCCGGTCGGACGGTCACAGGCGCTGAGTGACATTTGGAGCACCGACTCGATTCCGCACCCCAGCAACCGCATAAGTCTCGCCGAACCGGTCGCCGCGACCTGCGCCACCGTTCTGGAGGCAGTCCGCGTCAAGCAACGCGCCGCACTACCCCCCTGCTAAAGGCGTGTCCGCGGTTGTCCCGAGCAGGTCAATTTTCTGCTTCGGTCGGGCAACGCTGGCAGCGACACCCTCGGTGCGCGCCAGCATGTTCTGCAACGCCGCGGCTGCCCGCTGTTCGCCATGGACCAGGATCAATGGCGGACGGCCCTCGAACCCTCCATACCACTGGCGCAGACCCGCCTGATCGGCGTGCGCCGACAGCCCGCCGATCGTATGCACGGTCGCCGCCACCCGGATCGTCTCGCCCCACAGGCGTATCGAGCGCGCACCATCTACCAGCGCCCGTCCCGGTGTTCCGGCCGCCATAAAACCCGTGACCACGATATGACACTCCTTGCGCCAGACATTGTTCTTTAGGTGATGCTTGATCCGTCCCCCGGTACACATGCCGCTCGACGCCACGATAATAGCGCCGGAACGGATCTTGTTGAGGCTCATGGACTGCGCGGTGGTGCGCATGAAATGCAGGTTGGGCAGCAGTTGACCGTGGGCCGAATTGCGCCACAGCTCACACGCCTCCTGGTCATAAAGACTGCCGTACTTGCGATAGACGCTGGTGGCCTGAATCGCCATCGGGCTGTCAAGGAAGACCTGCCATTGCGCGAGCCCCCAGTCACGATGATGACGATTCATCAGGTACAGCAATTCCTGGCTGCGGCCGACCGCGAACGCCGGTATCAGGATATTGCCCCTGGCCGCGCGGCAGGCTGCGAATACCCCGGAGAATTCTTCGATCGTCTCGTCCCAGCCGCGATGGTGACGATCGCCATAAGTGCTTTCCATCAGCACCAGGTCGGCCTCCTTGACCGGGCTCGGGTCACGCAATATCGGCGCCCCCTGGTGACCGAGGTCGCCACTGAATACGAGCTTGCGCCGGTGGCCGCCTTCATCGAGCCAGATCTCCACAATTGCAGAGCCGAGGATGTGACCTGCATCGAGCAGTCGAATTTCGACGCCCGGACATATTGGGTGGCGCCGCTGATAACCGAGGCCGCGAAAATACTTCAGACTGTGCTCGGCATCGGCCATGCTGTACAACGGCGCAACCGGCGCAAGCCCCTTGCGCTCGCGCTTGCGGTTTTCCCACGCGGCTTCTTTTTCATTAAGGAAACCGGAATCGCGCAACATTACCCGGCACAAATCGCGGGTCGCGCGATGGCAGTAAATCGGACCTCGATATCCGCGCTGCACCAGCAACGGCAAGCGCCCGGAGTGATCGATATGCGCGTGGCTCAGAATGACTGCGTCGAGCGACTTTGGATCGAACGGAAAATCGGCCCGGTTTGCCTCTTCGTCGCGCCGACTTCCCTGCTTCAGCCCGCACTCGAGCAGCACTCGCCTGCCCGCCGCCTCTATCAGGTAGCAGGAGCCGGTAACTTCGCCGGCAGCGCCCAGGATGTGCAAATGCATAGTCAGCTCATGCTTCGGCTGTCATGCGATAGGTAGATTCCGCGATGGTCAAATAGCGATTGCGGTGGCCATCATAGTAAGCTATGCGCCCGTCGCGGAGAATCGTCATGACTGTGGGTCAAGTATGCAATCGACAGGTCACGGTTGTCGATACCGAAGATTCGATCCTCGAGGCAGTTCATTTGATGCGCCGCCATCACGTTGGCGATGTCATCGTCACCAGATCCACTCCCGATGGCAGAAGGCCAGTGGGCATATTGACCGACCGCGACATCGTTATCGAATTGCTCGGTGAAAACGTCGATCCGGGCGCCGTTGGCATCAAGGATGTCATGAGCGCGGATTTACACACGGCCACCGAGTCGGACTCGATCCATGACACGATAAAACGCATGCGTACCGCCGGTGTTCGCCGCATGCCGGTAGTCAACGACGACGGCGCGCTGGTTGGAATCTTCGCGCTCGACGACGCCGTCGACATGGTTTGCGAAATACTCGGCGACATCGTGGGTACGATGAAAAGCGGGTTTAATCGCGAACGCCGTAAACTGGATTAGGCCCGGCGGAACCGACGCTGCGGGAATCGGTATAGAATCCGGCCACGATGAAGAACACTTCAGGAGATAGCCGCGCGCTGCTCATACGCGGCGCATTGTTGACGGTCTTTGGCCTTGCAGCATTGCTATGGCCGGACGCAACCTGGATTACGCTGGTTCGCCTGATGGGTATTTTCGCATTGCTGGATGCGGGATTTGCATTGGGGTTTGCGAGCGTCGTCAGAAACAGCGACGGTTTGTACAAGCCGATGCTCTTCTCCGGTATTTTCGGGCTCGTATTTGGCGCACTGTTGCTGCTGCTGCCTGAATTCAGCGCGAGCGTACTCACCACGCTGATCGGCATCTGGTTATTGATCATGGCGGGTTTTCTACTCGGTATGGCGGGAACCATGCGCGGATTGGGACTGCAGGACCGGATACTTTTGATAATCGGGATTCTGACAGCGATGCTCGGCCTCGCTCTACTCATCAAACCGCTGTTTTTCGTCAAGACCCTGGCTTGGATAATCGGTTTTGCCGCACTTGCAAGCGGAGTGTTGATACTGCGGCGGGCACGTTACCTCAGACGAATGGGTTTCTAGATCCGGATTTTCGAGCGAAGAAGACTCAGGCGCGCAGCAGCGTCCAGACTCCCACCAGGATGAACGCGAGACCCGCGGCGTAAGAGAGGATCTTTTCGCTGACGTGTTCTGCGACCAGCGCTCCCGCTGCAACACCGATCGCCGAGCTGGCAACCAGTGCCATCGAAGCGCCGAGAAAAACCGTCAGCCGACTGACCTCCCGGTCGGCCGCAAACAACATCGTAGCCAGCTGAGTCTTGTCCCCGAGTTCCGCAATGAGTACCGTCAAAAAGACAGTCGCGAACAACTTCCATTCCATCTTGCGAGCCCCTGTGAATTCAACATGAGCATAGCATCGGAATCAGGACCCGCTTGCATGACAGTATTTCTCAGAACCAAACAGAAAAGAAGAACTGCACGACGTTGGCGGAAAAGTTGTACAGCGGCTCGCTACCCGGGGCGTCACCATCGTCCCTGAGATCGCGGAAATTTTCATAGTCGAAGTAGATATAGTTGTACCTGACGCTGAGATTTCCCTTATCGAAGAAACGCCAGCCCTTGGGCAGAATTTCGTAGCTCAGGCCAATGCCGAGCGTATGCGAATTGAAATCCGACAGCTCTTTGTCGCGGGCCATGTAGTTCTGCGCGTCTTCGCGTGAAAAAAGATCGCTGTAAAAATCCGCCGCGGTCTGGGTGTAATAGCGATAGTTGAGATCCAGCATCCAGCGCCCCCAGACCGGCTGGGTATAACCTAGTTCGCCCGTGTGCGCAGCAATTCCCCAGGTATCGTCAAAAAACCGGTATTCGCTGTGAACCGCGGCGCGGTACGGCAATCTGTAACGCCCGCGCACCGACACCGCGGTACTGGTGCGGGTATTGGGATAGACCTCGGCCTGGTAGCTGTAGCCCTTGTCGCTGTCGGGGTCGACGTATCGCACTGAACGATAGGGGTTATTCAGGAAACCTTCATCGGTAATCGTCTCCAGCGTCATTCCCATCAGAAAGTTGCGGGTAAGAATCTGCGAAATACCGAGCCGGTAGCTGTGCCGCTCGACGTCCGCCGAAAACTCGTCGTCGCCATTGCGGCTGACATCGTCCCAACCGCGGCCATAACTCATGCTGACGTTGGTCAGCGCCCCGAACAGATCCTGGCTGACACCGAAATAGGCGGAGTTGGCGGCATAGTCGCTCTCGTCGCTGTTCTTGTAGCCGGTGCTGAATATCGTCGAATTATAGAGATAGTCCGCGCCAACACTCATCTCGGTTCGTTTCTCGCTATACGCGCTTGCCGTTGTAACCACATCAATGGAGGCGCTGCTAATACTGTCGACGTAGTAATTGGCCGCGACGGAAACATTTTTCGCTACCTGTTTACGCACCAGTAACGACGGGCCATCGATGGTAACCCCCCCGCCGTCATAGCGATGATAAAGGGCGTCGGCCCTGTCCTCCGGCAACACCGCGCCATGGCTGCCGGACATCCATGACAATGCGGCAAGGCCTGCGAGACAGAGAAAGGTTCTGGACATTGCGTTATCCCGCCTCAGTTGCATCCGCAACCGCCGCCGGCACTACCGAGACCGCCGCGCGCGCCCTCGCGGGCCTCGTAGACATGGTGGGTATAGGCGGAAGAAACCGGATCGCGATCAAAGAACATAATGGGATCTGCAAGACGATCCCGTTCGTAGGGCTTGACCCATGGCTCAATATTGCTGCAACCGGTGAGTCCGATTACCGCAACCAGCAACCCTGTCGAAATGAATCGTCGCATACTCACTCCCGCACCAGTTCCCTGATTTGATCCTGATATTCGTTTTCGTAACCCGGCTGGTAGCCATGATGCAGATACCGCACGTTGCCTTCGCGATCGACGATCACCGTGCTCGGCATTGCGCTGACGCCGTACTGTTTGCTGACCTCGTTGCTGGGATCATAAAGAATCGGGAAACTCACCGGTGTCTCGGCAAGAAATCGATCAGCATCATTGGAATGCTCCTCGACATTCACCCCGAGCAATGTGAAACCGAGCTTGTTGTAACGCTGGTAAATCTCCTCCAGCAGCGGCATTTCCTGGCGGCACGGGCCACACCACGTGGCCCAGAAATTGATCATTACCACCTCGCCACGAAAATCCTCGAGGCTCATTGTCTTGCCATCTCGCGTTTGCAACGCAAACACCGGCGCGGCACCCTGGGTCGCGATGACGGAAGCAGTGGTTAAAACCGTCCCCAGCAGCGTTGCTGCCACAATGGCCGTTATCTTTCCGGCGCTTTTACGCTTGCCCTTGCTCACTGTGTTCTCCCTCAAAAGAAAAAGGTCAGGCCCAGGATGGCCTCGATGTTGTGGTACGTGTCGTCCTGACCGAGCAGATCGCTCTCAAAAATGTGATCGCGGACGTTGAGGTGAAAGGCCAGCGAGTCGGTCGGCAAAACCCGATAGCCGAAGCCGAGCACCATCGTGAATTCATCGTCACCACCAAAATCAGTGCTACCGGCCCCGGCAACGATATAGAGCGAACTGTCCATCGCCCGGGAACCGCCCAAAAATACTTCGCCCGGGAACAGGTTGTACCCGAGTACCGCGTTGTAATACGTGAGGTCTCTCTCACTATCACTGAGTAATTCGGCGCCGCCACTGAGGCGCTCGAAGCTGGTCTTGTCGGTCGTCGTCATACCGTAGGTCGCTTCGATGAAGAATCCCTCGGTAATGTGGTAGGCCAGACGCGCGCCATAGACCGGATTGGTACCGAAATCCTCGACACTCATGATTCCGGCGTAACCACCGAGTTCGAAATTCTCGGTGTCTATACGCGCCCGATTAATATCGCGACGTTCAACCTCGGGCTCGATGACCTGGGGCGACGACGGCCGCTCTTCCTGCGCCAGCGCCGCCTGCACCGGACTGAGAAAAGCCGCGATCAAAAGAATACTGAAAAACCTGCCGTCCATTCGTCTACTTCCTCATTGTCGTCACGACTTGTTAAAACCATGTAATTGCGATATTCAGCGCGAAATATGAATCGCCGGGTCAGATAGGCGCGCACGCCAGCGGCGGCCTGCACCGTCTGATCCGTGCGATCCTCGGTTTGCACGAGGGTGGACTTCGGTTCGGTATGAACGACTCCTGCGCCCAGCGAGAAAAATGGCGAGACCCGCCATTGCGGAAAAAAGGTATGGGTAAGGTTGGCGCTCGCGAGCCAGGTATTCGAATAATCACCGAGACCGCGTGACCCGCGCAGCTCAGCGGTAAAATTAGTGGTCAGCGCATAACCGACATAAGCGGAAATGAGGTTTGCGCCATCGAGATCACCACCCTGAACGCCAAACTCGAACCGATGTGCCAGCACATCGTTCATCACCGGGTCGTCAAACTCGACACCCTCGCCGGTAGGCAGCAGCGTGAGTTCCATTTGCTTGCGCTTGACCCAGCCTTCCTTGCCTTGCGGTGTACGCACTTTGAACCAGTCAGTGCGACGCTTCAGGACCTCGATTCGCTCCCCGCGTTCAGTTACATGAAATATCGGATAGCCCCGGCCCGGCCCGGTATGCAATTCGATATATGGATCGTTGACCACAACTTCGAACGCCTCGCGAGCGGCGAAGGCATCGCCACAAAACAGAAAAAGCAGTGCGGTAAGTAATGGCAACACGCGCATGATCTAGTTCACCGGGGCTTCAAATGGGTTGTTGTAATACTGTCCGCCGAGGTCGAGCCACTCGGACAAGAGCTTGAGTTCGGCGGCCGTCAGGAAACCGGCATGGGCGCCGCCGGCCTCGAAACGTTCGAAAAATGCCGGTGACAAACGCGCGCCGGCGAGACTCATCGAGGGTGGCACCGGGACCGGCGCGAAAATCGGATCGCCGGTGTCGGGGTCGATACCTATTTCCATGCGCGCATCCTGCAACGCGCCTTCGACCAACTCCTGCGCGTTGTCGCCGGATAGCAATTCACGGTATGCCTTGAAATGGTCCATATCGATATCGGACAGGCCATCGCTGAGATCAAGCTGCCCGGCCGGGACCTGCGCCGCCGCCATCGCATCGCGGTCGCTGTGACAAGACGTGCAGGTGCGATCCTCCAGAACCGTGACCTCGTCGACATCGAGAATCAGGCGCGGCGTCGACCACAGCGGATGGACATGAGTCTCGTAGTTGATCGTAATGCGGCAGCCTGGCTGCCATTCGTCGACACAATTGGGATCCGTCGGCAGGGCCGTTTCCAGATCGGCATAGGAATAGGCGAACGGCTCGTCTTTCGCCCGCACCGCCTCACTGGTCCAGACGTCTTCAAACTCGATATTGACACTGGGTGTCATCGCAGCACAGTCGGTCGCGCAACTGATCCGCATCCGCGCCTGCGCCATTGTTTCGCCGAAGTCGGCGAATATCGCCGGGTCGGTATTCGGGAATGGCTCACCGGTCGTCGGCGAACCTTCGTTGACCACTGCAAACGCGTCGTTGCGACCGTGCGAAATACCGGCGCCCGGGTCGTGGCAACCAGCGCACTCCAATACTTCACCCGGTCGCACCTGCAGCCAGTTGCTGTGACGCGGACCGAACCGGCGGCCGTCCTTGTCCAACATGCTTATCGCGAACGGAACATTGGCCGGAACTTTCATCATCACCGAGCCATCCGGCTCGATGGGCTGGTAGGCAAGCACTTCGCGCATGCCCTGCCCGGCGCTTACACCGAAAGCCGAATTGTCAAAATCGAGGACGTCGTCGTCCGGCATGCTCACCGGTTTGACGATTCTGACGAATCGCAGCGGCCGTTCATCGGCAGTGGTCAACGCCGGATCGGCGAGCGTCGCAAGATCGGCAATCGCGACGCCGTCAATGTCATAGACGCTGCGAATGTGGATAACGCCGACGTTCTCCTGAACCAGGTCGGAATTCACATCGAGACCCGGCACCTTGTCAAGGATGACCGGTGGCCGCGGGCGCGGCGCCGCCACCACCCCTTCCGTCACCATAACGCCCTGCTCGGGCGGCACGATGGGTAATTGTGTATCCTCGCTACGGTCATACACCCACAGACCGTAAGCCGGGCGTGCCGCCTCGTAGGCCGGGTCAGCCAGCCTGTCGGGGGTGCAACCGTAAATGGTTACCGGTTCGGCCGTAAGCGGATCGGCATCGGGATCGAACGCGCCGACTTCCTGAAGGCGACACTGGCTCCAACTGACGATCATGCGCTCGGTGCCATCCCAGAGCGGGTACATCGACATGAATCTGCCACCCGGCGACACCTGGTCGTCGGTGCGAACGTCGTTAACCGTCACTTTCTGCTGGGCGGGTCCTGTCATGGCACCGCTATTGGCGACCGTCGTTTGTTCGTTTTCGATGAAATTGACGATATCGATCGCGTTGATATCACCACCAAAGTCCGTGTCCTCGAATGGCCGGATCAACACCATCACCCGGCCGTCCGGCATCTCACGCGGCTGGGCAAATTGAATGATGCTGCCGTCAAGCCCGGTCGCATGGCTGTTAGCGCCATACAACAATTCAAGATCACTGCCGTCCGGATTCATTTTGTAGAGATGAATGCCATCGACCCCGGGGGCGTGATCCCAGCGCGAAAACATCACCTGCCCGTTCGACAGCACACTCGGATCGCGATCATGACTCTGGTTAAACGACACCTGCTGAATATCGTTGCCGTCAGAACTCATAACATGGAGAACAAATGCCGGTTCGTTGCGATTCTCGTCCTGCGCTTCAAACTGCGGTTTGCTCTCGTCAAGCAATACGGCTTTGGACGTTCTTTGCCGCGTCGAAGAAAAAATAATGCGGCCATCAGGTAAATAATGCGGCGCCACGTCCTGGCCGGACTCGGCAGTAATGTCCGATGTGATCACCCGCCGCAGCACATCGGCTGCTATGTCGTATTCCCAGATATTCCACGACGGCTGTTCGTCGTCGTCGAGATTCTCATCGAATGGCCCGCGCATCGCGAACACTACCTTGCCGCCGTCGAAAGAAACATCGAGATCACGGACGTCATACAAACCTTCGGTGATCGCCCCGGTAATGTTGTATTCAATCGCGCTTGGCGATGCACGGTCCTTCAGGTACAGATCGGCACCGATGTTGAATGTATTGAGCTCGCGAAGATCGCCGTCCTCTAGCGGCACCGGCATCTTTACGTAGGCAATCGGAAAATCGACGACCACCGGATCCTCGTCCTGACTGCCACCAAGATCCAGTCCATTGCCGTCCGGACCGCTGTCACATGCGGCCAGAACGAAAACCAAAGCTACGCCCGCGAGCATCGCCTTGATGCTCATGCGAACGGTTCCCATGGTTTGTTTTGCCACGCTTCTCATCTCGCTTTCGTTTGCTTGCCCAGCCTGGTTCGAGCCAGGTCTTTCGTTGATCGGTTGCGAAGTTAACGTAATCATGGACATGACATATTGTCCTTTCTGTTAAGGGCATCACAGAAATGGTTCCGGCATCGCGATTCACTATGTACGTAAGCACTTTGCGACGCAGTTCACACTTTTTCCCTGCACTGAACCCGAATGAGTCGAGACTACTTGAGAAGTGCGGCAACACGAACGTGTCGCTGTTTTAAGACGTCGCTGATTTTCGACATTACGCGGCAGTTTTTTTTTTGCTACTACTAAAAACCAGCTCGAACGGAGCCGCCCTTTTTGCGGCGGCAGAGCGGAAACGGATGGACGATGATCAGGATGCTTACGATGCCTAGACAACAGACCCGACGCGAGACATTGCGCCTTGCTGCGTTTGCGCTAACCGCACTTTGCCTGATGGCGGTCAGCCTTGCGCCCGCTTATGCCGGACCGCGCGAACAAGCACGTCGAATACATGACCGGATCGCCGGCGTGCCACCGACCGATGCGGTGCTCGATTCCATGGCCGCCGATATTGCAGGCGGCGACGCCGTGGGCGCGGCCTACACCGCAATGGAAAACAGCGGTTTCTACAATTTCACCCTGAAGAACTGGGCGGCGCCGTGGACCAACCGCGAACAATCAGTATTCGTTCCGCTGAACGACTACACAGCGACAGTGATTGGCATGGTTCGCGATGATGTCGCTTTCAACACCTTGCTGTCCGCCGACATCGTTTATGTCGGCAATGACAATCTTGGGCTGCCCGGCTACTCCATGGCCAACAATTCACATTACGAGGAAATGGACAGTCGCGGCATTGACCTTAAAACCGGTCTGCGCAGGACTCAGCAGAGCGCGGTCACCAGCCTGACCCCGAATGCGACGGCCGGGGTAATGACAACGCGGGCCGCGGCAGAGGCATTTTTCATCGCTGGCACGAACCGGGCCATGTTCCGTTTCACGATGTTGAATCATCTTTGCCGCGACATGGAAGAGGTCCACGACACCTCGCGAATTCCAGATCGGATCCGCCAGGATGTGTCACGCAGCCCGGGTGGAGACAGCCGGGTGTTCCTGAACAACTGCATTGGCTGTCACAACGGCATGGATCCGTTGGCGCAGGCATTCGCTTACTACAACTTCAATCCCGACTCCGGCAGCATCGAATACACCGAGGGTCAGGTTCAGCCCAAGTACTTCAACAATGCCGACAATTTCCGTCCCGGATTCTCGACACCGGATGATCGCTGGGACAACTACTGGCGCGCCGGTAAAAACGCGCTGCTGGGTTGGGACCCGAACCTCGGCGGATCCGGCAATGGTGCCAAGACCATGGGCCAGGAACTCGGCAACAGCGATGCATTCGCTGAATGCCAGGCAACCAAGGTTTTCGAAACTGTGTGCTTCCGCGGGCCAGTCGACGACAGCGACCGCGCCCAGGTCGACGCAATGGTCGCCTCGTTACGCGGTACCAACTACAAACTGAAACAGACGTTTGCCGAAGCGGCCGTCTATTGCATGGGCGACTAAGAGGACTCAGCAGATGAAAGTGATGAATAGCAATCCGAGCATCACCGCCTCGCGCCGCCTTTTGCTCGCGAGCGGCGCACTGGCTGCCGCGCTGGCACTAAGTGCCTGCGGTTCCGGTGTCAGCACCGAGGACAACCCGCAAACCACGGCGCCCAATGTCGTGGACTATTCCGGCCCCCCGCCAAGCACCGATGACGTACAGTCTTTCAAGATTTTCGTTTGGGACAACGTGAAAGCCAACAATCGCTGCGGGTCGTGTCATACCGTGGGCGGACAGTCGCCGGCTTTCGCCAGGACCGATGATGTAAATATGGCCTATGAAGCGGCCAATTCAATCGTTGACCTGACCGATCCGGAAAGTTCGCGCATGGTCAGCAAAGTGGCGGGTGGTCACAACTGCTGGCTCAACAGCGATGCAGCCTGTGGCGAGATCCTCACCACCTGGATCACCGCATGGGCGGGTGAGACCGCCGCTGGCGGTGGCCGCGCGATCGAACTCAAAGCGCCGGTCATCAAGGACCCGGGCAACAGCAAGAATTTCCCGCTTGACTCGGCGGCTTTTGCCGCAACCGTCTATCCGTTGTTGACCGAGTACTGCTCACGCTGTCACACCAGTTCGGCAAATTCGCCGCAATCGCCCTATTTTGCGAGCGCCGATGTCGATGAGGCTTATGGCGAAGTACAG
This sequence comes from uncultured Gammaproteobacteria bacterium, assembly GCA_963783695.1. Taxonomy (GTDB): domain Bacteria; phylum Pseudomonadota; class Gammaproteobacteria; order Steroidobacterales; family BM003; genus BM003. The sequence goes on from CAWAOM010000006.1 coordinate 74,772, forward strand.
TCCAAGATTGACCTGGACAATCCCGAGGACTCGCGACTGGTCACTCGTATTCTCAACGAATTCCATAATTGCTGGTCCGACTGCCCGTCCAATGGTGGCGAGATGCTGGCGGCAATCGAAACGCTTGCAGGCGGCATCGAGGCGACCCAGATAGACCCAAGCCTGGTCGTCAGCAAAGCGCTGACACTGTATGACGGTGTAGTGGCCAGCGGCGGCAACCGCTATGAGGCCAACGTCGTCGGCATGTGGGAGTTCAAGACCGGTCAGGGAGCGGTTGCTTACGACACCAGCGGCGTCGAGCCGGCCCTGAACCTCAATCTATCGGGTGACATTTCCTGGTTTGGTGGCTGGGGTATCGAGATCAAGGGCGGCAAGGCCCAGGGCTCGACCGCAAGCAGCAAGAAACTCCATGACATGATCAAGGCGACCGGCGAATACTCAATCGAAGCCTGGGTCGTGCCGGCCAATGTTGCCCAGGAAGACGCACGTATCATCACCTACTCCGCCGGTGACATGGCACGTAACTTCAGCCTGATGCAACGGCTGTATACCTATGAGCATTACAATCGCTCGAGCATCAGCGACGGTAACGGCGATCCGCGCCTTGCGACTGACGCCAACGACGAGGATCTTCAAGCCTCGCTGCAGCATGTTGTTGCTACGTTCGATCCTGTCGAAGGACGCAAAATCTATGTCAACGGGGCTTACACCGAAGATATGGACAGCGCCGGTGGCGGCACCCTAAACGACTGGGATGATACCTTCGCATTCGTCGTCGGCAATGAAGCGTCGAACGACGGCCAGTGGCAGGGTATCGTGCGCCTGGTAGCGATCCATAACCGCAAGATGACGCCAGACCAGGTGACACAGAATTTCGAAGCCGGTGTCGGCGAGAAATTCCTGCTGCTGTTCTATGTCGGCGATGTTGTTGACGTCCCCGAGTCGTACATCATGTTCGAGGTCAGTCAGTACGACAACTTCAGCTACCTGTTCAACAAACCGGTATTCCTCAGCCTCGACCCGAATGCTTCCCCTGATGGCATTCCGGTGCAGGGAATGCTGCTCGGCATCAACGGCGCCGAAGCCCAGGTCGGTCAGGTCTACGGCAACATGGACGCAACCATCAGTGCAGCGTCGTACACCGAGAGCGGCCAGCCATTGTCGCAACTCGGAACTATCGTCGGGCTGCAAAAAGGCCCCGACCAGGACGAGTTCTTCCTGAGCTTCGAACAGCTCGGGGCATTCAGTAACGTCCGCATCGAGGCACTGCCGCTGGCGCCGGCAGCGCCACCCAACGGCGACCCGGAGCCGGTTATTGGCATCCGTACGTTTGATGAGATCAATGCGACGATAGCGGCGATCACCACGGTCAGCATGCAGCAATCCGACGTGAAGCAGACCTTCGATATCGTCAAGCAGCAGTTGCCGGTGGTCGAGAACATAGAGACATTTTCCTCGGCTCATCAGGTCGGCATCGCACAGCTTGCCATCGAGTACTGCAACGCTCTCGTCGATGACAACGCACTGCGCGCCGCTTACTTCCCGGGTTTCAATTTCGGCGCGGCGGCAAACGTTGCCTTCAACGGCGCCGCCCAACGCGACATGGTTTTGAGTCCGCTAATCACGCGGACGCTAAATACCAACCTCGGTTCACAACCGGATCCGGCCGACACCAGGGTCCACCTGGATAGCCTGATCGACACGCTTACGAGTTGTGGCGGCGGGTGTCCGGCAGGACGAACCGCGACGGTGGTCAAGGCGGTCTGCGCGGCAGCCGTGGGTAGCGCACCGATGTTGGTGCAATAAACGAACGTTAACGCATCGAGGCGAAAACGATGTTAAGAAAGCGCAAGAAAAGAGATATCGACGATCCGATTCTGCATGAGAATCACAAACGGCCAGTAACCCGTCGCGACTTCATCGCCCAGGGCTTCATGGCGGGAACCGGCACGATTCTCGGGCCGTCAATATTCGGAATGTTTGCCAATCCACGCGCGGCGGAGGCGGCCTTATCCGGGGATTTGCAGGCGTTGCGAAACTCCTGCGGGATCGCGGTACAGGGCGCGGGTAAGGTGCCTTTCATCTGCATCGATCTCGCCGGCGGCGCAAATATAGCGGGCTCGAACGTCCTCGTCGGTCAACAAGGCGGACAGATGGACTTTCTGAACACCGCTGGCTACGCCAAACTCGGCCTGCCAGGTGACGTCGTGCCATCCGTCGCCGACCCGATTACAGGGGCGACAGATTTCATCAACACCGACATGGGGATTGCGTTTCATTCCGACAGTGCTTTTCTGCGCGGAATACTCGACAAGGCATCGCCGGCAGCACTGGCCAACACCAATGGTGCGGTGATTCCGGCGCGTTCCGAAAATGACACCGGGAACAACCCGCATAATCCAATGTACGGCATTCACAAAGCCGGTGCGGATGGCGAGTTGCTGACCCTGATCGGTTCGCGCAACTCCGAATCCGGTGGCAACTCAATGGCTCCGGCAGACATGATCGATGTCGGAGTACGCCCGACCAAAGTCGATCGCACCAGCGATGTCACCGGACTGGTCGATACCGGCAAACTGGTCGGATTGCTCGATCAATCCGACGCGGTAGCAGTGATGGAAGCAGTCCAGCGCATCAGTGACGAGAAGCTCGACCGGGTCAACACCGCTGTAAATCGCGATGACCTGATCAAGGAACTGGTGCGCTGTGGCTATGTGAAGGCGGCCGACCTCACCGATCGCTACGGTGACCCGTCGACGCTGAATCCGGAACTGGATGAGGATATTCTCGGTCCGAGCGGCATATTTAGCCGCGCCGAGTTCGACAACGAGGGCGAATTCCGCAAGACCTCGGCGGTGATGAAAATGGTTGTCAACGGTTTCTCCGGTGCCGGCACCATTACGATGGGTGGCTACGACTACCACGGCGGCATGCGCCGCGAGGGCGAGGTCAAAGACTTCCGCGCCGGACGCTGCATGGGCGCCTGCCTCGAATACGCTCACCGCATGCAGGTACCGCTAATGCTGTATGTATTCAGCGACGGGTCGGTGTCTGCCAACAGCACTATCGACGACTCGGTCGATGGGCGCGGCAAATTCGAGTGGCAGTCGGACAACCAGTCAACGGCAGCAGCGTTTTTCCTTGTTTACAACCCGGGCGGACGTGCCCAGTTGTTTAGCGGAGACAATCTCGACCCCGAGATGCATCGCCAGATAGGCTGGTTCAGACCAGACGGTTCGGTGGAGACGTCATCGTCACCCGCGGCCAACAATGTCAACCTGTTGGTTCAGACCGTCGTGCTCAACTATCTCGCCCTCCATGGCGAGCAAAACCGTTTTACGGATGTATTCCAGAACCATGGTCTGGGCAACGTCTCGCTGCGCGACCAGCTGACGGCATTCAACCCGATCGTTAACGGCGTAATTGGCGGCTGATCCGCTGCCGGTTGACAAGGACGGGCCCGCGAACACTGTTCGCGGGCCCGCTTCGTTCAGCCAGCCGGCGCATCCTCTCTCAGGTGCCACCATTCGCGAAAGCAGCGGCAACCGCCACCGTCATCCCATTCTGCGCTCAACACACCTTCGACGGTGACTGCCGCCCGGGTATCCAATCGCCTGAAACGCGCCGTCCAGGCGGCAACCCCGCGCTCGGCGTCGACGCTCAGTATCTCGTATGAAAAATCAATGTCGCATTGAGCGGCGGTTACAGCGGACAATTCCGCGGCGATCGCCGCATGACCGACCAGGGGAGGATCGAACGGGGTCCAGTGATAACTCGCATCCTCACTGAACAGTTGTACGGCCGCGCCACTATCGCGTTGCTCCCAGGCGTCGCCGTAGCTTCGCAACCAGCTATCGAAGTGCTCGCGGGCCCGGTTCATTTACGTCATGCCAGGCTATATCGGCGCAAGCGGGCTTAACGAATGTAATAGCCGGCCACCCGCCATACATCGCCCTCGCGCATGAGCGTGACGCGCTCTTGCGCATGCTGTTTGTTTGCAAAGCTGCTGATGAACTGAAGCATCATGTATTCACCATCCGGCGCACCGGGCAACGAGCCCGCAGCAGTGCTCGTCTGCAAACGCCGCGATTGCACCGCTCCGATCGGATCGCGCACTCCGGCGACAAGCCGGCTCCAGTCCTGCGCCGGCATCTGACCACGAAACAACTCTGCGGCGGCATCCCAGCTCTCCTGGTAACGCCCGCTGTCAATGAGGTTCAGCCAGGCAATTGCCGCCAAATGCTCCGGAGCGGTCGCCGCCTGCGAGTCTGTTGTCTGCGCGTCACCGGATGGCAGCGCCTCGCCCGATGTCTGGGCCTGTGCCAGCCCGGCCGCTGCAGATGCCATCAATACGAAAACCGCGATAAAAAATCTCATGTGCGCCTCCTTGGGCCACTCCGTGACAGGCCGCCAGATCACAGACTGACCGCCGTGCTGCACAATGTTGCATGACTTAATTGCCCGGTCGCCGGGCAAAACCTCAGGCGCCAGTTTGCGTGCACCGGCGGCGCGCTTCAACCGCAGCGGCCACAATGCGCGGAAACGCGCAGCAGCAGCGGTCGCGACGGACCTCGCATGTGTTACCTTGCGCGCTGTCAGCGACAATCCCGATTGCGGTCGCTGCGGCGCGGCAATGGCGGATCCGCGGACCGGTCGGACGCGAGAAAACACGGTTGGGAGGCATGACTCAAACACAGCCATACGATGAGATCCTCGGTTGCCCGAGATGCGACCGCAGCCCTCTGCAACAGGACGATGACGGTCTGCTTTGCGGCGGCTGCAAAACCCGCTTTCCGTTGTTCGAGGGAATACCATGGTTGTTCGCAGAACCGGCCGCCGCAATCGCAGAATGGCGTCAGCGGCTGGATATGGTTGTCGCCAAACGCGACCACGATGCGAAGCTGCTCGAACAACGCCTGGCCGGACGTGATCTGAGCGCGCTGACGCGCCAGCGTCTGGAGTTGCTCGCCCGCGCCTATCGCGACAATGCTCGTGCCCTAGTAGAGCTGCTGCAGCCCATGCAGGTCTCGGGAGACATGCCGTATGCCACCCAACTCGCATTGCGGACGCGAATGCCGGCACCGCAGGGCATCGCCACCTACTACGCCAACATTCATCGTGACTGGGGCTGGGGCGACGAAGAAAACGCGATCTCTCTCGACCTTGTCAGCGCCGCACTCGGTGAGCAATCCGCGCCTGGAAGAGTACTGACACTCGGCGCCGGCGCCTGCCGCCTCGCCTACGACGTGCACCGTGCACTGGCACCGACACACAGCATCGCGCTGGATATCAATCCCTTCCTGCTGTTTCTGGCTGCGCGCCTTTTGCGTGGCGAAAACATCCAGTTGCATGAATTTCCGATCGCGCCGCGACGACTCGCGGACAGCGCGGTATTGCGCGATCTTGTCGCTCCGGAGCAGACCGGCGCGGATTTTCAGCTAATTCTCGCTGATGCACTGCGACCACCGTTTGCCCGCGAGAGCTTCGATACCGTCATTACGCCGTGGCTGGTGGATATCGTGTCCGAGGAATTCGCCGCGCTCGCCAGGCGCATCAACGGCCTGCTGCGCAAGGGAGGACGGTGGGTCATGTTCGGGTCGTTGTCCTTCGCTCATCAGGACGCGGCACTTCGCTACAGCCTCGAAGAGGTCCTCGAACTGGCTGAGCAGGCAGGTTTCGCCGCGCCACGGCCGCAGGAAACCACGATCCCTTACATGTGCTCGCCGGCGAGCCGCCATGGCCGCCGCGAAAATATAGTCACATTTGCGACAGAGAAACTCAAACCGGTCAAGCGTGCGCAACGCCACAGCGCTCTGCCGGAGTGGATCATCGAGCGTGACAAGCCGGTTCCGTTGCTTCCGTCATTCGAGATGCAGGCAATGTCGACCCGTGTCTACGCGCTGCTCATGGGGATGATCGACGGGCGCCGGACGATACGCGAGATGGCGGCAATAATGGAGCAAAAAAGACTGATGACGCGGCAGGATGCAGAGCCGGCGATTCGCAGTTTTTTGATCAAAATGTTCGATGAGAGTCAGCAGGGCGAGAACAGCTAAGCCTTTCAGATCCGCGTCATAATCGTTTCCAGGCGGCGCGACAATCCGACGATAACCGTCCAGTTGGAACCGACGATATCTTGCGAGTGGGCGAGATTGTTGCGTAACGACTCTATCTCCTTGAGGCGTTGTTTGCCCTCGCGGATCGAACCAAACCCGGCATCCTCCCGAATGCGGTCATCGTTCAGCAGAATCCTGCCCTTTTCGCCAAACTGAAGACAGTCAAGTAACTCGACCCGCTCTTTTCGCCGCTGTCTCTCCTCGAACAGGGTACGCGCTTTTTGCAGACGCCCTGCACTGACCACCTGCTGCCAGCTATCGTCGGGATACTTCTCGCGAACAATCCTAGTGATGTAAGTCTCGAGGATCGTGATCATGCCAAACAACCACATCCTGACCGGCGGCTTGTGGACCTCGCGCAGAGAAACGTAGGCGCCGACATGCCCAAGCATGGCAACGAAACAAAACGGATGTTTTTCCAAAACCAGAATTGCATCCGCGAGATTGCCGGTTTCGGGCAAAATCTGATTCTCGTAGAAGGACTCGATGTGATCGAGACAGGCGCCGCTGTCGAGGTTTTCTCGTCGTGCATAACCGACGACAGCACCATTGCGCCTGACCCCGACGATATCCAAGCCACTCGTGTCCATCCACTCCGCGGCGACTCGCGCCTCGCGCACGCCGTCAACGGAGTACAACGGTTCGGCAATATCGATTGCCGCAAACCCTTCAGTGAAAAGGCGGCGCATTCGCGCCTGCCTGGTCAGGCGGTCCATTTCACCTCCATCACGCGATCACGAGCCCTCTGGCGGATATTCCAGCGCTGCGAGCATAGCGTCCAGGGCGGCGCGATCGAACCATTGCCCGCGCAACATAACGCCGTCTATGCCGCGAGTGTTAGCAATGCTGTCCAGCGGGTTGTCGCGCAGCAGGACAAAATCGGCAGTCGCCCCCGGCGCGATGACGCCGGATTGACCGTCCTCGCCGAGAAAGCGAGCCGGATTGGCAGTGCCGGTCAGCAGCGCCTCATACGGGCTCAGACCGGCAGCGACCAGCAGCTCCAGTTCCTCGTGAACGCTGAACCCCGGCACATTAAAAACCTGCGGCGCATCTGAACCCAGCAGCAACCCGGCGCCGGCCTTGTGCAAAGCGAGGATCAGCTCCGACCTGATTCGAAGAAAGCCCGTTGCCCGATCCGGCGTGTAATTGCCGGCGCTGGCGATCTCGTTTTTTCGCCGCGCATACTCTGCCCGCAGCCGCGGCGCGACAAAACGCATCTCGGGCCGGCCAAGCAACTCCTCGGCCGTCTCAGGGCCCGCCCAATTGACCATCAGCGCCTGGGTTGGCACGTTCCAGACACCGGCGCTCGCGGTCCTCTCCGCCCACTCTGCTATGTTGCCATCGGCGGCCAGAGGCGCAATCGAAAAACCGAAAAATCCCCATTCGGCGGGCGCCGGAAGTGCCGCAGCAGGCACCAGCGCCTGCATATAACCATCGAGGTGATCGATGCTCGCCTGACCGGCCTGCAGCGTGCGCGCGAGCCCGACATCGACCGAGACATGCCCGGCAAACGGCATCCCGACGCCGCTTGCCTCGGCCGCAATGGCTTCGAATGCGGCGACGGACAAGCCAGGGTGGAGTTTCAGGAAATCGTATCCGGCAGCCTTCTGTTCGCGCACCATGCTGGCGCCCGCCTCCGGAGTGGTCACCGAGCGGCCGTTCAGCGACGGACCGGAGGTGACCAGGCGCGGCCCAACGCGAGTGTTATCGGCGAGCTGTTGCCGGAGTTCGAGATGCTCCGGGCGGCCGAGCATACCCCGAATCAGAGTGATGCCATTGGCCACAAAGAGCTGGAGAACACGATCGAGGTATGCGGGATCACTCACCGGGTCGGGGACATGCGCATGCATTTCCGCCAGGCCCGGAATCAGGTAGCGGCCCGCGGCATCGATCGTCACGGCTTCAGCGGGGATTCGCACTGCGCCATCCGGGCCGACGCTGGCAATCGCACCAGACACTATGACCACAGTGTGGTGCGGCAGTATCTCTGCCGAGCGCATCGTAATAACCCGCGCCCCGGTAATTGCAACCGTCTCGCCTGACGCGGCGCCAGCCGGCGCGGCAACGAACAGCGCCAGAACCACCGTCAGCAGCACAAACCCGAGTCTCACCATCAGCCTGTTTCCTCCCGCCACCACCATCAGAGAAGCGGCTGCGCCATCTTTACACCGGCGCAAGGCAATTTCCCTGCATAAAACGGCTAATGGTTTAACCCAGCGCGTCCTGCCGTGCAAGTGCGGCACGACCGGGCCGCAATACCCGGGTGGTTAATCCCGCCTGGCGCAACAACGTATGCGCAGGTCGCGGGTCTGCGGCAAAAGCAACGCCCCTCGTTTGACGAGGGGCAAAGTACCGGGAGAATCGTGCGCCGACCGAGGTCAGGCGGGGAAGAAATCTATGGGCTTGGTAGTGGTTATCGTCTCGACCTCACGCGCCTCGAACCTGAACATCTTGACCCGGTTGACCAGCTTGCGTTCCAGGTCGGGGTCGGACAGATCGGAGGACACCACTTCGCACATACTGATCGCCCCGGTCGGCTCGATCGTAAATTTCAATACGAGCTTACCTTGCAGCGCCGGATTCTTGCGTAATGCACGATTATAAAGCGCGTAAATTGCGCCTTTGTTGCGATCGAAAACCAGTTCGATCTCTTCGCGCGAACGCGCTGCCATGTTGCTCTGGCCGTCACGCCGTGCCTCGCGGCTGGGTGCCTTGGCCTGAATTGCGCTGGCCACCTTCGTGGTCTCCCGTCCCTCCAGTCCGCCACCCCCGGTATTGCGCGAGAGGCCCGCAGTATTGATGCCCCCGGATGCCTTACCGACCGACGATGTGATCAGGGAACGCTCGTCGCGGGGGCCGTCGCCGACACCCGCATCCAGCGATTGCCGGGTCTTGACCGAAGCAATAGCCTGGTTATCGCGCAGCTCGGCCAGTTCCTCCATAAACGGAGACAATCTGGCAGCGGCTTTTTCACGCGCATCGACCTTCGCAACCTTTGGCTGCTCAACCGGCTCCGGTTGCCGTATTTCCGGTTCGGGCTCCGGTTTCGGCTTGGGTTGCTCAACCATCTGTTCCGGCTCCGGCTCTGGCTCTTTCTGCGGTACCACGACGGGAGGCGGTGGCGGCAGCTCTTTACGTTCGAGAATCAGTTGCGCATAGCGCTCGGGAATCTGCTGCTCCGCGTTGCGATCGATGTCCGGCCTCGGCAACCACGGCATCAGGATCGCCAGTGCCAGCAACACTCCGCAAACGTTCAGGAGAATCTTGCGAAAGCGCTTTTCCTCGGTCGCCGACAGCGACCAGGGCAGCTCATAGATTCTGTAGTACGTGGTCGTCATGCCATACTTCCTTTTACGCGGTTGTCTCTGCGCCGCGCTGCATTACAGCGAGTGAGATTCGTCCATAGTCGGCATCGGTACAGGTCGCCATAACCTTTTTCAGCAACCGGTAAGGGATCTCCTTGTCACCCATGATCGTGACCTCGCGCCCGGCGATATCGGCTGCCACTTCACGATCCATCATGCGATTGGTTTGCGAAACCAATGCCGTTTTCAAGGTTTCGATTACCAGCCCCTTCTGCGCCATGACATCGGCAACGCTGGCAACGGCCGCGCCCTGGATCAGGATGTCGTCATCGGTTACCAGGATCACCACGGTCTCACGCGGCTTTTCCTGAGCAACAGACTCGGGCATCTCGACGTCCTTGGCGTTCGGCAGCACCTGCACGTCCGAACTGTTCACCAGCAGGAAGAACACCAGGATCGTAAAAATGTCCATCAGCGACACGAGGTTCAACGCGGTGCTGCCGCGATTGCGCTTGTGATGACTCTGCATACGGCGCGCGTGTTTCGACTTGATCATAACGGCGCATCTCCAATCGCAATTTCAGGGAATAATTCGGCCTTGACTACATTCGCCGCCTGAACGACATCGGCAACCCGTACCGTGTCCATCACCTGCACCAGAATGTCGTAAGACACTTCAGGCTCAAGCAGGATGGTCGCATCGAGTTTCTCCGGAAACCTCGCCTTGACCTGCTGCAGATATTGCGACAGCGCGGCGTAATCGTACTCACCATCGCTGAGCTCAAACCGCTGCAGATTTCCCGCACTGCGATCCCCGACCTCCAGCGCATCGGCGCGCACGGTAATTTCCAGCTGCAGCTCCTTCGGCGGTTCGCCCGGAGCGGAGGAAGACCCCGGGAGATTCAGCTCGAGGATAGCCATGCGGGAAAATACCGCGGTGATCAACAGGAACGGCACCAGAATCACCATCAGGTTCATAAACGCCGTGATGTTCAATTCGGCCACCTCGCGGTGGCGATGCCTGCGGGATCGCTGATACATCAGGCCGCCTCCTGCGAGTTCCCTTCCGTAAGCGTGTTGAGGAACTTGACCGACGCCATCTCGAGACTGTCCACCAGCTCAGTGGTTTTGGTCTGCAGCAATGCATGCAGAAGCAGCAACGGTATAGCGACCATCAACCCGAATGCGGTCGTGTTCATTGCCACCGAAATACTGGCCGAAAGCAAGTCCGCCTTCTCCGCCGGGTTCGCCGCCGATACCGCCGTGAACGCACGGATCAGGCCAATGATGGTTCCGAGCAGTCCGAGCAACGTGGCGATATTGGCAAAAGTCGCCAGGTAGTGGGTGCGTTTTTCAAGGCGCGGCACGACTTCCATCAGGCTCTCTTCCATCGCTTTCTCGATATCGTCACGACGGCGCGCGTTACGAACACGATTCAGTCCATACGACAGAATCTGCGCCACAGCGGTCTTGGAAGAGGACACAACACCGTGTGCCTGTTTGTAGTTACCGGCTTTCAACATAGGGGCGAGCTTGTTCCATATCATCCGGTTGCGGGTGCCGGACAGGCTAAGAAAAACCCATCGCTCTATGGCAATCGCAGCGCCGATCGCAAACACGAGCACGATCGGGTACATGAACAAACCCCCATCCTGAAAAAAGCTCACGATGGTTGCGTAAATTTCCATGACTATTCCTCCAGTTTTGACATAAGCGTACTAATTCAAATCTACTCATCGAGCGCGGATGAATCTGTGACCCGGGTCCCGAATAACGTGTCGTAATAGTCAATCCGACGACGGAATTCGTCACGATCAACTGGCTCGAGAATTTCGTTGACCAGGCTGTTTACCGGACGACCCGGCAACTGCCCGAGTTCGGCCTTTTTCCATGGCACGATATAGAGAACTTTCGGCAACTCCTGGTTACCGGTAATGACAGTGCTGTCAAGATCGAGTCTGTCCATTGCAGTGGCGTTGCGCGCAACCGCTGGCGGCTCCACTACAGCGGGTTCTGCATCTTCTGCACCACTCGCCGTCGGCTCCGCCACGGCGGCCGTGGCAAGGTCGCCGCCCGCGCGATCAAACGAGACCGCCGGTTGCAGATCATCGGTCGCAGCAACAGGGCTCGCCGCCTCATTGGCGAAAATCGCCAGTGGCGCCAGCAGTACTGCAATCCCGCTAACGAAGAGTTTGCCGTTCACGGCGACACCTGGGCAGTGCGTTGCTCGGCATCGACGCGGCGGCTGACTTCGACTATCCAGCGTTCCGTCTGTTCGTCCTGCTGGCCGTCGAGATCCTGGTAACTGCGGTATGCCGCCAACGCCGCCTCCGGTTCAGCGAGGTACAGATCCAGCAAAATTCCATAGTTACGATAGGCGAGCGCATATTGCGGATCGACCGCAATTGCCTGTTGATAGGCCTCGCGTGCATCCTCGAAACGGCCCTGCTGACGATACAGAATACCGAGCTCGGTCCACGCCGCTGCGCTTTGAGGATTGACCCGCAGCGCCTCGCCAAATGCCGCTTCCGCCCGCTCCGGCTGCCCGCCCTTCAAGTGCAGGATTCCGAGGTTGGTCCACGGCCCCGAAAACTGCGGGTAAGCGCTCGCCAGTTGCTCGAAAATCTCCTGGGCACGGCCATCCTCGCCACCGTACATCAGCGCCACACCATCGACGAAATTGACCATCGCCGTCTCGGGAACGACCGCTTCCGCGTCTTGCGCCTGCGGCTCAGGCTGCGGTGCCGATGCGCACCCGGCCAGCGCGCCAATCGACAGCGCCGCTACCAGTTTCGTTCTAGTTGATGTTTTCAACGGCTTGTACTCCCATTTCTGCTTTCGCATATCGCGCCGGCAACAGCTCAGCCAGACGCGCAAAACTCTTTCTGACCCACTCGTCGTACACGCCGTCACTGGCGCGTTGCGTGTTGGCCTGATGGATCTCGATCGCCTGCTCCTCGAACGGATAGGCCTGCTCTTCGAGCAAAAGATCGTATTGGTCGGCTTCTTCGGCACTCATATCGTCGGGTCGTTCGGAATCGAACAGGTCGCGCGAAAACTGGAAATAGACATCCGCGATATAAAAGGTTGCCGCTGTTGTCACTTCGGCTATCCCATAATCCGCGGCCCGGCCATAGGCACCGAGCGCTTCCTCCATTGCCGCCTTCTTGAGCTTTATGCTCTGCTTCAGCGGCGCGACGAGCTTCACGCCTTCGAATGCATGGAAACTCGGTTCGGCGATCTCGAGACTGGCGTGTGCCGCCAGGGTGCGGCTGCGAACCGAGCGCTCAGCGCCGGCCCCGGCATCCGCCTCGATGATCGACTCCAGCCACGCAGTCCGGCCCGCGCTGTCGCCTGCTTCTCCTGCAAGGCCAGCAAGCCGCTCGCGCGCGGTCAGCGCCTGCCCCAGCGGATACGGAAACTTCTCGACATAGGCTTCGAGCGTCGCACTCTCGCGCGCATCTCCGGCATTTGCATACAAATCCGCTGCTTCCAGCAGAGACTGTTGCTGCATGTCGATTCCGGCATCGTCGGATGATGCGATGCGAACGAACTCGTCGGCCGCGGCAACACCCTGGCCGCTTTCGCGGTATGCCAACGCGAGGCTGCGCGTCGCATCGAAGGCAAACTCGTTCTCCGGGTAGTCGCGGCGGAAACGCTCCAGCACCGGAATAGCGCCGTGCCAGTCCTCGGCAACCAGCAGTGCCGCCGCCGCGTCATACTCCGCCGTGGCGACGATTGAGGCGCCGGGCGCCACCTGCGCCACCCGCAGAAAGTCAATGGCAGCGCCGGCCATATCGCCCTCGGCGCGACGGAATTCGCCCTGCTTGTAAACGCTCGCGGCAATTCTCTCGCTGATCTCGCTGCGCCCGGGGTCATCGGCCGGGGTCAGCGACAGCAATTGCAGATAGGCAATCTCGGCGTCGGAAAAACGTTCGAGATCGAACAGCGCATGCGCCTTGACGGTCCAGACCACGACAAGCTGATCCGCCGCAGCACTGCCGTATTCGATGACCTGGTCTGCTACGGCAATACTGAGATCAAGTTCCTGCAGTTCGAACAGATCCTCGCTGGCCTTGGTCAACACGGCCATCGCCTGCGGGTGGTCCGTAAACTGCCCGGCAAACCTGAGGCTGCTTTCAATCGAGCGGCGGTGCCACTCATCGCGCTGCTCGGCAGCGAGTTCGTCTTCAACTTTCTGGTACGAGACCAACGCCGCATAACCGGCTTCTGCCGCCTTGTCATGAGCTGGGTAGTCGTAGGCGGTGCGCTCATACTCCGCGACGGCCTCGAGATATCGGCCACTCTCGAACAGCAATTCGGCCAGCAGGAAGTTGGTGTTCGCGCTGTCCGGGTCTTCCGGGAAATAGGCAATATGCATGCGGTAGTACTGCACGGCACGCGCATAATCCTCCTCGCCCTGGTCCTTCTGCGCGAGGGCGTGAAAATGCTGCGCCAGATCCATCAGGTTTGCCTTCAGCGCCGCAACAGTCTCCGCCTGGGTTGCGACTCCGTGACGCTGCCAGTATTCGCGGTCGAGCCCGTACTCCTCGACAAAAGTCTGCTTGCCATCCAGCACGAGACTCGGGAACCCGCCTTGTGAGTAGGCCTCGATCACGCGCAACTGAAATGCCGGCGCATTGCGGTGTAACGGAGCCCGGGCCACGAAAGCGCGATAGGTGTCTGCGGCATCGTGATAGCGCTCCTTCGCCAGGTATAGGTCACCAAGCGACTGGTAGAGCAAGAAGCCGTACACATCCTCGCGATGGCCGTCGAGGCTCGGGGCAATTGAAGCCTCGCCTTCCAGATATGAATATCCAAGCGACAGAACCCGCAACGTGTCATCGATTAGCTCACGTTCGGCGCGGGCCAACTCGGTCAGATCGAAACTGCCATCCTCACGTGCCAGCGGCGTAAGGCGACGGTCGAGCAATGACAGAAAATCCTCGGCTCCCTCCGGGTACAGTCCCTGCTTGAAAAACGCCCAGCCCTGTTTGTACAGGCTCTGTTCGAAAAACCGCGAGTCGTCGCCAGTCCTGATCACGGCGGCGTAGGCGGTCTCCGCCTCTGCATAGCGTTTCTTGATAAACAGAATCTCGCCGCGGCGGAACTCGGCTTCATCGATATACGGTGAGTCCGGGTACGCGGCGATTAGCCGGCCCAACACATCCAGCGCCTCGTCCGCGCGGCCGGTGCTCTCGTAGGCACGCGCCAGCTGGTAGAGGACACGGTCGTTCTGTTCATAGTCCGGATAGGTTTCGAGCAGCTGCCGGTACATTGTCACGGCGTTCTCCAGTTCCGCCTGCTCGAGGGCGACTGCGTCACCCTCGCCCTGGCGGTCCTCGCTGCTCTGCAGCTCGAGGTCCGCCAACCGGCGCATCGCCTCAGCGCGCAATAACGGATCGTCGGAAGCCATGTCGAGAAACTCGCGGTAATTCGCCATGGCGGCATCGCGTCCATGTGCGAGCGGCTGCGCAGCCGGAATCTCGACCGTTTTCTTTTCGAGACTGCCAATCGTCGCGGCTTCGTCGCTGTCACCGGCAAATGGCCAGAACCATGCGAGCATCAGCAAATGTGCCAGCGGCTGCATCAGGGACTGACCTCCGCATAACGATCATAGATCGCTGCCAGCGCAAAGCGGGCCTGCACGAGATAGGTCTCGAGGCGATTCTGCTGCAGCGAGAGTTCCCGCACAGCGAGCATCTCGACGTGGTTCTGCTCTGCATCGAGCAGAGACGCAAGACGGCCGCGCAGCGCATCGATACGCGGCGAGATTGCAGCTATTCGCCCTTCGAACTCGGCAAGCTGCTGCGGTACCGCTTCACGTGCAGACTCGACCCGGTGATGGCGCTGCATCGCCTGACGGACTATCCGATTGAGCGATCTGAGCGACTTGCGCGTGTCCCAGGAACGAGCCGGGTACTGGTCATTCAACTGCCAGTAAAGGTGGCCGGCGAGGATGCGCTGTTTGTCGCGCAATGCCCTGACATCAGGAGAGTCGGGCAGAAGCGACAGGCGTTGGGCAGCATGGTCAAGCACCTGCCACTGACGCAATTCCTCGCTATCGGCCAACCCGAGCACGTCACGTTGCTGCGTGACTCTCTCGACTTCGCTCTCGAGCTCGAGGCGAGCCGCATCTAGCGCCTCGATATCGACGTCGTCCAGCGCCTCTTCGATTCGCGGCATGCGCTCGGCATACGCCTGGCGGCGCGTCGCCAGCATATCCTCGAACGCGGAAATGCTCTCGGTCCAGTTACTCAGGTTGGTGCCAAGGAATTCGAGATCGCGGTAGTTTTTCAGCGCCTCCTGGAACTCATGATTGGCGAGCATGTGATGGAGGTAGCGGATCTCCCGGTTGGCCGGCAACGTGTCCAGCTCCCAGAACCAGCCGCGCCGCTCATCTTCGTTCGCGGCAAGCAGGTCTTCGATGAGGAGACCGTTGCGGACGCGGTCCATTGCCACATCGAGATAGCCCATCTCTTCGCTGTAAGCTTCAATCGCATACTGGTAATGCCGTGCTGACTGGGTGCCCGCTTCCATCTTGCCCATCGCGTACGGGATCGCGAGCAGGGACTCCTGTACCGCCGGCTCGGCGACGCTGCGGTGACGCAATTCCATCCACGGCACCAGCGCGCGTTCGAAATTGCCGTCGGCGGAATCCGCCCAGCCAACGCCCAGCAACGCGCTGTTGGAAAACGGGCCCTCAAGCCGGACCCGTTGCAGGGCATCTTTGGCCGGCTCGGGCTTCTCTTCCTGCAGCAGCATGTAGCCGAGGGCCAGATTGGCCTTGTCGCGTAACGCCAGCATCTCGTCGTTGCGCGCGCGCATCTCGCCAACGCGGCTCAGAACTTGCTGCGCCTCGTCGGCCCGGCCACTGCGGGCCAGCGCAACACCGATGTTGTAACGGGCAAAAGCCGACCAGTCCGACTTCTCATCCCAGCCCTGTAACCGTGCCAGCGCTTCCTCGTAGCGCCCGGCCCGCATCAAAACCTGGGCAACGAGCATATGCCGCTCTTCCTCGAACTCTTGCGGCAGGTCGTCCTGGATACGATCCAGCGCTGCCAGTGCCTGATCGAGATAGCCCCGCTGATACCAGATCTTGGCGAGGAAAAACCATGCCCGGTCGCGTATTGCCGGCTCGGCGGATTCATCCAGCACACTATGAAAAATTCGGTCCGCCTCGTCATGCAGGCCATACGAGAGATACAGCCCACCCAGCAGGACCTGCGACTCGGTCTCGCTGCGGGTCAGTCGCTGCGATTCTTCCGCGGCAAGCAAATTCACTATCGCCGAGAAATAATCCTCGCTGTAGAAATAGAACAGCACTTCACCATAGTGCAGGTCCTGGACCTCGGTCGGCTGCGCATTAGCCGGTGCGGCTGCCGCGAATGTGAGCGCGGCAGATACAGCCAGAAGCGTCTTGTGGAGACTGCGAATCATGTCAGGCACCCGATGCGACCGCGGCTCCTATTCCCACTCACGCACAATGAATTCCGGCTGTGCTTTCGCGGCCTTGTCGGAAATCGACAGTTCGAGGAACTTGGCCCCGATGCCTTTTTCGAATTTGACGCTCGCACCGCGGCGGTAATCGCGCCCATGCGGACCGACGCCGGTAAAAAACGCAACAATCTCGTGTTCACCGCTGCGCAGGTTCGATGTAAATATTTTGTGAACGCCGCCGCGATGCAGCGCTTCGGTCTCATGTTCGGTGTACAGATAATTGGCCACTTCCTTGTCGTCTACCTTTACCTGAACCGAGTCCAGCGCGAAGAACTCGCCGACATCCATGGAAACGAAGACTGCGATCTGGGTATTGGCCGGGAACAACAGCTCTTCCTCGAGGATGAACAGGTCCCGGTTGAGATCCATGACTTCCTTTTTCAGAGCCTGTACCTGCTCGTCCAGGCCGACGGCGTCGGCGGTGGCAGCCGGCTCCGGCGAACTG
This sequence comes from uncultured Gammaproteobacteria bacterium, assembly GCA_963783695.1. Classification (GTDB taxonomy): domain Bacteria; phylum Pseudomonadota; class Gammaproteobacteria; order Steroidobacterales; family BM003; genus BM003. The sequence goes on from CAWAOM010000006.1 coordinate 92,138, forward strand.
GCCTGTGCCACTGCGAACAAACACACTGTGATGACAGCAAAGCAAAGACTGGCTAGCGCTCGATACATGTTCCTGATCCCGTAGTTGGCCGGCCCGCGGCCGGATGACTGCTCACTCACGTAGTAGCTCTCGCAGATCGGCAAGATAGGCGTCGCTGCTGCGCGCCGCCTTGCCGTCATAGACATGCCTGATCACGCCATCGCGATCGACCAGTACCGTAAGCGGGAGACGGTTGAGGTCGTAAAGTTCGCTGACGTCGTGCCCGGTGTCGCGCAAAATTGGAAATTCGAGGCCGGAGGCAGGATCACTGGCGTCATGATCGTGCTCGTCAATATTGATACCGAGCACAGTCAGGCCAGCATCGTGATAGCGCTGGTGGAATTCCTGCAGGCCGGTCAACTGCGAACGGCACGTACCGCACCAGCTCGCCCAGAAGTTGAGCAGCACGACGTCGCCACGATATTCGCTGAGCCGGTAGTTCTTTCCGTCGAGCGCTTTGAGGGCGAAATTCGGCGCGGCGACACCGGTATCGGCGGCGCCGACCGCCGTCCCGGCGCAAAGCACCGCGATAATCAAAAACAGCTTGAGACGATCTGCCATTCGGCCACTCCACAAGAACCTGTCCCGACCTGCCGTGACGGGGACGCAGAAGCGGCTTTCCAGGGAGTGGAAGCGGACCGAGTGCGACAGCAGCGGCATGGATCCTCTCCGCTGGCAGTCACGCTGGTGGCCCCGCTGTCATAGGATTCCCCGTAGACCGGTAGCTTTGCGTCCCCACCTTTCGGCGGGTTTGCCTTTCTCAGCACGATTGCGAGTCTGACATAACGCCCAGGGGGTGCATGTGAACTGGTTCTCACAAGCGTTGCCCGGTAATTGCGGTCAGAACCGGCGCAACCGGACCGCGGCTTTTAACAGCCCGGCCCGGCCCATGCCGCGATCACGCAATCGTGTCGCCGTATCCGAAAGAGAAAGTGCAGGGGAATTCAAGCAAGGCGTGTGCCAGAGTTTTTTTATATCTCTATTTCAATCAGTTAAGAGCTTTATCTCAAAACAACATTCACTCTGGATACGGAAATGACGGTGTTGACTGTCTGCGTCTGGCTACACTTGTTGAACGCTCTGCGCTAACTGTCTGAATGGCATCGAGTATTCGCGTCGCCATTTGCGGACACCAGGCCTGCCTACTGCGGCGCAGTCAGACCCGACGTGTAATGCATCGCGCCGTTCCTGTCGACGATGACACCCTCGTACTGCGGCAGCCTCTCCACCAGTGCAAGCCCCGCGGCGACACCTAGTACGAACACGCTGGTCGACAGACCGTCGGTCATCGTCGCATCGGGACCAATCACGGTGACGCTGTAAACCGCACCCGCCGGGCGCCCGGTCGTCGGTTGGATGATGTGGTGATAACGCACGCCGTCTTCTTCGAAATACCGCTCGTAATCGCCGGATGTCGAGATCGCTTCGTCGCGCAGCGGCATGCGCGTCACAACCCGCTGTTTGTCACGCGGGTGCCTGACCCCGACTACCCACGGCTTGCCACGCCGGTCACCGACGATTCGGCTATCGCCACCGGCGGTGACGATGCCGTGCTCGACACCGTTGTCGCGCAATATCGCGGCGCCGCGCTCTACCGCGTAACCCTTGGCGATTCCGCCGAGGTCGATTCGCACACCTGCACGGCGAAAGGAAATGGCCGGCGGGTCGAGATCGACGTCGACGAATCGGTAATCGACCGATGGCAGCGCTTCCTCAATCTGTCCCGCCTGCGGCCGCTGGCGTGCCCTGAAGTCGTACAGGTAACCCACGCTGGCATACGTCACGTCGAAAGCGCCTCCGGTCAGACGCGACAATTCCAGCGACCGCGCGACCAGGCCCGCGAGCTCATCACTGACACTGACCGCGGAGTTCGCTGCATCGCGGTTGACCGCCGAGATCTCGCTGTCTTCCTTGTAGGTGCTCATCAGCGCATCGATCCGCTCCATCTCGGCCATGACCGTTTCGAGCACCTCGGCCCCTTTGCCCGGATCGGCATGCCACAATTCGACGCGGACACTGGTCCCCATTATCGCGCGGTCGTCCGCAACCCACTCCGAGCGGGCATCGGCGGCAAACAACAAAAACAGCAGCAGACAGATCGAGGAAAGACGCATCGTCAGGGCCCGGTGGCAACATCTCGCTGCGCATAATAGGGCTTTGCGGGCATCCATGCAGCACCACCCCTATGGCGTAGCTGGCAGGCTCGGGCTATGCTTCTTTCACTAACTGAACGCAGAGGCTGAATAGATGGGATTCTGGATTCTCCTTGCATTGATCGCTTTGCTGGTGTTTTTCGGCGTCAGTATTTACAACCGACTGGTCAACTTGCGTAACCGGGTCAAAAACGCATTTGCGCAAATCGACGTGCAGCTGACACGGCGCCACGACCTGATCCCGAACCTGATCGAAGCCGTCAAGGGTTACATGGGCCACGAGCGCGAAACACTGGAGGCCGTCATCCAGGCGCGCAATACCGCAGTCGCGGGGCTGAAGAATGCCGCGGCCGATCCGTCGAATGCCAAGGCGATACAGGAACTGGCCGGAGCCGAGGCCGCGCTCACAGGCTCGCTCGGCAAGTTGTTTGCACTCGCGGAAGCCTATCCTGATCTCAAGGCGAACGAGAATGTCATCCAGTTCCAGGAGGAACTCACCAGCACCGAGAACAAGGTGGCGTTTTCCCGTCAGGCCTTCAACGATGCGGTTTTGCAGTACAACAACACACGTGAAAATTTCCCGAATAACCTGCTTGCCGGTTTTTTCAGCTTCGAGGCGGCCGAGTTTTTGCAGATCGAATCGGTGGAAAAACGCGAGGTTCCGAAGGTCTCTTTCAACTAGAGCCTCACGCTGCTGATGCATGGACTTCTATGACCGACAGGACCAGGCGCGCAAAACCAGCCGCCACCTGATCCTGCTATTTGTCATTGCCCTGCTGGTGCTGGTCGCCGCTCTGGATGTGATCCTGGTCATCGTCTTAAACAGCCTGGAGGGCGAGACGCTGGCGCTGCGCTGGCCCGACGCAGACTGGTTTGCCAGCAATCTTCCCCGTCTCGCGCTATTCAGTGTCGGCGTTCTCGCCTTTATTGCTGTCGCCAGCTTGCTGCGTTCGCTGACCCTGCGTCAGGGTGGCGCCACGGTCGCGCGCGCTCTCGGCGGAGTCATGGTCGACCCGAGCACCCGCGATCCGGACCAGCGCAGGCTCTATAACGTCGTTGAAGAAATGGCCATAGCGGCAGGAATGCCGGTTCCCGACGTTTTCGTGCTGGAGCAGGAGCCGGGGATCAATGCCTTTGCCGCGGGCCACAGTCCTGCCGACGCTGCCGTCGCGGTGACCCGCGGCGCCCTGGAGGCGCTCGATCGCGCGCAACTGCAGGGAGTTATCGCGCACGAGTTCAGTCACATCACCCATGGCGACATGCGCCTGAACCTGCGCCTAGTCGGACTGCTTTTCGGCATTCTCGCCATAGCGCTGATCGGACGCGGCATTCTACGCGGCATGCGTTACAGCCGTTTCCGCAGCAATGACAATCAGAGTTCCGGCGCGGTCGCTGTTGCCCTGGTTGCCGGCCTGGCATTACTGATCGTCGGCTACATCGGCCTGTTTTTCGGCCGCCTCATCCAGGCGGCAGTGTCGCGCCAGCGTGAGTTTCTCGCGGATGCCTCTGCCGTGCAGTTCACCCGGGACACCACCGGACTGGCCGGCGCACTGAAGAAAATCGGCGGTTTCCGCGAAGGCACCCGCCTGATCGCCTCCGACCCGGAGCAATACGGCCACATGCTGTTCGGTTCCGGGCGCAAAGCCATGACGGGCTGGCTTTCGACCCATCCTCCACTTGTTGAGCGGATTCGAGCGCTCGATCCTGCGTTCACCGGAACGGCCGCCGACTCGCAAGCAGGCGCGGCAGCACCGGATGCCGCGGCATCCGCGCTGGCGGCAGACGCGGGACAGGTTGCACTGGCCGCGACCGCCGATGTCGATGCCGGCATGAGCGTCGCCGCAGTCACCCAACTTGCCCGCCAGGCTGCCGAGCCGGATGCGGTCAGCCTTGGTGCGGCGGCTGCGCTGCGTGCTGCAATCCCGCCGGTTGTAGCCTCCGCAGCACGAACACCGGAACGGGCGCTGCAGATTTTGCTGGCTTTGCTGCTCGACAGCAATGGCGCGGTTCGCGCCAGGCAGATCGCGATTCTCACCGACGCACTGGACGAGAGCGGCCTCCATGGGGTGCGCTGGGGGGCGAAAATACTCGACGGCATCGACCCGGAGCTTAAACTACCGATCGCAGAAATTTGCCTGCCGGCACTGCGTCGTTACCCGGTACAACGCATCAAACGATTTTCGCATCTTATCCAACGCCTCGCCGGAGCCGACGATGCAATCGATGCGTTCGAATTCTCCTTGCTCAAGCTGATGGATGCCTTCTGCGCGGACCTGCTGAGCGCGGGCTACCGTCAAACAGCGAGACCGCGGCCGGCACAAGTAGAGGAAGCGGTCACAGTCTTGTTCCACACGCTCGCGCGTCACAGCCATCCAGGCGGCGACGGACAGGACGAGGCCGCGCAGGCCGGTTTCGACCAGTTTTTTGCCGCTCAGACCAGGCCGATGGCTGCCTCCACACCTGCTGCCGCCGGATGGGCCATGCGGTTTGATAATGCGCTGCAAACCCTGGACGGACTCGCATTTCGCGACAAACGCCGTCTTCTTGAGGCTGCCGTGGTAACCGTCGAAGCCGATGGCGTCGTCGTGGTCTCAGAGCGCGAGCTACTGCGCGCGGTCGCTGCCGCCCTGCACGTCCCCGTCATTCCCGCCAGCAACTACGTCAGCTGAATCCATCGGCCGCGAATCCGGCCTGCTTCCGACCGCGAATAAATCGTTGTGGTGGCCCGTGGCAACCACGACATATTCATGCCGAACGAGTGGAAAGCAGATGTCATACTATTCGCCCAGATTGACTTCACACCTGTGCCGGATTTTGCTGGTGGCCGGCCTGATGCTTATTAGTGTGGGCGGCGCACGTGCCATGCTGCCGCCTTCGGCCAGTGCTGAATCGTTGCAGCTGGTCGGGGCAGGCGAACTAAAGTGGTTCGGACTGCCAATTTACGAAGCGAGCCTGTGGACGCCGGAGGGGCAGTTCGATGCGGTGCATCGGCACCAGCAGGTTGCACTGATTATCGACTACGCCCGTAATATTCCCAGCGACAAGCTCGTAGACAGCGCCCGCAGTGAATGGGCCCGGCTGGGTATCCGCGACCCACGCACTGAATCCTGGTGCGCACAGGTTGCCCGAATCTGGCCCGACGTCAGCCCCGGCGATCAGATCACCACTGTCGTTGAAGTCGGCGGACCGACGCGGTTTTTCTTCAATCAGCGCGAAGTCGGTAAGATTGACGACCCCGATTTCGGACCCGCCCTCCTCGACATCTGGCTGCACCCGGAAAGCCGCAGCGACAGACTTCGGCGGGCGCTGACGGGAGCGCGTTTGTGAGCGCGGAAATCGGCGCCATCAGCTTGACTACCGCGGCCGCGGACCGGAGCGAATCGCGGTGAGTAAGGCAAATCCCGTTGCGGCCGCCGCGAAACCGATCCGGGACCTGGAACCGCTACGGGATGCAGTGCGCGACTCGCGCCGACGGCGCAGCGGACGCGCTGCGCTGGCGGGCGATTGCAACGCTCGCCTCACCCCGGGCCTGCCCCCGCACACATCACCAAAGGTTGCACGCTCTTGAGAAAACGTATTGCCATTGTCGGCTCTGGAATATCCGGCCTGACGGTCGCGCGCGGTCTGCACCGCGATCACGACATTACCGTGTTCGAGGCCGGCTCCCATGTCGGCGGCCACACCAACACGATCGACGTGAAAACCCGTTCCGGAATGCTCGCCGTGGACACCGGATTTATTGTGTTCAACTACGTCACCTACCCAAACTTCACAAGGCTACTCGCCGATCTCGGCATCGATGCGCAACTCTCCGCAATGAGTTTCAGCGTCAAGTGCGAACGTTCCGGGCTCGAATATAGCGGTGCGTCACGCGCTGCGCTGTTTGCTCAGCGGCGGAATTTTTTCCGCCCCTCCTTCTGGCGCATGATCAACGATATCCTCCGTTTCAATCGCGAGGCACCCGAATTGCTCGAGGACGATGCGCCGCAACTTGCGCTCGGGGAGTTTCTCGCCCGAGGCAAATTCTCACGCGAATTCATCGACTACTTCATTATTCCGATGGGCGCTGCCATCTGGTCGGCGAAGCCCGCCGCGATGTTCGAATTTCCGGCTCGCTCCTTCGTCCGGTTCTTCTCCAACCACGGTATGCTGACGGTCGGAGAGCGACCTGACTGGTATGTCGTGCCGGGCGGCTCCCGAAACTACGTCGAACGCATGGCACGACCCTTTCTCGACCGTATTCGTCTGGACAGTCCGGTACAGCAGGTGACCCGGCATCGCCATGGCGTCGATATAACCAGCACCGCCGGATGCGAGCGTTTTGATGCGGTAGTAATGGCTTGCCACAGCGATCAGAGCCTCGCCCTGCTGGCAGATGCGAGTGCGGCGGAGCGCGCCATCCTCACAGCCTTTCCGTACCAGGAAAACGAGGCCGTCCTACACACCGACAGCTCTGTACTGCCGCGCCGCAAAGCGGCGTGGGCGGCTTGGAACTACCACGTGCCAAAACAACCTGCTGCGCGGGTCGCAGTCACCTACAATATGAACGTTCTGCAAGGGCTGGTTGCCGACGATACCTACTGCGTAACACTCAATCACGATCAGGAGATCGCTCCCGAGAGAGTTATCGAACGAATCACTTACCACCATCCGGTGTTTACCGCTGCCGGAATGGCCGCACAGAAAAGACGCCACGAAATCAGCGGCGTCAACCGCAGTTTTTTCTGTGGCGCATACTGGCGCTACGGATTCCATGAAGACGGGATGGTCAGCGGTCTGCAGGCACTGCAGGAAATTCAGGAGTGGACGCAGGATGAAAAGCTGTATTTATCGCGGGCGAGTTAGACACTCGCGTAAAAAACCGGCCCGGCACTCCTTTTCCTACCCGCTTTTTCTGATGTACCTGGATCTGGACGAATTGCCAGGTGTGTTCCGGAAACGGTGGCTGTGGAGCTGCGGGAGGAGCAATATTGCCTCGTTCCGGCGTTGCGATCATTACGGCGACCCGCAGCGACCGCTCGGCGACCAGATTCGCGAACTGGTGCGTCAGCGCAGCGGAAGCAGTCCTGACGGACCCATCAGGCTGCTGACCCATCTTCGCTACTTTGGTTACTGTTTCAATCCGGTCAGCTTCTATTACTGCTTCGACGCCTCCGATTCGCGGGTCGAGACCATCGTAGCCGAAGTCAACAACACACCGTGGGGCGAACGGCACATGTACGTGCTGCCGCGGACCGAGGCTGAGATGCACCGTCACCTTCTGCAGTGGCGTCTCGACAAGGAATTTCATGTTTCGCCATTCATGCCGATGGACATGCAGTACAAATGGCGATTTTCCGAGCCAGACGGCAATCTCGGTGTAAACATGCAGAATTTTCGCCAAGGGGAAGCGCAATTCGATGTGACTCTCGACTTGCGCCGCAAACCCCTCGCAGCGGCAACGATGGCCGGCGTATTGCTGCGCTTTCCTCTTATGACGATGAGAGTCGTGCTGGCCATCCATTGGCAGGCATTGAAACTGTGGCTCAAGCGCGTGCCATTCCACCCCCATCCGAGACATTCCCGGCCTTCACCTCAACCAGAGAATTATCGATGAGAAGCAGTATCATTCCGCGCGAACTCAACAGTCCCGACAGCCGTCGTCCCGGCATCATTCAAAACGTCTCGCGGCGCGCGATCCTGAAGCGCCTGAGCAAAATTGAGCATGGCTACATTGAGTTGGTCGACGGTCCCGAATTACATCGGTTTGGCGCACCCACGACGGACGGTCTGCATGCCCGCGTGGAGGTCCACGACCCGCAGTTCTATGCCGATTTTGCGCTGGGCGGCAGCGTGGGCGCGGGCGAGGGCTACATTCACCAGACCTGGGACTGCGATGATCTGGCAACGCTGGTAAGAATTCTGCTGCGTAACAAGGACGTGCTTTACGGCATTGACAATGCCTGGGCGACGCTATCGAAACCGGCGCTGAACCTGGCCCACGCGCTCAACCGCAACAGCGTCGCCGGCAGCCGCAAGAACATCTCCGCCCACTATGATCTCGGCAATGATCTGTTTTCCCTGTTTCTCGACGAGACGATGATGTACTCGTGCGCGATTTTCGCGCCCGGCGTCGCCACCCTGAAACAGGCGTCGGACTACAAGAATGATCTGATTTGCCGCAAGCTCGATCTCGGCCCGGACGATCATCTTCTTGAAATCGGCACCGGCTGGGGCGGTTTCGCCATGCATGCCGCGCGCCACTATGGCTGCCGTGTAACAACGACGACGATCTCGAAAGAACAAAACACGCTGGCTCGGGACCGCATCGAGGCGGCCGGTTTATCTGACCGGATAAATTTGTTGTTGCAGGACTACCGCGATTTACAAGGGCAATACGACAAAATCGTATCGATCGAAATGATCGAAGCGGTCGGACACCAGTACCTGGATACCTATTTCCAGCGCTGCGGCGACCTACTGAAGCCCGACGGGCTGATGCTGCTGCAGGCGATCACCATCAACGATCAGCAATACGAGGCCGCGCGCAAGACCGTCGACTTCATAAAGCGGTTTATCTTCCCTGGCAGTTTTCTGCCCAGCGTTACTGCCATGGCGAACGCGCTTACCCGGAACACCGACATGAGGGTTTTTCATATCGATGACATCGGCCCGCACTATGGCGAAACCCTGAGGCGCTGGCGTGCCCGTTTCACGGCCGAGCAAGACAAAGTCCGCCGCCTCGGCTACCCCGAGTCGTTTGTGCGTATGTGGGAGTTCTATTTGTGCTATTGCGAGGGCGGATTCGACGAGCGTCACATCAGCGACGTACAAATGCTGTTGGCAAAGCCCGGCAACCGGCGCGCGCCACTGGCCAGCGGGGCGTGGCAACTTTGATGATCTGAGTGCGGAGCCGCTTGCGGCCGCAAGCGGCTAAGCGCGGTGCCTAGGAGCCACCGTCCGCTGGGCTTGCATCCGACGGCGGTTCCGCCTCGAGCCGACGTCGCCGCAACTCCTCCTCCAGGGCCCGGATTCGTTCCTCCAGGTCCGTCGACCCGTTCGCGGCGGTGGCCGCCTGTTCCGACGCCGGCGGCTGCTCAGAAGTAGCATCAGCACTCCCGGCGGCAACTGTATCGGTCCATTCCAGCTGCGCCGACTGCTCGTCCTGACCCAATTTCGGACCACCCGTCATGCCGTCTGCGATTCCTTCGGCCGTTTCGGCGAAAACCTGTCCGCCGTATACATCCATCGACCGCGCCCGCTGTTCGGCCTCATGTGCGCGACGCAGTGCTTCTTCCCTTTCCTGCCTCAGACGCAACGATTCGCGTTTTGCATCGAACTGTTTCTGGCGCTCTTCCGCCAGTTCCTGCTCGCGCTGGCGCCAGAGTTTTTCGACTGCCTTGTTGGCATTGCTGCATTCGCGTTTCTCGAAATCGCTTTCGCTGCCGATGCTGTTGCACCGCGACAGCGTCGCATCGAGGATGACGCGATCAGCCATGAACTCATCTACCGTGCGCGCTGGCGGCGGCTCCGCCCCGCAGGCACACAAGAGAACAAAGACTGGCAACAAACGTAGCGACTTCACTTAATCTAGCCTCACAAGGGCCCACCCGGCTTATGTGAACTTTACCGAAATGGCAGCGCCGTGACTTGCGCCAGTTCGCAGTTTCAGCAAATTACTATGGCGTCTGCTCCCGTTTGGTTTCGATGCCTCCATCGCTGGCAACAGTCAATCCGAGCCGCCGCTGCCACTGGCCCCGCAACGCGCCAGGCTCGCCGCCAACGATATCCGCGGATGACCCGTCCAGACCCATCACCACCGGTGGGGCGTCCGCCGAAACGGGCGGGAATACCAGGCTCTCGCCCGCGCGATCGCCAAACCCTGGCATTCCGGTGGAAACCCCGTTCTGCGGCAGGCTGACCCGCGTCAGCGGCCCGGACGGTGTCAACGCGACAAGATGGAGCCAGCCATCGGTTCGCACCAGCATTCCGCGTTGGTTCGGACTGAAACGCCCATCCAGCATCCTGCCTCCCAGGCGCAAGGGCTCACCCAACTGACGCGGCTCACGCCACTCCCACAGCACAAGAGAGCCGTCATCGCGGGCCACCAGCAGCCTGTCGCCGTCCGGCGCGAAGCGCAAGGCCGCAAGCCGCGCACGGATATTGAGTCGACTGACGACCTCGCCATTGGCAACCGCGCGGATCTCGACCGCGCCGTCCGGGACCTGCAAGGCAACAAACCTGCCGTCATCGCTCAGCGTGATCGCGGACGATATCTGTAGCGAGGCGAGATCCATCAGAATGGCCCCATCGAGCGCGTTCCAGACGCGGCTCCCGTAGGCACCCACCGTCAGAATCGCGTTGCCGCGGGTACTGATCTCGGCGCGGCTGACCGCACCCAGATCGTTGCGAAATTCCACCTCTCCGGGCATTTCGGTGGCCATATCCCACAGTTTGAAACTGCCATCTTCCGCGCCGCTGAACAGCCACCTGCCATCGTCCGAAATATGCAAATAGTCGATATCGGCCGTGTGCGCCGGCACCGGTTCGGATACCGTGAAACGGCCGGAGTCCGAACGGCGGCCAAACACCACCGATCCGCTGCTCGACACCACGAAAACCGTGCTGTCCGGAGTGATCGCCGCCACCTCTCTGTCGAGCATAAGGCTGCTGTCGCCGCTGTCCGACTCCGCCGTACCCCACACACGGATGATGCCATCGCGCTCGGCACTGATCAGGACTGGCGCCGACCCGGCCAGCGATGCCATCACAGTCGGCACCGCCGCCTGCTCGATCGACGTTGCATGACGGAGTTGCGGCGTGATGGCGCGGCCAGCGCCAAGATCGATCAGTTGCGCGGCAAAGGCCGATCGCCAAATCAGGAATTGCCCCGGGCCACTGCCCACGACCAGCAATTCAGGGTAGGCATGCGGCAGACGTTGCACCGAGTTCGCAATTTCCGCTGTCCCGTTTCGCAGATCCCAGGCACGCAAAAAGCCGTCGCGGGCGGTGGCCGCCAGCCAATCACCACTGCTGTCAAACGACATCCGTGTCAGCGCGGTGTCCTGAAACGACTCGCTCAACGTGACTTCTGCAGCGACATCCCATACGCGCAACAAATTGTCACGCGCCATCGCCGCGAGGCGCCGCCCGTCCGCAGCGAGGCAGATTTCGGTAATCTGGGCGTCGGTCGCTATTTTCGCTATCGCCGTATCCACGCCGACTTCATAAATATCGACAACCGTCCCGCCTCGCGCCGGCGCATATGCAAGCGCAAAAAACCTGCCGTCGCCGGACACCGCGGGCGGCACGACGAATGAACCCTGCGGACGCAGCGCCATTTGCATCTGGCCGCCGCGGGTGTCCCACACTTCCGTCGCGGCATTGTCCGTGGCGGTAACCAGCAACGCATCCCCATCCAGGGCAAAACTCATTACCGTACTGCCCGTGCGCTCGGGAATCTGCGCTAGCAGGCGGCCGCGCGCGAGATCCCAGGTCGTAATCTGGCCACGCCCGAGATCGTTGATTGCAGTTGCTGCGGCGATCCGGCCGTCACCGGCAATCAGCACCCTGACGTTCTCCGTCGACCGCGGATCGGGCAACAGTAGCCCGCGCTGCAGTTTGTCCGTAACCACGGCGATCGCTTGCGGATTGAATTGCAGACCCCAGGTCTCGAGCGTACCGGTAACACCGGTGCCCTGGTCTTCCACCGAAAGCGTCCAGACACCATTGCGCGGATCGCCACGCAAGAGCTGCAGCTGCCGATGGCTCTCGGCATTGAAGGCGAAAGTAGCGGTATTAAAAATGTAGTCAATATCGCGCGCCTCGTCGGCGCGGGTAAGATCCAGCTCTATCGCCTTGCCCGACGGACTGGTGAGTACGAAGTACAGGTCGGTCGGTCGCGCATGATTGAGGGTAACTGTCAGCTCGATGGCATTTAGTTTTCCCTCCTGAGAAATCTCCAGTCGGCGCGTAAGCGGAACGAATTCCTGCGCCAGCAGAGCGTTGCCAGCGCTACTCCGGGGCTCATCGCCGGCGACACTCCAGCGGCGCACCAGATTGCCATCGCTCAACGTTGTTACAGTTGTGCCATCGTCGCTCAACACCGCATTCTCGAGACTACCGCGCGGGCGTATCGTTGCCTGCAGATGCGGCAAGTCGCGGCCGAACAGATCATAAAGACGACCGCGTTCGGTTTCGTCACCGGCGGCGAGTGCCTCGACCCGATACAGAATCGCCTCATCGCGCTTCTGCAACGCCTCTACAGCATGGGCACGGCGTTGCCAGTACGCCGCAAGCAGGCCACCGGCGAGCGCCTCCCGCCCTTCCAGCGCCGCCAGTTGCTGCAACGATTGCTGAGCGACAGCAAAATCATCGGTATTCAATATGCGTCGCTCGAGAAACGCCGCCAGCAAGCGGTCAGCCGTGCGGCCAAATCCCGGAATCCGCCGCAGCGACGCGTAGGCGTCCATCGCCACGCGATCATCTTCCGTCGCAATGCTCAATGTTTCGACGTACGGCCGCGGCAACACCTGCGTATACCACAGCGGCAACAGGACCGCGAACACGACGCTCGCGACAAACAATGCCACGACTCGCCATTTGAAAGGGAGACTCTGGTTGACCCAGCGCGCTGTAAAGACATCCGCATACACTTTATTGCGAATCTGCAGTCTGCCGTCGGGACCCACCGTGGTCAGCCCCGAAAGCTCGAGTGAACGATGCAACTGCGAATGCGGATCCCAGGTGATACGCGCGCCCTTGCACAGACGGCCGTACAGAGTCAGCAGCGGCTCGGCATTGTCACCGCCCTCCAGCAGCCGCACCCTTATCGCGTTCAGATGAGGTTCGTCACGCAGACAGTTCGGGGCGAGAAAGAGCCGCGTCGCAATCTGATCGACGCTGTCGCAATCCGGTTCCCTGTCACGAGATCGAGCGACCGACCTGCACAGTTTCTGCGTCAGGTACGGCTGTCCACCGGTCCATTCCAGCACCCTGCGGAGCAGATCATCCTGCAGTCCTGCGTCAGCTCCCAGGTGAGGGGCAAAATGCGCGATCTGTTCGCGTTCGAAATCATCGAGCGGAACGGCATTACTCACCTGGAAAAGACCGCTCGATGGGTCCGGCTGCAACTGCCCGGGAGTTGCGACACCCAGCAGCACAAACGTCAGCCGCAGAAAATCCGGCTCTGTCGCACGGCGATCGTGACAGGCCCGAAGGCTGTTCAGAAACTCGCTGCCGTAGGGCAAACCCACCAGGGTCTCAAGATCATCGAAAAATACCGCGACCGATGCCGTGGTATTCGCGAGCACAACTTCCCAGAAAAATTCAACAAGTCGCTCCGGGTTCGGAAGGTTTTCCTTGGCCCGCCACCACGCCTGCAGATCGACCTTCAGGCGCAGGTCGCGAGCGATGCGGTAGGCCAGACCGTAGTACCAGCGCCGTGGGGCATATTGCTTGTCGGGACTCCCGATCTGAGTCAGATCAACAACCGCAACCAGCCTTTCCTCCTGCCGCAATTGCCGCGAAATTCGCGCAACCAGGCTGGTCTTTCCGGTCTGCTTCGGCGCAAGTACGTGGCAATGTTCGCCGCGTTCGAGATGCTCGCGCAGGAGTTGGTCCGCGGCGCGCACCGCGTAACAGTCGCGGTCCGGCTGTACCGGACCACCGACAACGAAGAACTCACCGTTGCTGGCTACTGGTTGCTTCAAGCATCCTCCCACTGAGTCGGCCGGTCGCACATAGCCGCCCCCGCCGCTGCCGGATCAGTTTGCGCCCCCAACTGACTTGCGCCCCTATCCGGGGCCACGAATAATACCCTTTCCCGACACGATAGGACGGAATATGCGAATCTGTCACTCTCATAATCTGAATACCGGCCAGCACGACGGCGAACGCAATTACGGTTTGCGCCTCTCGCTACCCGCTGGCGACACCTTTGCATCGGTACTCGGTGCGGACTGGAGCGCAGAGCGCTGGTTTGGCAGCGACGGCGAGCGCGAAACGGCATTAGTGGAAATCACCAGCAAGCATCGATTCTCACGCAGTGGTGACCAGCCCACCTATATTGTCGAGCGTATTGAGCGGGTCGCGGACGACCCGCATCCGGCTGGCAGACAGAACACAGCACCCTGACATGGCGGGGTTGTTGATCCTCAGTTAACACGGAGCGCGACATGGCGGATCCTACCTGCCCCGCATGCAGTGCGGAGGGCATAGAGAACATCGTATCGGCCGAGAGCAGCGAGCGGGCAAAGGGCGGCAACCCGTGGTTCCATGTCGTCTTTTGCGACCGATGCGGACATATCTACGGCGTGCTGGCGAAGCATGTCTTCGGCCCTTCGAGCGGTCCGACTCTGGTGGTCAAGGACCACCGCTAAAGATCCGGTGGGTGCGTTGACAACCGATGTGAGGCGCTCGCTTTATGCCTGCGTTGCTCTACTGAGCGCAACCACAGCCGCCGCCCAGACCGGGCCAGGCGACACCCTGCTCGAGACTGTCGTAGTCACGGCACAACGCCGCGATACGCAACTGCTGAACCTGCCAGGCAACAACAGCAGGGTTGACGCGGCAACGGTGGAACTCATCGGTCATACTCATGTGACCGAACTGATGTACCGTAACCCCGGAGTCTGGATCAGCCGCGGCAGCGGTCAGGAAAGCCTTACCGCGATCAGGTCGCCCGTACTGACCGGCCCCGGTTCCTGCGGTGCTTTCCTTTTTATGGAAAATGGCCTGTCTCTGCGCCCAGCCGGTTTTTGCAACGTCAACGAACTTTTCGAAGTCAACAGCGAGCAGGCCGACGCGGTAGAGGTTGTCCGTGGCCCTGCCAGCAACCTTTACGGCTCAAATGCTTTACACGGCATGGTCAACGTGTTCGTGGCCCGGCCGGAGCGGGCACGCCGCGCATCGATCGAGGCCGGACCGGATGGCTATATACGGGCAAAAGTCGACCTCGGCTGGGACAGCGCCGACAGTGGATTCCGCATTTTGGCGAACGGCACACACGATGGCGGATGGCGTGATGATTCAGGCTATGACCAGCAAAAACTGAACGCCGGCTGGCAGACCCGGGTTGCAGGTGGTGGTCTCGTGACCAGCTTCGCCGCGACCAACCTCAACCAGGAGACAGCGGGTTTCATCCAGGGCAAGGATGCCTACCAGGACAATGACCTGCGCAAGAGCAATCCGTTCCCGGAGGCCTACCGCGACGCCGAGAGCCAGCGTTTGTCGGCGCGCTGGAACCGGATATTAGACAACGGATACGATATTTCGGTAACGCCCTACGCTCGGCGATCGCGCATGCAGTTCCTGCAGCATTTCCTGCCGGGCCAGCCAGTCGAGAAGAACGGGCAGGAATCGGCCGGCATTGAGGTGACCATCGGCGACGCCGTGGCGCCGAAACTGCGCTGGCAGGCCGGGCTCACGGGTGAATATGCGAGCGGGTTTCTCGAAGAAATTCAGAGTTCCGAAATTACCGATGGCTCGGATTTTCTTATTGCAACACGCCCCGCCGGCTATCACTACGACTACGATGTCACTTCGACCCTGCTGGCATCGCACGCCCAGCTGCAGTGGGACGTGAACCCGCAATGGATGCTGCAACTCGGTGCTCGCTTCGAGTATCTGAGTTATGACTATGACAACAAAATGCTGGACGGCAATACCGATGACCAGGGCAATGAGTGCGGTTTTGGCGGATGCCGTTTCTACCGGCCGGCGGACGGTACCGATTCGTTCAGCGAGACGGCACCGCGCGTCGCGCTCAGCTGGCGCCCGGATGAGCGTCACCAGGTATATGCCGCGGCGACCCGTGGCTTCCGTCCGCCGCAGACAACGGAGTTGTACCGGCTGCAGACCGAACAAAGCAGCGACTCTATCGACCCGGTAACAATCGACAGTGTCGAGATGGGGTATCGCTGGCTCGGCGAAAGAGCGTTCATCGAACTGGTCGGTTTCTACATGCACAAGAAAGATTTCATTTTTCGCGATGCGGACGGATTCAACTCGAACTCGGGCCGCAGCCTGCACCGCGGCGCCGAACTTGACTTCAGGGCCAGGCTGGGCGCCGGATTCAGTTTTGCCGCAAGCGCCACCTACGCCCGGCATGAGTATGATTTCGATCAGTTCGTCGGCGCCGCCGAGGTGATCGAGAACGGCAATGATGTGGACACCGCGCCGCGTCAACTCGGCAGCGCACGCCTGGCATGGCAATCCGGCGGCGGCAGCCGCGCTGAACTCGAGTGGGTACATATGGGTGACTACTATCTCGACGCGGCCAACGCCCATCGTTACGACGGTCATGATCTGCTCAGCCTGCGCTGGCAACAGGCCATCGGCCTGCGCTGGCTGGTCACGCTGCGGGTCAGCAATCTGACTAACACCCATTACGCCGAGCGCGCCGATTTCGCGTTTGGCAGCTACCGCTATTTCCCAGGCCGCGATCGCAGCGTGTTTCTCGAGGTCGGTTACGACGGAACCTGAGAGTAGCCAGACGTCGGCAAAGAGCAGCACGGCAATCTGCCCGAGGCCACAGCCCGGCATCGCTGCGGCCACAACATCGCCCGGATAATGCAGGCCGAGCACCATGCGCAACCGCATCACCAGGCCGGCAAACGGAACCAGAACGGCAGCGAGTGACGGAAACTCGCGCAGCACGCCAGTGCTGAAGCACAGCGCATGCAGCGTATGGCCGGACGGAAAACCATAACGGTCGAACGGTGGCATGCGACAACAGATTTCGTCGCAAGTGAAACAGGGACGCCCGCGCGCAAGCGTGGTTTTGAGCAACTTGTACAACTCTGCACCGACACTGCCGGCCATGACCATACGGAAAGCTGTAAGCCGCCCTTGTCAGCCCGCCGAAAGCGGCAGACTCATGATCAGCGCGTGCCGGAACACGCCGTCGCCGCGGCGTCTAATGACCGGAAAACCTGCCTGAACCCGGGGCACGCGCGAGCGCCGCTTCAGTGCGCGGCAAAGTCTGAGTTCAGTGTTGCCCCAGTATTGGAAAGACAGCGTAAAGCGGTTTCCCGACATGCGCTCGGGATGCGTGCCACCCAGGTCCGCGCGATGACGAAAAAACTACATTTCAATGACTTGGATATGAGTAATACGAAAGCCTGCCTGCCCCCGATGTTGGCATCGCTGCAAACTGGTAGACTCTTCGTTTCGCGGTCTATCAGGGTGCCGGGCGCTGCCGCGAAAAGCACAATAGCAGCTACGCCCCATCGGGCCGGCAGCGCCGCAACGGTAGGACCGGATCGAGAAGTAAAAAAACTAATCAGGAGCGGAGTCAAGCATGGCAGACGTGAACATTGTGCCACCCGAAGGTGGCGAGAAAATTACCCTCAGCGACGGCAAACTGATGGTACCGGACCACCCTGTCATTCCATTCATCGAGGGCGACGGTACGGGTCCCGACATCTGGCGGGCAGCGGTCAGAGTTTTCGATGCCGCGGTTGAGAAAGCATACGGTGGCAAACGCAAACTGATGTGGATGGAAGTTTTCGCCGGCGAAAAAGCCTACAACCAGTTTGGCAACTGGCTGCCGGAGGAAACGGTGCAGGCCTGTCGCGATTACCTGGTTTCGATCAAGGGCCCTCTGACCACCCCCGTCGGCGGTGGCATCCGATCGCTCAACGTAGCGCTGCGGCAGATGCTGGATCTCTATGTCTGTCTGCGCCCGGTACGCTGGTTCGCCGGTGTGCCGTCGCCGGTTCGCAATCCGGGCCAGGTGGATATGGTGATTTTTCGCGAGAACACCGAGGATATCTATGCCGGTGTGGAGTTCGAATCCGGCAGTGACGAATGTGCCCGCTTCCTGGAGCTGTTCAAAGAGGCGTTTCCAAAGCACTACAACAAAATACGCTTTCCCGGGACATCGGGAATCGGGATCAAGCCGGTATCAAAAGACGGCACCGATCGCCTCGTTCGAGCCGCAGTCCGTTATGCCATCGATAATGGCCGCAAGAGCCTGACCTTCGTCCACAAGGGCAATATCATGAAGTTCACCGAGGGCGCGTTCCGCAACTGGGGCTATGCGCTGGCGGAAACGGAATTTCCCGAGCAAACCTACACCTGGGAGCAATGGGAGCGAACCAGCGCCGAGCACGGGGCTGCTGCTGCCAACGCCGAGCAGGAAGCCGCTCTGGCCGCCGGCCGGATCCTGGTGAAGGATGCGATTGCCGATATTACTCTGCAGCAGGTGCTGACCCGCCCGGCGGAATTCGACGTCATCGCAACAATGAATCTCAACGGCGACTACCTGTCGGACGCGTTGGCCGCACAGGTCGGCGGGATCGGCATCGCCCCGGGCGGCAATATCAACTACGACACGGGTCATGCCGTGTTTGAGGCGACCCATGGCACCGCACCGAAGTACGCCAATCTTGACAAGGTAAACCCCGGCTCGGAGATTCTCTCGGGCGAAATGATGCTGCGCTATATGGGCTGGACCGAGGCAGCTGACCTGATTATTGCCGGCATGGACAAGACGATTGGGCACAAAACGGTGACTTACGATTTCGCCCGTCTGATGGATGGCGCGATCGAGGTAAAATGTAGCGAGTTCGCCGATCATCTCATTGCCAATATCTAGGCCCTGCTTTCCTGCCCGGGATCTGGCGGGGGCGGCGGGACTGGCCGGCCGGTCAGCCCCGGGTGGCACAGCCCGTCAGGGACTGCGCAGCAATGAAACAGGTGCCCGGCAACGGGGCATATGAAAGGCAAAGTCGTCGCGCGGCCGCCACTGAGGTATTAGCTGGGCGGCGGAGTGGCAACGACAACGCCACCGATGGTGATGAGTGCGAGACGAACAAGTAAATCAAAGCGCGCAGATTATCTTTGAAGCGTTCCTCGGTTATAACGAAGAGTTCCGTCGCATCAGCCGACGCGCGGTTTCGCGTTTCGCGAAACGGCAGTGGAAAGAGGGGCAGCAGGACACCGTAGAACGTATCGATCTTTACGAGCAGTGGATCCGCGCTGCTTTGGAACAGCTGCGCAAGGCACTCGGCAGCGAACTCGAAGACAAGGCGATCTGGGCGGAAATAAAAACTGAGTTCTCGCAACTCATTCAGCCCTATCTCGACTCCGAGTTCATGAAGACTTTTTACAGCTCCATTACGCGGCGGGTTTTCAGCACGCTGGGCGTCGATGCCCGCGTCGAGTACATCGCGCTCGATATCAAACCAACCGCAAAGGTCGAAACGCCTGCCCCGAGTCATACATTGCACTCGCGCGGCTCTACCCGTTTTCTCGTTGACGAACTACTCGGCTTCTACAATTTCTCTGTGCCGTATCGCAATATCGACCGCAGCGTGCGCTATATCGCCGCCGAGATAGATACGCACTGGCGTTCGCTCGCGGGCGCCAGACCGATGCGCAAGGTCCAGGTCCTTGAGCCTGTTTTCTATCAAAGCACCCGTGCCTATATCGTTGGTCACCTGGAAGGCGAGGATCTGCGAGTGCCGATGGCGATCGCATTGCAAAATACCGATAACCAACTGCTGGTGGACACCGTGCTGCTGTCGGAAAGCGAAGTCAGCATGTTGTTCTCGTTCACGCGGTCGTATTTTCATGTCGACCTGTCGACGGTCGCCGATGCCATTGTCTATCTGAAATCACTGATGCCACGCAAACCGACCAGCGAGCTGTACACCGTGCTGGGGCGGGCAAAACAGGGCAAGACCGAGCGATATCGCAGTTTCTTCAGTCATCTTGGCGAGTCAGACGACAAGCTGATCCAGGCGCCAGGCGAGAAAGGCATGGTTATGGCGGTTTTCACGTTGCCCTCCTATGACATCGTCTTCAAAGTTATCCGCGACCGCTTCGCTTACCCCAAGACCAGCTCGCCACAGGAAGTCAAAGCGAAATACAGCCTCGTTTTCAAACACGATCGTGCCGGCCGCCTGGTCGACGCCCAGGAATTTCGCCAGCTTGAGTTTCCGCTGCAACGGTTCGCTCCGGAACTGCTGGATGAATTGCTGGGCGAGGCCGCAGCGACGTGCAAGATCGTTGGCGATTTCCTGCTGGTCGAACATTGCTATGTCGAACGGCAACTCACGCCATTGAATATTTACTTGCGTGAAGCGTCGGCGGAGGCAAAGAAACTTGCTGTCATCGACTATGGCCAGTCGATCAGGGATCTCGCCGCCACCAACATCTTTCCCGGTGATCTCTTGTCAAAGAATTTTGGCGTCACCCGTCACGGCCGGGTTATTTTCTATGACTATGACGAACTCTGCCTGATCACGGACTGCCGCTTTCGCGAAATGCCCCAGGCACAAAGCTATGAAGATGAAATGCGTGCTGCCGCCTGGTTCTATGTTGGCGAAGATGACGTGTTCCCGGAACAGTTCCTGACCTTTCTGGGGCTGGATGAAGAGGGCAAGCAGATTTTCGCCGAGTACCATGGCGAGTTGATTTCGGCCGAGTGGTGGCGCAGCGTACAGACGCGTCTGCGCGCTGAAGAGGTCATTGAAATAGTGCCCTACAGCAAGTTGCGGCCAACGGTAAGTCTTGCCGCCGGATAAAAAAACGCCCGCACAGGGCGGGCGTTTCGCGCTACCGGCCAACCGCTCCTGATTATTTCGCCAGGCTGTTTATATAGGCCACAACATCCATGATGGCCTTGTCATCCGCCAACGTCATCGACATTGGTGCCATTTGCTTGCCGTAGGTATCGTCAGCATGCGAGCCACGAACGCCGGATTTGAAGTGCTGCAACTGGGTAACCGCATACCAGTCGCTCATGCCTGCCAGCTTCGGCGCGTTCAACGCCTTGTTACCCTCGCCTTTCGCACCATGACAGGCGATGCAGGTTTTGTACAATGCTTCGCCGCGAGCCGCATCGCCGGTGACCGTCGCCGGGGCCGCAGTGTCGGGAAACGTAGTGATATAGGCCACAACGTTCGCGATCGCGGCGTCATCGGCAAGGGTCATTGCCATCGGCGCCATTTGTTTGCCATAGGTATCACCGGCATGGGTGCCACGAATGCCTTTCTTGTAATTCTGCAATTGACGGGTCAGGTACCAGTCTGACTGACCGGCGATTTTCGGCGCGTTCAGTGCCTTGTTGCCCTGTCCGGCCGGACCGTGACACGCCACGCAGGTGCCATACTGAGCTTTGCCCGCCGCAGGGTCGCCCGCAGCTGTTGCCGTGCCTGCCGCAAACGCAAACGCAAACGCAAGCGCCACTAACGTCCATCTCAATGTCGTCTTCATGACTACAATCTTCCTCTGATAATTGGTTCGGGCCATTCAACTCGCACGCGCCGCGATGATCGCCGCCGGGGCGCTGTCGCAATCGCGCAGATTCTACCTTATCGACAGGCGCATCGCAGGTTTGCAGCGGCCGTACTTGCACATGGCGCGCGCTCTGGCATGCTTCGGGCTTCGCTGGCCATACTAACCGCCGCCGCCGCGGCCACGGATCCGTCTGAATGAGCGACTTCATCAACTTTCAGGATATAGAATTCCAGGTCTTCGATGTGCTCGATACAGAGGAATTGTGTGCTCGCGACCGCTATTCCGATCACGATCGTGACACCTGCACCGCGGCGCTGGATCTGGCGCTGCGTATCGCCACCAGCAGATTTTTCCCGCATGCGGCAAAGCTCGATGCGAATGAGCCGCATTACGACGGCGGCAAAGTCGCACTGATAGCGGAACTGGCGGAGGCACTGTCAGCATTTGCCGCAGCGGGATTCCACGCCACTCATGCGGACTATGAGTATGGCGGCATGCAACTGCCTGTCACTGTGGCCAGCGCCTGCGCGGCAATTTTCGCCGCCGCAAATCTGAGCGCCGCCTCTTATCCCCTGCTGACGACCGCCGCCGCAAACCTGCTCGCCACATTTGGCAGTGACCTGCAAAAACGCGATTACATGTTGCCCATGTACGAGGGACGCTTTTTCGGCACAATGTGTCTGTCCGAGCCGCATGCGGGTTCATCTTTGGGAGATATCCGCTGTAGCGCCGAGCCAATCGGCAATGGCGACTACCGGATACGCGGCAGCAAGATGTGGATCAGCGGCGGCGAGCACGAACTGTCCGAGAACATCGTCCATCTTGTACTGGCCAAATTGCCCGACGCGCCGCCGGGCGTGAAAGGCATCTCGTTGTTTCTCGTCCCGCGCCTGCGCCCGGATGGCGACGATGGCCACCATGACAATCATGTTGTGCTCGCGGGTCTCAATCACAAGATGGGCCAGCGCGGGATCGTCAACTGCCTGCTTAATTTCGGCGAGGGCGGCGACTGCATCGGTCAACTCGTCGGTGAACCGAATCGCGGACTCGCACAGATGTTCCACATGATGAACGAGGCCCGGCTCGAGGTCGGTCTCGGATCAGTGGCTGTCGCCTATGCCGGTTACCGTCATTCCCTGGCCTACGCGGCGCAGCGCCCGCAGGGCCGCCACCCGGATCAACGCGACCCCGCCACCGGCCAGGTCATGATCATTGAACATGCCGATGTGCGGCGGATGCTGTTGCGCCAGAAGTCGATCGTTGAGGGCGGCCTGGCGCTGTGCCTGTACGCGGCGCGACTGGTTGACGAAGAGCGAACCGCAAGCCTGAACGAGGGTCGCCACGATGCGCATTTGTTGCTTGAGCTGCTGACCCCGGTCTGCAAGGCGTGGTGCTCGCACTACGGGCTACAGGCCAATGAACTCGCGATCCAGGTACTCGGGGGCTACGGTTATACCCGTGATTATCCGGTCGAGCGCCTGTATCGCGACAATCGGATCAACCCGATTCACGAAGGTACCAACGGGATTCAGAGCATAGACCTCCTGGGCCGCAAAGTGGCGCTGCAAGACGGCGCCGCAATGCGAAGGCTCATGCTGCTGATACAGGACGACATAGCCGCCGCCGATGCTCATCCGTCGCTGGCACAACATGCGCAAGATCTCGCCAGGGCCGTCGATCTGCTTGGCAAGACCACGCTGGCGCTGCAGGCAGCGGCCGCGCGCGGAGACATTCGACTGTTTCTTGCCAATTCGCATGTCTATATGGAGATGTTCGGACATGTCCTGATTGCGTGGCAGTGGTTGCGCCAGGCCAATACCGCCAGCCACCTTCTCGCCGCCGGCAATGACGCCGCCCGCGAGGACTTTCTGCGCGGCAAGCTTGCCGCATGCCGCTATTTTTTCGCGTGGGAATTACCGGATATCGAAGCGAAAGCGCGATTGCTGGCGCGGCTCGATCGCACCTGCCTGGACACCCTTCCCGAGTGGTTATGAAGGACGAATCAATGAAAGCAGTTTTATGCAACGAATACGGCCCTACCAGCTCGCTCGTCGTCGCGGACGTCGAGCCCGAACCGATGCGGCCGGGTCACGTAAGGATCGCGGTTGAGGCCTGCGGCGTAAATTTTCCCGATACGCTGATTGTCCAGGGCAAGTACCAGTTCAAGCCACCGCCGCCCTTCTCCCCTGGTGGAGAGGTGGCCGGGCACATTGTCGAGGTCGCCAGCGACGTTGGCGATCTGACGATCGGGCAACCGGTCATGGCCGTGATGATCTTCGGCGGTTATCGCGAGGAAGTCGTCGTCCCGGCGGCGAGTGTAATTCCGCTTGCACCAACGATGGACTCGACGACGGCCGCCGGCTTCATGGTCACATACGGCACCTCGATCCACGCGCTGGTCCAGCGCGGCCGGCTGGAAAAGGACGAGACTCTGCTCGTACTCGGCGCGGCTGGCGGGGTCGGACTGGCCGCGGTCGAACTTGGTAAGGCACTTGGCGCACGCGTCATCGCTGCGGCATCGAGCAGCGAGAAGCTGGCCATCGCACGCGCGCATGGCGCCGATGAGGGGATCAACTACAGCGAGGAAGATCTCGCCGCCAGGGTCGCTGAGCTAACAGGAAAAACCGGTGCCGATGTCATCTATGACCCGGTCGGTGGCGCCGCCACGACACAGGCGCTGCGTGCGATTGCGTGGCGCGGGCGTCTTCTCGTAGTTGGGTTTGCCAGCGGGGTAATTCCTGAAATACCCGCCAACCGGCTTCTGTTGAAAGGCTGCGAGGCAAGCGGGGTATTCTGGGGCAACTTCATTCAGCGCGAACCGGCGCGGAACCGCAGCAATGTCGAGCGGCTGTTTGCGATGCACGCCTCGGGCGCTCTCAACCCGCTAATCAGCGCTACCTACCCGTTAGCCGAGGCCGGCACCGCCCTCAGTCGTCTCGAACGGCGCGAGGCCATGGGAAAACTCGTTCTCCTTACTGCAGCTCCGGGCTAGGGGCGACACGGGTGCGGCCGGCGTGATGACCGCACCCGTCGCATTCAGTTGTTTCGCGCTACCTGTCCGTTCTTGGGCCGCGGCGTCAGGCTGATGCTGACACGTCGATCGAGCGCGTACGCATCCATGTCCTTTGCGGTGGATGTCGAACGACTCGCACCATGGCCGAATACCTCCACTCGCCCCGCCTCCACGCCGGCTCCCAACAGCACATTCATGATGCTGTCGGCCCGCTCGGTGCTGAGTTTGCGATTGTACTGTTCGTCCCCCCGCGGATCCGCATAGCCATCGAGTCGCACTGCCAGACCCGGCATTTGCGCCAGCAGCAAGGCAAGCTGGCGCAAGCGCTTCCCTGTGGTTTCGCCAACCTCGCTTTGGCCGGTTCGGAAATAGACATCCAAAGCGATACCGTGGCCCAGGCTTTCGACAGTCGGTGCCGCCGCCAGTCGTGCAGTCAGTTCGTCGATCCGGCGATTCGCATCAACCTGACTCTGCTGCGAGCGAACCAATTCAGCCCGGACAGTTGTCAGCTCATGGCTTGTCGCGACCAGCTCGCCTTCGACACCGCCGAGTTTCTGCGCCTGTTCGACGCTGTTTCCCAGATAGGCACCGAGGGCGCCGCCGAACAGCGCGCCAACCGGTCCGGCGGCGGCGACGCCGACGATCACACCACCGACCACACCAATGCTCTCTCCGGGGCGGGTTACCCGTGAGCCGGCTTCCGCCTGCATGCTAGCCAGCAGCACAGCCAGCGTCGTAAGAATCATTGCCTTCTTCATTGAGTTGCTCCTTGTGATGGGATTCACGTTGCACGATGTCCATTGCAGCAGCCCGGTGTGACCTGAAAACTCCGCTATCGGGCATTGCAGAGGAGGAAAATGGCAAAATCGGGCAAGCCCGCCCAGCATTGCGGCAAACCCTACTGTCGGTGCGGGTGACGTACCGGTAGGCTCGATCATGACGATCCCGAGTCTTGACCAAGGGGGCAACCGGGCCGGGTCAGGGATACCTGACGACGCTATGAGGCCCGGATGACCGGTGTATGGATACATCTGTTGTCTTTCTTCATATTGCGGTGATTCTCACCACGGCTCACCTTTTCGCTGAACTTGCGGGTAAGTTCGGCATGCCAACCGTGATCGGGGAACTGGCGGCCGGCATCATTTTGGGACCGAGCCTGCTCGGCTGGATCACCCCCAACGAGATCATTCATCTCCTTGCCGAGATCGGGCTGATACTGCTGCTGTTCGACGTCGGCCTCGACACAGACGTCGGGCGGCTTATCCATGCCGGCCCGAAGGCGGCGATCGTCGCCCTGGGCGGCTTCGTCGCGCCATTTCTGATGGGCTTTGTTCTGAGCCACTATCTGTTCGGTTTCAGCATGCTGGTATCGTTGTTCATCGGCGGCACACTCACCGCCACCAGCATTGGCGTCACCGTCCGCATCCTGCGCGACGTCGGGCGCCAGAACAGTCATGAAGGCCAGATTGTGCTGGGTGCTGCGGTTCTCGACGATGTTCTGGGCGTCTTGTTGCTGGCGGTTTTGTACGAGTTCTCGGTCAGTGGCGAAGTCAGCCTGATGAATGTTGCCAAAGTGACGATGTTCGTTGGCGTCTTCTTTTTTACCGCGCCCCTCGCCGCAAAAGTGATATCGTCGCTAATCCGGCGACTCGAGCATATAAGCCGGGTTCCCGGGGTCATCGCGACAACGATTTCCTCGCTGGTACTTGCCTTTGCCTGGCTTGCCCATGCAATTGGCGCGCCTGAGCTGCTCGGCGGCTTCGCCGCGGGGCTGGCACTGTCACGACGGTTCTTCCTTCCGTTCGGAATCGCTATCGCTACCCACCCCCGCTTCTCGCATCATATCGACCTCTCCATGCGGCCGATCATCGAGCTGTTTTCACCGATCTTCTTCGTTACTGTCGGTCTGTCGCTCGACCTGCGAGCGGTCGAATGGCAGTCGTCTTTTATCTGGACTTTCTCCCTCAGTATTGTGCTGGTCGCAATCCTCGGCAAACTCGCCGGCGGATTCATGCTAAGGCGAGAAAACCCGCTGACAAGAATGGCCGTCGGCATGTCGATGGTGCCACGTGGAGAAGTCGGCCTGGTCTTTGCCGGGCTGGGCCAGTCGGCGGGTGTCTTTGGTCCGCAGGTCTACGCCGGCGTCATTATCGTCATTGCCTACACGACTGTTCTGGCGCCATTCTGGATCAAGGGTTTTTACAAAAAGTATGGCGAACGATCGGAACTGTTCGCCACGTCCGGCGAGACCATTGCCAGCGGCTAGTGCCTCTTCGCGGTGGCCCTGCAGGCTGCCGCCGATGCCCGACAGGCCGTATTCCTTACCAGGTACCGGGTGTCTTTTTATCTCCTGAAAATCATAAATAGCACTAATTTATATATTTTATTCAATAGTTTATAACTACATTCTTATATATTACTTTATATTCTGTCTGGAACCGCGGCAGTACCCTGTTGCGGCGCAAAACCGAATTCTGGAATAATGGTCAACCTTTTTCGGGTAATGCCGGAGACCGCCTTGCCAGCTAAATCAGACCTGACCGACGTTCCTTTCACGGCAGACCGGACGGTTGCCCGGCGTCAATTCGTCAAGGGCCTCGTCGGAATGGCCGCTGCGCCATTGCTTCCGATGCCGGCGCTCGCACTGGGTTCGGCTGGCTCCGACCGGCAGTTGCAGTTTGCCCATACCCATACCGGCGAGACGCTCAGTGTGGTTTATAGGAACGGCACTTCTTACGCCTCCGGTGCGCTCGGTCAGATCAATCATCACCTGAGAGATCATCGCAGCGGCGAGATTTACTCCATGGACACCGGCCTGCTCGATTTACTGTTCGAATTGGCCAACGTCACCAATAGCCGCGAACCGTTCCAGGTAATTTCCGGTTACCGGTCACCCGGCACCAACGCCATGCTTAGAAAAAAAGGAAGTGGCGTCGCAAAACGCAGTCTGCACATGCAGGGCAAAGCCATCGATGTCCGTCTTGCTGACATCCCGACCAGCCAGCTGCGGCGCGCCGCAATCGATTTGCAGGCGGGTGGGGTCGGCTACTATCCAAAATCTGATTTCCTGCACCTGGATACGGGCCGAGTCCGTACCTGGTGACGCCGTTGCCGCGGGCTTGGCCTGTTGGCGACACTACAATGTGGACGATGGAGATGGGTGTCCAACCCTTGTCTCCGTGTCAGGTCTCCAGCGTCCATTTGAGTGTCAAGCCAACAGGCCTCGGCCTGCGCTTTGCGCCACACCCAGCGGCGCCGGCATTCAGCCAGCCCGGCCATCCCGTATCTGTTGGCACAGGGCGCTGAGCACGACGGTCCGGCCGGTCTCCACCCGCACCACCTTCGCGGCCGTCGTCGCGGGTATCGCAGCAGATCGGGCCAACTGGGAGGCAAGCACTTCGAGACTTGCCTCGGATGCATCCCGGCCTTGCCGGCTCCGCCCGATCAGGCGTTGGCGCAGCGTTGCCAACGGCGCTTCGCAGGCAATGATCACACAGGGCAGATCATGCCGTGCCGCCAATTCGATAAACGGTACTCTCTGCTGCTCTTCAAGAAACGCAGCATCGACGATAACGTCGCACCCGCCAGTCAACATGGCATGGGCGCAGTCAAGCAGGTGTTGATAGGTACGCCGCGTCGCGTCGCCAGAATAGATTCCATTGCGCGGAGCGGAACGCGTTGTGGCATCCGCGTCCAGCCCATGCAGGCGCTTGCGTTCGACATCCGAGCGAATTCTCAATGCCGGCAGCTGCCGCAGAAGTTGCTCGCTCAACCAGGTCTTGCCGGAACCGGACAGGCCGTGCATCAACACCAGCCGCGGCTTTGCGCCATCGACCAGCGAACCGGCGAAACGCAAATGCGCATTGCGACGTCGGTCGAGTAGTCGGCGGCGCTGATCGGAAAGACTTTCGTCGAGCATCTGCAATGCCGCTACCTTTGCTCTGACCATGCTGCGATATGACAGGTAAAACGGCAATACGGCGATACCGCCATAGTCGCCACCGCGCTCGAGGTAGGAATTCAAAAAACCGAATGCCAGATCCGCGCGCTGCCGCACCATCAAATCCATATGCAGAAATGCAACGTCACTGAGGACATCGATCCATCGCAACGCAGGATCAAATTCGATGCAATCGAAAGCAACAATCCCGGAACCGATTCGCACGAGGTTACTCAGATGCAGATCGCCGTGGCACTCACGCACCCTGCCCTCCCGCTTACGCCGCCGGAAAACGGCCTGTCGCGCGGCGAACTCGGCCTCGCTCCAGCGTTGCAATTGATCGAGAATCGGTCTCTCGTCACCACCCAGTTCATGCAGATGACGGAAATTCTCCAGGACAGGCTGCAACAGCGTTTGCGGCTCTCCCCACGGCTGCTCGGCGCCCGCTATCGCCGCCGACTCATGCAACCCGGCGATCATTGCGGCGACGCGGCCCATGTCGGCGTCGGTCAGAAGCCCGGCCTCAAACTGACGATCGAGTTGAGCGCTCTGCGCAAACTCACGCATCCTGATGCCGTACTCGAACACCTGACGCCGATCCGGACAATCACCGTCAGCAACCCGTACAACTCCGTCATCAGCGGCAACCACCGCTACAAGTCCAAGATAGATTCCGGGTGCGGAGCGTGAGTTGAGGCGCAATTCCTGCACGCACGCC
Organism: uncultured Gammaproteobacteria bacterium; assembly: GCA_963783695.1. GTDB lineage: Bacteria > Pseudomonadota > Gammaproteobacteria > Steroidobacterales > BM003 > BM003. The sequence goes on from CAWAOM010000006.1 coordinate 121,228, forward strand.
TCGCGTCGCTTTTCGAGAGAAGAAAAATCAACAAAACCGAAGTCGACCGGCTTTTTGAATTTGTAGGCAGTGCTTCCGGTCAGGACGACCCACGAGATATGGGTTTCGACGATATCCATCTGCGAGACCGGATGCGGAAACGCATCGGCAACGAGTTCCCGCGGATCGAATCTACGGTTCACGGGCCCGCGGTCAGATGTCGAGCTGTCGTGAAATAATCAGTTTCTGAACGTCGGAGGTACCTTCGTAGATCTGACAAACGCGCACATCCCGATAAATTTTTTCGACCGGATAGTCGCGCGTGTAGCCATAACCGCCCAGCACCTGGACCGCGCCGGAACAGATCCTCTCGGCAGCCTCTGACGCAAACAACTTCGCCATACACGCTTGCTTGAGACATGGCTGACCTGCCTCCTTGATCGCTGCCGCATGCAGTGTCAGGCACTCGGCAGCCTCCAGATCAGTAGCCATATCGGCCAGGCGAAATGCCACCGCCTGATGATCGAATATTCTCTTGCCGAACGCACGCCGTTCCATTGCATATGCCCGCGCATGCTCCAGCGCGGCGCGCGCCATGCCAACACTCTGCGCGGCAATGCCGATCCGGCCGGCCTCGAGGTTGGCCAGCGCGATCTTGTAACCATCGCCCTCGTCGCCAATCCTGAGCCCGGCTTCCACCATGACGTCGTCGAGCGTGAGCTGTGCGGTATCCGACGCTTCCTGCCCCATCTTCTCTTCGATCGCTGAAACGATCAGCCCACTGCTGTCAGCCGGCACCAGAAATGCACTGATACCGCGTTTTCCCGCGCCGGGGTCGGTCACCGCGAACACGATAACGACTCCGGCGATGCGCCCCGACGTTATGAACTGTTTCGTCCCGCTCAGGCAGTAGCCGCCGTCGGTGATGCGGGCCCGGGTCAGAAGGTTCGCCGCATCCGATCCCGCCTGCGGTTCGCTCAGACCAAAAGCGCCGATCATCTCGCCACGCGCCAGCGGCTTGAGGAAGCGCTCTTTCTGCAACGTGCTGCCAAGACTTTGCAGAATCGCGCAAACCGGGGCGTTATTCACGCTCATGATCGTCGACACTGCGCCGTCACCCGCCGCGATCTCGATCAGCGCCAGTGCATAAGACACATAATCGAGCCCCGCGCCGCCCCATTCCTCCGCCACGGTCATCCCCATAAAGCCGAGTTCGCCCATTTCCCGAAGCACTGCCTCGGGCACGGCTTTCTGTTCGGCCCAGGCGCGGCTGTGTGGCGCAAGCCTTCCCGCGGCAAACTCAGCGGCGGCCTCACGGACCATTTGCTGTTGCTCCGTCAGAATCACGGGCTATCTCCCGGCATCGGCACCGTCAACGGGCGCACCACAGCCAGCCATCGCGGCCAGGCCGGCTCCTACAAATGGACATAGGTTCCGGGCGCATCGCAAATCGGCGCATAACCCTCGTCGGCGGCGCCGATCGCGCGGGCGCTGACTCTGGCGCCCGAATGGTCAAGCAACCATTGATTCCAGGTCGGCCACCAGGAACCTTCGGTGGATTCGGTGCGCGAACGCCACAGGTCAGGATGGACATAGCCTTCGCCCGGCTCACGTGTCGCGACCTGGTGCTTGCGCCGCGGGTGCACCGGGCCGCATGCGATGCCGGCATTGTGGCCGCCGTTTGTCAGGCAGAACGTCAATTCGGAGTGCGGCGCGAGACGATGAATCTTATAAACCGATTTCCATGGCGCGACGTGATCGGTCGTCGTACCGACAAAGAACATAGGCGTCCTGATATCGGACAGGTGAATCTTGTTTCCGTCCACCTCGTAGCGATCTTCGGCCAGCGCATTCTCCAGATATACCTTCTGCAACCAGTCGTGATGAAGTTTGCACGGCACCCGCGTTACGTCGCGATTCCATGCCATCAGCTCAATCAGTTTTTGCTCCTTGCCAAGCAAGTAGCGCTCGACCGCAGGCTGCCAGACCAGCGCATTGGCATTTAGCGCATTGAACGCCGCCGCCATGTACGGGCCGTCGAGATAACCATCGCGTGCCATCGTGTCCTTCAGCATGCTCAGTTGCGCCTCGCTGAGGAACATCTTTATCTCACCGGGTTCGGTGCAATCCGTCTGCGCGGTGAACGTGCTGACCGTGTTGAGCCTGTCATCGCCGTCTCGGGCCATCTTGGCTGCCGCGATCGACAACAGCGTGCCTCCCGCGCAATACCCGACCGCATTGACTTTCTGCTTCGGCACGACCGTGGAAACGACATCCAACGCTTCCATTAAACCCAGCTCCAGATAGTCGTTCAGACCGAGATCGGCATCGCCTTCGTCAGGGTTCTTCCAGGAAATCATGAACACCGTGTGGCCCTGCTCGACGAGATAGCGGACCATCGATTTGGCCGGCGACAGATCGAGAATATAAAACTTCATTATCCACGGCGGCACGAAAAACAGCGGCTCCGCGAGCACCTTGCCACGCTTGCTTTTCGGCGCGTACTGGATCAGTTCGATCAGGCGGTTGCGGTAGATCACCTTGCCCGGCGACGTCGCCACATCCTCGCCAACCTCGAAACCACCGGTATCGGGTTTGTGCTCGGATTTGATCGACGACTTCACATCCTGCGCGAGAAACCGGATACCGCGCTGGAGATTGCCGCCGGTCTCAGACCGGGTCGAGTCGATGACTTCCGGGTTGGTCAGCGGCAGGTTGTACGGCGAAATGGCATCGATCATCTGATGCGCCAGAAATGACACCAGCGCCTCATGGTCTTTGGTGACGCCATCGATCTCGGTGGTTGCTTCCTGCCACCACTCGCGCGACAACAGGTAGCCCTGTGACAAGAGGTTGTACGGCCATCTCTGCCAGCCGTCATAGCTAAACCGGCGATCGTGCGGCAGTGTCTGGGCAACCGGCTCCGCAGCTCCGCTCGTCGCGGCCGAAAACGCGTACTTGCCCAGCGCGACGGTCTTGCGAATGCCGCTTTGGGCTAGTTTCAACTGCTTGCCAGGCGACATCGCCAGGTGCATGGCCCAGTCGAGCCCGGCACCGGCCACATGCGCCGGCGACATACCCAACGTAAGCCGCGATAACTTCGTGCGCAATTGATGATCCAGCCGTTGCGCCACGCCGTCGATAGCGTCGCTACCCGAACCGGTTGCGTCAGCGCTATCGAAATTCTCCTGACCGTTCGCTCCTGATGACATGCAAGACCTCCATGGCGAGTTCGCTTCCGCCAAAAACCATTGTCCAAAACCGCCATTATACGAGAGCGCGGCGCGGATGACTCACCTGGTTTGTGCGACTTTGGTCGGTCCGGTTGACTGGATTTCGCCTTGACCAGAGCCTAAGCTCACGCGCTCGTCCTCGAAAACCGGGCCTTGCCGTGTACACCCAACTGCTCGCCATAATCGGGCCGATCGTACTGATCGCCGGGATCGGCTTTTTCTGGGCCCGCAATGGCAGCAGTTTTCGCAGCGATTTCGTGCGCGACCTGGTCTTCTACCTCGGCGGCCCGTGCCTGGTGATTTCGTCGCTGACCGGCTCCGAATTGTCGGCAGCGAGCTTGCTGGCCATGGGCCGCAATGCGGTCATTATCGCCGCACTGTGTGGGTTGATCTTTGCCGTGATGATTCGCCTGCAGGGTCGCGATTTGCGCGTATTCCTGCCACCCATGATTTTCAGCAACAGTGGCAATATGGGTCTGCCGCTGTCGCTTTTCGCTTTTGGCGAGACCGGGCTGGTTCTGGGGGTGGCTTATTTCGTCGCGATGACCGTGCTGCATTTCACTTTCGGCGTAGTGCTGATCAGCGGCAAGTTCGATCCGCTGGCACTGTTGCGCTCGCCATTCGTGCTGGCGGTGTTGTTCTCGGTCGCAATGCTCGGCCTCGGCTGGGAGCTGCCCGCCATGCTCGATAACTCGATTCGGCTGCTGGGGCAAATGACGATTCCGCTGATGCTGTTGACCCTTGGCGTATCACTGGCGAGCCTCAAAATCCGCGACCTGATGACCGCCTCGCTGTATGGCGGACTGCGTGTGCTCGTCGGCTTCGCGATTGGCTTCGGTCTCGCGCTGCTGCTCGACCTGCGCGGGGCGGAGCGCGGTGTGTTGCTGATCCAGGCGGCCATGCCCTCGGCCGTTTTCACGTATCTGATGGCGGAGCACTATCAGCGCTCCCCGCAGACGGTCGCCGGTATTATTGTCATGTCCACCCTCATCGCCTTTGTCTGCCTGCCGGTCGTCGTGTGGCTGGCGATGGCGTGATGGAAGACCTCATGGAGCAAAGATCACCGCAACCAGAATCGCACGGCGACAACCTCCGCGGGATCGGCATGATGCTGCTGGCCGTACTGTGCATGATCGGTGTCGATGTCAGCGCCAAGTGGCTTAGCGCTGACTACGCGCTGGCGCAAATCGTTTTCGTCCGCGGCCTGCTCGCAATCATCAGCCTGTTGGCGCTGTTTGCGGTCACCGCAAGGCTGCGTGAGCTGCGCATGCAACAACCCGCCGTGCACGGTCTGCGCAGCCTGCTCTCGACCGGAGCTATTTTCGGATTCTTTTTTGCCCTCGCCAACCTGCCTCTGGCCGAGGCAGTCACGATTGCATTTGCCGCACCGTTGCTGGTCTCGGCACTGTCACAGCCGCTGCTCGGCGAACATGTCGGAGGACGCCGCTGGGCCGCCGTGTGTGTCGGCTTCGTCGGCGTCCTCATCGTACTCCGCCCGAGCGCCAGCCTGTTCGACCCGGCAGCGCTGGCGGCGCTGGGCGCGACCGTTTGCTACGCCTTTCTCGTTTTGACAGCTCGCGTATTCAGTCGCACCGAGACTGCGGCGAGTCTCGCGTTGTATCCCTTCGTCATACCGACTTTGCTGGGAGCGCTGCTGGTCGCCGGAGACTGGCGCAGCCCGAGCGCGTTGGACTGGATACCGTTCGTGCTGTGCGGCATGTTCGGCGCGCTCGCCTACCTGACGATGAACCGGGCCCTCGCGCTGGCGCAGCCAGCGTTACTGGCACCATTCGAATACGTGTGCCTGATCGGCGCGATTGCGGCCGGATACCTGATCTGGAACGAGATACCCGATGCCACGACCGTGACCGGGGCCGCGATCATCGTGGCCTCCGGTCTCTACGTCATTCACCGCGAGAGCCGCCGGTCAGGCGCAGCGGGAGACCCTGCGACAACCTCGCAGGGGCCAAAAATCTGACGCACGTCACAGCTCTGCAACCCCATGCTTCGCGTCGCTGACGGGGCATGATAGTGTTGGCGAACATTACATAATGGTTGTGGAAGGATCTTTGTGAGCGGAGACCCAGGGAGCACATCCGAGCATTTCCGGCAGGAGCTGCTGGCGGGCCTCGAGCGATTTCTGACCTTGTTCGGACGCATCCTGCTGCGTCTCGGTGTCGGCTATGCCGAATTTACGGTAATTGCCCGGCGCGCGTTTGCGGCGGGCGGCGCAAGGAGCCTTGGCCTCGAGTCGGCGGCAGAGGATCCCGAGCGCGTGGCCGCACTGACCGGACTGACTACCGAGGACATTGCGGCTGCGATGGTAGTCGACAAAAAGCCGGGTGACGACCACAGCCTGTTCTCACCGTTGTCCACCATTCTGCATTTCTGGCACCACGACCCGGATTACACCGATCTCGACAAGAAGCCGCGTGAACTGTTGATTGAAGGCGAGGCGCCAAGTTTTGACTCGCTTGCCCAACGCGTTGGCGGCGGCGCGGCGACCGAGCAACTGTTGACCGACCTCGAGGAATGGGGTTGTGTCGAACGCACCGAGGACGGAAGACTCAAGGTGCTCACGGACTGCTTCACGATTTCGCAGCCGGGCCGGCATTTTGCTCATGTCGTAACCCGCTCGATGACCGACCTGTCACGCACACTTCTGCACAACATGGAGCAGCCGGACAAAGACCAGCGCTGGATGCAGAGATTCGTGTGGACCGACCGGCTGCTGGCCCGCGATGTCAGTCAGTTCCGCGAGCTCGCGGTGCGCCAGGGCCGCTACAGCACAGACATGCTCGACGAATGGCTCGCCGGCCACGAAGCAGATACCGACTATCCGCACGGCAACATGCTGCACCGCGCCGGAGTCGGGGTGTACTACTTTGAAGTAGAAAACGACGCCGACGGCGACTAGTCGCGGCGCGGACGGAGTCCCGGTCCGGCCGCGGCACGCGGATCAGCGCGCGCTGCGGGAAAAACCACTGCGTCCGTGTTGACACCATGTAATCTCCGCCGTTCACAGGCACAAACCAAGGCACAGTGGCCTGTCGTTACCGCTCCCTTGCCAGGCGAACATTCATCTGCCCGCATCTCCGGGCGCCGGTCAACCCATCCCGCAAGTTGCGGCGACATGATCAGCCGGTACCCGGCGAAACGGCGCCGCTATGACACTGGCAGTGTAAACTCATCACTCTGTGGCAAAAGCTACTGACGCGACCAGCCCACCCCGGGAGCAGCCATGCCTGAACTGTCAGATACCGCACTGTTGAAAAACCAGGGATATATCGACGGCAGATGGACTGACGCCGACGATCACGCGGTTTTTACCGTCACGGATCCGGCCACAGGCAGCGTCGTTGCCACCGTCGCGAATTTTGGCCGCATGGAAACCCGGGCGGCGATTGCGGCGGCGACGCGGGCGCTGCCGCAATGGCGCGACCGGACCGCGAAGGACAGGGCTGCCTGCCTGCAACGTTGGTTTGCATTGATTCTCGAACACCAGGAAGACCTTGCGCGACTGATGACAGCGGAGCAGGGAAAGCCCCTTGCCGAGGCGCGCGGTGAAGTCGCCTACGGGGCGTCGTTCGTCGAGTGGTTTGCCGAGGAAGGCAAACGTATCTACGGCGACATCATCCCCGCACCCGCGCCAGATCGCAGGATTCTGACCCTTAAACAGCCGATTGGTGTCGTCGCCGCAATAACGCCGTGGAACTTCCCGGTCGCGATGATCACGCGCAAAATTGCGCCCGCGCTCGCAGCCGGGTGCAGCGCCGTCGTCAAGCCGGCCGAGGACACACCGTTGTGCGCGCTCGCGCTGGTCGAACTCGCAGCGCGCGCGGAGATTCCGCCAGGCGTCATCAACGTCGTTCCAACAACAGACGCAGCCGCCTGCGGCGATGAACTGTGCGCCAGTGCGGCGGTCCGCAAACTGTCGTTCACCGGCTCCACCGCCGTTGGCAAAATCCTGATGCGGCAATGCGCCGACACAGTAAAAAAAGTGTCTCTCGAACTCGGCGGCAATGCGCCGTTTATCGTGTTCGACGATGCCGACATCGATGCGGCCGTCGACGGTGCGATAGCGTCGAAGTATCGAAACGCCGGGCAGACCTGCGTCTGCGCGAACCGCATGCTGGTTCAGGACGGCGTTTACGCCGAGTTCGCGGCGGAGCTTGCCAGCCGGGTTGAATCAATGACAGTAGGCCGCGGCGATGAACAAGGGGTTGCTATCGGCCCTCTGATCAATTCTGCAGCGGTGGAAAAAGTCGAGGACCTGGTTAACGATGCACTAGGGCACGGCGCAAGCGTTGCAACAGGCGGCCATCGCCACGATGCCGGCGCCAACTACTACGCACCGACCGTACTGTGCGATGTTACGACAGAGATGCGGATCGCCCATGAAGAGATTTTCGGGCCGGTCGCACCGCTTATCAGGTTCAGCGACGAAGCAACTGCGATTCACATTGCCAATGACACGCCCTACGGTCTGGCGGCTTACTTTTATGCGCGCGATATCGGTCGTGTGTGGCGCGTGGCAGAAGCACTGGAATATGGCATCGTGGGCATCAACGAAGGCATCATCTCGACCGAGGTCGCGCCGTTTGGCGGAGTCAAGGAATCCGGGATCGGACGCGAAGGATCGCGCTATGGCATCGAAGACTATATCGAGCTCAAGTACCTCTGCATGGGCGGCCTGTGATTCTCACCACCGGCTCAGGCGACTGCCCGGCGCGCGCTTAGATCACGCAGACAACCTACCAGGATGTCGAGTCCTTCACGGACGATTACGTCGCTTGCAGTCAGCGGCACCATGATGCGGATGACATTGCCGTACATACCGCAAGTGACCAGCACGAGACCACGCTGCGCGGCCTCGCGCATCACGGCAGCGGTGAGTTCGGGATCGGGTTCGTGCGATGTCTTGTCTTTCACCAGCTCGCAGGCCAGCATCGCACCGGCGCCGCGGACGTCACCGAGGCAATCGATTTGCTGCGATAGCTCGACCAGACCGTCGCGCAAAATCGAACCGATCGCGTCGGCCCGCCCGGCCAGGCCCTCTTCTTCTATGACGTCAAGAACAGCAAGCGCGGCCGCGGTTGCCAGCGGCGAAGCGGCGTAGGTGCCGCCGAGGCCACCCGGCTCCGGCGCGTCCATGATTTCCTGGCGCCCGGTTACCGCCGCGAGTGGAAAACCGCCAGCGAGACTCTTGGCCATCGTGATCAGGTCCGGCTCGACCCCGGAATGCTCGATTGCGAACATCCGCCCCGTGCGGGCAAAGCCGCTCTGGATTTCGTCCGCGATCAGCACGATGCCATGGGCATCGCATAGGTCGCGCAGTCCCCGCAGAAAAGCCGGTGGTGCAACATAGTAGCCACCCTCACCCAGCACCGGCTCGATAATCATCGCGGCCACACGGGCCGGATCGATATCAACCTTGAACAACTGCGCTATACCGTCAAGAGCTTGCTTCACGCTTACGCCACGGTAATCCATCGGGTAAGGCGCGTGGTAGATTTCACCCGGCATCGGCCCGAAACCGCTTTTGTACGGCATCACCTTGCCGGTCAGACCCATGCACATCATCGTGCGACCATGGAATCCCCCGCTAAAGGCAATAACGCCCGAGCGTCCGGTAAAGCTGCGCGCGATTTTCACCGCATTTTCGACAGCTTCCGCCCCGGTGGTGACAAACATGCTGCGGGTCGGCGCGGAGATCGGGACGATTGCATTAAGCCGTTCCGCAAGCGCCACCCCTGACTCGTAGGGTGTCACCATGAAACAGGTATGTGAGAATTTGCCAAGCTGGCGCTCGACCGCAGCGCGCACTTTTCGATGCAGGTGGCCGGTGTTCAGCACAGCGATACCCCCCGCGAAATCGACGTAGCGGCGCCCGTCAACATCCCATAATTCGGCGTTGTCGGCCTTTTCGACAAACACCGGCAACAGGTTGGTCTGACCGCGTGCGAGCGCCGCATCGCGGCGCTGTTGCAAGATCTGGTTATTGCTCATTTTGCTTTGTCCTCAGCTTTTGAGCTGGTGTTGCGCCGCGCGTTCGTGTCACACGCCACAGCCGGCCAGCCGTGAATCTTGCTTACGCCAGCGAATCGTCGAGAAAATCCCTCATCGTGCGCCAGGAGCTGCGATCGGCATCCGCGCTGTAAACCGTCCCAAATTCCGGATCCGCTGCCGCGGGGTTGGTAAACGCATGCATCGTGCGGCCGTAAACATGTACCTGCCAGTGGGCCCTTGCCTCGCTCAGCTCGGTCTGCAATGCAACGACCTGTTCGACCGGCACCATGGGATCGTCGTGCCCATGCAGCACCAGCACTTTCGCCGCGATTTGCCCGCCGCGGGTATTGGCCGGGGAACCGAGCAGGCCGTGAAAACTGACCACGGCACGCACATCCGCGCCGGTCCGCGCAAGATCGAGCACGCACATGCCACCGAAACAAAAACCGATTGCCGCCACCCGGGCTGCATCCACTTGCGGTAGCGCCCGGCATGCCGCAAGCGCGGCCCCGATGCGCGCCTGCAGCAGTTGCCGGTTCTCGACAAACGGCTGCATCAATGCCGCGTTCTCATCCGGCCCGGCGCCACGCCTGCCCTTGCCGTACATGTCGAGGGCAAAACCGACATAACCCAGTTCGGCCAACGCCCTCGCTTTACCAGCCTCGAAGTCGCCCTGGCCACCCCACGCATGCGCAACCATAACAGCCGGCAACGGAGCGCCGGCGTCGCTGTCCCACGCCACGACGCCCTCCAGCAAGCTATCTCCATCATGATACTCGAGGGTCCGGGTTTCGATTTTCACCAGCCGTTTCCTCCGATCCTCATTCGCTCCAGCCCATGACCGCCTTGGTTTCGAGAAATTCCTCGAAGCCATAAATGCCCCACTCGCGGCCATTGCCCGATTGCTTGTAGCCACCAAACGGCGCTTCGATATCGACACCGGTGCCGTTGAGGTGGACCATTCCGGTGCGCAGGCGCGCCGCTACCCGGCGTGCCCGCTCGATGTCCGCGGACGAAACGTAGCCGGACAGGCCATAGGGCGTATCGTTGGCGATTGTGACAGCCTCGTCTTCAGTGCCATACGGAATAATGCTCAGAACCGGGCCGAAAATCTCCTCCCGCGCGATTCGCATGTCGTTGCCAACCCGGGAAAAAACCGTCGGCCTCACAAAGAACCCGGTGTCAATCCCGGACGGCTTGCCGGTACCGCCGGCCACCAGCTTTGCACCGTCGGCGATACCCGCTTCTATCAGTGCCTGAATTTTGTCCCATTGCTGTTTGCTTACGACCGGACCCATATGCGTAGCGTCGCTGCGAGGATCTCCCACGACGACTTTGCGCGCCACTTCGGCGGCAATCTGTTCGGCCGCGCCGACAAACGCCTTCGGCACCAGCATCCGGGTAGGCGCGTTGCACGACTGCCCGGTGTTCTCGAAACAGGCCCTGGTTCCATGCTTGACCGCAAGCTCGACATCGGCATCATCAAGAATGATGTTTGCCGACTTGCCACCGAGTTCAAGCGCAACTCGCTTCAGCGTGGCTGCCGCGGCAATGCTGACAGCGCGACCCGCTCGCGTCGAACCGGTAAATGAGACCATGTCGATATCCGGGTGCGCGGCAATGACGGCGCCCACGCCAGGTCCATCGCCATTGACCAGGTTGAAAACACCCGCCGGCGTCTCCGCCTCATCCAGAATCTCCGCCAGAATCGCCGCATCGACCGGCGCAATTTCGCTGGGTTTCAATACCATCGTACAACCGGCCGCCAGCGCCGGCGCGACCTTGCATACGATCTGGTTGATCGGCCAGTTCCATGGCGTGATCAGGCCGCAAACGCCAACGGGTTCACGCAGAATCCGGGTACCGCCCAGCTCCTGCTCGAAGGCGAAGTTCTTCAGAATCTTGCCAGCGACCTTGAAATGCGCCAGCCCCATCGCTGCCTGGGCATTCGTCGCGAGGGCAATCGGCGCGCCCATCTCCGCACAGATGGCGCCCGCCACATCGGCGTAGCGCTTCTTGTAAACCGTGAGTATGCGACCCAGTAATTCGAGGCGTTCTTCGCGACTGCTTGACGCAAATGCCGGAAACGCTTGCCTTGCTGCGGCCACCGCCCGGTCCACATCCGCCGCAGCGCCGAGTGAGATCGTGCCTATCTGCTGTTCGGTCGCAGGATCAATGACTTCGACCTCACGCGGCTGGTCGGGATCGACCCACTCACCGCCGATATAAAATTTTCTGAAGTTGTACACGAATACTCCCTTTCTAATGTTACAAAATGGCCGCGCCGGGACCATTCCCGGTCGCTGCAACAGCTACCGCGCCCGCCTCAGTCGCCGCTGTCTGTCGGCAACCGGTAATCGCCAAACCGCTGGCGCAGGCTTACCTTGCTGATCTTGCCGGTCGCGGTATGCGGAATCTCGTCGACAAATACGATGTCGTCCGGAAGCCACCAGTTGGCCACATGCGCCGCAAGAAAATCGAGCAGGGTCTGCTTGTCGACAGTCCCGTCATCAGCTCGAACCACGATCATCAGTGGCCGCTCGGCCCATTTGCCATGGGCTACACCTATCACTGCCGCCTCCAGTACGCCCGGGTGCGCTACTGCGGCGTTTTCGAGATCGATCGAACTGATCCACTCACCACCGGACTTGATTACATCCTTGGTACGGTCAGTAATCTGCATATAGCCGCTGGGATCTATCGTCGCGACGTCACCGGTACTGAACCAGCCATCGCTGTCGAGAGCACTGCCGCTGTCACCCATGCGATAGTAGGCGCTGGCGATCCATGGCCCGCGCACTTTCAGCGCACCGAATCGTTCCCCATCCCAGGGCAGCTCATTGTTGTCATCATCGACGATCTTCATTTCCACGCCATAAACCGCGCGGCCCTGTTTCGCGCGCACTGCCTGCAACGCCTCATGAGCGAGATTTTCCATTCCGGGCAACAGCGAGTTGAACGTACCCAGGGGGCTCATTTCGGTCATGCCCCAGGCATGATGGGTCTCGACCCCGTGTTTCTCACGAAACTCATCCATAATCGCAAGCGGACACGCCGAACCGCCCACGATCGTACGCTCGAGAGTCGGCAGTGTCTTGCCGCTGTCACGCAGGTATTGCAGTAACGCCAGCCATACCGTAGGCACGCCAAGCGCGGCCGTCACGCCCTCGCTTTCCATCAATTTGTGCAGGGTTGCGCCGTCACCGAGTTTGGGCCCGGGGAAAACCAGTTTGGCGCCAACCATCGGAACAGTGTAGGTCGTGCCCCAGCCGTTGGCATGAAACAGCGGCACGACGGGAAGCACGACATCGCGCGCCTTGAGATTCATGAAATCAGGCAACGCCGCTGCATAGGCATGCAGAACTGTTGCGCGGTGCGAATACAACACGCCTTTGGGGTTGCCGGTCGTGCCGGAGGTGTAACACAAACTACTGGCCGTATTTTCGTCGAGTTCGGGCCACTCGAAGTCGTCGCTCTCGGCGCCGAGCAGCGTTTCATAGCAAAGCAAATTGGGCAGTGTCGATTGCGGCATATGCGCGGCATCGGTCATAACCACATAGCCCTCTACCGCGGGCAGTTGCGGCGCAAGTTTCTCCAGCAACGGCACGAACATCACATCGGTAAAAATATAGCGATCCCCGGCATGCTTGATGATGTACTCGATCTGTTCGGCAAAGAGCCGTGGGTTGATCGTGTGTAAAACAAATCCGGCGCAGGAGATCGCATAGTAAAGCTCGAAATGGCGGTAGTCGTTCCACGCCAGTGTCGCGACGCGATCGGAAGGCTCAACACCAAGCCGTTTTAGCGCATTGGCAAGTTTCCGCGCACGGCTGAACGCCTCGCGATAAGTCTGCCTGTGCAGAGGCTGATCCGCAGTCACCGAAATTATCTCACCCTCGGGCGAATTGCGATCAGCGTGACGCATCAGCGATGTGATGGTCAAAGGTGTGTTCATCATCAGGCCATGCATAGTCGCCCTCCGGTAATTTCTCTGTCGCGGCTTCGATCCGCGCGCCGCATTATGCATATCTTCAACCCTGGTCCCCGCCACAGCTTTCAGCGATCCGCTTCTGTATCCGCATCCTCGTCGTCGAGCCGTGATGCAGCGATCCGATCGTCGACATCCAGATGACCAGCCGGCAGCTCGAGCACGGCCAACCGGGGACCCTCGCGGCGCAGCACCTCCCTGGCGCCGCGGTCTCCATCCAACTCGGCAAGCGCCGGAAACAACCGCGCCGGCAGTACCGCCGGGATCCCGAATATACCCGCATACCCGCTGGCGACTGCGCGCATCGGCTGTTTACGCCAATGCCCGACCAAAGCAGCAAGATCCTTGCCATCGACCAGGGGCTGATCGCAGGGCATCAAAAGCGCCGCGGAACAATTGTCCGGCAAAGCCGCAATTCCGATTCGTATCGATGACGCCATACCGTTGCGCCACCCTGTGTTATGAGCGCAAACCACGCGATCGGGGCCGAGCGCAACATCCAGCTGATTCGCATATGCGCCCGTTACGATCACGACGCGATCGGCAACAGTATGCCGCGCATGAGCCAGCGCATGATGCAGCAACGTTCGGCCGCGCCAGCGGTAGAGTTGTTTCGGGGTGCCAAAGCGAGTGGATGCACCGGCAGCCAGTATGACTGCCCAGATCTCGGTCGCCGCTGCCGCCGCCGCCGTCAAAACCAGAATGCAAAAACAACGACGGCGGCGAACATCAGCGGCGAAAACCAGCGCGCTACCTCGTTGATCCGCAACGCCAGCGCATCCCTGCCCCTGTCCGCCACATAGGTCACAGCGACCGCAACGGCGAGTGCACCAAAGACCAGTATGGAGGCGAATACCAGGAACAGATCCATTCGTGTCATATACGCGATCGGCGGCAAAATCGAAGCCAATGCGAAGCGGTATGCGATCAGTGTCAGCATCGAGGTCGCGGCGAGACCAAGCCGCGGCGCCACGTGGACCGGGGCGATCCAGAAAACCGACCATGACATCATGACGACCAGTACCAGCGGGACGATCAGCTTCCAAACGTAGTAGCCGGTTAGCCTTTTCGCACTGAACTCGATATCGAGACGGGCAACCGTGCGATCGTTCGGCGCTACATATAGCGTGCCGCTGCGCGCCTCGCGAAAACTCAGATTCCAGTTGACAACAGACAGTCGCTCGGCCAGCCCCACCGCCGCCGCATCCGAGCGCAGGACTACGTCTTGCGGCCCGTTAGCGGAAACAATCACAAACGACAACGTCTGTTCGTCGAACGGGAAATCGCCGAGATCGGCCTCATACGAAAACTCGCCGAACCGGCGCACGACAAAAAACACGCCGCCGTCCGGCGCAACCCGGATCTGCGGCGGGCCCGCACTGTCTAACGCCCGCCGGTTCAGCGACACGACCTGGGGAGTCCAAACCTGGTCAGGCCGGGCCAGGCAAGGTAGCGGTCCATCGTGGGCCAGTCTGGGGTCGCTCCACTCCGCGCGGAAATACACGTCCGTCACGAAACTCTGTTCGACATCGAGAATTTTTGTGATATCGACGACATAGGCGCGAATCAGGACGTCGGTCGGTTGCCCCGCCTCGCCCGGCCGCAGCAGGAGATCGGCAGAATCGAAAGTACAGTCCTGCGCAAGCGCATGCGCGCACATCAACCCAATTACTACCGCTGTAATTCCCCGCAACATCGCCATCCTAACCAGACCACTGCAGTCGCACCATTATGATCTAAAACCCGCTTTCGTCCATTGCCCGACAGGCACGATCCCGCCATCCATGGTCACAACGACGCTTCTCAGCAAAGATGCCCGCCCGCGGCACCCTTTAGCACGGCCTGTATTTGCGCCGCGATCGAAAGTGCGATGCTGTCGGCATCATCCGCCCCGATATCAAGCCCGACCGGCCCGTAGACCCTGCCTTGCAGCTGCTGGCGCGCTTCGCCGACATCGTCGAACAGGCGTTTCCTGCGCTTTTCCGGGCCCAGCATGCCAATGTAGGCAACGCGGCTTTGCGCAAGGCAACGCAGGTACTCGAGATCGGTGAGGTAATGGTGACTCATTACGACGCAGGCATCGAAAATATCGAGATCGAGGGTGACGCCGAGTTGGTCCGCCGCCGTCTCGCGAACGTCCGCGGCAACGATCTGACGCAAACGATCGACATAGGCCGGACGATGATCGGCGACCGTTATCCGCCAACCCAGCATCTCGCCCATGCGTGCCAGCGGTATTACATCCGGACCCGCACCAAGTAGCAAAACCCGCGGAATAACAGGCACCGGCGCGGCAAAGATCTCCAGTTCAGCGCCGTCGTGGCGAATCGTGGACACGCTCGCCGCGCTGGCCGCCGCGGCGCAGGCCTCGCGGAGAAAAGCCTGGGTTGCGGACCCGGACATTGCTCCCGCACTGTCTGCAACCATCCACGCAGCCGCCGGTATGGCCGCGCTTTCCGAGCCGATAACCAGCGCATAGGCGCCGCGCCGGGCGCCAGCCATCAACCTCGTCATCGACGTATAGGGCTCGTAGCCGGTTGCCGCATCAAGCGGCTGGAGGAAAATCCTCACGGCCCCGTTGCACCCCAGCCCGAGACCCCAGACCTGGTCGGCCTCCTCGTCGCGCATATCGTAGGTCACCTGTTTCGGCTGCCGGCTCTCGAGTACCCCGCGGGCATGCTCCACCAGGTCCGCCTCGAGGCAACCCCCGCTCACAAGGCCCTCGAAATCGCCGCCCGGCTCAATCAGCATCTGGGTGCCGGCTTTGCTGTAGGTTGAGCCCAGGGTCTCTACTATCGTTGCCAGCACGAGTGGCTTGCGTTGGGTTCGCCAGCCCTCGAAGGCGGCGAGCAAATGCTGAACTGCCATGATGATTTCCACTCCGTTGTAAGTCGTTTGCTGCAGCGGCTACCAGAGCGCAACCCGTATTTTACGCATTGCGGCGCGGTTCGCGGGTTTTCTATCATGGCGGCACAAGGCACGCCATAATGCGTAGCCTGCAGACTGTAGAAGCGGAGATCACACCTGGCATGAGCTGGTTGCAAAGAGTGCTCGGGCGCCTGTCCGAGAGCGGCCGTGACCTGTTGCCGATCATCGTCGTCATCGCGTTCTTTCAGCTTGTCGTTTTGCGCCAGCCATTGCCGCAACTCGGACAGATGCTGGGTGGGCTGGCGCTCGTTGTTATCGGTTTGACGTTTTTTATCCGCGGACTCGAACTGGGCCTGTTCCCGATTGGCGAAGCAATGGCTCACTCTCTCGCAAGCAAGGGGTCGTTGTTCTGGCTGGTCGCCTTTGCCTTTGCTCTCGGTTTCGGCACGACCGCAGCTGAGCCGGCGCTGATCGCCATTGCCGATGAAGCGGCACAGGTGGCCGCCAACGCCGGCGTGATCGGCAGCGGTCAGGAAGCCATGGACACATACGCATTCGGCTTACGCCTGACGGTCGCTCTCGCGGTCGGCTTCTCCCTGGTGATAGGCGTTTGGCGGATACTGAAGGGCTGGCCGATCCACTACCTGATCGCCGGTGGCTACGTGATCGTCATGATCGTAACGGCTTTCGCACCACGCGAGATCATCGGCATTGCCTATGACTCGGGTGGGGTCACCACGTCGACTATCACGGTTCCGCTGGTTACGGCGCTGGGTGTGGGCCTGGCATCGTCGATCAAGGGCCGAAACCCCATCGTGGACGGATTCGGTCTGATCGCTTTTGCCTCTCTGACCCCGATGATTTTCGTTATGGTCTACGGAATGATGGTTAAATGACACACCTCAGCGCAGCGTTGGATGTACTGCTCGGAACGATTCGGGATGTCTTGCCGATAGCGACAATTCTGCTGGTTTTCCAGTTCGTCATCCTGCGCCGGGCACTTCCGAATCCGCGCTCGATTGCGGTCGGCTTCGGTTACGTGCTGGTCGGACTGACACTGTTCCTGATCGGGCTGGAAGAAGCACTGTTCCCGATCGGACGACTGATGGCCTCGCAGTTGACGCATCCGGAAATACTGGGCTCCGCGGCGACCACCGACTGGCGCGATTTTGGCTGGGTCTATGCGTTTGCCTTTTCCATGGGCTTCAGCACGACCATTGCCGAACCGGCGCTGATCGCGGTCGCCATCAAGGCGAGTGAACTTTCGGCCGGCAGTGTCAGCACCTGGGGGCTGCGAATCGCGGTCGCCATCGGTGTCGCAGTCGGTCTCACGCTCGGCGTTTTCCGCATAATTATCGGCGCACCGATTCACTGGTTCATCATCTGCGGCTATATCGTGGTCACTATTCAGACGATGTTCGCGCCACGCAATATCGTGCCTCTCGCCTACGATTCCGGTGGCGTCACGACATCGACGGTCACGGTACCAATTGTCGCCGCACTCGGACTCGGCCTTGCGGAAACGATTCCGGGCCGCAGTCCGCTGATCGACGGTTTCGGGCTGATCGCTTTTGCCAGCCTGTTTCCCATCATGGCGGTAATGGCTTACGCGCAGATTACCGAATACCGCAACGAGAACGGCGATATCGCGACAAGCCAGAACACTGACAACCCCGCATAAACCGGTAGCAGAGAAGGAGAAAAAGCATGAGATTCAAACTCGTCATTGCCTTTGTCAATGACACCAAAACGGAGGCAATTACCGAGGCAGCGCGCACCGCCGGCGCCACCGGCTGTACCGTCATCACCAATGCGCGGGGACAGGGAGTCGAGGAAAAAAAGACTTTCCTTGGGCTGACCCTTGAAACACAGCGGGATGTGATCCTGCTATTGGTAGAGGAGCACCGGGCGCGGACGATCCTCGAGACCATCAGCACCGCGGGCGAATTCGATACGTCGCCCGGCACCGGCATCGCATTCCAGATCGATGTCGAAGATGCGGTCGGTGTAGCGCACCAGGTGGAGAAAATCGCGCCGGAACTGGAAGAGGAACAGGAACTATGAATAGCAAGAAAAGAATCCAGGTGCGCGATGTCATGGAACAGGACTTCGTCATGGTCGACGGCATGACGACCGTGACGGAAGCGGTCGAACTCATGCGCCAGAACTCGGCCAATCACCTGATTATCAATCGCCGCACCAAACACGACGAGTACGGAATAGTCGTTCCGTCGGATATTGCCACACGCGTTCTGGCACAGAACCGCTCACCCGATCGCGTCAATGTCTATGAAATCATGTCAAAGCCGGTGTTGTTCATACGACCCGAAATGGATATTCGGTATTGTGCGCGGTTTTTTGGCCGCTTCGGCATTTCGGCGGCTCCGGTAATCACCCATGGCGAAATACAGGGACTGGTCAGCTACCAGCACCTGGTACTGAAAGGCGTTTGCCCCTGATTACGCGGGTCGGAGAACATGGCAGGCGGGCGAAGGATCGTGGCCGACAGCGGCGGTTTGCGCGCCGCGCACTTACAAAGCGGGTTTGCCTTTGGCCGGATACCGGCAATCTATTTCGCGCTCCGCCTCGATCCAGTCCTGCTCGGGGCTACCTGAATCATGACCGCGCGCAAGAGATCGATAATACGCCGCCTCAGCTATCATCCTGCTTCGTTCAGCCGCATGGATCGCAGCAGGTGCGGCGACCGCGGCAGGGATAGTGGATTTGTCGGGCCTGACCGTCTTGACTTTCGCTACAGACTTCGACTTCTTGCCGTCCTTACGTTTTTTTCCGCTTTTGCCCTTGCCCGATTTCTTGTCTTTTTTTTCCTTACCGGCCATCGCCCGCTCCTGCTCGTCTTTTTGTTGCAACCGGCCCGGCACAGCGAGGCTGTCAACCGTTTGCCTAGTCCTCGATCAAGTCTACAAGGAACGGGCTGAGAAGCCCGACCAACACGACAACAATCATCGGTTCGAACCGGTCGGCCGAAAGCACCGCAGTTTGTGCAAACCATGCGCTCATCCGGTCACCGGCCGCCAGCAGCAACTGCCCTGCCGGACGAATCGCAATCGCGGCACCGACAATCGCCGCAACACCTAGCACCGCGCGGCGCGTCCGCCGGCCCCGACCGATATGGTAAATGACGCGATCGCTAAAGCCGTCATCGGGCACCGCCGGCATGGCCTCCCGGAAAAACGCCTGCAGTCGCGCATCCTCCTGCCGATCGTCGATGTCACTCATTTACCGACACTCTCCTGCGGAAACCGCTCGCGGATACGTCTGCGCGCGCGATGAATATGCGACTTGACCGTACCGATCGGCATACCGATAACGCCACCGATCTCAGCATGACTGAGTCCGAGCGCGAACGACATAACCATAACGCTGCGTTCGTCCTCCGACAATACCGCGAGAACGACCTCGAGATCAGAGCTGTCGGCGGCACCGGCGCTTACCGCCTGATTGTGCGAAGCCGTTGGTTCGTTACCGAACCTGTCGACCGCGGCGCTGTAGCGTTTCGCCTTCCGCCGCGACTGCAGGAACTCATTGTAGGCGAGCTTCATCAACCATGACACGAACCGGCCCTGACCAGCGAACGATGACAGTTTGTCCCAGGCGCGAACAAACGTCTCCTGCGCCAGGTCGTCGGCCATCGCATAATCGCGTGTCAACTGGCGTAAACATCCGCGCACCTGTGACTGATGCCGGCGCACCAGCTCGCCAAACGCATTGCCGTCCTGCAGCGACACGGCACGGGCAACGAGTTCCTCGTCACTGCCCCACTCCACCCTGGACTGTTCCCGTGTCGTCGCGATCGGATCTGCCACCATACTTCGAAAGCCCCAAGTATGCAGCCCCGACCAGAAATGGGAAGGCCGAAATCCCGAGCATGGGCCGAATGGCATCCTTCTCACCAAGAACTACAGCGAATAAGGCGAAAGCAGCGCCAATCGCAACGCCAATGAGCCCGCGCCGGAAATCCGCTTGCGGCGAGCGCTTGCGCTCATCGAGACTGGCCAGCAAAGCCGGCGAGAGTTCGTGGTTCTTCTCCAGGGCAAGGCGGATGGTCTTCTGCAATTCGCGCTTGCTACGAAATCGCAGCAACAGGAACATCACCCCAATTACCGCGAACGAAAGAAAAAAAACAATTGGCACCCATTCTCCACTCATTTGCTTGTTCTCCATAACTAGAAAAATCCGGTCTTGCAGGTTAGATGCCGCAACGGCGCCGATCGGATGCATCGCCACCCAAAATTGTCGAAATACCGTCGCGGCGCGAAGATGCCACGGTTGCCGATCAGCCGCGACAGGCCCTATGCTCACCCGACGGACCCCGTGCGCCTCGCACAGCCGCGCGGGGTTGGGTCAAACCGGTTTGGTGCACGATAAATGTCTGAACACGGCACAGAGGAACATCTACCACGCGATAGCGGCAAGTCCGGAGCGCGGGCGCGCCCGCGCGGGCGCCATGCGGAATCCGGCGACCGCGAGGCACTGCGGCGGTTGCTCGGCGATCCGCCGTACCGGCGCGATCTACTGATCGAGTACCTCCACGCCATTCAGGACCATGGCCGCTGTCTGCGTCCGTCACAGCTCGCTGCACTGGCGGAAATGGTCGGCCTGGCCCAGGCGGAAGTTTACGAGGTCGCCACTTTCTATGCGCATTTCGATGTCGTGGCCGAGCACGAGCCGGCACCGCCGCCATTGACCCTCAGGGTCTGCGACAGCCTGCCCTGCCAGATCGCCGGTGGACGGGAATTGCTGCGCGCCCTGGAGGAAAACTGCGATGACACAGTCCGGGTCATCCGCGCGCCATGCATGGGCCGGTGCCTGCATGCACCCACGGTCGCAGTCGGCAGTTTCCATGTTGACCATGCTTCGATCGACACGGTTACCGAAGCGGTGGCGAGCGGTTGCGTCGGTCCGGAGATTCCGCCTTATGTCGGCCTGGATGCATACCGGCAACAGGACGGCTATGCGACTCTGGCCAGGTGTGTGAACGGCGAGCTCACAGCGGAACAGGTCATAGCCACTTTGAACGACGCCGGACTACGCGGCCTCGGCGGTGCAGGTTTCCCCCCCGGGCGAAAATGGCAGTCCGTGCGGGCGGAACGCGGCCCGCGCATGATGGCGGTGAATGCCGACGAGGGTGAACCCGGCACCTTCAAGGACCGCTTTCATCTCGAAAACTCTCCGCACAACGTTCTGGAGGGCATGCTGATCGCTGCCTGGGCGGTGGCAGCCGAAACAATCTATTTTTATCTGCGCGACGAGTACCCGGCGATCCGGCGGATACTGGCCACCGAGATCGCGGCATTGCAGGCCGCCGCCGTGCCGTTGGCGGACCGGATCGAATTGCGCCGCGGCGCCGGCGCATACATCTGTGGCGAGGAGTCGGCGATGATCGAATCCATCGAGGGCAAACGCGGCCTGCCACGGCATCGGCCACCCTATGTCGCGCAATACGGTATCCATGGCCATCCGACGCTGGTCAACAATGTCGAAACCCTTTACTGGGTCAGGGACATCCTCGAAAAAGGCGCACAGTGGTATGCCAGCCATGGCCGCAACGGCGCTACCGGGCTGCGCAGTTTCTCGGTGTCGGGGCGGGTCAGGGAACCCGGGGTAAAACTGGCACCCGCCGGGATCAGCGCGCGCGAGTTGATCGAAGACCATTGTGGCGGCATGGCAGACGGCCACGGCTTCAAGGCTTATCTGCCAGGCGGCGCCTCCGGCGGCATACTACCGGCGCGCATGGCCGACTTGCCGCTGGAATTCGGCGCCCTCGAGGCACACGGCTGTTTTGTGGGCTCTCACGCGCTGATAGTGCTGAGTGACCAGGACGATCTCCGCGAAGTTGCACTTAACCTCATGCATTTTTTCGAAGACGAAAGTTGTGGCCAGTGCACCCCTTGCCGGGTCGGCACACGCAAGGCGGCAATGCTGATGAGCGATCCGCGCCTGGATACGGACCTGCTCCGCGAGCTGGCCCAGGCTATGTCCGAGGCTTCGATCTGTGGCCTCGGCCAGGCCGCCGGCAATCCTTTACTATCTTTGCTGCGGTATTTTCCGGAGGAACTCGGGGCATGAGCGGCGAGTCTGTGACGCTGTTCATCGACGGCCGGGAAATTGAAGCCCGTCCGGGCGAAACGATCTGGTCGGTGGCCGACCGTCACGGCATCGACATTCCGCACCTGTGTCACACCCCGCAACCAGGTTACCGCGCGGACGGGAACTGCCGCGCTTGTGTCGTCGAGGTCGAGGGCGAGCGCGCACTCGCCGCATCCTGTGTGCGCAAGGCGCAACCCGGCATGCGCGTATCGACCGCAACCGGGCGGGCGCGTTCAGCACAGACGATGATGTTGGAGTTGCTGCTCGCCGATCAGCCCGAACGCGAGTCCTGCCACGACCCGCAATCGCGATTGTGGCAATGGGCCGATCGCCTTGGCATCGGGGCGAGCCGTTTCCCTGCCGAGCGGGTTGCGCATAGCGACCGTAGCCACCCGGCGATGGCGGTTTTTCTCGACGCCTGCATTCACTGCAATCTGTGTATACGCGCCTGCCGCGAGATCCAGGTCAACGACGTCATCGGCATGGCGCATCGCGGTCATCTCAGCAAGATCGTGTTTGATTGCGATGACCCGATGGGCGACAGCACCTGTGTCGGCTGCGGCGAATGCGTCCAGGCCTGCCCTACCGGTGCTTTGATCGAGAGCGCCCTGGTCGACGACAACGGCGTAAGCACGGCCGCCGACCTCGAAGAGACCCACAGTGTGTGTCCGTATTGCGGCGTCGGCTGCCAGTTGACTTACCTGACCCGAAACGAACGTATCGTCACCGCGCGCGGCCGCAATGGACCCGCCAATCGAAACCGGCTGTGCATCAAAGGCCGTTTCGGACTCGATTATGTGCACCACTCCGAGCGTCTTACACGGCCATTGATCCGCCGCGACGATATGCCCAAAAGCGCCGCGGAGGCCGTCGATCCTTCCGATCCGCTAACCCATTTTCGCGAGGCCGACTGGGATGAGGCACTTGCCCTCGCGGCCGGCGGTCTCGCCGATATCCGGCGCGCCTCAGGTGCCACAGCCGTTGCCGGCTTCGGCTCCGCCAAGTGCTCGAACGAGGAAGCCTATCTGTTCCAGAAACTCATGCGCGCCGGACTTGGCAGCAACAACGTCGATCACTGTACGCGGCTGTGCCATGCGTCATCGGTCGCCGCCCTGCTGGAGGGCATCGGTTCGGGCGCGGTGACGGCACCGTTTACCGCAGTGGAACAGTCTGATGTCATCGTCGTTATCGGATCCAACCCGACCGAGAACCACCCGGTGGCGGCGACCTTTTTCAAACAGGCGGTCAAACGTGGTGCCACCCTTGTTGTGATGGATCCGCGTGGCACTGCGCTGCGCCGCCATGCGACCCATATGCTGCAGTTCAAAGCCGGCAGCGATGTCGCACTGCTGAACGCGATGCTGAACGTTATCGTTGTGGAGAACCTCTGGAATGACGACTATGTCGCGCGCCATACCGAAGACTTTGCGCTGCTGCAGCAACACATCGCGCCTTTTACGCCCGAGGCCATGGCGCCTCTGTGCGGTATCGATGCCGCGACACTCAGGCACATTGCGCGGATCTATGCGCGGGCCAGCGCCGCGATCATTTTCTGGGGCATGGGTGTGTCGCAGCATGTGCACGGGACCGACAATGTCCGATGCCTGATTGCACTGGCGACGCTGACGGGCCAGATAGGCCGCCCCGGCACCGGGTTGCACCCGCTGCGCGGCCAGAACAACGTTCAGGGCGCCTCGGATGCCGGACTGATCCCGATGATGTACCCCGATTATCAGGGCGTCGAACTGGCCTCGGCGCGCGAGCAGTTCGAACTGGCCTGGGGCACGCAGCTCAACCCGACCCGCGGACTGACTGTGGTAGAGATCATGCACGCCATCCACGCCGGCGATATCCGCGCGATGTATATCCTCGGAGAAAATCCGGCGATGTCGGACCCGAACCTCACCCATGCCCGTGCCGCGCTGGCGCGTCTCGATCATCTTGTCGTGCAGGACCTGTTCGTGACCGAAACGGCGCGCTATGCCGACATCATCCTGCCAGCCAGCGCCTGGCCCGAGAAAACCGGCACGGTCACGAACACCAATCGCCAGGTGCAAATGGGCCGCCCGGCGCTCGCGCCACCCGGCGATGCCCGGCCGGACTGGTGGATAATCCAGCAGATCGCCCGCCGGATCGGCCTCGATTGGCGCTACTCCGGTCCGCACGAGGTTTTCGCGGAAATGGCCGGCCTGATGCCCTCGCTGGCCCATATCACCTGGGAGCGCCTGCAGACACAGGACGCCGTCACGTACCCCTGTGACGACGAATTGCATCGCGGCCACGAAGTGGTATTCGGCGACGGCTTTCCGCGTGCCGGCGGCCGCGCCCGGCTGGTCCCGGCGACCCCCTCTGCGCCGGATGAGGTGCCCGACGGCGACTATCCGCTGGTGTTGTGCACCGGCCGCCAGCTGGAGCACTGGCACACCGGCGCAATGACGCGCCGCGCCGGGATCCTCGACGAGCGCGAACCCGAGGCAATCGCGTTTATGTGCGCGGGCGAACTCGAGCGGGCCGGAATCAACGCCGGCGAGCAGGCCAGGGTAGCTACCCGACGCGGCAGCATCGATATCGCTATCCGGCGCGACGAGGCGATACCCCCCGGCATGATTTTCATGCCATTTTGTTATGCCGAAGCCGCGGCCAACCTGTTGACCAACCCGGCTCTGGACCCTGACGGAAAAATCCCTGAATTCAAATATTGCGCGGCGCGGGTGGCGGCGCATCGCGAGACCAAAGCGGAGGCCAACCAGACGTGACTGCGCTACTCAGAATCCGTCGCGAATTTCGCACGATGCAGGCGATGGTAAAAATCTACTGCGCCGGAAATCATCAGGCCACGACGCAAAACCCGTGCGCCGACTGCGAGGAATTTCTTCGCTATGCCAGCCAGCGCCTCGCGAAGTGCCCGTATGGAGAGGAGAAACCCACCTGCGCGAATTGCCCTGTCCATTGTTACAAGCAGGCACGTCGCGAGCAGGCACGGGAAATCATGCGCTATGCGGGCCCGCGCATGCCGGTACGCCATCCCTGGCTGAGCCTCCGGCACAGTCTGGACTCTTTTCGCCGGGTCGCGCACCCGCTCGAATGGCGAAAAAGAGAACAACGTAAAAGAAATATTAAACAATAAGTTATGTTTACTTTTTAATTTATTAAATTAAGTATTTTTTGCACTGAATCGAGCCATCTTGCGGCGGCTGCATCAGGATGCACGGGATGCCGCCAGCGCGCCGGCGTCAACGCCTGGCCGCAGGCTGTCCAGGGCCGCATAGCGGAATGCCACGATACCGGCCCACACCTAATTGTCGTATTCAAAAAGCCACGGACGTTTCACCCGCCCGGACCGTTTGCGGGCGGCAAGAAGCGCCGGTCAATAAACTTCGCCACGCAGGGTGACCCCGGATGCGCTCCCGACAACGCGATCTGACTTCCGCGCCCGATCTCAAACACGACGCTCTCGCGGGCGCGCTGCGCCGGCACCGTCCGGTGTATGTGGATCTCAAGCCGCCCTGCAATCATGCCTGTCCGGCCGGCGAGAACATCCAGGCCTGGCTCGACAAAGCGCAGGCAGGCGAATACGAACAGGCCTGGCGCATCCTGGTTGCGGATAACCCGCTGCCGGCCATACATGGCCGCGTCTGTTACCACCCGTGCGAAGACCAGTGCAACCGGCAACATGTCGATCAAAGCGTCGGCATCCACGCGGTAGAGAGGTTTATCGGAGACCTCGCCATCGAGCAGGGCTGGAAACTACCCCAGGCCGAAGCCGATACCGGTCAGCGAGTCCTGATCGTCGGTGGCGGACCCAGCGGTCTCTCCGCTGCGTATCATTTGCGCCGTCTCGGTCATGAGGTCGAAGTTCGCGAGGCCGGTCCGCTGGTCGGCGGGATGATGCATTTCGGTATTCCCGCCTACCGGCTGCCACGCGATGTGCTGGAGCATGAAGTCAAACGCATCCGGGATATTGGCGTTCATTTTGTTCTTGATCATCCCGTTACGGACCTGCGCGCAGCGATACGAGAGGGCAACTTCGATGCCGCATTTGTCGCGGTAGGCGCGCATCTGGCAAAACGTATCGACATCCCGGCCCGCGATGCCAGCGGCATTCTCGACGCCGTCAGCTTCCTGAAAGGGGTCAGGAACCAGTCCACACCGAAACTCGGACGCCGGGTCGCGGTTTACGGCGGCGGCAATACGGCGATCGATGCCGCCCGCGTCGCCAAGCGTCTCGGTGCCGAGGAAGCGCTGATCATTTACCGGCGCGACCGCGCACATATGCCGGCGCATGAATTCGAGGCTGACGAAGCACTCGAGGAAGGCGTGAAAATAAACTGGCTGCGCTCGATCCGTGCCATCGACGAGTCCACGCTTACCGTCGAAATCATGGCGCTCGACGAGCATGGCAAACCGCATCCGACCGGCAAAACGGAGACACTCGAGGCAGATGCGCTGATCCTGGCCCTTGGCCAGGAATCGGACACCGAGTTCCTGCGCTCGCTGCCCGGACTGGAATTCGGTTACGACGGGACGGTAATCGTCGACAACAACATGATGACTGGCTGTCGCGGAGTTTTCGCCGGCGGCGACATGGTGCCATCGGAGCGAACCGTGACTGTCGCAGTAGGGCACGGCAAACACGCAGCGCGTCACATCGACGCCTATCTGCGCAACTCTATCTACGAAAGACCGCCGCCGAATCCGCTGGCCACTCACGACAAACTGCGGGTCGCCTATTACACCGACGCGCGCCAGCAGGACGAGAGCCGGCTGCCGCGGGAGCGGCGTACCAGCGGGTTCGACGAAATCGTCTCGTCACTCGATCCAACCCAGGCACGCTACGAGGCGCAGCGCTGTTACTCCTGCGGCAACTGCTTCGAGTGCGACGGCTGCCTCGCGGCCTGCCCGGAGGACGCGGTGATCAAGCTCGGCCATGGGCATCGCTACAAATTCGACTACAGCCGCTGTACCGGTTGCGCCGTATGTTTCGAGCAATGCCCCTGTTATGCGATTGACCTGATCCCGGAACCCGGGATGGCGAGCAGCACTGGACATCCCGATGCCGACTGAAAACAAAACCCGCACGGCGACCATCGACGGCAACGAAGCCGTTGCCCGGATCGCTTACCAGTGCAGCGATGTTTGTGTGATTTACCCAATTACGCCGTCATCGCCCATGGGCGAACTCGCTGACCAGTGGTCCAACCAGGCAATGCCCAACGCCTGGGGAGACCGCCCCTCGGTGGTAGAAATGCAGAGTGAGGCCGGCGCCGCCGGCGCCGTCCACGGCGCTCTGCAAACCGGCGCACTGTGCACGACTTTCACCGCATCGCAGGGTCTGCTGCTGATGATCCCGAACATGTACAAAATCGCCGGCGAACTGACACCCGCGGTTTTCCATGTCGCGGCGCGCTCACTGGCAGCGCAGGCCCTGTCGATCTTCGGCGACCACCAGGATGTCATGGCGACGCGAGCGACCGGGTTCGCACAACTGGTGTCGGGGTCGGTGCAGGAAGCGCAGGACCTTGCACTGATCGCGCACGCCTCCACACTGGCCGCACGCATACCGTTCGTGCATTTTTTCGATGGATTTCGAACTTCGCATGAAATCAACACGCTGCAGTTGCTCGAGCCCGAGCATGTCCACGCATTGATTCCGGAAAATCTTATTTTCGCCCATCGTCGCCGCGCGCTGTCACCGGATCATCCGGTAATACGTGGCACCGCGCAAAATCCGGATGTCTACTTCCAGGCGCGCGAGGCAGTAAATCCCTACTATGTTGCAGTCCCGGAAATCGTGCGTTCGAACATGGACCTGCTCGCCGCGCTGAGCGGGCGTCAATATCAGCTCTTTGACTATTATGGCCACCCCGAAGCCGAACGAATCGTGGTCCTGATGGGTTCCGGGGCCGAAACCGCGCGCGAGACTGTCAACCGCCTGGCCGCCGGCGGTGAGCGCGTCGGCGCGTTGCAGGTTCGCTTGTATCGCCCGTTCTGTGCACGTTCGCTGACCGCCGCATTACCGTCCACGGTACGCCGTATTGCGGTACTCGATCGCACCAAGGAACCGGGCTCCTGCGGTGAGCCGCTCTACCTCGACGTGGTCGCTGCAATGGCCGAGCACAATCCTATTGCCGCCAACGTCCGGATAATCGGGGGCCGGTACGGACTGTCATCGCGAGAGTTCACTCCGGCGATGGTCAAGGCCGTGCTCGACAATCTTGCCGCCGAATCGCCGCGCACGCACTTCACGGTAGGCATCGAAGACGACGTCTCCGATTCCAGCCTGACGGTCGAACCCGGCTTCGATATAGAACCGGCGGACACCTACCGCGCGATTTTCCACGGGCTCGGCGCCGATGGCACGGTCGGCGCCAACAAGAACACCATCAAGATCCTCGGCAAGCGCCCGGACACGTATGCCCAGGCGTACTTTGTATACGATTCGAAGAAGTCGGGGTCACAAACGGTTTCGCATCTTCGATTCGGAAACCAACCGATCGCGGCAAGCTACCTCATAGACAGCGCCGATTTCATCGGTTGCCATCAGTTCGAATTTCTGTGGCAAATCGATGTGGTCTCGCGTCTGCGCAGCGGGGGATACCTGTTGCTCAACACGGCCCACCGGCCGGATCAGGTATGGGGGCAACTGCCGCGCTCGGTGCAGCAGGCCATCGTCGACAAGTCGGCCCGCGTGTTCACGATCGATGCCTACCGGGTGGCACGTGAACATCATCTCGGCCAGCGCATCAATACGATTATGCAGACCTGTTTTTTCGCCATTGCCGATGTGATGCCGGCACAAGCAGCAATAGTAGAAATCAAGGATGCCATCAGCAAGACCTATGCCCTGAAAGGCAAGGACATCGTTGCCCGAAATCATGCGGCAGTCGATGCCGCACTCGCCGCACTCACCGAATTGACGGTACCCGACGCGGCCGACGCGACGACCGACCTGGCGCCACCGGTTCCCGCCAACGCACCCGAATTCGTGCGCCGGGTCACCGCCCCGATCATGGCCGGACGCGGCGAGCAACTGCCGGTCAGCGCGTTGCCCGCGGATGGCACCTACCCCACTGCCACCGCTCGCTGGGAGAAGCGCAATATCGCGCGCTTTGTTCCACAGTGGGACCCCGACCTGTGCATCCAGTGCGGCCAATGCGGTTTCGTCTGCCCGCACGGTGTGATCCGTGCCAAGTTCTTTGATCGTGCCCGTCTTGATTCCGCGCCCGAGGGATTTCTCAGCGCACCACTCAATGCACGTGGATTTCCGGACACCAGCTATTCGCTGCAGATTTACGCAGAGGATTGCACCGGCTGCTCGCTGTGTGTCGACGCATGTCCCGCGCGCAGCATCGAACGCCCCGGTCAGCGGGCCATTAACATGCGCGATAAAGCCCGGGACATGACCCCCACCCGGGTCCAGATCAGGTTCTTCGAGGAGCTCCCCGACACCGATCGCGCCAATGTCGATTTCGGCAACGTCCATGGGGTGCAATACCTGCCGCCGCTATTCGAGTTTCCCGGCGCGTGCGCGGGCTGTGGCGAGACGCCGTATCTCAAACTCCTCTCGCAACTGTTTGGCGACCGGGCGATCATCGCCAATGCAACCGGATGTTCGTCAATCTATGGCGGCAATCTGCCCACTACGCCATGGAGCAAGAACCAGGAAGGGCGCGGGCCCGCATGGTCAAACTCATTATTCGAGGACAACGCGGAATTCGGCCTCGGGTTCCGTCTTTCGGCCGACCAGCAAAACCGCCTTGCACGGCAATTACTGGGCGAACTCAGTGACGAAGTCGGCCGCGTACTCGCCGGCGAGATTCTCGATGCCCGCCAGGACGAGGAACGCGACATACGCGATCAGCGGGTAAGGGTCGAACAACTCAACGCTCGCCTCGAAGGCCTGGACGACGACCGCGCGCGACGCCTCGCTTCCGTGGCCGAGCACCTGGTCCGCCGCAGCATATGGCTGGTCGGCGGTGACGGCTGGGCTTATGACATCGGCTATGGCGGTCTCGACCATGTCCTCTCTATGGATCGGGACGTCAATGTCCTGGTTCTCGATACCGAAGTTTATTCCAATACCGGCGGGCAGATGTCAAAGGCAACGCCTCTCGGCGCGGTGGCAAAATTTGCGGCGGGGGGGAAGACAGTCGCCAAGAAAGACCTGGCGTTGCAGGCAATCGCCTACGGCAACGTCTACGTCGCACGAGTCGCGCTCGGCGCGAATCCGCAACAGACGCTGCTCGCCTTCCGCGAGGCCGAACGCTATCCCGGACCGTCGCTGATCCTGGCCTACAGCCATTGCATTGCGCATGGCATCAATATGGAGCAAGGTCTGCAGCAGCAAAAACTCGCCGTGGATTGCGGCCACTGGCCGCTATTGCGTTACAACCCGACACTGCGCGAATCCGGGCACAACCCGTTCCTGCTGGATTCGCGGCGCCCTACCGTCGCAGTCCGCGACTATGCCTACAACGAGGCACGCTACCGTATCCTCGACATCACCCACCCCGAGCAGGCGGCCCGCCTGATGGCAATGGCCCAGGCGCAGGTCGACACACACTGGAAAATTTACGAGAACATGGCGGCACACGGGGTTGCCGGCAATCCGTATGGACACAGCGCAAAGGACACTTTGACCCAGGGAGAGGCTCGATGAACATGAGTACGCGGTACATGGGTCTGGCTCTGCCCCACCCCATCGTCGCCTCGGCGTCGCCGTTGGCCCGCACTCTCGATGGCATTCGCCGGCTCGAAGATAACGGCGTGGCCGCAGTCGTCCTGCCGTCGCTTTTCGAGGAACAAATACTCCAGGAACAGGCAGCCTATGGACACCTGATGGAGGCCGGCGCAGACAGCTTTGCCGAGGCATTGAATTATTTTCCCGAACTCGACGCCGTCGAGCGCGGTTCGGACCGCTACCTGGAACTGATCGAAGCGGCCACTTCCAGCGTCGACATTCCGGTCATTGCAAGTCTGAACGGCGTTTCCCCCTCCGGATGGATCGATTTTGCGACCAATATCGAAGCAGCCGGAGCAGTGGCAATCGAATTGAACGTTTTTTATCTGGCAACGGACATAGACGAAACCGGAAGCGAGGTTGAGCAGCGTTATCTGGAGGTAATGCGCTCGGTCAAAAACGCGGTAGCGATACCCGTAGCTATAAAAATCGCGCCGTTTTTCAGTGCGCCGGCCAACATTATCCGGCAACTCGTCAATAGCGGCGCCAATGGGGTCGTTCTGTTCAACCGTTTTTATCAACCGGACTTCGATATCGACTCGCTCTCGGTGGCGCCGGTTCTGGATCTGAGTCGACCGGTAGATATTCGTCCTGGCTTGTTCTGGATCTCGCTTCTCCATGGTCATATCGATGCATCGATCGCTGCGAGCAGTGGCGTCAACAGCGCCGCCGAGGTTATCAAGTATCTGCTTGCCGGAGCCGATATAGTCATGACGACCTCAGCCCTGCTGCGCCTGGGACCGGAGTACATAGCGAGTTTGCAGGAGGGGCTGGCAGAGTGGATGCAGCGCAAGGGGTTTGCCAGCATCGAGGCGATGCGCGGAACCATGAGCCGGCAAAATCTGCCCGACGTGGAAGCATTCGAGCGCGCCAACTATATGGAAGTGCTAGACAGCTATCGGCCACGCTGGGGCTAGGCAACGGAAAAACCCGCCGCAAGTTTCCGCCAAACCGCGGCTAATAAGCTGCGCCGCACCGGGCTAGGGCAGAACCGCGTCTACGCAAACCGATCGCGTTTACGCGCCGCTGAATTGACTGTCGAGTCCGTCCCAGCAACGCAGGTAGTCCTGTTGCAATTCGCTGGCCTGCAACGCGAACGGCGTGGGCTGTATCACGTAACGCGACTCCAGCATAAAGGCCATCGTTTCCTCGTAGCGCTCCGGCGCGAGATCGCGATTCATCGCGCCCTCGAAAGCTTCGAGATCCGGGCCGTGCGCGGACATGCAATTGTGCAGGCTCGCCCCGCCCGGGGCAAAGCCGCCGGGTTTGGCATCGTAGACGCCATACAGCAGTCCCATGAACTCGCTCATCACGTTCCGGTGATACCACGGCGGCCGAAACGTATGCTCCGCAACCATCCAACGCGGCGGAAAAATGACGAAATCGACATTGGCAGTTCCCGGGGTATCCGACGGCGAAGTCAGAACGGTAAAGATCGACGGATCGGGGTGGTCATAACTGACGGTATTCAATGCATTGAACCGGCGCAGATCGTACTTGTACGGGACCGAGTTGCCGACCCAGGCCACGACGTCCAGGGGTGAATGCGCAAGTGGCGCCGAATACAGCCTGCCGGCAAATTTGCACACCAGTTGAAAGTCGCCATCGCGTTCCTCGAACGCCGCTACCGGGGCGAGGAAATCCCGATCATTGGCATAGCCGTCAGAACCGACCGGGCCGCGTTCGGGCAACTGCAACGGCGCGCCGTAGTTCTCGCACACATAGCCGCGACTCGCACCGTCACGCAACACAACCCGAAACTTCATGCCGCGCGGGACAACCGCAATTTCTCCCGGCTCGCAGTCGAGCATGCCACATTCGGTATGCAGCCTTATTCGACCCTGCTGCGGCAACAGCAGGAACTCGCCGTCCGCGCAGTAAAAAAAACGCGATTCCATGGAACGGTTGGCAAGATACATGTGGATACCGATTCCAGCCTGGCCATGGGCATCGCCGTTCGCCGCCAGCGTCACCAGTCCATCGACAAAATCGCGCGGCGCCGCGGGAATCGCGAACGGATCCCAGCGCAGCTGGTCGGGTGGCATTGCCGCATCAGCCGCGTAACCGGTGCGCACGAGCCTTGCATCCAGCAGCTCGAACTCACCCTGCACCACTGAAGGACGGATCCGGTAAAACCAGGTTCGCCGATTGGTCGCGCGCGGCGCCGTAAACGCCGTCGTGCTGAATTTCTCCGCGTACAGACCATACGGACAACGTTGCGGCGAAAACTGGCCAACAGGCAAGGCTCCGGCAAGTGCCTCGGAGCTGTGCTCGTTGCCGAAGCCGGAAAGATACTCCGGCGCCGCCGCGGCCTGGCGCCTGGTGGCATTGTCGGTATTCATAGAATTGCCACTCACTGCTCCTCCCGCTGCAAGCTCGCTGAATGTTGCGGGTTCCTTTTAACGCGGCGGATCATAGCGTTTGATCCGCTGATCGATCCTGCCAAAAATCGAACGGCCGGCATCATCAAACATCTCTATTTCGATCCGATCGCCAAACCGCATGAACGGTGTGCTGGGACTGCCGTCAGCGATAGTCTCGAGGCAGCGAACCTCGGCGAGACAGGAGGACCCGTCCTTGCTGCCGACATTGGCCACGGTTCCGGAGCCGATTATCGTACCCGCCATCAGCGGCCTTGCCCTGGCCGCATGCGCAATCAACCGGGCGAAATCGAATGTCATGTCGAGCCCGGCGTTCGGAGCCCCGACTTTCTTACCGTTCAAGGTGGAGTGCAGCGGCAACTTCACTTTGACACCGTCCCATGCGTCGCCGAGTTCGTCGGGAGTCACTGCGACCGGGGTGAAAGAGGTTTGCGGCTTCGACTGGTAGAACCCGAATTGTTTTGCCAGTTCGCCGGGGATCAGATTGCGTAACGAGACATCATTGACCAGAGCTATCAGCTTGATATGCCCGCCCGCGGATTCAATCGAGACGCCGGCAGGCACATCATCGGTGATCACAGCCACCTCGGCTTCGAAGTCGATTCCCCAGTCCTCGTTCTCAATCAGCACGTCATCGCGTGACCCGATCAACGCGTCCGACGCGCCCATGTAAATCAGCGGATCACTCCAGAACGACTCCGGCAACTCCGCACCACGCGCTTTTCGCACCAGTTCGACATGGGTGACATAGGCGCTGCCATCCGCCCAGTGAAAGGCACGTGGCAGCGGCGCCGCCACAACGTCAGGATCGAAATCGAAAGCGCCATCGACCGCGCCGCTTTGCAGGCGCTCGTAAACCGCCTCCAGCTGCGGCCCGGTTCGCGCCCAGTCATCCAGCGCAGCCTGCAGGGTGAGCGCAATGTCCGGCACGCGAACGGCCTGATCCATCGCCCGGTCGACCACTATCAGGGTGCCGTCGCGGCCTCCTTCCTTGAGACTTGCAAGTTTCACTGCGTGACTCTCCCGCTACTGAAATTGCGCCGCGCCCGGCGCTGAAAACACACGGCACCGGCCCGAAAACACCGTATTGCGACGGTATCGCGGGCGGTACCGGCTGTGGCGCACAGCCATTTATCCAGGTAATGATAGCTCCGACACCGGAGTCGGGCGCAACAACAAGCGTCCTGCGTCTATTTGCGCGACGCGCGCCGGCGTAATCTCGAGGTTTGCGGATGCTCCTCGGCTCCTCCCCATTTCTCGCGGTGCGCCTGCTCGGCGGAGCGCTGCACCCGCGCGTGCCGGTTCGACAACAGCAACGACGACGGCGAACAGACTTCAGCCTTGATGATGCCAAGATCCCGGGCGGCATCGAATACGCTCGGATACCAGACCTCCCAGCCCGGCAGGCGGCTTTCTACTTGTTGTCTGAGCGTTTTCACGGCGATCGGTCGTCTTGCGTAATGTCGTTGCGTTAACTTAGCCCAGAACAAAGATCGGCACAACGCATGGCGTCACAGCACAAAGCGCTGCCCGCAACCGCGCCAATGCCGCACTGCAGCGCGCAATTATGCGGCCCATCTGCCAACACCGCGGCAGAGTCGCGTCAAGGACGCGAGACCATGCCCTCTTACACGGGACGACGGCGCAACCGTACCGCCTAGTTCGCCGCACTGCCTGCATCGGCCGATTCTCCGCGTGCCGGTTCGGCGTCTCTCGGCCAACGCCGCGACATGCACATCCACTGCCCCGGAGTTTCCCTGATCCAATCCTCGAAATGATGATTGAGTTGCGCAGACATCTGCCGGATCTGCTCTTCTTTCGGCGCCTGCGGGTCGAGAGCTACCACCGGATCGTAGAACGTGACGCGGAAACGCATACCCGGCAGCCTTTCGGTACGTCCCGGCACCAGGTCGGCACCGAAGCGAAGGGCGAGTCGCGCAGGGACGGTATTGGTTGGTGCGTCGACACCGAAAAAAGGAATCATCTCGCCGGCATCGAATCGGGTGTCGGTGGCAAGCCCGACCGAGCGTCCCTGCCGCAATTCTCCCATCAGGGTCCGCATCGCGTTGTCGCGCGGCATGGCATTACAGGGAAGCACGCTGCGCAACCTGACCAAGACATCGTTTGAGATCGGGTTCGACTCCGGTGCAAACAGAATTGTCAGCGGGAAACCAAAGTGCGCGGGGGCAAAATTGGCCAGGGTCCATGCACCCACATGGGCCGTGACGAATACTGCAGGCCTGGGCCCACCGCACAGCGCTTCGATATTCGGATTAGCGACAAATTCGAAGCGCTGCTCGCGCTCCTTCCAGAGCCTTTCCATCTGCGCGAGTTCTGCCATGGATACGCCCATGTAGCGGAATACTTCGTCCGCGGTCTGCGCCATCTCGGCGGTACTCATCCGCGGAAAAGCAATCTCGAGATTACGCATCACCTTCGGTGCTTTCTTGGTCCGACCGACCACGGCAGCAGTGATGTTTCCGGCCAGTCGCGTCGCCCGTTCCGGCTCGAGCGCGCCGAGAAGCCAGAACAGAAATCTCACGCCATTGCCTTCGATACGCTGCCCGAAGCGGTGCAGGACGGGCGCAGAACGCGCCAGTTTTTTCGGGAAGAGGTAATGCTGGGTCATCGCGTTTATCCAATCCTTGGTTCAAGAGACTATTCGCCGTTCACCACGCGCAGGATTGCGGACCCTTTGCGCGGCCCGGATACGCTGCGCTGCAGCATACTATACCGCCATCGGCAAACCTGTTGCGGCGAATGCCACGTAGTGGCGGTCGAAGCCAGCGTCTTCATGCTGCGCGACGCACATTAAGTCCATCCGGCACGCACGTTCGTCGCGCTTTAGGTAGAATTCCTTTTTTACCCGACCCGGCAATACGGCGAATAACGACCCGGGCGATTCAGCCAATTCCTACGGTTGCAAAACATGAACAACAAGTCTCGTTTGCATATCCCTCACCCGCCGGCAAGACCGGGGGAGAAACCCGATTTCAGTTACCTGCACATTTCACCCGCCGGTGTGGTTGCGCGGCCGGATGTCAACGCAGCCGCGCGCGATATCGAGTCACTGGCCTACGATATGGTGCGCGTACTCGACGATGATCATTCGGCGATCGGTCCGTGGCACCCTCACCTCGACCCGCCGGACCTGCAGGTAGCATTGCGCCACATGATGCTCACGCGGATTTTCGATGACCGCATGCTGCGTAATCAGCGTCAGGGTAAAACCACGTTTTATATGAAATCCACCGGCGAGGAAGCGGTCTCGATTGCGCAGTGCATGGCCCTCGAACCGCGAGACATGTGTTTCCCATCGTATCGCAACCAGGGCCTGTACGTTGCGCGCGGCCGCAGCCTCGTCGACCTGATGTGCCAGTGTCTGTCGAACACGCGCGATATGTGCAAGGGACGTCAGATGCCAATCATGTATCACTGGCGCGAAGGCCGTATCTTCTCGATCTCGGGCAACCTGACTACGCAGGTACCTCAGGCCGTTGGCTGGGCGATGGCCGCGGCGATCAAGGGCGAGGACGATATCGCCGCAACCTGGGTGGGTGACGGCAGTACCGCCGAACCGGACTTCCACCATGCTTTGACTTTCGCCTCGGTCTACCAGGCGCCGGTGCTGATCAACGTAGTTAACAACCAGTGGGCGATATCGACATTCCAGGCCTTCGCCGGTGGCGAGCGGCGGCCGTTTGCAGCGCGCGGCCTCGGTTACGGCATCCCCGGCATCCGCGTCGACGGCAACGACTTCCTCGCGGTTTACGGCGTCACGCGCTGGGCCGCGGAACGCGCCCGCAAGGGACACGGTCCAACCCTGATCGAGCACGTCACCTACCGCGCCTCCGGGCACTCGACCAGTGACGATCCTTCGCGCTACCGACCCAAAGAGGAGTGGGATGACTGGCCGCTCGGCGATCCGCTGGAGCGGCTGAAGCAACATCTCATCGCGCTCGGTGAATGGAGCGAGGATCGCCACGTAACGCTGAACGAGGAACTTGAAAAGCACGTCATGGACTGCTGGAAGGAAGCGATGAGTTACGGCACGCTGACTGATGGCCCCAAACTCGACCCCGACGAGATGTTCGAGGATGTGTTTGCAGAAATGCCCGAACATCTGAAAAAGCAGCGGGCTCATCTCAAGAAGCTGAGGAGCTGACGGTCATGGCGAACATGAACATGATTCAGGCGTTGAACTCGGCCATGGACATCATGCTTGCGCGCGATCCGGCGGTCGTGATCATGGGTGAGGACGTCGGTTATTTTGGCGGGGTTTTCCGCTGCACTGACGGACTGCAGCGCAAATACGGTGACCATCGCGTGCTCGACTCGCCAATCTCCGAAGGCGGGATCATGGCAACCGCTATCGGCATGGGCGTCAACGGCCTGCGGCCGGTCGCCGAGATCCAGTTCGCCGACTATATCTATCCGGCGTTCGACCAGATCGTCAGCGAACTTGCGCGGTTACGATACCGCAGTGCCGGCGATTTCTGGGCACCGGTCACAGTCCGTACTCCGTGTGGCGGTGGCATCAGGGGTGGACAAACCCACTCACAATCCCCGGAGGGCATCTTTACCCATGTGTGCGGGGTCAAGGTCGTCATGCCGTCCAATCCGTACGATGCCAAGGGACTCCTGATAAGCGCCATCGAGGACGACGATCCGGTCATTTTTTTCGAGCCGAAACGCATCTACAACGGACCTTTCGATGGTGATGCGAACAAGCCCGCCGTGCCCTGGACTACGCATCCGAAAGGAGATGTGCCAGAGGGCTATTACACGATCCCGATTGGCAAGGCGGATATTGTCAGGGCCGGAAGCGATGTAACGATTCTTACCTATGGCACGATGGTCCATGTCGCCGAGGCCGCAGCGCAGCGCTGTAACGTCGATGCCGAGATTATCGACATACGGACGATGATCCCGCTGGATGTAGACGCGATAACTTCCTCGGTCACCAAGACCGGACGCTGCGTGGTCGTACACGAAGCAACCCGGTTCAGCGGTTTCGGCGCAGAATTGACGGCGACCGTGCAGGAAGAATGCTTCTGGCATCTGGAAGCGCCGATTCAACGCGTAACCGGGTGGGATACTCCCTATCCGCATGCTTTTGAATGGGAGTACTTCCCCGGCCAGGAGCGGGTTATCGAGGCGCTGGAACTGGTTATGGAGCCGGCCTGATATGAGCAGATACGTATTCAAGCTACCCGACCTCGGCGAGGGCACCGTCGAGGCGGAATTGATGGAGTGGCATGTCAAACCGGGCGCAACGGTCAAAGAAGACGACGTGATTGCCGACGTGATGACAGACAAGGCCAATGTCGAGATCCCCTCTCCGGTTTCCGGCAAGGTCGTGTCTACCACCGGCCAGCCAGGCGACATGATCGCGGTCGGCAGCGACCTGATTATTTTCGAGACAAGTGACGGTAGCGCAACAGCGCCCGACGCAACCCAAACAGAAGTGAACGATGCGGCGACGGCCGCACCGGTTGCCGATACGACAGCCTCTCCGCCACCACCGCAAAGTACAGGCACGGCGAAAAGCGATCTTCCGCTCACTGCCACAACTTCCGGCAGAAAACCACTGACATCTCCGGCCGTGCGCCGAATCGCACGCGAAGCCGGCGTTGACCTCGCTGCGATTGCCGGAAGCGGGCCGCGTGGACGAATTCTCAAGGCCGACCTGGAGAGTTATCTGCAGCGCGGCCCGCTAACAAAACCGCAGCCCGCCGCGCGGCAACTGGCAACCGGCAGCGATGAGATCAAGATTATTGGCGTGCGCCGCGTGATCGCTCAGAGGATGACCGACAGCAAGCGCAACATTCCTCATTTCGCCTATGTTGAGGAGATCGATGTCACCGAGCTGGAGGCATTGAGAAAACACCTGAACGGCCAGGCGGCGGCGGGCACGCCATCGCTGACTTATCTGCCGTTCCTTATCCTCGCGCTGAACCGGGCGCTGCAGGCTTTTCCTCAATGCAACGCTACCTACGACGGCGAACGCAACGTCATCATCCGCCATCATGGCATCCACGTCGGGATCGCCACCCAGACCGACAACGGCCTGATGGTGCCGGTCTTGCGGCATGCC
Source organism: uncultured Gammaproteobacteria bacterium (assembly GCA_963783695.1). Taxonomy (GTDB): domain Bacteria; phylum Pseudomonadota; class Gammaproteobacteria; order Steroidobacterales; family BM003; genus BM003. Next base: position 160,634 of record CAWAOM010000006.1, read on the forward strand.
GAAGCCCGCGACCTTTACGATATCGCCAATGAAATCCGCCGCGTTTCCAGCGCTGCCCGCGAGGGCAAGGCCAGCAAGGAGGAGCTGACCGGATCGACGATCACGATCACAAGCCTTGGCAAAATGGGTGGCATCGTCACGACGCCCGTGATCAACGCACCCGAAGTGTCAATTATCGGTGTCAACAAGGCCGTCGACCGGCCGGTCGTGATAGACGGGACAATAGCAGTGCGCAGGATCATGAACCTGTCGTCTTCGTTCGATCACAGGTTTGTCGACGGCTTCGATGCGGCGGCGATGATCCAGCAAATGAAATCGATGCTGGAACATCCGGCAACGATTTTCATGCCGTGACCGCACCGCCCCGATCGTGAAGCGCGCAAAGCCAGTGCGCTAGCGGCGTGCCGCGACCGGTCAGGCCGCCTCGCGCGCCGCATCCTCCGCCCCGCCACCGGCGGCAATACGCTCCGGTTCGCCCGACGCGTGGCCGCCAACATAATTGGCGAGTCTGAAACGGCGTGTGGCGGCCCAGTAACTGACGCTAAATCCTGGCCACAATGTCGTATTGCGTCCGTTGGCGTCAAGATACCAGCTCTTGCAGCCACTCGCCCATACCGTGTGCGAAAGGCGTTGCTGGACCTTGCGATTGAACTCCAGCTCGACATCGCGACGAATCTCGAGGGAGTCGAGGGCGTGGACTTGCATCGTTCTGAAAGCCTCAACCAGGTAGTGCACCTGTGCCTCGATCATAAAAACCACCGAATTGTGACCGAGGCCGGTGTTCGGCCCCATCAACATAAAGAAATTAGGAAAACCGGAGACACTCATACCGAGGAACGCTTCGGCCGCGTCATACCATCGATCGGTCAGGTCCAGACCATCGCGTCCGATAATCATATTGGCCGGCACCGGTGCAGTCGCGTTGAACCCTGTGCCGTAGATGATCGCATCGACCGCGATGGTGCGGCCGTCGTCGCAGACGATAGAGTCTGCGGTAATCTCGGTTATGGCGGCGGTCACGAGATCGACATTGTCACGCATCAGCGCCGGGTAGTAATCATCGGAAAGCAAAATGCGCTTGCAACCGGCCGGAAAATCGGGGGTCAGGCTCTGACGCAAAGCCGGGTCGGCAACACCGCGTCTGAGGTTATAGCGGCCAAGCCATTCGACCACTCCGGATAGCCACGGCAGGCGGGTAAACACAACGGCGCGCGCTTCGAGCCGCCAGTAAATCAGTGTTCGGAAGATGCGCTGCGTGAGCGGGAAGCGGCGGAACATGTTGCGTTCGAAATCGCCGATCCGCCGGTCGGGCCGCGGCAGGACCCACGGTGCGGTGCGCTGAAACAAACTGAGACTAGCGACCCGCGGAGCAATCTCCGGTACGAACTGAATCGCGCTGGCCCCGGTCCCGATCACAGCCACGCGTTTTCCCTCGAGATTGTAAGCGTGGTCCCAGCGCGCGCTGTGAAATGTCTTGCCACGGAAATTTTCGAGCCCGCGGATCTGCGGCAGCGCCGGGCGACTGAGCGGTCCCATCGCCGACACCAGCTTGCGGGCCCGGTATATCTCGCCGGTCGAGGTCCGGACACGCCACACGCATTGCGTATCGTCCCACACCGCCTGTTCAACACCACAGCCAAGACGAATGTGTCGGCGCAAACCGTACCTCGCGACACAATGGCGTTGATAGTTCCAGATCTCGCCCTGACGGGCGAACATGTGCGACCAGCCGGGGTTGGGTTCGAATGAAAACGAGTACAGGTGAGACTGGACGTCACAGGCGCACCCCGGATAGGTATTCGCAAACCAGGTACCGCCGATATCCGTGTCTTTCTCAAGCACGACGAAATTGTCGATACCGGCCTGCTTGAGCTTGATCGCGGTACAGATCCCACCGAAACCGGACCCGATGATCAGCACCTCTACCGCGGTCGTCTTCGCACCGGCTGCCGTGGCTTGAGTCATCGTTCATACCTCCCCGCACTCAAAGCTGCCACGCAAAGCCGGCTTTCGCAATGTCTCCCGATCTTCGCCGCCGGCGGAGGTGAAGTTCCCCGCTTGATCGCAATCCGGGCTTTTATCGCGCCGGGGCGGCGTGGTCCGGTGGTAGCGCGGGGCGAACATCGATGACTTCATTCCAGCAATAAAAAAGGGGTCTCACAGAGACCCCTTTTCCGCGCTTTTACCCGTACCCGACTGCCAGCACCCGCACTGTCGGCACGGCGGCTAGCGTTGTGGGTTGCCGAATCAGGCCGCCGCAGAGATCGTCGTATCGAGTCGCGCCAGCAATTCGCGCTCCGGCTCGCTGACTTGCTCACCGCCGAAACCGAGGAAACCTCCCTCTTTCGCCGCCTCGGCCACTTTCTGTCCGATTCCACGGACAAATGCTGAATAGGCGCTCAGGTCGTCGCCGCCGCCCTTGGACTTGAGTATCGCCATCGCCTGGGTAACGTCTGTCAGCGCCATCGACGCAAGAACCCCTTTTGCTTCGTCCGGCTTCTTGCCCTTGATTTCCTCGAGCCGCCCTTTGAGCGATGCCCTGACGCTCTCGAGTTCCTCCTTGGAACACAACTCGCGCAACAGCGCGTTGTCGCTCTGCATTCCCTCTATCAATGCCGAACTGACCGAGAGCCCCTCCTTGATCGTACCCATGATGCCGCTGGAACCCGACGCAGTCACCGCCAGCGCCGTCAGGTGTGCAGCGTCTTTCAGGGTGTTCCACTCCTGCGCTGAAAAATCCGTTTTCGTTGCCATGCTCAAATCTCCTTGATTTTTTTCGATAGACGTTTTGCCAATCAGCGCACGGCGGCAGGGGGTCACCCCGAGCCGCGCATCCAATCGCCGTCTTTTTATCGCGACGGCGAAATTCTCAAACCTTCCATGGCACGACCAGCATGCCAAGACGCCAAAGACTGTACACCACGGTACCCGCCGCAAGTGTAAGAACCGTGAAGTAGACCCGGCCCGCCCGGCTGCGCCGCTCACCCGCCCACAACACTACCGCCGTCACGATAATAACCACGAGCAGTGCCATCGCGGCGAACGCATAAGCGAAAATGTGGCGATACTCACTGCGAATTGCACCAAGATATAGCAGCGCCGGCTCGGTACTGTAAGACTGTGCCAGCGCCTGCGCGAATTGGTACACAAACGAGCCCAGCAGCAGCGCTGCGGCGCAAATGAACCAGGGTGCATACACTGAGAGCAGCCGCCCGGCACCGGCGCCATGCTGTACCGCCCGATCGCGCATGCGCACCCACGCACCGCCGAAAACGTACACCGGGAAGGCAGATGCCAGCAGCAGTAAACCGGCCACCATCGACAGGGAAAGCCGCGCTACACGGGCGAGCGCCGCCTCACCGGGGCTCGTAATCAACCCCTGCAAGGCCGGCACAACAAGGATATCTCCGGGCAAGAGATAATCGCCCGGATTGGCCTGGGCACAACTGCCCGGGGGCCAGGTGCCCGGGTTGTCGAGAAATCGTTGAATCAGCCCGTCCGCACAGGGACTGCCGAACGCCTGGCCATGGCTGCCACTCGGGAAGTTGACCTGGTAGTCGCGCTCCAGTGAGGCACCGACTTCCGCCGCAAACGACGGCGGGGTTATCGGATCGAAATCGCCCGACAGCAACAAAGCCGGAATGTCGCTGGCCACCGGCTCATGCACCGAATTGTCGAGCGGCTCGATACCCCAGGCGCGACAGATATCGAGCATCGTCTCGGCGGATTCCTTGCCGGATTCCTCGAGGCGCCGTGCAAGGCCGGCATAGGACAACTGGCTCGGGTCGCTATCGCCGTATTCGGCGCACACGACGGCGACATACATGCCGACCGCCATGGTGTCGTCAAACAGCATCAGCGGCAGCAGAACCGACGCAACGAACTGGTAATCTCCCTTGTCGGCGCGATCGACCAGGTAAGGTATCAGGCTGTGCATTTCCTGCATGTAAAGCGCCTGGTACAACGCGTCCGCAAGCAACCCGCCGTCAAGATCGACCGGATAGGCAGGTCCGTCCGGCGCGGCGGGATTACGCACCTCGACCCGGACCGGTGCCGCGTCAAGCCGATCGAGCAATGTCAGAAATCGCCTACCCAGATCGGGAAATGCCGCGGCACACGCCGGATCGGCGGCACACCCACCGAAATACTTCTCACCGATGCGTTGCTGCACGAACGGCACGTCGGTCAGCAGATTGAAGCTGGTAGGCACGACTGCATCGAGAATGGCGCCACGCACCAGTTGCGGGTGCTGCCGCATCAGGTATTGGCCCAACTCAGTGCCGTACGACACACCGTAAAAATTTATCGACTCGTAACCCAGCGCCGCAGCAACCGCCGCAACATCGTTGGCGTTCTCAACGGTGTTGAACGCGGACAGGTCCTCTGCCTCATCGGCGAGCCTGCGTCCGCATTCGAGATACGGTTGCATCTGCTCCGCTTCGGTCATTTCCGCAGCATCGGCCTGTACCGTCTGCAGCTCGGCCGCCGATATTTCCGGGCACAACAGGGACGGCTTCGAATGCAAAGTACCGCGCTGGTCCCACAGCACGAGATCCCGGTTCAGCACAGGCCGGTAACCCGGCTGGTTGATCAGCAGCTCAGCGAACGTGTCGATCGTTGATCCGCCGGGCCCGCCCTGGGCGATAAACAACGGATCCGGCTCAGCTTGGGCAGTCTGTGCCGGGATAACTACCGTGGCAAGTGAAATGGATGCTCCGCGCGGGTTGTCATGACGCAGAGGCACATCGACAAAGCCGCATGTCACCGACTCCGGCGCATCGACAATTCCGAATTCATCGCATCCGCCTGGTTGCCATGCTGGCGAGGAAGAACCCTGGCCAAGCGCAGGCGTCACTATGCCGGCCAGAACAGCCATTGCAACGATTCGCTGCCAGGTGCGACCCGGAAACGACAGCCGGGCCACGCAAATTGCGGGGGGGTTTGCCATAGCAATCATCCGGTTCTTCATACGCGGAAAAACCATATCCAATTCGGCAGACGCCAAATCATGCCCACGCTGGCAAGGGCGAACGTCACATCTGCCGCCGCAGAGGCCGCTGATCACCCACAGCCATCGTTGCGGCATCAGCCCTAAACCCTCGTGGCCGCGGGCACTCCGGCCGAGCCAAACCTCCACCCGATTCGCAACCGCGATGAAAGCACAGACCGCAAGGAGAGTCAGCCTGGCGGCGCTCACCGGCCTGGTAACGGGCAACCATTGCGGAGCCTTGTTGACCCCTATACGCAAAACGGGTCCGGGAGCCTTCGCTCCCGGACCCGGCAAAATGCGCCAATCAGCCGGCTATCCGCCATCCGGAGTCAACGCGTCCAGCACCTGGTCGAGACTGAAGCTCGCTGCCTTCTGCCGCGGCGGGAACTCTTTGAAAGTCTGCAGGAACTGCCCGACGTAGGCCTGTGCCGGCACAAGCAAATAGACGCGATCGATCATCCAGTCGTAGTAGCTGTTCGACGTGATCGTCGCCCGCTCGTACGGATCGCGGCGCAGGTTGTAGATATACGGCACTCGCATCGGCACAAACGGCTCCTGCCAGACGTTCAGCGTGCCAGGCGATTTCTGCACCATGAAAACGATCTTCCAATCGCCATAACGGAGTGCGGTCAGATCGCCGTCATCGGAGAAATAGAAGATTTCCTTACGCGGTCCCTCCTCGACCTCTCCGGTCAGGTACGGGAGCAGGTTGTAGCCGTCGAGATGCACCTTGTACTTGCGGCCAATGGAGCGTACGTCGCCCTTGATCAAATCGTCCTTGATGTCGGGATTGCCGGCCGCGGCCATGAATGTCGGCAGCCAGTCCATGTGATGCGTGATCTCATTGGAAACCGATCCGGCCTTGATCTTGCCGGGCCAGCGTACTGCCGCGGGAACCCGCCAGCCGCCTTCCCAATTGGTGTTTTTCTCACCGCGGAACGGCGTGGCCCCAGCGTCGGGCCAGGTGTTGTAGTGCGGCCCGTTATCGGTCGAATAGAAGACGATCGTGTTGTCGGCGATACCGAGACGATCGAGCGCTTCGAGAAACTTGCCGATGTGCATATCGTGCTCGACCATGCCGTCGGCATATTCATCCTGCCCGGAGATACCGCGCAGTTCTTCTTTGACGTGGGTGCGGAAGTGCATGCGGGTACCGCTCCACCAGACGAAAAACGGCTTGCCGGCGGCGTGCGCCTGTTCCATGAAGCGGATGGCGCGATCGGAGGTGTCGTCGTCCACCGTCTCCATGCGTTTCTTGGTCAGCGGGCCGGTGTCTTCGATACGGCCGTCGGCAAAACTGTGAATTACGCCGCGCGGACCGAATTTCTCGAGAAAAGTCGATCCATCAGGCAACACCATGTCGCGCGGATAGTCTTCGTTTTCCGGCTCTTCCTCTGCATTGAGGTGATAGAGGTTGCCGTAGAACTCGTCAAAACCGTGATTGGTCGGCAGATGCTCGTCACGATCGCCGAGGTGGTTCTTGCCGAACTGCCCGGTCGCGTAGCCTTCGCCTTTCAGCAGGCTCGCAATCGTCGGGTCCTCTTCCATCATGCCTTCCTTGGCGCCGGGCAAGCCGACCTTCGACAGCCCGGTGCGGAAAACAGACTGCCCCATGATGAAAGACGACCGGCCGGCGGTACAGCTCTGCTCACCGTAGTAATCGGTAAACAGCATGCCCTCATTGGCAATACGATCGATGTTTGGCGTCTTGTATCCGACCAGACCGCGCGTATACGCGCTGATATTGGACTGGCCGACATCGTCGCCCCAGATCACCAGAATATTTGGCTTGTCCTGAGCAATCGCCCAGGGCGCAGCGAGCAGATACGTCACCAGCCCCAGATATGCGAGTAGTCTCTTTGTCACCCTCTACCTCCTTCCCTAGTCAAAAGCGCCGACCGGTCGGCCGGGCGCAAAAAAATCGCAGCTGAGGCGCGCATGGGTTGGTGCCGATCAACCAGCAAAAAAACAGGCAGCTACGAAGACGTCACCGTCACCGCCGTGTGTCACTGATTGTACGAATGCACCGCGGCAATTTCGCCGCCTGGCGCTACCCATCCATGTGGCTTTATCGCCGCTTCGCTCTCTATTTTTCTCGTGCCATCACAATTTCCTGTCAATGCACCGGGCGACGACTCACTGATATTTCGGACTAAAAAAACGTTCAGATTCCGATGGCAGGATATTTCTTGTTAACTCACAGACGAAAACATGGACGCTAAATAAGGTGGACATCCTTGTCCCGCGCGCAATCCCTAGCGAAATCGTAATCGCTGCCCGGGATGTCCCAACTGGCGAGTTGGCCGCATACTATCTGCCTCCCCTATATTCGTCAAATGCAAATTTAAGATCTTTTTGATACGATTTATGCATGGCCCTGGATTTGCGCAAAATCGAACATGCCCTTGCGGTCGCCCAGCACCGCTCGTTTTCGCGCGCGGCGGAGGTCCTGGAGATCGGCCAGCCGACACTCACGCGCAGTATCCAGGCTCTGGAGCGCGAGATCGGCGCAAAGCTTTTCGACCGTTCGCGCGCGGGCGTGACGGTCACGGCGCCCGGACAGCTGCTGCTGGAACAGGGCGCCGCTTTGACCGCGTCCGCGATGGAATTGCAGCGTGACCTACAGTTGTTGCAGGGGGTCGAAATCGGCCGAATCGCGATCGGTGCCGGGCCTTATCCCGCTGCCATTTCGGTCGGCCATGCAGTGGGCGAATTGCTGGCCCGTCACCCACGGCTGGAAATTGACGTCACTGTCGGTGGCTGGCTAAACCTCCGTCAGCAAGTTCTCAGCCGGCAACTCGATCTGTCCATAGCAGAATTATCCGGTCTGGCCGATGACGGGCGTTTTGTCGTGGAACCCTGCGAACAACACCGTGCCGCGCTCGTCTGCCGCAAGCGTCACCCGTTGCTATCGTCTGAATCACCGTCGCTGCAACACATCCGTAATTTCCCGCTGGTATCGACTGTACTGCCCGGAAGAATGCGCGAGCTCCCGGGCAAACGCTCCGCGAGCCCGGGCAGCGGCGACCTGGTCGTTCCGACGGTGCAGGTCGACACCATGGGACTGGTAATGGATATCGTGGCTGCAAGCGATGCCATTGGAATTGCCATGCCGGTGCACATACTCGAAAGCGTCAAGCGCGGTGACCTGGCGGTCCTCGCGTTGGATCTGCCGTATCTGAAATCCAACTACGGAATCATCCGCCTCGCCGGCCGTACCCCCTCGCCGGCCGCCGAGGCGTTCACCCGGATCGCACTCCGCTGCGATCACGAACAACAGAAAAAGAACGCGACGGCTGAGCGGCAACTGCGAAAAATGAAGAAACCCCAGCCGCGGGCCTGACCCCGCCGCGTGCGCAATGCTTCGACCCGCCGCGACCGCAGCTGCTGCACGGGCGCCGCGTCACCATGCTGTCACGGTCAGGTGTCAGAGCTTCTTTGCATCATTCTGCCCTGCTGACGACCCCGCGAAGCGCCTAGTGTGAACCCCGCTTGCACCCCAAAACAGAGCTCCGAGTGCCGCCCAACCGAGCACCATGGCCCACTCATAGGGCCAGATCAACGCAACCGGACTCCACGGCAGGTACAGCAGCGCAAGCAAGACACATAGCACTATCGCGGCCACTGCCACGACTTTCCCGCCGCGAACCCGATACGGGCGTGGCATATCGGGTTCGCGGCGACGCAAGACCAGAAACGAAATCGCAACGAACAAGTAGGCGATGACGACCGCAAAACTGCCCGCATCGACAAACCAAACCATCGTCGTTCGCCCGAAAAAAGGGGCTATGGCTGCCAGCATTCCGATCAACAGGACCGCTGCATACGGTGTTTTGTGACGACGGTGCAATCGCGCGAACAGCGGCGGCAACATGGCGGAGCGGGCCAGCGCATAAATAGCCCGGCTGCCGCCGACGACAAAGGCATTCCAGCTTGACAGTATGCCCGCGATGCCAGCCAGCACCACCAGCTTTCCCACCCAGGGAGTGCGCCATCCGCGCGCGCCCGCGTCCGCCGTCGCGAGTGAAGCGCCCGCCAGGCCATCGGCATCGAGGGTGAAGGCTACCGCAACGATAACCAGAACATACCAGGCGATTGCCATTACCACCGCCGCGATGAGCAGGACCCCAATCTGGCGCATCGGCAGATCGATCTCCTCGGCCGACTGCGGAATGACGTCGAATCCAACGAACATCATCGGCACCATCACCAGCACACCGAGCATTCCGGTCGCGCCGTCCACAAAGCGGGGAAGTTCAACCGATTGCAGCGGTGAAAACAGCGCCCCGGTGGCGAGCAATATACCGGCAAAAAGTATGACTACAGTGACGATCGCCTGCACCGCAGCAGCGAGTTTCACGCCGAACAGATTTATCAGCGTTATGACAAATGCCGCGCCGACACCGATCGCTATCTCGGATACATAGACCTGCCAGCCACCTATGGTCCAAAGCGGAAACTGCCTGATACCGGGCACCAGATATGAAATTGCAGTGGGCAAGGCAACCGCCTCGAATGCCGCCACCGACACATAGGCAAGCAGCAACGCCCAGGTACAGATAAATGACCATCCCGGACCCAGTGCGCGCAGGCTGTAGACATGTTCGCCACCCGCCTCAGGCATCGCGGCGGCCAGTTCGGCATAGGTCAGGCCGATAAAAATCATCGCCATACCGCCGATGACGAACGCAGCGGCAGCGCCAAGCCAACCGGCGCGCCCGATCCACTCTGCGGTCAGCACGATCCAGCTCCAGCCGACCATCGCACCGAACGCCAACGTCAGAACGTCGCGCCGTCCGAGTACCCTGACGAAACTGGATTCCGTGGTCATCGCAGGTGTAGCCTGTAACCAATAGGTGCCAATAGGCAGTCTTTATCGCACAGTGTAACGGCAAACCGAACTGTTTCCGGGTCAGTTAATTTATCGGCAAGCCGCTTGTCGGCACTCGGTCAGGCGAGCCGATCCGGTTGAGAAGGAGGAAACCCAGGTGAGCAAGAAAAAAGACGATAAACGGAAGAAAGGCAAAGGCAAAGGCAAAAAAGACAGCTCTGAAACCCTGGGGCGCAAGGAGTACATGGCAGAATTGCGGAAACTGCAGGTGCGACTATGCGACCTGCAGGACTGGGTCAAGCAGGAGAAGCTCAAGGTCGCAATTCTGTTCGAGGGTCGCGATGCGGCGGGCAAGGGTGGCACGATTCGGGCCATTACCGAAAAAGTCAGCCCGCGTGTATTTCGAATCGTTGCGTTGCCAGCACCTACCGAACGGCAAAAGACCCAACTCTACGGTCAACGCTATATAGAGCAGTTTCCGGCCGGCGGCGAGGTCGTGCTGTTTGACCGCAGCTGGTACAACCGTGCCGGGGTCGAACCGGTAATGGGGTTTTGCACCCAGGAACAGACCGACCGCTTCCTCGAGACTACGCCGGTGTTTGAAAAAATGATTACCGACGCGGGGATAATCCTGCTCAAGTATTGGCTCGAGGTCAGCAACGAGGAACAGGAACGCAGGTTCAAACGCCGCATCAACGATCCGCTGCGGCAGTGGAAACTGAGCCCGATGGACCTCGAGGCACGCGCACGCTGGTATGCGTATTCACGCGCCCGCGACAAGATGCTCGCCGCGACGGACATGCCCTATGCGCCGTGGTACCTGATTCGCTCTGACGACAAACGGCGAGCCCGGCTGAACTGCATCCATCACCTGTTGAGCAAGATTCCGCACAAAGATATTCCACACGAGAAAGTCAAACTGCCACCGCGATCGAAGAAAGGCGCCTATGATGACCAGGCGTCGCTGGCGGAGCGCTATTACATTCCGAGTGTTTACTGACTGGCGTTTGCCGCTGCGCGGGAATCGCCTCAGGCTGTCACCACCGGGATCTTGCCGATCCGGCCGCGCCAGTAATCGGGGCCGGTCTGGTGCACTGACGTGCCGGTTGCATCCACCGCCACCGTGACCGGCATCTCCTCAACCTCGAACTCGTGTATGGCTTCCATCCCAAGTTCCTCGAAGGCAACGACGCGCGAGGCACGTATCGCCTTCGACACGAGGTAGGCAGCACCACCAACCGCCATCAGGTAAGCGGCACGATTGTCGCGGATCGCATCGATGGCGACGGGTCCGCGTTCCGCCTTTCCGACCATCCCGATCAACCCCGTCTGCTCGAGCATCATCCGCGTGAACTTATCCATCCGGGTCGCGGTCGTCGGGCCGGCCGGTCCCACCACTTCGTTACGCACCGGGTCGACCGGTCCGACGTAATAAATGACGCGGTTGGTAAAATCGACACCCTCCGGGAGCGCCTCGCCACGGCTCAGCAGATCGGCAATTCGTTTGTGCGCGGCGTCGCGCCCGGTCAGTAATTTCCCGCTCAACAACAGTCGCTCACCTGCCTTCCATGTTGCGATGTCGTCCCTGCTCAGGTTATCCAGGTCGACCCGCCGGGCGCCCTCAGCCGCTGACCATGTGATGTCCGGCCAGTCCTCGATACTCGGCGGCTCGAGTGTTGCCGGACCGGACCCGTCAAGCGTGAAATGGGCATGCCGGGTGGCGGCGCAGTTGGGGATCATGGCTACCGGCAACGACGCGGCATGGGTCGGATGATCGAGAATCTTGATATCCAGCACCGTGGTTAATCCGCCGAGCCCCTGCGCGCCTATCCCGAGCGCGTTGACCTTGTCGAATAACTCCAGGCGCAACTCCTCAACCCTGCTGGCCGGACCGCGCGCCCTGAGTTGGTGAATGTCGATGCGCTCCATCAGGGATTCCTTGGCCAGCAACATCGCCTTCTCGGCCGTGCCGCCAATACCGATACCCAGCATCCCCGGCGGGCACCATCCGGCGCCCATCGTCGGCACGGTCTTCAGTACCCAGTCCACGATGCTGTCGCTCGGGTTGAGCATGACGAATTTGCTCTTGTTTTCCGAACCGCCTCCTTTTGCCGCGAGCCTCACATCAACCGTGTCACCCGGCACCAGTTCGACATGGACGACCGCCGGCGTATTGTCGCCGGTATTTTTGCGCGCACCGGCAGGGTCGGCCAGTATCGACGCGCGCAGGGTATTGTCGGGATCAAGATAGGCGCGGCGCACGCCTTCGTCGACAAGCTCCTGCACCGACTTGTCACTGTCGAAGGTCACCTGCTGGCCGATCCGCAAAAAAACGACCGCTATCCCGGTGTCCTGGCAAATCGGCCGCGCCCCCTCTGCGGACATCCGCGAATTGAGCAGTATCTGCGCCATCGCATCGCGCGCGGCGTCAGACTCCTCGCGTTCATAGGCCTCGGCCAGAGCAGCAATGTAATCGGCAGGATGGTAATAGGAAATAAACTGGAAGCCGTCGGCAATGCTCTGGATAAAGTCGTTCTCACGGATGACTGTCATGGTCGGCCTCGTTCGGTCAGGAAAACACGTACTCTGCGGCGCCGATTATGATCATTTCCGCGGGGCACGCCAGTCCCGCATGGCAATCCCGCCGCAACTGCGCAGCCGGTACTACGTTAAGGGCCGTACTCGCGCGCCTCGAGCCGGTAGCTCGGACGCTCCCTGACGGTTTCGTAATACGGCATCATCTGCGGAATCATCGCGGCGAGCTTTTGCTGACGATTCTCGGGCGCCGGATGTGTACTCAAGAACTGCGGCGGACCCGAACCGCCGACCGTCGCCATTTTCTGCCATAGCGTGACCGCCGCATGCGGATCGTAACCCGCCTTTGCCGCCAGTTCTATGCCAATCCGGTCCGCTTCGCTTTCCGATATTCGGCTATTCGGCAACGTCATTGCCAGCATCGCCGCTGACGCCGCCGCAGCCGTATACCGCGCGTCCTGGCTGGTTACGGCGACCGCAAGAATGCCAGCCTGCGCGGCTATGGCGACCGACATCCGTTCCGCGGTGTGATTGGCCAGCGCATGGGCGATTTCATGTCCCATGACCTGTGCGATTTCGTCATCAGTTGCCTCAGTCTTGTCGATCAGCCCGGTATATATGGCCATCCTTCCGCCGGCCATGCACCAGGCGTTCACCGTTTCCGGCTCGTCAATCACCTCAACGCTCCACTCCCAGTCTTTGGTGTCCGCGCGCATGATAATCGCCTGCGCGACAAGCCTTCCGGTTATTTCGCGAACCCGCGCATTGGTCTTGATATCGGTGGAAAGCTTGCCCTCCTCGCCGAGCCTTTTCATCTCCGACAAATACGCCTGTTTGGACGAACTGATGGCCTGTTGTTCCGAAACGAGCATCAGCTGCCGGCGTCCCGTCGGGCTGGTTGCGCACGCCGCCAACAGCGCCACGGCGAGTAAAAGAATTCCTCTGAATCGACTCATGTTTCCTCTCCGACCCACCCCTCGCAGGTCAACACAGCATGGCTGAAAACAATACTAAAACGACAGCGCAGCCGCCAAGGCTGAGGTATGGCGCGTTGCTGTGAATACAGGCACCTCTATGTATATTTATACAATGGTATTAATGTATAATTTAAAACCCTTTGCACCGGGACGCGCCAATGAGCAAGAGCAGGAAAGCGGACAATCGACATAGCATCGAGCGTGTTCAAACCGGGATCCGTATCGAGAAACGCTTGCTAAAGGTCTTAAAGGGCCTGGCCGAATGTCTCGATATGACACTCGGAGACCTGGTCGAAGGCATTGTGCTGCACGCTTTCGCGGGCAAGGCCCCATTTTCCAAAGACACGCTCGACCGGATCGAGCTACTCAAGCAGCTGTACGGATTGGATCTTGAGGCACAAGACAGTCATAAGCTGGTCGAGCACGACCGCAAACGCAAGTGAGGTAAGGAAATGACCCCCATGGAACGGGACATGAACCTATTGCGGAAATTCGAGAATCTCGAACTGGATGGCGCCTCCTTTGGTCACCAGGAACACCTTCAGGTGGCCTGGACGATGATGCAAAAATGGTCTCCGCACAAGGCCATGGATCGCTATATCGCCGCGCTTAGACGATTTGCCAAACACCATGGTGCGATCGGGAAATACCACGAGACGATCACGCTGTTCTATCTGTACGAGATCCAGCGGCGCATCGCGCAGCAACCGCCGGCACCGTCATGGCATGCCTTCGCCGCGGCAAATCCCGATCTGGCCGGTTCCCATCACGAGTTTCTTGGCCGCCATTACCCGGCGCAAGCGCTGGCATCAACCTTCGCCAGGAATCACTTCCTGCCGCCCGATAATGCACGGGAGTTTGTCACTCGTTGAGCCTGCGTTATCGCGTGAAAACAGCGAACGCAGAACTGACTCACCTGCTTGCCGGAGCCAGGGCCCGAGCTGGTACAGCGGCTACTCCCAGTTGACCCGGCTCGTGCGGGTCTCCGCGATCAGATCACTGTATTTCTGCTCCAGTACATCGCGCTTTATTTTCATCGTGGGTGTCAGCATTTCGTTTTCGATTGACCACTCCTCTTTTGCCACGACGAGTGCGGCCATGCGCTCATGCGACTCCAGTAAACCGTTAATCGTATTCAGGCTGGTTTCGAGATGTGCCTCGATGTCGGCTTTTGTCATCGTGGCCGCCGCCTCTGACAGCACAACGACCGCGACCGGTTGCGGCAGACCGGAACCCATCACGCACACTTGTTCCACCAGCGGGTTGGCCGCGAGATGAGATTCAATCGGTACCGGTGTCACGTACTTGCCTTTGGCCGACTTGAACAGGTCCTTGACCCTGCCGGTTATCCGAAACGCACCAAGCGCCTCGTCCCATTCCGCTTTGTCCCCGGTACGGAAAAAACCGTCCTCGGTGAATACTTCGCGGGTCAAATCCGGCTGCTTGTAGTAGCCGCTGAACAGCCCGGGACCACGAAACAGCAACTCACCGACATCGGAAATCTTTATTTCCGAACCCGGGAACGGCAACCCGATCGTGCCGAGGCAGGATTGCCGAAACGGGCTGTTCATGCATCCGATCCCGGTGACTTCGGTCATGCCCCAGGCTTCACTGATATCGATACCCAGGCGCGAATACCAATGCAGAGTTTCCGCAGAAATCGGTGCGGTACCCGAACCCCACATGCGGGTGTTTTCGAACCCGAGCTGGGAGCGGATTTTTTGCGCTATGCGCTTGCCGACAAGCGGCAACGACAACAGGAAGTTGAGCTTTCGCGGCGGCAGCTTGGCATGCACGCCGGACTGGAACTTGACCCACAGGCGCGGCACCGAAATAAACATTGTCGGATCAGCCAGCTTGAGGTCGCGCTGGAAAGTCTGCAAAGACTCGACAAAAGAAACCTTCGCCCCGGCGAACACCGCGGGCCCCTGGATCACTGCCCGCTCGGTAA
The DNA here is from genome assembly GCA_963783695.1 of uncultured Gammaproteobacteria bacterium. Taxonomy (GTDB): domain Bacteria; phylum Pseudomonadota; class Gammaproteobacteria; order Steroidobacterales; family BM003; genus BM003. Next base: position 175,918 of record CAWAOM010000006.1, read on the forward strand.
TGTGGGCGAGGGGGAGATAGGAGAGCAGCCGGTCGGCGGCACTCATTTCCAGTGTATCAACGGACGTCTGGCAGGCGTAACGGTAGGCCGCGTTAGACAGCATCACGCCCTTCGGTTTCCCCGTGCTCCCGGACGTATAAAGAATACTGAGCAGATCCTGGTCGCCCGGTTCATGCAGCCGCGGAACCGGTGCATGAGCTTCAATGAGATCCTGCCACTGATGCTGACAGGACATCGTCGGGTACGGCAGCGCAATACGCGTAATGTCGGGATCGAGGCCCGGCTCCTGTTTTTGCCAGCTATCCAGTGGCCCGACGAATACCGCGCGCGCTTCGCTATGCTCGATCACATAAGCGATCGTGCCCGGTCCGGCCGTGGGGTAGATCGGCACCGGGACCATGCCCGCGATCTGGACGGCCCAGTCCGCAAGAAACCACTCCGCGCAGTTTTTCGCCAGTATCGCAACCCGGTCACCCGGTCCGAGACCGATCTCAAGTAAGGCGCTCGCCATGCGGCGGCAGACATCCTCACATTCGGCGAAGCTGTACTCGCGGCGGCCACCGTCTGCAGGCTGCGACAGAAAAATCCTGTCCGGTGTTTCTTTGGCCCAGTGAAAAAGCGCCTCGACCGGGCCACGAAAAGAGCCCGATGCTTGCGGATCATTCTTCGAATTATTCACGTCCATTCAGCTCCACAGGTTGCGGGATCCGAGCCGGACCCCGACCCAGACCATAGTCGGGTCACAGCGAAGCGGCAATTTGCACTGCAGCACAGTGCCTGCCAGAAGTCAGCACCTGGCACGAGCCAAATCGACTCAGAAAGAAAATGCCGCGCCAAGGAACGGTCCGCTCAGACTCAAATCGATTCGATACACATTGCTGTCGTAATCGAGAGACAGGTAGCGCCAGCCGCTTTCAATGGATCCCCACGAGAACTCGTAACCGATGGTTGCAAACGCCTGCCAGCTCGCCTTGGATTCGCCGACTCCGTAGTCGGCCTGAAGCCAGCCATGCCAGTGCTCGCCAAAGCCATAGCGCCAGCGGGCACCGAGCACCGCATCGGTCCAGGTGCGGGATGTCGACGACTTGATCGTGCTCGGCAGAATGCCGCCCTTGGCTTCCCCTTCCACCTTTAGATCGTAATAACGGGCGCCACCGTAAAGGGTCAGCGAGGAACGATCCCAGTCAACCAGACGGTAGCCAAGCGCCAACTGATAAATATTGCCATCGATTTCCGCGCTGGCATCCGACGCCGGCAGCAGCCGGCCAAGCTTGATATCGGCGTCCTGTGACACATTGGCCCATACCGAGTCGAAAAACGCCATCCAGCGATCGCCGCGCCACTCACCATAGAACATGAAACCAATCGTTTCGAGTTCGTCCGAGACTTCGAAATCGACGCGGTCGAGAAATCCGATGCCACCACCCGGGTCGATTTCGCTAGCGGGTACGCCGACGGTGCCATCGAGACCGGCGAGCCAGCCGTAGGGGGCGATGGTAAACCCCGGTTCGCTGCCGGGGGCAGCGGCGCGCGCGTCCAGCGAAATGGCACCGGCAAATAACATCACAAACACGAGTGTCCCGGTTCGCAAACGCTCACGGCAAGACCAGGTCGCATAAGCCGGAAATTTCAAACGCTCGTCCACACGTGAACGCGGGCTACAAATATTAATCATTCATCAGTTCCTTTTGATTAATGTTCCGATTTATGTCCGCACAAGAATAGCCGTTTGCCAGCATGCAGGTCACCAAAAAAATGCGACAGTGATCCGCGCGCATGCGAACATTGCTCCCGAGCGGCATATGCTCTGGCTGCTGCGACTCGTTTACCGCCGGCTAGCCAGGCGCCGCGCGAGAACCTCCTGGCGGCGCCGGTTGAGCGGATAGCGCCATGCCAGCAAGACCATCGGCGCAAGCAGAAAGATCGGCCAGGCAACGAAGGCAATCTTGAGTCCGAGTACCGCGCTGGCCGAAGGCTCGCCCTTGCCGCTAAAACCGAACAGCGTCGGCAGGAACAATGCGATCGCGCCCCCTACTCCCTGGTTTAGCTTCGTTACCAGCGCCTGGAATGCAAAAAATATGGCGGCTCTTTCCTTCCGGTTGCGCCAGACATCGTAGTCAACGATATCCGCAAGCAGCGAAGGCAATGCAATCGACGACAGCCCGAGAAAAAATCCGAAACTCGTCATAATCGCCACCATCGGTTGCAGTGCGCCGCGCCCGGGAGCGATGAAAGGCACCAAACAAAGCGTCGCTATCATGCCGAGTCCAGCCACTGCCCAGGCGCGGTGTTTGTCCACGCGTTTCATCACCTGAAGCCAGACCGGCATACCGAGGGCCATCGCCAGCGTCATCGGCATTGCAAGGTGCGGGATCTTCTCGCCGAGACCCAGATACCGGCTTGCATAGATAACGAAAAGGCTCGATACAGCGCCGGTCGCCAGTCCAAACAGGATCTGTGTCAGCAGAAAATAGCGAAATGGCGGTGTCTGGGTAATCGCAAGCCACAGGTCTCCGGGCCGCGCCTGCCGGGCACGCTGTCGACGCCGCGGTTCCGGCACGCGCCAGCACATCAGGCCAACGCCCAGAGGCAGGCTGATAACGATGAAAATCGCGATCCCGCGCATCACGTCGGGAGTGAAGGCGGTGCCGCCTCCGGCGAGAATTATTGGCGCGGCCATGAACAGGAGTCCGCCGAAGAATCCCAGCAATTGCCGCCACAGTACGACGCGCGACCGCTCCTGATAATCCGCGGACAACTCGGCTGCCATCGCTGAATGGGGAATCTCGATCAGGGTCCAGCCAAGCGTGACAACCAGGTAGCAGGCCATGAAATAACCCAGACCGGAATCGGCCGCCGGGTTGTAGAGCGACCACGCGCTCGCCGCAATCAGGGCGGCCCCGGCAATGATCCACGGTTTTCTGCGGCCGGTGCAATCCGACATAAACCCGATCAACGGATCGGTCATACCATCGAACAACCGCGCCACAAGAGTTGCCGTCGCAAGACCTGACAGCGTAACTGCACTGAATTCGAGATAGAAATTCGGCAGTACCGCCGCTGTCGGCGACATCAGCATCGACAGCGGCAGGTTCAGGACCCCGAAAATTATCAGTGTTGTTGTCGGTACGCGATGCGGCGGCGGCATTGCAGGTCAGTCCGGATTCGGAACGCCCTGAGTGTCGCACAACATCGTTCGGCTGAGTACCGTGCTTGTTACGTAACCGGGACTAGCCTGCGCCAGGCCTCGATGCAACAAGCATATAGTTGACGGCCAGCGACGACATCAGGCTAAAACCCCGGGTCACCGGGTTAACTCTCACGCCCACCCGATCGTGCACGCTCATGCCCGCGGCGGACAACAGTGCCTCGATTTCCGCGGGCTTGGGGAAGCGCCGCCACTGATGGGTGCCGCGCGGTAACCAGCGCAAGACATATTCCGCGCCGACGATGGCAAACGCCCAGGAGCGAAGCGTACGATTTATCGTCGCAACCGTCATCACGCCTCCCGGCCGTACCATCCGCGCGGCGGAATCCACAAATAACGGCAGGTTCGCAACATGTTCGACAACCTCCATGTTCAAAACGATGTCGAATTGCTCACCGGCCGCGGCCAGTGCTTCCGCCGTAACGAGCCGGTACTCGACATCGAGCCCGCGGCTTGCCGCATGCTGACTGGCGATATGGATATTTTTCTCGACCACGTCGATGCCGAGCACTGACGCACCGGTCGCCGCAATCGACTCGGACAGGATGCCGCCACCGCAGCCTATATCCAGCACCCGCAGACCGTGTAGCGGCCGGTCAGACGATCCGTCGCGGCCAAACAGCTCGCACAGCCGCTCGCGCAGATACCTGCTACGCAACACATTGAGCTTGTGCAGTGGCCAGAACGGCCCCTCGGGATCCCACCAGGTGGCCGCCAGATTGCGGTAAAACTCCACTTCGGCCGGATCTATCGTGGTTGCTGCTTCGCTCACTCAAAATTCCTTGCGGCAATGCCGCGCCAGACTCGTCGGTATATTCGCTTTAGACGGAGGATTGGATACATGGAGAGTCCTGCATCCGGTCTGGACAGCAGGGCACGATGAGGCTCACACTTATTGTTTTCGCGACACAGAGGGACATCACTGCAATGGCCAACCTGCCCGAGATCAACGAACAAACACGGACCAAAATCGAATCACAGGTCTTCCAGAAGCTTATCGAGCACTTGCGCAACAATCCCGAGGTGCAAAACATCGACCTGATGAACCTCGCCTATTTTTGCCGCAATTGCATTTCGAAATGGTACCGCTCGGCCGCCGAAGATCAGGGCATCGAGCTTGACAACCTGCAGGCTCGCGAAATCGTTTATGGCATGCCATACGCCGACTACAAGGCGAGCTACCAGGAAAAGGCGTCAGCGGAAAAACTTGAGGTATTCAAGGAATCCGAGAAAAAAGCCTCGACCTGAATTGCGACCACCGCCAGCGGCGCGGAAACGCTCTGCGCTCACAAGCGTGCCCGGCGCAAACGCAGCGCATTACCGATGACCGACACGGATGACAGGCTCATTGCGGCCGCCGCGAGCATCGGCGACAGCATCGCACCCACAAACGGATACAACACGCCGGCAGCGACAGGCACTCCGATACCGTTGTAGACAAATGCGAGAAAGAGATTTTGTTTGATGTTGGTCATTGTCGCCTGGGAAAGCTTTATGGCGCGAACGATTCCGTCGAGATTTCCTTTCACAAGGGTGACACCCGCGCTCTCCATCGCAACATCGGCGCCGGTACCCATGGCGATACCCGCATCTGCAGCGGCCAGCGCCGGCGCGTCATTGATACCGTCGCCGGCCATCGCCACGCGTGCGCCATCAGCCTGGAGGTTCGTAATCAGGCTGACCTTGTCTTGCGGCAGTATTCCGGCCCGAACATCGTCAATGCCCAGTTCCCGGGCAACCGCCGCAGCTGTCGCTGAATTGTCACCGGTCGCCATCACGATCCGCAGTCCTTCACTCTCAAGCGCGGCAATCGCCGCCGCCGTGGTTGGCTTTATCGTGTCAGCAAGCGCGATAATCCCGGCAAAACCTCCATCGACACCGATGAACAGCAGGGTCTTCCCTGCCCTGCGCATTTCGTCAGCCGCGGATTGCCCACAGGAGACATCGATGCCGGCCTCCTCCATCAGGCGTTCATTACCGACTGCGACCTTCCTTCCCACAACCACGCCGGTAACCCCTTTGCCAGTGTGCGACTGAAATGACTCGACGTCGGAAAGCTCGATACCGCGTTGCCCGGCGGCGCCAACCAGCGCCTCGCCGAGAGGATGCTCGCTGGCACGCTCGAGACTCGCTGCAAGCTGCAACATGCCGGTCTCGTCTTCGTCGAATGAGCGGATGTCGGTCAGCGCTGGCTGACCCTGGGTAAGGGTCCCGGTTTTGTCGACCACGAGCGTATCGATGCTGGCGAGGCGTTCGAGCGCTTCCGCGTCGCGAATCAGCACGCCAGCCTGCGCACCACGACCGATCGCCACCATGACAGACATTGGCGTCGCCAGGCCGAGCGCGCATGGGCAGGCAATGATCAGCACCGATACCGCGGCGACCATTGCATAACTGAGCGGCGGACTCGGCCCGACCAGCATCCAGGTCACAAACGCGACAACTGCGACGAGCACCACCACCGGCACGAAAAACCCGGCAACACGGTCGGCCAGCGCCTGGACCGGGGCGCGACTGCGTTGCGCCCGCGCCACCATCGCAACGATCCTGGCGAGCATAGTTTCGTCGCCAATCCGTTGTGCCCGCATCACCAGACTTCCGGCACGATTGAGAGTGCCGGCGGTAACCGATGAACCGGTGGTTTTTTCGACCGCAATCGGCTCACCGGTCAGCATGCTCTCATCAATACTCGAACTTCCGCGCACCACGACGCCATCGACCGGGACGCTCTCACCGGGTCGCACGCGCAACTGATCACCGTGCTCGACCTCGTCGAGGCCAACCTCAGTCTCGCTGCCATCGGCCGCGATGCGCCGCGCGGTTTTCGGCGCCAGATCCAGCAGCGACCGGATCGCATCGCCGGTGCGTTCCCGCGCCCGTAATTCGAGAATCTGCCCAACCAGTACCAGTATTATGATCACGGCGGCCGCCTCGAAATATACCGCCACGACTCCATCGTGAACGCGCAATGCCGGTGGAAACAGCGCCGGGAAAAATGTCGCGACAACGCTGTACAGATAGGCGGCGCCGGTACCCAATGCAATCAGCGTCCACATATTCGGACTTCGGTTGCCAATCGACTCCCAGCCGCGCTGAAAAAAAGGCGCGGCCACCCACAGCACCACCGGAGTCGCCAGCGCAAACTGAACGACCACGAACAGCCGCGGCCCCAGCCATGCGGTCAATGGCACCCCGAGATGCGAACCCATTTCCATTACCAGCAGAAGCAGCGCAAGCGGTGCACCAATCCACAACCGTCGGGTAAAATCGGCGAGCTCAGGACTGGGCTCGTCTCCCGCTGCAGCCGGATTCATCGGTTCGAGAGCCATGCCGCATAGCGGACAAATTCCCGGGCCGTCCTGCTCGATTTCCGGGTGCATCGGGCAGGTATAACGCGAGCCGGTCACCACCGGCACTGGCGCCCGCTCACCGAGGAATGACGCCGGGTTTGCGGCAAATCTCTCACGACAGCGCGCGGCACAAAAAAAATAGGTTTTGCCCGCCCATTCGAAGCGGTGATCGGTGCCGGCGGCAGCGACAGTCATGCCACATACCGGATCAGTTGCATTGTCCTTCATATAAGGAATCTCGCTCGCCGATTGGCAGCTACCGTGCAGGCTCAAAAGTAAGCCCATTGCTGGCCTCGACGCAAGCCGTGCGCCGCGCCGGCGACCGCCACTGTCACGGCAACGGCAGTGTCACAGCCAGGACCTGCAGGAATCAGATACGTCATGCCGAACCATCGCGCCATCCTGCAGCGCCACCGCGGCAGCGATCCACCCCCAACGCAGGCGCAACGCCCGTACACCCGGCACCTCTTTTTGTGCTACAAGGCAAGTCATGGAAATTGAAACCGCTATCACGGTCGGCTGGCGTGAGTGGGTAGCTCTCCCGGAACTTGGCCTTACCCGACTAAAGGCAAAGATCGATACTGGCGCGCGCACCTCCGCACTACATGCATTCCGTCTTGCGACACATCACGTCGAGGGTCGTTTGTGGGTCGCGTTTGCGATTCATCCAAAGCAACGCCAACGCTCTCTCGAAGTCGAGTGCGAAGCGCCGGTTTTTGATCAGCGTATAGTGAGTGATTCCGGCGGGCACAAAGAGGAACGCTACGTCATTCGCACTACGCTTGGCCTCGGACAACACCAGTGGCCAATAGAAATGACCCTGACTGACCGCGACGATATGCGTTTTCGCATGCTGCTGGGTCGCAGCGCGATGAAACAGCGGCTGATCGTCGACCCGACCCAATCCTACCTGTTGCGAAAACCGAGAAAACATCTGCGATGAAAAACAGAACGATTACTATTGGCGGCGAAACGGTACCGCCCGGAACCCGGCGCATCGTCGACCTGCCGGTAGCCAACCTTTACACGCATACGTCGCTGAACATGCCGGTACAGATCGTCAACGGGCGCAGGGCCGGGCCGACGCTGTTCGTGACCGCCGCGATCCACGGCGATGAAATCAACGGCGTGGAAATCATTCGCCGCCTGCTGCAGCTGAAGACGCTGGCGAGCCTGCGCGGAACGCTGCTCGCCGTGCCAATCGTAAACGTCCATGGTTTTCTCGATCAGTCGCGATATCTGCCGGATCGTCGCGATCTCAACCGATCCTTCCCAGGCAGCGAGACGGGGTCGGTCGCAGCGCGGCTTGCGCACTTGCTGGTCACCGAGGTCATCAATCAGTCCGATTGCGGAATCGATCTGCATACCGGATCGCTGCATCGCTCAAATCTGCCGCAAATTCGCGCCAATCTTGGCGACCCGCGTACCAGAGAACTGGCCGGTTTGTTCGGTGTGCCAGTACTGCTGAATTCGGCTTTGCGCGACGGTTCGCTGCGCCAGTACGCCTCTGATCAGGGCGTACCGATGTTACTCTACGAAGCGGGAGAAGCGCTGCGCTTCGACGAACTCGCGATACGCGCGGGCACCCGCGGAATTCTCAATCTCATGCGCAAACTCGAGATGCTTCCGCGCAAACCCGTCCGCCGGCGGCAGCTCGAACCGGTAGTTGCGAGCCAGAGTAGCTGGGCGCGCGCGCCTGTCAGCGGAATCGTGAGGAGCACGGCACGGCTGGGACAAACAGTGAAAAAGGGAGATACGCTTGCGATAGTCAGCGACCCGTTTGGAGAAGTCGCATCATCGTTACTCGCGCGTTTCGACGGCATCGTAATTGGACGCAGCAACCTGCCGCTGGCACATGAGGGCGACGCTCTTTTCAATATCGCCCGGTTTGACGACGTTGAGGACGCCGGCGACACGCTGGAAGATTTCCGCATTGCACATGGTCAAAGCAGCATAGATACCTGATCAGGAACTGAAGCGATGAAAATTGCGATTCTTTCGACAAACAAAAAACTCTATTCGACGCGACGCCTGACCGAGGCCGCGCAGGAACTCGGGCATGAACCTCTCGTGATCAACCACAAGCGTTGTTACATGAACATTGCCTCGCACAAACCCGCCGTTCACTACGACGGCAAACCACTGACGGATATCGATGCGATTATCCCGCGGATCGGCGCCTCGGTGACGTTCTACGGCACCGCGGTCGTGCGCCAGTTCGAGATGATGGGGGTCTACACCGTCAATGAGTCGGTGGCTATAACCCGCGCACGCGACAAACTGCGTTCTCTGCAACTACTTTCACGCAAGGGCATAGGACTGCCGGTAACCAGCATGGCCAACTCCCCGGCGGATACCGATGATGTCCTGAAAATTGTCGGTGGCGCACCGGTGGTGATAAAACTGCTGGAGGGGACTCAGGGAGTGGGGGTCGTCCTGGCCGAGACCAACAAGGCCGCAGAAAGCGTGATCGAAGCGTTTCGCGGCCTCAAAGCTAATTTCCTCGTTCAGGAGTACATCAAGGAAGCCGGCGGCGCCGATATTCGCTGCTTTCTTGTTGGTGATCGTGTCGTGGCGGCGATGAAGCGCCAGGCCAAGGCCGGCGAGTTTCGTTCGAATATTCATCGCGGCGGCTCTGCGGAACTGATCAAGATCACGCCGGAGGAACGTTCGACCGCCGTTAGAGCGGCCAAGATCATGGGGCTGAATGTCTCGGGCGTCGATATCCTCCGCTCGAACCATGGACCGGTCGTCATGGAAGTCAATTCATCGCCGGGCCTCGAGGGCATCGAGACTGCTACTGGCAAGGACATTGCCAGCATGGTGATAAAATTTGTCGAAAAGAACGCCCGCCCCGGCCACACGAAAACACGCGGCCGGGGCTAGCACAGTTCAACGGTTGTGGCCCGAATTTCACCGCCGATCGCGGCTGTCCGCACTCGCGAAGACAGCCGCGGGACACTGCAACAACTTGCTCTCAAGCGGCTCAAACGGGACTAACGGTACCCTTCATCCCAGTCTGCCTCGTCTTCGAGGACTTCGTGGTCGTAGTCATCCCAGTCATACAGATTCCGCTTCAGGCGCCGCCGCTCGGCCATTTCTTCACGAACCCGCCACGCCGATGCTCCGCGCCGCCGACGCGTGCGCGAGTGCTTTGCGTAGGCCTGATCGAAGTCAAGCTCAGACTCCTCCTCGAATGTCGTACCGTCGTCTTCGTAATCGTTAAGCTCTTCGTGCGAATGGATAGCCATGATGACTCACCTCAATTCGACTCTGCGGCCGAACACACCTCACTGGCCCGGACCGCTTCCTGATTCGGCCCTGCGCCACCCAATGGGTTTGCATACCGTGCAAAATACAGACCCACCTCATGGACCTGGGTCCACGCAATAAACAGAATGTCGCCGATCATTGCGAAATGCGCCGCTTTGGTCGGTGCCGCAATACGCCAGTCCGGCCCTGATGAATATACCCACCGCGCCCGGCATAGCGGCGCAGCAAGACCGGCCGGAAGCCGCAGCAGAATATCAAGGTCGTGAGTCAGGCGAATAAACACCTCCTTGCTGAGGTAGGTGTCGGCAGGCCCGCGCGCAACCCAGGGCGCGGGGCCAAACTCCGACGCGCCGCCGGATTCACCCAAAAACATCGCGCCGGGCAGATCGAGAATAATTGTCGACAGCAAGCTCCGAGCACCGGCAACTGGTCTGCGCGCCCGGGAAATCGCGCCATGGCCGCCGGATCCCCGCGCACAGGCTTCGACCCCTCTTGCGGGCCAGGAAAACACTGCCGACGGTGGCAACGCTGTCATATTTCATGCTCGGAAATATAATTTGATATCAAAATACATCAATTGGCGCCTTGGTCAAGTATTTTGATATCAAATTAACTAACTGCTAGGGTCGCGGCCATGGACACTGACGCGGTTGACAGACTGCTGGCACAATGGCGCCGTGAAAGACCTGAGGCCGACGTATCCGGACTCGCGCTCGTGGTGCGTATCGAAATGCTCGCCAAGCTATTGCAACGTGACACCGCGCGCAGCCTGTCCAAAACGTCGCTGAAAGCCTGGGAATACGATGTCCTGTCTGCTCTGCGACGTCAGGGGGCGCCGTTCGAACTGCCGGCAAGCGACCTCGCCCGGGCATCGCTGCTGAGTCCGGGAGCGATGACTACCCGCATCGACCAACTGGAGGCGCGGCGGCTGGTCAAGCGCAGGCCGGACCCGGTTGATGGCCGAGGTGTACAGATTCGCCTTACAGCCACGGGACGAAAGCTGATTGACACAGCTATTCACAGCCGATTCGATGCCGCCTCCAGCTTCGCCTCCGAACTGAAGCCCGTTGAACGCCGCGCGCTGGAGAAAGCCTTACGCAAACTCCTGTTGTCGCTGGTGCGCCAGGCGGATGGCTCGGCATAGTTCAACCACACCATTGCGCCGGGACGGTCGCCCCGCCCCATCCCCGGGCTAAAAATTGTAACGCGCCGCAAACTGTACCTGGCTGGCGTCGCCTTCCGCTCCATCCTGGTTCTCGCGCTGCCCCCACAAAAGCTCACCGCCGAGCGTGATTCGCGGCGTCGGCGACCACAACAGATTTCCCGAAATGCGATAAGTCCTTTTGTAGAAGTCATCCGCAACGAAACCGGGGTTATCCAGGCTAACAAAGCCGAACGTCAAATTTGACCGCATCGTCTCACCCCACCAGTGCTGGCCGGACACGTAGCCGGACACGACATCGATCAACTCGAGATTACCGTTCGCGTCGAAGACGCCATCAAAATCCCCGACGCTGCGCAGATCGTTAATATAACGACCAATGCCCGTACCTCCATTCAGCTGGAAAAGAATGCTGTCGCGCTCGTCGAACCAGCCGGCGTCAAAGCGGCCGCTGACCTGCAATCCCCAACCCGTCTGTTTCTCGGTGTTGCGCGGCGCGTCGTCCCAATTGGCGCGCACCTGGCGGTACAGCCCGCCGACCTTGAAATGCAAACGGTTACCCCAGTTCAGCCGCGCCGTCGCGACGATATCGGGGAATCGGGTCACCCCGTCGCCGTTGTCCACGAGCGGGTTCGGATCCTCGGCGGAAAGCTCAAACTCATAGCGCCGGCCAATCTTGGGAAACAGCCGGATCTGAGCCTGGCGCACGTTGACCCTGCCGTTCAGCCCCTCGAAATCGATTTCCTCCGGCGTGGCATCGGTGTCAACAAATGCGGACCACGTTTTACCGGCAAGCGCCCGGTTCCATTGACCGAAGGCGTGGCGCAAACGGAACTGCCCGCCGTTGTCGCCACCGTCGAAATCGCCTTCGATGAACGCGCGCAGGACCCCGTAATCGGTAGGCTCGCGCAAATCGAAATTCAGCCGCGACTGATCCGCGGTAATCGCTGCCTCCGCCTCTGCAGCCGAATCACCATCGCGTACCGGTATCGAGCCGACGATAAACCGGTCTGTGACTTCCAACGGGTCGAAACTGTTGACGGTCGTTGCCTTGACGAATCCGCCGATACGCAGCGCCGCCCGCGTGCCGGGCAATCTGAGCGACCCGACGAAATCCCTTAGTTCGTCCCTGGCCGGATCGTCGCGTTGCGCCTGCTCGACCTGTTCGGTCGTTTCCTCTTTTTTCTCGGCCTGCTGTTCCTCTTCGCTGCCGCTCGTGGCCACCATTGCCGGCGCTGGCGGCTTTTCGGGTTGCCCGGCTTGTTGCAACGGATCGTCATCGCCAAGCGCATCGATCTCGTTCCGCAGCCGCACGATCTTGCGGTCCTGGTCCTCGATCAACTCGCGCTGCTCGGCCAACTCCTGCTGCTGCGCCTGCAATACCTTGACGATATCGCCTAGAGTAACCGGCCCGTCCAGATTGGTATCTGCCGCCCCGGCCTGCGCGGCAAGACCGCTGCCCGACCAGGTCAGAAAAAACACTGCAATCAAGCCCGACAATTCCCTCATTGCTCTCTCCTCTCCACGTGCTATCGCGCCAGAATTCAGCCCGATCCATATCTCAAGCCAGTCACAACATCCCGCCCGGAACCAGCACCGCAATTCGCTACAAGCGAGTCTTCATATAGCGGAGCAAGTGATTCTTGTTGGCCGCCGCCAATGTTACTCTCCCGGACAGGACACCCAAACCACGCTCGGCGCAACACGGCGGGCAGCGCCTCAACAACCGAATTTCATATGCGAAAACGAAAGATCCTCTGGAGCCTCTGTGCGATTATTGCGGCAGCGCTGGCTTTTAGCGGCTTTGTCGACTCTCCGAGCGAGCGTTATGCCGACGCCGCGCTGAAACGCGCGCTCGTTACTTTCGCGGTCGCGCGCACCCTGAACGGCGTGATATCGGTGGCCCAGGGTACCGCGGTAGCTGTTGAACCGGGCGGTGTCGGCGTCACCTTCACACTGGGCCAGATCCTCGACCCGATTAACGACCTGATCGAACGATTCTCTGGCGTTATGCTCGTTGCGGCGAGTTCGCTCGGGTTACAGAACGTGTTGCTCGGCATGTCCGGCTGGTGGGGCATTAATCTTCTGGTTCTGGTTTCCTGCGCGTACGCTTTATTCGCGATCTGGATGCCGGCAACAGATACGCGCCGGGCAGAACGCGCAGAGCGGATATTGCTTGTATCGGTATTCGTTCGATTTGCAGTGCCGCTGGTTGTTATCGCCACCAATCTTGTTTTCGATACTTTTCTTGCGACACAACAGGACGCGGCAACTGTGGCTCTGGATACGACGCGAGTTGAAATCCAGGAGCTCAGCGATGCCGCTGCGCCGCGGCCACAACAAGATGGGTCACTGGCCGAACGGCTGGGGGCGATGATCGACGACTCACTCTCGGCAATGAACGTGCGAGAGAGACTGGATCGCCTGGGAGACCGGGTTTCCGACACCAGCGAACACGTCGTCATGCTGATCGTGATTTTTGTGCTCGAGACGATTATTCTGCCGATCGGTTTTGTCTGGCTGCTGGCGCAGGTCCTGAAATTGCTAGTGAGCCAAGCCACCCGGGGCAACGACTGACAAACCCTTGCTGCGCTGCCTGGTCCCCGGCGCGGACCGCACTCAGGGCGTCATCCCGTCCGGCACGCCTTGCGGGTACAGCTTGTCGATCGCCGCCTGGATCGTCGCCACGCGATTGCCATGGCTCGGGTGCGTACTCATCCACTCGGGCGGTGCCTCACCACCGGAGGCATCCTCGAGTATTTGCATGACCGTGATCAGCGAGCGTGGGTCATACCCCGCTTCGGACATAAACAGGACTCCCAGCGTGTCGGACTGCAGTTCGTCCTCACGCCCGTACTTCATGTTGATCATTTGCCCGACCATCGCTGCAATCTGGGCCTCACTTCCGCCTCCGCCCGCCGCTACCAGCACGGCGCCGGTCAGTCCCTGGGTCAATTGCTGCTTGGCCATTCGCTGCGCCGAATGGCGAGCGACAACATGGCCGATTTCATGACCCATGACGCCGGCGAGCTCTCCCTCGGTTTCGAACCGGTTGAACAATGCGGCGGTAATAAACACCTGGCCGCCAGGCAGCGCAAAGGCGTTGACCGTGCGCGGATCGGCCAGCAGATGAAAATCGAATTGCCAGCCGGTTTTACCGGCCTCGCTCGATTGCACCAGGCGTTGCCCTACCCGATCGACAAGAGCCTGGGCCTCCTTGTCCGGATGGAGGCCGCCGTGTTGCGCCGCCATCTCCGGCGCGGCTTTGAGTCCCAGCGCAATCTCCTGGTCAGGGGTAATCGCTATATGCTGCTCTTCGCCGGTAACCGGATTGTATTCCGTCGAACACTGGTACGACAGAAACGCAAACGCGGCAAACGCTAGCCCGATCCACAATCGCGAATGTCCGCCGCGACGGCGCGCCGGCCCCATGCGCATTTGCCGTTGTTGCCTGGAACGCGGTCCGTAGATGACTCTGGGCCTCATGCCTGCACTCCTTTCACCGCGTCCTGCCGCTCATAGTTTTCCACCTCACACAGTTCGTAAATCCCCCCGGCGATGGCACCAAATATCATGTGCACAAGGACCACCGACCAGTGAGCCATCGCAAACAAATAGGGGAAAAAGTACGACAGCGAGTAGTAGTTGATCGCAAAAAAGATCAGACCGAACGCGGCACCGCCAAGAATACCGGTCAGCATGCCCCAGCGATGCAGGACAAAGGCGATGATCAAAGCCATCAGAACCGCAAGCGCAAAATGGAAAGCGAGCGCCGCGACAAGGGCCGCAGCGCTGAACGTAGCCGGCGGCGCAAGCACATCAGAACCAAGCGGCACCGACGCCATCAGACGAACTATGATCCAGGCGTTGCCGGCCCCTACGGCCGCCGGAACGAAAAACAAATAGAGCAGGAATGACGCCGCGCCGGCGACGAACCCGGCCCAGATCGCGGCGCCCCAGTCCAGCGTTGCCGTCAGCGGCAATTCTCTTGTCTCGTCATCCAATGCGGCTCCCTCCACCGGTTTGTAGCGCTGCGTCGCAAATCGTCAGAGGGCAAAGAATGCACCGGCCGAAGTGCGCCTGTCCAGTGACGGGTTTGCTGCACGCGCAGCACCTTCGACGTCGACTGTTCGCCGAAAGCAGCTATCCCTGTGCCGATTCGGCTTCCTCCAGCGCTTCGCCTGCCGCCAGCCACTCCTCCTCCTGCAGCGAAAGCGCACGCTTCACCTCACGTTGCCGGGCAAGCAGTGCATGGAGTTCCGACTTATCCGGGGCATCGTAAAGACCGGTCTCGCTCAGCTTCCCGATGAGATCGGTTTCCTGCGCCTGGAGTTCAGACAGTGCGGTTTCCGCTTTTTGCAGGCGTCGGCGCAGCGGCGCAAGCCTCCTGCGAATCTCGGCTTCCTCGCGCCTGCGCTGCTTTCGCGCTGCCGCGCCGGACTCCGTGGCCACGGCAGCGGTGGCACCACCCTCCCCGCGAGCCTGGCGTGCAAGCCACGCCGGGTAGTCATCAAGACTGTCTTCGAACTCATCAACACAGCCGTCGCTGACCAGCCACAGCTGGTCGGTCGAAACCCGCAGCAGATGGCGGTCATGCGAAACGATTACCATTGCACCGGAAAAGTCCTGCAATGCGATGGCCAGCGCCTGGCGCATTTCCAGATCGAGATGGTTGGTCGGCTCGTCAAGCAGGAGGAGGTTCGGACGCTGGTAAACCAGAAGAGCCAGCGCGAGGCGCGATTTTTCACCGCCGGAAAACGGTCCTGTCGGCAGCAACGCTTTCTCCGCCGAAAACCCGAATCCTCCGAGGAATCCACGCAATTCCGCCTCCCGGGCGGCAGGATCGATCCGGGCCAGGTGTTCGAGCGGTGAGCTGGCCGGTTCGAGCTGATCGACCTGGTGCTGGGCAAAGTAGCCGACCCGCAGATCCCTGGCGGCTTCGAATTCGCCCCGCAGCGGGGCCAGAACACCGGCGAGCAACTTTATCAGCGTGGATTTGCCGGCACCGTTGGCGCCAAGCAAACCGATGCGATCACCGGGCACGAGGTCGCAGCGCACCGCAGCGATGACGGCCTTATCGCCGTAACCCGCCGCCACGTTGTCGAGGCGTAACAGCGGGCTGGGAATCGTCTCCGGCTGCCGCAAGCGAAAGCGGAACGGCGAATCAACATGGGCCGGCGCAATCAACTCCATTCGCTGCAATGCCTTCAGGCGACTCTGCGCCTGGCGCGCCTTGTCCTTCTTCGCACGAAACCGGTCGACATAGGAACGAATATGGGCGATTTCACGCTGCTGCTTTGCGAACTGCGACTGTTGATGCGCCAGCCGCTCCGCCCGGATTCTTTCAAAAGCCGAGTAGTTGCCAGGGTAAAGCGTGGCCCGTCCGCGCTCGAGATGCACGATGTCTTCAGCGACACTGTCGAGGAAATCCCTGTCATGGGAAATCAGCAGCAGCGTACCCGGGTAGGCGCGCAGCCAGCCCTCGAGCCAGATCACTGCGTCGAGGTCGAGGTGGTTGGTCGGCTCATCCAGCAGTAGCAGGTCGGAGCGGCACATCAGTGCCTTTGCCAGGCCAAGGCGCATTCGCCAGCCACCGGAAAATGCGTCAACCGGGCGTTCGATGTCGGCGGCTGCGAAGCCGAGTCCGTATAGCAGACGCGCACCGCGACTGCGCGCTGTGTAGCCGTCGGCCGCGTCGAGCCGGGCATGCAACTCGGCGATCGCAGTGTCGTTGCCTTCATCCTGTGCCGCGGCCAGTTCATGCTCGATATGGCGCAACTCCCTGTCGCCATCCACAACGTATTCGATCGCCGCGCGCGACCCGGAGGGTGTTTGTTGCTCGACGTGCGCAATGACCCAATTGGCCGGCACTTCGCATTCGCCACTGTCCGCGCCGATCTCGCCGAGCAACAACGCAAAAAGACTCGACTTCCCACTGCCATTCGCTCCGGTCAAGCCGACTTTCTGACCGGCGTGCACCTGCAGCGTCAGGTCCTCCAGCAACAGATTGGGTCCGCGGCGCAAAGCGAGTCTGGCAAGACGTAACATGGCACGAATTGTATCCAAAACAGGGCAACACCGAACCGCCAACGCCAGGCACCGTAACCACTATGCTTAACTGATATGTGAACCCGGTCATCGTCCGCGGTGGCGGACCAATGCGATGCTTCGTCTGTTTAAGAGAGGAGATGCGAATTATGTTGCTCCCGACACTCGCATTTGTCGGCGGCCTGGTCGCCATTACCACTGCCTATATGGTGATGCGACGCAGCAAACCCGACCCGGCGACCCGGACCGGGGGCCGCGCCACCAACCCCGCCGCAAGAGCCCGCGGCGACAGCAGTGCCGCATCGGCTTCCGATTTGCACGCCGTGTCAATCAAGATGGGTCCCTTTCCCTGCGAGGCGGTGCGCGGGCTGCGCGAACAGCGCTTTCTGTCTGCCGAGGCGCCACCACTGCCGCGGCCGGGCTGCGACAAAAGCCGCTGCGACTGCCGTTACCGACACCACAGCGATCGCCGAACCCATGAAGAGCGGCGTTTGCCACTCCCGTCACTCAACGGCTTCGACTTCATGCATCAACATGGCGAAAGGCGCGAAACCAGCGACCGCAGAACCGGCGACTGAGCCGCCTGTCCGGCATGGCGACCCCGCTCCTGCTATTGCCATGGCCCAGCGAATGGCCGCTCGACCGCGCTCGCCACGACAATCAGCACCGGCTCCGCGTCAGCAGTGGTATTCTGCCGTCTGAAACCTGCGGTCAACGGTGCCGTTTGCAGTTACGATTGATGTCATGTCCGGCATCTGCTGAGGAAGTGGTTATGAAAATATTGTCCGTGATGATGGTAGTGTTTTTTTCCATGGCTGCTTGGGCTGCCGACACGGTGCCAATCAGGCTATCCGAACCGGTCGAGAGCACCGCGGACTATGAAGTATTTGGCGCTCCGGTTGGGACCCGCGACAACAGCGCCGGGGAGGCGCTGAGCCTGGGCGAAATCATCGCCAATGCAGACCAGCACAATGGCGACCAGGTGTTCGTCAAGGCAAGCGTGGCCAAGGTCTGTCAGAAGAAAGGCTGCTTCTTTATTGCTCGCGATGGTAGCAATGTCGCGCGAGTTACGTTCGTCGATTACAGCTTTTTCGTACCGACGGATTCCGGCGGCAAAACAGTGACGATCGTCGGCACCTTCAGCAAAAACGAGCTCAGCGAGGAGAAAGCGCGCCACTTTGCCGAAGACGCCGGGGCAGACCCGATGAAGATATCCGGGCCGCAGGCAGAATACGGGATCGTCGCTACGACGGTGATAATTCCAAAAGGTTGACGGCGCAATCAGCCTGGCGAGCGCGGCGAACACCGGAGCTGTGCATCGTCGATTTCGCCAATGACTTTGCCGCTGACTGGCCGCAACGGCACTGCTTAATACTCTATGCAGAGGCTGGCCCGGCATCCGGGGACCATGATGCAATCGTGATGACCGGGTTTCGTGGCCGGACAAAAACCGATTGCACTGACGGCACAGTAAACAGGCGGCACAACCGCCAGGTGAACCGTCCACCGCCGCACCAAACAGACCGCCCAGGCGATGCTATTTCAGTTGGGCGTTTTCCGGCAGCGTGGCGCGATACACAGATGCAATCGGCCGCAAAGTACTGCAGCGAAACCATGAGCACTGCCGCTGAGACCATGCCCACTGATCCCGACGCGCAGCGCGGCAAAAAGAAATTCCGCCACGGCGTCGCTCAGACCGATGCCGGTTCCCCATATAGCCGGCCGCGGCGCAACAACGCTTTTTCGACCTCCACCGCCAGCAAAACCATTGCAGACATTGCAAAGCATATGAGCAGGTCGAACAGTGGCAATGGCATCGTATTGAAGACCGGATTGAGCGCTGGCAGGTAAATCACTGCGAGCTGCAGACCTACAGTCAGAAGCACCGCGCCCAGCAGCGGCAGGTTGCTGACAACACCGCGACTGAACAGCGATTCACGTTCGCTGCGTACCGCGAGCGCATGAAACAGCTGTGACAATGTCAGCACGGTGAACACGATGGTCTGCCAGTATGGCGCTTCCCGCGCGAGAGCCCAGGCCTGGGCTGCGAGCGAAAGCCCGCCTACCAGCAATCCGACCCAGATAATGTGCTGCCACATGCCGTGCGCGAAAACGCTTTCTCGGGGATGCCTGGGCGGCCGCTGCATCACCGTCGGCTCGGCTGGCTCGGCGCTCAGGGCGAGCCCGGGCAAGCCGTCCGTCACCAGATTTATCCATAGGATATGGATCGGCAATAACGGAATCGGCAACCCGAGAAAAGGGGCGAGAAAAAGCGTCCAGATTTCACCGGAGTTCGAACTCATCGTGTATTTGATGAACTTCCGAATGTTATCGAAGATGCGCCGGCCCTCACGCACTGCGCTGACGATCGTCGCGAAATTATCATCCAGCAAAACCATGTCGGCCGCCTGCCGCGCGACATCCGTGCCCTGCTTGCCCATCGCCACACCGATTCCGGCACGTTTCAGCGCGGGGGCATCGTTCACCCCATCGCCGGTCATTGCGACAAATTCGCCGCGGTCCTGCAGCGCCTTGACGATGCGGATCTTCTGCTCCGGGTTGACCCGTGCATAGACATCGATGTCGCCGATGACGCGCGCAAACTCCGCGTTGGACATTGCCGCAAGCCGCTGTCCGGACATCACGTCTGCATTTTTTTTGGCAATACCGAGCCGAGTTGCAATGGCGGATGCGGTACCGGGATGGTCACCCGTTATCATCACCGGCTTGATTCCCGCCCCCTTGCATTCGGCCACTGCTTGCGCGGCCTCCGGTCGCGGCGGGTCAATCAATGCCACGAGCCCTAGTAACGTCAGGCCCTGCTCCGCGGCTTCCAGAGGTTGGGGCAGGTTATCGAAGCGCCGTTCGGCAAGCGCAAGAACACGATATCCCTCAGTTGCAAGTGCCAAAGCCGTATCGAGCACGTCTTTGCCCGCTAGCGCGCGGACACCGTCTGGGGCCAATTCGTCGCGGCAGCGAGGGACCACTACCTCCGGGGCACCTTTGACGTATGAAACGATGCCTGTCGCGGTGCGGTGAATGGTGGTCATGAGCTTACGGTTACTGTCGAACGGGATTTCGGCAATGCGCGGTTTTTCCTTTTCCAGCGCTGCTCTCTGATATCCGGCCTGCTCGGCCCAGAGACAGAGGGCGAGTTCGGTCGGCTCACCCACAAAGTCTCCGCTGCTCTCCGCATGCACATCGTTTGAGAGCGCCATAGCGGTGCCGAGTTCACGCCGGGGGCGCCCATCTGCAGATCCGGAGGACTCCGTGTGGCGCTCGCCCGCTGTGACAACTGCCTCGACGGACATACGATTTTGAGTCAGGGTCCCGGTTTTGTCCGTACATATGACGGTCACGGAACCGAGCGTCTCGACCGCGGGAAGATTTCGAACGAGGCAATTGCGACGGCTGAGCCGGCCCGCGCCGAGCGCCAGTGACACGGTAATTACTGCGGGGAGGGCTTCCGGGATAGCCGCAACCGCGAGACTGATAGCGGTCAGGGCCATCAGCAGCGGTGGCTGGCCCTGCATCAGACCGGCCACGAAGACGATGACGCAAATCGCGAGAACCGCGAGCGCCAGATATCGGCCGAATCGTGCCATCCGTCGCTGCAGTGGTGTTCTGACGCCTGTTTCTCGCGTCAGAAGATCCGCGATGCGCCCGAGTTCAGTCTCCATACCGGTCGCGATCACGACCCCGAGCCCTGTTCCTCGAGTAATGTTCGTGCCTTTGAAACAGAGATTGCACCGGTCGCCAAGCGGCAGATCGGGTTCGTCCAACCGGTCGCGGATTTTCTCGACGGCCCGCGACTCCCCGGTGAGCGCCGACTCGTCGGCCTGAAGCCCGGCCGCCTCGAGCACTCTGAGATCGGCCGGAACGACATCGCCCGCCTCGAGTTCGACGATGTCACCGGGCACGAGGCCAGTGGCTCGAAGAGTGACAGTTTCGCCGTCGCGGCGGACCCTGGAGTCGGGCGCCGCCATCCGCCGCAGCGCGGCGGTAGCCCGCTCGGCCCGATATTCCTGAACCACGCCAATCACGGCGTTGAGCAACACGATGACAACGATCGCTATCGTATCGCGCGGCTCGCCAATGATGCCGGATACGACTGCGGCCGCGAGCAGCACCAGAATCATGAAATCGGAAAACTGGCGCACCACCATCGTCGGAAGCGTGCGGCGTGCTCCTCCTGAAATCTCGTTGCGCCCGAATCGTTGCTGCCGCGCTGCGACCTCCGCAGCCGAGAGCCCCAGTAACGCATCGCTGTCCAGCCGGGCCAGCGCTTCGCTTCTGTCAGCGCAATGCCATGCGCCGGCATCGCGCCGAATCTGCGTCACACGCGGCCTCCGAGCAGGATGATCAGCAACAATGTGATGAGCGCAATGGCCGCAGTCATCAGTCCGCTACGCCACCACGCGATGCCACCTATCCGGCCAATCAGCGCCCCGAGCAGGAAGATAACGAAAAGCGCGGCAGCGATGGCAGCAGGCAGTGGCGCGAGTGGCAGTGCAACACCGATGCGTTCAAGCCATAGGGGAGTAATAATTATGACCGCCAGGAGCACTGGAGCTAAACCGTTCGCCAGTGCGACGAACCCCGATGCGAACCGCACTGCACGTCCCTGAGCGGTCTCCGACAGATCGGTCATCATCGAATGCTCTAACCGGGACAACGCATGGCGCCGCTCCGCCGATTCGCTGAGATACGCGCTCGCGAAACCGCTCACGCCTAGCGCGACAGCAGCACCGACGCATGCGCGGATTACGATCGCGATATCTACGTCTCCGCCGAGATAAAAGCCGGTCAGCATACCCAGCATGGTCAGCGCCCCATCGAATCCGTTGACCACGAAATACCTGCGTGCAATGGCCTCGGAGCGCGACAAATGACGACGCAACTCAAGTAACTCGTTTTGCGCCATCGCCAGGTCCGGTGCAGCGCGTCAGTCAGACGGACCGGACTCGCTCAGCACTTCTATTTCGTCGATGCTGTGCAGCGATGCCCCGAAACCAGTGATCGCCTCTTCGATGTTTGCAAAGTCGATATCATCCCCCTCGATCACGACCTGCAGCGTCTGGGTTGCGTCATCCATCTCCAGCATTGTGATCCTGACCCGGTATTCGCCCCGGCCAGCAATAAACCTGCCAAAATCGATAATATTCGGGTCGTGCGGTTTGAGCACATCAAGCACAATTCGCTTGTTAGCGATCATCGCAACCTCGAAAGATCGCGCTGACCGCAACCCGTCTCAACTGCCGTGGCAAACCCCGCATCGGCACCCCGTCGGCCGACCGATCGGCGACCGACCGGATATGCTGCGCCGCCATATCCATGACTCGTGCCGTCCACTTCCTGACCCTTAACAATCGTTGACAGGTCGATTAAAAAACTCCGTGATCGCCATGTCCATCCCGGCATCTACCTATTCGAAACGCAGACTCGCTGGCGAGATGAGCACACCGAAATGCTCGCACCAGATCACAACGCTGCCAAAATCCGCGAGATCAACCCCGCCCGGTATGCGATAGACCTGGCTGCCGCGAAAAGCGCGCAGCCGTCCGAGGTCGACGAACATGGTCCGGGCGACATCGGTATCGGGCGTAACACTGGCATCGGGTACGAGGTAGATGTGGTAGGCCGGACCCGGCCCCACCTCAAAATCCCGATGCAACTGCACCACACCGCGATAAACGGTTAGCCCGCCGCTGCCATAGTGGATTGGATCGGCAGGGTTCGCATGGACAAATTCGCCCGTCGCGACAACCGAATCCATGTCGGCTGCATCGAGTCTTTCGTCGGCAACGATATCGGTCAGAAAAATATAGGGATAGACGAATATCCCGATGGCAAAACCCGACAGTACGCCGAGAACGCCACCGACCAGTGCACCCAGAAAGAAACGTCGCATCATGCCTCACCGTACAGCGGCGAAAACAACACCTCAAGAGTGATCTCCAGTACGTTGTCTTGCCGGCGCACCGGGTCTCGAGATTCAGGCGGCAGCTTGCCAGC
Organism: uncultured Gammaproteobacteria bacterium; assembly: GCA_963783695.1. Classification (GTDB taxonomy): domain Bacteria; phylum Pseudomonadota; class Gammaproteobacteria; order Steroidobacterales; family BM003; genus BM003. The sequence goes on from CAWAOM010000006.1 coordinate 198,974, forward strand.
ACTCATGGGCACAACAGGGCCAGTGGCAAGGTTGATGTGGTCGCGATACCGGCCACGGATTCTCGCCCGTACGGTGCCGTCGCCAATCAACAAGACCGCTCATGGATCATCGCTTGCGGCTCAAACCTGATTGCCGGTACCGAACCCGCATGACGAGCATCGCGGCACCAGAACGACACCTCCACGCTACCGCCGGTTATTCCCGTGAAACGACTTCTTCGGGTGTCGGCGCGAGGCTGACCGCCTCGTCGACCCAGCCGCCGCCCATCGACTTGTAGACATCGATAAGGCTGTTGAAAGTATCGACCTTTGCCTGCACCGCAATCAGCTCGGCATCGAAAAGCTGCTCATTCGCATACAGTACTTCAAGGTAACTTGCCGCACCGTTGTCGAATCTGAGATACGCCAGCCGCGAGTACTCACGCAATGCATCCACCCGACCTGACAGCGCCGCGTAGGTTTCGACCGACTTGGACGATAAGATCAATGCATCATTGACCTCGCGCAGTGCATTGAGAATCGTAAATTGATAAGTCTGCACGGCCGCTTCGCGCGCCGCTTGCGAAGAATCGACCTGACCCGCAATCGCGCCTGCAGTGAAGATCGGTCCGACAATATTGGCGCCGAGTGACCATGCCCGCGCCGACGAGTCGAGAAAGTCGTCGAGATCCTCACTGGCGGCGCCATAGTCCGCGGTCATTGAAATATCCGGGTAGTAAAGCGATTTTGCGACGCCGATCTCGGCATTGGCCGCAACCAGGTTCTGCTCGGCCTGGACGACATCCGGGCGCCGCTCGAGCAACGAAGCCGGCAACGAGGACGGCACATCCGGCCGCGCCAGGGCATCGATTTCACGGCCACGAAGTATCGGACCGGGGTCACGACCAAGGATGATCGACAACAGGTTTTCCTGCGCGGCGACCTGTGCCTCGAGCGTTGGAATCTGCGCCAGGGCACGCTGGTACTCGGAGCGCACCTGCGATAACTCCACCATTGATACGACGCCACCCTTATGTCGCAATTCGAATATTCCCAGCGTGCCGGCATAGTTTTCCAGCGTCGCCCGTGAAATTTCGAGCTGGCGGTCAAGACCAAGCAGCGTCACATAACTCGTAGCAACCGCCGTAACGACCGACAGAATCACACCGCGACGCGCCTGCTCGGTGGCATAGACCCTGGCCTGCGCCGCCTCGGTCTGACGCCGCACCCGGCCGAACAAATCGATCTGCCAGAATGCGCCGCCGGCCGCATCGTACTGGGTGAAATAGGGGTCGACCCCGGCGGAACCAAAAGCGTCTTCAGAGATCCGGTTTCGGCTCACCCCACCCTGGTAGTCGACCTGCGGGAAAAACCTCGACCGGGTCGTGCGCAGCGCACCCAGAAACTGCTCTACCCGCGCGGCCGCAATGCGAATATCCTGGTTCTCGCGCAACGCGGTTTCGATCAGTTCGGTCAGAACCGGATCATCGAAATACTCCCACCAGCGGGTGTTGATCGCGGCGGCAGCTTCCGCGTAGTCAAACCGCCACGTTTCAGGCATGTCGAGTTCCGGCCGCTCATAGTCCGGTCCGACAGTACAGCCGACAATCGCCGCCGCGGTCAGTGCCATCAACAAACGCAAGGACCGGCGCATGTCAGGCTCCTTCCCCGGCATGGTCGGCCGCCGTCGCGGCGTCCGTTTTGGTGTCCGCCTCATGACCGCCACGACGTTCCGAAAACGACTCCAGAATGACGAAGAACATCGGCACGAAAAACGACGAAACCAGGGTGGAAGCCAGCATCCCACCGATGACGCCGGTACCGATCGCATGCAGGCTGTTCGCGCCCGGGCCGCTCGCAATTGCCATTGGCACGCAGCCTAGAATGAACGCCATAGACGTCATTACGATCGGGCGCAGCCGGACCCGGGCGGCCTCCACCGCCGCTTCCTCCAGCGTCATCCCGGAACGGTAGTTGTCGACCGCGAATTCGGTAATCAGGATCGCATTCTTCGCCGACAGTCCGATCAGCGTGACCATCCCCACCTGGAAATAAACGTCGTTCTCGAGACCGCGGAACCAGGTTATCGCGAGGGCGCCGAGAATCGCAAACGGCACAGCCATCAGCACGCCAAGCGGCAGAGACCATTTTTCGTACTGCGCTGCAAGGATCAGAAACACCATAATAATGCCGAACACGAAAGCGGTAGTCGAAGTACCACCGGCTTTCTTCTCCTCGTAGGCCTGGCCGGACCATTCGAAGCCGTAGCCATCCGGCAACACCTCGGCCGCAATGGCTTCCATCGCCGCGATCGCCTGCCCGGAAGAGAAACCCGGCGCCGGGTTACCGGTAATTTTCGCCGACGGAAACGCATTGAATCGTGGCAGGATGTTAGGGCCGGCCACGTATCGTGAAGTGGCGACAGCCGATAGCGGTATGGTCTGACCCGTAGCGGAATTCAGATATATCTTGGAAAAATCCTCCGGGTCGTCGCGATACCCCGGTTCCGCCTGAATAATAACCTGCCAGATACGTCCGAAATCGGTAAATTGCGAGACATATAGCGAGCCAAAATAGGCCTGCAACGTCGAATATACGGTTTGCACCGGAATCCCGAGCAACTCCGCACGCTCACGGTCGACATCAAGATAGAGCTGCTGCTCCGTCGCCGCAAAAGTCGTTGAGACTCCCTGCAGATCCGGCCTGGCGCCAGCGGCCTGGAGAAACTTCAGCGTAGCATCCTGCAAATCGAGAGGACTGCCGCCGGCACGTTGCTGGATATAGAACTCGAAGCCGCCGGTGGTTCCCAGACCCGGTATCGACGGCGGGTTGATCGCAAAAAGAAATCCGTCCTTGATCGAACCCAGCATACGCCGCGAATCTTGCAACAATGCGAACGAGGAGAGGGACTTGTCCTCGCGTTCGCTAAAAGGCTTCAGCGAAATGAACAACAACCCGGCATTGGTCTTGTACTGCCCGTCGATAAGACTGTAACCGTCGATCTGTGCCGTATCCGCCACCGCCGGATGCGAATTTAGCGCTGCCGTCGCCTGGTCGTTGACCGCGGTTGTTCGCTCGCGACTCGCCGCATCGGGCAGCATTGCCACCCCATACAGATAACCCTGGTCCTCTTGCGGCACGAAACTGCCCGGCAGGATACGGAACAAAACGACTACGCCCACGCATACCGCCACAAACAGACCTATCCCGACGGCACGATGGTGAATCAGCCAGCGAACACCCAGGACATATCGGTCGGTAATCCGCTCGAATGTTTTTTCAAACCACAGGAAGAAACCTTTCTTCTCGTGGCTACCGGGCTTCAGGATCATCGCAGCCAGTGCCGGCGACAAGGTCAACGCGACGATTCCGGAAATCGCCATCGAAATCGCGATGGTCACCGCAAACTGCTTGTACAGCGTGCCTGTCATCCCGCCAAGGAAGGCAACGGGCAGGAACACCGAGGACAACACGAGCACGATGGACACAAGCGCACCGGTCAGTTCGTGCATCGCTTCTTTGGCCGCTTCCTTCGGCCCCATGCCCTTTGTCGCCATCTTGTGCTCGACGGCCTCGACAACAATGATCGCGTCATCGACCACCAGGCCGATTGCCAGAATCATGCCGAAAAGCGTCAGCATGTTGGTCGAGAACCCCAAAGCGTAGATGCCGACGTAAGTACCGATGATCGCGATAGGCACTGCAATCGTCGGAATAATCGTCGCCCTGAAACTCTGCAGGAAGAGGAACACGACGGCAACCACGAGAACGACTGCCTCGAAAAAGGTATGGACGACTTTCTCGATCGACGCCTCGGTAAACTGACTGGTATCGATCACGACCCGGTACTCGAAGTCGTCCGGAAATCCCGGTGAGAGCTCTTCGAGCAACGCCCGCACCCGCTTGGATGTCTCAATCGCATTGGCACCGGGCTGCTGGTAAACCACAAGATGCGCCGCCGTGTTGCCATTGACCTTGCTGGTCATCGAGTAATTCTGCGAACCAAGCTCCGCCGTACCCACGTCCCCCACACGCACTATCGCCGCGTCACCCTCGTGGCCGGTTCGGACGATAATATTTTCGAATTCTTTCGGCTGTACCAGCATGCCCTGACTGGTGACCGGAAAATTCTGCACGGTCCCGGCGGGTGCCGGGGTTTGCCCGATCTGACCGATGCCGAAGGCCTGGTTCTGCCCGCTGATGGCATCGGCGACCTCCGAAACGCTGATTCCCATCTGCGCCATCCGATCGGGCTTCAGCCACACCCGCATCGCAACATCCGGGATAGGAAACATCGTTGAAAGGTTTGCGCCGGGGAGACGCTTCACGCCATCCAGTACATAGAGATTGACGTAGTTTTTGAGATAGACCGGGGACATCGACCCTTTGGGTGAGTAAAAACTCACGACCATCATGAAGGCCTGCGATTTCTTCTCGGTGGTGACGCCCTGATCGCTAACCACCTGGGGCAGTTCGGCCAGCGCCTGGCTGACGCGATTCTGCGTATTGACCTGTGCAATATCGGGATCCGTGCCGGGCTCGAATGTCACGACAAGAGTCATGTCACCGGACGAGGAACTGGTCGAGGTCATGTAGATCATGTCGTCGACACCGTTGACCTGCTGCTCGATTGGCGCGGCGACGGTGTTGGAGACAACCTCCGCCGTTGCGCCGGGGTAACGGGCGCTGACAGTGACAGTTGGCGGCGCTACATCAGGGTATTGCGCGATCGGCGTGACTTTGAGCGAGGAGTATCCCGCGAGCACAATGACAATCGATATCACCGCCGCAAAAACCGGGCGATCAATAAAAAAGCTGGGTCCCATAATCGCGGCCTAGCCCTTCTGCCCGGCAGCCGGCTTCGGCGCCTTCGCTTTGCCCTGGGGAACCGCTTTGACCTCGGTGCCGGGACGCAAACGCATGCCACCGCCCACGATTACGATTTCGCCGCCTGACAGGCCCTCTTCGACAACCCAGCCGTCCTTGACCCAGTCGCCGGTGATGACCGGCCGTTGTTCGGCCTTGTTGTCTTTGCTCACCAGCCACACCACCTGGCCGTTACTGGTCTGCCGCACGGCTTCTTTGGGTACCACCACCGCGTTCGGCCGGGTCGCGCCCGTCAGGTTAGCGGTTACGAACATTCCGGGCCGGAGTACGCCATCCGGATTGGCGACAACGCCACGCACCGAGAATGTGCCGGTATCCTGATTGAATGACGGGTCGGCAAAGTCGAGAATACCGGTGTGCGGATAAATCTCGCCGGTGGATAACTCTATCTGCAATACATATTTACCTTCCGTGGGGACAATCAGCTTACCCTTCGCGATAAGCTCCTGGTTTCTTTCCAGTTCGTTTTGCGAGACGCTGAAATTGACCCAGATCGGATCGGTTTTGGCGACATAAGTCAGATCCGCGGATTCGCTAACCGCATTCAGATAGGCGCCCTCGCGTTGTTTGGACTGACCGGTCAAACCCGAGACCGGGGCGCGGATCGTCGTATAGCCCAGGTCCAGTTGCGCCTGCGTAACGCTTGCCGTCGCGGCATAGACTGCGGCCTCGGCCGCCTGTTGTTCGCCGGTCGCCTGATCGAGATCGCTCTGGCTCAACGCATCCGCCTCGGCCAGCGGCTTGGTGCGCTTGAGATTGGCGTCGGCTGTCCAGAGACGCGCTTTCGACGCCTCGAGCTCGCCTTTGGCGGCGTTGAGCCGTGCTTCGAAGGGTTTGCGATCCATCAGGAACATCACATCGCCTTCGTTGACCGCCGAACCTTCCACATAAACGATTTTTTCCAAAAATCCGGATACGCGCGCGACGACCTCGACTTCCCGTGAACTCTCCGTCTGCGCCACTCTGGAAAACACTATCGGAACCGAGCGGTTATCGATCTTGACGACCTCGACGACAGGTGTCGGCGGCGGCGGCGCTTCGGCATCGCCGCAAGCGGTCAGTGAGCCAAGGGCAAGAAGCGAAAACAGCGCGTAGCCATGACCGGGGCGATCCATGGCAAATCTCTTGCAAAGCATAAACAAATCCAAATTTGCGGCCGACTTAGCAAGGTCAATATAACCCATGGCGAACACACTTTCCGGACAATCGCAACGGCCCGGATCCGCAAATCGGCCACCATGGAATTACCGCTTTGGTCAGCTTCAAGGCGACGCCCATTTGCGCGGCTGCACCGGGCCCGGGCCAATGCTCATTTTTGCCGTTACCTGATAACCGGAAAGTGAAAACTCGCGCCTTCGCGGACGCCGCCAGGCCAGCGCGAGGTCACTGTCTTCAGCCGGGTGTAGAACCTGACGCCCTCCGACCCGTGCACAGCGGTGTCGCCGAACAACGAATGCTTCCAGCCGCCGAAGCTATGAAAGGCGAGCGGCACGGGAATCGGCACGTTGACGCCGACCATGCCGACCTCGATGCGGCTGACAAATTCGCGGGCCGCATCGCCGTCACGGGTAAACACGGCCGTCCCGTTGGCGAACTCATGTCCGTTGACCAGTTCTACCGCCTCGTCGAAGCTGGCAGTACGAACCATGGTCAGTACCGGGCCAAAAATCTCCTCGCGGTAGATTCGCATCGCGGGACTGGCATCATCGAACAGCGTCGGGCCGAGAAAAAATCCATTGCGGCTTCCCGCAATTTCGAGCCCCCGCCCATCGACAACCAGTCGGGCACCCTCCTCGACGCCGCTGGCGATGTACGCGGCGACCCGGGCCCGGTGTTCCGCAGACACCAGCGGACCCATGTCAGAAGAAGGATCGTTACCGGCTCCCACTTTGAGCGCATCGATCCTGGGCAGTAGCTCATCCATCAATTTGTCAGCGGCATCGCCGACCGGCACCGCAACCGAAATCGCCATGCAGCGCTCACCCGCCGATCCATACGCTGCCCCAATCAATGCATCCGCGGCCTGCTCCATGTCCGCATCCGGCAAAATCACCATGTGATTCTTGGCACCACCCAATGCCTGGACCCGCTTGCCGTTCCTCGCACAGGTCTCATAGATGTGGCGGGCAATCGGCGTAGAACCGACAAAACTCACCGCGCTCACCCGCGGGTCGTTGAGCAACGCATCAACCGCCTGCCTGTCTCCGTTTACGACATTGAACACACCGTCGGGCAGACCCGCTGCGGTGGCAAGCTCGGCGAGGCGCAACGGACAGGACGGATCTTTTTCTGAAGGCTTCAGGACAAACGTATTGCCGCAGGCAATGGCCAGCGGGAACATCCACATCGGCACCATAGCGGGAAAATTGAACGGCGTGATTCCGACGCAGACCCCGACCGGCTGGCGCAGCGAGTAACTGTCGATACCCGGCCCGATCTGTTCGCTGAATTCGCCTTTCATCAATTGCGGAATACCGCAGGCGAATTCGACTACCTCGAGCCCGCGCTGGACCGAGCCACGCGCATCGGTAATCACCTTGCCATGCTCGGACGTAACCAGCGCCGCCAGCTCATCCAGATGCTCGTCGAGCAATTGCTTGAAGCGGAACATGATTCGCGCGCGTTTGACGACGGGAATTCTGGACCACTCCGCAAATGCGGCCGTTGCCGCGGCGATGGCTGCTGCAACGTCGCCATCGTCAGCCAGCGCGACCTGCGCCTGGCAGTTGCCGGTGGCCGGGTCAAAAACCCTGCCGAAGCGCTCGCTCATGCCCGCGAACGGTTGGCCGCCAATCCAGTGACCAATTGTTGCCAGGCTGTCGTCCTTCAGGATTGCATTTGCCACTGCCGCTGGCCTCTAGACCGGCCTAGGCCGTTTTTTTCAGCACGCGCCCGATCGTATCGACGATCTGCGCAATCTGACTCTCGTCAATGACAAACGGCGGCGACAAAGCGATATTGTCGCCGGTCGTGCGAATCAGCACGCCTTCGTCCCAGCAGCCTGTAAACACGTCCATTGCGCGTTTCATCGGCGCGCCCGGTGCGGGCTCGAGTTCCACCGCTCCTATCAAACCGTAATTGCGCAGATCGATGACATGGGGCAGACCTTTCAGGCTATGTATCGCGTCTGCCCAAACGGGTGCGAGTTCATTGACTCGCTGAATCAGCCCTTCCGCGGCATAGACATCCATGGTCGCCAGGCCCGCCGCAGCGGCCATCGGGTGTCCCGAATACGTGTAGCCATGGAAAAATTCGACCATGTTCTCGGGGCCGGTCATGAAGGTGTCATAGATTTCCTTCGTCGCGAGTACGCCGCCCATCGGGATCGCGCCGCTGGTCAGTCCCTTGGCACAGGTAATCAGGTCGGGTGTGACAGCGAAACTCTGCGCGGCGAACGGCTCGCCGGTACGGCCAAAACCGGTAATGACCTCATCGAATATCAGCAAAATGCCGTGCTTGTCACAGATTTCTCGCAGTCTCTGCAAATAGCCCTGCGGCGGCATCAGCACACCGGTGGAACCGGCTATCGGTTCGACAATTACCGCGGCAATGGTCGATGCATCATGCAACGTGACGAGGCGCTCGAGTTCGTCCGCAAGATGCGCGCCCCACTGCGGCAAACCGCGACTGAAAGCATTGTGGGCGAGATCATGGGTGTGCGGCAGATGGTCTACACCAGCAAGCAGCGTGCCGAACATCTTGCGGTTAGCGACAATCCCGCCGACCGAAATACCACCGAATCCGACACCGTGATAACCGCGCTCGCGCCCGATCAGCCGCGTCCGTGAGCCTTCGCCCTTGAGACGCTGGTAAGCAAGCGCGATTTTCAATGCCGTGTCCACCGCTTCGGAACCGGAATTGACGAAAAAAGCGTGATCGATTCCGTCCGGCGCCATGTCGATCACGCGCTCGGCAAGCTGAAATACCTTCGGGTGCCCCATCTGGAAGGCCGTCGCGTAATCGAGCGTGGCGGCCTGCTCCTGGATAGCGGCGACGATAGCGGGGTGACAGTGGCCGGCATTCACACACCACAGACCGGCGATTGCATCCAGCACCTGGCGTCCGTCGGGAGTATAAAAATACATCCCGTTGGCGCGTTCGATCATACGTGGAGATTTTTTAAAGGCGCGGTTGCCGGTAAACGGCATCCAGTAGGCATCGAGATTCAGTTCGGCGGTCGCGCTGACCGCACCGTGCTTGCTGTTCATAGGGGCGCTTCCAGAGACATGTCGATCGCAAACGTACAGGTTACACCCAGCATTAATTACTTAACAGACTTTAAACAGATATAATCAAGTGCATGATTCATAAGTTTTTTGTAATTCACAAATTGTGAATTAATTAACAATTTAACACCTATGAACAGCCTAAACGAAGACATCGGCATTCGCCTTCGCAAAGTCCGCGGCGTCAATGGCCTGTCACAACGGGCCCTTGCGCGCCGCACCGGTGTCAGTAATGCCATGATTTCGCTGATAGAGAACGGACGCTCCAACCCCTCGATCGGCATGCTGCGGCAAATACTCGACGGCATCCCGATGTCGATGGCGGAGTTTTTCGCGCTCGAGATCGAGGATGAACAGAAAGTCTTTTTCGACAACGCCGAATTACGCGAGATCGGTTCGCGCGCGATTTCCTACCGCCAGGTCGGGGTCGACCTGCAGGCACGAAAACTACAGATGCTGCACGAACGTTACGCCCCCGGCGCGGATACCGGCCAGACGTTGCTGAGTCACGACGCGGAAGAAGCCGGACTGATCATCTCGGGTCATCTCGAAGTGACCGTCGGCAACACCACCCGGTTGCTTGGACCCGGCGACGCCTATCTTTTCGACAGTCGAATACCGCATCGCTTCCGCAACCCGGGTAAGATCGAGTGCGTACTGGTTTCGGCGTGCACGCCGCCGAGTTTCTGAGAACCTGACCCCGGCGGCCAGACAAAGGCCTTGCAAAAACGCGGGGTGCAGGCCGCGACTAAGGGGTGTACCAGATCGGCGAACTGTAGACTCGCTCCCGGATCGTCGCCGGGCGGTTTGTCGCGGCAACGTCGAGGCCGAGCGCAATGGCATCGTGCAATCAATAACGCGGCGTCGGGATCTGCAATACCCGTACGTAATAAAGCGATGGCCGTTGCAAAAACCTCACCAGCAATGATGCGCGCCTCCACCGACCGCAAGTCGCTCGCCAATTTTGTCATTGCGCGTCTAGCTGGCGCCGATTACGACGTGCGCCAGGAGTTTCAAATGATGTTCATTCCGAAACGTTTCGCGGCGGTGATGAACAACGTGGCAAGACATCTCGTCGGCATTGCAGTGGATCTGTAGTGCAGAGATTTCGAGACGTTTGCAACCAGAGCGGAAATTCCGGCATCTTCGCTACACGGCCCCCAAAACAAAGCGGCCCTTGCCGTGGCAAGAGCCGTCTTCAGCTCCGAACCGTTTTGTAACGGTTTCCGGTTGCCAGCGCCGTCAGTGCTCGCGGCGGCGGCGACCTCTCCATCCCAGGAGTGTCAGGCCAAGCCCGAACAGCGACAATGTGCCCGGCTCGGGAACACTATGAGATCCGCCATGCGAATAAGACTTGTCGCTACCATTACAGGATGCCAAATCGTTGGGGAGAAGATCGCCGCCCGAGCACAACTGCTGCGCACGGATACCTACCATAAGGAAATCATCTTCGGTCAAACCATTGGCCGCCATCTGCCACGAGAATCCCTGGATGCCATCGAATCCTGGGCCGCCGAGGCTAAACACCCACTCCCATTCCCCGTCCGGGTCGGCAAGAACGGCATCCAGCCCGCTCAGGCTACAGCCCGGACCGCAATCGTCGCCACTCGTGTCGGTGGCAAATACCGAAACCTCACCACCCGGCAGTTCGTTCTGGATCGTATCGTCGACGATCGTCGCATCCCCGAGATCGAAGAAAATACCCAGCGCTTCTGCATTCCAAGGATCGATGGTCAAATCAACGTCGAAAAATGCGCCATTCAGAGTGATTGTGACAACGTAGTTTCCGCTGTCGCCTTCATTGGTCATCCAGCTATCGAAAACAACCGTGGCGTTACCGATTGCCGGGAGCAGCGCGATCGAGCAAGCCGCAAGCACAGTTCGAAAAAGCTTCATCTGGTTTTTCCTGTGTATTCAAGGGTTGCCTTCGCAGCAACACTTCTTTTTCTTATTGGGTACACAGAAAAATGCAAATCATATGCCAGAAGTATTTTTTAATTTTTTTCAGTTACTTACGTCTGTTTTTTTATGTTAAATGACTTTAATGTAAAGCCCCCCGACGCCGCTGTCTTGGACGAAGACACGCAGAGGCCCGACAATCTCCGCCTGTGAGCGTCTTTTTCTCCGTTTGAAATTCCGTCCGACCCGACCCACGCTGCATGCCCGGGCGACAACGCAAAATTTGGTCTATAACTGCCGTTTCGACCCGTAACTGACCATAGCGATTTCAACTTTCCGCTGACCGGCAATCTCTGCCCTGAATCAGCTCGCAGGTCGCCGGCGCGCCCCAGATTAAGTCCAGGAACATGACAACGGTCACGCCGAAAAGGCCGGTTGAGGAGGATCGAAATCGGGGTCACGCCACAGCGCCGCCAATTCAGCAGCGCCGATCGTATTCGTATACTTGCCGGTTGCCAGATCCACCGTGTTGCCGACCGGCACCGATCCGTCGCCGCGCTCATCCGACAGCGCGACATCGCAGATTTTCTCTCTCGCTTTCCCCGTCGGCGCCAACCCAGCCTTTGCAGGAGCCGAGCCCGGTCGGATGCGAGCGATCCGATGGCAGTGGCATCATGCTGGCCCTTGCCGGCGAAGCTCGTTTCCCCGACCACTGACATTCCGGTGTACGCGTCTGTGCTGCCTATCAAGCCAAACTTGAACGGATCCGCGATGATTTTCCTGAAAATCTTGCCGGTTTTCGTGTCCGCAAGCGCCGGTGCCCGGAGAACAAACGCGGCATCGATCCCATCGCCTAGGCATGATCCGCGACAACGAGAAAATCGAGCGGTGTCTGCAATTGCCAGCGAGTCCCGGTCGTCGGGCTTACTACCGGCATTCCACGAGCGAACCTGTACGTCGTCTCCGGCGTCGCGTTGGCGGTACCAAACAGGAACACATCGAACGAGTTGCTCGTATCCAGGTGGGTGTCACCCCAGAACAGGCGGGTTTCCTCAGCTTGCGCGATCGCGCCGGAGAAGATCAAAACCGCCAGCAATACTCCGTTTTTTTGCTTCATCCGTGCCTGACTCGCTCTCTCATCAGCTCATTGCAACAGGCTGGCAGCGGATAAAGCCTGCGACTGTCCGGTATCTGACAGGTCGTCATTCGCAAGCCGCCCTGCAACGGGACTAACGATTTCGGCCAACGCCGGCCTGTGGCAGTCGCCCCGACCCGGTAGCGACTCATGCTCAGTGCCAGTGCTGGTGTTCCTCTGACCAGACTTTGCCCTGCTCCGCCGGAACACCGATATGGTCATCGCTGAGAATTGCGGTCAGACCAAGAACAATTCCGCCTCCGACGACGAGCGCAATAACCAGCATCAGGAACTTCTGCGAAGCCGGCATTGACGCTTGCTTCATCAGACAACATTGCTTGTACTTCTTGCCGCTGCCGCACGGACAGGGTTCATTGCGCCCGATCTTCATAATGCCCACCCTTGCAGTGATCTATGGTCCTCGCCGACCGGTGCATGGCACCGCTAGCGACCAATGACAGTGTGCAACGTTTAACCCGGCGCGGGCAATCAAATCGATCATGGCAGGCAAGAATTTGCCCGTCCAACAGCCCTGTATGACCGCGCAGGATTTAAGGATTTCTTGCAACCTGTATGGCTGCGTTCCAGACTTAACGGAAATGCCGGTGCTGCGAAACCACCGATAACAACAACATGAGGGCATCATCATGTCTGAGCAGACAAGCAACAAGCCGACGCGCTGGTTCTGGATTCTCGCGATTGCTGCCATGGTTTGGAATCTTCTGGGAGTCATGGCATACCTCATGCAGGTATCGATGACCGAGGAAGCGCTCGCGCTTCTGCCGAATGGCCAGCGCCTGCTGTATGAAACCGTTCCCGCGTGGGCCATCGCGGCATTCGCCATCGCGGTATTCGCCGGCGCCCTCGGATGTATCGCGCTGCTCCTGCGTAAATCGTGGGCCACGCCATTGTTCGTGCTGTCCCTGGCCGGTGTGCTGGTACAGATGTTTCATTCGTTCTTTCTCAGCGACGCACTGGAAGTGTACGGTGCCAGCGGCATGGTCATGCCAATACTGGTCCTGGTCATTGCGGTGTGGCTCGTCGGGTTCAGCCGTTCGGCCGCGGCCAAAGGCTGGTTGAGCTGACGTTTTCCGCTAACGCCAGCGGGCGACCCACCGGTTTGCCGTTAACGGTTGGCGGTTGGCCGTAAACCGCGTATCGGCAAACGCTAGCTCTCGGGCTGCACTTCAACCTGGACCTTGATTGTCGAACCCGGGTGCCGTTGGAAAATTCGCGTGTAGGTTTGCCCCTGGTACTGATACGTCACGCGGTACCCCGCGGGTTCCTCGCGATCAATATGCTCGGATACCCAGCGGCATTGCTCGCTCTCAACGCTCGTCGAAAATGCATCGAGATCGCTGCTTATTGCATCGGCCAGCGACAACTCCGGGGCGATGATGCGCAGGTTGCCTGCAGCGCGCGGGTCTGCCGCCGGCAGGTACACGGTGTCGCAGACTTGACGTTGCACCGGTACCCGAACCGGTCTGCTGATTGGCGCAACTTCGACGACCTCCGCTGAATCGGTGTAGAGCGCCGGATCCGCCGTGGCTGCAGTCGCAAACAGGGCGGTCGCGAACAGCGCTGCAACCAGGCACTCCATAGTCACATGAGTTTTTTTTTCGTTGTTTCTCATTGCCAAATACCTCTAGTCGAATTCGAATCCGCTACGCGCCAGTCCGGCGCGGGCGGCGGCCAGTTCGGAGTCGCTCGAATACGACATGACAACCCTGAACCTGCCTGCCTCGACTCGGAACCAGTCAAGACGCAGTTGCGGCAACGCCGCCTCCATCGTGTCGACGAAAGCCTCGGCGCGGTAAGGGGCGGCGAATTCGACCAGCAGGATCTTGCGTTCGGCATCGTACGCAGCGGCAGGCGGGACGGCGCGGCCGCCGTTGCCGAGCACATATCCGAGATGGCGGAAAATATATCCGCTATACCATGCCGCGCCCTGCGGGATGACGTCCGCCCCGACCGGTATCCGCCGCGGACCGTAGTTGTAGGCGGCAAGCGCCAGGTGCAGGTCGCCGTCATAGCGCTTCAGCATTTGCTTGAGATACCGTGTCCCAGCATCGACGTTACGGCATGGCTCATACAACTCGGAAACCCGGTTGAAGCCCAGGTCGCGTGCAGTGCCGGGCCACAGGATCTGCATCAGGCCATGCGCATCGGCTTTCGATCTTGCCGTCACGTTAAAGTCGCTCTCGCCGCGCGCCACGGCCAGAAGCAACGTCACCGGCATCGCGTGGCGGCGCGCCGCCTCGTCGAAACACTGCTGATACGGAAACCGGTAGGCCGGGCTCTGATTGGCCGCGTCGCGGCTGTAGTTGGCCCAGGCGTCCGACAGCGTCGATTGCGGTGTCGCGGCCGCCGCCGCCGAAAATAGAATCGCCAGCAACATGCAGCCCCCGCAAACGGTAAACCGGCGGATCATGGCTCTTGCTCCTGCCGTTCGAGGTCGAGGCCGGTGACGGTCTGGATACGATCGAGATGAGCCTGTCTCTGCTCATCGTCGAGATGGGCGAAAGCAACCTCATACTCGCCGACCCCGGCGCGGCGGACCTGAAAATCCAAACCGGTAAGTTGCTCCAGTCGCGCCGCGAAACCGCGCGCCGAAACCGCGCTGCTGAATGGCTGCCAGAAACTGTGCCAGTGCACGGACGATTGCGGGTCGGCTTCGGTACCGGCGTCGCGAACGAGGCTGATTGCATCCGCTGCATCCGCAGTATCCGCAGGTGACCCCTTCCAGGTATCGTTTTTCAGACCGGTCTGAGCTTCTGCCTCTGCCGCAGACGTTCCGATCTGGCCAGGGTCTTGCACCAATCCGCGCTGGCTTTCGCTCTCGGCAGGTGCAACTTCATTGTGGGTCAGCGCCACCGCTGCGGGATCGGTAATATCCGGGGAAGCCTGCTTCACCGCGATGATCGGCTCCTCGCTGCGGCTGACGCCAGTCGCTGGCGCCGGGCCGCCCATGTCGTGCGCCGACACCATTACTTTGGCCGCCACTTGCTGGCATGCCCGCCTCTCTTCTCCGGCACTAACGCCGGTCCATGTCCATGCTGCGACCAACACCGCTGAAGCGACGAGGCTGCCGAGCAATACTCCGATGAAACGCATGATCAGTGCTCCCTGGGTTTCTAGCCGCGATGGCGCAGGCGCAGAGCCTGCCACGTAGCGCGGCCGCCGAGATCGGCGAGGACCCGGCTGAGTTGCCCGAGCCACTCGGGGTCCGGTTGCCGAGGTCGGCCCGGCTGCGCCTCATCCTTGCAGGCTGCGACCAGATCCCCGGCCATGCCGTGTAGCTGGCGTGCTGCGGCGGCATCAGTCACGGCGATCGCATAAAAGGTTTCGACACCGGCCTGCCCCATCCAGCTGAGCGCGCGTTCCTCGGTGTTTTCAGTCCAACGCAGCCGTTCCCCAGCTCTGAGGGCGATTCCGCGAAGACTGCCGCGACGACATTCCGCATGGCTCGCGGGAACCACTCCACGCGTCGGAGTGGCTCGAAACAGGAAGACAGTGACAGGCGTTTTCGCAACGAGCTCGAGATCGAAACACTCGCCGCGACCCACCTCGGATGTCGGCGCAACGGTGCGACTGCCGCGACCAAATGGGCGCATTTCGGCGCACTGACCAGCGCCGCGCGGCACGATTCGGTTAAACCCCGAGAGAAGGCCGGAACCCGAAACGGGCGTTGCCGCAACCCGCAGTTCCTGATTCGTGAACAGCGGGATTGCCGATGGCAGTGCGGCCGGTGCCCGGGTTACTGACCTGACGTAGGCCTGGGCCTCGGCTCCGGGAATAGCGAAACCCGGTTGCGCCGCACGCGCTGAGACCCAGATCAGTTCGAGATTGTCTTCGATATTGTGGCGGCGCAAGCCAACACTGACATCCGCCGCGTCAGCCCCGCCAACCCGCGATAGCCCGCTGTCCGCCAAATAAGCCTCAAGCAAGGCAACGAGATCGCGGTCATCTCCCTGCAACGCTTTCTCGTCAATGCTGAAACGCAGCCGACGGTCTCCGAACTGGCATTTGAGATCCGCGGCAAGAGCCGCCGCCAACTTGTCGTCGTGGCCGGCGTCGAATGGATTCTCACGGCCGCCGCGCAGGGCCTCGGCATTTCCAGTTTGTGCCAACGCGGCGCTCTCATCGCGCCCGAGCCGTCCGCGCCATTCGTAAGCGACACCGGCAACCCATGTACGCTCCTGTCGATCAAGCGCTCGCACAAGCACGCGGTGATCACGGCTGCCCGAGCGACGGATGTCGAAACCGATCACGTAACCGACCCGCTCCGGAAGCGGACATCGCGATGCCGCATCCGACCAAGCAAGGTGAACGCCGTTCTCGCCAGCCAGATTGTTGCGCAACCTGTCGCGGATGCTCGCGCTAAGTGCATCCGGATGGTGCAACAGGCGCTCACCATCCAGCGCGGCGATCATTACCGTCTCACCGGAGAACCGCGGATGACTTGCCAGTTGTGACGACAAAGCAGCGGTCAATTCGCCATCGATCCACTGGCCAAGATCAGATGCCGATTCGGCTGGATCCCAGCTCGCAGCGCCGGACGTCGAGCATCCGGCCAGCACCGCAAACAGCACCGTCGCCGCCGCCAGCAGCGGAATCCAGCGGCGGTGTGAGCAGGGTCGTCTGCTTGTTTTTTCTGTGCGTAACATACTGTTGCTCTCCCTACTCCAGTCGTACCCGGCCATCGGCCTGTATCGATAGCTGTCCGCCGTCGGCATCGTGCATCGCAGCCGTTATGGCGGCACCGGTCGACGGCGGCAGAACGACGCCCCAGCTCACGCTGTCGACCGCGACGTTGACACGCCGGCGCAGCGCACGCAGCAGATCCGATGGCACCGTTGCGGGGGTCATTTCGTATATTTGTTGCGGTGGCGCGGAAGCATGAAAACTGTAGCGCCCGCTGCTGGCAGCCAGGCGCCATGCGGCGCTTTCCGCCAATGCATACAGGGAAACCGCACCGGACTCGATCAGCCCGAACATCGCCGCGTCGGACGCGAATCTCAATGTAAACCCGGCTTGCGGATCCATGCCTGGCGGCAGCGAAGAATCATTCTCCACGTCGCGATCCGGTTGCGCTGCCGCATCAACCGGTACGTCGCGCAGTGGCGGCCTGGCACTCCCCAGCGCAATGTCAGTCGCGCTGCGAGCCTCCACAGCACCTGCACTTTTCGCGGTGTTGTCCACGGTTACCGCCGCAGCCATGGCCGATACCACCGCCTCTGCCAGCTCGGGCACTTCCGCAACCGGCGTAAGCAGCTCCTTTTGCATCTGCGCAGCGGGCAGTGAACGCGGAGTGTCGCGTTTGCCGACTACAACCGGGGGCGGCGCAATGGCAGCGGGAACCGTGACAGCAATCTGATGCGGTTGCGGCTGCACGGGCTGGTCTGCGGGTGCGGCAGGGATCTCGGCGGCGGCAGGGTTGTCAGCGACGTTCTCCACTTCCGGCGACCACGGCACACTTTGCACCAACGCGAATATCGCCAGCAGACAGAACGCCAGGATCGCCATGAACCGCATTACGTCTGTCTCCAGCGCATGCATGCCAGCGTCATCTTCAACGCTGCCGCCCCATGCCGGCCCAATGATCACGATGCTGCCTCCGCGGACGATGCGGTGGTCTGCAAGTGTGCCTCGATGCGTTGTACTGCCGCGGCGAGTTCGCGTGTCGGAGCCAGCATTACCTGGCCGTAGTAACGACGCAGCGCAGCGCCGACGCTAAGTGTCTTGATGACCCGCATCAGGTAACCGCCAATACCGCCAAAAATCGTCGTCGACAATGCGATCAGAATTCCGCCGTCAACAAGGCGCCTGAGCATCTCGAACGCCCCCGCGGCCATGCTCGCCTCCGGGTCACCCAGCGCAAAGATCAATGCCTGACGCAAACCGATCGCCGTCCAGATAACACCAACACCGAAAAACAGGCTGGTCCAGGTGTCGGCAAGATGCTCGAGCTGCGCCACCTCGTCGACCGCAGCATCGCGCTTCAGCGCAGTGACCAGCCGACTCAGGCTGCGGACGAAAAGCAACAACACCACTGCGAATACCGGAAGGGACAAGCCCAGGTTGTGCCATGCCCAGTTCCACAGCTCCCCGGGTGCACCCGGACCAGCGTCGCGCTGACCCAGCCACAGCAGCAGACCACTGCCTGCCACTACCGCACCGAGCGCGCCGGCACCGACACCCTGGATAAAACCCTTACTGGCTGTCATATCGCGGCTCATCAATTTAGCCTCAACGGCCGGCACAGGCTGTGCAGGTGGCCTCGAGTACCAGTTCCGTTTCCTGGAACAGCCGGTCGGCGCGGTAATAGCTCGCCGAATCCTGGCTGACCTTGACCAGGCCGCGCTCCTTGTCGGTGAGCTCAGCCTCCATCGCGGTCAATACTCGCGTCTTGCGCGGGCAGGTCTGGGCGCAATTGTTGTAGTCGCCGGCCAGCGCCATGAACTTGACGTTGAAGTAGCGGTTGTAGAGTTTTTGCGCCTGCCTCCTGCTCAGTATTCCCTGGTCCGCCGACCACCCCAGAAAGTCACTGAACTTCTGTTTGTTGGCAGGTTGTGGATCGCCCGCCGCGACACCGAGCAGTTGATCGAAATACGAATCAAAGTGCGCTTCACAGCCGTCGGCGAGTTTGCCTTTCGCGTTCGTGAAAGCACGATCCAGATTTCGTTCAGCTCCCAGTTCGCAGGCGCCCGGCGACGTCGCACAACCCGCGAGCGCCGCAATCCCCGCCAATACCAGCACCGATAAATAATTTCTTTTCATTGACTTATGGTTCATTTGCAATCCCTCTTCTAGATATGCCCAATCTCGGTCCAATCACATTTCCAGCGGACTCTTGTACGGCTTTTCCTCGCTCCCTGGCGGTGGACCCGCGACCTGGTAAGGCGCCTCCGAGTCTCCGAACAGAATCGATTTGACCCCATCGACGACCTGCTGCATCTCCGGCGTGATCGTGCCGAATGACTGGTTGAGCTGCTCCATCAGGGTCGCGCGGCCGATCTCCTCCTGGGTCCGGGCGATCAGTTCGGATGCCTCATTCATGTCGAGATAGATGTCCGATGCGACGACTGCCATCGACTGGTTTGAAGCCCCCGCCCCGGAACTCGCGACCAGCTGGTAGTACTGCTGGAAACGCTGCGACAGCCGCATGCCAGAACGCCCACGCATGCGCGGTGCCGGGGTTGCGCCACCGGAAGGCGTGTTGCCGAGAAGGTTCTCCTGCAGTGTCCACGACGTCATCTTCTGACCGAGCTCTCCGCGCAGGCGTTTCTCGAGGCTGTTCCGCGTTGCGTTGACCGCTCTCTCCATGTCGGGCAGGCGCTCGTTCATCACGTTGAGCATTTCCAGGTAGGTGGCACCGAGCTGCTTGGCGATACGTCCGCAACCGGGGTCGCCTTCGGCTCCGTCGCACTTGCTGTCCTGGTACAACTGGCTCTGCTGATCCATTCGCGCGATGACGTCCTGCAAACCGGTCTCCATTTCCTCGGCGACATAACCGGTCTCCTTGATGTCCTCCAGCACGGAAGTCGGGAAAAGACGAATCGCCGGACCGCCCGCGGTGTCCGACCGCGCCGGGGTTGTCAGGGTCATGACCAGAGCGAAAATAGCGCCAAGCGGAGCCAGCCCCGCTACTCGCCGGTGCCTGCGCCACATTGGCATGAGCATCGTTACATTCATGGTTGCTCCCTCCTTGCGGGTAGCGGGAAAACGGCGCAGGCCGCTGCACTACGCGTTGGCAATCACAGTACGGGGAGGTGGCTGAACCGAAACTGAACGGAGGGTGCGATAGCACTGTTTCGCATGTTGGCCAGATAGCGGCGCTGACCGCGGCAACAAGTCCCGCGGCAACGGTTAGGGCGCAGGCCGAGAAAACGCCCGCAATGAAGCGGGCCTGCGAGCAATCATATCGGGGACAACGGCATGCTGGATGTCGGCCACGCCGTCGACGCCGCAGTCGAGCATCACAAGCCAAGGATCGCGCCCGCCGGCAAAGAGAGCGTCGCCACACCATGCCGCCGGCAATCACCCCGATATTGCTCGATCGAGACGCGAGCTTTTTTGCGGCGACTACCGATCAGGCAACAGCGCCGCCAAATGATGCAGCCGCATCAGTGCGGGTAGACGCTAGTTGATCTCGCCGATCGCGCAACGCAAACGCGCCAGATCCAGCACCTTGATAGTCCGCCCGCTCACTTCGACCAGGTTCTCGTCCATCATCTGCCGCAGCAGCCGCGACAGGGTCTCGGGCTGGACGCCGATACGCGAAGCAATTACCTGGCGTGGAAGCTCCATCAACAAAACCGGCTCGTCCGTATCGTCATGCGGGAGCCGCGACAGCAGGAACAACACCAGCCGTTCCCGCGCTGAGTGGATTGCATGATACTCGAGGTCGACCACTCGTGAGTGCAGATGCTGACACAATCTCGCGACAAGCCGCAGACAGGCGGATACGTCATTGGCGAGCTGGTCCCGGTATTGGTCGCAAGGTATGCGAAACAGATCCGTTGATCCGAGTGCCTGCGCCGTAACCGGATATCTCGCCGGCGTCATAAATGTCAGCGCTTCGGCAAAACTGTGGCCGCGTTGCAGAACTTCGATGGTCTTTTTGTGCCCGTCTTCGGCGATCGCATAGAGCTCGACCGCACCGCTCGCCACGACGAAAAAAGCCTGCGCGGCTTCGCCCTGCTGGAAAACGAGCTCTCGATCGTCATAGCGACGCACCGCAGAAGCCGTGGCGATCGCCTCGAACAGACTATCCGGCAGACCGCTGAACAAGTAGTGCTGACGCAGAGTCTTCGCCTGCTGAGCGACAATCCCCATAGATCCGGGATTTAAGCACAGCCGTCCTTGCGGTGGTAGCGACATGGGTATCGCCTTCTGCAATGCCAACCGGATCGATCGCGACCAGGCCGGCACAGCGACGGGGCGCCACCTGCCTGGCGTCACCGCAATATTGCCGAGACGGTCCTCAGACAGGGGCCAGGGCATCGCCTGCTGTATAGTGCTCGAGCGGTGTGATCTTCTTTGCGCTGCGAACTTCACTCTTGCCAATGACCGCCAGGTCCCACAACAGGACAATGACTCCGAGGGTCGTAACGACACCGAACACCATGCGCCAGTGCATCGAACTGACGAACCACGGATGCGCCTGCGCGGCGAAATAGCCGGCCCAGGTCGATCCGCCGATCGCACGCTCTATAAACGACTGCTCATAGCCGGCGATCAGCAATGCTATGGTCATACCAATAACGCCGATATGGGTCAGCGCCAGCGCCCATTTCCAGCGCCATGCTCCTGCAAGATTCTCCGACATCCATACGTCGCCCCGCCACTTCTGCTGGGCGATGTAGATGACCGCGATGATTATCGTCGCGTAGGCGCCGAAAAACGCCAGGTGGCCATGCGACGCCGTCCATTGGGTTCCATGCGTGTACAGATTGATTTGCGGCAGCGTGTGCATGAAGCCCCATACGCCGGCGCCGAAAAAATTACCGAACGCATGCGCAATCAGCCACGCCAAAGCAGGATGGTTGCTGCTGTGGAAACCGTGACGGCCAGCATCATAGACCGCATGTACAACCATCGCCACCAGCGGGATCGGTTCGAGAGCCGAGAAGAACCCACCGATCGTGAACCAGTATTCAGGCGTACCAATCCAGAAATAGTGATGACCCAGACCGAGGATGCCGGACCCGAACATCAGCGCGACTTCGATGTATAACCAGGTCGTGACGACCTTGCGCCGTGCACCCAGCGTTTTGATCAGGCCCCACGCCATCACGCAGCCAACCAGCACTTCCCAGGTCGCCTCGACCCAGAGATGGATTACCCACCACCACCAGTGCTGATCCAGCGAAATATTGGGAGTGAAAAACATACCGGCGACGTAGAGGCCTGCAAGCGCAACGAGGTCAAGCACCAGTACGCCGGAAATCCCGCTCCACTTGCCTTTCATGAATGTCGCCGCGACGTTATAGAAGAAAATCAGCACACATAAAACGATGCCGATATCGGCCCAGCGCGGCGCCTCTATATATTCGCGGCCCTCGTTGATAAACCAGATCGAAAACTGATCCCCGCTGCCGGTCTGCACGATCAGATACACCAGCACCACAACCGTGACCGCCAGTGTAAGCACCCAGAAGTTCAGGTTTGCCAGCTTTGCGCCTACCAGCGTTGTTCCCGACTCGTCCTCGACCAGCCAGTAGACCGAACCAATAAACCCGAACAACATCCACACGATCATTGCATTGATGTGCACCATCCGGTTGACGCTGAAATCCAGCACCTCATACAGAAAAGCAGGGACGATGAACTGCATGCCGGCCAGCAAACCGAACACGCATTGCGCGAGGAACAAGACCATTGCGACTGCGAAGTACTTTACCGCGACCTTCTGCCCGCTATTGAGGTTGGAACTGTCGAGAACTCCCATGGCGCTCATTGGTCGCCCTCCTGTCGGATCGGTGTGAATCCCGCGGGGAAACCGTTGGTATCGATCGTCGACATCCACTTGAGGAACGCGATAATCGCCCGCGCATCGTCCTCGCTCAGGTCGAGATCAGGCATGCGCCGGTTGGTGCCATAGGTTCGCGCGTTGCCGCCCGGATCGGTAAGAAAACTGATCATCACCTGCTCCCTGACGGACTCGGCTGCCCAGCCCTGATCGAGCCAGGCCTTGGTCAGATCGGGGGCGTAGTACGCGCCATTACCCAGCAGCGTGTGGCAATTCATGCAGTTCTTGGATTGCACCAGGAGTTTGCCGTGGGTGACGAGTGCCTCAGCTTCAGTGGCCGTAAGCATCTTGCCGAATAAGGGCGCATCGTCACCGATTACCGGAACCTGGAAACCGCGCTCATCGTCATGGCGGTAGTAGACCCGCTTATTTATCACATCGTATCCGGGCACCCGTTCGCCGCCGGCCACAATTTGAGCAACCGTGTCGAACGTCAGAAACACCAGTATTACCGCCATTGCGGCGGTCACCCAGATCGCGAGTTTCCGCCACACATCCTCGCTCGACCACCAAGGTGCATTGCTACTCATATCCTTCCCCTTGCGTCTCGCGTAATACCTCGGGCGTCAAACCGCCCGCTTTCGTTGCGGCATTATCGGCATGGGTTGCCACACATAGCCGCCAGATCGCCGGCGGGGCAACCAGGTAGCCGAATAGCAGCAATGGGATCAGTACCTGCCAGCGGCCCTCCAGGGCCAATGCCCATGCCAGCATCCACGAGGCCGCTACCAGGGCGGCGTAACAGGCGTACGCTATCCAAACCAGATGGCGGCTGTCGCGGAGCCGCCCCAATGCCAGCAAAGCCGCGTAGCCACCGCCAAACATCACGATCAGCCCGGCGGCTATCGTGCCCCAGAGGATCTGCTCAACCTGCATACGGAAACCGCCTCCTGACCGTAACAGGAAGCTCGCGGTGCCATAGCGATAACACGACACCGCAACTTCCCGCGCCGCCGCAGTGGCGGCGCGACCATTGGGTCATATCGTGATCGGAATAGCCTTGATATGGATCAAGCCGGTTTCATCCGGCCCGAGGCGCCGGTCGCGCCGCGCCGAACTCAGGACCTGGCTGCCCGGCGTGTCTTTTTCTTGTCCGCGAATCCGGCGAGGAACTCACCCAGCATCCGGAACTCCTCGCCACGGCCGCTGGCGCTGCGCCACAGCAGCGCGATTTCACGGTACCCTCGCTCGTTCAGCGGAAAGGTCTTGACCCGCGTTTGTCGCAGCAATGCCGAGCCCTCTGCCATTTCCGGCAAAAAGGTAACGCCGAGATCCGCATCGACCATTTCGATCAGCGTCAGAATACTCGTGGCCGCGAATCGGCTGACCGTGTCCGTATTTCTGACCCGGCATGCGGCCATCGCGTGGTCACGCAGACAGTGTCCATCCTCGAGCAACATCACCGACTCTGCATTCAGGCGGTTGAAGCGGTAATTTTCCGGGTCGACCAGGGTCGTGTCGCCTCGGCATGCGAGGCGAAACCCCTCGCGAAAAAGCGCCATTACCTCGACATGGGCAAGCTCGAAGGGCAAGGCAATCAGGATGGCGTCGAGATCGCCACGCAGCAGGCGCTCATGCAGATCAAGAGTCTGACCCTCGACCAGCAACAGCTGCAACTTGTCGAAACGCCGCCGCAGCTCCGGTAACAATGGCGGCAACATGAACGGCGCTATGGTCGGGATCACACCGAGCCTGAGACGGCCCGTGAGAGGCTCATCGTCGCGGCGGGCCATCTCCACCAGCGCCTCGACATCACGCAGACACAAGCGTGCCTGTATCGCTATTTCCTGACCGGTCGCGGTAATCGTCACACGGCGGTTGGTTCGATCCACGAGTTGTCGCCCAAGGGTAGCCTCGAGTTCCTGAATTGCATTGCTGAACGCCGACTGGCTGACGAAACACGTCTCCGCAGCACGGCCAAAATGCTGTAACTCGACCAGGGCGAGGAAATAGCGAAGCTGGCGCAAGGTCGGCTGGCGTGATCGATTCTCTACCATGGGGGGATCTCCAGGTCAGCGTGGGCCATAGTTTGGCAGCAAGACGGCAGAACGCTCGAATTATAATCGATTTTATAGATCACTATAAGTTATTTATTCTGTTTTACTTGTTATCTACCTGAGCCTAGCATGAGCCCATAAAATTTTAGTCACGCTGGAGAGCTAACATGACTATCGATATCGGAATCAATAGCGGCGACCGCGGCAAAATTGCAGCAGGCCTGAGCCGGCTTCTCGCGGACAGTTATACGCTCTATCTCAAGACACACAATTTTCACTGGAACGTCACCGGCCCGATGTTCATGACGCTGCACCAGCTGTTCGAGGAGCAGTACACCGAACTCGCACTGGCGGTCGACGAGATTGCCGAGCGCATCCGCGCCCTCGGTCGCCCCGCACCCGGCAGCTACAACGAGTTTCAGGCACTCACGTCAATTCACGACGACGCCGGCCCCCTGGATGCGCAGGCGATGATTGCCGCGCTGGTCAGTGCCCAGGAAACCGTGGCGCGGACCGCGCGCGAAGTATTTCCGATCGTCGATGCCGCCGGTGACGAACCCAGCGCGGACCTCCTTACCCAGCGCATGCAGGTGCATGAAAAAAACGCCTGGATGCTGCGCAGCCTGATCGAAGAGGCCGCATAGATCCGACCATTGATAAATTGTCTAACTGAACAGGAGAAGAAATCATGCTCGACAATATCGAAGGAAAACGAATTCCCGACGTCACTTTCCGCACCCGCCGCGACCATGAGTGGGTCGAAGTGACGAGCAAGGACATTTTCGGCGGCAAAACCGTCGTCGTGTTCTCTTTGCCGGGCGCATTTACACCGACATGCTCATCCGCTCACGTGCCGCGCTACAACCAGCTGACCCCCGCATTGAAAGAAAACGGGGTCGACGAGGTGATCTGTGTCTCCGTCAACGACGCGTTCGTAATGAACGAGTGGAAACGGAGTCAGAACGCGGATCGCATTACATTCCTGCCAGACGGTAACGGCGATTTCACCGCGGGCATGGGCATGCTGGTTGGCAAGGAAGATCTCGGCTTCGGCAAGCGCTCCTGGCGCTACTCGATGCTGGTGCGCGACGGTATCGTAGAGAAGATGTTCGTCGAGCCCGACAATCCGGGCGACCCGTTCGAGGTCTCCGATGCCGATACAATGCTGGCCTACGTCGCTCCGGGCGCCTCGTCACCGGCTGACGTCACCGTCCTGAGCCGTGAGGGTTGCCCATTCTGCGTGCGCGCCAAAGGCCTGTTGCGCGATGCGGGTATCGACTTCGAGGAACTGGTCCTGAATCGCGATTACACCGACACGACATTGCGCGCAGTCGCAGGGGCGACGACGTTTCCGCAGATATTCGTCAACGGTACGAAGATCGGCGGCGCGGACGAGCTGGAGCAGTACCTCGCGAAGGAAAAGGCCGCCTGACCCGCCAGGGGTTGCCTGTTCGGCTCAAGGAACGGGTTGCGGGCCGCAGTCCTGGCCCAATTTTCCGGCCACAAAAAAGCGCGTCGCCGAATTTCGGCGACGCGCTTTGTCTTACACCGACTCAGATGTCGGAAACGTTCAGCCGCGACGGCGGACAAACGTAAATCCGGCACCCATCAGCGCAAACAAACCACCGAGCAATCCAATCAGCGGAACCGGACTTGCCGTGGTCGGCATCGGCTCGAGCTCTATGATCTCGATGGTCTCGACCGGCGTCATGACGACAGGGATATACACTTCTTCTGCTTCTTCGAAGTGAATCGCCCAGGTGTCGGTCGGCAGATAGATACCGAGTTCCATGCCGCGCACCAGTTCCGACGGCTTGATCCGCGATTCGCCAGAACCCCTGGCTGTCGACTGCTCCGGCACACCGCCAACCGGCAGCAGCGTGATGTTCTGGTTTTGGTTCGGGTTTATCCAGTAACGGCCGCCATCCCTGAACTGCAGGTTGACGTGTTTGCCGCCGCCACGAACGGCCAGGACCCTGCCAACAACCATGACGTACTCTCTGCCGTCTTTGTACACGACAGCCTGACATGCACTGGCAAGATCCGGGTACATCGACAGCGCTTCTGGCGTGAAATCTATATCGCTACAAGTTTTGTTCTGGGCAAGACTCGCCTGCGACATCCCCAGTCCGATCAGCGCAGTAATAGCGATGAGGCATCTGCTTTTCATTAATTTTCTCTCCTGTCCTATTGTTTTCATAAACTCCCGCCAGCCCCTTTGTGCTAGTTCTCAGCGACCGCATTCGGAGCGGATTGAGCGAGATCCGTAGTTTGCGCCGCCTCGGGATTCTCCTCGAGGACGGCACGTACAATAAATCGTTTCGGAGCATGCCCGACAAAATAAAACGGGTAGCAGGTAACCAACGTTACCGTCGGCTCGGGCGTCGGGTCGAGCACGCTGTCATCCATCTTGTCGAGAACGAAAGTCTCGCTGACGCGGTAAGTCATCTTGCCGCGCGGACTGTCGACGATGATCTCATCACCTTTCTCGATATCTTTCAGGACCCTGAAATAACCATCGCGATGACTCGACAACGCGGTGTTGCCGCCCTTGTTCAGCCGCGCCGTACCGTCGACAAGACCCACGCCACGATTGAGCACAAGCTCGGTCGTGCCGGCATAGATGGGAACCTCGAGATTGAGATCAGGAATTTCGAGGACTCCCCGCGGCGGCGCCATGTCGGCATTGAGACTGTCTTCGTAGTCTTTCACACGCTTGGCATTCCACAACGACTTGTCCGGTTCCGGGACGTTTTCGTATTGCGCCACATCGACATCAGCGTCCGTCGCGGCATGCGCATTCTGAAACGCGACCAGGCCACGCTGGCGGCCAACTTCGCCGTCGACCCGGATCGCCCCATATACAACCAACAAGGCAATACCGGCGCCCCAGAACGCTCGCTCAATCCATCGCATCATTTTTTCTCGTCCTGACCAACTCGCGACCCGCAACGCAGCGTATGTTGCCGGCCTCGCCCAACCGTACCCGGATACAACGACCCGGCCGAGCCCTAATCGACAGATCGCAAGTCTAACAGATGACCGCTAGGGCCGGTAAACCCGGCCGCGAAAAAAAACAGGGACTTACCACGCTGCTGCGCCGCAGCGCAACTACTTGTTGATACCCGGGGCCGGCATCAACCGCCGCAATAATGCCGGATAGGCAACCGGAAACAAGCGAACGATCAGGTTGATCATGCGCGCATCTGCTCCAATCAATATGCGTTTACTGTCCTTCTGAATACCACGCACGATCGTGGCACCCGCCTCCTCGGCACTGGTTCGCGCGAGCCTGTCGAAAGTGCCGGCCAGCTCCTTTTTCCCGGGCATTGTGCCGGAAGCGCCGGGAACGCGGGCGTTGCGCACGATCGCGGTTCGAATGCCGCCGGGACACACGCAGGATACCCTTACAGGCGTATTCTCCAGCTCCTGGTCGAGCGCCTCCGTATACCCCCTGACCGCGAACTTGGATGCATTGTAGGCCGCCTGGGTCGGCATCCCGATCAGACCGAATACGCTCGAAATATTGACGATATGGCCCTCACCGGCCGCTCTCATATGCGGCAGAAACGCAGTACAGCCATACACAACACCCCAGAAATTGATTCCCATCAGCCACTCGAAATCCTCATACGGAATATTCTCGGCGCGCTCCGCGACCGCGACACCGGCATTGTTGACCAGGATATGTGCCGCGCCGTGACGCTCAATCACTTCGGCCGCCAGCCGCTCGACCGCATCACGGCTGGCAACGTCCACGACGTGGGTCGTCACCGTCACAGGCAATCCCAGCAATCCCTGGAAGGTCTCTGCAAGACCTGCCTCGTTCACGTCGGCCAGGGCAACATGACATCCCTGACGGGCGAGTTCACCGGCCACAGCCCTGCCAATGCCGGATCCGGCTCCGGTCACCACGGCGACCTTGCCTCTGAGATTTTTCACGGTTCGTCACTCCCCGATTGCCGCGGAAAATTTCTTTTTCGCCGTCCCGGGATTGGATGCCGCCGCGACTATCCGCTGCATGCCCACCTGGCGGCTGTGTTGCAGACCTCAACAACCGTTAGCGCTTCTGTTGCGCGGATACTATCATCTCCCGGGCAAGCATCGGCGCCACAGGAATGGCCGTTGCCGCATTCGACGGATCGAACCACGCCCGTGGCAATAACGGCCGCCTGGCAATGAGCCTGCCACCACTTGAGAACCGAAGACAACCCCCAATGAGTTCAGACGAATCCAGCGAAACCAGACATCTGTTGATCGTTTTTCACACCCAGGGAGTGAAGAACGAGAAAATGGCGCAGGCGGTTTTCGACGGCGCGTCTGATAACTCAATCGGCGCGGTCGCCGTGCGGATGCTTCGTGCTTTCGATGCCGACGCCGAAGATCTGCTGTGGGCCGACGGCCTGATCCTTGGCACCCCGGAAAACTTCGGCTATATGTCGGGCGCGCTAAAGGATTTTTTCGATCGCACTTTCTACGCTTGCGAGGGCAAGACGGAAGGCCTGCCCTATGCGATTTTCATTGGTTGCGGCAACGACGGCACAGGCGCCCTGAACGCCATTCGCCGAATCGCTCCGGGTTATCGGTTTCGCGAGGTTGCCGAGCCGGTGGTCATTCGCGGCGAACTCGATGAGTCTGGCCTGATGGCCTGCAGAGAATTGGGAATGACGCTGGCCGCGGGCCTCGAGATGGCGTTGTTCTGAAACCGGTGTAAAAAAGTACTACTTCGAGCCCGAGTCGATTCCCGCCTGCGACTCGTCGGCAGGATCGCGGCGCTTGCGGATACTGGCAAGCAGAACCGTCAGCAAACCCATCAGAATTTCATCGGCAAACGGGACCGCATCGGGCACAAACAGGTTGACCACAAACATAATCGCGGTCAGCGCAAACAGGTACGGAAAGCGCAGGCGCCCGGCAAAACGCAGCACCAGCCCAACGAGTCCCCCTCGAGCTACTATACTCATTCAGTTGCCTCCGTCCGCGTGCCGAGGTCGCAGCTTAACGAAGATGCCCGGCGGCGGCCAGCGGCAGACGACATTCAGGCCGGTTAACCGAAAGTCGAATGGAATCGTATCTGCCGCCGGCTGACAATGGTGTCAATAACTCAAGGAGGACTTTGCCGTGACCGAAGTTGTCATAGCCGGTGCCGTGCGCACCGCAATAGGTGCGTTCAATGGAGCGCTCAGCACACTCAGCGCAGCCGAGTTGGGCTCGGCCGTAATCGTCGAAGCACTGCGCCGGGCAGGCGTAAAGCCGGATGACGTTTCCGAAGTCATCATGGGCCAGATTCTTACCGCCGGGTGCGGCCAGAACCCGGCGCGCCAGGCGGCCATCGGTGCGGGCATTCCGGCCGAACGCACCGCAGTAACGATCAACCAGCTGTGCGGTTCCGGAGTCCGCTCGGTGGCGATGGGCTACCAGGCGATACTCAGCGGCGACAGCGACATCGTGGTGGCGGGCGGTCAGGAGAGCATGAGCCAGGCTCCGCATGCCGCCCATCTTCGCAATGGTCGTAAAATGGGATCTCAGGAATTCGTCGACACGATGCTGGCAGACGGACTGTTGGATGCGTTCCAGGGCTATCACATGGGAATGACCGCCGAGAATGTCGCCGCCAAGTGGGAAATTCCGCGCGAGGAACAGGACGCGTTCGCGGCGGCCTCGCAGGCCAAAGCCGCGGCCGCCCAGGCTGCCGGTCGCTTCGAGGACGAAATCGTTCCGGTTACCGTGAAGACGCGCCGAAGCGAAACGGTCGTTGCGACCGACGAACATCCGAAACCCGACACGACGGAGGAATCGCTCGCGAAGCTCCGTCCGGCGTTCAGCAAGGAAGGCAGCGTAACCGCGGGAAATGCATCCGGCATCAACGATGGCGCGGCGGCTGTAGTGCTGATGAGCGCCGAAGAGGCGTCGAAGCGCGGAATAAAACCACTGGCGCGCATCGTTGCCTGGGCAACCGTGGGCGTCGACCCCGCCATCATGGGCAGCGGACCGATTCCTGCCAGCAGCGCTGCCCTGGCAAAAGCCGGCTGGGATATTGGCGACCTCGAACTGATCGAGGCGAATGAGGCGTTTGCCGCGCAAGCGTGCGCGGTCAACAAGGAACTCGGCTGGAACACCGACATCGTCAATGTCAACGGCGGTGCGATTGCGCTTGGCCACCCGATCGGCGCCTCCGGCACTCGCGTGCTGGTGACACTGCTCTACGAAATGGAAAAGCGCGACGTCAATAAAGGGCTTGCGACGCTGTGCATTGGCGGCGGCATGGGTATTGCCATTTGCGTCGAGCGTTAAGAGCGCCAAACAGACAAAAAATAAACAACTGATAAATTTCTAAGGAGGCCGTCATGGGTCGAGTAGCGGTAGTCACGGGAGGAACCAGAGGCATCGGTGCCAGGGTCGCCGTGGAATTGAAGGAAGCCGGCCACAAGGTCGCGTCTACCTATGCGGGCAACGAAGAGCGCGCCCGGGAATTCAGTGAGAAGAACGGGATTCCGGCCTACAAATTCGATGTCGGCAATTTTGCCGAGTGCGAGAAGGGCTTCGCGCAAATCGCGAAAGATCTCGACGGTCCGGTCGAAATCCTCGTCAACAATGCCGGCATTACCCGCGACGGGGTTTTGCATAATATGACTCCGGAGCAGTGGCAGGAAGTGATCCAGACCAACCTGAGCGGTTGTTTTAACGCCTGCCATGCCGTGATTGGCGGAATGCGCGAGAGCGGCTTCGGTCGTATCGTCAATGTCGGGTCCGTAAACGGGCAGGCCGGTCAGTACGGCCAGGTCAACTATGCTGCGGCCAAATCAGGCATTCATGGCTTCACCAAGGCGCTGGCCCAGGAGGGCGCCCGCAGCCATATCACCGTTAACGCGATTGCCCCCGGCTATGTCGATACCGATATGGTGCGCGCGGTACCGGAAAAAGTGCTGGAGAAAATCATCACTCGCATCCCGGCCGGGCGGCTCGGACGCGCCCATGACATCGCGCGTGGCGTGATGTTCCTGGTAGCCGAAGACGCCGACTTCATCACCGGCTCGACGCTGTCAATCAACGGTGGACAGCATATGTACTGATCCGGCGCGTTGATTCGCCGTTACAACACCCTCGCCGCTGCGGCCGGCGGGGGTGTTTTTCGTTGCACACCCTGGTGCCTGGCCGCCGCCACCTTTACGCTTTGCCGAAATCAGGCCCGAAAGCACGGGGGAAACACAATGAGATTGTTTCTGATCGCCACGCTCGCGGTGGGACTGACATGCGCCGCCGCCCACGCCGACAAAACGCCACCGGTCACCGGGCCGGTGATAACGGGATACGGTCCGCACTACCCGATCGCCGCGCCCGGTTTCGCCACCGTCACCGACGGCCACTACCGCGTTGCCTTCGATATTGCCCGATCCGACCAGGACGCCAACACCGTTAACCCGCGTATCGAAACCGCTGCGCGGTTTCTGAACATGCATGCCGCGAACGGTGTCAGTCCAACCCGTATGCAACTGGCGTTGGTAATTCACGGCGCCGCCGCCGCGGACGTGCTGTCAGACAGCGCTTACCAGCACAGAAACGGCATTGCGAACCCCAACGCTCCTTTGATCGCGCAACTCACCGCCGCGGGTGTCGAATTTATCGTCTGCGGGCAAACTGCCGCGCATCGTGGGTTTTCGGCCAACGAATTCGCGCCCGGTGTCGAACTCGCGCTGTCTGCGATGACCGCAATGGTTACCTTGCAAAACGACGGCTATGCACTTATTCAGTTCTGAGCCTCACAAACTACCCGCGGTCTCAGGTCTGTATGTTCGTGATTTCCGCCGCAGCGACACCGAGGGCAGCCAGCACGGCGCCAGGCGCTTCGGCCGGCACCCAGTGCCCGACGTCTCCCAGTACGCGCACGTCTTCGGTATGAAACAGACGCGTCGTCCAGCCGGGAATGTAGGGGTCGTGAGCTCCATGCAGCACAGTCAGCGGAGTCGCGGCAGCAAGGGCCTGTAGCAAGGGTTGCCATGGCAGTAACACGCGCGGATCCAGAGATCGGTAAAGCTTGAGGGTGACGAAACGGGCGCGGTAGTTCTCCTGCATCGCATTCCACAGGCGCGCCAGCCAGGCGTCATCAAGCGCAACCGATCCGCGGCGCATCTCTGCCATGAATAGCGGCCGGTTCATCAACAGCATCGATAACTCGCCCAGAACCGGAGTACGCCATACCCGTGCCCACGGATGCCAACGGTAAAGATGGCTGAAAATCGTATCCATAACGACAACGCGACCGACTCGCTCGGGATATTTGCAGGCCCAGGCAAGTCCGAATATACCGCCCCAGTCATGACCCACCAGGGTCAGCGGTTGATCGATACCCAGCGCATCGACCAGATCGTTGACCCACGCCGCATAACCCACGAGCGAAAAAGTGAAATCCTGCGGCAACTGCGAACGGCGAAAACCAGGCAGGTCCGGTGCAATACACCGGTACGCGTGGCTCGCGCCCGCAATCACCGGGCTCCACAACTCTGCCGAATCCGGTACGCCGTGCAGAAATAATGCCGGACGACCTTCGCCGTATCGCTCAACGTAAGTGGTGGCGCCCTGCACCACCACGGCGTCTTTGCTCATATCAGGCTGCGGCGAGGAAGCGGCCAAACCCGGTTTCACTGCCAACTCCCTTTTCGAATTTTCCGTCCCGTCATGCCAGCCGCCCGTTTATCAGCACCGCTTCAACTGCCGCATCGTTACGATTGCCTCGTCGCGAAATGTCGCCCAGCCCCGCCATCGATGCCTCATGGCAGCCCTCGAGTCTCGCATCAAGCGTCGCGCGATTAATCACCACAGTGTCGGCCCGGTCAGCGAGGTGCAATCGTCCGGCGTCAACTGCAAACTCATCGGCCGGTTCTCCGGCAAACCGCCCGATCGCGTTTCCCAGAGGCCTGATCGGATCACCGCCACGGAAACCCAGATGCAAATCCTGTCCGGCGGTTGCGGCGCAATCAAAAGACCGCCCGTGAATGATTACCGCATCCAATTCCATTGTCGCCCGCCAGCCCGCGATCCGCCGCAACTATTTTAGCGCGCCACGCCAAAACACCATGGCTGGGGCCGCAGGATTGCGGTTTGAGGCGCGAAGATCCAGTGCAACCTGGGGGAGGCGGCGGCCCGTCCACGCCATCAGAATATACGCGGCCCGCACCTGCTGAGCCTGTCCGGACCGCCCGTTGCGGATCGCCGGGTCGTTTCAGCGCCGCTCACACAGAAGGAAGGTTGAATCAGGCGGGTGTTCAGGAGTTGAATCAGTTCATCGCACATCCCTGTGCGCCTGCCCCGGTCCGCTCGGGGATAAACTGAACGAGGGGCGGATAAGCGCCGGGGCAGCTCGCGGACATCCGTTCGTCTCGCCTTCCCGGGACCAGTTCATCGCACTTCCCTGTGCCTGAGCCCCGATCCGGTCGGGCATGAACTGGACAATCGCGAATCGCTTCGCTCGTAGCCTCCTTTCGGCGGCAGCGAACGAACGGATTCAGATTTGGAATCATGCTCAACGCAAACGCCGCGGAGCGTCGTGCGCAATGGCCCGGACCGGGCGTAAGGTGCCTGTGCCTAGAGCCCGATCAGCATCCCCGCCGCGCAAAGGCTGATCGCGGCCCCGGCAAATGCATGCACGTATCGATGCATTCCACCCAGGGGCAGACGCTTTGCGCCGAGACAACCCAGCGCGACCACCGCCATCATAGTGGCCAGCGTGGCAGCGGCAAACACCGCGGCGACGAGACCGACGGCGGCATAGTTATGCTGCGAAGCCGGGTACATCAGCAGCGGAATCAACGCCTCGCATGGACCGAGGACGAAAACGATAAACAGCGCCCAGGGCGCAAATCGGCCTCCACCCCGCCTGTGCGGATGAAGATGGGCTGCCTGGTGATCGTGGCGGTGATTATGGACAGTGCCATCGGCATGCACGTGGGCATGCGCATGAACCTCCTTGCGCGCCGCCTGCTTCAGCCCCCACGCCAGATAAACCAGCCCCAGCGTCAGCATCAGCCATCCGGCGATATCGCCGCGTATTGTCTCGATCCGGACGAGACCCGTCAGGCTGCTGCCGAGAACGATACCGAGTGCCCCGAGCGCGATTGACCCGGCAACATGGCCGATACCACAGAACCCGGTCACTGCCAGCGTTTTGCGCAGTGTCCAGCCCTTGCTGCGCGCCAGCGCGACGAAAGGCAAATAGTGGTCCGGCCCCAGCAACGTATGAACGACACCTATCGTCGCGGCGGTTACCGCTAGTGCCACTACTTCAGTCGAGAACCACTCCATGCCGGAACTCCCCCGGTGCAGGCAACGCCGCGGCTCAACCCTGCGGCAACAATGCCAGAAATCCTCTCGGGTCGCGGATTAGCGCGACGCTGATGATATAGGCCAGCGTTACAAGCGCCGCAGCAAACGCCGTTCGACGCACGATTTTCGTCCCGCCAAATCGCAAAGCGATCATGCCGAACCCGATGTAAAAAACCAGGCCGAGCAGTTTGGCCGCAAGCCAGGGCAGCGCGAATGGCGACAACCCCAGCAGCCAGACCATTGTCACGGCACTTGCTAACAAGACCGTATCGACAATGTGCGGCGCGAACCGCAGAACCCGCCATTTCCTCCAGTCGGCGCCCGCAGTTTCGGCGACGCCACGGCCGAGAAACAACAGTGCGCTCAGTAACACACAGACAACATGAACGGCCTTTGCGAGCCCGTACCCGCTCATCAAGCCCACGCCCGCTCAAACTGCAATCAGATCACCTGCGAGAAACGCGCCTTGTTCGCCTGTTCTCTGAGGTAGCGGTCAAACACCATCGCCACCGGTCGCAACAACAGTCTTCCCGCTGGCGTGACCTCGAAGCCTCGCTCGTCGAATTTGATCAATCCATCATCGGCCAGCGGCGCAAGAGCTTGGAGTTCAGCGCCGAAGTAGTCGCTGAAATCGAGCCCGAAACTCTCCGCAATGGTCGCAAAATCCAGCCGCCCATGGCACATAATCGTCTCGATCACACTGGCGCGAAGTTCGTCGTCCTCGGACAGCTCCAGGCCACGCTCGACCGGCAAATGTCCCTGCTCCAGCAACTGGCAGTATCGATTGACGCTTTTTACGTTCTGGCTGTAGCAGTGGTGCACATGCGAAATCGCACTTACCCCCAGGGAGATCAAATCGCAGCGCGCATGGGTCGAATATCCCTGGAAATTTCTCTGCAGTTCGCCCTTGCCCTGCGCGACCACGAGTTCGTCGCTCGGCAACGCAAAATGGTCCATGCCGATGTATTCGTAGCCGGCCGCAGTCAGCGTGGCGATGGTGCCATGCAAAATTTCAAGTTTCGCCGCGGCATCCGGCAGGTCCGCCGCATCGATCAGGCGCTGCGCCTTGAACATCTGCGGCAGGTGCGCGTAGTTGTAGATCGCGAGCCGGTCCGGCTTCAGCGTCAGGACCCTATCGATCGTCGCATCGAAACTCGCTACCGACTGGTGCGGCAAGCCATAGATCAGGTCGAGCGAAACGGACTGGAAGCCACTGGCGCGGGCGGCATCTATCAGGTCCCGGGTCTTGGCGAAGCTCTGGACACGATTCACCGCTTCCTGGACCCGCTGCTCGAGATCCTGAACGCCGAGGCTCAGCCTGTTGAAACCGAGCGCATAAAGCGGTGCCATACCTTCAGGCTCTATCGTGCGCGGGTCGACTTCAATCGAAAATTCCTGGTTACCGTCGGACTGCAGACGGAAGCGCTCGCCGATACGGCGGATCAGCTCGCCAAGTTCGTCGGTATCGAAATACGTCGGAGAACCGCCACCGAGATGGAGCTGCTCGACCACGCGGGAATCGTCGAACAGCGCGGCCTGCAGGTCGAGCTCGGAATACAGGTGCGTCATGTAACGCTCAACCCGGGCGCGGTTGCGGGTCACCTCCTTGTTGCAAGCACAGTAATAACAAAGTGACTCGCAAAACGGCAGGTGCACGTAAACGGACAGAGGTCTCCGCTCGGGGCCGTTGTTACTCGCCGCGCACTGGCGGCGATATTCGGCCTCACCGAATCCGTCATGGAACTGAACGGCAGTCGGATAGGAGGTGTAACGTGGCCCCCTCCCCCCGTAGCGTTCGATCAAATCGGTATCAAATCGTATTTCATTCATAGTCACGCGCCATAAAGTAGCAGCCCGTCCGGGCCGGGAACATAGGGGCTTTCCGCAGGAAAACGCTCATCTAGCCGCGAATATGCAGCGAAAATTCGGCAACACCGTCGATACCGCCGCGAAGATGATCGCCTGGAACGATCGCTCCAACGCCTTCGGGCGTACCGGTAAAAATCAGGTCGCCCGGCTTGAGTTCGAACAACTCTGACAATCGCGATATGACTTCGGCGGTACTCCAGATCATGGCGGAGATATCTCCATCCTGGCGAATCTGGTCATTGACCTCCAGCCAGATACGGCCGGTTTCCAGGTATCCGGTACGCTCGCGGGGGTACACGGCGCTGACCGGTGCCGCCTGCTCGAAGCTCTTTCCGGTATCCCACGGTCCGCCAACCGCACGCGCATCCTGCTGCAGGTCTCGCCGGGTAAGATCAATACCCACTGCATAGCCAAAAACCATCTGCCGTGCGGCATCGACCCCGACATTGTGGCCACCCGTCCCGAGCACAACGACCAGTTCCACTTCATGATGCAAATTCACCGTCGCGGGCGGGTAGACAACACCTTCTTCGAACGCTACCACGGTATCGGCGGGCTTGAGAAAAAAAGCCGGCGGTATGCGTTCCGGGTCGTCGCCCATTTCCCGCGCATGGGCGGCGTAATTTTTCGCCACGCAATAAATCCTGTGCAGCGGTAATCGTTGCTCGCTGCCGGCCACCGCGATCGAGGTCGGCGGCGGCGGATCGAATACGAATTGCATAAACTCTCTCGATTGATCGGCGGTTGCCCGCGCAGTCTAATGCATCCAGGCGGATAGCCAAATGCCGCCGTGGCGGCAAAGCAACTGTTAGAATGATGCGCTTCGAGGTGGATCCGGTTTACGCTGGCCGCTTTCGTCACCGCCACCGGCCCGGACGGGCATGACCATCGGAGAGACGGATGCTCGAGTGGCTGGACCAGTATCAGGAGCCGTTGGCCAACTACGGCATGCTCGCAGGTTTCCTGTCGCTCGGAAGCCTCGTCGTTGCTGCGGTGCTGCTGCCGCTTATCACGGTACAGTTGCCGAGCGACTACTTCGTGCGCGAGCATCGCGAGCCGGAACGCAAGCACCGCCCTCATCCGCTTGTAGTCGGCCTGATCGTGGTCGTGAAAAACACCGTCGGAATAGCATTCCTCCTCGCCGGCCTGTTGATGTTGTTTATCCCCGGACAGGGTCTGCTGACCATGCTGATAGGGCTGATACTGACCAATTTCCCGGGCAAGTACCGGCTCGAGCAGCAGCTGATCCGGCGCCCGGCGATTGCGCGAACGCTGAATCGTCTGCGCGCGCGGGCGCAGCGCGAACCTTTCGAGATACCGGACTAAAACCGACCGCGATTTTGGCAACCGGGGGAGGTTCCAAGTAAGCTTCCGGCTATCGTTTTTCACGTAGGCCGGACTTCCGGCTCGAAGGAGCGCGAAAATGCCAGTGACCTCGACCCGTCACCCACGAATCCTGCTTGCGGCGCTAGCCGCTGCATTGCTGCTGAGCGCATGCGAATCGACACCGCGCACGCGCAGCGACTACGACCCGACTGCCAATTTTTCGGCCTACCGGACCTTCGGATTCGCCTCGAGACAGCCGCAACGCCAGCAGGGCGAGTACACGTCGCTGATCACGCGTCACCTCGAAACGACCTCGCGTGCGGAAATGGAAAAACGCGGTTATGTTTACAGCGATGATAACCCCGACCTGTTGCTGGATTTCCAGCTTCTGACCCAGGACAAGGTCAAGGTCAATAGCTATGGCGGTAGCCCCTACTGGCGCAACCGTTACGGTGCCTGGGGCGGTTACGACGTAGATGTGCGGCAATACACCGAGGGCACGTTACTGGTCGATGTCGTTGACGCTGAACGCAAACAGGTAGTCTGGCAGGGTGTTGCCCAGGGCACCGTTACCGAAGCGAAACTGAAGAAAATCGACGAGCGCGCGCCGATAGTCATGGCGGCAATATTCGCCGACTACCCGTTTCGGGCCGGCGACGGCCAGCACCATCTCGACGCGGTCGACTAGCACGCGGCGGTCGCTCAGCGGCACGGTACCGCGGCCCGCGTCCGGGTCATTGCGGCAGAGGCCGGTCGGCATAGCCGGTAAGCTCCACGTAACCGAAGCCTGAAACCGGCACGGCACGGCGTTCGCCGCGAATCTCTACGGCGCCTTCCCAGTAACGCGGGAACGTCGCGAGTTCCTGATCCGCGAGACGTGGCACGACAGTCACGTCGAGACCGAGCGACTCGACCCGCAACGTCCAGCGCGCCGGGTAGACCCCGCCGCGCGGACTGGCCCACTCGTCGAGGACTTCGAGTTCGACATCGGTCACGGTCACATGTGAGGACACGCCGTCAGGGTCTACGTATGTCCCGGCGCTGTGCGGGTCGGTCGTGCCGTCATCGCGCCGCAGCTGGTAATACATCAACTCGCTGCCGTCGCTGAACTGCAGGGCAAACCAGTCCCAGCCAACCTGGTCGTCGGCCAGCGCGCTGGTACTCCACTCGCGGTCCATCCAGGCGCTACCGAAAACGTCGAAATTTTCTCCGTCCAACCGCAACTCTCCGCGCGTCTGCAATCGCGTCAGGCTGTAGTAGTGGGAGGCGTTTCCGGCTGCGGCCGACTTCTGGCTCAGCCCGCGATCGCCGTTCAGCACCGGCGGTTTCTGCGGTTGCAATTGCAACTGGATGGCAATATCGGCATCGGCCGCGCTGATTGAAAAAGCACCGGTCGAGGGATCGTGATGCAGCGTCCAGTCCTCAAGCCACAACGAAAACGGTGCCTTGCGGTAACCGGCCAGGCCCAGGGCCACCCGCGAATAGCGCTGCGCATAGCGGAACTGTTTGCCGTCGATATCGGTGATCGCAAAATGCGCCAGCAACAGCTGATCGCTGCGCCATGCCGAGGAAGACTGCGAAAGCATCGCGCCGCTGTCGAGACCGATACGGAAAAAAGTCAGCTCGAAACCAAATGCCCGGCTGGCGCCGGTGGCAAGATTGCCGGTGAAATACCACCACTCGTTACGGTAATCGGGATGCGCGGCATGATCGGCCGGAAACTGGAACGGATGCGGCCGGGTAGCACGGGTAAACCCCGCGATATCACCACCGCCAAGCAACTCCGCCAGACCGTCGGCATCGTTCGCGGTCTGTGCCAGCGCGGGGATGCCCGCACCGACGCCGAGCGCTACACACAACAAAAATCCTGCGCAGACGGAAAACCCCCGCATCTGTTTATTCCTCGCGCATTGCACTGGCCGGCGCGGTTCGCGCCATCCGCCAGGATGGATAAATCCCCGCCAGCGTCGCCGCTGCCACGGCCAGTGCCAGCGCACCCACTAACGCGGACGGACTCAGAGTCATGTCGATCTGCCAGCCAAATGCACGCCGGTTAATGACGTGCAGCAGGATCCACGCCATCACGACACCCAGCGGCAGCGCCGCCAGGCCCGCCAGCAGCCCCAGGCCGAGGGTCTGCAGATTGACCAGACCACCCACCTGCCATGGCGTGAACCCCAGCGCACGCAATGTCCCGAGTTCGCGGATACGCTCCATTTGCAGCGCTGACAAAGCCCCGACCATGCCGACGAAAGCCACCGCCACCGTCAACAAGTAGAGCACGTTGGTGATCGTGAAAGTGCGATCGAAAATTTCCAGTGACATTTGTAAAATGTCGCGATTGGATGTCACCAGCAACGACTGTCGGCCCGCCGCCAGCGCCTCTACCGCCGCCTCGAACGCTTGCGGTTCGACGCCGTCGGCAAGGTACACCGCAATGGCGGTAACCGCATCGTCTTCCCACCACTGGCGATAAAGATCGCGGTTCAGCATCACCGTACCGCTGCCCGTATCGAAATCCTCATAGACTCCGCCAATACGGAATCCGCGAACGCCTTTTGCGGTGGGCAGCTCAATCTCATCGCCGACACCGAGATCGTGCAGGAATGACAAAGGTTCGGAAATCAGCACGGCAGTGCCGCTATCGAAACTGGCCCATACCGTGGCCGGATCGCCCGCGGTCAGGCGCGCGCTGGAACGATATTCAGGGGTCATGTCGACCGCCAGAAGACGGCGCACGCCATCACGCGCGACCACATCGACACTGCGCGAAACGCCTACGTGATCAACCTCCGGCAGAGCCACGATGCGCCGCAATAACAGCGGGTCGATCGCACGTTCGGCGCGGCCACCAGCGAGACGCGGTGGCGCAACATACATGTCGGCATTGACCGATCGCTGCAGCCACGCATCGACCGAACCGCGGAAGCTTCCAACCATGACGTCCACACCGATCGTAGCGGCGACGGCGACCGCAAGCGCTGTTACTGCGATGCCGGTCCGACTCAGCGACCGACCTATCCCCTGCACGGCCATGCGCCCGCTTAGACCGGCAATCCTGCCGACGGGACCGGCCAGGCGACGGCTCAGAAACGCGACTATTCCCGGCACCAGTAATGCCAGGCCGACGACGATCAGAAACATACCGGCAAACCCCACGACCAGGGAGCGAGCCGTTACCAGTAAGGCCACCGCACCGGCTGCGGTTGCCGCGATCGCAGAGAACTCTACAAGCCCGAGTTGTTCGCTGACCCGCTGTTCCAGAGAGGCCCGCGCCAGCGCCTGCCGAGGCGGCGATTGCGCCGCCTCCCAGGCCGGCAGCGCAGCGGCCAGCAGCGACGCGCCGATACCGGCGACGATGCCCTTTGCCACAGACCATGGCGACAGCTGCACAGACGCGGCGCCAACATAATAGTAATGGTCGTTGATACTCTGGGTGACAAGACCGAGCAGTTCCCGCGACAAAAAAAATCCAAGCGCAATGCCTGCCGCAACACCAACCACGCCGAGCAGCAGCCCCTCCGCCATAATGAGTCCGGCAATCTCTTCGCGCGTCACGCCCAGCGAGCGCATTACGCCGAGCAAGGGCCGGCGCTGTATTACCGTGAACGAAACACTGTTGTAAATCAGGAATACCCCGACGAGCACCGCAAGCAGACTCATCGCGGTCAGGCTTGTCGAGAACGAACGGGTCATACCGAGTGTCTGGCGGCTGCGTCCCGTCGCCGACAGCAGCTGACTGCCCTGCGGCAGTAACGTAGCGACACGTGCCGCCTCGGCATCGTCGTCAATGCGCAGGTCGACCCGGCTCAGTCGGCCGTTCCAGCCGAGCCATTCCTGTGCCGTCGCGATATCGCTGATGACAACGTCGCCGAGCCCGGGCCGGCCACCTTCGGTAGCAAGCGTGGCGGCCAGAAACCCCGGCCGCTGCTGGCCCGCAACCGTGACTACCACTGTATCGCCCACTCCCACGCCCAGCCTCGCAGCCGCCTGCTCGTCCAGTACGAAGGCACCCGGACGTGACACCAGGTCGAGCCACGCCCGTCCCTGGCCTCCGCTGCCTATCCGGTAGTCGCGGAAACCCGCTTCCGCAAAAGGATCCACACCCAGCAGATTAAAAGTGCGCCCGGCAATACTGACAAAACCCTCGACTACCGGCGCGCTGGCGCGCACGCCGTCGTCCAGCCGCAGTGCGACATACTCGGTCTCGGCAATGCCAGCCGGGCCGCCGACAATCTGATGGGTTGCTTCGCCGTAGACGGCATCGACCGCTTGCAGGAAAGCCCGTTGCGCGCTCGAATTCGCAAGATCGACCGCGACGATCACGGC
Source organism: uncultured Gammaproteobacteria bacterium (assembly GCA_963783695.1). Lineage (GTDB taxonomy): Bacteria > Pseudomonadota > Gammaproteobacteria > Steroidobacterales > BM003 > BM003. Next base: position 241,475 of record CAWAOM010000006.1, read on the forward strand.
CACACCCAGCGCGATTCCGAGCAGCGCCACGGCAAGCTGCCACGGATGCCGCGGAAGGTAACGGAGACTGGTTTTGGCGAGCAAATTCACTGCGGATTGCCGCCTTCCTCGATCAGGCGTCCGTTTTGGGTCCGCCACACCCTCTGCGCGATTTTGGCCACGCCCGGGCTGTGCGTGGCGAGCACCATCGTGGCACCCTGCTCAACCAGCATCCGGCGCAAAACCGCCAGCACCTGGGCACCGGTCTCTTCATCGAGATTCCCGGTTGGCTCATCCGCAAGCACCAGCGAGGGCGCATGCGCCAGCGCCCGGGCAATCGCCACACGCTGCTGTTCACCTCCCGACAGGCGCTCCGGAAAACTCGACGAACGGACCGCCAGGCCGACGGCATCTAGCAGCTCCATGGCACGCCGTTCGGACCCGGATGCATCAATGCCATTGAGCTCGAGCGGCAGGCGGACGTTCTCGACCACGGTCAGTGTCGGCAACAAATTGAAAAACTGGAAAACGAAGCCGAGATTACGCCGCCGGTAAAGCGTTCTGTTACGCTCATCAAGCTCGGTAATACGGGTGCCGGCAAGTTCGATAGCACCGGCATCCGGCTGGTCGATTCCGCTTATCAGATTCAGCAGAGTCGATTTGCCGGAGCCGCTGCTACCAAGCAGTGCGATAGTCTCACCGGCCGCCACCTCGGCACTGATGGCGTCGAGAACGACATGTTGGCGCTCACCTTCCCGATACGATTTGCTGACATCGCGCAGCCGGATCGCGGCGGGCGCGTCTGCCGGACCGCTGCCAACGGCTGCCTGCGCCATCAGGTTCCGTACTTGACCGAGCAGCCATAGGGACGCGATACCGGAGTCCGTACATCGGATCCGCTGGCAAGATCCGCAAGCGCCGCGCGCACGTAATTGTTGGAGCCGTCGATATCGGCCGGGTCCGACGTCGGCTTGTCGTCGATACCGCCCTTGTAGCGCAGCACGCCCTCGGCGTCGATGATGTACATGTGCGGCGTGGTTCGCGCGCCATAGGCCTTGCCGATCGCGCCGTCGGGTTCGAGCAGCACCGCATGCGGAGCGGCATTTCTCGACGTGGTCAGTTCATTCGCCTTCGCCGGATCGACATAGCCCTGCTTTCCGGGCGCGGACGAAATGACGGTCAGCCAAACGACATCTGCCTCGCGGGCCTCGTTCTGCAATGCCTGCATATTGCCAGCGCCGTAGTGTTTGCGAACGTAGGGGCAGTCATGGTTGGTCCATTCCAGGACCACGATCTTACCGCGATAGTCGGCGAGGTTGTGGCTCTTGCCATTGCTGTCGGTCGCCGAGAAAAGCGGCGCCGGTTTGCCGACTTCGGGCTCTCCGGGTGCCGCCAACGCAGCCTGGGCGAAAACCGCCACAGCCATGATCGCAATTTTCAGTTGGGTGGATAGTTGCATCGGGTTTCTCCGGTTAAGTGATGACAATAGCTCAGATAACTTCGCCGTGTTGGTCGAGCGCTCCCAGCGCCTCCAGCAGCGAGGATTCAGTCAGTATCTGTGGCAGTACCTGCGGTGCGCCATTCCCCGGCGGGTACAGGACATACAACGGCACACCGGCTCTGCCGAACGATGCGAGGTAACGGGTGATTTTCGCATCACGGTTGGTCCAGTCGCCTTTCATGTAAACGACGTCGCGGGCCGCCAGGGCATCGCGCACTGCCCTGGTGTCGAGTGCGACTCTTTCGTTCACGAGACAGGTAATACACCATGCCGCGGTCATGTTGACAAACACGGCGCGACCCGATGCACGAATCGCGGCGATCTCATCCTCGACAAAAGGCACGCTGGCGGAATCCGCGACGCGGACCGCCGGTTCCGGCAACCGCACCGAAGTCACCGCGAGCGCCAACGCCGCGACCACGGCAACGAGCGAAACTGTAGTGGCCACATGACCTGCAACGCCCTCCTCGCGCCGCCATACCGAGTACATCCAGAACGCCAGCGCCAGCAGCAGCATTCCGAACAACAGTCGCACCAGGCCATCTATGCCAATTTGTTGCCCGGCAACCCAGAGCAGCCACACAACGGTGGCGTACAACGGAAACGCAAGGCCTTGTTTCAGTCGTGACATCCAGGCGCCCGGCCGCGGCAACCAGCGGGTCCATGCCGGAACAAACGTAAGCAGCAGAAAGGGCAAGGCAAGCCCGAGGCCCACGGCAAGCATGATTGTCATCGCAACCGCGGCAGGTTGTGCCAGGGCAAAACCGATCGCTGCAGCCATGAACGGCGCGGTGCATGGCGTTGCGACGACCGCCGCAAGCGCGCCGGTGAAAAAACTGCCCGACACCCCGCCGCGACGCGTCAGCCCGTCACCGGCACCGGCCAGGCCAGCACCCGGATCGAGACCCAGCGAGAGAACCAGCGCCATCGCGAACAGCACGTAGCTCATCGCTGCGACGAAGCCGGGTGCCTGCAACTGGAAGCCCCAGCCGGCAGCCTCGCCGGCCGACCTGAGCGCGACCAGAATCAAGCCCAGCAACGCGAAACAACACAATACACCGGCAGTGTAGGCTACCCCGCTGCGTCTGAGCTCGGCGCGATTCTCACCATGCTGGACCAGGCTGAGCGCCTTGATCGACAACACCGGCAGGACACACGGCATCAGGTTGAGGATCAGCCCGCCGAGGAGGGCAAAAAGGACCGCCTGCCAGACAGCCATCGTCACCGCTGCCGTCTGTGCCGTCGCGGCGCCCGACGTTGCGGTATCGATGGCACGGACTCGTACCGCATGCCGCTCGCCCGACTGGTTATCGGTGTATACCGCCACGCCACCGAGTTCGCCGGCCGGCGGCGACGGGCCCGATGCCATCCGCCCTACCAGATCTTGCCCGCGATACGACCATGTCTGCGGCGTCGATGGCTCGATCCAGCCCCACTGCTCGGGGAAAAAGAAAAGCGTCTCGGCGGCGGCGGGAACCGCGCCGGAAGGCAGCCCGATTTGCAACGAGCCATCCGCGACAGTGAATGCGGCGGATAACGCTGACGCCGCTGGTGTGGCGGCGCGCGCCGCGGTGAAGATATCGGCCACCGGTTCAGGCGCCATTCTCGCGGTCCCGCCGACCTCCAGTTGCAGCCCGAGCCGGGCCTCCTCGGGAATACAAATTTCCTCGCAAACCAGCCAGCTTGCCAACACCTCGATCGGTACCGGCTGACCGCGCGGCCAGTCATCGGCAATATCGAGCTTTACCAGGTGGACCGGCGCACCATGGAAACCGAAATTGACAAACGGCCCGAACGGAATACGCTCCGGCGCCGGCCACACGATCGCGCCGGGCTCGACACCGTCGGGGACGCTCCACTCCAGCCGCGTCGCTTCTCCGGAATCGCCAGGGTTCTGCCAATAGGTATGCCAGCCGTCATCGAGTGTCAGCCTGAAGGCAAGCCATGTGCCTTCGCCGGCGACGGCCACGGCATGCTCCGCGAACAACTCGGCGCGGGCATGCCCGGTCGTCGCCTGTGCCGGCGCGGCTGCCTCGACGACCGCTCCCGCAAGCCAGCTGGCAAGGGCAAAAATTGCAATCAGGCGGGTCATGACTGACAGATCCGGCTCCGGGTTACTCAGAGAGGTGGTGAAATTATCAGGAATAGTCCAAGATTTCGCCCCGTGAAATCGCGTGGATTCAGTACCCGGCTATTCCTCTACCGCGGTCTGCTGCTGGCGGGCTCGGTCAGCGGCGTGCTGCTGTTCGCCGTGCTCCATCCAACGCCACCGGCGCCGTCCTGCCGTGTTTCGCCGCAGTTTGCCGAAACGAGGCATGGTAATGCCGGTTGTCTGATCCGGGTTGAAAACAGAATGCTGATGGTGCGCGACCGCTTCAGCGGCAAGCTGGGTTTCCCTGCCGGCATGGGCAACCCCGGCGAAGCGGCGCAGTGCACCGCGCATCGCGAGACGTGGGAAGAAGCCGGCATCGATGCCGAGGTTGGCCGGCTGCTGCGGGTTTTCGAAAACGGTTTCCGGCTGTATGCCTGCCTCCCGGCCAACCCGTCGATTCGCCCCGGGACCGACATCGGCGTGCCCGAATGGGCATGGGCCGAAGTCAGCGAAATCGACTGGATCGACCCGGAAGCAATATTTGCCGAAGACTGGCGTTATTCGGAGCAGTGGCCGCTGGTGCTGAAAAAGTTCCGCGAACTCGGCGGCACGACGAAAAAACCGGCGCGATCTTCACTGTGACCGCCTCTGCCCCGCCGCAGCGCTACTGCCCGAGACACTGCTCGAAGAACAAAGCCGTCGAATTGAGATAGTAGTCTCGATTGGATTTCTTCCTGAATCCGTGACCCTCGTCGCGCGCCATCAGATACCATACGTTCTGGCCGTTGCCGCGCATTTCCGCAAGCATCTGTTCGGATTCTCCTACCGGCACGCGGGGATCGTTATAACCCTGAACGATCAGCATCGGCCGGGTTATCTTTTCGGCATGATTGTTGGGCGAGATATCCTCGAGAAATTCCCGCATCTTCGGATCGCGCTCGTCACCGTACTCGACCCGGCGCAGATCGCGGCGGTATTCCTTGGTGTTTTCGAGGAAAGTAACGAAATTACTGATACCGACAACATCGACACCACAGGCAAGGCGATCGTTGTAGTCGACCATCGACGCCAGCACCATGTAACCGCCATAAGATCCGCCAAAAACGGCGATCCGCTCGGCGTCGAGTTCCGGCCGCTCCCCGACCCAGTCAAGTAAGGCGCCAATATCCTTGACGGAGTCCTTGCGCTTGAAGCCGTTGTCGAGCTTCACATACTCCTTGCCGTATCCGGTCGAGCCGCGGACGTTTGGCCGGATCACCGCATAACCGCGTTCGCTCGCCAGATACTGGTAAAACGAGGAAAACGCCGGTCGCGACTGACTCTCCGGTCCGCCGTGAATGACGATGACGACCGGGAACGGCCCGACCCCCTCGGGGCGATAATAAAGTGCCGGAATGTGCTCGGGCCCGCCGCTTTCGCTGTCGAACGTCGGGTATCGCACCAGCCCGGGCTCGACAAAACGACCGCTGTCGAGACCACCGACCTCGCTCTGTGTCCACCGCGTTAGTGCGCCATTCCCGATATCGACGCTGAATACGTCATCGGGAGAAAGTGGTGAGTCAACGGTAAATCCCAGCCTTGCCCCGCTGTGATCGAAGTCCATACTACTGATTACCCCGACCGGCACATTGTCCAACCGCCGCTTGCTGTCGTTCGAAGTATCCATCAGGTACAGGCGGCTCACACCGTCTTCATTCACGGAGAATGCCAGATGCCGGCCATCGTCACTGATTGCAACCTGCTCGATATCCCAGCCAATGTCCGCGCTCAGAACGCGCTGCCCGCCACTCGACAAATCGTAGTGACGCAACTGCCGGAAATCGCTGCCCTCGTCTGAGGTCAGGTAGATGCCCTTGCCACGGCGATCGAAGGCGGCGGCGCCATAGGCAATTTTTTCCGACGAGGGATTGACCGGCTGCAGGACGCCCGATTCGACGTCCAGCACGGAGTAATAGGTCTCCGTCACCGACACATATTTCATTACCAGCAGTTGCCGGTCATCGCCAGACCAGTCAAGTGGAATCCACGTTCCACCCTCGGCAAGAACCATCTTTGCTGCTTGCGGATTCTCGCTGTCCGCGACGTAGAGGTCCCAGTCACGCTGATTGCGCCGGGTGCTGTAATACGCAAACCGGTCGCCGGCATTGGACCACACAACCGAACCATTGCGTGATTCGCCATCGCTGAGCTGGGTCACGCTGCCATTTGCCTGATCGAACATGAACAGCTGATAGAACTCGCCGCCGCCGACGTCTTTCGGGAATACAAACACGCGCTGGTCCCCGGCCGGGGGCGGCGCGGCTGCCGCGACGGGCTCGTCGAAAAACGTCAGCTGCCGCCGTGCGCTACCTGGCCGGGCTACGTGATGCACCTGGCTGGTCTCGCCGAATCGGGTGGTCACATAGATACCGCCACTGACCTCGTCCCAGCCCTGGAAGATGGCGTACCGGCTTTCCCGATACTGGCGCAGGCGATCCGCAATCCGCTGTGGGATTTCCGGGATATTCTCGATCACCAGGTTGCCGCGTTCGACGCGGTCGACCTCGGCGGCCGTAGCGACGGCAGTCGTCATTGTCAGCAGGGTAAACAATACTCCGGTCGCAATTCTCATGCTCTCGCTCCAGGCAGAAACTCAAGACCGGGAAACATACCCGCAGCCGCGCGCTACTACCAGCACCGTTTACCCATAAGCGCCGGTTGACAGCGTTGCTGCGCTGCCCTAACGTTGCCGCCGCGCCGATTTGAGAGTCAGCTTGCGGGCGCATGAGAAATCCGGCTAAAGCGACCATACCCACCGTATGACGCCCCGCATTCTCTTGCCCACGCTTTCACATCTGCGTTGCCCGACGGGCAGAGTTCGCATTCTTGACGCGCCAGGGAGGAAACTATGCCGCAACAATCGATCGCGGTACTCAAATTCGGCAGCTCGGTGCTGCGCTCAGCCGCGGACTACCCGAATGCCGTGGCGGAAATTTTGCATCACCGCGAACGCGGCTATGCCGTTGTCGCAGTCGTTTCCGCGCTGGGTGACGATACCGACTCGCTTCTGGCGCGCGCCAATGAAGTCGCCGCCACGCATGACGAGGCGTTGCTTGCCGAACTGCTTGCCTGTGGCGAGCACCAGTCAAGCCTGTTGCTGACGCTGGCGCTGCAACAGGGCGGACATGCGGCAAAGAGAATGGATGCAAAAAGCGCCGGACTGCTGACGCGCGGTACGCCAATGCACGCACGACCCCACGCGCTGGCAACTGCTGCAATCCGCGAAAACCTGGCTGCGGGTACGGTGGTGATGCCGGGATTCAGCGGTATCGATGCAACCGGACGAACCACGCTGCTCGGCCGCGGCGGTTCAGACATGACTGCACTGTTTGTCGGCGCAAGGCTGCGCGCTGACCGCTGCCGGCTGATCAAAGACGTCGACGGCATTTTCAGCTCGGATCCGGCCGTGGCGGCAACCATGCCACCGCGCTTCCGGCAGATAACCTGGGACGATGCCGAACGAATTGGCGGGCGCCTGGTGCAGGCGAGGGCCGTACGATTCGCCGCAAACCATGGTTTTGCCTTTGAGGTTTGCGCGCTGGGCTCAGCCGCGGGCACGATCGTCTGTGCGGGGCCAAATCAGTTCCATAGCGACAGCCCTACCATGGCGGCCGATGATCTGCGAAAGGCCGCTGTTGGTTGAACAGCCGGTGACCGCGGCCAGCGAGATAGTCAATCCAGAACGTCTCGCGGCGGGCCACGCGGCCACACAAACCGCCCGGCCGGCAATCGCATCCACCACCGCAGGCAACGCGCTCGACAACCTGCATTTCCAGTGACTCGGCATGATCGATGCGTTTCGCCAGCCATTCAACCAGCCGCACCGGTTCGCGCGGTGGCCTTACGTTGACGAAATCCGTGATGGCCGGCAGCCGTAAATCCAGTTGCAGCTGATTCTCGCGCCCATCCCGCGGTGCGCGCATGCGCAAGTTGCGCAGGTATGACCGCGCCGCGGCGCGATGACCGTGATAACGGCGGCGCGGTTCGCTGGTCTGTCCGACATACCGGTATTCATCCCCGGCCCGGCCGCGTAGCAGGTAAATATAGGCTCCGCGTGTCAGTTCACGGCAATCCGAGAAATCCGCCACCAGCCTCAGGCGTAGGCGACGCTGCGATTCGTGGCGGGAAGTATCCGCCGCAGCAGAGCGACAAGGCGGCTGGACAAGAGCCGCAGCAACTCGATAATCCGCTCAAGGAGGTAGGCGAAAGTCTCGAACCAGATCTCGCTGCCGAGCACGATTGCGCGATCCAGGAGATTTTCGAGTTCGAGCAATCCGCGTTCGAGTTGACTGACATCCATGACGGTCTCCGGCCATTGCGAGGGTGAGTGCGAGACCTCAATACTAGCGCAGCCGACTACAGATTTCGCAATCGGCCGCGTTAGTGCGCTGTTGGCGCCAGTCCGGGGTTCAGGTCAGAATCTGGTCAAAGAAAGCGTTGAGAAGACGGTCGTGCGGATCGACCTTCTTACGCAACTTCGAAAAACTGGCAAGTCGACCGGCATAGGCGCGACGCGCCTGATCGCGGCTGAGTCCGCGAGTCTGATTGAACAGCGGACGTCCCCCCTGGCGGCTGCAAAAATCATTGAAGTCAACGAGAAAATCATTCCAGCCCTCGTCGGCGGTCGAACGCGGCTCCAAAGTAAACACCGCGCCGTCAAAGGACACAGACAAAAGAGACTCGTTATCCGCCGCGATCAGTTCACAGGCTGTCGGCAGGTTGCAACGATAGCCGCAGGATTCGAAATGGGCGCGACAGAAATCCACATACTGCTTTAGCACGTCAGCAAAGCTGACTGCCGGGAAAACCCAAACGGTATGTCTGACCCGCTTGTTGCCGGGCCAGCGCACAATGCGATCGCCGGTCGTGACGCCCGCCCCGGACAGCGCGCGGCCGAATCCGACATTCAGCGCCTGATTGACGCCGTCGATCAGGCTGTAGCGAACCGACCGAAACGGAATGCGTGCCAGCCACCTGCCGACATGCGGCTGCAGTTGCTGCAAGACCCAGCGCTGCAACCGCCACAGCAACCGGCGCGAGCCACGCCCGGCCGTGTGTTCTCCGCGGTGCTCGACGGCAACCCTATTGCGAAACGGGAATACCTGCAGACCGAGCGAAACCGCTTTGTAATCGAGCGCGCTCAACAACTGCAGGACCGTATCCAACGGCAACTGATCGAAGCGTAATTTCAAAGCGCGCTGAGGTCTTACCAGTAGCGTTATTTCGTAAACCAGACCCAGCAGTCCGTAGCTGCATCGCAACAAGCGCAGCAATTCGGGCTTGGCATTGTCGACCTCGAGAATCTCTCCGGCCGGAGTCACCAGCTTCATAGCGACCGCATAAGACGACAACTGCCCGCTCTGCCCCGGCATCGCCGGCGCCAGCGTCGCGCCGCACGCCGCGCTGCCCATACTCATTACCGAGGGTCCCGGACTTGCCGCAAACTCGAGCCCGCGTTTTTGCAGTTCGCGCGCGACCTCATAAAGGCGCGCCCCGGCCTGGACCCGGATATAGCCTTCACCGAATTCGAGGATCCGGTTCATCTTCTCCATATCGACAATGGTACCGCCGTCCGCCGCAGCGCATCGCGTCGTCGCACTGAATGCGCCTACCGCACGAACCGGAGACGGATACTTTTTGGTGTTGGTGACGACCGAGATGAGTTCGGAGACATTGGCGGGACTAACCCGCGCCGCCGGCCGACTCGTTATGCTGCCATCCCAATTCCGCATTGATTCTGCTTGTCGTCCCATTCAGGGTCCCCTGGGTTTCGATAATCGGCTATGAACGTTCTGGACCGTTCGGGCACGGGGAAACCGGGAGCCAATGGGTGATACCGCAGCGTCAGTGGCGCTTTGCGCCGAGACGCCGGGTTCATCATTGCGTTCCTGCGATTGGAAGAGGTCATAACTTGCATCGCTTTGGCAACCCCGCTGTCCGGAACTCCGGATCGGTGGCTTTGCGCCCCTGCCTTTCGACAGGTTTGCCCTTGTCAGTCCAGCAACCCGAATATCTCCCAGACCGTGGTCGCGCACAAGCACTTATGTTCAAAACTGTGAAGTGGGTGCGCCGCAGGCGCGTTTGCCCGGTCCCGGTATCCACCAGGGTGTTGAAAAACCTCCCCCGGGGGGCCGGCTTGATGCAGTCCGCAATCCGTTCTAGGGTTGCCTGACCGGTCCTCGCGGACCCGGAAAGTACCGCGGACCGGGCTCGCCAGCGGCTGGCCGGCAGCATTGCCTGCCACGCGATTTCCGGTGGCGACGGGAGCGAAAGGCGACAACAGGAACCAACGACTATGCAACTGACTGAACAACACGCTGAATTGCGGCGTTCGCTGGAGAAGTTCATCGACGGGGAAATCAACCCGCACATTGACGACTGGGAACGCGAGGGCCGTTTTCCGGCCCATGAATTATTCCGGAAGATGGGTGAGCTCGGCTTTCTCGGCATTAACAAACCAGAGGCCTACGGCGGTCTCGGCCTGGACTATTCCTATGCCGCGGTGTTCTGCGAAACGCTGGGCCGGGTCAAATGCGGCGCGGTGCCAATGGCGATCGGCGTACAGACCGAGATGGCAACTCCGGCGCTCGCGCGATTCGGCTCGGACGAACTGCGTGCGGAATTTCTCGCTCCGTCCATTGCCGGTGAGAAAGTCGCGTGTCTCGGAGTATCCGAGGTGGGCGCCGGCTCCGACGTCGCCAGCATCTCCACGACAGCGGTAAAGGACGGCGACGACTATGTGATCAACGGCGGCAAGATGTGGACGACGAGCGGTGCCCAGGCAGACTGGATGTGTCTGCTGGCCAATACCGGCGATGGCCCCTCGCACCGTAATAAATCGCTGATTTGCCTGCCGATGAAGAGCAAGGGCGTCACCGTCGCAAGGACCCTGGACAAACTCGGTATGCGCTCGTCCGATACGGCGCAAATCTATTTCGAGAATGTGCGGATTCCGCAGCGATTCAGAATCGGCGACGAGGGCATGGGCTTTACCTACCAGATGGCCCAGTTTCAGGAGGAGCGCATGTATGCGGCGTTGTCATCGCTCATATTTATGCAGGACTCGATCGACGAGACCATTGCCTACACCCGCGAACGGAGCATTTTTGGCAAGCCGGTGCTGGATCACCAGGTCGTGCATTTTCGCCTCGCCGAATTACAGACCGAACTGGAGTCGCTGCGAGCGCTGACCTGGAACGCGGTCGAGCGATATTGCGGCGGCGAGGACATGACAATGCTGGCTTCGATGGCGAAACTGAAATCCGGCCGCCTCTCGCGCGAACTCAATGACGCCTGCCTGCAGTACTGGGGCGGCATGGGCTTCATGGAAGAGAATCCCGTTGTCAGGCGCTTTCGCGATGGCCGGCTGGCTTCCATTGGCGGAGGCGCCGATGAAGTCATGTTGTCGATAATCAGCAAACACATGGGCACGCTACCCGGGCGCGGTGGCTGACAGTTTGGCCCGCCTGCGCAGTTTCAGGTTGCGGGCCGACCTGCGGCGTTGCTTCAGGAGTCGCGCCGGGTCACGGCACCGTAATCGCGTTCGTGCTGCAGCATTGCGTCAATCTGGTCGTCTTTTTGCGACCACAGTTGCGCCAGCCACTGCTGAAAACGCAGTCTGAATCCGTCATCGTTCTGGTAATCGCCCTGCAACAACCAGGGTTCGATTGGCTGACTGCTGCTGCGCACCACCACCCGCCTCAGTTTTCCGCAACACAGGTCCCACATGCTTGGCGCGCCATCGGGGTAGACGATAGTCACATCCAGCAGATCGTGCAGCGTATCGCCCATGGCACCGAGCACGAACGCAATTCCACCGGCGCGCGGCGGCAGCAGGTACCGGTAGGGCGATTCACGATCACGCTGCTTGGCCGGCGTTATCCGGGTGCCCTCGACAAAGTTGATGATCGACGTCGGGATGCGCTCGAATTTCTCGCACGCTTTACGCGTCGCCTCGAGATCCTTGCCCCGCATCTCCGGGTGCTTCGCCAGGTACTCGCGAGAAAATCGCCGCATGAATGGCATGTCCATCGCCCACCAGGCAAGACCCAGAAACGGCACCCAGATGAGTTGTTGCTTGATGAAGAACTTCAAAAACGGAATGCGGCGGTTGAAGACCTTCTGCAACACGAGAATATCGACCCAGGATTGATGGTTGGAAACCACCAGGTACCAGCCGCGACGGGCAAGCCCGGTATTGCCTTCGACATCCCAGCTTATCGACTGGGTCAGCGCGAGAATAAGCCCATTGCAGGTGATCCAGTTCTCGCCGAGGGCGCTGAGCCAGCTGCTCATCAGGTCGCGCCACCTCTGGACCGGTATCAGCAGTTTGGCCAGCCCGACAAATATGATCGGAATGAACCAGAACACCACATTCAGCGTAAACACGCTGATCGTAAAAGCACCGCGGAGGTGAGCGAGTGGACTAAATCCCATGTTCGGGCATTATCCCGGCTGACAATTGGAGCGCTATTCTACTCCCACCGGGCCGCCAGCACCCCCCGGCAAAAGTCGCACCTCTACCCGGGATGGGGCAACCCGCCACAATTCCCTAGCGGGTGGATACCAGCAGCAGTTCGCGATAGAAGCGGATCGCCTCGCCGAGATTCGAGATCGATATTCTCTCGTCCACGCCGTGGACCCGGGCGACATCTCGAGGCCCGAGGCGAATTGGCAGGAACCGATAGACGTCATTGGAAATCGCGGAGAAATGGCGCGCATCCGTTGCGCCCACCACGAGCGCGGGAGCAACGATCGCATCGGGGAACACCTTGCGGATAGCGGCATGAATTTGCCGAAAAGCGGCCGATTCCGTCGACGACACCGACGATGCCTCGCTGTTCAGCCCCGGCAAAATGGCGATCGAAACGCGGTCATCGTCCACCACCCGGCGTACATGGTCCATGACATCATCGATACGATCACCGGGCCGGATCCTGAAATTCACGACGGCCCGGGCCTGCGATGGCAACACGTTTTCCTTGATGCCACCCGAGATCGTAGTGACCGCCTGGGATGTGCGAATGGTCGCGTCAGTGCGCGGCGAAGTGACCATCTGCGCCTCCACCAGTGGGGCAAACAGCCACAGGTTGGCGAACAGCACCCGCTGCAGCGGTGCCATTTCCGGAGCAAGCCACTGCAGCATTTGTCCGCTTACACCATCGATACTCGCAGCCATCGGTTGGTTTTCAAGCCGGGCCAGCGCCGCCGCCAGAATACCTATCGCGGTATGGCGAGGAGGCACTGAAGAATGCCCCGGTGCCGACCTGACATCGAGCTCGACACTGACGATTCCCTTCTCGGCAATACCGATCAGCGCCACCGGTTCGACGACACCGGGCAGCAGCCCCTCGGTGACGAAAAATCCCTCGTCCAGAACGTACTCGAAATGCACGCCGAGCGCTGACATCTCTTGGGCGATCCGGCCAGCACCGTTTTGCCCGCCGACTTCCTCATCATGGCCGAAAGCGATATAGATGCTGCGGCGCGGACGGTAGTCACTATCCAGAAGTAACTCCAGCGCCTCGAGTATCGCAATTACGCTGGACTTGTCGTCCATTGCACCGCGGCCCCACACATATCCGTCCGCGGTGTTACCGGCAAACGGCGGCTGGCTCCAGGCGGCCACCTCGTCGGCCGCGACCGGCACCACATCGAGGTGCGCCAGCAGCAGAACAGGATCAAGCGTGCTGTCGCTGCCTTCCCACGCATAAATCAGACTGCCATCAGCGATCGTCCCGGGTTGCAGCATCCGCTGCGCCGCGGGATAGGTGTGGGCAAGGTAATCGATCAGACCGGCAAGGGCACTTTCGTCGATTGCCGTTCCGGCAGCCCTGGATATGGTGGGAAATTGCAGCGCACCGGCAAGGCGGGCAGCAGCGGCGGCGGCGTCGACGGGCAACGTCGATGGCTCGCCGACCGCAATCTGGCGTGACTCGAGCCGCACGGTATTGACGGTAAGCACAGCGAGCAACACCAGTAACCCGGCTGCTGTAAGCCGCAACACTGTCTTCAAACCCGGACTCCTCAATTACCTGGTGCACAGATGCCGCCGTCGCGCAGCTAGCCTGGCGCGACGAACCCCAGTTGACGCGCGGCAAAATCGCGCAGAATTTCCTCCGAGCCACCACCGATCGCATTGACTCTCACTTCGCGATAAATGCGCTCCACCCGGCAACCGCGGATATAGCTCGCGCCACCCATTATCTGGCTCGCCTCGCGCGCACAGAATTCCATCGTCAGCGTGGCATCCACCTTCAACATAGCAATATCGGCAGCGCAGCGCGTCCCCTGCTGCATGCGCCATGCGATGCGTTCGAGATATGCCTGTCCGGCATTGATCCGCCGGCTCATCTCGACCAGTTTGTGACGGATAACCTGGTGCTCGACCAGCCGCTTGCCAAAAGTCTCGCGGGCGCCGGCCCACTGCGCGGCATCGTGCAAACAAGCCCGCGCCGCGCCAAGCGCACCCGCCGCCATCATCAGGCGTTCCCTGTTGAGATTGGCCATTATCAATGCGAATCCGGCGCCCTCTGCTCCGATGAGATTGGCGGCCGGAACCGCAACGTCATCGAAATACAGCGTCGCGGTGTCGGACGCCCACCAGCCTTGTTTTTGCAACGCCGTCGAGGAAAAACCCGGCATACCGCGCTCGACCATCAGCACCGAAAGGCCGCGCGCGCCGTCCGCTCCTGTACGCACGACGGTAGTGACAAAATCAGCGTTCAGGCCGCCAGAAATAAACGTCTTGCTGCCATTCACCCGGTACACATCACCGTCGCGCCGCGCCCGTGTGGCAATCGCCGCAACATCGGACCCCGCGCCCGGCTCGGTGATCGCCAGCGCCATGATTTTCTCGCCGCTGAGAACTGCCGGCGCAACCCGCCGTTGCAGTTCCTTGCTTGCGGCCGCGATGAGCGGTGGCAATGCGATATCGTGAGTCGACAGCGCCGTGGCGACTCCGCCGGCCCCCATCCGCGCAAGTTCCTGCGCCTTGATCACAAAATGAAAAATATCAGTGCCATCGCGAAATCCGCCGAACTCCTCGGGGTATCCAAGACCGGTCAGACCGAAGCGGGCAACCTCACGGTGCACGGCCCGCGGAACTTCCCCTGCCTCGTCCCACGCGGCGACATGCGGCATCAGCCGCGCGTCGATAAATGTCCGCAGCGAGTCGCGCCATGCGCGATGTTCATCGTTGTAGTAAGGCGCATCGAGAGGCGCGTCGAACGGACCCTCCATCACTCGTCACCCAGCGCTTTTGGCCGGCTGTAGCGGTGAAACCCCTGGTATTCAGTGACATTGCGAGCGGGTGGTTGCGGAAAAACCGGTGAAGCGAGGCTCGCGCCACCATCAATCGCAAGGTTCACCCCGGTAATAAATGCCGCCGCATCGCACAACAGGAAACAGATGGCGGCGCTTACTTCGGCTTCGGTGGCCAGGCGTTTGAGCGGAACCCCTTCGCGCAGCCGCGGGATCACCGCGCGGATTGCCGGGTCGTCATAGGTATCTAGTCCGCTGGATGCAACCCAGCCCGGCGCGACAGCGTTGACCCGGACACCTTCCGGTGCCCATTCGACGGACGCGCTGCGAGTGAAGTTATCCATCCCGGCGCGGGCCGCACCCGAATGCGCCATCATCGGCATGCCGCGCCAGAAATCCGCGGTGACGTTGACGATCGCGCCACCGTGCTGGCGCAGCGACTGAGTATAGACTTCGCGGGCAAAAACGAAGCCGCCAATCAGGTTTGTCCTGACGACCGTTTCGAAACCCTTCTGCGTGATGTTGGCAAGCGGCGAGGGATACTGACCGCCGGCGTTGTTGACCAGCGCATGAACGCGCCCCCGTGCGGCAACGATCGCGGCCACGGTATCGCGAACGTTCTCCTCGATGCGAATGTCGCAGACCGCGGTATCTGCGTTGCCGCCGTCTTGCGCAATCTCGGCGGCAACGCTGGTGAGCTTCCCGGGGTCTCTGCCTACCACGACGACATGTGCCCCGAGTGATGCCAGCTCATGCGCAACACAACGGCCAATACCGCTGCCACCGCCAGTAACAATCGCCGTGCGATCGGCGAATGCGCCGGGCCTGAGAAAGGACTGGTACCCCATTTCGACTTCTCCTGGGTTTGCCGCGCGAAACGTCGAGGTGGCGAATCGCGCAGTCAGTGACTGATGGCGTCCGTTTGTTGCCCGGAACACGGCCTCGCCGTATGGTAAGGGACGCGGCGAACCGGGGCGAGCGCCAATGACCAGCATATCCATTCTCGACTATGCGATGTTTCTGACGGAGACGCGGGAGAGTCCGCGCCACGTGGCCGGGCTTTCTCTTTTTGATCCGCCGCAAAATGGCGGCAAGGACTTCGTTGCCCGTTTGGTCGCGGACATGCGCGCGGTGCCGCCCTGCCCGCCATTCAACTGGAAACTGAGTTCGCGTCTCGGTGCGCTTCCGGTCTGGGCGGAAACCGAACCCGATATGAAACATCATGTCCGCCACCTTGCAGTGCCGCGCCCGGGCGGTTACGCCGAACTGATGAAGCTGGTGAGTGATCTGCACGGAGAATTACTGGATCGCGATCGGCCGGTGTGGGAGTTCTACGTCATAGAAGGTCTCCCCGACGATCAGTTTGCATTTTACTCGAAAGTGCACCACGCCTACGCCGACGGCGCGACAATGAGCCGCTGGCTCGACCTGAGCCTCAGCGCCGATTCACAGAGCGACAAATTCCGGCCAATGTGGTCAATCGCCGCTGCGGCCGGGCGACGCCGGCGCCAGCAGAGTCTGACCCAGGTTCTGGAGGCGCTTGGCAAAACCGCGGGAAGACAACTGATTTCGGTGGCCGAACTGTACACGATGCTGCTAAAGCACAGCCTGAAAGCGCTGCGTCTGGGCGAGAGCAAGATCCCCATCCCGTTCACTGCCCCGCGGACGATGCTCAATCAAAGACTAACCGCACCACGCAACGTCGCAACCGCAACAATCGACCTCGAACGCCTGCGGCGCGCCGGCAAAGCCGCCGGCGGCACCATCAACGATGTTGTGCTAACGCTGTGTGATGCGGCACTCACCCGCTACCTGGGCGAGCACGGCGAGCTGCCATCGAAACCGCTGGTCGCGGAAATGCCCGTTGATCTGCGCGCCGAGCAACACGAGGGCGGCGGCAACGTCATTTCCATTTTGCTGGTGGAGATGGCGCGCGGCAACATGGACGTCCGCGAACGCTTCGCTGCGATACGCGACTCGAGCCACACGGTCATAAAGGAATTTTCCGGGCTGAGCAACGACGCGGTAATGACCTATACCCTGGTGGTGCAGGTCCTGGCCCAACTCGGTGACAGCCTCGGCCTCGCCGACAGACTGCCGCCGCTGGGCAATCTGGTGATTTCGAACGTACCGGGGCCACGCCATGCGCTGTATATGCGCGGCGCACCGATGACTGGCATTTACCCCATCAGCACAGTCGCTCCCGGCACGGTGATGAACATTACAGTTTTCAGTTATGCCGGCAAGCTGTTGTTCGGTCTTGTTGCCGGGCGCGACGCCATACCGGACCTGCAGCAATTGACCTCGTACATTCCCGCCAGCCTGATCGAACTCGAACAATCGCTGGGGCTGACGGACCAGGCAACCCGGGACAAGGCGGCGACCAGCCGCGGTAAATCGACAGCCGCGAAGAAGTCGGCAAAACGCAAGCCCGGCAGCAAGAAAAAGAGCACCACCTCGGGTACTCCCGGCGGGGCAAAAAAAACCGCGGCGAGGAAAGCGGGCAAGACAAAAAGCGGCACCGCAAAAAACAAACCAGGCAGGAAAAAGGCGCCATCCTCCACAGCAAAAAGACGCGGTAAAAAGCGCGAAAAACCCTAGCTCGAAACGCGTCCGGCAACCCCCAGGTGGCGCTGCAGAAATTCGCATTGCAACGCGATATTGCGCTCGAACCATCTGTCCCGATAGGGTTCGAAATGATTGCAGTCGAATTCCTCGAGGTGGCAGTTCGGCACCTTGCCGGCCATTTTGCGAACCGCGGCGATCGGGATCAACGAGTCATTGCGGCCGGCCACGACAAGCATCGGGCATCTGATATCCGCGGCATAGGAAGCGGGGTTGTACAGTGGCAACAGCAAGCCGCTCAGCGCAGGCGTGCTGTTCTCCCACCCCGAGTTCTTCGGCACCAGCGCCATGTAACCGTCGTAGCACTCCGGCGTGGTCATCACGGCCACGTCGCCGGGCCGTCCGACCAGGCCGATTCGAAACGGAGCGCGAAAGGTCAGCAGACGGAAAAGATCTCGCAGACCGGCCCAGCTCAGGCGCATGATATCCAACGGCGACTGCCCCGCCAGCGTCGTAATACCACTGACAAACGGGACTTGTGCAACCACCGCGGCAACCCTGCGATCGCGCGCGGCGGTCACCGTTACATGCCCGCCGCTATAGGACGACCCCCACAACGCAATCCTGTCCGCGTCCACCTCGTCGAGAGTACGCACAAAGGCCAACGCATCACGCCAGTCCTGGAGATGCCGCCACGGATGCACCAGCTGACGCGGATAGCCGTCGCTGGCGCCAAAACCGCGGTAATCGAACAGATAAACCGCGATGCCGGCCGCAACAAAACGCTCTGCGAATGCCGCCAGTCCAAATGAGCGCTCGGCACCGAAACCGTGCGCCATGATCACGACCGGCGGTTGCGGACTATCGTCAGGCAACCACAACTCGCCGTCGCATCGCGGGGCCGCTTTCGAGAAACCTGCGGAAAGTTTCTTCACCTGCCGTCTCCTCAATGTCTGCGCCAGGCCCATAAGAATGCTCGCAGGCCGCGTAGCACGCAAGCCGCGTTGGCGCTGTCACTGCACCTCACGCGCCGGCTGTGTGAGTTGCCTTATCAGATGCAACCTCCAGACCCATATCACCAGGATAAGCAGCGCCGACACCGGACGACACCAAGGCGGCAGTCCAATCATGATGAAGTCATAAAGTCCATGCAGGAATGCGGCCAACGCAAGACCGGTCATCGCGGCAAATGGAAGGCTTGTCCCTTTGATCTGTGCCCGGCTGCAGGTGTAGCCCCAGATCGACGCAAATGTCACATGGACGAGAGGCGCAGCGAAACCACGCGCCAGAATCTCGACGCCTTCCACATAGTCGAGATACAGCAGATTCTCGTAAGTGGCAAACCCCAGCGCGACAAACGACGCATAGATGATTCCGTCGACCGGCTCATCGAAATCGTGAAAGCGAATTCCGACCAGCCAGAAAGGCAGGAACTTCACCAGTTCCTCGATCGGGCCGATGACCAGCACCGCATAGGCGAACAGCGCCATCCGGTTGTGCTCGGCCAACGCATAGGCGTCATAGCGAAGATCGAGCAGTTCCAGCGCGCCATACAAACGCAAACCAAGCCAGCCGGAGGCGATGCCCAGCAGATAGGTCAGCACAATATTGACTGCCGGCTCCGGTTGGTGCCGGTCTTTGTACAGATGATAGGCGCACCAGAACCCCATGGGTGCGATCAATCCGACAACGACGTTCGTCATGTTCATGTCGGACACTCCCCGTCAGCGGCGCAGATGGCCGTCGAGCCGACGCCCACGGCGAGCTATATCACTATTGCAGACCTTATTGGCGCAGCATGGCCGACGCTACGACAAGCGTCGCGTTTTGGCCCGAATCCGCAGCGCCGGGAATGGCGCAATCGGCCAGTTTTGCGAACCTCGATTTGTGCCACCGGATAGCACTTTTATGCGCAGTCTCGACCATCGATGGCAACGCTGGCTACTTAAGTAATAGTGTAGGAGAGAGCTACAACCGTCTGACAGTTATAGATTTGCAAACCACAAAAACGTCATGCAGGACCGTATTGGCGGCCGCGGGCACCGCATCGCTTGACTTATGCACACGACTGTGGTGCCTGAATATTTCAGAAATGCGACAACGCCCGAATTTCGCGAAAATCACTTAACTCAATGTTTTTAATGGTTTTTTCAATGACTAAAAAACCACCAATCTGAACGAAATCCTAGAAAATCAGGCCTCAAATCGGATTCTGCCCGGAGTTATCCCCAAGCTTATCCACAGCTTCTGTGGACAACTGTCGCAGCGCGGCGACAGAGGCACTAAACGAGTGCGCACAGGAACGGAAATCAACCCGCAGCCGGCCGTGGAAGGGGGGCTCCGATTTGCCCGGGACCGCCAAGAGTTTCGCTGCAACAATCCATCTGCAGGAATTACGCCGGTCCGGGAGCGGGTCTCGCCGGATGGATCAGGACGGCTCGAAATGAAGCAGTTCCCAGCCCTCTTCGACGGCATCGTCCACCGCGTGGTGAACGATGCCAATCGTTCCGGCTCCCGGCGCGAGCAACGTATGCTCCATTTTCATCGCCTCGAGCACTACCAACGCCTGGTTTCTCTCGACGACGTCACCCTCCTGTACCAGTACCTGGACGATCTTGCCGGGCATCGGAGCGGTTACCGTATCCACCCCGGCTTCGATATCACCGGCGCTCTGCATCGGGTCTATGAGGCCGAGGCGAACGCTGCGGTCGGGCGTGACGATCAGCAACTCGCCGTTGTCGGGCAATACACTCGCGCGCGTGCGCAGGCCGTCCAGAGTTGCAACGAGACCGCCGTCTTCCTCCCGATATGCCTCCGCCTGGTAACTGCGGCCATCGGCAATGATCTCGAATCCCGCTTTTAGATATCTGACAACCACGTCGTGTTCAACGCCATCGAAACTGAAGCTCAGGTCCTCATGCCCGGTGTCGTTGAGACGCCAGCCATCACAGACCTGCCATGGTGAGTAGGGATCCGCGCTCACGCGCGCCTGCGCCGCGGCCTGCTCCATCCGTTCAGTCAGGGTATGCAATGCGGCCAGGCACAGCACGTTGCCATCCAGGTCGGGCTTGACGATCAGGCGATCGCGGTTTCTCGCGATAAACCCGGTGTCGTAGTTTCCGCGGCGAAAATCCTCATTCGCCGCGAGAGTTACGAGGAAGTCCAGGTTGCTGGTCAAGCCGGTTAGCTGGGTCTGTTGCAACGCCTGTAACAAACGCCTGCAGGCACCGTCGCGATCGCGATCCCACACGATGATCTTCGCAATCATCGGGTCGTAGTGGACACTGACGACATCGCCCTCACGGACGCCACCGTCGACCCTCAGCGTGGCACTCTGCGGCGGGAAGCGGAGCCGCGACAATGTCCCCGCCGCAGGCAGAAAATCGCGTGCCGGATCCTCTGCATACAGCCGCACTTCGATCGCATGTCCGTCGCAACGGATCTCCGCCTGACCGCGTGGCAGAGGGTATCCCGCCGCGACCTGCAATTGCCACTCGACCAGATCGATACCGGTAATCATCTCAGTCACCGGATGCTCGACCTGGAGGCGGGTGTTCATTTCCATGAAATAGAATTCACCGGCGCCGTCGACAATGAATTCAACGGTACCGGCGCCACGGTAGCCGATCGCCCGCGCTGCTTCGCAAGCTGCCTCGCCCATGCGCTTGCGGGTTGCCGCAGAAAGACCTGGCGCCGGCGCCTCTTCAAGGACTTTCTGATGACGCCGCTGCATCGAACAATCGCGTTCAAACAGATGTACGACATTTGCCTCGTTGTCGGCAAAAACCTGCACCTCGATATGGCGCGGGTATTGCACATAGCGCTCGAGCAAAACATGATCGTCACCGAATGCCGCCATTGCCTCGCGTCGCGCCGCGGCCAGCGCAGCTGGGAATTCGGACGCCCGGGCGACCTGGCGCATACCCTTGCCGCCGCCCCCGGCCGAGGCCTTGATCATCAGCGGGAAACCAATTTCCGCGGCGCGACGTTCCAGTTCCGCCGCATCCTGAATGTCACCGAGATAGCCAGGCACCACCGGCACACCGGCATCCGCCATCAGGCGCTTGGCCTCGGACTTCGAACCCATCGCCCGTATCGCCGCCGCCGGCGGGCCGACGAACGCTATGCCGCTCTCGCCGCAAGCATCGGCGAAGTCAGCGTTCTCCGACAAGAAGCCATAGCCGGGGTGGATTGCATTGGCGCCACTTCTGCGCGCCGCGTCAAGAATGCGATCGATCCTTAAATAACTGTCAGCCGCCGCCGCTGGGCCAAGCAGATAGGCTTCGTCGGCCATGCTTACATGCAGAGCGGAAGCGTCTGCTTCGGAGTACACCGCGACGGTGCGAATCCCCATTGCGCGAGCGCTGCGGATAACCCGGCATGCGATCTCGCCGCGATTGGCGATAAGAAGCTTGTCGAACATGGCGGTTCTCCCGCTCATCATTACATCCTGAATACGCCGAAACGGGTCGGCTCCGGCGCCGCATTCAATACCGTGGACAACGACAAACCGAGCACGCGCCGCGTATCCGCCGGATCGATAATGCCGTCATCCCACAACCGCGCGCTTGCATAATATGGATTGCCCTGGGTCTCATATTGCTCACGAATCGGTCGCATGAACTCTGCCTGTGCCGCTTCCGGCCACGCCTCGCCGCGTTTTTCGAAACCATCGCGACGAACCTCGGCAAGGACGTTGGCTGCCTGTTCGCCACCCATCACCGAGATCCGTGAATTGGGCCAGGTCCAGAGGAAACGGGCGCCGTAGGCACGGCCGCACATCGCGTAGTTTCCGGCACCGAAACTGCCGCCGATGATAACCGTCAGTTTTGGTACTTTGGTCGTGGCAACCGCGGTCACCATCTTGGCCCCATCCTTGGCGATGCCCCCTGCCTCGTATTTGCGACCGACCATGAAACCGGTAATGTTTTGCAGGAACACCAACGGTATGTCGCGCTGGCTGCAAAGCTGGACGAAATGCGCGCCTTTCAGCGCCGATTCGGAAAACAGAATACCGTTGTTGGCGATGATGCCGACCGGGTAACCATGTATATGGGCAAAACCGCAAACCAGTGTCTCACCGTAGAGTTGCTTGAACTCGTCGAATTCGCTGCGATCGACGATGCGCGCGATAATCTCCCTGACGTCGTAGGGTTTACGCGCGTCGGCCGGCACGACACCGCACACCTCCGCGGTATCGTAGAGCGGCTCCTCCGGTTCGCGCAGCCGGAGCCGCGGGTTCTTGACCCGGTTCAGCCCGGCCACGATACGCCGCGCAAGTGCAAGCGCATGAATATCGTTGGCCGCGTAGTAATCGGTCACACCGGAGGTGCGCGAATGCACATCCGCGCCGCCGAGTTCTTCCGCGCTGACCACCTCGCCTGTAGCCGCCTTAACCAGCGGCGGGCCGCCGAGAAAAATCGTCCCTTGCTGGCGCACTATAATCGCCTGGTCGCACATGGCGGGAACATAGGCGCCACCCGCCGTGCATGAACCCATGACTACCGCGATCTGCGGAATGCCGCGGGCCGATAGATTGGCCTGGTTGAAGAAAATACGCCCGAAATGGTCGCGATCGGGAAAGACCTCGTCCTGCAGCGGCAGGAAAGCACCACCGGAATCGACCAGGTAGATACACGGCAAATGATTCTCCAGCGCGATCTCCTGGGCCCGCAAATGCTTCTTGACGCTAATGGGGTAATAGGTACCGCCTGTTACCGTCGCATCATTGGCGACAATCATGCATTCGACGCCCTCGACCCGGCCTACGCCGGCAATGACGCCGGCAGACGGCACATCCGAATCGTACATCCCCCAGGCGGCGAACTGGCCGATCTCGAGAAACGGCGAGCCGATATCAAGCAGCTTGCGCACGCGGTCTCGCGGCAGCAATTTGCCACGGGCAAGATGTTTTTCGCGGGCACGCTCGTGACCACCGAGCTTTACGATTGCGGCGCGTTCATGCAACTGCCCGATGAGCGCCGACATGGCCGCGGCATTCTCGCCGAACTGTGCGGAACGCGGATTCACGTTGCTGGTCAGTACCGTCATCAAATCACCCCGGTGACACTGTGGGCCGACCTCACGCCGTCTCGGCGAACAACTCGCGGCCAATCAACATGCGCCGGATTTCGCTGGTGCCGGCGCCGATCTCGTAAAGCTTCGCGTCGCGCAGGAATCGCCCGGTAGGATAGTCGTTGATGTAACCGTTGCCACCCAGTGCCTGTATCGCCTGCAGGGCCATCTGTGTCGCCGCCTCGGAAGAATACAGGATGGCGCCAGCTGCATCCTTGCGCGTCGTCTCGCCGCGGTCACACGACCTGGCAACGCTATAGACATAGGCGCGGCAGGCATTGAGCTGGGTATACATGTCGGCCAGCTTGCCCTGCATCAACTGAAACTCGCCAATCGCACGTCCGAACTGGCGCCTCTCATGCACATACGGAATGACCACGTCGAGGCAGGCCTGCATGATGCCAAGCGGCCCACCGGACAGCACAACCCGTTCGTAGTCGAGGCCGCTCATCAGCACGCGCACCCCCTCATGCAGATTGCCGAGTATGTTTTCGGCGGGGATTTCGCAATTCTCGAATACCAGCTCGGAGGTGTTGGAGCCGCGCATGCCGAGCTTGTCGAGCTTCTGAGCGGCATAGAAACCGGCCCGGCCTTTCTCGACGATAAAGGCGGTGATCCCGTGCGATGCCGCACCGGGATCGGTCTTTGCGTACACCACCACGACATCGGCATCGGGCCCATTCGTGATCCACATTTTGCTGCCATTCAGAACGAACCCGTCTCCAAGTTGCTCCGCTCGCAGCCGCATCCCGACCACATCCGAGCCGGCACCCGGCTCACTCATTGCCAGCGCGCCAACATGCTCACCGCCAGCGAGCTTCGGCAGGTAGCGTTGTTTCTGTTCATCACTACCGTTGCGGCTGATCTGATTGACGCACAGATTAGAGTGGGCGCCGTATGACAGACCGACCGCGCCGGAGGCGCGGCTCACCTCCTCCATTGCCACGACGTGTTCGAGATAACCCATACCCGAACCGCCATATTCCTCTTCGACGGTCAAACCGAGCAAACCCATGTCTCCGAGCTTGCGCCACAGATCCGGCGGAAACGAGTTCGCCGCATCGATATCTGCAGCGCGCGGGGCGATCTCCGCCGCGGCAAAATCGCGGACGGTTTCCCGCAGCATGTCGGCGGTCTCACCAAGACCGAAATTCAGGCTGCCGTAGGCAAGGGTATTCATCGATTTTTCTCCTGCTTCCAGGCCGCCCAAACGGGCCTGTGTAAAAAATACTAGTTTACCTATACGTCAACTTTACGCCATAGCGGCAAAAAGCGACCGGAATCTGAGAAGTGCTCCCTCAGACGACTCGCGCACGCTCTTCCAGGTGGGCACGACACAACGACTCGATTTCATCCATGGCTGCAAGGGTCGCCTCGATATCGCGCTGTTTTTCCTCGAGCGCCGCTCTGTGATCGCCGATCTTCGCCAGCAGATATTGCAACTGACCAGATTCATTGCCTACGATCGGGTTATACATCTCTATGATTTCTTTACAGTCATCGACCGAAAAGCCGAGTCTTCTGCCGCGTAGTGCCAGCCGCAATCGCACCCGGTCGCGTTCCGAAAAGACCCGCCTTTGACCGACCCTGCCCGGAGCGAGAATTCCCCTCGACTCATAAAACCTGAGCGTTCGCGGAGTAACCGCAAACTCCTTTGCGAGCTCGGAAATCGTGTAGGTCCGACTCATGAGATGGCTCCGTTCATGGCGGAAGGACGGTACGGAATCCTAGCCTAAGTTGACGTTAACGTAAACCTGAATGCCCTGGCGTGACCCGCCGCACGGAAACCAGCGGCTAATTTTTGTCGCGCCCGAGCAGCGCGTCGATCCGCGCCAGCGCCTGCGGGTCGGTATTGCCCGAACGGGCCGCAATCGCGCTCGCCGCAAGGCCGAGCGTGCGATAACGCGCGGCAACGTCGGGCAAGGCCCGCTCCAGTGCCTCGAGTTGCGCCGCCACCAGCTCGGCATCACCGCGCGCTATCGGACCGGTCAGCGCTTGTTCGACGCCGGATGCGAACGTATTGGCAACGCTTCCCTGCAGCAGCGGCCCAAGCAGCCCGGCAGCCTCGGCATCGGGGATGCCGGCGGCACTCACTGCTGCCAGCGAATCGCCAAGCAACGCGACGATGAAGTTGCTCGCGAATACCATGCCGGCGTGGTAGACAATCTTCTGCTCAGGGTCGATCTCGAGCATCACCGCGCCGAGGGCCTCGACGAGTGGCTCGAGCGCACTAATCGCCGTGTCATCGCCTTCGACCACGCAGCGGCAGCCGATAATCGCGCGCAAAGACCTGCGCGGGTCGGCGAAGCTGTGCGCCGGATGCAGGCTGGCACAATGCGCGCCGGCGCCGCGGCAGGCTGCCAGTTGCTCTGAACCCAGCGCACCGGACAGATGAAACACGATATCGCCCGGTCGCAACCGTTGCGACGCCGCCAGGCCCGTCGCCACGGATTCAATCCGGTCGTCGCCGACCCCGATCATCCACAAGCCGGCATCAGGCATCGCGGCGATGTCACTGACGGCCTCGCCGGCACCGACAAACTCGGCCGCCGCAAGCGCCGACCCAACGGTGCGATTGGTGATAGCGGCAACGTCGACGATGCCGGCGCGCTGCCAGATTGCGGCGAGGGTACGCGCGGCACGGCCACAGCCGATGATATTCATCTGCTGTCCAGACACGGGTCTTCCGGGACTGCTGCTTTAGCGATGCGGGACGGTCTGCGCATGGCCGGCTGTGGCTTCCAGGTGAGAGGGCCGCCGCAGACGGAGGATGGTGGTGATGGGTGGACTTGAACCACCGACCTGCGGGTTATGAATCCGCCGCTCTAACCACCTGAGCTACATCACCATCGAGCTCCGACCCGTCGGGGAAGGCGCGAAATTCTCCGCGCTGTTCCTGTTACTGTCAAGGCACGCAGAGGCAGGCACTGCCGCTGCCGCACCCTATCCGCGAATCAGATATTGAATCTGAAGTGCAAAACGTCGCCCTCCGCGACCACGTATTCCTTGCCTTCAAGGCGCAATTTGCCGGCTTCCTTTGCGCCGTTCTCACCATTGCATGCAACGAAGTCGTCATAGCCAACCGTTTCAGCGCGGATGAATCCGCGCTGAAAATCAGTATGGATGACGGCCGCCGCCTGCGGTGCCGTCGCCCCTCTCGCCACGGTCCAGGCGCGGACCTCTTTTTTGCCCGCGGTAAAAAACGTCAGCAGGCCGAGCAGGGCATAACCCGCGCGTATGACCCGGTTCAAGCCGGGTTCGGTCAGGCCCAGTTCGTCGAGAAACACGGCTCGTTCGTCTTCCTCCAGCTGGATCAATTCGGCTTCGATAGCGGCACAAACCGGCACAACCTCCGCCCCTTCCGAATCGGCCAGAGCGCGCACGGCATCGAGATGCGAATTGGCACTAAAACCGTCCTCGCTGACATTGGCCACGTACATTGTCGGCTTGACCGTCAACAGGTGCAGTTCGCGGATGGATTTCAGTTCGTTGTCCGCAAGGCCCATCGACCGCACCGGATCGCCGGCATCCAGATGGTCGGCAATTCGTCCAAGCAGGTCGCGGTGCGCGGCCGCCTCCTTGTCACCGGTCTTGGCGGCCTTGGTCGCCTTGTGCAGATGGCGGCCCACTGTCTCGAGATCGGCCAGCGCAAGTTCGGTGCTGATTATTTCGATGTCGCCAACCGGGTCGATCCGCCCCGAGACATGCACGACGTCGTCATCCTGAAAACAGCGCACCACATGGGCAATCGCGTCAGTTTCACGAATATTGGCGAGAAACTGGTTGCCAAGCCCTTCGCCCTTCGACGCACCCGCTACCAGCCCGGCAATATCGACAAACTCTATCGTCGTAGGCAGAACCCGCTCGGGCTGGACAATTGCCGCCAGTACATCGAGCCGCGGGTCGGGCACCGGCACAATCCCCACGTTAGGATCGATCGTGCAGAAAGGGTAATTTTCCGCCGCGATTTCGGCGGCGGTCAGCGCATTGAACAGTGTCGACTTACCGACGTTCGGCAAACCGACGATGCCGCATTTAAAACCCACGACTAACCCCCCTCACCCGCATGATTGCCGGATTCCGCCGCGCCGTTACGGGTGTGCAAGCGCGTCATGGCGCGCTCGTCACCATGACCGAGCAGAATCGGCATCACGTCGACCGCCTCGGTGATTGCCTCGTGCAACGCCGCCTCCTCACTCGCGCAAGGCCGCGACAACACATAGTCGATCACCATGTCGCGGTTTCCGGGATGGCCGACCCCGAGCCGCAGGCGGTAAAACTCACGGCCAATTTGCGCCACCACGCTGCGCAAACCATTGTGCCCGCCGTGACCTCCACCTCTTTTCAATCGTGCCACGCCCGCCGGCAGATCCAGCTCGTCGTGCACAACCAGCACTTCGACCGGCGCGATTTTGAAATAGGCGCAAACCGACTGAATGGATTGACCGCTGCGATTCATATACGTCATAGGCTTCAACAGGCGCACTTCATTGTTGCCGATCTGTATCCGGCACAGGTCACCATTGAATTTTCGCTCTTCCTTGAAAGCTGCGCCAAAGGACTCGGCAAGCAGATCGACAAACCAGAATCCGGCATTGTGCCGGTCCAGTTCGTGCTCCCTGCCTGGATTGCCCAGCCCGACAATAAGCTGGATGGGGCGATGCTCCATCTCGAATCCTCAAAACACTGCGGCCCGGCTGTTGCTAACTGCACAACCGGGAGGAGAAAAAACGGGCCGCCGGAAATCCCGACGGCCCGCTGTTCCAAACGCCAGTATTACTCGGTGTCCGGCTCTTCCGTCGGCTCGGCGTCTTCGGCAACCTCCACCTCTTCGACCTCTTCCTCCTCGATCGTGACAACCTTCACGACGTGAATGCTGAGGATAGAAGGATCGTTTTCCTCGCTCGGCGGGGTAACGAACCGCACGCCTTCCGGCAGCGAGACCTCGGAGAGCTTGATACTACCGTCGAGCTCCACCTCGGCCACATCGACTTCAATGCTCTCCGGCAGAAAACGCGGCAGACACAGCACTTCCACCTCGTTGACGGTATGCGAAATCGTACCGCCCGCCTTCGCTCCCGGTGCCAAATCTTCGTTGACGAAGGACAGCGGCACCGCCATGCGGATTTCCTGATCTTCGAGAATCCGCTGCAAGTCTATGTGCAGCACCCGCCGCTTGGAAGGATGACGCTGCAGGTCTTTGACAATTGCAGCCTGCTCCACATCTTCGACCTTCAGCGTCAGCACCGACGAATAAAACGCCGGGTTGGTCATCTCGTGCATGAGCGCATCATGATCAAGCGTGAGGGCACGCGGCGGCTTGCCGCCACCGTAAACAATCGCGGGGACTTTTCCGGTCCGACGCAGGCGGCGGCTCGCACCCTTGCCCTGGTCATCGCGGAATTCCGCCGAGAGTACAAAATCACTCATTTGCCTAACTCCTGTCTTTATTACCAA
Source organism: uncultured Gammaproteobacteria bacterium (assembly GCA_963783695.1). Lineage (GTDB taxonomy): Bacteria > Pseudomonadota > Gammaproteobacteria > Steroidobacterales > BM003 > BM003. The sequence continues at coordinate 270,445 of CAWAOM010000006.1, forward strand.
GCGCAAATACCGCACCCACGACCAGGTCAGCGATAACGCGCACGGGATACCGGCACTTGCCGAATCCCTACCAAGCAGTGCAACGCCAGCGTTGCACTGCCAAAAATACACCCTTGATGGCAAACCAGCGCGTCAGTCGACGTACAGCGAACTTACGGACTCGGAATCACTGATTCGGCGGATCGTCTCCGCCAACAATGTCGCCACCGAAAGCTGGCGGATTTTGTGACACGCCTCGGCCTCGGGCTTCAGCGGAATCGTATCGGTAACCACCAGTTCGTCGAGCACGGAAGCGGAAAGCCGCTCTATCGCAGGACCACTCAGTACCGGGTGAGTGATATACGCGCAAACCCGTTCCGCACCATGCTCTTTGAGCACGCGCGCGGCCTCACACAGCGTTCCCGCAGTATCGATCAAGTCGTCGATGATGAAACAGGTTTTGCCGTCGACCTCACCGATAATATTCATCACTTCCGAGACATTTGCCGCCGGACGGCGCTTGTCGATGATCGCCAGCTCCGCATCGTTTAATCGTTTCGCCAAGGCCCGCGCCCTGACGACACCGCCGACGTCGGGGCTCACTACGATCGTATGATCGTCCATGTGCTTCCAAGCATCGCCGAGCAACACCGGCGAAGAATAGACATTGTCCACCGGGATATCGAAAAAACCCTGAATCTGATCGGCGTGCAGATCCACGGTCAGAACCTGGTCAACCCCCGCAGCCGAAATCATTCGCGCCACCAGCTTTGACGAAATCGCCACCCGCGAGGCACGCGAGCGCCGGTCCTGACGCGAATAACCGTAGTACGGCATCACCGCGGTGATCCTGCCGGCGGACGCACGGCGGCAGGCATCGGTCATAATCAGCAGTTCCATCAACATGTCATTGGTCGGTGGGCAGGTGGGCTGAACGATGAATACGTCCCGACCACGGACGTTTTCCATAATCTCGATGTTGACCTCGCCGTCGCTGAAGCGCCCGACATGCGCCTTGCCCAATGGCAAGCGCAAATGGCGGGTGATTGCCTTGGCGAGGGCCGGGTTGGCGTTACCGCTAAACACCACCATGCTGGCCAATTCCATGCGAGATCCCCTAGTGTGAGCAGCGGGTCCCGCAAGTCGGGATCCGCTGTGACGCAATACTGGCTGGGGTGGCAGGATTCGAACCTGCGCATGGCGGGACCAAAACCCGCTGCCTTACCACTTGGCTACACCCCAGTTGAACTCATTCCGCTTGCCCCGCGCGTGCCGCTGCCAGCCGCGCCAGGAGAGGCGATTCACTCACGCCCCGGGCCACAAACGCGCGCTCTCCGGAGCGGCATGTCGCCAGCACGCGCTGCGCGTCCGGCTCCGAATCAAAACCGGCAAACACCGCCGACCCTGTTCCTGTCAGGCTGGCCGGCGCAAATTGGCCAAGCCATTCCAAAGCCGCCGCAACCGCGGGATAGCGGCGACAGACCACCGCTTCGCAATCGTTGCGGCCACCCTGCGCCAGAAAACCGCGTATTGTCGTAGGGGGCGTATTGCGTGTCAATTCGGAGGCCGCAAAAACATCGCGCGTTGCCACGCTGCAGGCGGGAACGAGAACCAGATACCAGCGCTGCGGCAACGCCATCGGGGTCAGAATCTCGCCGACGCCCTCGGCCCACGCGCTGTGACCCAGGACAAAGACTGGAACATCCGCGCCGAGCGCCAGTCCCAGTTCGGCCAGGGCGGTCCGATCCAGCCCAGTATCCCAAATGTGGTTCAGCGCGACCAAGGTTGTCGCCGCATCCGAACTGCCGCCACCCAGTCCGGCCGCCATGGGTACCGCCTTGTGTAAACGAATCCGAACCCCACCCGAATACCCGCTCCGTGCCTTCAGCAAGCGCGCCGCGCGCACGCAGAGATCATCATCCTCGGGAACCCCGGCGAGGTCTCCGTCGCGCTCAATGACGGATTCCTCACACGGCAAAAAGTGTAACTCATCGCCGAAGTCGAGCAACTGGAAAACCGTTTGCAAGCAATGATAACCGTCGTCGCGGCGCCCGACGATGTGCAACATCAGGTTGAGTTTGGCCGGCGCCGGCCACGCAGACATGTCGTTGCGCAACGTCACTGGATCCGGCCGGCCGTGGCATAGTCGAGACGCCAACGATCCACCGCGAACCGCAACCGGACGCCGGCCTGCTCAACCACCAGCTTGTGCGGCAACCACTCGTTCTGCACCTGCCTGTAGGAATCGAAGCTCACGACCCAACCCTGCTGATCCAGCTGCCGCAACAGGCCGTCATCGCCGAACTCGAGATCCGCTGGCGTTGCCGGATCCGGCAACGCCAGCATCCAGAAACGCAGACCGGCCAGAGGTACCGACCAGCCGATACGCTGGCGCAACTCCTGGGCCGGACTGGTGAGCTCCCACCTGTCGCCATTCGACATGTCGAGCGTGATCTGCTCATCGTTACCGACAAGGCGGAACCCCCCGACTCCGAGCGGTCCACGAAACGACAAGGAAACGAAACTGCCGGCCTGAGTCCACACCACCGAACCATTAAATGCGTCAGCGTCGGTTTTCGCGGCGAGACGGCCGCGCACATTCCACTGGTCGAGGTCCTGCAAACGGCTCGCCCGATCCTGCCACTCTCCCGGCATTGGCGCGGGCTTGCGTAATCCGGCGCATCCCGCCATGGCGAAGATGACGAGGACCAGAACGAAAACGCGCATCATGTATCGAACTGTGCTGCCACGGCCTCAATGACGTCACTATCGGGATATTCGCGCCGCGCCGATTCGAACACCTCGCGCGCTTCGGCACGGGCACCGGTTGCAAGCAGTACTTCGCTCAGGTGCGCGGCGATCTCAGGATCGCGCGATAAAACCCGCGCACGCCGCAAATATCGTATCGCCGCTTCCTCGCGACCGCGGCGGTACAGGACCCAGCCCATACTGTCGAGGATCGCCGCATTTGACGGGTCGAGCTTGAGCGCTCGTTCGATCAGCTTTTGCGCCTCGCGCAAGCTCCGGTCATTGTCCGCCAGCGTATAGCCAAGCGCATTCAGGGCGATGGGGTCGTCCGGGTTGTCGGCGAGAATACCGCGCAACTCCCTGACCGCCTCATCAGTTCGCCCCAGCCGTTCGAGCAAAAATGCATGGCCGTAGCGCAGCTCGCTGGCGCCATCCTGCTCCGCTATCCCCTGCGCGTAGAGCGCCAGGGCCGCGTCGGTATCGCCGCTTTCGGCAAGCAAATCCGCCTCGGCGGCCGCCGCCGAAACCGCATAATCCGGGAAGGCCCGCGCGAGTTCGCGCAAATGCTGGCGCCCCTCCTCGATATCGCCGCGCTGGAGGAAGATATCGGCGATTTCTATCTGCGCCGACAGGAAGTACTCGCTGGGCTCGACGGACCGGTAATAGACCAGCGCATCGTCGTACAGCTCTTGCTGCCGCGCGATCCGGCCCAGATAGTAGTAGCCCTCGTCGTAGTATCCGGTGGTAACCAGCCAGCCAAAGTATTTTCGCGCCGTATCGAAATCGCGCACTTGCATCGAGACCAGCGCCAACGCACGGACTGCGTCGTTTTCCCGCGATCCTTCGGCCTTGACCGCCTCGAACTGCAGCAACGCCTCGTCGTAGCGGCCGAGGCCGGCAAGCATGCCACCATAATCGAGCTGTACGGCGGGGTCCTCGGTGGCAGCGGCCACCCGCGCACCCTGGCTAATACCCTCTTCTACCTCACCACTGGCAATCAGCGTGCGCGCCAGCAGCATCCCGGCAGCGTCCCACTCCGGACGCATTTCCAGCGCCCGCCGCGAACTCGAGCGGGCCAGCTTCAACTGCGAAGATTGCAATGCCAGCGCGGCGACGGCATAACGACCCTCGGCGGTATCTTGTTCCTTGACCAGTTTCTGCATCGCCGCGGTGGCGGCTGCATGATTCTCCTCCTGCAGCAACAACGCCAGCAGCCCCAGGTCAGGTTCGGCACCGTGCGCCCCATAGGCATCGCGCACCATTCGCAGGTGCGGCAGCGCCGCATCGACGTTGTCCTCACGCAACTCGATCAGCGCCAGAAACCTGTGGGCCGAATAATTCTCGGGTTCGACCAGCAACCAGCGCCGCGCGCACACGCGCGCATCGTCATACCGCTCGTAGGCAAATGCCAGCGACGTCGCGCGCTCGATCAGATCGGGATCGGTCGACAATTCGGCGGCCCGTCTGAACTCGTTGACCGCGGTATCGTACATTTCGCGTTGCAGCGCGATCTCACCGAGCATCGCGTGATAGGTCGCCTCACTGGCGTCACCGGCGAGCGGCTGTTCCTGCCGCACAGCCGTTTGAACCGGGTCCGAATCCGGACTCGATTGCTGGCTTGCGCAGGCCCCCAGAAAAAGCGCAAGGGCAACGCCGAATAGGCTGACGGGGATATGCATAGGGCGGGCTGGGAATCCTCAATCGGGGAATTTAGCAGTATACGGACTGCCGAAGCTTGTTATAAGGCCACTTGTACCGGAAAATCCGCCTTTCCGTGGATACGCAGCCAGTCATGGCCCTCAACATAATTGGTATCAATCACCGCACCGCACCGGTCGCCATTCGCGAACAGGTCGCGTTCGGCCCCGAGCACCTGCCGCCGGCATTGACCGCATTGCGGCAGCTTGACGGCGTGGAAGAGAGCCTGATCGTATCAACCTGCAACCGCACCGAGCTTTACTGTCACCTGAACGGCACCGATGCCGCATTCATGGAGTCCTGGCTCCTGGACCAGCGCGGAATGGACCGATCGCTCTCCCGCTGCATCTACTCTCTGAATGCGGACGCCGCCGTCCATCACGCGTTCGCCGTGGCATCGGGGCTGGATTCGGCCATACTCGGCGAGCCGCAAATTCTCGGCCAGATGAAGGATGCCTACCGTCTCGCCCATGCCGCAGGAACGACCGGCCCGGTTCTCAACGGCTTGTTTCAGCACGCATTTTCTGTCGCAAAGCATGTTCGGACCGATACTGACATCGGTACCAGTGCAGTATCTGTCGCCTATGCCGCAGTCAGCCTTGCACGCCAGATATTCGCCGGATTCGAACGCCACAGCGCGTTGCTCGTCGGCGCGGGTCAGACGATCGAGCTGGTCGCGCAGCACCTTTACGGTCACGGCATGAAGCGGATGATCATTGCCAACCGCAGCATCAACCGGGCGCGCGATCTGGCGACGCCGCTCTCCGGTTTCGCTATCTCGCTCGACGAGGTCGGTACTCATCTCACAGAATCCGACATTGTTATTTCCTCGACCGCGAGTCCGACCCCGATCATTACTCGCGACGCGGTCGCTGCCGCGCTCAAGGCCCGCCGGCGCCGCCCGATGTTCATCGTCGACATCGCGGTACCCCGCGACGTCGAGCCCGAGGTTGCCGAGCTCGAAGACGTTTATCTTTACACGGTTGACGATCTGCAAAGCGTGATCGAGGAGAACCTCAAGTCACGCGAAGCCGCCGCCGAGGAAGCCAACGAAATCATCAGTGCGGAAGTCGCCCGCTACCAGTTGCGCCAACGCGGCCTGGATGCCGTACCGACCATTCGCGAGTTGCGCGACAATGCGCGGTCGGTTCGCGCCCAGGTGCTGCGCCAGGCACGGCGGGCATTGCTGGCGGGACACGACCCGCACCAGGTGCTGGAAATGCTGTCCCATAGCCTGGTGAACAAGCTGGTGCACTCGCCGACCATAATGTTGCGGGAGGCCGCCGAGGCCGGCGATCGCGAGCTTCTGCGCGTCGCGCGAATGCTGTTCAACCTGAACCGCGGCGAGCGCGACGGCACTCCGGACGAGGACACTGATTCATCGTGAAACCGTCCATTGCCCGCAAACTCGATGCTCTGCAGGAACGCTTTGAAGAGGTCTCCGGGCTGCTGTCGGACCCGGCGGTGATAGCGAAGCAGGATCAGTTCCGCGAGCTATCGCAGGAATATGCGCGAATCGACCCGGTGGTAAAGACTTACGAGACCTATCGTCGCGCGCTCGAAGACCTCGCGACGGCCGAGGAGATGAGCAACGACCCGGAGCCGGACATCCGCGAACTCGGCGACGACGAGCGCAAGGATGCGGCACAGCGATGCGAGAAGCTCGAACTCGAGCTGCAAAAACACCTGGTACCGAGGGATCCCAACGACAGTCGCAACACCTATCTGGAAATTCGTGCCGGCACCGGTGGCGACGAGGCCGCGCTTTTCTCCGGCGATCTGTTCCGCATGTACTCGAGATACGCTGAGCGACGTGGCTGGCAGGTCGAAATAATGAGCCAGAGCGACGGCGATCATGGCGGATTCAAGGAGATCATCTGCCGCATCGTTGGCCGCGGCGTCTATTCGCATCTCAAGTTCGAGTCCGGCGCACACCGGGTGCAGCGTGTCCCGGCGACCGAGTCTCAGGGGCGCATTCATACCTCGGCCTGCACTGTTGCGGTCATGCCCGAAGTTGACGAGGTTGACGAGGTTGACGTCGCCACCGGAGATCTGCGCATCGATACGTATCGCGCGTCCGGCGCCGGCGGCCAGCATGTGAACCGCACCGACTCGGCCGTGCGTATTACTCACTTGCCAAGCGGTATCGTGGTGGAGTGCCAGGACGAGCGATCGCAGCACAAAAACAAGGCACGCGCGATGTCGCTGCTAAAAGCGCGCCTGCTCGCCGCGCAACAGGAAAAACAACAGAGCGAGCAGGCTCAGCAACGACGCCAGCTGGTCGGTTCGGGCGACCGCTCGGAGCGCATCCGCACCTATAATTTCCCGCAGGGCCGGATAACCGATCACCGCATCAACCTGACTCTTTACAAACTGGATGACGTGCTGCAGGGCGATCTGGATCAGATCGTCGGACCTCTTACCAACGAGTACCAGGCCGACCAGCTGGCGGCGCTCGGCTGAACGGATACAGCGAGACAACAAATGGACGTGCGAACGAGCGTGCTGGAGTGCATTGGAAAAACCCCGCTGGTGCGGCTGGCCGCCGCCTCGGCGGCAACCGGCTGCGAGATTTTCGGTAAGGCAGAATTCATGAATCCGGGTGGGTCGATCAAGGACCGCGCCGCGCTCGGCATCGTCCGCGCGGCCGAAGCCAGTGGCGAACTGCAACCGGGCGGGACCATTGTAGAAGGGACCGCGGGCAATACCGGTATCGGTATTGCAATGGTCGCCAATGCGCTGGGTTACCGCAGCGTCATCGTCATGCCCGAAACCCAGTCAAAAGAAAAAATCGATACGTTGCGCGCATACGGTGCCGAGTTGCATCTGGTGCCGGCGGTGCCCTATCGCAATCCCGAGAACTATGTTCACGTGTCGCAGCGGCTCGCCGCACAATTGGCGGCGACCGACCCGGCGGGAGCGGTTTGGGCCAACCAGTTCGACAATACGGCGAACCGCGATTTCCATGCGCTCACTACCGGACCCGAAATCTGGAACCAGACGGACGGTAAAGTCGACGGCTTCGTATGCGCGGTAGGCACCGGCGGCACGCTGGCCGGCGTGGCAAGGGCGCTGCGCGAGCGCAACCCGGCGGTCCGGATTGCGCTATCCGATCCGGCCGGTTCAGGCCTCTATCATTACTACACCCGCGGAGAGATCGAAGTCGAAGGCAATTCGATCACCGAAGGCATCGGCAATGGCCGCATCACCGGAAATCTTGATGATGTCGTCATCGACCATGCGTTCCGGATCGAGGATTCAGAGTCGATACCGCTGGTGTTTAGCCTGTTGCGCGGGGAGGGACTGCTTCTAGGTGGCTCCAGCGGGGTCAACGTCGCCGGCGCTATTCGCCTCGCGCACGAACTCGGACCGGGCCATGTGATCGTCACGATCCTGTGCGATTCGGGGTTGCGTTATCGCGCAAAATTATTCAACCCCGAATTTCTCGCGGCAAAGGGCCTCGACGTGCCCGACTGGCTGGAAACGATCGCAACCCCTTAGCGCGACCATCGCCCCATGCAGCGCATTAACCGGCGGCGGCAGCGAGCGCCGTGTCGAGGTCCGCGATCAGGTCGTCGACGTCTTCTACCCCAACCGACAGGCGTATCAGGGAATCGCTGATGCCAAGCGCGGCGCGCATTTCGGCGGGCACGGATGCGTGGGTCATGATCGCGGGATGATCGACAAGACTCTCGACACCACCGAGACTTTCGGCCAGCGCAAACAAGCGGCAGGTCTCCATAAACTTGCGCGCCGCGTCGAGTTCGCCACGAATTCGGAAACTCACGATTCCGCCGGCCCCGTTCATCTGCCGTTGCGCCAGCTCGTGCTGAGGATGGCTGGCAAGCCCGGGATAGATGACGGACTCGACTGCCGGGTGTTGCGCGAGCCACTCGGCAATCGCCTGCGCATTTTCGTTATGGCGCTGCATTCGCAGCGCCAGCGTCTTGACTCCACGCAACGCCAGAAAACTGTCGAACGGCCCGGCAATCGCCCCGGCTGAATTTTGCAAAAACGCCAGTTGCTCGGCGAGATCCGTCCGCGCCGTCACCGCAATTCCGCCAACAACGTCCGAATGGCCGCCAAGATACTTGGTAGCCGAATGGACAACGATGTCACAGCCGAATTGCAACGGCTTTTGAATGTAGGGTGTCGCAAATGTGTTATCCGCGACCACGAGGATATCGCGTTGCTTCAAGGCGCCTACGATGGCCTCAATATCGACCAGCTTCAGCAACGGATTTGACGGCGTCTCCAGCCACACCATGCGTGTATCCGGCCCCACCGCCAGCGCAAGCTGCTCCGGGTTACTGAGGTCGGCGAAGGTAAACGACAGGCCGGCGCTGCGCCGGCGCACCTGTTCGAACAGGCGCACCGTTCCGCCATACAGATCGTCGAGTGCAACAATGTGACTGCCGCTGTCGAGCAGTTCGAGGATCGTCGCAATCGCGGCCATGCCCGACGCAAACCCGAATGCCGCGATACCGCCTTCGAGATCGGCCACACAACGCTCATAGGCATGGCGGGTTGGATTCTGAGTGCGCGAATATTCGTAGCCCTGATGAACGCCGGGGCTGCTCTGCACATACGTCGAAGTCGCATAGATGGGCGGCATGATTGCGCCGGTACTCGGATCCGGAGCCTGGCCGGCGTGGATCACCCGTGTGGCGAAAGCGTCTTTTCCGTCTTTGCTCATGATTGCCTCGTCGTCCCGAATTGCACTTGCTTACGCAGTTGGTTGAGTACATCGGCGCGTGTGATAAGTCCGTAGAACACATCGCCGTCCATTACCGCGGCATAAGGCTGGGCGTGAAGGATCGACACCAGATGCTGCAGATCGAGATCCTTTCGCACACTTACGAACGTGGTCTGCATCGCATCACGCACCGCCGCGTTCATCAGTTCCGGGGATTCGAAGACATGGCGAATGATGTCGTCTTCGGTAAGAACACCGACCAGGCGCTCATTCTCCATCACCGGAAGCTGGGAAAATCCGGCGTTGCGCAAGCGATTGTGTGCGGTGGTCAGGATGTCGGTCGGCCCAATCGTCACCGTCGCCCGCTCATCATGCGGCCGGCCCACGAGGTCGCGCAGGTCACCGTGTTGCTCACGCTGAATAAAACCCTGGTCCTCGAGCCAGAAATCATTGAACAGCTTGGACAGGTACTTGTTACCGGTGTCGCAGGCAAACGTGACAACGCGTTTGGTACTGGTCTGTTCACGGCAATACTTGAGCGCGGCGGCGATAACGGTTCCCGAAGACGAGCCGACCAGCAATCCCTCCTTGCGCAACAACTCGCGAGCGGTTGCAAACGACTCGGCGTCGGTGATCGTATAGGCCTTGCTTACCCCGGACAGGTCGCAGATATCGGGAATAAAGTCCTCGCCTATGCCCTCCACCAGCCAGCTGCCGCTTGGCCCTATCTCACCGGTTTCGATAAACCCCGCCAGTACCGATCCCTCCGGATCGGCGAGCACGATATCGACAGTCGGCGCCTCGCGCGCAAAATAGCGTGTCAGACCGGTGATCGTGCCAGAGGAGCCGACACCGACGACAACTGCATCCAGCGCATGATCCATGTCACTCCAGATCTCCGGCGCCGTCGTCTCCTCATGCGCTTTCGGGTTGTCCGGATTCCCGAACTGGTTGATGAAGTAAGCGTTTTTCTCCGCGGCGATACTCGCGCCCAGGTCCTGGTAATACTCCGGGTGGCCCTTGGCGACATCCGATCGGGTCAGCACGACCTCGGCGCCCATTGCCCGGAGGTTGAAAATTTTCTCCTGGCTCATCTTGTCGGGGAGGACCAGGATCAGGTGGTAGCCTTTTTGCGCCGCCACCAGCGCAAGCCCGAGGCCGGTGTTGCCGGCCGTGGCCTCGACAATCGTGTCGCCCGGTTTGAGATCGCCGCGTTTCTCCGCCTCTTCGATCATGCTCAGGCCGATCCGGTCCTTGATCGAGCCGGCCGGGTTTTGCAACTCCAGCTTCAGGTAGAGTTCGCATACACCCGTGTCGATACGACTGACCCGCAACAGCGGTGTTTTGCCAATCATCTCGAGTGTGTTGTTGTAGATCATCGCCCCCTCTCCTCCCTCAATGCTGCGCGTATTCTACTTAAAGGGCGGGTACTATATCGTCATGTCCGCGATCAATGCTCTCCTGCCCTGTATCAGCGCGCTACTTGCCGAAGCAAGCGACGACCTGTCCGCGACCAGCGATTCCCCGCGCCTTGACGCCGAATTGCTCCTTGCATTCGTATTACAGGTACCGCGCAGTTATCTTTTCGCCCATCCGGAGGAACAGCCCGGCACTGAGGCTTTCGCAATCTTTCGCGACCTCGTCAACCGTCGTAAAGGCGGCGAACCCGTGGCGTACATTACCGGTGTGCGCGAATTCTGGTCGCTGGATCTGACCGTCAATCGTCACACGCTTGTCCCGCGCCCGGACACCGAAACACTGGTCGCCACGGCGCTGGATCTGATCGCGGACTGCCGCAAACCGGATATTGCCGATCTCGGTACCGGCAGCGGTGCAATAGCGCTGGCGCTGGCATGCGAGCGGCCCGACGCCAACATCGTCGCCACCGATGCAAGCGAAGAGGCCATTGCGCTGGCCCGCTTCAACTGCACGCGACTGGAGATCATTAACGTCGATTTTATCTGCGGCAACTGGTTCGATGCCGTCCCCGGCCGGAAATTCGACCTCGTCGTCAGCAATCCGCCCTATGTTGCCGTCGATGACCCCCATCTCCGGAGCGCCGATATTCGCTACGAACCCATAAATGCGCTCGCCGCCGGCAGCGACGGTCTCGACAGCATCAGGCAAATCGTTGCGGCGGCTCCGTCGTACCTGCGACCCGGTGGCTGGATCGCTCTCGAACATGGCGACCGTCAAGGCCACGCCGTGACAAGCCTGCTGACCGCAGCCGGGTTCGGGCAGGTCGCCACCGTTAACGACCATGGCGGCCGCGAGCGGGTCGGCTATGGCCGTGCCGCGAGGAATGGAATATGAACGCGCCGTCGCGCGCCGAGCGCCGTCGCGAAGATATTGCGCGCCTGTTGCGAGACAATCCGGGCCTGTCGCTGACATTGGGCTACATCGCGGCCTCGCTTGTCGGACTGCTTTTTAGTTGGTCGCTGTTGCGCCGGTTCGGTCTCAATATTCTCGACTATACCGAGGTAACCGACTTCCTGATCGCGGCGCTACGCGAGCCGCTGACTTTTGTCGTCGCCGGATCAGCGATCCCGGTCGTCTACCTTCTGCGCTGGCTGTCAGGCAAGGAACGGGACTACTGGCTACGTAACCCGCCCAAGACCCGGGTGATGCAGCGCTACTGCAGTCTGTCAGACCAGGCCTATCGCGATCCGTTGGCGGAAGTCTTCATTCTGGTCGCCTACGCGTTTCTGTTCATCTCTCTGTACAGCGACTGGAAAGTCGAACAAGTGCAGGCCGGACATGGTCAGCGCGTCGACATCGAAATCGGCTGGGAGGATGAAGCCGAGAGAATGAGCCGGATACTTGTCGGTGGCACTACCCGCTTCCTGTTTGTTTACGATGTCGAGGGCCAGCGCATGGAGGCGATTCCACATGAATCCGTCCTTCGTGTCCTGTCCGTCCCGGCAAAACCAAAACCCGAGCCGCCTATCGAGCGAGACCAGGCGGCCACAACTGAGGAAAAAACGTGACAACCGTAACCATTGCAACGACCCACGGAGACTTTCAAGTCGAACTGGACACGGAAAAGGCGCCAATCAGTTGTAGCAATTTTCTCCGTTATGTCGACGAGGGATTTTACGCCGGCACCGTATTCCACCGCGTGATCCCCGGGTTCATGATTCAGGGTGGCGGAATGGGAGAAGACCTCGAGCGCCGTCGCACGCATGAGGCGATCAAAAATGAGGCTGACAACGGACTCAAAAACCTGCGCGGCACCATCGCAATGGCGCGCACCGCACAAGTCGACAGCGCCACGACACAGTTCTTCGTCAACCTGAGCGACAATGCGTTTCTCGACCATGGCGGTCGCGATTTCGGCTACGCGGTATTTGCCTCCGTCATATCGGGCATGGATGTCGTCGATACCATTGCAGCGGTAGCAACCGGGCGTAGCGGCATGCATGACGACGTGCCGCTCGATGCCGTGTTTATCAACAAAGTCAGTCGCGACGACTGACCGCGGCCAACGCACGGCAAACCGATCGCACGGGCGCTGCGCTACGCGGCGTTGGCTTTTAGCGTCAGGACCGGCGCGAGCCAGCGCTCCGCCTCGGCGCGGCTCCATCCCTTGCGCCGCGCATAATCCTGCAACTGGTCATCGCTGATTCGCCCGATCTGAAAATATCGCGACTGCGGATGGGCAAAATACCAGCCGCTAACCGATGACGGCGGCCACATCGCACAGGATTCGGTCAGCTCGACCCCGATCCTGTCGGCGACTCCCAGCAACTGCCACAGCGTGCGTTTCTCGGTGTGATCCGGGCACGCCGGGTAACCCGGCGCGGGGCGAATCCCGCGATAGCGTTCCCGGATCAACGCATCGAGGGTCAGATCCTCGTCAGGGGCAAAGCCCCAGAACTCGCGGCGCACGCGCAAATGGAGATATTCCGCGTAGGCCTCGGCCAGGCGGTCCGCCAGCGACTTAAGAAGTATCGAATTGTAGTCATCGTGGGCGGCCTCAAAAGCCCCAGCCTGCTCTTCGAGTTCAAGGCCCGCTGTCACCGCAAACGCACCAACATAGTCGGCAACGCCGCTTGCACATGGGGCGACGAAATCGCCAAGACAGTAGGCAGTTGTCGCATCGCCACGGACCTGCTGCTGGCGCAGATTGAACAAGCGGGTGGTCGTCCCGCTGCGATCCTCGTTATCGAAAATGACGATATCGTCGCCATCCGAATTGGCTGGAAAGAACCCGAATACAGCGCGCGGCTGCAACCAGCCCTCGTCCGCGATCCGCGCCAGCATCGCCTCGGCATCGCGGAACAACTCGCTCGCGGTCGCACCGCGATCGGGATGGCTCAGCACCTCGGGAAATCGTCCGGGCATCTCCCATGCTGCAAAAAACGGCGTCCAGTCGATATACGAGGACAACGTGTCCACGTCCGTATCCAGCGTCTGGATACCGTCGACGGCCGGACGCTGCGGTGAGAAGCTGGCCCAGTCCGGCGCGAATCCGCGCGCGCGGGATTCGGCGAGTGACAACATATTGCCGCGCTGATGCTTGGCCGCATGCAACTCGCGCCTGCGCGCGCAGTCGGCCTTGATCTCACTGACATAAGGCGCTGCCGACGTCTCGCTTACGAGCTTCTGCGCCACTGCCACCGCACGCGATGCGTCCTTTACATACACGACCGGCCCTTCGTATTCGGGATCGATTCTCACCGAGGTGTGGGCCGGCGATGTGGTCGCACCGCCGATCAGCAGCGGGACCTCGAAATCGAGGCGTTGCATTTCTTTTGCGATCTGCACCATTTCGTCCAGCGACGGCGTGATCAGGCCGGACAGCCCGATCATGTCGACGTTCTCACGCAGCGCGGTCTCGAGGATTTTCTGGCCTGGCACCATCACCCCAAGATCGATGACCTCGAAGTTATTGCACTGGAGCACGACACCGACGATGTTCTTACCAATGTCGTGGACGTCCCCCTTGACTGTGGCCATGACGATGCGGCCTTTCGACGATGACACACCGTCGCGCTCCTCCTCGATAAACGGCACCAGGTGCGCGACCGCCTTCTTCATTACCCGTGCGGACTTGACTACCTGTGGCAGAAACATCTTTCCGGCGCCGAACAAGTCACCGACTACGTTCATGCCCTGCATCAGCGGGCCTTCGATCACTGCGAGCGGTCTCTCTGCGGTGAGCCGCGCCTCTTCCGTATCGGCGACAACGAACTCGTCCATACCCTTTACCAGCGCGTGTTCGAGCCGTTTTTCGACCGGCCAGTCGCGCCAGGCAAGATCGTTGCGTTGCTCGATCCGGGTCGATTTGCCGCGAAACGCGGCGGCGACTTCAAGCAAACGCTCGGTCGCATCGGCGCGGCGGTTTTGCACGACATCTTCGACCCTCTCGCGCAGATCTGCGGGAACTTCCGCGTAAATAGCGAGCTGTCCGGCGTTGACGATGCCCATGTCCATGCCGGCCGCGATCGCATGATAGAGAAACACCGAGTGCATGGCCTCGCGCACGGGGTTGTTGCCGCGGAACGAAAAAGACACGTTCGAGACGCCGCCGCTGACCAGCGCATGCGGCAGCTCAGCCTTGATCCGCGCGGTTGCCGCGATGAAATCGGCCGCATAGGCGTTGTGCTCCTCGATCCCGGTTGCCACCGCAAAAATATTGGGATCGAAGATGATGTCCTCGGGCGGAAAACCGACCTCTTCGGTAAGCAGCCCGTAGGCGCGCGCACAGATGGCAACCCGCCGTTCCACGGTCTCGGCCTGGCCTTCTTCGTCAAAGGCCATCACGATCACGGCGGCGCCATAACGACGCACCAGCCGCGCCTGCTCGAGGAACTGCGCCTCGCCTTCCTTCAGGCTCAGTGAGTTGACGACACCCTTTCCCTGCAGGCACTTGAGACCCGCCTCGAGCACACTCCACTTCGACGAATCGAGCATAAACGGCACGCGCGCGATATCCGGTTCCGATGCAAGCAAATTCAGAAAGCGAACCATCACCGCCTCGGAATCGAGCATGCCTTCGTCCATGTTGATATCGATGACCTGCGCGCCGGCATCGACCTGTTGCCGCGCCACGTCCAGGGCAGCCGCGAAATCGTCCGCTTCGATGAGCTTGCGGAACCGGGCGGAGCCGGTGACATTGGTACGCTCGCCCACATTCACGAACAGGCTGTCCGGGCCAATGTTGAACGGTTCGAGACCGCTCAGCCGGCACGCGGCCGGCGTCTCCGGCACGTCCCGCGGCGCCCGTTGCGCCACCGCCGTAGCGAGCGCCTCAATATGCGCCGGCGTGGTACCGCAACACCCTCCGACCATATTAAGCAGCCCGCTTGCAGCGAACTCATCCAGCAGCTGGGCCATCTGTTGTGGCGTGTCGTCGTAGCCGCCGAATTCGTTCGGCAAACCCGCGTTGGGATGCACGCTGACATAGCAATCCGCAACTCTCGACAGTTCCACCACATAAGGGCGCAGCTGCTCCGCGCCAAGCGCACAGTTCAGCCCGACCACCAGCGGTGACGCATGGCGAATCGAGTTCCAGAATGCTTCGGTCGTTTGTCCGCTTAACGTGCGTCCGGAGGCATCCGTAATCGTGCCCGACACCATCACCGGAAGTTCGCACTCGCCGCTGTCACGGAGCTCAGCGTAGGCAAAAAGCGCGGCTTTCGCGTTCAGGGTGTCGAAAACCGTTTCGACCATGATCAGGTCGGCGCCACCGGACACGAGACCGCGAATCGCATCGCTGTAAGTGGCGACCAGCGAGTCGAAATCGATGTTGCGAAAAGCCGGATCGTTGACATCCGGGGACAGTGACGCAGTGCGGCTGGTCGGGCCGAGCACGCCCGCGACGAACCGGCGTCGGCCGCTGCGCCCACCGACATCGTCGGCCGCCTTTCTGGCCAGGCGCGCGCCCTCGTGATTGAGCTCGCGGACCAATGCCTCAAGCCCGTAATCGGCCTGCGACGGCGCGCTTGCATTAAACGTGTTCGTTTCTACTATATCCGCCCCCGCCTCGAGATAGGCACGATGGATGCCCTCGATCAGGTCGGGCCGCGTCAGCGACAGAAGGTCGTTGTTGCCTTTCAGGTCCGTCGGCCAGTCGGCAAAGCGATCGCCGCGATAATCCGCCTCGCCGAGCTGATGCTCCTGGATCATCGTCCCCATTGCGCCATCGAGCACCGCAATCCGCTCTCGCAGCAACTGCGCCAGTTCCGCGTCCACTGTCAGTGTCATCGTCTTTTCCTAACCCGTTGCAACTGCGGCGGATGCCGGTCTGACGCCGAGTGAGTGGCAAATCGCGAAAGTCAGTTGCGAGCGGTTCAGCGTGTAGAAATGGAAATCCTCGACGCCTTCTCGTTGCAGCTGCCGTACCTGGTGTATCGCGACATTCGCGGCGATCATGCGGCGGGTATCGCGATCGTCATCCAGTCCCTCGAATTCGCGCTCGAGCCAGTGCGGAACGCTCGCGCCGCAAGCCGTCGCGAAACGCTGTAGTTGCGGAAAACGGGTGATGGGCAATATGCCCGGCACGATCGGAACGTCGATGCCTGCCGCCGCGCAGCGATCGCGAAACCGCAGATAAAGGCCGGCGTCAAAAAAGAACTGGGTGATGGCGCGACTTGCACCCGCGTCCAGCTTGCGCTTCAGATTGTCGATATCAAACGCGGCATCCGGCGCCTCCGGGTGGGTTTCCGGATACGCCGCAACCGAGATATCGAAGTCGGCAACCTCACGCAGACCGCGCACCAGGTCGGCCGCATAGGCATAGCCATCGGGGTGGGGCCGATACGCCGGCTGGTCCTGCGGCGGGTCACCACGCAACGCGACAATATGGCGCACACCGAGATCCCAGTAGTCACGGGCAATGGTCCTGATTTCCTCGCGGCTAGCGCCAACGCAGGTCAGGTGTGGAGCAGCGGTCATAGCGGTCTCACGCAACAACCGGCTAACGACCCTGTGGGTACGGTCCCGGGTCGAACCGTCCGCGCCATACGTTACGGACACAAACGTCGGACCGAGCGGGGCAAGGTGCTGGATCGACTGCCACAACGTGGCTTCCATTTTTTCACTGGCCGGCGGGAAAAACTCGAACGAAACCCGCACCGGGCGGCTCGAGTCAGTAGCGAAAGCGTTGTCGGGTTGCAGTGCGGTCGAGCCTGCCATGGTGAATTCCTCCTGGTTTCAGGCGGCCGGACGCCGCACGTCGCATAGCTGCACCAACATCACCATCAGCGTCGCTGCGGCGAGTCGCAGCGGCACGCTGCGCAGGGGTTGCAGGCCAAGATTTACAAGCTGGGCGGCGAGATCGCCGGTATCGAGCCCGGGCGAATCTCCGGCTACCCGGTCGACGATGAGAATGCGCGCGCCGGGCCTGAGTACCCGAGCTGCTTCCGCGAGCGCACGGTTGGGGCGCTCGGCCACACTCAGCACCTCGTCAAACGTCACCGTGTCGAATGCCGCGTTGGCGAAGGGCAATTCATACATGTCGCCCTGACGCAACGTGCAATGGCTGAGACCGGCGCCATGCAAAACCCCGCGCGCGCCAGACAACACCCGGGCAGAAATATCCAGGCCGATCGCCTCCGAGGCACGCCGCCCCAGCAACCGCAGCATCCGGCCGGACCCGGTGCCCACATCCAGCAGGCGGCCCACCGGCGAATCGCCAAGAAGATTAAGTACAGCCCAGCGGATCCGGCCCTCGTCGGCCGCCGAACCCGTGGCCCCTGTCCAGTTCCGGTCACGCTCGAACTCGACACCGGCAAGGCTGACCCGCTCCTCGAGCACTCGCCGAAGATTGTCGGCATCCTTTCCCGTTTCGGATTCGGCGGACTGCATGGTTGCCAGCAGTTGTGCAACCAGCGCCGAAAACGGACCGCTTGCAGGAACCCGGTAGAACACGCTGTGGCGCTCACGAAAACGCTCGAGCAATTGCGCGTCACACAGGATTTTCAGATGCCGCGATACCCGCGGCTGGCTCTGACCGAGAATGCGCGTAATTTCGCCGACCGTCAGTTCGCCGCTCTGGCACAACAAGAGCATGCGCAATCGGCTGGGTTCGCCAGCGGATTTCAGCGCCTGAATCAGCTCGGAGGATTTCATGCCTGGAATAATTATAATTATATAAAGATATGTTTATATTTTATTGCGATGCCTTTTGCAAGCAATAAGGCGTTTGTTTCGGAATTCAGTGCAGCGTGCGCGAACCCGGGCTGGTTTCGCCGTCGCGAAACAGGCGCTGCACGTCGATCGGATCGAATGAGTAAGGCTTGTTGCAGAACTCGCAGCAAACCTCGACGCTGCCTTGCTCCTCGACCACGCCACTGATCTCGTCGCTGCCAAGCATCCGGAGAACGGACTCGACCTTGTCTCTGGTGCAGCTGCAACGGAAAGAAACCGGCAAACCCGAGAAAAGCCGCACATCTTCCTCGCAGAACAACCGCCGCAACAGGGTTCTGTCTTCCAGGCCCAACAATTCCTGATCGGTCACTGTCTCAGCAAGCATGCTCACACGCGGCCAACCGTCGGCATCCCCCTCCTCGCCACCGTGCTCCGTCGGCAGTTTCTGCAACATCATGCCGACGGCTCTCTGGTCGTCAGCAGTCAGCCACAATCGCGTTGGCATCTGTTCGGATTGCGCGAAATACGCCTGGAGACATTCGGCGATACTGACGCCTTCCAGCGGCACGATGCCCTGGTAGCGGCGTTGGTCGGCCATTTCTATCGTGACCGACAAGCGTCCGTCCCCGGTCATCTGCGCCAGGTTGCCCGCCAGCACGTCGTCGCGCCACCGCGCCAGTCCGCGCAACGCCAGGTCGCTGCTGCACTGAACCAGCACCAGGCTGAGCGGACCGCTGCCCTGCATTTGCAATGTCAGCTTGCCATCGAACTTGAGGGTGGCGGCCAGCATCGCTGTCGCGGCCATGGCCTCGCCCAGCACCTCCCTCACCACAGGGGGATAATCGTGGCGTTCGAGCACCGCCTGCCATGAGGCATCGAGGTGCACCAGCTTGCCGCGCACCGGGAATTGCTCGAACAGAAAACGATGCAAGGTATCTCGGTCTTTCATATTCCGTCACTTCGGCCGTTGAAAACCGGTTGCGCAGTTTGCCGCCCCAGGGCCCGGGGCGGCCGCGAAATCAGCATGCGGGTCTAGCCCGCCAGTTTCCCACGGAGCAATTCGTTGACCTGGGCCGGATTGGCCTTGCCGGATGTGGCCTTCATCACCTGGCCGACAAAAAACCCAAAAAGCTTGTCCTTACCATCACGGTACTGCCCAAGCTGATCCGGAAATTTAGCCATCACCTCGTCAATAATCTCCTCGATCGCAGCCGGGTCGGTAATCTGGGTCAATCCACGCGCCGCGATAATTTCATCGGCTGTGCCCTCACCGCTCCACATGGCCTCGAACACTTCCTTGGCAATCTTCCCGGAGATGGTGTTGTCCGCGATCCGGCGCAGTAAATCGCCGAGCGCCGCCGAACTGACGCGGCTGGCGCCAATCTCGATACCGGCCTTGTTCAGCGCTCCCGACAGCTCGCCCATCACCCAATTGGCAGCAAGCTTGGGATCGCCACTGAAACTCCTGCAGACATGCTCGAAATAGTCTGCCAGTTCGCGGCTCGTCGTCAGCACATCGGCATCGTACTCGGACAACCCGTACTCGGCACAGAAGCGCTGCCGTTTCGCCGCGGGCAATTCCGGCAACCCGCTCGCAGCCTGCTCCAGGAAGACATCATCGAGAACAACCGGCAACAGGTCGGGGTCGGGGAAGTAGCGATAGTCGTTCGCTTCTTCCTTGCTGCGCATTGGCCGCGTCTCATTCTTGTTCGGATCATACAACCGTGTTTCCTGACTGACGCTGCCACCCGACTCGATGATGTCTATCTGGCGCTCGACCTCGAAATTTATCGCTTTTTCGATAAAACGAAACGAATTCAGGTTCTTCAGTTCAGCGCGCGTGCCGAACGCGCTATCGCCCTTGCGCCGAACCGACACATTCGCATCGCAGCGAAACGAACCTTCCTGCATGTTGCCATCGCAGATATCCAGATAGCGCACAAGTTGATGAATAGTCTTCATATATGCGACCGCCTCGCGCGCCGAACGCATGTCCGGCTCCGAGACGATCTCGACGAGAGGCGTGCCGGCGCGATTGAGGTCGATGCCGGTCATGCCGTGAAAATCCTCATGCAGGCTCTTGCCAGCGTCCTCCTCCAGATGCGCCCGGGTAATACCGACGCGTTTGCGGACACCGTCTTCGAGCACAATCTCAACCTCGCCACCCTCGACGATGGGCAACTCATACTGGCTGATCTGGTAACCCTTTGGCAGGTCGGGATAAAAGTAATTTTTGCGCGCAAAAACAGAGCGCCGCGAGATAGTCGCGCCGACCGCCAAACCGAATTTGACGGCTTTGCGCACTGTCTCGACGTTCAACACCGGCAACACGCCCGGATACCCGAGATCCACCAGACAGGCCTGACTATTCGGCTCTGCGCCGTAAGCGGTGGCAGCGGCTGAGAAAATCTTGCTGTTGGTGTTGAGCTGGGCATGAATCTCAAGCCCGATTACCGTCTCCCACTCCATTTCAATGCTCTCTGCTAATAAATTGAATGCGCTTGATCAGCGATAGTCTGCGCCGGGAAGCTGCCGGTGCCAGTCGGTTTCCTTCTGATAGGCATGCGCGGCCTGCAACAACCGGGACTCGGAAAATGCCGGGCCCATGAGTTGCAGTCCTACCGGCAACCCGTCGACCAGACCACACGGAATCGACATACCCGGCAGACCGGCAAGATTGACGCCGATCGTGTAAATATCGTTGAGATACATCGTGATCGGATCGGCGGTCTTGGCACCGATCTCGAAGGCCGGCGTCGGCGTCGTCGGCCCCATCAGTACGTCTACTTTGTCAAAAGCCGCCTTGAAATCGGCACTGATCAACTGCCGGACCTGCTGCGCCTTGAGATAGTAGGCGTCGTAGTAGCCCGCCGAAAGCGCGTACGTCCCCGTCATAATCCGGCGCTTGACCTCGTCACCAAATCCTTCGCCACGCGATCGCGAATACATGTCGAGGAGATCCCCCGACTCTGCGCTGCGGTAGCCGAACCGCACACCGTCGAAACGTGAAAGATTGGAAGAGCACTCCGCCGGCGCGACCACGTAGTAGGTCGGCACGGACAACGCGAGATTCGGCAGGCTGACCGCGACGACCTCACAGCCGAGAGTGCGATAGACGTCCAGGGCCTGCTCGATCATCGCCCGATTCTGGCCCGCCAGGCCCTCGTCAAAAAACTCGACCGGCATGCCGATACGCAATCCGGCGATCGAATCGTTGAGATGGAGCATGTAGTCGGGGACCTCTTTGTCGACAGAGGTCGAGTCGCTCGAATCAAATCCGGCGATTGCGCCGAGCAGCAGCGCCGCATCTTCCGCGCTCGCGGTCAGGGTTCCGGCCTGATCGAGGCTCGAGGCAAAGGCGATCATGCCAAACCGGGACACCCTGCCGTAAGTCGGTTTCAAACCGGTGATACCGGTGAGCGCCGCGGGCTGGCGGATAGAACCGCCGGTATCGGTGCCTGTTGCGCCCGGCGCCAGCCGCGCTGCGACCGCAGCGGCCGAGCCACCCGACGAACCGCCAGGAACGCGTGCGGTGTCCCACGGATTGCGAACCGGGCCATAGAAACTGGTCTCATTGGACGATCCCATCGCGAATTCGTCCATGTTCGTTTTGCCGAGCATGACGACACCAGCGTCTTTGAGCCGCGCAACGACGGTCGCATCGTAAGGCGAAACGAAGTTATCCAGCATCCGCGAACCGCAACTCGTGCGAACGCCGCTGGTACAGAAAATGTCCTTGTGCGCGATCGGGATGCCGGTCAACGGCCCGGCGTCGCCGGCGGCGATCCGCCGATCGGCGGCGGCGGCGGCGGCAAGCGCATCGTCCGCCGTTACCGTGATAAAGCAGTTGAGGGCCGGGTCGAGGCGCCCGATCCGCTCGAGATAATGCCCGGTTAGCGCCTCGCTGCTGAATTCACGCGCCTGCAGCGCGGCGGAGAGCTCGGCCAGTGTCTTGGTATGCATGGGTCTGTTGAAATCCCTGTAGATTTTGCTTCGCCCGGCGGCGTACGCGAGGGCTCCAGCCGTGGCAAAGCCGCGGCACGGGCTGAAAATTACTCGATGACTTTGGGAACGAGGTACAGGCCAGCCTCGACGGCCGGCGCATTGCCCTGGTAGAGGTCGCGCTGATCCTGCTCGGTAACCGCGTCTTCGCGCAGCCGCTGCACCATGTCGAGCGGATGCGCCATCGGCTCGACGCCAGCCGTATCCACGGCCTGCAATTGATCCACAAAATCGATAATCCGCGACAGATTTTCGATCACATTCGGCAACTCATCGTCGCCCAGCTGCAGCCTCGCCAGATGGGCGATATTTTCCACCTCGGCTTTACTCAATGACATCGGTCGGCCTCCACGGCTGCTCGGCAAAACGGCAATGATAGCGCTTGCTTGCCGCAAGTCCCACCCGTTGTTACAGTACCGCGTTATTTTTGCCAAACCACCCCCCGGGCCACGAAACCCCTATGTTCAAAAACCTGTTGGGCTACTTCTCCAACGATCTGTCCATTGATCTCGGGACAGCCAATACGCTTATCTATGTTCGCGGCCGGGGCATCGTCCTGGACGAACCGTCGGTCGTGGCCATCCGCGAACAACCGGGCCGCGGCGGTCGGGTTATCGAGGCGGTCGGTTCGGACGCCAAGGGCATGCTTGGGCGTACTCCCGGCAACATCACCGCCATTCGGCCACTGAAAGACGGCGTTATCGCCGATTTCACGGTGACCGAGAAGATGCTGCAGTTTTTTATCAAGAAAGCCCATGGCGGCCGCTTTATCCGTCCAAGCCCGCGGGTGCTGATTTGCGTGCCGTACGGCTCGACCCAGGTCGAGCGCCGGGCAATCCGCGAATCGGCCGAGGGTGCCGGCGCACGCAAGGTCTATCTGATCGAGGAACCGATGGCGGCGGCAATCGGCGCGGGAATGCCGGTGCAGGAGGCGCGTGGCTCAATGGTGCTGGATATCGGCGGCGGCACGTCCGAGGTCGCGGTGATTTCGCTCAACGGCATCGTCTATGCCGCCTCGGTGCGAATTGGCGGCGACCGCTTCGATGAAGCCATCATCAACTACGTGCGCCGCAACTACGGAATCCTGATCGGCGAGGCAACCTCGGAACGGATCAAGCACGAAATCGGTTCGGCCTACCCCGGCCAGGAAGTGCTGGAGATCTCTGTCAAGGGACGCAACCTGTCGGAAGGCGTTCCTCGCAGCTTTACCCTGAACAGCAACGAAATTCTCGAAGCGCTGCAGGAGCCTTTGCAGGGCATCGTCGGCGCGGTCAAGGCGGCACTGGAGCAAACTCCTCCGGAACTCGGCGCGGACGTTGCCGACCGCGGTATCGTGCTGACCGGTGGCGGCGCGCTGTTGCGCGATATCGACAAATTACTGATGGAAGAAACCGGTCTGCCGGTAGTCGTCGCCGATGAGCCGCTCACCTGTGTCGCGCGTGGCGGTGGCAAGGTCCTCGAATTGATGGACAAGCACGGTCCGGCCATGTTCGGCCTGGAGTGATCGCCAGGCGGGACCGGCCCGTTGATTTCCTGACTACGCTGACTACATGGAACTGAGAGGCACCGAGACCCGCCCGCTGCTGACCAGGGGGCCCTCCCTCGGCGTACGCGCCTTACTACTGTGTTTTCTTTCGGTCCTGTTGATGGTTCTGGACCACCAGCAGGGCACGCTTGCGAATTTGCGTAACGGTATATCCGTGGCGGTCTACCCTATCCGTTTCCTGGTCAATCTGCCGTTCTCGGTCGCGCGCTGGGCGGACGACAGCCTGGCCTCGCGCGACCAGTTGATCAACACCAACTCGACGTTGCAGCGGCAGCTGCTGCAGCAGAATGCACGCCTGCAGAAGCTCGCCGCACTCGAGGCGGAGAATCGTTCACTGCGGGCAATGATGCAGTCATCGTCGGAAATTGCCGACGAAGTCAAGGTCACCGAGATCATCTCGGTGGCGCTCGACCCGTTTCAGCACCGCGTGGTCATCGACAAGGGAACGCTGGAAGGCGCCTACCAGGGCCAGGCGCTGATTGACGAACAGGGCGTCATGGGGCAGATCACACGGGCCGAGCCGTTCAGCTCCGAGGTTATTCTGATCAGCGATCCGAGCCATGCGATCCCGATCGAAATCAATCGCAACGGACTCCGTAGCATCGTCGTGGGATCGGGCGAAGTCGAGCGACTGACACTGCCGTTTCTGCCAAACAACGCGGACATCGAAGCCGGTGACCTTCTTGTTACCTCGGGGCTGGGGGGCAAGTTTCCCGCTGGCTACCCGGTGGGCATTGTCGACACGGTCGAGGTCAAACCGGGCGAGCCGTTTGCGCTGGTCATGGCTCGGCCGACGGCGGCGCTCAATCGCAGTCGCCGGATGCTGATGATCTGGCCCACTGAGCTGCCCGAGCCGACCTTGCCGGAGACCGAACTCGGACTGGAGGCCGGTGAATTCTCGGAGCGGGACCCGCTTGACACCGAAGCTGCCGGGGAGGCAGACCCGGCCCCCGACACGGCAGCGAACGACCCCGGCACCGAACCGGTCGAAAGCAGCACAGAGGATGCTGCGGAGGAGCAGCAGTGAATGCGCGTCGCGACAACCGCAGGTGGCCAATCTATTTATCGCTGTTCGCGGCACTGATGCTGACGATCATGCCGGTGCGCCCCGAAATTGCGGTGTGGAACGCAGACTGGGTAGCGATGGCGCTGATATTCTGGGCGCTTGCCTCACCGGCCCGGGTGGGCCTGGGTACGGCCTGGATCGCGGGTCTCTTGCTGGATGTGCTGAAGGGCGCAGTGCTGGGACAACACGCGCTGGCACTGACGCTGATGTGCTACCCGCTGATGCGCTTTCACCTGCGGATCCGCGTGTTCCCTCTTCCGCAACAATGTTTTACCGTCGCATGGTTACTGCTCCTCTATCACTTCGCCCTGTTCTGGATAGAAGGCATCATGGGCAAACCGGTCGGCCAGGCGGCACGCTGGTTCCCGGTCCTCACCAGCACCCTGATCTGGCCGCTGGTTTTCGAGGCGCTGAAACGCCTGCGCCGACGGGCGGCGGTAAACTAATGCGAACCGGCACCCTGGGTCCCGAATGATGATTGGCAATATCCCACTCAAGGATCACTGGGCGGAAAAACGCCTGTTCCTGTCGCGCGCAATCGCGGCCACGGTGGTTATTCTGGCGCTGGTCGTGCTGGTTGCACTCCGCCTGACCCATTTGCAGGTTGTCGAGCACCAGCATTTCGCCGATCTGTCGCAGGGCAACCGTATACGCCTCGAGCCCATTCCACCGATTCGCGGCCTGATTTTCGACCGCAATGGCAATATTCTCGCCCAGAATTTGCCGGCTTATCAGCTCGAGCTGACCCGCGAAGAGGTGCCTGATCTGGAACAGACGCTGGAGCAACTGCTGGCGCTGGGGCTGATCGAGGCAGAAGATCTCGACTCGATCCGGGCCAGGCTGCGCTCCAAGCGCAAGTTCGAATCGGTCCCGCTGCGCTACCAGTTGAGCGACGAGGAAGTTGCCCGATTCGCGGTTCAGCGCCAGGACTTCCCTGGCGTCGACGTGCGCGCCCGCCTGATCCGCTCGTACCCGTATGGGGCAGATGCGGTCAACGCGGTGGGTTACGTCGGCGCTATCAGCGAACAGGATGCAAAAAGGATCGATGCATCCGCCTACGCCGGCACCTCGCATATCGGCAAGCTCGGTATCGAAAAACAATACGAGGACCTTCTCCACGGCACGGTCGGCTACCGTCAGTCCGTCGTCAATGCAGAAGGGCGAAGCCTGCAGACCCTGGTTGAGGAACTACCCACACCCGGTCGCAATCTGACCTTGAGTCTCGACATTGAGCTGCAGCTCGCCGCCAACGCCGCACTCGAGGGCTGGCGCGGCGCAGTCGTGGGTATCGACGTACGCGACGGCGCATTGCGAATCATGACCAGCACGCCATCCTTCGATCCGAACCAGTTCGCAGCGGGAATCTCGCAAAAGGACTACAGCAACCTCCAGACTGATCCCGATAAACCGCTTTTCAACCGCGCGCTGCGCGGCCAGTATCCCCCGGGATCGACGATCAAACCGATCCTCGGCCTCGGCGGCATGGCATTTCTCGGCAAAGACCCGGAGGAACAGCAATTTTGCCCCGGTTATTACATGTTGCCTGGGCAAACCCATCGCTATCGCGACTGGAAGAAGGTCGGCCACGGCCGGGTCAACCTGATTGAATCCGTCGCGCAATCGTGTGACATCTATTATTACCAGTTGGCCGTTGATCTCGGCATTGACCGCATGCACGAGATAATGACTGCCTTCGGCATCGGCCGTCTGACCGGGATAGACGTCCCGGGCGAAAAACCGGGCCTGATGCCATCACGCGACTGGAAAAAACGCGCGTTCAGGCGGCGTGCGGACCAGGTCTGGTTCCCCGGGGAAACGGTCATTACCGGTATTGGTCAGGGCTATATGCTGGCGACGCCGCTGCAACTCGCCTATTCCACCGCCATTGTCGCGGCCAAAGGGGCGCGATTCCGGCCGCACTTGCTGGCGGCCTACAGCGATCCTGTCAGCGGCGAGGAGACCGTGCTGGACCCGGACCCGTTGACGCACCTGGAATTTGGCGATCCCCTTGCCTGGCAGAAAGTACATGAATCAATGATCGCGGTGATGCATGGTCCGACCGGCACGGCCCGACGCAGCGCCGAGGACGCGAGCTACCGCTTTGCCGGCAAGACAGGAACCGCGCAGGTTTTCAGTATCGGCCAGGAAGAGGAATACGACGCCGAAGAGGTTGAGGAACGGCTCCGCCATCACGCTTTGTTCGTTGCCTTCGCTCCGGCGGAAAACCCCGAGCTCGCACTCGGCATCATCGTCGAGAATGGCGGCGGCGGCAGCAGCACAGCGGCGCCGGTAGCACGGCAGATTTTCGATCAGTATTTTGCCGGCCGGGAAGACTGATGTTTGCCGACGCCCAGGACTTCGAACCGCAACGAAAACTGACGCTGGCCGCGCGGCTGCTCGGCAATCTCCACCTCGACGGTCCGCTGCTCGCCGGTCTGCTGGCGGTCTCGGGCGCAGGGCTGGTAATCCTGTTCAGCGCCGGCGGGCAGAGCGAGGATCTGCTGACCCGCCAGGTCGTGCGAATCGGTTTTGCTTTCGCCGTCATGCTTGCTGCGGCACAGATCCCGCCCAATTTCCTGCGAATGTGGTCGCCGTGGCTGTATTTACTCGGCATCGTTTTGCTCGGATTCGTGCTGGTAAGCGGCGATGTCGGCAAGGGCGCGCAACGCTGGCTCGACCTGGGTGTCATCCGTTTTCAGCCTTCCGAGGTAATGAAGCTCGCGGTACCGATGATGGTTGCCTGGTTCCTGCACCGGCGCTCGCTGCCGCCGCGCGTGTCCGAGCTTATCGTGATGGTCGTCCTGATCATGGTGCCGACTTTGATGATTGCGGTTCAGCCGGACCTTGGCACCTCGCTGCTGATCGCAAGTTCGGGCATTATCGTTATTTTGCTGGCGGGGTTGCGGGTGCGCATTATTGCGCTGCTGACGCTGCTCGCGGTCGGTGCCGCGCCTGTGCTCTGGTATTTCATGCACGATTACCAGAAACAACGCGTCCTTACCTTCCTGAACCCGGAAAACGATCCGCTCGGATCCGGCTATCACATCATTCAGTCAAAAATCGCGATTGGATCGGGCGGGATCTTCGGCAAGGGTTGGCTCAATGGCTCGCAGGCCCAGCTTGAGTTTTTACCGGAGCGATCGACCGATTTTATTTTCGCCGTTGCCGGCGAGGAATTCGGGCTGCTGGGACTGCTGTTTCTGCTGATCCTGTATCTTTTCGTCGTCGGTCGCGGCCTCTATATCGCGGTGCAGGCTCAGGATACGTTTTCGCGCCTGATCGCCGGCAGCATCAGCCTGACGTTTTTCGTCTATCTTTTTGTCAATACCGGCATGGTTACCGGACTGCTGCCCGTCGTAGGGGTACCACTGCCGCTGGTCAGCTACGGCGGAACGTCGATGGTGACCCTCATGGCCGGATTCGGTATCCTCATGTCCGTCCACACCCACCGCAAGCTGCTGCCAACCTGATGCTGACATACTCAAAAACCCGCGCGAAACTAAGCACATTCATCGTGGCCACGGCGCTGACGCTGGCGCTGCCGGCCGCCCACGGGATCGACGATCCGCAGGTCACCGAATTCGTCAGCGAAATGAATTCCGAGCACGGATTCGAGCTTGCGTGGCTCAACAGCCTTTTTGCCGGGGCCGAAACGAAGCAGAAAATCCTCGACGCGATCAGCCGCCCGGCCGAGCGCACCAAACCGTGGCATGAGTACCGCGAGATTTTTATCACGCAGAAGCGGATCGATGCCGGTGTCGCGTTCTGGCGCGAGCACCAGAAACTGCTGGAGCGGGTTGCGCAGCAGACCGGCGTGCCTGCTCGCACGATCGTGGCGATTCTCGGAGTCGAGACTTTTTACGGGCGTATTACCGGTGGATACAGGGTGATCGATGCACTCTCGACTCTCGCCTTCAGCTACCCGCCGCGGGCCAAGTTTTTCCGTTCTGAACTCGAGCAATTTCTGCTTCTTACCCGCGAGTCGGCGGTCGATCCGCTTGTCGCGACCGGCTCCTATGCCGGAGCCATGGGTGCGCCGCAGTTCATTCCGTCCAGTTTCCGGGCCTATGCCGTTGACGCCAACGACGACGGTCGCATCGACCTATGGACGGACTGGGAAGACGTAACCGCGAGCGTAGCCAACTATTTCAGCGAGCACGGCTGGCAGTCCGGCGAACCGGTCGCGGTAACGGCACAGATCGACGGCGGCGATGGCGACCCGGGCAAGAACACCCTCAAGCTGACCGATACCGTTGGGTCGCTGCGCCAGCAAGGACTCTCGTTCACGACCAGCCTCGGCGACAGTGCCAAAGCGATGCCTATCGTCCTCGAGGGAAGCGCCGGACCGGAGCACTGGGTCGGCTTCAACAACTTCTATGTCATTACGCGCTACAACCGCAGCGCGATGTACGCGCTGGCCGTTTTCCAGCTCGGTGAGGCAGTGGCAGCGAAATTCCATACCGAGGCAAGTGTTGCGCCCTGAACCCGTCTGGCTGGCGCTACTGGCTCTTGTGCTGGCCGGTTGCTCACCCCTGCGCGATCAGGATGGCGCACCCGCAACCATGCCGCCCCCGAGCGCCGACAGCGGCACCTGTCACGACGAGCCGCATAGCCGCGCCGGCAATCCGCCATTCTACGAAGTATTCGGCGAACGCTACCATGTATTACCGAGCAATCGCGGTTATCTCGAACGCGGCGTAGCCTCATGGTATGGAACCAAGTTTCATGGCAAGGCCACCGCTATGGGCGAAGCCTATGACATGCATGCGATGACCGCTGCACACAAAACGCTGCCGTTACCCGCCTGCGTCGAGGTGGTCAATCTCAGCAATGGACGACGGATTGTCGTGCGGGTCAATGATCGCGGACCGTTCGTCGACAATCGCATCATAGATCTGTCCTATGCGGCCGCACACAAACTCGACATGGTGCGTGACGGTACCGCGCTGGTCGAGGTCAGAAGTGTTAGCGGCCCGGCCGTCGTTGACCCCGCTGCAGCCGCGATCGAGGCCGCGCCGGCGCGCGCGATGTACGTGCAGGCCGGCGCTTTTTCGCAGCGCGCCAATGCCGATCGCCAGGCCGAGTGGCTAAACCAGTACGACCTCGGTACGGTCCAGATCCGCACAGTCAAACGTGGCGATGGCACGCTCGTCTACCGGGTCTGGGTGGGCCCGGTTCCCGATGTCCCGCGGTTCGATGCCACTGTCGCCAGGCTCGACGAGCTCGGAATCCGCGACGCCCATCTCGCCGTGGATCCCTGATCACCCGCAGCCGGACTTTGGGCACAGCCGCGGGGCCGGTTACAATTGTCGTTTGTCCCGCCAACCCCTTACGCAAGAGAGGAAACCGCGCTCAATGAGGACGCGACACCCCCTTTTTCTCCACCCGCTTGTTGCCGCCGCCGTATGGCTGTGCAGCTTGTCCGCATCGGCCAGCCTGCCGATACCCGCTGCCCCGGCGATAAATGCCAAGGGCTATATACTGATTGAACAGAGTACCGGCCAGGTACTCGCGCAGAAGAACCCCGACGAGCGGCTCGAACCTGCCAGCCTGACCAAAATCATGACCGCGTATGTGGTTTTCGGCGAACTTCGTTCGGGCCGCCTCAGTCTTGACGATGAGGTAACGGTCAGCGAAAAGGCCTGGAGAACCGAGGGTTCACGGATGTTCATCGAGGTCAATTCCCGGGTCAGGGTTGAGGACCTGATGCAGGGGATGATCGTGCAATCGGGTAATGATGCCAGTGTCGCGCTGGCCGAGAGGGTTGCCGGCACCGAAGAGACGTTCGCGGTGATGATGAATCAGGCCGCGCTGGCCATTGGCATGACTTCCAGCAACTTTCAGAATGCGACCGGGCTCCCTGGCAGCGACCATTACTCGACCGCGCGCGATATGGCGCTGCTGGCCCGGGCCCTGATCGTCGAGTTCCCGGACTACTACGGGCGCTGGTACTCGCAACGCGAATTTACCTACAACGACATCACGCAACGCAACCGCAACGCGCTGCTGTGGCGCGACAGTACCGTTGACGGGGTCAAAACAGGCATGACCCAGGCCGCCGGGTATTGCCTGGTAGCATCGGCCAAGCGCGATAACATGCGGCTCATTTCCGTTGTCATGGGCACACCGAACGCCAATATCCGTGCCAGCGCAAGTCAGTCCCTGCTCGGCTATGGCTTCCAGTTTTACGAGACCCACAAACTGTTCGCGGCGGGGGAACCGTTAACGTCGGTGCGGGTATGGAAGGGAGCAAAGGAACGCGTCGATCTTGGCCTCGACGAGGATGTGTTCGTGATTATCCCGCGCGGGCAACGCGACAGTCTGAATGCCGAAATGGACCTCAACGCTCAGGTTGTTGCGCCGATTGCCAGTGACGACCAGCTCGGCACGGTGCGGGTATCGCTAAACGAGGAACTCGTTCTCGAGAAACCGTTACATCCGCTGCAACCTGTCGCTGCCGGTGATTTTCTCGACCGTGCGATGGACGAAATTCTGCTCTGGTTCGAATAGACATGCCCTGATGGCCGACCCATTCGACATCGCCTACCTGAACGGCAAGTATGCGCCGCTATCGGGTCTCAGCCTGCCGGTGCTCGATCGCGGTTTTTTGTTCGCCGATGCAGTCTACGAGGTCGTTCCGGTCTACGCGGGCCGCGTTTTTCGCGCAGACAGCCATTACGACCGGTTGCAACACAGCCTCGACGGGATACATCTCGACAACCCGCTGCAACGGCAGCAGTGGAGCACGCTGCTCGACAATCTCGTGGCGAAAAACGGTGCCGGTTCGATGGCGCTCTACCTGCAAATCTCGCGCGGCGCCGATAGCGGGCGCGATCATCGGATCAGGCCGGGTCTTAGCCCGACCGTATTCGCGATGGCGATGCGACTCGCGGACCGTAGCGCGGCACGCGATAACGGCGTCACGGCGATTACCGCTGACGACATCCGCTGGGCGCGCTGCGATATCAAATCGACGGCGTTGCTGGCGAATGTGCTCCTCGCCAGCGAGGCCGCTCACTACGGCGCCGAAGAGACTTTGTTATTGCGCGATGGTCTGCTTCATGAAGGGGCATCGAGCAGCGTACTTATCGTCACGAATGGCTGTGTCCGTATGCCGCCATACAGCCACCGCCTGCTGCCCGGAACCACGCGCGACCTGGTGGCGGCGTTGCTGGCAAGCGACGGCATCGACGTTGGCGAGCAGCCGATATCTGAGGACACCCTGCGCAGTGCCGACGAAGTCTGGATCGCGAGCGCGACCCGCGAGGTGCTGCCGGTCACACGCCTCGATGACGCGGCAGTCGGTAACGGCCGGCCGGGCCCGCTGTGGCAGCGGGTGCACGAGTTATACCAGCAGTGCAAAAAGAACGGAGGCGAGATCTCTTGAGCGACAACGAGCTAATGGAGTTTCCGTGCGAGTTTCCGATCAAGATCTTTGGCGAGGATGATGCGGAATTGCGCCGTGAGGTGCGTGCGATCATTGCTCGCCACTGGGGCGTGCTGGATGAAAGCCGAATCAGCGAGCGACGCAGCAGCGGCGGCCGGTACGTGTCGATAACCGCCACAATCGAAGCGCAGAACCGGGCCCAGATCGATGCAATTTACGAAGATCTCTCCGCCAGCCCACATGTGGTGATGAGCCTGTGACCGAAGCGGTCAGGCTGCGCTGGCTGGGTCTGTGTGAATACGAACCGACCTGGCGCAGCATGCAGGCGCTGACGGATCAGCGCGATGAGAAGTTCAGCGACGAAATCTGGTTTTTGCAGCACCCGCCGGTGTTCACGCTCGGCATGGCCGCCAGCCGCGTCCACCTCCTGGCGCCGGGCGATATTCCCATCGTGGCAATCGATCGCGGAGGCCAGGTGACCTATCACGGCCCCGGGCAGCTGGTTGTCTATCCGCTGATCGATCTGCGCCGGCAGAAACTCGGCGTGCGCGACCTGGTCACCGCACTGGAGGCTGCCGTTTGCGACACCGCTGCCGGCTACGGCATTGAGGCGAGTCCGCGCGCCGATGCGCCCGGTGTCTATGTGGACGGCCGCAAGCTCGCCAGCGTGGGCCTGCGAATCCGGCGTGGCTGCAGTTACCACGGACTGGCCTTCAATGTGGCGATGGATCTCGAACCTTTTCAGCGCATCAATCCGTGTGGATTCGAGGGGCTGGAGGTGACTCAGCTGGAAGAGCTCGGCGGTCCGGCGGATCCGCGCAAGGTGGCCGAAGACCTCGTGCCGCACCTATTGCAACGGCTCGGTTATCCGGCCGGCGCCTGCCTCAGGTAGGCGTCGAGTTCCGCAAGCCGTTGCGGGGTTCCGACATCACGCCATAAACCACCGTGCAGCTGGCCGGCGACCCGGTTCTCACCGATTGCAGCGCGCAGCAACGGTGCCAGCGGGAACACACCGTCGCTGCAACCGTCAAATAAAGTTGCGCGGTACATCGCGATGCCGCTAAAAGTGAGGCCTGCGCTGACACCGTCACGGAGCCGGCCATCGCGCAACACAAAATCGCCAGTACGGTTGTGGGGCGGGTTGGGAACCATCACGAGACAAGCGACATCTTGCGCTTCAAGAGCGAGACGGGAGACATCGAAATCACAGAAGACATCGCCATTGACAGCAATAAAAGGCTCGTCCCCCAGTTTTGGCAACGCGCGAAAAATGCCACCACCCGTTTCGAGCGCCCCCGGCGGTTCGGGCGAGTAATGCAGGCGTACCCCCCACTGGTCGCCGTCGCCGAGCCGAGCGCGGATTTTTTCTCCGAGCCAGCAGAGGTTAATAACGATGTCGGTGACACCGATCGCCGCGAGCCGCTCGAGGTGCCAGACGATAAGGGGTTTGCCCCCGGCCTCGAGCAGCGGTTTCGGCACCGTATCTGTCAGTGGCCGCATACGCTCGCCCCTGCCAGCGGCAAGTATCATTGCCCGCATCGATCCTGCCCTCGTCGCAACGGCCTTCCGTCGCCCTGTGGTCGAGCCCGGGCGGGCCCCTCATTGTCGGTATTCATTGTTTGCTTTGCAGTCATTGCAGCCACCCGGCAACTGTGCCATCGTACCGCCGCCGCATGAAGTCTTCGAATCGAATCGCTGCCGCGTTGGCGTTGGGCCTCGCCGCTCACGCAGCCGGAGCCCAGGAGCTCTGTCCCGTCAGCGACCCCGGCCAGAGCGAATGGTCGCTGGTGCCGTCTGAGCTATTCGACAGCATCGTGATTTCAGCCGATCACGCTGAACTGTACCGTGACGGCCGCGCAAGCCTCAAAGGCGATATCGAGGTCAGCCAGGGCGAGAGCCGGTTGCGCGCCGATCTCGCCACCTTCGACCCGGTATCCGAGCATTTCGAGCTATCGGGGCACGTGCGCCTGCAACGCCCCGGGGTCGAGCTGCGCGGTGACAGCGCGGTTTATAACAGCCGGACCGGCAATGCGCGGCTAAACGGTGCCCAATTTCTGATTCCCGACCGCGGCATCCGCGGCTCCGCCTCGACACTTCGCAGCGGTGTCGAGGAGTCGATCAAGCTCAAAGATGTGCGTTACACGACCTGCCCCGAGGACAAAGAAGACTGGGTGCTGCAAGCCGACAAGATCGAACTCGACCGCGAAGCCGGACGTGGTGCCGCCCAGAAGGCCATGATCAAGTTCAAGCGTGTCCCGTTTCTGTACCTGCCTTACTTCACTTTCCCGCTCGACGATCAAAGAAAATCCGGGTTCCTGATTCCCGAGATCGGCAATTCCGATCGTAGCGGCTTTGAACTGCGCACACCGATTTACTGGAATATCGCGCCCAACTACGACCTGACTTTCTCGCCCCGCCTGATGACCAAGCGTGGCATCCAGTACAACAATGAATTCCGCTACCTTTTCGGCGAACCACAAACCGCCGGCGAAATTCAGCTCGAATACCTGCCGAGTGACGACGAACGTGACGGCGATAACCGGCATTTCGCCGCAATTCTCCACCAGACCCGTTTCGACAACGGCTGGTGGGCCAATATTGACGCCTCCGATGCCAGCGATGCCAACTACTTCGAGGATCTCGGCAGCAATGCGGCGTCCACCAGCCAGACCCACCTCGAGCGCGCGCTCGAATTCGAGCGCAATTCGCCGAACTGGTCACTGCTGGGGCGTTTCCAGAATTTCCAGACCATCGACGACACCATTGCCCGCATTGACGAACCTTACGAGCGCCTGCCGCAACTGATCGCCCAGGGGCGCTGGCCGCAACAATGGATGGGGACGACCTTCGGTCTCGATTCGGAGTTCGTGCATTTCGATCGCGATATCGGTGTCACCGGGCAGCGTCTGGACATCTATCCGCGCGCTGAATTGCCGCTGGAACGCGGCGGCATGTATCTGCGCCCGGCGGCCGGGTACCGCTACACCGTCTACAGCCTGTCCGACATCGGAGACGGTGCCGCCACTGACGACACTCCGGACCGCGCCGCGCCGATCTATTCAGTGGATGCCGGTATGCGTCTCGAACGCGAGGCGGGCAGGAAACGGGTCGTGCTGAACACGCTCGAACCGCGGCTGCAATATGTCTATATCCCGTACAAAAACCAGGATGACATCCCGATTTTCGACACCCTCGAACCGGACTTCAATCTCGTCCAGTTGTTCCAGGTCAATCGCTACGCCGGACCGGACCGTCTCGGCGACACCAACCGGATCGCGATGGGACTGACGACGCGGGTTTTCGACCCCGAGACGGGACGGCAGTATCTGTCCGCAACAGTCGGGCAGCAGTATTTCTTCGAAAACGAGTCCGTATCCCTGCCCGGCGAGACCCCCAACAGCAGCGGCAGTTCCGACCTCATAGCCGAGCTCGGGTTCGGGCTGTATAACGCCTGGAACGTCGATCTGGACGTGCGCTGGGACCAGGACAAGGACGAGTTCGAGAAGGCCGCGGTGCGATTTCAGTACCGCCCCAAATCCGACCGGGTCGCCAATCTGTCTTATCGGCTGATCGAAAACCAGCTCGAGCAAATCGATCTTTCCACTGCATGGCCTTTGGCGAAGCGCTGGCGCGCGATTGGCAGGTATAATTACTCGATTCGGGACGATTCGGAACTCGAGCGGTTTATCGGACTCGAATACGAGAACTGTTGCTGGGCGCTGCGCGGAGTGTATCGCCGCCTGATTACCGACCGCGAGGGCGACAGGGATACGGCTTTCATGCTGCAACTGGAACTCAAGGGCCTGGCAAACGTCGGATCCAGCGTAGAGTCGTTGTTACACGACGGCATTCTCGGTTACCAATAATTCAGGGAACAGAGTCATTTACAGTGCAATGAAAAAACTCATTCTGATCAGCGCCGCCGTGGCGGTGTTTATATGCAATCAGGCCAGCGCGCAAACCCGTGAGTTATCGACATCGGGACAACTGCTTGACCGGGTCGTTGCGATCGTCAACGACGGCATCGTGCTGCAAAGTGAACTTGAAGGGCAAATGCGCCTGATCTCGCAGCGATTGCGCGAACAGGGCGTGCAGCTGCCACCGCGTGGAGTGTTGCGGCAACAGGTTCTGGAACGCCTCGTGATTGGGGAGATCCAAATGCAACGGGCCGCCCGCCTCGACATCAGGGTGACCGAAGAGCAGCTCAACGGCACCCTTGCGCGAATCGCCGCCAACAATAAGGTCTCGTTCGAACAGTTGCCACAGGTGCTGGCCCAGCAAGGCATCGATTACGCCGACTATCGTGAGGAAATGCGTCGCGAGATGACGATTTCACAGCTGCGTCAGCGGGATGTCGACTCGCGCGTGAACGTATCGGAACGCGAACTGGATCAACTGATGGAACAGCAGACTTCCGGCGCCAGCGCCGAATTCGAAATGTCTCATATCCTGATCAGCATTCCTTCCTCTGCCACACCCGAGCAGCTCGAGGTCGCATCCGACAAAGCCCAGACTGTGTATCGCCGCCTGCTTCAGGGCGAGGAATTCAGTGAGATGGCGGTCTCTTATTCGGATGCTCAGGATGCGCTTGAAGGCGGCTACCTCGGGTGGCGCAAAGGTGCCCAGCTGCCGACGATATTTTCGGATATCGTCCCCGCCATGAAAGCCGGGCAGATCTCCGAACCGATACGCAGCTCGAGCGGTTTTCATATCATCCGGATCAACGAAGTTCGCGGCGTGGACCCGGTGTTCGTGACTCAGTCCCATTTTCGTCACATCCTTATGACGGCCAACGAGTTGAAAGATGACTCTACCGTCGAAACCGAGTTGATGGCCGTCCGCCAGCGTATTCTCGATGGCGAAGACTTTGGCGCCGTGGCGCTTGCAGTATCCGAGGATCCGGGGTCGGGCTCCGAGGGGGGCGATCTCGGCTGGACCGAACCCGGCACCTTCGTGCCCGAGTTCGACGCGGTCGTAAAGGACCTGCAGATCGGCGAAATCAGCGACCCGTTCAAGACCCGATTCGGCTGGCATATCGTCGAACTCCTCGAGGTACGTGAATACGACAGCACCCAGGACAAGCTGCGTAATGATGCCTACATGGCGATCCTCCAGCGCAAGGTTGCCGAACAAAGTGAAATCTGGGTGCGGCAGCTACGTGACGAGGCCTTTGTCGAATACAAGCTTTAGCGCTGCGTAGACGTGGCGCTTCCCCGAATTGTCGTCACCGCCGGCGAGCCCGCCGGGATCGGTCCCGATCTTTGCATCGCGCTGGCTGCGAAATCGCTCCCGGTGCGGTTGCTGGTGGCCGGAAACCTGGACCTCTTCGCCGCGCGCGCCCGGCGTCTCGATGCTGACGTTTCGCTCACTGCTTTCGTCGGCGGCACGATTCCACCGCATCGTCCCGGACACCTGGTGATTGCGGATCATCCCCTCGCGGCACCGTGCCGGCCCGGCCACCTCGATCCCGCAAATGCCGCTCATGTGCTCGCCTTGCTCGAGCAGGCAGCCGCGGCCTGTCTCGATGGAACTGTGGACGCGATGGTGACCGCTCCGCTGCACAAGGGCGTGATCAATGACGCCGGCATCCCATTCACCGGCCATACCGAATACCTTGCCACTGCCACCGGTAGCGACCGTCCGGTGATGTTGCTCGTCGGCGGCGCGATGCGCGTGGCGCTGGCGACGACTCACCTCGCGCTCTCACGGGTCAGCGC
Organism: uncultured Gammaproteobacteria bacterium; assembly: GCA_963783695.1. Lineage (GTDB taxonomy): Bacteria > Pseudomonadota > Gammaproteobacteria > Steroidobacterales > BM003 > BM003. The sequence goes on from CAWAOM010000006.1 coordinate 308,377, forward strand.
AGCGATCACCCGGGACTCTCTGCGGGCGGTGATCGGCGTACTGGAACGCGATCTGCGACGGCTGTTCGGACTTCGCCAGCCGCGCATCCTTGTGTGCGGCCTGAACCCGCACGCGGGCGAAGGCGGACATCTTGGTCGCGAGGAGATTGAGACGATCAGGCCGACGCTCGACCAACTTCGGGCCGAGGGGTTAGAAGTTGACGGACCGATACCTGCCGATACCGCATTCACACCGGCGCAGCTGGAAACAGCCGACGCGGTGCTCGCGATGTATCACGATCAGGGCCTGCCAGTGCTCAAACACGCCAGTTTCGGCCGCGCGGTCAACGTCACGCTGGGTCTGCCCATTGTCCGAACCTCGGTCGATCATGGAACAGCCCTGGACCTCGCCGGCAGTGGCCGTGCTGACTGTGGCAGCCTGACCGCGGCAGTCGCGCTCGCGGCCGACCTTGCGCGGCGCCGCGGAACAACGCAATGACGCACCGGCCGCGCAAGCGTTTCGGTCAGCATTTTCTCCATGATCCCGGCATCATCCAGCGGATCGTCGACACGATCGGCGCCACCGCGGGCGAACATATCGTTGAAATCGGCCCGGGCCTTGGCGCGATCACGCAACTGTTGCTGCGCCAGACCGGCAGCCTCGATGCAGTGGAGCTCGACCGTGACCTGATTCCACGCCTGACCGCCCGATGCGCCGGACTCGGAGATTTGCGCATCCACCAGGCGGATGCCCTGGAGTTCGACTTTTGCGCACTTGCGCCGGCGCAGGAAAAGCTCAGGATTGTCGGCAACTTACCCTACAACGTCTCCACGCCGCTGTTGTTCCGCCTCGTCAAACAGCGCGAGTGTATTCAGGACATGCATTTCATGCTCCAGAAGGAAGTGGTCGAACGAATTGCGGCGGCGCCGGGGAACAAACGCTACGGCCGCCTGACGATCATGCTTGCGATCTACTTCGAGGCCGAGCCACTGTTTCATATTGGGCCCGGTGCGTTCAATCCGCCACCCAGGGTGGAGTCCGCGTTCCTGCGTCTGGCGCCGCATGCGGTTGCCCCGCCCGCCCCGTCCGATCCGCACCGCTTTGCCGATGTCGTACGCCAGGCGTTTTCGTTCCGCCGCAAAACGTTGCGTAACGCACTCGCAGGCTTCGCTACACCGGCACAACTCGAGCAACTGGGCATCGACCCCGGCGACCGCCCCGAGCGGCTCGCGCCGGGCGATTTCGTGCGGGTCGCGAACCTGGCCCCGGCCAGCGGTGATTGAGACAGGTTTGCGGCCAGACTGCGGCGCGACTCGGTATACTGGGGTCGGTGCAAAGGAGCGGTGGCATCACATGTCTGACTACAAGCGAATACTGGCCGTTGTCGATCTAACCGGGGACAGCGATACGATCATTCGCCGGGCAAACCAGGTCGCACACCGGCTCGGCGCAGAGCTGGCACTGCTACACGTGGTCGAGTACGTGCCGGTCGAGCCCATGGGCGAGGCGTTGATGCCGGCGATTGATATCGAGAAGGATCTCGTGCGCAACGCCAGGGAAAGACTCGATGCGCTGTCGCGGAGCCACCATCTTGGTGAAGCGCGCGGGCGCGTGGAAGTCGGCACCATTAAAGGTGAGGTTATGCGGGTCGTCGATGAAGACACTATCGACCTGGTCGTCGTCGGCAGCCATGAACGGCATGGCCTTGCCTTGCTGCGCCATGGCACTGAGGACGCGGTTCTGCACGGCGCTCCGTGCGACGTGCTGGCGGTCCGACTCGATGACTGAGCGAAGGCAAGGGAGCTATATGAGCGATAGAAAGGATTTGGGATACGACGTCGATGTCGCGGTCAAAACGCAGTTTATCCGCAACCAATCCGACCCCGATTCACGTCGTTTCGTATTTGCCTACACGATCACGATCACCAATAGCGGTGAGGTGCCGGCCAAACTCCTCACCCGCCACTGGATCATCACCGACGCCGACGGCCGCAAGCAGGAAGTCCGCGGCGAGGGTGTCGTCGGCGAGCATCCGCACCTGAAACCCGGCGAGTCTTTTCGTTACACCAGCGGGGCTGCGATTGAAACACCGGTTGGCAGCATGGAGGGTAGCTACCAGATGCTGGCCGACGACGGGCATCACTTCGAAGCGCCGATATCTCCGTTCACGCTGGCAGTGCCCGGCACCCTGCACTGACGGTCACGGTATTCCCGTATCGTGAGCATTTACGCTGTTGGCGATATCCAGGGTTGTGCGACTGCGCTGCGCCGGCTGCTGGATAAAATTCAGTTTGACCCGGCCACCGATAAGTTGTGGATAACCGGCGACCTCGTCAATCGCGGACCGGAATCGCTGCAAGCACTGCGCCTCGTTCGAAGTCTCGGCGACAGTGCGGTTACCGTGCTGGGCAATCACGACCTGCACTTGCTCGCAATCGCCGCCGGCGTCAAGTCGCTGCAGAGCCAGCCAACCCTCGCGCCGGTTATCCGGTCGCAAGATTGCGATGAATTGCTGCACTGGCTGCGCCACCTGCCGCTCGCCCACTACGACCCGACGGTCGGGGTCCTGATGGTGCACGCCGGCCTGGCACCGCAATGGTCACTGCAAGCCGCGCTCGGCTATGCCGGGGAGGTCGAGCGCGAACTTGCCGGGCCTGACTATCGCGATCTGTTGAAGAATATGTATGGCAACAAGCCAAACCGCTGGAGTGACAAGTTGCGTGGATATGACCGGCTTCGCTTCATCATCAACTGTTTTACCCGGCTGCGCTTTTGCGATCGCAAAGGACGCCTCGACCTCGGTCCGGCCTGTGCGCCCGCGGACGCGCCGTCCAGGCTCATGCCATGGTTCCGGGTAAAAAATCGCGCGAGCGCGGACACACCGATCGTCTTCGGCCACTGGTCCGCTCTGGGGCTACTCCAGGAACCGCGCCTGCTCGGCCTCGATACCGGCTGCGTGTGGGGGCGAAACCTGACTGCCGCGCGCATTGATGCGGACGGTGTCGGCGGTCTCTGGTGCGTTGATTGCGCCGGTCTTGGCGCTGCAAATGCCCGCTGAAGGCGACGCATAGGGATAACTCAGCGGCGCATTCGGACATGATCCGGTATCCGTGCAGCCCTAGTATCTCCTCCACCAGGAACAGCCAATCGCGGCTGAATGGAGCAAGGAGACACGACCATGAACAGATTTCAGATGGCCGAGGTGCTCAGCCACTGCGCGGATTGGCTTTTCGGCGATATCAAACGCATCAAGGACGAATTCATCGAGCTCGAGGCGGGATACATCGATCTTCTGATCGAGCGCCGGGAGAGCCCGTTACTTGCGGTAAAAGTTAACAGTGGCCATGCATCGCCGCTGATAGTCGACGAAGCGCGGCGCTGTGCCGTGGAACTGCAACAGCGCACCGGTCATCCTATTTCACCCTGCGTCGTGGCAAACAGCATCCCCGCGAGCGTTCGCAGGCATGCGACAGCGCACGGGGTGGAGATGCTCGCCGTGCCGGTGCAGCAGTTCGAGGCACTCGCGGTGGAGACCGGGCTCAGACAGCCGCGCGCCGCCTGATCATTTCCTGCCAATCCGGCCGCCCGCGAAGACAATCACGCTTTCGCGGGCGGCTGCTATTACAATTGGGGCTCAGGCTGTTCGCGTCTGCCCGGCGCGGCACCGTCACAGGAGTCCAGCAATGCGCGAGCTAAAGGCTTTCAGTTTTCGGGGATGGATTGACGCCAACCGCGAGGCACTAAGGCCACCCGTTTGCAACAAACAGGTTTTTCAACAGTCGGATTTCATCATCATGGTGGTGGGTGGTCCCAATACGCGCAAGGACTATCACTACGACCCCGGCGAGGAGTTTTTCTACCAGGTCGAAGGTGACATGCTGCTCAAGACGATGCAGGACGGGCAGCCTGTCGATATACCCATCCGCGAAGGTGAAATATTTCTGCTCCCGGCCGGCATTCCCCATTCACCGCAGCGTTTCGCCGATACCGTTGGGCTGGTCGTGGAACGCAAGCGTGAGGCGGACGAAAAAGACGGTTTCATGTGGTTTTGCGAACACTGCAATGCCCGACTGCATGAGGAGTATTTTCATTTGCACAACATAGAAACCGAACTTAAGCCCGTTTTCGATCGTTTCTATGCGGATGAATCACTGCGCACATGCAACCAATGCGGCAGCATACTGACCCCACCGGTTCCGTAGTGAAAATAGATATTCACACGCACATCCTTCCACCCGACTGGCCAAATCTTAAAGAGCGCTATGGCTACGGCGGGTTCGTGCAGCTGCAACGCCACGGACCCGGTTGTGGCCGGATGGTGCAGGATGGCAAGTTCTTTCGCGAGATAGGCGCGAATTGCTGGGACCCGGATATCCGCATTGCCGACTGCGAAGATCACGGCGTCGACGTACAGGTTCTGTCGACTGTTCCGATTATGTTCAGCTACTGGGCCAAACCACAGGATACACTGGACCTGTCGCGCCTTCTCAACGACCATATCGCCGCAGTCGTAGCCGACAATCCGCGACGCTTTGTTGGTCTCGGCACGGTGCCGATGCAGGAACCGCGCCTGGCTATTCCCGAACTCGAACGCTGTGTCGGCTCGCTGGGGCTGGCCGGGATAGAGATAGGCACCCATATCAACGGCTGGAATCTCGATGACGCCCGGGTGTTCGAGGTGCTGGAGGCAGCCGAGGAACTCGGCGCCGCCGTGTTCGTCCATCCATGGGAGATGCTGGGCCGCGACCGCATGCAAAAATACTGGCTGCCGTGGCTGGTCGGTATGCCGGCAGAGACCGCTCTTTCGATCTGCTCGATGATATTCGGCGGTGTTTTCGAGAAACTGCCGCGGCTCAAGGTCGCCTTTGCGCATGGCGGCGGCGCGTTCCCCGCGACGCTCGGTCGCATCGAGCACGGCTTCCAGGTACGCCCTGACTTGTGCGCTGTCGACAACCAACGCAATCCGCGTGACTATGTCGGCCGATTTTATGTCGATGCGCTGGTCCATGATCCGGATATGCTGCGCTACATGATCAAGCTTATGGGCGCCGAGTCGATTGCGATGGGAAGCGACTACCCCTTCCCGCTCGGCGAGAGTGTTCCGGGCGAACTGATCGAATCGATGGCGGATCTTGACGGACCCGTGCGCGACCGGCTGCTGGCCGGAACCGCGCTCGAATGGCTCGGCCTCAAGCGCGAGCAGTTTGTCTAGAAATGTTGCAGCTGCAACTCGACGGACAAATCTGCGAAGTCGATCCGGCTGGTCATGACATTGCCATCGCATTGCACCCGGACGGCAGCCAGCCAAACCATTTCGGCGCGGCACCGGCGACGAGCCAGCCCCTGAATGCGGGCTCATTTACCGGAGACACCCGCCTCGGCGGCAGTTGCAACTGCGAGACGCTGACGCTCACGCCGCATTGCAACGGCACCCACACCGAATGTGTCGGGCACGTCACCGACCAGCGTTTCGGAGTCGATCGGATTGCAAGCGGGTTCGTCGGCGCCGCGGCGTTAATCAGCGTGGCACCGATACCAGCGCGCAACAGCGATGACGACGCCGGGCCGCACGGAGCCGACGAAGATTACCTGATTTCAGCGGGCGTGCTTGCCGCTGCACTGGAAGGCGTCTGGAAACCCGGCTGCACGTCAGTAGTTGTTCGAACACTGCCAAACACACCCGCAAAACAACACGCCGTTTACCCCCCGGAGCAACCTTGCCCGTACCTGACCGCGGCTGCGGCGGCCCTGCTGGTAAAGTTTGGCGTGCGCCATCTGCTGGTGGACCTGCCGTCAATCGACCGGCTGCTGGACGGCGGCCACCTTCGTGCCCACCGCATCTTCTGGGGGCTGCCACCGGACTCTCGCGAGCTGGCATTGGCGCGCCGCAGCGGCGCTACGATTACCGAATTGGTGTTCGTGCCCGACACGATCCCCGATGGGCGCTATTTTCTCAATCTGCAGGTACCCCGCCTCGCGAGCGACGCCGCACCAAGCCGGCCCGTGCTGCACCCGCTGCGGGTGACCACGCCGCGCTGAAACCAGCCATGCCGGCAGACCGGCCCGGCTTGGGACGGATCAGTCTTATATTTGATGTGATACATATTTTTTAGTGCATAACCTGTTGTATTTTAATATTTTTTAATATGACTCTCTCAGGCCCAACATGGATATTGCCAGCACCGCTGCCGGGTAGCCATCGACCGCGGCCGGGCAGCAGCCGGTTGCCAATTTGATCGGCGCGGCTGGCGCTGGCACAGTTGCCCGGAGGTCTCCGATATGAACCCTGGTTTCACGCTCGAAAGTGCCATACAAGCCGACGCTGCCGACCCACTCGCGGAATTGCGCGAGCGTTTTTTCCTGCCGCCGGACGACGACGGCAATCCCCTGATTTACCTCTGCGGAAATTCGCTGGGTCTGCAACCGCGAACTGTTCCCGAACTGATGGCGGAGGAACTCGAAGACTGGGCACGGCTCGGCGTCAACGGACACTTCGATGCGCGCCGGCCATGGATGCCATATCACGAAAATCTGACTGCATACATGGCGGAAGTTGTGGGTGCACAACCCGACGAAGTCGTTGTGATGAACACTCTCACAGTCAACCTCCACCTGATGATGGTGAGCTTTTACCGCCCGACCGAACAACGATTCAAGCTGCTGATCGAGAAGCCCGCATTCCCGTCGGATCGCTATGCCGCGGAGAGCCAGGTCCGCTTCCACGGCCTGGATCCGGCCGCGGCGTTGCTGGAGATCGGCCCGCGCAGCGGAGAGCAACTAATCCGTGACGAAGACCTGCTGGAATTGATCGAACGCGAGGGCGAGTCCATTGCGCTGGTGATGTTGCCGGGCGTCCAGTACTACTCGGGACAGCTATTCGATATTGCGGCTGTAACTGCGCTCGCCCGACACAAAGGCTGCGTGGTCGGATGGGACCTGGCACATGCTGTCGGCAATGTGCCACTCAATATGCATGATGCCGACGCCGACTTCGCGGTGTGGTGCAATTACAAATATCTCAACGGCGGACCCGGCGCGATCGGCGGATGTTTTGTCCATTCGCGGCATGCCGACGACGACAGTCTGCCGCGTTTTTGCGGATGGTGGGGACATGACAAAAGCAGCCGCTTTCGAATGGGGCCGGAATTTCGCCCGATTCCCGGGGCGGAAGGATGGCAGTTGTCCAATCCGCCGATTCTTGCAATGACATCGTTGATTGCGTCACTGCAGTTTTTTCACCAGGCCGGTATGGCCGAATTGCGGACGAAGTCACTTGCGTTGACCGGATTTCTGGAGCTCGGCATGCGCGAGCGGCTGGACGACGCGGTAGAGATTATTACCCCGTTGCAACCGGCCCGGCGCGGGTGCCAGCTTTCGCTCAGACTCAGCGGTGGCAATGGCCATGCGGTTTTCGAACACCTCGAAGCTGACAGCGTGGTGTGCGACTGGCGCGAACCGGACGTGATACGCGTCGCACCGGTACCGCTATACAACAACTTCGTGGAGGTCTATCGCTTCGTCGAGAGATTGCACCACGCCGTGGAGGCAAAGTCATGAGCGAATCACACAGCGAAGTAAGCATTCTCGGTGGCGGGCTTGCGGGCAGCCTGTGCGCCCTGTTGCTGGCACGGCGCGGGCTTGCTGTTGACGTTTACGAGTTTCGCGCCGATATGCGGCGGGAAACAATTCCGGCCGGGCGCTCGATCAACCTGGCACTCGCTGCCCGCGGAATCGAACCGTTAAAAAAGGCCGGCGTTTTCGACAGCGTCCGACCCATGCTGATTCCAATGCGCGGACGCATGCTCCATGACGGCGACGGAACCACGCAGTTGTTGCCATATGGCCAACGACCCGATGAGCTGGTCTACTCGGTGACCCGCAGCGGTTTGAACACGCTGTTGATGGACGCAGCCGAAGCGGCCGGAGCCCGCTTCCATTTTCGCCAGCGCTGCGTTTCCTGCGATTTCGAGAGCTCGCGTCTGATCATGCGTGACGAGGACTCGACGGCGGAATACCGTCTGCCGCTGCAAACCGTAATCGCCGCCGATGGCGGAGGCTCGATCGTGCGCCGGGCGTTATCGGCGCAAATGGGATACGAGGCCAGCGAGGAGCTTCTGGATCACGGCTACAAGGAGTTGACGATCCCCGCCGCGGCCGACGGCGGCCACCGCATGGAAAAGCACGCACTGCACATCTGGCCGCGCGGCGAGTTCATGCTTATCGCGCTGCCCAATCCCGACTCGACCTTCACGGTAACGCTGTTTCTGCCGAACACCGGCGAGCCCAGTTTCGCCAGCCTCACCGACGCGGCGGCGCTGCGCGAATTTTTCGCCTCGACGTTTCCCGACACCCTCGATCTGATCCCGGGACTCGAGCAGCAATTTTTCACGAATCCGACCGGCGAGCTCGGCACGGTACGCTGCTCGCCCTGGCACTATGGCGACAAGGCACTACTGATTGGCGACGCAGCGCATGCCGTCGTCCCGTTCCATGGCCAGGGCATGAATTGCGCGTTCGAGGACTGCGCGGCACTGGATGATCTCGTCGCGACGCACGGCGACGATTGGACGGCGACCTTTGCCGCGCTCAGCGCGAGGAGGAAGCCGAACGCCGATGCAATTGCCGACATGGCGCTGGAAAACTATGTCGAAATGCGCGATACGGTTCGCGACCCTGGGTTCCAGTTACGCAAGGAGCTGGCGTTCGAATTGGAGCGGCGCCTGCCCGAACGCTTTATCCCGCGCTACTCGATGGTGATGTTTCATGCGGAAATTCCCTACGCGCAAGCCAAAATGCGCGGCCAGGTGCAGCTCGAGTTGTTACAGTCACTGACGCGGAATGCAAACACGCTGGGGGAAGTCGATTTGGACGCGGCCGAGCGCCATGTCCGCGAGAAGCTCAGCCCCCTGGCCTGACCTGTATCCGGGCCGCAGATTCAGTATTCGCAATGCGAGGCGCGCCAGATCGCTGGCCCTTCCGGGTTATGCCGCCGGCCACCGCTTCGCGCAGGAGCGCAACCGCGGAAAAGTGGTCAGCAGACGCGGTTAGTTTGCAATGTCGAGGTAGTGGAAATACGCCGACAGGCGGTCGGCCAGGCGCCAGCGGCCGTCGAAGCACAAGAAATCGCCAATCGCCCACATGTCGTCATCGTCAACAGAAAATTCGTAGCGGTCAATCAGCTCTCGGGTTGCAATACCATCCTCAGGCCGGTGCGAGCTCGATTCCGCTCTGGCCACTTGGACCACCGCTGTCCGCGCTTGTTCGCCGCTGCAAAGTCACAAACGAAAAAGCAAGCCCATTGTTCTCGTCCGCCGCATGGTCGGTACGCCCGGTTTCACGCCATATGGTGGGATCGATTTCAGGGAAAAACGCATCACCTTCGATAACCGCATGAACCAGCGTCAGATAGAGCCGGGTGCTGCGCGGGAGCAGTTCCCGATACAATTGCGCGCCGCCGATCACCATGACCTCTGCGGCGTCCGCGCAGACCGCGAGCGCCGCATCGACGGAAAGAGCAACGGTACAGCCTTTTGCGTTGTAACCGCGCTGGCGGGTCACGACGACATTCTGTCGCCCCGGCAATGCCCGCCCTATCGACTCGTGGGTCTTGCGCCCCATCAGTATCGGCTTGCCCATCGTGACGGCCTTGAAATGGCGCAAATCAGCCGGCAGGTGCCACGGTAACTGGTTGTCCTTTCCGATCACCCGATTCTCGGACATTGCGACCACGATGCTGAGTTCCACTCCTTCCTCCTGTGCGTACGAGCGTCCATTCTAGGCGTTTCCACCGCGGGTCGACGGCGCCTCGACCCGCGGCCACCACGGCGAAACAGATCCCGCACCGTCGCACGCGCGCATCTGGTGATGGCGCTGGCCTTTTTGAGCCATAATCGGCGGGCATGTAAACACAGGGAGTTGTGATGTCCGCGCCGTTGCCGAGTCACCCGCAATTGTCGGGCAACTATGCCCCGATTCGTATCGAATGCAATGCCTCCGACCTTGCCGTCGACGGCGACCTGCCGTCCCAGCTGCGAGGCTCGCTGTACCGGGTGGGGCCCAATCCGCAGTACCTTCCCACCGACGACTACCACTGGTTCGGCGGCGACGGCATGGTCCATGCGTTCCATTTTGGCGATGGCAGGGTCGACTATTGCAATCGCTGGGCGCGCACCCCGAAGTGGACGCTCGAGCACGAGGCCGGCCACGGACTGTTCGGACTGTTTGGCAACCCGCTGACCTCGGACCCCTCGACTCAGGGCAAGGACTGCGGAGTCGCCAATACCAACATGCTGTGGCACGACGGCCGTCTGCTGGCCCTCGAGGAGCTGCATGCTCCCTTCGAACTCGATCCGCTGACGCTCGAATCAACCGGCTACTATCGCTTCGATGGCAAGCTGCCCAGCCATATGACGGCCCACCCCAAGGTCGACCCAAAGACTCGGGAGCTACTGTTTTTCTCGTATTTTGCCCGTGGTTTTTTCACCCCGGACATCGGCTTTCATGTCGCAGGCCCGGGCGGCGAGCTGGTTCGAAACGAGATGTTCGAGGCTCCGTACACGGCGATGGTGCATGACTTTGCCGTGACCGATAAGCATGTGATTTTCCCGATTTGCCCACTGACCGGGAGCATGGAAAGAGCGATGGCGCGGCGCCCGGCATTTGCCTGGGAACCACAGCTCGGCACACGCGTGGGCATTATGGAGCGTGACAAAAATGTCGACTCGATGCGCTGGTTCGAAAGCGATGCCTGCTTCATTTTTCACCCGATGAATGCGTGGTCCGACGACGGTGTGGTCACGCTCGATGTGATGCAATTCGAAGCCGCGCCGCTGTTTACCTATGCCGACGGCACGCCGGTGGAACGCGGCAAAAGCAATGCGCGACTGTGTCGCTGGACATTCGACCTGAACAGCAACAGCAACACTTTCAACCGTAATTACCTCGACGATCTGATCGGGGAGTTCCCGCGTATCGACGAACGATTCGCCGGCAGCGCCTACCGCCACGGATTCATCGCGAGCACTTATGCGCGGGTAAAGGGCGACCAGGGCGTTTTCAACCAGATTACCCATTTCGATTTGCACGACGGTTCGCGCAATATCTACCAGGTCCCCGATGGCGATGCGGTTTCCGAGCCGGTCTTTGTCCCACGCGCACCCGACGCCGCCGAGGGCGATGGTTTTGTGCTGGCGACGGCATTCAGGCCGGCACAAAATCGCAGCGACCTGATCGTGCTGGATGCCATGCACCTCGAGGCAGGCCCGATCGCTACCGTGCAACTCGATCACCGCATACCGTTCGGCTTCCACGGCTGCTGGAGGCCGGCGGCTGACTGAGCCCGTCACTTACCAAGGCAGCATCGACATTTCGCAGGAGAAAAAGCCATGGCTCAGACCCGTTTCAAATCGCTGTCCGAAAGCACCGCCGAAGACTGGCACAGCATCGTCGCCGAACAACGTGTTTTTATTGCTGCCCTGCCCGACCGCATCATCGATCACCTGCAGTTGCTCGCGGGCGACTATGGCGGATTCCCGATTGACAGGATGCAGCATTGCCTGCAAAGCGCGGAGCTGGCCGCGGCGGCCGGCGAAGATGATGAGTATGTAGTTTGCGCCTTGCTGCACGATATTGGCGACACGCTGGGAAGCACCAACCATCCTGATGTCGCGGCCGCCATCCTGTACCCGTTCGTCTCCGAGGCGAATCACTGGATGATTAAACATCATGCGATTTTCCAGGGCTATAATTTCTTCCATCACCTCGGCATGGACCGCGATATGCGTGAGCGATTCCGCGATTCCCCGTACTACGAACGTACCGAGCGATTCGTGCGTTTGTACGATGACCCGGCCTTCGACTATGACCAGCCGGCCCTTTCGATTGCGCCTTTTGAGCCGTTATTGCGAAGGGTCTTCAGCGACCCGAAAAATTCGCTGTACAAGAGCCTCATGGAGTAGCTCCGTGGCGGCGATGCATGGGCTGGCTTGCGCCTTGAGCATTGGCGCTTTCGCCGGGGCCGACTATCTTTAACTGATGGCACCTTGGCGGCTGCGACGAACCGAAACCTGTCAGCTCGCAATGCAATACTGAAACATTTTCGACAATGGAGGATTGAGATGATTGGCTATGTCACGCTCGGCACGAATGATATCGAACGCGCCAGCCGTTTCTATGACGCGCTGTTCGCTGAAATTGGCGCGGCCCGATTCATGGAAGGCGACAACTATGTTGCCTGGGCGATTTCACCGGAGTCCCCGGCGCTGGCAGTGATGAAACCCCATAATCAGGAACCGGCAACAGCCGGTAACGGCGTCATGGTCGCACTGGTAGTCGACTCGACCGACAAGGTCGATGCGCTATACAGCAAAGCGCTGGAACTCGGCGCAACCGACGAGGGCGCCGCCGGCCCCCGCGGCGAAGGTTTCTATGCCGGCTATTTTCGCGATCCCGACGGCAACAAGCTCAATTTTTTCCATATGGGGTAGCACGAACCGGAAGGACGAGAACCTGAGGCAACGAACGATGTACCAAATGCGGTCCGCCACCATGGCGGAGATCCGGGCACTTGCGATTGCTGCCCGCGGCGATGCCACGGTGGTGGCCGTTCGGGCCGGCGCAAGCCGGTCGCAACCGGCGCCGAACGGCATGGCGGACATCATCAGTCGTCGCAGCGCGGGAGCCGGCAGCCTCGGCACGACCGGCGGACTGACTTTGATAAAAAGCGCCGCCGCATTCACGATACCGAACTTCGCCGTACGGACGATCTCGGAACGCGGTGACGGCACGGTCAGGCACTACGCGGAGGTTCAGCGAACGAGATGCGCGGATGCGGTACACGAGAGCTTCTACCCCGCTGCCGGAGACCATCTGCGACCGGGCATGACCCATCGCGCCCGAAATCGGGTGTATCGCCATTTCTGGCGTGTCAGCAGCATGACGTCGCGTCTTATCCAACGGGGAGAGGAAGAGCATCTTGCGGATGCAAGGCGTGCTTACGAGCTTACCTATAAACTCGTTGCCGATACGATCAACGCCATGGCCGGACAGAGATTCGGGCCGGCATCCACGCCGCACGCCGCGCAGGCAATGGCGGAGGCACACTTGCACAGCCAGCTCCCGAGCGCGCTTGGCAGCAATCCGCGCGACTGGGTGGCGGCACTGGACCGTTTGTTGCTGCAGACCAAAACACGGGACAGCAATGGCTGGCACGGAATAAGCGTGGATCCGCCGCTTACCCGCGGCACCGATGTCTTCCACCCGGTGGTCGCCACGGCGTCGACCAGTGTCGGCGCCACCACATCCGCGCAAGTGGTCAACTACTGATCCACAGGCCGGGACCGGATCGTGGCGCCTGCTGTCGTTGCACTGCTATGACCCCGCCCGCGCATCCGGAGAGAGATCGATGAAAAAACTGAATCCTGCGTATGTCGACGCGCTGATCAAGACGGTCAACAGCAGTCCGTTTCCGCGCCACATATCGATGCGCCTGATCGCAGTCGAGTTCGATCATGCTGAAATGGAACTCGACAGTGGCCCGAACCACATGCAGCCATTCGGAATCGTCCATGGCGGCGCAATTGCATCATTGGCCGACACCACGACTTTCTGGTCTGCGTTCATGCGGGTGGCGGAAGACTGCGGCATGGTCAACATCGATCTGAAACTGAATTATCTGCAGGCCGTGACCGACGGAACGTTGCACGGCGCCGGGCGGTGTATTCGGGCCGGTCGCAGCATCAGCTATACCGAAGCGAGTATTCGCAACGGTGCCGGGGAACTGGTCGCGCACGGTACCTCGACACTGATGGCGCTGCCGGGAAAGGGACTAAAACTCGGCGTCCCGAAATTCATTTAGCAGGCACGATTGCGCGGAAGAGTAGTCCTCGCAGCGTAAGGAATGCAGACGTCAAGCCGGGCACTCCGCCCGGCAGGAGCAAAATCATGAGCGAAACAGGAAAGGCTTCGATTCTGAAATTCGCGCTATTGATTTTTGGTTTGATATTCGTTGTGGGGCTACCGCTGATGATGCACCTGTGGCCCGCGGGATGGACCTGGGAACCGCGTCAGCCTGAGTACGAGCAGATGATGATGGGCATCTACTTTACTCTCGGCATCTTCCTCATTATGGCGTCGCGCAATCCATACAAACACGCCAGCCTGATCTGGTTCACAATCTGGTCGAGTATCGTACATGGCGCAATCATGCTGGTTCAGGCACTGGCCGATGAAAGCGAACGCGCCAACCTTCTGGGCGACATACCGGCGCTGTTTGTGGTCGCGGCCGTTCTGTGGATTTTGATGCCGGACACGCGGCAAAGCTGAATGGCGGCAGAGCCGAGGAGCGCTCTGCCGTGGCGCCAACCAGATGCGCTAGACTATGCGTGACTCGGCATGGAGCGAACACGATGAAATGCCCGCGCACCGGGACGGATCTGCAACCTCTTCGCATAGGCGGTATCGAAGTCGACGTCTCGGAGCACTGTGCCGGGGTGTGGTTCGATCGCTTCGAACTGGACAAGTTCAAGACGCCCAATGATGCGATGGGAGAAGCGCTGGCGCAGCATCTTTCCCAGTTCAATTCGCCGCTGCTGGACCTGTCGGCGCGCTTGCGCTGCCCGCGCCATCCTGAAACGACAATGATGCGGCGCTTTTTTGGCCAGGCGCGCAAAGTCGAAATCGACGAATGTCCCGAGTGCGGCGGTATCTGGCTGGATGCCGAGGAATTGCAGCTCATTCGCGATCTGGTCGGCCAAAACCAGCCGCTCACCGAACCATCCCCGGCGGCAGGCACTCATGTCGACGTCATCGACGAAGCGATGCGGCGTGACCTGCACCGGATTGCGAATGCACTCGGTGCCGTGCGCCACGCTTCGGGCTAGACACCTGACAGCGCAAGGAAATCCGTCCGCTCCCCAAGCACCCGATCCGGTCGCCTAGATCGCGACGGGGGCCTTGATATGCGGGTGACTGCGATAGGACTGCAGTTCGAAGTCCTCGAAACGATACGAGAAAAGACTCGATGGCTTGCGCAGAATTTGCAGCTGCGGCAACGGGTTGGGCTCACGGGACAGCTGGATCCCGGCCTGCTCGAGATGATTGGTGTAGAGATGGCAGTCGCCACCGGTCCAGATGAAATCACCGACATCGAGACCGGCCTGCTGCGCGACCATGTGAGTCAGTAATGCATACGAGGCAATATTGAACGGCACCCCGAGAAAAATGTCGGCACTGCGCTGGTACAGCTGACAGGAAAGGCGCCCTTCCGCGACCCAGAACTGAAAAAAAGCATGGCAGGGTGCGAGCGCCATATCGTCCAGATCGCCCACGTTCCAGGCACTTACGATAATGCGGCGGGAGTCAGGATTGCTGCGCAACTGCGCCAGCGCCTTTTTCATCTGGTCAATGGGATTGCCATCGTAACCGCGCCAGAAACGCCACTGGTGGCCATAAATCGGGCCCAGCTCGCCATTGTCATCCGCCCATTCATCCCAGATGGTCACACCGTTGTCGCGCAGGTATCGAGTATTGGTATCTCCGGACAAAAACCACAGCAGTTCGTGCACGACTGATTTCCAGTGAATTTTCTTGGTCGTCACCAGCGGAAACCCGGCGCCAAGAGAAAATCGCATCTGGTGACCGAAAATACTCAGCGTACCGGTGCCAGTCCGGTCTTCCTTGAGCACCCCCGTATCCCTGACCAGCCGCATCATGTCGAGATATTGCTTCATGTCGTCGCTCGTCCCTCGAGCTCGGGCCGGCGATACGCCAGCCAAATCAACAACGATCCGAAGACAATCATCGGCACCGTGAGTATTTGTCCAAGCGTCAGCCAGCCCCCCGCCAGATAGCCAATATGCGCATCCGGCAATCGCACAAATTCGATCATGAATCTGAATACCCCATAACCGAGCAGAAACAGACCTGACACCGCCATGCGCGGTCGCGGCCGCGCCGAGAACCACCACAGGATCGCAAACAAAACGACCCCTTCCAGAAATGCTTCGTAGAGCTGACTGGCATGCCTGACTTCGCCGTTTACCTGGAAGCCAATCGCAAGCTCGGTGGGTTTACCCCAAAGCTCGCCATTAATGAAGTTTCCGATACGCCCGGCGCCGAGGCCGATCGGCACCAGCGGCGCCAGAAAATCAGTAACCTGGAAAAAGGTCATGCCCCTGCTGCGGCCAAAAAACCACATTGCGATGAGCACGCCCAGCAGACCGCCATGAAAACTCATGCCGCCCTCCCAAATGCGAAAAAGGGAAAGCGGATCGTCGATCAAGCCAGCGAAATCATAGAACAGCTTCGAACCTATGCGGCCGCCGGCAATCACGCCCACGGCGACAAAGAAAATCATGTCGTCGACCTGCTGCGCCGTCCATCCCTGGCGTGGCGCACGGCGCCGTCCAAGCCACCATGCGGCGACGAAGCCTAGCAGATACATCAGCCCGTACCAGCGCACTTTCAGTGGTCCCAGCGCGACGGCAACCGGGTCGATCTCGGGATATTTCAGCATGGCGCGCTAGTTTATCATCGCCGCGACCGCCGTCATGGCTGCGTCACGCGGCAAAACAGCGACTTCAGGTAGCGGGTCTCCGGGATCGCCGGGTGCACGGGGTGATCCGGCGCCTGAGATCCAAACGCGAATACCTGGATGTTGCGATCGAGATGGCGCCCGGCATCGCGCAACACACCCAGCAGCTCATGCTCGGAAAAATGATACGAACAGGAGCAACTCACCAGAACACCGTCACGCGCCAGCAGGCGCATTGCAAGCTCATTGAGCTTGCGATATCCGGCCCGACCCTTGCCGAGGTCTTTCTTGCGCTTGACGAACGCGGGTGGGTCGATCACGACCACGTCATAACGGCGGCGCTCCTCGGCAAGCTGACGCAGCGCGGAGAACGCATCGGCCTTTCGCACTTCCAGGTCGAGGCCATTGGCGGTGCCATTGCGCTGGCAATAATCAAGCGCGCGCGCAGAATCGTCGACACAGCAAATCTCTGTCGCACCACCGGCTCCGGCCTGTACCGCCCAGCCGCCGACATAGCTGCACACATCGAGTACCGCGCGGTTGGCCGTCAAACCTCGCAGGCGCTGGCGGTTCTCGCTCTGATCATAAAACCAACCGGTTTTCTGACCGCTGAAAACGGGAACGGTAAAGCGGCATCCCCCTTCCTCGATTTCGAGCTCGTCCGGCACTTCCCCCAGCGCCACCTTCACCTCGCGCGGCAGCCCTTCAAGCTCGCGGCCCGCGACATCATTGCGCAACAGTATCCCGCTCGGCCGCAGCTCCTGCTCCAGCGCTCCGAGGATCTCACTGGCGCAGCGGTCGATACCCGCTGTGTGCATCTGTACGACCAGGTAATCGCCATATCGGTCGACGATCAGACCGGGAAGACCGTCGGACTCGCCATGGACCACGCGGTAGAATGGCGCTGCAAACAGCCGCTTGCGCAGCTCCAGCGCGGCGCGAATCCGCGTCGCGAAAAGCCCGGGACCCGGCTCCGTCTCCTTACGCCGCGACAAAATCCGCGCACAGATCAGGGTAGACGGATTGGCATAAGCGTAGGCAAGGAAGCGGCCGTCCGCTGTCGTCAACGCCACCACGGCGCCCGGCTCGAGACCCTGCAAGGGTGTCGCCTTGGTATCGATCTCGTTGCTGAACACCCACAGGTGGCCGGCTTTCAGCCGCTTCTCCTCGCGCCGCTTCAGGCGCAGTTGCGGAAACCGGCTCGTGTTGTCAGTTGTTGGCTCGCTCATCTTCTTTTCACCACGGCGGCATCGCACCGGCTTCGGTATAGTGAGGCCATTGTAATCGTCAGCGCAGCCGGGCAAGGACATTTTTCGTATGGAAACGCCGCTGTCACAAAATCGTCTGGGCGAGGAGACGAGCCCTTATCTCCGGCAGCATGCGGACAACCCCGTGCACTGGCTGGCCTGGAACGAGAAAACCCTCGAGCTCGCCCGTGCGGCGGACAAGCCGATTCTGCTGTCGATCGGTTACTCCGCATGCCACTGGTGCCATGTCATGGCCCATGAGTCATTTGCAGACGCCGCAACCGCTGCACTGATGAATGAGCTGTTTATCAATATCAAGGTCGATCGCGAGGAAAGACCCGATCTCGACAAGATTTATCAAACCGCGCACCAGTTTCTCGCGCAAAGAACAGGGGGCTGGCCGCTGACGATGTTCCTGACACCGGACGACCAGACACCGTTTTTTGGCGGCACCTACTTTCCGCCGCAACCGCGCCATGGTCTCCCCGGTTTTGCCGATGTGCTGCGGCGGGTGGCCCAGTACTACAGCGAGCACCATGATGAGATTGAGCGTCAGGCCAGTGCCATTCGCGCAACCTACGACAAACTGGTGCCGCCACCGGCGGCGGAAGGACTGGAACTCGACGCCTCGGTACTCACCAAGGCAAGGGTAGCGCTGGAACGCGATTTCGACCGCACCAACGGCGGCTTTGGCGACGCACCCAAATTCCCCCACCCAACCAGTATCGAGAGATTGCTGCGCCATTGGCGCGCCAGCGCCGCCGGCGACGAGCCCGATGTCCACGCTTTATTCATGGCAACGTACACCTTGCAGAGCATGGCAAAAGGCGGCCTGTACGATCAGCTTGGCGGTGGCTTTTGCCGTTATTCCGTGGACCGCCGCTGGATGATCCCGCATTTCGAGAAAATGCTGTATGACAACGGACCGCTACTCGCATTGTATGCACAGGCATGGCGCGCCAGCGGCGACGAGTTCTACAGGGACATTGCGCTCACAACTGCCGCCTGGGTCATGACGGAAATGCAGGCCGGGCATGGTGGTTTCTATGCAACCCTCGATGCCGATTCCGAAGGTGAGGAAGGAAAATTTTACGTCTGGCGCAAGGAGGAAGTAGAGGCCCTGCTGGATGCCGGCGAATACCCCCTGTTTGCGGCCCGTTTCGGTCTCAATGCGGCGCCCAACTTCGAAGGGGCCTGGCACCTTCACCAGGCCGTGGACACGGACGAACTGGCAAGGGTCAATGACATGACTCCGCGCCACGTGGAGCAGCTTTTGCAGGCCGCTCGCCAGCGTCTGCTGAGAGCTCGGGCGCAACGCATTCGCCCGGCCCGGGACGAAAAAATCCTGACTGGCTGGAACGGGCTGATGATACGCGGCATGGCCATTGCCGCACGTGCTCTCGAGCGTCCCGAACTCGCCGAATCGGCGCGCCGGGCAACGGATTTCCTGCGCGGGAAGCTGTGGCGCGATGGCCGCTTGCTGGCCGTACACAAAGATGGGCGGTCCCGCTTCCCGGCCTACCTGGACGACTACGCCTACCTGGCTGACGGTTTGCTCGAACTGTTGCAAACCGAATGGCGCAGCGAAGACCTCGCATGGGCATGCGAACTCGCCGACTGCCTGCTTGAACACTTCGAGGACAAACTCAATGGCGGTTTCTACTTTACTGCTGACGATCACGAGAAACTGGTGCATCGACCCAAGAGTTTCAGCGACGACGCCACACCGGCCGGGGCCGGCATAGCGGCACGCGTTCTGGTGCGCCTCGGTCATCTGCTCGCCCGCAATGACTACCTTGTCGCGGCCGAGCGCACATTGCGCGCGGCATGGGCCGCTCTCGATCGCTTCCCGCACGCCCACTGCGCTCTGCTCAATGCGCTGGAGGAACTACTGCAACCGGGCGAAACAGTAATCCTGCGCGGCGATCCGTTGCAGCTATCTGACTGGCGCGCGGTTGCGGATATGCTCTACTCACCCCGGCGCATGGTGTTCTCGATTGCCGCCAACGCAGCCGGGCTGCCGGCCGCCCTTGCACAACGCGCGGCGCACGCGGAGCCGGTTGCTTACATTTGCCGCGGCAGTTATTGCTCGGCCGCGGTCACGCGACTGGAAGACCTGGCGGCACAGCTTGCCGATCCGGCATAAGCCGTCGCGCCACTAGCCGGCGCCGGCCTCCGGCATGGTTCGCTCGCGTTGAAAGTCGAGCAACAGACGGGTGATGACATCAAAGGCAAACGCGTACGCTCGCGGCGCCTGACTCTCACGCGGGCCGGCGATATTTAGCACGCTTACACGATGCTCAGCGGCGAATGCAGCCACCAGCCCGGCGCTGCGCTCGCGCGAATACTGATCGCAGTCGATAAGCACATAAGGTCTGTCTGCCTTGCGACAGCAGGCCGCGGTCAGGTGACTGCCCCCGGTCAACAAACCAAAGTGCAATATCGCGGTGCCTTCAGTGTCGATCACATTGCGCAACGTCCGTCCGCTGTAGCCAGCCCCGGGCAAAGGCTGGAGCGGATAAATGGTCGGGATCACACCGTCTTCGGCCTTGCGTCCGTCCGGGCACCAGCCACCGCAGGCAAATCCGATCTTGAGTGCCGCATCCAGCGCTCCGCGATCTACACCGGTCTGCCCGCCACTGACGATTTTGGTTATCACATGCACGTAGCTTGAGTCGTCCTTTCGCACCTCGACTGCATCAGGATACAACAACCTGCATCACTATCTCGATCCCCTGCCGCGCGTGCTTTATGAACTGGTCGCCAGCAAGCGGAACACGGCGGACGTTACTCGATCGCGCCAGTCTCAGTGGCGGTCCGGACCGCGATAGACGGCACCGGAGGTACAGGTCTCATGGATGACGACCTGCGACAGTCCTGGCAAGACATCGGCCAGGTGCTGCCAGATCCAGCGCGCGATATTCTCCGCGGTCGGATTCTCGAGACCGGAGACGTCATTGAGATAGTGATGATCAAGCTGTTCGAACACCGGCTGGAATGCGCTTTTGATATCGGCGAAATCGGTCACCCATCCGAGCTGCGGGTCCAACTCACCGCTGACGTGGATCTCCACGGCATAGGAATGACCATGCAGCCGGGCACACTTGTGGCCCTCCGGCACGTTCGGCAGTCGGTGCGCTGCCTCGATGTGAAATTTCTTGTAGATATCCATGCATTCCACCTGCGCGCGGCATTGTAGCACCGCGTCCCGATCGCGACCCGCCACCCGGGCAACCGCGCCCGGTCAAAGCAAATCAAGCAGCTGTGCCGGCTGGTCTATCAGCCATCTCGCTCCGCTCCGACGCAGCTCGGATTCGGGGCGGAATCCCCATGTCACGCCGACGCCTTTCATCCCGGCCGCCCGCGCCGTCTCCATGTCGATACCCGAGTCGCCAACAAACCTGACTGCCGCCGGTTCCAAACCCAGCTGCGCGGCAATTTGCAGCGCACCGTGCGGATCCGGCTTTGCCGGCAACGCCGCTCCGAGTCCGAGCACGACTTCGAAATGCCAGTCGGGAAGAAGATGAGCGACACACTTCCCGGCGAACTCATGCGGTTTGTTGGTCAGCACCGCCAACGCCACATCGCGCCGGCGAAGACTGTCGAGCAGCTCCGCGACCCCCGCGTACGGGCGGCTGTGCACATGCCAGCCGTCGGCATAGGCCAGACGGAAACGCTCGACGGCCGCATCCACCAGGCGTCTGTCCGCCGCGGCAGCGGCCGGCAGCGCGCGTTCGAACAGCACATCGACCCCCGCGCCGATAAACGTCCTGTAAGCGGCGACCGGATGATCGTCGAAACCCAGCGAGCGCAGGGCGGCGTTGGCGCCCTCGGCGATATCCTCGAGCGTATCGAGCAGGGTTCCGTCCAGATCGAAAATCACTGCCGTCGTTTGCATCGGGCTCCCTGCGGAAATCCGGGCTTGCGTGCCCAGCGGGCATGGTGTTAACTAACGCGCAGCCGCACAGCATAGCAATCACGGTCACGCACCTATATGAGCGCCGCAATACTACAGGCAAATTGTTCCGCGAAGACACTTCGCCGACGCCGCAGGGAATAGTCTGAGGCTGGGTCGCGTACGGAACACCAGAGAAATATCCGACAACCCGGCCCGACAGGCTGGGTTTTTTTATTTCGCAATCATCAAACAAGGCAACGAGGTCGACAGGCGTGAGACATTTCCTTACTACCGAGGACTGGAGTCGCGACGAGCTGCAACGACTCCTCGACGATGCCGCCGCGCTCAAACGCGGGCAGGCGAGCAGTGCCCTCGCCGGCAAGACCATCGCGTTGATGTTCTTTAATCCCTCTCTGCGAACCCGATCATCTTTCGAAATCGGCGCGCGTCAGCTTGGCGGGCAGGCGATCGTCCTGGCACCCGGAAGGGACGCCTGGCCGCTGGAATTCGAAACCGGCGCGATCATGGATGGCGAGGCCGAAGAACACGTTCGCGAGGCAGCCCGAGTGCTGTCCCGTTACTGCGATTTGATTGCAATACGGGCATTTCCCAAATTTCAGGACTGGTCGGTCGACCGTGAAGACCGCCTGATCCGGGCCTTCGCCGAACACGCCGAGGTCCCGGTCATCAACATGGAGACGATTACGCATCCATGCCAGGAACTTGCCCTGATGCTTACGTTACAGGAACATCTTGGCTTCGCCGCGGGACGAAAATTCGTGCTCACCTGGACTTATCACCCGCGCCCGCTCAATACCGCGGTGGCCAATTCCGCGCTGCTGATCGCGAGTAAATTTGGCTACGACGTTACCCTGCTCTGCCCCGGCAACGATTATGTGCTCGATTCACGTTACATGAAAGCCGCCCAGGCCAACGCGGCCGCCGCGGGCGGCAGTGTTTCCTTGAGCCACGATATCGCGTCGGCTTACAGCGGCGCCGACTTCGTTTACGCCAAAAGCTGGGGCGCATTACCCTATTTTGGCCGCTGGGATGAGGAGCAACCGCTGCGCGACCGCAATCGCCACTTTATTGTCGATGAGCAAAAAATGGCGCTCACCAACAATGCCCGTTTCAGCCATTGCCTGCCGTGCCGGCGCAATGTGAAAGTTACCGATGCAGTCATGGATGCCGACTATTGCACCGCAATCGATGAGGCTGAGAACAGGCTTCACGTGCAGAAGGCCCTGATGGCCAGGCTGATCGGCCAACCCCACTCGAAATAACAGGACGAAGGTAACGAACATGAGCAACAAGCAGGTCGTGCTCGCATTCTCCGGCGGTCTGGACACCAGCTTCTGCGTGCCGTGGCTGACTGAACAGGGTTATGAAGTGACGACGTTGTTTGTCGATACCGGCGGCGTCACGGCCGATGAACGCGCCTACATAGCCGCTCGCGCCGACGAACTCGGCGCCACTCGTCACGAGGTAGTCGATGCCGGCGCCGAGGTATGGGAAGAGGTGGTGCTGCCGATGCTATGGGGTGGCTGTTTTTATCAGTTCCAGTACCCGCTGCTGTGCTCGGATCGCTATGTGATCGTAAAAAAAGCACTGCAGCTATGCGATCAACTCGGCACACGTCACTTCGCTCATGGCTGCACCGGGATGGGTAACGACCAGGTGCGCTTCGATCTGACCGTGCGCGGACTCGGCAATTACAACATCATTGCCCCGATCCGCGAGATCCAGCAACTGCAAACCAATGTTCGTGACTATGAGCAGTCATATCTCGAACAACACGGCTATTCCGTGCGCGCCAAAACATCGACCTACACGATGAACGAAAACCTGCTGGGTGTAACAATCTCGGGTTCGGAAGTCGATCGCTGGGAAACACCGGGATCCGCAACGTGGCAACTGACAAGACCGGCGGTGCAATGGCCCGGCGAGGCGCTGCAGGTACGGATTGGCTTCAAACAGGGCGTACCGGTTTCAGTGGACGGAGAAGAGCTCGACGGGCCGCGGATACTCGGCATGCTGAATCAGCGCTTCGGCGCATACGGCGTTGGCCGCGGCATGTACACTGGCGATACCGTCATCGGCCTGAAGGGCCGGATTGTCTACGAAGCCCCGGCGCTCACCGCGTTGCAGGCCGCTCACCGGGCGCTCGAGGAAGCGGTATCGACCCGCCATCAGAACGCATTCAAACCTGTCGCCGCGATGAAATGGGTGGAGTTGCTGTACCAGGGGTTCTTCTACGAACCACTCAAGACCGATCTGGAGGCGTACCTGCAGTCGTCGCAACGCGTCGTCAACGGCGAAGTGACGTTGCAGACAAGCGGAGGCAGCGTGGATGCCGTGGCTATCGATTCGCCGCATATTCTGCGCTCTGCCGGCGCCACCTACGCACAGTCCGCCGACTGGTCGGTGACCGAGGCGGAGGGCTTTATCAAGCTTTACGGCCAAAGCTCATCGTTATGGACAGCGGTGAACCAGAAATCCGCGGCCGCTCCAGCCGAATGAGCACGGTTCAACGCCAGACCATCGCCCACCTCGAGGCGCTCGTCGGATTCGACACGCGCAACCCGCCACGCGCCATCGCCGAAGACGGGCTGTTCGCCTACCTGCGCGAGAACCTGAGTGGCTTCGCTTTTCACAGCGCGAATCACGGTGACGGATGCATCAGCCTGCTCGCCGTGCGCGGCTCACCCGACATCGTATTCAACTTTCATGTCGATACGGTGCCGGCCGCCGACGGCTGGCGCGACGACCCGTTGGCGCTGCGGGTAACCGCCGGGCGCGCCTATGGCCTGGGTGCCTGTGATATCAAGGGTGCCGCGGCCTGCATGCTCACTGCGGCGGCGCTGGCGGACGGTCCGCTGGCCTTGTTGTTTACCTCGGACGAGGAAGCGGGAAACAGCCGCTGTGTGCGCCGCTTTCTAGCCACCAGCCACGGCTTCAGCAACGCCATTGTCGCCGAACCAACCGGTGCCAAAGCGGTACTCGCGCATCGCGGCATCGCCACCGCGACGATTGCCTTCAACGGCATCGCGGGACATGCTTCGGCCGCCCGCGCGCTGGAGGACAATGCCATCCACCGGGCGCTTCACTGGGGAACCCGTGCGCTCGAATTCGCGCAGCAGAGACAGCACACGGAGTACGCGGGCCTCAACGGTATCCGCCTCAACATCGGTACCATCAGCGGCGGAGTAAAACCCAACGTGATAGCGGCCGAGGCTTCGCTGCGATTCGGCATCAGGCCCTTACCGGACCAGGATGGGCGGCGCTTGCTCGAACAATTGCGGCGGCTCGCCCCGGATACGCATGTCAGCGAGTGGCACGAGGGCTTTGTCGGCCCCGCCCTGCCGGGGCCTGGCGCCGAGCGCGAGGCAGCGGCAAGCCAGTTTGCGCAGCGTTGCGCCCTGCCGCCCGCCGCTGCGGTGAACTTCTGGACGGAAGCATCGCTGTTTTCCGCCGCAGGGATTCCCGCGCTGGTGTTCGGCCCGGGCGATATCGAACAGGCACACTGCGCGAACGAATGGGTCGCGCTCGAGCAACTCGACGCGGTTTCACGGCATTACATCAGGCTAATTGATCATGACAACGGATAAACAGACCAGGCAGATCATCGTGCGGCTACTGGGAAACTTCGGTAGCCAAAAGGAAATCCAGCAGTATTTGCGACGGTTTTCCAGTATCGAGAGTGAGAAATTCGCCGTGGTTAAAGTCGGTGGCGCCACACTGCATACTCAGCTCGGCGGACTCAGTTCGTCGCTGGCATTCCTGCAGCAGGTCGGGCTGACCCCGATCGTCGTCCATGGCGGTGGACCGCAACTCGACCTCGCGCTGGAAGCAGAAGGGATAAAGACCGAACGGCTCGACGGGCTGCGAGTCACGTCGCCATCGGTTCTCAAAATTGCGCGCAAAGTCTTTCAACGCGAGAACCTGCGCCTGGTAGAGGCATTGCGCGAAACCGGAACCCGCGCCACCTCTATCACCAATGGCGTTTTCGAGGCCGAACTGGTCGACCGCGATCGGCTTGGGCTGGTCGGCGCGGTCACGCAGGTTCACCTCGAAGCAGTCCGGGCATCGCTGCGCGCAAACATCATCCCGGTTATCTCGCCATTCGGCGAAACCGCCGACGGTCAGATACTGAATATCAACGCGGATATAGCGACCAACGAACTGGTTCGCTCGGTCCAGCCTTTCAAAATTATCTTCCTGACCGGTACCGGAGGCATTCTCGATCGCGCGGGTGACGTCATTTCGTCGATCAACCTGAGCACCGACTACCGGCTGCTGATGGAGCAGGACTGGCTTCATTCGGGTATGCGGCTGAAACTCGAGCAAATCCACGATTTGTTGAAAGATCTGCCGTTGTCGACCTCGATATCGATTACCAAACCGACGCTGCTGGCCAAGGAACTGTTTACCTATCGGGGTTCGGGCACGCTGGTGCGCTTTGGCGAGAGCATTCACCTACATCGCGACTGGGACGAGGTCGATCTCGGGCGGCTCAAACAGTTGCTCGAGACAAGTTTCCAGAAGACGTTGAGCCAGGACTATTTTGCAAACGCTGCCGTGGAAGCGGTGTACCTCAGCGACAGCTACCGTGCCGGCGCGGTCATCACCCGGGTCGGGGATTTCGCCTATCTCGACAAGTTCGCCGTCACCGAAGAGGCGCAGGGTGAAGGTCTCGGCGGCGCAGTGTGGCACCGGTTCCGCCAGGACTATCCCAGCATTTTCTGGCGCGCGCGTCCGAACAACCCGGTCAATACGTTCTATTTCCAACACGCCGACGGGTGCATCAAGGGCAGTGAATGGCATGTGTTCTGGTGCGGTATCGACGATTTCGAGCAAATCAGCCACTGCGTCGACACAGCGATGCAAGCGCGTGCGACACTGAGGTAATCGCATGAGGGAGCCACAAAAAACCGTCGCGCTGATTGGCGCGCGTGGCCATGTCGGCGCAGAGTTAATGCGTCTGCTGTTTGCCCATCCTGGCTTCGAACTGGTGCTGGTCAGCTCGCGCGAGTATGCCGGTCAGGCGGTCGCCGCGCATGTCGATGGCGCTCCGGACGGCTTGTTTTTCGCGGCAGCCACGGCGGCACAGGTCGCAGAGCGCGAACCTGACGTTTGCATACTGGCACTGCCAAACGGTCTGGCCGATTCGTGGGTCAGGGCGATCGATATGCGACAGCCCCAGACCGTGATTATTGACGTCTCGGCTGACTACCGCTTCGACCCGGGCTGGCATTACGGCCTGCCGGAACTGCGCTCCACTCCGGCCCATACGACGCGCATTTCGAATCCGGGATGCTATGCCACGGCAATGCAACTGGCGATCGCGCCGGTGGCGAACATTGTCGCCAGCCCGCCACACTGCTTCGGTGTTTCCGGCTACAGTGGCGCGGGCACTTCACCGTCGCCGCGTAACGACCGCGCGCGTCTGCGCGACAACCTGATACCGTACCAGCCAACAGGACACCTGCATGAGCGCGAAGTCAGTTTCCAGTTGCCGACCGCGGTGCGCTTTACTCCGCATGTTGCGTCTTTCTTTCGCGGCATCGCGATGACCGTCGGCATGGAACTGGACGATACCTACGAACTCGACGCAATAGTGCAACGTTACCGGGATGCCTATGCCGACGCGCCATTGCTGCGCGTGTCACCGGCAATCCCGGAAGTCGCCGTCAATGCCGGACACCATCACGCCTGTGTCGGTGGCTTTCAGCTCGACGACTCCGGCCGTTATCTCGTGACATTTGCCACGCTCGATAATCTGTTGAAAGGCGCGGCAACACAGGCGCTGCAAAACCTCAATCTGGCATGTGGTTTCGCCGAACTCGAGGGAATTCCCAATGACTGATTTTCTGTGGCAGAAACCCGGCACCCGGATCGACGAGCGAATCATGCGGTTCATGGCCGGCGCTGACGTGGAACTCGATCGCCACCTGTTCCTGTACGATATTCGCGCCTCGCGAGTGCACGCCGCCGGACTGGCGCGAATCAACGTCCTCAGCGAGACTGAGGCGGACGCGATCTGTACGGAACTCGATCGCCTCGCAACACGTTTCGACGACGGCGACTTCGTCCTCGACCAGCGCTTCGAGGACGGCCACTCGGCAATCGAGGCATGGCTGACCGAGCATCTCGGCGATGTCGGCAAGAAAGTACATACCGGCCGCAGTCGCAACGACCAGGTTCTCGTCGCCAGCCGGTTGCTGCTGCGCGACAGCCTGGCGACGCTGGCCGATTTATGCGAACAAACCGCGGGCGCGTGTCTCGAACAGGCCCATGGCAGCGGCGCTATGCCAATGCCCGGCTACACTCATCTGCAGCGCGCCGTCGTCTCATCCGTTGCCACCTGGTTTGCTGCGTTTGCCGAAGGCTTCATCGATAACGGCCGACTTGCGCTCGACTGCGCGCATTGGATCGATGCCAATCCACTCGGCACCGCGGCAGGGTTCGGCGTGAACCTGCCGCTCGACCGCGCGTTCGTGACGTCTGAGCTGGAATTCTCACGAACCCAGGTCAACCCGATCTACGCCCAAAACAGCCGCGGAAAATTTGAACTGCAGACGTTGACCGTGCTGGCTCAGTCACTGCTGGACGTGCGCCGCTATGCCTGGGATCTGTCGCTTTTCACGACCGCCGAATTTGGCTTCGTCAGCCTGCCGGATGCATTTACAACCGGCTCCTCGATCATGCCCAATAAGCGCAATCCCGATCTCGTCGAATTATTGCGGGCCAGTTACCCCACGGTGCAGGGCGCCATGACCGAATTGCAAAGCCTGTTGTCGCTACCCTCCGGCTATCACCGCGATCTGCAAAACACAAAGGGGCCTCTGATTCGTGCGCTCGTCCATGGTCTCGACGCAATGGCGCTGATGCCCGATCTCGTGCGCGCTACGAAATTCATTGCCGAGCGCCTCGAAGCTGCGCTGGAACCGTCGATGTATGCGACCGACCGGGCCATCGAGATGACCGCATCGGGCATTCCCTTTCGCGACGCCTACCGCCGCGTTCGCGAGCAATACGACAGCCTCGCCGAATGCACCGCCGCCGACAGCATCGCCGCCCGGGTATCGCCCGGCGCCCCGGGGGACCTGCAACTCGGGGTTCTCGGCAAACGCCTCGAGGAGTTGCGCAAGATACGGCGCTCGGACACGTCTTCATGACTACACCCGATGCCGCAACGAATAATTGCTTTGTCTGCGGCAGCCGCAACCCGATCGGTCTCGCTATCGAGTTCCGCATGGCCGACGGTGTGTGTCGGGCTGAGTTCACACCGGGCAGCAATCACATCGGCTGGGATAGCGTGGTTCACGGTGGCATCCTGTTCGCCGCGCTCGACGACGTAATGGCCAATTGTCTGTACCTGCAGGGACTGCACGGTTTTACCGCCGCCTGCGATTTGCGCTTCCGCCACCCTGTCCAGGTCGGCGCCCGGCTGGCATTGAGCGGTTGGCCGCTGCGCCAGCGTGGGCGACTGGTCACGATGCGGGGACT
Organism: uncultured Gammaproteobacteria bacterium; assembly: GCA_963783695.1. Classification (GTDB taxonomy): domain Bacteria; phylum Pseudomonadota; class Gammaproteobacteria; order Steroidobacterales; family BM003; genus BM003. The sequence goes on from CAWAOM010000006.1 coordinate 337,542, forward strand.
TATCGAGGATGCGAGTGACGCCACCTTGTATGCCGAGTGCGAAGCACGCTTTATCATCCCGCGCGAAGCTGCCGCCAAAGCCGCCACACTGCTCGTCGGCACAGCGGGCATCGCGAGCTGAAGATGGCGCGGCAGTTCAGTCGAGACGTTGCCGCGACAGCGTGAAATGCTCCGGCGCGCGGTCGGACACAGCGGCAACGAAGCGCGCAAATAGCGGCCGGGCCGGCAGATGCACGAGATGACTGACACAACGGCAGTCGCTCGAACCGAATCCCGGCGCAGGCATTTGCGCGCCGGGCAGCGTGGCCGCGACTTCCGCCCATAGATGCTCGCGACGCGCCGGGTCGTGGCTGAACCAGAACTCTGTCATCGCCGTTTGACGGCGTAAATAGTCGATATGCCAGTGCAGTCGTTCGCCTGACCCAAGATGACGACGCAGTCGTGCGGACAGTCCGCCGGGGCCAAACGCGCTACCTGCATAGCCGGCCCAGCCGCAAGCGAGTCGTAACGTTCCAAGCGCACCGCATTCAAACTCAACCGCCTCATCGAGGCGATACCAGGCAAAGTAACTGCCCGTTCCGGCCGGCAGCCCCTGCGCATAACGAGACCTGGCGATCACCCGCCGCGGCGCATCGAGCCCTGACCGCTAGGGCGCATCACCGCGCAAATCAATCAAACCGCCGGCCGTGGTCGGTGCGGCACCGATCGGGCTACGCCGCCATTCGTCATCGACCCGGCGCAATTCGTAAGCCGGCCAGTATCTCTCATCGATCTTGAGCGTCAGCACTTCTATCTTATCGTTCCATGTCACTGTCTTGATACGCAGCGATTCACGATCCGCCTTATGACTGACCGCGGCAACAAACGCGTCAAGGTCAGGTGTCGGCTGACCGTCGATTTCCACAATCCGCCGTCCGGCCCAAAGACTGTAACGGCTGGCCGGCGAGCCATAGGCAAAATACGCAACATAGACACCCTCGGGCAGAATGCCGCGCTGTGCCGGCAGCGCCCTGTGCGGCGCCTGCAGAACCGCGCCCGCCCAGTACACAATGCGATCGACGCCATGACCGGTCAGGGTCGCGGTCTGCAGGGTTTCGCTAAGTTCCTCGCCATTGCGCCACAACGTGACCGTGACCTCGTCCTTTTGCACCCGGCGTTCCACCTCACGGTAGGTGTTAACGATCTCGCCGTCGATGGCCAGCAGGAGATCGCCGGGGCGCAACACCCCCGCAGCCGGAGAACCCGCCACCGTGCGCACGACCTGCAAAGCCTGGCGCCGCTGCGGGCTGTGTTTCTCCAGGCTATTTATCCGTTCCGCCGGCACGCCGAGATCACGCACCGTCGCCAGGGGCAGCAGGCGCAATTCAGTTTCGAGCGAGTGCAGTTCGCGGCCTTCGCGAACGAGGCCCACCATTTCCTCTACGATGTCACCGGCGATCCCGAACGTTACCTGCTCCAGCTTCTTGTTGGGTCCCTCGTAGGCAAAACTCGACCAGGTAGCCATTACCCGGCCCTTGGAGTCGAGCAGAACGCCATCGACGTTGCCGGGCGCATTGACGACCGCGATGGTCTCGAGGTTGGTATCGCGAAAACGCAACGTGCGCGACAACGGAAACCCGACCGCATCAACGGCCGCGACCTGGCTTTTCTGAATGAAAGGATTGCTATTGCCCTTGAGTCCCGCTACCCATATTTCGTCACCCTCCTCGGCAACTTCACGACTGAACACAGCCGTGCGGACCGGCGTGTCACCGATCAACTCCGGGTTGTAGGAAATAACGGCGAGATTGTGCAACGGGTGGATGTATTCGACCCGACCCGGTACCTCGACGGTTCCGGCAAACGTAATTTGCACGTCTCCCATCGCGACCGGAACGGTATTGCGGTCGACGACGATAAGTCCACGCTCCGCATCGACCACCAGTCCGGTACCGTGATAGTGACGTTCCGACACACCCGAAATAATGTACGGCATGTCGAAGTTCACGAGCACCAGCGACGGTGCGATTTTCCGCGCCCGCGAGTCGCCGTTGGTAACGAAGTCAGTTGAGGCAGGCGCAGGAGGTGCCGCACTGCCCACTTCCGGCAGCGGCTCGCACGGCCAGTATCCCAGTTGATCATCGCGACGGCAGTAACGCGCCGGATACCACTGCCGGTCGATATTGACGCTGCGCAGCTTTGTCGTCTGCGGATCATCGAAAGTGAAATAGCGGATGGTGGCCTGCTGTCCGTCCGCGAGCTCACGAACCTTGCCGACGAACGTGTCCAGGTCCGGAACCGGCTGCCCATTCAGCTGCGCAATCACCGCACCACGCGGGATACCGGAAGCGCTGAACATATACCCCGGATTGGCCACGAACACACCCATGGCCGGCATATTCAGATGGCGTGCCTGCTGATACGAAACGGTGTGCAGGACAGCATCGCTGATTTCCAGGTACGCCGCGGGCGTGATCGAATGCAGATCGACGACATCGAGCGAGAAACCGAAACGCTCGCCGCCGCGTTGCACCTCTACCGTTACGTTGTCGCCGACCGAACTGTCGAGCAAAGACTCCAGCGCGGCGAACCGGGTAACCAGTTCACCATCGACCGCGATCAGGATATCGCCAGGTTCCAGCTGGCGTTGCGCCGGCGAGCCTGGAACGACCTGCTGCACCACCAGCATGCCGGTCTGGTCCGGTTGAGCCGCACGGGCCCGCGCCTCGATGTCCTCACTCAGACCGAGGCGGCGCAACTCACCGTAAGAGGTGTGCGCAAATATTGTCATCAGCGTACCGCGGGTGACAATGCCGTCGCCGCGGACGATGTCTACCGCCCGCCGCACCCGCTCCAGGGGCAGGAAAAAACTCGATGCTGCCTGTGCGCTTCCGCCAGCATTCAACGCCACGGCATTGCCGTCGGCATCGACTACCGGGGACCCCGACGAACCGCCCGACGTCCCCGAGGCCGCCTGGATATAGAAGGTATTGAAATCGTTGTATTTCCCACGGCCATAATTGGGCGCGCCGCGATCCAGCTTGGCAATCGTGCCGGCCAGTATCGACAGCTGTTCACCGGCATCATTGCCGACAACCCGAATTTCCCGACCAACCTCAGCGCGGTCGGGTCGCAACGGAAACTCGTAGGGCTCGATGAATTTAAGCGCGGACGGGTCAAAACGATACAGCCCGAAATCGTGAACCGGATCTCTGTAGACCGGCTTCAGATCGACCTCTTCGTTGTTCAGAAAAACCGCCTGGGCAGTCACCGGGCCGGAGGTCACAACATGACGATTGGTCAGAATAAGGCCCTGCTCGCGGTCGACCACGAAACCGGTCGCCTGGGTCGTCTGATTCCACTCGGTGTCAAAGGCCCGCACCCCGTCGACCTTAATGGAAACGACGCCGGTCGAAATTTCCTCGAGCGTACGCCGCCAGGCACCGGTTTCCTGGGCAAACCCGGCAGCGGCAAAAAACAGCAAAAAAAGCGTGGCAATCGGTCGCATCATGTCCCTTTGAGTAAAATTCATACGTGCAGTTCCCTTGCAAAACTCTTGCGGTAGCGTTCGCGGAATGCCTCGGGCGAAAACGTATGGTTCTGGGTCCCGTACGACTCTATCTTGATCGCCCCCATCAACGACGCGATCCGTCCGGTTGTTTCCCAGTCGCATTCGTTCATAAGACCGAACAACAGCCCGGCGCGATAGGCATCGCCGCACCCGGTCGGGTCAAGCGCTTCCGCGATGGCTGCCGCCGGGATGTCGTGCCGGTTACCCTGCAAATACACCACCGAACCTTGATGGCCACGGGTGATCAGCAGCGCATCGACCCGTTCCGAAATCTGCGCCGGCGCGAGCCCGGTGCGTTGTGACAATAGTTCGCCCTCATAGTCGTTTACTGTGACCCACGTCGCGAGCTCGATGAATCGGCGCAACTCCGGGCCATTGAACATTGGCAGGCCCTGCCCCGGATCGAACATAAATGGAATACCGGCATCGGCAAATTCCTCGGCGTGGGCGAGCATGCCGTCACGGCCATCCGGTGATAACAGACCCATAGTGATGCCGGCGTCGGTCGGTACGTGATTGAGTTCGGAACGATTCATCGCGCCGGGATGGAAAGCGGTTATCTGATTGTCATCCAGGTCAGTCGTGATATAGGCCTGGGCGGTAAACTCGTCATCGAGCCTGCGAATGAACCTGCGATCCACATCGCACCCCTTCATCCATTCCGCATAACTCGAAAAATCCTTGCCGACGGTCGCCATCGGATAGCCATCGCCACCGAGTTGTTTCAGGTTGTAGGCAATATTTCCCGCACAACCGCCGAATTCGCGGCGCATCCGCGGTACCAGAAACGCCACATTCAGCATATGTATCTTGTCCGCGAGGATGTGTTCGCTGAATCGTCCCGGAAAAACCATGATCGTGTCATACGCGACGGAGCCGCAGATTAGTGCCGTCATTGGAATTCCTCTTTGGTGAGGCTAGAACAGAACGATAATGGCCCAGACCAGTCCGGCGAGAATCGTGGCAAACATTACCGACGTCGACGCAACATCTTTCGCCATACCGGACAAAGGGTCGATCTCCGTGCCGATGCGATCTACAACCACCTCGATGGCAGTGTTGAGCATCTCGACAATAAGAAGGATCAGCAAACTGGAAATCAGCAGGGCCCGCTCAACCTTGCTGACATCGAGCCAGAACGCGAGCGGAATCAGGATCATCGTAGCGATCGCTTCCATGCGGAAGGCTTCCTCGCTGCGAAAAATCGCCTTCAGACCACGCATCGAATTACGAATAGCCGAGAACAGCCGGGTCAGACCCCGATAATTATGGACTTCGGGCCTCACTGCTTCGCCTGTGGGTTCCATGCAAGGTCGAGGTGGCGTGCCGCCCGGACATCGTCGAGACGGCGTACCGGGGTCGAGTAAGGCGCGCCCTTAAGCAGGTCCGGCTCGTTCTTCGCCTCTTCGCGTATTGCCGCCAACGCGTCGACAAAACCGTCGAGGTCTTCCTTGGCTTCGGTCTCGGTGGGCTCTATAAGCAGACACTCGGGAATCAGCAGCGGAAAATAAGTCGTCGGCGCGTGATAACCATAATCGAGCAGACGCTTTGCAAAATCCATCGCGGTGACACCGAGTTCCCGCGCCTCGCTTTTCAACGTCACAATGAACTCATGACTGGCGCGGCGGTCCGGTACGGCAAGGGTAAAGCCGGCCTTCTCCAGCCGCCGGGCCAGATAGTTGGCATTGAGCGTTGCAAATTCGCCAACCCGACGCATTCCGTCGCGCCCGAGCATCCGCATATAGACATAGGCCCGCAGCAATACCCCGGCATTGCCCATAAACGCCGAAAGCGGCCCGATCGTTGCGGGACGTTCGGATTCGCCAAGCCAGCGGAACCGGTCGTCTTTGCGCTCAACTATCGGGACCGGCAGATACGGCAACAGCCGTTCGCCGACACCGACCGCCCCGGAACCGGGGCCGCCACCACCATGCGGTGTGGAGAAGGTCTTGTGCAGATTCATATGAATCACATCGAAACCCATGTCGCCCGGCCGGGCCTTACCGAGAATCGCGTTGAGATTGGCACCGTCGTAGTAAAGCAAGCCGCCGGCAGCATGAACGATTTCGGAGACCTCGACGATATGGCGCTCGAATACGCCGAGCGTCGAGGGGTTGGTCAGCATGATACCGGCCGTGCGCGGCCCGACTGCCGCCTTCAGCGCCTCGATATCGACATCGCCGTCCGCCAGCGTTGGCAACTCCTTGACCTTGCACCCGCACATAACCGCGGTCGCCGGATTGGTGCCATGCGCGGCCTCCGGCACCAGAATTTCGTCGCGCTCATGATCGCCGCGGGCATGATGATAGGCCTTGATCATCGCAACTCCGGCAAACTCGCCCTGGGCGCCCGCCATCGGGGTCAGCGACACACCACGCATACCGGTGACGTCTTTCAACATCTCCTGCAACTCCCACAGGATTTGCATAAAACCCTGACCATGACTGGCCGGCCCAAGCGGATGCCGCGACAAAAACTCGGGCAGCATGGCCAGTGTATTGCAGGCACGCGGGTTGTACTTCATGGTGCACGACCCGAGCGGGTAGAAGTGAGTATCAATGGAAAAGTTCTTTTGCGACACGCGGGTATAGTGGCGCACCGCCTGCAATTCCGAAACGGCAGGCAACGCGGGCGGCGTCTCGCGGCGCAAATTCTCCGGAACGTCCGCGTCAGCCAGTTCCAGCGGCGCCTGCGCATAAGCACTGCGACCATCACGGGAATACTCGAATATCAGTTTTGCGTCGCTCATTTTATTTGCATCCTGATCGCCGGCCGCGGCCTCAGCCAAGGGCCTTCAGCGCGGCCGCATAATCGGGTTCGTCACCAATTTCCGGAACGAGTTGTGCATGCACCACGGTGTCGTGCTCGTCGATCACTACGACCGCCCGGGCACACAGTCCGCGCAGCGGCCCTTCTTCGATCCGGACACCGTAGTTGACGCCGAATTCAGGCGCCCTGAAGGATGAGAGATTCTTCACCTGCTCAAGACCCTCGGATCCGCAATAACGACTTTGCGCAAACGGCAGATCGGCCGAGACATTCAATATCACGGTGTCGGCCTGCGCGCTCGCTTCCTCGTTAAACCTGCGCGCAGATGCGGCACAAACCGGCGTGTCGATGCTGGGAAAAATATTCAGCAATTTGCGCTGCCCCGACCACTGACCAAGCGTGTACTGCGCCAGGTCGGACCCGGTCAGTTCGAAGTCCGGTGCCTTGCTGCCAATCGCCGGCAGCGCGCCGGCGGTGCGCGTCGGTTGACCCTTGAAAGTGATTCCTGCCATCGCTTTGGTCTCCAGCCCTTTCAGGCAACTTTTGCCCGTTGCAGGATGTCGGCAAGCGCGTCAGCGTAATGCCGTATGTCCTGGTCGGTTTTGGTCTCGGTCGCACATACGAGCATGCAATGGCCGAGTTCGGGAAAATCGGCTTCGAGATCGATGCCGCCGAGAATATCGCGTTGCGCCAACGCATCTAGAACCGGTTCTGGCGGCCGATCGAGGCGCAACACTGCCTCGTGGAATCCGGCACCGGCAAACACGGGTTCGATGCCGTCCAGCGCGGACAACGCGCTCACCAGCGCACGGGTGTTGGCCACGCTCGCCGCGGCCACCCGCGCCAGGCCGCTGGCACCAAGCAGGCTCATGTAGATCGTCGCCGCGGTCATCACCAGGCCCTGGTTGGTGCAAATATTCGACGTTGCCTTGGAACGGCGAATATGTTGTTCCCGCGCCTGCAATGTCAGCGTAAAACCGGGCTTGTCATCAAGATCGACGGTTCGGCCGACGATTCGTCCTGGCATTTGCCTGACGAACGCCTGTTTGCAGGCCATAAACCCGAGATAGGGCCCGCCAGACGACAACGGCACGCCGAGCGGCTGGCCTTCGCCGCACGCGATATCGGCTCCTTCGCTGCCCCATTTGCCGGGAGGTCTGAGCAACGCGAGCGATGTCGGATTGACCAGCCCAATGGCAAGCGCACCGCGTGCATGGGCCCAGTCGGTCAACGCATCGACATCTTCATATCGGCCAAAGTAATTCGGTTGCGGCACGACCAGCGCCGTAATGTCGCTGTCGGCCCACGGCGCCAGCGCGGCAAGCGGCGTCGTGCCGGATTCGGGGTCAAAATCGACGCTGGCGAAGGTCACGCCCTGGTTGCCCGCAATACTATTCGCTACCCGCAGATAGCGCGGGTTGACGGTCCGCGGCACCAGCACCGTCGCCGATTTCGATTTGCGGTTGGCACGTATCGCCATCAGGCTCGCCTCTGCGAGCGCTGAGGCGCCATCGTAAAGCGAGGCATTGGACACATCGAGGCCGGTCAGCGCAGTGATCATGCTCTGAAACTCATAGATCAGCTGCAACGTACCCTGGCTTGCCTCCGCCTGGTATGGCGTATAGGCGGAGTAAAACTCGCCGCGGGTCGTAATCTCCCATACCGCCGCAGGGATGTGGTGTTCGTAAGCGCCGCCGCCAAGAAAGCTCGCCGGACTGCCATCTCGTGCGGCAAGCTCGCGCATCGTCCGCGTGATAGACATTTCCGGCACGGCCTCGGGAACTGCGTCGAGCGCCGCCGCCTTGAGTCCGGCCGGTATTTCGCTGAACAAATCCTCGATGTCATCGACGCCGATCTCGGCAAGCATCTGCGCAATGTCTTCTTCGGTGTGCGGGATGAAAGCCATACCCGTGTCTCCCCGGGGCTCGTCAGCCCTCTTCGTCCAGTAATGCCTGATAGGCATCGGCATCCATCAATGCGTCCAGTTCAGCGCTGTCACCAGGCCGCATTGCGAACAGCCAGCCGGCACCGTACGGATCCTGATTGACCGTTTCGGGCGCGTCAGCCAGCAATTCGTTGGCGCCAACGATGTCACCGCCGATCGGGCTGTAAACATCGGAAGCGGCCTTGACCGACTCGACCACAGAGCAGCTGTCGCCGGCCGCCACCGTGGCGCCAATTTCAGGCGGTTCGATGTAGACCAGATCGCCCAGTGCGCTCTGCGCGTGATCGGTGATACCGACTTTGACGGTGCCGTCGTCCTCGACCCGCACCCATTCATGATCCTTCGTATATTTCAACTCGCCCGGCAGTTCGCTCATGATCACCCACTCCAGAAAAATAGAATCAGAAAAGCCCTGACGCCATCACAGTTCTATGCGGATCTTCCCGTTGCGTACAAATGGCGGTTTAACGATTTTCGCCCGCAGTCGCTTGCCGCGAATCTCGATATGACATTCGCCACTGGCCGCAGCGGGTACCCGCCCCATGCCTATCGCCCGCCCGATCGTTGGTGAGAAAGTGCCACTCGTGACCTCGCCGGCATCTTCGCCGACGATGATCTTCTGATGACCACGCAAGACGCCGCGATCCTCCAGCAGCAGCCCGACAAATTTCCGCCCCACACCCTGTTCGCGTTGCTTTTCCAGCGCAACGCGCCCGATAAATGACCTCTCCGCCGGCTCCCACGCAACCGTCCAGTCGAGACCGGACTCAAGCGGGCTGGTGGTCTCGTCCATATCGGTCCCATAAAGATTCATGCCCGCCTCGAGACGCAACGTGTCGCGGGCACCGAGACCACAGGGACGAACATCGAGTGCCTCGAGCCCTCTCCAAGCGGTCGCGGCGGCATCGCCCGGCAGAGTGATTTCCCAGCCATCCTCGCCGGTATAGCCGGTTCTCGCCACGAGCCACTCGTCGATCTCCACCGCATGAAACGGTTTTGCCGCCATGGCCGCCTCGCGCGAGGCTTGCGGCAATATCTGCGCGGCGCGCTCACGCGCAGCCGGGCCCTGCACCGCGATCATCGCGAGATCGGCTCGCTCTGTCACAACCACGTCAAAACCGTCGCTGTGCTGCCTAATCCAGGCGAGGTCTTTGTCCCGGGTCGCGGCATTGACCACCGCGCGAAACCTCCCGGGCGCGAGGAAGTAAACGATCAGATCATCAATAATCCCACCCGACTCGTTGAGCATGCAGGTGTACAGCGCGCGCCCGGGCGTCTTGAGCCTGGCGACATCATTGGCCAGCAAGTACTGCAAATACGGCAATGCGCCGCCGCCCTCGAGGTCGACGACCGTCATATGCGAGACATCAAACATGCCGGCATCGCTGCGGACAGCGTGGTGCTCGTCGATCTGCGACCCGTAGTGCAGCGGCATATCCCAGCCGCCGAAATCGACAATGCGCGCGTTAGCGGCGACGTGGCAATCGTATAGTGGCGTACGCTGTTGCATGCTGGCCTCGCTCTTTATTCCAGGACTGCGTCGGACGGTTACAGGTAGCAGGTCGGCACCCGCCGCCCCTCTGTCCTGAAACCTGAGAGATTGGATGCTGCGTCAGCGCCATCCGGCCCCTTCGGTGGGCTGCTCATGCAGCCGCTCTCCAGAGCCAACCAGCCTCTCCCGGTCCGTTTGCCTGAGCGTTTCCGGGCGGGTTGCGCCTTCGGCGCCCCGAATTTCTGTTCCGGGGTCTCTCCCAGGGGAGGCTATGGGTTGGAGCCCGAGATAATAGCCGATCGTCCGGCCCTCCTCCAATCACAGTGCTTGCGGCGCCGCAATTTGACGGCGACAATTACGCGCCTTAAAAAACCGGAGTGTTCGGAGAATGAATCCGATCCGCCTTTTCCCCCTGTTCCTGGTCGCCCTTGCCACTATCGCCTCCCCGCCAGCCCGCGCCGACGCGGCGACCGCGGTTGCGGAATTGCACGCGGTATTTGCCGACGCCTGGGAACTCGACCTGAAAAACAACCCGATTTACGCCAGCTACCTTGGCGACACCCGCTACAACGACCGCTGGCCCGATCTGCGCATGGAGGAACTCGAACGTCAGCATCTGGAGAACGGTGAGATTCTCGTCAGGCTGTCAGAGATCAGCTTCAGCGAACTTCCTGAAGCGGACAAGCTCAACTATGAGTTGTTCAAGCGCGAATACCAGGAACGTCTCGAAGCATACAAATACATGACATTCCTGCAGCCACTCAATCAGCGCAGCGGCGTGCAGACCGCAAACCAGATAACCCAGGCTCTGAATTTTGCCTCGCTCGAGGATTATGCGGACTGGATTGCGCGGCTCGCAGCGCTCGGACTCTACGTCGACCAGACGATCGAATTGCTGCGCCAGGGCATCAGCCGCGGCATGACCCATCCGCGAATCATCATGCAGCGGGTACCGCCGCAGATTGAAACCCAGTTGGTCGAGAAGGCTGAGGACAGCCCTTTTTTCGCGCCATTCGATAATTTTCCTGAATCGATCGGCGAACAGGAACGCGAGCGCCTGAGTGAACTGGGGGCGCGCACGATCCGCGACGTCGTGATACCGGCTTATCAGCGGTTGGACACCTTTTTTCGCGATACCTACCTGCCGGCCTGCCGCGAAACCGTCGGCGCCTGGGACTTGCCGGCAGGGCGCGAATTCTACGAGTTCCGAGCCCGTTCCTATACGACCACCGCACTGACGCCGGATGAGATTCACGAGATTGGCGTCGCCGAGGTACAACGTATCCGCGAGGAAATGGGAGCAGTGATCGAGGAGGTCGGCTTTTCGGGCAGCTTCGACGAGTTTCTGCAATTCCTGCGCACCGACAGCCAGTTCTATTACGACAACCCCGACGATCTGCTGGAGGCCTACCGTGCGACCAGCAAGCGAATCGACCCCGAACTGGTCAAGTTGTTTGGCCGGCTTCCGCGCATGCCGTACGGGGTGAAGCCGATTCCGGCAGCCTCGGCACCGGACACGACGACCGCCTACTATAGCCGCCCGGCCGCTGACGGCAGCCGTGCGGGATACTATTACGTCAACCTGTACCGGCCCGAGGTTCGGCCGAAATACGAAATCGAAGTGCTGACGGTGCACGAGGCAATGCCGGGCCATCATCTGCAAATAGCGCTCGCACAGGAACTCGGTGATTTGCCCAATTTCCGCCGTTACTCGGGGTTTACCGCATTTGTCGAAGGCTGGGCGCTGTACAGCGAGAGCCTTGGCCCCGAATTGGGGCTGTACAAGGACCCCTACTCGCGATTCGGTCAGCTCACTTACGACATGTGGCGCGCGGTTCGTCTCGTCGTCGATACCGGGATCCACTTTCGTGGCTGGAGCCGCGACGAGGCGATCGAGTTTTTCAAGGCCAACGCGGCGAAAACCGAGCATGACATCATTAACGAAATCGACCGCTATATCGCGTGGCCCGGCCAGGCCCTGGCCTACAAGATCGGCCAGCTAAAAATTCTGGAACTGCGCGAACGCAGCGAACTCCGGCTCGGCGAGAACTTCGATATCAAGGCGTTCCACGACAGGGTTCTGGGCGGTGGCGCGGTTCCGCTCGACGTACTGGAGTCCAACGTCGGCCAATGGATCATGGACACGCTCGCCACGACCGAGTGAGTCGGGCGACAGCGACACAGGGAGCAAAGTGACTAACAGACGTAAAACTACTGCAGTCCCGGTCGGCGGCGTCGTGATCGGCGGCGGCGCCCCGATCGTCGTCCAGTCGATGACAAATACCGACACCGCCGATGCGCGCGCGACGGCTGATCAGGTTGCAAGCCTCGCCGGCGCCGGCTCCGAACTGGTCCGGATTACCGTTAACAACGAGGACGCGGCGCGCCAGGTTCCGCACATCCGTGACCTGCTGGCGCGCAAAGGCGTCGAAGTGCCGCTGGTCGGCGATTTTCATTTCAACGGCCACAAGTTGCTGACCCGCTACCCCGACTGCGCCGAGGCGCTGGCAAAGTACCGTATTAATCCGGGCAATGTCGGCCGCGGCAGCAAACGCGACTCGCAGTTTGGCGCGATGATCGAAGTTGCGTGCCGCTACGACAAGCCCGTGCGGATCGGGGTCAACTGGGGCAGCCTCGACCAGGAATTGCTAACCCGACTAATGGACCAGAACTCGGAGCTGCCAACGCCGCACGAGGCAACGGCCATCGTCCATGAGGCGATGATCCAGTCGGCGATCGCCAGCGCGGAGCAGGCCCGCCAGCTGGGACTCGGCGCCGATCGCATCGTTCTGTCATGCAAAATGAGCGGCGTTCAGGACCTGATCGGGGTTTATGCGGAACTCGCTCGGCGCTGCGACTATGCGTTGCATCTCGGCCTCACCGAGGCCGGTATGGGGTCAAAGGGAATCGTCGCCTCGACCGCGGCGTTAGCGGTATTGCTGCAACAGGGAATCGGCGACACGATTCGGATCTCGCTGACCCCTGAGCCGGGCGGTGACCGCAGCCGCGAAGTGATCGTTGCCCAGGAAATTCTGCAAACCATGGGGCTGCGGGCATTTACGCCGATGGTAATCGCGTGTCCCGGCTGCGGACGTACGACCAGCACTTTCTTCCAGGAGCTCGCGCGGGATATACAATCTCATGTCCGCGAGCGCATGCCGCAGTGGCGCAGCGAATACATCGGCGTCGAATCGATGACGGTCGCCGTAATGGGTTGCGTGGTCAATGGACCGGGAGAAAGCAAGCACGCCAACCTCGGTATCAGCCTGCCGGGGACTGGCGAGGTTCCGGTCGCGCCGGTCTACGAAGACGGCAAGAAAACGGTGACGCTGAAAGGTCAGGGTATTGCCGGCCAGTTCCAGCAACTTGTCGAAGACTATGTCGCCAGACGCTACCCGCGCCGCGAACCCTGACGATTGCGGCAACCTGTAGCATCGGCCCTGTTGTTTCCGGAGAAGAACTAATGAACGATCTGCGAGATAAGCAATGCAAACCGTGCGAGGGCGGCGTCGAGCCGTTGGATCGCGCCCAGGCCGAGGACTACCTCGACAAACTCGCTGCTGACTGGACTATCGACGCGGCTGGAAAAGCCATACAGAAAGAGTTTCGCTTCGCCGATTTCCATCATACGATGGCGTTCGTCAATGCCCTTGCCTGGATTGCCCATGGCGAGGATCATCACCCCGACCTCGAGCTTGGATATGGCCGTTGCCTGGTCCGTTACAGCACCCATGCCATCGCCGGCTTGTCGGAGAATGACTTCATCTGCGCCGCCAAAATAGACGCTCTCGGCGCCTGAATTCGGCCGTTACCAGCGCGCCGTCAGGCTGAAATACCAGCCGTCGCCCGTGACCATTGCCGCTACGTCGATATTGTCGTTTCGCGGTGTCACGAACGCATGGGTCAGCGCGGTTGCCAGCGCCGCGCCCGCCAGCACGTCCCAGCCATCGTGTTTATCGGCATCGATCCGGGTCCAACCCACATATCCGGCGACCAGGTATGCCGGCGCGCCGATGCGCCAGCCGTAGCGGCGCTGTATAAAAGAGGCGCCGGAAAAAGCAGTGGCAGCATGACCCGAGGGAAACGCATCGTCGTCGCCATCGTCATCGGGTCGTTCCTTGTCGATAATCGTCTTCAGCACCAGCGTGCCTGCCGCCGTGGCGCCGAAAGCCTTGTAGAACTGTACCCGGCCGGGCTGGTCGTCGCGTTTGAGGGTCATACCCCACGCCGCAAGCGGCAGAGCAACCCGCAGGATGTCACCGGAGATTTCAACCGCATCGGCGCTACAAGCGGTGCGCGGACCCGCACCGACGCACAACAGCAGCGCCAGCAGCAGCCAGTGGCGGAGCATATCGGGTTCAGATTCCGAGTTTGTTCAGGACGTCCATGATGCGTCCGAGCGTCAGTGTCAGCGTAGGGTGGGAGTCTTCGAATTCATCGATCGCCTGACGCACGGGTTCGACCAGGCTGCTCGGAGCCACGGAAGCCTCGGGCTCGCCGAGCCGTGACTCGATGGTCGACTGCAATTGTTCCAGGCGCTTTTTCAGATCGCCTTCCAGGCTGTCCGCCCCCGCAATCTGCTGATCCAGTTCGGCGAGCAGTTCTTCGAGTCTTTTCTGCGGCATCATCTCTCCACTTCGGCTTCGTATGTTGATGCGGGACTAGTTTACGCCGTCGCCACCATTGCCGTGCGACCAGGCACCGGCACGCGCATCTTCGCGTGCCCAGCGCGGAAGGTCACCACCAACGCCGGTCGCTCGCAACATGAAAAACCGCTTGATCAGCGCGCTTTTGTCAATCAGCCCGAGGCCGGTTGCGCGCAAGTGCCCAAGCGGCGCAGCCCGCGCCGAAAACAAACGGTGCAGCAGATCGATCGAACCGGCCATCGCCAGGTTCTCGCCCTTGCGCCATCTTTCGTAACGGCGCAGCGGCCGACTGTCGCCCGGGTCGGCGCCACGCTCAAGCGCTTCCGCCAGCACCTCGGCCATTGCCGCAGCATCCAGAAACCCGAGGTTTACCCCCTGGCCCGCCATCGGGTGCACCGCGTGCGCCGCGTCGCCAATCAGGGCAAGGCGCTGGCCGGTGTAACGGCGCGCATGCAGAGCACGAAGCGGAAAACTGGCGCGGCCAGAGACCGACTCAACCGATCCAAGTACGCCATCGCTCGCTTTTTCGAGCGCTGCGCAGAATTCCTGCCCGGTGCATGCCAGCAGGCTCTCGGCCGCCGCCGGCGTGGTCGACCAGACGATCGAGCACTGCCCGTCCGCGAGCGGCAAAAACGCCAGCGGACCATCGGGCAAAAAGCGCTGCCACGCAGTTTGCGTGTGAGCACGCTCCGTCGCGACGGTAGCAACGACCGCATGCTGCTGGTAGTCGCGTTGCCGGGTCGGGATTCGCGCAATCCTGCGTATTGAAGAGTTGGCACCATCCGCACCAACCAGCAACCGCGTCGTGATGGTCTCACCGCCTGCCAGCGCAACGATCACCCGGCATGCCTCGGCATCGAAGGCCTCGACCCGTTCCGGGCAAATCCACTCAATCGCCGAATGCCTGGCCAGCGCTGCAAACAAACCGGCCTGAATCGATCGATTTTCGACAATATGACCCAGTTCGGAAACGCCCAATTCTGCACTGTCGAAACAAAGCGACGCGGCCCCGTCCGGTGAACCGGAGGAATCCCAGACCACCATGCGCCGGTATGGCGACAAACGCGCCGGCGCCATGGCCTGCCACGCCCCGGCCGCCTGCAATATATGCCGTGAGGCTCCGGATACCGCCGACACCCTGTTATTCCAACCGTCATCCAGCGCCGGCATTGGTTCGGGCTGGCGGCCTTCGACAATGGCGATACGCAAACCAGGCGAAGCAACAGCAACAAGATTGGCCAGCGTGGCGCCGACCATGCCTCCGCCGGCAACGACAACATCATAATCGGTCATAGCAGCGGGACCCCGCGTGCCAGCCGCGGTAACTTTCCGGCACGACCCATCGTGTGGCGGGCGAACAGGCGTTTCGCTGCGGGCATCAACTCAAACATGATCAACCCGGCATTCCGGGCACCGCGCACGGGAGCAAGCGGGTTTGTGAATAGCTTCACAAGCCCATCGGTAAACGCGATCACTTTGTTCTGGTCGGCACGACGCCATTCGTTATATTGGGCGAGCATTTCGGTTGCCCCGGGGTCGGCGCGATGATCCGCGAGGGTCTCGGCGAGAGCGGCGACATCACGCAGACTGAGATTGAAGCCCTGGCCCGCGACCGGGTGCAGTCCGTGTGCCGCATTTCCCAGCAACACCGCGCGCGGGCGCGTTTGTTGTCGTGCCTGCACAAGATACAACGGGTATGCAGCGCGCCGGGCTACCCGCTCGATCGCCCCGAGACGGAAACCAAACTGCTCCTGGAGGCAAGCGGTAAATACGTCGTCATCCCACCCGAGTACCGTTTCGCAGTTCTCACGCGCAACGGTCCAGACAACACTGCAGCGATTATCGTCGAGCGGCAGCACGGCCAGAGGCCCGCTATCGGTGAAGCGTTCGAACGCGGTACCGTGGTGGGGCCGGGCCGTGGCAATCGTCGTCACTACCGCGTTCTGACCATAGTCGGATACCCGCGCCTGCAATGCCAACGCATCCCGCAGCCGTGACCGTGCCCCATCTGCCGCAACCAGCAGTCTGGCGCTGATGCGGCGCTGACCTGCACCGGTTGTCACACTGAGACAGGCTTTGTCGGCGCCGATATCGACGTCCCCGACCGAGGCCGGCGCCAGCAAATCAATATTCGCGGCGCGTTCGAGTAGCGGCCATAAGGTACGGCCGATAACGCGATTCGGTACGACATAACCCAATGCCGGAACACCCTGCTCGCGTGCCGAGATACGCGATATCCCGGGGCGTCCGCGCTCCGAGATGTGGATTGTGTCGATAGGCGTCGCCTGCGCCGCCATCGCTGTCCAGCAGCCAATCGTTGCGAGAATAACCCGGCTTCCGTAGGCAACCGCGGTACACCTTTCGTCGAAACTCGGTTGCGCCACCGTCTCGGGCAGGTGAGTCTCGACCACTGCAATGCGCAGGTCCAGCGGAGCAAGCGCGGCCGCGAGGCTTGCGCCGACCATACCGCCACCGGCAATGACTATGTCGTAATGCTCGCTCATTTCTGCATCAGGCCGCCATTAGCGCCTCGATTGCGGCAGCGGACTTGGGCACGTCCCGACTCAGCACGTCCGGCCCTTTGGCGGTGACCAGCACGTCGTCTTCGATGCGGACACCAATATTCCACCACTTGCGCGCGACATTCCTGCGCCCGCCCGGAATGTAAATGCCGGGTTCTACCGTCAACACCATGCCCGGCTCGAGCACCCGCCATTCGTCACCAACTTTGTAATCGCCGACATCATGAACATCCATGCCGAGCCAGTGACCGGTGCGATGCATGAAGAAATCGCGATACTTCTCCTCACGAATGAGTTGCGCCGGCGTCCCCTTCAGGATTCCGAGCTTCTTCAGCCCCCTGGTAATTACCCGCACTGCGGCATCGTGCGGATCGTTCCAGTGGTTGCCGACCCGGACCTGGTCGATAGCGGCAAGCTGGGCCTCGTGCACAATGTCGTAAATCAACCGCTGCTCTTTAGAGAACTTGCCACCGATCGGGAACGTACGCGTAATATCCGACGCGTAGTAGTCGTATTCGCAACCGGCATCGATCAGCAGCAGATCGCCGTCCTGTAATTCGGCATCGTTGGCTGTGTAATGCAATGTGCAGGCGTTGCGCCCACCGCCGACGATCGGCGCGTAGGAGACATCCGTGCCATTGCGGCGAAACTCGTGAATCAGTTCCGCCTCGACTTCAAATTCTTTCATGCCCGGGCGGCATGCCTGCATTGCTCGGCAATGACCATTGGCCGCAATGCGCGCGGCCCGGCGCATGGCGCTCACCTCGGCGCGGCTCTTGTACAGGCGCATATCGTGCAGCAGATGATCCAGCGCCACGAACTCCTGCGGCGTATGCATGCCCTTTAGCGATTGCGAGCGCAGTTGCCTTACCCAGCCGAGCACCTGTTGGTCGAACTCAGGGTGTACCCCCAGCGTGTGATAAATACGGTCGGATTGCTCGATCAGGCCTGGCAGGATTTCATCCATATCGGAAATCGGGAATGCGTCGTCGGCGCCGTAATCGGCGACCGCGCCGTCGGGACCGGCACGCACGCCGTCCCATGTCTCGCGTTCCGGGTCACGTTCCCGGCAAAACAGAATGTACTCGGCCTGCTTGCGTCCGGGAACCAGCACCGCCACCGACTCCGGCTCTGCAAACCCGGTCAAATAATAAAAGTCGCTGTCCTGCCGATAGCCGTATTCCACGTCTCGATTGCGCAATTTGACCGGCGCCGCAGGCAGGACGGCGATTCCGCCCTGCCCCATCATGCGCATAATCTGACGCCGTCTTCTGGCAAATTCCTTACTGTTCAAATCCTGTCCTCAATGCAAGCGGCCGGGCGACATATCGAGCCGTCCCGAATCCATCCCTTCATAGATTGTCTGCACACCGACGCGGACATACTCGACAATTTCTGTCAGCGCGGTATCCACTTCTTCCTCGTCGCAGCCGCTGCCGGGGTCGGCGCGGGTAATCTCGGCGAAATCATTCAATAACTCGCGAACATCATCCGGCAACGGTTTGTCAGCCGCTAACTGACCACGGCCAAGTCCGTGGAGGAAGCCCTCGCACCACTGCGCCAGCGCCTCCACACGCAAATTCTCGCCGGAATCGTCATCGGGCAGTAACAGGCGAAATGCCAGCTGCCGCGACTGTAGTTCGTCGCCGCAGCCACGGTCGAGGCCGGCAAGCAGGCGGCTCAGCGGCTCGTTGCCGGCATTGCGTTCACCTGACGGGTAAAGATAGTCGAGCAGACAGTTGACTCGTTGCTCGACGCCGCCACATATGAGCCCGACGACAACGCCATGCAATTCGGCCGGAGTAGCCTCGGCGCCGGCAGCATCGAGAAGCGCCACAACCTCGCTGTAATCGGGTAATTCCACGGGATGAACCATGCTCCGGGAGGGTCCATATGCTAACACCCGATGTCGGTTTAACCCAGTCGCGAGGCGCGGATTGATTGACCGTCCCACAGACCGGTTCTATAGTTGCGCCATGACTGATACGAGCCCGAAACATGAATTCGAGATCGAACTCAAACGTCTCGAAACCCGTCTGGACGATCTGGTCGATATATGCTCGCAGCTCCAGGAAGAGAATCGCTCGCTGAAGCAACGGCAGGACGCCCTGACCGCGGATCGCGCCTCCCTTCTGCAAAAAAACGAGCAGGTCAGAGCCCGCGTTGAGGCAATGATCAGCCGCCTCAAATCCATGGAGAACGGTTGATGCCCGCAGATGTCGTACGTGTCACGATCCGGATACTGGAAAAGGAATATCAGATTTCCTGTCCGGTCGATGAGCGCCAGGCCCTGCTCGACTCGGCTGACCTGCTCAACACCAAGATGCTTGAGATACGCGATGGCGGACGAATCGTCGGCCTCGACCGGATTGCCGTGATGGCCGCCCTCAATCTTGCCCATGAGGTGATCAATTCGGGAAGCAGTGGCGGCGAGCAGATTGACGACTCGTTTGGTCAGCGCCTGAAAAACATGCGCGAGCGCGTCGAGACGGCTCTGGAACACGGCCAGCAACTCGAATTCTGAGCGTCATCAGGCGCGCTCACGTATACTGAGTGTCAAGTAAGACTGGCGCTTCCTGCGGTGTTCGGCAGCAGATCGGGATTCCTTCGAGCCTAATCTGTTACATCGGGGCAATACGGCTGAGTGCGTCGTTGAGCAAACCCGCTTCTGGCGGGAAGCCTGAGACCAACCGCCGTGCCCCACCTATCGCTCTGGTTCGAGAGCGATGATCTGCACCGGCACAGGCGGGAAGCGCCTCTTCCCAACATCTGATCGTTGATTCCATGGATAAATCCAAGTTGCGGCGGCGCATGCGGGAAACGCGGCGATCGCTGGACGAGGCGACCCGGCTCGAACTCTCCGCCCGCGGTTGCGAGGCACTTCGCAGTAGTCGCTTCTACCGCCGTGCCAAAAACATAGCGTGCTATATCCCGTTTGACGGCGAAGCCAGCCCGCAACCGCTTGCGGCCCAGGCCTCGGCCGACGGCAAGAACATCTACCTGCCGCTCGTCGGAACGCGCAAGCCCCAGCCTCTGCGCTTTGCCCAGGTGGGCGCCACTACTGAGTTTCGCAACAACCGTTACGGCATTGCCGAACCCGACACGGCAAATGCCCGGCTGATCGAACCGCGCTGGCTCGACCTGGTTGTCATGCCACTGGTGGCTTTTGACGACAATGGCAATCGGCTGGGGATGGGCTCGGGCTACTACGACCGGACCTTTCATTTTTTGGCGCACCGGCGTTTGTGGTTGAAACCTAGCCTGGTCGGAATCGCGTTTAATGTTCAGCAGGTAACCGCATTGCAGCCGGCGCCATGGGATATCCCGATGGCCGCGGTGGCAACAGAAACCGGTCTCGTGGATTGCTTGCGAAACCGAAGCAACGACGAACCAGGGAGTAACAGGTGAAATTCTGGCTTATGAAATCCGAACCTGAAGAATTCGGTATCGACGATTTGAAACGGGTAAGAACCGAACCATGGGATGGTGTACGCAACTACCAGGCCCGAAACATGATGCGCGACGAAATGAAGAAAGGCGACAAGGCCTTTCTCTATCATTCCAATTGCGACGAACCTGGCGTTTACGGTGTGATGCGTATCAAACGCAATGGCTATCCGGATCACACTGCATTTGATCCTGACGACAAACACTATGATGCAAAAAGTGATCCTGAAAATCCGCGTTGGTTTATGGTCGATGTTGGTTACGTGCGCAAATTCAAACAACCGGTATTGCTAAGAACAATGCGCGAGTATGCAGAGAAAGAACTCAAGGACCTTGCGCTTCTACGCAGAGGCAATAGACTTTCGATCATGCCCGTTACTGCCACGCAATGGGATTTCATTCTGGAACTGAGTAAGTAAACCCCTTTATATGTAGCGTTTGCACATAGGGTGCAGAAACGACACATTGCCTTCGCGTTACAACTCACAGCGGCGAACACAAGTCGCACAGCGAAGTAAGCCTGCATGCATCGATGTGACAGACATCGCAAAAAACCCTTGTGAGTAAAGTAGTTGCTGGAATTTTGAATACTCTTGTATATACTCGGTCGCGGACACCCTGACACGGAGACACACATGGCTACGAGAAAGAAAGCCGTTTCGAAGAAGAAAGCTTCGACGAAACGGAAGACAACTGCGAAGAAGCGCGCGACCAAGAAAAAAGTTGCAACGAAGAAGAGAGCCGTTGCACGTAAGGGCGCCAAGAAAAGAGTAGTGAAGAAAAAAACGGCTGCGGCCAAGCGTAAGGTGAAGAAGAAAGTTGCCAAGCGTAAGGTCAAGAAAAAAGCGGCTGCTACCAAGCGCAAGGTGAAGAAGAAAGTCGCCAAGCGTAAGGTGAAGAAGAAAGTCGCCAAGCGTAAGGTCAAGAAGAAGGCGGCTGCTACCAAGCGCAAGGTGAAGAAGAAAGTCGCCAAGCGTAAGGTCAAGAAAAAGGCGGCTGCTACCAAGCGTAAGGTGAAGAAGAAAGTCGCCAAGCGTAAGGTCAAGAAGAAGGCTGCCGTTGCGAAACGCAAGGTGAAGAAGAAAGTCGCCAAACGTAAGGTGAAAAAGAAAGTTGCCAAGAAAGCCGTGGCTCGTAAGAAAACGACGGCCCGGAAGAAAGTAGCGAGCGCGAAGAAGCGCGCCGCAAGTAAAAAGCGAGCAGTTTCCAAGAAACGCTAAAATTATTGCCATTTGTGCGTTGGGGCATTGTCCCGACCCTCGCACCGAAAGTGCCCGCATTGACGGGCACTTTTTTTTGCCTTCTCTCCGTCACTGGAGTCAGGAGCCAACTCGGGCTATTGTGGCTGCCGCGGTGCAACACGGCGGCAAACGGGGAACCGGCATGGACCAGAATGAGAAGAAGCGTCTCGCGGCGACGGCGGCAATTGATCATGTAGAGGAAGGTATGTTGATCGGGGTGGGCACCGGTTCCACTGTCAACTTCTTTATCGATGCGCTGGCCGCCCGAAAAGAAAGCATTCGCGGCGCGGTGTCCAGCTCGGAGGCCTCGACCAGCCGCCTCGCGGGCGCGGGCATCGAAGTCATCGAACTCAACGATGCCGGCGCACTGGATGTTTATATCGACGGCGCCGATGAGGCCGATCCCAACCTGCACCTGATAAAGGGCGGTGGTGGCGCGCTGACGCGTGAGAAAATTGTCGCGGCGGCCGCAAGAAAATTTGTCTGCATCATCGACGACAGCAAGTTGGTTGACGTGCTTGGCAAATTTCCATTGCCAGTTGAGGTCATCCCGATGGCACGCAGCTATGTCGGGCGCCAGCTGATCGCAGCGGGAGGCCAGCCCGAACTGCGGACCGGCTTTGTCACTGATAACGGCAACCTGATTATCGATGTCCACAATTTGCGCCTCATCGACGCGGTTGCGATGGAAACACGACTGAACCAGATTGCCGGAGTGGTCAGTGTCGGTATTTTCGCCCAGCGCCCCGCCGATTTGTTGTTGATCGGGGCCGAAGACGGCGTACGCAGCCACTCCCGAGATACCATTTAGCCCGTCGGTGCCTCAACCCTGACCGGCACCAAATGAATTTGCGTAACCGGCAAGGACACTGACCACGCGCCACAGCAGGAACGTAGCGCACCATACGCTCCCGATCCTCAGCCACGACTGGGCGCCGGGTTTGCGGAGGAAAAGCCCGGTTACGGCGGCACAGGCATATGCCTGCAGCGCAACATACGTCGTCATTGCAACAGGCCTCGCAAGGCCCGCGCTCATGGCATAGACCAGGACTACTACAACAAACAAGGTGGCGAACACCGCCGCCCGCGCTATGGCACGCAGCGGGTTCGGTGCCGCCGTCGCACAATTCATATTCGCATCAGCCGTCGTCGCGAGCGGACGCACGCCACCAGGCGTGGTGGGCAACGGCGCTGGCCTCGCGCGAGACGCACATCTCGATCAACATCGCGGAAGATGCGGACAGAGCCTGATCAAGTACGACAAGCGGATCTTCATCGGTCTCGATTCGGCAATAGTCGAACCCGAACAAATCGGCAACCGTTGCGAGATCCAGACCCGGCGGAGTAAGCCAGCCCTGTTCGAACTCGGGCAACTCCTTCTGCGCAAGGTAACCGAAGATCGCGCCGCCACCATTGTTGATTGCAATCAGCTTCAATCCATGCCGGGCCGCGACTGCCAGTCCGTTCAAATCGTGGAAAAGCGCAACATCGCCAACAACAGCAACGGTTGTCTCCGACGCCACGGCCGCAATTCCCGCAGCGGTCGAGATATTGCCATCGATCCCGCTCACGCCGCGATTGCCGAAGATCGCCAGCGGCGCCTCACGGCCGCGCAGAAAAGAATCGGCATCGCGGACTACCATCGAGTTGCCAAGAAACAGGGATCCGTTCCCGGCAATCGTCGTGCAGGCTGCCTGCATCAATGCAGCCTCGGGTGGCAGCAGCGCCGGGTCAACGCTCAGCGTCTGCTCATCGCTGCGCCGCCAGGCAACCATCCAGTCTGCGTGCGAGGCCACTGACACCCTATCGCACAGCATTTCAATCACCCGTCCGGGATCGGCATGGATCACCAGACCGGCCCGCAATGACGGATCTGGCCAACCCGGGTAAGCCGACACGATCATCGGCCGCGGCATCCCTGGCTGTGCCAGCCACCGTTGCAGAGCAGCCGAGGTAGGCGTAGCACCGAAATGCAAAACCCACTCGGGAGAGGCTGGCGGCTGCCCACGCAAAAAGCCATCGTAACTGCTGATAACCGACCGTTTCGGCCATGGCCCGCAGCGCAGACCGGACAATGGGTCGGCCAGGATGGGAGCATCACACTTGTCGGCCAGCGTGACTAAAGCCGACGGATCGATTACGCCGCTATGGCAAGGTCCGCAGACTATCATTCCGCGCCCGCCCGAGATCGCCGCCGCTATCTCTCCAAGCGCCCATGCATCGGGTTCGAGCGTCGGCCGCGCGACGTTCACCGGCTCCGCCATACGGTTTGCCGCAGGATCCGCGTCGCCCGTGGCTGCCACAACCAGCGGCTCGCGAAACGGGACATTCACATGCACCGGTCCCGGCCAGGGCCACTGCGAAATATCTGCTGCACGTGCGCCGACGCTGGCGGCATGGGGATAGTCGACGTCGGCGCCGCTGGCTGGAGCAAGCGCCAGAAACGCGCGAACCCGTTGCCCGAACAACACGCTCTGGTTCGTCGTCTGATTGGCCCCGCAATCGAGCAGTTCCGGTGGCCGATCGGCGCTGACGAATATCAATGGAATGCGGTCCTCATGCGCCTCGACCAGCGCCGGATACCAATTGGCCGGTGCGGATCCGGACGTAGCGACCAGGACAACGGGCCGGCACGATTTTCGCGCCATGCCGAGGGCAAAAAACGCTGCTGAGCGCTCGTCGATAACAACCTCGGTGGTGAGACACTCATGGCGCAGACATGCCAGTGCCAGCGGAGTCGAGCGCGAACCCGGCGATATCACCGCTCGCATGACCCCGCCCTTAACCAGGCCCGCAACCAGTGACTGCGCCTGGCGCAGTCCCTCGAGCGCCTGATCGTCAGCCAATGGCGAGCGCCTCACGCAACGCATCCAGTTTCCAGCGCGTCTCATCGAGCTCGGTCTCGGGAACTGAACCCGCCACTATGCCTGCGCCCGCGAACAGATCGGCCGTGGCGCCATTGAGCAGGCCGCAACGCAACACCACGGAAATCTCTGCGCCGTTGCCATCCAGCCAGCCAACCCCGCCCGTGTACCAGCCCCAGCGGGTTTCGCCGTGGTGTTCGAGCCAGGTCAGCGCCTGTTCCCGCGGCGTGCCGCCTACCGCGGGCGTCGGATGCAGACGTGCAATCAGCGATAGCGGGCGCACACCCTCGCGCAGTTGTCCATGCACCTGGCTCCACAGATGTTGCACAGTCGGAAGTTTGAGCAGGCTCGGCGCCTGACAGGCACTCACACTGACGCAATCCGGTTTCAGCGCGCCGATGATATCGTCGACGACCACCGCATGCTCGTGTTGAGCCTTGACTTCCTTGAGCAGCATCTCGCCGGCAATTCGATCCTCTTCGGGCGGACTCAGGCGCGGCGCCGAACCGGCCAGCGCGTCCGCCAAAACCGCGCCATCGCGAATACTCAACAAGCGCTCTGGCGAGACTCCGACCAGCGCCATTTCCGACTCACGGAAGGAAAACAACGTGCAGTCATTGTAGCGATCGCCGAGCCAGGCCAGCACTGCCCCCGGGCGCAACGGTCGCGAAGTCAGCATCCGGATACGGCGGGTCAAAACGAGCTTGTCGACATTGCCGCTGTGAATTTCGGCCAGCGCCCGCCTGACCCTTGCGAGCCAGTCACTCTCAGCGCCCGGAATCTCACGCAACACGATCGGCGCCGGATTGGTGACGATCGTCCGCGGATCGAAAGCGCGAATGATCTCTTCCGCGCCGCTACACCATTGCGCCATGACATCGTCGCGGTCTTCGTCGGCACGGCAAGAGAACGTCAGCCGGCAACCGAGCGGCCCGCGATCGATAACGACCCGCGGCACCATAGCCAGCGTATTGGCAAGAGGGGCCCAGTCGCGTTGCACCTGCTGAACCGGGCTGAACGCAAACCCGAGAAACACCCCTGGCACATCGTCGCCGCGCGACCAGTCCGCTTCCAGCGAGCGCAGCCGGAGGTCGAGTTTTTCAAATCGGTCGGCACCCGCGAACGCGAGCCGCAGCGCCCGCCCCACGCCCAGCCGGTAATGGCCCTGGGCGGGCCTCGACCAAAAAATGGAATTCTCCGGCAACTCAACCGGTGTCGGGAAATCCGGCATCGGAGCATCCAGCGTCACGCTGGTCAGATAACCGCGCTGGACCGACGCCAGTGCCGCCGCCAGTCGGGTCGGCAACTGGACGAGAAATTGGTCGACCACGGGATGTTTGGCTGGGTGCGGAGTCACTGATCGCCTAGGGGCAAAATCACTTATCAAGTGTATCACGCAGGCACCCCCGATCGCCCGGCGCCGGCGCCGTGGTTGCTGCGGACAGGCGCCCGCGTACAATAGCACCGCCCTTTCGCCGGAGACCTTCCCATGCAGTTCAAGCCCGTGCCCGACAAGAGCTTTGAGGAAATCCTCTATGACCATGCCGGAGGCATCGCCCGGATTACGATAAACCGGCCGGAGGTGCGCAACGCCTTTACGCCCGAGACCATCGTGGAGCTGCGAGAGGCTTTTCACCATGCCCATCTGGACCAGAACATCGGCGCCATCATTTTCACTGGTGCCGGTGACAAGGCTTTCTGCTCCGGCGGCGATCAACGGGTACGTGGTGAGGACGGCGGCTATGCGGATAAGAGCGGCGTCAATCACCTCAATGTTCTCGACCTGCAAATGCAGATCCGCCGCCTGCCGAAACCGGTGGTCGCAATGGTCGCCGGATACGCAATCGGCGGCGGCCATGTGCTGCATCTCGTGTGCGACCTGACCATCGCAGCGGACAACGCGGTTTTCGGCCAGACCGGACCCATGGTCGGCAGTTTTGATGCCGGACTCGGCTCGGGGCTGCTGGCACGCACGGTCGGGATGAAAAAGGCAAAGGAAATCTGGTTCCTGTGCCGCCAGTATGGCGCCGAGGAGGCGTTGCAGATGGGTCTGGTAAACAAAGTGGTGCCGCTGGCGCAGCTCGAGACGGAGACCGTGGAGTGGTGTCAGCGCATGCTCGAACTCAGCCCGATGGCGTTGCGCTGTCTGAAGTCTGCTTTTAATGCCGATACCGACGGACTCGCCGGGATCCAGGAGCTGGCTGGCAATGCGACCGGCCTGTTCTATCTGAGCGACGAGGCACGCGAGGGCCGCAACGCGTTTATCGAAAAACGTAACCCCGATTTCGGCAAATTCCCACGTCGCTCCTGAGCCGGAGATCCGAACACGTGCTGCAACACTGGATCGCTGCGATACGGCCACGCACGCTGCCGGTCGCAGTGGCCCCGGTTATCGTCGGCACCTGCATCGCATGGGCCGACGGCTATGCGTTGTCGCTGGCGGTGATGCTCGTGGCGATGGTCGCGGCGACAATGATCCAGATAGGCACCAACCTGCACAATGATGTCGCCGACTTCGAACGCGGCGGCGACGATCCAGCGACCCGCCTTGGACCGCGGCGTGCGACCGCCGAGGGGTGGTTGACAGCGACTGCCGTGCAAGCCGCCGCACGTCTGAGTTTCGCGGCGGCCGCACTGTGCGGGGCCGGCCTGGTTTTCGTTGGCGGCTGGCCAATTCTGATTGTCGGCATACTTTCGATCGTGGCGGGATTTTCCTATAGCGGTGGCCCGCGCCCGATTTCCTACACGCCGTTGGGCGAACTTTTCGTGTGGTTGTTTTTCGGCGTCGTCGCGGTAGCTGGCAGCTACTACCTCCAGGCCATGCATCTGGCACCGCGCCCTGTCATTGCCGGCGCGGTTCTGGGACTTCCCGCCGCGGCGGTTCTGGCGGTCAACAACTACCGCGATCTCGATAACGACCGGAATGTCGGGCGATCGACGTTTGCGGTGGTATTCGGGCGCAACGCCAGTCGTGTCGAATATGCCCTGCTGATGTTGCTTCCGTTCGCCGCGGTGCCGTCGCTGGCGACACCGTCAACGGTCTGGGGGTGGCTTCCCTTCGCCGCCCTGCCGTGGGCACTGCTACTGGTGTGGCGATTCTGCGTCGATGAACCGGGACCGCGCTTCAACGTCCTGCTTGCCAGCACCGCAAAGTTCCAGCTGGCATTGAGTGCGCTGGTTGGCATTGCCGTCACGGGCGGAGCAAGTCCGGTTGCCTGATCAACAGGCAGTGGTGCGCGACGCCACATGGCAGCCGTATGCTTTGGCATTACGCCGGCCGTGGACTTCGGCGCGCGGCACTACCTCGGAGCGCACCGGCTGGTTACTGCGGCTGCGTGACGACCATGGCCGACTCGGGTTTGGCGACTGCGCACCACTGCCAGGCGCAGGCACCGAAACCCACGATGGCGCCCGCCAGATGCTCGAGCAGGCGGCGGCGGCAATGAGGGGAAAGCCGGTGACGACCGCCCTCGAGTCGTTACCGACAGCACCGTCCGCAACCCCTGCGGTTCGCTGCGCATGTGAAACAGCTCTGCTTGACCTCCAGGCTCGTGCGCACAATTTGCCGTTGCATCAACTGCTTGCGCGCGGCAGCAGTCCCGGTGTGCGGGTCAACGCGATGATAGGCGCGTATCGCGACTGGCCCGAACTCGCCCAGCGTGCGGTCGACGCCGGGTTCGACGTATTGAAACTAAAAATCGGTACCGTCGCACCGGCAACGGAACTGACCGCATTGCACTCGCTGATGGCACAGCTTCCGCTGAACATCCGGCTGCGGCTCGATGTCAATCGCGGGTGGTCGCTCGCTACCGCAAGATCGATTCTGCCCGCCCTCGATGACTCCCGAATCGAGGCCGTCGAGGAACCGGCCTCTGACGCGAGCGGCGCGCAGTTGCGCGCGCTCCAGGCAGCAGTACCGTTTGCCATTGCACTGGATGAGTCGCTGCATCGGGGCGGCATCGGAGCGCTGCCAGTTAGACGCCAGGTACTTAAGCCCATGGCCGTGGGCGGTCTGCTGCCGATCATTGCGCTTGCTGCCGATAACGAGCACGAGACAGTCGTCACCACCAGCGTCGACTCGGCGATCGGCGTGCGCGCCGCGTGTCATGTCGCGGCGGCACTCGACAACGGCCTTGCTCATGGCCTCGCGACCAGCGACTGGCTGCACACCGACTTCGCACCGCCGTTGCCGATCGCCCGCGGTCTGCTGCATCTCCCCGCCAGCGCCGGGCTCGGGCTTGACCCCGGCCCCGTGCCAGCCCCTTCAGGTTCGCTTGTCACGGGCAAGGCGCCGTAGAATCTCGCGCTCCAGCTTACCGCCGCTGTTTCGTGGCAGAACCGGCAAACGCATAAAGCGGCGCGGCCGTTGCGACGATTCAACATGGTCACGGCACCATTGTTCGACACCCGACTCGTCAATGTCGCCACAGAAAACCGCTACCAGCAAGTCTCCCCAGCGCGGGTCGTCGACAGCCGTCACTGCGACATCCGCAATACCGGGGCATCGCCCGAGCAATCGCTCCAGACTTGCCGGATGCAGATTGAGACCACCGCTGATCAGTACATCGTCGGCTCGCCCAAGAATGTGCAAATTGCCGCGGTTGTCTATCCGCCCGAGATCACCGCTGACAAAGACGCCATCGATGTTTGCTAGCGCACCCGACGGTTGCAGGTAGCCATCCATCACGACCGGACCCTCTACGCGCACGGGACCCGTTCCTTCCACTGCAACTCCCGTTTCGTGGTCGACGGCGATACGGACACCTCGCAGCGGCCGGCCTACACGGCCGGCTTCCCAGCCTGCCGCAACCGCTTCGCAAGTTACATGGGAACCGGTTTCGGTCATGCCATAGGCCACCCACAACGGCCACCCGGCGGCGCGCGCGCGCTGCGCGACAACCGGATGCAGCGTGGCACCGCCGATAAGCACGCAACGAAGCCGCGGTGGCGGAGTCAGGCCGGCGGCGCAATCCAGAATCTGGTCCAACATCGCGGGCACCAGCGACAGATGGGAAACCTCCTCCGCCATTACGGCCGCGACAATGCGATGCGCATCGAAGCCCTCATGCAACAGCGCACACGCGCCGGCAAGAGCGCAGCGCGACAGGACCGCGAGCCCGCCAATATGCTGTAACGAAATCGGTGTCAGCCAGACATCGCCCGCCCCGAGCCCGGTCGCGGCGTTGCTGGCACGCGCATGGGCAAGAATCGCGGCTTGCGACAGCCGCGCGATCCGGGCGGGCCCTTCGGTTCCACTACTCGCAACCAGCCAGCCGCCCGGGGCGACCGCTCGCCTCGCGCCAACCTCCTGATCACTCTCGCCCGCATCGTCCAGCCAGCTGGATGGCAGCGTCAGCCATGGCCCACTGATGTCACTGCGCTCGGCGAGAAGCAGCGCCGGAGCAATGGTACGGAGAACGGCCTCGAGATCGCCGCGATCGGGGTCGAGTATCGCGACGTCACGACCGCCGGCAGCGCCGAGCCAGAGCGTTAGCGCGCGCAGCAGCGGGTCCCGCGAGATAATCGCGACAGGGCCGTTTTGCAGTCCCTCGGTCGCGACAAGCCTGCCAGCGAGCGTGCGCATGCGAAGACGCAGATCGGCATAGCAAAGAGTATGTCGACCGTCGCCCAACGCAGCGGCGCGGGGCGCGGCCGCCTCGATCAGCCGTGCCAGAGCATCAGCTTCAATCCGCATCGCCCGGTCGCGAACCGATATGAAGACACGCGATGCCGAAACTGTAATTGCGGTAATGGACTGCAGTAAAACGCTGCGCCTCGAGCAGTCCTTTCATTTCTTCCTGGTCGGGAAAGCGCCGGATCGACTCGATGAGATAGTGATAGGCATCGGGATGACGTGCAACCATCGCCCCGAGACGCGGGATCACATGGCGGTTGTAGGCATCGTAAAAAGGCCGCAACGGTGCCGCCGGAGTCGAAAACTCGAGACAAAGAAGACGTCCGCCCGGCTTCAGCACGCGCCAGATTTCCGCCAGCGCGGTGTTGATATCGGTGACATTGCGGATCCCGAACGAGATCGTCAGTGTATCGACGCAGGCATCGGGAAGCGGCATCGACTCGGCGGTGCCGGCCGACCAGTCCACCAGAGACTTACGACTGTCACGGCCGGCCCGCATCATCTCGAAGCTGGGGTCAATCACGATGACCCGCCGGTCGGCGCCCATCACCAGCCGCGCCACGTCGCCGGTGCCGCCGGCAAGGTCCACGATTAACTGCCCCGGGCGCGGGTCCACGGCCCATGCGAGACTGCGCTTCCACAGCCTATGGATGCCGAAACTCATCAGATCGTTCATCAGATCGTAACGATCGGCAACTCGCCGGAATACGCTGCGCACAAGCGCTTCGCGTTCGGGCGGGGCGACCTCTCGCTCGCCAAATGTATTGGACAAATTTGTCACGCAGCACCTCCGCAGCGGGTAAGTTTACAATAGGAACCAGTCGCGGCACCCTCAGTGTGCGTCCGGTTACGCCGCGCGGACGAAACCACCCCTATGAAAACGACGATGTACTACGACAGTGGCTGCCCGGTCTGCATGCGCGGCGTCCGCCACTACCGGCGCATCGACTGGGCGCGGCGGCTGACGTGGACTGACCTGATGGCCGAACCGGAGGCGCTTGCGGCAGAGGGCATTTCATTCGCTGACGCGATGGAACATCTCCATGTGCGTGACCGCCGTGGTCGTCTCCACGCAGGTGGCTATGCTTTTCTGGCGTTGTGGGACGAATTACCCGGCTACCGCCGAATCGCCTGGTTGATCAGAACACTGCGCTTGTCAGCACCGTTCGACCACGCTTATCGGCGCATCAGCCGCGGCCGCTATCTGAAGCGCTGCGAGTCCGGCATCTGCTTTGTCGAGGGCAGAAAGTCGTGAGGCGGGCGCGATGTCGCCTGTGGTCGCGCCCGCCCGCCATCTATCAGGCCGCCTTGGCCGCCACCGCCACCGGCAACAACAGCTTCGATATCCGCTTCGACAACGAATAGATTCGTTTTAGCGCATCAATGATCTCGTCTTCGATCCGGAACGCCCGGATCAGCTCCGGATCCGCGGGTGACACCCGCTCCGCCTGGTAGTTGAGTGCATCATCAATCAACCCATTGATCTCGCCTTTCATATTGATCACATTGTTCGCACGGTTCGCGTCGAGTTCGGCGATTGCGGTTATTGCTTCCTGGACCGAATCGCAAACACGCCGGTAGAGCGCATCCAGCGTATGGCGCGTCGTGTCGCTGGCTCTAAGATCTTGCGCAATCAAAGTCCGCCCGATCGGAATGATTTCCGACTCGACCACTTCACCGATCCGCTCGACTTCATCCGCACCGCGCATCAGGCGCAGGAACGCATCGGTCTGCCCGTCGGTCAGTTCATGGCGCCGGACCTCACCGAGGTAGTCGATGATATGCGCATGCAATACGTCAACCTGGTCGCCGAGACGCTCGAGTGTCTCAAGCTCTTCGTTGCTGCGGTTGCGGATCGCCGGCCCAAACTGGTGCACCATTTGCATCGCAATCTCACCGAGATGTTGCACCTCCATGTGTGCCGCATTCAACGCAAGCGTCGGCGTATCCAGTAATGCCTCGTCGATGAACTTCGGTCGAATGATGTCTTTCGTTGGTTCCGGTCTGTCGGGAACGATCCGTTCCACCGCCTTTGCGAACCACCCGGCAAAGCCGATAAAGAGAAACGTATTGATCACATTGAACGTCGTGTGCGCATTGGCAATCTGCCGTGGTACCTCAGCGGCCATGCGTGCGGCACCCTCCAGCTGCGGCGACGACGGCGAAATATCGACGACTATCCCGGCCAACAGACCGATAAATGGTATCCAGATCAACACGCCAAGCACATTGAACAACACATGCGCGGCCGCGGCTCTGCGTGCGGCGACCGGTTTACCGATCGCCGCCAGCACCGCCGTCATGCAGGTGCCGATGTTGGCACCAAGCGCGAGCGCAATACCCGCTGGCAGCGACAACAGCCCTTCGGCAGCCATCACGATCGCGATGCCCGTAGTCGCCGCGGACGATTGTACGAGTGCGGTGAAGCCGGCGCCCACGAGGATGCCGAGCACCGGATTTTCCATTTTCGCCATCAGGTCAAGGAAGGGCTGATAGCTGCGCAGCGGATACATGCCTTCGCTCATAATGCCCATCCCGCCAAACAGCAGACCCAGGCCGAACAACATTTCACCGGAATGCTTCATGCGATCGGATTTGCCGAAGAAGATCATCGCAAACCCAATCGTGACCGGGATCAACGCGTACTGGGTGATGTTGAAAGCGACGATCTGCGCGGTCATCGTGCTGCCGATATTCGCGCCCATGATTACGCCGATGGATTGCTGCAATGTCATAATCCCGGCGGTAATAAAGCTGACCACGAGCACCGTGGTCACCGAAGAGGAATTCAACACAGCCGTGACGATGGCGCCGGTCAGCGCGCCGAGAAAACGGTTGCGGGTCATTCCGCCAAGAAGACTCGCCATTCGTTGCCCTGCAACCGCTTTCAGCCCCTCAGACATCTGGTCGATGCCGAAGAGAAAAAGCGCCAACCCTCCGAACAGACTCATCAGCAGCGTGAACCAGTCGATACCCGCTGTTTCGCCGGTCTCGGCGGCTATCGCGGTTGCGGTTACCAGGCCAACGGCGAGAACCCAGAACGCCCGCCCGGCCCTGAACCGTGAAAATCTGGTGGCGATACGACTCATTATCATCAGCTCCTTACGTCTCCTGCCGGCCAGCAGCGGAGCGCACTGGTAACGGCGAAATCTACGCCCGATAGCGGCGCGCGAATACTGCCGCCCATTGTAAGCTCGAAGTGGCGCTACGGGCGCGGGCAAACGCGCTGAATTTATGCGTCGCGGCCGCGGTGCTAACGAGAGACGGGGGCAAATTGCGGTGCGGAGCCGTCGCACGGTCATCTCAAGCGCCACGATCACGATCCCGCAAATGGCTCCGGTCGACTCGACCGCCAGGAGTCAGCCAAGAATTGCGCGGCGAGGCTCTTCATCTGCGCGCGTGGCAGACGCGGTGACTACACGTACGCGGATTCGCCGTGAATACGATCACTTTCACAGGACGATACTGTGGCAGCGGACAAAGCGGCGTCGATGATATGATCGGCGCCACCTGGCATCCACCGATTGGGGTACGCGCAATTGAAACGTTTTCTCCTGCTGTCTGCTCTGGCTTTGAGCATTGCCGGCTGTGGCAAGCCGGCGGATAAATCTTCGTCGCAAGCCACCTTGCCCCCGGCCGTGGATGTCATTGACGCCGGCCTCGCCGCGATCAAGCGTGACAACCTCGAAGCTCATCTGAAATTTCTCGCCGACGATGCCCGCAAAGGCAGAATGAGCGGCGAGCCGGGCTACGATGAGGCAGCGGAATACGTCGCTGCCCGGTTCGAAGCGCTCGGATTGGAACCGGGCGGACGCGACGGCTGGTTTCAGCCGGTGCCATTACTGACCCGGCGCCTCGACATCGAAAGCGCTGCGGTTACCGTCCACGGCGATCTTGGCGACGGTGATCTCGAGTGGAAAAAGGATTTCGTGATGGGTGGCGACCCGGTGCGCGACGAGACCAGCGTGCGGGCCGAGGTCGTCTATGCGGGCTTCGGTGTTCATGCGCCCGAACTCGGCTATTCCGACTACGATGGTGTCGATGTCGAGGGCAAAATCGTCGCGATTTTTGGCGGTGCACCGGCAACCTTCCCGCATAACGAGCGTGCGTTTTATTCGTCGGGCCGGACCAAACGCGACGAGATGGTGAAACGCGGCGCGGTCGGCTACATCTCGATGCGTTCGCGCATCGACCAGAAACGCCGTGAGTGGGAGGTGGTAACGCTGAATGCCGGTGTTACCGCCGGCATGTCGTGGATAAACCTCTCCGGTCACGCCGCCGATCATCACCCCGAACTGGAGGGAAGCGCCGCAATCAGCGAGATGGTGGCTCCCGACATCTTCGAGCTCACGCCCATCAGTTTCGAAGACGCGCTCGATGCAGCTGACTCGGGCAAGCCCATGTCAACGCCCCTGGGGGTCGAGGTGACACTGCGCCAGAAAAGCGATCACAGTGAGGTTACCAGCCCGAATGTCATCGGTATCATTCGCGGCAGCGATCCCGAACTTGCCGACGAATATGTCGTCTTTTCGGCGCATCTCGATCATATCGGCGTCGGCACCCCGGTAAATGGCGACGATATCTACAACGGCTTCTACGACAACGCCGTCGGCGTGTCGTTGCTGATCGAGGCGGCACGGGCGTTCACGACGATGGAGAAGCGGCCGCGGCGCTCGATCCTGATCATCGCGGTAACGGGCGAGGAGCGCGGCCTGCTGGGCTCGGACTACTTTGCGCAATATCCAACCGTGCCGTCGGATTCCATCGTTGCCAACGTCAATCTCGATATGCCGTTGCTGCTGTACCCGCTCGCGGACGTTATTGCGTTCGGCGCCCAACATTCCTCGCTCCAGGCGCCGATCGAGAAGGCTGTTGCGGTCGAGGGTCTCGCGCTGACGCCGGATCCGATGCCGGAGGAAGTGCTGTTCATCCGCAGCGACCAGTACTCGTTCGTGCGCCAGGGCATTCCGTCGGTGTTCCTGGTTCCGGGTTTCAACTCGACCGATCCGGACATCAACGGCCAGGCACTGTTCCGCGACCATCTCGCCAAGCATTATCACCGCCCGAGCGACGACCTGACCCGCCCGTTCGACTGGGATTCGGCGCTCAGGTTTGCCCGTGCGAATGTACGAATCGGCCAGGAGATTGCCGATGCCGACGCGCGCCCGACCTGGAACGAGGGTGACTTCTTCGGAGACAAATTCGGCAAACCCTGACTGCGGCTGGTAATCGCGGATCGATGACGAAGCACAAACACAGCGTCACTCTGAAGGAAGCGCGGTCTGATAATGGCGAGGTCAGTCTGCTCGAAGCCTATATCGACGAAAATGGCGACCTCGTGCTCGCAGGCTACGATCTCGGCGAATCGGTCAGGGAGATATGGGGCGATTCCGATTACGAGTACTGGCGTCGGGTCAAGGCCGAGCATGTGCCGGAGGTACTGCTGCAGTTGCTGCAAGAGCGCTTCTCGGACGACTCGGAATTCCGCCAGTGGCTCGAAGCGAAAGGCATCGGTGCTGAGTTTCGTAGCTGGATCTGATCGGTCGCCGGGTAACCTGAATGCATGCTGGCGAGTCGAGTCGCCAGACGTGGGTCTTTTTTGCATCAATCTGCCCGCCGCGGACCAGAGCTTGCCAACGCCGCGACGAAACTCAGGCGGTTGCTGCCTTTTGTGCCGTCCGCGGCAGACACAACCGCACGACGAGTCCCGGATTACCGTCGCCGAACTCCAGCCGAGCACCGTGCTGCTGTGCCACGGCCGCGACCAGGCTCAACCCGAGGCCGTTGCCTTTTTCGCCGCGGGCGCTATCAACACGGTAAAAACGCCGCGTCACCTTGCTCTTATGGGCATCGCCAATCCCCGGCCCCGTGTCGCGCACTTCGACCCTGCAGTCATCGCCATCAACGGCAACCGAAAGCCTGACCAAACCGCCCGGCGGCGTGTATTTGATGCCGTTATCCACCAAATTGACCAGCGCCTGAAACAGCAAGTCGCGATCGCCGGCAACGGTAACCGGAACCAACTCCGCCTCCAGCGCAACATCCTTTTCTTCCGCCACGGCCTGGTACATTCCAACCACATCATCGGCAACCTGGTCGACTGACACGGCGGCCGCTTTGCGCCGTCCACGCGCCTCGATGCGGGCGATCCGCAACAGGGCATTGAAGGTCTGCAATAGCTGGTCCGACTCGGCGATGCACTCCGCAACACCGGTCGAATCGAGTTCATTACCCGTACCCGGTTGCAGCATCTCGAGACGCGTTCGCAACCGGGTCAAGGGAGTACGCAGGTCATGCGCGATGTTGTCCGTGACATGACGCACGCCCTCCATCAACTCTTCGATTCGATCGAGCATCGCATTCAGCTGTTCGCTCAGTTTGTCGAATTCGTCGCCGCTACCGCGATCCGCGATACGACGGGAGAGATCGCCATTCATGATCTCGCGGCTGGTTTCGTTGATCGCCTCGATACGGCGATTGATGCGCCGACTCATCAGCAGCCCGCCCAGCAGGCCCAGCGCTACGCTAAGAGCGAGCCCCCAAATCAGCCCGCGCCGGATCATCGCTTCGGTACGGACCAGATCGCGGATATCGCGGCCTACCAGCAGATGCAGACCATCGCGTAACACGAACAGGCGCGCGCGTGCCGGAACCTCGCCCGCCACAGTGTCCTGGCGCGGGAAATTCAGCCAACCGTCTTTATCCGCGACCAGCGGTGGCCACTGGTCGAGATTGCCGGCCAGCGGCTTGTAATCGGATGTTGCAAAAAGATAAATAGCGGAACCATCCGGATCGGCGCGCATCCGTTCACCGATAACCTGACCGAGACCGTTCAAACCACGCCTCCGGTACTGTTCCGCCAGGCCGAGAATCTCGGCTTCGATCGTCTCGTCGGTCTGGCGCGCCATGAAACCGGCCGTCATCCAGTAGATCAGCCCCAACAGCAACACCACGGAGCTCGCAAAGAGCACCATGTACAACGCCGCGAAGCGGAATGTCGAGGTGCGCCAGATCCGTGCCGGCATGGGTTTGCCGTCATCCGGCGCGCCCGTCCCCGCCACCTCAGTCGTCACCGAGTTTGTATCCGGCGCCACGAATCGTGTGCAGCAGGGGCCGCTCAAACCCCTTGTCTATCTTGGAACGAAGACGGCTGATGTGAACATCGATAACATTGGTTTGCGGATCGAAATGATAGTCCCAGACACCCTCGAGCAACATCGTCCGGGTGACGACCTGGCCACGGTGACGCATCAGGTATTCCAGCAGACGAAACTCGGTCGGTTTGATCTCCAGCACTCTGCCGCCGCGCCTGACCTCGCGTTTCAAGAGATCGACTTCGAGATCGGCAACCACCAGCGTAGTCGCCTCGGTGGTTTCCGGGTGGGCGCGCCTGAGCAGCGCCTCGAGCCGCGCTACCAGCTCGCTGAATGCGAACGGTTTGACCAGGTAGTCGTCGCCGCCGGCCTGCAAGCCGGCGACCCGGTCATCGACTTCGCCGAGCGCGCTCAGGATCAGTGCGGGAGTGCGATTGTCCGAGGCACGCAACGTGCGGATGATCGACAGGCCATCCAGCCCGGGCAGCATGCGATCGACGATCAACGCGTCGTAGGATTCACTTGCGGCCATGAACAATCCGTCCTTGCCGTTCGCGGCATGGTCGCTGGTGTGTCCCGCCTCGCGCAGTCCCTTGCCGATGTAGCCGGCGACGTCCTGATCGTCCTCGATAACTAGCACTCGCATGACAGAACTCTAGCAGACGCCCGGTATGCCGGGAAAACATGAAAATTGTTTAACCCGTGCGCAATCCCGCAGCAAGACCGATTTGGATAGTGTGGTCGCAAGCCAAACAGGCCACGAATAAATATCAGGAGAAGACTTAATGACGATCCGTCTCCCGATCCTCAACCGACGTCTGCCAGTTGCCGCACTTTTAGCCGCGCTCGTACTGGCTCCGCTTGCCGGGACAATGAGCGTGCAAGCGGCCAGCGAGCGGCCGCAGTTTGCCGACCTGATCGAGACGAACATAGCGGCGGTCGTAAACATTCGCACTGCGATGTCGGTCACTGCCGGCGAGCCCCGAATGCAGGCCCCACATGGGAATATGCAGGGCACGCCCTTCGACGAATTCTTCCGTCGCTTTTTCGAACAGGTGCCGCGGTCGCCGCATGGATCGCAAGGACCGGCGACCGGACAGGGCTCCGGATTCCTGGTTTCGGCCGACGGTCATATCGTGACCAACAACCATGTCATCGAAAACGCCGCCGAAATCAGCGTCATCACCAACAAAGGTGAAACTTATGTCGCCAGACTAGTCGGGACCGACCCGCGCACCGATCTCGCCGTCTTAAAAATCGACGCTGAAGAACCGCTTCCCTATGTCGAATTCGGCGATTCGGACAAAGCCCGCACGGGTGACTGGATCGTGGCAATCGGCAATCCGTTCGGTCTCGGCGGCAGTGCCACCGCCGGCATCATTTCGGCACGCGGTCGCGATCTCCAGGCCGGACCTTACGATGACTTCATCCAGATCGATGCACCGATCAACCGCGGTAATTCCGGCGGTCCGGTATTCAACACCGATGGCGAGGTCATCGGCGTCAACACGATGATCTATTCACCGAATGGCGGCAACGTCGGCATCGGCTTTGCCATCCCCTCCGCGCAGGTGACCGAAATCGTCGCCGACCTCCAGGCAAACGGTAGCGTCAAGCGCGGCTGGCTCGGCGTACAGATTCAGGGTCTGAATGAAGAAATAGCCGCAAGTCTCGGTCTTGAGAACATCAAGGGCGCACTGATCGTCGACGTTCAGGGCGACAGCCCGGCTGAAATGGGCAAACTGAAATCCGGCGATGTCGTTCTCGACTTTGACGGCAGCGACATTGACACTGTCCGCGATCTGACTCGGCTGGTCGCCAGCGCCGAGGCCGACGAAACGGTCAAGATCGGCGTCTGGCGCGAGAGCAAAAGGCGCGAGCTGGACGTCCGAATTGGCGCTCTCGAGCCGGAGCCGTCGCAGGTCGCCAGCGCGAACGAATCGAGCCATGGCAAACTCGGGCTGGAACTCTCGCCGCTGACCGAGGATGCGCGACGCCAGTTCCGTATCCCCGACGACGTTGAAGGAGCGCTGGTTGTGACCGTCGACCCGCTAGGCCCCGCCGCCAGCAAAGGCGTGCGCCCCGGTGACGTCATCTCGATGGTCGGCCAGGAAGCGGTTGCCACGCCGAACGATGTGCGCAGGCAGCTTGACTCCGCCATAGACGCCGAGCGTGACCACGTTCTGTTTCGTATAGAGCGCAATGGCGGCGCAAGATTCGTCGCGATGAAACTCGCCTAAACGGTAAAAGAATTGCGGGGACCCCGCGCGACTCCCCCCTTGTCGCGTCCCGCAAAAGCATCGACCTCCCCCTCGATGCGGCATGGCCGGCTCCCAATCGGAGCCGGTTTTTTTTGCCCGCCAGGGCAACCAGTCGCCGGCAAACATTGCGCCGTGGCACGTTCTCAGATCGTCAGGGTGAATACCAGGTCGGTAACGTGCAGGCCTGCTCCTGAGTCGGATAACCCCGACCGGCGTAAAGAGAAAACGCGACTCTGAATTGATCGGCCGGTTCGTTGTCTGAACCGCTATCGGCGGCAACCACGCAAAACGGGAATGCCAGCAGCAAAAGACCAGCTCCTACTGCTAAAACTCGGCGCATCATCACCTTTCCACGTCTCCGTAGAACGCCATTAGGTTGAAGCCTCCGGGGGCAGCATCAAACAACCTGGCACAGCGTTCGTCGTCTGCGGGATCTGGCCGAGATTCGAATCTCAGGGTAATCCCACGTAGCTCGGGCGCCGCCGGGTGCCGAGCTTTCAGCGCAGATCGGCGTTCCATTCTCGATTCGACCGGACATTCGAGGAATGACGCGGGCGACGCCGCCGCCCACCAGAATGTCCCGCTTGCCGGATACAGGTAATTCGTTCAGGCCAACCATTACACGGCAATCCGCTTACGCGACGTAACGCCACAGCTGGCACCGTGACGGGAGTACAATTTCCCGATACCTGCAAAGACGGCCATGGCGGCGGGAACATTTACGAAAAGGAGTAGGCACAATGTGTAGGTGGTTGGGATACATCGGTGAGCCACTGCTGATGGAGGCGTTGATTGTCAAACCCGAACATTCACTCATCGACCAGAGCCTTGCCTCGAAACAGGGTGCGGAGACGACCAACGGAGACGGTTTCGGTGTTGGCTGGTTCGGCGATGAACCAGAACCGGGTATTTACAAATCGACCGAGCCGGCATGGAACGACCGCAATCTCGTTTCCCTGTCCCGGCACATCAGGTCGCATCTTTTTCTGGCCCATGTACGCGCCACCACCGGCACACCGATACAACAGACAAATTGCCACCCGTTCAACAACGGTCGCTGGCTATTCGTGCACAACGGCCTGATTAACGGTTTTGAGCACATCAAGCGCGATCTTGCGTTCGAAATCGATCCGGATCTTTTTTTCGGCATCGAAGGAACCACCGACTCCGAGCTGATGTTCAATCTCGCGCTTACCTATGGGTTGCGCGACGAACCG
This sequence comes from uncultured Gammaproteobacteria bacterium, assembly GCA_963783695.1. Taxonomy (GTDB): domain Bacteria; phylum Pseudomonadota; class Gammaproteobacteria; order Steroidobacterales; family BM003; genus BM003. The sequence continues at coordinate 378,225 of CAWAOM010000006.1, forward strand.
CTTGCGGCGCTGGAGCGCATGACCGGTTTCATTGAAGATACGGGCCGGCGCAAAGGCATTGAGATGCCGGTGCAGATGACCCTTGGCCTGAGCGACGGCAAGCGGCTGTGCGGTGTGCGTTATTCGAGTGAACACGAGTCCAGGACGCTGTACCACAGCGCCAGCATGGCCGCTCTGCAACACATCAACCCGGACCTCGAACGGTTCTCGCCCGACACCCGGGCCATCGTATCGGAGCCGCTCGGCACAATGAGCGAGGCATGGGTGAAGGTACCCGAGTCATCCGCGGTAATCGTCGAGGGCGGCAATATCGAGGTGCGACCCTTCACGCCGCGCTTGCCGGATTGAATTACCTCTGCCGCGGCAGCGATGGGGTCAGAACCTTACTGCACCCGAAACTTATTGCCACTTGCAAACGCTCAACCACGGCGAGCTATGCGCGGACATTAGCGGCACCAGCCTGTGCCCCGGGTAAGCCAGGGCCGGACGATAACCACGCAAGTAGCGGGCGCTAAAAAACAGCTATCCATCGGAGGTACGCGAACCGCGGCGATGGCCCTCGCGCTAGCATCGGATCGCCGCACGAGACGTTGGGGGTTGCGGAATGTCAGTGTTTGCGCAGACGGCGAAACAGGCCGCTGCGCGACGCCCGCCCCGGTGCCCGACTGGTACTCGAGCGCGCCGCCTCCTCGAGCAGAATGCGCGAGCGGGTTTCGCTCACCCGTTTCTTGAGTTCGCCAAGCATCGCCGCCATCGCAAATTCCTCGCCGCGGGTTTCCTTGATCATCGCCTGGCAGTAGAGCGCGAAGTAGGCGTTATAAACATCGAGATAGTCACGGTACCATTCCTTGTGATCGATATCGCCCAGCTTCATTGCAAGGAAACGGGCACACAGCCCGGAAGCCTCTGCGCTGAGATAGTCGTCATGCGCAAAGAGAATGGCTTCGTTGTAATCGCGGGTCGTGCCAAATGCCTGCAGCAGCATTTTTCTATCGTCGCGATCAGGCTTGTGACGCTGGAAAAAGGCGAAGAGTGCGGCCTTCGGCACCTGGTTGAGCGCCACTTCCCTGAGGGCGATCATCTGCTGCATCGTGGTGCGTGCTTTCGACGGTGCGCGCATGGCCTGTTGGTGACACTGGCGCCACCTGCGGTACCGTCCCGGGTTGTGCAACACCGCCTGGGCGATGTCTTTCTGCGACTCCGAACCGGATCTGCCGGCGTGCTCGAGTAACGCACATGACTCATCCATGAGCTGGCTATGGCTCAGAATCCAGGTGTAAATACGTGATGTGACTCGCGACATTCCTTCGCCGGCTGACTAGTGGTTTGCTGGAGCATCCAATCGCCGCTAAAGCGCGATCCAGAAAAATTATGTTAATGATGCACGGTTTCCACGCAAGCGGAACCGCGAATTTGTGGCATAAGTATCTGTAAACACATCGCGAAGCCGCTACTACCCTGCCGAAGCGAACCGCATTATGCGCAACGGTCTCGTTGACAGCATGAAATTGGAGTGGCCGACCTTCCCGATCGCATTCAAATTGATATTTGACCGGTCACACTAATCCCGGAGAAAACACAATTGGCGGGGTTGCAATCACAGCCGGTCGAAGCCGGGCCCGTCACAACGGACAAGAGTCAAATCCTGTGGTCTATCTGAACCGTATTTGATCATTTCCGTTTGCTCGCCGCGCCTTTTGGATTTCGCAATCCATTCTGCTCAGTGTCCTTAACCTTTGCTGCTCTCGCCGAACCTCGTTACGGCAGACATCATCACGCAGCAATATTCTCCGCGACACTGTCTTGCTCAGAACGAGATACCGGCCCAACTTGCACGGCGACATCCGTTGAACTACACATTAGCAAGTAAGCCCGGATCAATTCACCAGAGTGGCGGGCAGCGCGGCAACCCGGAGGAATGTCTTTTCGACGGGTCGCAAAAATCACCACTTTCCATAGATACGCGTGGTTGCCGAGCCTGGATTCGTACCGGGCACCTGCCCCGGGAAACCGAATCAGCTCATTGCCGGGGAGCGAGTCCCGCAGACGGCACCGCTCACGGCCCAGGAGAGCCAATCATGAACAAGGACTTCAGCTTACTCTGTATTGCCACGATCGCCTTGGCCATTGCATCTGCCGCAGCGAAGGCGGACCAACCAACGAATCCACCAAACGACACATCCATACCAAAACGTGTCGTCCGGCTCGAGTCCAACGTCGCTGATTTGCTGAAAAACGCCGAGGCTCAACAGGCACTGATCAACGATCTGATAAAGGAAAACCTGGAACTGCGGAACCGAGTCGCCTGCGTGGCCGCCGCCAGTGGCACGAACGACTTCATCTTCGATGGCTGCAACGTGCATATCCGAAACGGAGCAGGCTCGACCGACTCCGTTAACGGTTTCGGCAATCTGGTCGTCGGCTATAACGCGGCCCGTGCGAAAGACAGTGACAAAACCGGCTCGCACAATTTCGTCGTTGGCGATAACCACAACTACAGCAGCCATGGTGGACTGGTAGCGGGTTTCCATAATACTGTCTCGGGCGCCTCGGCGACTGTGAGTGGCGGAGCCGAAAACACCGCAAGCGCCCCGTACGCCAGCGTCAGCGCCGGGCAGAGCAACCTGGCCACGCACTCCTATGCAAGCGTAACCGGTGGATGGGCAAATTTCGCAAGCGACCTTCATGCCAGCGTGAGCGGGGGCGTTGCGAACAGGGCCTTTGGCCCTTCATCAAGTATCAGCGGCGGTGAGAACAACGAAGCCCGTACCCTCAGTTCCAGTATTTTGGGCTCGGCTGGCAAGGTAACCATGGTCCAGGGCGAGACCATTCCACCGACGCCGTAGACGTCATGGGTCGGTTGGCGGGCGAGGCGTTACCCTTTCCGCCCAACGGGAAACTCCACGCCAATAAAACAGATTGGACAAAATTTTTTTCCTTCCCGATCCGCTTTGGAAACACAAGCGGCGGTATATGAAGCAGGCCGTGGTCTGGTCCTTCATCATTGCCACCCGGTCGGCCATTGCAGTAGACGATCGTCAAACCACTCGTATGCATTTAGCAACGTGATCCCTGACTTTTTTCGCGTCAGAACCCGTACCGAGATACTATTTGCTGACGGCAATAATCACTCGCTAACACGCGGAACAAACGAGACTCTTCATGATGCAACGACTTCTTACCATGACGCTGGGCCTATTTGTAATGGTCTCTGCGCAGGCGCAATCCGATCGGCCGTTCAACGTAGAACCGGTAACGTCGTTCGATGAACCATGGGCACTGGCATTTCTTCCGGACGGTCGCATGCTCGTCACCTAGAATAAGGGAAGCCTGTTTATCGTTACGGTGGACGGCGAGAAATCCCGGCCGGTCCGATCGATGCCCGACGTCGATTATGGCGGCCAGGGCGGTCTTGGCGACGTTGCCGTGCACCCGGATTTTTCGAGCAACAATCTCATTTACCTAAGCTACGCCGAGTCCGGCACGGGGAACACTCGCGGCGCGGCTGTTGCCAAGGCGGTCCTGAATATGAACGAACGCGGCGGCTCGTTATCCGATTTGGAAGTCATCTGGCGCCAGTATCCAAAGCAGGTGGGACGCGGTCACTACGGTCACCGGATCCTGTTCGGCGACGACGGCTACCTGTGCATCTCGTCAGGGGATCGGCAGCAATTCACGCCGCCCCAGGTGTGCAGTCCAACATTGGCAAGATCCTGCGTCTCAACGATGACGGGACGATACCGGGCGACAATCCTTTTGTTGACTACTTCAGCAAGAATGCGCTTGCCGACGACGAAGGCGTGTACGGAGAAATCTGGTCTCTCGGACACCGCAACCCGCTGGGCATTGCGATTGATCTCGACGGACGACTTTGGGAGATCGAAATGGGTCCAGCCGGTGGCGACGAGCTAAATCGTATTGTTCCCGGCGGCAACTATGGATATCCGGTCGTTTCAAACGGCGACCACTATGACGGGCGTGAGATTCCGGATCATGACACGCGACCGGAATTCGAAGAACCGGCGATCTGGTGGACACCCGTCATCTCGCCGGGCGACCCGATGGTCTATCGCGGCGATCTGTTCAGCGACTGGCGCGGCAATGCCCTCGCGGCAGGGTTGTCATCGCAGGCCATCGTCAGAATCGAACTCGACGGTGCCACGGCCCGCGAAGTGGAACGTTACCCCATGGGCGCACGGATTCGCAGCGTGGTTGAAGGTCCCGATGGCGCGCTATGGATACTGGAGGATGACCGCGGCGATAGCAGCGGCCGCTTGCTGAAGCTGACACCGAGAGAGTAAACCTGCCGCTTCGCCGCTGCATCTTCACAGTTCGTCGCGAACATCAGTTCCAGGAACCGTTTTTCGGTGCAACGCGCCACCTGCGAAAGACGGCAAACAGCGGTTAACGGCGGTGGTGTTCAGCCGGCACCCGATATTGGCGCCTGGTCTGTGTTTCAATCGCGGACAATAAGTCCTGATAGTGGTCCAGCTAAACCGTATTGGCCAATTTTTCCGGTTTCGGCGAACCATCAAATGGCAAAAACCGTGTAATGGCGCAGAGCTCCAATGCCGGAACCCCGATCAGGGTGAGTACTGCTTCGAGATGTTTGCGGATTGGGCGTGGCGGCACCCCGAAGCGGGCTTGTAATCGCTGGCCATCGTCAGATGAATATTCGACCGAAACTGCTGCAGAAATAGTCTGGCACCACCGCTGGGCAACCCGATTCTAAGGCAAAATCCGACTACCGCTCCTGGCTCTCCTGCGACTCCATGTCCGCCTGCCGCTGCCGGGCCCTCACGGTATATGGCTGCAAATAGTCCTCCATCGACATGTTATCGATGCGTCTGTTGAACAGAGCCTTACAATACTCATCATTGAGTTTCTGCTCGAGAAACTTTACCCCGCCCTGCGATTCCTCCTGGCTCACGCTACCGCTCTCGACCGAAGCCTTCAATTCAGTCATCGCGGTTGCCATGCTTGCCTTGATTTTAGGCAGGGCCCTGTTATCGGCATCGTAGTCAAACCACTCCATGAGTCGCTGTCGATTTTCCTCAAAGTCATCACGATCCGCTCCCGAGTCGGTCAGGTGTTTCCAGTAAAACTGAATTGCACCGATCAGCGCCTTCTCGAACCGGTCCGCGTTCCGCGCCATGTAGGATTTCGCAACACTGGAGTCCTCGCCTGCCGAGGCACCGACCGTGAGCTTCAGATACTGGATAGCGGTCCAGCAGTCGACGAATTCATGAGCAATCCTGATATCAGGAACTGGCCGCTCGTCTTCGGCATGCGCCGGCGGAGCCGCCACAACCGATAGAAGAACCAGCAGAGCTATTCTCATTGTCATTGTTTAGGTGCCCCCCGGCGTCATTGCCGTCAATTCTCGCGCAGGCTCAGTCGCTAAGCTGCCGAACATTTCCTTGTAAGAAATTCACACCATCACCGCCAAAGCGCATACCGGAATAGTTGCAGTAACTAGCAGAGGAAGAGTGGCATTGGCGCTAAGCTCATGTCGTGTTGCCATCGCAGCGCAGTGTTTTTGTTTTTAGTGGCGGGAGCATAACAAAATTTTGCGATTGAATGTGACCGCAGAATGACGCCACAACGGGCGGAAAGTCGATTGCGCAGACAAGAGCCCTTATCAAAGGGCAAGTTTTCACGGCCTGCGGCGGTCCGGGAAACCGCGGCTATTCGCCGCTTCAATATCGTCGGACACAAGGCCGTCAGCGCTGCAGCAATAGCGGCTGCTCGGCGCGCGCCGTGCGGCCTCTATTCGAACCCGAGATTCTCATCCTGGCCCCTCGCCACTGGCACAAGGAAAGGGCCCCACCGGGGCCCTTTCCTTGTGTGGCTGGGGGACCAGGATTGACTCGCGCCATCCATGGCGCTCGCCCTGCGGGCGACTGCGCCGTCCGAATCGACAATCCTGCCGATTCGTCGAACCTTTCAGGTTCGAAGATGCTGATCCCGGCCGATGAAATGAAAAAGGCCCCCCGAGGGGGCCTTTTCACTTCAATGGCTGGGGGACCAGGATTCGAACCTGGGTTGACGGAGTCAGAGTCCGTAGTCCTACCGCTAGACGATCCCCCAAGTAATCGTTTCGCGAGACTCGATCAACGCTTGGAGTACTGGGTCGCGCGACGGGCTTTGCGCAGGCCGACTTTCTTACGTTCGACCTCACGCGCATCGCGGGTGACGAACCCTGCCTGACGCAGCGGCTTGCGCAGCGTTTCATCGTACTCCATCAGCGCCCGGGTGATGCCGTGGCGAATCGCGCCGGCCTGACCGGTGTTGCCACCGCCGGTAACGGAAACCGTGATATCGAAGCGATCTTCGAGACCGGCAACCTGCAGCGGCTGGCGCACGATCATGCGACCGGTTTCGCGGCCGAAGAAAGTATCCAGCGGACGACGATTGACGGTGATATTGCCGCTGCCCGGACGAATGTACACGCGTGCCGCAGAAGTTTTGCGACGCCCGGTACCGTAATAAACGTTTTCAGCCATAACTAATGAGTATCCGTGTGTTGCGTGCGCCGGCTCAGATGTCGAGCGGCTTTGGCTGCTGTGCTTCATGCGGGTGCTCGGCACCGGCGAAAACACGCAGTTTCTTGTACATGGCCCGACCCAACGGGTTCTTCGGCATCATCCCCTTCACTGCATACTGGATCGCCTTTTCAGGCTTTTCGGCAAGCAGCTTCTCGAGATTTGTCGACTTCAAATTACCGATATAACCGGTGTGCCGGTAATACATCTTGTCCTGCAACTTACGGCCCGTAACTCTCACGTCGCCGGCGTTGACCACGATGACGTAATCGCCCGTGTCGACATGGGGCGTGTATTCAGGTTTGTGCTTGCCACGCAGGCGCCGCGCGATTTCGGTCGCCAGCCTGCCAAGCGTTTTACCCGAGGCATCGACCACATACCAGTCGCGCCTAACCGTTTCGGGCTTAGCGGAAAAAGTCTTCATGACGGCTCCGGGCAAGACTGCCCCTAGAGAAAGACGCGGAATTTTATAGGAGCTTTGCGGCTTTTGCAAATACTGGGCCTCCCCTGTAGCAACGCCTTTAACTTATTGAAAAGTATTTAATTTTAATCGGCGGGGAACTACGGAAGCAGCCCCTGCGACTGCCTGGGGCCGGAGTCGCCACCACGGACGGCCCACTATCACCTGAAAATACAGTTACCTGAGGGATAGGCCGCGCTCCTGATTCAGCCCACCCCGGCACCGCGTGGGCGCGCGAAGGACATAAGGTTACCTCCGGCACCGTGTGCGGCATACGGCACCTGAAGGACATAAGGTTACCTCCGGCACCGTGCGCGCGTAAGGTTACCTCCGGCACCGTGTGGCGCGTAAGGTTACCTCCGGCACCGTGCGCGCGAAGGACATAAGGTTACCTCCGGCACCGTGCGCGCGTAAGGTTACCTCCGGCACCGTGTGCGGCACGGCACCGTGTGGGCGCGGCGCGGGGCAATCGGTACAATGCTCTACTTATGAACTCGCCTCCGAAAGATCTTCCCGACGCACTTGTGAGCCAGGTCGACCGCGTGCTCCGCTCTTTGCTGTCCGTGGAGCGCAAGACCGAGCGCGAAAATCCGGCCACCGACGAGGGCGAGGCCGAGCTTTCCGCGGATCAGCGCCGCCATGCCGCCGCGCTGATGCGGATCAATCATGCCGGCGAGGTCGCGGCGCAGGGCCTTTATCACGGCCAGTCGACCACGGCCCGGCTCGGCGCGGTCCGCGCGGCAATGGACGAGGCTGCGGAAGAGGAATTCGAGCATCTCAAGTGGTGTGAGGAACGACTCGAGGAACTCGGCAGCCGGCCGAGCCTGCTCGGGCCGTTATGGTATGCCGGCGCTTTTGCGATAGGCGCCGCCGCCGGGATTGCGGGCGACCGCTGGAGCCTCGGTTTTGTTGCCGAGACGGAACGCCAGGTCGTACGCCATCTCGATCAACATCTCGAACGTCTGCCCGAGGAAGACGAGCGCAGCCGCGCAATCCTCCGGCAAATGCGCAAGGACGAGGAAAAACACGGCGCGACCGCCAGCGCGGCCGGCGGCGCGGATTTACCTGCGCCAGTGCGCGGGCTGATGACGTTGACATCGCGCATCATGACCCGATCGGCCTACTGGTTCTGACGTACTCTGGCCTGAACTGCCCTGCCACGCCGCACGCTCACTGCCCCGGCGCAACTTGCGGGCTGGCGCTTTGTGTTATAAAAGACGGCAACTCATTGACATAACGCAAACCGGCACTGGGGGGTCGCATGCAAGAAGCGGTCGACGCCAACGGGGACATCCCCGCGATTAGCAAGTTCTTAAGTTACTGCCGCATACGGACAATTTCACCGAAATCGGTGGTCATTCATGCGGGCGACCTGCCGGATACGTTGTATTACATCGTTGACGGCTCGGTTGAGGTCATGATCGAAGACGAGGACGGCAACGAGATGGTCCTGTCGTATCTCAACAAGGGTGAGTTTTTCGGCGAGATGGGGCTCTTTTACGAGCGCCCGACACGCAGCGCCTGGGTCCGCACCCGCGGCGAATGCGAAATTGCCGAAATGACCTATCCACGGTTCCGCCAGCTGTCGAACGAGAGTCCGGCGCTGATTTTCGAGCTCGCCACCCAGCTTGCAACCCGCCTCAACCGTACCAATCGCAAACTCGGCGATCTGGCGTTTGTCGACGTCACCGGCCGTATCGCGCACACGATCATGGATCTGTGCAACGAACCGGATGCGATGACTCATCCCGACGGCATGCAGATCAAGGTCAGCCGCCAGGAGCTGAGTCGGCTGGTGGGCTGCTCGCGCGAGATGGCCGGACGGGTGCTGAAAGTACTCGAGGAACAGGGGCTGCTCACCGCGAAAGGCAAGACTATTGTCGTGTTCGGTGCACGCCGAAAGCCGGGGCTGAAGCCGGCGCGTCCAACCGGATGACGACGCGGGCTCAGGCCCGCGTTTTTTCGAGTTCCTTGCGCATCGCGGCGATCGTCGCCGCGTAGTCGTCGCTGCCGAAAATCGCCGAACCCGCGACAAACGTGTCTGCGCCGGCCGCGGCGATCCTGGCGATGTTGTCCACTTTGACCCCTCCGTCCACCTCAAGCCGGATACTGCGGCCGCTGGCGTCAATCAGTTCGCGCGCACGGCGCAGCTTGTCGAGCGCTGAACGGATAAAACTCTGCCCACCAAACCCGGGATTGACCGACATGATCAGGACCATGTCGATCTTGTCGATCACGTATTCGAGCCAGTCCAGCGGAGTCGCCGGGTTGAATACCAGGCCGGCCTTGCAACCATGGTCGCGGATCAACTGCAGGCTGCGATCGACATGCCCGCTCGCCTCGGGGTGAAACGTAATGTAGTTGGCCCCGGCCTGGGCAAAATCCGGTATCAGCCGGTCCACCGGGCTCACCATCAGATGGACATCGATATCCGCGCTAATACCATGGCGGCGCAGTGCCTCGCAGACCAGCGGGCCAATCGTCAGGTTTGGTACGTAGTGGTTGTCCATCACGTCGAAATGGACGATATCGGCGCCGGCGGCGAGCACGGAATCCACCTCCTCGCCGAGACGCGCAAAATCCGCGGAGAGTATCGAAGGTGCTATCAGAAAATCCTGCATCGGGTCGGTTCCGTTTGGGGTCGGCCTGAAACTCTACCTAAGCTGGCACACTGGCGCAGCCATGGTGTTCATTTGATCTGGCGCGCATCCCGAACCGTCTCGTACGCGCCACGTATCTCGCGGGTTTTCTCCTGGGCGACTGACTGCATCGACTCGGGCAGCCCGCGTGCGACCAGTTTGTCCGGATGGTGCTGGTTCATCAGCCTGCGGTAGGCCTTCTTGACCTCGGGGTCGCTGGCCGAGGACTCAACGCCGAGCACTTTGTAGGCCTGTTTCAACGAATCGCGACGCTGTGGCATCTGCTGCCCGCCGGCGAACGCCTGGTGCGCCCGCGCCATTGCCTCGATTTGGGCAAACTCGACCCTGGAGATGTCGAGCGCCTGCGAGACCCGCCACAGGAGCCGCCGCACCTCCTGGTGGATCTGCCCATCCGCAAGCGCCGCCCGCAACTGCATATCGACAAACGCCCGGCCCAGATCGTGACGTCCGCCGCAGTCGCGGCGCAATCGCATTAGCGCTTCGTCCAGCGGATAGTCGCGGCGTTTGCCGTCGTTGAACTGGGCGATGGCGCGCTGTACCTGCTCCGGGCGAAGTTGCATCTGGTGCATCAATGAACGGGCAGCGCGGATTTCATTTTCGGACACCCTGCCATCAGCCTTGGCAATGTGTCCCATCACGGCGAAAGTCGTATCGAAGAACTGCTGACCGACCCGCGCCCTGCGCTCGCCGCCGAGGCCGGGTCTGCGTGCGCGCGACTCCGCGGCGCCGCGATCGAACTGGTGGCCCAGCAGCACGCCGACAACGCCTCCGACCGGACCGAGGAAAATCAACCCCCCAAGCCCGCCAATCAGCTTTCCGAGTTTGTTCAAGCGGCCCTCCGGCGGCAACTTCAATAAGGCGGCATCAAATTGACGGCTGTCGATGCCACTGCAACAATTCGCGCTCGGTCGGGATCCTGTCCCGCGAAAGCCATTATGTTACCAGTTGCATAGCGATCGAACCGATACTCCGCGGCAGCGAATTCAAAGGAAATATCCGATGTCCAGTGCGCAACCCTTGTTCGAGTCGACCATCGAAAGCCTGGAACTGATCCATCGCGGCAAGGTCCGCGACGTCTACGCCATCGATACGGATACCATGCTGATCGTCGCGAGCGACCGGCTGTCGGCGTTCGATGTCGTGCTCCCCGATCCGATCCCGGGCAAGGGCGCCGTGTTGACCGCGATTTCGCAGTTCTGGTTCGACCGCACTGCGCACATCGTGCCCAATCACTGCCTCGACATTGCCATTGAAGATGTGCTGACCGATGCCGATGAAAGACGCCAGGCTGCGGGCCGATCGATGGTGGTCAAACGCCTCGATGCCCTGCCCATCGAGGCCGTCGTGCGCGGCTATATCATTGGCTCGGGGTGGAAGGACTACCAGCAAACCGGGTCGATTTGCGGCATCGATCTGGCGCCCGGGCTGCAACTTGCGGACAAGCTGGGCCAGGCGATATTCACTCCTGCGACCAAGGCCGCGGTCGGCGATCACGACGAAAATATCAGCTTCGAAGCAGCATCCGCCGCCATTGGTGCAGCCAATGCCAACCGTATGCGCGATGTCGCGCTCGAGCTATATCGGTTTGCGTCGGATTACGCCCGCGAACGCGGCATCATCATCGCCGATACCAAGTTTGAAATGGGGCTGGATGTGCATGGAGAGCTGATCCTGATAGACGAGGCACTGACTCCGGATTCCTCGCGCTTCTGGCCGGCTGACCAGTATCGTCCTGGCAGCAGCCCGCCAAGCTATGACAAGCAGTTTGTGCGCGACTATCTCGAAACGCTGGACTGGAACAAGCAGGCACCCGGACCGAATCTGGCGCGGGAAATAATCGAGAAAACGGCTGCAAAGTATCGCGAGGCGCTGACCCTACTGACCCGTTGAGCGCGCGCGTCCGGCCCACGCGGCAAAGATACGATGTAACGACTCGACCCCATCGGTAAGAGCGGCCGGCCCCGGCTGTAGGATCAGCGGCGATTTGATCTCATGGAGTTCGTTGTCACGAACCGCGCCAATCGCATCCCAGCCGGCGCGCTCGCGCACTTTCGCCGGAGCGAATTTCTTGCCGCACCACGAGCCGACAATAATATCGGGATTACGCCGGATCACCTCGCCCCGGTCGGCAACGATACGGTTCTTGCCGAGCGCCTCCCCAGCGAGTTCGGGGAAACAGTCGTCTCCGCCGGCGATACCGACGAGCTCGGAGACCCACGAGATCGCGCTGATCAGCGGATCGTCCCACTCTTCGAAATACACTTTCGGGCGGCGTCGAAGACGGCTCGCCCGAACCGCGATCGCATCGAGTCCACACTCGAGATCGCGTATCAGCGCCTCGGACTTAGCGATGCAGCCGATCATTCCGCCAAGCACCCGGATCATGCGCAAGATCTCCGCCACGCTGCGATGATTGAATACGTGAACCTCTATCCCATGGCGAACCAGTTCGGCCGCGATGTCGGCCTGAAGATCGGAAAACCCGAGCACGAGATCGGGCTTCAGCGCGACAATTTTGTCGCTTTTGGCGCTCAGAAACGCCGAGACCCTCGGTTTCTCCCGGCGCGCACGCGGTGGCCTGACGGTAAACCCGGAAATGCCGACGATGCGCCACTCTTCGCCCAGCAAATAAAGCGTTTCTGTGGTCTCTTCGGTGAGACAAACGATCCGTTCGGGGTATGATCCGGCAATCATTGAGGGGCGGCTCACGCGATAGAGCCGCTAACTGTACAATCCATGTGCAATGCCGGCCACACCGGGACGGCAAGTTGCGGGCAGATATGGTTCCCGACCTGAGCGAAAAATTCGACGCATTTCTCTGGGATCATCGCTGGGACCAGGGCCGCAGTCTGGCTGCAATGGGCGTGCGTGGGCTGCGTTATCTTTATGCGCTGGTGCGCGACTTCTTCAGCGGGCAACTGACGTTGCGCGCGATGAGCCTCGTCTATACCACGCTGCTCTCGGTAGTGCCTTTACTGGCAATCAGCTTTGCCCTGCTTACCGCGTTCAATTTCCATCTGCGCCTCGAAGACATGATGGTGCCGTTTCTCGAACCGCTCGGCGGCGAACAGCGGGCGCGGGAAATCGTTGACAAGATCATCGGCTTTGTCGACAACACCCGCTCCGGTGCTCTTGGTACCGTCGGCCTGGTGTTCTTCCTGTACACAGTGCTGTCGATGATTCAGAAAATCGAGGAGGCGTTCAATTATGTGTGGCAGGTGAGCAAGCCGCGCAGTCTCGGCCGTCGTTTCAGCGAGTATCTCAGCGTGCTGCTGGTTGGCCCGGCGTTAATGGTAACCGCGATCACGCTGCTCGGCTCGATGCATAACCACGCGCTGGTTCAGGCGCTCAGTCAGGTGCAACCCTTCGGCCATGCGATTGTTTTGATCGGAACGATGATGCCCTACCTGGTCGTCATCACGGTATTCACCTTCCTGTATATGTTTATTCCGAATACGCGTGTCCGCTTTGGCGCAGCGCTGTTCGGCGGGGTAACCGCCGGCATTCTGTGGGGCGCGACCGGTGTATTTTTTGCCACCTTTGTCGCCAATTCTGCGCGCAACAACCAGATCTACGCGGGTTTCGCGATTGGCATCTTCGCGTTGATCTGGCTTTACCTGAACTGGCTGATCCTGCTGATCGGCGCCCAGCTCTCATACTACCGGCAACACCCGGAAACGTTGCGCCCGGGACATGTCGACCTGCGCCTGTCCAACCGCGGCCGCGAGGGCCTGGCGCTTGGCGTCATGTTGATGGTCGCGCGAGAATTCATCCGCGGCGGCAAGGGCTGGAATACCAACGACCTTGCGTCGGAAATCGGCCTGCCGGCAGCTACGCTGGATCGGGTTCTGAAAAAACTCGAGAGCTGTGGCCTGCTGCGTGTCACCGAAGATGAGCGATTCCTGCCCGGCCGCTCGCTCGACCATATCGGCCTCGAAGAAATCACGGCTGCGGTTCGCGGCACGGAAGAACTCAACGCCACTTACACGAGTTCCGATCTGCGGCCGGCCGTCGAGGTCATGCGTGATCTCGATTCGGCAATCCACGCGAAACTGGGGGGGCGCAACCTGCGTGACCTGGTAGACGACGCCGAGCTGACCGAATACAAACAGGCCGAGTCGCCGGCCTAGGCTAAACTCGTCACTGTCCGGCGAGAGTCATTTCCCCGACAAGAATCGATCCGCAGCGCACGCCGCCGCGACAATCCAGGTCGGCCCCGGCGACCTCGATGTTCTGGTACATTTCCAGCAGGTTGCCTGCAATCGTGATCTCTTCCACCGGGAACTGGATTTCACCGTTCTCGATCCAGAAACCGGCCGCGCCACGCGAATAGTCACCGGTGACGCCATTCACGCCCTGGCCGATCAACTCACGCAGCAACAGACCTTTATCGATGCCGGAGACGATCGACCGCAGATCCTCGTCACCGCCGCTCACCGTCAGATTGTGGACACCACCGGCATTGCCGGTCGTTTGCAGGCCTAGCTTGCGCGCCGAATAACTCGACAATACGTAGCCGGTCAACACGCCCTCGTCGACCAGCACCCGCTCCGCGGTCGCCACACCCTCGCCATCGAACGGCGCACTGCCCATCGCGCTCAGCAGATGCGGATATTCGGTCATCGATATGAACCCTGGAAATATCTGCTTGCCCGCTGCTTCCAGTAAAAAAGAAGAGCGCCGGTACTGGCTCGCACCGCGGATCGCGGCAATGAAATGCCCGACCAGTCCACGCGCAAGTTCGGGCGGGAAAACCACCGGCACCCGGCAGGTGTCGATCTGGCGCGAACCGAGCCGCGCGAGCGCCCGCTCGCCGGCGATGCGGCCAACTTCGTCAGCCGGGCACAGCTCGGAAAAATCGCGCGCCGACGTGTACCAGTAATCGCGCTGCATACCGCTTTCGTCCTGACCCAGCACGGCGCAACTGACGCTGTGGCTGGTGCTCGGGTAGGCGCCGAGAAAGCCGTGGGAATTACCGTAGACATGCAGATTTGCATGGGTCGCAACCGACGCACCGTCGGAATTATTCAGGCGCTCATCGAGACCGAGCGCCGCCGCCTCGCACCGTTGCGCCTGTTCAATCGCCGCATCCGGAGTGAGATCCCACGGATGATACAGGTCGAGCTCGGGCACCTCGCGCGCCATCAGTTCGGCATCGGCCAGGCCCGCGCAGTCGTCCGCGGCCGTGAAACTCGCGATGCTGCAGGCCTTGTCGACGGTCTCGACAATCGCCGCCTCGCTCAGGTCGGCGCTGGAGGCCGAGCCCTTGCAGGTATCGAAATAGACCGTGACCCCGAGTCCGCGATCGCGCTGGTACTCGATGGTCTCGACTTCTCCGAGCCTGACGTTGACCGACAAACCGGTATCGAGGTTGGCTCCGGCCTCGGCAGCGCTCGCGCCTTTTGCAGCGGCCCGGTCAAGCACCCGCGCGACAACGTTCCTGAGGCGCTCGCCCGTGGCGAGAATTTCATCTGGGGGGTTCTGTTTCATTCGTGGCATCGGTTGGCTGCAGAAGCGGCGATTCTACCCTACCCGGGACATCTTCGGCCGGCCGTCGACAGACCCGGATTGGTGCACGCCCGTGATAACATGGGCGGTTTACCGCAGCCGGCAAAAACGAATGTTCCAACTGATAAAAAACGCACGGGTTTTCGCACCGGCCGATCGCGGCGAGTGCGACATCCTTACGGCCTTCGGCACCGTCGCCGCGATCGGGCCAGGGCTCGACCCACCGGCTGGGGTCAAGACCACCGTCGTCGACATGGAGGGCCGCATGGTCATTCCCGGTCTTATCGACGGGCATGCCCATATTGGTGGCGGTGGAGGCGAATCCGGCTTCGCCAGTCGCGTGCCTCCGCTCGCACTCTCACGCTTCACCCGAGCCGGGGTGACATCTGTCATCGGGGTACTCGGCACCGACGACTGCACTCGCCACACGCGGGAACTCGTGGCGCAAACCCTCGGCCTGCGCGAGGAAGGCATCAGCGCATGGTGTCATACCGGCGGCTATCACGTTCCGGTCGCCACCCTGACCGGCAGTGTACGCGACGATATCGTATTTATTGATCCGATTATCGGCGTCGGCGAACTGGCACTGAGCGATCATCGGTCCAGCCAGCCGACTCTGGATGAACTTCTGCGTATTGCTTCGGAAGCGCATGTCGCCGGCCTGTTGAGCGGCAAGGCCGGCATCGTCCATTTGCACCTCGGCGACGGTGCCCGGGGCCTGCAGGCGGTGCGCGATGCCCTCGCGACCAGCGAACTGCCGGCGCGGGTATTCAACCCGACTCATGTGAACCGCCGCAAGGCGTTGTTCGAGGAAGCCATTGACCTGGCCGGCGGCGGTTGCTTTGTCGACATCACTGCCTTTCCCGTCGCCGACGATGAGGACGCCTGGAGCGCCTCCGAAGCGCTAACACGGTACCTCGAAAGCGGTGCACCGGAAGATAGGGTCACGGTCAGTTCCGACGGCGGCGGATGCCTGCCCGAATTCGACGATGAAGGACGCATGCTGGGTATGGATATCGGCGATCCGGGCGCACTGGCGGCCACCCTTAGAGAGTTGCTGCGGGCGGGCATCGCAGCCGAAATCGCCGTCGCCCCGTTTAGCCGCAATGTGGCGAGGCTGCTACGCTTGCCGCAAAAGGGAGAAATCAGGGCAGGCGCGGATGCCGACCTGATCAGCCTCGATCAGGAATTTGGTATCAACGATGTCATGGCTCGCGGTTGCTGGCATCTGCGCGATGGCGAATTGCAACGCCGAGGCCGATTCGAAGGAGAGCAATAATGGCGCCCTCACCTGGCACCGAGAATTCTGAACGCGGCTACATCGTCCCGATTGGCGGCGCCGAGGAGAAAATGCGCGATGCGGACATCCTGGGTCGTTTCGTATCGCTTTGCGGTGGCCAAGATGCCCGTATTGCCGTGATCCCAACGGCATCGGAACTCGAGGATACGGGCAGCCGCTACCGTCGCTTGTTCCGCAAGATGGGGGCCGGCGATGCGCGTGTCCTCGACTACAACAGCCGCCGCGATTGCGAGAACGCGAGGGATATCGATTATCTCGGCGAGGCCAGCGGCGCGTTTCTGACCGGCGGCAACCAGCTGCGCCTGTCCACTACGCTGGGCGGAACCAAAGTGGCGCAGACGCTGCGCCGGCGCAACGCCGCCGGCATGCACGTGGCCGGCACCTCGGCCGGCGCGGCTTTTATCCCCGAACACATGATCGCCGGCGGTCGCGAGGGCAGCACGCCGAGCCCGGACATGGTGACGCTGGCGCCCGGCCTCGGTCTGTCTAACCGGATCATTGTCGATCAGCACTTTCGCGAACGCGACCGTCTCGGCCGCCTGCTGACCGCGCTGGCCTACAATCCGTTCGCGATCGGTATCGGTCTCGACGAGGACACCGCCGCATTCATCGATGCGAACGACCGGCTCGAGGTCGTTGGCAGCGGTGGTATTTCGATCGTGGACCCTTCCAACCTGGAATTCTCGTCCATGGACTCGTCGCATCGCGACGAACCGGTAAGCCTGATAGGAATAAAAATGCATATCCTGGTTTCCGGAGGCCGATTCGACTTCATCACACGCGCCGCCAGCGCCTCCTGAAACGGCCGCCGCAAGGAACGACGCCATGAAAATCAAATCGACGAACGTCTATGTTGGCCCCAACCCCTACGCCCACTTCCCGGTCATACGTCACGTCCTCGAACTTGGCGAACTCGAGGTGTGGCCCACCGCGCGCCTTGGCGAGGAATACATCTCCGGGCTGCTGGGAGCGCTGCCGGGCCTGCATGAACACACCTGTTCGTATGACACGGCCGGTGGCTTCGTCAGGCGCATGCGCGAAGACCAGGGCACATGGCTCGGCCACGTGATGGAACACGTCGCACTCGAGCTGCAGAATGTCGCTGGTTCGGACGTGAGCTTTGGACGAACGCGCTCTACCGACACGGCCGGCGAATACAACATGGTTTTCCAGTACAAGGACGAGGCAGTCGGTCGCGAAGCCAGTCGCCTGGCGCTGTCATTGCTGCATTATCTGCTGCCGGAAAATCTGCAGCCGGAGGACGCGCCGGCGGAAAACTGGGATTTCGGCGCCGAGCTGGAAACATTTATTCGCTATGCCCAGCGGCGCGAACTCGGGCCGTCCACGGCATCGCTGGCGGCTGCGGCCGATTCCCGCGGCATCCCGTGGATCCGGCTCAAT
This sequence comes from uncultured Gammaproteobacteria bacterium, assembly GCA_963783695.1. Lineage (GTDB taxonomy): Bacteria > Pseudomonadota > Gammaproteobacteria > Steroidobacterales > BM003 > BM003. The sequence goes on from CAWAOM010000006.1 coordinate 396,099, forward strand.
CGCTACAGCCTGCTGCAGCTCGGCCACGGCAAGTTCCAGAAGCGGATCCAGGCGACTACCACGGGTAACACCAGCAACATTGCGGTCGATCTCGCCTCGGACAAGGAAGAAACCAACGAGATACTTCGCGACCTCGGGCTGCCGGTACCCACTCAACGGCTGGTGCGCTCCGCGCGCGAGGCCGTCCGCGCGGCCGAGCGTATCGGCATGCCGGTCGTCCTCAAGCCGTTCGATGGCAATCACGGCCGTGGCGTATCGGTCGATCTGCGTACCGCGGAGGAAATCGAGGTCGCATTCGATAAGGCGCGCGAGCATAGCCGCTCGGTGCTGGTCGAGAGTCATATTCAGGGATATGACCACCGCATACTGGTAGTCGCAGGCAAAGTCGTGGCCGCGGCCAAACGGGTCCCGGGACATGTGGTCGGCGATGGCCGTCACACGATCGAAGAACTGGTCGACATCGTCAACGAAGACCCGCGACGTGGTGTCGGTCACGAGAAAGTTCTGACCCGAATCGAATTCGACCATCAGGCCGATCGCCTCCTCGCGCACAATTCTTACGACCGCCAGACAGTGCCGGAAGCCGGTGAGGTCGTCTACCTGCGCACGACCGCGAATCTATCGACCGGTGGTACCGCGATCGATGTCACCGATATCATGCATCCGGATAACAAACAAATGGCCGAGCGAGCCATCGCCGCAATCGGTCTCGATGTCGGCGGCGTCGATTTCCTGACGACCGACATTGCCGACTCCTACCGGGACACCGGTGGTGCTATTTGCGAGATCAACGCCGGTCCCGGTTTTCGCATGCACGTCGCGCCCAGCGAAGGTGAACCGCGCGACGTTGCCGGTCCGGTGATCGAGATGCTGTTCCCCGAGGGCACTCCGGCAACGATCCCGATCGCATCGATCACCGGCACCAACGGCAAGACCACGACATCGCGCATGCTTGCCCACATCATGAAAATGGCGGGTTATACCGTCGGTCTGTCGTCCACCGATGGCGTGTATATCGACGGCCAGCTGAGCGTCGAGGGCGACATGACCGGACCGGTTTCGGCACGCATCATTTTGCGCGATCCGTCGGTAGACGCGGCGGTGCTGGAAACTGCGCGCGGCGGCATGCTGCGCAGCGGCCTGGGCTTTCGCACCTGCAACGTCGCCGCATGCCTGAACATCAGTTCCGACCATCTCGGCCTGCGAGGGGTGGACACACTCGAGGAGCTCGCGACGATCAAACGCCTGCCGATTGAAGTTGCCACCGATGCGGTCGTGCTCAACGCCGACGACCAGCTCAGCCTCGAAATGGCCGATCATACCGAGGCGGAGACGATCTGTTACGCGACGATGAACCCGCACCATCCCCTGGTGCGCGAACACATTCGCGCCGGCGGGCGGGCGATCGTGCTCGAGGAAGGTATCAACGGTCACATGATCACAATCTACGACGAAGGTCACCACATGCCATTGCTGTGGACGCATGTGATCCCGGCGACGATCGAGGGCCGTGCGTTGCACAACGTTCAGAACGCCATGTTCGCGGCGGCGCTGGCCTACAGCATGGACATTAATCTCGAGAACATTCGCCATGGTCTGCGCACATTCAACACCAATTTTTTCCAGGCCCCGGGCCGGCTCAACGTGTTCGACGAGCATCCTTTCAAAGTCATTCTCGACTATGCCCACAATCCCGCCGCAGTCAGCGTAATGTGCGATCTGGTCGATCGTCTTGAAGTCGAGGGACGGCGAATTCTGGTACTGGCCGCCCCGGGTGATCGCCGCGACCAGGACATCACGGAGATCGGTTCGCTCGCAGCCGGACATTTCGATCACTACATCTGCCGAAGTGATGATAATCCGCGTGGCCGCGAACCTGGCGAAGTACCGCAAATGCTGCAAGAAGCGCTGTTGAGCCAGGGAGTGAGCGAGTCGGCAATCGAAATGATTGCAGACGAACAGGCAGCCACAAACGCGGCGCTGGAAATGGCGCACCCGGGTGATCTCGTCGTTGTTTTTGGTGATTCGATCAAACGCACATGGAAGCAGATCATCTATTTCGCCAGCGAACGTGGCAGCGAGGAACACACCAAGACCAATACGTTCAAGCTGCCGTCGCTGGCCGATCAGTTCAGCCTCGGCGAGGACGTACAACTGATCCGCGACGAGCGTGGAGTGCGAATCGCGCGCGAGGAGTCGGATTGATGCGGCGACAGGACTGAGTCGCGGCCACGGTCATGGCGGAGCTATATGACTCACGCAGACTGACCGGCCCCAACGCGCTCGGCGACCTGCCGGGTGCGGTCATCGACGTGCGGCTGGAGAAAACCGAGGCGACAACTCTCGTGGCGCGCTGGCAGGCCGAAGTACGCACGCTGCTCGATGCGGTCGGCTGGAGCGACTCAAAGACATCTGTACGCGAGGTTGTCGGCGGCGCCAGTCTTGCGTTCACGGCACCGATTGATGCGCTGTATTCGGCCACCGAGTTGAATGAATTGGCGTGGCAAAGAGCGACCGGGCAGGTCCGGGACCTGGCTGAGGACGAGGAAGCACTGGATCGCATACGTAGCGCCATCGCCAACGAGGCAAATCCGGCCCTGCTCGCTGTGGCCGCGGCGGCAAAAGAAAGCAATACACCGATACTCAGCGACGACGACGAGGTGTCACTCGGCCTCGGTATACGCGGCCAGACCTGGCGAGTCGCTGAGTTGCCCGCACCGGGCACGCTCGATTGGTCGCGTTTCGGGCCTATTCCAATCGGAATGGTTACCGGCACCAATGGCAAAACCACGACCGTGCGCCTGAGTGCGGCGATAGCACGCGCCGCAGGACACTGTTCCGGCGTATCCACGACTGACGGGATCTGGATCGACGACGAACGCGTCGATGCCGGCGACTACTCCGGCCCGGGCGGGGCGCGCAGCGTACTGCGCGACAACCGGGTCACGATGGCAATTCTCGAAACCGCCCGCGGCGGCATGCAGCGCCGCGGCCTCGGCGTCAGCCACGCCGATGCCGCAGTAATCACAAACATCGCAGCCGATCATCTTGGTGAATTTGGTGTCGGTAATCTCGAAGAGCTGGCCGAAATAAAATGGGTCATCACCCGCGCGCTGGATGCCGACGGCACACTGATCCTGAACGCGGAAGACCCGTTCTTGCGGCGGCTGGCAAATTCCTGGCGACAACGACCGTACTGGTTTGGCCGCGATGGTGCCGACCCGTTTTTGCATGAACATTTCACCACCGGAGGGTCGGGTGCCTGTTGCGAGGATGGCCAGATCGTCCGCTATGAAGGCGGCCGAAAACACCCGATCGTGGCGGTGACCGACGTTCCGCTGACACTGGGCGGCGCAGCTTTACACAACGTCGCAAACGCGCTGGCGGCAACCGCGCTGTGTCACGCGCTCGGCATCGACGACACTGCGATTGCACGCGGCCTGCGCGGCATGCAGCCCAACGACAACCGCGGACGCCTGAACGTCTTCTCGCTGCGTGGCGCAACGATTATCGTCGACTTCGCCCACAACCCGCACGGCGTCGCAGCGATCGCGGACCTGGCCGCCGCGCTGCCGGCGAAACGCCGCCTGCTGGTGATGGGACAGGCCGGTGATCGCAGCGACGACGCCATACGTGACCTCGCCACCGCCGCCTGGAGATTACGTCCGGACCGTATCCTGCTCAAGGACATGGCCGGGCACGCCCGCGGTCGCGCCCCGGGCGAGGTCGTCTCCCTATTGCGTGGCGCGCTGATCGCTGCCGGCGCCGACCCGGCGCATATCGATGTCACCGCCGATGAAATCAGCGCCATCGAGGCCGCTCTTGACTGGCTGCAGCGCGATGACCTGATCATTCTGCTGGTACACGAAAATGCGGCGCGTGCGCTCGCTCGTATGCGCCAGGCCTGCGCCGAGGACAATACATGAACATGGACATTCCCGAACTCGATACAGATTGGGTACGCCGGCAATTTCCCGCGCTGGAGTCCGGATGGGCATTTTTCGACAATGCGGGCGGCACTTTGCCGGCAGTCAATGTGATCGATCGCGTTAGCGAATACATGCGCCGATGGCCGGTACAACTCGGCGCAAGCTATGCGGTATCGCAGGAGGCGTCGGCCGGTCTCGAGCGCGCAACCCGTGCCGTCGCAAGCCTGATGGACCGGGGCGACGGCAGCAATATCGACTCGGCGCAAATTATCTGGGGGGCGTCCACCAGCGAGCTGCTGCAACGGCTGGCCAGAGCGATGAGTCCGCGCCTGGTGGCAGGCGATGAAATCATCGTCACCGATATCGATCACGAGGCCAACAACAGCCCGTGGCGGCGTCTGGCCAACCTCGGCGTTGGCGTGCGCGAATGGCGCCTGAACCGCGCCACGCTGCGGCTTGAGCCGGACGACCTCGCAGCGCTGCTCAACTCGCGTACACGACTCGTATGCGTGACCCAGACCAGCAACGTCCTCGGGACGATTCTGCCGCTTGGGGAAGTCACGCGAATGGTCCATGGCAGTGGCGCGCGAATCTGTGTCGATGCAGTGGCCTATGCGCCGCATCGACTGCTCGACCTGATCGCCTGGGACGTCGACTACTACACCTTCAGCCTGTACAAGGTATTCGGGCCGCATATCGCGGTGATGTACGGCAAAGCCGATGCCCTCGCCGGTCTTTGCAACATCAACCACCAGTTCTTTGCCGATGGCGATATGCCGTGGAGCCTGATGCCCGGCGCTTATCCGTACGAACTTGGCTACGGCGCGCTGGGCGTAACGGAATACCTCGAAGCACTCGCAGCCCATCATGGCGGAGCAGCGGATCGCGCACCGCTGGACGTCGCCTTCTCGTTGATTGAAGACCACGAAACCCGTCTTCTCGCCCCGCTGCTGGAGTTTCTGCGCGAGCGCCGCGGCGTCACGATTTTCGGCGAACCGCAGACCGATGCCAGAGTGCGCCTGCCCACTGCATCGTTCACTGTTGACGGCGTGCTCTCCTCGACGATTCCGCCGCGCCTGGACCCGCACCGCATTGCAATCCGCTGGGGTGACTTTTACGCACCGCGCCTGATCGATGCGCTTGGCCTCGGTGAGCGCGACGGTGTGGTTCGGGTATCGCTGGCTCATTACAACGAAGCCAGCGAAGTCGAGCGGCTGATCACCACGCTGAACGAGATTTTGCCGTGAGCCGCGACGAAAAAAGCAAGTCGCAACGTAAACGCGAAGCACTGGCAGCACAGAAGCTCGGCGAGGAACTCATCGCGCTCAGCCCGGAGAAGCTCGCCGCGTTCGATTTGCCCGACACGCTGACGATGGCAATCGAGGCAGCGCGAGGCATGCGCCAGTACGGCGCGCTGCGACGACAGAAACAACTTGTCGGCAAGCTGATGCGCGATATCGATCCGCAACCGGTCAGAGCGGAGCTCGAGCGGTTGCGCGAGCCCGGCAGGCGCGCGGCCGGACAGTTACATGCGGTCGAAACGTGGCGCGACAGGCTGCTCGCAGGGGGCGACGACGGCTTGCAAGCGCTCGCTGAAGCGTTTCCCGACGCCGACCTCGAATCCATCGCAGAGCTCGTGTTCCGCGCCCGCGGCAATCCCGGCGACAAGAAACCGCGGCGGACACTGTTCAAACAGATCAACGAGTTGTTGCAGGCTGCAAATCACGACGTCAAACCAGTAGAATGACTCGATGAACGCACTCGTAGGAATCATCATGGGTTCGCGGTCGGACTGGGCAACCATGTCCCGCGCGGCAACCACTCTCGAATCGCTCGGGGTCGAACACGAGGTTCGGGTCGTCTCGGCGCATCGCACCCCCGATCTGTTATTCGAATACTGCGGCAGCGCCCGCGACCGCGGCCTAGAGGTGATTATCGCCGGCGCCGGTGGCGCGGCGCATCTCCCGGGCATGGCCGCAGCAAAGACTTCGCTCCCTGTGCTCGGCGTACCGGTCAAGTCGCGCGCACTTAGCGGCGTCGATTCACTGCTGTCGATTGCGCAGATGCCTGCCGGCGTGCCGGTCGCCACTCTTGCGATAGGTGATGCGGGCGCCACCAATGCCGCGTTGCTCGCAGCCTCAATACTGAGCATCAAACACGCCGCGGTCCGCGAGGCACTGGACACATTTCGCACCAGGCAGACCAGTCGGGTGCTGGGTGACCCCGATCCCCGACTCGACCCGCCCGGCTGACATGCGTATCGGCGTCATTGGAGCCGGCCAGCTCGGTCGCATGCTGGCTCTCGCAGGTTATCCGCTGGGCATGCGATTCATGTTCCTCGATCGCAGCGATGACACCCCGGCCGCGGCGCTGGGCGGAAACGTCATCGGCGCTTTCGATGACCCCGCCAGTCTCGCTAAACTGGTCGCGGGCTCGGACATTTTGACGTTCGAATTCGAAAACGTGCCTGCCCCGGCGCTCGAGTCACTGCCCGATGACCCGCCATTGTGGCCCCCGGCAAGCGCGCTGCAGTGTGCCCAGGACCGGCTGCATGAAAAAAACCTGTTTACCGAACTCGGAATTGCCAGCGCGCCGAGTCGCTCGGTCGATAACATCGACGGCTTGCGTGCCGCCGTGGCCGAAGTCGGTCTGCCCGCGGTGCTGAAGACCCGCCGCCTTGGCTACGACGGCAAGGGACAAACGGTGTTGCACGAGGACGGCGACATCGATGCAGCGTGGGAAATGCTGGGCGGCACGCCGTTGTTGCTGGAGCAGTTCATCCCGTTCGATTTCGAAGTGTCTTTGATCGGCGTGCGCAGCAGCAGCGGTGAAACCGCGTTCTACCCGCTGACACGCAATTTCCATGAGGCCGGTATCCTGCGCTACTCACTCGCGCCATTTGATGATGACGCGCTTGCGGCACAGGCGCGCGCCGCGCTCGACGCGATCATGAGCCGGCTCGGTTATGTCGGGGTTCTGACGGTAGAGTTTTTTGTCCGCGACGGAAAATTGCTGGCCAATGAGATGGCGCCGCGGGTTCACAATTCGGGGCACTGGACCATTGAAGGCGCGGTAACCAGTCAATTCGAAAATCATCTGCGCGCGATTGCCGGACTACCGCTCGGCAGCACTGCGGTAACCGGGTACAGCGCAATGGTCAATTTCATCGGCCACATGCCACAACGTGAAAGCGTACTGGCACTGCCCAACTGCCATCTCCATGATTATGGAAAATCACCTCGTCCCGGCCGCAAGCTGGGTCACGCGACCGCCGTTACCGCGTCAGCGGTGGCTCGCGACCAGGCGCTGCGGGCACTGAATCGGCTCGAAGCAAACTGAATCGGCTCGAAGCAAACTGAATCGCCTCGGAGTCAACTGAACCGGTATACTGAAATCCCGGATACACTGATATAGTTGGGTAATTCGCAATCGGGATACGGTAAAGGATTATGTACCTTCAACATTTTGGCCTGACCGAGCCTCCGTTCCGGCTGTCACCCGATCCGCATTTTCTGTTCCCCAGCAGACACCATTCGCGCGCGAAAGCGTACATGGAATCCACGGTGCTGCTGCAGGACGGCTTTGTAATCATTACCGGCGAGATCGGCGCCGGCAAAACGACACTGATCAACTCATTCGTCGAGGAACTCGGCGAGGATGTCGTTCTTGCGCATGTATCGCAAACCCAGTTGTCGCCGGTGCAATTCCTGCAAACGGTCCTTGCAGACTTCGGCCACAAGGCGTTTCAGAAACGCAAGGCGGAATTGCTCGATCTCCTCAACGAATTCCTGGTAGAGCAGTACGAGCAGGGCAAGAAATGCGTACTCATTGTCGATGAGGCACAGAATCTTTCGCCCAAAGTTCTCGAAGAGGTACGTTTGCTCTCCGGCATAGAGACCACGAAAGAAAAGGTATTGCGCATCATTCTCGCCGGCCAGCCCGAGCTCAACATAAAACTCGAGGGCATGGAGCAATTAACCCAGCGGGTCCGGCTGCGATTTCATCTCGGACCATTGACCGAGGAAGAAACCTGCGACTACATCAAGCACCGCCTGACTGTCGCCGGAAGCCCCGATGGCGCGTTGTTCCAGGACGAGATTTATCCGCTCATCTATCGTTACACTGGCGGGATTCCGCGACTGATCAACACGCTGTGCGATACCGCCATGCTGTGTGCTTTCGCCGAGGAACATACCGATATCGGCGTTGACGATGTCGAGGCCGCTCTCGACGATCTGCAGTGGGAAGAGTTTGCGGCACGTACAAACAAGTTCCGGCTGCATGGCATTCGTCACCCGCGTTTACGCATCCTGCATGATGGCGAGTGTACCGACGAACTGCGATTGCAGAACGGCCGGCTGATCATAGGTCGTACTTCCGATAACGACATACAGATAAACAGCAGGTATGTCAGCCGCCATCATGCCCAGCTGGTCACGGATGCAAACAGCACGTTCATAGAAGATCTGAACAGCACCAACGGTATTTATCTCGGCAAGAGACGCTTCAAGAAACGCACGCTTGAGCATGGCGACATCATACTGCTGGGCAAGCACTCATTGCTTTATCTGGACAGGGCCATCGAGGAAGAAGACGAGGAGGATACTGACGACGATGCAGAGTTCGAAAGCGATGCGGGCGACGAGATGCCCCACAGGGAACGAGCCAGCGGCAACGTCAGCTAGTCGCGGTCAGGCTCTCTTGTTCATGTTCTGGCGGTAATCACGCCGCTTCAGCCAGATCACAAGCCCTCCGGTAAGGCACGAGACGCCCAGTACCAGGCAGATTATCGGCCAGTACCAGAAATCGACGAAGTACGAAGCCACCAGGGCCAGCACCCCGGCTACCATGTAGTAGTAAGGAATCATCTCGTAGATTGGTTTGGACAGCCACATCAGGGGCACTCTCTCCAGCATCTGTATTCCGGCCACGCTACGATATTTTGCGAGTGAATCAGTGGCAATTGCAAACCGCGATCGCCTCAAGCGGCCGCGACAGTAGCCGCACAGCCTTCAAAACCCATCCGCTTTAGGTGTCGTCACCGCCACCGGCACGGCATCCGTTCACATAAACGCCGGCCATTGCTTTTTTGTAAATACACCACCGAAATTGACGTTTTCGCCTCCGTGCGGGGTCGCTAGCCTTTACCGTCCGGGTCGAGGCAAGAGCGCCGGCAGCCCGATCCGACATCTCCCCCGCCGGCAAAGACAACTGCAAGGAGTGGATACAATGCGGACTTTGACCCAGCATGAACTCGCACAAATCAGCGGTGGCGACCTGTTCAGCGAAGCAAACGTAGGTGCAGCCACGCGACTTGTGCGCGGGATGAGCTATCTCGGGATGGCCTTTTCAACGGGCTACGCCATCGGGACATTCGTTTACAACATCGGACTCGGCGAACTCATCGCCAACCAGCTCGACGACTGACGCCATAGCGCGCGGGTGGCCGGGAGTCATGCTCCCGGTTACCCAAAGGAGACTCCACAGATGCCATTTCGCGACCCCCGTTCCATAGCAATTCACGCAATCGCGCTGGCCAACGCCATGCTGGCGCTGACCCTTGCCTGGTCCGGTGCCATGCATGCCGCCCTGCTGCCGGCATTTGCCGCGGCGGCCGCGCAAAGCGCGGCCAGCGATCCCGGCTTTCTCGACCTGTCCCCAGCCCGGGTATTCGCGCTAAAACCGCTATCCGGCGACAGCGAAGTGCCGGCGCACAGCGTAGCCTGGCTATTGTTGTCGCTGATGTTCCTGATTGCATGGTTGCTCGCCGGGACAGACACGCTCAGCGCGCGCTAAAGCCGCTGTACTGCGAGCTCCGTTTGTTATGGCCGGAACCTCGTCAGCGCTGTTCCGGCACGATGCAATCGCGGCATTTGCCCGGCGCGGTTTCGGCGCCGCGATTGGCACACATCACCGACTCGGACTTGTGGCCGGACTGCTGCTCCTGCTGCCAATGCTCGGGTTGATAGTTGTAGCGGTAGCCGCAACTTACCAGCCACGCATGACAGTATCGGGGCGGATAATCAGCGGCAGCGGCCAGATTGACGTCGCCGCAGACCGTTCCGGCGTCGTCCGCAGCCTGCTGATCGACGAGGGTGAACCGGTCCAGCGCGGCGAAGCGCTGATGGCGTTCGGCTCGATCACGGGCAATACAACCCGGGCGAACCTCGATACCGCCCAACAGCAAACGCTACTCGCAGAACTGGAACACCTGAACAGCCTGCGCGATATAATCGAGCAGAAATCGGCCAGCTGGCTCGAAGGGTTCGAACTGGCGGTCCAGTCTATCCGGCGCGAACTCGCCGTACTCGACTCGCTCCAAAATCTCGCTGATAACCGGGTCGAACTGCTGCAGCGGACTCATGCCAGAACCCGCCGGCTGAGTGACAGCGGGCATGCACCGCACAGTCAACGCGATGCCAGTGAACTGCAATGGCTGGATGCACGAATGCAGGCACGCACGCTCGAACGCGAGCAACTCGCGCTGCATTCGCGGCTCCGCGAACAGCAGGTTGAGCGAACCGCCGCAATGAGCCGGTTCCGCGACCAGGAACTCGATCTCGATATCCGTAGTGCCCAGCTGCACAGGCAATTACTCGAACTCGAGGCACGCGCCGAGTCTGTGTTGCTGAGCCCCGCCAGCGGCCGCATCGGCGTGATTTTCGTTCGCACCGGCGCAAGTGTCACAGCCGGGCAGCCGGTAATCAGCATCGTACCCGCAGATCCGCTGCCACGCGCCGAGCTGCTGGTGCCTTCTGCCCACATCAGCCTGATCGCTCCCGGCCAGGATGTTCGCCTGCGCTATGCCGGTCTCCCCATTCAGCGTTTCGGAAACTTTCCCGGAAAAATCGCCGAGATCGGCGCAACGCCGGTGAACCGGTCAGCCGAGCACGGCCCGTTGTACCGGGTCCTCGTAGAACTGACCCATCCCCTGCCGACGCAAAACGGGCGCAGCCTGCGGCTGTTTCCGGGCAGCACGCTCGAGGCGGACATTCTCGGCCCGAAGATCGCGGTATGGCGTCGCCTGGTCGCACCCCTGCAACGCTCGGGATTGTTGCCTTGATAAGCGGCGCCCTGTTCCGAACCTCACTTTTCGGCCGCCGCCGCGTCCCGGTCTTACTGCAGGATTCGCCCGCTCAATGCGGGCCCACCTGCCTGCGTGCGATCGCCGCCTATCACGGCCAACAACTCGATGCGAATTTTCTCCATCGTCATGGCAGCGGATCGGCACGCGGCTACGACCTGCAACGTCTGATATCACTGGGCCGCTCAATCGGTCTGAACAGCCGCGCCTTGCGTGCCGATGCGCATGAACTGGGGCGGGTCACCTGCCCCGCGATCGCGCACTGGAATTTCGATCACTTCGTCGTTATCGAACGGGTTACCCGGCGCGGTATTGACGTGATGGATCCGGCGCTCGGCCGGCGCCGGGTCACGCTCGACGAATTTCGTCGCGGCTTTACCGGCATCGTGCTCGAGTTGCGACCGGATCGCAGCTTCACCCGGCAGGATCGGCGCCGCCCGCTGCAACTCGGCAGTTTGCTGGGAGGGCTGCCCGGTTGCGCAGCGGCCATTGCACAACTACTGGCCGTCTCGCTAAGCGTGCAGGCATTGACCCTGACTCTGCCGTTTTTCACCCAACTCGTCATCGATGACGTCGTCGCCAGCCACGATCTCCGGCTTCTCAATTTGCTGGCCATTTCATTTCTCGCACTGGGCCTTACCCAGGTGGCAATGGGGTTGCTGCGTGGTTGGTTCGCGATGCGATTCGGAAGCCGGATACAGCTGCTGGTCTCTGCGCGGGTCTACCGCCATCTGCTGCGCCTTCCGCTGCGGTTCTTTGCTCAACGCCACCTCGGTGACCTGATGTCGCGATTCGACTCGCTGCAGGCTATTCAGCAACTCCTGACACGTACAGCGGTCGAGGCCGTCATGGATGCGTTGATGGTTGTCCTGGCTTTGAGTCTAATGCTGGTCTATTCGGTGAAACTCAGCGTTATCGTTGTTGTCGTCGTTGCCTGTCATGCGCTGCTGTGCGCGGGAATCCATCCGCTGCTGCGCCTGCGAACCCGTGCGGCGCTGGCACAGCAGGCACGCTGTCAGACCGGATTTCTCGAGTCGCTGCGCTGTTTACAAGCTCTCAAAGTCAACGCCCTGGAGTCACGTTACGAAGCTGCCTGGCTCAACCGCCTTGCAAGCGCGATCAATGCATCGCTCGAACTCGGCGTCACCGGACTGTGGCAACAAACCGCGAGGCAGGGACTGACGGTGGTGGAGAAAATTGCGGTCGTCTGGTTCGGCGCGCGCTCGGTACTTGACGGCCAAATGACGCTGGGCATGCTGGTCGCGTTCCTCGCGTACCGTCAGTATTTGCTCGACAAGGCTTTCGCTCTGATCCAGCACGCCGTCGAATTCGGCACCAGCGCGGTGCACCGCGACCGTCTTGCCGACATTACGCAAACACCGCCCGAACCGGAGCAACCCGCCCACGAAACCATCGCCACCGGACCGTTCCAAAGTCTGGAAGCCAGGGGCCTGTGGTTCAGATATTCCGACGATGACCCATGGCTGATCCGCGATCTGGATCTTTCACTCGGCCCCGGCGAATGCGTCCTGGTTACCGGCGCCTCGGGATGCGGCAAAAGCACGTTCATCAGGATCCTGCTGGGTCTGATCGCGCCAACTCGCGGCAGAGTCACGCTCGATGGCTACGACCTGCGCCATGCCCGCGGCCGACTCCGCTCGCTGGCCAGCGCGGTAATGCAGGATGACACGCTGCTGGATGGCACGATCGCCGACAACATCAGTGGCCTCGATCCAAGCCCGGATTACGACCGGATCGCACACTGCGCTCGCCAGGCCTCGATACACGAATCGATCTGCCGCTTGCCGATGGGTTACTTGAGCCGCATCGGAGATTTCGGCACCACACTGTCGGGCGGGCAGCGGCAGCGGCTCTTGCTCGCCCGCGCGTTGTACCGCAAGCCGCAAATCCTGTTTCTCGACGAGGCGTTCAATCAACTCGATCACGCCAATGCCGGCGCCTGCATCACCGCCATCCGTGCCTGTGGAATTGCCCATGTTGCGGTCAGCCATCGCGACGACGGGTTCAATGACACCGGCCTGGTAATTCGGCTGGGCAGCGGCTGACGGGGCCCCGCAGTTGGAGAGGTCGGTCACAGTTTGACATATCGCACGCCGATATAATCCGAAAATGGTCCGTCATTCTCACACGGCGTTGCCCGCCGCTCTTGTCGCCATGTTGCCCGCACCCGCAACTCACGCGTCGCAGGAAATGCTGTTTTCCCCCGAACCGGGCGCGTATTTCTCCTGGTCGGCCTTTGGCTTCAGTTTCGCCTTTGTAATCGCTGCCGGGATGGTGGCAATGGCGATATTTCGCCTGCTGCGCCATTACATGTTGCTTCATCCGGGCATCACGACACAGCGTTATGCCGCCAGCGTCGTCGTGCTATCGACGTTCTACATCGTCATGACGGTATTGGAGAACACCCTCCTGTCGCCATCGGCTGTGCGCCTGCCATTCGAAGCGCTGCCGCTGGCGGTCATCGTGCAATGGCTGCATGCACGCGCCTACGCGAGCCAGGAACCGGCCGGGATACTCGCTGGCATCGCAGTGCTACTGGCCGGCGCCACCCTCGGCATCGCTTGTCATTTCAGTGATCTCGCGCAGCCTCGCCCCGGGCAGTGGGTAGCGATTTTTTTTGCTGTGGCCTTGACCCTTTACACGCTTGGTAGAAATGCACGCAGCAAGCGCGCGTTCTTCAAAGAGACCAGCGCAGTCGAGGCAAATAAAATTCCGACACGCGGAGACCCGCGCGCCGGCAAACCATGGTACTCACTGCCCCAGGCAATCGCCGTGGTAGTTGCCAGCATAGCCGGCGCCGTTTTCATGCAAGTGGTTGCGGGGCATGGTCTGTCCGAACTGCTGTTCATCGATATTGTCACCGATGCCGCCTGCATACTCGCAATAACGGTGGCAGCGAGTCTGCTACCGGCGCTGTGGTTCCGGCTGCGGCAACGCCAGCGCCTGCCCGATTTTGTCTGGCTCGTATGGCTGATCTGGGGAACGGCGACTTTCGGCTCCGCCTATCTGCAGATGCTCTATCACAGCTAACGCGGATACGGACTCATCCGGTTCCGCCGACGGTCAGGCCATCGACCCGCAAGGTCGGCTGGCCAACGCCGACCGGAACACTCTGTCCATCCTTGCCGCAGACACCGACTCCGGCATCGAGTTCGAGATCCTTGCCCACCATTGACACCCGGGTCAGCACATCCGGGCCGTCGCCAATCAGTGTGGCGCCCTTGACCGGATGTGTCAGTTTGCCATTTTCGATCAAATAGGCCTCGCTCGCCGAGAACACGAACTTGCCGGACGTAATGTCGACCTGGCCACCACCGAATTGCCTTGCATACAGACCGTGATCCACCGAGGCGATGATTTCGTCCGGGTCATGCGGGCCAGGCAGCATATAGGTATTGGTCATCCTCGGCATCGGCAGGTGTGCGAACGATTCACGCCTGCCATTGCCCGTGCTTGGCACCCCCATCAGACGGGCATTGAGCTTGTCCTGCAAATACCCTTTCAGAACACCGTTTTCGATCAACGTGGTGCACCGGGTCGGCGTGCCCTCGTCATCGATAGTAAGCGAACCACGCCGGCCCTGCAGGGTGCCGTCATCGACAACGGTACACAAATCGGAAGCGACCTTTTCACCGAGACGGCCGCTGAATGCAGAAGTACCCTTGCGGTTGAAATCGCCTTCAAGCCCATGTCCGATGGCCTCATGCAGCAAAATTCCGGGCCACCCCGGTCCCAGCACAACATTCATGGTTCCGGCCGGAGCAGCCACCGCCTCGAGATTGACGGTTGCCTGCCGCACCGCCTCGTTGCAGTATTCGGCAACCCTGTCCGGCGTGAAATATTCGTATCCGGAACGCCCACCGCCTCCGCTGTAGCCCTGCTCGCGGCGCTCCCCATCCTGACAGATCACCGCAACGTTGAGTCGCACCAGCGGCCGCACGTCGGCGCTGAGCGTACCGTCGCTGGCCACAACCAGGACGACTTCATGAACCCCGGCAAGACTGGCCATTACCTGTATGACGCGGCTGTCAATCTGTCTGACCTGGTCGTCAATGCCTTGCAACAAAGCAACCTTGTCCGCATCGCTCATCGTCGGCAGCGGATCAAGAGCCGGGTACAACGCTCGCGCGGATGGCCGCGACCAGGCCTGCACCGCGCCTTGCTGACCAGAGCGCGCGATCGCACGCGCAGCCATCGACGCCTGCTCCAGCGCAGGCAGCAGTATTTCGTCGGAGTAGGCAAACCCGGTCTTCTCGCCACTCATCGCCCTTACACCCACGCCCTGCTCAATACTGTGCGAGCCTTCCTTGACGATTCCATCCTCCAGTGACCAGGCCTCGGTGCGGCTGGTCTGGAAGTACAAATCGGCATTGTCTACCGCCCTGCCCATAATGCCGCCGAGCACTTTGCCCAGATGGCCTTCGTCGAGACCAGCCGGCGCCAGTATTCTGTGTTCCGCGATCTCGAGCACATCATTCGTCATAACTGTCACTTCTCATCATTGTTAAAACCGGTTGCCGCGCCGGCTCGAAATCTTCGGTGCGCCAGCGCAGGAAATCTATCCCGTATTCGCTTCTGTCGCTGCAAATCCAGCGATGCAAGGACAACGCCCTCGCCATCTTCTGCGCGGCCAATGATTTCGCCCCAGGCATCGACGATCATACTGTTGCCATGGGTTTGCCGGCCGCCCGGGTGAACTCCGCTTTGCGCCGAAGCAAGCACGAAACCGAGGTTCTCGATCGCTCGTGCGCGAATCAGGCTATCCCAGTGGGCCTCGCCGGTCCGGGCGGTGAAAGCCGCCGGAACCGCAAACCCGTCCGCCCCACCTTCCTGCATTGCGCGAAACAGCTCAGGGAAACGCAAATCGTAACAGACTGCAATACCCAGTCGCCCGCAAGGAGTATCGATCAGGACAATGCGGTTGCCGGCCAGAATCGTCGCGGACTCGCGATAATCTTCGTTGCAATCGGGCAAGGCAACGTCGAACAAATGGATTTTGTCATAGCGGCCGACCCGCCGTCCTGCGCAATCATGAACGAGGCAGGCGGCCGCAGGCAGCGTCGCATCCCTATCCAGCAACGCAAGCGTTCCTCCAACCAGCCAGATTCCGCACCGCGCAGCCTCGCGCGCGAGAAAATCCTGGATCGGGCCAGTACCGTCCGGTTCCGCGGCCGCCAGACGCTCCGGGTCGCTCGCCGCCATGAACGCGAAATTCTCCGGCAGGACGGCCAACTCGGCGCCACCAGCGGCCGCCTCGGCAATCAGCATCGCCGCCCGCGATAAGTTACGCGCGCGGTCCGCACCGGTATTCATCTGAATCACCGCCGCCAGAGTCATGTTATTGCTCTTCGAGGCAGGTTCTCAGCCTTCATCACCCGAGGGCAGAGCAGGTTGAGCGACCGCTTCCTCGGCCGCGGGAGAAAACGACTGCCGCTCGACAAGGGGATCCGCCCAGCTGCCGGTAATGCTGTATTTCGCCTGGGCAATGCCTTTCAACGGCTCCTTGAACACCTCGCTGAAAATCCACAACCCGAGCCCGAGTGGCGGACCGCCGAGAACGGTACCGACAATGGGCAGTGAAGAACCCACATTCGCATGGACAATAGCGGTCTGGTCATAGTCTTCCTCGGCGATACCGACCCGGCCCGAAATCCTGACCCCCGCCGCAGGACCATCCATGATCAGGTTGCTGGTATAGGCGTTTCCGTCGGACAGGGTGAAGTCGCCCTCGATCTTGTCGAAGGTCAGGCCCTTGCCAAAGACATCGGTAAAATCCAGCGACAGCCGGCGCGGCAATGCCGTAACACTGAGCAGGCCTACCGCGCGGCCTGCGCCCGGATTGACGTCCTGCAATACGCCATCCCTGAGCTTTACGGAAACCCGGCCAGAAATCGTCTTGGCAAAGTGACGATTCGGACCACCGCGCCAGTTGACATCGAATGTACCGTTGCCGCGCCCCTCCTCGATATATCCGGCGTGCCCGAGCCAATCCAGCGTGCTGCCGAGGTCGGTGCTGTCGAGGGTTCCCTCGATCGTGGTCCCGGGCCCATCCGGGGTATTGGCCCATGTGCCGGTGGCGCGGAGCGAAAAACTGGGCGCGCTGGTATCGAAACGACGAATCACCAGACCACTCGGTGTCTTGTCGATCTGTGCATCGAGCGAACCCAGGCGACGGTCCAGAAGAACGAATTCCTCGGCATTGACCGTGATGGCCGGCAGCGCTGACGGGTCGGTCGGCTGCGCGGCTTCGTCAGAGGCCTCCCAGTCGACCAGGCGCAGGCGTTGCATATCCAGTATCAGGGGACTGCCATCTGCGAGCTGGTACGGAACCGCAATCTGGCCAGCTACGTTTGCACTATCGATTTCCGCAACCCAGCCGCCCGCAGAGGGTTCCAACTCGACCTGGCTCGGCCCGAGCAACAGACCAAACACAGAGAACTCATCTATCCGAACGCCCACCTCGCGCAAATAATCCTGTAACCGGAATTCACTACCGCCATCACTGCCGTCGCCGCCGAGCGCGAGCCATGACTCCAGCCGGGTTCGCCGCACAGATCCGGAGATATCCACCCCGGGTTCCTGCGGAATCTGCGCCTGGCCGCCACCGAAAACCACTGCGCCGCGCGCCGTTTTGTCGAACTCGCCCAGGTAGCGCAATTTTGCGCTGACCTGATCGTCAAGTCGCAGCTCCCAGTCACGCTGCCCGGACTGGAACATGCTCAGGGCGATTTCGAAATCACGCACATCAACGGCCGACTTGGCAAGCGGTTCAGGCAAATCGAGCGCAAGGCCACCGAGCACCGAGCGCAGCCTGACCGTTACCGGTTCATCGCTTTCGCCGCCCGGAAACCGGGCCACCGCGAACCAGTCGGTTTCTCCCTCGACATAGCGCTGCAGGTAGGGAGCAATGACGCCGATACTCCGGGCATCCGCCCAGCTGTTGACGATCATCAGTGTCGCCGGACTCGCGCCGCGACGGTCTGTTTCCATATCGATACGAACCGGCTTGCCAAGCAGCAAGCCGCTCACGTCATCGGCCTGCATGGTGCCGTCCGCCAGCACCACGTCGCCTTCCAGGCTCTCGAAACTAAATGGCAATGCGACGGTACCAACGTCGGCATCATCGAGACCGATTACCAGACGAACATCCGTTTTCTCACGCTCGCGGATTGGCATTGTCATCGTGATGTCTGCACTGGCATCTCCGGCCACCACGAAATCGCGCAGAAAGTCGTACCGCTCGATCAGCGGACTGTCGCTTGCGAAGCCCAGAATCCGCCCCAGCTCGCTCGATGTTTTTGCCGTCAGGTTGAGAACCGGGGCGCGCAGATCCGGGATCCTTGCAGTTCCCCCGGAAAACTCGTTGGCGCTGAGGGAACCACCCAGAATGGCGGCCTCCATGCCAGCATTGACGAACGCGATCTGAGCGCGAAGATTCTCCGCGGTTGGCCACCCGCTCGCATACTGCAAAGTGCAGTCTTCGATCAGGAAATCGACCCGGAACTCGCCGCCGCCATTGTCGAAAGGAAAATCAGCGAGCGCGCCACGCCAGACCGCAGTGCCGCCACTGGCCTGTCCGCGGACGATTGCCGAATCGAGCCAGTTCAGCAGATTTTCCGACATTACCGACAGTGGCAGATAACGGCTCTTGGCGGAAGCATCGAAGCGGGGAATATCGAGTTTCAGGTCGAGATACGGGGACTCGTCGGCTCCCTTGGGCAAGCTCAGATTGAGCTGGCCCAATACAGCCAAATCGGAATTCGCCAGCCGCAGATTCTCGCCGCGGACCTCGACGCCCTGGGCCGAGCGGGTCCAGCTGAGATTGACTCCACTTTCGTCCAGCGTCACCGGCTCACGCAGCATTCCGGGGATTGTGATCGTACCGACACTGTGCAACAGCAGGCGGCCTCCGGCGTTTTGTGCCGCCAGTTCGGCGCTCAGGCCGGCGAAACCCGGCTGTTTTTCGAGCGCATCGAGACCAGCGTTCTGAATAGTGGCATTGATCGAATAGTTGTCCGCGCCCGCGGCGACAAAATTGACATTGAGTCCACGCAAATCACCCCTAAGATTGCGCGCCGCCAACTGCAACTGGAATTTGTCTTGCGGCAACCACGCCTCGAAAAGAACCAGATCCTCGAGGCGTACAAAATCGGCGGTAGCGTAATAAACCGCCCCTTCATCTCGCTGAACGCGCTCGATTCGCACCGAGCCCTCCGGCCAGTTTTTGCTGTTCCTGACGATCTGCAGGTCGTCAGCATTGAACTGCCAGCCGGTCGGATTGCGGCTCCAGTCGAATTGCCCGAAAACCAGGTCGAAAACAGTGTCGTTGGCAGGCGCCCCGGCGGCAACCGGGGAACCCACACCGCGCAGATCGACTTCACCGCTGACACTGGTAATGCGCGTACCACGCGTGGCAAGAAAGAGACTGATATCGCCATTACCAGTGCGGGGAATCAGCAGTTGATCGGGCGTGAATCCGGCCCAGGCATCGAGGTGAACGTCTTCCAGACCGAGCGCCATCCGTAACTCCACGTCCTCGGGCCCGCCGTTATCCAGGCGCTCCAACGTGTATTGACCGTTGCCGCCGAGTTCCTGCGGCAATTCGAAACGCGAAAGTATCTCGATTCGCGGGCCCTTGCGTTCAACATCGAGGCTGACATCGGCAAAACGAAGATCGCGGGCGCCCGACGCATGGTCGATCAGGTCCACCTGTGCGTCGCGAAGCAGCAACCTGCCTTCGGGCAGCGCGTCGAGCGGCACTTCCGTGCGGTCGGCAGCCCCCGTGGTTCTGCCAAGAACGCTGAATTCGCCATCGGCACTGCGCTCGACGATCAATCCGACCCCCTCGAACAGCAGACGTTTGATAGCGAGGCGACGCTTGCTGATCATCTGCAGCGGGCTCAACACGATCGTCACCGAGCGTGCGGTCAGCAACGGCGTCGAGCCATCCGCGGTCAGTACCTCGGCGTCGTGCAACAGCACCTGTGGCCCACTGAGGCCAAGACGTGCGTCGATCGATCCGACCCGCAGCGGCGAGCCCAGCGCCTTGCTTGCCCAGGCCTCGATCTGCGGCTTGTATTGCGGCAGTTCCGGCACGACCATCCGAAACAGGCCGAGTGCCAGGGCCAGCACTATTATCAGGCTTCCTGCGGCGGTGACGAGCGTGCGGCCGATTCCTCGCAACGTAACTTTCACCGCCAGCGCCCACCGCGATGCGCTTGTTCACCTGATGCTGTGGCAATTTTCACATCAGGACCACGTCATATTGTTCGGGGCTGTACATCGATTCCGTCTGCAACCTGATCGGCTTGCCGGTTGTCACCTCGAGTTCCGCCAACCCTGCCGACTCCTCATCCAGCAACAATTCGATCACCTCCGGATGGGCAAGCACCATCAACTCCTGGAATTCGAACTGCCGGGTCTGACGCAAAATCTCGCGGAATATGTCATAACAGACGGTCTCCGGCGTCTTGATCGAGCCCCGTCCGTTGCAGGTTGGACAGCCTTCGCACAGCACATGTTCCAGGCTTTCGCGGGTACGTTTGCGGGTCATTTCGACCAGACCCAGTTGCGATACCTCACAAATGTGGCTCTTGGCATAGTCGCCGGCCAGGCTGCGTTGCAACGCCTGGATCACCTGATGGCGATGCTCAGCATCCTCCATATCGATGAAATCGAGGATGATAATACCGCCAAGATTACGCAGCCTCAGTTGCCGCGCAATAGCGACTGCCGCCTCCAGATTGGTCTTGAAAATCGTATCTTCGAGATTGCGGTGACCAACGTAAGCACCGGTGTTGACGTCGATCGTCGTCATTGCCTCGGTCTGATCGATGATCAGGTAGCCGCCAGACTTTAGCTGGACTTTGCGCTCCAGGGCTTTCTGGATTTCTTCTTCGACCCCATACAGGTCGAATATCGGCCGACGCCCCGTATACGGTTCGAGGCGCGGCACCAGGTCAGGGATAAACTTCTGCGCGAAGGTCTGCATCCGCTCGAATGTCTCTTCGGAATCGACCCGTACACGCTCCATTTGTTCACCCATCTGATCGCGCAGGATTCGCAACGGCAGCGGCAGGTCTTCGTGAACCAGCTGGCGCGGTGGCGTCCGCGTTGCCTCGTTACTGACCACTTCCCAGAGCTTTTGCAGAAACATCATATCGGCGCGCAGCGCATCGAAGCTCGCACCCTCGGCGGCAGTACGAATAATAAAACCGCCTTGCTGTTCGTCAGCGACAAAGGCCTCCAGATACTCACGCAACCGACATCGTTCGGCTTCGTCCTCAATCCGCGCAGAGATCCCGATGCCCTGGCCCTGTGGCATGTACACGAGGTAGCGCGACGGAATGGTCACGTAAGTGGTCAGCCGCGCGCCCTTGCTGCCCAACGGGTCCTTGAGAACCTGGACCAGAATCTCACCACCCTCACTGACCAGCTCGCGGATGTTTCCCGGCCGCGGACTCTCTATACCGTTTTCCACCGGCGCCGCATGGGCAATGTCGGAGACATGCAGGAAGGCGGTGCGTTCGAGGCCAATGTCGACGAATGCCGCCTGCATGCCCGGCAATACCCGTGAGACTCGCCCCTTGTATATGTTGCTGATCAGGCCGCGCCGGCCCGCCCGTTCGATGTACACCTCGTGCAATACCCCATTTTCGAGCAGTGCTGCGCGCACCTCCCGCGGCGTTATGTTGAGCAAGATCTCCTCTTTCACAAACTCTCCTCGGTCTGCCGGGGCGCAATCCGGAACAGCCCCCTCGATTGCAGCATTGCCGCGGTCTCGAATATCGGCAAACCCATGACGCCCGAATAGCTCCCTTCGATTCGCTTGACGAAAACCGCGCCAAGTCCCTGAATTGCATAGGCACCGGCTTTGTCGCAGGGCTCTCCTGACTCCCAGTATGCCAGCCGCTCCGACTCCGGGATCACACGAAACCGCACGCGGCTGCGGCTGTAGCATACGTCCATCCCGTCGCCATGACGCAGCGCCACCGCGGTCAGCACAGTGTGGGTACGACCGGACAGACGTCCCAGTATCGAAACGCAATCCCTATTGTCACGCGGTTTGCCGAAAACGGTATTGCCGAGCACCACCGCGGTATCGGCCGCGAGTACACAAAAATGCTCCGCACCGCCGAGTACGCGCCATGCCTGGTTTGCCTTTTCGCCAGCGATCCGCTGCACGAAGCCAGCCGGCGGTTCGTCGCCTGCCCGGGTCTCGTCGATGTCCATAGGGCAGCTGCGAAAACTCACACCTATCTGACGCAACAGCTCGGCGCGGCGCGGCGAGGCAGAGGCAAGACAAAGAGTGGCCTGATTCATCCCGCCGATGTTAGTTCTCCGGGTGCAGCGCCGCAAAACCCAGCCAGGGATTCAGGCGCGATGATAGGGGTGGTTTTTCAGAATACTGGCCGCGCGATAGAGCTGCTCGGCTACCATTACTCGCACAAGGGAATGCGGGAATGTGAGTGGAGAAAGAGACCAGCGCAGATTTGCCCGTTCGAGACAACCCTGGCCAAGCCCGTCCGGACCGCCAATCAGAATAGCCACATCATGCCCGCCGAACATCCATTCCTGCAGCCGCCGCGCCAGTTTCGGGGTGTCAAACTGCCTGCCGGCCACGTCCAGCGCCACCACATAGTCCTCGCGCCGAACTGCCCGCAACATTCGTTCACACTCGTCGCGCTTTGCTTTCTCCGCGGTAGCTGCACGCCCACCGAGTGCAACTTCCATCAGCTCGAGACGGCATTCTCGCGGCATTCGTTGTGCGTATTCGCGATAACCCTGTTGGATCCATTGTGGCAGCTTGGTGCCCGCCGCAAGTAACTTCAAAAGCATCGACTCGCTCCCGGTACGCCGCCTCATCGCCGAGGCAAAGGTCTGCGTAAGCGCGTTCGGGCGCCCAGACCGCGGGGATCACACCGGCGCCGTCGCCGACCCGCGCTTGCCCTCGGTCATGCTCCAGAGTTTTTCCAGGTTGTAAAAATCCCGGACCCGCGGCAGCATCAGGTGCACCACGATATCCCCGAGATCTACCAGCACCCAATCGCCCTGGTCGGCACCCTCGACACCGAGCGGACGCGCATCACTGGCCTTCATTTTCTCGACGAGTTCGTCAGCGATAGCTTTGACATGGCGGTCGGACGTCCCCGACGCGACGATCATCGAGTCGGTGATGCTGGTCATGCCACTGACGTCGATGACAGCGATGTCCCGCGCCTTCATGTCTTCCAGGATTTGCGTTACTTTGCTCAAGAGTTCTTTGGTCTGCATCAGGTTTTTATTTCCTCCTCGTTGCCTCCGCGCCCGTAGCAACCGGTTTCGAGAATGATATCCCGGACCGCATCGGGCATCAGAAATCTGGGGTCGCCCTCGGCCGCAACAAGGCTGCGTACCGCCGTGGACGAAATTTCGAGCTGCGTAACCGCATGGATGAAAATCCCGCCGGCTCGCGCATCATGCAGGTCTTCGATCCGGGTCGTACCGCGATCGACGACCAGTTCCCCGAGCGGCCCGTGATCGGGCGCCCGCCAGCCTGGCCGGTGGGCGACGATTACATGCGCAAGTTGCAGTATCTCGCGCCACTGGTACCACTTTGGCAAACTCAGGAACGCATCCATCCCGACAATCAGGCACAAAGAACGGTGCGGGTATTCAGCCCGCAAATCGAACAATGTATCAACCGAATATGAGGGTCCTTCGCGACGCATTTCCCGATCGTCGACGATAAACCCCGGCTGGCCCTCTGTTGCCGCCCGCACCATCTCCAGCCGGGTCCTGGCATCGGCCACTGGCTGGCCGCGGTGCGGCGGAGTACCGCACGGCATGAAACGAACCTCGGACAGCCGCAATGACTGCATCAACTCGAATGCTGTGCGCAAATGGCCGTAATGAATAGGATCGAACGTTCCGCCGAACACGCCTATAGGATTCATGCCTGAATATCTCTGCTGCGCCGCTGCCCAGGGACAGTCCGCTTCATGCCACCGCTGCAGCCAGGTGCAACGCCTGCCCGGACAAACCCGCAATTATGCGCTGGAGCTCGTCCCATGCGCGCCCGCTGCGCGCGCCCTTGATGATCTGATCGGTCGTGGTGAGCGCAACGAGCAAGGCCTGAATCGACGCCACGTCCAGACGTTTCAGCGCGCCAGCCACAATCGGCTTGCGTTTCTGCCAAACCCTCGCCATCACCTGTTGCGGTCCTGTCCCGCGGCCCAGCTCCCACGCCATGGATTCGAGCCCGCGCAGTTCGCGCGCCAGCGCCCAGCTTACGAGAATCGGCTCGACCCCCTCGCCACGTAATCCGCTCAGAATTTTCAGCGCGCGCCGCGTCTTTCCGAGCAGAGCGGCGTCCACAAGCTGAAACACGTCGTAATGCGAACTGTCTGCCACTGATTCACGGACCGCGGCGGCATCCACCGGGCCCTCGCCGTGGAGCAACACCAGTTTGTCTATCTCTTGCTGCGCCGCAAGCAGATTACCCTCCACCCGCTCGGTCAGAAGCTGCGTTGCCTCGCGATCAGGGACGAGACCGGCGGCGCGCATCCGAGCCGCGATCCACGCGGGCAGCCGCGCCGAATCAACCGGCCATACCTGGACGATGCAGCCGGCCTTATCCAGCGCTTTCGCCCAGCCCGTGGCCAGGGCACGTTTATCGAGTTTTGGCGCGATGACGAGCAACACGGTGTCCTCGGGAGGATTACCGCCCAGGGCGGTCAGAGCGCGGCCACCCTTGTCGCCGGGTTTACCGGTCGGCAAACGGATTTCTATGATGCGTCGCTCGGCAAACAAGGACAGGCTGTTGGCACCGGCGAGCAACGCATCCCAGTCGAACCCGCGCTCGGCTACGTGGATCTCCCGTTCGGTGTAACCGCGCTCGCGGGCGCTGCTGCGAACCGCGTCGGCCGCCTCAGCAGCCAGCAAAGGGTCATCACCGGTAATGAGATATACAGGAAGAAGCGCTCGCTTGAGCTCGGCGCCGAGCCTGTCTGAACTAGACTTCACTTAATGATTTGCGGGGCTGCATGAATTCAATAATAACGGCCCAGGCGGTAAGGCACCAGACGATCACGGCCCCTGTGGGCAGGTCGAATATCGCCGACAGTATCAACCCCGTGGCATAACCAAGCCCTCCAACAGCGTAGGCGACCGCCATGCCATGACCGGAATGACGCGACGCCAGGGCCGGAAGAATGAGGCTGGCAAACACCAGGAATACGCCAACCAGCTGTACCGAGATCGTAACGCTTAGCGCGAACAGCAGGTAAAAACCAACGCCTTTGACGTGCCGACCGCCCAGCGACCAGGCGGCAAGCACGAATGCGCTGATAATGACCGCCGGCCAAAGCGTGTGGGCATCGACCCATAAAATCTGGCCAACCAGCAGATCCTTCAATTCCTCGCCGCCCCTTGGGTTGTTCGCCAGCAGCAAAATACCACCGGTTGCGGCGAGTACGAACACTACGCCGATAACCGCCTCCTGCGACTCCTTAAATCGGCGCTCGCAGGCATAGAGCAGGAGCGCGCCGATCGTCGCAGCGACAAAAGCGGACAGCTGTGCCGCGAAACCGTGTACGTCCCAACCCATAGCCGCAGTAGCAATGACACCCAGCCCGGCAATTTGAGCGACGGCGAGATCGATAAATATGATGCCGCGCCGGAGCACTTCCCGGCCAAGCGGCACATGTGTGGAAAGCACGATGAGTCCGGCCAGGGTGGCCGGCCCGAGAATACTCCAGCTCAGCGCGGGCGACGTCACGGGGCAACACTCTCGAGGCGCTCGAGCATGATTTCGTAGACCGCGAAAAGATCATCTGCGCCATCAACCGCGCCAACGGTGTGCGGTAATATCAGCGCGGGAATACCGGAGCGGCCCGACAGCCAATCCGAGGGCCGGGCGCTCTGGTACGCCGAGCGTATGATCGCCCTCGGCTCATGTGAACCGATCTGGGCGAGCAGCGCGGCAAGGTGTCCCGCACTTGGCGGCACCCCGGGCTTCGCCTCGAGACTGCCAATCTGGTCCAGACCGAGCCACGCATTCATATAAACCCAGCTGTCGTGATGGACAACGATCTCCATACCGGCAAGCCGGCCAGCACGCCCCTGCCAGCCGTCCAATGCCTGTTGCCAGCGGCTGCTGAAATCCGCCAGCAGGCGCGCATACTCGGCGGCTCCGCCCGGGTCGATCGCACTCAGTCGCGCCGAGAGTTCGACCGCTACCGGGAGGATATTGCGCGGGTCCGTCTGGATATGCGGGTTGCCGAAAGGATGGATGTCCCCTCCGGCACGATCCACTGTCCGCGGAATTTCGAGCAGCGTTACATAGTCGGCTGCAGCGAGAAACCCGGGTTGTCCTGGCTGCACCCGCGGGTTGTTCGCCTGGCGCAGCAGTAACGGCAGCCATGCCACTTCAAGATCGGCGCCGGTGCAAACCACCAGATCGGCGTTGCGCACGCGCGCGATGAGGCTGGGCCGAGCCTGGATGTAATGCACGTCCTGGGCGCCGCTAACGGCCGCGACCGCTTCTACCCTGCCGCCACCCAACTCACCGGCAAGCGCCGCCCATTCGGGTTCGCACGCCAGTACTGCGAGATCGGCCTGCACCGGCCCCGACCAGATCAAAGCGGCCAGCACCAGAACGGATACGACAGTCTTCATATCGCCCCCTAAAAGCTGTGTGCGCCGTGGGCGCCCAGGCTCATGATGTACTGCAGAAAGATCTGCGTATCGTCATTGGCGCCAGTGTCGAGATAGCTCGCCTGCAAGCGCAAACGGCTGAATTCACTGTGCGAGAAATCAATCATCGTACTGAACCGGTAAGGATCGTCATCGTCATCGAGCAGCGTCGGTTCCGCGAACCCGTTGATGTCGTTCGAGGCCGTCAGATAGTCGTATCGCAGGCCGACCCGCCATCTCGGGCGAAACTGATAAGCCGCCTGCGCGTACATACCGTGCTGATCGCCATCGTAGTCGCCGTCGCCGCTGCCGTCGATTGCGACGTCCCCGTCTTCATTGCGGTACATGTACTCGGCAGCGACCACCAGATTACGCAATTTTGAATTTCCATTCTCCGCCCATTTCCACACGAAATCGACCATATAAAGATCCGAGTCGCCGTCGAACGTCACATCGCCCTCGCCGCTGTCGCGATCCTCGGCATCGGCGGACAACAGCGACACACCGAATCGCCAGCTCTGCGCGACGCCAATATCGCCACCCGTGCGCGCGAACAGGGAGAACGCGCCCGCACCGTCGTTAGCGGCACCGTTGGCCGGGTACGAATCGCCGCGGAAAACCTCGGCGCCGAGTTCGATAAAGCGGGTAGTTGGTGCAAGCCAGCGCAGCTGTGCGCCGACGTCGCCATAGTTGCCACCGAGAAATACAGAATATGCCAGCGGCGCATCGACAAAATCCCAGGTGTGCGGGTGTTTTACGTTGTGATAGCCGATATCCGAGTAGAACTTGCCGGCCTTGACCCCCAGCCCGTATGGCAGCGCCAGAGTCTGGATCCAGGCCTCTTCCAGTTCGATCTCGGTGTCACCGCCTTCGTCCTCGATCGCGGCGGTGAAAAAACCGTAGAATTGATCGTCGATGTTGGCGCTAATCACCAGCTCGCTTTCGCCCAGAGACAGTCCTTCTTCCGGTGGCCCTATCTCCTCGTCGGTCAGGAAACCGGGCAGCACAAGGTCGTCCGGGTCGTCTGAATAACGGGAATACTTGCCATCGAGAATAAGACTGATGGACGGATTGAACTCATTGCCGGACACCACCCCCTGGGCGGACAGTTGTCGCGGGTAAACAATAAGTGCCGCGGGCAGCGCCAGCAGGAATACAGCAAACGAGATGCGGTTCATGAAATAACCTTCGCCAAAGCAAACTGAAAAGCCACCGGGAATTCGCGGCGGAGCAGAGATTTTTCAGCAGCGGCGAACGGGCGGTGCACGCACGGCCGGTAAGCCCACGATAGCCGTCGATAGCGGCAAGCGCTGGGACCAGGCACCACGCAGGGAATCGCCAGCCAGCAAAGGAACAGGGCTGCCGATGTCGGCGGAATTGCAGGCGCCGTACTGGATCACGACGAAACAGCCGTCGTCGTAGGCGTGGCCCGGTGCGGTGGCGTCGTGACTGCTTGCGCCAAGCATACCCGTGAACAGCGCCATCAGGACCAAAGCGCTGATAATTCGACTCGGATGTTTCAGGTTGAGCATCGGCAAGAGCTGAGGATGGCAAACGGGACTTTCGTCACTACAGAACTTTTTACTCCTCCGCCAGACTATTGGCAAGCGGCCCAGGACAGCGCGCATATGGCCTCGGCCACCGTTCTGGCGCTATCATCCGCGTTTAAACGAATTCCCCGGAGCAATTGAATGGTAGTCATCCGCTTACCCGATGGCTCGACACGCGACTTTGACGGGCCGGTAACCGGTCTCGATCTGGCCGGGTCGATCGGACGGCGTCTCGCGAAAGATGCCGTCGCCGTGCGCGTGAACGGCGAACTGTGGGATCTGAACCGGCCGATAGAAACTGACTCGGATGTGCAGGTCGTGACCCGCGAGGATGACGATGGCGTGGAAATTCTGCGCCACGATGCCGCGCACCTGCTCGCCGAAGCAGTCAAGGAACTGTACCCGGAGACCCAGGTCACGATCGGGCCGGCCATCGACAATGGCTTCTATTACGATTTTGCCCGCGAGGAACCGTTTCGGCCTGAAGATCTCGAGCAAATCGAACGGCGCATGGGCGAGATCGTGGACCGCGACGAGGCCATTAGCCGCGAGGTCTGGGATCGCGACGAGGCGGTCCGTTTCTTTACCGGTCTCGGTGAGCATTACAAGGCCGAGATCATCGCTGCGATCCCGGCCGGGGAACCGATCACATTGTACCGGCAAGGGCAGTTCATCGATCTGTGCCGCGGACCTCACCTGCCGAACACCGGGCGGCTTGGCAAGGCGTTCAGGCTGACCAAGCTTGCCGGCGCCTACTGGCGCGGTGATTCGAACAACGCGATGCTGCAAAGGATTTACGGAACCGCCTGGCCGGACAAGAAACGACTGGACCAGTATTTGCACCAGCTCGCAGAAGCAGAACGGCGCGATCATCGCCGTCTCGGGCGCGAGATGGATCTGTTCCATTTCCAGGAAGAAGCGCCCGGATCGGTGTTCTGGCATCCGCAAGGCTGGAGTCTGTTCCAAAACCTGATCGATTACATGCGTAAGCGTCA
Organism: uncultured Gammaproteobacteria bacterium; assembly: GCA_963783695.1. GTDB lineage: Bacteria > Pseudomonadota > Gammaproteobacteria > Steroidobacterales > BM003 > BM003. Next base: position 425,353 of record CAWAOM010000006.1, read on the forward strand.
GGACGAGGCCGGATACCGCGAAATAAACACCCCGGAATTGATGGATCGGTCGCTGTGGGTCAAGTCGGGCCATGTCGAGAAATTCGGCGATAACATGTTCGTAACAGAGACCCCCGACGAGCGGGTGTTTGCTCTCAAACCGATGAATTGCCCCGGCCATGTCCAGGTATTCAAACAGGGCATTACCAGCTACCGCGAACTGCCGCTGCGGCTGTCTGAATTCGGCAGTGTGCATCGCTATGAGCCATCCGGCGCTTTGCACGGACTGATGCGGGTGCGCTCGTTTACCCAGGACGATGCGCACATCTTCTGCACCGAGCAACAAATTACCGAAGAGTGTGTGACCGTAACCAAGCTGATACTCGACATCTACCGCGATTTCGGCTTTGAAGACATCCGTATCAAGTTCGCCGACCGACCCGAAAAACGGGTCGGCGCCGACAGCGTCTGGGATGAGTCCGAGCAGGCACTCATGACAGCACTGAAATCAACCGGCCTGCCTTACGAGCTCAACCCGGGTGAGGGCGCCTTCTATGGTCCCAAGCTGGAGTTCGTTCTGACCGATGCGATCGGTCGAGACTGGCAGTGCGGAACTGTTCAGGTGGATCTGAACCTGCCCGAACGGCTCGGGGCGAGTTTTATCGGCGAGGACGGTCAGAAGCATCCGCCGGTAATGATTCACCGCGCTCTTTTCGGATCACTCGAACGCTTTACCGGCATTCTGCTCGAGCACTATGCCGGGCGGTTGCCGTTATGGCTGGCCCCGACCCAGGTCGTCGTGGCGACCATTACGTCGGACGCCGATGCCTATGCGATGGAGGTTGCGGGAACATTGCGACATCACGGTATTCGCGTGGAAACGGACCTGCGCAACGAGAAAATCAACTACAAGGTTCGCGAACACAGTCTGGCCAAGGTTCCGGTGATGTTCGTGGCGGGAAAACGCGAGGCTGAGAATCACAGCGTCTCGATTCGCCGTCTCGGCCAGAAACACCAGACCAGTGCGCCGCTTGCGACCGCGGTCGCCGATCTGAGCCGTGAGTGTACGCAGAAACGCGCGTTCGACGACGAGGCTGCATAATCCGGCGGTTTTATTCGACCGAGGCGAGCCGCCGCATCATCAGGCGTACGAGGTCTTCGGCGAGCGCGGCGCGAATGACCTCTTCCTCGCGCCGTTTGCCGAGGACATCGGTCTCGTCATAACTGTAATCGCGGGTCACCGTCATCGGGCGCGCTTCGAGACGCGACTCACCGTCACTCGAAAGCTCGTAAGTGACCGTGTAATAGACCTCGTATTCCTGCGGCACATTATCGGCCGAAACCGATAGCAGGCGCTGGCCGGTATCGTCGCGTAACAGCCTCAGAATGGCGCTGGCTTCACTACGCTTGTCGGTGACGGTTATTCCGGCTGCGCGCAGTCGACGATCGAGCGTTAGCGACAACACGCTGTAGGGATTACGCGACTCGACGTAGGTTGTATTCATGACTTCTGGCAATGCATCCGGCGCCTCGAGACGATAACCGCAGCCCTGCAGCGTCACTGCATTCGCCACGACAATACCGATCCCGACGACGGCGTTGCGCCAGCATACGAATTCACGCATTACACGACCACGTTGACGAGTTTGTCCGGCACAACCACCACCTTGCGGATCGATTTGCCGTCAATGAATTTCTGCACGTTGGTCGCCGCCAGCGCCGCTGCCTCGATCGCCTCGCGATCCGCTCCCGCGGGCACGACGACCCTGGCTCGCAACCGGCCATTGACCTGCACCACGATCTCGACCTCGGAGCGACCCAACGCGTTGTCGTCGACCACCGGCCATGGCGCATCGACTACCGCGCCTTCCTCGCCAAGCGACCGCCATAACGCATGACAGGTGTGCGGAATAATCGGCGACAACATCACGACGATGGCACGCAATGCCTCGCGCTCGACCGCCCGGCCTGCGGCGGATTCGTCATTGCACCGGTTGAGCGCATTCAAAAGCTCCATCATTGCCGCAATGGCAGTGTTGAAAGTGTAGCGACGGCCAATATCGTCACTGACTTTTGCGATGGTCTCATGGGTCTTGCGCCGGATATCGCGTTGCGGGTCATCGAGCGCCGCAATATCGAGCGTATCAACCACGCCTGCCGACACATGTTCCGCGACACTGCGCCACAATTTCTTCAAAAACCGGAAGCTTCCCTCAACGCCTTCATCCGACCACTCAAGGCTCTGTTCCGGCGGCGCCGCGAACATCATGAAAAGCCTCACCGTGTCTGCGCCGTAACGCTCGATCAATGCTTCCGGATCGACGGTATTGCCTTTCGACTTGGACATCTTGGCGCCATCTTTCAGCACCATGCCCTGAGTCAGCAGATTAGCGAAGGGCTCACCGGCGTCTACGCTGCCCTCATCGCGTAACAACTTCTGGTAGAAGCGCGCATAGAGTAAATGCAAAATGGCATGCTCGATACCGCCGATGTACTGATCGACCGGCATCCAGTAGTTCGCCCGTTCGTCAACCATCCCGGTCGTCGCATCGGGACACGCATAGCGCAGGAAATACCACGACGACTCCATGAACGTATCGAATGTATCGGTCTCGCGGCGCGCCTCGCCGCCACAGGCCGGGCAAGTCGTTTCGTAAAACTCCGCCATCCGCGTCAACGGCGACTGCACTCCCGAGAAATCGACCTGCTCCGGCAAAACCACGGGCAACTGTTCCTCCGGCACCGGCAGCGCGCCGCAGGTCCCGCAGTTGACGACAGGGATCGGCGCACCCCAGTAGCGCTGCCGCGAAACGCCCCAGTCACGCAGCCGGTAATTCACCTTGCGCCGGCCCATCCCGCTGGCCTCGAGATGCGCGGCGAGTGCGTCGAACGCTTCTGCGGAACTCAAACCGGTATGGGTCCGCGAATTGACCAGCACGCCTTTTTCGACAAACGCGGCGGCGCCAATATCGGCCACGGTGCCGTCAGCCGGCGCGATCACCTGGCGGATTTCGAGCCCATGCTGGCGCGCAAAATCCCAGTCGCGCTGATCGTGCCCGGGCACCGACATTACCGCGCCCGTCCCGTAACTCATCAGCACGAAGTTGGCGGCCCAAACGGGGACGGCCTCGCCGTTGATCGGATTGATGGCGACACGCCCAAGCGGCATGCCCTTCTTCTCCATTGTTTCCAGTTCCGCCTCGGCGGTCGCCGTGCTGCGGCATTCCTCAATGAAACGAGCCAGCGCCGGATCGTTCTCCGCTGCTTCCCGGGCCAGCGGGTGTTCGGCCGCGACCGCCATATAGGTCACGCCATACAGCGTGTCAGGCCGCGTCGTGAACACCTCGAGCGCCTCACCGCCGTCGACATCGAAGCGGATCTCGACGCCTTCCGAACGTCCGATCCAGTTGCGTTGCATCGTGCGAACAGCCTCGGGCCAGCCGGGGAGCCTATCAAGTTCCTCAAGTAATTCATCAGCATACGCGGTAATGCTCATAAACCACTGCGGTATTTCGCGGCGTTCGACCAGCGCCTGGGAGCGCCAGCCGCGACCGTCGACAACCTGTTCATTGGCGAGAACGGTCTGATCTACGGGGTCCCAGTTGACGACGGCGTTTTTCTTGTACACCAGACCCTTGCGCATCAGCCGGGTAAAAATGAGTTGCTCCCAGCGATAATAGTCCGGTTGACAGGTCGCCAGTTCGCGCGACCAGTCATAGGCAAATCCGAGGCGCTTGAGCTGCTCACGCATGTAACCGATGTTTTCGTAAGTCCACTGCGCCGGTGCAACGCCGCGTTCGATCGCGGCGTTTTCCGCCGGCATGCCAAACGCATCCCAGCCCATCGGCTGCAAAACGTTCTTGCCCTGCATACGCTGGTAGCGACTGATCACATCGCCAATCGTGTAATTACGCACATGCCCCATGTGCAAGCGCCCGCTGGGATACGGGAACATGCACAGGCAGTAGAACTTCTCTTTGGCGGAGTCCTCAACGACCGCGAAGGTCTGGTTCTCCTCCCAGAACTTTTGCGCCTCGGGTTCGATTACTTCGGGCTTGAATACCGGGTCCATTAGCTATCCGACCTGCCTCAGATCAAAACCGCAAGCATACCTCAGCGGCGGCGTCGCGACACGACTGCACGCCGCTCCAGCAGGGTTCCCGCAGCAATCAAAATCAACGCGAGCGCAACGACCGTGCTGTTGCCGAACCGGACAAAGGGAGTCGCACCCGAGCGCGCCGATACCTCTGCGCGCAATACGCTGACTTCGAACTGTGGCGATCGCACCAGCAATTCGCCGCGGTGATCGATAACCGCCGAAATTCCGGTGTTCGTGGCCCTTAGTGTTGCCCGCCCTGCCTCGACGGACCGCATGCGCGCGATCTGCAGATGCTGATGCGGCGCAATGGAATCGCCGAACCAGGCGTCGTTGCTGACGTTGACCAGCATGCCGGCCTGCGGCAGGAACGCGAGCATCTGCTCGCCGAATGCGTCCTCGTAGCAAATGCTCGGGGCGAGCGCCGCGACGGAAGTATGCAGCACAGGCTGGCGCGGGCCGCCCACACCAAGATCCGAGTAAGGCAGACTGAGCAGGCGCATCCAGTCGCGGACGAAACCGGGAACCGGAAAGTACTCGCCGAATGGCACCAGATGACGTTTGTCGTAGATCTGCGGCGTGTCGCCGAGCACGACGATGGAGTTGAAAACCGGTCCGTCGCTGCGGTCGCGGCGCAAGATTCCGAGGACGATTTCACTCCCCTCTTTCTGCGCGGCCGCTGCCAGCGCATCGAGGTAACCCGCGGCGCGGTGCATCAGCAGCGGAATCGCGGCTTCCGGCAACACGATCAGATCCCGCCCAAGCTCTTTGCCGACCAGTTCGCGATACAGCTTCAGTGTCGGCAGCCGCTCTTCGACGAGCCATTTTCGATCCTGGCTTATCGCCCCCTGAATCAGACTCGCCGATACGGGAGCGCCCAGCGGCGCCGTCCATTCTTTCCCGCGCAGCACGGCGCCACCACCCCACAGCGCCGTCAGCACGGCTATTGCGGCGATCCCGGCCGAAGTGGCCGGCCGGCGCAACTGCAACAGCGCCCCGCCACTGAGCGCGACCGCGAGGCTGACACCAAAGACCCCCAACACCGGGGCAAACCCGAGCAACGGCGTTTCAAGCTGGCTGTAACCCAGGGAGAGCCATGGAAAGCCTGTCAGCACCCAGCTGCGCAGCCATTCGGACAATACCCACGCCGCGGGCCATAACAACACCATTGCGACGCCGCGACCGGGGAAGAGCCAACGCCGGGCGACATAGCCAAGACCGGCGTAGTAAAGGGCCATCAGCGCAACAAGCCCCAGCATCAAAAAAATTGCCAGCGCGGCCGGCGCCTCGCCAAAAACGCGGATACTGATAAATGTCCAGTAGGTGCCGCCAAGAAACAGGCCACAACCGTAGACAAACCCGGCCAGCGCCGCGCCTCTCGGCTCGAGCCCGGTCCAGCTCCAGAAAAGCACTGCTACCGCGACGGGCGCGATCCACGCCTGATCGAATGGAGCAAACGCCAGCACCGTAGCGATACCCGCGACCAGAGCCAGCGCATGCGGCAGTCGCCGGGTCGGCGCCGCATGCGCCGTTGCCGAAGCCTCTCCGGGCACGCGCTGTCAGGACCCGGTTTCGCCTGGAACCGCCCAGGTCTCGGGCGGCGTAACCTGCAGCACGTCGATACGGCGGCGATGGGCTCGCGTGACGCGAAACTCGCAGCCCTGCAGCTCGACTTTCTCTCCGCGTCGCGGCAGACGGCCGAATTCCCGACTGACCAGGCCACCGACGGTGTCGTATTCCTCGTCATCAAGTTCACTACCGAAGTACTCGTTGAAATCCTCGATCCGGGTCAGCGCGAGTACTGCGTACTTGCCGTTGCCCTCGGCGACGATTTCCGCCTCGCCCTGAATATCGTGCTCGTCGTCGATGTCTCCGACGATCTGCTCCAGCACGTCCTCAATCGTCAACAGCCCCGAAACGCCACCATATTCATCGACGACGATAGCCATGTGATTGTGACTGGAGCGAAACTCGCGCAGCAACGTATTCAGGCGTTTGCTTTCGGGGATAAAAACCGCCGGGCGCAGACATTCGCGAATATCGAATTTCTCACTGGCACCCTCGGCATAGAAGCGCAGCAAATCCTTGGCCAAAAGGATACCCGCGACTTCGGAAATATCGTCACCGACAACCGGAAAGCGCGAATGCCCTGACGCGATGATGACGCGCATCAGCTCTTCGGGCGGCTTGTCGCGCTCGAGTACCACCATCTGCGAGCGCGGGATCATGATATCGCCGACCTGGGTTTCCGACACTTCGAGCACACCCTGGAGCATGGTCTCTTCTTCGGCATCGAGCAGACGGCGCGCACGGGCGCCTTTGAGTTGTTGTTTGAGGTGTTCGCGATCCCGGGGCTCAGGACCGAACAGATTGCGCAAACGTCCGAACCAGGAGGAATTTCCGGGACCGTCGGGACTTGGAGGTTTATCAGCGGACATCAGGTATTCCCCGTACCTCAAACCGTAACAGTATACGGATCAGCATAACCGAGATGCGCCAGCACGGTACGCTCGGCATCCTCCATCTGTGTTGCGTCGCCCGGCTCCTGGTGATCCATGCCGAGCAGGTGCAACACGCCGTGCACAGTCAGATGGGCCCAGTGTGCAATCACCGCCTTGCCCTGGGCTCGCGCCTCGGAAGCAACCAGTGGCGCGCAAATTACGATGTCGCCCAGCAACCGCACGCCTGACTCATCGGCCATATCGGCGACAAACGACAGAACATTGGTCGCGCCCGGCTTGCCGCGGAAGCGCTCATTGAGGCCTGCGCTTTCGTCGCCGTCGACAATACGCACGCAGACCTCCCAGTCGCGCATGCGCTGACCCACCGCGGCAACGACCCAGGACTGGAATTGCGCCGCGGCCGGTATATCGAGACCCGACACTGCAACCTGGAGGTCGACCTGACTCACTCGCGATCCTCCGCCGGCCCGTCAGGGGTTGCGTTCTCATTCGCCTCATATGCTTCAACGATACGCTGCACGAGCGGATGGCGGACAACGTCACGGGCGGTAAAGTTGGTAAAGTTGACTCCCTTCACTCCGCGCAGGATGCCCGAAACATGGCGCAGACCCGATAGCTTTTTACCCGGCAAGTCGGTCTGCGTGATATCGCCGGTAACAACGGCACGACTGCCAAAACCGATGCGGGTCAGAAACATTTTCATCTGCTCGACGGTCGTGTTCTGCGCCTCATCGAGAATCACGAAAGCTTCGTTCAATGTCCGCCCGCGCATAAATGCCAAAGGCGCGACTTCAATGACATGGGTTTCTATCAGTCGCCCGACCCGGTCGAACCCGAGCATTTCGTATAGCGCGTCGTACATTGGGCGCAGGTAAGGGTCGACCTTTTGCGACATATCCCCGGGCAGGAAGCCGAGCCGCTCTCCCGCCTCAACCGCTGGCCGCACCAGAACCAGCCTCCGTACGGCATCACGCTGCAACGCATCGACCGCACAGGCCACCGCAAGATAGGTCTTACCGGTACCGGCCGGACCTATCCCGAAACTCAGATCGCAGTGGTTTATCGCCCGCAGGTAACTGCGTTGGTTCACCCCGCGAGCGCGAATCATGCCGCGTCGGGTCTTGATCTGGTATTCGTCCTCGACCGCGACCGGGGACTGCCGCATACCGGCCTCGCGAACTGCAATATGGACCCGTTCCGGATTCAGGGTTTCGCTGGCGGTCTGCGCAAAAAGACTCTCCAGTACAGCTACCGCTGCCTGCACCGCCGCCGGTTCGCCGCTGACACGAAATCGGCTGGCGCGATTGCTGATTGTCACAGCGAGATGTTCCTCGATAAAACGCAGGTGCTCGTCGAACTGCCCGCACAGATTGGCGAGGCGGCGATTGTCCGCGGGCTCGAGAACAATATCCCTCGATGACAGGTCAATACTCAATGTTGGTGCCGGGTTGCTTCATGCACTGCAATCAGCCTGCCACTGCCGCAGGTTCATCGTACAGACGGCCTCGCAGCGAGTTCGGCAAGGCCTCGGTGATGACCACGTCGGCGAAACTGCCAAGCAATGCCGGCGGACCGTCGAAATTGACCCAGCGATTGTTTTCGGTACGGCCAGCCAGTTGCTGCGGATTCTTCCTCGCATGGCGTTCAACGAGAATGCGCTGCACGCTGCCGACCATCGCCGCGGCTATGGCCGCCGCCTGCTGGTTGACGCGATCCTGCAGCAAAGCGAGTCGGCGGCTTTTTGCCGCGGCCGTCACATCGTCGGGAAATGATGCTGCCGGTGTGCCCGGGCGTTGGCTGTAGACGAAACTGAATGACTGGTCGAAGCCGACCTCGGTAATGAGGTCCATCGTGGCCGTGAAATCATGATCGGTTTCACCTGGAAATCCGACAATGAAATCTGAAGAGATGCTGATGCCAGGACGCGCTTCGCGCAACCGGCGGATTTTCTGTTTGTATTCCAGTACCGTATGACCCCGTTTCATCAATGACAACACACGATCCGAACCGCTTTGCACCGGCAGATGAAGATAGGACGCAAGCTCGGGCACGTCACGGTACGCGTCGATTAGTGCATCGGTGAACTCGACCGGGTGCGACGTCGTAAAACGGACCCGTTCGATCCCGTCCACGGCAGCAACGTAGTGAATCAGCGTGGCGAGATCGGCATGGCTGGAATCGTGCATCGGACCACGGTAGGCATTGACGTTCTGGCCCAGCAGATTGATCTCCCTGACACCCTGCTCAGCCAGTTGCACCACTTCGGCAATCACATCGTCAAACGGCCGGCTGACCTCCTCGCCACGGGTATATGGCACCACACAGAAAGAACAGTACTTGCTGCAGCCCTCCATGACCGAAACGAAAGCGGTCGGACCCTCAGCACGCGGCGCTGGCAACGCGTCGAATTTCTCTATCTCGGGAAAACTGATGTCGACCACCGCACCCCGTTTCGCTCGCGCCTTATCGAGCATCTTCGGCAACCGGTGCAGCGTCTGCGGCCCGAACACCAGGTCGACCTGGGGCGAACGACGGACGATGGCCTCGCCTTCCTGGCTGGCAACGCATCCACCCACTCCAATCACCAGTTCGGGTCGCGCCTGTTTCAACTGGCGCCAGGTACCCAGCAGCGAAAAAACTTTCTCCTGCGCTTTCTCGCGGATCGAGCACGTATTGACAAGGATGACGTCCGCCTCGTCCGCGCGATCGACAACCTCGAGGCCATGAGATGCAGCGAGTACGTCCGCCATCTTGGCGGAGTCGTAATCGTTCATCTGGCAACCAAAAGTTTTGATGTAGAGCTTGCCGCTCATCCTACGTAATCTAGTCGCGAGCCGTGATTATTCAAGTTTGCGGAAACAGGGCCGCCCGGAGGCGGCCCTCCCTGCTAGCGGATATAGCCGAGGCTTTCAAGCTTGACCAGCATGCGCTGGGCAGCCTCTTCCGGACTCAGAGTAGCCGTATCGATCGTCATCTCGGCCTTTTCCGGGATCTCGTAAGGATCGCTGATACCGGTGAATTCCTTGATCAGCCCGGCACGCGCTTTCGCGTACAGACCCTTGCGATCACGTTCCTCGCAAACTTCGAGCGAAGTGGCGACATGTACTTCGATAAAACCGCCGAATTCCTCGATCGCATCGCGAACGTCGCGCCGCGTGGTCGCATACGGCGCAATCGGAGCGCAAATAGCAATGCCCCCATTCTTGACGATTTCGCTCGCCACATAACCGATCCGGCGAATGTTGAGGTCGCGATGTTCGCGCGAAAAACCGAGCTCGCTGGAGAGGTTCTTGCGCACGATGTCACCATCGAGCAGCGTCACGCGACGCCCGCCAAGCTCCATCAATTTCACCATCAACGCATTGGCGAGAGTCGATTTACCAGCGCCGGAGAGCCCGGTGAAGAACATGCAGAACCCTTGCTGATGGCGTGCCGGATGGGTGCGCCGCAGCTCGGCGATCACATCCGGGTAGGAAAACCAGCTCGGTATCTCGAGCCCTTCCTGCAGGCGCCGGCGCAGTTCGGTGCCGGATATATTCAGCACGGTCTGGTCGTCGGTGGTCTGATCGACCGCAACGTACTGCGCACGCTCGGCGACATAGACCATCATCTTGAATGGCACCATCTGGATCTCGATCTCGTCCTCGTATTCGCGCATCAGTTCCTGCGCATCGTACGGACCATAAAAATCGTTACCCTGACTGTCCTTGCCGGGACCGGCATGATCGCGGCCAACAATGAAATGCGTGCAGCCGTAGTTTTTGCGGATCAGCGCATGCCAAACGGCCTCACGCGGCCCGGCCATGCGCATTGCCAGCGGCAGCAACGACAGCGAAGTGGTCTGCTCCGGGTAATGCGATAGCAGGTTCTCGTAACAGCGGACGCGGGTGAAATGATCGACGTCGCCCGGCTTCGTCATACCGACCACCGGGTGAATCAACAGGTTAGCCTCGACCTCGCGCGCCGCTCGGAACGTCAGCTCCTGATGGGCACGGTGCATCGGGTTGCGGGTCTGGAAGGCTACGATCTTGCGCCATCCGAGTTTGGAAAATCGGTCACGCAGCTCCTGCGGAGAATCGCGCAGATGGCGGAAGTCATAATGCAGCGGCGGTTCGACCCCGCGCAAACGTCCGCCAACGTAGACCGGGTTGGCGCGATTCATCAGGAAATGCACGCCCGGATGCGTCTCGTCGGTGCTGCCAAACACGCCTTTTGCCTCGGCCGCCTTGTCCGGAGTCCAGATGTCGCCGATATCGAGCATCGCAATCAGCACGCCTTCCTCGTCGCGCAGCGCAATCGCATCGCCGCTTTTCAGGTTGGCGGCGAACGCTTCGGTGACATCAAGCGTGATCGGCATCGGCCATAACGTGCCGTCGGCCAGGCGCATTTCCGCGACCACGCGGTCATAATCGGCCTTGCCGAGAAACCCGGTCAGCGGTGAAAACGCTCCATTCAAAAGCAGTTCGATATCACATATTTGCCTCGGAGTAAGATCCCAAGACACGACATCGCGTGCGGCCAGTCGGGCAGCCTCCGCTTCGTCCGCGCCCAGATACAAATCCTTCAGCTCCCCTCCATGGGGTCTGATCAAGTCGCTCATCTCAGTAGTTCCTCAGGAAAAACGAAAATAGTAGCGCGCGCCGGACGCGGCGCGCCGTGCAGTGATTCACGTTCGTGAATACTTAAAAGGGAATATCGTCGTCGAAATCATCCGCAGCGGCCGGAGCCGGAGCCGAGGACTGCCCGCCCGCAGAGCGCGACGGCGCTGCCGGCGCGGACATGCCACCGCCGCCCTTGCCGCCGAGCATCTGCATCTCGTTGGCGATCACTTCCGTCGTGTAGCGGTCATTGCCCTGCTGGTCCTGCCACTTGCGCGTACGCAACCTGCCCTCGACATAGACCTGCGAGCCCTTGCGTAAATACTCGGCCGCAATTTCGGCAAGCCGGCCAAAGAAAGCAATGCTGTGCCATTCGGTGCGTTCCTGCTGCTCACCCGACTGTTTATCCTTCCAGGACTCGGAGGTCGCGATGCGAATGTTCGTCACCGCCGCACCGCTGGGCATATAGCGTGTATCCGGATCGGCGCCCAGATTACCCACCAGAATTACCTTGTTGACACCACGCGCCATGACAGCTCCATTACAAATAAGGCCCGGATTCCCGGGCGCTTCGACTAAAACGTTAATTGTAAGCTCTGGCGCGGCAAAGCGCACCCATAAAACGGGGAGAATGAGCGTGTTTTAGCTTGCCGGGTGGGTCGAATCGCGCGCGCCGTGCAAGGGCAACAGTGCCACCAGCAGCCACAACATCGCTACCGCACCGGCGCCGGCAAAAACCGCGCCAATTCCGGCTGCGCCCATAATCACGCCGGCGAAACCGCCACCGAGGAAGGCTCCGAAGAACTGGGCGCTCGCGAATATCCCCATTGCCGCGCCGCGGTGCTCGGCCGGCGCAGTCTGCGACAGGACCGCGGGCAGGCGTGCCTCGAGGAAGGTAAACGCTGCAAAATACATCACCATCAACACGACAATCTGCCACAGAGCAGAGTGGAAACCGCCGAGACCGAACAGTGCGAGGGCAAGCAGACCGACCGCGATCGACAGCGTCCTGTCGCCGTGGCGCCAGCGCTCGGCAGTCCTGATCAGCGCCACGGTGCCAACCAGAGACACGACGATGACCAGCAGATAGACAACCCAGTGCCGGGCTTCGGCCAATCCGGCGAAATCACGCAAAGCAAACGGCACCGCGACGAATAGCGCCGTGATGGTCAGATGCAGACCGAGCACTCCGAGGTACAGCCTCAGCAGCGCCGGATTGCGCAGTACAATCGCGAATCCCGACGCCCCGCGCGCAACGGGGGCCGCCTCACCCGGCGCCGGCTCACGCAGCCCGAGCATCATCAGAATCGCCGCCACGCCAAGCAACGCCGACAACCAGAACATCCCGCCAACACCGATCCATACGTTCAGCACCGGGCCAAGCACCAGCGACAACATGAACGACATGCCAATACTGATACCAAGAAATGCCATTGCACGGGTGCGCACGTCAGCCCGGGTGCGGTCAGCCAGCATCGCCGTCAATGCGGCCGAAATCGCACCTGCGCCCTGCAGCGCGCGGCCTCCGACCACGCCCCAGATCGTATCGGCGAAGGCGGCGACGATGCTGCCGACGATAAAGACACACAGGCCGAACAGGATCACCGGACGCCGCCCGATCCGGTCGGACAACCAGCCAAATGGTATTTGCAGCGCAGCCTGGGTCATCCCGTAGGCGCCGACCGCGATACCGATCAGCGTCGGCGTCGCGCCATCCAGCCGCTGCGCGTACAGCGCCAGCACCGGCAGCAACATGAAAAGCCCGAGCAGCCGCAGCGAAAACACCGACGCCAGCACGGCGACACTGCGCTTCTCATGCGCCAACAACGCGATTTTTACCGTTTCCTCTCGGTGCAAGCCAGGCTCCTTTTGCGCCTCGGTCGAAAGGCGGCGTATATTACCAGTTTGCCCAGCGCTCCGACCCGACACTTTATGATGCAGTTTATTAGTATCCGCGGCGCCCGCACCCATAATCTGCAAAATGTCGATCTGGACCTGCCGCGCGACCAGTTGATCGTGATCACCGGGCTGTCCGGTTCCGGCAAGTCCTCGCTCGCTTTCGACACCATTTATGCGGAAGGGCAACGGCGATACGTCGAGTCCCTTTCGACCTACGCGCGGCAATTCCTGTCGGTAATGGAAAAACCGGATGTCGACCACATCGAGGGGTTGTCACCGGCGATCTCGATCGAGCAGAAATCGACCTCGCACAACCCGCGATCAACGGTCGGAACAGTCACCGAAATCTATGATTACCTTCGGCTCCTGTTTGCCCGTGCCGGCATGCCCACCTGTCCGGAACATGGCCAGCAGCTCGAGGCGCAGACCGTATCGCAAATGGTCGACCAGGTACTGCAGCTGCCCGAGGGTACCGCAATCCTGTTGCTCGCCCCCGTGGTGCGAGAGCGCAAGGGCGAACACGGCAAGCTGCTGGCCAGCCTCCGCGCGCAGGGCTTCATCCGCGCTCGGATCGACGGTGAGGTCGTCGAACTCGACGCGCTGGAAACGCTGGATTTGCGTCGCCGCCACACCATCGAGGTGGTCGTCGATCGCCTTCGGGTGCGCCCCGACGCCGCTTTGCGGCTGGCGGAATCCTTCGAAACCGCGCTGGGTCTCGCTGACGGTCTCGCGGCGGTCGCGTTTATGGACGGTGGCGCAGCGGAACTGACGTTCTCGGACCGTTTTTCCTGCAATATCTGCGGCTACAGTCTTGCTGAACTCGAACCGCGCCTGTTTTCGTTCAACAACCCGGCCGGCGCCTGTCCGGCCTGCGACGGCCTCGGCAGCCGCGACTTCTTCGATCCGGAGCGGGTGATCGTCCATCCGGAACTGAGCCTCGCCGGTGGCGCCATTCGCGGCTGGGATCGCCGCAACAGCTATTTCTTCCAGCTGGTGCGGTCGTTGTCGCAACACTACAAGTTCGATATCGAGCAGCCGTTTGAGCAGCTGCCGGAAGACATCCGCCAGGTGGTTTTGTTTGGCAGCGGCGAACAGCGAATTAATTTCACCTATCTCGATGGCCGGGGCGGCAGCGTAGAACGCAGTCACCGCTTCGAAGGCATCATCCCGAATATGGAACGGCGCTTCCGCGAAACGGAATCTTCGGTCGTTCGTGAGGAGCTGGCGAAATACCAGTCGGTGCAGGCATGCAGCGAATGCGGCGGCCATCGCCTCAACAGCGCCGCGCGCAACGTGTTTGTCGCGGATCAGACATTGCCGCAAATCACCGCGTTGTCAGTCGATCATGCGCTGGCGTTTTTCCTGTCGATGCAACTCGACGGCTGGCGTGGCGAGATCGCGCGCAAGGTAGTGAAGGAAATCGGCGACCGGTTGCGGTTTCTGGCCGATGTCGGACTCGGTTATCTGACGTTAAACCGAAGCGCGGAAACGCTGTCCGGCGGTGAGGCACAGCGGATCCGCCTTGCCAGTCAGATCGGCTCCGGGCTGGTCGGTGTGATGTACATTCTCGACGAACCGTCTATTGGCCTGCATCAGCGCGACAACCGCCGTTTGCTCGAAACGCTGTTCCACCTGCGCGATCTCGGCAATACCGTGATAGTGGTCGAACACGACGAAGAAGCAATTCTCGCGGCCGACCATGTCGTCGATCTTGGCCCCGGCGCGGGAGTCCATGGCGGCGAGGTCATTGCCGAGGGCAAACCACAGGACATCTGTGCCAATCCGGCTTCACTCACCGGGGCCTACCTGAGCGGCAGCCAGCGCATCGCGGTTCCGCCGCTGCGGACACCGGTCGATGTAAAACGCATGGTGACGGTGCGCAACGCACGCGGCAACAATCTCAAGGGCACCGACGCGAAGATCCCGGTCGGACTGATGACCTGCGTAACCGGCGTATCCGGCTCTGGCAAGTCAACGCTGGTCAATGACACGCTTTACGCCCATGCGGCGCGTGCCATCAACGACTCGGCAATCGTGGCCGCGCCGTGCGACGGTGTCGACGGACTTGATCATTTCGACCGTGTCATCGATATCAGTCAGAGCCCGATCGGGCGGACGCCACGCTCTAACCCGGCCACCTACACCGGCTTGTTCACGCCGATCCGTGAGCTCTTCGCCAATACCCAGGAAGCCCGCTCACGCGGCTATCGCAGCGGCCGCTTCAGCTTCAACGTCAAGGGCGGGCGCTGCGAGGCCTGCCAGGGCGACGGCGTCATCAAGGTCGAGATGCATTTTCTTCCGGACGTCTACGTGCCGTGCGACATCTGCCAGGGCCACCGCTACAACCGCGAAACCCTGGACATCCGCTACAAGGGGCGCAATATCCAGGAAGTGCTGGAACTTACTGTAGAAGACGCGTTGCGGTTCTTTCACAACGTCCCCGTGATCGCTCGCAAGCTACAAACACTGGTCGATGTCGGTTTGTCGTATGTCAGGATCGGGCAGAATGCGACCACGTTGTCGGGCGGCGAAGCGCAACGGGTAAAACTGGCGAAAGAACTGGCGAAACGGGCCACTGGGCGGACGTTGTATATCCTCGACGAGCCAACGACCGGTTTGCATTTTCACGACATCGCGCACCTCCTCGAGGTGCTGGCACGGCTGCGCGATCAGGGCAACACCGTGGTCGTGATAGAGCACAACCTGGATGTCATCAAGACGGCGGACTGGATCCTCGACCTCGGCCCGGAAGGCGGAGACGGCGGCGGTGAGCTGGTGGCGGAAGGGACACCGGAACAGGTTGCCGAGGCCGCGGGATCCTATACCGGCGAGTACCTGCGTCGCACGCTGGAGCGGGGACAACCAGATGTGGGCAATTCCACCGGCGAGCGCGTCAGCTCGCGCTGAGCCGGGCGGATTGCAACCAGACGCTGCCAGCGGCTGACTCCCGACCCGTGGTTGCGGGCCTTGCGCCCGCCCCTCAATACCCCGCGGCATGGCCGTCCTTGCGCGATTCCGAGGCGCCTATCCACACGCCGTTGGTGGCGTCACGCGCGATTGCCTGATAACCGCCGTACGCCTGGCCCCTAACATCGATGCGATGCCCGCGCCGCTGTAGTTCAGCAATGACGGCGGCATCGAATCCGCTTTCCATCCAGATCTCGCCGCCGCCATCGGCGGGTTCTCCGGTCGGCTGAGCGGAACCGACGTGGCGGATCCGCGGCGCATCCCCGGCCTGTTGCAAGTTCATGCCGAAATCAATCAGGTTGACCAGTATCTGCGCATGGCCCTGCGGCTGCATCGCACCTCCCATGACACCGAACGCCAACCACGGTTCTCCCTCGCGCGTGACGAATGCCGGGATGATCGTGTGAAACGGACGCTTACCCGGCGCATAAACGTTGGCATGGGCAGGATCGAGACTGAACAGCTCGCCGCGATTTTGCAGAATAAAGCCGAGACCAGGGGGGGTCATGCCGGAGCCCATGCCGCTGAAATTGCTCTGGATCAGAGAGACCATATTGCCATCGCGGTCGGCCACGGTCAGGTAGATGGTGTCGCCGTGTTCGATCGCGGCCGCACCCGCCTCGACAGCGCCGCCCGCTCGGTCCATATCGATCAGGCCACGCCGCGCCGCGGCATAGCTCTCCGATAGCAACCCGTCGACCGGCACATCGTAAAATGCCGGGTCCGTGTAGTACCGGGCACGATCTGCATAGACCAGTTTTTTTGCTTCGACCAGCACATGCAGGTAGTCGGCGCTGCCAAAACCCATGTTGGCAACGTCGTAATGTTCGAGAATATTTAGCATCTGCAATGCAGCGACACCCTGGCCGTTTGGCGGCAACTCCCACAGTTCGTAGCCACGGTAGCTGGCGGAGAGCGGTTCGACCCATTCCGACTTGTGGTCGGCCAGATCTGCCGCACTCAGGAAACCGCCGTTGTCGGCCATGTAGCGCTCGATCGTCAGGGCAATTTCGCCGCGGTAGAAAACGTCGCGACCTCCCTCTGCAATCTTGCGATAGGTATCGGCAAGACGGGGGTTGCGAAAAAGTTCGCCCTTCGCCGGCGCTTTTCCGGCCGCCATGAACACCTCGGCAAAACCCGGGAAACCCTGCAATATCCCGGCATTGCGCGCCCAGTGCCATGCAATCACCTCGGTCACGGGAAACCCGTCGCGAGCGTAGGCGATCGCCGGTGCGAGCAGGTCCTTCATGGGCAGGCGGCCGAAACGAGCATGCAGCTCGAACCAGCCATCGACCGCCCCCGGGACCGACACCGGCAGCGGGCCGCGCTCGGGAATGCTCTCCAGTCCCTGCTCACGGAAATAGTCGAGACCCAGTGCGCGCGGTGAACGGCCGCTGGCATTTAGCCCGTGCAGGCGCTTCCCGGCACCGTCCCAGACAATCGCGAACAAATCGCCACCAATGCCGCAACCCGTGGGCTCCATGAGTCCGAGCGCCGCGTTGGCCGCGATTGCCGCATCCACCGCGGACCCACCGGCCTTCAGGATATCCAGCGCGATCTGGGTCGCAAGCGGCTGGCTGGTCGCAGCCATGCCGTGCGGCGCAATCACCTCTGAGCGCGATGCAAACGGCTCATCGCCCTGCCTGTCGAAACCATCGGCCATGTCAGCTACCCCGACCAGCGCAACAACCGCGCACAGGCGCGCCGCCACAGACATACTCATTGCGGTACTCTCCCCGAAACATGGTCGCGATACTCTCATATCCTTGTCGTTCGTGGCCAAGGTCAGGTGCTTGTGAGCCTGCACCAGCCTCGCTATGCTGCCGCAATCGCCACGCAGCACCGGAATCAACATGCTTATTCGAGATGCCAGTCTTTACGCCGCGCACGTCGCCCGGCAGCAACAGAACTTCGCACAAGCGCTTGCAGCCGGCGGGTACGACCATGCCGTGATCGCAGCCGGCCGGCCGCATGAGGTATTTCTTGACGACAATGCCTATCCGTTCCGGGTCAACCCGCATTTCAACGTCTGGGCGCCGCTGACCGCCAGTCCCGAGTCTTTTTTGCTGATCGTACCCGGCGAAAAACCGCGGCTGGTGTTTTACAGCCCCGATGACTACTGGCATGCAGCGCCACAAGCCCCGGAAGCTGCGATAGCCGAACAGTTTGACCTGCACCAGGTCAGCGCAATAAGCGAGATACCGGCGCTGCTCAAAGCGGCGGGTCGCGGCGCGTTTCTCGGCGAATGGGAGCAGAGTTACGAGGACTGGAACATCGGCGATCCCAATCCGGTGGCGGTGCTGGACTGGCTGCACTATCACCGCGCCTGGAAAACCGAATACGAACTCGATTGCATGCGCGAAGCAGCCCGTCTCGCGGCGCTTGCCCATATCGCCGCGCGCGATGCTTTTTTGGCCGGCGACAGCGAGTTCGATATCAACGCCGCCTACATGAAGGCGTGTCAGCTCAACGAATCAGAGTTGCCATATGGCAACATCGTGGCACTCAATGAACATGCCGCCGTACTGCATTACCAGCATCTCGATCGCAGCACGCCCGGCGGCGATGCGCGCCTGTCTTTCCTGATCGATGCTGGCGCAACCTACGCAGGTTATGCCAGCGACATCACCCGCACCTACGCCGCCCGCGAGGGTATCTTTGCGGACATGGTCGCGGCGATGGAATCAGCGCAGCAGACAATGTGCGCCGAAGTGAAGGCCGGCACCAGCTACATCGACCTGCACCTTGGCGCGCATCAGAAAATCGCCGCACTGCTGGAGGATTTCGACATCGTCCGAATGAGCGCCGAAGACATCGTGGCCACGGGCGTCTCCAGCATTTTCTTCCCCCATGGACTGGGCCATTACCTCGGATTGCAGGTCCACGACAGTGGCGGCCTGATGGGCGGTCCCGATGGCAGCGTAATAGAGCGCCCTGAAGGACATCCGTTTTTACGCCTGACCCGTACGCTGGAGCCGGGGCAGGTCACGACGATCGAGCCGGGGCTCTACTTTATTGAGAAGTTACTGCGGGAATTGCGCGAAATGCCGCAGGCGGGCGAGGTTAACTGGGACCTGGTCGCACAACTCACGCCGTATGGCGGGATACGGGTCGAGGATGACGTCGCAGTCGGCAGCGAAGAACCGGAAAACCTCACGCGGGATGCGTTCGCGGGGCTGTCCTGAAACGCTCGCGGGGTATTCGCGGATAAAAAAAGCCGGCGTGGACCGCCGGCACAATAGCCCACAGGGCTACGGGGAGAATTTGGTCAGCCGGTCGTGTTGGCCGTGTGGGGCGGATGCTGTCCGGGCGTCGCAGTGTGGCCGCTGCGCGGAGGCTGAAAATTCGACGGCAATCGCCAGGCAATGACCATCAGGGCTATCCCGATCAGGAGCGCCATCAACCAGCCGGGTATCCCCGCGATGAGCGCGGGATAGGCTTCGTTGCCCGTGGCCGCGACAGTAACCTTGCCACCGGCGATCGGGTCGAGAATGCCGCTCTGTTTAAACCACGGGTATGCCAGCATGTAGGCGAATGCGCCTACCAGTCCTCCGCCAATAAAGTAGCGGGCGTCGCGGCGGCCCGCGCCGGCGGCTACCACGCCGGTTCCGGGGCAGAAACCCGCCAGCGCCCAGCCGAGCCCAAGCAAACCGCCTCCCACAATGACGCCTGCATAACTTGCTTTCACCGACACATGCCCGACATCGATGAGACCGCTGACGAGACCAAGAAACAAACCGCAGGTCGCCAGACCAATAGCGAAGATGATCGCCTTCATCAGCCGCAGATCACTGAGCCGCAGCATGTCGATTATGACCTGCGGGCTGGCCGCGGAGACACGATGCAGTACAAAACCGAAAAGGGTTCCGAGAAAAACCGCAACAAGAATCTGCATGACTTAACCTCCCGCCTCGCGGCGGCCATAAACCAGCATGGCAGTGGGTACAGCCACCGCGAATGCGGCCAAAGCAAACAGGTATCCGGACAACGAGGTCTGCATCATCCCGCTCATCATATGACCGCTGGTGCAACCGCCGGCCAGGCGTGCACCAAATACCACTATCATGCCGGCCACAAACGACATACCCATGCGCAACGCATAGTTGTCGCCAAATCGTTGCGACCAGACTTCAGGGATTTGTGGCTCACGTTTGCGCGTGCCGAGGCGCGATGACAGGAAACCGCCGGCAATCATGGCCAGCACGAAAACAAGCCCGTAGCTGGCCGGCTTCGCAATACTCTTTGCGTATTTGCCGCCGCTCTTGTCGAGATAAGCGTTGCGGCTTGAAAAACCGTTTTTGGCGGTGCGGTCCTCGGTGACGAGATCGTGATCGAACAGGCTCCACAGCAACCCATCCGCGATCACGAACTGAGTCGAAACGCCGATAGGTTTTACCAGCGCCACCGCGAGCAGGAAGGTGAGCCCGAGGGCAAGACCACCTTTCAACCAACCCCATTGCCCCTGCATTGCTGCAACCTCATATTCATCCTTAAACGAGGTCTCGATTATACATTAGTTTTATCTAATGTAGATAGCCTCAATGTTTATGGCTCTTCCAGCGGCTCGAGATCGAAGGAAACGCTGATACGGCTCTCACCGCCGCGAAATGGCAGGGTCCGGTGGTAAAGATATGACGGAAACAGGATCAGCATTCCCTCCTCCGGGCGGACCAGGTGCAGTTGCGGTTCGCGGCTGACCGGGATTTCGCGGGTCGGTCGGCCAAACTCTATCCATCCCGCATGAGTGGTGACGGATTGCTCTGAAACGACCTCAGGCAATGCTACGTAATAGGCTCCGGACAACCACGACTGCTCATGAATATGCGTGTCGATCACGCCTCCTTCCGGCACCACACAGGCCCAGCTGTTCAGGCGGTAGCGCCGCGGCAGTCGCTTCAGAAACGGATGCGCCGGATCCGCCTCCAGCCGGGTGATCAGGCTGTCTATCGCCCCGCGCAGCAATGTCTCCCAGCCCAGAATTGCCGGGGTCGGTGACTGCAGCAGGTTGCCGGTCAGTGACCCGCCGCGGGCGGCCAGTCCCAGCGGTTCCCACTGCAGACTGGGGTGGGCCAGAATGTCGCGGCCAAGATCGGCGTTGAAAGCATCGATAGTGTCCCAGCCTGGCGGCGGCTCGGGGCGCAGCGGGAAAATAAACCGGTCCATTCCCTTGAGCCGCGCCGCTTCCTCGTCTTGCCCCACTTCCTCCAGCGCGACAGCAAGATGCGCGACCGTACGCTGGTCGAGCATGTCGCGGCCATAGGCGGACTGCAGCGCCAGCAGTGCCGCATCTGCACGGCGTTCGCGCAATTGAAATATCCCGCTCTGGCGATACGCCGCGGGCAGTTGCGGGAATCTCTCGATCGCCGCGGCAAGTACACCGAGCGCCGCGTTGCGCTGGCCGGCATTTTCCAGCGTATCGGCCAGATTGATGCGCGCCTCGTAAAAATCATCGTCGAGCTCGACCGCGCGCTGCAAAGAGGTAATGGCGAGTTCCGCTCGATCGGTCTTGGCGGCAATCAGCCCGAGACAAGCATGCGCGGCGGCATGATCGGGATTCAGAGACAAGGCACGGCGCGTCGCAGCCTCGGCGCGATCGAGATACTTGTTCTTCTCGAGGTCCGAGTAGACGGCTGCAAGGTTGTACCAGGTTTGCACCGATTGCGGACTGCGCTCGGCGGCCGTTTCGAGAAGCGCTGCCGCTTCGTTGCCGTCACCGGTCCGGTGCAACGCGACCGCGAGGCCATTGACCGCATCGGTGTCATCCGGGTGCGCGCGCAGCAACTCGCGAAAATGACTGACGGCACGATCGCCGTCGCCATGAGACAGCAGCAGGCGCCCAAGCGTTAACCCGACAGCGCGCTGGCTGCCGAAAGTAGCCAGCGCCTGGCGACACTGCGCAATCGCCGCATCTACCTGGCCGTCAGCGGCAAGCGCCACGGCGAGTTGATTGTGCGCTCGCATGTCGCCGGGTGTGGCCTCGAGCAATTGCTGGCACAGCGCTATGGCGGCAGCGCAATTTCCGCCATCGACCAATGCGCTGGCGAGACTCAAGCCAACCCGGGTATCGGCGGGATGACGGGTTCGGCACTCACGCAGCACTTCGAGCGCCTCGTCGATCCGTTCACTGCGCAACAATAGTCGCGCAAGGTTACAGCTCGATTCGACCTGGCCCGGCACTCTGGCAAGAACCTGACGGTATGACCCGAGTGCGGCATCGAACAGACCGGCTCGCTCCTGGGCACACGCAAGGTTGTAACGGACATCGACACGCCCGGGCTCGGCCGCGGCGGCTTTACCCAGACAGTCCAGCGCCACATCCGTGCGGCCCAGGCCGAGCGATGCGAGGCCGAGAATCAGCAGTGCCTCGGTGTGCCGCGGCTGCTCGCGCAGCACTGCCTGCGCGGCGGCGCTTGCATCCGCATGGTGGTGCTGTTGCAGCGCGGTTGCCGCCTGGGCCAATCGTTGCTGGAGTGACATTGAACAGTTTTCGCCTGGTAAGCGCCTATCCGTCGGGCGAGGCCAGTGACCGGATTCCGCCCGACTGCGCAACAAAGGATCGAATCGACAGATTATCTGCAAACACCATGCGGCGTCACTGCAGCAGCGTAAAAAAAAGCCGGGCACAAGGCCCGGCTTTTCAATTCTTCGCCACTGCCAGGTCTATCAGTCATTCTCGCCCGGCTGATCGACCAGCTGTACCAGTGCCATTGGCGCGGCATCGCCGGGGCGATGTCCCATCTTCAGAATTCGCAGATAGCCGCCCGGGCGGTCCTTGTAACGCGGCCCCAGCTCGTTGAACAGTTTGCCGACAGCTTCCTTGTCGCGCAGCCGGTCAAAGGCACGGCGCCGACGCGAGATACCGTCTTCTTTCGCCATCGTGATAAGCGGTTCGACGACACGGCGCAGCTCTTTCGCCTTCGGCAGAGTCGTCCTGATCGTTTCACTGCGCAGCAACGAGACACTCATATTGCGAAACATCGCTTGTCTGTGAGAGCTGTTTCTGCCGAGCTGGCGGCCTGATTTTCTATGTCGCATGGTCTATTCCCCAAAACCGAATTCAGCTGCCCGATCAGGCCGTGTGCCGTTCTTCTTCCGGACGCAGAATCGCCGGCGGCCAGTTCTCGAGACGCATGCCCAGCTCCAGGCCGTGGCTGATCAATACTTCCTTGATCTCGGTCAGAGACTTCTTGCCGAGGTTAGGTGTCCGCAACAATTCCACTTCGGTGCGCTGAACCAGATCACCAATATAGTTGATGCTCTCGGCCTTCAGGCAGTTGGCTGAGCGAACGGTCAGCTCGAGCTCATCGACCGGCCGCAGCAGAATCGGCTCGAACTGAGGTTCTTTGCTCGGCTCGCCCGCCTGTTCGCCCTGGAGATCCACGAACACCGCTAGCTGGTCTTTCAGAATCGCGCCGGCGCGACGGATAGCCTCTTCAGGATCGATCGTACCGTTGGTTTCGATGTCGACGACCAGTTTATCCAGATCGGTACGCTGCTCGACACGAGCCGACTCGACGTTGTAGGTCACACGCCGGATCGGGCTAAACGAAGCGTCGAGCAAAAGCCGACCGATCGGGCGGCTGGCCTCATCAAAGGTGGCCTGCTGCAGGGCCGGCTGGTAGCCACGACCACGCACCACTTTGAGGCGCATGCGCAGATCGCCCGCCTTGGTAAGGTTGGCGATGACGAGTTCGGGGTTAACGACCTCGACGTCATGCGGCGTTTCGATATCACCGGCCGTGACCGGACCCGGGCCTTTCTTGGCCAGGTTCAGTTCGACTTCGTCGCGGCCATGCATGCGGATCGACACTTCCTTGAGGTTCAGCAGAATATCGACGACATCCTCCTGCACTCCTTCCATGCTGGTGTACTCGTGCAGCACGCCGTCGATGTCGGCTTCGACAATGGCCGAACCCGGCATTGACGACAGCAAAATACGTCTTAACGCATTACCCAGGGTATGGCCGAAACCACGCTCGAACGGCTCGATCGTGACCTTGGCACGTCGATCGTTCAGGCCCTGCATGCGCACGACACGCGGCTTGAGAAATTCGCTGACTGACTGAGTCATCAATGTGTACCCCTGGTCTTACTTCGAATAGAGCTCGACGACCAGATTCTCGTTGATATCGGGGAGAATCTCGTCGCGCTCGGGTAGCGCCCGGAACGTTCCGGTCAGTTTGTCGTGATCGACATCGACCCAGTCCGGAACGCCGATCTGCTGCGAGATAGAGATCGCGTTCTGGATGCGCTGTTGTTTCTTCGCCTTGTCGCGGATAGCGATACTGTCGCCGGCAGCAACCTGGTACGAAGCTATGTTCACAACCCGGCCATTGACCGTGATTGCCTTGTGGCTGACCATCTGGCGGGCCTCGGAGCGCGTCGCCGCAAATCCCATGCGGTAGACCACGTTGTCGAGCCTGCCCTCGAGCAGCTGCAACAGGTTTTCACCGGTCGAGCCTTTCTTCTGCGCCGCCTTCTTGTAGTAATTGCGGAACTGACGCTCGAGCACACCGTACATGCGGCGCAGTTTCTGCTTTTCACGCAACTGCAAACCGTAGTCGGACAAACGGCTGCGGCGCTGCGGCTGAACGCCCGGAGGCGTATCAAGCTTGCACTTCGAATCAAGCGAACGGACACCGCTCTTCAGAAAGAGGTCGGTACCCTCGCGACGAGAAAGCTTGCACTTCGGTCCAATATACCTGGCCATCAGATAACCTCTTTACACCCGGCGCTTTTTTGGCGGACGGCAGCCGTTGTGGGGGATCGGCGTGACGTCGGATATCTGCATTACGCGGAACCCGACGGCATTCAATGCACGCACTGCCGACTCGCGTCCGGGACCGGGGCCCTTAACGCGGACTTCTACATTCTTGACACCATATTCCTGAGCCGCGCGTCCCGCCTTCTCCGCCGCAACCTGCGCTGCGAACGGGGTGCTCTTGCGTGACCCGCGAAACCCGCAACCACCGGACGTCGCCCAGGACAACGCATTGCCCTGTCGATCGGTGATCGTGATGATAGTGTTATTGAAAGAAGCATGGATGTGCGCTATCGCATCCGATACCTGCTTCTTTACCTTCTTTTTCGTCCGTGGCTGTGCCATAAAAAATCAACCCGCTATTGCAGCGTTACGTTTGCTAAAAAGGATGCCCGATTACCTGCGAATCGGACGCCGCGGCCCCTTCCGGGTACGCGCATTGGTGCGTGTGCGCTGGCCGCGCATTGGCAGCCCGCGGCGATGACGGATACCGCGGTAACAACCAAGGTCCATCAGACGCTTGATGTTCATCGACACCTCACGCCGAAGATCGCCCTCGACCGTAAGTTTGGCGATTTCGCCGCGCAGTTTCTCCACCTCAGGCTCGGACAGATCCTTGACCTTGACAGTGGGATCGATACCAGCGCCTTCACAGGCGGCAATCGCGAGCGTCCGCCCTACACCGTAGATCGAGGTCAACGAGACCACGATATGCTTGTTGACCGGGATGTTGATCCCCGCAATACGGGCCATCAGATAAGCCTCCGTCTATGGGCCGCAGCAAAGCCAGCCAGTATAACCTGAATGTTCATTAAACCCAATGCCAGCAGTCCGGGCGACTAGCCCTGGCGCTGCTTGTGGCGCGGGTCGGTACAAATCACCCTTACCACTCTCTTGCGGCGGATGATTTTGCAGTTGCGGCAAATCTTCTTCACCGATGCCCGTACTTTCATTGCCCTGTTCCTCTCGTCTGTCCGGCAGCGCCTAGCGCACTTGCCCTGCCCGGCCGTAACCGCGCAGATTGGCCTTCTTCATCAAACCTTCGTACTGATGCGACATCATGTGGGCGTTGAGTTGCGCCATGAAATCGATGACCACAACCACCATGATCAGCAGTGAGGTACCGCCGAAGTAGAACGGCACCTGCCAGTACAGAATCATGAATTCGGGAAGCAGGCACACGCTGGTCACGTAAATGGCGCCCCAGAACGTCAGTCGTGTGAGCACCCTGTCGATATACTCGGCCGTCTGTTGCCCCGGGCGGATGCCAGGAATAAACGCGCCCGACTTCTTGAGATTGTCCGAAGTCTCGCGCGAATTGAACACCAGCGCTGTATAAAAGAAACAGAAGAAGATGATCAAGCTGGCGTACAGCAGGATGTAAATCGGCTGGCCCGGCGACAATCCGGCGGCAATGTTCTGCAACCAGCCAAATCCTTCGCTGGTACCGAACCACTGCGCAATCGTAGCCGGAAACAGAATCAGGCTCGAGGCAAAGATCGGCGGAATCACGCCGGACATGTTCATCTTGAACGGCAGATGGCTCGTCTGCGCCGCGTACATCTTGCGGCCCTGCTGACGCTTGGCATAGTGCACCGGGATGCGACGCTGGCCGCGTTCGACGAACACGACAAAGGCGGTGACCGCAACCACCAGGAAAATAAGGATCAGCGCCAGCGCCGGCGGCATCTCGCCAGTGTTGACGAGTTCGAGTGTGCCACCAATCGCCGCCGGCAACCCGGAAACGATACTGGCGAGGATGATCATCGAGATACCGTTGCCGATGCCTCTCTCGGTAATTTGCTCGCCGAGCCACATCAGGAACATCGTGCCGGTAACCAGCGTCACCGCAGCCGTAAACACGAAATGTGGCCCCGGACTGATCACAACGCCCTGATTTTGCAATGCGACCGCGGCGCCAATCGACTGGAAGGTAGCCAGCCCCACGGTAAAGTAGCGGGTGTACTGCATTATCTTGCGCCGGCCCGACTCGCCTTCCTTCTTCAGCGCGCTGAGGCTCGGCAGCACCACGGTGGCCATCTGAATAATGATCGACGCAGAAATATACGGCATCACACCGAGTGCGAAAATTGAGAGCCGCTCGAGAGCACCGCCCGAGAACATGTTGAACATGCTCAGAATTGTGCCGGACTGCTGTTCGAACAGCTGCGCGAGCGCCTCGGGATCGATCCCAGGGACCGGCACGAAGGTTCCGATCCGGTAGACGATCAACGCCCCGATCAGGAACAACAGCCGCTGACGCACCTCGGTAAACTTCGCCGCTTGTCCGAGACCCGCTGCCGGGTTTGCGTTTCCTTTAGCCACTGCTACTTACCCACCTGTCTTCGCGAGGGTTATTCGACTTTGCCGCCGGCCGCCTCGATCGCGGCACGCGCACCCGGCGTTACACCAATACCCTTGAGCGTAACTGCCTTGTCGATCACGCCGGAGGCGATGACCTTGATTTTCTCCGCCCGGGCAGGAACGACGCCAGCCTTTTTCAGCGCTTCAGCGTCAACGACATCGGCCTTGACCAGCGTAAGTTCGTGCAGCCGGACCTCAGCGGAAAACCGCGCCTGGCGTGAACTGAAACCAACTTTCGGCAAGCGCCGCTGCAACGGCATCTGACCGCCTTCGAAACCGGTTTTGTGATAACCGCCCGAGCGCGCGTGCTGGCCCTTGTGGCCACGGCCACTGGTCTTGCCGACACCGGACGACATACCACGGCCGACCCGCTTCGGCGAACTCTTGCTGCCCTTGCCAGGCTTGAGTGTATTGAGGCGCATATCAGACTTCCTCGACCTGCAACAAATAGGAGATCCGGTTGATCATGCCGCGGTTCTCCGGCGTATCCATGACCTCTACCGTCTGGTGCATCCGCCGCAAACCCAGTCCGGCAACACAGGCCTTGTGATTCTTCAGACGCCCGAACTTGCTCTTCACAAGCGTGACGCGCAACTTGTTGTCTTTCGCTTTAGCCATGGCTCTATCCCGCGATATCTTCCACACGCTTGCCGCGCTTCCGGGCAATGTACTCCGGAGAACGCATATCGGTAAGCGCATTCATCGTTGCGCGCACCACGTTAATCGGGTTGCGCGATCCAAAACTCTTGGCGAGCACATTGCGCACGCCGGCACATTCGAGTACGGCACGCATCGCACCACCGGCAATAACGCCGGTACCATCCGATGCCGGCTGCAGGTAAACCTTGGTTGCGCCGTGATGCGCGGTGAGCGAGTACTGCAACGTCGTATCTTTCAACGCTACCTTTTGCAGCCCCTTGCGCGCCGATTGCATGGCCTTCTGGATCGCAATCGGCACTTCGCGCGCCTTGCCATACCCGAATCCGACCCGGCCATTACCATCACCGACGACAGTCAGTGCAGTGAAACCAAACTGACGGCCACCCTTGACCACTTTGGCCACACGGTTGACGGTGACCAGTTTTTCGATCAGATCGTCGTTATCGCCGGACTTGTCCATTCTAGCCATGTACTTGCTCTCCGGAGCCTAATTCAGAATTCCAGGCCGTTCTCACGCGCGGCATCGGCCAAGGCCTTGATCCGACCGTGATACTTGAAGCCCGAACGATCAAAAGCGACCTTGGTGACACCTTCGCTCTTCGCTTTCTCGGCAATCGCCTTGCCAACCGCCGCCGCTGACGCAACGTTGCCGGTATAACCAGCGCCATCGCGCAAATCCTTCTGCACAGTTGAAGCTGCCGCTATGACCTTGTCGCCATCGGGGCCAATCACCTGGGCATAGATGTGGCGTGGTGTGCGATGCACGCTCAAGCGATGCATTCGCAGCTCGCGAATCTTCGCACGGGTTTTTCGCGCCCGGCGCTGCCGACTCGTTTTCTTGTCCATCCGAGAAATCCTCTCGTTCCTGTCCCGGCGTCCGCACGCCGGGATTAAATACCGTTACTTCTTCTTCGCTTCCTTGATCACGACCCGCTCATCGGCATAGCGCACGCCCTTACCCTTGTAAGGCTCCGGCCGACGATACTGGCGGATCTCGGCAGCGACCTGACCAACACGTTGTTTATCGATACCCTTGATCACGATTTCGGTCTGGCTGGGAGTCTCAATCGAGATTCCTTCCGGCACCGGATAGCTGACCGGATGCGAAAACCCGAGAGTCAGGTTCAGGTTGCTGCCCTGAACCTGGGCCCGATAACCCACCCCAACCAGTTGCAGTTTGCGCTCGAACCCCTCGCTGACGCCGGTTGCCATGTTAGCGATCAGCGCGCGTGTGGTACCGGCCATCGCGACGACGTTTTTCGCCGCCGACCTGGCTGCAATCTGCAAACTCTGGTCGTCCTGCTCGATCCCGACCTGCGGGTGCAGCTGCAAAGACAAAGCGCCTTTCGGACCCTTGACGGTAATCTCACCATCATTGTCCTTGAACTCAACGCCCTTGGGCAGTTCAATAGGTTTTTTCGCGACTCTGGACATCGTTCTGAATACCTTTCAATTACTGGACGCGGCTTAGGCCACGACGCAGAGTACCTCGCCGCCTTCGCCGATTTCGCGGGCGCGGCGGTCGCTCATAACGCCTTTCGACGTCGAGACGATTGCGATGCCGAGACCACCGAGCACCTTCGGCAACTCGCCCTTGCCGCGGAATACCCTGCGGCCGGGACGGCTGCTGCGCTCGATTCGCTCGATCACAGGGCGGCCTTCGTAATATCGCAGCTTTATAACCAGCTGACGTTTTGCACCTTCGCCCTCTACAGCCAGGCCATCGATGTAGCCCTCTTCCTTCAGCACCTCGGCTACCGCCGCCTTGATTTTCGAGGCCGGCATTGCCACCGAGGCCTTACCGGAGGTCTGGGCATTGCGGATTCGCGTCAACAAATCTGCGATGGGATCGGTCATGCTCATATCAATAGCGCCCTGTTTACCAACTTGCCTTTCTCAGACCCGGAAGATCACCGCGCATTGTTGCCTCGCGCAGCTTGTTCCGGCTGAGGCCGAATTTGCGATAGAAACCGTGCGGCCTGCCGCTGATGGCGCAACGATTACGCAGTCGCACCGGCGATGCATCGCGCGGCAGCGCCTGAAGACGCGCCATGGCGACCATTTTCTCGTCGTCGGTCGACTGCGGGCTGCGGATGGTTTCCTTCAGCTCGGCCCGCTTGGCGGCATACTTCTGCACTGCCTTGCGCCGTCGCGACTCTCTTTCCAGCATCGATTTCTTAGCCATGCCTGTCCTCGTTTACTTTCTGAAAGGAAAGTTGAACGCCTGTAACAGCGCCCGGCCTTCCTCGTCATTTTTCGCACTCGTCGTGATCGTGATATCGAGTCCGCGGATCACATCGATTTTGTCGTAATCGATCTCCGGGAAAATGATCTGCTCTTTCACGCCGAGACTGTAATTGCCGCGGCCGTCGAACGCCTTTGCACTCAGGCCGCGGAAATCGCGCACACGCGGAATCGCGACATTAATCAGGCGATCGAGAAACTCGTACATCCGCTCGCGCCGCAGCGTCACCTTGCATCCAACCGGCGAACCCTCACGGAGCTTGAACGCCGCCACCGACTTGCGCGCCAGCGTCATCAGTGGTTTCTGCCCTGCAATCTTGGTCATATCGCCAATCGCATTGTCGATAACCTTGCGGTCTGCCAGTGCCTCGCCGACGCCCATGTTCAACGTGATCTTCTCGATCCGCGGCAATTGCATTTCGTTGGCGTAGCCGAGCCGCTCCTTCAACTGAGGGATGACCTGGTCGCGATAAAATTCCTGCAGTCTGGACATGATCCTCTAATCCTCAGACGTCAACGACTTCGTTGTCAGACTTGTAGACTCTGACCTTGCGGCCATCATCAAGCGTCTTGAACCCAACCCGGTCGCCCTTTTTTAGAACCGGATTCCACAACATCACATTAGAAGTATCGAGCGGCATCTCGATTTCGACGATTCCGCCAGCCACACCTGCGTTCGGATTCGGCTTCTGATGCTTCTTCGCGATGTTGATGTTTTCGATGACGACCCGGTCGTCTTCGAGTACGCGTACGACAGTGCCGCGGCGGCCTTTGTCACGGCCGGCAATCACGACAACTTCGTCACCTTTTTTGATTCTCTGCATGACCCACCTCGCCCTTACAGCACTTCCGGCGCCAGGGAAATGATCTTCATAAAATTGCCGGTCCGCAGTTCGCGAGTAACCGGCCCGAAAATGCGCGTGCCGATCGGCTCGAGTCGAGCGGTCAGCAGAACCGCGGCATTGCCGTCGAAGCGGATCAACGAACCGTCCGGACGACGAACGCCCTTGCGCGTACGCACCACGACCGCGTTGTAGATCTCGCCTTTCTTGACCTTGCCGCGCGGAATCGCGTCCTTGACGCTCACCTTGATAATGTCACCGACTCCGGCGTAACGACGCTTCGAGCCACCCAGCACCTTGATGCACTGGAGGCGACGCGCCCCACTGTTGTCCGCGGCATCCAGAACTGTCTGCATCTGAATCATGGTCGTATTTCCAACTTGCTCTGTAAAAAAACGGCGTCAACGCTTAGTCGCGCGACGGTCCCCGTTCCACAATATTGACCACCTGCCAGGCTTTACGCTTGGACATGGGGCGGCATTCAGCAATGGCGACCGTGTCACCCTGCCGGCATTCGTTACTCTCATCATGTGCGAGCAGCTTGGTGGTACGGCGAATGTACTTGCCATACATCGGATGCTTCACCAGGCGTTCAATGGAGACCGAAACGGTTTTGTCCATCTTGTTCGACACAACCCGACCGGTAACGGTGCGCTGTTGGTGCTGTTCCTGCTTCTCACTCATGACGTCTCACCTGCCTGCCGCGTCAACTCGGTAATAACCGTTTTCACCCGGGCGATATCCTTACGAACCTTGCCGAACTGATCCGGACGCGCCAGCTGACCGGTTGCCCGCTGCATGCGCAGATTGAATTGCTCCTTGCGCAACGAGAGGAGTTCTTCCTCCAGCTCCGCAACCGACTTCTCTCTAAGCTCACTCGCCTTCATCACATCACCTGTCGCGTCACGAACATCGTGGCAACCGGCAATTTTGCCGCCGCCAGGCGGAACGCCTCACGAGCCACTTCTTCCGACACGCCTTCGATTTCGTACAACACGCGTCCCGGTTGTATCTGCGCCACCCAGTACTCGACGTTACCCTTGCCCTTACCCTGGCGAACCTCCAGCGGCTTGGTAGTAATCGGCTTGTCGGGGAAAATCCGGATCCATATCTTGCCGCCGCGCTTGACGTGACGCGTCATCGCGCGACGAGCCGCCTCGATCTGGCGCGCAGTGATGCGGCCGCGCCCGACGGCCTTGAGTCCGTACTCTCCAAACGACACCGAGCCACCGCGCAGTGCGAGACCGCGATTACGGCCCTTCATCTGCTTACGGAACTTGGTTCTTTTCGGCTGCAACATCCGGCTAACTCCTAACTTGCCTGCTGCTCAGCCGATTCGGCGGCAGCCTCGGGCCTGTCAAACTTCTCGCCCTTGAAAATCCAGACCTTGATGCCTATCACACCATAGGTCGTGCGCGCTTCGGCAAACCCGTAATCAATATCGGCCCGCAACGTGTGCAGCGGCACGCGGCCTTCGCGGTACCACTCGGAACGGGCAATTTCTGCACCGTTCAAACGCCCACCGACCCGAACCTTGACGCCCTGGGCACCGATACGCATCGTGTTTGTCACGGCGCGCTTCATCGCGCGGCGGAACATCACACGCCGAACCAGTTGCTGCGCTATCCCCTCCGCCACCAGCTGGGCGTCCAGCTCCGGCTTGCGGATCTCGGCAATATTGATGCGCACATCGCCAAGCGGCATACCCATCATCTTGGCGACGTCACCGCGCAGACGCTCGATATCCTCGCCCTTCTTGCCGATCACGATGCCCGGGCGCGCCGTGTGAATCGTGATGTGCGCCTTCTTGGCCGGCCGCTCAATCCCGATTTTGCTTACCGACGCATCGGAAAGCCGCTTCTTCAGGAACTCGCGGATCTGCCAATCCGTTGCAACGTACTCCGGGTAGTTGCGCGAATCCGCAAACCATTTCGACTGCCAATCATGTGTGATTCCCAGCCGGATCCCGATTGGATGTACTTTCTGACCCATTACGGCTCCTCGCGCCTACTCGTCCGAGACCTTGACGGTGATGTGACTGTTGCGCTTGATGATGCGCGTGCCGCGACCTTTCGCCCGCGCCCGAAACCGCCGAAACGACGGCGCCTCATCAACGTAAACGGAGCTGATCTTCAACTCGTCGACGTCCGCCCCATGGTTGTGCTCGGCGTTGGCAATCGCCGACTCGAGCACTTTCTTGACGATACGGGCGCCCTTTTTCGGGCTAAATGCCAGCGTCTGCAGCGCTTTCGCCACTGACTGACCCCGAACCAGATCGGCCACCAGGCGGCATTTCTGCGGCGAAATCCTGGCGTATCTGAGTTGTGCAGCCACTTCCATCGTCATCTCTCCTACCTCGCCTTGCGGTCCGCCGCATGCCCGCGAAACGTGCGGGTGATAGCGAACTCACCAAGCTTGTGCCCCACCATGTTCTCCGAAATCAGTACCGGAACATGATGGCGACCGTTATGCACGGCAATGGTCAGACCGACCATGTCCGGCAAAATCATCGACCGCCGCGACCAGGTCTTGATCGGCCGCCGGTCGTTGTTTTCCGCCGCCTTGATCACCTTGTTCATAAGGTGAGCATCGACGAAAGGACCTTTCTTAACAGAACGTGGCACAGCTGCTACCTCTCAAATCACTTTCTGTTGCGGCGCCGGACGATTAAACCGTCAGTGCGCTTGTTGTTTCGGGTGCGGTAACCCTTGGTCGGCGTACCCCACGGGGAAACCGGGTGCCGCCCGCCCGAGGTGCGGCCCTCACCGCCGCCGTGCGGATGGTCAACCGGGTTCATGGCGACACCACGCACCGTCGGTCGAACACCACGCCAGCGCTTGGCCCCGGCTTTGCCCAGCTTCTGCAAGTTATGCTCGAAGTTACCGACCTCTCCAATAGTCGCCCGGCACGCAATATGTACCTTGCGCATTTCACCGGAGCGCAGCCTGACTGTGGCGTACTGCCCCTCGCGCGCAACCAGCTGGGCCGAACCGCCGGCGCTGCGAACGATCTGCCCGCCCTTGCCCGGCTTCAACTCGATGTTGTGCACCAGGGTACCGACCGGAATGCTGCGCAATGCCATCGCATTGCCCGGCTTGATCGGCGCCTCGCTGCCGGCCATGACCGGGTCGCCCGCCTTCATGCCACGCGGCGCAAGGATGTAACGGCGTTCGCCATCCGCGTACAACACCAATGCGAGATTGGCGCTGCGGTTGGGATCATGCTCGATCCGCTCGATACGTCCGGGCACACCGTCCTTGTTCCGACGGAAATCGATCTGCCGGTAACGACGTTTGTGGCCACCGCCGCGGTGACGCACGGTAATGCGACCGAGGTTGTTGCGGCCACCGCTGCTGGAGCCTTTCTCCACCAACGCTGCGTGCGGTTCGCCCTTATGCAGGTCGGGACGCTTGATCTGAACGACGAAGCGGCGTCCTGCAGAAGTCGGTTTGGTTTTGATTACCTTTGCCATCGCTGATTCTCTTTACTCGTAGCGCCGAGTGTTACTCACCACCGAGGAAATCGATGTCCTGGCCTGCCTTCAAGCGAACGTAGGCCTTTTTCCAGTCCGAGCGTTTGCCCATCGTCCGGCCAAAACGCTTTTGCTTGCCGCCCTGGTTGAGGATCTGTACACCCTCGACCTCAACTTCAAACATCATTTCCACAGCGCGCCGCACCTCGGTCTTACTGGCATCGCGGCGCACGCGGAAAACGATCTGATTGTGGTCATCGGCCACGGTGGTGCTCTTCTCCGAAACATGCGGGCCGAGCAGGACCGTCATAAGTCTCTCGCGGCTCATACCAGTTTCTCCTCAAGCAGCTTCACTGCCGGCACGGTCATGATCACATTGTCGTAACGGATCAGGCTTACCGGATCGACCGCAGTCACCTCGAGCACCTCTACGTGCGGCAGATTGCGCGCCGCCAGATACAACGCCTCGTCGAACGCCTCAACGACGATCAACGCGGATTTGACCTCGAGCTCCTTCAGCCGGGTTGCGACCAGCTTGGTCTTCGGCGCCTCTACCGCGAACTGATCGACCACCTTGAGCCGGTCCTGGCGAATCAGTTCGGAGACCACCGCACGAATCGCAGCGCGGTACATCTTGCGGTTGACTTTTTGCCCGTGGTCACGCGGCTGCGCGGCGAAGGTACGGCCGCCACCCACCCAAATGGGGCTGCGAATCGTTCCGGCGCGTGCCCGCCCCGTCCCTTTCTGCCGCCATGGCTTGGCGCCGCCGCCGCGAACCTGAGCACGCGACTTCTGCGCCTTGGTGCCAGCACGGCCACCCGACAGATACGCCGTCACGACCTGGTGCACCAGGGCTTCGTTGAATTCACTGCCAAACGCGGTTTCAGACACCTCGAGGGAGGCATCGCCGCCAGTGGCACCAACAACTGTCAATGTCTTGGCCATGCTCGTTCGTCCCCTTCGCCCTAGGCCCTGGCCTTAACGGCCGGACGCACGATGACATCGGCGCCGCGCGCACCCGGAACGGCGCCCTTGATCAGGAGCAGATTGCGCTCCTGATCAACCCGCACGATTTCCAGATTCAGGTTGGTAGTCCGGGCATCGCCGAGGTGACCCGACATCTTCTTGCCCTTGAATACTCGGCCAGGCGTCTGGTTCTGACCGATGGAGCCAGGCACACGATGCGACAACGAGTTGCCGTGAGTGTTGTCCTGACCACGAAAATTGTGGCGCTTGATCGTGCCGGCGAAACCCTTGCCGATGGAAGTACCGGCAACATCGACCTTCTGCCCGGGAGCAAAAAGCTCGACCGTGAGTTCGGCGCCGGTTGCGAGATCCGCACCTTCTTCGCCTTCGAGACGAAATTCCCAAAGACCACGGCCTGCTTCCACGCCGGCTTTGGCGAAATGCCCGGCCTCGGACTTTGACAGCCGCGAGAGTTTCCGCGAGCCCGTGGTGACCTGAACGCCACGGTAACCGTCACGCTCGCCATCGCGGACCAGCGTGATGCGATTGGGAAGGGCCTCGATCACCGTCACCGGAATCGACTGCCCATCGTCCGTAAATACTCGCGTCATGCCGCATTTGCGGCCGACCAAGCCGATAGCCATGTTGTCTGTCCTCTTTACACTGCACCGACTTCGATTGGCCGGCACTGTCTCAAGCTAAAACCCGCCCACAACAGCAGCGCACTGGCCACCATCGGGGAGAGGGAACGGCAAAACAGCCCGGGCAATGATCACATCGTGATCGCCGCCTTAGCGGCCTGCTTTGACATGGAAACTCAAGGCCCGGCACGAGTATTCTCGCACCGGGCCATTAAAGAGCCGAAAATTATAGCAGGTTTTGCGTCTAGTTCAACTTAATCTGAACGTCGACGCCTGCGGGCAATTCGAGCTTCATCAGCGCGTCCACGGTCTTGTCCGTAGGCTCCATGATTTCCATCAGGCGCTTGTGCGTGCGCAGCTCGTATTGGTCGCGTGCATCCTTGTTCACATGCGGCGAAATCAGGACGGTAAAACGCTCCATCTTCGTCGGCAAAGGCACCGGGCCCCGCACCTGCGCGCCGGTACGGCGTGCCGTATCGACAATTTCCCGCGCAGACTTGTCGATCAGTCGATGATCAAAAGCCTTGAGCCTGATACGAATATTCTGATTTGTCGCCATTTCCTGGTACCGCTGGTAGTAAGTCGGCGCCCGGGGCAGAACCCCGGGCGCCCGGTTCAAATTACTCGATGATTTTGGCGACGACGCCGGCGCCGACGGTGCGACCACCCTCGCGGATCGCGAACCGCAGTCCGTCCTCCATCGCGATCGGTGCAATCAACTCCACCACCATCTGGATGTTGTCGCCCGGCATCACCATCTCGACACCCTCCGGCAACTCCACCGCCCCGGTCACATCCGTCGTGCGGAAGTAAAACTGCGGCCGGTAACCCTTGAAGAACGGCGTATGTCGGCCACCCTCTTCCTTGGTCAGGATGTACACCTCCGCCTCGAACTTCGTGTGCGGCGTGATCGACCCCGGCTTGGCCAGCACCTGGCCACGCTCCACATCGTCGCGCTTGGTCCCGCGCAGCAACACACCCACGTTGTCGCCCGCCTGACCCTCGTCCAGCAGCTTGCGGAACATCTCCACGCCGGTGCACGTCGTCTTTGTCGTCTCTTTGATACCGACAATCTCGATCTCGTCACCCACGCGCACAATCCCGCGCTCGATTCGCCCGGTCACCACCGTGCCGCGCCCCGAGATCGAGAACACATCCTCGATCGGCATCAAAAACGCCCCGTCCACCGCTCGCTCCGGCTCCGGAATGTACTCATCCATCGCCGTGATCAGCTTCTCGACCGACGGAATACCAATCTCGCTCGTATCACCCTCGAACGCCTTCAGCGCCGAGCCGGTCACGATCGGCGTGTCGTCGCCCGGGAACTCGTACGTCGACAACAACTCGCGTACCTCCAGCTCCACCAGCTCCAGCAACTCCGCATCGTCAACCATGTCCGCCTTGTTCAAATACACCACGATGTACGGCACACCCACCTGGCGCGCCAGCAAGATGTGCTCGCGCGTCTGCGGCATCGGCCCGTCAGCCGCCGACACCACCAGGATCGCACCGTCCATCTGCGCCGCACCCGTGATCATGTTCTTCACGTAATCGGCATGCCCCGGACAGTCCACATGCGCGTAATGACGCACATCGCTCTCGTACTCCACGTGCGCCGTCGCAATCGTGATTCCACGCGCCTTCTCCTCCGGCGCGTTGTCAATCTGATCGTACGCCTTTACCTCGCCACCGTGCCTCTCCGCCATGCACTTGGTCAGCGCCGCTGTCAGCGTCGTCTTGCCATGGTCAACGTGACCAATCGTGCCCACGTTTACGTGTGGCTTCGTACGCTCAAATTTCTCCTTGGACACCGTCTTTACCTCGCAAATTTCAAGATTCTCAGGATGCCTTCTTAATCACCGAATCGGCGACACTGTTGGGCACTTCGTTGTACTTGAGGAACTCCATCGAGTAGGTTGCGCGACCCTGGCTCATAGAGCGCAGATCGGTCGCATAACCAAACATCTCGGCAAGCGGAACTTCCGCGCGAATCACCTTGCCGGCCGGGGTATCGTCCATCCCCTGGGGCAGGCCACGGCGGCGATTGAGATCGCCCATCACGTCGCCCATGTAGTCTTCCGGGGTTACGACCTCGACCTTCATGATTGGCTCCAGCAAAACCGGATCGGCCTTCAGCGCACCTTCCCGGAAACCCATGGACCCGGCGATCTTGAACGCCATTTCACTGGAATCCACCTCGTGGTACGAGCCGTCGTAAAGAGTTACCTTGAAGTCGACGACCGGATAACCCGCGATAACGCCGTTTTGCATTTGCTCTTGAATGCCCTTGTCCACCGCGGGGATGTACTCGCGCGGCACCACGCCACCGACGATCGCATTTTCGAATTCGTAGCCGGCACCCGGTTCGCGCGGTTCGATCTTCAGCCAGACATGGCCATACTGGCCACGTCCGCCCGACTGGCGCACGAACTTGCCTTCCTGGTCAACCGCCTTGCGAATGGTCTCGCGATAGGCCACCTGCGGCTTACCGACATTAGCCTCGACCTTGAATTCACGCTTGAGCCGGTCAACGATGATCTCGAGGTGCAACTCACCCATACCCGAGATGATCGTCTGCCCGGACTCCTCGTCCGTATGGACGCGGAAAGAAGGGTCTTCCTTGGCCAGCTTCGACAAAGCCATTCCCATTTTTTCCTGATCGGCTTTGGTCTTCGGCTCTACGGCGACCGCAATCACGGGCTCCGGGAACTCCATGCGCTCAAGGGTGACGACCTGCTTCAGATCGCACAGCGTATCACCGGTGGTAACGTCTTTGAGACCCACCGCGGCAGCAATATCGCCGGCCCGGACTTCTTTCAATTCCTTGCGGTCGTTGGCGTGCATCTGCAGCATGCGGCCGATCCGCTCTTTCCTGCCCTTGACCGGGTTGTAGACAGTATCTCCGGTCGCCAGAATACCGGAATAAACGCGGAAAAAGGTCAACGTACCGACAAACGGGTCGGTCATGATCTTGAACGCAAGCGCGGCAAACGGCTCATCGTCATCCGGCTTGCGCACAGCTTCCTGCTCGTCCTCGGTAATACCCTTGATAGCGGGCACGTCGACCGGGGACGGCATCAGCTCAACCACCGCATCGAGAACTGCCTGCACGCCCTTGTTCTTGAAGGCCGAGCCACACATCACTGGAACGATCTCGTTGTTGAGCGTACGCAGACGAATGCCGCGTTTGATTTCATCGTTGCTGAGGTCGCCCTCTTCGAGGAATTTCTCGAGGAGCTCCTCGTCACCCTCGGCGGCCGCCTCGACCATCTGCTCGCGCATCAGCTGGCAATCGTCGGCCATATCGGCCGGGATATCCTTCGCCTCGAAAGTCATGCCCTGGCTGTCTTCATCCCAGAAGATCGCCTGCATCCTGATGAGATCGACGACGCCGAGGAAGTTCTCTTCGGCCCCGATCGGCAACTGCAACGGCACCGGATTGGCGCCGAGCCGATCCTTTAACTGATCGACGACACGGAGAAAATCGGCGCCTGCACGATCCATCTTGTTGACGAACGCAAGCCGCGGCACGGCGTATTTATTGGCCTGTCGCCACACCGTCTCCGACTGCGGCTCGACACCGCCAACCGCACAAAAAACAGCAACTGCGCTATCGAGAACCCTCAGGCTGCGCTCGACTTCGATTGTGAAGTCAACGTGTCCGGGCGTGTCGATAATATTGATGCGATGCTCATCGAACTGCTGCTCCATGCCGCTCCAGAAACAGGTGGTCGCAGCAGAGGTGATCGTGATGCCACGCTCCTGCTCCTGCTCCATCCAGTCCATAGCTGCGGCGCCGTCGTGAACCTCACCGATTTTGTGCGACACACCCGTGTAGAAGAGCACACGCTCGGTTGTCGTCGTTTTGCCCGCATCGATATGGGCCATGATGCCGATATTTCGATAACGGGTAATAGGGGTGGTACGTGCCACGGAACTAGCCCTCGATGTGAATCTCGGTCGGCCGCTGGAGGAAATTACCAGCGGTAGTGAGAGAACGCCTTATTGGCCTCAGCCATCCGGTGCGTGTCTTCGCGCTTCTTCACCGCGGCACCACGATTATCCGCGGCATCGATCAGCTCATTAGCAAGCCGCGCAGCCATCGATTTCTCACTGCGCTTGCGCGCCGAATCGATCACCCAGCGCATTGCGAGCGTCTGCCGCCGCGCCGGACGCACTTCGACCGGAACCTGGTAGGTAGCACCACCGACGCGCCGCGACTTCACCTCGACTGCCGGCTTGACGTTATCGAGCGCCTGCGCGAGCAGCTCGAGCGCCTGCTCTTCGCTGACCTTGTTACGGTCGGAAATACGGTCGATCGCGCCATAGACGATACGTTCCGCCACGGATTTCTTGCCGCGGTTCATCATCATGTTGATGAATTTCGCCAACATATCGCTGCCGAATTTCGGATCCGGCAGTGCTGCGCGTTTTGGTGCTCTTGCTCTACGTGACATTGGTCAGACCTGTCCTGATGCTGGACC
Source organism: uncultured Gammaproteobacteria bacterium (assembly GCA_963783695.1). Taxonomy (GTDB): domain Bacteria; phylum Pseudomonadota; class Gammaproteobacteria; order Steroidobacterales; family BM003; genus BM003. The sequence continues at coordinate 465,788 of CAWAOM010000006.1, forward strand.
CTATTTGGGTCGCTTCGCTCCGTATTTGGAACGGCCCTGCTTCCGCTCGTTGACGCCAGCGCAATCCAGCGTGCCGCGAACGATGTGATAACGCACACCGGGGAGATCCTTGACGCGTCCACCGCGCAGCATCACCACCGAGTGCTCCTGAAGATTGTGCCCTTCACCGCCGATGTAACTGGTGACTTCATAGCCATTAGTCAGGCGCACGCGCGCGACCTTGCGCAAAGCCGAGTTCGGCTTCTTCGGCGTGGTCGTATACACACGAGTACACACGCCGCGCCGCTGCGGTGACGCCTCCAGCGCGGGGACGTTACTCTTGGCCGTTTTGGTCTTGCGCGACTTGCGCACCAGCTGATTGATCGTAGACATTCGCTATTCTCTATTTCACTTGAGGTGACTTGCGCGGACTTCGCGTATGCCGCCCAGAGTAGAACCGGGCCGCCATACTATGGCGGCCCGGGTCGAATTCCGTATCCGGCGCGATTGGGAAACGCGGCCGATGTAAAGCCGGGCATTCTAGATTCGCCCCAATCAGGTGTCAAGAAAGGCAGAGTGGCAAAAACTGCCACCCTGCCCGGATCTCTAATCCTCCGCCACCGTCTCGGAAGCCTCCTCGGCCGGCTGATCATCGTCCTGGACGCTCTCCATGGCAGCCTGCGCCTGCTCCAGCGCAAGCAGCTCTTCCTTGGCCCGATCCTCGTGGCTGCGCCTGCGCTCGGCATGGTATGCGAAACCGGTACCAGCCGGGATCAACCGGCCAACGATGACATTTTCCTTGAGCCCGCGCAGATCGTCGCGCAGGCCGCGTACCGCGGCCTCGGTCAGAACGCGCGTGGTCTCCTGGAACGAGGCTGCCGATATAAACGACTCCGTCGCCAGCGAGGCCTTGGTGATACCCAGCAGCATCGGATCGAATACCGCCGCCTCCTTGCCGGTAACCGCCATGGCCTCGTTCTCCTCGAGTGCACGGGCTCGATCGACCTGCTCGCCACGCAACAATTTGCTGCCGCCGGACTTGGCAACCTCAAGCTTGCGCAGCATCTGGCGGATGATCACCTCGATGTGTTTGTCATTGATCTTCACACCCTGGAGGCGGTAGACATCCTGGATTTCGCGCACCAGGTAGTCGGCCAGCCTCTCGACGCCCTGCAAACGCAGGATATCGTGCGGATCAGGCTCACCCTCGGCAATCACCTCTCCACGCAGAACCTGCTCACCTTCAAACACGTTCAGGTGACGCCATTTCGGGATCAGCGTCTCGTGTTTCTCACCACTGTCGTCGGTAATGATCAGGCGACGCTTGCCCTTGGTTTCCTTACCGAAGCTGGCGGTACCCGAATACTCGGCCAGAATCGCCGGGTCCTTGGGCTTGCGCGCCTCGAACAGATCGGCCACACGCGGCAGACCACCGGTGATATCGCGAGTCTTCGAGCTCTCCTGCGGGATACGCGCGATAACGTCGCCGACGCCCACCTTCGAACCATCGTCCATATTCACCACGGCGCCCGAGGGCAACGCGTAAGACGCGGGAATGTCGGTATTGGCGAAGCATATTGGCTTGCCCTTGGTGTCGACCAGCCGCGCCGTCGGCCGCAGATCTTTCGACCCGCCGCGCTGCTGCACATCAAGCACCACGATGGCGGCCAGTCCGGTGATTTCGTCAACCTGGCGGGTAACGGTCACGCCGTCAATAAAGTCGTCGAAGCGCAGCTTGCCAGTCACCTCGGATACCACCGGGTGGGTGTGCGGATCCCAGTTGGCAACAACCTGGCCGGACTCGACCGGCGAGCCCTCGTCCACGGCAATCGTCGCGCCGTAGGGGATCTTGTAGCGTTCCCGCTCGCGCCCGAACTCATCCATCACACCGATCTCGCCGGAACGTGAGACGGCGACAAAATGACCGCGCTCATGTTTTACCGTCTTGATGTTGTGGAGGCGGATGACACCGGAACCCTTGATCTCGACACTGTTGACCGCGGCCGCACGCGAAGCGGCCCCGCCGATATGGAACGTACGCATCGTCAGCTGGGTACCCGGCTCACCGATCGACTGCGCGGCGATGACACCAACGGCCTCACCGATATTGATGCGGTGACCGCGGGCCAGGTCGCGGCCGTAGCACTGCGCGCACACGCCGTAGCGAGTCTCGCAGGTAATCGGCGAGCGAACATGAACCTGATCGACAGACAGCTCTTCGAGGGTATTGACCCACTTCTCATCGAGCAGCGTACCGGCCTCGACAATCACTTCCTCGCTGCCCGGCTTCAGAACCGGCGAGGAGACTACTCGTCCAAGCACGCGCTCGCGCAACGGCTCGACGACATCGCCCCCCTCAACCAGCGGAGTCATCATCAGGCCGCGTTCGGTACCACAATCAACCTTCGTAACCACCAGGTCCTGGGCCACGTCGACCAGGCGCCGCGTCAGGTATCCCGAGTTTGCGGTTTTCAAAGCCGTATCGGCCAGACCTTTACGCGCACCATGCGTCGAGATGAAGTACTGCAGGACGTTCAATCCCTCGCGGAAGTTGGCAGTGATCGGCGTTTCGATGATCGAGCCATCAGGTTTCGCCATCAGGCCGCGCATACCGGCGAGCTGACGAATCTGGGCCGCCGAGCCTCGCGCACCGGAGTCGGCCATCATGAAAATCGAATTGAACGATTTCTGATGCTGCTCCTTACCGGCCGAGTCGACGACATTTTCGCCGCCGAGCTTGTTCATCATTTCCTTGGCCACTTCTTCGTTGGTGCGTGACCAGATATCGACGACCTTATTGTAGCGTTCGCCGTTGGTAATGAGACCCGACGTGTACTGCTCCTGGATCTCTTTGACCTCCTCCTCGGCGGTGGTCAGGATGCCGGCTTTTTCCTCCGGCACCACCATATCGTTGACACCGATCGACACACCGGCCTTGGTCGCATAGTGAAAGCCCGTGTACATCAACTGATCGGCGAACACCACCGTACGTTTCAGCCCGAGGGTGCGATAGCAGGCATTGATAAGACCGGAAATCGCCTTCTTGGTCATGTCGCGATTGATCAGCTCGAATGCCATACCCTTGGGCATGACTTCGGCGAGAAGGGCACGGCCAACCGTGGTTTCCACGACATGCCGCTTGTGCTGAATTTCGCCTTCTTCGCTGAGGAAAGAGTCCTCGATACGGACCCGGACCCGCGCCTGCAGATCGACCTGGCGCGACTCATAGGCGCGATGCACTTCCCCGACACCGGAAAAACGCATGCCCTCGCCCTTCGCTTTGACGCGCTCGCGAGTCATGAAATACAGACCCAGAACGACATCCTGCGACGGCACGATGATCGGATCGCCATTGGCCGGAGACAGGATGTTATTGGACGCCATCATCAGCGCCCGCGCCTCGAGCTGTGCCTCGATCGACAGCGGCACATGCACTGCCATCTGGTCGCCGTCGAAATCGGCATTGAACGCGGTGCAGACCAGCGGGTGCAGTTGGATCGCCTTGCCCTCTACCAGCACCGGCTCGAATGCCTGGATCCCGAGCCTGTGCAGCGTCGGCGCACGGTTAAGCATCACCGGGTGCTCGCGAATCACTTCCTCGAGGATATCCCAGACTTCCGGACCCTCACGTTCGACCAGGCGCTTGGCGGCCTTGATCGTCGCCGCCTCACCACGCAACTGCAGCTTGGAGAATATAAACGGCTTGAAGAGCTCGAGCGCCATCTTTTTCGGCAGACCGCACTGGTGCAGCTTTAGCGTCGGCCCGACCACGATGACCGAGCGGCCCGAGTAATCGACGCGCTTGCCCAGCAGGTTCTGCCGGAACCGCCCCTGCTTGCCCTTGATCATGTCGGCGAGCGACTTGAGCGGGCGCTTGTTGGTACCGGTAATCGCCCGTCCGCGCCGGCCGTTGTCGAGCAGCGCGTCAACGGCTTCCTGCAGCATGCGCTTTTCGTTGCGCACGATGATATCGGGCGCGTTCAGCTCAAGCAGACGGCGCAACCGATTATTGCGGTTGATAACACGGCGGTAAAGATCGTTCAGATCCGAAGTCGCAAAGCGGCCGCCATCGAGCGGCACCAGCGGTCGCAGATCCGGCGGCAACACCGGCAGCACGGTCATCACCATCCATTCGGGCTTGTTGCCGGACTCCTGGAACGATTCGAGCAGTTTCAGGCGCTTCGACAAACGGCGGATTTTGGTCTCGGAATTGGTGCCGGCGATTTCCTCGCGAACCTTCAGAATCTCGGCATCGAGATCGATGGTTCGCAGCATGTCGTACACCGCTTCCGCACCCATCTTCGCCTCGAACTCGTCGCCATGCTCCTCGATGGCCTCGAGATAGGTTTCGTCGGACAGCAACTGACCGCGCTCAAGCGGCGTCATACCGGGCTCGACAACGGCGAAGGCTTCGAAGTAAAGCACCCGCTCGATCTCGCGCAGCGTCATATCGAGCATCAGGCCAATGCGCGAAGGCAACGACTTCAGGAACCAGATATGTGCCACCGGGCTGGCCAGCTCGATGTGACCCATCCGTTCGCGACGAACTTTCGCCTGGGTCACCTCGACGCCGCATTTCTCGCAAACGACGCCGCGGTGTTTCAGCCGCTTGTACTTGCCGCAAAGACACTCGTAATCCTTCACGGGACCGAAGATCTTGGCACAGAACAGGCCGTCTCTTTCCGGCTTGAAGGTCCGGTAATTGATGGTCTCCGGCTTTTTCACCTCGCCAAAAGACCACGACCGGATCATGTCCGGCGAGGCCAGGCCGATGCGAATAGCGTCGAAGTCCTCGACGGGTACCTGTTGTTTGAAGAGCTTGAGTAGATCTTTCATCCTGCCACCTGTTTGCTTGGGGCTCGTCGTCTAAACACGAGTCGGTTCAGCCGTCCTGGTATCAGTCCTGGTCTAGCTCGACATTAATGCCGAGTGAGCGGATCTCCTTCACGAGCACGTTGAAAGACTCGGGCATGCCTGCCTGCATTTCGTGCGTGCCATCCACGATGTTCTTGTACATACGGGTACGACCCTGCACATCGTCGGACTTCACCGTGAGCATTTCCTGCAGCGTGTACGAAGCACCGTAGGCCTCCAGCGCCCAGACCTCCATCTCACCAAACCGCTGACCGCCAAATTGCGCCTTGCCGCCCAACGGCTGCTGGGTCACCAGACTGTACGGGCCAGTGGAACGCGCGTGCATCTTGTCGTCCACGAGGTGATTGAGTTTCAGCATGTACATGTAGCCGACTGTCACCGGACGATCGAATGACTCACCGGTACGACCGTCGAACAATATGGTCTGCCCCGAAGTCGGCAGCCCGGCCAGCTCCAGCATGCCTTTGATCTCGTCCTCATTGGCACCATCGAAAACCGGCGTCGCCATCGGCACACCGGCCCGCAGATTACCGGCAAGCTCGGTCACCTCATCATCGTTGAGCGACTTGATGTCGGCGCCCTGACCACCGGATTCGTTGTAGATCTGGTCGAGCAGCTTACGCACGTCCGTCAGCTTGGCCTGCTCATCGAGCATTCGTCCGATGCGATGACCAAGACCTTTTGCCGCCCACCCGAGGTGAGTCTCCAGGACCTGGCCAACGTTCATCCGCGACGGCACACCGAGCGGGTTGAGCACGATATCCACCGGCGTTCCGTCTTCGAGGTAGGGCATGTCCTCGACCGGCACGATCGACGAGATGACGCCCTTGTTACCGTGGCGGCCGGCCATCTTGTCACCTGGCTGAATGCGGCGCTTGACCGCGAGGTAGACCTTGACCATTTTGAGCACGCCCGGCGCCAGTTCGTCGCCCGCCGTGATCTTGCGTTTTTTCTCGTCAAAACGCTGATCAAATTCTTCCCGCTGCATCTTCAGGCGCTCTTCCGCCTTCTCCAGCTGATCCTGGGCCTCTTCGCTGCGCAGACGAATTTTGAACCAGTCCTCCTGCGCCAGTTCGTCGAGATAAGCCTTGGTGATCTTGCTGCCCGCTTTGAGCTTGTTCGGGCCGCCGTCAGCGACCTTGCCCAGCAACATGCGCTCGACACGCTGCAAAACGTCCTCTTCGAGGATGCGCAACGTGTCGTCGAGATCCTTGCGGACACTCTCGAGTTCCATTCTTTCGATCGCAAGCGCGCGGCTGTCTTTCTCGACGCCATCGCGGGTAAACACGCGAACATCGATCACGGTTCCGTCCATCCCGGGCGGCACCCGCAACGACGTATCTTTCACGTCGGAGGCTTTTTCGCCAAAAATTGCCCGCAACAGCTTCTCTTCCGGGGTTAGCTGCGTCTCGCCTTTCGGCGTGACCTTGCCGACCAGAATGTCGCCAGCCTTGACCTCGGCGCCGATAAACGCGATTCCGGACTCGTCGAGTTTCGCCAGCGCGGCGTCGCCGACGTTTGGGATATCCGCGGTGATTTCTTCCGGACCGAGTTTGGTGTCACGAGCGACGCATGTCAGCTCCTCGATGTGGATCGTCGTGAAACGGTCTTCGTGGACCAGTCCCTCGGAGATCAGGATCGAGTCCTCGAAGTTGTAGCCATTCCACGGCATGAACGCGACCAGCAGGTTCTGCCCCAGCGCCAGCTCACCAAGATGGGTCGAGGGGCCGTCGGCAAGAACGTCACCACGCGCGATCGCATCGCCCGCTTTGACCAGAGGCCGCTGGTTAATACAGGTGTTCTGGTTCGAGCGGGTGTACTTGGTCAGGTTGTAGATATCAACGCCCGGCTCATCCGGTGTCGTCTCGTCATCCGCAACGCGAACCACGATGCGCGATGCATCGACAGAATCAACCATTCCACCGCGCCGAGCGACCACCGTTACGCCGGAATCCACCGCGACGGCGCGTTCCATGCCGGTACCCACCACCGGGGTTTCGGCGCGCAGCGTCGGAACAGCCTGTCGCTGCATGTTCGAACCCATCAATGCGCGGTTGGCGTCGTCGTGCTCGAGGAACGGAATCATCGACGCCGCCACCGACACGATCTGCTTCGGGCTGACATCCATGTATTCGATCTGATCCGCCGTCGCCAGAGTGAATTCGTTCTGATGGCGGCATGAGATCAGATCGTCGGTAAAGGCTCCCTTTTCGTCCAGCTCGGAGTTCGCCTGGGCGATCACATAGTGACCTTCCTCGATCGCTGACAGGTACTCGATCGAATCGGTGACGCTGCCGTTGCGGACCTTGCGATACGGCGTCTCGAGGAAACCGTAGTCGTTGGTGCGCGCGTAGACCGCGAGCGAGTTAATGAGACCGATGTTCGGTCCCTCAGGGGTCTCGATCGGGCAGACCCGGCCATAGTGCGTCGGGTGCACGTCGCGTACTTCGAAGCCAGCGCGCTCGCGCGTCAGACCACCCGGGCCGAGCGCCGAGACACGACGCTTGTGAGTGACTTCCGAGAGCGGATTGTTCTGATCCATAAACTGCGACAGCTGCGAGGAACCAAAAAATTCCTTGACCGCAGCGGCAACCGGCTTGGCGTTGATCATCTCCTGCGGCATGAGCCCTTCGGACTCGGCCAGCGTCAGACGCTCCTTGACCGCCCTCTCGACCCGCACCAGACCGATGCGGAACGCATTCTCGGCCATCTCACCGACACTGCGTACACGGCGATTGCCAAGATGATCGATGTCATCGACCGTACCACGGCCGTTGCGGATCTCTATCAGCGTGCCAAGAGCATCGACGATATCCGAGCGGTCGGCTCCGTACTTCTCGAAGTACTTCTTCGACTCTTCATCGTTGCGGCTGCCGAAATAGCGGCCGTCGTAAAGAATGCCCGAACCCTCGACGCCGTCGCGCCCGACCCTGCGGTTGAATTTCATACGCCCAACGGCGGACAGGTCGTAACGTTCGGCATTGAAAAACAGGTTGTGGAAGAGGTTCTCCGCAGCTTCCTTTGTCGGCGGTTCGCCCGGACGCATCATGCGGTAGATCTCAACCAGCGCCTCGAGACGATTGGTGGTGGCATCGATGCGCAACGTATTGGAAATATACGGGCCGCGATCAAGGTCGTTCACCCACAGCGTTTCGAGCTTGTCGATGCCGGCCTCGATTAAAGTCTCTACGGTTTCGGCCGTAAGTTCGTCATTGGCCGAGGCCAACAGCTCTCCGCTGTCGGTGTCGACGATATCGTGAGCAAGAATCTTGCCTTCGAGGTAGAGGTTCGGCACCTCCAGTTTCTTGACCCCGGACTGCTCGAGATCGCGGACATGACGCGCTGTGATGCGTCGTCCTTCCTCGACCAGCACCTTGCTCTTGACCTTGACGTCAAAGGTCGCGGTTTCCCCGCGCAGACGCTCGGGCACCAGGTCCATCTCGATTTTCTTGGCGGAAAGATAAAACGAGATCGTGTCGTGAAAATACGCCAGCATTTCCTCGTTCTCGAATCCAAGCGCGCGCAGGATGATGGTCACCGGCAGTTTCCTGCGGCGGTCGATTCGGGCGAACATCGAATCCTTCGGATCGAACTCGAAATCGAGCCACGAGCCGCGGTACGGAATCACGCGAGCGGAAAACAGCAGCTTGCCTGATGAATGCGTCTTGCCTTTGTCGTGATCGAAGAACACGCCCGGCGAGCGATGCAACTGCGACACGATGACACGCTCGGTGCCATTAATCACAAACGTCCCGTTGTCGGTCATCAGCGGCAATTCACCGAGATAGACTTCCTGCTCGCGGATGTCCTTGACCGGTTTTTTGCTGCCAGAAGCTTCCTTGTCAAAAATGACGAGGCGCACGGTGACGCGCAACGGCGCAGCATAGGTCAGACCGCGAACCTGGCACTCCTTGACGTCGAATACCGGCTCGCCAAGGCGGTAGCTGACATACTCGAGTTGAGCGTTGCCGGAATAGCTGACAATCGGAAAAACCGACGAAAACGCGGCATGCAGCCCGATATCATCGCGGTTGTCCGGCGCGGCATCGGTCTGCAAAAACTTGCGATAGGAAGCGAGCTGTATGGACAACAAATAAGGCACTTCAAGAATGCCCCTGCGCTTGCCAAAGTCCTTACGGATTCGCTTTTTCTCTGTAAACGAGTACGCCATCGGTATTTCCTCGCCGAAGCTTGGCTATATTTACTACACGGAGCGCGTCAACGACGCGCCCACCAACCTGCGCCTGGGCGCAGGTTCTCTCAAAATCAAAACAGCACCAGGCCGGTGGCTTGCGCCACCAGCCGGGAGCTGTAAAACGGGCCGAAGCCTTGCATCAAAGTCTTACTTGACCTCGACGCTGGCACCGGCCTCTTCGAGCTGCTTCTTGACGTCTTCGGCTTCGTCCTTGGACACGCCTTCCTTGACCGGCGCAGGCGCACCCTCGACCAGGTCCTTGGCTTCTTTCAGCCCCAGACCAGTAATCGCGCGCACCACTTTGATGACGGAAACCTTGTTGCCGCCGAAGCTCGTCATTACGACGTCGAATTCGGTCTGCTCTTCGGCCGCGGCAGCGTCGCCACCGGCAGCAGCGCCAGCGGCCGCGACGGCTACCGGAGCGGCGGCGGAAACGCCCCACTTCTCTTCGAGCGCCTTGACCAGCTCGACGACCTCCATGATCGGCTTGTTGGAGAGTTCCTCGATCAGTTCTTCGTTGCTAAGTGCCATGTTGATATCTCCTTAAAAAATCTACCCAAACTTGCTCATTACCGAAAAAGTGCTGTATCAGGCTGCCTGCTCCTGATCCGCTCGGGACTGCATCACACGCGCCAGCATTGCCGGTGGCTCTGCCAGCGTGCGGACGAACTGCGTCAGCGGTGCATTCAACACACCGAGCAGCATTGCCCGTGCCTGATCGAGGGTCGGAAGGCTGGCCAGACGCTCCAGGTCCGCGGCGGGATACAGCTGACCGCTGATCGCTACCGCCGTCGTCACCAGTTTGTCGTTCTCTTTGGCGAAGTTCTTGACGACGCGTGCAGCGGCGCCCGGATCCTCGCGCGAGAAGGCCAGTACCAGCGGCCCCGTAAGAGCTTCCTGAAGACACTCGAATTCAGTACCTTCAACGGCCCGTTTCGCCAAAGTGTTCTTGACTACACGAACATAGACGTCCGACGCCCGCGCTTGTTTGCGGAAGTCGGTCATCTGCGCCACCGACAAACCGCTGTACTCAGCGGCAACAGCGGACAGCGAGCTCGCAGCAATCTCGTTCACTTCGGCTACCATGGCCTTTTTGTCTTCAAGCCTCAGTGGCATTTCTTCCTCCTGGTTATCAGGATCAACACGCCCCGCTACCTTCGCGGAGACGTTATGCGACGGTGATCCCTAGCCAGGTCGAGCTGATTCGGGTAACACCACCTGCGCAGGTAGCCAGTTTGTCGGCGATTAAGCCGGGTCTTTGCAAACCCGGCGCCTGCGGTCTTCGATGCAGGCCAATGTTCCGGCCCGTTTGCTCCACCCTCCGTGGTGGTACGCCTCCCGCACTGCTCCAGCCGCTTCGCGCCTGAACCGTTTGCAAGACGTATGTACTCTCCTAAATATCCAATGTCGCCTGGTCGACCGCGACGCCCGGACCCATCGTCGACGAGACAGTCAGGCGTTTCATGTACTGGCCCTTGGCGGCAGCAGGCTTACCCTTGCTCAGGGCGCCTAGCAAAGCCTCGAGATTTTCCTTCAGCGCATCGACCTCGAACGTGACATTGCCGATCTGGCAATGGATGATTCCGGCCTTGTCGGTGCGATAACGAACCTGGCCGCCTTTGGCGTTCTTGACCGCGGTCTCCACATCGGGTGTCACGGTGCCGACCTTGGGGTTCGGCATCAGCCCGCGCGGACCGAGAATCTGGCCGAGCTTGCCGACCACGCGCATCGCGTCAGGCGTCGCAATCACGACGTCGAAGTTGAGCTCGCCTTTCTGGATCTGCTCAGCGAGATCCTCGAACCCGACAATATCGGCACCCGCCGCCGTGGCCTTTTCCGCGTTTTCACCCTGGGCGAAAACGGCAACACGTACGGTCTTGCCGGTTCCGTTCGGCAACACCGTGGAACCGCGCACGACCTGGTCCGATTTACGCGGATCCACGCCGAGGTTGACCGCCACATCGACCGACTCGGTAAATTTCGCGGCCGCAAGCTCCTTGACCAGCGACAGGGCTTCTTCGATTGCGTAGAACTTGCCGGCTTCGAGCCGCTCGCGGGCTACCTTTTCTCGTTTGCTCAGTCTGGCCATGTCAGACACCCTCCACGTCGAGGCCCATGCTGCGCGCTGTGCCAGCAATGGTCCTGACCGCAGCGTCCATATCGGCGGCGGTCAGGTCGGGCTCCTTCGTTTTCGCGATCTCCTCGAGCTGAGCGCGATTGACGATGCCGACCTTGTTCTTGTTCGGCTCACCGCTGCCCTTCTTGATGCCCGCGGCTTTTCTCAGCAACACGGCCGCGGGCGGCGTCTTGCTGATAAACGTGAAACTGCGATCCGCGTAAACGGTAATCACAACCGGAATCGGCAGACCGGGCTCCTGGCCCTGGGTCGCCGCATTGAAAGCCTTGCAGAACTCCATAATGTTGACGCCCTGCTGTCCCAGCGCCGGCCCGACCGGCGGGCTGGGATTAGCCTGCCCCGCAGGAATCTGCAGCTTGATATAGCCCTGTACTTTCTTCGCCATGTGTAACGATCCTCTTTGGGTACCAGCGCCTGGCAGGCTCCCCTCTGCGTCCTTTCCGTATCAACCACGCAATCCGCCGCGGCCGCATCCTTGCCTGTTACAACCGTCAGGCCTTCTCCACCTGACTGAAATCCAGCTCCACCGGCGTCGACCGACCCAGAATCTGGACCGCAACACGCAGTTTGCTCTTGTCGTAGTTAACCTCTTCAACGACCCCATTGAAGTCGTTGAACGGTCCGTCGACAACACGCACAATCTCGCCCGGCTCGAACAGCACCTTCGGCCGCGGCTTGTCGGCGCCTTCCTGCACGCGCTGCAGAATCGTATCCGCCTCGCGATCGCTGATGGGGGCCGGTCGATCCGAACTCCCGCCGATAAACCCGAGCACTTTCGGCACTTCCTTGACCAGATGCCAGGTCTCGTCATCCATCTCCATCTGCACAAGCACGTAGCCGGGGAAAAACTTCCGCTCGCTTCTGCGTTTCTGCCCTTCGCGCATCTCGACCACTTCCTCGGTCGGAACCAGGATGTCGCCAAATTTGTGCTCGAGACCGGCAAGCCTTACCCGGTCTTTCAGAGATTCGGCCACCTTGTGCTCGAAATTCGAGTAGGCGTGCACTACGTACCAACGCATCGTCATGCGCTCAGCCCCCCTGCCCGGTCAGAAGCCGGGTGGCCCACAGCAGGAAAAAATCGAGTCCCCAGAAAAACACGCCCATGATCAACACGAACAACAGCACGGCCCCGGTCGTGGTCAGCGTCTCCTGGCGGCTCGGCCAGACCATTTTTCGGACTTCACCGCGCGAGGTAACAATAAAGCGCCACAATGCCTGCCCGGGCTGGCTGCGCATCGCGACGGCGATTGCCGCGGCCGTTGCCCCGACTACAATCAGCGCCCGCAGCAAAACCGACCAGGCCGGATAGGCATAGAAAACCACTATGCCGCCAAGCACCAGCGCAATGGCCGTCAGCAGCAGCAGCTTGTCAACGGCTCCGGAGCCGGTATCAGTGTTTGCGTTCATCGTTGCTTCAGTCTTTCGGGCAAGGCTTCCCGGCCATGCTCTTCACCGCCGCACAGCCCGGTGAGGTGGCAGGGCAGGAGGGAATCGAACCCCCAACCTGCGGTTTTGGAGACCGCCGCTCTGCCAATTGAGCTACTGCCCTATCTGCCGTATTTGCCCGGGTCATGGCCGCCGTTTCGCGACAACCGTTAATTCCAACCAGCAACGGCCCGCCCCCAGGGCAGGCCGATCCCGGTAACTATTTAATTACTCGATGATTTTGGCGACGACGCCGGCGCCGACGGTGCGACCACCCTCGCGGATCGCGAACCGCAGTCCGTCCTCCATCGCGATCGGTGCAATCAACTCCACCACCATCTGGATGTTGTCGCCCGGCATCACCATCTCGACACCCTCCGGCAACTCCACCGCCCCGGTCACATCCGTCGTGCGGAAGTAAAACTGCGGCCGGTAACCCTTGAAGAACGGCGTATGTCGGCCACCCTCTTCCTTGGTCAGGATGTACACCTCCGCCTCGAACTTCGTGTGCGGCGTGATCGACCCCGGCTTGGCCAGCACCTGGCCACGCTCCACATCGTCGCGCTTGGTCCCGCGCAGCAACACACCCACGTTGTCGCCCGCCTGACCCTCGTCCAGCAGCTTGCGGAACATCTCCACGCCGGTGCACGTCGTCTTTGTCGTCTCTTTGATACCGACAATCTCGATCTCGTCACCCACGCGCACAATCCCGCGCTCGATTCGCCCGGTCACCACCGTGCCGCGCCCCGAGATCGAGAACACATCCTCGATCGGCATCAAAAACGCCCCGTCCACCGCTCGCTCCGGCTCCGGAATGTACTCATCCATCGCCGTGATCAGCTTCTCGACCGACGGAATACCAATCTCGCTCGTATCACCCTCGAACGCCTTCAGCGCCGAGCCGGTCACGATCGGCGTGTCGTCGCCCGGGAACTCGTACGTCGACAACAACTCGCGTACCTCCAGCTCCACCAGCTCCAGCAACTCCGCATCGTCAACCATGTCCGCCTTGTTCAAATACACCACGATGTACGGCACACCCACCTGGCGCGCCAGCAAGATGTGCTCGCGCGTCTGCGGCATCGGCCCGTCAGCCGCCGACACCACCAGGATCGCACCGTCCATCTGCGCCGCACCCGTGATCATGTTCTTCACGTAATCGGCATGCCCCGGACAGTCCACATGCGCGTAATGACGCACATCGCTCTCGTACTCCACGTGCGCCGTCGCAATCGTGATTCCACGCGCCTTCTCCTCCGGCGCGTTGTCAATCTGATCGTACGCCTTTACCTCGCCACCGTGCCTCTCCGCCATGCACTTGGTCAGCGCCGCTGTCAGCGTCGTCTTGCCATGGTCAACGTGACCAATCGTGCCCACGTTTACGTGTGGCTTCGTACGCTCAAATTTCTCCTTGGACATCCCTAGATCTCCCGAGACAAATAAATAAACTGACGCGAGGTCTTCCGCTCCGGTCAATCAAGCCGAAACCCTGTTGTCATCTTTTTCCAAAAACTGGAGCCCACAACCGGACTTGAACCGGTGACCTCTTCCTTACCAAGGAAGTGCTCTACCGCCTGAGCTATGTGGGCGTATTTCGTTACACCGAACTTCCCGTCACCCATGTCGCCGCCAAAACAGATGGAGCGGGTGATGGGGATCGAACCCACATCATCAGCTTGGAAGGCTGAGGTTCTACCATTGAACTACACCCGCAAACCCCGTCTCCGGCAGCCGAGTCGTTATCCGCCCACAAAAGCCGGCGCGGCACAAAAATTACTGATCCCGCAGAAATCCCGTCAAGCCAGATCCTGGTGGAGGGGGGAGGATTCGAACCTCCGAAGGCATAAGCCAGCAGATTTACAGTCTGCCCCCGTTGGCCGCTTGGGTACCCCTCCGCGCATCAAGCCGACTATTGTCGTTGCCGACATATCGACTGTCAACATGAAAGGGGGGAAACAATGCAGGAATCGCCAGTAGCCGCACAGTGTAGCGCACAATCCGGCCGAATGCTCGACAGACCAGCGGTTTGATCGCACCCGAAGCCGGCCGCATCCGCGCAAATCGGTCCGAAACCGTCGATTGCGCCACTCCGGAACCGGCTCGCGACAGCTATCGCGCCACTTCGCCCTCGCCCGCCATGATCCGCCGCCAATCCACGCAAATACTGGATTCTATGGCGGCCGACCCGAATCCGACTGGCGGGTCTGCCCAACCCTGCCTAATATTTGCTTGGGGATTATGTCGCCCGGCGCAATATCGTCCCCGGGCAACGTGCATAATCGCGCCACAACAATAAAAGACCTTAAACAAGTACGTGCAAGGACCTCACATGGAACGCCGCCTGCACACCAGACACCACGCAGCGACCCGGGTGTACCTGTCAGCGCCCGGCTATGGATTCTGGCGTTGCTACGCCCAGAACGTCAGCTCTGCGGGTGTCTTTCTCGAGGATGGCCCGGCCGAGTTGCCGCGGGGCACCGAAGTCGAGCTGATATTTGCCGTGTCGCTGGGACGGATCACCCGTATTCATCGCCGCCAGGCTGTCGTCGCCCATATCTCGTCGAACGGGACCGGGCTGAAAATGAAAGGCTACAGCTCGAACCAGGCACAGAAACGCAGCCGCAGGGCGGCCCGCTCCAAGGCCTGAGGGCAACCATCAGAAAGCGGCGATCAGCCCCAGAAAGACCTCACCCTGCTGGAAGCCGCTGGCTTCGACCTGCACCGCGCAGCCGCCGGAACAAAACAGGCGCGTATCGCTATCGAGCACCGTGAGGTAGCCGCGCGCCTCGAGCCGAACCCCGACATTCTCGGTAATAAATGCCTTCACCCCGACCCCCAACGACAAGGAAATATTGGTCTCGGTGTCGAGCCCGGAACGGTCCGGATCGAGATGGGTCAATCCGATCCCGCCCGAAACGAAGGGGCGCCATGTTTTGCTCGCGCCCGGGGCGAAAATCCCGCCAAGGTGCAAATAGTGGATATCAAGATCCAGCACCGGGTCGCCGACAAATCGCCCGCCCGAGTCGATTTCCGTCGACTGAAAACTGTAAAGCACTTCGATCTGGCGCTGATAGTCCTGGGTCCAGCTGACAATCATGCCGTAACTGGTGGAGTCGTCGATATCGTAATCATCACCGGTTTCGGAATCGTCGAAATCGCCGCCAAACCGCCACCCGACATAGGGCGCCAGCTCCCATTGCTGGGCGCTGGCAGGCGCCGCCACAAAACACAGCAGCGCGAGGACGACGCAAACACAGCGCTGCATCGGCGACCTCTTGGGCATCGGAAATTCCTTCATTAGGTACTACCCGTTTCTGTCACTACTTGTCTCAGCAGTCGCCGGGCATGGTACCCGGCCTGCCCCGTTTGCGCCCGCCTCCGCAACTATCGCACGCGGCGGCAGAGCCAGACCGTGAACCGGTTGGCACCGGGTGGCCCTCAACTTTCGACACACTCGGCCAGGATCCCGGTAATCGCATCAATATTGCTGGCATGGAGCGGTTTCATCAGGCACGAGCGCAGACAGGTCACGCGGTCTTCGTCAAATTCGACCTCCGCCCAGAACGGGGCCAGCATGTACCGCGGCAACTGCGCCAGCGCGAGATGCAGGCCGAGCTCGGCGGCCCTGTCGAAAAATGCTCTCGACATGCGGGAAATCTCGCTGCCAAGATTCGCTCGCGGCGCCCACACCACGATGTCGAGTTCAGGCGGAAACATCGTCCGGAAACCGTCATGGTTGTCGACAAAATGCCACAAGGCCAGTGCGGCTTCGCGGCAGCGTCGCAGGTCCGCCGCGAATTCGCCTCCGGGCACCGGCGGCAACAGCCGCTGGGTCGCCCACAACGCCACCGCCGCGGCACCCGGGCGCGAGCATTCCAGGCTGATTTCTCCAAGATGCAGGTCGGCAGAGGTGAAATACGTGTAGGCGGAGTCGTGCACATAAAATTTGCCAACACCGGGATCGGCAAACAAAACACATCCACAGCCATAGGGTTGCAGCCCGTGCTTGTGCGGATCCACCACCACTGAGTCGGCATCGCTAATCCGGGCAAAGGCGTCACGCGCCTCGGGCGCGAGATTGTCGATGAGTCCAAAATACCCGCCATAGGCCGAATCCACGTGCACCCGGCAACCATGGCGGCGGGCGAGTTCAATTATTTGCGGCAACGGATCCATTGCGCCCGTGCCAGTGGTGCCGAGCGTCGCCACCACGAGCCCGATGTCGCCGCGCCCGAGGCGCTGTTCCAGTGCCTGACAATCCATACGCCCGCGGCAATCGGCCGGCACCGACTCGTACGGCAGCTTCAGCACGTTCGAGATACGGCCATGGGTGTAATGAGCCTGCTCGGAGGCAAGAACGGTTTTGCCCGGGTGCAGCTGCCCGGCAACCCACAGCGCCTCGAGATTGGCCATCGTGCCGCCGCCGGTCAGGTGCCCAAGATAGCGGGTCCATCCGAACATCCGCGCCAGTTCGCCGACGGCCTCTTTTTCCATCGCGGACGAGGCTCGACCGCCATCCAGCGCATGATTATTGGGATTGATCTGTAGCGCCAACTCATAAGCGATTCGCGCAACCGGGTGCGGGGGCTTTAGCATCTGTCCCGCATACAATGGCTGGTGATATGGAAAATTGTCAGCGAGGCGGTCGGCGACCTCGCTGATCACGGCATCGATATCGTGCCACTGGCCCGCTTCAAGCTCGACGGGCAGGCCATCGAGATGCCCCTCCAGCCGGCGCACTGCCCGATCGAGTATCCGCAATTCGCAATCGCTTCCTGTCACACGCGTCCCTCCGGGGATCATTGCCCAGCACAGTCTGGCACGGCGCCGCTTGCAGTAAACTACCGGCTGCCCTGCTTCAGGTCCACGCCCCGATGATGCCCAATTTACCGTTGTCCCTTCTGCTCGCGGTCCTGGCACCGTTCGCAGTGGTTGCCGGGCCGGACACGGTAACGACCCGGCCGTTGCCCGACCTGCCGCGAGCGATCAGCAACAACGCAGTTGCCGCGCTCATTTCCGACGCGGGCACGACCTACTTCAGCTTTCTCGGCCTGGAGACGGGAAAACAGTGGAGCGATGCGTCGGCGGCTGCGTTTGCACTGGCGCCAGACGCATCGGCGTGGCTGGAATTACCCGAGGTGCCGGGTGGCGAGGGCCGCCTCGCCGCCAGTGCCGTCGCCGTGGCGGGCCAGGTCTATATCTTCGGCGGCTATACGGTGGCTGAGGACGGCAGTGAAAAATCCGTGCCCCATGTGCACGCTTTCGATCCCGGACGTGGCCAATACCGGGCGCGGCAACCGATGCCGGTTCCCGTCGATGACAGCGTCGCCGTGGCGCACCGGGATCGTTTCATCTACCTGGTCTCGGGCTGGCACGACCACGGTAACGTCAACCTTGTCCAGCTCTACGATACCGTTACCGACAGCTGGTCGCAGGCTACCCCGTATCCAGGAACACCGGTATTCGGTCATGGCGGCGGCGTGGCCGGCAATACACTGGTTATCTGCGATGGCGTCGCCATCAGGGTCGCAAAACGGGAACGCCGCCGCTACGCGAGTTCGACGGAATGCTATCGCGGTGAAATCGACCTCCGCGACCCGCGCAAAATCGACTGGTTCCGGCTTGCCGCGCATCCCGGTCCCGGCCGCTACCGGATGGCAGCAACAGGGGTCGCCGACGATGGTGGCTGGGTGATTTTCGCCGGCGGCAGCGACAACCCTTACAACTACAACGGCATCGGCTATGACGGCCGCCCGGCAGATCCGCTGGCGACCGTTATCGGATACTCGCTGGCGCGAGGGGAATGGCGCCAGCTCGGAAGGCTCGATACTGCGACGATGGATCACCGCGCGCTCGTCGCCGCTCGCGGCCGTTTCGCCGTGATCGGCGGCATGCGCGAGAACCAGCGGGTCAGCGCAACCGCGCTGACCTTCCAGCTTGAGCTGCCGTGAGCTCCGCAGAAAAAGACCGGTCGGGACCGGCGGTTCCCGCCCGGCACGGGTATGAACGCCGCGCAATGCTCTCATTGCTGGCGGGGGCGGCGATGATCAGCACGTCGGCAGTATTCGTCAAACTGACCACGGTACCGCCGACCACCAGCGGATTTTACCGGGTGCTGTTCGGAGGCCTGATCCTGACGCTGCTCGCCTGGAGGCACCCTGAGTCGCGTCCCCGGGGGTCGCGCGCCTGGACCGCGTTGATTGTCGCCGGGGTGTTTTTCTCGCTGGACTTATGGTTCTGGCATCGCAGTATTCACTATGTGGGACCTGGTCTGTCGACCCTGCTGGCAAATTTCCAGGTATTCGTTCTCGCCCTTGTCGGCATCCTGGCTTTTGGCGAGAAGCTGCGGGCCGAGCTTCTCATTGCCATCCCGCTGGCACTGTACGGGCTGTCGCTGATCATCGGTTTCGAATGGCAGGGGCTGGCGCAGGATTACCGTGCGGGCGTGGTGTTTGGCCTGCTGACGGCGGTGTCATATGCCGGGTACATCCTGTCCCTGCGCTACGCGCGCACTGGCGGCAGCGGTGGATCGCCAGGCGCCGATCTGGCCGTCGTATCACTCTGTACCGCCGCCTTTCTCGGCGCGAGTGCACTCGTGGAGGGAGTCAGCCTGGCAATACCGGGCTGGCGCGATGCAGGGTTGCTGATTGGCTATGGTTTTGTCGCACAGGTGCTTGGATGGATGCTGATTTCACACGGCCTGTCCGGCGTCACTGCATCACGGGTCGGTCTCGTCCTGTTACTGCAACCGCTGCTCGCCTACATCTGGGATATTGCCTTTTTCTCGGGACCGGTCGCCGCGGCCCAGCTGGGAGGCGCTGCCCTGACCGTATTTGCCATATGGCTGGGTTCGCGCCGCCGCAAGTAAGCTCACTACCTGCAAATTGGAACTGTGCGCGGATGTTACAATTCCGCGCCTGATTTCGGCGGCCGCGGACGCATGCTTGAACTGGGTCTGAAAATTCTCGCAAGCTACCTTTTGGGGGCAATTAACGGCAGCTTGCTGATCGGGCGGCTGCGCGGCGGCATCGATATCCGCAAACACGGCAGCGGCAACGCCGGCGCGACCAATGCGCTGCGCACCCAGGGAATCTGGTTCGCGCTACCGGCCATCGCGATCGACTTTTGCAAGGGTCTGATCCCGGTGTTGCTGCTTCCGTCGCTGATGCTGCCCGGCGTCGGCCTCGATCCCGCAGTTGACCGCGAGTGGCTGGCCGTCGCGTGCGGCGCGGCCGCAGTGGTCGGCCATTGCTATCCACTGTGGCACAGATTCGCCGGCGGCAAGGGCGCCGCCACCATGGCGGGCGTGCTATGCGCGCTTGCTCCCAATATGCTGCTGATCGTCGTCGTAATCTGGGCAGTCGTGCTGTTACTGACCGGCTATGTGGGGCTGGCAACGATGACGGCGGGACTCTCGCTGCCGATTGCGGTGGCCATCTCCGGCAACGCCCAGCTTTCCAATCCGTTTTTTGTGCTGACGATCGTTGCGGCGGCGTTCATTATTTTCACCCACAGGGTCAACATCGCACGGATGCGCGACGGCACGGAACAAGCTATCGGCCCGATTTCGCGGCGCGGTCGCCGCAAACACAATCAATGACGCGTGCGAATGGCCCGACCGCCGACGAACGCCTGCTGCATGAACTGGCGGACGGCGAATTTCATTCAGGCAGTCGTCTTGCCAGCCATCTCGGCATTAGCCGCACGGCAGTATGGAAGAAAATTCATGCGCTTGGAGCGCTGGGTCTCAGCGTGACCGCCACTCCCGGACATGGCTACCAACTCGCCGGCGGGCTGGATCTTGTCGATCCCGAGCGCGTTCTCGCGCGCGCCGGCGACAGCGCGCGGAACCGGCTGCAGCGGATCGAATTTCTCGCCATCGCGAACTCGACCAACGAGCGCCTCAATGCCTGCTTGCCACCCGCGCCCGGTTTTGCTCATCTGTGCATGGCGGATTTCCAACATGCGGGCCGCGGACGCCGTGGACGAACCTGGGCGGCTCCCTATGCGAGCGGTTTGTGCCTTTCGCTGGGGTGGACGTTCCCATCGCAGCCACCCGAGTTTTCGGCACTGAGCCTGGTCGCCGGTGTTGCCTCGTGCCTCGCACTGCAGCAGACGGGGCTCGAGAATCCCGGTTTGAAGTGGCCCAACGATATTGTCTGCGGCGGCGCGAAACTCGGTGGCATCCTGATCGAGATTCGCGGCGAAGCGGACGGGCCGGTCTATGTCGTGACAGGGCTGGGCCTGAATGTGAGGCTGCCGGAGGCGGCACGGCGGGATCTGGCGGCAACTACCGCGTTACCACCCACCGACCTTGCACGGTGCATGAGCAACGTACCCGCTCGCAGTGATATTGCCGGACTGGTGATCAGGCATCTGATCACTGCATTCGATTCCTTCGGCCGCAACGGTTTCGCACCGTTCGCTGAGGCGTTCAGGGATCTGGACGCTGCCGCCGGCAGACCTGTCTCCCTCCACTGCGGTGACGAAGTTACCGCGGGCATCGCTGCCGGCGTCGACCGTGACGGCGCGCTGCTGCTCGATACGCCCCATGGTCGCAAGCGCTTTTACGGCGGCGAGATCAGCTTGAGATTCAGCCAATGATGCTGCTGATCGATGCCGGTAATACCCGAATCAAGAGCGCCCTGCATGACGCCGACGGCATCGCGAACTTCAGCGCCATCGATGCGCATCGCGAGGACGCGCTGGGCGCGATTGTCGCGGCGGCACTGGCGCAGACAAAAGACGGTCTTGCGAGGGTGCTCGTCGCCAATGTCGCGGGCGAGCCCCTCGCCAGATCCCTGGTCGCGGTCTGCGGTGCCAGCGGGGCTCCCGAACCCGAGTTCGTCCGGTCGACGAGGCAACTGGGCGGCGTGACCAACGCCTACGCCGACCCCGCCCAGCTCGGCGTTGATCGCTGGTTGGCAATTGTGGCGGCTTTCGCTATGTTCCCCGGCGATGTTTGTGTTATCGACGCCGGGTCCGCACTGACGATCGACGGCATCGACAGCCATGGGCGTCATCATGGCGGATGCATCGCCCCGGGACTCGACATGATGCGCTCGGCGCTGTTGAACGAAACCAGCGACCTAGCCCATCTGAGCCGGGCCGGCGGCGACACAACCGCGGACTGTTTCGCCACTGACACCCGGGCCGCGATCGCCAGCGGCTGCCGCAATGCGGTCGCGGGCCTGGTGAGGCAGGCGCTGGACGATATGACCGCGCGCACCGGCGCGAGGCCACGTATAGTTATTACCGGCGGCGATGCCATGGCCGTCAAAGCGACAACCCGGCTTCCGGCCAGTCACGTTCCCGACCTGGTTTTGCGTGGCCTTGCCGTAGCCGCATTGGAGAACTCGTGAAGCTCTTGTTTCTTTCGCTGCTTTTGGCGAACGCTCTGGTTTTTGCATGGACTCGATGGTTCGAGGCGCCGTCCGCACCTCCCCCTGCAAGCAGAGCGGCAGCACCCACGCTCACACTGGCATCCGAACTGCCGCCCCGCAGCGAATCCAGCGCGATCGATTTCGCCGCCAACGCGGCGGTTAACCCTCCGGTTGCTGCGGCCGCATCCGAACCGGCCGACATGACCGGGCAGCCCGCCGCGGCCAACCCGGACATGCGCCAGGGCACCGGGCCCGGCGAGGACGAGGGCCAGCGCGAACCAATGGTGGCGCGCGACGACACTGTCAGCGTGGCCGATGCTGCGAACATCGCCGCGCCACTGCTGTGCCTGAGCCTGGGCCCGTTTCGTATTGAGAATGATGCCCGAGATGCCGCCGCCCTTCTGCAGAGCGAGGGTCTGGCGCCGCGCCAGCGTAGCGCCGAAGACGTCGTCGGCGGCGGCTATTGGGTCCACCTGCCACCTTATCCCAGCCGTGCTGATGCCCGCGCCGCAGTCGCAGAAATTAACGAAAAAGGCGTACCGGATGCCTACATCGTTCGCACCGGCGAAAACATCAACGCCATTGCACTGGGCATGCTGACTGAACTCGATCGGGCACAACGCCTCGCCACGCAGGTGCGCGCAATCGGTTTCGATGCGCAGATTGCCGAGCGCACCCTGACCGATACCGTTTTCTGGGTCGATGTAGATGTCGATGACCTTGCCCGGGTCGACCCCACGAGATTCCAGTCATCTTCGCGGCGCGTCGCCCGGCTCCGGGTCGAGAACTGCCCCGGCCCCGAGCCGGCAGCGTTGGACTAGATCGGGCTTCGACCCTAAACTACGCGGCCAGCGCCAACGCCGGAATAGCTCAACTGGTAGAGCAACCGCCTTGTAAGCGGTAGGTTGGGGGTTCAAGTCCCTCTTCCGGCACCACTGCTGCATCGCGCTGCAACGCCCCCCACATTCGCCGCATCAAATCGCTGCCCGATTCGAGAGAGACGCTGCGTTACCGGCCGCGCCGGCTACGGAAATCCCAGGCTGCTGCCAACCGACAAATCCGGGGCTGGTGCGCATTGTGACTACCCAAGCTGACCTGCCCCAACTACACTGGATGGCGATCGCCATATCGGAGACGAAAAAAATGCGCGAAACCATTCGTCAAAAATGCGCACCGGCTCTTGCTGCCGTCGCATCGATTATTCTCACCTCGGGCTGTGCGACCACCGATTCCGGCACGCTGGATCCGGTCTGGGGCCCATTTAGCGAGCGCCAACCGGTACCGGTAATCTACATCAACGCGACAATCTCGGGTCCCGGCGGCGACATCAGCCTCACCACCCCGGACGGCGTCACCTGCACCGGCAGATGGGGCCGGCAGGCTGGCGGCCAGCCATTGTTTTCCGAAAGCAACGTTACCGGCGGCAAGGGTCTCGAGTTTTATCGCGCCTGGTCGACCTACACCGGAAGCAGCAATCTCGCCAAGGCCACGGCAACCTGTTCTGACGGCTCGACCTTTTCAGCTGAGTTTCTTGCCGTCCGCGGGTCGCCCGGCGTAGGCATCGCTGGCGACACGCATGGCAATGTCTATCGCGTCACCTTCTAGCGCGTAGCGCCGGCGGCCGCAGCCTGGCGGCGGCCGCGGAAACGGCCGGGCGCCTCTCCGGTCCAACCGCGGAAGGCACGGCTGAAGTTGGCAGGATCACCGAAGCCGAGGCGAAACGCTATTTCCGCGACCTGCAGCTCGCTGTGCAGCAACAGGTCGACTGCCAGTGCACGATGCACCTCATCGAGAATTCTCTGATAAGAGGTGCCGGCACGTTTCAGGCGGCGTATCAGGGTTCGCGGGGAAATGAACTGCGAGCGCGCGACCTCCGCCAGCCCCGGCATTTTACCGCGCGCGGCCAGCAGTTCGGCCCGCACCGCAACTTCGATATCCGATTCGCCGGTCACTCGCCGCAGTAGTTCGCGACAGCGACTGGTCGCGGCGCGATGCAACTGATCGTCATACAGGGCGCAGGACTCGTCCAGCCATTCGCTCGGAAGCCGCAGACAATGGCCGTCGCCAGCAAACCGCAACTCGCCATCGAATGCCGCTCGCAAAGCCTCATCATAATCCGGTGCCGCATACGCAAGCTCCAGGCGCGCGCCCTCCAGTTTGCGGCCGACGATGCCCGCCACGATTGACTGCAGCGCCAGGAACATCGTCTCCAGCAACAGTTCGCGAACCGGCCCCAGGTCTACCGACTCGACCACCTTGACGGTGTAGTAGTCGACACCGGGTTGCCCGCTAAGCCAGACGTAGGGCGCGCGAATTTCGGTATAACGCATAAGCACATCGAGGGCGGTGCGCAGATCCGGCGCGGTAGCCGCGGCCACCCCCAGCGGCCCGTGGGAGGTGATCGACAGATGTGAGGCAAGCCCCAGATGCCAGCCCGGCGCTCCCAGGCGCATTGATAGGTTGCGCATCAGATCGCGCATTGTCGCCAGACTGACATAGGCGTCGCTTTGCCGCAGACGCGACAGCGTCAGTCCCGTGCCGGCGAGCATGGCCCGATGATCGTTTTCGTCCAGCAAGAAATCCCGCAATGCAATTCGGAGATAGGTCACGGGCATTTGCTTTTTCTGAAGATCGGACACTATTGCGCTGCAATATAATGACGAATAGCCATGGAAGTGGCAGTATATGACAATCTGGTGTCAGTTATAACGCTCCACCCTCGTGCGCTCTCACCTCATAGTGGACCCATCGACGCCCGTTAGCCGAGAGGGAAGCTGCACCGTGAAAACCTACGTTCTGGAACATCCCGAACACGGACGGATTACCTACACCGACCGCAAACGCTATCTGTGGCTGCTTTCCACGGCCTACCCGTTGCTGCCGTTCCTGGGCATGTATATCGCGGTCAAAACGGGTTCTGACTGGGGACTGTGGCTGCCGCTCGCGCTGGTCTATGTGGTCGTACCGATCCTCGATTTTCTGTTCGGTCAGGACCAAAGCAATCCGCCCGAGGAGCTTGTGCCGCAGCTGGAAGAGGACCGCTACTATCGCGTGCTGACTTACCTGACGGTTCCGATGCATTTCATCGCGCTGGTCGGCGGCGCATGGTACGTCGCGACCCAGCCGATCGGTATTGGCGGTTTCATTGCTCTGGCGCTAACCGTCGGGCTGATGAGCGGGCTGGCCATTAACACCGGTCACGAACTCGGCCACAAGTCCACAAAACTGG
Organism: uncultured Gammaproteobacteria bacterium; assembly: GCA_963783695.1. GTDB lineage: Bacteria > Pseudomonadota > Gammaproteobacteria > Steroidobacterales > BM003 > BM003. The sequence goes on from CAWAOM010000006.1 coordinate 491,011, forward strand.
AGCGCTTTTTGGCCAAGGTCGTCCTGGCGGTCCCTGCCTACGGCCACTTCACGCTTGAACATACGCTCGGCCATCACGGCGCGGTCGCGACACCCGAGGACACCGCGAGTTCGCGTTTTGGCGAGTCCATCTACAAGTTCGCCCGGCGCGAGATGCCCGGGGGCATCCGCCGCGGCTGGCAACTCGAGGCTCAGCGTCTCCAGCGCAAGGGTAGAAAAGCGTGGTCGGTTCACAATGAGATTCTGCAGTCCTATGCGCTGACGTTCGTCCTCTACACCGGCCTGATCGCGGCCTTCGGCTGGATCGTAGTGCCTTTCCTCGCGGTCCAGACCTTTTATGCCTGGTGGCAACTTACCAGCGCAAACTATGTCGAGCATTACGGCCTGCTGCGCGAGAAAAAGGCGAATGGCCGATACGAGCGTTGCAAGCCACACCATTCGTGGAATGCAAATCACATCTTCTCCAACGTCATCCTGTTTCATCTCGAGCGGCACTCGGATCATCACGCCTGGGCCGCCCGGCGCTACCAGTCGCTGCGCAACTTCGACAATGTCCCCGAGTTGCCCAACGGTTATTTCGGCATGTGGTCGATTGCCCTGATTCCATGGGCCTGGCGCAAGGTCATGGATCCCAAGGTTATCGAACTGGCGAAAGGAGACATGACGAAGGTGAACATCGATCCCGATGTGCGCGAACAGGTAATGGCGCGCTACCACCAAACGCGCCAGCCCGCCATGGCTGCATGAATTCGGAGCCGGATCGGCAACCGCAAAAGCATGACCTACACAAGACCATGCTAATTTAGCCCTATCTGAAGATAGGGCTTTTCCTTCGGCCTACCCGAAACATCAATTCTCTTCTTCTTCGCGCCCGCGAAACCCGCCTAGGCATAATTCACTAGCCTCGCGGGACCAATCCGAATTGTCGCGTCAGCGCCACCCCCTATCCTCGAAAAACGCAATGCGCGCACTCAGAGCGCAGCGGAAACCGAACAACAGGGGAGTTTCGTGGGTTTCCTAATTAGCAGGGCAACTGAACCCGCCAGGTCACTCGACCCCGGCATCACGAATCTCCGTCATTTTTCTGCAATTCCCACACATCTTTTTGGAAGGAGGTAACGCCATGGCTGCGAGACACAGAGCGCTAGCAGGCGCATTGGCCTGCGCGGTCGCCATGAGTGTTTTTGGCACCGCACAGGCTGCCGATTCGGATGGCCAGGCCCTGTTCAAGGACAACTGCAATAGCTGTCACGGCGATGGGTCGCCAAACGGTGAATACACACCGATGACGTTGATACAGGATCAGTGGACGCGCTTTTTCGAGCGCAAGTTCGAGCGCACCCACAAAGACGTCATGGATCCGGCCAACGGCAATCGCCCGGTAACCGAAACCATCTCACCCGAGGAACTGGAGGCGATCAAGAAATTTGCCGTGGATCACGCCGCCGACTCCGAAAACCCGATGACCTGTGGTTAAAAAAGGGGACAATCATGTTACGCAAAAGCATCTTTACCGCAGTCGCAGCGCTGGCGGTGATCATGGGTGCGCCACCGCCTGCTGCGTGGGCGGACTCCGATGAACTGAGCATGGAGGAACTGACTCAGCAGGTCGAAGCCATGCAAGCGCAAATGGCCGTGTTGATGCAACGCCTCGAAGCCATGCAGCAGGAAGGCGAAGGCCTGCGCGAGGAAACCACCGTCCTGACCGAGGACATGGAGGACATGGACGACCGGATGATGGTCGCCGAACGCCATGCGGTACTCGACAAGGTCAGGTTCAGTGGCGACTTCCGGACCCAGGTGCACTCGATCCAGGGCTCGATGATCGACCGGATCGACGGCATCAATGTGCAAAAAGACCTGGTCAATACGCTGTTTTTCTTCGGCGCGACAGGCTCGCCGCCGCAAACGCCGGACCTGAGCGATGTCGACTCTTTCATACAGAACAATTACGACGACTATCTCTACTATCTCGACAACGTCGTCAGCTTCGACTTTATTCAGCAACAGGTTGGCGGACTGATGGAGCAGAATCCCGACATGGCTAACCAGCTGCTGCAGTTGCTGGCATCGCAGCAGGACAGCTTCATCGAGGGTTATGACCACGACAACGACATCGTCTACACCAGCCGGCTGCGCTTCCGCACCCAGGCCGACGTGGCCGAAGACGTTGTCTTCGACGGCCGCCTGTCGATGTACAAGGTCTGGGGCGACTCGACCGGCGTGCAGGTATTCAACGGTCAGCCGACGTCGATCAACTGGGACGGCACCACATCCAACGTGCCGAATTCCGATATTCTCCGGGTCGAGCGCGCCTACTTTACCTGGAGCGATATTGCCGACCTGCCGATGTATCTCTCTGTCGGCCGCAGACCCTCGACAGGTGGTGTCCCGCTGAACTTCCGTGAAGACGAGCCACGCGGCGGCACGCCGATCGGCTCGTTGTTCAATTATCAGTTCGACGGTATCACCTGGGGCTATCACCTGAGCGATATCTCGACGTTCCGTATCTGCTACGGCCTTGGTTACGAGTCCGAGTGGGGTAATGGCAGCGAATATTTCGATTCGAACAATCGGCTCGACGACGCCTGGTTTATCGGCGCCGTCTGGGATGTATGGGACACCGACCGGATGTTCGTCCAGTTGAATGCCGCCACGGCCCAGGATATTACCGATGGATTCAATGGCACCGTCGTGATTCCGTTCGACCCGGTCTCGGGTCAGAGCGCACCGGCGCCGGCGGTAATCCGCTACACGCCGACCGACAACATTGGTGACATGAATCTCGCCGGCGTAGTGGTCGTGCGTCACGACGGACCGTTCGATTACTTCGCGAGCCTCAACTACAGCGAATCCGACCCGCAGAATGTCACGACGCCGTTCGGCGGACTGTTCGCGGATCCTTTTGACACGCCTGATGACGAAAACGGCCACATGTACTACCTCGGTGGGCGCTACAATTTCCCCAACGGCGTAACGAAGCTGGGTCTCGAGTTCAACCATGGTTCGAAGTACTGGTTCAACTTCGCGCTGGCCGAGGACGACTTTTTCGCCCCCAAGACCAGCACCCGCGGCGACGTGTGGGAGGTCTATCTCACGCACCGAATCCGCGACCGTTTCATCGTGAAGCTGGACTACATGTATTACGACTATGACTACTCCGGTTCCGGCTGGTTGCTGGGCGCACCGAAAGACGTGGACGATCTCAATATTCACGCCACTCCGGTCTACGAAGATGCCAGCAAGGTCATGGCGAGCTTCCACGCACGCTTCTAGGAGCAGAAAAATGGCATTCCGTCTCCTCGTAACAATCCTGATTACAGCCACGATGAGCACGGCTGTGCAGGCAGAGCCGAAACAGTGGCGTCACGCCAAATTTTTCGACGAGTACGAAGGCACCAGCACATGCCTGAGATGCCACGAAGAGGAGGCGGAGTCTTTCTTCCATAGCCAGCACTACCAGTGGCGCGGTGAGACTCCCGCCGTCGTAAACAGCGACGGCGAGGGTCTCGGTAAACTATCGATGATTAACGATTTCTGCACCAACCCGAGCGGTAAGCAGTGGATCGGCAAGGTCAAGAACGCGGATGGCAAAACGCTCGCCAAAGGATGCTCCACCTGCCATGCCGGTCTCGGCAAGGTGCCCGCTCGCGAAGTCAGTCGTGAGCAACTGGAAAATATCGACTGCCTGATCTGTCACAACTCCGGCTATCGGCGAGACCTGTACGCAAACGACGACGGCAGTTGGGAGTGGCGGCCGATACTGTGGAAAAACAAGGAAGGCATGAACGCAGTCGGTCAGCGTGTATCTCTGCCGAACCGAACCATGTGTCTGCGTTGTCATTCAGCCTCAGGCGGCGGTCCGAATTACAAACGCGGCGACCTCGAATACATTCTCAAGGACCCGCCGCGTAAACACGATGTGCACATGGCGACGAATGCCAACGGCGGCCCCGACCTGTTGTGCATCGACTGTCATGGCGGTGACGGCCACCGCGTCCTCGGCCGCGGCGTCGATCTCGCCGCAAGCGACAGCCCGGACCAACGCCTGTCCTGCGAGGGCAGCTGCCACGGCAGCACCCCACACAAGGTCGCAGCCCTGGACGGCCATACCAGCCGTGTCTACTGCACCACCTGTCATATCCCGCGGTTCGCGAAAAGCGAACCCACCGATATGTTCCGCGACTGGTCCAATATTTCGTTCTCCGAGGAAAAGGGAAAATACACCTACAGCGTGCGGCGACTGGAAGCGGACGTGGAACCGGAATACGCCTGGTTCAATGGCGAAAGCTGGTTGCAGCTTGCGGGCAAACCCGTACGCCGCGACAAAAACGGAATCATCGAAATGGTCCTGCCGGAAGGCTCCCGCGATGATCCGGATGCGCGCATCGTCGGCTTCAAGGTACACCAATCGATGATGCCGGTATTGAAGGGCAAGGACTGGCTGCTGCCGATTCACACCGAAGAGGTCTATGCAGACGGCAACGTCGACAAGGCTGTACGCGAAGCGGCGCGTGAATTCTACGGGCTCGAAAACATCGATTATTCATGGCAAGAAACCAAACGTTACATGGGTATCTACCATGGCGTCGCTCCGGCGGAAGAAGCACTCCGGTGTCTCGATTGTCATGGCCCGGATGGGCGAATGAAGTGGACCCAACTCGGCTATGAAGGCGATCCGCTAGAGCAACGCTTCGGCAGCGCAGCCGGCGGGGCAACCGAGACCTCCATCGCCGCAAAGAACTGACTCGATTGCATTGGTTTACAATCGTCCCGGGCGCTACCACTGTGGCGCCCGGGTTTTTCGTGGGGGTCTTCATGCGCAAGGTATTGCTGGTCGCGGTCCTGATCGGAGCTACGATAGCGGCATTCGCGCTGGTGCCGGGCCGGGTTGACCCGGCTGCCTGGCTGCCTCCTCCGGCGCCGCCGCTTGGCGGCGCCTTTGCCCCCAACGACTCGCTCAAAAGTGCCGAGCTTCTTGCGCTCGGCCAGGTTTATGGTCCCGAGGACGTCGCGGTTGATGACGAGGGCCGGGTTTACGGCGGTACCCAGGACGGAAAAATCATCCGCGTACTGGCTGACGGCGCGGTCGAGACCTTCGCGGAGACAGGTGGCCGGCCGCTCGGCCTGCACTTCGACGGCGCAGGCAATCTGATCGTTGCCGATGCCTATCGCGGCCTACTATCACTCAGCCCGGGCGGCGACATCGCCGTTCTGACAACGGCCGCCGATGGCGTCCCATTCGGCTTCACCGACGATCTCGATATCGGCAGCGACGGCACGATCTATTTCAGCGATGCAAGCAGTAAATTCGACCAGGCCGAATACATGCTGGACCTGCTCGAAATGCGTCCGCACGGACGACTGCTGGCTTACTATCCCGCAACCGGCGAGACCCGCGTATTACTAGATAGCCTGTACTTCGCCAACGGTGTCGCACTGTCGCGGGACGAGTCCTTTGTGCTCGTCAACGAAACCTGGGCATACCGGATCCGGCGGCTGTGGCTGCGCGGCGACAGGGCCGGCACCTCTGACGTTTTCGTCGACAACCTGCCCGGGTTCCCGGACGGAATCTCGGCCAACCGCAATGGCCGGTTCTGGCTGGCACTGCCGACCACGCGGCTGACCAGCATCGACAGAATGCATCCGCACCCGTGGATCAAACGGCTCTCGTCACGCCTGCCGGATTGGCTCAAACCGAAACCCGTCGCATATGGACTCGTGGCGGAACTCGACGAACAGGGGAATGTACTTGCCAGCTACCATGACAGCGATGGCCTCCACCTCCAGGAAATCACCTCGGTGGAGGAGCACGGTGGCTACGTCTACCTCGGCACGCTGCACGGAGACCGCATCGGCCGGCTGAAACTGCCCGAACGTTAGGCCGGACATCGGCTAAAGCCGGCCCAACAGAGTGCTACCCGGCCTTGCGCCGGGAGCGCAAAAACCGGCGCAGGGCTTTCGCCGTGTGCGAACCAGAGCGTGTTTTCGCTACCTGCTCGGGGGTACCCGAAGCGACGATCCGACCGCCGTCCGCTCCGCCTTCCGGGCCCAGATCGAGCACCCAGTCGGCTTCCGCCACGACATCGAGGTTGTGCTCGATCACAACGACGGAATTACCGGCATCCACCAGTCGATGCAATACCGTAATAAGTTTTTCCACATCGGCCATGTGCAGACCCACAGTGGGCTCATCAAGAACGTAAAGACACGGCTTGCTGCGGCGACCTCGCGGGCCCGGCAATTCGGGCCGCGCTTTGGCCAGTTCGGTAACCAGTTTGATGCGCTGCGCCTCCCCTCCGGACAAGGTCGGACTTGGCTGGCCGAGGGTCAGATAGCCGAGACCGACATCCTTCATCAACTGCAGCGCATGGCTGACCTTGGGATGCACCGCAAAGAACTCGACGGCTTCGTCGACGCTCATCGCGAGCACCTCCCCGATATTGCGGCCGCGAAAGACCACCTCGAGCGTTTCCGCAGCGAAACGCGCGCCGCGGCAAACCTCGCAGCCGACACGAACATCTGGCAGAAAACTCATCTCGATCCGTTTTACACCCTGCCCCTCGCAGGCCGAACATCGTCCGCCCGAAACGTTGAACGAAAAACGTCCCGGCGAATAACCGCGCAATCGCGCTTCTTCAGTTCGGGCGAACAGACGTCGTACCTCATCCCAGATTCCGACATACGTGGCGGGACAGGACCGCGGCGTTTTCCCGATCGGCGTTTGGTCGACCTCGAGAATACGCCCGAGACCGTTCCAGCCCTCGATCGCCCGACAACCTGCAAGCTTCGGTTTTCTGCCCGATTTCGCTTTCCGAGCAAGCAGCCCCCTGACATTGCGATGCAGGACATCACGCACAAGCGTACTCTTGCCACTGCCGCTGACACCCGTCACGCACACAAGCGCGGCAAGCGGAAATCGCACATCGACATCGGACAAATTATGAAGTGACGCTGCCACGATAGTGAGCCCCGTCGCAGCGTTATCGCCATTGATCTCGCGGCGCGTCCCGCGCAGTGGATGGCGCAATGGCGCGGCCATCATGCGGCCGGTGACGGAGTCGGGGTCACGCAGCAATTCCTCGATGGTGCCGGCCGCAACGACTTCGCCGCCGCGAACACCCGCGCCCGGCCCAAGATCGATGACATGCCGGGCCCGCCGGATCGTATCCTCGTCGTGCTCCACGACCACAACAGTGTTGCCTTTGCGCGCAAGACGCTCCAGCGCGTCGAGCAGCCTGCGATTGTCACGGGTATGAAGACCGATGGTCGGCTCGTCCAGGATGTAACAGACACCGCGAAGATTCGATCCGAGTTGAGCGGCAAGTCGAATACGCTGTGCTTCGCCACCCGACAATGTCGGCGCCGCCCGATCCAGCCCGAGGTAGCCAAGCCCGACCTGGTTTAAAAATTTCAGGCGGGTCCTCAGTTCGGCAAGAATGTCGCGCGCAATTTCGCGATCACGGGCCGCCAGACGAAGGCGCGCGAAACGCCGCTCCGCCTGCGCCACCGACAGCGCGGTCATTTCCGTGATACTGACATCCTGATAACGAATCGCGCGCGCCTCGCGATTCAGTCTCGCGCCGTCGCAAACACTGCAAACCGCATGTTCCGTGCCCGCCTCATCGCTGAGCCACATATTCTCTTCGCCGCTTTGTTCGGCATCAAAGTCCTGCAGTTGCAAGCCGGTCCCAAAACAGGCCGGACACCAGCCATGGCGGGAGTTAAACGAAAACAACCGCGGGTCTGGCTCCGCAAAACTGCTGGCGCAACCCGGGCAGGAGCGGTTTATCGAAAACAGATTGTCGGCTTTCCTGCGCCCGCTCGCGGCGCAAACCAGGACATTGCCCTTGCCAATCTGCAGCGCGGCATCCAGCAGCGCACCCAGCCTCGCGTCGTTGCCAGGCGTGACGTCTACCTCGCCAACGGGCAGTTCAATGTCGTGCTCCCTGAAGCGGTCAAGCCGCGGCCATGGCTGTACCGGCACCATATCGCCGTCGACGCGCAATTCCGCGTACCCCCGCGACTCCGCCCAGCGCGCCAGGTCGGTGTAGTAGCCCTTGCGCGCAACCACCAGCGGTGCCAGGACTCGCACCTTGCGGCCACGGTACTTTCTGAGTATCCCCGCCCGGATCTGGTCGCGCGTCTGGGGTTCGATCGGCAGGTCGCAATCGGGGCAGTACTGCGTGCCGAGCTTGACGAACATCAGGCGGAGAAAGTGATATATCTCGGTTAACGTTGCGACGGTGCTTTTGCGTCCGCCGCGACTGGTTCGTTGTTCAATTGCCACGGTTGGAGGAATACCGGTGATTGCATCGACGTCCGGGCGGCTGGCCGGTTGCACAAACTGGCGGGCGTAAGCATTCAGGGACTCGAGATAACGGCGCTGGCCTTCGGCAAACAGGATGTCGAAGGCAACCGTGCTCTTGCCGCTGCCACTGACGCCGGTAATGACGGTAAAGCCGTCGCGCGGAATATCGAGATCGACGTTTTTGAGGTTGTGCTCGCGCGCATTGCGGACAGAAATCATGGCGTTGCGGTCAGCCGAATACGCTGTCGCCGCTTCGGCGACGCTGCGCGGCAGTCGCGCCCGGTCAGCCAGTTCTTGTTGCGAGATACGGTACGCGGCGAGCGCGCGACCGGTTTGACTCGCCGCGCAGTCAAGTAAATCCGCGACCGTTCCGGCAAAGACCAGTTCGCCCCCGCCCTCGCCGCCTTCCGGACCGAGATCAATTACCCAGTCGGCCGCGCCAATGACATCGAGATTGTGTTCAATAACAACGATTGCATGACCATCGTCCAGCAGCTGATCAAATGCCCAAAGCAGCCGTGCAATGTCATCAAAATGAAGTCCGGTCGTCGGCTCGTCGAAAAGGAACAGCGTCGGCAAGCCCGCGGCCGAGCGGCGTGATTTACCGCGCCCGCCGGCTAAATGGGCCGCGAGCTTCAGACGCTGCGCTTCACCGCCGGATAGAGTCGGTACGGGTTGCCCGAGCCGCAGATAATCCAGTCCAACCGCAGCCAGTGGCTCAAGGCGTCGCCTTACCTCTGCATCATGGCCGAAATAGGTAATTGCTTCCGCCACGGTCAGCTCGAGCACGTCCGCCACCGACAATGCACGCCGCGCCACCATGGCATCCTCATGCAGCGGCGGCACCAGTGTTACGTCGAGCACTTCCGGCCGATAGCGCCGCCCGTTGCAATCGGCGCAACGCAGGTACACATCGGACAGAAACTGCATTTCCACGTGTTCGAAACCGTTGCCGCCGCACGCCGGACAGCGGCCGTCGCCGGTATTGAAACTAAACGTCCCAGCGGTATATCCACGTTCCCTAGACAGCGGCTCTGCGGCAAACGCTTTGCGAATTGCAGCGAATGCGCCGACGAAACTCGCCGGGTTCGAGCGTGTCGTTTTGCCGATGGGAGACTGATCGACCATCACCACATCGCCAACATGATCCATCCCGCGCAATTCGCGATGAGCGCCGGATGGATCTTGCGGCTTGCCCAGTTTTTCCAGTGCGGCGCGATACACCACATCCTGCACGAGCGTCGATTTTCCCGAACCGCTTACGCCGGTAACGCAAACCAGTCCATGCAATGGAAACTCGACGTCCACGTTCTTGAGATTGTTCTCGGCGGCAGCGGCTACCCGCAGTCGCGGCGTGCGATTGTCGACTGCCACGCGTGCTCTGACGCCACGATCAACGACCCGTTCGCTGCGCAAGAACCTGGCGGTCGGCGACACGTCGGACTCGAGCAGCGCCTGGGGCGTACCGAAAAACACGATTTCGCCACCGCGTTCGCCCGGCCCCGGGCCCATGTCGAGAATCCTGTCTGCGGCCACCATAATCTGCGGATCATGCTCCACGACGAGCAGCGTGTTTCCGGCATCGCGCAGGCGCGTAAGGATGCCGACAATCCGTTCGACATCGCGCGGATGCAGACCGATACTCGGCTCGTCGAGCACGAACAGCGTATTGACCAGCGAAGTGCCCAACGCGGTGGTCAGATTGATGCGCTGGACCTCGCCTCCGGACAGCGTCCGTGACTGGCGATCAAGCGTCAGATAACCGACACCGACCTCCTCGAGATACTGCAGACGAATACGAATCTCCGCGAGCAGACGCGCCACCGCCTCGTCCATCGGTGGCGGCAATTCGAGTCCAGCGAAAAAACGCCGACAGCGTTCGATCGGCAGGCACATCACATCATGGACATTCAGCCCTGGAAGAGAATCGAAACGGCGCGGTTTGATCGCTACGCCTTGCGGCCGGAATCGCCGCGCCGGCGCAAGGCAGGTATCAGCATCGCCGCGACTGCCGAGGCGCCACAACAGACTATCGGTTTTCAGACGGGCCCCGGCACATCCCGCGCAGACGTTGTAGGCCCGGTATTTGGATAGCAGCACCCGAATGTGCATCTTGTAGGACTTGGTTTCGAGCCAGGCGAAAAAACGCCGGACGCCATAGAACTTGCCGTCCTCCCAACTGCCCTCGCCCTCCAGTACCCATTGCCGATGGCGTTCGTCCAGCTCCGACCATGGCCGGTCGGCAGGTATGCTGCGCAGACGCGCAAACCGGATCAGGTCGTCCTGGCACTCGCGGTAGCTCTTTGATTGCCACGGCCTGACCGCACCCTCGGCGAGGCTCAGCGATCCATCCGGCACGACCAGGCGGAAATCGATGTCCATGCTGCGACCAAAACCGCGGCACTCCTCGCAGGCACCAAGCGGGGAGTTGAACGAAAAGCGGTTGGACAAGGGGTCATCGTAATGGATATCGCAGGCGGCGCAGTGCAGATCGGCGGAGAAGCGGATCGTTTGCAGCGGCGGGTCCAGCAGCGCCACTTCGATCCGGCCGGAACCGTGTTGCAGTGCCGCCTCGACCGCTTCGAGCAGACGCTCACGATTGCGTTTTTCGAGCCGCAGCCGATCCTGCACGACCTGCAGCCGATCCGCAGCCAGCTTATCGACCCGAACGTAACCCTGCTGGGCAAGGTAGGCGCGAATCTCCGCCTCGGTGAAATTATCCGGAATAGCGACGTCGAACGTTACACTCGCGCGAACGCCCCGTCCGTCACCGGACTTTGCTGTTCGCATCAGCGCGCGGACGATCCGTTGCGGATCATCCCGCACCACCTCGGTACCGCAGTCGCGACAAAACAGCCGTGCCGCACGGGCAAACAAAAGCTTGATGTGATCGTTGAGTTCGGTCATTGTCCCGACCGTCGAGCGCGAGGTCCGGACAGGATTCGTCTGATCTATGGCTATGGCCGGCGGGATCCCGTCGACACGTTCGGCACGCGGCTTGTCCATACGATCGAGAAACTGCCGCGCATAGGGCGAGAAGGTCTCGACATAACGGCGCTGCCCTTCCGCATAAACCGTGTCGAACGCCAGCGACGATTTGCCCGAACCGCTGACCCCGGTGACGACGATCAGCTCATTGAGGGGCAGATCGATGTCGAGATTGCGCAGATTGTTCTGCGCAGCGCCCCTGATTGATATGCAGTGGTTTGACACGTGAGCGGGTTCGCTATGGCATGGTCAGGTGGATGCATCGTTTAGTGTTCGCCGCGCCATCGACCCCCGGGCGAACCCGGCAGCAGCCAGGCTGCGCCTCATCCGGTTGCAGCGAGCCCTGTTGCGCGCGGCCGCAAAGCAAGATTTCTCTGCCCTGGCCTAACCGCCGCGGCAGCCAAGCCAGCGGTCACGCCGCGCAACCGCTGCCGGGTCGCCATCCTCGCAGGTCAGAAAAACCACGTTGGCGGCAGCGGGCTGTAGTTCGACATCGAACGCAAGTAGCTGATCGCGGCGAAATATCATGACCGGCACGCGTTCACCGGGGTCGAAGGGTCTGAGCAACTCCGCAATATTCGCGGCCGTTACCCGCAGACCATCGATGGCGACCAGTTCATCTCCTGCCGCCAATCCGGCTCGACATGCTGCACCGTCTTCGCTGATCTGACGCAGCAGGACCTTATCCGGCTTTAGCTCCAACGCGACGCCCAGTGCAACGTTGGGGCCGGGCGACCTCGCATCCGGCTTGCCGCCAAGGTCACCGGGACCGGTCGAGTGACGCCGCCCGCTACTTACCGCGAACTGCACGAGCAACTCCTCGAGCGGCAGATCTCCGGTGCCACGGATCGCCTCGTCAAAAAACTCATCCATTGCGAGACCGGTTACCTCGCCCACCAGCTTCTCGAAACCGTCCTCGGGCATGCCCGCGCCGGCAACACCGTAGCGCTGCCATGCCGCGCGCATCACATCATCGAGCGAAAAACGCTCCTCGCTGTGTAGCCGAATACGGAGATCCAACGCGAGCGCCACCAGCGAACCCTTGGCGTAATAACTGACGATTGCGTTCGGCGCGTTCTCATCCTGCTTGTAGAACCGCGTCCACGCGTCGAAACTCGACTCCGCCAGGCTCTGTTTGAGACGTCCGCTGCCGCCAATCACCCGGGTGACCGTCTGCCCCAGCAGCTCAAGATAACTGGCCGGGGCGATGAGCCTGCTACGCACCAGCGCCAGGTCATCGTAATAAGAGGTGATCCCTTCGAACACCCACAGCAGCGAAGTGTAACTTTCGTGCGCGAGCTCGTAGGGCGTGAATGCTTCGGGCTTGATCCGCTTGATATTCCACAGATGGAAATACTCGTGGCTTGCCAGCCCCAGAAAGCGGCGATAGGCATCGCTCACGGCCGCGCTTCCCGGCAATGGCAAATCGCTGCGACTGCACAACAGGCTGGTCGAGTCACGATGCTCGAGACCCCCGTAGCCATTGCCAAGCGCGGTCACCTGAAACAGATAGCGGCCCATCGGCGGCTCGCCACCGAAAAGATCGATATGGGTCTGACACAGCTGCGCGAGATCGGCGCAGAGCCGCTCCAGGTCGGCGTAATGATGACCCGTAATTGCAATCTGGTGCTCGACGCCGCCGGCGCTGAAACTGGCCAACGTAAAATCACCGATCTCGACCGGGTGATCGATCAACTCATCATAGTTTGCGGCGTGGTAGCGACCGAAGCCGCTGCCGTCGACATTCTCCGCGCGCATCGCCGTTGCCACGCGCCAGTGACTAAACTCGTCGTTCGCCGGAGCATCAATATCGACGACGCAACCCGCTTCTGCATGCCCCACGGCACGCAGGAATAGTGCTGCCCCGTTGAAGTAAGCATGAGTCGTATCGTAGTGGGCCCCGCGCACCGACAGGTCGTTGGCGTAGACCTCGTATTCGATTTCCAGCGGTCCGTCGCACGGCCCACAGACCCAGGTCGACTTGTCGCGTTTCCGGACATCGACCGCGATGTCGGCGCACCGTGCCCGGAACGAAATGATATGCCGGGCAAAGTCGCGTATCAGGTAACTGCCGGGTATCCAGTTTGGCAGGTCGAACGCCTGACCCGCCGGATCGGGTTCGGCCACCAGGCAACGCACATGCAACACGTGACGCCCGGGCTGTAATGGGCGGACCGCATAACTTATTGACGCAGCCACGCTCACGACGGCGGCTCCGAAAGCCGCAGCGTCAGACACTTTGCCGAGCCACCGGCCTTGATGAACTCCGACAGCGGCGTCTGGTGAACGACAAAGCCCAGCGATTCGAGGCGGCCGCGCAACTCACCGGACATCCGGTTGACGAAAATATGCTTGCCGATGTTCACCGCGTTGCAGGCAAAATTACCGGCATCGGCGGTATCGCAGACGATCCGGCGCCGCGGCGGAATGCGTTTTTCGATCTCCAGCCGGGATTCATAATCGAATGCCGGCGGATGCCACAACAGGTAACCGGCCACCAAAGGACAGAAACAGGTATCGATGTGATAGAAGCGCGAATCGGTCAGCCTGATCGAAACGAGCTCGTGATCACTGAACCACTTGTGCAAATGCTCATGAGCCTCGATTTCGGTGCGAAAACCATGCCCGACCCACAGCCATGGACCGCCGCGATCGAACAGCGAATCTCCGGCGCCCTCGAACCCAACATCGTCGGGCAGGTCGTATAAATCGAACCCGTTGTCGGCAAACCACTTCTTGAAGTGGGCCTCCTCGGCCCGTCGTTCCAGCGGCAAAAAGTGACTGGCAATCGCCTTGTTGCCCCACACAGTTCCTGCATTCGCAGTAAACACCATGTCGGGAAGGTCGGGCTGCGGGTCTATGGTTACGACCTCAGCCACCTCCTCGATTCCGGCTTTCAGAGCCAACCATTGTTCTTTTGCCAGCTCAAGCGACAGATTTCCCTCCATGCCGTCCATCCATGGATTGATTACATAATCGACGGTGTAAAAATCCGGCGGGCACATCAATATCCGGTCACGCTCGTTCATTTTTCTCCCCATACCTGTACGGAGCGCCTGCGCTGCACCGGTCCGCCATGGCGAACGCCGGCACCACGAACACGGCTGGCAAATCCCATCCTTGCGCACCTGGCGAAGGACACGTAATGCGCACCGGGGAAAGGCCTGTCCGTAAACTCAAAAAGACTTTCGGCTGTTGGCGGCAGGCGCCACGGACAATGATTGCACCGCTTCGGCTGATGTCCGGCAACATCCGGAAAAGAACGCAATTGTAACGACTATCAGCCCCCGGCGGTGGGCAAAAATATTTCCGCGACCATGCAGCGTACGCTTCCGCCGGCGCTGCGCTCTATATGTTCGACCGGCGCGGTCACGATCTGCGCATACGATTCCAGAGTGCGCACTTGCTCCGCATCCAAACTCTGACGCGCCTGAGCGGACATCAGCAGCAGCTCACGATCCTCGCCACTCCTGAGCTCAAGCATGTTTCCGGCAAACCGGGCAACCTGATTACGGCTGATTGCGACAATCTCATGACCCGAACTACCCAGCCGCCTAAGGACGGCTTTGCGCTGTTGCGCGGTGGCGATAGCATCGACGCATATCACGGCGAAGCGCGTGCCAATACACATCATTACATTGGTGTGATAGATCGGCCGCCCCGAGCGACCGACAGCATCGAATGCAACGACATCGAAATTCATTCGCTGACCAAATTCCGCCAGCACATCCAGATGCGTTCGCGAGGACAGGCAGGCATAGGCAACGCGATTGCTGCGGTCGAGAACCATACTTCCGGTGCTCTCGAGATAACGACCGTCGCGCTCATGATAGGAGAGATCAACAATATCGCTGATCCGGTAACCCCCCTCATTGCTAAGCGCCTCGATAATGTCCATGCGCCGCTCGCGCCGGCGATTCTCCGCTTCCATCGGATAGAGGACAACCGTGCCATCCGCATGAAAGCTGACCCAGTTATTCGGGAATATCGCATCGGGCGTGTGCGGCTGCGCCGTGTCGTCATAAACAATGACTTTTACCCCGGCGGCGGTTAGCGCCGTGACGAGGCCATTAAACTCGGCGAGCGCTGCCTCCTGCTCCTGTGCCGGAGCGAGGTCGAGTTGCACCGCCTGAAATGCATTGGAGGAAAGTGTCTGCGGATTGCGCTGAAACCGCTCCGGCCTGACCATCACCACGGTATTTGTTGTCTGTCGCCAATTCGTATCGGTCGCGCTCATCGCTGATCATCACTGCAGTGTCGGGGCGGGAATTGTACTCCTCGAAGCCCGGCATAAAAAAAGGCCCGGGTCGCAACCCGGGCCGTAACTGCCCGAATATCGCTCCGGGCACTGTGGACATGCATGTCCGTTCAGGTGGTGCAGGCGGCTACTGCCGTCTGGTCGATGACGAGGAGCTGCGGCAGCGGACCTTCGCTACCATCGGTTTGCGGGTCGCGCGCGATGACATCGAGCACTTCACCGCCGACCAGACCCAGGTCCTGCACTTCGATTGCTACCACCGATTTGTCACCGGCCGGCGTCACATAGACGTCGTAGGTAGCCGGGGCAATCGACAGGATGCCGGTATCGCCGGTAAACGGTACTGCTGCAAAGTCGGGGCTGACATCGGGATCATTGAGATCGGCACCATCGAGCAACAGGTAGATGTCGACCGGACCGGTACTCGGCGAACCGTGCGTGATCCTCAGTTTTGATTCGGTCACGATGCTACGCGAGCTGTTGACCAGCGGCAGCGCCTGGATCTCCGGTGTGCTGGTCGCGAACCCGGTCACGATCGCAGTCAGTTCGTCGCCCTCCGTTACGGACAACGGGAACTGCAGCGCGACCGACGAAGGGTCCCCGGCGACCGTTACGCTGATCGTGTAATCACCCGGGGCCGGCACGGCACCGATTTCACAGAGTTGGGTGAACTCGACGTTGCTCGCCAGCGTAATGGCATCGTTCTCGGCAGTACTCTGGTCATCCGCCAGGATATCCACCGCCGGCGCATCGGGTGAGGCATGGACGGCAACCACCGCAGCCGGTGTGGCCGCGTCAAAAATTACCGCGCTGCCGGTTCCGTCGAGCGCCACCAGCTGAATCGGCGTGGCCCCCGGCCCGGTGTTCTCTACAGCGGCAATCAACAGATCGCTCCCTGCGGCGAGATCTGCAGCGCCGGAATCGTAGACCACGGTCTGCGGATCTCCAGCGAGGGTTACGCGCACCTGGTAGGTACCGGCCGGGACCTCCACCTGACCGGTGTAGTCCTGGTAGGCCAGCGGTTCATCGTTGATCGGCGTGCTCGCCGACAGGTCGGCGTCAGGCGCGGTAACGTAGACATCGACCGGCGGAGCGTCAGGAGCTGCATGGAGGACCTGGGCACGGATGTTTCCCTCGAAAACCTCGGTGGTCGGGTTCACAATCAAAAATGCAGCAATCGGATCGGCAACGTTGCCGATGGCGACGACGTTGTAGTCGTTGCGATATTCGAGATCAACGGTTTCGTCGATAACGACAGGATCATCGCCGGGAACGATCGCCTCGACCTGAATCCGATACTGGTCCGGGTCGAGAACGAGGAAGCCAGATCCCTGAGTGTAGTCAACATTGGTCAGCGCCGGGACCCCGTCCACGAGGATATTGACCGGTGGCGCATCGGGAGAGGCATGCAGTGCACGCAACTGCGGCGCCGTGGCGCAGTCGAGGAATGTCGTGTTGTCGACTTCGTCGGGATCGAGAATGCCGTTGCGGTTCGCATCGAGACCACTCTCGAAAACGAGGCCACCACCCGGGCAGTTCGCGTCGCCCATCGGCAACTCGCGGGTGTTGACCAGCGAATTCAGGCCATCGCTTCCGTCGTTACCATCATCGCCGTCATCGCAGGCGCTGAGAAAAACAGCAGATGCCAGGACTGGAAGTATTAGACGATTTTTATACACTTTTTACTCCTTGCATAGACAAAATTATGTCAGTTGGCTCTCTTTTCGCGCTGCCCGCAGAAATGGATGCGAAATTGACTGAATCGGCGATTATCTGCAGCCGGCCCGCCGTGAGCGGGTTATTCGCGCGGCAGTTCGGCGTTACCATTGCCAAATCGCGCCGCCGCAGGCTGCCCGAAACGGAGATAACGAGTGAAAACCCGCGCAATCCGGATCCACGCCCATGGCGGACCCGAGGTCCTGCAATACGAGACCCTCGATATCGGGGAGCCCGGAGCGGGCGAAGCACGAATCCGCAATTCTGCGGTCGGACTGAATTTCATCGATGTCTACAGCCGCAGCGGTCTGTATCCAGTCGCGGGGCTGCCGAGCGGTCTCGGCTTCGAGGGAGCAGGCATCGTCGATGCCATCGGCGCCGGCGTAAGCAACGTCGCTCCGGGAGATCGCGTGGCATATGCCACGGGCCCGGCGGGGGCCTACGCAGAGGTACGAAACCTGCCGGCCGCGCACCTGCTCAGGCTACCGCCCGAAATTGACGAACGCAGGGCGGCCGCAATGATGCTGAAGGGGATGACCGCGCAGTATCTGATCCACAGCACCTTTGCGGTAAAACCCGGTGATCACGTGCTTTTCCATGCCGCCGCGGGCGGCGTAGGCTCGATTGCATGCCAGTGGCTGAACGCGATGGGCGCAATCGTAATCGGGACTGTTGGCTCCGCCGAGAAGGCCGCTCTGGCTCGGGCCAGGGGCTGCGCCCACACGATCAATTATCGCGATGAGCACATCTCATCACGGGTGCGCGAGATCACCGGTGGAGACGGCGTGGCGGTGGTGTATGACTCGGTCGGCGCCGCGACTTTCGAGGCGTCACTGGACGCGCTGCGTTCGCGCGGTCTGATGGTGAGTTTCGGTAATGCCTCGGGGCCGGTGCCGCCATTTGCGCCAGCGATCCTGGCGCAAAAAGGATCGCTGTACCTGACCCGCCCCACTTTGTTCGACTATGTCGCGAAACGGCACGACCTGGTGGCATGCGCAGAAGACCTGTTTGCTGCGGTGATTAGCGGTGCGGTAAAGATCGAGATTGGACAGACCTACCCGCTCGCCGCCACCGCGCAGGCACATCGCGACCTGGAAAGCCGCAAAACCACCGGCTCGACAATCCTGCTCCCGGAAGACGCGGGCTGATGAAGCAACCGCGGCCACAAACCCAGCGCTATTTTCAGACGGGAAACCGTATTCCCGATTTTCGCCGCAACGACCACACGGGCGAGATCGTGATGCTTTATCGCGATCTCCACCATGGTCAGCCAATACTGTTTCTGCGCAACCCTGGCGCTGCCGAACTGGTCCAGATCAAAAAGACCGTAATGGAGATTGCCGCAGCGCCTGCGCCATCGCTGGTCACCCTGATACCGGGCACCGTGACGGATCTGGCCGGTTACCGTATCGCCGCAAGCGAAGACTCGGCGGTTCTTGCCGATGATGGCAGCCTGCTCGAGGCGCTTCGCGGCTCAGGCCGTGAGAACCCCTGGGGCATCCTGACGGACAACAACCTCAGGGTACTGACCCGGTTGCATGGCCCCCTCTCGCACAGAAGCGAAGAACTGCGGACCGCGTTGCTGCCCCTCGCACCGGTCGATCCGCTGCAGGTCTCGGGACCCGCGCCGGTGCTGGTAATACCGCGGGCGTTGGATACCGGTTTTTGCGATGAACTGATTGCCGAATTTGAATCGCGCGGCGGACAACCCTCCGGGATTTTTGTGTTTGAGAATGGCAAACGAACCTGGCGGCCCGACCCCAACGTCAAGGATCGCAGCGATGTCTATATCCATGACGGCGACCTGTACGAGAGGATTCAAAGTGAACTCGCGCGAACCGTACTGCCAGAGATCCAGCGCGCGTTTCACTACCGGGTCAACCGGCACGAACCGTTCAAACTGATTTGTTACCGCTCCGAAAGCGGTGGCTACTTCCGTCCGCACCGGGACAACGTCAGTCATGACGCATGGTACCGCCGGTTTGCGATGACAATAAATCTGAATACGGGCGACTATGAGGGCGGCGAACTGCGTTTCCCGGAGTACGGCCCGCACCGGTATCGGCCGGAGCGCGGCGGAGCGGTCGTCTTCTCTTGCTCACTGGTCCACGAAGCACTGCCGGTGACGGCCGGCAAACGCTATGCGTTATTGTCGTTTTTCTTCGATGACGCCGCCGAGCAGGCGGCGATACGGGCAGGCGGAAAACCAGCACCGCAGTAAGGTGGAAACCGCGGCGGATGCGCAACCCGGGCCGGCGACGAACCGGCAACGACCCGGCAACGGTGCAAGACTAATCGGGAATGGCCTGCAGCTTGTACAGCGCTACAAGGACGGGATGCGGCGTGGGCGACAGTTCGCTGAACCAGCGCTGATATAGCTTCATGATCTTGCCACTGGAAAACAACCGCGACAGCGCCGTGTTGGCGGCCAGCAGAAAATCAGCATCGTCGCGCCTGACCACCAGCGCATACGGTTCGTAGGAAAACGTACCTTCGATCATTGCGTAGCGCTCACCGTCGGTGTCGCGCAGGGCCTGTGCGGCAAGAACAACCTGGTCCGCCGCATAGGCAGCGACCTTGCCTTCATTCAGCAGGCGCATGCCCTCGGTATGGGTCGGCACCTCGAGCACCGTCGCCGCGATCATCTCATTGGCAAGAAACTGCGACAGCGCCGCCTGGGTGGTAGTCCCGCTGGTCACCGCGACACTTTTGCCCTGCAAGCCGAACAGCGACTCGATACCCGACTCGGCAGTGGTCAGCAACGTTCCTCCGGTGACAAACGTAAGGTGGGTAAATTCCACCTGTTTTTGCCGCGACAGGGTCCGTGTTGTCGCCCCGCATTCGATATCGACACGACCGCTGGCGACGGAATCCAGCCGATTTTCGCTGGTTACCGGCACATAGCGAATTTCCAGCTTTTCCAGATTGAGCTGCTCCTGAACGGAACGCGCAATTACCCGGCACAGGTCGATCGAAAAGCCTTCGACCACCTCGGCGTCTGTCAAATAGGAAAACGGCGGAGTATTGCCACGATAACCCAGCACAATCTGCCCGGTTTCCCTGATTTTCGCGAGTGTGCCCGATTCCGCCGCGACAAACGCCGGAATGCCCATAAAACAACAAGTTATAAACAGGATGATCTGCTTCAAGACTCAGTTACCTTTGTGATTGCAGGCCGGAAAGATCTGTGAGCCGACCTGCCCTGCCCCAATTCAGGGGCCAAGCATAGCCGCCACCGCGAGTTCTGCAAACCCGGGCACGCAGCCGCCGCTCATCCGCCAATCCCATGCTTGCCCAGCGAAACCCGTAACGGCTCCAGCCATGGTTCGTAATTGCGCCAGCGCCCGACCGAGCGGCGGTAGATCGGTTCGCGCACTTGCCAGGCGCTCAGCGTTCGTACCGCGCCGCCGCGCTGATGAAAATCGAGGCAGCCGGGT
Organism: uncultured Gammaproteobacteria bacterium; assembly: GCA_963783695.1. Classification (GTDB taxonomy): domain Bacteria; phylum Pseudomonadota; class Gammaproteobacteria; order Steroidobacterales; family BM003; genus BM003. The sequence continues at coordinate 511,720 of CAWAOM010000006.1, forward strand.
TCCCAATCCAGCCCGAGAAAATCGAGCAGGGAGCGCACCTCGTTCTCGGGTGAATCGACCAGTGTCTCGTAGCGCAGCGTGTGGACACGTCCGATATCGCAGGTGCTCCAGTGTTGCATCAGCCGCGAATACTGCGCATAGACAAAGCCGATATCCTCGAGATCATTGAAAACGTACGCTCGCGTGGCAAAAGAACCGAAAAACAGCGACAGGCCGTTATCCATGGGATCGCGCACGCAGTGGACTATCCGCGCCTGCGGGAAAAGCAGGCGCAAAAAACCGATGTAATTGAAATTGAATGGCAACTTGTCCACGACCCGGCTCGCGCCGGGGTCAGCAATGGCTTCGACCTGCTGCAGATACTCGCGCGCAAGCTCTACCCGCTCGTCAGCACCCAGCGCGGCCACGGTGGCCGGCAACTGGCTGCGCAAAGCGGCATCGCCGAAGCGCTGATTAAAAATATCGGACATGGCCTTGATTTCACCGACACCGTCGGCGTTCGGGTGAGCGCGAATGATCTGTTCAGCCAGCGTCGTGCCGCTTCGCGGCATGCCGAGCACGAAAACCGGCAATTCCGAATCGCAGCCGCCAGCTTGTGCGCTGCTAAACAATGATGCGGGGAACGCATCGATAATCGTGTCGACAAATTCGCTGAGATCATCGCGATCGAGACGTTGGACCTCGTGCTGTATCTCATTGGCGGCGGCATATGAGGCAAACGCTTCGTGGTAGTCACCCCGCTCATCGCAGATTTTCCCGAGCGCAAAATGCAGCCCCGCGCGCTTGTCGTCGTCGAGTCCGCCGCGGTGTAACAAGGCCCGAATCGCCGCCTCTTCTTCCGAGCCGGGCGTATCGAACCGCCGCATCTGAGCCAGCAATCGCCACGCATCTGCCGCGTGCTCGGGATCGGGTATCGCACGCCGCAATGCTACTGTGGCCTCCTCCTTTTGCCCGAGCAGGTACAGCGTCGCACCAAGCTCGAACTGAACCGGCAAACTGTCCGGATCCTGCGCCTCGGCGTGCTGCAAACGGGCGAGCGCTGCGTCGAATGTACCGGCATCGCGTTCGATGCGGGCAAGTTCCAGCAACGACGGCACATGGTCGGGATCGCGGTTCAGTGCCTCGGTAAGTGCCTCAACAGCCGCAGCGGACTTGCCTGCCCCAATGCGTGACGCCGCGATGCCAAACCAGCCTTCCGCCGGCCGCGGGTCGATAGCCACGGCACGGGAAAAAGCCGACTCGGCGTCGCCAAATCGCTGCTGACGGAGTTTGAGGTTGCCGAGATTCTGCCAGCCAATCCGGTTGTCGGGTTGCGCCGCGACGATTGCCTGATAAGCGATAATTGCCGCATCGAAGCGCTCGAGCTCGACAAGGCGCCGGCCAAGTTGATTCCATGCGCCGAGGTGATGGGGCGCAAGACGCACGCAGGCCTCGAACGCACGAATCGCCTCATCGAGCTTGCCATCTTCGACCAGAACACGGCCGAGCAGGTAACAACATTCGGGCGCTTTCGGTTGTAACGACAATGCGCGGCGAAAAGCCTCGGCCGCCGCACCCCACTGACCACGATCGGCCAGCAGGCGGCCGAGCCCGATATGAAACCCGGGCCGCTCCGGTTGCGTCTCGACCGCCTGTCGGAGCAGCTCCGCGGCCTCGTCGCGGCGGCCTTCCTGGTGCGTCAGAATTCCGAGCAGATGCAAGGCGTCGGGCTGACCCGGATTCTCGGCCAGCACCTGGCGATAAATCTTTTCCGCTTCCGCGACACGTCCGGACCGGTGCATTTGACTGGCTTCGGCCAGCTTATGTTGGATCGTTTCCATCGCGCGATTATACCGACTGCGCGGGTGGACAAACGGTTGCCGCCCGCACGCGCGTAAACCCCCTGCTGCTGCTACACTCGCGGCTTCTTCTGCCACCCATTTTTCCCGACCCGAATCCCATGCATCCAGACAGCGAGGGAAGGCTGTGGTTAAGACAGGTCTTGCCGACTCTGCCTGTCGACCCGTCGCTTTACCCACAACAGATCGATCTCGAACAGAAACTGGCCCTGATGATCCAGATGGCCGAAACGGATTACGAGCAGGCCGCGTTCCTCGATGAGCGGATCATTTCGGCCTCGACCCGCGGCAGCTGGCTGCCGTTGCGCGGGCTTGTGGATCTGCGCGGGCGGATCAGATGTCACCGGCCGCCGGCGTGGCTGTTCCATATCGGCCATTGCGGATCGACGCTGATCTCGCGACTGCTTGGGGCTCACCCGAATGTACTGGCGCTGCGCGAGCCAGGCGTGCTGCAGGCGCTGGCGTATTCCCGCCGCACGGCTGCCGCAGAGTGCGGGCCGGAGTTATTCGAGTTATGCGTGGCACTGCTATCACGCAGCTATCACGAATCCCAGCGCGCGCTGATCAAGCCGACCTCCGACTGCAGTAATCTGATCGAACCGCTTCTCGAGCATGACAGCACAGCTCCAGCGATCCTGCTTTTCGTTGGACTCGACACCTACGCTGCGACGATGCTGCGAGCAACGGCGCTGCGCCGCGATGTTGAAACCCGCCATCCGGCTCGGATAGAGGACTTCGAAAAGCGCCTGGGCGCATCTGTCGGAGCGTGCTCGGACGATGCCCGGCGGGTAGCGGTCAGCTGGCTTGCCAGTATGAGTGCCTTCGCCGACGCCGCCGCCAGTTTCGGTAACCGTGTGATGTGGCTGGATTTCGACGACTTTTTGGCCCGGCCCGGGCAGCGTCTTGGCGAAGCCGCGGCATTTCTCGACACTCCGTACACGGCCCACGAGACGACCGCGCTCGTCAATGGGCCGCTGCTGAGGCGCTACTCCAAAAATCTCGACAAGGGCTACAGCGAGGCCATTCGCAACCAACAATTGAGCGACTCACGCGATCGCTACGGCAACGAAATCGCCACGACACTGAACTTCGCCGAACACCTCGCCGCCCGATTCGAAAAAATCGCGGCTCTGCAACGGCGGTTTCAAAGTGCCGGCTGACGAAGTTCCGGATGTCGCCTTTACGGCGGCGCCGAGCCAATCCGTGCGGCAAGTGTCTGGACTCCGGGAGAACCTGCCGGTAGAGTGCCCGGTCTGAACGAATTGCCTCCCGGCCCGACTGCCGCCTGCCGCGCCGCTACACTTGCGAGGCCGCTCATCCCGAGCGGGTACGAGAGCGCCAGACACCGGTCACATGCACGGAGTTACCATGCTCAAACGAATCGTTTTCCTGGCGGCGCTGTCATCGCTGGCTGTGCTGATCGGCTGTAACAGCAGTGGCGCCAGTATCTTTTATCTGCAGGGTTTCAACCTGCTATCGGATGGTCCGCAGTTATCGTTCCGGCAAAATGGCCTCACGGTGTCAAATGGCCTGCCTTACGGTACTTCGAGCGGATTCCTGCCCGGCACGATTGTCGGCAGCAAGAGAATCGAAGTTCAACCGGTTTTCGCCGATCTGAGTCTCGGCGATGCGATAATCGATACTAATGTAGACGTTAGCAAGGACATCGAAACGACCCTGGTCATTGCCGGCCATTATGACGAACCCGAGCTAATCGTCGTGACGGCCGACAGGCGACGCCGGCCAATCTCCGAGGTTTACTTTCAATTCGTCCATGCCGTGCTGGCCCAGGATACGATCGACGTCTATGTGACTGCCCCCGACGTTGATCTTTCTACGACGGCGCCGCTGACCACCATTGCGCAATACGATTTTTCGACGTCCATGCAAATCCCGTTTGGGGAGTATGTGATTTCCGTCACGCCGGCGGGCAATCCGGGACAAGTGATCTATGCATCCGATGTTCTGACGTTCGTTGATTTCCCGGAGACCGATCTCGACGGAGTAGAATGGCTGATCGCGGTGGTGGACAACCAGTCCATCGGCGACTCGTCGCTTCGTCTGTTCGTGTCCAGCGAAAACGGCGGTTTCGCACTGGATGCTGAGGGCACCGGCTCGGCGTTGCGAGTCGGTAATGCCTCACCCGGCGCCCCCGCGCTGGATACCTTCATCGACGACGATTTCAGTGCCCCGCTGACCAGCAACACCGGTTACGCGGAGCGCTCCCCGGTTACGCCAATCCCGGCCGCCGAAGTGAAAGTGAGCGTCACAGCAACCGCAACCACCGACCCGATCATTAGCGAGTACCAGCGTGAGTATCTGCAATCCAATATTTACGATTCGATACTGGTTCGCCCACTCGACGAAATAACCAATCTGACTTTTGCCGGGAATCCCAGAAGCGTCATTACCGATGGCAAAATGCGCTTTGCCAACGTCTCACCGGACACCTCGTTCATTTCTGTCTACCTGGCCGACAGCGGTTCATCGGATCTGGATGAAAATGACCTTATCGTCAGGGATTTGCCATTCCCGGCCGCGACCGACTACCTGCGGCTGTTGCCTGGCGACTACTCGCTGATCATTACCGACCGCTCGAGCACCGACAATGAGACGATCATCTTCGGACCGATACCCTACGAGTTTGTTGGCGGCGAAGTACAGACCGGCCTGATCATTCTTCCCGAGTCCGGCGGCAACGAGGAAGAACTCCTGGTCTACGACGATCTGCTGCCCTAGCTTTGCGCGCCAAGGCGTGCGAGCGGTTTCTGCAGCCGTTGCATATATGGCAATCTTTGGCGACAGGCGTGTCGTCTGCCCCGCCATGCCGGCCAGCGGGTCGGCCGCAATGACCATGCGGTGCCGCGCAATGGCAGCCTCCGCGCCAATGGCGCCCTGACACCCGGTCGTTACAAGGCTCGCCGACATCCTCTCTTCAGCCAGCGTTGGGACGATCAATTCATGACCCCGAGCTTCGGAAAACAGCAATGACACGCCGCGTCGCTCATCTGACCAGCGTCCATCCCTGGACTGATCCGCGTATCTTTCACAAGATGTGCGTTTCGCTTGCGCAATCCGGTTACGACGTTCATCTTGTCGCGGCACGCGGTCCCGTACCGGCATCGGAGCAGGTCGATGGCGTGACGCTGCATTTGCTGCCGCGTCCGCGCAATCGGCTGCAGCGCATGACCCGCACCGCGTGGCAGGTCTACCGCAAGGCGCTGACACTCGACGCCCGGATCTGTCACTTCCACGACCCGGAGCTGATTCCGGTAGGCGTCCTGCTACGCCTGCATGGACGCAAGGTTATTTTTGACGTCCACGAAGACATGCCGAAAAGAGTCCTCGACCGGCAATGGATACCCGGACTTCTGCGCCGGCCGGCAGGCTGGCTGATCGCGCTGGCGCAAAAGACCGCAGGCGCGGTCTATGACGCGGTGGTCACTGCCACGCCAACCATCGCCGAACGCTTCAATCCCGCCACGACCGTCGCCGTTCGCAACTTCCCGTCTCTTGCAGAATTTCCCGATCCTGCCGACGACTGGTCAAGGAAAAATCCCGCCATTGCTTTTATCGGCACAATCGATGTTTCACGCGGCGTTCTCGAACTCATCCGCGGTTTCGCCCAATCAGCGATCAATTCCAACGCCCGCCTGGTTATCGCCGGGAGACGTCAGGGCGGCGAGTACGATGCAGAGATCGACGCCGCAGCGCAAGGACTGAATGTTGAATTTCCGGGCTACCTCGACCGGTTACAGGTGCAGCAACTGCTCGACGATTCGATGATTGGAGCAATAACCAACCTGCCGAGCGAGACCGCAAACGAAGCCATCTCGACCAAGATGTTCGAGTACATGGCTGCAGGAATACCGGTTGTAACGACCAATATGCCGTTATGGGCCGAGGTGGTTGAGCGCCACCGCTGTGGCGTCGCGGTGGATCCTTTCGATCCGGCGGCGGTTGCCCGCGCGCTCGATGACCTGCTCAGCGATACTGATCGTGCAATCGGCGCAGGCCGCAACGGTCGCAAAGCCATCGAGGAACACTACAACTGGGCAGGAGAGTTTGCTGTCCTGCTCGATGTCTATGAAAAACTCATCGGTAAATCGATCGCGACTTCGTGAGCAACGGGCGGGCGCGGGTTGGCGGCGCCCTGCGCGGCCAGCCAATATCATCAGACTGACTGCCCAGGGGCACAAAAAAGCCCCGCCGAACGGCGAGGCTTTAACCGCCAGTATCAACGAAATTTTTTAGTCGGGCATGGCCACCGGCGCGAAATTGGCGTGCACCAGCATCCAGTTGCCGTTCTGCTTTATGTAGACACGGGTGGATTTCGCCGCAATAGGCTCATTCTGGCCATCCTTGTTCTGGCCGACGCCGATATAGTTGTAGGTGAGAATCGCGGTGTCGCCGTAAATCTGTACCTTTTCGTTGGTCATCTCCGAGGCGATCGTCTTCGAACCGTCTTTCAGCGCGGCTTCCGCCAGCGTCATACTGAGCGCCTTGCCGTCGAGTCGGGTCGGGTAGGCCGGGTTGAACTCCGTGTAATCGTCGGCAACGGTCTCCATCTGCCTGGTCGCCGAAGCCATGCTGATGCCGGCCGCCCACTGCGCCTTGGCAGCGGCGATAACATCGGCGGCATCGTCAGCCATTGCACTGGATACACCGAGGCAATAAACGGCAGCCATTGAAAACGCCGCCACTGTGATTCTTGTTCTTTTCATTAAAACACTCCCAAATGCCCTGCTGTTTTGCAGGATGCACTAACCATAGACGACAACCGCCATTTTGCGAGTCTCACACCGGGCGCAACGAAAAACTCCCGGCATTGCGCAGTAATGCGTGTTCTTATAGTCTTTTCTCCCCATATACTGTGAGTCATTCTCGCGCAATCGGGCTATCCCACCAGCGAAAACCGCATCGATATGAGATTCCGGCAATTAGCCAGCCTGCTCGTACTCGTGTCCGCGCTTGCACATGGCGAGAGTCTCGCCGTCGAGCCGCCTCCCGTCGCGGATTTCGTTCGCGCCGCGGAATTCGACACGGCGCGGCTCTCTCCTGACGGACGCTACCTGGCAGTAACGATCAACAACAACGGCATCGCGTCACTGCTGGTTCTGGAAGCCGGTAGCGACCGCGCCACGGCCAATATCAGGTTTGACCTGTTCGAGGGTATTGCCTGGTTCACCTGGGTCAATGAAGAGCGCCTTTTGATCAGACTGCAGGCGACTTTCGGTCAGCTTGACCGGCCGCTTCCTACCGGTGAATTGTGGGCGGTCAATGCAGACGGAAGCGGCTACAAACAGGTCTTTGGTTTTCATACCAAATATCGCGCCAGGAGGGGTACAGCGGCAAACACGCGATCGTATGCGCAACTCTGTTCGCGGCTATCGGAGGATCGCCGCCATGTGATCGTTGCCGCACACCCGGTCGAGGGCGGCGTACCCGTCGTTTACCGCGTCAATGTCTACTCCGGAAAACGCCAGGAATTGGCGCGCGGACCCGTCGAGTCTTCTTTTGGCGAGGCGTTGACCTCGGCCATCGTGTGTGACTCGGAAGGGATCGCCAGGGTCGCAACAGGCCTGACTCGCGACGGCAAGGAACAACTGCACTACCGATCCGCCCCGAATACGCCCTGGGTTTTGCTCGCCGACCTCCCTCTAGCGCCCGACAGTACCGTGGAACCGATCGCCATCGCTCCCGACGGCAAGCGTTTTTTTGCCTATGCGGCGGCGCAATCGGCCACCCGGGGTCTCTACCTGGTCGACCCTGACCAACAGCAGATGGAGCTGATATACAGCCACCCGATTGCCGACATCGACCACGTTGTCTGGGCACCGGACCGCAGCGAGATTGTCGCTGTCGGGATGACCCCTGATATCGCGCAAATCGTGTTCCTCGACAGCACTCATCGCACTGCACGCCTGCACGAGGCCCTGGCCGAGGCGTTCCCGGGTGAGTCCGTCAACCTGGTCAACTGGACCAAAGACGAAAGCCGGGTCCTGCTGTACGTCTACTCCGACCGTAACCCCGGGGCCTACTATCTTTTCGACACCAGCAGCAACGATGCCCAATTCCTGTTCAGCCGCCGACCCTGGCTGGACTCCGACTCGATGGCTGTACGGCAGCCAGTGACCATGTCGGCCCGCGACGGCCTGGTGCTGCGCGGCTACCTGACATTGCCGCCCGCCGGCAACGAGAATCTGCCGCTGATAGTGCTGCCGCATGGCGGACCCCACGGAGTCCGCGACTGGTGGGCTTTTGATACGGAGGCGCAGCTGTTTGCCAGCCGCGGATACGCGGTTTTGCAGATCAACTTCCGCGGCTCCGACGGATATGGGCCGGCGTTTAGGGCCGCCGGATACAAGAAGTGGGGAACATCGATTCAGGACGACCTCACCGATGCCACCCGCTGGGCAGTACGGGAAGGCATTGCAGACCCGCAGCGCATCTGTATTTTCGGAGCGAGTTTTGGCGGCTACTCCGCGGTGATGAGCGTCATAAGAGAACCCGATCTCTACCGCTGCGCCGTCGGCTATGCCGGTGTCTATGCGCTGGATCGACTGGACAGCAGCGGCGACATCGCGGGAACCAGCGCCTTCGTCAGCCGGCTGGCACAGATGGTCGGTGATGACGACCGCAACCTGAAGAGCATGTCTCCGGCGGACAACGCGCAAAAAATAAATGTCCCGGTTTTTATCGTCCATGGCAAAGAAGATCAGCGTGCGCCGGTGGCACACGCGAATGCGCTGCGCGCCGCTCTCGAAGCCGAGGACAAACCCTACGAGTGGATGGTAAAGGCCGGCGAGGGCCACGGATTTTACAATCTCGACAATCGCATCGAACTGTACGAGCGAATGCTCGAGTTTTTCGCCAAACACACGGCAGTGGCTGCGGATTGACCCGGCTGCCCGGGCGGCGAGCGCCGTATCGAATGCGTGGCTGGCGGCAATCCGCGCATGGCGCTGCCATGGCGGTACTCAGAGATCCCGCTCCTTCTCGCGGTTAAAGGCATACCAGGCAGACCGGAACAACCTGACCGGGGCGCGTTCGTCTCCCGCGTCATCCTCGGCAAGTGGCAATTGTCCGTCTTGGCCCAACGGTAACCGTTACGGCCTGAGCGTTGGGTTCGTGGCTGTACGGAGAGGGCGCCTGAAGCAATGCCTCGGCGCGGGCCACCGCGGTGTCACCGACTCTGAACCCGTAACGACTTCCCTGGGTCGGACCCGGTCACCGCTGCGAGAAACCAGGAACATCAATGCTTCGGCGGGCAAACGAATTCTTGGCGTGTCGATGGCGCAAATGCAGTCGCGCGCCGGATAACCCTGCTGCAGATCAGACAGCGCTGGCGCAGCCTCTGTATTCGCATCGAAGCCAAACGTGTCGCTGAGAACACCTTTATAGAAACTGCGCCAGGCGATGGCTGCCGGCAACCTCACGAGCGGCAGCAGTGACAGTAATTTAAACAACACCAGCCGGGTCTATTGCGACATCATTTTCACCGTGATTTCGCCATGGTCACTATTGCAAAATTCATCCTGGCAGACCGCTCTGCCGTGGCACCGCCGTTGCCACAATCAGTGGCCAGTATGCAGGTTGGCCGTCATGCAGCACCATTGCGCAGTCACGGGCCAGGGGCCTGGCCATCCGGTGCGTGATTGCCTCGACCCGGATGGCGGCGCAATCAATGCCGGGGTGGGGTGCGAAATTTGCTCGGACTCACCCCAGTCCATTTTTTAAATGCACGGCTGAATGCCGGAGCCTCGGCGTACCCGAGTAACCGCGCGACCTCATCGACAGTGAGTTCCCGTTGCTCGAGATAGCGGCAAGCCAGTTGCCTGCGAACCTGCTGCAGCAAAACTCGAAACGAAGCGCCTTCCCGGCGCAGACCCCGGCGCAACGCACGCGAACTCATATGCAGCGACGCCGCGGCCGTCTCGGCGTCCGGCAGTGGCGGCGGACCCGCCAGCAGAGCGTTCCTGACCCGGTCGGTGAGGCCCCCGCTTGCCTCGAGATCGTCGAGAATCATCTCGCAGCGCCGTTCGCAGAACTCGCGCACCTCAAGATTGGTATTTTGCTGCGGTGTCGCCAACGCCTCGTTGCAAAAGTGGATGGTATTTGCAGCGCATCCAAAATCGATGGGGCAGTCAATCATTTCGCGATACAACTCATGGTGAGGAGGCTGCGGGTAGTCCAGTTCGATTAAAAAGGGGTAAGACCGGCGCGAACCAAAATCCTGGAATACCGGCCACATGGCAATCATCAATGCCCACTCGAGATATTCGCGGCGCAGATTACCGACCGGCATCGTCAGGTCGAATTGAAGATCGTGGCCACGCAGGCTCCCTGCCAGGCGAAACGACGCCGGGATGCCTCTGGTCATCGAAAATCGTTCGAGAATCTTAAGAGACTCACCGACCGTGCGCGCGCACATCATCGCGTGGCCCAGCACGCCGTGGTGGCCGGGACGCATTCGCCGGCCCAGCCACAAAGCGAATCCGGGAGGGCCCAACCCGGCCGCACGCGCCAGAACCCGATGGCAGTCGAAACGGCTGATCGTGGCGTCAGCGACTTCGAGCAGGTCAACGGGAACACCCGTGCCATGCAGAACTTGTTCGCTAGTTATGCCCTGCTGATCCAGAAAACTGACCAGTTCACGGACATAGAGGACAGAAATCTCCGCATCCATGGCGTATCCGGTCGTCAACGGTTGGCCAAAAATATCATATTGTTGGCCGAAAAAATCATTTTTTATTATTGGACTGACGTCTATTTTGATTCGACTGCAACGACCTGATTCGTTGCCCGGCGGGTTCAGGTGCACCGGGCGGAACCTGCTCGGGTGCCGCGGCGGCGGGCTGGCACAGGCCCTTGAGCGACGACCCTACGCCGGGCAAACTCGATACGCATTCGACGCGGCATCGCCGCGGGGCATTGAAGAAAAGAAGGAAAACGGTTCGCGATGGCACCGCAAACGATGAGCAAGGAAATCAGAATTGGCGGAGCAAGCGGATTCTGGGGCGAGTCGGCAATGGCTACGCCGCAACTGCTGGCCGACGGTAACATCGACTTCCTCGTCTACGACTACCTTGCCGAGATTACGATGTCGATCCTGGCCCGGGCGCGCTCTAAGGACCCGGACCTCGGCTATGCCACCGACTTCATTACCGAGTCCCTGGCGCCGAACCTGGATGCAATTGCGAGCCAGGGCGTAAAGGTCATTGCGAATGCCGGCGGCGTCAATCCGGCAGCCTGTGGCGCCGCGATCATCGCGGTGCTGGAAGCGCGTAGTCTTGACCTGAAAGTCGCCGTGGTCAGCGGCGATGACCTGATGTCCGAGCGGGACAGCCTGGCGCGATCCGGGATCACCGAGATGGCGTCAGGCGCACCATTCCCGGCCGTTGCGACCATCGCCAGCATCAACGCTTACCTCGGCGCGGGTCCAATAGCCGAAGCGTTGCGGCACGGAGCGGACATTGTCGTCACCGGCCGTTGCGCAGACAGCGCGCTCGTTCTCGCTGCGTGCATGCATGCATTCGGCTGGCAGGCTGAAGACTACGACAAGCTGGCAGCGGGCAGCCTCGCGGGACATCTGCTCGAATGCGGGCCACAGGTGACCGGCGGGAACTTTACCGATTGGCGCGACGTTGCCGGTTCAATTGCCACTATCGGCTACCCGATCGCAGAGATTGCCGCGGATGGCACTTTTATCGTCACCAAACCGGCCCGATCCGGCGGCCAGGTAAGCCGCGCAACCGTCGCCGAACAACTGGTTTACGAGATCGATGATCCCCAAGCCTACATTCTTCCCGACGTTGTCTGCGATTTCTCTGGCGTCGAAATACGCGAAATCGAACGCGATCGTGTTGCGGTAACGGGTGCCCGCGGCGCGTCGGCAACAGATCACTACAAGGTCACAGCAACCTATCTCGATGGCTATCGCGGCGGCATGTTGCTTTCCTTTACCGGCTTTGATGCTGCCGACAAAGCAAGGGCTTTCGCCGCAGCGGCGCTCCAGCGCGGCAACCAGATGCTGCTTACCCTGGGAACATCGGCGTTAACCGAGACCAGCGTGGAGGTGATCGGGGGCGAAGACCAGTACGGCGATTTCGCTCGCGTTGCAGATACCCGCGAAGTGGTACTGAAAATCGCCGCGAAGCACTCCACGGCAAAAGGAATTGCCGCATTGATCAAAGCCGTGACCGGGCTTGCCCTCGCGACACCGGCTGGACTCGCGATTTTCCACGCCGGACGGCCTCGCCCCTCGCCAGTCGTGCGCCAATTCTCTTTCCTGTTGCCAAAACAGCGGGTTACGCCGGCACTTTCTGTCAGCGGACAGGCGATTGCTGTCAAACCCAGTACAGGCACACGCTTCAACTTCGCCAGTATTGTTCGTCCGGCAACACCGGCGGTGCCCGATCTCGACGACGAAACTGTCGAGGTCCCTTTGCTCAACCTTGCCTGGGCACGTAGCGGTGACAAGGGCAACCGCGCCAACATCGGAGTCATTGCCCGCCGGGCTGAGTATCTCCCCTATATCTGGCACACATTATCCACCGCGGTCGTGGCCGCCCGGTTCCGCCATTTTTTGCATGGCGATGTCGAGCGGTTCCTGCTGCCCGGGATCAGCGCGATCAACTTTGTTCTGCATGACGTACTCGGCGGTGGCGGCGTGGCCAGCCTGCGCAACGACCCGCAAGGGAAGTGCTATGCACAGATCCTGCTGGCAACGCCGGTTACTCTGCCCAAGGCCCTGCTGGAGGTTTCCGAGTGAGCATCTTCGCCAGCCAACTCGATACCACATCGGATGTCTTCGCAACCCACCGTGCGGACATGATTGAACTGATCGATCAATTGCAAACCATTGGCGCCCGGGCCGACTCGTTATCGGATAAGCGCCGGGCCCGGTTCGCTGAGCGCGGCCAGTTGACGCCGCGTGAGCGACTCGCTGAACTGCTCGACCCGGGCATGCCGTTTCTCGAACTCTTCGGTCTGGCGGGTTTTCTGGTCGAGGACCCCGACCCGCAAACCAGCGTGCCGGGGGCAAGCTGCATAACGGGCATCGGATTCGTTAGCGCCGTACGCTGCATGATCCTCGTCGACGACAGTGGCATCAATGCCGGCGCAGCCACCCGGATGACGCTGGAAAAAGTCGTCGCGGCAATGGACATAGCACGCAGCATGAAACTGCCGTTCGTCCATCTGGTCGAAAGTGCCGGAGCGAATCTGATCGACTACCGGGTCGAGACCTGGGCCCACGGAGGCGGCTTGTTTTACCGCCTGGCGCAACTGAGCGCGGCAGGGATTCCTACCATCACGGTACTGCATGGACCGTCAACCGCGGGCGGCGCCTATATGCCGGGCATGAGCGACTATGTTGTCGCGGTGAAAGGCCGCGGCAGGGCCGCCCTCGCCGGCGCGGCACTGCTGCATGCAGCAACGGGTGAAGTCGCCGACGAGGAAGAGCTGGGTGGCGCGGAAATGCACGCGAGCCTCTCCGGCCTGGTCGAGTACCTCGCCGACGATGACAGTCATGCGTTGCAAATGACTCGCGAGATCGTGGATCGCCTGCAATGGAATCGACGCTGCAGGGCGCACCACCCCGAGATATTCGCCGAACCGTTATATAGCCCCGATCAGCTTGCCGGTCTCGTTCCCGTCGATCACCGCAAACCCTATGATGTCCGCGAACTGATTGCCCGCATCGTCGATGGCTCCGACTTCGAATCATTCAAACCGCGTTACGGTGCGGCCACGGTGTGCGTCACGACGGCACTGCGCGGCTATGCCTGCGGCATCATCGGCAACAACGGACCGATAGATCCGAACGGAGCGACCAAGGCGGCGCAGTTTCTCCAGTTGTGTGACCAGGCCGACCATCCGGTAATCTTTCTCAACAACACGACCGGATACATGGTCGGCACACAAACCGAGCAAGCAGGCATGATCAAGCACGGCTCGAAAATGATCCAGGCCGCCTCCAACGTACGGGTCCCCCGCATCACGTTATATGTTGGCGCGAGTTTCGGTGCCGGGAACTACGGTATGTGCGGTCTCGGTTATCGGCCCGATTTTCTGTTTACATGGCCCAACGCTAAAACCGGGGTGATGGGCGGCAAACAGGCCGCCGGCACGATGAGCCATGTGGCGCGGGTTGCCGCAAAACGTCGTGGCATCGAAGTCGATGAACAGAGACTGCAGGAGCAGGAGCACCGGGTAATTGAATTGTTCGATAGCCAGTCCGGCGCATTTTATACCTCCGGACGCGTTCTTGACCACGGCGTCATCGACCCTCGTGATACCAGAAAGGTGTTGAGCTTTGCACTGGAGTGTTGCGCCGAGGCAAGACAGCGCGATCTAAAACCCAATGCATTTGGCGTCGCCAGACTATAACCGAGGCCACTCTCATTTCCGCCGCCACAGCAAAACTCGAGACGATACTGGTCGCCAACCGAGGCGAAATTGCCTGCCGTATCATGCACAGCGTCCGCGCAATGGGGCTGAACAGCGTCGCAATTTACTCCGCGGCCGATGCCGGCGCACCCCATGTTGAGCTGGCGGATCGGGCGGTCTGTATCGGCGCGGGGCCCGCGCGCGAATCCTATCTCAACATCGAGCGAGTGCTCGACAGCGCAGGCGCAAGCGGCGCCGATGGCGTCCATCCGGGCTACGGTTTCCTGGCGGAGAACAGCGCTTTTGCAGCTGCCTGCGATGCGGCAGGCCTCGTGTTCGTCGGACCGTCGGTCCACGCGATCAGCACGATGGCAAACAAGGCCACGGCAAAACAACTGATGCGCGAGGCCGAGGTGCCATGTGTCCCCGGCTACGACGGCCGCGATCAGTCAGATTCGATGATCCTCGCCGCGGCAACGGATATCGGTTATCCGGTAATGGTCAAGGCGGCGGCCGGTGGTGGCGGCCGCGGTATGCGACGAGTCGAGCATGCAGCCGAATTGATTGCCGCGGTCCGACTTGCGCGCACCGAGGCGATGAACACTTTTGGCTCGGACCAACTGATACTGGAAAAGGCGATTAGCAACGCACGTCATGTCGAAATCCAGATCGTCGCCGACAATGCCGGTCATACCGTTCATCTCGGCGAGCGCGATTGCTCGGTGCAACGCCGCCACCAGAAACTGATAGAGGAAGCACCTTGTCCTGCCCTGACGGCTGACCTCCGCGAGCAAATGGGCGCGGCCGCGATCCGTGCCGCGCGCGCGGTCGGTTACTCCGGTGTGGGCACGGTGGAGTTTCTGCTCGATCACGGCGGTGCGTTCTATTTCCTTGAAATGAACACACGTCTGCAGGTCGAACACCCGGTTACGGAAATGGTGACCGGACTGGATCTGGTTGAACTGCAAATCCGTATCGCCCGCGGCGAAGCGCTTGGATTTACCCAGCAGGAAATCGCCATGACGGGTCATGCGATCGAGGCGCGCCTCTACACCGAAGACCCGATGCACGATTTCATGCCTGCGACCGGAACGATTACGCGTTGGCAGCCAGGCGAAGGCAATGGCATTCGCATCGATGCCGGCATCCGTGAGGGCCAGCAGATCACCCCGTTCTATGACGCGCTAGCGGCCAAAATTATTGCCCATGGCTCGACAAGAGAAATCGCGCGGCGGCGCCTGTCCCAGGCATTGCAGGACACCGCACTCTTCGGCCCATGCAGCAACCGGGCGTTCCTGATCCAATGTCTCGAAAGCCCGCGCTTGATCCGCGGCGAAGCAACCACGGCATTCATCGATGAACTGTTCGCCGAAACCGACGCCTGTGGCACTTCCGACCCAACGGCGGCGGCCATCACAGCCGCACTGTTCTACCGCCTCGACCGCGATGCTGCGTTTGCAGGCGGGCCCGGTGTCAGTTTGACTTTGCGTGACTGGTTCAGCGGTATCCGCCTTTCCTCACGCTTCGCCCTCGAGATTGACGGCGCTGGACACACCCTGCGCGTGCTCCCGTTGGCGCAAGACAAGTATGCTGTCTCCGCTGGCGGCAAATCGACCGACATTGAAATCAATGCACTGGATGACGACGCTGCGATCGTAACCGTCGATGCGCAGCGGGTCCGAATTCGATTCCAGCTGCACGGGACGGACGAGCTGTCGCTGGCGCTGCCCGATCAGGATTGCCGTGCCGTGCGCCATCGCGCGGGCTGCTCCGCTATCGCAGATTCCGATTCCGATGGCAGCATTACCGCGGCAATGCACGGCGTCGTGCAACAAGTGCTGGTCGCATCCGGCGACACTGTAGTCCGCGGCCAGGCGCTCCTCGTCCTAGAGGCCATGAAAATGCAGCAGGAAATTTCAGCCCCGGTATCCGGCACCGTTACGACTGTTCAGGCACGGGCCGGGCAGCAGGTAGCCGGCGGCGATCCGTTGCTGACGATCAGAGAGCACACGGAGAGCGGCGCCCGCGAATCCCCCTGACAGCGACAATGACAGCGGCAATGATCAGTCCCTGCCTGTGGTTTTTTCTGTCGATAACCTTACCCGGCGATGCGATTTATGAGACCGCCGTTTGTATTCGCCGCGGTAATACGGACCCTGCAGTGGTCTCGGCGCGAACCGGATGTCGCGCTGATATCCGCTGCGATACCACTGCTGATTGCGCGGCAGACCTCACCGTACATGGTGCTGCGTCAGACCCCTCTCACACTACTTTCGCTTCGTTCGTCGCAATTGCTGGCGGCCGTTTTCACGCCCCGAGTTCACGTATCGACCTGCAACACGGCTGACCCACGAGCGGTCGACGCGCGTAGCGTTGGAACCGATTTTTATGGCAAGGTAGAGCGGCCTGGAACACGTTTGCTTGGCACGTTATGGATTTGAGACGAAACGACTATCGCTGGTACCTGGTTTGCTGCGTTATTTTCGCGGCATCGGCCTGCTCGTGGAATCCGCCACAGCCGGGTGCCAGCCCGGGACATGATTCAGCCAACAGCAGTTGGAGTGCTCCGCGCAATGCGGTTGCAGGCTCTGCCGCAGGCACGCGCGTCGTCGACCTGGCGGAACAGATGGTCGGCGTGCCCTATGTGTGGGGTGGCGCCAGCCCGAAGGGTTTCGATTGCAGTGGCCTCGTATTTTATGCGTACAGCGAAACAGGTCTCTTCATACCGCGCACCTCACTCGAGCAATTTCGTGCGGCGCGACCGGTCGCGCTCGACTCGGCGCAACCTGGTGACCTGGTGTTTTTCCGCATCGGCAGCGACGTGTCGCATGTGGGTATCTATGTCGGAGACAACCGGTTTATTCATTCTCCTGAAACTGGCCAGAGCGTAAAAATCACCAGTCTCGACCACCAGTTCTACCGCAAGCATTTTGCCGGCGCAGGACGCATTTACTAACCTGGTTGCATGGGCAGGTACTCATCGCCGAAAAAGCAGTAAATTGCGCTATGCCGCAGACGAGGAATCGCACGAATGGAGCGACAAACGATTTTGGCAATTGTGCTGGTAGTCGGCCTGTTAGCCGTGGTATCCGGTATCGCGTATGCCGACGTCACACATAAGGCCGTCTACCATGTCAACTACTACGACGCAAAACACCAGACCTCGACATTGATCAATATCCAGAATCACATCAATGCAGTTGGCGGGGATAATCTCGATCTGATTGTGGTTCTGCACGGCGATGGCCTTTCTCTGTTGATGTACCCGGATGCGGTCGGCAGCAACAAGATGGCCGAAGGCAACGCGAAAGATGTGGTGCTGGCCCGCATCGAGGGGCTGAAACAACAAGGCGTGAAGTTCCAGATTTGCCGCAACACCATCGCCGGGCGGGGAATCGACATGAGCGACCTGTATGACGTCGCTGAAGATGACATCGTGCAGTCTGGAGTGGCGCAGATTGCGATTCTCCAGTCACAAGGGTACGCCTACCTGAAACCCTGAGTGGCCCGACCACAGCCGCTGGCACCATATTTTGGCGCACATTGCACCAATCTCAACAGAAAGGATGAAGCCAGCCGCAATCTCGGCAACGAAACGATCAAAAGTCACTCCAGCGACCCGGTCCATCCAACACACGCAAGGAATACCTGCGCTTAGTTCGATTAAATCGGTTCGTCAGAGCCCGCACTGGCACGATCGCCGGGCAACGGCGGTTGCGGCTGCCATGCAGAGGCATCGATGCATTCGCGGTAGCTGTGCCAGGTTGCGTAGCCGAGTATCGGCAGAGTAATAGCCAGGCCAACAAACGCGGTGGCAAAGCCGATGCCGACCCCCAACACGATCAGAAGCACCCACACGATCATTGCCGATTTGTTACGCAGAACCGCGTTGATGCTGCTTACCACCGCAGTAACGATATCGACCTTGCGGTCAACCAGCATCGGCAGCGAAAACGCACTAGCTCCAAAGGTGAAACCTGCAAATAACGATCCCACCGCGCTTCCCACGGCCAGGAATGGCAGCAGGTCACGCCACTCGTAGTCACCGGCAACCGGAAAGAAAACATGAATCATCGATGCAGCCCGCGCCCAGACCAGGAATACCACCAGCAATACCAATGCGAAAACCATCGCGCTGGCCAGGTGACGCTGCCCCGAGGCCAGACAACGTTTCAGCGTCGGCGAGTCATTACGTTCGAGTTGGCGGCTGATCGAGTAGGAACAAACAGCAAGCACCGGGCCGACGAACACAAACCCAGAAAGCAACGCCAGGACCAGTATGTAGTTTCCCAGCACCCACGCAGTGGCCACCACCAGCCAGCTCAAAATAACAAGAAATCCGCCATAGATAAGACTCTGGCTGCGAGCCCGGCGAAAATCGCCGACACCCTTTTTCAGCCAGCCAAACGGTGCCGAAGCTGACAACTTACGACATGGCGCGGCAATCGGCGTTTCTGGCGCAGTGGCTTCGTTGGACATACGGCCCCCCGGCGTTAGGATTAGTCCTTTATTAAGAGTAGCGGAGCCGGCGACCAACGCAAGTCGAGACACTGCCGACACACCGACGACCGGACTGCCGCAACCATTGCGAAATCCGTCCGGACTGCGTCCGTTACCCAGGGCCGGATTTAACTACCATGCCGAAGCGATTTCCAGATACGTATATTATGGAAAGCCCCTGAATACTTGTCACGGCAATGCGGAGTTCAGATTGCTCGAGCCGTTCTGCTTCAGGCGTTGAAAATGACCTCTCGCCGTCATCCGTCGGATGCGCGTTTGGTGCTATCCTCTCCCGATTGCGCATCGAACCATCCATTGCAAACACATTGTCGTGTTGCAGATGAGCTGCTAATGGGGAGAGCTCACACTGCTTCGACTCGACAGTGACAATAACGAGCGGCGCAGACTTCTGTGCTGGCGCAACCTGCGACAGATCCGGACTGGCATCAGGAGTAAACGTGTGGGCAAACTGCTGTGTGGCATGCTGGTCGTCGTATTGCTTTACGGCTGCGCCGAGCAAAGCTCGGTCAAACGCGGCGACGTAACGAAGACCCCGACAGGCGAGGCGGCACCGCCCCCCGCTTCCTCGCCGATGCCTGAATCGCAGCCGAAGCCCGAGCCGAAGCCCGAGCCGAAGCCCGAGCCGAAGCCCGAGCCGAAGCCCGAGCCGAAGCCCGAGCCGAAGCCCGAGCCGAAGCCCGAGCCGAAGCCCGAGCCGAAGCCCGAGCCGAAGCCCGAACCGAAGCCCGAACCGAAGCCCGAACCGAAGCCCGAACCGAGGCCCGAGCCGAAGCCCGAACCAGACCCGGAACCGAAGCCCGAGCCCGAGCCCGAGTCCGAAGCACCATCGCCGGCGCCGCAACAAAATTCCGTTGCGGTCGTGCCGCTGATCGAACTGGAGCAATTGCCGATGGCGTTGATCCCGGGCTGGACGCTGGATTGGGGGCAGGAGCCGGTTTCGCAACGGAAGCGCTGCTTCCTCCGTTCCACAACAAAACGGATACAGGATGGCCAGGGCGAATCGGACATCACTTTGATCGTCACGGCCGACACGGTGCGTGTCGATACGCGTTCCAATGTGGACCTTAGCTACGAAAATACCGGGCTGCAGATCGACTCGCGGGCGGTATTCCCGCTGCCCGGACTTTTTGGCGAAACTGATGTCCTGTTCAAAGATCAGTACAACGCAATAATGCAACAATTCCGGAGCGGCTCGTCGGTGACGGTAACAATGGGTTTCTGGCCAACCTGGCCGGTCACCCGGGCGTACAGCGCAAGCTTCGCCATCGATGGATTTGCGACGGCGACCGAGGCATTGCAGACCTGCGAGGGTCTGGTGCCTTAAGCGTACAAGAAGAGCCAAGCGGGAGAATAGTTCATGGGTTTGCGATTGAAATTTAACCTCGTACTGGGCTTTACCAGCCTGATCGGGCTGCTGGCGGCCGGGTTGTTCACCTACAACTCCCTGCAAAGAAATGCGCGGGCGGAAATTCTCGAGTCGGCGCGAATCATGATGGAGAGCGCGATAGCGGTGCGAGGTTATACGGTTTCCGAAATCCGCCCGTTACTTGCCGTGCAGCAGCGGCGCCAATTCATGCCCCAGTCCGTGCCCGCCTATGCCGCGTCACGATACGTGACGGAATTCCGCAAGAACTACCCAGAGTTTAGTTACAAAGAGGCAACCCTCAACCCGACCAATCCTGCGGATCGCGCAACTGGCTGGGAAACCGATGTAGTGGCCTGGTTCCGCGATCATCCCGAGGAAAAAGAACTGATCGGGGAGAGAATGACGCCGACGGGTCCCGCGTTGTACATGGGGCACCCTATCCAGATCACCAATGAAAACTGTCTGGTCTGTCACAGCACGCCGGCCGAGGCGCCGCCAACCCTGATCGACACCTATGGTGACAGTAATGGTTTCGGCTGGAAGATGAATGAGATTATAGGCGCGCAAATAGTACAGGTTCCGATGTCCCTGCCACTGGAAAGAGCGAGATCGGCACTGATCACTTTCCTGGGTTCCCTGGTCATGGCCTTCCTGCTGGTGGCTCTGCTGTTGAACGTGTTGCTGCACAAATTCGTAATCAAACCGGTTCAGGCGCTTTCGGCACAGGCTGATGCGATGAGTATGGGCGGGCAAAATGTCGAGGAACTGGAAGTGGTCGGAAATGACGAAATGACGGCGCTGGCACGTTCGTTCAACCGAATGCATCGCAGCCTCGCCACCGCGATGAAAATGCTGGATGACGAGACGGTACTGCGACGCGAATGATCCAGCACCCGTTCCTGTTTAAACTCGAAGTGAGCGAGGACCCGCTCCGTGGCTGAATCGGAATTGCCCGAGAGTCTCGGCAAGTACGAGGTCCAGTCGGTGCTCGGCCGCGGAGCGATGGGAATCGTCTACCGCGCGTATGACCCCGTCATCGAGCGCGTCGTTGCGATAAAGGTGATGCACGAACACCTGTGCAAGGGTAACGAGGGTAACGATTTCGCCCAGCGCTTCCAGCAGGAGGCTCGCGCGGCGGCTCGTTGCCCACATCCGAACATCGTGGCGGTCTTCGATTTCGGTATCGAAAACGAAGTTCCCTACCTGGTAATGGAATTGGTGGAGGGACGCGAGTTACGCGACCTACTGTCTACACAGCAATTCTCTATTCGGGAATCCATCGACCTGGCGGTCCCGGTATTGTCAGCGCTGCAATACGCCCATTCCATGGGGGTGGTACACAGAGACATAAAACCCGCGAATATCATTGTCCTTACCAATGGTGGGGTAAAAGTCGCAGACTTCGGCGTGGCCCGTCTCGACACTTCCGATCTCACCCGAGTCGGGTATGTCGTCGGAACACCAGGATACATGTCGCCGGAGGGCGCGCGCGGAGACGTTGTCGATAGTCGGTCAGATATTTACAGCACCGCCATGGTGTTATTGCAGCTGATAACCGGGCAGCGCCCGAATCCGGGTTATCAACGGGAAGAGAACATACCGGAGTTGATGGCAGAGGCGGAATTGTCCGGGGGGCAGATACCGTCCCTCGTATCTATACTGGAAACCGCCCTGCACCAATCTCCGGAGCAACGGTTCCAGAGCGCGAGGCAGTTCCAGAATGCGCTGACGGATTGGCTGACAGGTACTGCCGACGCCGGCAATGCGCGCGCCACGAGGATTGGCCGGGCCGATTCAGGCAATGCTGACGAGGGACAGGCCGATAGCGAGTCCATTTCTCCGGAATTGCTAAAACTCATGGAGCAACGACTCGCCTCGTATGTCGGTCCCATGGCCGGTGTTTTCGTCAAAAAAGCCTGCCGCCCTGCCGCCGACCTGGCGAGCATCACGACCGAACTCGCCAGTCATATCCCCAATCGCGACGAGCGCAAGCAGTTCCTCCAGGCTATCGAAAAGTCTGATGTCTACAGCTCGACCCTGCGCGGAACCCAGCCCGCTGCAAGAGCGCCAGACGCACAATCGGATATCGACGCGACCAGCCCTAATGCGCGGAAACTCGAACTGACGGCAGAGCAAGCCGGCCGCATTATCACCGAATTGACCTACTTCGTCGGTCCCGTAGCGAGCCGACTCGTGCACCTGGCGTCGGCGCGCGCTTCGACTGTCGCCAATTTATATGAAGACCTGGCAAGCCATATCCCATCCGAGCAGGATCGCCAGCAGTTTCTCCAGCGGACGGGTTCTTTGTTGCGAGACATTTAACAGCTGGTCGCGCACGGCATTGGGCGCCTGTCCGATCATCATTGCCAGCCCAGGCATTGATCCCACCCATAGAAAAACCCCGGCTGCCGAAGCAACCGGGGTTTCGCATTTAAAAGCCTGGCAATGACCACGCCCGCAGGCATCGCCCAATATGCCTCCCGCAAAAGATCGCGGGCGTCACGCCACAGGCCTTGCAAAAAAGCGAAGCTGATCGTCGCGCAAGGCATTGCGCGCCTGTCCGATCATCATTGCCGGCCCAGGCATTGATCCCACCCATAGAAAAACCCCGGCTGCCGAAGCAACCGGGGTTTCGCATTTAAAAGCCTGGCAATGACCACGCCCGCAGGCATCGCCCAATATGCCTCCCGCAATAGATCGCGGGCGTCACGCCACAGGCCTTGCAAAAAAGCGAAGCTGATCGTCGCGCAAGGCATTGCGCGCCTGTCCGATCATCATTGCCGGCCCAGGCATTGATCCCACCCATAGAAAAACCCCGGCTGCCGAAGCAACCGGGGTTTCGCATTTAAAAGCCTGGCAATGACCTACTCTCACATGGGGAGACCCCACACTACCATCGGCGCTGAGCAGTTTCACTTCCGAGTTCGGAATGGGATCGGGTGGTTCCCACTCGCTATTACCGCCAGGCAAACTGGTTGTCGCAGCTCCGTAAACGGAACTGCACAATTCGGATGAACACTGATGCGTGTCGCATGTCGTCAGATCAACACCTAACGAAACTACTTGAGTGTTGTATGGTCAAGTCTCACGGGCAATTAGTACTGGTTAGCTTCACACATTACTGCGCTTCCACACCCAGCCTATCAACGTTGTAGTCTTCAACGGCCCTTCAGGGGGATCGAGTCCCCAGGGAGACCTAATCTTAGGAGGGGCTTCCCGCTTAGATGCTTTCAGCGGTTATCCCTTCCGTACTTAGCTACCCGGCAATGCCACTGGCGTGACAACCGGAACACCAGAGGTACGTCCACTCCGGTCCTCTCGTACTAGGAGCAGCTTCCTTCAAGTCTCCAACGCCCACGGCAGATAGGGACCGAACTGTCTCACGACGTTCTAAACCCAGCTCGCGTACCACTTTAAATGGCGAACAGCCATACCCTTGGGACCTGCTACAGCCCCAGGATGTGATGAGCCGACATCGAGGTGCCAAACTCCTCCGTCGATGTGGACTCTTGGGAGGAATCAGCCTGTTATCCCCGGCGTACCTTTTATCCGTTGAGCGATGGCCCTTCCATACAGAACCACCGGATCACTAAGGCCTGCTTTCGCACCTGCTCGACTTGTCTGTCTCGCAGTCAAGCACCCTTATGCCTTTGCACTCATTGCGCGATGTCCGACCGCGCTGAGGGTACCTTTGCGCTCCTCCGTTACTCTTTGGGAGGAGACCGCCCCAGTCAAACTACCCACCACGCACTGTCCCCGACCCGGATAACGGGCCTGGGTTAGAACTTCAAACATGCCAGGGTGGTATTTCAAGGTTGGCTCCACGAGGACTAGCGTCCCCGCTTCAAAGCCTCCCACCTATCCTACACAAACATGTTCAAAATTCAGTGCGAAGCTGTAGTAAAGGTGCACGGGGTCTTTCCGTCTAGCCGCGGGTACACTGCATCTTCACAGCGATTTCAACTTCACTGAGTCTCGGGTGGAGACAGTGTGGCCATCGTTACGCCATTCGTGCAGGTCGGAACTTACCCGACAAGGAATTTCGCTACCTTAGGACCGTTATAGTTACGGCCGCCGTTTACCGGGGCTTCGATCAAGAGCTTCGCTCCGAAGAGCTAACCCCATCAATTAACCTTCCGGCACCGGGCAGGCGTCACACCCTATACGTCCACTTTCGTGTTTGCAGAGTGCTGTGTTTTTAATAAACAGTCGCAGCCACCTGGTCACTGCGACCCCCAACAGCTCACAGAGCAAGTCTGATCACCACCGGGGGCGTACCTTCTCCCGAAGTTACGGTACCAATTTGCCTAGTTCCTTCACCCGAGTTCTCTCAAGCGCCTTAGGATTCTCTCCTCACCCACCTGTGTCGGTTTACGGTACGGTCCCGCATTACCTGAAGCTTAGAGGCTTTTCCAGGAAGCATGGGATCAACCACTTCGGCTCCCGAGGGAGCCTCGTCATCACGCCTCAGGATTGTATTCCCGGATTTGCCTAGGAACACTCCCTACACGCTTAAACAGGGACAACCGTCGCCCTGCTGGCCTACCCTTCTCCGTCCCCCCATCGCAGTAATGCGAGGTGCAGGAATATTAACCTGCTTCCCATCGACTACACCTTTCGGTCTCGCCTTAGGGGCCGACTAACCCTGCGCCGATTAACGTTGCGCAGGAAACCTTGGGTTTTCGGCGTGCGGGTTTTTCACCCGCATTATCGTTACTCATGTCAGCATTCGCACTTCCGATATCTCCAGCATGCCTCACGACACACCTTCACAGACTTACGGAACGCTCCTCTACCACGCATGGACTCCGAGGAGTTCATGCGTCCGCAGCTTCGGTACACGGCTTAGCCCCGTTAAATCTTCCGCGCGGGCCGACTAGACCAGTGAGCTATTACGCTTTCTTTAAAGGGTGGCTGCTTCTAAGCCAACCTCCTGGCTGTCTCTGCCTTCCCACATCGTTTCCCACTTAGCCGTAATTTGGGGACCTTAGCTGGCGGTCTGGGTTGTTTCCCTTTCCACGACGGACGTTAGCACCCGCCGTGTGTCTCCCGTGATTGCACTTCTCGGTATTCGGAGTTTGCATCGGTTTGGTAAGCCGGGATGGCCCCCTAGCCGAAACAGTGCTCTACCCCCGAGAGTGATACACGAGGCGCTACCTAAATAGCTTTCGAGGAGAACCAGCTATCTCCGGGCTTGTTTAGCCTTTCACTCCGACCCACAGCTCATCCGATGATTTTTCAACATCACCCGGTTCGGGCCTCCAGCAGGTATTACCCTGCCTTCACCCTGGCCATGGGTAGATCGCCCGGTTTCGGGTCTACTCCCAGCGACTATGACGCCCAGTTAAGACTCGGTTTCCCTACGCCTCCCCTATGCGGTTAAGCTTGCCACTGAAAGTAACTCGCTGACCCATTATACAAAAGGTACGCAGTCACCCCCGAAGGGGCTCCCACTGCTTGTACGCACACGGTTTCAGGTTCTATTTCACTCCCCTCTCCGGGGTTCTTTTCGCCTTTCCCTCACGGTACTAGTTCACTATCGGTCGGCAGGTAGTATTTAGCCTTGGAGGATGGTCCCCCCATGTTCAGACAAGATAACACGTGTCCCGTCCTACTCATTCGCACGCCTAGTTCCACATGAAGTTTTTCGTTTACGGGGCTAT
>CAWAOM010000006.1:542500-627581 GCA_963783695.1 uncultured Gammaproteobacteria bacterium
TCTTGTAGATCTGCTGCTCATATGTCGCGGCGTTGTCGAGGATTTCCTCTCGCGTCAGCGGCGGCCGAGTCGCGCTTTTCCCGGTCGGATCACCAATCATCCCGGTAAAATCGCCGATCAGGAATATCACCTCGTGACCAAGATCCTGGAATTGGCGCATCTTGTTAATCAGCACAGTATGGCCAACATGGAGGTCAGGCGCCGTCGGATCAAACCCCGCCTTGATCCGCAACGGCCGCCCCTCCCCGAGCTTGCGTCGCAGATCGTCCTCCAGCAGGATTTCATCGGCACCCCGACCTATTTCCAACAGCTGTTCTTCAATAGTCAAAATTGCGTTCCCTTGGCCACAGATTTAGAGCGGTTTTGCGACGCGTTGACCACCGCCCGCGCAAACGCTAGTGTTACGCGCATTCACAACCGGGGATAAGTCGCATTGAGCCGCGCAAAGAGCCGGATCCGGCACGATTATAAGCCAGTCCGACACCCACAATCCCAATCAAACAGGCTGCCCTGGTTTATGCTCGGTCTCGGGCTGCCGTTTGCGGTCCTGGCTGCGATCCTGATTCTCAGGCCCGCGCAAAATAATCCGACACTGATTACCCACCCGGCCCAGCTCGACCCGTTCGATGTCACCTTGCCGCAGAACGATTCGACCAGCTCGACTGCAGCCGCGATCGAACCATCAGCGGGGCAGATCACGTCCGGGCCGGAACCAACTCCCGCCGCACTGTCCACCGCCTTTATCGCGGCGCAGAACCCCGTCGCGGATCGCTCGGGCAGGCAACTGACGGTAACCGTGAAGTCCGGCGACAGCCTGGATCGCATATTTGGCAAGAACGGACTGGATCGCGCTGATCTTGCAACCATGCTCCGGTTGAAAGAAGCGAGCAAGCACCTCCGTTTGCTGCGACCGGGCGACCGGCTGGATCTGCAGGTCGACAGAGACTCGGTTATCGGGCTGCGCCGCGAAATTGACGAGACCCGCACCATGGTCCTCTCGCGGGAGGGCGACAGCTACCGTGTCAGCATCGAAGAGCGCCCTCTTAATACCGAGTTGCGGCATGCTTTCGGCCGAATCAACACGTCTTTGTTCGAAGCGGGCAAGCAAGCCGATATTTCGGACGCGCTGATCATGAACCTGGCCGGCATATTCGCCTGGGATATCGATTTTGCGCTGGATATTCGCAAGGGCGACGAATTCGTGGTCTTGTATGAAGAGGTTTGGCAGGACGGTCAGTATTTGCGCGATGGTAAAATCCTCGCTGCCGAATTCGTCAACAATGGCAAAGACTTCCGCGCGATTCGTTACGAGACCGAGGGGGGACGCGGCGATTATTTCACGCCGGAGGGGCGCAGCGTTCGCAAGGCATTTATTCGAGCGCCCGTCGATTTCGCCCGGGTCAGCTCTAACTTTAATCCGCGCCGGTTGCATCCGGTGCTGAAGATCCGGCGCCCGCACAACGGCGTCGACTATGCCGCGCCCACGGGCACAATCATCAAGGCAGCGGGCGATGGAAAGGTTATTTTCCGTGGCAAGAAAGGCGGCTACGGCAACTGTGTCATCATTCAGCACGGTGGCAACATCACCACTCTGTACGCTCACATGTCGCGGTTCGCCAAATCCGTGAATGTGGGCAAGCGAGTCAGGCAAGGCCAGACGATTGGCTATGTCGGGGCAACCGGTATGGTCACTGCCGCGCATCTACACTATGAATATCGGGTAAACGGAGTCCACCGCAACCCGCGCACGGTCAAACTGCCCGAAGCGGAGCCAATACCAATGGAATATCGAGAGGATTTTGTCAAGATTTCGAACCAACTGCTCAGTCAGCTCGATGTGGTCAAGCGCCAGAAGGTCGCTGTCCTGCCGGCGGACGAACAATGAAGGAACTCTACGTTGGCTTGATTTCCGGAACCAGTGTGGATGCGGTGGATTCGGCGCTGGTCGCCATCGACGGCGAACAGTTCCAGATACTCGCGACCCATTCCGAGGCATTTCCCGAGGCCGTCGCCAATGACATCCAGGCGCTTGTCCGCAGTCCCGGGACAATCAATATCGACGATCTGGGAGAACTCGACACCGAGGTGGGCGAGTTATTCGCTGTGGCCACGAAACGACTGCTTGCGGCCGCCGGCACGTCGGCCGATGCGGTACGCGCTATCGGGTCGCACGGCCAGACCGTGCGCCATTATCCGGAAGGCATGTCCCCATTCAGCCTGCAGATCGGTGACCCCAACATCATTGCATGCCGGACAGGAATAACCACTGTCGCCGATTTTCGCCGTCGCGACATTGCGCTGGGCGGTCAGGGCGCGCCGCTGGTGCCGGCGTTTCACGCCGCTACGTTTCACGATCCGGGTGAACTGCGGGTGGTACTGAATATTGGCGGAATTGCCAACATCACGGTTTTGCCCGCGGCTGGCACGATTTTCGGTTTCGACACCGGACCAGGCAACTGCCTCATGGACATCTATATCCAACGCGAGCAGGAAAAGGCATTTGACCGCGACGGCACGTGGGCCACTTCCGGCGCGGTTGCATCCGACTTCGTCGCGCAGATGCTCGGTGACCGTTATTTCCGGAGAATTCCGCCCAAGAGTACCGGCCGAGAACATTTCAATTATCGATGGCTGGAAACGGCTTTGAACGAGGCGGCAACGCGGCCCGAACCCGCTGACGTTCAGGCGAGCCTGCTGGAACTGACCGCGCGCAGCATCGCCGAGTCGATCGAGCGGCATGCTGCCGACTGCAAGCGGATACTCGTGTGTGGCGGCGGCATACACAATACAGCTTTGATGCAACGCCTTACCGCATTATTACCTGGCTGCGAAACCGAGAGTACGGCCGCCTATGGCATTGATCCGGACTGGGTCGAAGCCGCCGCATTCGCCTGGCTCGCACGCCGGACGATCCATGGCTTGCCGGGAAATCTGCCGGCGGTCACCGGCGCACGACGTCCCTGCATTCTTGGCGGCGTCTTTGTCGGCGAAGAACCCGTCTGACTCAACTGTAGATCAGGTTGATCTCGGCGTTGCGCAGATAGCCGACTTCCCGTTGCAGGTCCGCGCGGGTCAAGGGATGTTCTGAAAGCCAGCCTGGCGGGAACCGAATCTCCAGCGCGTCAGTTCCCGGCACCAGCTGAAACGCCGGCAGAAAGGCCGGTGCCCGGGTTCGATTAAGCAGGACCGCCAATCTCAGAATCACAATCAATTTCAGGCATTTTTGCTGCCACGCCGGGGCAACTCCGGTTATCGCCCCCATTGAAAGCTTGCGTCGATGGTTCAGTACCAGCAGCGCCAGCAATTTCTGCTCCTGACTGGGAAAACCCGGCATATCAGCATGCTCAAGCAGATATGCGCCATGGCGATGGTATTGCGCATGTGCAATGTCGAGGCCGATCTCATGGAGTCTGCTGGCCCAGCCGAGCATTTGCCGCGCCAGCGCGCTGCTCAGCAACCACGGATCCATTACCTGATCCAGTATCGTCAGCGCCGTCTGTTCGACCCGCGTCGCCTGATCGCCATCGACGTGATAGCGCCGTTCCATGTCACCTACGGTTCGGACCCGGGCATCCACGTCGGACAACCGTCCGAGCATATCGAACAGAATTCCCTCTCGCAGGGCACCGTCGGCTGCCGTCATATTCTCAAGCCTGAGCGTTTCGAAGACCTCGGCGAGGATGGCAACGCCGCCGGGGAAAACCGGGGCACGCTCGGCCGACAACCCGGGCAGGGAAAGTTTCTTGATCTTGCCAGCGCTGATCAGGGCGTCGATGATGCTGTTGAGGCCGTCTCGCGTGATGTGCGGCTCGCCGCTCATTTGCCGCTGTACTTCCTGCACTGTGCGAATCGTGCCGGAAGTTCCAATCGCGACAGACCAGCCGAGACTGCGAAAAGACGCCTTGACCGGACGCAGCTCGAGCCGCGCGTGCATGCGCGCCGCGTCCATGTTCCTGGCATTGATGCGGCCGTCAGAGAAAAATTGCTGGCTCATGCCGACACAGCCCATGTAGAGGCTCTCGAGCGCCAGCGGATCGACGCCCTCGCCGACCACCAGCTCCGTCGAGCCCCCGCCAATATCAACGACCAGCCTGCGTTGGCCCTGCGCCGGCAACGTGTGTATCGCGCCGAGGTAAACCAGCCGCGCTTCCTCGACACCCGCGACCACTTCGATCGGAAAACCAAGCGCCCGCTCGGCTTCAGCCAGGAAATCGCC
The DNA here is from genome assembly GCA_963783695.1 of uncultured Gammaproteobacteria bacterium. GTDB lineage: Bacteria > Pseudomonadota > Gammaproteobacteria > Steroidobacterales > BM003 > BM003. Next base: position 546,717 of record CAWAOM010000006.1, read on the forward strand.
TCGATTGCGGGCTCGGCGCAGCGTATTGGTGCCAACGGCACGGACATTGTGGGCCTGGAAATCGACGAGGCGCTGGCCAAACCTGGCGAGGCACTCGAGGGCGCGCTGCTGCGCCTCTGCAGAAAGATTGCCCTCATCGTCGAGACCGCCGGCGAGTCTCACCATTTCGCGCAAGCGATCGATAATGGCGAGATTGCCGCGCTGGTGTCGCGCAACAACCATGTGGAAGCTGTTTGAGCCCAGATCGACAGCTGCAATGATCTCCGGCGAATCAGGCATGTCGCTGGACTACCTCAATGCCCCGTCGGCGGCGTCAAGCCGCGGCCGGCGCCGGTCAAACGGAGAAGGACGAACCGCAGCCGCAAGTGGTAGTCGCATTGGGATTGCGAATAACGAATTGCGCGCCCTGAAGATCTTCCTTGTAATCGATCTCCGCCCCGGTCAGATACTGGATGCTCATGGGGTCGATCAGCAGCGTGACGCCACCGTTCTCAACCTCGAAATCGCCGCTTTCGACCGCCTCATCGAAGGTGAAACCGTATTGAAAACCGGAGCACCCGCCGCCCGAGACATACACCCGTAACTTCAGCTCGGGGTTGCCCTCCTCGTCGATGAGTTCGCCGACTTTCTTCGCCGCCGCGTCTGTAAACACCAGCGGCGCCGGCATCTGTGTCGGATAATCCTGTGTTTCCATGTCCATCATGATACCTGTTGTCGCGTTGGCCGGGGTGACTATCGGGTCAGCCCGGTTGGCGGCCCAGAAATGGCGCCGTGTCTGGCTCTTTGTCTTCGCCGCTGCCCGGTGCATCGTCAGCCGGAGCCGGCGCGTCAGGCTCGCGGTGAATAAGCTTGCCGTTTATCTCGGCGCCGATCGCCATCTCTATCAGATTGTAATAGACATTGCCGATCACCTTGGCAGTCGGACCGAGTTCTACCCGGTTGGACGTCGTCACATCGCCTTTGACGGTGCCCTTCAGAAACACATTGGGGACAGACACATTGCCTTCGATCGTGCCACCTTCGCTGATACTCAGCATAGAGTCGGTACCGGGTTCGGCCTCGACGTCTCCTTTTACATAACCGTCTACATGCAGCCCACCGAGAAAACCAATGTTGCCTGATACCGCTGTCTTGCTGCCAACCAGGCTCTCGATACTCATCTTCTTACGCTTTCTGGCGCGACCTACCATGCCTTCCTCCTGAAACCGCCGGGTTCAGCCCGGCAGCCAATCGAAACTGTCCCGGAGTGTTCGCGCCGACCGCCCGGTGGGACGCACCTCCAGATGAATTTTCTCAGGAACGAAGTCGGCCGGAAAAGTCAGCTCGTATTCGAATTCCTGAAAGTAGCGAAAGGAAAACGGCACCGTGCCATCTTCCTCGGCGGAGGCATCCAGATCGGCCAGCGGATAGGTGACTGAGCGCCCGGCCTGAGTGCCTTCGACGGAGAAGTTTACAACACCGGATACTCGCCGATCATGCTGTTTTGCCTGTATCAGCACCCATTCCACACGAAAAGACCGGGGATCGGCACTATTCAGGACCTCGAGATTTTGTACCCGCAGGCCGACGGCCCCGTCGTCGGGTGCCACGATGCTCTTGTAGAAGGCCAGGTCCTCTTCCTGCTCCATAATCCGGGCCTGCAGTTCCCCGAGTTGAGCTTCAATCTGGTCAAAGGCCTGCCGATCCACGTTGTATTCGGTCTCAAGTCCCGCAACTTTCTGCTTGAGTGCCCGATTGTCCCCGGCCAGCCTGCGGTTCTCCCGCACGAGGTCGGTCTCGCCCGACCTGATCGCACCGTCCGCGAATCCCCCACGTGCAAGACCCAACTGGTACATACCGTAACCACCCAGAACGAATGCCATCGCAACAAGACCGATGACCAGCCGGGTTCTGCCCGGACGTTCGTGTTTTAGCACCAATCTCGGCTTTTCTGGGGTCATGGCGGGGATCTGTCAAAAATGGCGTGGCCGAGTATGGCAAAAACCGTCGCATGAGGGTAGCCGCCAGCAGCGGACCAGAGCCGGCATCCGCGGGGGTCGGATCGAGTGATGGCGGCAGTCAGGCGGGCTGGTGACTCTGCACCCCGGTGTTGCGGCGTCGGCCGCGTTTGTGACGCACAAGCGTACGTTTAACGAATGCAGGTTTTGGCGGTGCGCCGTCCGGAAAAGCCAACACCCTCAATTCATTCAACGCTCTCGCGTACACCCGGCGCTTGAAGTAAATGACGTCGCGCGCGGGCTGCCAGTAGTCCACCCACCGCCAACGATCGAACTCCGGCTTCTCCGTCGCGTCGAAACGCACCCGTCCTTCGCCGCCGACCATTCGCAGCAGGAACCAGATCTGTTTCTGCCCGATACACAAAGGCTGACTATTGCGGCGTACATATTTCCTCGGGAGCCTGTAGCGAAGCCAGCGGCGCGTCGAGCCGACTAAGTTGACATCCTGGGTGGTGAGACCAACTTCCTCGTCGAGCTCGCGAAACATCGCCTCTTCGGCAGATTCACCGGGCAGGATGCCTCCCTGCGGAAACTGCCAGCCGGGCCGCCCGGCGCGGCCTGCCCAAAACACAGAGCCCTGATCATTTAGAATAATGATCCCGACATTGGCTCTGAAACCCTGTTTGTCTATACAGTCAGTCATGGCGACTCGCGGCGAGACCTGCTGCTAATCATAACCAACTTTGGGTCAACAAGAGCAAATGGCGTCTGCCATCGTTGCTCTGAAACCGTTCAGATTGCCACCGACCTCGGCCCTGGCTCGCGGCTCAAGGTGCTCGCCGGCGCCACCTTGGGTTGCTGCCACGCCGCGGGTTGTGGCCGGCATCGCACCGTCCATACCAGCCTGAAGGCGCGGCATCCCGGATTCATGATGATCGGTCTGACGGCGTAGTTGCGGTCCAGGGTTATGTTTTTACGGTGTGCCGCCGTCTGCCTGTTTGCGGAAAACCACCACATGCTCGGCCTGCAACCTGATCCCAATGTGCTCGCCGACCGGGTGATCATGGTGGCTCGGTACTGCTGCAAGGACATGATCACCGCTGGGCAGACACAGCGAATAGAGGATGTCGGAGCCGCGAAACGATTTGCCACAAACCTCGGCCCGCAACTTGCTGTCGTGATCGTGGACGATATCGTCGGGGCGCAGCAACACATCGACATCCGTTCCGACCGGAAACTCCCGGCTCAGCTCACCGTCCAATTCGCCGAGCTCCAGACGCACCCGCCCCTCGGCAGTCAGTTGTCCCGCAACAAATACACCCTGGCCTATGAACTCCGCAACGAAGCGGCTGGCCGGCGAGTGATAAAGACTGTAGGGCGTATCCCACTGCTCGATCCGGCCAGCCCGCAACACCCCAACCTGATCGGCCACCGCGAACGCCTCGGCCTGATCATGGGTAACCATCAAGGCAGTGATGCCAAGATGCTTGAGAATGTCGCGGACCTCGGCCGATAAATGCTGCCGCAATTCGACATCGAGATTGGAAAACGGCTCGTCGAGCAGCAACAGGCGCGGCCGCGGCGCGAGAGAGCGAGCAAGAGCCACGCGTTGCTGCTGCCCCCCGGACAATTCGCGTGGGTAGCTCTCCAACACGTTTTCAAGACCCACCATCTCGATCACCTCGAGCGCACGGGCGCGTCTTGCTGAGCGCTCAAGCGCATGCAGGCCGAAACGAACGTTGTCGAGCACATTGAGATGCGGCAGCAACGCATAGTCCTGGAACACCATGCCGAAGTGGCGATGCTCGGGCGCGACCGTCAGCCCGGGTCGACTCAGCACCTTGTCATTGGCCAGAATCTCTCCGCCACAGATATCCTCGAATCCGGCAACGCAGCGCAATACCGAGGTCTTGCCGGCACCGCTTGGCCCCACCAGGCAACCTATCGTGCCTTTCTCGAGACGCAGCGAGACGTCTTCGAGGTTGCGGCGCCCGCCGTACTCATGACTGATACCGCGCAACTCAATCCACACGGCTGCTGCCTCGAGTCAACGTAATAACCGGAATCAGACCTACCAGAACGATCGCCACTGCCGGCGCCGCCGCCCGTGCCCATTCCCCTTCCGAGGTCATCTCGAATACGCGGACTGCAAGCGTCTCCCAGCCGAACGGCCGGGTCATCAGTGTGATCGGCATTTCCTTCATGATATCGACGAAAGTCAGGGTGAACGCCGCCAGTACGCCACCACGCAGAATGGGAAGATGAACCCGGCGCAACATCTGCCAGCCGCTTACACCCTGTATTCGCGAGTTCTCGTCGAGGCTACGGGTAATTCGCAACAGATTGCTCTCGACAGGGCTATGCGCCACAGCGAGAAACCGAATCAGATAGGCCAGCAGCATCGCAACCAGTGTGCTTTGCAGAAGAACCTGCGGTGCATCCGGCCCAAAAGTCCCGATCAGCATATCCTGCACCGCGTTGTTCAGCGCAACAATGGGTGCAAACACCCCAACCGCGAGCACCGTCCCCGGCAACGCGTACCCCAGGGTGGCCCAGCGCGCCAGCCACTTTGCCGGACCGCCCCGATTTCGCACTGCATAGGCGAGACATACCGCCACCATGGTGGTCAGAAGCGCCCCGAGCGAGGCCACGGCAAGGGTCTGCCACACGTAGCGAAAAAAGCGCATATCGAGTATCGGCCCACTACCGAACGACCACACAATCAGTTGCACAAACGGGATGACAAAACCCAGCGCCAGAACAAGGAACCCGAATCCACTCGCGGCGAACGCTGACATCCGGCCAAGCCGCAGACGCCCCAGGCCGGTCCCCTGCGAACCGGTCGCGGCAAAATCCGCGCGGGCACGAAGGCGCTGCTCCAGCACCACGACGACGAAGACGAACAGCACCAGAATCGATGCCAGCTGCATCGCCGACTCGAGGGAGAACAACCCGAACCACGCCTGGTATATGGCAGTGGTAAACGTGTCGTAATTGAATACCGAAACGGTACCGAAATCAGCCAATGTCTCCATCGCAACCAGCAGTGCGCCACCCGCGATCCACGGCCGCGCCAATGGCAAGGCGATGCGAAAGAACCCACTCCTGATACTGAGCCCCATCGACTGGCCAATTTCCAGAGCACGCATGCCCTGGGTCTGAAACGCGTTGCGTGCAATCAGGTACACATAAGGGTACAGACACAATGTCAGTACCACTATCACGCCGCCGCGACTGCGAATGGCTGGCAGCGCCATTTCGGCACCGACAATCTCGCGTAAAAATGTCTGCACGGGTCCCGAGTACTCGAACATCCCGACCAGAACAAAGGCCAGCACATAACCCGGTATCGCGAGCGGCAAAAGCAATGCCCAGGCCAAAAACCTGCGCCCGGGAAATTCGCAAACAGCGGTGAGCCACGCCAATACAGTCCCAAGCGCCGCCGCCGACAGCGTCACACCGACGACCAGCCATACTGTGTTGCCGATAACCCGCGGCAGAACGAACTCGGCCAGGTGCGCCCAGACATCGGTCCGTGGCGCCAGCGCCGCCAAGCCGATCTGCAACAACACAATGCTGACCGGTGTCGCAATGAGAACAGCGACCAGCAGCCACAACACCCGATGGTGCGTGGCATGAAGCAGCCGCGGTGCATGGCGCGCCGCGGTCGTTTGCTCCATCCTCACTGGCCGGTTCGCACTGGCTGGCTAGCGATAGCCTGCGCGATCCATCAATCTGACAGCCGCGCTCTGTAATTCTCCGGCGCGCGCCAGGCTCAGCTGACTCGCCTCGAACTCACCCCAGGCCGCCACGGCCGGGTCGGGCGCAACTGCCGGGTTAGCCGGGAACTCGAGATTACTGCTGGCGAACATCGCCTGCGCCTCGCCTGCGGACAGCCACTCAAGCAGTTGCCGCGCATTTTCGCTATTTCTCGCATTGCGGACGATACCGCCGCCCGACACGTTGACGTGGACGCCGCCGGAACCCTGGTTGGCCCAGAAGACCTTCACCGGCAAATCCGGGTTGTCGCGTTGCAGCCTGCCGAAATAGTAAGTATTGACGACACCCACATCACACTGACCCGCGGCGATCGCCTCTATTACTGCCGTGTCATTGGCAAACACATCGGCAGCCAGGTTGGCGACCCAGCCCCTGACAATCTGCTCTGTCTTTGCCTCGCCATGCTCGGCAATCAACATGGCCACGAGCGACTGGTTATAGACCTTCTTCGATGTCCGCAAACAGAGCCTTCCGCGCCACATCGGGTCGGCAAGCCCCTCATAGGTATTCAGCATCCGGGGATCGGCGCGCTGCGGAGAATAAACGATGGTACGGGCACGAACGGACAGCCCGAACCAGCGATTTTCGGGATCACGCAGATACTCGGGAACGTTCGTCTCGAGGACCGCGGAGTCGAGCGCCTGGAGCAAATCTTTCTGTGTCGCCCACCACAGGTTCCCGGCGTCAACGGTCAAAAGCACATCCGCCGGCGTGTTGTTGTCCTCCGCCTGCAGGCGCTGCATCAGCACCTCGGCCTTGTCGGTGACAAACACGACATTGATGCCCGTTTCCTCGGTAAAGCGGTCGAACATCGGCTTGATCAGCGGTTCGTTACGGGCCGAATACACGACCAGTTCGGCATCCGGCACACCGCAGCCACTCAGAATCGGGACCAGCAGTCCCAACAACATGACTTTCAATTTACCCACGAAATCTTCTCTCCAAATGCTCCCGATGCCTACCCCGCGGTGGTTGCCGGCGGCAAACGCCGCGGTTGTTGACCGGGACAGGTGTTGTGCTTAAAAACTTAAATGCGAATGTATATCATTTGCGTTTAATCCGCCATGGCTTCCGCTAGCCCGCACCCACCAAGACCGAAATGCAAAAAAAAAGCGCCACCCCATGCGGGGCAGCGCCCTGATCGATCAAGAGTCAGTGCCTAGGTGGCAGCGCTCAATTGGTCTTTTCTTTCGGATAAACCTCGCCAATCGCCTCTCGCGCATCGACAAACCCGTAACCGGTGGCCTGGTCGAACCCGCTGTCGAATTCCGGGGTAAACGGATCGTCCATGTCGATCGCGGTGTCGATAAGCGCTTTGCGGATATCCGCCGCACAGACACCGTATGACCATTTACCGGACGCCACTTTCTTCTCGGCCGCTTTTGCTCCGACCCGGCGGGTCTTCACCTTGCGCTTCGTCTCCCGGCAAATGTAGTACTGCTTGCCATTGACGGTCGGCTGACTCATCAGCGCCGCGACACCGGCAAGATGCGGTGCCGAAGCCGAAGTGCCGAAGAAGTTCGGGAACCCGTCAGGCTCGTCCGTGCCCGGCACCGGGAAACTCAGGTCGAAGCCGAAGAATGTATTGTTGGCGCCATCGGGGCCAACAATTTCGGGCTTCAGCCGCAGGGCCGCAACACGGTTACCCTCGAGGTCGAACAGGATCGGTACGCCACCAGCGGATGAGAAGCCGTTCAGGCAGGCCGGATTGCAGGCCGGGTTGTCGTTCCAGGCCGCGGTGTTGAACCAGGCCGAGGCCCCGGTCGCGATCGCGCCCGCGGCATTGGCATGCCCATAGCTGGTCGGGCTTGCGGTGTCGTATTCCATCGGTCCCAAACCGAAGCGGCGGTCCGAACCGAAATAGACATACTTCATCAGGGAGGGATTGGGCCCGCCGCAGTTTTCGAGGCCTATCGCTACCTCAAGCGCCTCGGTTCCACCCAGCGCGACGCCAAACACCTCAACCGCGTCACCGCCGATATTCAGGTCAATACCGCCAAGGCCCGTCCAGCTGCCATCAGGGAAGTACAATACGATGTCCATATCGCTGGCGGAACCCGGCGCACCGCTTATCGATGCGTTGGGCTGATCCCACTGGAAGCTCCAGATCGTGGTACCGGGCTCGATCAGGAACGACTGCAGCGTGTCGACGCCCGGACCCGGGTCGAAGTCGTGCATCTCGCAACCAAACACGCCGCCGATGCCGGAGCCCTCGAACTTGCCCTCGAAGGAGTTGCGCTCGTTGTTACCGGCCGAGGAGAAGTAAGAGGCGCCGTTTGCGCGCACCGCGTCGGCGGACTGCGCGATCGGGCCATCCTGGAACATCGGCTCGGCGAAATAGATCACATCGTCGACGATGACCTGGGCGCCGGCAATCTCGTTGAGATCCCTGATGCCCTGGGCAAAACCGGCAGTGCCGTTAAACGCCGTATAGAAAGCCTGCGACGCGCCGGGAGCGATGTCATGCACGATCTGCATCATCGCGCGGCCCTCATCGGTACAGGTACCGGGATCGAGATCCTCCAGAACGATGATGTCGTCAGGGAGATCGCCCGTTGCCTTGTCCAGCGCGGCACCACCAAGGCAGTCATAGCCGTCGGACAACACGCCGACCCGAACACCGGTGCCGTCAATGCCGAGATCCGCGCGCGCTTCATCCGTGCGCATCGACACATCGCCGCGGCTCGTAACGAGACCGGCTCGTGTGCGAGCGACCGCCGGTTGCACCTTCACCACGTTATTCATCGCGGCGAGGTCGCCAAGCCCGGCAATCGGAAATAAACCAGAAACCATGTGGCCGGCCGTGGCGCCCTTGCGCAGACCGCGCGACTCTAATTCTTTGAGCAGCGCACCCGCATCCCCGTGGGTGATTACATCGATCACAACGTACCCGCCGTACGTCATCAGCGTGGGGCTCTCCAGCGCCGGAGCCGAACTGCCCGATTTTCTGCTGGTAGTCGCGCCAAGTTTGGTCGGCGCACCGACCAATGCGCTCAACTGTGGGTTCAGCTTGGCCATCGGACCTTCTTTCGCACGCGATTTCAACACCGCAATTTCGGCGTCGCTCATGCCTTTCCCGCCTTTTAGCATCGCCGGATCGAGCGTACCCGAGCCCGCTGCGCCCGCGGTACTCGACAACGCCAGCGCCACAGCTGCCGCAGTCGAAAATATTGCCTTTTTGTACATCAGAAACCTCCTGTTCCAAAACGGAATCCCGCACCTCAGAGAACGCGGTGTTATGAGTTGGTGCAATACCGAAGCATCATTTTTTATTGTTTTTCCGACCGCGCGGCGCCACATCAGTAACGCGGACCCACATCGATCAGCAGTAGACTGGTATAGCCCACATGCCGCTTGCGTGCAAATTAGCAAAGTTATGTAAAACGAAATATCTCATGAGATCTGGCACTTATTACGCTTGTGGATATCGCGGTCATGCTGCCGCGCGCACGCAGTTCCGACCGTCCGCCTTGGCCTGGTACAACGCGACATCCGCCGCGGCAATCAGCCCTTCCCCAAGCGATTTGAGATCCTTGCTCACGGTGCCGGGCCTGAGCGAAGCAATACCAATCGAGACTGTCACCGTCAGTGCGTTGTCTTCATCGAGTTCGATTGGCGTGGCGGACACCGCCCGGCGAATACGTTCGGCGAGATTCTGCGCATCGTCGCTCTCCGTTGCCGGCAATAAAACGACAAACTCTTCGCCACCGTAACGCGACGCCACATCGCTGGTACGCACTTCCGCATCGATTCGGCTGGCAATTTCACGCAGCACCCTGTCGCCACCGAGGTGACCATGCTGGTCATTGACTGCCTTGAAGAAATCGACGTCGAGAAAAAGACAGGTGAGAACGGTATCGTCACGCTGCGCCCGCGCAACCTCTTCGTTCAGACGCGTCGCGAGGTACGCCCGATTGTGCCAGCCGGTCAATACATCCGTGGTGCCACTGCGCAGCAATCGGGCGCGGTTAGTCGCATTTTCCAACGCGAAAGAGGCGACCTGGCCCAGATGTTCGAGAAAATCCGTGGCGTGATGGCGAGTAAAACGTTTGTCATCCACACTGGCAAAATTAATGACTCCCACCAGTGTTTCCTGGCGCCGCAATGGAATCAGCGCAACACTGCCCAACGGATCACCGCCGGCAGGCAGTATCAGTTGGTGATCACACCCGGTGAAAGGCCCGAGCCATGGCCTGCGCAAATTCGTATACTGCGGCGCGAGACCGTGAAGACTGTCTGCAAATTGCAGGCCCGGCATGGCATCCGGAGCACGATCCTCGCTCATAATCAGGTGACGCAATTCATGATGCGGATCCCATAGCACCAGCGAGACCGCATCCAGTCCGTAAGAGGCAGCCAGGCCGCCGACCAGTTCCGACAACAAACCGGACAGCGAGGCCGCTTTGAGAAGCTGCAATTCGCGATCCAGCAACTTGCGAAAAATCGCTTCGTTTTTAGCGCCCTCGTCACGCAGAATTGCGAGCTGTTCGCGCAGTCTGCGAATCTGCTTCTCTGCACCCGACTCGTCTTTCATGCGTGCCTGCACCCGTCTAACCAGCCGCCTTTAGCAGCGGTGGCCGGCCGTGCACATAGGACCGCCCGGCCTCCATCAGCGCAACGAATTCCTGTTCCCTGTTACCGCGCACCTGTTCGGTGATCGTCGCTACCGCGCGGTTGAGTGCCTCCAGAGCTTCGTCCCCATACTCATTGAGGCGCTGGATTTCGAAATACAGATGCGGATTCTCCTCCGCTACCCCCGCGGCAATATGAAACTGGGAATCAAATGTAGTACTCGACATCTTTATTAGTTCGGGGGCGGCCTCGCCACTGCTGTTCAACGCGGTTACAAATGCAACATTGAGCGCATGCGAAAGACCCAGCACATAGGCAATCATGCGGTCATGATCATCGAGGCTCATTTCAACTCTTTGCGCCATCGTGGAATCGAACAAGGCGATGACCTCATCGGTCGCCTTGCGCACACCAACGTCGATAAAAAGCACATGCCGTCCGGACAGCAGCTGCGTGTCCGGGCCAAACATCGGATGAACCGAGGTAACCCTGCAACCGTTGTCACGCAGTGCCGCAAGGCCTTTACGCAACGGCGTCTTCAGCGAACCAATGTCGAAAATCAGACCTCTGGGGCGCCGTTCGGCGAGTTGCTCGAGAATATCAGCCGCGATTCGCAACGGCGTCGCTACGACGATCATGTCGTGATCGAGCGCAGTGTCTCTCCAGTCGTCCCAGCGCGGAAAGGCTGCGCCGCCGTCCTCGGGATCCGCAATCTCGACCTGAAACCCTTGTGACGCGAGGTAGCGCGCGAACCAGTAACCCATGCGGCCCGCCCCACCTATCACCAGGGCGCTGCGGCCGTCCCCCTTGCCCTCGGCAACGACCCTGTCGCGCTCCTGCGCGGTCAGGGACGAGCGAATCAGCAAACGCAGAAGCGACTCGGCAAGATCCGGTTCGAGGCCTATCTCGGTCGCGGTGAAGCGGGCACCGTCAATCACGTTTTTTTCGCGTCTGAAATCGCGGGTGGACTCGCCGGCCGCCCGCTTGAACGCGCCAATTTCCTTGGCGGTACCGATCCGCTGCGCTACCAGGTTCAGAATCTGGCGGTCGAGACGGGTCAGCTTGTCGCGCAGTTTTTCCTTCGACATTTTCCGATATTTCCCGGGCAAAGAATTGTTTACAGATCCACGATGTTAACGACAGCCTTCCTGTTCACACCGAAGGCGGGCATAGGGCACGAGCTGGTCAAAAACAAAATGGCGCCAGACCGCTTCGACACTATCGGCCCAACCGTCCTGCATTTGCCCGGAACCATTCACGGTCAAACGCAGCAGCGTACCGGAGCCAGCAGTCTCGAACTCAAAGCTAAAAACGATTTCCGTTGCCCATCCATTGAAACCCAACGGCCCCGCCATGGTCAGTTTGTCACCGGGCCGGGCAAATATCACCCGGGCATGCTCCACGCCATTACCGGCTTCATCGAAGATCTCATAAAAACCGCCGCCGGGCCGTGCATCGATATACAGCCGCAGGGGGTTTTCAGAAAAAGTGTGATCCCACCAGCCACTGATGTCGCCCGTGACCAGCTGGTAGGAAAAATCGGCATCGCCGGGAAGCTCGGCCTCCAGCGTAAAGTGGAACTCCCCCACCTCGATGGGCTCGTCCGCAACCGCAGCGACCGTCCAGAGGAAAACGGCAATAACCAGCACGTACATCCGGATTGACAACATCGCCACCTCGGAATCGACAAAGCCTGGTGCCCGGATTTTCGAGCGACATTTCTTTTTACCGGCAGCCGCTGCAGTAGACAAGCCTGGAGGGCATGACTAGCGCAAAAAGAACTTCATCATCAGACGCTGTACGAAATTGCCATAAGGCGGATATATAGCGCGCGCGGAATTGAATGCCGGCCGGCTCAGCACGGCCTTGGCATGACTGAAGGTCAGGAATCCCTCATGGCCATGGTAGGCACCCATTCCCGACGGACCGATTCCGCCGAATGGCAGATCATCACACGCAACGTGCATTACCGCATCGTTCAGGCACAAACCGCCGGAATGGGTTTCGGCAATGACGCGGCGGCGACCCGCCGCATCATCGTCAAAATAATTCAACGCAAGTGGGCGCGGTCGCGCGTTGACGTACTCGAGTGCATCGTCCATCGATTCAAAGGTCAGCACAGGTAGTATCGGCCCAAAAATCTCTTCCTGCATCACGCGCATGTCGTCGGTGGCACCGAGCACGAGCGTCAGCGGAATCTTGCGGCCCGCTGCCGGGAACTCCTCCGCGGCAGGATTCAGCGCAACGAGCTGCGCGCCCTTCGCCTTCGCGTCATCGAGCCATGCGCCAAGGCGATCGTACTGACGCTGATTCACAATACTTGTGTAGTCCGGATTCTCGGCGAGGCTCGGATACATTGTCGCAAACGCCTTGGTCATCTCGGCCACAAACTCGTCAAGGCGCGGTTTTGGACAGAGGACATAGTCAGGTGCAACGCAGGTCTGCCCGGCATTTAAGGCTTTTCCAAAACAGATCCGTTCAGCTGCCCGCGCCATCGGAATGTCGTTACCGATCAGGGTCGGAGACTTGCCTCCCAACTCGAGGGTGACCGGAGTGAGGTTCTTCGCGGCGGCTGCCATCACCATACGGCCGACCGCGGTGGATCCGGTAAAAAAGAGGTGATCGAAGGGCTTTTCGGAAAACGCCACGCCGACCTCGGCTTCGCCGTCGACGACGGCAACCAGGTCTTCCGGAAATATTTCACCGAGCATTTTTGCCAGCACGGCACTGGTTTGCGGAGTAAATTCAGACATCTTTATCAGTGCCCGATTACCCGCCGCCAGCGCATAGGTCAGAGGCGCCACTGCCAATTGCACCGGATAGTTCCACGGCACGATGATGCCAACGACGCCCTTGGGCTGATAATGCACCCTGGCGCGGGTGGTCATCATCAACAGGCCCACCTCGCGTCTGGAAGGTTTCATCCAGCGCCGGATATGGCGCCGCGCAAACTTGATCCCTTCGGCCGCAACCAGTATTTCAGCGAATAACGTCTCGAAGGTCGCGCGATTTCCGAAATCGGCCGAAACGGCCTCGGCGATGGCTTCCTTGTTCGAGATCAGTGCGGTACGCAAAAGTCTGAGATTCTGCCGCCGCTCCTCCGCGCTCGGCATCGGATTACGCCGAAACGCCGCACGCTGGGACTCGAACAAACCTTCAAGACGCTCGAGCTCCGCGAATGGGGTCCCGATCAATTCAGCCTGCGCTGCCATGCTCGCACTCCGGGTAGGGCCAGATTCAGACCGGTCAGTATAACATCCGCAAATCTGGCCCCGCGCCCTAAACGGCTAGCTTTTGCCTGCCGCCGACAGCCCCGGCCGGCGCCAGCCAAGGCGCCGCCACCACGCGGTCGAGGGCGACTGCTGCAGGTGCTCGAGAAAAAATTCGACGACCAGCTTGTTAAAGCGCTCTGACTGGTCAAACGGCGTGCCATGACGACTCTCGTGGACCACTTCTAGCCTGGCGTGCGGCATTGCCGCCACGAACTCCGCCTTCTCCTCAATCGGGCTATAATCCTGATCGGCCGCAACGACAAGTGTCGGAACACTGATCCGCGGCAACAGATCCCTGACGGTCCATCCTCTCAGCGCGTGCAGCGCCGCGAGATAGGAATGCGGCGTGTTGTGGCGATGACGTTCGATCATGCGCCGGCGCAAGTGACCCTGGTGCGCATGGGGAAAAAGTCTTTTCGCTCCAAACCGGGCCATACGCTCCATGCCAACCAGCCTCGCCATGGCTATCCTCACCAGCACGAACATCTGTTTGCGCCAGTGATCGATCTCGAAACTGGCGAGCGTATTGACAAGGACCATGCTGGCGAAGCGATCACTCGCATGGGTCGCCATCTGCAGCGCGATCGCGCCGCCCATCGAAAACCCGAGTACGTGGCAACGCTCGATGTTCATGCTGTCGAGCAATGCAATAAGGTCTTCACCGTACAACCTGATGCTGTAGGGGCCCGGCGGCTTACTGGAGCGGCCGAACCCCCGCAAATCCGGAGCTATTACCGTGAAATGCTCGGCATAAACACCAATCTGCTCATCCCAGTCGCTGCTCGAAGAACCCAGCCCATGCAACAGCAACAGCGGCTCGCCGTTTCCGGCAAGCTCGCAGTAAAGGTCAATTCCATTGACTTTGTAGTGCGGCACTCTCGATCCTCCCGCGTTCCTGATGCCTCATCTGCCCAACCCCCGCAGTGATCTGCTTCACAGTTCACGTTCATTGCAATTCGGGCGCTCTGATATTATGCCGCCTCCATGATAGCTACCACGGCCTTGCGGCCCACAACTTTTTAGGGGCGGGACATGAGCTCCACCGCAGTCGTCTGCAGCACGCCACTGGCGGCAGAGGCAGCCGTCGACATCGTGGGCCAGGGCGGCAACGCAATCGATGTGGCGATCGCATCGGTACTCGTGTCGATGGCCACCGAACCGGGCGTTTGTGCGCTGACCTCCGGCGGCTACCTGACCATCTGGCTGCCGGACAGCGCTCCGCTGACGATAGATGGCAATGTCTCGATGCCGGGCCATGGATCGAAGCTCCACGACCCTGCCAGCGCGTGCCGGCGGGTTGTGCTTGAATACGGCGGTGGCGTCGAAACCCTGACCGGCGCCGGCAGCGTCGCCACCCCGGCGGGCATCGCGGCGCTCGCACATGCATCGCGCGAATACGGGCACCTCCCGTGGCGGCAGCTGGTCGGGCCGGCGCTCGACGCGGTGCGCAACGGATTCCCGCTGTCCGCTGCCTCTTACGGATATCTGAAATATTCGGGCGAGTCGATATTTGGAATTGACCCGGACAGCCGAAAAGCGCTCTTTCACAATGACGGACGACTGAAAACGCCGGGCGAGCCGGTAATCGTCCCTCACCTGGCCGAATCCCTGCAAACCCTTGCCGAGGAGGGTCCGGAATCCTTCTACACCGGCACTCTCGGCAAGGCCATCGCCGACTATGTCCAGACAAATGGCGGGTTGCTTGGCCAAGAGGACCTCGATCGTTGCAATCCGCTCGTGCGCCCCTGCCTGGTCGTCGACCTCGATGATTGGGAAATTGCCCTCAACCCGCCACCGGCGATCGGCGGCGCGACGCTGGCTGCAATGCTGATTGAGCTTCGGCGCCTGGAGTTTTCGACCTGGGGCCCGGCCCAGATCGCGGCACTGGCGCGGATCCAGGCAGCCGTGCTCGGTTACCGACGCGAACATCTCGACTGGAGTCAGGCCCTTGCTGCCGACGTCGACGGCATGCTGACCGACTGCGTCCAAGGTGAATTTCTGAAAGGCTGGCGCGGCTCTGCGTCGACTGTGCACACCTCGGCGGTCGACAACGGCGGCCTCGGCTGTGCAATCACGATGTCGTCCGGTTACGGCGCAGGGGTCATGCCGCCGGGTACCGGCCTGTGGCTTAACAACAGCCTCGGCGAAATCGAACTGAACCGGCGCGGATTCGATGTTGGGGCACCCGGAACCATATTGCCGTCCAACATGGCGCCAACAGTGGCACGATGCCGCGACGGCACGACTCTTGCGGTCGGCTCGCCCGGCGCGGACCGGATAACGACCGCGCTGGCACAGTTCCTCGTTAACCACCTCCATCTCGGAATGGACCTGCAGCAGGCAGTCGATCACCCGCGCGTACATGCGGAGTTTGTCGATGACCGATTTCGCCTCGCGTGTGAGCCGGGAGTTCCGACCGCTGAGGTTGACATCCCCACGCGCCACTTCGAAGAGCTGTCGATGTTTTTCGGTGGCGTCGCCGCCGCAAGCTGGCATCCCGAGCGCGGATTCGCCACCGGCGCAGACCCGCGGCGCGCCGGAAGTCAGCGTCTCGCGAGCTAGTGCGTGCCAGCTGCCACGCCCGGGCCATTTGCTACCAGACTGCGGCAATTGCGCGATCGCCCGCACTACGGGCTGGGCACAGTTTTTTCGCGCCGGCGAAACCGGTCTGCGCTCGGCGCGAACTCACTGCTGCAGGCACAGAGCTGCCGGGAGCGACTGCTGCGCGACCGGGATTGGCGGAGAAACCCTTATGAATAAGACGAAACGCAGCGCACTGATGGCCGGAGCCAGCGGCCTGGTGGGTGCGGCGCTGCTCGATCAGCTGCTCAGCAATAAAAAATATGCAGCGGTACACTCGCTGGTGCGAAAAACGACCGGACTGAATCATCGCAAATTGCACGAACATGTCGTCCATTTCGATGATCTCGACGAATACGCGTTGGACAGCGGGATAACTGACGCCTTCTGTTGTCTCGGAACGACCATGCGCAGGGCCGGTTCAAAGGAGGCCTTTGCGATCGTTGACCGCGACTACCCGCTTGCCTTTGCCGCGCTGGCCCAACGCAGTGGCTGCGGCCGTCTCGCGGTGGTTTCGGCACTGGGTGCGGGCAGCGGATCGGCGTTTTTTTACAACCAGATCAAAGGCGAGATGGAAGAAGGACTGAAAAAAATGGGATTTGCACATCTCGCAATCGTCAGGCCATCGCTGCTGCGTGGGCAGCGCCGTGAGTTCCGCGCCGGTGAGGCCCTCAGTACGCCGATCGCCGTCGCGCTGAGTCCGCTGCTGGTCGGTAGTCTGCGCAAGTACCGGCCGGTCGACGCGTCTCGCGTCGCACAGATGACAATGAATGCTCTGGACAATCCCGCCGGCCGTGTCCGGGTGATCTATCCGACTGAGGAACTTTGATGTCGCAGGCGTCCACCGAGTCGCGGCCGCGGCGATGGCTGATACGTCTGCTGGCGCTCATTCTCGTGATAACGGTGGCGCTGGCAAGCTGCGCTGCGCGGACGCCGCGCTACGACGGGCCGGTGTCGTCAAATTTCGACGGGACACGTTTCCACAATCCGACACCGGTTGTGAAAACCGTGACCGATCTGCTGCGGTGGCGGATGAACCGCGAGCCCGGTCAATGGGAGTTTCGCGACGTCGAGCACATCGGCGAAGCTCCTCCGAAACGGGTCGATGGCGGCGCGATCCGCAGCACTTTTGTCAATCATGCCACTGTACTGATTCAGACTGGCGGCGTGAATATTCTGACCGATCCCATCTGGTCGGAGCGCGCCAGCCCCCTCGAATGGGCCGGGCCACGGCGCTTTGGCGAACCGGGAATCGCGTTCGCTGATCTGCCCCCGATTGACGCAGTTCTGGTAAGCCACAATCACTACGATCATATGGACCTGACAACACTGGCGCGCCTGCATCGAACCCATGCTCCGGTCTTTGTCGTGCCCCTCGGCAATGCCGCCTACCTGCAGCGGGCCGGTATCGAAAACATTGTCGAACTCGACTGGTGGCAGCAGCTCAGCGTCGGTAGTGTGACTATCCATGCAGTGCCGGCGAAGCACTGGTCACGGCGTGGACTCTTCGATACCAATCATGCGCTGTGGGCCGGCTATTATCTGACCCAGCCCGAGGCGTCTGTATTTTTTGCCGGCGACACCGGCATGAGTGAGCACTTCGCGGAAATTCGCCAGAGACTGGGGGCGCCCGATCTTGCGCTACTACCCATCGGCGCCTACCTGCCGCGCTGGTTCATGGAACCGCAACATATCGACCCGGCGGAAGCAGTCCGGGCAAGTGATCAACTGGGCGCACGTTATGGCATGGCCATACACTTTGGCACTTTCGCCCTTGGTGACGATGGCCAGGACCAGTCAGTCGCCGACCTCTCAACCGCCCTCGCTTCCACATTTGACGCAACAGCCGAATTCTGGATTCCTCGCCAGGGCGAGAGCCGCGATTTCTATCGCGATAGCGAGTGGGCGCGGTTGCCGGCACAGCGAGCGCCGCGGCAGTGAGCGGTCGCTCGCCAACCGCGCAGGGGTCGACCTGTGCGCACCGCAACCGCGCGGCCGCCGCAATGCAATGGCGGTCATTGCAGTGATTGCGGATAGTAATCCGGGCGAGCTACTGGAAGCAGAGGTCCAGTGTCCGTTTTGCTGGGAATCCATCACACTTCTGGTCGACCCGAGTTGCGACCACCAGCGCTACATCGAAGACTGTCATGTATGCTGCCGTCCGATCGAACTGACCATCCAGACCGGCGCCGACCGCATACTCGCGGTGCAGGCGGACCGGGCTGACTGAACCGAGCCCCGACGGACCCAACCAGGATGGCACAAGGCAATCTGTTCAAAGGTCTCCGCATCGCATTGCTGCTTTACGTGCTGGCAATGGTAGCCACCGGCGCATTCCTCGCTCAGGCTCGCTCCACCGACTGGAACGATACTCTGTGGCTAGCGCTGTATCCGGTCGCTGCACCCACCGGCACCGACATGGAAACATTCGTCGACTCGCTGTCCGTGGCAAATTTCACTGATATCGAAACTTTTATGCAGAGCGAGGCCCGACGCTACGGCATCGCCCTGGAAAAGACCGCAAAGGTCCATCTCGGATCGGTCATTCAGACCCAGCCGCCGCCGCGGCCGCCGCAGCATTCGGCGCTGGCCAATGCGTACTGGAGCCTGCGGTTGCGCTTCTGGGCATGGCGCGCCGGCCTGTCGCAACAAGGACCTGCGCCTGATATTCGTATTTTCCTGGTCTATCACGACCCCGGCACCAGTACCGTGCTACCGCACTCAGTGGGGTTAAAAAGCGGACTGCTGGGTGTCGCGCATTTGTTTGCCGATCCGCGTGCCGCCGCGGGTAATAACGTCGTTATCGCCCACGAGTTGCTTCACACTCTGGGCGCCAGTGACAAATACGATCCGGAAACACTGATGCCGGTTTTCCCGGACGGCTACGCCAGCCCGGAGGCGCAACCTTTGCTGCCGCAAAAACGGGCCGAAATCATGGCGGGCCGGATTCCGCTCAACGAGCAGGAAGCACGGATGCCCGGTTCACTCAAAGATGTCGTGATCGGGCCGGCCACGGCCAGCGAAATCCGTCTCGCGCGCTGAACGCCGCGCTTGCGGCAGGACCGCCTGTGCCGCGCCGACTGACTACAGGAATATCTCCCCCTGCAGGTAAAGCACCGCACAGCCGGCGATCGTGACGCGCTCGCCGCGGTCCTCGCAAAAAAGCTCGCCGCCGCGCCGCGACAACTGGCGCGCCCGCAACTTCTTGCGGCCAAGCCGCGCCGACCAGTAGGGCGTCAGCGTGCAGTGAGCGGAACCGGTAACCGGATCCTCCGGAACTCCGACCCCGGGGGCAAAAAACCGCGACACGAAATCGACGTCCTTTCCCGGCGCGGAGACGATAACGCCGATACGATCCAGCTTCGCGAGACGGTCGAAATCGGGCGTGATCGCCAACACGTCTTCGATGCTGTCGAATACCGCAAGATAGTAGTCGGCCACAAGAACCTGGCGCGGCACCATGCCGAGAGACATCAGCAATGCCGAGGGCGCATCGACCGTTGCCCCCGGGCGCGCGGGAAAGTCCATTATCAGCAATTCGCCCTCGCAATTTACCGTCAGCTCCCCGCCGCGCGATCTGAAAGTCACCGTCTCCCGATCAGGGTGCAGAAAACGCATGACGACCGCCGCGGCGGCAAGCGTCGCATGCCCGCACAAATCTACTTCCGCTGCCGGTGTGAACCAGCGCAGCCGGTAAGCATCATCCTCGGCAACAAAAAAGGCGGTCTCGGACAGATTGTTTTCTGCGGCGATAGCTTGCAGCACCTCATCGTCCAACCATTCCGGCAGCGGGCATACAGCGGCCGGGTTACCGCTGAATCGCCGTGCGGAAAACGCATCGATCTGGTAGATCGGCAACTTCACAGCAAGCCCCCGAGCCGCGGCAGCAACGTCGTATTCGTCGCCAGCACTGATCGTGTGGCGAGATTGACCGGTGAACCATCGAGGTCGGTAAACGTGCCACCGGCCTCGGTCACGATCACCCAAAGCGCGGCGATATCGAGGATATTGACGTCGGACTCGATCACCATGTCGATTTTTCCCGCGGCCAGCAGATGGTAGTGATAGAAATCGCCGTAACCGCGGATCCGGCCGACCTCGGTGATCAGCTTGCCAAGCCCGGTCCATCGGTCGCTGCCGGCAAGACTATGAATATTGCCGGTAGAAAGCGTGGCGTCTCGCAGGTCGGAAACCGTGCTGACCCGAAGACGCTGGCCGCCAAGCCAGGCGCCGGCACCGACCTGCGCGAACGCGAGTTCGTCAAAAGCCGGGGCACTGGAAACACCGAGAATCAGTTTCCCCCGATGCATCAGCGCAATCTGGGTGGAGAAAAACGGGTACTGCCTGACAAAGCTCTTGGTGCCGTCGATCGGGTCGACCAGCCACAGATAATCCGCCTCCATTCGCGCCTGCCCGGTTTCCTCGCCATAGAATCCATGCTCCGGAAAGCGCGACTGGATAATTTCCCTTATCGCCTGTTCGGCCTCTACATCCGCCACTGTCACGGGCGTCCGGTCGGACTTGGATCGCACCTCGAAATTGCCCTGATAGTAGTGACGAATGATAGATGCGGCTGCGCGGGCTGCCTCGATCGCAGTATCGAGAAAAGCTGAATCGTCCATTGCGGTGCGAACTCTGTGGGGTCGGGCCGGTAATTGTAGCAAGGCTGCAACCGACACCGGCCGCGAAACGAAAACGATGGACATGCCCTAAACTAGCGGCACAGATCACACTCGCGGCGGCAGCAGCGGCAGCAGGGAAACAGGAATTTAAATGGGTAACAGACTCACCAAAATTTACACGCGTACCGGCGACGATGGCAGCACAGGGCTCGGAGATGGCAGCAGGACCGACAAGGACAGCGCCAGAGTCGAGGCTTACGGGAGTGTCGACGAGACCAACTGCACTATTGGCATGGTACTCGCGGTCCCGGCAGTGGCCGATCCGCTGCGCGGTTACCTGATTGAGATTCAGCATGATTTGTTCGATCTGGGCGGTGAATTGTGCATCCCGGGATTCGAATCCATCCGCGCATCACAGATCGAACGCCTCGAGCGGCACCTCGATCAACTCAATGCCGATCTGCCCGCGCTAAAGGACTTCATTCTTCCGGGTGGCGGCACAGCCGCCGCCGCCTGCCATCTTGCTCGCACCACGTGTCGCCGGGCCGAGCGCCGCACCGTGACGCTGGCGCGAACAGAGGCAGTCAGACCCGAAGTGCTGCGCTATCTCAACCGCCTCTCCGATTTGTTGTTCGTCGCAGCCCGGGTTCTGGCCCGAACCGAATCCGGCGCCGAGGTACTGTGGCGGCGTCAGCGTGACGGGGCCGGGTAGGCCGCAGTCGAACGCACCTCGTCCAGTACAGTGCAAATCTGTCTCGCCCCGTCCACGAGGCGAAGACTGGCACGCCCCGTCAGAGAAGGATTCACGACGGCCAGGTTGTTTCGCGCAACGGCGCTGACATCGCGCCAGCGCGACCACTGGGTGGAGAGTTGCTGCGGCGAATCGAGGCCGGCAAGAATGAGCTCGGGATCACGCTCCAGCACGGTCTCCAAACCGACTACCGCGGCCAGCTCGCGAAGCCCGGCGAAAACATTGCGGCCACCGCACAACTCGATCATCTGGTTGATATAGCTGCGGCCGCCGACGGTATAAAGCGGCTCGAACGAAATCTGATAGAAGACCCGGACCGGTCTACGCGACGAGTAATCGCGGCGCAGTCCGGCCAGGGCCAGGAGGTACTCGTCCGCGACGAGGTTGGCTTGATGCGATTCGCCGGCAAGTTCTCCGATGCGGCGCAGATGAGCGGCAACGTCTTCCAGCCGCAGCGGTGCAAAGGTCTCGACGTGCAGCCCGAGCCCGCGCAATCGATCGATGATCTGCGTCGGGTTCCCCCCTTCCCAGGCAAGCACCAGGTCCGGCGCCAGCCCGACTATTGCCTCGTAATCGACCTGGAACGCGTCGCCAATCCGGGTCAGCCCAAGTGCGGCGGGCGGATAGTCGCTATGGGACACGACCCCAACCAGTCGCTCCCCGGCGCCGGCACTGAAAACCAGTTCCGTAAGATGCGGAGCGAGACTGACGATGCGCTGCGCCGCGCCGTCCTCGGCAGCCGCCGGCGCGGATCCCAACAAGCAAAACACAACCACGAAAACACCGACCCGGCACACCGCTGAACTAGAAACCCTGACCGAAAAGGGTCATCAACGCGATGGCAATCAGCCACACAAACAGGGTGCGATTGACCAGGCGCATCGCCGAACGCACAGCATGCCACTCGGGTGCCCGCCCATCCGTGATCTCCGCCTGCCCCATGGCCCCACAACCCACACTCGCCAGCAACCGGTCGTTGAATTCGTAAAAACGGCCGCGCTCGGCGGGAGCGAACCCGCGCCAGTTGCGGATCGCATCCTCGAAACTCCCCGCCAGCGCATATCCGAGCGCGAGAAGTCGCGCCGGAATCCATGCCAGCAGGCCATGCAGCGTACGAACAGGATGGAGAAACGCCGCCGTCTTGTTTTCGTCATCGCGCAGCCGATTCGACTCGAATTTTGCCCGTCGGCGCATCAGGTCGACAACGCGGAAAAACCACGCTCCCGCAGGTCCGGCAACGAGAAACCAGAAAATGACACCGAAAACCCGATTATTGGCCTGAACAAACACCGCTTTCTCAACCGCGGGATAGGAATCCGCATCGGCATCGCGGTCACTCTCCATCAACTCCTTGGCACGCCGCGATGTCTCCTCCGCCTCACCGGACTGTATCGCGCTCATGTATTCGTCCATTTCGCGGCCAAGATCGCGTGGACCGAGCGAGAAGACCAGCACCAGGGCGGCGAAAAGTACATACGGTATATGGTGCAGATGGTCTCCGAAGACTATGACTATCGCTATGACCGGCACGACGAGGAGCGCACAACAAAGCGTCGTGACAAGGAGTGCGGAAGGACCGGAGAATTTCGAAATGCGATTGAGCGCCCAGTCAAAATAGCGGTCAAACCAGCGCAATTCACGCAGATGCAAAATACGGGTGAGGAAACGTTCGCAGACCAGCCCCAGCGCAAGCGCCCAGATATTCATGCTGAAACCGCCTCATTGGAAAATGCCTGACTGCGCTTTCGCGCTGCCGCCACCGCCACGCACCGATCCAGCCGCAGCCAGTCGAAAGATCCACCCGGGTCGGTTTTGCGCCCAGGTGCAATATCCCTGTGCCCCGCTATCGGCACTGCAGCCAGCGCCGGGTAGGCCAGAGCCAGGGCGGCGAGAACCGTCGCAAGCACTGCGTACTGCTCATCCGTGTAGGGCATGTCGTCGGTTCCCTCGAGTTCGATCCCGATCGAAAAATCATTGCATGCCGTGCGGCCAAAATACGCGGACACCCCGGCATGCCACGCACGGTCATTGAACGACACATACTGGGTGACGTGGCCACCACGCTCGATCAGCAGGTGCGCGGACACCCTCGCATCAACGATCTGGGCAAAATACGGATGCACGTCCGGGTCGAGGCGGTTCAAAAACAGCGCGTCCACCCAGCCGCCGCCGAACTCCCCGGGCGGCAGACTTATACCATGCAATACGACCAGTTCCGGCGCGCACCCTGCGGGGCGCTGATCGCTGTTCGGCGATTCCAACTGACGGGCCGGACCAAGCAGCCCGGTATCCGGATCGACTTCCACCCCCAACTCCCTATCGAACCGCGAACCCGGCACCATTGTCACGCCTCGACTCGCCGCGGTAAAGACCTCTCTTGCGGCGACAGCCGGCTGTGCGCACAATCGCGAAATACATCGCGGAGGCAACGCAAATTGAATAACAGCAGACTGGCTGCAGAAGACCTGCGCTATTTGTGGCATCCATGCACGCAGATGAAAGACCATGAATGGCTGCCGCTTGTGCCAATCCGCCGCGGTCAGGGCGTGTGGCTGGAAGATTTCGACGGCCACCGCTATCTCGATGCCATCAGCTCGTGGTGGGTCAATCTGTTTGGCCACGCCCACCCCTATATCAATGAGCAGATTCGTGTTCAGCTCAACGAACTCGAGCATGTCATCCTTGCCGGGTTTACCCATCAGCCCGCGGTCGAGCTGGCGCGGAGACTGGTGGAGATAACGCCCCCGGGTCTGGACAAGGTCTTTTTCGCGGATAACGGCTCATCAGCGGTAGAAGTCGCACTCAAGATGAGCTTTCACTACTGGCGCAACGCAGGCAAGGCGGACAAGCGCGATTTTGTCACGCTATCCAACAGCTATCATGGCGAAACCCTCGGCGCATTGGCCGTTGGTGATGTGCAACTCTACAAGGACACCTATGAGCCGCTGCTACTGAAAGCGATCACGGTTCCTTCCCCGGATTGCTACGGCCGCGCAGCGGGTACCAGCTGCGAGGAGCACAGCAAAGAAGCGTTTACGGCCACGCGCGCGGTGCTGGAGCGGCACGCGGACAGCGTTTGCGCAATCATTGTCGAGCCACTGGTGCAGTGCGCCGGCGGCATGCGGATGTATGATCCGGTTTACCTGTCGCTGCTGCGCGAGTGCTGCGATGAGCTCGGAATCCACCTGATTGCCGATGAGATAGCGGTAGGTTTTGGCCGCACTGGCAGCTTGTTTGCCTGCGAACAGGCTGCCATCTCTCCTGATTTCATGTGCCTGTCCAAGGGACTGACCGGCGGGTACCTGCCTCTGTCTGCCGTACTGACCTCCAATCTGGTCTACGAAGCCTTCTACGACGACTACACCAATCTGACCGCGTTTCTCCACTCGCACAGTTACACCGGCAATCCACTTGGCTGCGCAGCCGCACTCGCCACACTCGATCTTCTGGCCGACGGCACCGTGCTCGAGCGTAATCGCGCAACCGCTGCCTGCATGGCGGCCGCAGTCGCCGATCTTCGGGATCATCCCCACGTCGGAGATATTCGCCAGCGCGGAATGATCCTCGCGATCGAGATGGTCGCGGAGCGTGCCGCGCTGACCGCGTTTCCGTGGCAGGAAAGGCGCGGTCTGAAAGTGTATCAACACGGTCTCAAGCACGGCGTGTTGTTGCGCCCGCTCGGTAATGTCGTGTATTTCATGCCGCCCTATATCATCGAGGACGAGCATGTCGATTTGATGGCGCGCACGGCCCGTGACGGCATCCACGCTGCGACATGCGGTTGATACGACTGCATGTAGCCACGCCGTTGCGCCCCGGCGCAACCATCGACCTGCCCGATGGCAGCGCCCGCCATGCCTCCCAGGTGCTGAGAATGCGCGCCGGCGACGAGGCGATCGGGTTCGACGGAAAGGGTCAGCAGTTTCGGATTCGCCTGATCGCGGCAACCCGGCGCGGCGTTCGTGTCGAAGTTATCGAGGAAGTGCCCGCACTCGACGAGTCACCGTTGCAAGTCACGCTGGCGCACGGCTTGTCCCGGCGCGAAAAAATGGACTGGGTAATGCAAAAGGCGACCGAACTCGGCGTGAGTCGCATCGTTCCTGTAGTGACCGAGCGCAGCGTCGTCCGGCTTGATGCAGCAAGAGCCGACAAACGCCTCGCCCACTGGGAGGCGGTGATTGCACATGCCTGCGAGCAGTGCGGAAGATCGCTGCTCCCATCGATAGAACCGACCCTTGGCCTTGGCGATTTTCTTGGCCAACGCAATCCCGCCGAGGACGGTATCGTGCTCGCACCTGGCGCGCCCGTCCGCCTGGCGGACATCGACCTCGACCCTGCCTGCCTCACGCTGCTGGTTGGCCCGGAGGGCGGATTGACCCGGGACGAGTACGAAACCGCAAAACACAATGGATTTGCCGCCGCCACACTGGGTCCGCGGACGCTGCGCACCGAGACGGCCGCACTGGCAGGAATTGCGCTGGCCCAGGCCCGCTGGGGAGATATCTAAAGGGCCATGGCGCGTTGCGACAACGCGGCATGAATCATCGCTTCGAGGCGCTCGAGGTCAGGAACAAGGGGCTTCTCGTTCAGCATCTGGAGTTGGCATAGCACCACGTCGTCCTCGCCGAACTCCTGCGAATCGTCAACATTCAGAACCTCGCGGCTAACCCGAACCAGCTGCGGAAATCCCTGAGCTACGATGCCAAAAAACGGGATCGCCAACTGGCCACCAATGGCCTGCACGATCACGACCTTGCAGCGGGCGCCGAGTTCTGCGACGGGGCGGCCACCGCTGCCTTCGAACGAAATCACCGGGACAGCCCGGCCCGACCAGTCCGCGTAACCGAGCAACCACGGCGGGCATCCCTCCACCGGTACCGGAGAGTGATACCCGATCACCTCGGCGACACAGGCACGCGGCAGCAGCAAGCGCATGCCATCGAGCGGGATCAGCAGGCTGTACAGCTCTTCAGCGGAGTCGCTCATTGCCCTCTCTCCCCACGCTTACCAAAGGCTCGATCGCATCGAGAAGCTGTGCTTCCTGATACGGCTTGCCGAGATAATCGTCAACGCCCAGTTCAATTGCGCGGGCACGGTGCTTCGACCCCACTCGCGACGTAATCATGATGATCGGGATGTTCTCGAGACGACTGTCATTGCGGATATTGCCGGCCAGTTCGTATCCGTCCATCCGCGGCATTTCGATATCCAGCAAAATAATATCCGGATGATGCTCCTGCAGAATCGCCATCGCATCGACGCCATCTTTCGCCGTCTGAACGCGCATGCCGTTGCGTTCCAGCAAGCGCTGGGTCACCCTGCGCACGGTAATCGAATCGTCCACGACCAGGACAAATGTGCGATCGTCTTCCAATTCCGCCGCCGAGGCGGATGCCGCCGGCTGCACCGCGGTTCGCAACAGAGTCGGCGCATCGAGAATGATCGCGATCCGCCCGTCACCCATTATCGTCGCGCCGGCAATACCGTCGATCGTCGCAAGCTGCGGACCGACCGATTTCACAACGACTTCACGGCTGCCAAGCAACTCGTCGCCGATCAGCGCAGTCGAGTACTCGCCCGCCCGTACCAGCACAACCGGCACCGAGGGACTGTCTTCCGCAAGCGCCGGTATGTCAGCACCGACATACTGCGCAAGGTACTGGAAACGGTAGTCCTCACCGCCGTATTCATAAACGGGATCCGGCTGTTCCAGCTTGGCAAGAAGCTCCTCGCGTGGGATACGCGCTATCCCTTCGACAGAGGTCAGCGGCAGCGCGTAATACTCGTCATTGACGCGCACGATCATTGCCTGTGCAATTGCAAGGGTAAACGGCAGCCGCACCAGAAAACTCGTGCCCTTACCTTGCTCGGTAGTGACGGAGATGCTGCCACCGAGACGGCGAACCTCATTCGCCACAACGTCCATCCCGACCCCGCGACCGGCCGCCTGGGTCAGTTCCGCGGCCGTGCTGAAACCGGGTTCGAAAATAAACTGTATCGCCTGCTGGTCGGTACGTATCTTGTCCGCGCCAACCAGACCTCGCGCAACCGCATTCTCACGTATGGCAGCAATATCGAGGCCCGAACCATCATCGCCGATTTCCACCAGGACTTCGGCACCCTCACGGCGAACGTTGGCCGTGATCCGGCCGGTTTCCGGTTTACCCGCTGCGCGCCGTTGCTGGGGGAACTCGATGCCGTGCACGACGGCATTTCGCAACATATGTTCGAGCGGCGACAACATCCGCTCGAGAACCTGCCTGTCCAGCTCTCCGCCGCCGTGCAGCTCCAGCTCTGCGCGTTTGCCGACCTCGGCGGCCACCTGCCGCACAACGCGGCCGAGGCGAGCACCATGACGTTCGAATGGCACCATGCGCGTGCGCATCAGACCATGCTGCAGCGCAGTCGTCACCCTGCCCTGCTGAACCAGCAACGCATCGGCATCGCGAATCTGGCCATGCATCAGCGAACGGATGCTGTCGACATCGCTGGCCGTCTCCGCAAGCGCGCGCGAGAGTTGCTGAATCAGCGAATAGCGATCGAGTTCGAGAGGATCGAAATCACCGGCGCCTTCGATCTCGGATTGGTGCCGATGGATGATTTGCGCCTCGGTCTCGATCTCGAGGTTGCGTAACTGGTCCTTCAGGCGCGATACCGTCTGTGCCAGCTCAGCCAGATTGAACTCGACCGATTTGACCTGCTGGTCGAGTCGGGAGCGAAAAATACTGATCTCGCCGGCATTATTGAGCAATTCCTCGAGCAGGTCGGCATCGACTCTCGCTACCTCACCACGTTGCTCGCCGCGACCCTGACGGGAAGCTGCGATCTCGGACGCTGCGCCACTGTCATCGCCTTGGCTTTTGACCGGGGCGACCCCGGCAACAGTCGTGATCGAGAGCGGCTCTGCCTCGCCCCGGTCTTTCTCCTCGAGGGCATCGCCCGCTGCGACAACATCCTCGCCAACCGCAGTGTCATCGGTGGCAACAGAGTCTTCCGACTCGCCATCCTGTTCGGCGGCAACTGCATCGCGGGTAACGCCATGATCTCCGTCATCGGTGGCATCCTCGCCCGCAGACAGCTGATCCGCCGCAACCGTCGCGCTCGCAGCATCATCCGCAGTTTCACCCACCACGTCGCTGTGTTGTTCGCGCGTGCCAGCCGCCGGTTGCTCCGTGACCACCGGCTCCGCGGGCTCAGATGCCTCAGCAACGGCGCCGGGCAAAAACCCGCGAATAGCGTCCGTCACATCCGTCCCCGGCTGCGGGTAAACACCATCCGCCACGGCTTCACGCATGCGATGCAACTCATCGATGCCGCGCTGGAAGACTGCGCGCAACTTCTCACCGGTTTCGATGTCACCGCCACCGACCCGAATCAGCAACGTTTCCATTTCATGGCTTAGATCGCCCATCGGGCGCAGACCCGCCATCCGCGCACCGCCTTTAAGCGTATGCAGGTGCCGCCGCAACTCCGCGATCGCCTCTTCGTCACTCCAGTCGAAAGACCAGGAGGCAAACGACTGCTCCGCGGCTTCGAGCAATTCGGTCGCCTCCTCGCAGAAAATCGCAGCGATTTCGGTATCGAATTCCGGGGTCGCGGCAGCGCCGTCTCCGGAGGCAGGCGCGGCCGGTTGATACTCATGAGCATTGCGTTCGAACTCGGCGTCGAGCCAGCCAATTCGCGCAACCAGGGATTCGACATCGGGGACGTCGCCAAAGCCGTGTTTCAGCCGCGCAACGATCGCCTCCATTGCCGCCACCACCGCCTCACAGGTCTCGAGACCTTCGGCCGAGAGGCCAAGACCCGTGTCGTACAATTTGCGCAGGTAGGCATTCCACGGCGTGGCGACCTCGACCGCAACGGCAACGCCCGCCATGTTTGCGCTTCCGCTCAGCGTGTGACACGACCGGTGCAGCGCCTCGGTGATCGAGTAAGGGGCGCCAAATGACTCGCAATCCCTCAAATAAGCACGAATCGCCTCCAGGTGGCCACCCGTTTCCTTGGTGAAAATCTCCTTCAGAACCGGATCCATCTCGTCCAGTCCGGTCAATGTTGCGACTTCCGCCTCGGCCTCGATCTGAGCGAGATCCGATAACTCGGCCGGCTCCGGTTCGGGCGGGACGAATTCGGTCGTGGTCGGGCTCGAAACGGCAAACGAATCCGCCAGCGCCACGGTCGGTTCTTCACCGCGCGCCAAAGCTTCCGCCTGGGCAATCAACCGTTGCAGCGCCGGCCCGGGATTGACACCGGTTTCGAGCTGCTCGATCAGTATGGGAAGCAAATCCAGCGATTGCCGCAACACCGAGAGCATGCCGGGCGTCCGTTGCAGCGTCCCGGCAATAATCCTGTTCAGCAGGTTTTCAATGACCCAGCCAAGCTCACCGATCGCCTCGGCCCCGACCATTCGCCCACTACCCTTGAGCGTGTGAAACGAGCGCCGCGAAACCGTCAGCGCGTCCGAATCCGCCGGGTCATCCAGCCACGCTGGCAGCCGTGTGGCCAACTGCCCCAGTTCGTCCTTGGCCTCTTCGATAAAGAGCTCGAGAATATCCGGGTCCGGTCCGGTCCCGTCCCTGGCAAGCCGCATCGCCACGAGCGCCGGTTTTTCCGCAGGTTCATCCTTCGGGGCAGGCTCCGGCAGTGGCGGCGGGAGCTCAACCGGCGCCTCAGATTCGCCAATGACGCGGGTTTCCGCATCCGCGGCAACAGTGTCATCGTGGGCGCGATCGCCGAGCACCAGCGTCGCCTCCGGCGCTGCGTCGGGTAGTGGCATCGCCTCGGCCTGCGCGGCTGCATCTTCGAGAAATCTGAGACAACTCTCGGAGTTGTCGAGCATGTACCACGGGTCCGCGCGCCCGGCCTGGATAGTCTCGAGATAATATTCGAGGCTGACGATCGCGTCCGCCAGCCGATCGACCTTGCCACTGACCAGCGCGGGCTGATCCGCCTGGAACAGGCGCCGGGCCAGCTCACCGATTCGCTCGACGACAGCAACGGCGCGCGTGCGGTTCAACATCAGCAGCGCCGCAGTGATCCCGCGCAGGAGCGGCGGCAGATTCTCCAGCACGGCGACATCCTGCGGCTGGTCGACCGCCTGGGTGATGGAATCCTTTACCCGCGTGAGATTGAGAATACACTCACGCACCACGGCTTCGGTAACCTGACGATACTCGCTTTCCTGATCACCTTCGTCCGGGTCCGGAAATGCCACCGGCACACCCACCGGCATGATCAGCCTCAGCAGTTGATCGTCAAGACTGTCCTCGACGTGCAACAGCGTCGCGGCGATCCGCTCGAGTGCCGCATCCTCGGCCGCTGCGCTGCCATCGGACATGGCTTGCAGCGTGTCGAGCTCGGACTGCACCCTGCCGCGCAATCCGCCCAACCCGAGTACACCCAGCGTATCGCTGATTTTCTTGAGCAGATCCGCCTGTCCGCCAAGCTCGTCGTGGGACTTCTTGCCAGTCCGGACGAATATGTCCAGCGTATCCTTGACCCGGGCAAGATCTTCCTTGATCGCGGCCGCCACCGTCTGCATCAACTTCACGCTCGGACCGGACAGGCTCTCGCGTGCGTGCTCGACCATCGCATCGGATGGGAGGAGATCGTCGAGTTCGAAGAGCTGGCGTACCAACCGCACCCGCTCACCCGTAGAATCGGCGCGCGCGACGTAATACAGCAGGTTGTTCAGCAGTTCTTCACAACCATTGCCAAACAGACCGGCCTCGCCGCGGTCTATCAGCCGTTTGATCGCGCGGTCGGCCTGGCCAAGCAGCCGCTTTAGCGAGACGTTGCTGTCGAGCCCGGACTCGCGCAGTGCCTCCAGTACCGCCCCGACCACGAGCCACAGGCGATAAGACCGCTCATCGGTGGCGGCCTGCTCGAGCTTCTCCGCGACCTCAGCCAGCACTGCCAGATTCGCGTCACTGCGTTCGCCTTTGATCCAGCCGAGCAATGCCAACTGGAACCGCGGCCGCAACAGGCGTGCAAGCTGCACCGGATCGACATCGTTTATCGGCTCGCGGCGGGTTGGAGCAAATGCCGCGGATTTCTGCGCCGGTGTGATATTCAGTAACAGCAGCGTGCCTTCCGATAAGAGCGGCTGGCCACGAACGGCGCGCAGGTCGTTGAGCAAGGGCAACAGGACCAGCGCGATATCCCGGCCGCCACCGACAAGCCTCTCCAGGTAGGCCGGAAGCTGAACCATCGCCCGAGTCAGTGCATCAAGCGTTTCTTCCTCGTTTTTTACGGCGCTACCTCCCTTGAGCAGATACTGCGCTGCCTTCTCCATCTCCTCCGCCAGCAGCGCCGCGCCATAGACTTCGACCATCCGCAGCACGCCCTGGATCACATGGCAGCGCTGCACGAACGACTCCAGCGAGCGCCTGTTGCCCCCGCCCTCGATATAGTCTTCGAGCGCGAGCCGTGCGTCCTGCACAGCCGCGCCAAGGTCTTTACTGACCCACTGAAGGGATTCTGAGCCGGGATGTTCCATCGCCACCAGTCTATGCCGCCGGGTCTGCCTCAGACCGCTCTGACTTTGGGATCGGGATCGCCATCGCCCGCATCGGGTTTAGTGATCCGCGGTACCTCTTTGCCCACCAGGACACCGGTTCCGGTCTCGAAATCGGGTAGCCGGAATCCGGAGACCGACGTTCGCAACTGGGTCGCAAGCTCCGACAGCTTGCTGATCGAAGCCGATGCAGCGCTGGTGCTGTCCGCGGTCTGCGAACTGATCTCGCGCAAAACGCTCATGTTGCGGCTGATGTCACCGGCCGAAGTCGTTAGCTGGCGCCCGGTGCCGGAGATGTTCTGCACCAGGCTGGCAATCTGATTGGAGACCTGCTCGATCTCCTCCAGCGCAGCGCCCGCGTTCTCGGCCAGCAGAGCACCGCCCACGACATCCGTCGTACTCCGTTCCATTGATACGACGGCCTCGTTGGTATCGGTCTGGATCGTCCGCACCAGCACCTCAATCTGTTTGGTTGCATTGGCCGACCGCTCCGCAAGACGCTGGACTTCATCGGCAACGACCGCAAAACCGCGACCCGCCTCACCGGCCATCGACGCCTGGATCGACGCATTCAGCGCCAGAATATTGGTTTGCTCGGCGATATCGTTGATCAGTTCCACAATATTGCCGATCTCTTGCGAACTCTCGCCAAGGCGTTTGATCCGCTTGGAAGTATCCTGAATGGTCTCGCGAATCGTATTCATACCCTCGATGGTTCGGCGCACGGCTTCGCCGCCCTTGTGAGCGACGTCGACGGAATGGCGCGCCACATCGGAGGACCGTTCGGCGTTACCGGACACTTCCTCGATCGAATGGGCCATCTGCGCAACGGAATCATTCGCCGATGCAATCTGCTGCGACTGCTGCTCACTGGCCTTGGCCAGGTGCACAGAGGTTGCTTCGGTCTGTTTCGCTGCCGCATCGACCATGATGGCCGAATCGTTGATGGTTGCGACCAGTTCGCGCAGCGCCTCGATCGCGTAGTTAATCGAATCGGCGATCGCGCCGGTGATGTCTTCCGTGACGGTCGCCTGCACGGTCAGATCGCCGTCGGCGAGATTCGAGAGTTCATCCAGCAGGCGCAGGATCGCCTGCTGATTGCGATCGTTCTGTTGCGCCTGTACGGCCGCGATCTGACGAACATTTCCGGCGCGAATATAGAGCCAGCCAATTACCACCAGGACAGCGAAAGCGGCCGCACACAGCAGCGCCGGCAGCGTCGCGCCGCTAAGCCCCGCAATGACACCGGCACCCGCCAGCAGCAGTGCCAGCGCCACGGTCAGCCACGGTATCAAGTCCATTCCTCTGGATTGCTCTGACATAGTCAACTCACGTGTTATTGCAAAAGGCCACGTTTACACTCATGCGGCTACTTTCATAAATTGCGGCGATTCCACCAACTGGATCAAACTGAATACAGGCCAGGCCTCCTGGCCGCGGCGATAGGCGCCGGTCAGATATCTGTCACAACGCAGAATCGTCGGCGCCCACTCGTCAATGAACTCGCTGGCCGAAAAACGCCGGAAACCCATGACCTCATCCACGACGAGGCCTGCCGGAAATTCGCGGTGATTGGCCACCAGTACACGGGTCAGGCGGTCGGGGATCGTTGCCGCACCGCCAAGATAACCCTTGAGGTCGAAAATCGGGATCAGCTGACCGCGCACATTGGCAAGACCCGTAACCCAGCCGCGCGCACCCGGTACTCGCGTTATCGACGCCGGGTAGGTGAGAACCTCGCGCGTCTCGTCACGCGGCGCGACAAATCTCTCGCCACCGAGGCGAAATGCAATACCGACTCTCTCAGCGTCCGCGGCAGCGCCGGCGCCATGCCCGGCCGCTACTGCGCGGCTACGCCGCTCGAGTTCCAGTAAAAGCTCGAAGGGCCGGCTGGCCAGGCTGTTCAGTCTTGTCGATTCCACTGCCCGCTTACCCTGCCAGCGCCTGGCGGACCCCCTCGACAAGTTCGCTTTCTGCAACCGGTTTCACCAAATAGGCGACTGCGCCCTGACGCATGCCCCATATCCGGTCGGTTTTTTCCCCTTTCGTCGTGACCATCACCACCGGGATGGCCGAAGTCGCCGGATTGCGCGACAACTCGCGGGTCGCCTGGAACCCGTTGATCCCGGGCATGACCACATCCATCAAAATCAGATCGGGCCGACGCTCGGCAGCCAGCCGCAGTCCGGCCTCGCCATCCTCGGCGATAACGGTCTCGAAACCATGCCGTTGCAGCATTTGCTGCATCACATGCAGTTCGGTCGGCGAATCGTCAACTATCAGTATCAAGGCCAAAATAATGCCCTCGTCTCTCCTTTCACCGGCTGACGTGGCTGTCAATCGCCGACAGCAGCTCGTCCTTGGTGAAAGGCTTGGTCAGGTACTGCTCGGAGCCCACGATCCGGCCCCTGGCACGATCAAAAAGCCCGTCCTTGCTTGAAAGCATGATGACCGGCGTTTCCCGGAAAACCTTGTTGTGCTTGATCAACGAGCAGGTTTGATAGCCATCGAGCCGTGGCATCATGATGTCAACGAAAATGATGTCGGGCTGATGATCGGCTATCTTGGACAAGGCATCGAAACCGTCAACGGCGGTAAATACCTCGCATCCTTCTTTCGTGAGCAAGGTCTCGGCCGTTCGCCGAATTGTCTTACTGTCATCGATGACGAGGATTTTCAGACCCTTCAGGCTGTTCGCAACACTATCGTTCACGACGTTTTTCCCTCGCGAAGCTCCGCGCGTATCAAGAAACCCTCCCGCTGGCGCGCCCTGCCCGGGAACCGGGCAGCTGGCGAGGCGCTACAGAATCCTGCCAAACGGGGTTAGCTGGGCCTTTTAACATATTGAGGCAAAAGCTGCCATTGCCTGGTTCGCAGGTCTGAAATCGCCCTCGAACGGGCGGCTCGTTGTATCATCGCCGCCACCGCCGGGCGCGCGGCAAACTGTCCTCACAGGAGTGGTTACGATGGAATCGGGCAACCGCACACTCGGGGTCGTCATGGACCCCATCGAAAAAATAAAACCCTACAAGGACACCACTTTGGCGATGCTGCTCGAAGCCCAGCATCGCGGCTGGCGCCTGCAGTACATGCAGCCGGGCGATTTGTATGTCCGCGACGGCGAGGCGCGCGCGCGGATGCGCGGTCTCCGGGTCAGCGACGACAACGAGCACTGGTTCGAGTTGGCGCAACCCGCCGACATGCCACTCCACGACCTGGGCCTGGTGCTGATGCGCAAGGATCCGCCTTTCGACATGGAGTATGTCTACACTACCTACATACTCGAGCGCGCGGAAATGCGTGGCACGGTGATCCTCAACAGCCCGGCCGGTCTTCGCGACATCAATGAAAAAGCCTACACCGCGTGGTTCCCGCAGTGCTGCCCGGCCAACCTGATCACCTGCTCGATCGAGCGACTTCGCGAATTCCTCGCTGAGAACGGGAAGATCGTGGTCAAACCCCTGGACGTGATGGGCGGTCAGTCGATTTTCCTGGTCCAGCAGGACGACCTGAATACCAACGTGATTTTCGAAGTCATGACCGCGAACGGTCAGCATTTCGTCCAGGCACAAGCCTACATCCCGGAAATCGTCACTGGCGGCGACAAGCGAATTCTGCTGATCGAGGGGCAGCCGGTCGAGAAAGTCCTCGCCCGTATTCCGCCGCCGGGCGACGCCCGCGGCAATATGGCAGTCGGCGGTACAACCGAAGGACGCGACATCTCGGACCGGGACCGATGGATTTGCGAGCAGGTCGGGCCGGTGTTGCGAGAGAAAGGGATCATCTTTGCCGGCCTCGACGTCATCGGAGACTTTATGACCGAGGTCAACGTCACCAGCCCGACTGGCATCCGTGAACTCGACAAGCTCTATGGGCTGAACATTGCAGGGGAGCTGTTCAATGTTCTGGAAAGCCGTTTAGCGAATTGATTCATCTCGAAAAAGTCGACTGGGTCAAGGCTTTTCCAGAGATTATCGATATATAATCCCGGCAGCATGAGTCGCAGGGGTGCGTCGCCTGCCAACAGCAGGTGCTCCGGTAGTGAAACTCGAAGCGGATAAACAGGCTGGCGATCGCTTCGCCACAACCGTGTTCCTTGCGGGGCTGCTGCATGGCATGTTCGTGCTCGGGGTGACCTTCGGCGTTGCCGACAATGACGCCACCACCACCAACCCGAGCATCGAAGTCGTGCTTTTGTCCGACCCCGATATGGTCGAAATGCAGCCGGATAGCGCCGACTACCTGGCCCAGGCGAATCAGCGGGGCGCCGGCAACACGGCTGAATTGACGCGCCCTTCATCGGCGACCGCCGCGCCGCTCGATCTGGCTGGCGACAGCGACAACACCGACCTCCGGGTCAGCGAAACCGCGCCGACCAGCAACGAGATCGAGTCGCTCCACGCGAGAGCGGATGACGAGCCGGATATCCGTATTCCCGACGACTCGGCTGAAGAAACCGCGCTAAGAGAACAACGGCTGGCGCAAATGCAGGCGTCACCGCAACAATTGCTCAACGATTCACAACAAGCGCCCGATCCGCGCATCTCCGGCGACGAATCGAGAGAATTGTTCGTCGCCGTCAATACCCGCCGCTCCGACGTGGCGGAATACCTCGATGGCTGGCGCCGCAAGATCGAGCGCGTCGGCACGCTGAACTTCCCGGCTGATGCCCAAAGCAGCGGCTGGACGGGAAACCCGACCCTGGAGGTCGCGGTCCGCGCCGATGGCACACTGGAGGAAATCGTCGTTCGCCGATCCTCGGGCCATCGCCGGCTCGACCAGGCAGCGTTGGAAATTCTCCGTCTCGCGGCACCGTTTGACCCGTTTCCCGAGCGCTTCAAGGCAAATTACGACGTATTGCGATTCGCTTACGAATGGCAGTTCATAGGCGGACAAATCGTCGACGCGAACATGCGTGTGACCACCACGATCGACGACAGCTGAAACGACCCGTCGCTGCCGTGACCAGGCGATCCCGGCACGGTACCATGAGGCATGGCTGAAAGTTCCTATCTGGGCGGCCAGTTCCTGATTGCCATGCCCGCGTTGTCCGATCCGAATTTCAACCGGACTGTCAGTTATATCTGTGAACACAGCGACCAGGGCGCCCTGGGCATCATCATCAATCGCCCCTCCGATTTGCTGCTCGGCGATATTCTGGACCAGCTCGCATTAGTGGCCGCGACCCCGGATCTGCACCAGGAGGCCATTTACATGGGAGGCCCGGTGCAGCAGGACCGCGGCTTCGTGGTCCATGACGGGGTGACCGAGTGGGACTCCAGCATGACCATCGCTGACGGTGTGCAGGTAACGACCTCGCGCGACATCCTCGCCGCGATTGCCACCGGGGACGGCCCCGAGAACCGCCTTATTGCGCTGGGTTATGCCGGCTGGGGCGCCGGTCAGCTCGAACGCGAGATTGCCGCTAACGCCTGGCTCAGCGTTCGTGCCGATTCGTCAATCCTGTTCGATACGCCCCATGGCGCGCGTTATCAGGCGGCCGCCAACCTCCTTGGCGTCGACCTCGCCTTGCTCAGCACGGAGAGCGGGCACGCGTGACTGCGACCGCGGAGGGCATGGTCGTGCTCGGTTTTGACTTCGGCATGCGCCGCATCGGTGTGGCAATTGGCAACCTCGTTACCGCAACCGCCGCGCCCCTGGAAACCATCCACTGCAGCGGTTCGGAATGGGAAGCAATTTCTTCCTTTATCGACGAGTGGCAACCGCGCGCGCTCATCGTAGGCCTGCCGTATAATGCCGACGGCACCGAATCGGTGATGACGCGCCGCGCTCGACGTTTCGCGCGCCAGTTGAATGGCAGCTTTGGCTTGCCCGTGCACCTGGTCGACGAGCGCTGGACGTCGCGAGAGGCCGCCGCGGATCTGCGTCAGCAGCGCCGTAGTGGCGCGCGGCGCAAACGGGTGCAACCCGACGAGATCGATCGCCAGGCCGCCCGACTGATCCTGGAATCGTGGCTCAGCAACCGGCAGGACGGATAACGATGGAAGAGCAGTTTGATGGCGCAGGCCGACTGCGGCATCTGATTAGCCTGGAACATTTCGATTGCGAACGCCTCAACGCCCTGCTGGACAAGGCGACGGGGTATTTGCGCCCGGCCGGCGAATTACCGGCCCAGGAGAATCGCTTCGCCGGACGCACGGTGGCAAATCTGTTCTTCGAACCCAGCACCCGGACCCGCGCCTCTTTCGAACTGGCCGCCAAA
Organism: uncultured Gammaproteobacteria bacterium; assembly: GCA_963783695.1. GTDB lineage: Bacteria > Pseudomonadota > Gammaproteobacteria > Steroidobacterales > BM003 > BM003. The sequence goes on from CAWAOM010000006.1 coordinate 584,967, forward strand.
CGCCTCGGCCTGCATGTGCTCAACCTCGACGTGCGCATGTCATCGCGGAGCAAGGGCGAGAGCATCCTCGACACCGTTTACACGCTCGAGGCAATGGGTTCGGATATTTTTGTGCTGCGCGATTCGGAACCGGGTGTACCCGCATTTATCGCGGCACACGTCGAACCGCATGTCAGTGTCCTGTCGGCCGGCGAGGCCGATGTTTCGCACCCGACCCAGGGCCTGCTTGACACCTTGACGATACGCCAGCACAAGCCAGACATTGCAAACTGCGTCGTCACGCTGATTGGCGACATCAGTCACTCGCGGGTCGCACGGTCGGTTTGCCAGGCGCTGACAATCCTCGGCGCAAACCAGATCCGGTTGGTGGCACCCGCGGCGTTCATGCCGGATGATGACAGGTTTCCCGGCACCGAACGCTTTAATGAAATCGAGCCAGCCCTGCGCGATGCCGACGTCGTTATGGCACTTCGTATTCAGCGCGAGCGCATGAGCCAGGCCAGCATTCCCGATGCGGGCGAGTACTTCAAACAATACGGGCTTACCGCCGAACGGCTCGCACTGGCTCACCCGGACGCGATTGTCATGCACCCGGGCCCCATGAACCGGGGCGTGGAAATTTCCAGCGACGTTGCCGATGGCCCGCATTCGGTGATCCGGCGCCAGGTGTGCAACGGGGTTGCCGTGCGGATGGCGGTGATGGCAACCGTACTCGAGACACTCCACCCATGAGCTCCGCCAGGCAGCACCGCGGCAGCATACTCGTCGAAGACGCTGTTGTGCTTGGGCAGCAGGCCTTCGACGGCGACCAGTATATTCTCCGGGTCAGCGCGAAACGCAGTGCTGCGCGCGCGCTGCCCGGGCAGTTTGCACACCTGACCTGCGATCCGGCACTGCCGATGCGGCGACCGCTGTCGATCATGCGGGTCGATGCGGCAGCGGGGTGGATGGATTTTTTATACAAGGTCGTCGGCACCGGTTCGCGCATGCTCAGCCACAGGGGCAAGGGCGACGTCATTAGCTTGCTGGCCCCGATCGGGCAACCGTTCGAACTCCACGAAGAGCGGCGCAAACCGCTGCTGATTGGCGGCGGCGTCGGCATACCGCCGATGGTGTTTCTTGCCGATCACATCGCCCACTCGGTCAGCGGTTGGCAGCCGCTGGTCCTGATGGGGTCGGAAATACCGTTCCCGTTTGTGTCGCGGCCGTCGTCAATTCTGATCGATGGCATGCCGGATGCTGCCATTGCCAGCATGCCGTTGCTCGAGGACTGGGGCATACCCTGTCGACTCTCTTCACTGCAGGGGTACCCCGGTTGTTTCGACGGTTACGTGACCGACCTTGCACGGACATGGCTGAGCAAGCTGGACGAGGTCGCGCTCGGCGAGGTCGAGATGTTCGCCTGCGGCCCTACTCCGATGTTACGGGCAGCGGCGCAGGTCGCCGCGGAATTCGGTCTGCCGTGCCAGGTGTCTCTGGAAGAATACATGGCCTGCGCGGTCGGCGGATGCGCTGGCTGCACCGTGCTGGTGCAGACCGACGAAGGTCCCGCGATGAAACGGGTGTGTGTGGACGGACCGGTATTCGATGCCTACCGGGTGTTTCCACCAGCCGCCTGAGCGCACTCAGCCAAAGTTGATCTGCGCCTCGAGGTTGGCGCGGGAATCGGCATTTTTCAATGCATCCTCGAGACCGATGCGGCCGCTGCGGTAGAGCTCGAGCAAAGCCTTGTCAAAACTCTGCACGCCCGGCTCAGAACTGTCGTTAAGCGCTTCCTTGATACCCCCGACGTCGCCCTTCAACACAAGTTCGGCGATATGCGGTGTGTTCAGCAGAACCTCCACCGCGGCAACGCGCCGTCCGTCCTTGCCGGGCACCAGGCGTTGCGAAATGATCGCTTTGAGATAGTGGGACAAATCGAGATAGACCTGGTTGTGCTGGTCTTCCGGGAACATGTTGATGATGCGATCGATAGTTTCCGCAGAGTTGTTCGAATGCAGCGTGGCCACGGCCAGGTGCCCGGTTCCCGCCAGCGAAATCGCCGCCTCCATCGTCTCCCGATCGCGAATCTCGCCGATCTGAATGACATCCGGCGCCGCACGCATCGCGCTTTTCAGCGCACGAGCGTAACTGACCGTATCGAGGCCGACCTCTCGCTGGTTGATGATCGAGCGCTTGTTCGGATGGAGGAACTCGATCGGGTCCTCGATCGTCAGAATATGCGACGCCGTATTCTCGTTGCGGTGATTGATCATCGCCGCCAGCGTCGTCGACTTGCCATTCCCTGCGGCACCGACCATCAGGATCAGACCGCGCTTTAGCAGGGCAAGATCCGAGAGCACCTCGGGCAACCCGAAATCGTCGAGCCGCGGCATCTCCATCGTGATGTAACGCACAACCATTGCGATATTGCCGCGCTGATGGAACACATTGATACGGAATCTGCCAAGACCGGCCTCGGAAACCGCGAAATCGATTTCGAGCTCTTTTGCGAATTTCTTTTGCTGGTCGACATCCATCAGCCCGAACACGGCATCCCTGATCATCTCGGGGGTCAGGGTGGTCTTGTTGACGTTGACGATCTTGCCCTCGATCTTGATCTTGATCGGTGCATACGTCGTAAAGAAGAGATCGGACGCGTCCTTCTCGACCATCAACTGAAACAGCGACTTGACGTTCATCTATTGCTCTCGCGACCGGTGTATTGAATGCATCGAACAGATCAGAATTGCCGACCACCCGGGTCCTCGGCCAACTGCAGACTGGTGGCTCCCTCCCCGGTTTCGCCGAATTCGCGTTTGCTTTCGAGTTTGATCTTGAGCCGCAGCTCGTTCTTGGAGTCGGCATTACGCAATGCCTCCTCATAGGAGATCTTGCGCTCCTCGTATAGCTCAAACAGGTGCTGGTCAAAAGTCCGCATCCCGAGACGGGTCGATTTGGCCATCACCTCTTTAATTTTGGCCACCTCGCCCTTGAAGATCAGATCGGCGATCAAAGGCGAATGCAGCATGATTTCCATTGCCGCAACCCGGCCCTTGTCGTTATCGCGCGGAATCAGGCGCTGCGAGATCATCGAACGAATATTCAGTGACAAGTCCATCAACAACTGATCGCGCTTCTCTTCGGGAAAGAAGTTGATGATTCGATCCAGCGCCTGGTTAGCGCTGTTCGCATGCAGCGTCGCGAGACACAGATGGCCGGTCTCCGCAAACTGAATGCCGTATTCCATCGTATCGCGATCCCGAATCTCACCGATCATGATCACGTCCGGAGCCTGGCGTAGCGTGTTTTTCAATGCAGTCCCCCAGTCTTCGGTGTCGACCCCGACCTCGCGCTGGGTAACCACGCAACCCAAATGACTGTGGACGTATTCGATCGGGTCCTCGATCGTGATGATGTGGCCGCGCGTATTCTGGTTGCGATAACCGATCATTGAGGCGAGCGTGGTCGACTTACCGGTACCGGTGCCGCCTACGACGATGACCAGGCCACGCTTGGTCATGACGATCTCTTTCAGAACCGGCGGGAGCTGCAACTCCTCGAGCTGCGGAATCTCGGTGTTGATGGTACGCAAAACCGCGCCGACACTGCCCTGCTGGACAAAAGCGCTGACCCGGAAACGTCCGATATGCTGGGGCGCTATTGCAAAATTGCACTCTTTGGTGGCATCGAACAACTTGCGCTGATTGTCATTCATGATCGAGCGGACGATCAGCGCGCTTTGTTCCTCGCCAAGCGGCCGGTCGGACGCGGGGCGAATGCTGCCGTCGATTTTTATCGCAGGCGGAAAACCCGCCGTGATAAACAAGTCTGACCCGTCTACCTCGACCATGCGTTTCAGCAGGTCCTGCATGAGGCGTACTGCCTGATCGCGTTCCATACTCAGTCTCCGCTGGGCACCCGGCCCGTCAGAATGATTCTTTGTTGGCCGCCCGGAAGCGTGCTTCCTCCCGGCTCACGACGCTCTTTGCCACCAGTTCCTGCAAACACTGATCCAGTGTTTGCATGCCTGACGACTGCCCTGTCTGGATCGCCGAATACATCTGCGCGACCTTGCCTTCCCGTATCAGGTTTCTGATGGCGGGCGTACCGATCATGATCTCGTGAGCGGCAATACGGCCGCCACCGGTTTTCTTCAGCAGCGTCTGCGATATGACCGCCCGCAGCGACTCCGACAGCATCGCGCGCACCATCTCTTTCTCTGCTGCCGGGAAAACGTCAACCACACGGTCCATGGTCTTGGCGGCCGAACTGGTATGCAACGTCCCGAACACAAGGTGACCGGTCTCGGCCGCGGTCAGTGCCAGCCGGATGGTCTCGAGATCGCGCAATTCGCCCACCAGCACCACGTCCGGATCCTCGCGCAGCGCCGAGCGCAGGGCTTCGGCAAATCCAAGCGTGTCGCGGTGTACCTCGCGCTGGTTAATCAGTGATTTGCGGCTTTCGTGAACAAATTCGATAGGGTCTTCGATAGTCAGAATGTGGTCGGGCTTGTTGTCGTTGATGTAATGAACCATCGCCGCCAGCGTCGTCGATTTTCCCGAACCCGTTGGTCCGGTGACCAGCACAATGCCGCGCGGCTGCAGGCAAATGTCCTTGAAAATCTTCGGCGCGCCGAGATCGTCCAGGCTCAGAATCTCCGACGGGATGTTGCGGAACACCGCGGCCGCGCCCCTGTTCTGATTAAAGGCATTGACACGAAAGCGCGCAAGCTTCGGAATTTCAAAGGAAAAATCGGTCTCGAAAAATTCCTCGAAGTCCTTGCGCTGCTTGTCGTTCATGATGTCGTACACCATGCTGTGCACGTCTTTGTGCGACAGCGCCGGCATGTTGATTCGTTTGACATCACCGTCTACGCGTATCATTGGCGGCACCCCAGAGGACAGGTGCAAATCCGACGCATTGTGCTTGACGGCAAAGGACAACAACTGCGTGATATCGACCGACATTCACCCTCCCTTACAGATGCAATATTGAGCTCGACGTGCTGAGTGTACTTTACATAAGACGAGTCACGATCGAGAGCCAGTATAGCCAAGCCCCGGGCCCGCGGAAGTGACGGACATCACGAATAATCTGCAAACGGTGCGCAAGCGGGTAGCCGCCGCGGCCGTCGCGACCGGCAGAGATCCGTCCGAGGTGATGCTGCTGGCGGTAAGTAAAGGCCAGCCAATGTCGGCGATTCGCCGCGCCGTGGCCGCGGGACAGCGGGATTTCGGCGAAAATTACCTCCAGGACGCCATCGCCAAAATCGACGGGCTCGCAAATCCTGACCTGAGTTGGCACTTTATCGGTCACCTGCAGAGCAACAAAACCCGCGAAGTTGCCGCCCGTTTTGCCTGGGTCCACACCGTCGACAGCGTGCGCATCGCGCGCAGGCTAAGCGACCAGCGCCCGCCCGAGGCAGCGCCGCTCAACATCTGCCTGCAGGTACGAATTGGCGACGAGACGACGAAATTCGGCGTCCAACCCGGGCAGGCACGCGAGCTGGCCGCCGCAGTCAAGCCGCTCGGCGGCGTCCGTCTGCGTGGCCTGATGTGTATCCCCCCACCGGCTCCGGACCCGACAACGCAGCGCGCCCAGTTCGCCCGGTTGCGAACGCTCTATGAGACGTTGCGCGATGACGGCTTCGAGATGGATACATTATCGATGGGTATGTCGGCAGACCTGGAGGCCGCGATCGCCGAGGGTGCGACCATCGTTCGGGTCGGGACGGCGATTTTTGGCCCGCGTGAAGTGCTGCGCGACTAGCTGAGGCTGGCCCGACACCCACGCGGCGGCTATGCTAGGCGCGATTTTTTGCGGCGGACCAGCAGCACTATGGCAGATCCCAAACTTGGGTTTATCGGTGGCGGCAATATGGCGCAGGCGATCGTCGGCGGCCTGATCGGCAATGGTTACTCCAGGGAGCGGATAACCGTGGCTGATCCGCTGGCGCAACAACGCTCCCTGGTCGAAGAACGGCTTGGCATCGAGGCGGTCGGCGACAACCGGGTCGCTGTCGGCGGCAGCGATGTGCTCATTCTCGCAGTCAAACCGCAAATGCTGCGCGAGGTTTGTCGCGGGATTGCCGCGGCGGTCCACAATGCTCGCCCCCTTGTGCTTTCGGTCGCGGCCGGGGTCGGCATACGCGACATTTCGCGCTGGCTCGGCGAACCCATTGCGTTGATTCGGGTAATGCCCAACAGCCCTGCGCTGGTCGGCGCTGGCGTCACCGCGATGTTCGCCAACGAGCATGTCGACACCGCGCAAAAGGCGGTTGCCGAGCGTCTGATGAGTGCGGTCGGCTCGGTGGTCTGGCTCGACAGCGAATCCCTGCTCGACCCGGTGACCGCCGTTTCCGGAAGCGGGCCGGCTTATTTTTTCCTGCTGATGGAAATCATGGAGCAGGTTGGCATCGAAATGGGCCTGTCCGCCGATGCGGCCCGAACGCTAACTACGCAGACAGCGGCCGGAGCGGCGCAAATGGCACTACAGCCCGGGCTCGACCTGGTTTCGCTGCGGCAACAGGTGACCTCGCCCGGCGGTACGACAGAAGCCGCATTGCGGACGCTCGATGATGCGGACCTTCGCGGAATCGTGCGCGCCGCGCTGTTCGCCGCGCGTGACCGCGGTACGCAACTAGCCAACACGTTCGGTTCAGACTAGGGGAATACCTTGGAAGCGATCAGATTTATCGTCGACAGCCTGCTGCAGTTATTCATCCTGGCTTTTGTGCTGCGTTTCTTGCTGCAACTCGTGCGCGCGAACTTCTACAACCCCATTTCTCAGGCAATCCTGCGTATCACTGATCCCCTGGTTGTACCGGCGCGGCGCATAATCCCCGGCTGGAAGGGGATCGATATTGCAACCCTCGTCGTAATCCTGGTGCTCGAACTTGCCGCGGCCCAGGTACTGTTTGGTCTGTATGGCATGGGTTTCGTTGGTATTGGACCATTGTTCGCGGCAGCCATCGTGAAACTGGTGCGGACCGTAATCCAGGTGTACTTCTTTGCCCTGTTGATTTATGCGCTGCTCAGCTGGTTCGGCGGACCGCAGGGACATCACCCGGCAGTCGGTCTCCTGTCGAGTCTGTGCGAGCCGCTGTTGCGCCCGGTGCGGCGCATCATTCCGCCGGTCGGAGGTCTGGATCTCTCGGTCCTGTTCCTGCTGCTGGGGCTCCAGGCACTATTGCTTCTGTTCCGCTGAGAATAGCCGTGCGCAATCGACCAGACTGGCACGGCTGGGACGGTGAAGACCTGATCCTGCGATTGCGGGTAAGGCCGGGTTCAGACTGCAACGGTTTCACTGCAATCGTCGGCGACAGACTCGGATTTTGTACTACCGCCCCGCCAGTCGATGGCAAGGCCAACGCAGCGGTTACACGCTTTCTCGCAAAAGCCTTCGGTGTGCCGCGCCGCAATGTTGCGCTGACTCACGGCATGCTCGGCAGGGACAAATGCGTTCGGATCGCAAAACCACGTAAAATTCCGGCCAAAGTGGCCGATCTGCTGTCGGCGAAGGCGCGCGGATAGGCTATAGTTAGCGGGTGCTGGACCGGTGATGAAGGGGCAGGCGATGCGAGGCACGATAACAGCCGTTGTTTTTGGATTCCTGGTAGCGGGCTGTGGCGGCGGTGGCGAACCGCAACCACCGGTCGTTGTGCTGGATAGCGGTGGCTCTGCGGGGCAAAACCAGAACTCCAACTCCAAGGACTTCGGTGAATACGTACTCCATTTCAATGCCCTGACGACTGACGGCATTACCGCGGAAGTCGCACGCCAGTACGGTATTACGCGCAGCTCGAACCGCGCATTGCTCAATGTTTCGATTGTTAAGAAGCAGGAAGCGGGTACGGACCGGCCGGTAGCGGGCAGTGTCACTGCGCGCGTGGTCAACCTGACCGGTCAATTAAAAAATCTCGAATTGCGGCAAATCGTTGATGGCGATGCCGTGTACTATATCGGCGAAGTGCCGGTAGCCAACCGGGAAACGCTCATCTTCGACATTTCGGCGACGCCAATTAATGAATCAAGCCGGTTCGATGCGCGGTTCCAGCAGCAGTTTTTTATCGATTAGCAGCGGCCTCGAGATGCTCAGGTAATGTCGATCAAGAAAGAAAAAACACGGACATGCTTAACCGAATGGCAGCCTTATGGTATAAGCCCGCGGACGCACCGGCATGGCCGATTCCTTCGTTCGCCTGATTAATACAGGAGAAAGACATGGCAGCGAAAAAGAAAACTGCAGCGGTTGCAGCGAAGCCGCCCACAAAAAGTGAGATTTTCACCAAGATCTCCACCGATACGGGTCTGACCAAGAAACAGGTCGGCGAAGTATTCGACTCACTCAATCTCATCATCAAGCGCAACGTCGGCCGTCGCGGCCCGGGCGTATTCACGCTGCCCGGCTTGATGAAAATCAAGGTAGTCAAGAAACCTGCCACCAAGGCGCGCAAGGGCATCAACCCGTTCACGGGCGAAGAGATGATGTTCAAAGCCAAGCCGGCACGCAAGACTGCCAAGATCCTGGCACTGAAGGGGCTGAAAGATATGCTCTGAACCCGTGACGGGATCGGACTGGAAAGCCCTGCGCTCGCGCGGGGCTTTTTTTTGGGTTAGCTGCGCGCCTTTATTGCTTCCACGGCGTCGTGTCGCAGGCGGACCATTTCACGGTGCGGCACATACAGCAGTTCGGCTACCTTGCGTACCAGTGCATCTTCGTAACGATGCAGATGTTCATCGGCCACGCTGATCTTCCATAGCATGCCAATGACCCGCGACTTCTCGGATTCGTCCAGTTCGTCGTTGAGCAACCGCGTGAAGCCATGCAGTGACACCGCGCTGTCCGCCTCATCTTCGGCTAAGCGCATTAGCGCTTCGGCCTCGTTCGGAGTCAATTCGAATTCCGACTTCAGCGTCTGGAACACCGCCTCGCTCTCGACGACATTTTCGCGGAAATCGGCACGCGCGACTTCGATCAGAAGCGCTGCGGTCGCTACTTTAACCGCATGCTCGCGGTCTTCTTCCTTTGTCTCGTCATCGCCACGAAGCGCATCTTCGATAATTTTCTGTAGGGCCTTTATCACGTCTGTAGTTCCTCGTAGGTCCATTCGATCAAGCAATCCTTGAGCTGGGTCAGCCGACCATGAAAAAAATGGTCGACCCCCTGCAGGACTATCAAATGCGGTCCCGGCTCGAGCTCATTCACCCAAGCTATGACCGCGTCGACATCTACCAGTTCGTCCTCATCACCAATAAGGATGAGCCACGGGCAATCCGGTTGCGACACGGTCGCCATGTCCATGCGGTATACCGGCGGCGCGACCGTCACCAGTCGATCTATCCGTCGCTGCCCCGCCGCCGCAATAGCGACCATCCCACCAAACGAAAATCCGCCAAGCCACAGCGGCCGCCCGGGCCAGCGCTGACGCGCGAAATCCAGCACCGCCACGGCGTCTTCGACTTCGCCCAGGCCATCGGCGTAGGCTCCCTCGCTGGCGCCAACACCGCGAAAATTGAAGCGCACGGTAACCAGCCCGAGCGCCGCAAGGGTGCGCGCGAGCGTATGCGCCACCTTATTGTGCATGGTACCGCCATGCTGCGGATGCGGATGACAAATCACCGCCACCGCTCTCGCGGCATCGGCACTGGCATCGGACAGCAGACCTTGCAGATTCCCTGCTGGCCCGGCTATCGAGATTTCTGTTTCTACCAGTCGCTTCATGCAGTCACTTTTTTGTCGGAGCGCTCCTCGCGCACCGGTCGCTCCGGACCATAATAGACAATCGTATCGCCTTCCGACGGTTCGCTTTCGTGGCTTGCAGTCCTGAATTTTACCGCGCCCTCCTCGTTGAGAACGAGTATTTGTAACGCTTCCGCGGGGCAATCGCCGAGAAAATCACTATAACCGTAGGTCTCGGTGAGACGGGTCTTGTAGAACTTCCAGCCGCGCACGTGCCAGCGCCACAGGCGTTCGAACACCGCCTCGGCATCGAATGCGATATTACCGCGGCGTTCCCGCGCCACCCCGCGGCTGTCGTCTTCGTGACCGAGCTGGCCCGGCAACTGAAATACCCGCGACTGCCCCACCTCTGGCGCCATCGTCGTACACACCAGGGCGTTATAAGCGTCGTTACTGGTCGCCGCGAGCACCGCCTGAACATGCGCAATCTCAAGCGATTCCTCGGCAAATTCGGAAAGCACCTCACCATGGAAAACCTGCAACCCGGCCAGACGGGCCTCACGCAGGTTGCTCCACGAGGCGTCGGCAATAAGCACTTTCACCTTGAGGAAGTCCAGCGTTTTTGCGAGCTCGATCGTCCATGGCGATGCCCCCACGATAAGAACGCTATCGCGCGTTTTCGATGCCAGGCCGAGACGGCGCGCCAGTGGGCCGATGGTGCTGCCGTGTAGAATCACCGAGGCAATAATCACTGCGAAGATCAGAGGCAGCAGTTTTTCGGCGCTCTCATATCCCGCCTCCTGCAGTCTCTGCCCCATCAAACCGGCGGTGGCAGCCGCAACGATGCCGCGCGGCGCGATCCAGCTTAGCAATATCCGGTCGTTCAGGCCCATTCCGGAACGCGCCGTCGCCATCATTATCGCGAGCGGCCGCGTCACGAACAAAATCGCCACGACCAGCAATCCCGCATGCCAGTCGAGCGCGCCAAGCACCCTGGTATCGAGATTCGCGGTCAGCAGCACGAAGACCACCGAAATCAGCATCACGGAGATGTACTCCTTGAAGCGTTTCATATCCTCGATACCGGGCAAATTCATGTTGCCAATGACCATGCCCATGATCGTCACTGCGAGCAGCCCGGCCTCCGCCTGCATCGCATCCGCGACGCCAAAGACGATCAGGACGAGGCTGAACAACACCGGCGACTTCAGGTACTCCGGCACCCAGCCGCGACGGAAGGCGTTGCCGGCAAGCCAGCCGCCGACTCCACCCAGCAGCGCGCCCGAAGCGGCGGCCATGCCGACATCCTCCAGCAGGCGGGCCCAGCCGGAACCCTCCTGCGCATAAACCAGGAACTGATAGACGAGCACCGCAAGCAACGCGCCGATCGGGTCATTTACGATCCCTTCCCATTTCAGGTAGGACGCAGTGCGTCGATTCAAACCCGCCTGGCGCAACATCGGCAGTATTACCGTGGGACCGGTCACCACCAGGATCGCGCCAAACACCAGTGAAACCTGCCAGCCCAGCCCGCCTATAAAGTAGCCAGCCGCACTGCAGAACAACCAGGTCAATGGCGCGCCGAGCCATACCAGCCGGCGTACACCGACTGCGGCGAGGCGAAACTCCGACAGCGAAAGCGTCAGTCCTCCTTCAAACAGAATGATCGCCACGCTGAGGCTGACTACCGGGCCAAACAGCGGCCCGAGCGTTTCCTGCGGTCGAAAGGGGAGAAAGCCCTGGGTCTCGAACCACCCCGACAATAAATCGGTTCCCGCTAGGACCTGGGCAAGCGGGCCGACCGCAAGACCGATCAGCGCGAGCAGCACAATCGCCGGCCATTTCAGGCGCCAGGCAAGCCATTGCGCGCCGACGCCGACGGCGACGACTCCGATCAGGGGGGCGAGTAGATGTTGGGATGTCACGGCAGACCCGGGCGCTTGTCAGCAACCAAAGGTATCCGCGCGCCTCGCCCGGTGCAAGGAGAAGCCAGTATCATTGGGTTTCGGAATCACGGGCATGATCACTCCGAGGTGCACAACCATGCAGATAACAAGCAATTCTTTCAAAGACCAGGACAACATCGCCGAGCCCAACTGTTTTGGGATTCGCTCCGCCACTCAGCACGTCGAACTCGGCGCCAACAAGAATCCGCACCTGCAATGGAGCGGAGTGCCAGAGGGAACACGCTCGCTGGCGCTGGTCTGCGTCGACACGGATGTGCCCACCAAACCCGACGATGTCAACCAGGAAGGACGCAGCGTACCGGCGGATCTGCCGCGCGCAAACTTCTATCACTGGGTCATGGTGGACATCCCGCCGGATACCAAGCACATTGGCGAAGGTGATTGTTCCGATGGCATAACGGCACGCGGCAAACAAAACCCGCCGGGACCGGCCGCCAGCAGGCAGGGAGTCAACGACTACACCAGCTGGTTCAGCGGAGACCCGGAGATGGGGGGGACCTACCGCGGCTACGACGGACCCTGCCCGCCGTGGAATGACGAACTGGTCCATCATTATCATTTCGTCATCTACGCCCTGGACCTCGAGCGCTGTCCCGTCGGCGACGATTTCACCGGTCCGCAGGTGGAAGCCGCTATCGCCGGTCACGTGCTGGCGCAAGCGCGGATTACCGGAACTTACAGCCTGAATCCCGCCCTGACCGGGTAACCCGCGCGACGCCGCGCCACCCTCTCAGTCGCCGGCCGTCCAGGTGACGTCAACGATTTCCGTTCGCACGGAGGGGATAGCGTGGCCGTCGACCAGCATGGGTTCGAAACGTTGTCCGAGCACGTCGCTGCGGACCCGCTCGATCTGTTCGTCCGGAGCGGTAGCGCCTACCACGACCGCATCACGGACGCTGCCATCCGCGGCGACGCTGATTTCCAGCTGCACGAACCCCGAAGACACCCGCTCCGGAATCTGTAACCGGGGAAGCTCTTCGAGCTTCGGTATTTCGGGCCGTTTGCGACCGACATCTTCGCCCAGCAGGCGTGCGAGATCGATGCGGTCGCTGCTGGAGAGTATCTCCAGCGGGTGCGTCTTGCGCCCATCGCGATAGCGCTCATACGAATTGAACGACTTGACGCCGAACATCGTCAACAGAAAGGTCACAACCATCGCGACCAGAATTGAAACAATCCAGCGCATTTGACTCCGGTCCGATCAGGGCGACTTGTATATCTCGCCGTCTTTCATTACGAAACCCACATCCTGCATTCTGCCGATATCCGCCAGCGGGTCGCCAGCGACCGCGATCAGATCCGCCAGCTTGCCGGCCTCGACACTGCCGAGCCGCTCAGCTTCGCCGAGAAACTCGGCGGCAACACTGGTCGCCGACTGAATTGCTGCCATCGGCGGCATTCCTCCGGCCACCATCAGCGCAAACTCGCGGCCATTTTCACCGTGCGGCGATACTCCGGAATCCGTGCCGAAAACGATACTTACTCCAGCCCCATAAGCCTTGGCAAACGTCGCGCTGATCTGCGGCCCGATCGCGGCCGCCTTGGGCCGCACGATCTCGGGAAAAAACCCGTCTTCCTCTGCTTTGAGCGCGACCCAGTCGCCCGCCAATATGGTCGGCACGTAGTAGGTTCCGTGTTCTTTCATCAACGCGATGGTCTCGTCATCCATATAGGTGCCATGTTCAATCGACGCAACACCGCCACGAATTGCCCGTTTCATGCCCTCGGCACCATGCGCATGCGCGGCCACATGAAAACCGTAGTCGCGCGCTACTTCGACGATGGCCACGATTTCCTCTTCGGTGAACTGCGGGTTCTGACCGCTCTTGGCAACACTGAGAACACCGCCGGTAGCTGTAATTTTTATAAAGTCGGCGCCGTCCTTGTAGCGTTGGCGAACGGCCTTGGCCGCCTCAAACGGACCATCGGCAACCCCTTCCCGCGGACCCGCGTCACCGCCCAGGTGAGTTGCCCAGCCGTTGGTGGGGTCGGCATGGCCACCGGTAGTGGCGATCGATTTGCCGGCGGTAAAGATACGCGGCCCTGCTACTGTTCCCTTGTTCACGGCATTGCGCAAAGCGACAGTGACGTTAAATCTGTCTCCGGGATTGCGCACGGTGGTAAAACCCGCCATCAGCGTCTTGCGCGCGTTGGCGACCGCATCCAGCGCCAGATCTGCCGGGTTCTTGCGAAACCCGTCAAGGTAGGAGTTGCGCGACAGCTCGCCATCCAGATGCACATGCATGTCCATCAGGCCCGGCATCAGCGTATAGGCTTTCAGATCAATGACCGTATCGCCGGCACGACCCGCGCGATAGCCACTTTCGACCGCGGCAATTTCGCCACCGCGGACCACTACCGTCATACCCACCCTGGCCCGGTCAGCCTTGCCGTCGATCAGGCGCCCGGCATGAATAATGACATCGGCACTGGCATTCGCCGCCGCCATACCGGCCAGCGCCAGGACAACCCAGGTAAAGACTCTACGCATTCGGTGCTTCCTCAGTGATTTTTCGGCGCGCGTCAATCGTCCGCCGGCGCCGTTTTCGGCGCAAAATCCAGCGACGCCGAGTTGATGCAATAACGCAGCCCGCTCGGACGCGGCCCATCCGGGAAAACATGCCCCAGGTGAGCACCGCAACCGGCGCAAAGTACTTCCTCGCGGCGCATCCCGAGGCTGTCATCTGCCTCTATCCGGACCCGGTCTTCGGCTAACGGCAGCCAGAAACTCGGCCAACCCGAACCCGAATCGTACTTTTCCCGTGAGCTGAATAACGCCCTATCGCAACAAACACAGACATAGGTTCCATCCGCCTTGTAGTCGACGAATTTCCCGCTGAAAGGCGCCTCAGTACCCTTTTCCTGGGTGATCCTGAACTGCTCGGGCGTCAGTTTGTCATGCAAATCTCGTTCACTCACAGCATCCTCCGGGGCGCTCGGCCGTCACCTCATCAACACGATCAACGCAGCGATATTCATGCTTTCAACCCCTTCCGGGCGGCTATAATAACGTACCTCATCGAGATTACCGGATGCACACAATCAAAGACAAAACTGTTTTGCTAACCGGAGCGACCGGCGGAATCGGCCGCCAGGTGGCATTGACTCTTGGCCGCGCCGGAGCCTCGCTGATGCTCGCCGCGCGGTCACCCGAACAACTCGAGTCCTTAAAGGCCGAACTCAATGCGACAGGAGCCCGGGCCGAATTTGCAGCAGGCGATCTGCTTGACGACAGCTATCGCCGCAATCTTCCGCTGCGGGCACGCTCGGCGCTGGGTCAGATAGACATCCTGATCAACAACGCGGGAGTCGACGAATTCGTCGAGTTCGCCGAGCAAAAACGTGCCGACATTAAGCTCATCATCGACCTGAACATCACTGCTCCAATGATGCTTGCCAGCGAAGTTCTCGGCCCGATGCTGGAACGTCGTAGCGGCCATATTATAAATATGGCATCGCTTGCGGGACGCGTAGCCACCCCATATGCGTCGGTGTATAGCGGATCCAAAGCGGCACTCGCCCAATGGAGTTTTTCACTGGCCGGCGAACTCATCGACAGCGGCGTCGCCGTCTCCGTCATTTGTCCTGGGTTCGTGGATGAGGCCGGCATGTTTGCGCGCAGGCAGCGCGAAGCACCTGGCCTGGTCGCTGCCTGTTCGCCGCAGGAAGTGGCGGATGCCGTGGTCCATGCGATTCAAAGTCGACGCCTCGAATTACTTGTGTCGAAGCGACCTGCGAAACCTCTGGTTGCGCTCCAGGCCATGAGTCCGGCCCGGGTTACGTCGCTCACGGAAAAACTGAAACTGCGCGAATTTCTGTACAGCCTGACAAAAAAATAGCCGGCAAGATGCGCGGCGAGCCGGGCCTAGCGTGGCGCCATGTCGCGGTTACAGCCCATCCGGGTAAGCACTTCCCATTCCGCATCCGCGGTTTGAGGGCGCGCCTCGTAGCGCCAGGCGAAACTGGTGCCCGTAATCTCATGGAAAACCATCTTCAGATCAAAATCATCAGCCTGAGCGCTCATCACCATTTCGTCGTTGACGAGACGGGCCTCGAAAAACGCGAACTCGGACTTGTCCACCGACGTCCAGACGACCCGCCATACGCCGTTTTCAACGTCGTATATCCGCAGCGCGGTGCCAGTGCTCAGCGCGGAACCGGTTGTGTCTTCCGGCAGCCACAGGTCCTGAACCGCGAAACCGTCCATCGCATAAGACCAGACCCAGGTCGCAACGCCAGGGATGTCGCCGTCCGACCGCGGCACCAGTTCGCAGCGCCAGCGCCCGACGAACTGACCGAACTGGACCAGCTCCGGCGCTGCAAGAGGATTCGCGCCGGCGCCTCGCGCCACCGCGGTGGCGGCAGGCGATACTTCGGCCGACCGGGTCGCAGCGCATCCGGACACCAGCGCCAACACGGCGATCGAAAAACCCACGGAAAGTGCTCGCACTAACATGATCTCGGCTCACTAAACCAACACGGCCGCTATTGTGCCAGTTCGGTCGACCAGACGGGCTGGCATAATATCGTCACGGTGATCAATGACGATGACAACTTCTGTGTCCGCTTCGACCGAGTCAGCAAACAGCTGTCCGGGCAGGTTTTGCTCGAAGATGTCAGCGTAGGCCTGCCAAAGCGCCTGACAACGGCGGTCATTGGCGCAAGCGGCAGTGGCAAGTCGTCACTACTCAATCACGTCAATGGACTGCTGCAACCGGACAGTGGCGTCGTGGAGATATTCGGCCGCCCCCTCGACTACGAGGAACTGCCGGAAATTCGTCGCCGAATCGGCTACGCCGTCCAGCAGATCGCTCTTTTCCCGCATATGACTGTCGTCGAGAATATTACCTTGATGGCGCGTCTCGCCGGCTGGACCGAGCAACGTATCGAACAGCGTGTCGAGCAACTGCTCACGGTTGCGAAACTCCCGGCCGCGTTGCTCGACCGCTACCCCGGAACGTTGTCCGGCGGCCAACAGCAACGAGTTGGCCTGTGCCGGGCGTTGATGCTCGAGCCGGAGCTGCTTCTGCTCGATGAGGCATTTTCCGGAGTCGACCCGATCGCGCGCCAGGAGATTTATCGCGACTTCGTCGCGCTGCGCGATCAGGCCGATTACACGGTCGTCATGGTCACTCATGACATTGGAGAAGCCCTGGCGCTGGCCCAGTTCGGGGTCGTGCTCCGCGACGGACTCATCGAGCAGGCCGGTGAACTGGCCGACCTCATCAGAAACCCCGCCAACACCTATGTCGAACGCCTGTTCGCGGGTCAATTCCTGTGATCGGGCGCCCTCTCGCGCTCCTGGCAATGCTGGTGATTCCGCTCGTTGCGGTGGCCGAGCGGGCGCCGATCGTCGTTGGCAGCAAGACATTTACCGAGAGCTACGTGCTCGGCGAACTCATGGCGCAGGTGCTCGAGTCTTCGGGACATACGGTTGAAAGAAGATTCGGGTTTGGCGGCACGCTGATCTGTTTTGAAGCGCTGCGCAACGGCGACATCGATCTCTATCCTGAATACGGCGGCACGATACAACGCGCGATCTATGGCGGCGTGCTCACGGAGGAGGATATTGCACGGCGGCTCGACAGCGACGGCTTGCGGCTACTCGATGAATTCGGTTTCAACAATACCTATGCCCTGGCCATGCCCGCGGAGCTCGCGCAACAGCTCGGTATTCGCAACATATCGGATCTGCGCAGCCATGCCGATCTCGAGACCGGCCTCAGCCACGAGTTCATGAGCCGGGCGGACGGCTGGCCCGGTCTGCGGCAGCGCTACGGCCTAACCCAATCCGCGCGCGGCATCGAGCATGGTCTTGCCTACCAGGCCCTGCGCGAAAGGGAAATTCAACTTACCGATGCCTACTCCACCGACGGTGAGGTACCGCGCTATCGCCTGACCTTGCTGGAAGACGACCTGGGGTTTTTCCCCCGCTACATGGCCGCGCCACTGGTTCGCAACGACCTGCCAGCCTCCGCGGCAGCGGCATTGCGCAACCTCGCCGGCATCCTCGATGAAGCACGCATGCAGCAACTTAACGGGGCCGTGGTGATTGAAGGCCGTGAGATCGCCGAGGTTGCCGCGGACTTTCTCGAGGGGCAGGGTCTGCTCGGCCAGCGCAGCGAAACCGCGTCGATGTGGCAGCGTCTGCTCGACAACACTCTGACCCATCTCCAGCTGACCGGGATCGCATTGCTACTCGGATGTATCGCCGGCCTGCTCGCCGGGGTCGCGGTACACCGCAGCCCGCGCATGAGCCGCATCGTGCTGCACAGCGCCAGCCTTATCCAGACGATTCCTTCGATTGCTTTGCTGGCGCTGATGATTCCATTGCTTGGGGTCGGCAAGCCACCCGCGATCGCGGCACTGTTCGTCTACTCGCTGCTGCCAATCCTTGCCAGCACGGTCACCGCGCTGCGCTGCGTGGACCCGGTGCTATCGCGAGTTGCCACAGCGCTCGGCCTCACCCGCTGGCAGCAAATTCGCCATGTCCAACTACCGCTGGCAATGCCGCATATCCTGTCGGGCATACGTACGGCCGCGGTCATAAGCATCGGGACCGCGACCCTGGCCGCATTTATCGGCGCTGGCGGCCTGGGCCAGCCCATCGTCACCGGGCTCGCGTTAAACGATCCGGCGCTTATTCTCGAAGGCGCGGTGCCTGCCGCATTACTGGCGGTGCTCACCGAACTGGGCTTCGAACTGCTGGAACGACGCCTCGTCGCACCACCGCTGCGCAGCCACGACGGATTCTAGCGCCGCAGGCTCAGTCCGGAGTCCAGACCTTGCGGCTCTCGGTCATATCGAGCAGCAGGCGATTGAGCCGCTTGACGAATCCGGCCGGATCTTCCGGGAGACCGCCCTCGGCCAGTCTTGCCTGCTCGAATAGCAACAGACTCAGATCGCCGAGCCGGCTTTCCGTATCCTCGACCGCCATGCGCTCGAGCAGCGGATGATCGAGATTGACCTCCAGCGTCGGCGCAGATGTTGGCAACGATTGTCCCGCCGCCTCCATCATGCGTCGCAATTGCGCACTGGGTTCGTTTTCGCCGACCACCAGGCAGGCCGGCGACTCGGTCAGGCGCCCGGTACGCCGCACACCGGCGACCTTGTCGCCAAGCGTTTTGCGGATACTGTCCAGCAATTCATCCGGGGATTCCCCGCTCTCGTCCTCGCTCGCCCCGGTGTCATCGAAGTCGAGTTCGCCCCGGGTCACATCCTGAAATGCCTTGCCATCAAATTCACCAAGATGGCTGATCATGATGTCGTCGATGCGATCGGCAAGAACCAGCACTTCGATGCCTTTGTCGCGGAAAATCTCGAGATGCGGGCTGTTGCGGGCGGCGCTGTCGCTTTCCCCGTACACGTAGTAGATCTTCGCCTGGTCGTCAGCCATTGAATCCAGGTAATCACGCAGCGACCGGGTCTGCGCACTGTCATCGTCCGCGGTCGACGCGAACCTGAGCAACGGCGCAATCGACTCATGCTGACCGGGTTCTTCGACGACGCCCTCCTTCAGCACCTGGCCAAATTCATTCCACAACTGCTGGTACTTCTCGGGTTCGTCGCTGGCAAGCCGTTCCAGCATACCCAGGACGCGACGCGTCAGCGCCGAGCGCATCGCTTCAACGCCCGAGTCCTGCTGCAATATTTCGCGCGAGACATTGAGCGACAAGTCGCTGCTATCCACGATTCCTCGCACGAAGCGCAGAAACAGCGGCAAAAACTGCTCGGCCTGATCCATGATAAAAACCCGCTGGGCATACAGCTTCAACCCGCGTGGCGCCTCCCGGTTCCACAGATCAAACGGCGCGCGCGCCGGGATATAGAGCAGACTCACGTAGTCCCGCTTGCCCTCGACCCGGTTATGGCTCCACGCCAGCGGCGCCTCGAAGTCATGCGATATGTGCTTATAGAAATCGATGTAGTCTTCGTCGCTGATATCGTTCTTGGGCAAAGTCCACAGGGCGGTCGACTCATTAATTGTTTCGAACTCGGCATCCGCTGCGGTCTGCTTTCCTGAAGCCTGCTTTTCTGAAGCCTGCTTTCCTGAAGCCTGCTTTTCTGAAGCCTGCTCTTCTGAAGCCGGCTCTTCTGAAGCCTGCTGTGCAGCGACCTTCATCTGCACGGGAAAGCCGATATGGTCGGAATATTTGCGCACCAGCATGCTGATTCGGTTCTGATCGGCAAACTCCCGATCATCCTCTTTCAGATGGAGGATGATCTCGGTGCCCCGCGGGGCGCGATCGATGGTTTCAACCGTGAAACTGCCATCCCCGGTCGAACTCCAATGGACCCCTTCCGCCGCATCAAGTCCCGCCCGACGGGTAAAGACCTCGACCCGCTCCGCGACGATGAATGACGAGTAAAATCCGACACCAAACTGGCCGATCAGTCGGGCGTCTTTCTGCTTGTCATCTTCGAGCGCCCTGAGAAACTCGGCAGTACCGGACTTGGCGATGGTGCCGAGATTGGCGATCACGTCATCCCGCGACATGCCAATGCCGTTGTCGCTGACGGCAATGGTTCCCGCTTCCGGATCGCAGCTGATTCGTATCCGCAGATCGGCATCATTCTCCAGCAGATCCTGATCCTGCATTGCCGCGAACCGCAGCTTGTCGGCCGCATCCGAAGCGTTGGAAATCAGCTCCCGCAGGAAAATCTCCTTGTTACTGTAGAGACTGTGCACCATCAAGTGCAGCAACTGCTTTACTTCGGCCTGGAAACCCAAAGTTTCCGGCTTTGCTTCGTGACTCATCCCGCCTCCGTATGCCGCCGGCCAATGCCGGCTCATCGCATGGAATACCCCCTTTTGTGGGGTCGACGCGTCGAAGTTCAAGCCCCCGGGACGAGTCTCGCGCTTGTGACGGACCTCACGCTCCAGGCTCGCCGCAAACGCCTAAACTGAATGTATCGGATTACCGGAGGCAGCACAGGATGAGCACAGCCAAAGGACCAGGCAATCGCCAGCCATCGCAACCGCAGTTTGAAGAGGACGCGGAAATCTGGGAGTACTACAACCCGACACTGGCGCTCGTGGACAGTCCCGACCTTGCGCGCAGGTACGGCGACGTCGAAACGGCCATGGCGCATGAGAGCGGTAGCGCCCGCGCCGGCCGCGACGACTCCGAGCGCTAGCGGTTCAGGCGGCGTCGGCCGATCTCACACCGTTAGCGCCAGCACAAAACCTGCGGCTGCGCCCAACGCGAGAAAGAAAGTCCAGGTCAGCAACCGCTGGGCGTGAGATGACTGCAATACAACCGGCACCCGAATCAGCAGGTCATCGAGATCATCCAGCCATTGCAAAACGCACTCCATATCTACTTCTCCGATTGCCGTGGTAACGCCCGCAGCCGTGCAGCAGCCTCCGCCTGACGTTGCTCCGATATCCAGTGATGACGCTCGACCCGGCGCGCTGAATCAATTGCTTTTGCCAGCCATTCCAACGGATAGATGTCGTGAGAATCTTCTGCTCGGGGCAGCTCTTGTTTTGTTGTCACGTTCGCCAGACCCCTGTCAATCTGTAGCTTGGGCGACACTATAATCGTGTCGCCTGGTTCGCTCCGTGAGGCGTTTCACAACTGCGAACAAGGCTCTTGTCTTATGTCGATTCCAGCCCGACAAAGGCGCATCGTTAGCCGCGAAAATGTCGCTGTAAGATGCTTGCCGAGGACCACAATGGCGGCGCGCCGGCGATACCGGTTCGCAGGGAGAAACACGGGTTGGAAAAAGTGGCCGGCCACGCGCTGACACCCGCGCGGCCCATTGGTCAGGACTCGTCGTCCTATACTGATTTGGACGAATGGAAGGCAAATTTATAAGTTTTATAGAGACTTATATATCAGCTTCCACAATCCCGAAACTCTTGGTTCACTGTGTGGTTCACTGAATGAGTCGATTTCTGGCCGATTCTCCCGGAAATGCCATTTTCCAGCCACCCGCCGAAATGCGAGTCTCACTGCATGCCAATATTCGGCTCTGACATTCCTGGCTACACCGAACCGCGTTACCGCGACGAACTGCTGCGACTTGAACGAATCGTGCTGCGACCAGTTATGTCCACTGAACGACAGCAAGCCCTGATCGGGGGTGGTTATGTCGAAGCGAAGACCGGCCCCAAGAACAGCACGCCGAAGCACAGCGCCGACGGCGTCGAAGCGGACCGATGCCTGCAATGTCACCGGCAGTGTAAAACTGACCCCCTAACGGCAAGATAAAGTTGACCCCCCTGTATGGTACGCCCTCCGAGATGAACGGGGCGCGAGATGTTAGGACAGGAGGGATATGTGGAGATTCAGGTATTGCACCGTCAGGGGATGAGCATCAAGGCGATCAGCCGCGAGCTCGGCGTCAGCCGCAACACCGTGCGGCGGTATTTGCGCTCCAAGAGCGTGCCGAAGGCACGCCCCAGGTCGGCGAAGCCGACCAAGCTCGATGGCTATCGCGGCTACCTGCGAGGTCGCATCGAGGCGGCCCGCCCGGACTGGATTCCGGCCACCGTGCTGTTCGATGAGATCCAGGCGATGGGCTACACCGGTAGCGTGCGAACGCTTCGGTCTTACGTGGCCACGTTCAAGCCAACGCTCAAGGCCGACCCGGTGGTGCGCTTTGAGACCCAGCCAGGCGAGCAGATGCAGGTCGACTGGGGTGTGTTCAAGCTCAACGGCAAGCGCGTGTCCTTATTTCTGGCGACGCTGGGCTGGAGCCGCTTCAACTTCGGGGTGTTTGTGGACAACGAGCGCTTCGACACGCTGCGCGACTGTCACGAGCAGGCGTTCGAGGCCTTCGGCGGCGCCCCGCTGGAGGTGCTCTACGACAACATGCGCACGGTGGTCCAGAAGCGCAACGCCTACGGTCGTGGCCTGCATCAGTTCCACCCGGGGCTGAAGGACCTGGCGCATCAGTACACATTCCGCCCCAGGCTGTGCCGGCCGTATCGCGCCAAGACCAAGGGCAAGGTAGAACGCACCATCGGTTATGTGCGTCGCAGCTTCTTCACGCCGCTGATCAGTCGCTATCGCCAGCACGGTGACCATCTGGATCTGGGCGGGCTGAACCTCGAGTTTGCCCGCTGGCTGGCGGTCACCGCCAACGAGCGGGTGCATGGCACAACTGACCAGATACCTCGCGAGCGCCTGGAGCAGGAACGCCCCATGCTGCAGGCGCTGCCGCGCCGGCCGTTGGCCGGCCAGCCGCTGCCAACCGCGCTGGACAAGACGCTCACCGCCACCTTCGACATCGAGGTGCTCCAGCATCCGCTGTCGGTCTACGACGACCTGCTGGAAGCGGTATGAACCTGCAAGACGAACGCATCCAGAGCGCGTGTGACACGCTGTCGCTGGGCGCCATTGCCGATCATTATCCGGCGCTTGCCCAGCAGGCTGCAGATAATGACACCAGCTACACCGACTTCCTCGAACAGTGCCTCAAGGCCGAGCAAGACGAGCGGCGGCGCCGCTCAAAGGCCACGCTGGCGAAGTTCGCCGGCTTCCCGGCGATCAAGCTGCTCGATGACTACGACTTCAAGTTCGCCGCGGGCGCGCCGAAGAAGACGGTCCAGACGCTCACCTCGATGGCGTTCGTGGAGCGCAAGGAGAACGTGATCTTCTTAGGGCCCAGCGGCGTGGGCAAGACCCACCTGGCCATCGCGCTGGGCTATCTGGCCACCCAATCGGGCACCAAGGTGCGCTTCGTGACGGCCGCCGACCTGGTGATGCAGCTGGAGAAGGCTCAGCAGCGAGGCCAGCTTGAGCCGTTCATGCGGCGATCCTTGCTCGGGCCGAGCATCCTGATCATCGACGAGGTGGGCTATCTGCCGCTGCAGGGCAACCAGGCCAATCTGTTCTTCCAGGTCATTGCCAAGCGTTACGAGCACGGCTCGATCATTCTGACCTCGAACCTGTCGTTCGGGGAATGGGACAGCACGTTCGCCGGCAACTCGGCGCTGACCGCGGCCATGCTGGATCGACTCCTGCACCATGCTCACGTGGTGCAGATTAAGGGCGACAGCTATCGACTCAAAGACAAGAAGAAAGCGGGCGTGCTGACGCACGCTGGCTGATTGAACGGACAGGAGGGTCAATTTTATCTTGCCGTTTCCGGACAAAAAGGGGTCAGTTTTATGTTGCCGTTGACAGCAAGCCCGAACGCCAGTAGCCCGAGCGTAGCCGGCTCAGGCACGGCACCGAAACTTGCGAGGGATTACAGGCCACGCCAAAGCACGCCGCCTTATCTCAAATTGGCATCGAATCGGCAGGACTAACGGAAGGGAGAAACAAATACGTAGTTGGAACTACGTGAATTGGTGAGCAGGCGCGGTGCTGGCGTCATGCTCTCCAGCGACTATGCTTTCTATCAGACCCGCCAGCGCATCGGCGGCATATCTAATCAAAACAACAGAACAAAGGCGGCGGCCCGAAGGCCGCCGTTGCTATCCGAAAACCGCCATTATCCCAGTCAGATCTTGCGGCGCCGCGCAGCGAGGCCGAGGCCGAGCAATCCGAGGCCGAACAGGCTAAGCGCAGCCGGTTCGGCCACCTGCACCGGGGCGAACGACGTCAGTAGGAGCCTATCGCCAGTGTCTTCATTAGTGGTGATCTCGAAGTAGAACGTGCCCTCGGGCGCGCCGGATCCGAGGCTCGCGAACATGTTGAAGTCGCCGCTCAACCCGTCGCTCGCCCCCCAGATACCGTTCGTCGTCGGCTGGCCAACCAGTTCCTGCGACAAGTCGAGCGCCGCTCCATCGGTCCACCAGGCGAATTCATTGAAATCCTCGAGGGTGAACGTCCCGTTGCCCGAAGAAGCGCCGCTCACCGTGATAGAAAACGCAGTGATACCCAGCAACGCGGGCTCGGCGTACATTTCACCATCGGAGGGGTTCAGCAGCACCGCATCGTCGATGGTGATCGTGCCGGTCGCCGAGGCGTTATTGCCGAAAGACTCCCCCGACCAGGCCAGGCGGAAGTCGATTAGGGTCGCGTTCGCCGCTGACGAAACGACCAGGCTCGCCGCCACGACGGCGGCGGCCAGAAACGATTTGATGAGCATGGAATCCCCCAGAAGAAAGCTGCTATTCCCTGCCCATGAACGAAGCAAGATTCATTCCGGATTTTCTCAAAACATTAGATTTCAACCGTTTAACTTAATATGAAAACGCGACGCATTCGCATCAAGCGGATGGTGTTGGGGCGAAAGAGAACTCCGCCGATTGCCATGTCTGATTTTGAGCGAGCCATTATTGACTAAGGCTTGTTGTCGTTTGCAATTCGTCCAATGAGTTTCTGGCCTATGTCGCTCATGAACGTCAGGCAGTCTATAGCAACCTGAGACTTCGACAAATCGACCCTTTCATCGTCCCATTCAAGATTGGGGAAGGGTTTAGTGTTCATCTGCTGCTCGAACTCGGACCTACACTGCTTCGCCCGCTTACCCTCGAAACCGTGCGCGACAGAATGGCGGATGTGTCTGAAGGCCCCCAGCTTTGTTAATTCGTCCGGAGTCAGCCATTCTTGCTCCATGTCTCTCGAGACGAATTCTTCCCACATTGCGAATAGGTAGACGACTAATAGTCCCTGTACGGCACGATCTACACCATCTTGAAGTTCTTTCCTGGTCTCCGGGTTGGGGTGCTTGACGATGTTCCGAGTGCCACTAAGCAGTTGCCCGAACTCACGCTGCGCGGCGCGGATCTGCGCCATCATCAGCGGCAACATTTGAGTGAATAAATCGACGTTGCGCAAGTGTTACACGATCCTGTCCCAGTGGACTTTCAATAGAATTAATAGAATGAAGAGCATCACCATGAAAATACCTGCCAGCCACTCGTTGGCCTTCTTGAGACCCTGGTTCGCGTCCCGGATGTACTTCATGAGCCACTTGGTGTCCTCGCTTAAAGGTAGCTTATCGAGTGCCTCTTCAAACTGAATCAGTCGTTCATATTCGTCCACTGCGTTGCCTTTCGATAGCCCGGTCGATGACTGAATAGATCCCAGTTTCAGTGTGCCATGTCAGTACAACGGGGTCTTTACAGGTGCCGCCGTCGATGAGTTAGCCGGATCGGTCAACCAGAGTTTTGTCGGATTTATTTTCTATATTTTAGGCCATATCGAACTGTTTTTACCTGCCATTTAGATCGTTGAGCAATCTCAATGCATCTTCCTTGGCCCCAAGATTGAACGCGTGTTCGTTGCCATTTAACTCAAGCATCAAATTGTTGAGCAACAACTCAGTCACATCCAGAAGCTCACGCAGTTCAGCGGGTCTCATGTCCGCACCTCTAAAGATATCGTCGAGAGAAGAATCGCTACGATGCGCAAACACCTCGTTTCGCAGCCTAGAAACCTTTATCCATAGGGGTCTTGCCTCATTCTCGTAAAGCTCCTTCAGTTTACGTCGCTTCTTTTCGTCTAGGTGACGTTCATTCTTTATAATTTTCAAAAGCTGTGGAATATTGATGGTGTCTGATCTCTTTTCGTAAAGCCTGTAGAGCATCACTATCAGCGTAACAAAATGTGCGTTTTTCGCAGTACCAAAAAACCTACCGTAACGATTCATGGTCTCAGCGTACTTGGGGCCATCTTCGTCGCCGGCAAAAACCCACCAGACTTCGTGATGGAGGCCAGCTTCTGTCACGGTCTGTGTTAGCACACTCATATACTTCTGCAGATCCACTGCTATTTGTCCTCGCGCCTTATTGGCCGACTTCGCGCAGCAGCCCGTGTCAAGTCATCCACAGTAACACGCCAGCAGCAAAAGCCCTTGCGGAGTCAGCCACACCGGCGCCCCGACATTTTCCTTGTCCCTGGCTCGCCAACACACTTCTCGTTTTCGTTCGGCGCTCGCCGCTTGGTAATCCTCGGGTAGAGGATCCCGGGTACCTAGTTTGTAAACAACGAATCTGATTGAGTCCTGATCGCAGACTAATTCCTTTTGAATTTGCTCGCCTCGTTTATTAATTTCGGCTAGAGCTTCTATTGTTTTATCTCTATCGGCAATTTCCTTCTCTAGCTCTTTATTTTTTTGCGCGCTATCAATTCTCTCTCGTTGTATTTCTTCAATTCTTTTATTGCGCAGTTCTATTTCGTCTTTATATCGAGTTGCTTCATTTTGACGTAGTTCCCGTTCCTGTTGCAGCCGACTGTCCATCTGCAACTTCAACGCACCATACTCTCTTTCTAGTTCGTCATATTCTCCTTGCAGTTTGGACTTTCGTTGTTCAGCTTTTGCTACTCCGATATCGGCCTGCAAATACTTATTGTCGGCCTCCAAACCGGTCCTTCTGTCTTTCAATACATCTATTTCTGCTTCTATGCTGACTTTTCGCTCATTTACTTCCTGTAGTTCGTTTTGTATCTCATCTTTTGCCTTGATCACTGGGAGAATGAAGTTGACACAGAAGATGAATACAGCAAGACCCGCTAGAAATATTCCCAACACCCAGCGCCAGAACGCCTCACCTTTAAATACGCTTCTCGTGGTGCGCTGATGTACCTCCTTGGTTAACTCCTGTTCGTGCAGTTCCTTCGCTCTCAATAGGGCAATTGTCGATGCGACTATTGCGTAAGCTCCCCCGTTTGAGCGACAGGTAGAAACTGTAGTTTTCTGGCAGGATGACCGACCAGGAGACTCAAGATGAAACGATCGCGATTCACCGAGACGCAGATAGTCTCGATCCTCAAGGAAGCCGACGCCGGCATGAAGGTCAAAGACCTGTGCCGGAAACACGGCATCTCGGACGCTACGTACTACAACTGGAAGTCGAAGTACGGCGGTATGGAGGCGTCCGACCTGAAGCGTATGAAGGAGCTCGAGGGCGAGTTGTCGCAGTACAAGCGGATGTACGCCGAACTGGCACGTGAGAACGATGCCATGCGGAACCTGATCGAAAAAAAGCTTTAAGGCCGCCGGCGAAGCGGGAGGCGGCCGAGTTCTTGGTCGATGAGGGTCTATCGATCGCAACCAGTTGCCGCTGTGTCGGCCTGTCGCGTTCGAACTGGTATCGAGTGCCGGATGACTGGACGGTTCGGGATGCTGAGATCATCGCCGCTCTCGCGGCCCTGGTCGATGGCCGGCCGAGTCGCGGCTTCTGGAAGTGCCGCAAGCTGCTGCGCCGACAGGGCAAGCCGTGGAACCATAAACGGATCTACCGAGTGTACTGCCAGATGAAGCTCAACCACCGTCGCCGGGCGAGGCGCCGGCTGCCGAAGCGGCTCAGAGTGCCGCTGTACGTCCCGAAGCTGCCGGACACGGTCTGGTCGGCCGACTTCATGAGCGATGCTCTGCTGAACGGTCGTCGCTTCCGAACGTTTAACGTCGTTGATGACTTCAACCGGCAGGCGCTGCACATCGAGATCGATACCTCGATCACCTCGATGCGCCTGGTGAGGATCTTTGAGCGCTTGAAGTCAGAGCAAGGCCTGCCGCAGGTGCTGCGTACTGATAACGGCCCGGAGTTCCTCGGCGAAGCCTTCACCAGCTGGGCGAAGAACGCCGGTATGGCGATCCAGTACATCCAGCCTGGCAAACCGAACCAGAACGCTTACATCGAACGCTTCAACCGGACCTACCGTGAAGAACTGCTCAATCAGCACCTGTTCCTGTCGCTAGCGGACGTCCGTGAGGCGACACACTGGTGGATGATCGAGTACAACGAGGAACGCCCCCATGATGCGCTGGGCGATCTGACACCGATGGAAGCGCGTCAACAAGCAGCCGAAAACTCTAGTTTTGAACTGTCGCATTGACGGGGAAGCTTACGATTGCATCTAGGTCGTCCGCGCCCCGTTCGTCGGCTTTGCCCGAACCGTTTTTGTTAATTGTCATAGTAGTAATTCCAAAATCATTTCCGACAGAGGCGCAACCCTTAATGCACCGAGAGCAGGTAACTCCTCAGTCTCCCACCGCATACTCCACCTGATATAAAGATAGTCCAAAATCTGGTTGGTCAGTTTTCTTACACCTAGCCGTAAGCTCTCTCTGAGTCTCACACAGGTTGAAGTCGGAGTTCTCGGTCTCCTTTAATGATGACCGGAACATCCAAGGCTATGTCAATAGTTTTCCGATCAGGGTTGGGGCCTTAGTAAGTTTTGCCACGCCTATTCGGCAGCGTCAACTGATCCTGCGTTGCGGCTTCAATCAGCTCAGCGACCGGATTGGGAATAATATTCACTCGCAGCGTTCTGAGCGTTTCGTCCGGGGCAGGTGCTTTCGGGACAGGCCAGGTGCGCTTGAGCAGCAACTCAGCGGCCCGAACCTGGCTCGCGGTCATCTCGACCTCGCCGAGTGCGTGTTTCTGGAGCCGGTCAATGATGACGCCGGTGCGGATGCGCTCGCGCCATTCATGGGACAAGGTCATGTTTTTACGCTGTTTTGAGGGCATACCTTGATTGTAACGTCTATTCCGTCTTATTGACCGAATGCCGAAGTCCGGCTCGACGCGCGTGACAAGTCTAGTCCGCTGATCGCAATCTGCGAAATTGTGAAGGCGCACCGATTTCTGATTTGCCAATTTATGCCAAGGTAACCTTTCACGTGAATTTGACGGCACATCTAGCGTCGGACAGGAATTTCTTATGCCCATCGGCTACTGCGCTTATACGAGACTACCAATTGAGAACGTCTCAGACGGCATCTTTGATGATGGCGAATGGATCAGCTGGGACTACATCGCGTCTTGTGCCGACACTCAGCACGAGACAAAGGCGCACCAAGAGATTGATCTTGAATTAAGCCAGATTTTTGACAGCCTGGTTCACACAGCGGCCGCCTACAAAGATCACACCGGTCGATATTTGGACATTTTTGGCGAACTGGGTGAGCTGTATGCCGAGATTGAGTTAGGCCTCAAACGCCACAAGGTCAATGCAGCGGGGTCGGACGGCCGAATTGGACACGACTTCATCGAGGTCAAGACAATCAGCCCGTTGAAACAGTGTGACACGGTTCGAGTCAAGCGCAGCGGCAATTTCAGCAAACTATGCGTTGTGAGAATCTCCGAGAATTTTTTCTTCGAGGCTCGGATGATTGACCGCAGGGATTTGAAAAAGGGAGACGGCAAATACGCTTCGATTCGATTTCAGACCATGCGATCGATCGCTAAAGAGTAGCGTGTTTCCGGTCAGCGGACATTTGCTTTTGTGCTTTGGCGGGAATTTGGGGACTGTTCAGATTTCTGTGTCAACGTGAAGTTTCATAGTTCATAAGATCAAAGATCCAGTACCGCATCAAGCCGGCCTTCGAAGAAGATCGATAGCTGCGATACGGTAAGGTTCCAGTTCTGTATCGGCATCGTCCACTTTTTGCTGGCGTTGATTAGCCCTAAGTACAACAGCTTCAGCAGGCTATCGTCGTTCGGGAAGCCGCCTTTGGTCTTGGTCAGTTTTCTGAACTGCCGATGCACCGCCTCGATCGAGTTGGTGGTGTAGATGATCTTGCGGATGTCCTCGGGGTACTTGAAGTACGCTGACAGATGCTCCCATTTGGTCCGCCAGGACTTGATCACGATCGGGTATTTTTCGCCCCACAGCGATTCCAGTTCATCGAGCGCGGTTTCGGCCTCGCCCAGCGATTTAGCCCGGTAGACCCGTTTCAGATCGGCCAGGAACGCCTTGTGGTTCTTCGAAGCCACGTAGCGCAGCGAGTTACGGACCTGGTGCACGATGCAAAGCTGAACCTCGGTCTGCGGATAGATCGAGGCAATCGCCTCGGGGAAGCCGGTCAGGCCGTCGACCGAGGCGATCAGGATGTCGGCGACGCCGCGATTCTGCAGGTCGGTGAGCACAGATAGCCAGAAGTTGGCGCCCTCGTTTTCCGACAGATACAGGCCCAGCACTTCCTTCTTGCCGTCCATGTTGAGCGCCAGCACCGTGTATACCGCCTTGGTCTGGTAGCGGCCCTTGTGACGGATCTTGTAGTGGATGGCATCCAGCCAGACAAAAGGATAGACGCAATCAAGCGGTCGCGCCTGCCAGGCTTTAACCTCGTCGATGAGCTTGTCGGTGATCGTCGAGATCGTCGCCGTGGAGACGCTGATGCCGTACATCTCCTCGACGTGACCGGCGATGTCCGAGTAACTCATGCCGAGCCCGTACATCGACAGGATCTTGGTCTCGATCTCGTCGGACACGGTTCGCTGGTGCTTCTTCACGAGCTTCGGCTCGAACGTGCCGGCGCGGTCCCGCGGCGTCTCCAGCTCGAAGGCACCACTGGTACTCTTCACCGTCTTTTTGGCTTTGCCGTTGCGGCGGTTACCGGTGACGTCCTCGGCCAGGTGCGAGTCGAGCTCGCCTTCCAGGGCCGCCTCGGTCAGCTGCTTCACCAGCGGCGCCAAAACACCATCTTTGCCGGTAATCGCTTGCCCCGATTGAATCGCCTTCAGGGCTGCTTCAAAATCGAATTTCTCGCTCATTCGTCAATCCCCTTTCCTCTAGGTTAAAGGATTGACACAGAATTTCTAACACTCCCGATTTTTCAGGTAACACAGTGACCGTCCGGCATTCCGAGCCGCGTCATTGTGTTCAGTATTGTGCAAGCGATTCGTACTTCCGTAACCTGTGTTTGCATGGTTCGGCTTCGAAGGCCATCTCCAAATTCGTTTTTGAATCTGGACATAGCCGTCTCGACCAAGCTACGTTGGTTGTATCTCGATTCCTTCTGCCATTTACGCCGACCGACGCGTGCAATGTGGCGGATGTTCTTGTCACGCTGATCGTTGACAACGCCGTGGTCTTCTCCAAGACGCGCATTGCGTCCCGGCGGGATCACTATCTTGGTTTCAGAGTGGCTCTGGTGTAGAAGGTGATTATCTATCGCGTCGTACACTGATGCCCGATCATAGGCGCCATCGGCCATGACCGAGGCAAATTCCCGATTGACCGGCGCTAGCAATTGAGGGACCGGCGTTGAATCCCGGGTGTCGTGTGTCGTTACCTTTGCAGTGAGTATCTCAGCGGACTTTGCATCGACGACCAAGTGTAATTTGCGCCAGCTTCTTCGGTTTCGTTCGTCTTCAGGTGGTGCGGAGCCACGGTGCATGGTCAATCCCGTGCTATCGATCAAGATTTGGACTGGACCGGATGCAGCGACTGATCCGACATTGCCCCGCGGCAGTCTTGCCGACCGACGAGACAGCGTCGAGTGGTCTGGGATTCCAATATTCAAATGCAACAGTTCGGCGATTGAGCGCAAAAAACCCTCTGTTTGCCGAAGCGCCAATCCGTAAACCAAACGAACCGTCAAAGCTGCCTCAATTGCCGCATCAGAATAGCGCTGCTGTCCACCTGGCTTTTTTCCAGCGGCAGAATGCCAATCTTGTAAACTGTCTTCTGCAAACCAAATGGTTAAATCGCCACGGCGGCGTAGACCCGTTTCATACTCGTTCCAGTTTCGGACCCGATACTGCTTCCGGGTGTATTTGAGCTGGTGCCGCTGAGGATATTTTTGAGGCATTTCGCTCTCCATCGCGAGGATCGACAGATAATTATGCGCAGAAGCATGGAGCCATGCACCAAGGTCCAAAATAGTCAAAAAGGAGAGGTGTGCCGCTGTGCGCGACGGCAAACCTACGTATCAAGTCCTGACATGCATTGTAGGCTCTCATGTTCTTAATATCTCCCATCCTTGGGTCAGACATTGGTAAAGCGTTTGAACTTAAACCGACCCTATTTATCGTTGACCTATTCTGATTGAATAGCGAACTGACCTGCCTGATCTTTTCGGGCCATTTCTCTCTCAAGAATCAGCTGGTCCGAAAAACGCCAGGCAGGCCAATACCGTACAGAACGCATTTCGGTGGTTATCATTTGTAAGCGCTGATTGATCGATTACTGCTAGGTTGGAAAGGGTGCCGTTGACGCAGCGCTTACTAAAGACCCATTGGGTCGATGAATCAAAGTTACCCCTAGCGGAGCCTGAAATAACCTCAGTCCGAGCTAGGGGTACTTGTCAATTGGTGGTATTTGCGTTCCTCTCTAAAGCTGGTGCGCGCATTCAAGCGCAGACATCGCAAACTTGGTGTGTGCTTGAATAGATGTTGCGCGTACTGTCGGTATCTTTTTGCCCGCCTGAGCGGCGACCTGATTCATGAGGGCATTTAGCTTTTCGCAGGCAGCATAAATATTGTCAGCTTCGAAATAGGTTTGCGCTCCAGAGACCTTGTCCCACAAACTCTTCCCTGGACCCACGCCCTCGACCAGCTCCAACAATTCTGAGAACAGTCCCTCCAGCTCTGGACCATCAAAAAGAGTTCCCTCAAAATCATAGTCTACCGAATGGTCGGAAAACGTCTCAATGAGTGACATATCGGGATTCACAGGATCACCGTAGCCAGCTGTGTACCAAACAGGATACTGCGTTTTGTCCCAGGTGCGCGCCAAACTGGAAGTACGCTCGTTGAGATGAGCTGCCAGCCCAGAAGGTGACCATGACCTAGGAGCTTCGAAAGCTTCAAGCAATGCTCTACCCCAAAACGTTCGCCTTCCTACTCCATACCCTTCAAGGTGCTCGGGGGCCGCAGCATACAGAGCAATATTATTCAGAGAGTTGAGATCGTTGAATCCGGCGCCCGGAGGGGCATGTTCATTTGGATCAGTTCCGCCCCAGAAACCTCCACCGTGACATGTGTCCAAGAATACGGTTACGCGAAAACCATCAAAATCCCTCAGCATTGCGCCAAGGTCGTTGTCGAAAAGTAATCCGCCTAAGTAGATCGCCTCATCCCCTATTCCCATACCATTGAATTCTTCTCTATTTCCGTTCGGCAAGAATTTCGCGGAATCACCGTGGTTGTTTATGTATAGAGTAAGCGAATCACCCCCTCTCATTATCCTTCGTAGTCTTTCCAATGTCTGCTCTATGTCCTCCACGCGGATTGGATCCTGATCTGTATCACCCGTGAGTATTTCAACAACAGTATTAGGACGAGCATCAAATGCGAATGCCATGTCTTGTGCATTTCTGTCAAACCTAAACAATGCACCGTCGTTCGGATGATTCGCACCAATAAACAACCCGTAATTCGTTGGAGGAACATACCGATCGGAACTGATACGAAATCCAACCCGCGGAGATGTGCCGTCATAAAATATTTGACCATCCCTGTAGGTCAACCGTCTGCCGGTATCACCAGTGTTGTTATGGTACCAATACGCCGTACCTTGATCTTCTTGGCTCGCAAGCAACCAGTATTCTGTGCCGGCCTCAAGTCGAGTTGCTCCGCCTGCCTGAGCACCAACAATCACTGGAAAGACTGTGGCACGCGTATCAAGCTGAACCGATTCCAGCTGAGTTCCTGGCCGGCCGTTTTCATCTGTATGTATCGTCAACGTGACCGTGCTTGGCTGGTAGGTAAGGAAGATCGCCTCGATGCTTCTCACGTCCCCCGTTTGCCTTGCCGTGAACTGTACTGCTGACACAAAATCATACCCACCCCCTTTTCCGACAAATGCACCGATGTATCCGAAGTCGGCTTCTGGATCAATGTTGTTGTAGATCTCTCCAGCAGACGCACAGTTGCCAACGATAAATACCAGCGCGTATAACGCACTAACAAATGCTCTTGCTGTTCTCATAGTGGATGCTCCAACTATTTAGAAGACTTTCTTGTTTTTATTTCTTTTTCTGACCGCTGCGCGACTACCGCAAAGTAAGCACAATTCGCTGGCGGTTAGTATACACCACAGAGTTGCAGCTCCAATAATGTGGTTCCCTGTTTGACCGTACCCCCGTAATTCGAGCCATGCGGTATGTGGGATTTCCTAGTATTTTGAAGCAAAGGAGATCCCGATATGAAGCGCAAGCGCTATTCCGAAGAGAAGATCATTTCGATCCTGAAGGAGCACGAGGCCGGTGCCTCAGCTCCGGATTTATCGCGCCGCCACGGCGTATCCGAGCAGTCAATTTACCGCTGGAAGGCCAAGTTTGGCGGCATGGAGGTGTCGGATGCGAAGCGGCTCCGTGAGCTCGAGGCGGAGAACCATAAGCTGAAGCGCCTGCTCGGCGAAGCCGAACTCGACAAGGCCGCTTTGAAGGAGCTTGTCGAGGGAAAATGGTAACGGCCACGCAGCGACGCCGGGCCGTTGACCATTTGAAGAGCCGTCGCATCAGTGAACGTCGTGCCTGCCGGCTTATCGGGTTTTCCCGGTCGGCGGCCTGGCGCCCATTGCAGGGTCGTGACGATGCCCGATTGCGGTTGCGGCTGAAGACCCTGGCCGAGCGATACCCGAAGTACGGCTGCCCGACCTTACACGACATGCTGGTCATCGAAGGCGAAGTGGTCAACCACAAGCGAACCTACCGGATCTATTGCGAGGAAGGTCTTCAGGTTCGCACCAAGAAGCGCAAGAAGATCACACGACCGCGTTTGCCGATGCCGGTTCCAGATGCCGTCAACCAGCGCTGGTCGATGGATTTTGTCTCCGACCAGTTGGCCAACGGCCGCCGCTTCCGAGTGCTCAACGTCGTGGACGACTTCTCGCGCGAGTACGTGCTCAAGGTCGTCGACTTCTCGATCTCGGGTCAGCGCGCAGCTCGTGAGCTGAGCCGTGTCGCAAGAAAGCTGCCAAAGACCATCGTCTGCGACAACGGACCGGAGTTCACGTCCAAGGCGATGTACTTCTGGGCGAAGAACGCCGGCGTGAAGCTGCACTTTATCCAGCCAGGTAAGCCCACCCAAAATGCGTTCGTCGAAAGCTTCAATGGCAAGATGCGAGCGTACTGCCTGGACCTGCATTGGTTCGCCAGCATCGACGACGCAAGATCAACAATCGACGACTGGCAACGTCATTTCAACCATGTCAGGCCACACCGATCACTCGGCAAGAAACCGCCTGCAGTGTTCGCCAATGAGGCGGCCTGATATGCTCAATTTCCCACATGGCCCCATGCTCGAAAGCCGGGGTACGGTCAGCCAGACATTCGCGACTAAAATTATCGACTACAGTTAACGCTCGGATGCGACGGCCATTGAACAGGCTGTCGGCCACGAAGTCCATGCTCCAGCACTCGTTGATCGTGGACACATCGGGACGCTCCATGCGGTGCGCAGCGGCCACACGACGACGGGGTCGCCGGCGCCTCAGGTTGAGCCCTTCCTCGCAGTAGATCCGGTGTGTCTTCTTGTGGTTGATCAGCCACCCTTCGCGACGCATCAACGTGTGAATGCGCCACATGCCAAACCGTACACGAGCCTCTGCGATCTCACGTATGCGGGCACGTTCTGCACGGTCGTCGCGTGGGTGCGGCTTGTAGTAGAAATACGAACGCGACAGCCCGACCAGTTGCACGGCGCGGCGCTTGCTGCAGCGATAGGCATCGACCATGTGATGCGCCAACGCACGGCGATGAGCGGGCTTCACAGCTTTTTTTGAATGACGTCCTGCAACATCTCCTTGTCGAGGCTGAGATCGGCCACCATCTTCTTCAGCCGGCTGTTCTCGGCCTCGAGCTGCTTCAGTCGACGCAGCTCGGATACGCCCAGGCCGCCGTACTTCTTCTTCCAGTTGTAAAAGGTTGCCTGCGAGATACCGAACTTCCGGCAGATCTCCTCAATCCGGGTTCCCGTCTGCGCCTGGCGAAGAGCGAACGCGATCTGCTCCTCCGTGTACTTCGACTTCTTCATCCTGCCATTCCTCCCTCTCTTCAGAGTACGCAAAATGGTCGAATTTTCCAGTTACGAACGGTCCAGCTTTTAGGGAGGAGGTCAGCATCATTATGCCGGAGAACTCGAAATCTGCGTGGCGCTATTCTGAGGGAGGCTTACAGGTCTGCTCCTTATTTGGCTGGTGAGACAACATTCTCGGCATAAGCACGCCGGCATCAACCAAGATGTCTTGATCAAGATATTTGCAGATAGCGTCAAATCCTAGCTTTGTTAATTCGAGCATTTCATGCTTGAGACTAGTGTCTCTAGCCAGAACCGCCATGCCCGATTGCAGCAAATTTTTACAAACACCAAACTCAATTATCATTTCCGTATCATCAACATTCAGTCGCCTCGGTAACATACTGCCCGGCTCAAGCAAAATACCATTTGCGATAGCACTTGCAGCCAAGGCGGCAGCTTGTCGTTCAGTGGTAGATTGATTGGTGCGTTCGACAGGTGTTAGTGCTCGAGGCGGAGCTGTTCCGTTTATGGGACGCACGGGAATTGAACGAACCGCACTAGTTAATTGCCGGAAAAACCTATTGGCGACACCCCTATCGCCTGGCGCATCCTCGCTATGCAGATTAAAGTCTATTCGGGCCCGAGTTTCGTCTGATAATCCAACAGTTCCTTCCCCGCCATTCGTCAGGTTCGTAAGTGGCCCTGTCTTCAGGTCATGCCGACCTATGCGCAGAATTTCAGCCATTTCTCGTTCATGACATTCGATCTCAGAGTCGAAGAACGCGATGATCGAGTAATCCACATACGTTCCTAACCTCCAGATTAAGCGGATCGTGTTCAACTTATGTGAGTTTTTTGCACCACGTGCTTCTGCCTCGTGCTCGAAAACACGACGGCCAATCCCCTTGCCTATATAAAAAGGTGTGCCATCGGGCTTTAACAGTTGATAAACATAAAATCGCCCGACATTCTCCTTTAGTAACTTGTCAAGATCCGCTCTTTCCATATTGCTATCTAATGCCTTAAGTCGCCCCACTTTGCCGCGTCGACCGGCCGAATGCGAATGGCTAATCAAACTGTCTACATGCCGATTCCATAAGCCTCACGAATAACCAACGCACCTTCCCATCGGGGCCGTCGCTAAAGAGCATTCCCCCCGTCGCGCGGCGCCTACAGCCTACATTCATCAGCACACGCAGATCCCAGTGTTTACTGTCTTTGCCGCGCTGTTGTATGTGTCTGCGGAGGTTGTAATTGCGGGTTCTACGGCAACGGAACGTCATCCCAAGTACCGCCTCGTTTCAGCTCATCCAGATACACATGGGTGACGGAATAACCTTCCAGAATCTGCTCCTTCCAGCGTTCAAAGAGTTCCCGCCTGAGCGTTATTTCCTCAAACCACATCTTGTCGTATGTCCATACTCGCTGGTAAGGCTTTCTCGGTGGAACAGGCGCCAGAAGATTACCCGGCGCACCCAGCTTCTTTCTCACCCTCTGTATCCGCCGCAACAGCCTGTCGGTCGAGTTCTCGCATTGGACGCGGTAGGGCAGATCAAGGCAGCGACGGCAGCAGATTTGCATGCCGTCCACGTAGAGTAAAGCGGCACGTCTCCCGCAGGCGCGACACTCGAACCAGATCCGACGACCCCCCAAATTACAGGGCGTAAATCGCCGGCCGACCTTTGCTTCAATCGGATACCAGTCGGTGCCGATTTTTCGCTCCCCTGAGATACCGAAGTAGCCAACGTGGACGTTTATCGCAAGATAAATGGATAGCTTGTCGGCAGAGAACCATTCGGTGCGAAACGACTTTCCGGGCTCCGTTCTGCCCTTTCTCGACCACTCGCGAACGTCGATCTTCGGCAAATCGTCGAGGCACCGCGTCTTGCCCCTGCCTGGCCAATTCATCTGCAGCCTCCTGGAAGCATCCCAAAGGTCCCTAATCGAAATGGATTGTGAAGTTGGTCGAAAGGAATTGGAAACTCCCGGCCTTTCGCGCCAAAAATGGTTTCCAGAGCAAAAACTTCTCAGAAGCATTTTTCCTCCCCAAACTGCACAAACGCTTGACGAGTGCCTGTCAAGCCGAACTGGGGACTGGCGCAAAACGGAGAACGTGATCCTGCCTGGCGTTTGGGAGTGCCGTACGTGACAGAATTGCGGCACCGCGAGGCGCTGAAGGACTTTAACGGAAACGAGCAGGTCTGTTTCGAAGATGGGCATTACTGAGTAGGACTACAGCAAATAGAGAATTCCAAAAGCGGCATCGCGTGAAGCAAGAGATCAATGGGATTCCCGGTGACGGTCACATCGTGAGCCACGAACAGTTTTCTGTGACAGTACGGCATCAGGTGAGCCGCTGCCTTGACCCGCTCTGACGTTGGGGCCTCATCGTCGAGGTAGACGCTGACGAGATATTCGTCTGGCAGGATATGCCCTTGGCTTTCAAGATATTTCAGTAAGCCGCTGCCGTGCCTGCTTCGTGATCCGACGGGTCTGCCGCGCTTTGGCATTTAATTAATCCTCAGGTCGATGATTTTTTGTCCTGGTGACACCATGGACACCCCTCCACATTCTCTGGCGCTCCCTCCCAGATCGGGACCTCCCCGCACCGTCTGCAGGCCGTCCTCGCAGCGTAGTGGTCCGGCGTGTTTCCTTCCTGCCGTGCCTTGGCAATCGCCACCAGGCGCACATACGCCGCCAGCCGATCGGGTTCGGCAACGATATGATCCCAGTCCTCCCCGGCCTCTGCCCGGATTTCATCGACTGAGGCAACGGGTGTGGGTTCGTCGGGCCGGCAGGTTTTAACCTTTGAGATGCCATCCACAATATCCACAATATCCACAGAATTACCTTCACCCCCGAATTCTGTGGATTGTGTGGATTTTGTGGATAGAGCTTCAGAAGTGTTTTTACCTATGTCGCGCCAGCTCATGACCAGCTCTCCACGATTGATGAGTTAACTTCGACAATTGGCGACGGCGGTCTGCCGGGACCGTCGCGCTCGGGCGGGATCACATCGACAAGCCCGCGCTCGCTCAAAACGTCCAGCGCCTTGCGAATGCCCTCGACTCGGGGGAACGATCCTTTCAGCCCGACATGGATATCCCGCATGGTGCAGTGGTCCAGCCTGCGGTTCTCGATCCAACGCCAGACCTTGCTCGCGTCCTGCATCGACTGGTCCGTACCCATTTGCACGATTGCGGCGAGACTGTGATCCCGAATAACCGCCGTAATCTCTAATGCCGCCGCCATGGTCTCGAACGAGATTTCATGCTCCCACGGCCTGCCGTGCGCATGCTCGATGCCGTGCAGGACAGCGGCAATCCTGGCCGCCGCTCCGGGTGCTTTCCCGGCCCAATCGCTGAAATGCTCCAGCCTCGCGCCAGGGCGCATGCCAGTCTCGATATGCATGGCAAACTCGCGCCATTCCCTTTGCGCCTCGGCGCTCAGGCGAACGATATGCGCTCGCTCCCCGCCCTTCTCGTCGTAGGTGGGCTCCCAGTCCAGCATGGCCCGTAATCCGGCGTGGTACGCGCTCTCAACCGCCTGCGGGACGCTTCTTGGCATCAAATCCCGGTAGCCGAGCAGTGACGGTGGCATCATGTACAGAAACCGCGCCAGCAACCCGCGTCCACGAAACCCTCGCTGATTGGCGAGTCCGTGCAGAACAGACGGCTGCGGTGACAGGCCGACGGTCAGCCGGGGTTTTTCCAGATAGACCGCCGGTCGAGAGCCACGGTCAACCCTTTCGGCATCGCCGGAGTGCGCCTTCAACGCCAGATCGAGATTCGGCACACCCTTTGAATACCGGCCGGCCAGCAGATCGAATACACCACCTTCCGACGACAGCCAGGCCATGCACTCGCCATGCTCCGCAAGCAGACTGCCTAGCCGCTCTGGCGTAGCGTCGCTGGTCCACAATTGCGGCCTGATCGGCACATCTGGGATGCGCATGTCGTCTATCTGATCCCATAGCCGCTGGCGCTTGGTGGCGTCGTTCTCCTTCGCGGCCCGTGCCCGCAGGGACTTGATCCGGGCCGCGATGTTCTGGGCCTCGCTGGCGAGTTGCTGAATCTCCGCGTCCATCTCGGCCGCTTTGTCACGCTCCCACGCCAGCAACGGTGCGGTGACGGCAGACTGAACGCTGGACTTACGATTGCCTGACGGCAGGGCCACCAGCATCCATAGGTTTGTCGGCTCGGAGTATCCTTCGCGAACATGGACCACGAGCCGCCGAGCGGTCGCCGTCGCGCAGGCGGCCAGAACCATACCAACGGCCATCTCCAGCGGCGTTTCAGTCGCCTCTGACAGTGAGGATGCGAATTCGCCCGCCCAACCCTGCAGGAGCGATTCGCCCAGCCGTGGTAGGTTGGGGTTATCCATTGGGATGATGTCGCTTTTGCCTGCCCGGACTCTGTTTTCAGGCAGCACAGATACGTTCCTTTTGCCCAGGCGCTCGGGGATTGAGTCCACCAGCTCCTTGACGTCACCGACGACGCCCGGCGGTATCGGATCACTCATCGCGGATTACTCTTGTAATCGGCGACCGCGACGGCCAGCGCCGTCAGTTTGCGGCACTGGTCGCATAACCTCCTGGTCGTCTCGAGGCGTTGCGCCTTGAAACGTGAAAGGCGTATCGGATATCCGCAGTCAAAACAGCTCGCGGAGGCGGTGGGCCGGATGAGCGAGTCGGCGGGATGCGTTTGTCTGTATTTTTGCACGGAAATTTCCTCTTGAGGAATTCCCGGCACCAACGGCCTGAGGTACAATCTGTCTGCGCCTGTTGAACGCAAATACGAGATCGCCCCGGTTGTCGCCAGCGCCGGGGCTTTCTTATGCGGATGCGTTTCTGCCAACGGTCTCACGGTCGGCGGGCTTTTCCAGTCGGCGCGAGGCCAAGAAGCGGTCGAGGTCGGCCAGGGCGTAGACAATTTTACGCCCGATCCGGTAATACGGTATCCATGGGTCGCCAGACCACGCCCACTTGCCTAATGTCTTTGTTGTTACGCCGATATAGGCGGCGGCCTCGGGGCGGGAGAGCTTCTTATTGATGTCGGTCATTGAACCGTCTCCGGTGACTATAGACGGTCCATATAGTAGGGGGGGAAGTTCACGAAAAAAGCCATTTATTCGACCCCAAAAACCGGGGTCGAATCTCTGACCGCCCGGTTTTACTGGGCTCTATCCCCGAATATGGCTTCAGACGGATCGGGGCTTACTCAGTCGGTAACCAGTCATTTATTCGACCCCAGAAACCGGGGTCGAATCTCTGACCGCCCGGTTTTACTGGGCTCTATCCCGGAATCCGGGCTATTTGGGCTTTCGCCCCACCGGGCAATTTTGACGAAGCGTCCTCAGATTTGCGCGGATATTGCGGATATTGAGTCTAGGTTCTCAAATGTTCAGAAGGGGGAGTAATTCTCCGGGGACAGGTGATTCTGAGGATTTTAAGAATATTGAGTATAGGTTCTGAACAGTGTTTCAGACGGATCGGGGCTTACTCAGCAGCTCCCTCAAATCCCGCAGAACTTCCTCGATCACCCCTCGCAAGCCCTGAACCGGAACACCGCCCCGCTCGGCCATGCCCTCGACGAACCGCTGAAACTCGGTGAGCGAGCTTCCGCTAACCGTTGGGTCTTCACCACCCGTCTGTTCCTGGTAGAACGCCGCACAGCGACGCACGAACACCTTGCGGGACATGGCCTTTCGTGACTGTCGCTTCCGTGAGCCTCCCGCATCGAAGTCCGCGACATTCTGAGGAAGAATCGGCTTCATAACGAAGCAAGACAGGGATATCAGCTCCCTAATGGCCTCTCCGAATTCCTCTTCCAGCCGCTCGCGGGAGTCGTGGTGCAGGCCGTGAATGGCGCGGCGAACCTGATCCAGTGCTAAGCCGAGCGCCTTAATTTCTCTCTCCCTGTCTCCACGGGCGCGGCCTGTCGTCTTGATGGGCTTGCCGACCTCCACAGGTTTGTCGTAGGTCCCTTGCTCGTCGGTAACCGTTCTCCACTCCCGTTTCTTTCTCGGGCTTGCATGCAGTTCGTATGCACGCCCCCAGTCCGTCGCCCGTGCGTCGAACTCGCCCGCTTTCAGCCTTTTCAGAATGTCCGTCATGCCCGCAACACCACAACGTCCGCTGTAAGCTCGCCAGCAAGGCGCAGAATCTCGCCCTCGATCCTGGCGCTCGCTTTCTTCAACCGCGCCATATCCGGCACGTCATAGCCCGCTGTTACATCCCCAGAAGCTGCGTGATTGAGAAGGGCCTTTACGCTGTAGTAGTTGATATCCAGCCCATTGGCGATGCTGGCGAAGGTTCGCCGCAGATCGTGCAGACAGAATTCTTCACCTGATGCCTTGCGCACTGCGTATAGGACGGGCCGGTGGTTG
>CAWAOM010000007.1:0-422823 GCA_963783695.1 uncultured Gammaproteobacteria bacterium
GCAAACCCCGCGCTGCCCGCCAGTCCCGGGTAATAAGTGGCGTCTACCCGTGGATGCGAATCGAGGAAGTGTGCAATCGCCGCGGCAGTCGCTGACTGCGCCTCGACCCGGCATGCCAGCGTGCGCAGGCTGCGCAGCAGTAGCCAGCACTCGAACGGCGGCAGAATTGCGCCGGCAGCGCTCTGGTAAGTACGAATCCGCTGCCAGGTGTCATCGTCGATGCGCGTAATTACAGCCCCGGCGGTGACGTCGCTGTGCCCGCCGAGGTATTTGGTCGCGCTGTGTACCACCAGGTGAGCCCCGTGCAGGAGCG
The DNA here is from genome assembly GCA_963783695.1 of uncultured Gammaproteobacteria bacterium. Taxonomy (GTDB): domain Bacteria; phylum Pseudomonadota; class Gammaproteobacteria; order Steroidobacterales; family BM003; genus BM003. The sequence goes on from CAWAOM010000007.1 coordinate 314, forward strand.
GGTTTTGCAGGACCGGCGTGGCAAACGTGTTGTCGCAGGCAAGCAGGGCGCCATGCCGTTCGGCCGCGTCGGCGAGTTCGCGGATATCGCATACTTTCAGCAGAGGGTTGGATGGCGTTTCCACCCACAACAGTCGCGTCCGGGGTTGCACGCGGTCGGCGAAACCGGCGCCGGCCGCGGCATCGGCAAATTCCACTTCTATGTCGAGGCGCGGCACGAGCGTGCGCAGCTGGCGCAATGTGCCGTGATAAGCGTCGTTCGATGCCAGGACACGGCTGCCTGGAGGCAGCGCCTGAAATACGGCCATTGTGGCCGCAGTTCCGCTGGCAAAAACGCACGCGTCCTGGCCGTGCTCGATGTCGGCGAGACAGGTCTGCAGGCGGCTACAGTTGGGATTGCCGTCCCGGGTGTAGCTGAACCCGCCCGGATAGCTGCCATCCGCGGCCCGCTCGAAAGTGGTCGTCATGTGGATCGGGTCGACGACATCGCCGCTCCCGGCCCTCGTCTGCTGCGGCGGATGGATCAGCCGTGTACGCAGATTGCGCTTCTGTTGCCCGCTCATCACGACGCTCCCGCAGTCACTCGATTGACGACGCGGATTATGCCATCGCTACTGCCGCTGAGGGCCCGAAGGTGCTCGCATCAAGGCCCGCCGCAATGGCGCCAGCTCAGCGCTGTCGTCGAGTAACAACGTGTCGCCACGGCCGATCACGCCAAGGCGCAGCAACAATTCCTCGACCGCGGGAAACTGGTCGGACCCGCGATACTGTCTCGCGAGTTCGACGAATATTTCCTGACCGGCCAGTTCATCCATCCGTTGAAACGTCTCCTCCGCCGTCCACATGCGTGGCGACGGCAGGCAGCACACGCCGAGCCGGGACAGCGCAAGATCGAGTGAGAGGTCGGGGTCGATTTGCCGCAGTTGCATGTCCGCGATCAGCGCGATGGCGGCACCGCTCCAGTACACGCGCATGAAAGCACGTTCGCGTCGCATCGCGCGACTGGCGGCGTCGAGCGAAACGCCGCGCCGGGTCCCGTTCTTGCCGCGCCCGAAGCCGGCAACCAGTTTGCGCCAGGCATCCGCCTCCGATACCAGGCCGGCGCGGGCTCGCAATACGTTCTGGTAATAACTGGCAAAACCTTCGGACAACCACGCGTCGCGCCGGCTGATGTAGGGCAATAGCATATGCGAGAGTTCATGAACCGCTGTCCAGTCGTCGCGCCATTCGCGTGGCGGACGGGTCTGGTCGAAAAACAGATGTGCGGCAGGTCTGCCGCCGCGCAGCACCTGGCCCCATGGCACCGGTTCGGCGCGGCGGCCAATAGGTATCAGCAGCAGTTGCGCCTGCGGCAGCGGAAAGCGCCCATATAACGTCGTTACCGCGCGCGCAGCCTCATCCATCCAGGCGGTCACCGCTGCGTTGTCGGCCGGCGGCGTCGAGCCGAGTACCGCGAGCTGCAATGCCGCGCCGCCGACGGCGAGTTCGCGTACCTGAAACCGGCCGATTGCCATCCGTGCCGGCCAGCCCGGTGGGGTGTTGGTCAAACCAAACCGGGTAGTGGTGCCGCGCCGCTCCAGCAGCGGCCATGGCGCCGAGACATTGACCCCTTGGGGCAGTTCGAAGCTAAGGGTTGCATCGGCGGGCAGTTGCGACGGCCGCCAGAACCACAGCGCCGGTGACACGACGAGAGCGTCGCCGTTGGCCGCGCTGCTGTCGCGCCGGCTAGCCGTGGCGGCTGCGCGAATGGCAACCGAATACTGCAGGCAGGGGGACGTTTTGTCCGTCTCCAGCGCGAGCGAGGGTGCGCCGGGCGCCGCCATGAAAGTCTGCGCGCCCGCGCGGATTCCCGGTGATATCAAGTACTTGTAGGCCTCATCGTTGCCGGCATGGAGACGTTCGGGAAGATCGCCGCCAAAGCAGGCCTCGACTGACAGACTTGACCAGTCATCGCTCAGCGCGACGCGATAGGTTTGTGACGCCGCCTCACCGGAGGGGACTGCCTTGTCAGCGTAGCCGCCCGGCGCGATGCCGAGTGTGAGAATCAGCGCGGCAGCCAGGCGCGATGCAAATCCATCCGGCATCAATTGCGTGGCAGGAGGAAACGCTGGCCCTGATGTTCGAGTATGACTCCGTCCGGCGTGATCTCTTCGACAAGCGGCCCCTCCTTGAGCCGGTCGCCCTCGCTGTACTTGTTCATATTGATGAAGACGAACCGATTGGCCGCGACCGCATCGAAGACGTGAATCTCGACCGCCATGTCTGGCAGATCGAGTCCGCCGAGGCGTGCCTCGTTGAGGCTCGGAATATTGGCGGAGCTGCTGCGTGGCGGGCTGCGCGACGTCTGCGGCTGCGGATTGGCGTCGAGTTCCGTTTGTTCGTAAACCACCGAGCCACGGGTTGGTTGCGCGGGTCTGGAGCTTGCCGGCGCGCTCCGGGGCACCGGGCTCGGCGCTGCCTCGCCGCGCAAAGATCGGACCTCGCCGCGTGTCTCCGGCGATGGCTGTACGGCGATCGGCTCGCGTGCCGATCGCCTTGGCGGTGGTGCGGTTTCTGTAACGGTCGGCGCGAGATAGGGCTGTTCGGCGCCCGTGACCGACGCCGCGGGCGGTGGCGGTTGGGTGGGAGCGGATGTGTCGCGATTCCAAAGCGTCAAGGCGAGTACGACGATCAGGTTTAGCAACAGGAGCGCGCCGAGGACGATTACCCAGCGTGGAATTCCCTCGCCTTCCCGTGCAACGCGGACATGGGCAAGATCCGGTCCGGTCCGATCCTGTCGATCGTGCTCGGATTTGCGCAGCGCATCGAGTATGAAAGACATCGGCTCAACTGTCCTCGGTGAGCAGCGGTGTGTTCGGCGAACCGAGTTCGGTCGCTAACGCGATTTGTGTGCGCGCTCCGACAATGCCGTCGGCGGCCAGTTGCCGGCGGCGCTGGAAATTGCGCACATGTTCGGCCAGAACATCGTCAAACAGAGACGGGTCTTCTGCCGGCAGGGGGCTACCGTCTATCGACTCGAGGCTGCGTCTCAGTTTGACGACATCTTCATTACGCATACCTACCGACAGTGTCGGCGCGACTGTGTAGGGGCGCCACAGCAACAGATAATCGCCATCCCAGTAGGTCGTGAGATCGGCCACGCTGATCTGGTGGCGTTCGCCGCCGATCAGCAGTTCTGCCGTGTCGAAACCGAGACCGGCCAGCACCAGCTGGTGGGTCTGGCCGGCGCGGTCGCGTAACGACATGATCGCCGGCCGGTTAAGTTTACGCAGGCTGCCGAGCGCGCCCTGCTGGAACATGCACCGCAGGCCGGCGTTCTGCGCCTGATCGCAAGCCAGCGCAGTGCCCGGGGCATAGTCTATCGACCACAGTGAGAACAGGCCGGCAAAGGCGGAATCGGTGTCGGTCTGTTCCGAGAACGTCGCGAGTAATTCGCCGAGATCGGGTTGCGCCGGGGGCAGTGCCGGCGCCGGTTCGGCAGTGACCGGTTCCGGCGATTCCGGCAGCGTGGCCGGCGGCGCGGACATTGCCGGTTGCTGCCGTTCGGTTGCGATCTGTGGCTTAGGCTCCGGCCTGGCCGTGGCCGGCATTGCCTGAGGTGGCAGTGTCGCCGTAGCCGGGGCGGGTTGCGCCCCGCGCCACTGACGGTAGGCCTGCGTCAGCCCGAACCCGATCAACAGCGCCGCCGCGATGCTTGCGGCGATGCCGAGCCAGGGCCGCCAGCGCGGCTGGTAGGTACCGCCGAGTACCTCCGCCGCGGCGGAGCGAACCAGCGCCGGCGTCACCTGTTTACGCTCGCTGGAGTAGGCGCCGAGCAGCGACCTGTCGGCAATCACGTTCATCAGTCGCGGTACGCCGCCGGCAAGATGATGCACGGTCTGCAGCGCCGCGGGCCGGAATATCTCAGTCGTTGCGCCGGCGACCTGTAGCCGGTGGCGCAGATACTCGATGCTCTCCGAGCGCACCAGTGGGTCGAGGTGGTAGCGCCCGGTAATGCGTTGTGCGAGCTGGCGCAGATCGTTCCGGCCGAGCAATTCGCGTAACTCGGGTTGGCCGATCAGGATAATCTGCAGCAACTTTTGTTTTGCAGTCTCGAGATTCGTCAACAGCCGTACCTGCTCGAGTACGTCGGCGCTCAGGTTTTGCGCCTCGTCGACGATCAGCACGACCCGGCGGCCGTCGGCGTGAGCTTCGAGCAGGCGTGTATTCAGAGCATTGACCATTTCCCGCGGCGAGGCGTCGTTGCCGAGCGGCGCGTGAATTTCGTGACAGATCGCGGCGAGAAACTCGTTCGATGACAGGCGCGGGTTCAGGATCAGTGCGACATCGACGTGAGTGGGTAACTGCTCGAGCATGCTGCGGACCAGCGTGGTCTTGCCTGTGCCGACCTCGCCGGTCAGCTGGATAAAGCCGCCGCTCTCGGTTACCCCGTATAGCAGGTGCGCCAGCGCTTCCGCATGGCGTTCGCTGAGATACAGGTATCTCGGGTCCGGGGTTATTGAGAATGGCTTCTCTTTGAGGCCGAAATAGCTTGTGTACATAGCCTGACGTCAATCCGTCCCTCACCGGTCAGGGCCGCATTGTAGCAGGCGCCGCACCATCTCAATGCGTATCAGCGCAAGCTTCTTGCCGGCACCAGCGCCGCGTCGCCATAGCGTTCGTTGACTGCGTCGATCGCTCCGTCGATCCGATCGCCGGGTTGTTGCGCTTCGCCGTCGAACAGGCCGAGCTGCCCGGCAACGGACAATTTTCCCAGCCCGACCCCGAGCAGGCGCAACGATACACCCGGATTCTCGCCAATCCAGCAGCGCAGCAGATCAGCTGCCGCATCGTGGATTCGTTCACGGCTGGCGGTTGCTGGCCGCAGTGTCGTCTGCCGGCTTGCGGTGTGGAACCTGTGGTCGCGGATCTTCACCGACACGACCGCGGCCTCGAGCTTTTGCCTGCGCAGTCGCCCGGCGCTCTGATCGGCCAGTCGCGACAGGACCCGCAACAACCGCGCGGTGTCGCTGATGTCGTGGTCGAAAGTGGTTTCCGCGCTGACCGACTTCGCGACGCCGTGACTGCGCACCTCGCGCTCATCCCGGCCCGCCGCCCGCTGCTGCGTTGTGTGCCAGTGACGCCCGAACAGCGGCCGCAATCGGCTTTCGCTGGCAAGGCGCAGATCACCGATCGTTATGATGCCGGCATCATTGAGACGCGGCAGGGTGCGTGGCCCAATCCCGGGGATCCGCTGCACCGGCAATGGATCGAGGGTTGCGCGCACCTGTTCCGGGCTGACGATTGTCAGGCCGTCCGGCTTGTCGAGATCCGAGGCGATCTTTGCCACCAGTTTGTTTGGGCCCACGCCAATGGATGCGGTCAGCGCAAGTTCACGCTCGATCCGCAGTTTGAGTTGCGTTGCGGTTTCGTGTGCGACCGCCGGACCTGCAACCGACCCGCTGAGATCCAGAAACGCCTCGTCCAGCGAGAGCCCTTCCACCAGAGGAGTGAAGTCGGCGAAGATGTCAAAAATCTCTCGTGACACGTTTTTGTAGTGACGCATGCGCGGGCTTACCTGCACGGCCTGCGGGCATCGTCGCAGTGCCTCCGCCATTGGCATCGCCGAGCGTACACCGAAGCGGCGCGCCTCATAGCTCGCCGCGGCAACCACGCCGCGCCGCTCGCTGCCGCCGACCACGACCGCCAGACCCGCTATCTGCGGATGATCGCGTTGCTCTACCGACGCGTAGAAAGCATCCATGTCGACGTGGAAAATGCAGCGGTTCATGCTCATTGGGCTAAAGCGTCAGTGCGGTGATGATGACAGTAAGCGTAAACGTGATGACCAGGCAGATGAAATATCCGACTCCGAGCAACAGGTATTTGAATGTCGTCACAAGGCGGCTCTGCGCGTAAACCCGGCGCATCGCGAGGAACAGGTAGACTGGGATATAGACTGCCAGAATCGCGGTGGCGAACGTGGCAATCGATTCCGGGGCCTGCAGACTGTCAACGATGAAACCGACGCTCATCAGCAGCACCATCGCGAGGAAGAAAAACGCGTGGTAGTGAACGAAAAACAAGAGATGCTCGACGTAATAGCGCTTTGACAACGGGTAGAGAACCTTCATCAACAGCGCGATCAACGGCAGGAAGAAAAACATCATCGTCGGTATGTTGCGCAAAAACTCGCGAATCGCATTTGCACCTTTGTCGGCGCGTACCTGGCGGCACACTTCCTCGAGATGTTGCTCGGTCAGGCGCCGGTCGAGCCAGCCCAGGCCGGTCGTAATGACGTCGACGTCGAGGTCGCAATCTTCTGCTTCTTCCTCGTCTGTCCCCGATGCGGACTCGTCGTCGCCGGCAGCAGGCGGGTCGTCTGCCGCTGGGGTCGGTTCCGTATCCGGCGTAGCGGCAACCGTCGCCGCCGGCCGCGCTGAGTCCTCTGCAGAGTCATTGCCGCCGGATCCCGCGGCCGCTTCGCTGCTGCTGTCGGGTTGTGCGCCCGCTTCGTCGCTGCTGCCGGTGTCCGCGCCGGCTTCGCCGCCGCCTATCGTCGCGGTTAGCGTGGGGCCGCCGTCTTCGTCGCCATTGATATTGATGCCGTCGTTTTCGCTGAACAACGAAATCAACAGAAAAAACAATACCGAAAGCACCAGGTACATTCGAAACGGCGGCATATACCTGACGCGCCGCCCCTCCAGATATTCGAGGGTCAGGTGGCCCGGCTTGAACAGCAGCGGCCTGAGGCTGCGCCACAGGCGTGAGTCGAGTTCGAAGACGTCACCGAAAAGGTCGCGCAGCAATTCCCACACCGTGATCATGCGAATTCGCGCGCGCTGTCCGCAGTTGCTGCAGTACTGACCCTTCAGCGCGAGATCGCAGTTGCGGCAGTGGCTGCCTTCACCGCTGGGTTCATGACCACTGCTGGCGGCCGCAAGAATGCGGCGACTGGCGATCATGCGCGTGCCGAAGGTGCTCTGCCCGTCGGCCCGCATCCTGTCCGCGTCCTCGCGCAGATAGCGGTCGAGGTCGGCGCGGCTTTGTACGGTGTAGTGCACGACGCGGCGAACCGAGGGCGGGCCTACGCTCTCGCTATCGCCGTCCGCATTAAAGACCCGCGCCTCGAGGAAGCCCGGCAGCGTCAGCATCGCTGCGACGTGGCGCTCAAGCCACCGGTCCAGCTCGGTGGCGGCGTCAGCGTCGATGTCGAGGCTGACCTCGTAAATGACGGCACCGCTATGCATCGGCCCCGCACTCCCCCCGCGGTGTCACGATGCCGTCATATTGCCCGACAGTGCGGGCCTTCATCCAGCGCCGACGGGCTCCTGGCTGTCGGTGACCGGCTCCGGCGTCGGTTTCGGCGCGGTTTTCGGCGTCTTTTTCCGCGCCGTCGGTGCAGCCGGTTTTGGTGCGCCCGCTTGCGGCCGGGCCCGGGTACCGAGTTCATGCGATTCGAAATCGTCGACCGCAATCAGCTCCATAACCCGGGCATCGAAAGCAGCCAGCCGGGCGGTCTCTTCAGCGTTGAGCAGTCCCGCTTCTTCAGCCTGTCGCAACTGATCTGCGTACTCGGGGGCATCGACCTTGCCGCTTTTCTGCGCTTCGCGCAATTTACGCTCCAGCGGTTCGATATGTACCGCTTCCTCGAGAGCAGCCTGCAGCATGCCGAGCGGATTGTCGGCGACCTGCTCATCGTAAATCCCGGCGCACAAGCGGTCGCGGCTGTCACTCGGTTCCAGCACCAGCGATACGACCTGGCGGCCGAGCCGGTCACTCGGCGACGAATACGTGCGCCCGCGCGGGAACACCAGCACCCGCAACATCGCAGCCACGGGGCGGTTGGGGAAGTTACGAAGGAATCCGTGCAGCTGCTCCTGGGCAAAATACAGCAGCCTGCGGCAAGCCCATTCGACCATTGGCAGGTCCGCAGCGGGGCGCCCCTGGTTGGTGTAGTGCTTGAGCACGCAGGACGCGAGATAGCTGGCGGCGAGTACGTCACCGAGTCTTGCCGAAAGCGCTTCCATCTGTTTGAGCTTGCCACCCAGAGTAAGCATCGCGACATCAGTGCACAGCGCAAAGGCCGCGCTGTAGCGGGTAATGTGCTGGTAGTAGCGTCGGGTCGGACCGCGCTCGGGCACATCTACATAACGCGCATGGGTCAGAGCGAGCACTGTCGCGCGCGCGGCATTGGAAACCGCGTATCCGATATGTCCCATTACCGCCTCGTCGAACTCCACCAGGGCCTCGTCGCGGTCGGGGTTTGCACATGCATGCATTTCCTTCAATACGTACGGATGGCAGCGAATTGCCCCCTGCCCGAAAATAATCAGCGAGCGGGTAAGAATGTTCGCGCCCTCGACGGTGATGGCGATAGGAACCGACTGGTAGCCGCGCCCAAGATAGTTGCGCGGGCCCAGACAGATCCCCTTGCCGCCATGAATGTCCATCGCGTCATTAGCGATCTCGCGACCTAGTTCGGTGGTGTGGTACTTCAGGATGGCCGAAGGTACCGCCGGCTTCTCTCCCGCGTCGACCGCAGCGGCTGTAACGCTGCGCGCCGCGTCGACGATATAGGCAAACCCGGCAACCCGCGCGAGCGCCTCTTCCACGCCTCCAAAGCGGCCGATCGGCAGGTTGAACTGCTTGCGCAGGCGAGCGTAGGCACCGGTTGCATGCGCGGCCGCCTTGGCGCCTCCGCAGGAGTTGGACGGCAACGAGATACAGCGGCCAACCGACAAACACTCGACCAGCATGCGCCAGCCCTGCCCGGCCATCTCCGGTCCGCCGATGATGTAGTCGAGCGGCACGAATACGTCCTTGCCTTCGGTCGGGCCATTCTGAAACGGCAGGTTCAGAGGGAAATGCCTGCGCCCGATCGAAACGCCCGGAAGCCCGGTCGGGATTAGTGCCGCAGTGATTCCACGATCGACCTCATCGCCGAGGAGGTGGTCCGGGTCGTAGAGCTTGAAAGCAAGCCCAAGCACCGTTGCGACTGGTGCAAGCGTGATGTAGCGCTTGTCCCAGTTGAGCCGAATGCCGACGATTTCCTCGCCGTTGAACTCGCCCTTGCAGACCACGCCGCTGTCTGGAATCGACGCGGCATCGGAGCCGGCGCGCGGCCCGGTAAGCGCGAAACACGGCACCTCCTCGCCTTTTGCCAAGCGTGGCAGATAGTAGTCTTTTTGCTCCTCCGTGCCGTAATGCATAAGCAGCTCGGCTGGGCCGAGCGAGTTTGGCACTGCGATCGTCGATGAGGCCGTAGCGCTGCGGCTGGCGACCTTCGTGAGCACGCAGGAGTGGGCGTAAGCCGAAAACTCCAGCCCGCCATAGCGTTTCGGGATGATCATCGCGAAAAAGCCTTTGCTCTTGATGAACTCCCAGGCTGCCGGCGGCATGTCGCCGAGTTCATGGGTGATCTCCCACTCGTCAAGCATGCGGCAGAGTTCTTCGGTCGGACCGGCGAGAAAGGCCTTTTCTTCGTCACTCAGGCGCGGTGCCGGCGCATGATTCAGCTTGTTCCAGTCCGGAATACCGCTGAAAAGTTCGCCGTCCCACCACACGGTGCCCGCTTCGAGGGCTTCCTGTTCGGTGCGGGACATCGTCGGCATCACCTGGCGGGCAAAATCCAGCAGGCGGCCGGTAATCCGCGAGCGTCGGAAATCCGCGTCCATCAGGCGGTAAAGAAGCCCGAATCCCACCCACAACAGGGCCAGCCATAACCAGTGCCAGTCACCGAATATCGTGTACAGGGCGAGGGCCCCGCCGAGAATCACCAATGTGGTGCGCAGATCCGTCCGCCTGTAGGCGAGTGTGATCGCCCCGCCTACGAATAAAAGCAACCAAAAAATCGTGCCCATTATCGTCTCCGTCGCCGTTCCTTTGCGATTGATTTCATGCGACTCATGACTATACCCGACCGGCAAAAAAAAGGCCTCCCGAGGGAGGCCTTGTGTAACCTGAATTGGGTGCTCAGACCAGCAGGTCGGCGACTCCGGCGCGTTCCTCGCGCAGCTCCTGGTCGGTGGCATCCATCCGCTGGCGGCTGAAATCGTTGATTTCCAGTCCCTGCACGATCTGGTAATCGCCATCCTTGCATACGACGGGGTAGGAGTAGATAACGCCCTCGGCGATGCCATAACTGCCATCGGCCGGCACGCCCATGCTGACCCAGTCGCCCTCGGCGGAGCCAAGTGCCCAGTCATGCATGTGGTCGATCGCGGCCGACGCGGCCGACGCGGCCGATGAGGCACCGCGAGCCTTGATAATCGCAGCACCGCGCTGCTGCACGGTGGGGATGAAATCGTCCGCAAGCCAGGCCTGGTCGACCAGCGTTGTCGCCGATTCGCCGGCCACCGTCGCGTGATGGATATCCGGATACTGCGTTGCCGAGTGGTTGCCCCAGATCGTCAACTGGCGAATGTCCGATACGTGTTTCGCGGTCTTGCCTGCCAGTTGCGTCAATGCGCGATTGTGATCGAGACGGGTCATCGCGGTGAAATTTCGCGGCTCCAGGTCCGGCGCATTTGCCCTCGCAATCAATGCGTTAGTGTTGGCGGGGTTGCCGACCACGAGAATTCTGGCATTGCGGCTGGCGTGCGCGTTCAATGCCGCGCCCTGTACCGAAAAAATTTTCGCGTTTTCGAGCAGCAAATCCTTGCGCTCCATTCCCGGCCCGCGCGGCTTGGCGCCGACAAGCAGGGCAAAATCGGTATCCGCGAATGCAACGTTGGGGTCGTCGGTGGCGACGACGCCTGCCAGGGTCGGAAACGCGCAATCCGCAAGCTCCATCGCCACGCCCTCGAGGGCCCCCAGCGCCGGCGGAATTTCCAGCAACTGCAGAATAACTGGCTGGTCATCACCAAGCATCTGGCCCGAGGCAATCCGGAACGACAACTGGTAACCGATCTGACCGGCGGCGCCGGTGATGGAAACTCTTACTGGCTTTTTCATGGTCGATTTCCCTGCAGACATGGGCCCTCGCGATGGGCCGTAAACATTGTAGTTGTTGAGAAAGGGCGAAGATTCTAACACCGCCTGCGCGTACGGGCGGTCGTGGAAAACCGCGAGCCCGGGGCCGGGGTTGCAATCGAGCTATTTAGTGTTATAGTTGACTACAACACCACCGCACTGAGGGGTGGGCGCTGATTGAAATGGAGGTCCAGGGCAATGGGTGCTGGCAAACACATCGTTGAAAGCGTACCGGGCGTGATCCTTATCCTTTTATTGGGTTGGGCGATTGTGTCTAACCACGGTCAGGCAAGCATCGTCCAGAGCCAGCCGCTGCCGCAGGCGGATGCCGACCAATGGCTTGTGCGCGGTGAGGCAGCTTTCGATGTTATGGGACAGATCAACGTCAACCTGCAGGATCAGCTGGAGATCATGCTTGGGACCGCCAGCGGACAGTTGTGTGTCACGAGCCGTTTTATAGGCGCCAGCAAATCCAGGGACAGCTTGTGAGATTGCCGCTGTTCGCTCGGAGTTTTCCTGCCTGCGGTCTGCCCGCGCGACTGATCGCTCTGCGTTCCAGCCGAGGCTGATATGGATCCTAAATGGAATGACAATCAGCCGATCTACCGGCAGTTGCGCGACCGCGTGGTGGCAATGATTCTTGAAGGCGTTCTGAAAGATGGCGATGCGCTGCCCTCGGTGCGTAATGTTGCCGCCGAATACCGGCTGAACCCGCTGACAGTTCTAAAGGGCTATCAGGAGCTCGTGGACGAAAATCTGGTGGAGAAAAGACGGGGATTGGGCATGTTCGTGACGGAAGGGGCACGAGTTGCTCTGCTGGCTGACGAGCGCAAGCGGTTTCTCGACAGTGAATGGCCAGAGGTGGTTGGCCGAATTCGCCGGCTCGATCTCGATGTAAGCGAGTTGCTGGGTGAACTCGAACGGCAGGAGGGCAACAACTGATGGCGGCTTTGATCGAGGCGCGGGGATTGTGCAAGCATTATGGTGCGACCGCTGCCCTGGATAACACCAGTTTTTCCATTGAACCGGGTCGGATCGTCGGGCTTATTGGCCCCAACGGAGCGGGCAAGACGACGGCGTTGAAGGCGATTCTAGGTCTTACCCCGTTCGAGGGCGGCCTCAGTGTGCTGGGGCGCGACCCGCGCCGCGAACGTCACGAGTTGATGCAGGACGTCTGCTTCATTGCTGACGTCGCGGTCCTGCCACGCTGGATCAAGGTCAATCAGGTACTCGACCTGCTCGAGGGTGTGCATCCACGCTTCCGCAGAGACAAGGCTTTGCAGTTCTTGTCAGGCACTGATATTCCACCGACGGCGCGGGTCAAGGCGCTATCCAAGGGGATGGTAACCCAGCTGCATCTTGCCCTGGTGATGGCGATTGATGCCCGGTTACTGGTCCTGGACGAGCCGACGATCGGACTCGACATTATTTACCGGAAAGAGTTTTACGCCTCCCTGCTGAATGACTATTTCGACGAGGAGCGCACGATTCTCGTCACGACTCATCAGGTGGAGGAAATTCAGAACGTGTTGACGGACCTGCTGTTCATTAACCGTGGCCGGATCGTGCTCGACTGCAGTATGGACGAGATGGCGGAACGCTATACCGAGGTGCTGGTGGGACCGGACCAGATTGACGCGGCGCGCGCGCTGGGGCCGATCTACGAACAGGACACGTTTGGCCGCAAGGCGCTGTTGTTCGAAGGAGTCGGGCGAGCCGAACTGGAGGGTTTTGGCGAAGCTCGCCGGCCCACCATATCTGATCTGTTTGTCGCCAAGGTCAAAGGGGGCAGGACATGAGTCGCTTCCTGTGGCTGATTCGGCGCGAGCTGTGGGAGCATCGCGCATTCCTTTTTGTCCCGCTAATCGTTGGCGCGCTGATGGTCACGGTCAGCATATTGTTTTCCGGCGAGATCATTGGTGCGCTCGAACTCGCCCACGACAAGATCACCGCGCTTTCCCCGGAGGAGCGGGCTGCAATATCCAGTGCGTTGATCGGCCAGTACGCAGTGGCAATCGCGTTGTTCATGACGGTCGTTGTGCTGATGTATCTGCTCGATTGCCTGCATGCGGAGCGCGCCGATCGCAGTATCCTGTTCTGGAAGTCGCTGCCGGTTTCCGACGCCAGCGCCGTATTGTCCAAGCTCGCGATGGCGATGGTCGTTGCACCGCTGCTCGTTCTCGCCAGCGCGTTGGTTTTTGGCCTGCTGCAGATGATCGTGCTGTCCGCCGATTTTGCGGTCGCCGGGCTAAGCCCGTGGGAGTACATCTGGGGGCCGAGCCTCCTCTTTAGCGCGTTTGCCTTCCTGGTCTATGCGCTAGTCGTGCAGGCATTGTGGCATTTCCCTTTGTTTGCCTGGCTGCTGCTGGTGTCCGCGTTCGCCAAGCGTGGCGTGTTTCTGTGGGCTGTCCTGCCACCGGTTGCCGTGATCTGGCTGGAAAAAGTAATTTTTGATACGCATTGGTTTGCCGGTCAGGTCGCCGACAGATTGGTCGGCGTATTCCCGCTCGCATTCGAGTTCGGCAGCGGTGGCCATCAGATCGTTATCACCGATGAAGAAACCAATATTGAACTTTCCGCGCGCCTTAGCGAGCTGATCAACCCGGGTCCGTTTCTGACCAGCCCGGCCCTGTGGATCGGTCTGGTGGTTGGTGCGCTTTTGCTCGCCGCTGCGATCTGGATTCGACGCTATCGCGACGAGAGCATTTAAACCTTTTTCTCAACGTAATCATCAGAGGGGGTAAGAGCGTGTCAAAAAGAACGCTGATTCTGGTCAGTTTGCTGGCCGTAATGTGGCTGCCGATGGCCTGTGTCATTGTCGTTGACGGCGACGGTGACATGGATGCGGGTTGGGCGAGTACCTGGGAAGACGAGCATGACGATCAGGTCGAGACCAACAAGTCACTGGCTCGTGAGGTGAGCAAGCGCCTCGCCAGCGATCCTTTGCTCGACGATATCGAAATCGATGTAGCAGCCAAACAGGGTGCGGTCGCGCTGCATGGCAGGGTGCCGGACACGGCGACGCTGGATCACGCGCTCAGAATCGCCGCCGAGACCCCGGGGGTGGAAACCGTAGTCTCGCGGCTCTCGGTCGAAGTGAAAGCGATGTAGACGGTCGCGGTTTGTAGGGAGCATGGAAAAAAATGATTAAAGTTAAGACCAACTGGATACGTTCGGGTGCGCTGGTGCTCATCGCCGCCGCATGGCTGGCCGGACCGGCAATCGGAGCGGAGCGCAGCGAAACGCTGACTCTCGATGCGTCGGCCCTGGAGCTGGAGAACCTGGCCGGCTCGGTGCAGTTACGTCCTGCGCAAGGACGCGATTTTGTGGTCGAGGCGACGATCGTGGCCGCGGATGCCGAACTCCTGCAACGGATCGAATTTCGCTCCGACACCGCGGGGTCGAGAAAACGGCTGCGGGTGGCGTATCCGACCGATGACTACAAAGTTTTCGTCTACAAACCCGGCGAAGGGTATTCGGGGCGCTCGCAGGTCAAGTATTTGGGCAAAAAAGTGACGGTGACCAGCAGCAGCAGGAGCTCTGCCGCCGACGTTCACGTGGATCTGGTGGTCCATGTTCCGGCTGATTCCTCTCTGAAACTCGACAATCACGTCGGCAAAATCACGGGTGGCAACATCGCTGCCGATTTGCGGCTAGATTCTGCGTCGGGACAGATCTCCATCGAAAACAGCCGCGGTGAACTGAGTGCCGATACGGGCAGTGGTTCGATCCGGGTCGTGGAGCACCGTGGCAGGGTCACGGCGGATACCGGATCAGGCAGGGTCGAAATTGACAACGTTGTGGGAGATGTCGAGGCCGATACGGGTTCCGGTTCGGTGATGCTGCGGGCAATAAGCGGAAATGTCGTTGCCGACACCGGTTCTGGCCGGGTCGAACTCGAGGATATCCTTGCGGATCGGGTCGTTGTCGATACCGGTTCGGGTAGCGTTGCGGCGCGCAGAATACGCGGTGCTTTTGAGGCCGATACTGGCTCCGGGTCGGTGCGGATAAGCGATTTCGAGGCCGGTGAGAGAATCAAGATCGATACCGGCAGTGGTCGGATCGAACTGAGCGGGAACATGGCCGCAGTCCGCCAGCTCGATCTCGACACCGGCAGTGGCAGTGTCGAGATCGAGGCCAGCGAACTTCCATCGATGCAGTTGAAAGTCAGTGCGGGCTCCGGCGGTATTGAAGTGCAAGTGCCTGATATGCATATGGTTCGTAGCGGAGACGGGTTTCTCGAGGCGACCCTGGGCGATGGCAGCGGGCGTGGCAGAATCGATACCGGCTCGGGCGGTATTCGTATTAGAAAGCTCTAATACAGTAAAGAATTTACTGGCAGATTGGCCTGCCGTGAACCAGAATATCAGAGGCCGGTTCGGAAAAGGCCCGATAAGGAGGGAATTGCCATGGCGGGTAAAATGCTACTAACCGCACTGGCGGCAGGTCTGTGTCTCGCCGGGTGCAGTTCGAGCGTACTGATCGAGACTGAACAAAGTTCTGCCGTGGATTTTTCAGGGTTACATACCTATGGCTGGCAGGACGCGAACCTGCCCAGCGGTGAAAACGGGGATTCTTCCCTGGCAATTGCAATGGCCGATATTATCCGTGAGACGCTGGCCGAGGGCCTTGAAGGAAAAGGATTTGTGCCGTCACAGCAGGACTCACCGGACTTTCTCGTCAGCTATCACATGGTATTGACGGACGAGTCAGATTCATCGGCGCGGCTGCCGGGCGAAGCGGTGATAGCCGGTAGCGAGGCCGATTATCGCGTTGAGCCGGTGCCCGTCTACTACCACATGTCGCGTGTCGACGGGACGCCGCGCCCGCGCAAGGGCACAATCTTTGTCTATGTGCTGGATGCCCAGACCAAACGCGTTTTGTGGCAGAGCGTTGCAGCGGATACCGTGGTATCGCCGGTAGGCGTACTTGATCGGTCGCGTTATGCGGTAAGGGCGATGATCGAGGACTTTCCCGGAGCCTGACGCCGGAGCGTTTGATTGCGACGGGCCGCGCTTTCTGGCGCGGCCTTTTTTTGTCTAGTTGCAGCGAATTGCAACCGCCGCCGCCGCCGCCCGTGCCTTGTCGCGTGCTTCCTCCACTGTTTCGGCCCGCGCCAGGCAGACGCCCATCCGCCGTTTGCCGCGAACTTCGGGTTTCCCGAACAGACGCAGATCGGTATCCGGCTCGGCCAGCGCTTTCTGCAGGCGATCGAACAGGATTTCCTTTGAGTCGCCCTCGGCAAGTAGCACGCAGGAAGCCGCCGGGCCGTGCTGTCTGATGACCGGAACCGGGAGCCCGAGGATGGCGCGAATATGCAGCGCGAACTCCGAGAGGTCCTGTGAAATTAATGTGACGAGGCCAGTGTCGTGTGGTCGCGGCGAAACCTCGCTGAACCATACTTCGTCGCCCTTGATGAACAGCTCGACTCCAAAAATACCCTGCCCGCCGAGGGCGTTTGTGATCGTGCTGGCAATCGACTGCGCCTGTTCCAGCGCCGCGTCACTCATCGCCTGGGGTTGCCAGGATTCGCGATAATCGCCGTCGGCTTGCAGGTGTCCGATGGGTGCGCAGAAAATTACGCTGTCCGCTCCGCGCACCGTCAGCAACGTGATTTCGTAATCGAAATCGACCAGGCTCTCGATGATCACCCGGCCGCCGCCGGCCCGTCCGCCTTGTTGTGCGTCGCTCCAGGCCGGGTCGATATCGTGCGGGCTGAGAATAAGACTCTGACCTTTGCCCGACGAACTCATCACCGGTTTGACGAGACAGGGAAGGCCTATGCTGGCGACTGCCTCACGGTATTCCTCCACGGACCCGGCGAAAAGATAACGCGACGTTGGCAGATCCAGTTCCTCTGCGGCGAGCCGGCGAATGCCTTCGCGGTCCATCGTCAGGCGCGCTGCCCTTGCGGTTGGAATCACCCGGAATCCCTGCTCCTCGAGTTCGATCAGCCGTGGCGTTGCAATGGCCTCGATTTCGGGCACGATGAAATCGGGTTCTTCCTGCCTTATCAGTGCCTCGAGCGCGTCACCATCGAGCATATCGAGCACGTAAGCGCGATGGGCGACCTGCATCGCCGGTGCATTGGCGTAACGATCTACCGCGATGACCTCGACTCCAAGACGCTGTGCCTCGATAGCGCATTCCTTGCCAAGTTCGCCGGCGCCGAGCAGCATCAATCGCGTTGCGCGTTCCGTCAGGGGTGTTCCGATTGTAGTCATAAGGGCTGGTTTCGTTTTTGGTTGGCTGGCCGCACCAGCGATGCCGGCCGCGGCGAGTGATTTCCAGATCGTCTTCGCGGCCGTGTAGCCGCCTACATTACCAGTAGCCGCTTGTCCTTGGATAGCATCGGCAGCAGCAGCGGATTCAGCCGCTCATGGGCCCCGGTTGTCGCGCATAGATTTACGGATGGCGTGATAGGATTCGCTTTTTTCGCTACACGGCGGACCCTCAATGCAGACAGCTCGATTCT
Source organism: uncultured Gammaproteobacteria bacterium (assembly GCA_963783695.1). Lineage (GTDB taxonomy): Bacteria > Pseudomonadota > Gammaproteobacteria > Steroidobacterales > BM003 > BM003. The sequence goes on from CAWAOM010000007.1 coordinate 17,741, forward strand.
CCGGCGCGCTCCTGGTTTTGCTTCTCGCGGGATGTGGCGGCGAACCGCCCGATGAGGCGGTGCATGACAGTGCTTATGCTTCGACCTATGCTGCGGCAGAGGCGGCGACGGTGGCGATTGTCAATGCCACGGCACTGACCGGCACCGGCAAACGTATCGATGCTGCGACCATCGTCATGGTCGATGGCCGCATTGAAATCGTCGCAGCCGACCTTGCGCCTCCGCGCGGTGCGACCGTTGTGGATGCCGCCGGTAAGTGGGTGACCCCCGGTATTATTGACGTGCACTCGCATCTCGGCGTCTATCCCTCGCCGTCGGTTGCGGCACACTCCGACGGCAACGAGATGGTTGATCCCAATACGGCCCAGGTCTGGGCGGAGCATGCGGTGTGGCCCCAGGATCCGGGATTTGCGCTGGCGCTCGCCGGCGGTGTTACGTCGATGCAGGTTTTGCCCGGTTCGGCCAATCTGTTCGGTGGCCGGTCGGTAACCCTGAAGAATGTGTCCTCACGCACAATGCAGGGGATGAAATTCCCGGGGGCGCCGTATGGTCTGAAGATGGCCTGCGGCGAGAATCCGAAGCGTGTCTACGGTACCGGGAAGGGCAGCGCGCCGATGACGCGCATGGGTAACGTGGCCGGTTATCGCGAAGCCTGGATCAAGGCGGCCGCCTACAAGAAAAAATGGCAGGGTTTCGCGAAGGATGGCGGCGAAGAGCCTGAGCGCGACCTGCAACTCGAAACGCTGGCCGGTGTGCTCGATGGTGAGATCCTGGTGCACAACCACTGCTATCGCGCCGACGAGATGGCGATCATGCTCGATGTCGCGCGCGAATTCGGCTACCGGGTCACCGCGTTTCACCATGCGGTGGAGGCCTACAAAATTGCCGATTTGCTGGCCGAGTCGGGTACGTGTGCCGCGGTCTGGGCCGACTGGTGGGGGTTCAAGGTGGAAGCGTTCGATGCGGTCCGGGAAAATGCCGCGATGGTCGATGCGGCAGGTGCATGCGCGATCGTCCACTCGGATTCCGCGACAGGAATCCAGCGTCTGAATCAGGAAGCCGCGAAGATCATGGCGGCGGCGCAGCGTTCCGGCTGGGACGTCACCCCGGAGCGCGCCATCGTCTGGATCACCGCGAATGCAGCGAATGCGCTCGGTATCGGCGACCAGACCGGCACTCTTGAGTCCGGCAAGATGGCAGATGTTGTGATCTGGGACGGTAATCCGTTCAGCGTCTATGCTCGGGCGGAACGGGTCTACATAGACGGTGTGCTGGCGTTCGATCGCAACGATGCGGATATGACGCCGCAATCGGACTTCATGCTCGGTCTGGATATTGCAGGAGGGTCGGGCCAATGATCAGAAAAATATCAGTGTTCGTCGCTCTGCTTGCGCTGGCCGGTCCTGTCAGTGCCGACGAGGATATTGTCGCGATCGTCGGCGGGCGCATTCATACGCTGGGTCCGGCCGGGACGATCGAGCGGGGGACCGTTGTGATCGAGGGCAATCGCATCGTCGCGGCGGGCGAGAAGATTCGTGTCCCGGTTGGCGCCACGATAATCGATGCGACCGGCAAGGAGGTCACACCCGGGCTGTTTGACGCCCACAGTTATTTCGGTGTCGAGGAGATATCGCTGGTTGAGGCAACAGTTGACCGTTACCAGATGGGTGCCCACCTGACCGCGGGTTTCGATATTGCCGACGCCATAAATCCCTACTCCACGCTGATACCGATAAACCGGATCGAGGGGGTCACCCGTGCCGCAGTGGCACCGGCGGCTACCGAGGGTAGTGCGGTTCTCATCGGTCGTGGGGCGGTGATCCACCTGGGTGGCGGTGACGACTTCATTACCGAGCGCCACGCAGCGATGTACGTCGTTTTGGGCGATAGCGGCGGCGCGCTGGCGGGAGGTTCGCGGGCCGCGGCGCTGCTCGCACTGCGCGAGGCGCTCGAGGACGGCCAGGACTGGGCCGCGCATCGTGATGAGTACGACAACCGTCAACGCCGGAGTTACGTTGCGAGCCGCCCCGATCTCGAGGCAATCGCGCCGTTGCTGAGCGGACGGATTCCGTTGATTGCCGAGGTCAACAGGGCGAGCGATATCGAGGCAGCGATCCGGCTGGCCGAAGATTTCGGGTTGCGCCTGGTCGTGCTCGGCGGAAGCGAGGCGTGGAAGGTGGCAGGGCAACTCGCCGCGGCCAGGGTGCCGGTGATGCTGGATCCGCTGGCCAACCTGCCCGGCAGCTTCGATCGCCTCGGCTCCACGCTGGAAAATGCGGCGCGCCTGCAGCGTGCCGGTGTCAGCGTCGCGTTTGTCAGTGCCGACGGCCACAACGCGCGCAATCTGCCCCAGGCGGCGGGCAATGCGGTTGCCTATGGCATGGATTACGATGAAGCGTTGCGCGCGATCACCGTCAATCCGGCGCGAATCTTTGGCATCGATCGCAGTTACGGCACACTGCAACCTGGGAAACTCGCGGATGTCGTCGTATGGAGCGGCGATCCGCTGGAGGTGACGACTTTCGCCGAGCAGGTTGTGATTGACGGACGCATTATCCCGATGACGAGCAGGTCGACGCTGTTGCGCGACCGCTATCGCAATCTCGACAAAACGATGCGCCCCGGCTATCGCTGATATCGCCATGGCGAGGCGTTTCAGGTGCGGTTTGCAAGCGCCCCCCGGCTGCGGCGGTCAGCCGGATTTGGCTTTGCGTCTGGCATCGCGCCCGTACTGCGCGGTCAGGTCGTATTTTCGCAACAGTGCCCGCAACTGGTGATAACTCAGACCCAGCGCTTCAGCCGCCAGCATCTGATTATGGCGGCAGCGGCTCATTGCTTCTGCGATCCATGCTTCCTCGAGTTTGCGAACCTCGTCCTTCAGATCGACCGGCATCGCCATCGACATCAGCTGAGCGGTTCGGTCCGTGACGTTACTCGGAGTCGATGACTCGTCATCCGCCTCCGGTTCGGCCGCTTGCGCAAACTTATTGGCGAATGGGTCAAATACGATGCGGTCGATCCGCGCATCGGGTTCGGTCGAGCGATACACAGATCGCTCCACTGCGTTTTTAAGCTCGCGAACGTTGCCCGGCCAGGGGTAGGCAAGCAGAGCCGACGCGGCCCGGGTGGAAAACCCGGGGAAGTAGCTGCGCCCGAGTTCGCTGGTTATGGCCACCGCGAAGTTTTGAGCCAGGGGCAGGATATCTTCGAGCCGCGCGCGCAGCGGTGGTACGTTGATCACATCGAAAGCCAGCCGGTCGAGAAGATCGCGGCGGAACCGACCCTGCTCGGCGAGTTGCGGCAGGTCTTCGTTGGTTGCCCCGACGACTCGCACATCTACCCGGATAGTGGCTGAGCCGCCGACCCGCTCGAATTCACCGTACTCGATGACCCGGAGTATTTTTTCCTGCATTCGTAGCGGAATCGTGCCGAGCTCGTCGAGCACGAGGGTGCCGCCATCGGCGCGCTCGAAGCGACCCGTATGGTCACGTGTAGCGCCGGTAAAAGCGCCTTCGACATGGCCGAAAAGCTCTGTTTCAAGAATGGTCTCCGGCAGCGCGGCGCAATTGACCTTCACCAACGGTTGCCCCCACCTCGGCGACAGGTAGTGCAAGCGGCCCGAAATGAGTTCCTTGCCGGTGCCGCGTTCACCAATGACCAGTACCGGTTTGGCCAGGCCGGCTGCGCGCGAGACGTGCTCGAGCATGGCAAGGAAGGCCGGCGCCTCGCCGATCAGGCTTGTAGATTCCGGGGATAGTTCTACCATTGGTTAAAAATACCAATAAATGACTATAAAAACGACTAATTGGCTAAAAAAACGACTAAATTGATTGAGCCGACTTGTAAGAACAGAGAAAAACCCTATATACAACATGCAGTTGAGAAGATTGTAGTATTTTGGCATGAATCCTGCTTAGAACAGGGTGACCGAAATTTTCGTTAAGAGGGTTTGCAAATGGGAATCTTTTCGCGCTTCACGGACATCGTGAACTCGAACATCAACTCCATACTTGAGAAGGCAGAGGATCCGGAGAAACTGGTCCGCCTGATGATTCAGGAGATGGAGGATACGCTGGTCGAGGTGCGCTCGACCGCCGCTCGGGCCATAGCCGACAAGAAGGAGCTTCGGCGCAAGCTCGGGACTCTCGAGCGCGAAGAAGGCGACTGGCAGGACAAGGCGGAACTGGCGATTCGCAAGGGTCGTGACGATCTCGCCCGCGCGGCGTTGCAGGAGAAGACGCGCATCACCGAGGGCAAGGCGAGCCTGGAGGCGCAGTACAACGCCATTGACGAAGGTCTCGACAAGCTCAACAACGATATCGCGCGGCTCGAGGAAAAGCTGGCCGATGCAAAAAACCGGCAGAAGGCACTGGTGATGAGACATCAGACAGCTACCCGCCGACTGAAGGTGCGAGAGAAACTGCACGACTACAAGATCGAAGATGCGCTGGTCCGTTTCGAACAGTTTGAGCGCAAAATGGAAACTGTCGAGGGGCGTGTCGAGGCTTACGATCTCGGGCTGAAAAAGGATCTGAGCAATCAGTTCTCCAGTCTCGAGTCGGAAGAACAGGTCGAGGCCGAACTGGTTCAGCTCAAGCAGAGAATCAGCGAAGGCAACAACGCGTCCTGAGCAGTAAAGTGTGACTTTTGAGGAGCCGAAATGGGTGAAGTGATCGGTATTATTTCAGTGGCGTTCATCGCACCTCTGGTGATCGTTTTGCACTACGTCACCAAATGGCGTGAGTCGAAGTCGCTGTCTACCGAAGACGAGAAGCTGTTGCAGGACCTGTGGGACAACGCGCAGCGAATGGAAAGCCGCATCAACACGCTCGAGACGATTCTCGACGACCAGGTCCCGGAGTGGAGGAAGAAGGTATGACCTTCGCCGACATCACGACTCTGGCAAAGTCGCTGTATCGTGACGAGGAGTCCGCGATGCTGCTGGGGGTTTGCTCGGGACTTGCCGAGCGCTTCCAGTTCAGTGTTACGGCCGCCCGCATACTGGCCGCGCTGGCACTGGTGTTTTTCACGCTACCTGCCGGGTTCGTTTATCTGACCGCCGGCGTACTGTTGCCGCGCAAATCACTGCACTTTCATGGCGGTGGAGCCGAGAAACAGTTCTGGCGGTCTACCGGTCGCAACCGCAACGCATTGGGGTGAGCAGAATGAGTGAATACGAGCGACAGTCACCGAGCCCGAGACGCTTGTACCGAGACAAGGAACGTGGTGTTTTTTGCGGCGTGTGCGCGGGGCTGGCTGATTATTTCGGCATCGACCTTGCGGTGGTCCGGGTACTTACGGTGATCGGTTTTCTTTTCTTTTTCCCGGCTACGTTTCTGACGTATGTCGCTCTGTGCTTTATCTTGCCGGTAAAACCGACCCGGCTTTATCGTGACGAACGCGATGAGCGATTCTGGCGCGGAGTCCGGGTTTCACCACAAAACATGTTCTCCGGTCTGCGTCATCGTTTTCGCGAGTTGGATGCAAGAATGCAACGAATGGAGCGCTACGTGACGAGCTCGCGCTACAATCTCGATCGCGAGTTTGAGAATTTGAAGGACTGACCTGCCCGGCGGCTTGCGGCAAGTTCTCGGCCGAGGGAGCTGGCGCTGTGGCCGTCGCCGGACTGGGAAATCGTTTTCGCAGCAAATGGGGCAAAGATGAACAGATACGAAATGGTGATGTTCATTATCTTTATTGTTTTTGCGACCGGGGCGCTCAAGCACTATCTCACTCTCCGGCACAAGACGCCGAAGTTGGATGACGATACCCGAGAGCGTCTCGCGCGCGTGGATGAGCTCGAGGAGCGTGTGCAGGTTCTGGAGAAGATCGTCACCGATCGCAATTACGATCTGAAGCAGCAGATTCGCGATCTCTGAACCGCAGGCCGGTTATGCTATCTCAATTAACCGGCCCGTTGCCGAAGGCTGCAGACCGGATTCAGCGCCTCAACCGTTTTGACGCGGTTCTTATCTTCCCCTCTGAAGTGCTGCCATAAGTAAACCGGCAGGCGCTGCATTTTCCCCCGATCGAACCCGTTCACACTGCATCTGCAATTGTTGCGGTAAGCTCTGCACCTCGCGCGTCAAAGGAAGGTGTGCCGCAATGAATGCGAACGATCAGACGGTTGGCGTTGAAGCCGCAACCGAAGACTCCTGGCAACGGTTTCGTGACTGGCTGTATGTCGACGCGGAGCTTGGCTTCTACCTGGATCTGAGCCGGATGAAACTGGCCGCGGACACCATTGCCCGGATGCAACCGCAGTTCGACCGCGCTTTCGTCGCAATGGCCGATCTGGAATCCGGCGAAATCGCCAATCCGGATGAACGGCGCATGGTCGGTCACTACTGGTTGCGGCGGCCGGAGCTGGCGCCGGATGAGGAACTTGGCGATGCCATCCGCAACGACATCCAGCAGATCAAGGACTTTTCCCGCTCGGTAAACGAGGGCACGCTCACCAGCCCAGCCGGTGAGCGCTTCCGCCACGTGCTGGTGCTCGGGATTGGCGGCTCCGCGCTGGGCCCACAGTTTGTCGCCGATGCGCTCGCGCCGGTGAGTCCGCCCGTGAGCATTGCTTTTCTCGACAACACGGATCCGGACGGTTTCGACCGCGTCCTGGGACGGCTCGGCGCCGAACTTGCCACGACCCTGGTTATCGTAATCAGCAAGTCCGGTGGCACCGCTGAGACCCGCAATGCGATGATCGAGACCGGCGCGGCATTTGCCGTACGCGATCTGGACTTCCCGCGCCATGCAATTGCGGTCACGCAGCCAGGAAGCAGACTTGATCAGCTGGCGATCAAGGAGGAATGGCTGTGCCGCTTCGCTATGTATGACTGGATCGGTGGTCGTACGTCCGAGACGTCGGTAGTGGGCCTGTTACCGGCCGCGCTGCAAAATATCGATATCGACGAGCTGCTCGCCGGTGCCCGCGGCATGGATGAGGCAACGCGCGTCGCGGACATACGCAACAATCCGGCGGCGCTGCTGGCGCTGGCATGGTATGCCGCCGGCGACGGTCGCGGCGCGAAAGATATGGTGGTGTTGCCGTACAAAGACCGGTTGCTGCTGTTCAGTCGTTATCTGCAACAGCTGATCATGGAGTCTCTCGGCAAGGGATGCGACCTGGACGGAAATCCTGTTCAGCAAGGCATTGCGGTTTACGGTAACAAGGGCTCTACCGATCAGCATGCTTATGTGCAGCAGTTGCGCGAGGGCATCGACAATTTCTTCGTGACATTTATCGAGGTGTTGCGCGACCGTGCCGGCGCGGCAGTCTGGGTTGGCGATAGCGTCACTGCCGGCGATCATCTTTCCGGTTTTTTGCAGGGAACGCGCGCGGCGCTGGCCGAAAACGGACGCCAGTCACTGACCATTACCATCGCCGAGTTGTCGCCGCGCTCGGTGGGTGCGCTGATAGCACTGTTCGAGAGAGCGGTCGGTTTTTACGCCACGCTGGTCAACATCAACGCCTATCATCAACCGGGTGTGGAGGCCGGCAAACGCGCGGCGTCGGCGGTGCTCGAGTTGCAGCACCGCATAATCGGGTGGCTGGAACAGAATCCCGGGCCGATCGGGATCGCTGAACTGGCGCGGACGATCGCAGCGGAACCGGAGACCGTTTACCTGACACTGCGCCACCTTGCCGCGAACCGGCGCGAAATCGTGCTTGATGGCGATCCCGTGGATCCGGCCGCCCTCATGGTCAGGAGAGAAGCCAATGCCAACTGAGTCGCTTGCAATTCGTAGCGTCGAGTCGCCGGGGTTCGACGATCAGCGCCCTGGCACTTCCGGCCTGCGCAAACGTGTATCCGTGTTTCGAACGCCACATTACCTCGAGCATTTTATACAGTCGATTTTCGACTGCCTGCCGGATCTCGCCGGCAAGACTCTGGTCGTGGGCGGCGATGGCCGGTTTTTCAATCGCGAAGCCATTCAGACCATCATTCGAATGGCCGCGGCGAACGATGTCGGCGGATTGCTGATAGGTTGCGGCGGATTATTGTCGACACCCGCGGTTTCGTGCCTGATACGCAAAACGGCAGCATTTGGCGGTATCGTGCTGTCGGCAAGCCACAACCCCGGGGGACCGGAGGGCGATTTCGGCATCAAGTACGACATCGGTAACGGCGGTCCGGCACCGGACCGTCTTACCGATGCGATATTTGCGCGCAGCCGCGAGCTGCGGTCTTATCGCATTGCCGATTTGCCCGATGTGGATCTCGACCGCCAGGGACTTGGCCAGGTGGGTGCTATGGAGATCCGGGTCGTGGACCCGGTTAGTGATTATGCGGCGCTGATGGAGACGATTTTCGACTTCGATCGTATCCGCGACCTCGTCACTACGCCGGGATTCGCAATGCGTATCGATGCGATGCATGCGATTACCGGTCCGTATGCGCGCGAGATATTCGAAAATCGCCTTGGGGCAGGGCCGGGTACCGTCATCAACGCAATCCCGTTACCCGATTTTGGCGGCGAGCATCCTGACCCGAACCTCACTCATGCCCGTGCTCTCGCGGCGGAGATGTTTGGCTCGTCGCCACCGTCGTTCGGGGCGGCGTCCGACGGTGACGGTGACCGCAACATGATTCTTGGGCCGCGCTTTTTCGTGACGCCAAGCGACTCGCTCGCTGCGTTGGCGGCCAATGCCGAACTGGTGCCGGGTTACGCAGACGGGATCGTCGGTGTGGCGCGCTCGATGCCTACGAGTCGAGCAGTGGACGCCGTGGCGCGGCATCGCAACATACCTTGCTTCGAGACGCCAACGGGGTGGAAATTTTTTGGCAACCTGCTGGATGATGGCCGGATCAGTCTGTGCGGCGAAGAGAGCTTCGGAACCAGTTCGAATCACCTCCGCGAAAAGGACGGACTGTGGGCAATGTTGTTCTGGCTCAACGTCATTGCGGTGCGCGGTACAGGTGTTGCAGAGATCATGCGCGACCACTGGCGCGAGTTTGGCCGCTGCTATTACACCCGGCATGACTACGAGTCGATTGACACGGTGGCGGCAGGCCGCCTGATGGACGGTCTGCGGGCGCGGGTTCCCGCCCTGGCCGGAACCACGCTCGGCAATCTAGAGGTAACGCTGGCAGACGATTTCTGTTACGTCGACCCGGTGGATAACAGTCGCAGCGAGCACCAGGGCATTCGCGTGGTTTTTGGTGATGATGCCCGCATAGTATTTCGCCTGTCAGGGACCGGTACCGCGGGTGCGACGTTGCGTGTCTACTACGAGCGTCAGGAGGCGCGCGCGGATAAACAGAATGAGGACATGCAGCAGGTCCTGGCGCCGTTGTTCGCAATCGCGGAATCGCTCGCCGCAATTCGCGAGCATAGCGGGCGTGACGCACCGAGCCTTATCACCTGATCAGGCCGGCATGGACATGCTGAGTACTTATCTGACATCACCGGGTCACAGGCTGCCGCCGGGTGCAACGGCCGACACCGGGGGAGTGAATTTCTCGGTGTTCAGCCGCGACGCAACGGCCATGCGCCTGTGTTTGTACGAACATGCAGACAGTGCCGACCCGTACCAGACCATCGATCTTGACCCGGAGATTCACCGGACTTTTTTCTTCTGGCATGTCTATGTCGAGAAACTACCGGCCGGGGCTTTTTATACCTGGCGCTGCGATGGTCCGGCTGGCGATGGCGACAATGGCTTTCGCTTTGATTCGCGGCGTGAACTGGTCGACCCGTGGGCGCGCGAAGTCAGCGACGCCAGGTGGGATCGGCGTGCCGCGGGCAATGGCAATTCCGCTGCAGCAATTCGCGCTATCGTCGCGGAACCGCGCTACGACTGGCAGGGCGATTCGCCGCACGAGCGGCCGATGCAGGATACGATCATCTACGAGTTGCATGTGGCCGGATTCACCCGCGACCCCTCTTCTGCGGCAGCGCATCCGGGTACGTTCGATGCGCTGATTGAAAAAGCCGACTATCTGCGCGACCTGGGTGTCACGGACGTGCAGTTGATGCCGGTGATGGCTTTTGACGAGCAGGATATTCCGCCCGGCACGGCGTCGTTGGGTCTGAAAAATTTCTGGGGATACAGTCCCCACAGTTTTTTTGCGCCGCATCCCGGCTATTGCAGAAATGCAAACCGCGGCGGACAAAGGGCGGAATTTCGCGACATGGTTCGGGCTCTGCATCAGCACGAACTCGGCGTGATTATGGATGTCGTTTTCAACCATACCGCGGAAGGCGGGGAGAACGGCCCGGTGCTGAATTTCAAGGGCCTCGGTAACGATATTTTCTATCATCTCGATCCTCGCGACCGGCGCCGTTATCGCGATTTCACCGGTTGTGGCAACACGGTCAATTGTAACCACCCGCTGGTGGCCAATTTTATCGATAACTGTCTCGAATACTGGGTTCGTGAAATGCACGTAGACGGATTTCGCTTCGATCTCGCGAGCGTGCTGGGGCGCGGTGAGGACGGCGAGCCGATGTATCACGCGCCAGTGCTGTGGAATATTGAATTCTCGCCGGCGTTGTCGCGGACCCGGTTGATTGCCGAGGCGTGGGATGCGGGTGGCCTGTACCAGGTGGGTGATTTCCCGGGATTGCGCTGGGCCGAGCTCAACGGCAGGTATCGCGACGTTTTGCGCCGTTTCGTCGCCGGCGAGCCGGGGCTGGTCAACGAATTGGCGACGAGGATTACCGGCAGCAGCGACTTCTATGACCGGTCCGGCAGGCTTCCTATCAATTCGGTCAATTTCGTGACCTGCCACGACGGCTTCACGTTGTGGGACCTTGTCAGTTACGACCGCAAACACAATGCGGCCAATGGCGAGGAGAACCGCGACGGTAATGATGCCAATTACAGCTGGAATTGCGGTGCCGAGGGGCCGAGCGACGACCCGGCGATTGACGCATTACGCCGGCGCCAGGCACGCAACCTCGTTGCGTTGCTGTTTTTGAGCCAGGGAGTTCCGCTGTTGTTGTCCGGCGACGAGGTTTTGCGCAGCCAGCACGGCAACAACAACGTCTGGTGCCAGGACAACGCCCTCGGGTGGTTTGACTGGAGCCTCGTAGAGAAAAACGCGGATATGCTGGCCTTCGTGAAGGCAATGATTGGCTTGCGCAAGCGCCATCCCTGCCTCAGGCGCGGCCGCTTTCTCCGTGGTGACAGGATCGGGCCGTTAAATATTCCGGACATAAGCTGGCACGGCGCTCGTCTTGACCACCCGCCATGGCGCGATCCGACCGCCCGGCACCTGGCATTTACCCTGGCTCCCGGGGCTCCGGGAGAGTCTGCGCTGCATGTTTTGATCAACATGGAAGACAGGCCGGTGCGCTTCGAATTGCCTTGCATTGCCGGGCTGTGCTGGCTCGTGGCCGTTGATACCGTGGCCGGTTCGCCCGCTCCGGCCTCGGCGGTTGCGGCAGCCGGCATCGATCTTCAGGCAAGGAGCATCGTTGTTCTGGAGTCGATATCTTATTGATTTTTAATATTTATTTCTGGTAAAGAATTCCTTGTATAGCTTTTGTTAGTAAAAATCAGTACAAAAGCTTGACAATATTTTTAGAATAAGTCTTAATAGTTCCGCAGACAAAAGCGGTACCGGTAGTGCGTCGCAGAGAACACCTTGCCGGTTCGTGGTTTGTCTAGCGATGCCCCACAAGGCTCAGTGCCCCCCCTTCGGAGCCTTGTCTACGCCCGGCAGCCGCAAGGCTGCCGGGTTTCTTTTTGCTTGCTGGCGCGACTCTCAGGAAACGGCGAAAAGCGCTCTGTGGCGCCCGCTGCCGTCTTTGTCGCCGCGCAGCAGTTCGGCATATTCCTCCGCTGTCAGCGGGCCGCCAAGCAGGTGTCCCTGAACGTAGTGACAATGGTTTTCGCGGAGAAAATTGAGCTGTCCTTCGGTCTCGACGCCTTCGGCGACGACGTCCATATTAAGGGTGCGCCCCATCTCGATGATCGTGCTGACAATTGTTGCGTCGTCGCGATCGATATCGGCGTCGCGGACGAAGGACTGGTCGATCTTCAGCGTGTTGATCGGGAAATGCTGCAGCGAAGAGAGCGATGAGTATCCGGTACCGAAATCGTCGATCGCAAGGTTTACCCCCATCGCGTAAAACTCGTTCAGTACCTCGACAGTCGCGGTGGGATCCTCCATCAACGTCGATTCAGTGATTTCGAATTCGATACAGGTCGGAGAGATCCCGTATTCCCTGAAGCGCTGCCGAACACGCTGGGTCAGATCCTTCTGCCGGATCTGCCGCAGCGACAGGTTAACCGCGATCTGCCCCGGACCGACGCCGGCTTTCTGCCAGGCGCGATAGTCTTCGCAGACCTGTTTCAAAACCCATTCACCGAGTTCGAGGATGACGCTGGATTCCTCCGCCAACGGAATGAACTCTGTCGGCGAAACCTCGCCACGACCGGGAAGCTTCCACCGCAGCAGCGCTTCGGCTCCGACGATGCGGCCATCACGAATATCGAGTTTGGGCTGATAGCGCAACAGAAATTCGCCGCGTTCGATTGCGCGCCGCAGCTTGCTTTTCAGCATGAGCTGCTCGACCGTCGCCACGTTCATTTCCGGGCGGTAAAACTCCACGCTGTTGCCACCGTCGTGCTTGGCGTTGTACATCGCCGCGTCCGCGTTGCGAATAAGATCGATGACGTTGCCGGCATCGTCCGGTGCAAACGCAATGCCGACGCTGGCTGAAAGAAAGATTTCCAGATGCTCGTAAAAATAGGCCTGGCTTAATTGCTGTTGCACGGTTTTGGCAATGTCGGTCAGTTGCTGCCGGCCGCTTGCCAGATCGCCGATGTCGCTGATCATTACACCGAATTCGTCTCCGGCGAGTCGTCCGACGACGGCGCTCTCGGGCAGGCATTCGCCCAGTCTCTCCGCCGCGGTTTCGAGACAACGATCCCCGGCGACGTGGCCATACGTATCGTTTACGTCCTTGAACCGGTCGAGATCGATATACAGCAGGGCAGTGCGCAATCCCTGCTTGCGTCCTCTTGCCAGTGCGCGCTGCAGTAAATGTTGAAACTGCATCCGGTTGGGGACCCGGGTCAATGCGTCGAATCGCGCCAGATAGCGGATGCGCCGTTCCGCTCTTTTACGCTCGCTGATATTGCGCACTACCAGCACGAAGCCGTCGGGCCCGCTCCTGCCAGCGCTGATTGCGGCGCTGGTATACGACACCGGGACCTCTTCACCATCGGCCGTAATCATGACGGTCTCGCCACTGCTGCCAGCGAGGTTGTCCATGGAAATCCCCGCGCGCACGCTTTCCGCAAACAGCTCCCACAGGAGCTTGCCTTTGAGTTCGTTGAACTCGCTTCCAAGCAACCGGGTAGCGGCACGGTTGCTGCGCTGAACAATGCCGTCGAGGTCAGACACGATGACCGCCTCGCTCATGCTGTCTATCAGTTCGTACAGATAGTCGCGCGATTGCGCCGCGACCCGCAGCTGGGCGCGCAGCGTATCCATCGCCTCCGCAATTCGCGCAACGGTATTGGTTTGGTCTGTTGGTATGGGAGTAGTCAGGTCGCCGGCGGTGGTTTTCTCGGCCGCGGCGGCGAGAATCTTGAGCGGCGCAGAATCCTCGCGCGACATCCTTCGGGCGGCTGCGGTGCAGACCGCAACAAAAACCACGGCGAGGAACAGTAATGCAAACATGATGCCGACCACATTGGGCGCCGGCGCGGCTGAAGTTACCGCCCGTCCGCCACCGGCCGCGAGCCACACGGCAACAGTCATCGCCAGCGCGAGGGCAATACTCGCGGCGGTCACTGCGATCACAAACCGGTTTCGGTGACGGCTCGTTTTCATCGGGTCAGGCCGTTCTCCACGATACAAATATTCGCGCGTTCAAGACGCGCACGGGACACCGGCCGAGGCTGCAGCGCCCTTTGCCGCAACGGGGGCATTTTCGTTGTTGTAGGCCGCCTGTTTTCTGCTCTGCCTCGAACCCGTTGCAGAACCCAAGTATAGGTTCGTCCCCGGGACCTGCCTACTTTTGTTTCCAGCCTCCCGCGGAGTCCTGATACCACCATCCTGACTCGAGTTTTGCCACGTTTCGTTCGGCGAACGTGCTGCGGATCTGGCTCTCCCACTCCGGATGGTTGTTCGCCTTCGCGATCTCGATATAGAGGGCGTTCCAGTCGGCATTCTGATCGGCGACCAGTTTGAGCACGCGGCTGCGCTCCGGCAGCGGGACCAGGTTGCGGTCACGGATCGCGACAGTGGCTTCGCGGGTCACTCCGATAGCGCCGGACTGATAGTACGGTTTTAGCTCTGTGAATCGCTTCTTGAGCGAGGCCTCGAGGCTGCGCGTGGCAGGACTACTGGCATTGAAATCGACCTGCGCATGGGCCGCCGGAACCACAAAATCCAGCGCGCTCACGGCAAAAGCGGTCAGTGACCGGCGCAACCGGTCCGGTATACCCAGCTGCACTGCCGACTCATCGGCTGCGTCCGTCGCGCCGCGGACTTCGTCAATGATGCGATCGGCGGCCTCTGCCGCTTCCGCGGAGGGGAAATAGACATTGATAGTGACGCAGGCGGCGGTGGCCACCAGGGCGGTGCTGGCAAGGAGTAAAAGGCGACGCATTGTAAGGCTCCGTCGTTGGATCGTGGATGGTTGTGATTTTATTGTGCAGAGTCTACCTGAATGGAAACTGAATTTTACTGAGGCGACCCGGTTACCGGCGCGCCGCTTTGTTGAATCGCCTTGAGTTGTTCGACGAGACGGGTCCAGTCGACCTGGCTGGCATAGCCGATAACGTCGATTCGGGGGAGACCTCGGCCGCGTACGATGTAATACCCGGTTTTCGCCTTCGCGATGCCGCCCATGTTGCAAACCCCGTCCCGAAGCTGGCACTTGAGACCGAGGGAGTCGTACGCGAAGTCGTCGAAAAAACCCATAACGCCGCTCGAGAGCGCCGCTGCGGCGCCGCCACCGCTGACGCTGGAGATGTTCTCAACCGCGCGCTGGCTGATGCGGCGTTTCGTGGTGTCTTTTGCGGTCGACGTCAGGCTTGCGGTGAACGCAACAGGCTCCCACTGCAGCATCTGCAAGCCGCTGATTTCGCCGTCTACATGTCCGGTTATGCGACCGAATGAGAATGTCTCCGTCAACGTCTCGAGATCGAAATTGGTGAACCGTATGTCGGCGAAAAGCTGGGGCAGGTTGCCGAGCGGCTGCACCACCTGCAGGTCGCCGATTTGCAGATTGCCGCCGAAGAGCTGTGCTTCGAGTTTGCCACCGACTTCGATCACCCCGTTGCGGTAACTCAGCGAAGGCAGGCGTCCCCCGATCTGCCCGGCGAAAACGGGCCAGCCGAGCGCGGTGGTCAGCTGGGTCAGGCTGACCGGTGCCAGTGCGGCGTCGAGCAGAAGCTGCATCGTCTCCTCGCCTGCGCGCAGGACTTCAAGCTCATTGATGTTCAGCTCGCCGTCGAGCAGTGGCAGCTGCAAAGGCGAAGTCAGCCGGAAGTCGCCGGCCTCGGCAACGAACGCGACTTGTGCGGCCCCGGCTGGCAATTGCATCAGCGTTGCGCCGGTCCAGGCGATTTCCGATCGCGCGGGCCAGTCCGGCGCCACAGTGGCCGTAATAGCCGGGTCGCGCCAGTGCATGGTGCCGGTCGCGCCGGACAAGCCGAAACGACCGGTTTTGTCCTCGACACTGATATCGTCGAGACGCGCGCTAAACGCCACCGGCTGCCCGGCGCTCAGTAACACGCGGATTTCTACGGCGCCGGCGCTCTCCAGTGCATCCAGCGGGGTTGCGAACAGGTAGGGGCGAACATAGGTGTCGAATGCGCCTGGCAGCTGTGCCGACACACGTTCGCCACTGAGACGCGCCAGTTGCGGACCTTCATCGGTTTGTATCACCGTCGCGGTGCCGTGCGCGGACACTACGCCCGGCTGTTCGAACTCCCACCGGGCGATTTCGAGCAATCGTTGATCGAGGTCGAGGTTGGCGTCGATGCTGGCACGTTGCGGTTGCACCCCGAGGTCCACGAATACCGGTTCTGCATAGGCCTGTCCGGCACTGCCGCCCTGGGTTGCCTGAATCCGCCACATCGCGTCATTGCGTGTCGCATCCAGCTGCAACGTTGTGGCCATCGCGTCGGTGGCGATCGTGCCGCTGGCATTGCTTGCGCTAACCTCGCGTGCGGCGACCGCGATACTGATTGTGTCGGGACCCGAGACTGTCCCCGCGGCGTCGAGCATTAGCGCCATCGAACCATTGATCTGACCCGCTTCGCTTTCAGGCAGGAAGCGCGCCGTCAGGGCGAGTAATCGCGCGAGGTCGATTCCAGGGAGATCGAGCTTTCCTTGCCAGCCTGCACCGGTCAGGCTGGCTTCCAGTTGCAGCGGACTGCCGGCGACCGATCCGCCCTCCAGGGTGATTTTCGCAGCGCCGCTTTGGAGGTTAAATGCAACCAATCCGCCAAGGCGTTGCGGACCCAGGTTCGCCGAGATGGCCGAAATCCCGAGTTGCGGGCAGCGGACGACGTTGGCCGCCATCTCGAGACCGGGACAGGACAGGACGATATCCGTCCAGCGTTCCGCAGCGTCTCCAAGCGTGGCCTCTGCAGCGCTCAGGCGCGCCACAGGCGCGTCATCGTCGCCGAGTGATAATTCGAATCGCAGCCCGCTTGCGCCCCAGTCCGCGCTTGCAACATCGCCGATATCGACCTGCAACAGGTCTACCGCCCAGAGCGGCGATGTGAAGAGCAGGAGGACCAGCCCCGGCAGTGTCGCGCAACGGGTCGACCGGAACGGCCAGCGGCTGCGATGGCGAACCGCGGCAGAGCCGGGGCAGGCCCGCGCCAAAGTCTCTTTTCGCCCGGTTGTCTTGCGGCAATACAGCATGTCGGCAATCGAATCCTGACTGTCGATGGTTCCAAGTCGGCTGTAATGATCCTCACGCCGCAGCCACATAAACACAAGCCACGGATACTCGCTATTCGTGGCCCGGAGGTAAGCCTGGCTTGTCCGCTGACCGCGGCAGACATCACGATCGCGTCTTGTGGTGCCGGCATTGCAAGGTCGCGGGTGCTTGCGCTGGCAGCGGTAATGTCGCGAAAAATGCTGGGCGGACCGGCGGGGAACGCGCCGCGGCGGGCGAATCCTGGCGCGGATATGGTACGAATGCACGGTCTGGTAGCTGGCTCGTTGTGGAGCAACGTCGCGCGGTTTTTTTCGATCAACGCAGTCTGACGGTCGCGAATGCCGCTCTCGCCGGTTTGATTAGTCTTGTATGCTATCCCGTTGCAATTGAGGGCAACGAGCGGCGTCGGCGTGACGCAACCGCTGGTTTCGGGCGTGCCTGTTGCGATCTCCGCGAGGCGGACCAGGTCCGGCGCATCATGCGACCGCGACAGTAACGACAAGGGAATTCGACTATGGGTGCGAACAAGCTCCTGATCTACGGCGCCAACGGATACAGCGGCACGATGATTGCAAAGGCCGCCCGCGAGCGTGGCCTCGAGCCCGTTGTGGCGGGGCGGAGCAGGGAGTCAGTGGAAACGCTCGGGCAGGAGCTCGGCTTGCCCGCCAGGGTGTTTGCGCTTGATTCAGCGGATGCGCTGGCCGCGGAATTGCGCGGGTTCGACGTGCTGTTGAATTGCGCCGGACCGTTTTCGGCGACGGCGCAGCCGATGATGCAGGCCTGCATTGCCGCAGGCGTTCACTATCTGGACATTACTGGTGAGATTGCCGTGTTTGTCGCCGCCCACGAGATGGGGCAACGGGCCGCGGATGCGGGCGTAGTGCTGTGCCCGGGCGTCGGATTTGACGTAGTGCCAACGGATTGTCTTGCGGCGAAGCTGAAGGACGCGCTACCGGATGCGAACCGGCTCGCGCTGGGATTCGACTCGCGCTCCGGTATGAGTCCCGGAACCGCCAAGACTTCGGTCGAAGGGCTCGCGCAGGGCGGGAGAGTGAGACGCGGTGGCAAAATCGTAACGGTGCCGCTTGCCTATCGTACCCGCCGCATCGATTTTGGCGGCGGCGAAAAGCTGGCGATGACGATTCCCTGGGGCGATGTTGCGACCGCCTTTTTTTCCACCGGTATTGGCGATATCGACGTCTATATTCCGGCTTCGCCGCGGCTGGTCTCGCGGTTGAAGAAAATGAACTGGATCCGGCCGCTACTCGGCCTGGGAATGGTCCAGAATTTCATGAAAAAACGTATCGGTCGCTCAGTCAAAGGGCCTACCGCGGAGCAGCGCGAGCGTCTCAGCACGGCGTTGTGGGGCGAGGTGCGAAATCCCGCGGGCGAAGTGCGCGCGGGACGTTACACGACGGCGAATGGTTATACAGTGACGGTCGATGCCGCGGTGCGGATCGCCGGGCATCTGCTCGATTACTCCGGTGCGGGCGGCTACCTGACACCGTCGCAGCTGATGGGGGCAAATTTCGCATTTGACCTTCCCGGCAGCAGTGAGCTCACGTGGCTGTAGACATGTCGGGCGTGCTGGACGATAGCGCGGCGTTTCGAGTGCCGGAGCCGGACGAGTTTCGCCCGCCGCGGATTCTGCGCAACCCGCATTTACAGTCGGTGCTGGCAAGCGCGGGTATCCGCGCGGCGGCCGTGCGGCGTCGTGCCGAACCGATGCTCGCGGCGGCGGTCGACCACGTCCTCGATTGCGGCGACGGCGTGCGCCTGGCCGGGACTTTTTCGGCCGGGCCGGGTGGTGGGCGGCCGCTCGTCGTGCTGATTCATGGCTGGGAAGGCAGCGCGGACTCGCTGTACCTGGTGTCGCTTGGCGCGCGTCTGTTTGCCTCCGGATACGACATTTTCCGCCTCAACCTGCGCGATCATGGCAACACTCAGCATCTCAACCGGGAGCTTTTCCATTCCTGCCGGCTTAGCGACGCGACGGGCGCATTGCGGGCGATCGCGCGCCGTTTTCCGGGCCGGCCGTTGATGCTCGCGGGGTTTTCGCTGGGGGGTAATTTTGCATTGCGGGTGGCGGAGCGGGCGCCGGCCGAGGGCATTGGCTTGAATTCCGTGCTGGCGGTCAGCCCGGTGCTCGATCCGCGTCGTACCCTTGTGGCGCTCGATTCCGGCTGGCCGCTGTACCGCCACTATTTCATGCGCAAGTGGCGCCGCTCGTTGTTGCGCAAAGCCGAGCTGTTTCCCGATGTCTACGATTTTTCGGCTATTCGCGGGTTCGATAACCTGACCGCGATGACTGCGTTTTTTGTCGAGCGATACACTGGCTATCCGAGTGTGGAGGAGTATTTTCTGGGTTATGCGCTGATCGGCAACCGCCTGCGCGATCTCGACGTTCCGTCCCTGTTGATTGCAGCCGAGGACGACCCGATTATTCCGGCGGCGGATCTCGACGATGTCGATCACGGCGGCGCGCTGCGCGTGCTGCGGTTGCGGCATGGTGGACACTGCGGTTTCTTCGATGGCTGGGGCCTGTCCAGTTGGGTGGAAGACCAGGCGGTGCACCTTTTCAATTGCCATCGGGCCGGGCACAGCGGACATGGCTGAGCGGGCACGCTGGGCGGACCACTTACAGCTGCTGTGCTGCATCGCTATCGGCCTCACCTTTGGCGTTTCGGGTTTGCAAAAACTGTTCTACATGGATGTGCCGGCCGGCGAGTTCGCGGTCTGGGGCTATTCGCGCTGGTTTTTATTCGCCGTCGGAGCGGCCGAGGTAGTGGGCGCATTGCTGTTGCAGCGCGCCGGCGGACGGCTTGCGGGAGTCTCGATCCTGGCGGGAATCGTGGTCGGGGCCGCATACACCCACCTGCGTCACCTGGAATATGCGGCAATGTGGCGGCCGGTCATCCTCGGTGCCCTGCTTGTCCTGATTGTCTGGCTCAGCCGGCGCGGTGGCACAGCGCCGGGTTCGGGTTAGTCGCGCGAGCGTTTGTCGACAAACGTCTTTGCCGGTTGGCCACTGCTAATTCGAACCTCGCCCTCGAGCACGGCGCCCTCGGCTATCGCGACCGTGCCGCCGCAGACGGTGCCCTTGATTTGCGCCGTCGCCGCGATCTCGATCTGACCGCTGGTCTGCACCTCGCCAATGAGTTCGCCACCAATGATCGCGTTTGCTGCCTGGATGTTGCCTTCCCAGTGGCTGCCCTCGGCAAGAGTCAGCGTCGCCTCGATGTTGCAGTCACCCGCGACCTCGCCGCATACGAGGACATTGTCGTCACTCTTGATATTTCCCTCGAATCGCGAACCCGTGGCGATAAACGTCGTCGCGCCGCGTGATTTGTCGAGCATTCTGCGAAATCGGCTTTCAGTCATCGGTGTTTTTCCCTATCTGCTCAAGCGCGACATTCTGCTGTAAAAGTGCCGACGATGACAGGGGGTCGCGCACGATCGCCGTCGTTCCAGGCTGGTCTGAGAATGTCAAAAACTGACAGTTTGCGTCACCTCGGATAGGCCGTGATGCGTACTTAAGTTATTGTTTTTATTTAAACAGCGGTGATGGCACGGTGTTTGCAGTAATGCCTGTGCCTGCTGCGGCGGTTCGGGCCAGTCCGACCCAATCGGTTTCGTGCCGCGCCCGCGTTGCCGCAGCCAGTGCATCGGCTACGAATGGATGAGGTCCCATTCGCTAATTGCGCCGCACCGTCCCCCGGTGCGGCGTTTTTTTTCAGCGTGCTACGCCTGGCAGCTTCTGTTCGCGATACCCGTCCGGCAGCGTAAATGTGGCGGCCGGCAGATCGGATTCCGTCAACGACACGAAGCGCGTTTCCAGAACAAGCGCGCCATCCTTATACTGCCTGCTGATCAGCGGAAGACCCTTGATGTCCCTCACATCGGCAATCGGCAGGCTCGGAATCTGCAACGCTCCGCTACGATTGATCGTGCCGACGATTTCTCGCTTGAACTGTTTCAGGTCCTGGAAATACTTCAGCAGGTCATCGCCGGATGGCAGGCTGCTGGCCGGTGCCACGCAGTATTCATACATCAATTGATCGGCGTTCGACGCCTGCCACCATGCGCAGGCAATACCGCCGGACTCGCCGCTCTCTCCGGTCTTCTCCAAATCGAGTTCAGGTTCCTCCGCGGCGCTACCCTGCAGGTTGATGCCCATCCTCTCCGCCAGCATCTTCTCCATCATCGCGCGCTGCTCAGGAGGGAGTGCCTCAACCTGCGCGCGCATTTGCTGCAACGCCGGTTCCAGTTCGGCGGCAATAGCTTCGGCAGATGCCTTGTTGATAACCGTAAAGGTCTTGTCATCATGGCTGATGATTTCCATTGACTGCGCATTGCCATCGAATATGACGGTCGCATCCGCACCGACGTCCATGCGCGAGCGGTGCTTGTCGATCAGAATCGTGCCGCCCTTTGCCGAATTCGGAATGATGCTTCCCGAGGAGTCATATTGGACGGTGATACCGGCATGGGCAGCGCTCATTGGCAACAGCGCAAGCAGAACGAGACTTCGAGTAAGCACGGGTATGTCTCCATGGGAGTAACGATGATTGTATTGAAGACTAGCAGCTTGACCGGGCTCGCGTCGCACCCCCGCGCTATTTATGCGGGCCCCGGGCGGGAGCCACCCGGCCGTGCAAATCACTTCACACGGCGAGGCCCAGTCGCGCCGGCTGGTTTATGGCGTCGAGCGCGCGCGACAGGTCCTGCCACAGGTCTTCCGGCTCCTCCAGTCCGACCGACAGCCGCAACAGGCCTGCGCCGATACCCGATCGGACCCGTGCTGCTTCGCTCAGCACGCGATGGGTCAGACCGGCGGGATGTTGCAGCAAACTGTCGACCGATCCGAGACTGACTGCCGGAGTGATCAGTCCGACCTCCGACATGACCCGGCGCGCGGCGTCGAGGCCGTCCACCTCGAAAGCGATGAGTGAACCGGGGCCGCTCATTTGCCTGCCGATCAGTTCGAGCGGGTCCTGTCCGGGTAGTCCGGGATAATGAACGGCGCCGACCGCGCGGTGCTGCTGGAGCCTTTGCGCAAGCTGCATGGCGCTGGTCTGGGCGGACTCCACTCGCAATGTGAGAGTTGGCAGGCCACGGTGAAGCAGATAGGCGGCGAGTGGGTGCAGCAATGCGCCGGTCGCGACGCGAACCTGGCGCAAACCGCGGGCGCGGGATTCGCTGGTGGCGACGATACCGGCAATGACGTCGCCGTGCCCGCCGAGGAATTTGGTGGCGCTGTGAACCACGTAGCTGGCACCGCAGGTAACTGGTTGCTGCAGCACCGGGGTTGCGAACGTGGAGTCCACGAGTACCGGCACATTGCCTGCCGCGGCTACTACCGCCTCGATATCAACGAGTGAAAGAGTCGGATTGGCCGGGGTCTCCATGAGCACCAGCGCGGTATCGGCTCTGAGCGCGGCATGGACCTCGTCGGCTTCGCACCAACTGACCTCGAGTCCGGCGAGGCCGCTTTGCAGCAGGTGTTCCGTCGTGCCGTAGACCGGGTGAAGTGCGATTACGTGCCCACCGCGTTGCCGCGCATCCAGCAGGCAAGCCGTGATAGCCGCCATGCCGGATCCGAATGCGACGGCGGCCTCACACTTTTCCAATGCAGCAATCGCTTTCTCACAGCGGCCGACAGTCGGATTGTGCAACCTCGCATAGACCGGGTTGGCGGCGGGAATTTCTCCCGCGACCGCGGCATCGAGGCTGGAAATGGCGCTGTCGAGGTCGTCCAGTGGATATGTCGATGAGAGGTCAATCGGCGGGGCATGGACGCCGAGTTGGGCGAGGTCATCACGACCGGCATGGACTGCCTGGGTTCGGGAAATTAGCGACATATCCGCTCTCCGTTCTTAAATATATCAATACATACTAATAAAAATTTTTATATTAAAATTAATAACGAATAAAATTTGGAATTTAGGCGGAATTATGAGCACTGACCAAACGGATCGCGCGATTCTGGCCGCTTTGCGAAAGGATGCGCGGTTGTCGAACAAGGCGTTGGCCGATTATGTCGGGCTCGCCCCATCGAGTGCGTTGCAGCGGGTGCGGCGCTTGCAGCAAGCTGGCCTGCTGGGAGCCGCCCATGCGGAAATCGACTTTGCCGCAATGGGCTTCGGCCTGCAGGCGATGGTGTCGGTCAGGCTGGAGCGCCATTCGCGGCGGGCGGTGGAGGCTTTTCGTGACTATGTTCTCGATCTCGATGAAGTGATGTCGGTCTACCATGTCGCGGGCGCCACTGATTTCCTGGTTCATGTGCTTGCCCGCGACTCAGACCATCTGCGCGACATCGCGCTCGAGGCCTTTACCAGTCGTGCCGAGGTCGCGCACATCGAGACAAGCATCATTTTCGAATTACGCAGAAACTGGACTCTGCCGGAGCGCCGTTCAGGCCGGGATGTCGATCCCGAGCCGGTCTGACAACAGCAGGCGCAGTGGTGACATGTTGCTGCGATCGGTCAGGTCCAGCGCATAGAGCCCGGTGAGGCGGCGCACCAGTGCGGTGGCGGCCGCGGTTGCGGTGGCCGGGCCGGCGACGAAATCCGGATGCAGGTTGAACGCCGTTTTTACTCCGACGACAGCGTATGGGTCGGATGCGCACAGCACGGTACAGCGGATGCTGTCGCCGAGTTCGCGGATGGCGGTTTCACCGTTGTAGGGCTCTAGCGGAGAGGCGCCTGCCTCGGCCACCAGAACATCGAGTTCATAGTCGGCGATGATGCCAAGCAACTGCCGCAGTGCAGGACCGTATTGCTCCTCCGGACAAACGGTGGACGGCAGACCGACGTCAACAAAATCGAAGATCTCGGCTGCCCCGGCATCGAGAAAACTCAGTACGTCACGGTAGCGGCTCGCCCCGGTCAGCTTGGCTCCTCCAACCCGCAGCCCGGCACGGGCCAGTTCGTGAATGAGGATACGGCCGGTCGTGGTCTTGCCGGCGGACATCGAGGTGCCGACGATGAGCACGACCGGGATTCGCAGAACCGCGCCGCTGCCGGAGCGGGTAAATTGCAGCATCGTCAGCTTGCCGCCCTCGCGCATTACATGACCGCGGTAGCGCAGTTCGATCCAGTCGGGCATGAACGGGGACCTCGATGTCGCCTTGCCAAAAAGGCCCGCCCCGGTCAGTGCCTGCATGCGCAGGTCGGTATCGATCTGCTTCCAGTCGCCGACACCCTCGAGCGTTGCGGCGCGCTCGCCGAATGCACCGACCAGCAGGTCGCCCTTCATGTTCAGGATCATCCGCCCCGAATCGAGTTCGGTTTCGTAGCGCGGAGTGGTCAGAATCTCGCCGACGATGAAGTCTCCGGATTGCCACTGGCTGCGCGGTAGCAGATCGACATCGAACGAGACGCTGTCGAGATCCGAGTTGCGGGTAACCGAAGTAAGAAAGAAGCGCTCTTTCATCGGCCGGTCCTGGCTGTGTCTTGCCGCGGCGCCAGCAGCAGCATGGCCAGTAATGCCGTCCGCTCGAGAGTTTGCGCGACATAGAGCTGTTCGTGCACCGCATGGGCGCCATCGCCGACCGGACCCAGCCCGTCGAGCGTCGCCGTGTACTGGCTTGTGGTGTTGCCGTCGGAGCCGCCCCCGGCAATGCCTTGTTGCAGGTCGAGATCCAGTTCGGTGGCGTAGTTCCTGGCAAGGCGCCACAAGGCCTGGTTACGCGGTGTAGGTTCAAGCGCGGGGCGCCCGATTCCGCCATCGGTTTCCAGTTGCACACCGGGGGTGGCCGGTTGCAGACCATGAATCGCAGCGCTGACTCGCTCGGCATCCGCTTGACTGCGGACCCTGACATCGACCACGGCAGTGCTTTTCGGTGCGATGACGTTGGGGCGCAGACCGCCGTCGATCGTGCCGACGTTCACGGTGATTCCGCGTTCCGGGTCGTTCAATGCGAACAGGCTCTGGATCACGTGCGAAAGCTCGAGGATCGCGCTGGCACCGGCTTCCGGATCGAGCCCGGCATGTGCGGCGCGGCCGTGCACGGTGACGGTGAACCGGCCGATGCCTTTTCTTGCGGTCTTCAGATAGCCCTCCGGCCCGAGTGACGGCTCGAGGACGAAAACCCGTTCGCAGGCGCGTGCCAGTCGCCGGATGTGGCGGGTCGATTCGCGGCTGCCGATTTCTTCGTCGGAATTGAGAAAAACAACGGGTGTCAGCATCGGCCGGAGATCGAATTCTCGGATAGCGCGCAACGCAAAAAGCATTTGCGCGATGCCGCCCTTCATATCGTAAACACCCGGTCCGTGCACCACGTCCTGTTGGCGCTGGTACGGCATCGTTGTCAGCGTGCCCTTCGGCCATACCGTGTCGCAATGGCCGAGCATCAGCTGGCAGGCGTTACCGCGTCGACGGCCGCGCGGGCGTGCATACAGATGACCGCCGCTATTGTGCCCGGCCAGCACGACGCAATCGAATCCGAGGTCGTCGAACAGCGGCATCAGGAACTCGCGTAAGGGTCTCTGGCTCGCCGCATCCGATGACGGCGATTCGAGGCTCGCCATGGCTTCGATAGTGCCGAGCATCTCGGCTTCACTGTTGTTCAGGTAAGCGAGAATTTCCTTGCCGGCAGGCCGCATGTCCGGGTCCCCTATTTTTTCATACCCTCTGCGAACGGAAAGCTGTAGGTCTTACCTATCTGCGCCCAGCGCCCCGGTTGCAGGTAGGCGAGCAAGGGTGTCGTGGCCAGTATTTCCTGATCGTCTTTCTCACTGTCGCGCACGCTGTCGGTGGCCCCGTAGGCCGCGACGATCTGGCCGACGATCAGGCTGTTCTCGCCGAAGTCATCGACAATTCGGTGCAGCCTGCACTCGAGCGCGATAACCGCTCCCTCCACCAGGTAGCCCGAGACTTGCCGGGCCGGAAACGTAGTTACCGCCCCGAGCCCGCGCTTGATATCGTCTTCGTCTCTCGGGGTAGCCGAAAGGCTGGTTCCCACGAGCTGGGCAGGGCGCGGGAAACTTATTGTGAAAACCCGGTCGCGCTGAGCATTCTGGTAAGTCCGGTGACGAGGTGTGCAGACAAAACCGATGAAGTTCTGCCAGCCCATCGGCATGACCATATGTTTGGGCGCGAGATCGACGCGACCGTCGGCCTCGACTGTGCCGACCAGTACCAATGGAGCAACCATAAAGAAACGGTCCCAGATCGGCAGACTGGTATCGAGTTCGATGAGATCGGCGGGTAATTGCCCGGGCATCTGCAGCCCTCCGCTAGCGAAAGCCCGCGCCGTGTCACGCCGGACCCGGCGCTACCGCTATTACAGCATGCGCGGTGGCGCAGGCTGAATCAGTAGTTACCGCTACCGGGCACGGAGTCGGGCAGTTGCAGGGTGCCGACAGGTATAATCTCGTGCACGAATCGACGGTACTTTCCGCAGAGATCCCGGACATGACTGAAACGACCAACGAACGATTTGACAGCTTTCGCGATTTCTATCCCTTCTATCTGGGCGAACATAGCGACAGGACCTGCCGGCGCCTGCATTTTGTCGGGACCGCGCTGGTGATCGGCATTCTCGCCTATGCGCTGGTCTCCCGGGCCTATGCAGTCCTCTGGCTGGTCCCGTTATGCGGTTACGGATTTGCCTGGGTCGGGCATTTCGTCTTCGAAAAAAACCGTCCTGCTACGTTTCGTCATCCGCTGTACAGCCTGATCGGGGACTTCGCGATGTTTCGCGACATGCTCACCGGAAAGATCCGTTTCTGAGAACGTGGGCGCGGCACAGGCCGCGCCCGCCGGTTTCGCTATGCGGCATTTTCCGTGTTGTATGGCGGCCGCGGTATCGCCGCCTCCCGGGGGGGGTCTCGCGGGCGCTTCAAGCATGATCATCGGCGCGTTTTTTGCCGCGGCGTTTGCGCGGAAATTTCGCAATTTTTCCGGATGCGACATTCGCCAACCGAATTCACGTTACAATCCGCAGCCAACGGGTTGAAAGAGTCTTCCTGTTGAGCACAAATACTTATTGCGCTGGAGTCGCAGTGTTGCTGACATGCTCCTTGCTGGTGGACCGGCAGTGTGACCCTGGTGCGGCGACTTTGTCGCACATCTTCCCCAAATTGACTTGCCGCGCAGGAGCGCGGCGGTTCTGTTTTACTAATGGTAAGGAAATCATCATGAATAAAGTCTCGCGTTTGCTTTTCGGGGGCGTGCTGGCACTGGCCGTTAGCAGTGCCTGGGCCTTCGATCCGATTCCCAAGGAAAGTGGATTTTCCGGCCGGGTGATTCTCGGCGGCGGCTATGTCGTCGGCGAAAACAATCTCGTCAAGGGTAATGCGTTTGTCGATATCGGCAGCGACCGGGTGGACAACCTGTTCGACAGCCCGGACGACGAAAGTAACCCGATGCCGGTCGTCAGCGGCCAGCTGCAATACACGTTTGCATCGACCCAGACCCAGCTGTTCGTCGGTCAGGATATCGAAGACCTGGTCCGGTTCGATTTCTCAACTGCGTTGGGTGTGCGCCAGGGCACGAAAAACCTGGGCCGTTTCTCGCTGGCCGTGCTGACCTCGGGCGTGGTTACCGAGGTGTGGGAAGATCCCTACGTGGCGGGTGTCGATCGCGACAGCACCGATCGCGATGTGAGCGGAATCCGTTTTCAATGGTATGGCATTTTCAACAGCAACTTTTTCCTGAAATCGTCGTTCCGAGAGGCGGATGTCGACAAGGATCGTGCCGGCCAGCAGGGTGGTCTCGGCCTGACCCAGGACGAAATAGACCTGCTGCAGCGCGACTCGGATATCACCGCGGTTCGGGTCGGCTACCTGTGGAAATTCTCCGATAAGAGATTCCTGGTGCCGGAGGTCGGCTATGTCGATGACGATGCGGACGGAGGCGCGTTCCAGAATGAGCGTTACAGCGCCCAGCTCTCATACACGTCGCTGGGCCCGAAATGGAGCTACGTCGTGTCCGGTGGCTATATCAGTTCCGACTTTGAGGACGATAACCCAATCTACGACGAAGCGGCTGATTCCGATACCTGGTTCGGCGGACTGTCGGTGTTTTACAAGCTGAATACCCGGAGCAAGCGTTGGTCGCTGGTAGGGCAGCTGAGCTACGGCGACGAGGATTCCGACATCGACTTCCATGACTCCTCGTTGTTCATGGGCAGCATCGGCGCGATGTATGTGTTTGACTAGCGGTGCCGGCCAGGTGCCCGGTATCGTATAGCTCGACATGCGGCCGGCTTTTTAGCCGGCCGTTTCGTATCGCAACGGTGACGGGCAGCAATGACAAAGAAATTGATCAGCGCGGCCGATTCGCCGGCGGAGATTGGCCGCCTGGCCTGGCGCCTTCTGGCCGAAGGCGTCGAGCGGGCGCAAAGCCCCTGGCATACCGCCGTGCTGGGTACGGTCTGGGAGGGGCAGCCCTGTCTGCGCACTGTCGTGCTGAGAAGGACGATAGCCGAACGCCGCCTGCTTTTCTGCCATACCGACCGGCGCAGCCCCAAGGCAGGGCAAATTGACGCCGCGGCCGGACTGGCCTGGTTGTTCTACGACCCGGTCCGCAAGTTGCAACTGCGAGTGTCGGGGCCGGGCCGGGTGCTCGACGATGACGATCCGTTGACGGCGCAGCAGTGGGAAAGGAGCCGGATTGGCAGCCGTCGCTGTTACCTGGCGCCGCTCGCGCCCGGAACGCCGAGCGATGGACCTGAGTCCGGATTGCCGCCTGCTCCACTCAATGACAGCATGACGCCGCAGCAAAGCGAGGCAGGGCGGGCTAATTTTGCGGTTGTCGCCGGCGAGGCCGCCACGATGGATATATTGCAACTCGGCGCGCGTGGCCATTTGCGGGTTCAGTTGCGCTGGATCGGGGGTGGCAACGAAGCGGGCTGGGTAGCCCCCTAGACCGGCAGAGTCGCCTTTGGCGGTGATAGAATCGCGCCCTTGTTGCAACACGGATCACGTGCCGTCGACCACGCAGAAGGTTGCGAACGGCCGGTATTTTCTCGATGACCCCGGAGGTGTGATTTGGGTAGGCTTCTCGAAAAGCGCCTGGCGTCGCTGGCAGCACAGCTGGACCGTTGCGGTCTGGGCGGAGGGCTGAAGGGTATCGAGAAGGAAAGTCTGCGGATTACGCCGGATGGCCGGATTGCGGATACGCCGCATCCGATAGCGCTTGGCTCGGCGCTGGCCAATTCCTACATCACGACCGACTTTTCCGAAGCGCTGGTCGAACTGGTCACGCCGCCGCGGGCGGAAACCTCGGCGGCGCTTGGTTTTCTCGATGACGTCCATCGCTTTGTATATTCGAATATCGGCGACGAGTTGCTGTGGGCGACAAGCATGCCCTGCGCGGTCCAGGGCGAGAGCAGCGTGCCGATCGCGCAGTACGGCCCGTCCAATGTCGGCAAAATGAAAAACGTATATCGGCGCGGACTCAGTTACCGCTACGGCCGCGTGATGCAGGCGATCGCCGGAGTGCATTTCAACTACTCTTTGCCCGAGGGGTTCTGGCCGGTTTACCAGCAGATACGCGGAGATCGGCGCAGTTCGCAGGAGTTTGTCGACGCATCCTATTTTGCGCTGTTGCGAAATTTTCATCGTTTTGGCTGGCTTACTTTGTACTTGTTCGGCGCATCGCCGGCCTTGTGCAAGTCATTTCTGTGTGGGCGTGCAACCGATCTCGACGAGTTCGACGCCTATACCTCGTATGCCCCGTATGCCACATCGCTGCGGATGAGCGATCTCGGTTACAAGAACAAGAGCCAGGCTGCGGTCGGGTTGTCTGTTAATCGTCTCGACGAGTACATCAGCGGGCTGAAACACGCGGTCAGCACGCCGTTTCCCGCGTACGAGAAGATCGGGGTCCGGGTGGACGGAGAGTATCGTCAGCTCAATACAAACCTGCTTCAGATCGAGAACGAGTATTACAGCCTGATCCGGCCAAAACGGGTTGCCAACAGCGGCGAGCGGCCGACCCAGGCATTGATGCGCGGCGGCGTCCAGTACGTCGAAGTGCGGGCGCTCGATGTCAGTGCGTGCGACGCCAACGGTGTGTCCGCGGCGCAACTGCGATTCCTCGAAGCCTTTCTGATTTATTGCCTGCTTGCCGACAGCCCGCAGATTGATGCTGTCGAGCTGGAACAAACCGAGCAGAGCCAGCTTGCGGTGGCGCGAAACGGGCGCGACCCGGCGCTCGAGCTGATTCGTGGGGATGACGCGATAGGCCTGAAGACCTGGGCCGGTGAGATTCTTGAGGACATGACAGGCGTTTGCGAACTGCTCGACCGCGGGCGCAGCGACGGCGCCTATCGGCAGGCACTGGCCTCACAGGAAGAGAAAGTCGCCGATCCGGAACGGACACCATCGGCGATGATCCTCGAGTCGATGCGCGCTAATGGCGAGCCCTTTTTTACCTTCGCGATGCGTATGTCGCGCCACCATCGCGAGCAATTTGTTGGCGCCGGACCGCTGCCGCCGCCGCGCCACGATCTGCTGCTACGGGAAGTCGCGACTTCGCTGGAAAAGCAACGCGAAATTGAGGCCGCGGACCGAATCTCTTTTGAGAGTTATCTCGAATCCTATTTCGACAGTTAGGCTCGCGGTCACACAGATGTAATTTGGTGCTCTCAGGACAGGGCAGCCACGAGCCAGGGAGGCTGACAATGACAAAAAGAGAAGAATATCGTCGGGCGCTCGCCAACAGTGGCCCGGGCGGCGCACCGCGAACCGCAGCAGCCGTCACCGAACCGCGCGGCGGCTGGGATGCCTATGAAGTCTGGCGCGCCCGCATCCGCGACGAACGAGAGAAAGTCCGCAACACAGCGGGGAGTTAGTCAGACCTGACGCGCTGAATCCGCGGCTGCGGCTGAAGCGTCACTCTTCAGTTTATCGACCAAGCGATTGACGTATTGCGGCGACTTGGTGTTGCGGGCAAACAGCGCGTAGAACGCTGGGATTACGAACAGGGTCAGCAATGTCGAGAACGTTACGCCGAACACGATAACCACTCCGATCGCCTGGCGACTCTCTGCCCCGGGGCCATCCGCAATCAACAACGGTACGGCGCCAATCGTCGTGCAGGTGCTGGTCATCAGGACCGGCCGCAGGCGGATGGCAGAAGCTTCCACCACAGCATCGAGAAACTCGACGCCCCGGTCGCGCAGCTGATTGGCGAATTCCACGATCAGCACACCATTTTTGGCGGCCAGCCCGATCAGAAGAATGGCTCCGATCTGGGTGAATACGTTAATGCTGTATCCGTAGAACCACAGACCGATCATCGCGCCGGTGACGGCCAGCGGCACGGTCATCATAATGATGAAAGGATGGCGGAAGCTCTCGAATTGTGCCGCCAGTACCAGGAAAACGATGACCAGTGCGAGCAGGAACGCGCTGTACAGTGAGCCGCCCGCCTCTTTGAATTCGCGTGATTCGCCGTCCCAGTCGATACTGACCGACGGTGGCAGCATCTCTCCGCCGAGTCCCTCCAGGTAGCTGATGGCTTCGCCAAGCGAATAGCCGTCATTGAGACTGGCGGAGACGGTTACCGAGCGCAGGCGATTGAAACGACTGAGTTCGGCGGCGCCAGCAACTTCCTTGAGCGACACGATGTTGTTCAGCGGCACCATCTGGCCGGTGCGTTCCGAGCGGACATAGAGATTGGTCAGGTCCGATGGCGATGCGCGATCCTCGGGCAGACCCTGCAGTACGACGTTGTATTCCAGCCCGCGGTCAAGATAGGTCGTGACGATCCGCGAACCGAGCATCGTTTCGAGAGTGCGGCCGATATTGGCGAGCGACACACCGAGGTCGGCGGCACGATTGCGGTCGATCGAGATGCGCATTTGCGGCTTGCGCTCGTCATAATCAACGTCAAAGTTGGTCAGGCCCGGGTTCTCCCCGGCACGTTCGACCATCCGTTCGGCCCACAGCGCGAGTTCGCTGTATTCGCCGCCGCCGAGAATCATTCTTACCGGCCGGTTATTGCCACGCACGCCGAGTCCTTGTGGCGTGATGACCGCCGAGCGTACGCCCGGTAGCAGCGAGAGCTTGGCTCGCACCGATGCCGCGATTTCCTCGGCACTGCGTTCGCGTTCGCCCCATGGTGCCAGCAGCGCAATGGCGCGGGCGCTGTTCACTTCGCCGGTCGAGCCGAAGCTGGCCGGCAGCCGGATCAGCACCCGCATGACGTCGCCGGTGGCAACCTCTTCCATCAGCGCGTCTTCCATTTGCCGGGTATAGCGGTCGGTGTATTCGAAGCTCGCTCCCTCGGGCGCATTCAGCACTGCGATGAAGACGCCGCGATCTTCTTTCGGCGCGTATTCCTGCGGCAGGGCGCGGAACAGGAAGACGGCCATCAGGCTGATCACAACAGCGATCAAGACGATTGCCCACGGGTGACGCACGATACGCTGCAGCCATGACCGGTAGCGGTCGGCCAGCGCGCGGAAAAATGTATCGACGCGGTGGGCAAGGCCGGAACGGACGGTATCGCCATGCAGGATCTTCGAACACATCATCGGTGTGAGTGTCAGCGCGACGATGCTCGAGAACATCACGGCGGCCGCAAGCGCTATACCGAACTCGGAAAACAGCCGGCCGACGTTGCCCTGGATAAACGAGATCGGCAGGAACACCGCAACCAGCACCAGCGTGGTCGCGATCACCGCGAAACCGATCTCGCGCGAGCCGTCGATGGCCGCCAGCAGTTTTGGCTGGCCATCCTCGATCCGCCGGTAAATGTTCTCGAGGACGACGATGGCGTCGTCCACGACCAGACCGATCGCGAGCACCAGGCCGAGCAGAATCAGGACGTTGACGGAGTAGCCCATTGCCGCCATCACAATAAAGGTAGCGATGATCGAGACCGGCACGACGACCGCCGGAATCAATGTTGCACGCAGGCTGCCGAGAAACAGGTAGATCACCACGAGCACGAGAGACAGCGCGAACAGCAACGCTTTCGCTACCTCGGTCATCGAGGCCTCGATAAAGGTAGCCCGGTCGAAGTTGATTTCGAGCAGGATACCCTCGGGCAGGGTCGGGCGAATAATGTCGAGCTGGTCGCGCACACCGTGCGAAACCTCCACGGTGTTTGCCCGCGACAGCTGCTCGATCGCGAGGCTCACTGCCGGGATCGTGTTGGCGCGCGCGGCGTTGCGCTCGTTTTCGGCGCCGACCTCGACCCTGGCCACTTCTCCCAGGCGAATCAGAAATCCGTCGGGACCGCGGCCGACCACGAGCTGGCGGAATTGCTCGTCGCTGATCAGCCCGGTTTCGGTCCGCAGCGTGAATTCGCGCTGCGTGGATTCGAGCCGTCCCGCCGGCAATTCGACGTTTTCACGCCGCAGCGCATCCTCAATGTCAGTCACCGTCAACTGACGTGCCGCCAGCGCCTCACGGTCGAGCCATATCCGCATCGCGTAACGGCGGGCGCCAGAGACCCTGACGCGCGCCACGCCATCGACGACTGAAAGCCGGTCCACCAGGTTGCGTTCGGCGAAATCCGACAGCTCGAGCGTCGACATCCGGTCGCTGGTCAGATTGATATACATCACCGCCCGGGTATTCGAATCGACCTTGGCGATTTCCGGCGGCTCGGCTTCCTCTGGCAAATTGTCGACTACTCGCGCGACTCGATCGCGAATGTCATTGGCGGCGGCGTCGACGTCGCGATTCAGCCCGAATTCAACGCGAATACGCGAGCGCTCGTCGCTACTTGTAGAGGTCAGTTTACGGATGCCCTCGAGCCCGGCGATCCGGTCCTCGATGATCTGGGTAATCTTGGTTTCGACGACAGCCGCGGAAGCGCCGCGGTAGGTCGTGTCGATCGAGACGACCGGCGGGTCGATGTCGGGATATTCGCGCACCGACAACCGGTCGAGCGCTATCAGGCCGAAAATCACCAGCAGCAGGCTCACGACCATCGCGAAAACCGGTCGCCGCACCGAGACGTCGGAGATGAACATCAGCCTGTTCCCGCCGAAACGCTGCGCTCGACGATTTCAACCGTGCTGCCCTCACGCAGGTTCTGGTTGCCTTCGATGACGACGATTTCTCCGGCAACGAGACCCTCGATGACCTCGACCTGTCCGGGCCGGCGGCGGCCGGTTTGAATCTCGCGCTG
This sequence comes from uncultured Gammaproteobacteria bacterium, assembly GCA_963783695.1. Classification (GTDB taxonomy): domain Bacteria; phylum Pseudomonadota; class Gammaproteobacteria; order Steroidobacterales; family BM003; genus BM003. The sequence continues at coordinate 51,701 of CAWAOM010000007.1, forward strand.
GTGTGCCGTGGCGCCGTCGATGACGAACACGTACTGGCGATCCTGAATCGGCACCAGCGCCTGCTCCGGAATGATCAGGCTGTTGACGCCGCGGCGCAGCACCTGGACGGTCAGGAACATGCCGGGCTTGAGTTTTGCATCGTCGTTGGCGAGCAGGGCGCGCACCCGCACTGAGCGCGTTACGGGATCGATGCGAGTATCGATGCTGGCGATTTCTCCGTCGAAAACGGTTTCCGGAAAGGCGACGCTGCGGGCATTGACGGGGAGTCCGGGCCGCAGCGGTGCCAGTGCGATTTCCGGCACTGCAAAATCCAGCTTGATAATGCTGAGGTCATCGAGCGTGGTGATAACCGTGCCGGGCGAGATGAGGCTGCCGAGGCTGACTCTGCGCAACCCGACCCGGCCGTCAAACGGTGCCGTGATCGTCAGATCGGCAAGGCGCGCCTCCGCGGCTTTTACCCGTGCACTGTTGGCATCCATCAGTGCCTTCAGTTGTTGCAGCTCGGACGGTGAGATTGATCGGGTCTTGGTCAACTGCTGGCCGCGCTCGTACTGGCTGCGGCTGTCGATCGCGTTGGCGCGCGCGATCGCAAGGTCGGCGCGTGCTTCGTTGCTTGCCAGTTCGACCAGTACGTCCCCGGCCTTGACGACGCCACCTTCCTCGAAACGAATGGCGGTGATGACCTCGGAGACTTTCGACGTTACCTCGATGGACTCGTTTGCCCGCGCGGTGCCCAGTGCCTCGATTTCATAAGGGAAATCCTCCGCGGCCACCTGCGCCGTAATCACCCGGACGGTGCGTTGTTGCGCCTCGGCAGCGGCACTTGCCAGCAGCAACACCGCTACGAATGCCGCGGCCACGATCTGGCTCAGTGCGCTCGCGGACTGATTCGACAACGGAAGATTCACTGCTTCACTACCCCAAATTGGTATTCGCCAATTATCGCACTTATAAGCGGCGTGTTTCTGATCGAGGAGTTTCGTCGGGCCGAACCTGGCGGATTCACGCTCAGAACGGCAGCGGCGTCCCGCTACTGGCGATATGGGCGGCGTAGCGCGCCTGAAGTTGTCGTGTGATCGGACCGGGTGCCGCCGCGGTCGCCCGGCCGTCGATGTCGAGCACGGGCGTCAGCTCGCCCATGGTCCCTGTCGTGAAAACCTCATCCGCTGTATAGATTTCGGTCAGCGATATGTTGCGCTCGGCGCAGGCCAGGCCGGCCTCGCGAGCGAGCCGCAAAACGACTGCGCGGGTGATCCCGGGCAGGCAGGCATCTGCGTGTGGCGTAAGGAGCTCGCCGTCACGAAAAAGAAAAACATTGGTGTCATTGGTCTCGGAAACAAACCCGGCGATGTCGAGCATCAGTGCGCTGTCGACCCCGGCAACGTTGGCCTCGATACACGCGAGGATATTGTTGATCAGGTTGTTATGGTGAATTTTCGAGTCCAGGCACTGCGCCGTATTGCGGCGGATCGCCGAGGTAATGAGCCGAATCGGCTGCGGGTAAATCGGCGGTTTCCACTCGGCCAGCACGATCAGGCATGAGCCGGAACGATTCCAGTGCGGATTCATCCCGGATGTGACCTTTTCGCCGCGGGTCAGCGTCAGGCGGATGTGCGCACCATCGCGCATGCCGTTGGCTTCCAGCGTCGTGAAAATTGCGCTGCGCACCTTCGCAATGCCTGGAATGTCGGCAAACGCCATTGCCCGCGCCGAGGCGTCGAGCCGGCGCAGGTGGGCGTCGAGTTCGGCGATCTTGCCATCATAAACACGCAGGCCTTCCCAGACCGCATCACCGCCCTGAACCGAACTGTCGAAGACGCTGATTTTGGCGTCGGCGCGAGGTTTTAGCTCGCCGCCCACATGAACGAGGATGTCGGCATTGCGTGGATCGGGCAGTTTTGCTGCGTCTGGATTTGTCATGTGTTCGCTTTTAGTGAGTGCGCATAGAGGCGCTGGTAATAGTGGTCGCATTCCTCCCGCAGAGCGGCGAGGCGAGACGGTAAGGGTTGGTTTTTGCTGCGGTACTCGGAGAAACCGCTCGAGATATGGACATTGTGATACCAGTGCGGCGCCCAAACACCGTCCTCGGGCTTGGGCCCGGGCGGCCACGCCAGCATCGCGGGCTCGAACGTCAAGTCGAGTATTGCGCAGAGTTTGCGCAATACTCCGCGCGGGTCGAGCAGCAGTTCCCGAGCATCCAGTACCGGGGGATGATGTTCTCCACGCAGCAACAGCGCTTCGTACAGTTGCCACTGGCGTTTGAGGCCGGTATCGCGAATCGTCGGCTCGGGTATCTGGTTGATCAGTGACGGCAACATCTCGGCGGGATCGCGAATCAGCAACACGTTGGTTGTCGCGGCGAGGAATTGCTCGTCGATAGCGACGAGATGATGCGCCATTTGTTTCAGGAACTGGACCGGGCGCTCATCATCCTCGCTGATCAGTAGCCGCCGCATGACCCGGTCGCCATCGCAATCCATGTGGTTCATCACATCCAGCGCGGCCGGGTGATCGGCGCCGCTGACTCGCAGAAAATGACCGTACAGCGGTTCATCGACGACCCGGGTGTCGCTGCGTTGACGGAAACTGTACATCAGTGCCGTCGAAACGTTGCGTGGCCCGGACCACAAGCAGATGGTGCGCTGTTTGTTCATAGCCGCGTATTCCATCACGAAAAATTTCTCATGTCGCGTGACGGCCGCGTAGAAATGTTGTCTCATGGTCCGCGACGGAGTTTCCAGCGCGGGGATGGCCAACGGTTACGCTGTGACATGGGTCGTCCGGGGCAGTTGCCAGGACTCCGCATAAATGACAACAAGAGCGCCGCGATGAGTACTGTGATTGACAACCAGCGCCACCTGTTCCGGATTCCCGACGGCATCACTTACCTGAACTGCGCTTACATGTCGCCACAATTGAATGCAGTCGAGGCCGCGGGCATCGAAGGGCTGAAACGAAAATCGGCGCCCTGGGATATCACCACCGAGGACTTTTTCACTGACAGTGAGCGCGCGCGTGAGTTGTTCGCCCGCCTGATTGGAGCCCGGGCAGAGGACATAGCGTTCATCCCGTCGGCCAGCTACGGTGTCGCCACCGCCGCAAGCAATATTCATGTCGGCGCGGGTGAAAAGATCGTTGTACTCGCCGAGCAGTTTCCGTCCAACTACTACACCTGGAAGAAGCTCGCCGACCAATGCGGAGCGCATCTGCAAACGGTGCCCGTTCCGGCCGATGGCAACTGGACCACGGCCCTTCTCGAGGTGCTGGTCGATGACGTCGCGGTGGTGGCAATTCCGCAGGTTCACTGGGCCGATGGCAGCATGGTGGATCTCGATGCCGTCGGCGAGCGTTGCCGCCGGATTGCGGCGGCACTGGTGCTGGATTTGACCCAGTCGGTGGGTGCGCTGCCGTTCGATGTCGCTGCGGTCGAGCCCGATTTCGTTATAACCGCGTGCTACAAGTGGCTGCTCGGACCCTACAGCCTCGGCTTCCTGTATGCGCATCCGCGCCATCACGAGGGGTCGCCGCTGGAGGAGAACTGGATCGCTCGGGCCAACAGCCGGGATCTGGCTGCTCTGAGCAGCTACGACGATAAGTACCAGGCGGGCGCGCGCCGGTTCGATGTCGGCGAGCGCAGCAACCTGGTCATGATGCCGATGATAATCCGCGCCCTCGAGCAAATTGCCGGGTGGGGAGTCGAGAACATCTCGGCCACACTGGGCCGGCTGAGCGGTTATCTTGCCGAACGCGCGGTTGCGGCGGGGTTCGAGGTCAGTGCGGCCGGGCACAAGGCGCCGCATCTGACCGGGCTGCGCTTGCCGCAGCACGACCCGCACGCCGTGCTCGAGGCGCTCAGATCTTCGGGTGTGCATGTCAGTCTGCGAGGTGAATGCGTAAGAGTTTCACCGCATTTGTATAACGATACCGCTGACATCGACCGGCTGATTACCGCGCTCGGCCTGCAACATTCGCGGTTCTAGTCGGCAAATATTCGAACGACCCGTTTTCCGTTGGCATCGATTGCGGCGCGATACATGCCGGGCGTGTTCATTACCATGGTGACGTTGCCGTCCCTGTCGACCCCGATCACGCCGCCACCACCGCCCATGTCTACCAGTTTCCTGGCAATGACTTCGGCGGCAGCCTGCTCGAGTGAATCGCCCGCATACATCATCCTTGCGGCGATATCGTAGGCGACTACCGCGCGGATGAAGTACTCGCCGTCGCCGGTGGCCGAGACGGCACAGGCCGCGTTGTTGGCATAGGTGCCGGCGCCGATTACCGGGACGTCACCGATTCGCCCGTAGCGTTTATTGGTCAGTCCCCCGGTCGATGTCGCCGCCGCGAGGTTGCCGGCATGGTCAAGCGCAACAGCGCCGACGGTGCCGAATTTATCGGTCTGCGGCAAAGCGGCGCGCTCGCGTTCACGGGCCCGCTGCAAACGTTGCCAGCGTTCCTCGGTATAGAAGTAATCCCGCGGCACGAGCGCGATGCCTTGTTCAAGGGCAAATTCTTCGGCGCCGTCACCTACCATGAACACATGTGGCGAGTTTTCCAGTACCGCGCGCGCCAGCTGGATCGGATTGCGGACATGGTGTAATCCCGCAACCGCGCCCGCGTTCAGAGTGGCGCCATCCATGATTGCGGCATCCAGCTCATTGCGCCCGTCATGAGTAAACACCGCGCCTTTGCCGGCATTGAACAGCGGCGAGTTTTCCAGCAGCCGCACGGCTTCGGCCACCGCGTCGAGACTGGTTCCACCCGATTCGAGAATACGATGGCCGGCTTCCACCGCGCCTTGCAGGGCCGTGAGGTAGGCCTGCTCGCGTTCCGCGGTCATCTGGGTTCGCGATATGGTTCCGGCGCCGCCATGTATTGCAATAGCCACAGGCTGGTCCGCAGCCTGGGCTGTGGGTGCGCAGAGCGCTACGGTCAGCAGTGTCGCCATGAGGCTGGTAAAAAGTCTCATCATTGGATATTCCTTTCTGGTCGGCCCCTGTGGGATTCGGGTTGCCGTTCGACGACGGGCGACGGCAATTATTGCACGTGTCGCGGTGGCTGCCGCGCTCCTCATTGTGCGTGTTTTCCGCACTAGCCGCGGCGCGGCGGGCGGCTTACGCTAGAAGATGATCATCATCAGCAAGGAGGCGCATATGCTTCGTAGCCTGTTTTACACGACGCTGCTAGCGGCTGGCGTGGCATTCGTTGCCGTTGCCGGCGATACCGGCGCGGCGGAAAGCGAATCGGGGCGACAGCTATATGGCGACAATTGCGCTGCCTGTCATGGTCGTTACGGCGGCGGCGATGGCCCGGTTGCCGGTGCGCTGGTGGTGGCACCCCCCGACCTGACCCGGCTTGCCGCGCGTAACGGCGGCGAATTCCCCGCTGGCGTGGCGGCCAGCTATATTGACGGGCGCAAGGCGGTGACGGCGCATGGCACCCGCAGTATGCCGGTATGGGGCACGGAATTCTGGCTGCAGGCGGACGCTGATGGTGACGCGGAGGCCAGAGTCAGAGCGAACATCGATGCTCTCGTCGCGTATATCGCCAGCATTCAGGACTGATCGACGTTAGCCGGTGTGGTTTTCGTGCGGCATCTGCTCGTGGTCTTCATGGCCGCCACTGCCGTGGCCGATGTGACGCATCGGCACGGCGGCGGTCCAGATTCCCATCAATGCGATCAGCAGGCCGGCAATGACCCGTGTGCGGCGTCCTCCGGGCAGTCCGCCAAGACGGCCGCTCGCGTAGCTTGCCCCGATCATCGAAGGCAGCGTGCCCAGGCCGAACGCGAGCATTACCGCGCCGCCACTCCAGGCGGTTCCGGTCGTGGCGGCTACCAGCAGCATGCTGTAGGAGAGGCCGCAAGGCAGCCAGCCCCATAGCATCCCGAGGCCAAACGCATTGAAAGCACTGCGTTTGCCGAGAAGCCGGCCCGCCAGTGGCCCCACGCGGCGCCACAAACGGGCCCCGCCACGCTCGATGAAGGTCAGCAAACGCCAGCCAAACGCAATTTGCAGGCCGAGCAGAACCAGGATCAGCCCGGTAAGGCCGCGCAACCACAGCGACCACGTTGGCAGGTCGATCATGTCGCCGAGGGCGGCCCCCAACGTGCCGACAATAACGCCGCCGAGCACATAGCTGGATATCCGCCCGAGATTGTAGAGCGTCGCCTGCAGCCCGAGCCGGCTGCCGCGAACCCCGTTTTGCGCGGCTGCCATGCCCATGGCTCCGGCAATGCCGCCACACATGCCGAAACAGTGAGCGCTGCCGACCAGGCCGGCAACCAGTGCCGCACTCGTCGCCACTCCGTCAATCATCGTCGCGCGCCTCAGGTTTATCGGGAGCATCGGCAGATGGCGGTTTGCGGTCGTCATCCATCAGGATCTTCCACCCCGGGCTGTCGAGATCATCGAACTGGCCGGAACCGACCGCCCAGAAAAACGCCCATATGGCCAACGCCAGCAGGACCAGGGACAACGGAATCAGGACAAAGAGAATGTTCACGATGCAACCTGGCTGGGTTCGGAATGGCGCAGCCCATCGTCGACGCTGAGCCGGGAATGGTCGGGGTCGCGGCCGGCTCGCATTGCGTTGAGAACCACCAGCAGCGAACTCGTCGACATGCCAATCGCGGCCATCCACGGTTGCACGATACCGCTGGCTGCAACTGGCAGCGCAATCGCGTTGTAGGCCAGCGCCCAGCCGAGGTTCTGGCGCATGATCCGCATCGCCCGCCGCGCGACCGTAAAACCGTGCACCAGCGGTCTGAGGCTTGGCCCGAGCAGCACGATATCGGCGCTGGTCTGGGCCAGTCGCGCGCCTTCGCCCATCGCTACCGATACGTCGGCGCCAGCCAGTACCGGGGCGTCATTGACGCCGTCGCCGACGACCGCAACGGTCTCGCCGCGATGCTGGTGCTGACGAATCAGTTCGAGTTTTTGCGCCGGTGTCTGGCGGTAGTGAAACGCTGCCACGCCGAGGCGGTCGGCGAGCCCGGTCACCGGTCCGGCGCTATCGCCGCTGGCGATTTCCAGCTCGAGACCGAGTCCGGCAAGGTCGGAAAGCACTGCCGCGCTGTCGCCGCGTTCGCTGTCGGCGAGTTCGAAGGCGGCAATTGCGCGATCATCCTCGCTCAGCACGATCCAGCTGGACTCGCCGCTATCCCGCTCGTCGATCAGATTCCCTATGCCGGTGTGGCGGTCGCAGGCAAACGAAGGCTTGCCAATTCGGTAGTGCTTCCCGTTGATACGTCCGCAGATGCCGCCACCGGCTACCGCGCGCACATCGGAGACTTCCAGCTGCATGGTGCCGGTGCCGAAGGCGTTCGCAATCGGGTGCGCCGAATGTGCCTCGAGCGCGGATGCAATTGCCATTGCCCGGTCCTGTCCCGGGTCTGCGGCAAATTGCGAGCGTGTGACCAGCTGACGGCCGGTGGTCAGCGTCCCGGTCTTGTCGAACACGACCCGGTCTGAATGGGCAAGTGTCTCGATCGCGGCGCCGCGGCAAACCAGCATGCCCTTTTGCGCCAGTGCGCCGATGGCCGCCGTCAGCGTGGCCGGCGTCGCCAACGACAACGCGCATGGGCAGGTCACAACCAGCACCGACAAGACGATCCGGAATGCTTCTTCCGGTGCGGCCTGCCACCAGTAGGCGCCGACCAGCACCGCAATGACCAGTACCGCGCCGACGAAACGGCTTGCTACCCGGTCGGCCAGTCTCGCCAGGGGCGGGCGTTCGGACTGGGCGCGATGCAGCAACCGGCTTATCCCGGCGAGAACGCTGTCTGCACCGAGGCCACAAATTTCGATTTCGATCGAGTCGCTGATGTTGACGCTGCCGCCGGTGACCGGGTCACCGGGCTCGCGCGTGACCGGACGCGATTCGCCGGTCAGCAGCGATTCGTCGATGCCACTTCTGCCAGAGGCGATGACGCCATCACAGGGAATCACCTCTCCGGGCCGGACGCGTACCGTTTCGCCGACTCGAAGCTCCGCAATGCCGACCCTTTCGCTATGTTCGCCGTCGATTCTCATTGCCGTGGTCGGTTGCAGGCGCGCGAGCGCATCGGCACTTGTCCCGGCACGGTGGCGCGCTGTCATCTCGAGAAACCGTCCCAGCGAGAGGAAAAAAACGAACATCGTTACCGAATCGAAGTAGACCTCGCCATTGCCGTTCAGGCTGTGCCAGACACTTGCGGCGTAGGCGCCGCCTATGGCGATCGCGACCGGTACGTCCATGCCGGCGGTGCGTGCGCGAAGATCGCGCCATGCGCCGGCGAAAAACGGTCCGCCGGAATAGATGGCCACTGGCGTTGCCACCAGCAATGACACGAGACGCAGGAAATTTTCGATGGCCGGGTCCATGCCCTGGAAAGCGCCGGCGTAAAGCGCTACCGCAAACATCATGACCTGCATCATGCCGAGACCCGCCACGGCGAGGCGTTTCAGCGCGGCACGTTGCTCACGCCGGGCGCTTGAGCGGGCAATATCGGGCGACGCCGGATGCGGCCGGTAACCGAGCTCGGCGAGCCGGGACAGGAGCTTGCTGAGAGTGACCTTCTGCGGGTCCCATCTGAGCCGGGCCCGGGCGCTGGCCGGATTGACCTCAACGGACTCGAGTCCCGGCTCCTGTTCCAGTCCCCTTTCGATCAGCCAGCTGCAGGCGGCACAACGTACACCCTCGACAATCAGGCCGGCTTCGCAAATGCCGTCTGCCCCCGCGCTGACGAACTCGCGTTGCAGCTCCGGACGGTCATAGACGGTCCACTGTTCGCGTTTGCTGTCCTCGGGATCCGGCTTTTGTGCGGGCGTTTCGCGAAAGCGGTAGAAATCGGAAAAGCCGGCGCTGGCGATCAGCTGTGCCACGGCCCGACAACCGGGACAGCAAACCAGGCGCGTTTCTCCGTCAATAACGACTTCGTATCGTTCGCGTGGCGGCAGTGCGTCGCCACAGTGAAAACATTCCCGCGTGGAGTGGGACTGCACCGCCCTAATCGGCTCCGCCACGGAGCGTCAGAGTGCGGGTTGCGCCCGAGATCTCACCAGTCAGGCGCCAACTGCCGTCCGGCGGTTCGATAAGAACATAGTAGCGGCCCTTGCCGAGCGGCGCCGTGTTGCCTTCCCAGGCATCGCCGAGGCGAATCAACTCTATGTTGCGGTCGCGTGGCTGCAGGGTCGGGTGAGCCAGGTTTAGCGACAGCATCTCCGGTGGCTGGTCGTAGTCGCCGCTCAGGCTCAGCATAAATACGACCCCGGCACCCTCGGCGGAGTGAATTTGCAGCGTTCCTTGCAGGTTCAGCGCCGCGGCCAGCTCATCGCGCTGCTTTTTCCTGTCGGTGGCGATGCCGATCTTGCCGTAATCGTCCACGACCAGTGCGTTTGGGGACCGAATCGCAACCGATACCGTCCACAGGCTGGCCACTACCGCAGTAGCTGGCAGTGCGATCAGAAACCACGGCCAGAACTGGCGGTACCACGGTTGCACGTCTTTTTGCTGTTGTATGGTCATTGCCTTAACGCGAAGGGACCGGCCCGATGAAGCGGGTCGACTGGGTGATATCGATGTTCTCATTGTCTACGGCGCGGGCCCGTATTTGAACAGTCGTGCCGCCGCCGTCGACCGCGGAGCGCGGTACTCGCAGGCGCAGCGGCAAGGTCGCGATCTCGCCGGCTTTCACGGCTATCGGCGTGTCCTGCATGTCTATCTCGATACCTTCGATACCGGTTGCCTCGACCCGATAGGTATGGGGTCTGTTGTCCATGTTGAGTATGCGCAACGTATAGACGTTTTCGATACGTTCTGCATCGACATCGCGGTACAGTGCGTTGCGGTCGCGAATAACGTCGACAATCAGCGGCGTACGGTTGCCAATCGCGAAAATGAATCCACTAATCAACGCCAGCCATAATAGCGTGTAGACGATGGTGCGTGGCCTGATGACCTTGCTGGCCTGGTGCTCCATGCTGTGTTGGGTGGCATAGCGGACCAGGCCGCGCGGGTAGCCCATCTTGTCCATCACCGAATCGCAGACATCGACACAGGCGGCGCAGGCAATGCACTCGTATTGCAGTCCCTCGCGGATATCTATTCCGGTTGGACAAACCTGCACGCACATGGTGCAGTCGATGCAGTCGCCGAGCCCGAGCTTGGCCGGGTCCGCATTGCGCTTGCGTTTGCCACGTTGTTCGCCACGTTCGCTGTCATACGATATGACCAGTGTGTCACGGTCGAACATTGCGCTCTGAAAACGCGCGTACGGGCACATGTATTTGCACACCTGCTCGCGCATCATTCCGGCATTGCCATACGTGGCGAGGCTGTAAAAGACGATCCAGAACGTTTCCCATCCGCCGAGGGACAGGGTCGCGACGCGCCCGCCAAGTTCAGCGATCGGCGTGAAATAGCCAACAAACGTAAATCCGGTCCATGCCGCAAACGTAATCCACAGGAATTGTTTGGCTGCCTTGCGCCACAGCTTGTTGGCGCTCCACGGCGCCTTGTCGAGGCGCATGCGTTGCTGGCGGTTGCCCTCGGTCCAGCGTTCCATCCAGATAAATACTTCAGTCCACACCGTCTGCGGGCAGGCGTAGCCGCACCACAAGCGGCCGGCGATCGAGGTGAACAAAAACAGGGTCAGGGCCGCGATGATCAGCAACCATGCGAGGTAGAAGAAATCCTGTGGCCAGAAGGTCAGTGCGAAGATGTGAAATTTACGTGCAGGGAGATCGAACAGCACGGCCTGGCGGTCGTCCCAGCGCAGCCACGGTAGTACGTAATAAATGCCGAGCAACACGAAAACCGCGAGATTGCGCAGCCGCTGAAAACGGCCCTTCACCTCGCGCGGGTAGATCTTTTCCCTTGCCTCGTAATAACTCTCGCTGGCGGCGCCGGCGGTTGCTGGTTTCGGCTGTTGCATATCCGTTTGTCTGCCTGTTTGCGGGATCGGGTCGGACAGGCTCGCTCTGAGTGCAGCGAGTGTGCGGTGGTGGAGGTGACCTCAGCGCATGCCGCCTTCCCTGGTCCTTAGATTGGTGGCGTTTCCGTATTCCGGTGTCCGTCGCCGCGGCGCTGGCCTAGCGCTGCGGATCGCTACCGGGCCGGCGCCGGCGGCGAGTGGTTTCGCGGAGATACAGCGTCACCCCGCTGGCACCGGCAGCAATTGCCCAGAAAAAGAAAAAACCTATCGCATAGCCGGCCTGGCGGCCGATATTCCAGCTCGGGAATGTCGCATCGCGCAGTGCCAACGGGTCGATAAAGGCGAAAAACAACATCGTTGCAATGGCTGCGACCAGAAACGACGGCCACGCGACGATCGCAATGTCCTGAGCCAGTGGCGACCAGTTGCGGTCGCCTTCCGGTTCCGCGACCACGCCCGTCTTATTGCTCTTTGTTGCCACCGCCGCTTCCGTTCGACAGGCTGTAAACATAGGCGGCAACGACATGGGCGCGATCTTCACCGAGAATTCCGCCCTGCGCCGGCATCATGTTGTTGAGTCCGTTTTCAACTATGTCGGCGATACTCTCGCGAGTGCCGCCGTGCAGCCATGAGTCGTTGGTCAGATTGGGTGCGCCCAGCGCCGCCATGCCCTTGCCATCGGCGCCATGGCAGGCCACGCAGAACATGGTGAATTTCTGTTGCCCCTCGGCAGCAAGCGCGGCGTCGTGGTCCTGCCCGGACATGCTAAGGACATACTCGGTTACCTGCTTGACTCCGTCAGCACCGAGCGCCGGTCCCCATGGCGGCATCACGCCGTTGCGGCCGTTGATGATCGATACCTTGATCGTGTCCGGCTCACCGCCATACAGCCATTCGCCATCGGTCAGGTTCGGGAATCCGAGTGCCCCGCGGCCGTCCGAGCCGTGACACTGGGCGCAGTTATTCACGTAGAGGTTGTGTCCCGTGCGCAGCGCTTCGGGGTCCTTCGCCAGTTCTGCAATGGGGGTTGCGGCGTAGCGCTCGTACAGCGCGGCATAACGTTGCCGGGATTGTTCGACCTCCATTTCGTACTGGGCTTCCTGGCTCCATCCGAGGGTGCCGGCAAAATTCCCCATCCCCGGGTACAGGATCAGGTAGCCGATCGAAAATACGATGGTGAGATAGAACATCCACAGCCACCAGCGCGGCAGCGGATTGTTGTATTCGGCCAGATCGCCGTCCCAGATATGCCCTGTGGTGTCTTCTTCGCCGGGCGACTTCTTGCTGGTCCATCTGATCAGCCAAAAGCAGGCGAGGATATTTACTGCCGCCAGCACGATGACGAACCAGCTCCAGAGGCTACTCATGTCGGTGCTCCCGTGGGTCTGCGTCGCCCTCCTCAAGGGGCAGACGCGACGCTTCTTCAAAGTCTTCTTTGCGATTCTTGCTGTAGGCCCAGACCACGATGCCGAGGAAAGCGAGCATCAGGATGAGGGTGAGGAGTCCGCGCAGGGTTCCGATATCCATGCGCCTATCTCTTACCCTGCATGTTGGTGCCGAGATCCTGCAGGTACGCGATCAACGCCTCCATCTCGGTCTTGCCCTCGACTGCGGCTGCCGCAGCGTCGATCTCCTCGTCGCTATACGGCACACCGAGCGTTCGCAGCGTGCGCATCTTTTTACCGGTGCGATCCGCTTTGATCTCGTTTCTTGCAAGCCAGGGGTAACCGGGCATGTTCGACTCGGGCACGACGTCGCGCGGATTAATAAGATGGACCCGGTGCCATTCGTCGGAATAGCGGCCACCGACGCGGGCTAGATCCGGCCCGGTGCGTTTCGAGCCGAACTGGAACGGGCGGTCGTACACCGATTCACCGGCCAGCGAATAATGGCCGTAGCGCTCTGTTTCGGCGCGAAATGGGCGAATCATCTGCGAGTGGCAGTTGTAGCATCCCTCGCGGACATAGATGTCGCGGCCTTCGAGCTCCAGTGCCGAATAGGGTTCGATCCCTGGTGCCGGCTCGGTGACCTCGGCCGAGAAAAACAACGGCACGATCTCCGCGAGTCCGCCAATACTGACGACGAGGACCACCAGAACTGCGAGCAAACCGGCTCTTTTCTCAACAATTTCGTGTGCGTGTGGCATTACTGGTCTCCCCTCAGGCTGGCTCGATCACGGGCTGCGGTGACACCGCACTGGCCCCGGCAATCGTCTTCCACACGTTGTATGCCATGATCAGCATACCCAGCAGGAATAAGGTTCCGCCAAGCAGGCGAACCGCGTAATACGGATACGTCGCGTTCAGCGATTCGATGAACGAATAGGTCAGCGTGCCGTCGTCATTGACCGCGCGCCACATCAGTCCCTGCATGACCCCGGCCATCCACATCGCAGCGATGTACAGCACGACACCAATGGTCGATACCCAGAAATGGACGTCGATGAGCTTGATGCTGTACATCGACTCGCGGTTGAAAACCTTTGGCAGCAGCGCGTAGATGCAGCCTACCGATATCATCGCGACCCATCCTAGCGCACCGGAGTGGACATGGCCGATGGTCCAGTCCGTATAGTGCGACAACGCGTTCACTGTCTTGATCGACATCATCGGCCCCTCGAAAGTGGACATGCCGTAGAAGGACAGCGAGACGATCATGAATTTCAGGATCGGGTCCGTGCGCAGCTTATGCCAGGCGCCGGACAGCGTCATGATGCCGTTGATCATCCCGCCCCACGACGGCGCCAGCAGGATCAGAGAGAAAACCATGCCGAGCGACTGCGCCCAGTTGGGCAACGTCGTGTAATGCAGGTGATGCGGGCCGGCCCACATATAGATCGAGATCAGCGCCCAGAAATGGACCACCGACAGGCGGTAGGAGTACACCGGCCGCCCGGCCTGCTTCGGTACGAAGTAGTACATCATCCCGAGGAAGCCGGCGGTCAGGAAAAAGCCCACCGCATTGTGGCCGTACCACCATTGCACCATGCCGTCGATCACGCCGGCGTAGGCTGAATAGGATTTTGTCATGCTGACCGGCAGCGCGGCGCTGTTGACGACATGGAGCAACGCAACCGTCAGGATGAATGCGCCGAAAAACCAGTTGGCGACATAGATGTGCTTGATTTTGCGCTTGGCCAGCGTGCCGAAGAAAACGACGGCGTAAGAGACCCAGACTGCGGTAATCAACAGGTCGATTGGCCATTCCAGTTCGGCGTATTCCTTGCCGCTGGTAAGTCCCAGCGGGAGGGTAATCGCCGCCAGCAGGATCACGAGTTGCCAGCCCCAGAAGGTAAACGCAGCGAGACCATCGGAAAACAGCCGTACATGACAGGTCCGTTGCACGACATAGTAAGAGGTCGCAAACAGGGCGCAGCCGCCAAAGGCGAAAATCACTGCGTTGGTGTGCAGGGGCCGCAGCCGGCCGTAACTCAGCCAGGGTACGTTGAAGTTCAGTTCGGGCCACAGGAGCTGGGCGGCGATAATCACGCCTACCAGCATGCCGACGATGCCCCAAACCACGGTCATGACCGTAAATTGGCGCACGACCTTGTCGTTATAGCTGCTCGCTTTGTCCATTTCCCCGTCCCGGTTTTTGGGTTGGTTTTAGTGATTCGTGAAGGCGTTGTTGCGGGCGTACCCTCAGAGTGCGCGCAGACTGCTCGCTGCGCGAATGTTATGTTTTGCGTTCACGATGAAGTATACGCAAATGTACGGATTGGCCGCATGCGGCAGGTCTGAGCTCCGTGCCGGGGAGGGGGTTGGCAAGCTTGTTTTGCAGACGGCCTTTTCGTGGCGGCAAATGACTGGCAGGATGTGGCGCTTCATTATTAAAGGGGAACGACAAGGATGTTGCGAGGATTGAGAAATACACTGTGCCTGGTGACCTGTGTCCTGGTCGTCTCCGGCTGCGCAAGCATGGGACGCGATCTCGAAACGCCGCGGTTTTCGGTGCTCGGCATCGTTGTCGATGAAATCGGCCTTTTTGAGCAGCGTTTCGCGGTCAGGCTGCGGGTGCAGAATCCCAATGACATCGCGTTGCCGGTGAAGGGCCTGAACCTCGAACTCGACATCCAGGGCGAGGAGTTTGCCCGCGGAGTCAGCGCCGAGCGCTTCGAGGTGCCGGCGTTTGGAGAGACCGAGTTCACGATGCAGGTCAGCACCAACCTGGTGCGATCGGCGACCCAGCTGGGCACGCTTTTTGCGCCAGGCACCGAAGAGGTCGATTACAGCGTGGACGGCAAGGTCAGCATCGACCTTCCCTTTATGGGCTCGGTGCCGTTCGATGCCGAGGGCAGCGTGCGGCTGACGCCCGCGCCGCGCTAGTCCGCGGGCAATCCGCGCCGGGTCAACAGGTAGGTGGCGAAACTGCCAAGCCAGTGCCCGCCTTCGTAATGTTCGCCGCCGACGCCGGCCAGGCCCGCCCGGGTGTGGCGCGCGGCGGAGTCTGTTAGCGCGGGGCGGCGCGGGTCCGAATCGGGAAGTGCGGAAGCGATTCCCTCCAGCATCCATGCGCGCGACAAGTTGAGACCGTCCAGATGGGCGAGCTTCGGGTCGCTGCGGTCGGTCACAATGGCCGGATCCAGCCAGATGTCGCCATTGCGTGGGATGCCAGGCAAAAATCCGTCAAGCCACGCGGCGAATTGATCGGGATCGAGCATCCTCCGGAGGAGGTCGGCCTCGGCGAGGCATGGTGACAGAAAGTCCTGCCCCGAGGGTTCCCAATCCAGCGGGCAGTCGCGATCGCCGCGATAGTAGCTCAGGCTGCGTTCGCGCAGCAGCGCCAGCATTTCCTTGCTGCCGGTCTGACGTGCCCAGTCCCAGATCAGGCCAAAAGCAAAAGCCGTCTGGGAATGCTCTCCGACCCGTATCGGGTAGGTGAGTTTCGGCAGCCACGCGCTGATCCGCGCCGCGGCCAGCGCCTCCAGGGGTGCTATCGCCTCGCGCCACTGCTGTGCGGCCGGCTCGTCCCACTCATCGAGCTCGGCGGCGAGTTGCAACAGCCAGGCAAGGCCGTACGGGCGCTCGAACGAGACCCGCCCGGGTCCGCTGAGATAGGCCGTCTCCGCGGCGACGTTCTCCGCTGTGAGGCTTTGCGCCAGCGCATCGCGCGCAGCGGTGGCGAATGGTGCCTGCGGATACAGACGGGCCAGTCGCGCCAGCAGCCAGTGCCCATGGACCGCCGAGTGCCAGTCATAGCAGCCGTAGAAAGCCGGGGTCAGCTTGCGTGGGGGAGCGACGTCGGCATCGCCGGCCAGCACATGCGCAATCTTGTTTGGGTATTCTTTGTGTGCGCAGGCCAGCGCCAGCGCTGCGAACCGTTCCGCCGTGTCTGCATCGATGGTGTTCATTGCCGTCGTCGCCGTTGTCTCCGCGCCGCCATACAGCAGCATGGCGGCGATTAGTGCTTGCCCTACTCGCATCAGCCCGGTTCCACCTCGTTGTGTTTCCGGCGCAAGCCTAGCATCACAACGAGAATCGCAAGCAAACGGACGCCGGCGCTGCCTTTGCCCTCGTCAATTCAGCGGTGGCGACCGGGGTCGCCACGCGGATGACATTATCAGCAGGGTCAGGCCGCGCTGGATCGGGCCATTCGACGCCTGCGCACAATGATGTGGTAGCCGGGCATGACCAGAGCGAGGGAAAAATAAGCCCAGCCGGCCTGCGCGTTCCACGGCGGCGGTAACAGGCCGGCCATCAGCGCGGACAGTACGCCGATTCCGCCGAGTATGCCCCACGCGCCTATTTCGGTGCCGGTTTCGAAACGCTCGATCGGGCTGAGCTGCAGCTCCTCCGCGCGGCGCAGTGCATGCAGGTTGAGCAGTAGTATCACCGCGCACAGCAGGCTGAAGCCGATGCCGTAAATCACGAATAGCTGAGCAACGTCGGCGTACCCGGTCAAGGCGAAATTTGCCGGTAGCCAGTCGCTCGTCATCCACGCGAGGAAACTGGAGAACATGATTTTCAGTGGATAGATGTAGATCATTACCAGTATTACCAGGACGAAGCTGAGAATCGTCGCGGTTGTGTCCTCGAGACCGAAACGACGGCTCCAGCGCCGGTGGGCAAGCCAGAACATCATCATCTGGACGAAACTGAGGGCGAATGCGGGTGCTCCCTTGAACGCTTCGAGCAACGCGTCCGGGCTTTGCGGAATATCGTCGATCGAGATCACCAGCATTGTCACCGCAAACGCGAACGCGGCATCGGTGAACGTCTCCAGCCGGGTCATGGCCGTCCCGCGCAGGCGGAACCGATGGGGGGTGTCGGTGGCGCCGGGCTGTGGTGAAGCAGGGAGAGAATGTTGCGCCATGTTGCTGGTCTTCCGGGGTCGTCGTGGCGGGAACCGGCTGGCTGCCGCAGTTGTCGCACATTTTGTTGACTCGGCTTCTCAGTATACTTTCGGTGGGGCAGTTACTCCGGCGGGGATGAAAACATGATCGAAAAGACCCTTTCACTCAGTTACCGTTCGGCGAAAAAGGTCGTCATAGCGGTGGTCGGCAGCACTCTGCTTCTGCTGGGCATTGCCTTCCTTGTTCTCCCGGGCCCGGGCCTGTTGATCATTCCGCTGGGTTTGGCGGTTCTGGCGATCGAATTCCTCTGGGCGCGCGACCTGTTGCACAAGGTTCGGCGCGGTATTTCCGAAGTATCGCGGCGCCGGCGAATGGGCCGCCAGCGCGGCTGAACCGGGCAATCAGGAGCCCCTGGCCGCCACCTTGGGTTGAGTCACACCCGTCCTTTTACTGGTTAAATATACAGTTTATACTGCTTGAATGAGCAGTGGTGGATGGAAAATCAGGGGTCGCGGCGCCGGCAGCAACCCGGCGGGTCGATTCGAGCAGCGCCACACCGTTCATCAGGGCGACGGCTGGGACCTGGAAGATCCCTCGCCACCGCTGTTGCGAACGACGGTCACAGCAGAAAAGTCGAAGTCCATCATCACCCGCAATGTGTCTCCCGATGTGCCGTTCGAGCAGTCGATCAACCCTTATCGCGGCTGTGAACACGGCTGCGTGTATTGCTACGCCCGTCCCGCCCATGCGTATATGGATCTCTCGCCCGGTCTGGATTTCGAAACCCGGCTGTTTTACAAGCCGGATGCTGTGCGGTTACTGAAGCAGGAGCTGTCGCGCAAAAGTTATCAGTGCAAACCGATAGCTTTTGGCACCAACACCGATCCGTACCAGCCGGTCGAACAGCGCCTGAGAATTACCCGGAATCTGCTCGAAACGCTGGTCGAGCATCGTCACCCGTTCACGATGGTTACCAAATCGGCATTGATCGAGCGGGATCTCGATCTGATCGCAGCCGCCGCGGCGCAACGGCTTGCCGCGGTCATGATCAGCGTCACGACGCTGGACCCGGCGCTGAAACGCAGCCTGGAGCCGCGTGCAGCCTCGCCAGGAGCACGCTTGAATACGATATCGGTGCTCCGCGAGGCCGGCATACCGGTAGGCGTGCTGGCCGCGCCGATGATACCGGCGGTCAATGACGCTGAACTGGAGGCGATTCTGGCGGCAGCCGCGGCGGCCGGAGCTTCCAGTGCGGGTTATATCCTGTTGCGTTTGCCGAATGAGGTCCGCGTGCTGTTCGAGGAGTGGCTCGCAACTCACTTGCCGCAGCGGGCGTCGCATGTGATGAGCCTGGTGCGGCAAATGCGCGGTGGCCGCGATAACGATCCTCGCTTCCGTCATCGCATGCGCGGCGGCGGCGCGTTCGCGGATCTGCTTTCGCGCCGGTTTGGCCTGGCTTGCCGCAAGCATGGGCTTGAGCGGGGTGAGCGCATGGCGCTGGATTGCTCGGGTTTTCGCAAACCGGGATCGAACCAAGCGCAACGGGAGCTTTTCTGAGTCCGCCGGTCGCGCCGGTGTCAGCCCTTTATTCCCTGCGGCTCACCATCGACCAGATCGATATGCGCAGCTTGCGGCGCGCGTGGCAGACCCGGCATGCGCACTATGGTGCCGAGCAACGGCACGATGAAACCTGCTCCGGCCGACAGAATGACATTACGTACCGTGACTTCGAACTGTTCCGGGCGTCCCACCCGGGCAGGGTCATCGCTAAGTGACATCGGCGTCTTGGCAATGCATAGCGGCAGGCCGGCGTAGCCGAGCGCCTCGATGCGTTTCAGATCGAGTTCGGCTTCCTTGCTGTAGTGAACCGAACCGGCGCCATACATGTTGCTGGCGATGGTCCAGATTTTGTCCTTGATAGGTTCGGACCAGTCATAAAGGGGCTGCAAAGACGGCGGCTGCGATCCGGCCGCTGTCACGACGGCTTCGGCAAGAGCCCGGCCCCCGGCGCCACCGGATTCGAATATATCGGCCACCGCGCAGGCCACGCCGAGTTCCGCGCAGGCGCTGCGGATAACATCGATTTCTGCTTCGGTATCAGCGGCAAAGCGGTTGATCGCAACGACGGCGGGCTGGCCGAAGAGTCGGATCGATTCGAGATGCTTGCGCAGGTTGCCGAGACCGTTGGTGACGGCTTCGACATCCGGTGCCTCCAGATCGTTTTTGGCGCGTCCGCCGTGACGCTTGAGTGCGCGCACCGTGGCCACCAGCACGACCGCAGCACATTCCAGCCCCGCCGTGACGCATTTGATATCGAAGAACTTCTCGGCCCCGAGCGCGAAACCGAAACCCGCCTCCGTGACCGTCCAGTCAGCGTGGGCCATCGCCATGCGTGTCGCGATGACGGAATTGCAGCCA
Source organism: uncultured Gammaproteobacteria bacterium (assembly GCA_963783695.1). GTDB lineage: Bacteria > Pseudomonadota > Gammaproteobacteria > Steroidobacterales > BM003 > BM003. The sequence goes on from CAWAOM010000007.1 coordinate 71,327, forward strand.
TGGGCGATGTTCGCGAACGGTCCGCCATGGACCAGCGCCGGCACGCCTTCGCGGGTCTGTACCAGGTTGGGCAGCATCGCGTCTTTCAGCAACACCATCAGGGAGCCGACTGCATCGAGATCCGCGGCGGAGACCGGTTCGCCATCGAGATTGTCGGCCACGATCATCCGCGACAGCCGGTCCCTGAGGTCCTCTTCATCCGTGGCGAGACACAACGCCGCCATGATCTCGGATGCCGGCGTGATATCGAACCCGGTTTCGCGTGGCACGCCCTGTGTTGTGCCGCCGAGGCCGATTACGGTCTGGCGCAGCGCCCGATCGTTGACATCCAGGACCCGCGGCCAGTAGACGCGGCGCGGATCTATTCGCAGCGCATTGCCAAAATGCAGATGGTTGTCGAGCAGCGCCGCCAGCAGGTTGTGCGCGGCAGTGACGGCGTGGAAATCGCCGGTGAAGTGAAGATTGATATCCGTCGCCGGCACCAGCACCGACGCACCGCCGCCTGTTGCGCCGCCCTTCATGCCGAACGTCGGGCCCAGTGATGGCTCGCGCAACGCCACGCAAACCTGCTCGCCTATCGCGGCAAGTCCCTGGGCCAGCCCGATCGATACGGTGGTCTTGCCCTCGCCGGCGCCGGTAGGCGTTATCGCCGATACCAGGATCAGCTTGCCGGGTTCGCGCCCCGAGGCGCCGCGTGCCGCGAGCCGCAGCTTGGCCTTGTCCTCGCCATACGCCACGACGTTGCCGGCGGCAACGCCGAGTTTCTCCGCAACGTCACGAATCGGCAGCGTGGCATCAGCCATTGGCGGATTCGCCATCAGCGAAAATCTCCGCTAGTGCTCGCAAAGCGCCCGCATTTTCTTGTAGCCAATATCCGTTTCCTGCTCGGTCGTCGCTTTCAACAGTTCCTGTTTGGCCTGGTGGCATTCGTCGGCTTCCTCGACATTCGCCGCGTGCAAATCGGAATAGGCCGGATGGCTGGCGTTGATATTGCACATTACCGGCGAGACACGACGAATATTGGCGTGCTGGCCCTGTTCCAGAGAGACACAGTCGCCCACCGCGATGTCGTGATGCTCGCTGACGATTTCGACGGTGCCGCCGTTATTGAGGTTCACGGTGTACTGGCTGGCCGTCTTGTGCCGGGATTTCTGAATCAGCGCGCCGATTAAAGCGCCGGCGGCCGCGGCGCCAATCTGGGTCTCTGTGGAGGCGGTGCTGGCTGCGGCGAGCCCGACGCCACCGCCAAGTAACGCGCCGCCGCCGCTGCTGGCCTTCATGTCAACCTGGGTGATGTCGCGGACAGTGCCGTACTCCACCGCAATCAACGTGTTTGCCCGCGAGCCCGTGGCTTGTTCGGTTGTGGCGCATGCCGCCAGCGTTAGCGCACCGCTCAGCGCCAGCACTGCTAAATATGGAGTCTTGATCATCTATCGCTTCCCTCTGGTCGCAACACCGTCGCGATGGCTGCCGCTGCCGGACTGGCATCGCACGCATGTTGTTTGCCTTTGGCGCGGTGTTGAGTGTGCCCGGTCAGGAGTGTAGACGGCCGCTGGCGGCGGAACCAGTGCGGTGTTGCGGCTGCGATCGGCCCGTCAGGCGGCGGCGCTGGTCTCACCCGACTGCTTGACGTTGGTGGCGACGGTAATTACGCCGTGCGGCCAGCACGTGGGTACGCATTATGGTTGCCGCCCAAGATCCGTCGCGCGCCCCGAGCGCGTCGACGATGTCCAGGTGATGTTGCGAGCTGCGCAACAGGTCCTCGGCGGAATAGTCGCGGAATGTCTGCAACACCAGCGGGGCCTCGGTCAGCGTTGCGAGCAGGATGCTGAGGCGTTCGCTGCCCGCCGCATCCTGCAGCAGCTGGTGAAACCGGCTGTTGAGGTCGGCGATACGCTCGAGAAATCCGGGGCTGCGGCTCTGCGCCTCGGCGAACTGCCGTTCGGCGAGTTCGCGCAGGCTGTGGAGTTGGTCAGCGGTCGCATTGGCCGCGGCACGCTCCGCCGCGAACGCCTCGAGCAGCGCGCGCAGTTCAAAAATGTCTTCGGCGTCGGCATGACTCCAGGCGGTGACGAAAGCGCCCTGGTGCGGCGCGAAACGGACCAGCCCTTCGGCCTGGAGACGCTGCAGCGCTTCGCGGACAGGGGTCCGGCTGACACCGGCGGTCTCGGCGATCTCCTGCTCGGTGATACGCGACCCCGGGGGATAGCGTCCCTGGATGATGCCGCCGCGCGCGGCGGCGTAGGCTTTCTCTGCCGCTGTCACCGGCATCCACCCGAAGGCATTCGCGGATGAGGAGGCCGGGCGATGCTGATGCGAGCGCGAAGCAAGGCTACCTGGCCTCGGTCTGTGCAATCGCTGCCCATTTCGGGAACACCGGGGTGGTGGGTGCGCTCAGCCCTGTTTCCGCGGCGCTGGCGTGCTCATTGGTCTCGATGGTCAGCTCCAGCGGCGCGAGCGGCAGACTCTTGTTGTAGATGACCCAGCCGCCAAGACCGCCTGGAACGAACGAGCGCGCGATCTGCTGGACCTGGCGGTAGCCACGGGTGGTGACGAGCCCGACCCGTGCACCGCTGCCGGTCAGAACCGTGTTGCTTGCGACCGTGGTGCCGTGCATGACCTGAGTTATTGCCGCGGCTTCGATGCCGGCGCTTGCGGTCACCCGCTCGATGCCATTGAGGACACCCATCGACGAATCATTCCGTGTACTCGGCACTTTCGCGGTGTGAAATTCGCCCGTGGCCTCGCCTACCAGCAACAGGTCGGTGAAAGTCCCGCCAACGTCGACGCCTGATCTGAAACTCATGTGCCTGCCTGATGGTTTCGGGATTCGGCGCGGATATCCGCTCTTGTTGTGCAAAGTGCTGGTGCCCGCGCGCCGTCAGGCGGCGTCGCCGATCGGCGGAAACGGCCCCGCCTTGGTCAGCATGCTCGGTACCGGGCGGCCGAGCTGATCCTGCAACCAGGCCCCGGTGTCGATAATGCCCTGCAGGGTCACCCCCGTTTCGACCCGCGAGCGGTCGAGCATATAGAGCAGGTCTTCTGTCGGGATGTTGCCGGTCGCGGCCGGGGCAAACGGGCAGCCGCCGATGCCGCCGGTGCTTGCGTCGAGCGTGCTGGCGCCCGCGAGCAACGCCGCATGGGCATTGGCAATGCCGGTATTGCGGGTGTTGTGAAAATGGCAGCGCAACGGCATATCCGGCAACGTCTCGCGCAGGCGTTCGATCATGGAACTGACCTGGGCCGGGACACCGACGCCGACCGTGTCGGCGATGGCGATTTCAACCGGTTCGGACTGTGCCAGCTCCGTAGCGATCCGTACGACCTGGTCCTCTGCGATTTCTCCCTCGAAGGGGCAGCCGAAAGCGGTGGAGATCGTGACGTTGGCGCGAACCCCGGCCGCGCGGGCGGCGGCGGCGATCGCGTGCCATGCTGCAATCGAATCGTCCGTGCCTGCGCCCTGGTTGCGGCGGTTGAAGGTGTCGCTGGCGACGACGACAAAGCCCACTTCGTCGATGCCGCACGCAAGCGCGCGCTCGAATCCGCGCTGGTTCAGGATCAGGCCGATATAGGTGACGCCGTCGCGCCGCGGCAGGCCCGCGACGACAGCCTCGGCATCGGCCATTTGCGGTACCCGTTTGGGATTGACGAAACTGGCTACCTCGAGCCTGCGAATGCCGGCGTCGAGAAGCCGGGTCACGAATTCGATCTTGGTCGCCGTTGCGAGAACCTCAGGCTCCATTTGCAGCCCGTCACGCGGACCGACGTCGACGATTTCAACCGAAGCGGGTACCGCGTCCGACATTACGCACCTCCCAGAAGATCGCTAATTGTATACAAGAGTGCGATAGCTGCAACGGATTTCTGGTTTGCTTGACCCCATGCTATTCAGGATTGTATACATTCGGCGACTGTAGATCGTTTCATCCAGCTTCGTCGCGTCGCTGCAGCCGGTGATTGCCCGCATCAAGAAATCCGTAACGATCAACCTGCGGGTCGAAGAGGGTCAGCGGCTGGTGCGCGACCTGGTGCACGAGGCAAATCTGCTCGATCTTGGCGCCAGGTACGCGGACGTCGTGGCACTTGCGGAGGTAGTGGATTATCTTCGCGAGCTGGAGAACGGCCGCCGCGTCCAGGGCTGTCTGTCTCGCAGGCAAACTTTTTTTGAGCAGGAGCCGATGGTTAACCAGGCAAAATCGATGTTCGACAAAATCTGGGCGCAGCATATTGTCAGCCCGGAGACCGCCGATACGCCGGCGGTGCTTTATATCGACCTGCACCTTACCCATGAGGTCACGACACCGCAGGCTTTCGCGGTATTGCGTGACCGTGGCCTGGGTGTGCGCCGCCCCGACCTGACACTGGGGACGGTCGATCACTCGTCACCAACGACCACGGCGGGTCTGCGCGGAATCGCAACGGCGGATACGCCGCAGGCGCGCCAGATTCTCGAATTCGAGCGAAACTGCCGTGATTTCGGCATCGAGTGCCTCGGGCTCGACAGCGAGCACCGCGGCATCGTTCACGTGGTGGGCCCGGAACAGGGTGCGACCCAGCCGGGCAAGACGATCGTGTGTGGCGACAGCCATACCAGCACCCACGGCGCCTTCGGTGCCCTCGCGTTCGGGATTGGCACCACCGAGGTCGGGCATGTGCTGGCCACGCAGTGTTTGCTCCAGCGCAAGCCGCGCAGCATGGCGGTAAATGTCGCTGGCGTCCTGCCGGCGGGCGTCAGCGCCAAAGACCTGGTTCTCGCGCTGATCGGCAAGATCGGTGTGGGCGGCGGCAGTGGTCACGTCATCGAATACCGCGGCAGTGCAATCCGGGCGCTGTCGATGGATGAGCGTATGACGGTATGCAATATGTCGATCGAAGCGGGCGCGCGCGCCGGCATGATTGCTCCCGACGAGACCACCTTCGAATATCTTCGTGGCCGTCGGCGCGCACCGAGGGGCGCACAATGGGACGCGGCGGTTGCCCGGTGGCGCGATCTGGCGAGCGATGAAGGTGCCGCTTTCGACAAGGAAGTGGAGCTCGACGCGAGCGCGCTCGCGCCAATGGTGACCTACGGCACAAACCCCGGCATGGTGATACCGGTGGATGGGCGAATCCCCGCGACCGGCGACGATCCGGCGCTGCAGAAAGCGCTCGAGTACATGGGACTCGAGCCCGGTGCAGCTATTGCGGGCAGTCCGATAGATATCGTCTTTATCGGCAGTTGTACGAATTCGCGCATCGAGGACTTGCGCGCTGCCGCTGCAATTCTTCGCCAACGCAAGGTGGCCGCCGGCGTGCGCTTGCTGGTCGTGCCCGGTTCGCAGGCAATAAAACGCGACGCCGAGGCCGAGGGTATCGACGAGGTCGTGCGCGCGGCCGGCGGCGAATGGCGTGAATCGGGTTGTTCGATGTGTATCGCGATGAATGGCGACTCGGTCGGTTCCGGAAAATACTCGGTCAGCACCAGTAACCGGAACTTCGAGGGCCGCCAGGGTGCGGGCGCCCGCACCCTGCTGGCCGGCCCGGCCACCGCGGCGGCAGCGGCCGTGACCGGACGGGTCACCGACCCGCGCGAACTGATGGCCTAGGGAGGCGCTATGGATCCGATAAGACGCATTCACTCGCGGACGCTGGTTTTGCCGGCATCCGACATCGACACCGACCAGATTATTCCGGCCCGGTTCCTGACAACGACAGAGCGCGCCGGTCTCGGCAGGCACGCGTTCGAGGACTGGCGCTACGACGCCGGTGGCACACCGACCTCGCATGTACTCAATCAGCTCGACCCCGCTGATCATCAGATCCTGGTCGCGGGGCATAATTTTGGTTGTGGCAGCTCGCGCGAGCACGCGCCATGGGCCTTGCTGGATTACGGTTTTCGCGCAGTCATCAGCACCGCCATAGCGGATATCTTCACTGGCAATTCATTGAAAAACGGGCTGCTTCCGGTTGTCGTGGACGCGCCGACCCATCGCTGGCTGGTGGACAATCCCGGGGCCGAAATCGAGATCGACCTCGGGGACGGCGCGCTCAGACTGCCGGGTGATCGCGAAGTGGCTTTCCGCATCGAACCGTTTGCGCGTTATTGCCTGCTGCAGGGGATCGACCAGCTCGGATTTTTGCTTGCGAAAAACGATGAAATCGCGGCCTACGAGCGGCAGGGAGGATCCAGCGTGTCCGTCGCGACGAGTCCAAATTGAATACAGCGGGGAGCTGATAAAGCGGCAAATCGCCATTTACGATCGACTTTTCCATGATTTTGTATACGACCGAGTCGATTCGTTGTGACTATGCCAAATTATTGCGTTCTTGTAGTTTTGGCGATCCGCCCGCAGTCCGCAGGGTGCGCCGACATTGTCGGGGAAACCCGGGGCCGCCGTCAGGCCCGTGACCAACCGAGAAACCATCGAGGGCGAGAACGCGTGTGCCGAAGCCGGACCAGGCCGCTGACGTTGGTCATTGGCGCCGCAGTCGCCGCGACCTCCGGAGCGCCGGGCATGGCATTTGCCCAGGGCGCGGTCGAAGCAATCGTCGTCACGGCGCGTCGGCGCGAGGAAGCGTTGCAGGACGTGCCGGCAAGTATCATGGTACTCACGGCGCGGGATCTCGAGCGTGCCGGGGTCGAGCGGGCAGCCGATTCCGTCAAGCTGACCCCCGTGTATGCATGGTCAACGCAGCCGAAGTCGGCGAAACCCAGGTCAACATCCGCGGTATCGACGGCGTCCGCGATGCGGTGACCAGTTTCGCGTTTAACGTGGACGGTATTCTGCGGACCAATACCGGGGCTTTTAACCGCGAATATACAAATCTGCAGCAGATCGAAATCCTGAAAGGCCCGCAATCAGCCTTGTACGGGCGCAATGCCGCAGCCGGCGCGATTATCGTGACCACTTAGAAGCCCGGTGACGAGTTTGAGGCGCGACTGAAGGGCTCGGTCGCCGAGGACTCCACTTGCTACGGCAATGCCTCCCCGGCGGGGCCGCTCGGCAACACCTCCGGCGATCGTACCCAATCACGGTATCGACATCGGCGCCCAGAGTTGCGGCGGCCATGGGCTCCGACGTGGTTCGCTGCACCGCTCGATTTTACTTCGAGGCAATCGGAAGCGCTCGTTGTTTCGCCGGTTGCGATGCAGGAAGTCACTTGCGGCAGAGTTACGGTGCAGTGACGGCCGGGCGACCTTGATCTGCCGCGTCGCGCAGCAAAAGCAGCCCGGTATGAGCCCGGATGCGGTGGCTGCTGCGTCGCAGCACCCACCACGACTCATAGTCATCTGCGCCGATAAGCGTACGTATCAACCACGATGTCCACTCCAGGAGCGACGCTGCATTATTCGACGAACCATAAAGAAGTGCACGCACAGACCCTGTGACGGCAGGGTGGGCTGATTCGGAATCCAAAGATAAAGGTATCGCCGCGGCATTAGCGGCAAAAGGGTTACACCGGTTTCCAGGTCAGCGAACAACAAGCAAGGGTCCAATAAAGAGGACAACGCCATGGCTGTACACGAAACCCTATACGAGGTCATGCGCCAGCATGGCATTACTCGTCGTAGTTTTCTCAAATTCTGTAGCCTGACCGCCGCCGGACTGGGGATGGGGCCGGAATTCGCGGGCGAGCTTGCCCACGCCCTCGAGACCAAACCGCGCACGCCGGTCATCTGGCTGCACGGACTGGAGTGCACCTGTTGCACCGAGTCATTCATCCGTTCCGGCAACCCGCTCGCGGGCGATGTCATTTTGTCGATGATTTCGCTCGACTACGATGACACGCTGATGGCTGCCGCCGGACACCAGGCCGAGGAACTGCTCGAACAGACCATCGAGAAGTACGACGGTCAGTACGTTCTTGCCTGCGAGGGCAACCCGCCGCTCAATGAGGACGGGATGTATTGCATCCAGGGCGGCATTCCATACGTCGAAAAACTCAAGCACATGGCCGATCACTGCAAGGCCATCGTTGCGTGGGGCTCCTGTGCATCCTGGGGTTGCGTGCAGGCAGCCAAACCGAATCCCACCCGTGCCGTGCCGATCCACAAGGTCATTCGCGACAAACCGATCGTCAAAGTGCCGGGCTGCCCCCCGATCGCCGAAGTGATGACCGGGGTGCTTACATACATGATCGCTTTCGACCGGTTACCGCCGCTTGATCGCCAGGGCCGGCCGAAAATGTTCTACAGTCAGCGTCTGCACGACAAATGCTATCGGCGCCCTCATTTCGATGCCGGCCAGTTCGTCGAGCGTTTCGATGACGAAGGCGCGCGCAAGGGTTATTGCCTTTACAAGGTCGGATGCAAGGGACCGACGACATACAACGCATGTTCGACAGTCGAATGGAATGACGGCCTGTCGTGGCCGGTCAAATCCGGACATGGCTGCATCGGTTGTGCCGAGAACGATTTCTGGGACAAGGGTTCCTTCTACAGCGCTGTCACCACCGCCGGTTTCTCGGCGGGTGCCGAAGCCACGGCAGACAAGGTGGGCGGGGTTCTGGCAGGTGCGGCGGCAATCGGTGTCGCGGCCCATGCTGCCGCCACGGCCGTCAGCCGTATGACGCGTAAACAGTCTGAGGAGAGCAGCAATGGTTAGCACAGTTACCCCCAACGGCTTCTCCCTCGACGATAGCGGTCAGCGGGTGGTCGTAGATCCGATTTGCCGCATCGAGGGTCACTTGCGCATCGAGGTTAATCTCGACGAGAGCAATACCATTCGCAACGCGGTATCGACCGGCAATATGTGGCGCGGTCTGGAGGTCATCCTGAAAGGCCGCGATCCGCGTGATGCATGGGCCTTCGTCGAACGTATTTGTGGCGTGTGCACCGGTGTGCACGCGCTTGCCTCGGTTCGCACCGTAGAGGATGCGCTGGGTATCGATATACCGCGCAACGCCAACTCGATCCGCAACCTGATGATGCTGGCGCAATACACGCAGGACCACCTCGTGCATTTCTACCATCTGCACGCGCTTGACTGGGTGGATGTGGTGAGTGCGCTGAGTGCCGATCCGAAGGCAACATCGCAATTGCAGCAGAGCATCTCGAACTGGCGTAATTCCTCGCCCGGGTATTTCCGCGATGTGCAGAACAAGCTGAAGCGCTTCGTCGAGTCCGGCCAACTTGGGCCTTTCGCGAATGCCTACTGGGGCAGCGATGCCTATCGTTTGCCGCCGGAAGCCAACCTGATGGCGGTTACGCACTACCTTGAAGCGCTCGATTTCCAGAAAGAGATCGTCAAGATTCACACGATCTTCGGTGGCCGTAACCCGCATCCAAACTGGATCGTCGGCGGTGTGCCGTGCTCGATAAATGTCGACCAGGTCGGCGCCACAGGCACCGTGCACATGGTGTGGCTCAACATGGTCTCGGATATTATCAACCAGTCGATCGAGTTCATCGACCAGGTTTATATCCCCGATCTCAAAGCGATTGCCTCGTTTTACAAGGACTGGGGCTACGGCGGTGGCCTGGCTGGCAAGAACATGCTCTCCTACGGTGATTTCCCGACCATCGCGAACCAGTGGGACGACGAGAGCCTGATGCTGCCCGCGGGCGCGATCATCGACGGTGATCTCAGCACCGTGCACGATGTTGATACCCGCGATATCGAACAGATCCAGGAGTTCGTGAACCATTCCTGGTACAGCTATGACGACGAGAACCGCGGCCTGCATCCTTGGGAAGGTGTAACCGAGCCGAACTTCGAGCTCGGCCCGAATCTCAAGGGCACCAAGACCAGGATCGAGGAGATCGATGAGGGCGCCAAGTACTCATGGCTGAAAGCACCGCGCTGGAAAGGTCATGCGATGGAGGTCGGGCCGTTATCGCGCTTCGTGATTGCCTACGCGTCGGGTCGCGAGGACATCAAGGAGCTGGTCGACTCGACGTTGTCCGAGCTCGGACTGCCGCTACCGGCGTTGTTCTCTACGCTGGGCCGCACCGCGGCTCGCGGGCTGGAGTGCACCTGGGCGGCGCACAAGATGCGCGAAGTCTTCGACGACATGATGGCCAACATCAAAGCGGGCGATGTGTCGACCGCCAACATGGACATGTGGGAGCCCTCCACGTGGCCCAACGACGTCAAGGGTGTCGGCATGGTCGAAGCACCGCGTGGCGCGCTCGGTCACTGGATCCATATCAAGGACTCGAAGATCGAGAACTATCAGGCAATCGTGCCCTCGACCTGGAACGCATCGCCTCGCGATCCGGCCGGCAATATCGGTGCCTACGAGGCGTCCCTGCTCGGTACGCCGTTGGTAAATGCCGAGCAGCCGCTCGAGATTCTTCGCACCATCCACAGCTTCGATCCGTGCCTGGCGTGCGCCAGTCATGTGATGTCGCCGGACGGTGAGGAGCTGGCGGTGATCAAGGTTCGCTGAGGCCGTTGAGAGCTGGCGCCGGGCTGTTTAAACCCGGCGTTCGCTTCCTGACAACACTGGAGAAATGCTATGAGCAGCAGTACAGCGGCAAGCGGACAGGAGATGCGCAGCCTGAAGCCGGTGTACGTGTATGAGGCGCCGGTGCGGATCTGGCACTGGGCCCATGCACTTTCGATCATCGTGCTTTCGATAACCGGTTATCTTATTGCCAACCCGCTTCCGGCCATCCACGGCGAAGCCAGCGATCATTTCCTGATGGGCTACATGAGGATGATCCACTTTATCGCCGGCTACGTTTTTGCCATCGGGTTCGTAGTAAGAATCTACTGGGCTTTCGTCGGCAACAAGTACTCGCGCGAGTTGTTTGTGCTGCCGATCTTCAATCGTGCCTGGTGGGCCGGGTTGCTTCATGAAATTAAGTATTACCTGTTCCTGACCCGTGACGTTGAAAAAACCATTGGACACAATCCGCTGGCACAGTCGGCGATGTGGGTTTTCAATGTCGTGCTCGGACTGTTCATGATAGTGAGCGGATTCGCGCTTTACGGTGAAGGGCTCGGTGTCGGTAGCTGGGCGGACAACCTGTTCGGCTGGCTGATTCCGCTGATGGGCAGTTCGCTCGAGGTCAAGATGTGGCACACGCTGGGTATGTGGTTGTTCCTGGTTTTTTCGGTGATCCACATCTATATGGCAATTCGTGCAGACATCATGGACCGCGAGAGCAGCGTCAGTACGATTATGGGTGGCTGGCGGTTCTGGAAGGACGACCGGCCATAGCGCCGGGTCGATGCTGATGGAAAATTCCGACCACGGCGCGGTGACCGATCCGATTCGCTATGACACACTGATCCTCGGGCTCGGCAACGTGTTGTGGGCCGATGAGGGCTTTGGCGTGCGCGCAGTGGAAGCGCTCAATGGGCGCTATCGGTTCGGTCCGGGCGTGCATGTAATGGACGGCGGCACCCAGGGAATTTTCCTGATCCCGTGGGTGCGTTCCGCCGGTCAGCTGCTGATCCTCGATGCGGTCGATTACGGCCTCGACCCGGGCACGTTGAAAGTCGTCCAAGGCGACGATGTGCCGAGCTTTATGGGTGCGAAGAAAGTCAGCATGCATCAGGCCGGATTTCAGGAGGTTCTGATGTCGGCGAAGCTGACCGGCGACTTCCCCGACAAGATCGCGCTGGTCGGTGTGCAGCCGCAACTTCTCGATGACTACGGCGGGAGCCTGACAGAACGGGTCAGGGCGCGTGTACCGGACGCAGTGGATGCCGCGGTGGCAGTCCTGTCGGACTGGAGTGTTGCCTTCGAAGAGCGCTCCGAACCGCTGGCCGAAACCGACCTGATAGGGCCTGGTGCACTGGCTATCGATGGTTATGAAAGTGGCCGCCCGGTCTGACGGAGACCCTCGACTGTGACCCATGCATTGATCCAGAGACTGTTTGACGATTTCGGGTACCCGGAAATCGACCTCGGCAATCACGATGAGTTTGTCGACCAGGCCGGGGTCAGTGTGCTGTTTTTCGCGGGCGACCCGCAGCAATATCGCGAGACGACAGATGTCGCCGTCGTGTTGCCGGAACTGGTCGCCGCATTCGACGGTCAACTTAGCGCCGGTATCGTCAAACGTGATCGCGGTGTCGAAGTCGCATTGCAGAAACGCTACGGTTTTCGCCAGTGGCCGTGTCTCGTTTTCGTCCGCGAAGGCGGATATCTCGGTGCACTCGAGCGGGTCCAGAACTGGTCGGAATATCTCGAAGACATCAATCAATTGATGCGGTCAGAAGCAAAGCGGCCACCTACGTTCAGCATCCCGCTGGTCGCGGAATCCTGATGCCGCCACAGACCGCCATGGGGAGAATATGGCGATGAAACTTGGTGACATTCCCGTCGTAATGATCGGGCCCGGAAGCCAGCCCGAGGAAGAAGACGGCGCGCAGCTCGAGTACATATCGATGCCGTCCGACATGGCAACCTATGCGGCACCGCTTACGCCCGAACCGGAGGATGTCGAGAGTCTGCTGGGCGCGCGCGAGGCAATGCGCTGGTTGCAGAATACGCTGGATGACTATCGCAACGGCACGGACCCGGAGCTGGCGAATATTTCCGGCCTCGATGCGGCGAATCGCGATCTTGTTAACCAGATTCTCGGTGAGGGTGAGGTGAGTGCCCAGTACAACGGCGACTTCAGGGCGCGAATCCAGGAGTCGGTGCTGGCAGGGGTATGGCGGACGTTCTACATGGACGCCGAGGACCGGATTACCCACGATTTGCTGGAGGTCGGACCGTCGCCGTACTTAGCCCGACTGCCGCTTGGGAGCAAGACCGCGGACCAGGAAATAGCGCTTCCGCTCGAGGCGCCGCCGGGTGTCATGAATGCAATGTCGCTGCTGTCCGAGATGCGCGATCATGCCGGGCGCTACCGCGCGGGCGACATGGCTCATGTCATCAATCTGACGCTGCTGCCGCTGTCGCCCGCCGACACCGGTTTCCTCGATGAAGTGCTCGGGACAGGCCCGGTCGAGATATTGTCGCGGGGTTACGGCAACTGCCATGTTGGCAGTTCCCGGTTCGAGAATGTCTGGCGGGTGCGTTACTACAATTCGATGAACAAGCTGATTCTCGACAGCATCGAGATCATCGATCTGCCGCTGGTAGCGTGCGCGGCCGCTGAAGACATCGCCGATTCGGCACAGCGATTACGGGAAATTCTCGAGTCATACTGGTCCCGGGAAGCCTGAGCCGGGCCGCGGCCGTTCGCCGGAGAATACCTAATGGCTGGTTCCACATTCGATGATGATCTGCGTTCGCGGCTGCGTGATGACAGTCAGCTCGAGTGCCGTATTTGCTGGTACCTGTACGATCCTGGTGAAGGCGATGCCATGGAGCAGATCCCGCCGGGCACGCCTTTCTCGGCTTTGCCGGAGCACTGGCGCTGCCCGCAGTGTGACAATGGCAAGGACAGTTTCCTGCTTGTCGACGGCGCATGAGCGATCCGGTAGAAGCCGCGCAGCAGCTACTGGTTGCCGCATTTCGCGAGATTGACCAGCGCCGCGGGCGCGACATGCCGTTTTATAACGAACGGCTTGCCGTCGAAGCCGTCGGCTTTCAGGCCTGGGACGGGCATGTGATCGGGGTGCTGATCACGCCGTGGTTCATGAACCTGATGCTGCTGCCCGGAGAATCCGGCGACTGGGCCGGTTGCAGCGACGGCGAAGTCCGCGAGTGGCAATTGCCGTCGGGAAAATACCGGTTCGCGGCAGGTCTGCTTGACGGTCCCGGGGTTTGTTTCAGCGCAGCGCTGTTTACCACGGTCGAGGTGTTTCCGGATCAGGCGACGGCCCGCGCGGTTGCTGCCGAGGTCATGTCGCAGATCTTTGCCGATCATCGTGACAGGGACTCGCTTGGCGAGACCGATATCGTGGCCGGGACGGATGTATTGCGGCAGCCGGTCAGCCGGCGCGGGCTGCTGCGCAAGCTTGCGCTAAAACAGGACTGAGGTTAGCCGTCATGCATGAACTTTCGGTCTGCCTCGCGCTGATGCAACAGGTCGAATCCATTGCGGCACAACACGGTGCGCGCAGGGTCGAGACCATTTCATTGCGCATCGGGCCGTTGTCGGGCATCGAGCCGGCGCTGCTTGAAAATGCCTTCCCGCTGGCCGCGACCGGCACCGTGGCGGAAGGGGCAAGGCTGGCGATTGAACACAGCGAGATTGTCGTCCGCTGTACCGAGTGCGGCGCGTGTTCGACGGTAGCGCCAAACCGGTTGTTGTGCGGCGAATGCGGCGATTTTCGCACTCGCCTCGAAAGCGGTGACGAAATGCTGCTGAGTAGTCTTGAACTGGCGGACATAGCAAAAAATACGGATTCCGCCGATGCGATAGCGAGTCAGGCAGAGACAGAGCCGGGTCAGCGCTGACGGTTGTGGCCGCGGGCGGTATCGGGTTGGTTGCGGCTGCGCGGTGCAACTGCCGGCGCCGGGTCTTTTTCGTTGTTCCAGCGTTCAATCAGTTCGCGCGCAAGCGCGGCCGCCCACGGCAGCGCGCCGCTGACTGCCCTGCCCGGGTCGTCGCCAGTGGCATCTTCCTGTATGCCAATCAGGGCGCGCCGGATCGGACCGTTGCCATGGATATTGACCGTCTCTATGAGGCGTGCCAGCGCGGTTTCGGCCGCGCTCAGATCAGTATTCTGCAGGTATTCGTCCATCTCGAGACCGACGAGGCAACGTATCGTGCCGGGAGAGGCACCAAACTGCGCGACATCGAAAACGATCAGGTGCCGGGCGCTGGCCAAGGGTTCGGCCAGCGCCCGGGTGGAGCCATCGAAGTTGATACAAGTGACGCCGGGAAGGCCGGGATGGAACCGGCGGAAGGCCTGCAATGCACCGCAGCCGGCATCGCCATCAGACCGTCCCGGGGAGCCGATCCCGAGGATAAGTGTCTGGTGCGAGAACACGGCGCGACCTTTACGAGTAAAAAGAGGATTTCCGCAGATCCGTTGCGGGCCGTTCATACATATTTTCTCAAGCCAAACTTATAGTCTTTTGCTGCCCGGGAGTTGAATAGGGAATAGTACCTAGCGCATTGTGGTTGGCTTTACGGCTATATTTACTGCTACTACGCAAGCAAAAAACCACAGGCCGAGGGGAGCGTGACCAGTTATGTGTCTGGCCGTGCCAATGCAGATCAGCTCGATCGATGAATTCACCGCGACATGTGAGGCCAAGGGCGTGCAACGTGAGGTCAGCCTGTTCATGATGCAGAATGAAGGCCTCGCACCGGGCGACCATGTGCTGGTGCATGTCGGTTATGCGATTCAGAAAGTAACCGCAGCCCAGGCGCAAAGTACCTGGGATCTGCTCGACGAGTTCGCGTTGAACGACTAGAGCGCTCGGGCCGGGACAAGCTTTACATCCCTGGCCCCGACCCCGGTTTTGGGGAGAGGAAATTCCTATGTGTGATACCTGCGGTTGCAATGTGACGCCGGGTAACCGGCATCTGGTGGAGTCCGGCGGCGCACTCGAGAAAACGGCGGCGGGGTCGGAGTCGGTGGCGGTGTTGAAGGGGCTTCTCGATGCCAACGATCACCAGGCGGCCCATAATCGTGAGCACTTTGACCGTCGCGGCATACTTGCGGTCAATCTGATGTCCTCGCCGGGTGCCGGCAAGACGGCCTTGCTCGAGGCGACCGCGCAGGCGCTCGGCGGCGATCTGCGGATGGCGGTAATCGAGGGAGATCTGGAAACCGAGAACGATGCGGAACGAATCCGCGCGCAGGGTATCGCTGCGGTGCAGATTGCCACCGGCAGCGCCTGTCATCTGGACGCTCACATGGTGCATGGCGCGTTGCACGACCTCGAACTCGATGGCATAGATATCGTTTTCATCGAGAACGTCGGCAACCTCGTCTGTCCGGCCAGTTTTGACCTCGGCCAGCATCTCAACGTGACGCTGCTGTCGGTGCCGGAAGGCGATGACAAGCCGGCCAAGTATCCGGTGATGTTTCGTGCTGCCGACCTGCTGTTACTGACCAAGATAGATCTCGCCCCGATTCTGACCGATTTCGACGTCGAACGCGCCACGCGGGCTTTTCGCCAGCTGGCCAACCCGGCGCCGGTGCTGCACATTGCGGCGCGCAGCGGCGACGGCATGGAGCATTGGCTGGGCTGGCTGACCGATCAGCTCGCAACGCAGCGTGACCGTATTCGCAATGGTGCGAGTCTGCGTCCGGCGGTACAGCCCGACGGTATTCATCTGCACGGCGCGCGGTCTTGAGTCTGGGCGCGCGGCAGTGGCTCGACAGAATCCGGGCGTTGCCGCTCGATGGCCCGGTCCGGATCATGAATGTCTGCGGCGGGCATGAACGCTCCATTACCAGCGCAGGTCTGCGCTCTGCCCTGCCGGCCGCGGTCGAGTTGATCCCGGGCCCGGGTTGCCCGGTATGCATTTGTCCTGAGGAGGATGTTTACGAGGCGATGCAGCTGGCGCTGAACGAGGAGCTGACGCTCGTCGCCTTCGGCGACATGTTGCGGGTGCCGGTCAACGTCCCGAAAAGCGAGCCGCGCTCGCTCGAACAGGCCAAGGCCGCCGGCGCCGATATTCGCCCGATTGCGAGTCCGGCGGAAGCTGTTGCCATTGCGCGGCGGCAGCCTGAGCGGCCGGTGGTTTTCTTTGCTGCCGGCTTCGAGACGACGACAGCGCCGGTTGCGGCGATGCTGCGCGAGGGCGTACCGGAAAATCTCTTTGTGTTGCTGTCCGGGCGCCTGACGTGGCCGGCTGTCGCAATGCTGCTCGAATCCGGCCAGGCCGGTTTCGATGCGTTGATCGCGCCGGGCCACGTTGCCACGGTGATGGGCCCGGAAGAGTGGCAGTTTGTTCCCGAGCGACACCGGATTCCGGCTGCGATTGCCGGGTTTTCGCCGGAGAGTCTGCTGGCGGCGATGTACTCGGTGTTACGTCAGCTCCAGGAATCCAGCTGCTTCCTCGACAACTGCTACACCCAGGTGGTGCGGCCGGGCGGCAACCCGACCGCGCGGCGCTGGCTCGACGCCACGTTGCAGGTGGTCGATGCAAAGTGGCGCGGCATCGGCGTCATCCCGGCTTCGGGATATGCATTGCGCGACACTTGTCGTGCCCACGATGCAAGGGTGCAGTTACCGAGTTACGCCGACGATAGCCGCAAACGCGTCGGTGAGATGCCGGCCGGATGTGATTGCGCCCGCGTGGTACTGGGGCAGATTTATCCCGACCAGTGCCGCTTGTACGGCGTGGGCTGCAATCCGCGCAGCCCGGTGGGGCCGTGCATGGTTTCCGATGAAGGTGCCTGCCGCATCTGGTGGTCCGGCGGCGTGCGCCAGCGCCGCGACGTGGCTGAGCGCTCGACCGGCTAGCGAGCCGGCGCGGTCTGGCAATGCCGATTGCACGGGATCCGGTTTGCCCGATGTGGCCAGAACTCACATGAGCGATGCTTCCTTCGCGCTCAATCTCGTCGTTACCGGTCATGTGCAGGCGGTCGGGTTTCGCCCGTTCGTCTATCGTCTGGCCCATCGTCTCGGTTTGCACGGATGGGTCCAGAACCAGACCGGGCAGGTCGAAATTGTGGTGCAGGGCGCTAGTGACGCAGTCGCGCGGTTCGAAGCGGATTTGCTGGGGTGCGCGCCGCCGCTATCGAAGCCAGGTGTTGCCCGGCGCGAGGTGGTGGCGCCCGGCGCATACGAGGATTTCGCGATCAAACCGAGCGCGGCGGCAGCAAAACCGCGGATCTTCGTGCCGCCCGATTACTTTATGTGCGGTGAATGTCGCGCCGAACTCGACGACCCGGAAGATCGCCGCTTTCATTATCCATTCATAAATTGCACCCAGTGCGGGCCGCGCTACACGTTGATTCGGGCTTTGCCGTATGACCGCCCCAACACCACGCTGGCGGGTTTCGAGCTGTGCCCGGCATGCCGGGCCGAGTACGAAGACCCGCTCGACCGGCGCTTTCATGCGGAACCGGTTGCCTGTGCCGATTGCGGACCGGAACTGGCCTTCCATCTGCCTGGCGAAGCGGTTGCCGCGACCCGCGAAGCGGCGCTTGCGGCCGCACTCGAGCTGTTGCGCGATGGCCGCGTGCTCGCAGTGAAAGGAGTCGGTGGATATCACCTGATGTGCGACGCCCGCGATGACGCCGCGGTGCGGCGGTTGCGCGAACGCAAGCATCGCCCGGACAAACCGCTGGCAGTAATGTTTGCGGAGAGCGGCGCCGGCGGATTGGGCGAGATTGGCGCTATCGTGTCATTGAGCGCGGCCGCCGCCGACCTGCTGCGCAGTCCGCTGCGTCCGATTGTGCTGGCCAGCGTCGGTGCCGACGCAGTTCTGGCGCCATCGGTCGCACCGGGTCTGGGCGAGATCGGGGTTTTCCTGCCATACAGCCCGTTGCACCACATCTTGCTGAATGCCTTCGCCGGGCCGCTCGTTGCCACGTCGGGAAACCTTAGCGGCGAGCCGGTGCTGACCGACAACGGCGAGGCGGCGCGGCGACTGGCCGCGATCGCCGACGGCTTTCTTCAGCACAACCGACCCATCGAGCGTCCCGCCGACGACCCGGTGTTTCGCCAGATTGGCACCGCGATGCGGCCGCTTCGGATCGGGCGCGGCTGTGCACCGCTCGAACTCGCATTGCCGTTTGAGCTCGGACGTCCGCTGCTGGCTACCGGCGGACACATGAAAAACACGCTGGCTCTGGCGTGGGACGACCGTGTAGTCGTATCGCCGCATATCGGCGACATGGGCAGCCCGCGCAGCCTCGATGTTTTCGCACAGGTCGGCGCTGATCTGCAGCGGCTCTACGGCGTCAGCGCGGAGCAACTCGTTTGCGATGCGCACGACGGCTACACGACTTCGCGCTGGGCGCGCGGCCAGGCAATGCCGCTGGCAAAAGTGTGGCACCACCACGCGCATGCGTCAGCGCTTGCCGCCGAACACGATATCGATCGCGACTGGCTGATGCTGACCTGGGATGGTGTCGGGCTCGGTGAGGACGGCACGCTGTGGGGTGGCGAGGCGTTGTGGGGGCGTCCCGGCCAGTGGCAGCGCGTGGCCAGTCTCAGACCGTTCCGGTTGCCCGGTGGTGACAAGGCGGGGCGTGAACCCTGGCGCAGTGCCTGCGGCGTCTGCTGGGAGACCGGCCGGCGCTGGGACGCGGCACCTGACGACAGTGGTTTGCTGCGGGCGGCCTGGGAACGCGGACTCAACTGCCCGGTAACCTCCGCGGCTGGACGCCTGTTCGATGCGGCAGCGGCTCTGGTGCTCGGACATACCCATTCGAGTTTCGAGGGGCAGGGGCCGATGCAGTTGGAGGCGCTGGCACGCACGGCCCGGCCGACAGCCGGTCCTGAACTCGAAATGTCGGCGGCGGCCGGCGGTCCGATACAAATTGACTGGGAGCCATTGCTCGCGCGAATGCTCGCGCGTGACGGCAGCGACGCGGAGCTGGCATGGTTGTTTCATGACAGCCTGGCGCGGACGATCCGCGCTCTGGTCCTGCGCATCGCCGCCGAGCGCAACGTGGAGGGTGTCGGGCTGACCGGCGGCGTTTTCCAAAACCGGCTGCTTGCTGAGCTGGTCTGCGACAAACTGAGCGCCGACGGTTACCGGGTGGCGCAAAGTGCGGCGGCGCCGTGCAACGACGCGGGTCTCTCGTTTGGCCAGGTCGTCGAATTCGGGGCACATCAATTGCACCAGGCGCGTTAGTGCTTGCGCATGGCAGCACAGCGGGAATAGGCTCTCAACGCATGCAGGACACACATATTGCTTTGGCCCACGGCAACGGCGGGCGTTACATGCGCGAACTGATCGAGGAATTGTTCGCGCGCCATCTCGGTAATCCCAGTCTCGACGTCAATCTCGATGCGGTGGCGCTGCCGCTCGCGGCGCGTCCCGGTGAGCTGATGATCACGACCGACGGGTTCACGGTTCAGCCGCTGGAATTCCCGGGAGGGGACATCGGCTCGCTCGCCGTGCACGGTACCGTCAACGACCTGGCGGTGGCCGGAGCGGTGCCGAAATACCTGACCCTGAATGCCTTCATCGAGGAAGGTCTGGAGATTGCGGTGCTGGAACGGATCATCGCCAGCATGGCGCGCGCCGCCGCTGAAGCCGGGGTTTTCGTGGCGGCCGGTGATACCAAAGTGTTGCGTCGAGGCGAAGGTGGTGGCCTGTACCTTGCGACGACGGGTGTCGGATTGCGCGATCCGGACATTGAGCTCGGTTTCGCCAATATTCAGGTCGGGGATGCGATTGTCGTCAGCGGTCCGGTCGGCGATCACGGTATATCGGTGATGCTGGCGCGCGAGCAATTCGGATTGCGCGGGGATGTACGTTCCGACGCCGCAACGGTGGTCGGTCTTGCCCGTGCTGCACTGCAGAATCCGGGTTTGCGCTTCATGCGCGACCCGACGCGGGGCGGGATCGCCACCGTGGCGCATGAGATTGCGCGGGTCGCCGGTGTCCAGGTGAACCTGGAGGAGACCGCGATCCCGGTTCGGGACGCGGTGGTTTCGGTGTGCGAAATGCTCGGCTATGACCCGTATTACCTGGCCTGCGAGGGCCGTGTGGTTGCGGTGGTCGCGCCGCAACAGGCGGCTGCCCTGCTCGAGAGCTGGCGGGGATTGCCGGAAGGCGCCGGTGCCGCGCTGATCGGTGAGGTCGCGGCGGGGACGGCGCGGGTGGTGCTGCAAACCGAACTTGGCGGGGAGCGCTTTCTGGAGGAGTTGGAGGACGACCCTCTGCCGCGGATCTGTTAGCCACATCCTCCTCCTGGCAGAGATTCGGGTCCGCTCGGTGGGCATCCCCGCGCGGGCGTTTGTCAGCATGACTTGACCTGCGCCGGGCGCGGCCGCCGCACCCCACGCTCCTCCCCGGTCAGGGTGCGATAGGTAAAAACCGAGATACAAAATCCGGCCGCGACCATGCACTGTTGCATATGCCGGGAAAAGCCGGGCGAAGAGATTGGCTTTTTTGGTTCTCGCACACAGGTAGTGTCGAAACCCTCGGGGGATAAGCCCAACAACAAGGCTAAGGGGTCTGAGAAATGTCAGAGAGCACACGAGGCGGACTGTTCCGTCGACTTTTTTTAACTTTCGTACTGGCGCTGTCTGGACTGGCGCTGGCTGGTTGCGACGACGGCGACGATGGCCGCGACGGCACCGATGGTATGGATGGTGCCACAGGCCTCAGTTGCTGGGACCTGAACGAGAACGGAATCAAAGACTTCCCGGATGAAGATACCAACGGTGATGGCGTCATCGACGTCAATGACTGTCGCGGGGAAGACGGAGTCGCGGGCGGTGGCGGTGATCTGAGCAATCCCGCCAATGTCGAAAAACTCGCCGAGGAAGGCGAGCCGATCGAAACCGTGATCACCGACGTCACGATTGCCAGTCCACCGGTCGTGACGATGACGGTGACCGACGCCGACGGTAACCCGCTGACCAATCTCGGCGATGCGGCAGACGTAAGCTGCGCGATCGCCAAACTGATGCCGGCGGCTGACGGTTTCCCGTCGATGTACGAGAGTTACACCAACGGCGTCGAAACGGATCAGGACTTTCCGAACAGCGACTCGCCGAACCTGCTGGCGCGGGCGCGCCAGGCGGCCCGCGATAGCGGCGAGCTGGTCGATCTCGGCGGTGGCGAATATACGTTTACGTTCGATACCGACGTTGCCGATGTCACGGAGCCCTTCGCGGTGTCCTACGAACCCTCGCTGACTCACAAAGTGGGTTGCGAGATTCGCTTCGCGGGTATCGACGGCAGCGATGTCAATACCGAAGAGCTGAATCCGGACAACCCGACCTATCTGTTCGTGCCCGACGGCGGCGATCCGAGTTCGAAAGAAATCGCCGCAACCGAGAATTGCAACAGCTGTCATGACCGCTTTGCAATTCACGGCGATGGCCGGTTCACGTACGACTACTGTCAGAACTGCCACAACCCCTACACCCGCGATCAGGACTACGCCGAGTCGCTCGATCTCTCGCATATGATCCACTCGATCCATGCGGCTGAGGTTCGCGCGGACCAGGAGGAAGACGGAAGCGAGGGCGAGTACTCCTACAAGGTGCTGGGTTACGGCGAGCGTTTCAGCGGCGATGCCGCCACGGATGATTTCTCCGAGGTGACATACCCGCAGGCCGTGAACCGCTGCGAAAATTGCCACAACAGCGAAACCGAAGGCGCGACCGAAGCCGGCGACTGGCTGGTGACGGCAACCACGACGGTTTGTGGCGGCTGCCATGTTTCCGGCATTGTCGCTTCGGAGCCGGATGCGGATTCGGGACTGTCAACCTACTCCTTCCAGCATCCGCCGGAAGCGGTTGGCGGGCAGCTCGTGCCTGATGGCACCTGCACCAACTGTCACGGCACCAACGGCTTTGTCGCGACCGACGAAGCCCACCTGAAGGGCAGCGTGTTGTCTGAGAAGTTGGGCGAGGACTTCGTGTTCGAAATCCTCAGCGCCGAGAACGTGGAGCCGGGCGACACGCCGACAATCACGATCCGGGTGACGGATCCTGATGGCGCGCCGTACGACCTGGTCAACGATCCGGAGTTCAACACGGACAATGGCGCATCGTTGAACCTGTATGTCGCATGGACGACCGACGATATCTACAACGGCGACGAAAACGGTGCTTTGCTGGGTGAGCGCTCGGACGGGCGCGCAGTACAGGATGGAACGCTTAGTCCCGGGTATCCGTTGCGGATGAGAATCCAGGAGATCCAGGCGGCGGTCGGTGCGCAGAACGGTGACGGCAGCTACACCGTGCCGTATTTTGCGACATTGCCGGTGGATTACACCGGAGACGTGATGATCGCCCTCGGTGGTCACCCGGCCGGTAACGCGGGCACCGACGCAGCGCCCGAGTATGAGCGTGCGTATGCGAAGAGCACGGTGTTCTACCCGGGTACGCCGCGCGCGGAAATCGTCGCGGCCGATAACTGCCAGAACTGCCACGGGTACCTGGCGTTCCACGGCGGCAACCGCAATGGCGATACCCAGATCTGCCTGGTCTGCCATAACTCGGATCTCGCGGAAGACGGCGAAGGTTTCGCCTTCGGTTACATGATCCACAACATTCATGTCGCCAGTGACACTTACCTGGATGGTGAATTTGCCGAAGTGACGTATCCGCAAAGTATCGCCAACTGCGGTGCGTGCCATGAAGAAGGCACTTACAATGCGGCCCGAGCCACCGCTCGTGCGATCAGCACCGATCCGGGTGCCGATTTGACGATCTGGACTGACGACACGGCTACGACCGCCTCGTCGGCGCAGTGCGGTACCTGCCATAGCGATAACGCGGCGGCCGGTCACTTCACCACCAATGGCGGTTTCGTGGATGTCACGAAGGATCCGGGACTGCTCGGTAATCCGCCGGTTGGCCAGGAAGCGTGCGCGGTCTGTCATGGTGCAGGCAGCACGTTCGACACCACGCTCTACCACGGAGACTGATCTCCGCGGCAGACGCCAGTCATCGCTGAAATGACTGACGAAAAAAATCAGGGCCGGGGTTTTCCCCCGGCCCTTTTTCTATGCCTTGGCATGGCGTTTCAGGTAGGATTTAGCAGACGCTGACGTGACAGCCAAAAAACGAACGAGCGGGGCTTCATGCTTGAGTTAATCCAGAAGAACATAAACTTTATGGCGGCGCGGATTGCGGTTGGATTTGCAATCGCATTGCTTCTCGCGCCGGTCGGCAATGCGCAGACTCCCGGGGCCGATGCCGACAACGATGAACCCGGCTATAGCCGGCGCGGTGCGGATACTTGTCTTGCCTGTCACGACGATCGCCGTATCAATGCCATTTTTCTGAACTCGCACGGCAATCCGCATGATTCGCGGACGCCGTTTGCGCCGGGCCAGTTGCAATGCGAGGCTTGCCATGGTCCCGGTGGCGCGCATACCGGGCGCCGCGAACGCGGTGAGAGCCGGGTACCGATGCCGTTGTTCGCTGAGGGTTCGACCGCAACTGTCGAGGAACAGAATGCGGTTTGTGCCGGATGCCACACCCAGCAGCTAGGCCATGGCTGGTACGGCAGCGTTCACGAGACGGAGGGTCGTGCCTGCGTCGAGTGTCACAACGTGCATGCGGAGCAGGACCCGGTGTTGAGCCGCAACGATCAGGCCGAGGTTTGCTATGCCTGTCACCAGGAGCAGGAGTCCCAGTTCCAGAAGGCCTTTGCACACCCTGTACGGTTCGGGTCGATGACCTGTAGCAGTTGTCACAATCCTCATGATTCCGCGGCAGCGGAGGGCTCGCTCAACCGGGTGACGCTGAACCAGCAGTGTTATGAATGCCATGCGGAATTCCGTGGCCCGTTTGTATGGGAGCACGCGCCAGTGTCCGAAGACTGCTCGCTGTGCCATGACCCGCATGGCTCGAACCATCCGGCGCTGCTGGTCAAACGGCCGCCGTTGCTGTGCCAGAGCTGCCATTCCCAGGGCGGGCACCCGAGTATTCTCTATACCGATGCCTCAATCGAAAATGCCAACATCAATGTGGTCGCCGGTAGTTGCCTGAACTGTCATTCCCAGGTGCATGGTTCCAACCATCCGTCTGGTCCGAAGTTGTCGAGGTAGCGGTGATGAGACAAAGGAAAAACAATATCCGTAACGCTTTTGCGACGCCGTTGGCCGCGGCGGGTACCGCGGCCGCCATGCTGTTGCTGGGGCCGGCAGCGCAGGCGCAGGAACCGCCGGATACCTCGACCTGGTCATGTTCGATGTGTCCGTTTGCGGAGGGCTGGGCCGTGGAGGCGGAAGCCGGGGCAATTAGCGTATCGGACGACTCTGCCAGGTTCGGTGACTACACCGGTCTAGACAAGGAAGGCGAAGAGCTGTTGCTGGATGGCAAGGTGCGTTACTGGGGCGGCGACGGCTACAAGCTCGAGGCGGAAGGTGAAAATCTCGGCCTGGATTCGCGTTCGGCCCGGCTCGGAGCATCGAAACAGGGCCTGTGGGAAGCCAGCCTGTTTTATGACGAAATACCGCGCCGCCGCTTCGATGACACGCAGACCGTTTTTGCCGGTGCCGGCTCATCCGACCTCTCGTTACGTGGCGGCTGGGTGCGTGGACCAAGCACTGCGCTGATGCCACAGCTTGACGCCAGCCTGCAGGATATCGATATCAAGTGGGACCGCGAGACCATCGGTGCGGGCCTCGGGTTCCTGCTCGGAGAGCGATTCGACTTTAATGCCGACTACAGCCATGAAGAGCGCGATGGAACGAAACTTTTCACCGGGACTTTTTATGGCAACGGATCCGTATTGCCGGCGGCACTGGATTACAACACCGATCAGTTCGAGGCCAGTATCGGCTACACCGGCGACCGCTGGCAGGTGCGTCTGGGCTCGCTGCTCTCGTATTTCAATAACAGTACCTGGGGCCAGACGTGGGAAAACCCGTTTACCGGCACGGATGTCGGCCGCGCCGCGTCTTCCCCGGACAACCAGTTTGTTCAGTACAACCTGAGCGGTTCCTATAACTTTGCGACATGGCGCACCGTGGTGAGCGGTAATGTCGCCATTGGCAAAGGCAAACAGGACGACGATTACCTGCCCTATACCATCAACTCTGCGATCGCGACCGATCCATTGCCGCGTTCCAATCTCGACGCAGAGCTCGACACCACCAACGTGTTGTTGCGGGTCACGACGAATCCCTGGCGCCGGGTGCGGCTGAAGGGCGAGTACCGTTACGATGACCGCGACAATGACTCACCCGTGGATACCTACAATTGGGTGCGGGTCGACAGCGCACCGGGAGACTCGACCGAAAACCGGATTTACAGTTATACCCGCGATACCGTCGATCTCGAGGCGAGCGCGCGGCTCGATCAGAACAGCCGCTTTTATTTCGGCTACCGTTACGACGGCTGGGATCGTGACGATCAGGAACGTAATGAGACCGACACCGACCGGTACTGGGCGCGGTTTCGCTTCGACACGGGCGGAGTAGTGGACTTCAGGGCGACGGTAGGGAGCGAGAGTCGTGGCGGTTCGAACTATAAGGCGC
The DNA here is from genome assembly GCA_963783695.1 of uncultured Gammaproteobacteria bacterium. Classification (GTDB taxonomy): domain Bacteria; phylum Pseudomonadota; class Gammaproteobacteria; order Steroidobacterales; family BM003; genus BM003. The sequence goes on from CAWAOM010000007.1 coordinate 97,252, forward strand.
TGGTCAATGACGACTTTGCGCCGCAGAATCCGTTGCTGCGCAAATACAATCTGGCATCTCGCGACCGCACCGATTTCGAGGCGCGTATTGACGTTACGCCGGCGGATGATCTGGGTTTGGGTTTTGCCGCCACCTGGGCCGACGAGGACTACTCTAATCCCTCCAACCTGGGTCTGCGCAAGGCGGAGTATCTCAACTACACGCTGGACAGCGATTACAACTGGAACGATCGCGCTAACCTGTATGCAATTTACAGCTATGAGAAATACAACTCGCGGCAGCAGGGCAGCAGCACTTTCGCCGATCCGAACTGGAGTGCGCGCTCGCGCGATGAGTTCGATACGTTGATTTTCGGTGTCCGTCTGCCGCAGATTCTCAAGCGAGTCGATCTTGATGTCGATTACACGCTGGCCAAATCCGAGGGCCAGAATCGCGTATCGACAACCGGACTGCAGTCGGCATACCCGGAGCTGAAAACCGATCGCAAAACGCTCAGTGTTTCAGCGAGCTATGCATTTAGTAATGCGCTTTCATTCAAAGCGGGCTGGTTGTATGAGGACTATTCGTCCGACGACTGGGCGCTCGATGGAATCGAGCCGGATACCATGCCGAACCTGCTGACCCTTGGCCAGGACGCCTACGACTATGACGTAAACGTTTTCATGCTGTCGTTCACTTATCGCTGGGAAACGATCCAACGCGACGCTAACTGGCCGCCGGAATAGCCGCTCAGAGGCCCTTGTGCGCGAGATCCTGGACCGCGCGGAGCATGTCGCGACGGCTGATGATTCCGACCAGGCGATTGCCGTCCATCACCGGGTAGCGCCGGTACGAGGAGTTCACGAACATTTGCGCCAGGTCCAGCAGGCTGCTGTCGACATCGACCGTACGCACGACCCGGCTCATATACTGCTCGACCTGGCCCCCAAGCTCACCGTGGTAGCTCGCTTTGAGCACGACTTCCATGCAGTCGCGCTCGGTTAGCATTCCCACGATATTGCCGTGATCGTCGATCACCGGGGCGCCCGAGATTTTGTTGTCGACCAGCAGGTGGACGGCCTGGAGCACATCCATATTCGGCCGCAGAGTGATGAGCGACTTCGACATGTATTGCCGGGCTTGGGTTTTCTCGGGCATCGTCATAACTCCCTCTGCGATTCGGCCTGCCTCCGCCGCTCTGCCCGTATGCGTTTCGGGCAGGAACCGGCGCAGACCTCGCAGCCTTCGGGATTGTTTGCTCCGCCGCAGCTGCCACGGATCGGTTCGCGCCCGAGTATTACACCGAGCCCCAGCGCAAGCATAAAAAGGGAAATAAACAGCAGACTGATAAAAAAGGTCGTCATTCGGAGTCACCGTCGTCCAGGTAGGGCGCGAACGCCTGACTGTGTCGCGCTACGATTTCGTTGCCATCGCGCAGCAGAAAGAGCGCTGCGATACGCTGTTCGTTTGCCAATCGCATGCCCTTGTCCGGACCCAACACCAGTAGCGCCGTAGCCATGGCGTCGGCCTCCATTGCCGAAGAGGCGACTATCGTCACGGACGCCAGGTCGTTCATGGCCGGCCGACCGCTGACCGGGTCGATTGTATGGGAGTACCTTTGGCCGTCGATCTCGAAAAAATTACGGTAATCGCCTGATGTTGCGATCGCCTCTCCCGACAGACTCAGCACGGTATGAACCGAGCGCTCCGTGGCGATCGGTCGCTCGACCGCTATTCGCCAGGGTTGACTGTCCTGATTGAGGCCGCGGGTTTTGACTTCTCCGCCTATCTCGATCATGTAGCGATCCATGCCGCGGCTGTCCAGCAACCAGTCGATCCGATCGACCGCGTAACCCTTGGCGAGCGCGGACAGGTCGAGTGCGACCGCGGGTTTGAGCTTGCGCAGTGCCGGCGGTTCCTCGCGGGTACTGACCAGGTCGAAGCCGACCGTCTCGATTGCGGTATCGATTTCGCCTTGTGACGGCGGCGTGGCGCGCGGTCCGCCGCCGCCAAACCCCCACAGTTCGACTAGCGGTCCGACGGTGGGGTCGAACGCGCCGTCACTGATCGCGCTTGCTCTAAGCGCGGCGTCAACGACATCGACGACGCCGGGATCGACGCTGACCCAGTCAATGGAATCGCTGCTGTTGAAGCGCGACAGCTGCGATTCCTCGGTGTATGTCGACATCAGAGCGTTGATCTTGCTGAGTTCCGCTTCGATCTCGTCCTGCAGGTTATCCGCGCCGGAATTCGTCTCGGGGGCGACGATTCTGACCGAGTATGTGGTTCCCATCGTGTTGCCGGTCAGGTGCCAGTCACCGTGCGAGCAGCCGCCCAGCGCAGCCAGCATCGCGCTGACGGGCAGCGCAGTGCGTAACCAGGAACCGGGGCTGATTGCTGAAATGGGCATAGTGTCTCGTCGTTGTTGCTGTCGTGGCGCTCAGCCGCCGAAGTCGTCGAGCATGATGTTGTCAGGCTCGACACCCTGGTCCTCGAGCATCTGCATGACCGCACTGTTCATGACCGGCGGTCCGCACAGGTAGTACTCGCAGTCTTCCGGTGCCGGGTGATTACGCAGGTAATGCTCGAACAGTACCTGGTGAATAAATCCGGTGTAGCCGCTCCAGTTGTCTTCAGGCAGCGGTTCGGACAACGCGACATGCCAGTCGAAATTGCTGTTCTCGGCGGCGAGAGTGTCGAAGTCATTGACATAGAACATCTCGCGCAGGCTTCGGGCACCGTACCAGAATGAGATTTTGCGCTTGCTGTGCAGGCGTTTTAGCTGATCGAAAATATGCGACCGCATTGGCGCCATGCCCGCGCCACCGCCGACGAATATCATCTCCGCGTCGGTGTCCCTGGCGAAAAATTCCCCATATGGCCCAGAGATAGTGACCTCATCGCCGGGTTTGAGGCTGAAGATGTAGGACGACATCAGGCCGGGCGGGATATCGCCGTTACCGCCCGGTGGCGGCGTCGCAATGCGTACGTTCAGCATTACGATATCGTTTTCTTCCGGGTAGTTGGCCATCGAATATGCCCGCATCACGTTCTCGGTGCAGATCGAGCGATAACGCCACAGGTCGTAACGATCCCATTCGTCGCGGTATTCCTCGTCAACATCGAAATCGCGGAAACTGACATCATGCGGCGGGCATTCGATCTGGATAAAGCCGCCGGCACGAAAATCCAGCGCCTCGCCGCTGGGCAGCTCCAGCACGAGTTCCTTGATAAAGGTCGCCACATTGCGGTTGGAGCGGACCGAGCATTGCCATTTCCTGACCCCGAAAACCTCGTCCGGGATCTGGATCTTCATGTTCTGTTTACACGCCACCTGGCAGGCGAGCCGCACATGCTCGCGCGCCTCCCGTTTGTTTATCAGCGAAGCTTCGGTCGGCAGCAGTGTCCCGCCGCCATCGCTGATCTGAACCCTGCACTGTCCACAGGTGCCCTGGCCGCCACAGGCCGACGATAAGAAAAGCCCGGCATCGCCAAGCGCGTTGAGCAGCTTGCCCCCTGCCGCGGCGTGCAGCGTGCGCTCCTCGTTTACGACGATGTCGATCTCGCCGCTGGCAACCAGCCGTTTCCGGGCCAGCAAAATCACTACGCACAGGCTCAGTACGATCAGGGTAAAAAAGGTGACGCCTAGTGTGACTTCAAGCATGTCTGTTGCCTGGCCTCATCGAATGCCGCTTCAGATACCGGAGAACGCCATGAAACCGAGCGACATCAGGCCGACGGTGATAAAAGTGATCCCGAGGCCCTGCAGACCCTCGGGTACGTCGCTGTACTTCATCTTCTCCCGCAGCCCGGCCAGCGCGATGACCGCGAGCGCAAAACCGGCCCCGCTGCCAACGCCGTAGACCACGCTTTCGGCGAAGCCGTAGCTGCGTTCGATCATGAACAGGCTGCCGCCGAGGATTGCGCAGTTGACGGTTATCAGCGGCAGGAAGATACCCAGCGCGTGGTACAGCGCCGGGAAGAAACGGTCCAGCGCCATCTCCAGCAGCTGCACCATCGCGGCAATCACGCCGATGTAGCTGACGAGGCCGAGAAAACTGAGGTCGACATCCGGTAAGCCCGCCCAGGTGAGCGCGCCTGCTTTCAGCAGGTATTGATAGATAAGGTTATTGAGCGGTACGGTGATCGCCTGGACAACGATAACGGCGAGTCCCAGGCCGATGGCGGTGGTAATGCGCTTGGACACAGCCAGAAACGTGCACATGCCGAGAAAAAACGACAGCGCGAGGTTCTCGACGAAGACCGCGCGGATAAACAATGTGAGGAGTCCTTCCATCACAATGCCTCCGTCCGGTGAACTTCATGGATCCGGAATTCGGCTTTTTCCACCTGCTCGCGCTTCCAGCTTCTGACCGCCCAGATCATCAAGCCGATGATGAAGAATGCGCTGGGGGGCAACAGCATCAGGCCGTTCGGGACATACCAGCCGCCATCGCTGGCAACCGGCAGAATCGGCACGCCCATCAGCGTCCCGGCGCCAAACAGTTCGCGGCAGGTCGCGACGACTATCAGAATCAGGCTGTAGCCGAGCGCATTGCCCAGGCCATCGAGGATCGACAGGCCGACCGGGTTTTTCATCGCATAGGCCTCGGCCCGGCCCAGCACGATGCAATTGGTGATGATCAGACCGACGAACACCGACAGTTGCTTCGAGATTTCGTAGGCGTAGGCTTTCAGGACCTGGTCGGTAACGATGACCAGCGAGGCGATAATCGTCATTTGCACGATGATGCGGATGTTGGTCGGGAGGAAGTTGCGGATCGCGCTGATCGATGCATTCGACAACACCAGTACCGCGGTCAATGCCAGGCACATCGTCAATGACGGCAACAGCGAGGTCGTCACCGCGAGTGCCGAGCAAATACCGAGGATCTGCAGCATGATCGGGTTTTCGTCGATCAGCGGCCGCAGCAGGACCTGTTTTGCCTCGCCGTTCATGAATCGCTCCCGGTTCGTTCCAGTCCGCGCAGGTAGGGGCCGTAGCCCTGCCCGCCGAGCCAGAATGCAAGCATGTTGGTGACCCCGCGGCCGGTCAGGGTCGCCCCGGCCATGCCGTCGATTGAGTGCGGATCGTCGGCTGCCGCTCGGCCACGGATCACCTCCAGCTGCGGCTCGCCATCCGCGTCGTAGACTCTCTTGCCGTGCCACAGGCCCAGCCAGCGCGGGTCTTCGATCTTGTCGCCGAGGCCCGGCGTCTCGCCATGTTCGTAGAAGGACAGGCCGGAAACCGTATTGCCGTCCGCCTCCAGTGCAATAAAGCCGTACATCGTGGACCACAGGCCGTAGCCGCGGATCGGCAGGATGATGGTCTCTATTTCATCGCCGTCTCGCAGCAGGTAGACCTTGGCATAACGCTCGCGGCGCTTGATGTTGGCGATGTCATCGGATTTGTCGAGCGCGTCGCTCTGTGCCGGGTTGCGCAGTGCTGCCTGCGTGTCGTAGTCGTTCGGGTCGAGATCTTCGACATACTCGCCGGTGTCGAGATCGACGATGCGAACCTCGATCTGGTCGAACTGTTCGCTGACGTCGCCGGCCGGATCGTACAGCCCGGCCGCGGCAAGGATGTTTCTCTGCTGGAAGCGCAGTTCGTTTTCCGCCTGGCGTGGACGCAGGCCGACCGCCGCGGCGGCGACCAGTACCGAACACACCAGGCTGACGCCCAGCGCCACCAGCAGCGTTTTTGTCGGGGTTTCAACTGACGCGGACACGACGCTTGCGCCTCCGTCGGATATTGGCCTGGATCACGAAGTGGTCGATCAGCGGGGCGAAAATATTGGCAAACAGGATCGCCAGCATGATGCCCTCGGGGAAGGCCGGGTTGGCAACGCGAATGACAACCGTCAGCGCGCCGATAAGGAAACCGAAAATCCAGCGCCCGGTATCGGTATGGGCCGCAGTGACCGGATCGGTAGCCATAAACACCATGCCGAACGCGAATCCGCCGAGCACGAGATGCCAGTGCCAGGGCATCGAGAACATCGGGTTGGTGTCGCTGCCGATCAGGTTGAAAACGAGCGTGGTCGCGACCATGCCGAGAAAAACGCTGACGATGATTCGCCACGACGCGATGCGCGTGTAGATGAGGAACAGTCCGCCGAGCAGGCAGGCCAGCGCGGACGTTTCGCCGAGCGAACCCTGCATCACACCGAGAAAGGCGTCCATCCAGGTCAGGCCGTCGGCGAGTATCGCCTCCACCCCGCCATAGGCGGAGAGTCCGAGTGCGGTCGCGCCGCTAAATCCGTCCACCGCCGTCCACACAGCATCGCCGGACAGCTGCACCGGGTAGGCGAAATACAGAAAGGCGCGTCCGGCCAAGGCCGGGTTGAAAAGGTTCTTGCCGGTGCCGCCAAATACCTCTTTCGCGATCACCACGCCGAAACTGATGCCAAGCGCGACCTGCCACAGCGGCGTTGCCGGCGGCAAGATCAGCGTGTACAGCATCGAAGTGACGAAAAAACCCTCGTTGACCTCGTGGTTGCGAACGGTGGCAAACAACACCTCCCAGAACCCACCGGCGATCATCGTGACCACGTAGATCGGCAGGAAATACATCAACCCGTGGAGCATGCACGCGGCGATGCTCGACGGGTCATAGCCGACCCCCAGTACATCGAGCAGGCCACCGCGCCAGCCGGCCGCAGATTCGAGGCCCATTGCCGCCATTGCAGTATTGGCCTGGTAGCCGGTGTTCCACAGCGCCATCAGGATTGCCGGGAATGTTCCCACGACCACCAGGATCATTACCCGTTTGAGGTCGAGCGCGTCGCGGACGTGAGGCGCGTGGCGGGTGCGATCCGGCGGTGAAAAGAACAACGTATCCACCATCTCGTACAACGCGGCCAGACCCTCGAAGTTACCGCCCTTGGTGACATGGGGTTCGATCCGGTCGAGAAGCTTGCGCAGCGGTTTCATCAGCCTTCCTTCTCGATCTGGGTGAGGTTCTCGCGCAGCGCGACGCCATACTCGTATTTGCTCGCGCAAACGAAAGAGCACAGCGCGAGATCTTCTTCGTCGAGCTCGAGGCACCCGAGCGCCTGCGCGGTGTCGGTATCCTGAACGATCAGCGCCCGCAACAGCGGTGCCGGCAGGATATCCAGCGGCATTACCGGTTCGAAGTTGCCGATCGGCACCATTGCCCGGGGACTGCCGTTTTGCGATGTGTCGAAATCGCGCGGCCGCGATCGCTCAATGCTGCCGGCAAAGGCGCGGATTGCCGAATACTTGCCAAAACCCGGTTTCAGCCAGGCCAGGAACTCGCGTTCATGCCCCTCCTGCAGCGCGCTGATCTGCAGATCGTAGCGGCGCAGAAACGTGGCCCAGCCGGCGGCGCGGCGGCCGGACAGTATCGGTCCCGAGATGACTCGCACACGTCCCGGCTTCAGTTCCCCGCGCATCAGGTCTTCGGTGTTGGCGCCGAGGCGTGTCCGCACCAGTCGCGGCCGCTCCATTTTTGGACCGGCCATCGCGATGATTCGCTCTGTCCAGATCTGGCCGCGGGTAAACAGGCGGCCGACCGCGATGACGTCCTGGTAGCCAATATGCCACACGACATGTCCGGCATCGGCCGGGTCGAGAAAGTGTATATGCGTGCCAACCAGTCCCGACGGGTGCGGCCCGGCGAACTCGGCATGGCGGAACTGCTCGCCGCCAGCGAGCGGTATTCCGCTGCCGGGTGCCGTGCAGACATAGACCGGCCCGGCGGTCAGGCGGGCAATGACGTCGAGGCCATCGACAAAGTCATCGCGATATTCGTTGATTATCGTCGCTGGCGGCGCCGCCAGCGCGTTGCTGTCCATCGCAGTGACGAAGATCGATACCGGTCGCGTACCCGGCGCCGGGATCTTGCTGAACGGTCGGGTTCGAAACGCCGTCCACAGGCCGGCGTCTACGAGCTGTTTTTGTACCGTTGCGGTGTCCAGTGCCGCAAGTGCGGCGCGATCATGGCGGGGGAAAGTCACCTCGGCGTCGCCATCCAGCCGTATCACTACCGACTGCAGTACCCGGCGCGCGCCGCGGTTGATGGCTTCGACGATCCCGGCTCCCGGCGCGGTAAACGCCACCCCCGGGTTTCTCTTATCGCTGAAGAGTCGATCGCCGAGTCTGACCCGCTGGCCCGATTCGACATGCATCGTCGGCCTTAGCCCGATGTAGTCGTCGCCCATCAGCGCTACGGTCGCGACCCTGGCGCCGTCATCGATAACCGGTTCCGGTCGTCCGGCAACCGGCAGGTCGAGTCCTTTTTTGATTTTTATCAGCATCTGCAATGAAGGCCTGCGCGTGTGGCGCCGGGCCTTTTTCCGGTGCCTTGGCGCATGATATGCCGCTAAATTGTCGCAACCGCGGCAATCGGCCGATAGTACCCTTTTTCAGCCTTGATTTACGGTGCGGCCGCTGATCATGATAAATGCACGCGCGACCGATTTGCACCGTCCAATTGTATCAGGACGCTATCTTTTCCACCCGTCAGCGATCATTGCCGACACCGGCGTAGCGTACTCTTACCGCTTCCTCCTGATCGACGGCGTCAAGCTGTTCGCCAACAAAGCGAACGCTTTCGTCAATCTCCGGCAACACGACATTCTCCAACGCTCGCGCGCGTCGCTCGGTACGGCCATATTCCGCCGCAAGGCGGCGCAGATTTCCGGCGAGCGCCGCGAGTTCGGCGGCATGCCCCAACAGGCGCGCGAACACGGCGGCGCAATGGCGTGCCTCGGGACTTGGATTGACCGCCGGATAGGTTGTGACGGCCGCCGCGTCGTCCCATTTTACGGCGATTTGCGCGACCCCGAGAAAACGCCGCTTTGCGGTCTCGATTGTGGCCTCACGCAAATCTGCCGCCGGGTAAACCTCGAGCCCGTCAAGGCCATGTCTTGCAGCGGCCGCTGCAAGCGCTGCGGCGGCCTCGGTCTGGCAGTCGGTGTAGCGGTGAAACCCCGCGTTGTATTGTTTCAACTGGACGAGGATTTCGCTGGCCAGCATGATCCGCTTCTCGTCGAGGAATCCGTATCCCTCGCGGACCATGCGTCGCTCGTCGCGCAGTTCGAGATGGACACTGCGGGTTGGCGTCAGGTCGCGCGCTTCGGGCATGTTTGTCAGGTCTCCAGATATTTCTTGATCTGCTCGTTGGACAGCCGGGTCAGCTCTACGCTCGGCAGGCCCTTAAGTATGTCCCAGCCTACCTGCATGCTTTCCTCCAGGCTGCGGCCTTTTTGCTGATTGACCAGTTTTTGCTCGAAACGGTCGCCAAACGCGAGGAATTTCCGGTCATTTTCGGGCAGGCCTTCCTCGCCCATGACGCTCGCCAGCAGCCTGACTCGTTCGGCGCGGGCATAGGCGGCGAAAAGCTGGTGCGCCAGCGCCGGGTGATCGGCATGGGTAAAACCCTTGCCCGTACCTGCATCCATCAATCGTGACAGGCTGGGTAGTACCCGCACCGGCGGGTAGATGCCCTTGCGATCGAGTTCTCGGTCGAGCACGATCTGCCCCTCGGTGATGTAGCCGGTAAGGTCGGGGATCGGATGACCGATATCGTCGCCGGGCATCGTAAGGATTGGCAATTGCGTGATGGTGCCCTCCAGGCCGTTGATGCAGCCGGCACGTTCGTAGATTCCGGCAAGATCGGAATACATGTACCCCGGATAGCCCTTGCGGCTGGGAATTTCCCCATGGCTCGCCGAGACTTCGCGCAACGCCTCGCAGTAGTTGGTCATGTCAGTGAGGATCACAAGAACATGGCGTCCCTCGTTAAAAGCCAGGTACTCCGCCGCGGTTAATGCATAGCGCGGGGTCAGCAGGCGTTGCGTGCTGGGTTCGTCGGCGCGATTCAAAAACATCACCGTGTGGGCCAGCGCACCTGAGCCCTCCATGGCCTCGCGAAACGCCTCGGCGCTGTCGTGGGACACGCCGATGCCGACAAAAACGGTCGCAAAGGCGCCGGATTCTTCGCTGCGCAGTCGGGCGCGGCGCGCTATTTCGGTGGCAAGGCGATCGTGCGGCAAGCCACCGGCCGAGAACAGCGGCAGTTTCTGGCCCCTGACGAGGCTGTTCATCAGGTCGATCGTCGTGACCCCGGTTTCGATGAAGTCGCGCGGCAACGCGCGCGCCGCCGGGTTGATTGCGAGCCCGTCAATCCGCATTCGGGTAACGGCCGGAACCGGCGCGCCACCATCGAGGGGCCGTCCAATGCTGTCGAACACGCGGCCGAGCATGCCGGGGCCGACGCCGAACAACAGCGGCTCGTCGCGCAGTCGTACCGTGGCATCTTCGAGACCGAGGCCGGAGGTCGATTCCAGTACCTGCACGACCATTTGCTCGTCGCTCAGCATCGCAACGCGGCCGATCCGCGCGCGGCCGTCTTCACCGACGACCTCCACGGCCGTGTTCAGGCCGACATTGACCGCGCGGCGCAGGAACAACAGCGGTCCCTCTATCCGGGTCGCACAGCGTTCGAGTGTTACGTCAAGCTGCATCGGCGACCTCCGCTTCCAGCGTTGCGAAATCGTGATCGAGCCGGCGTGGCAGCAGCCGCAGCCGATCGATGGCATCCTCGCCGAATTCCTCGCCGAGCCGCATCATGTGAGCCAGTATCGGCAACGCGCTAATCTGCGCCAGCGCGACCCCGTGCTCGAGCGCATGTTCCGCGAGTTCCAGGAAATGCATGACGGCCCGCAGCATCGCCGCCTGGCGCTCCGGTGAGCAGTAGCGGTCTACCGGCGAGAACGAGGACTGCCGCAGCAGGGCTTCATTCGCCAGCTCGGCGCACAACAGGGTCAGTTGTTGCGCGGGCGGCAGCGCATCCTTGCCGACGATCCGCGCCATGCGTTCGAGATGAGCTTGTTCCTCGAGCAGTTTCAGCAGGCGCTGGCGCTGTGCCGACCAGTCCGGATTGCCCTGGGTGTTCCACCACTGGCCGAGAACGGTCGCGTCACTGGAATACGATTGCAGAGGATGGATTGCCGGGTAAAAACGGGCCTGTGCCCGGGTCCTGTCGAGGCCCCAGAAACACCGTACATAGCGCTTGGTATGCAACGTCACGGGTTCGGAGAAGTCGCCGGCCGGCGGGCTGACCGCGCCGATAATCGTGACCGACCCCTCTTCACCCGACAATGTTCTGACGCGGGCGGCGCGCTCGTAGAAATCGGCCAGCCGTGAACTCAGATAGGCCGGGTAGCCGGCTTCGCCGGGTAGTTCGCCGAGACGGCCCGAGACCTCACGTAGCGCCTCGGCCCAGCGACTTGTCGAGTCCGCCATCAGTGCGACATGCAGGCCGCGATCGCGGAAATACTCGGCAACGGTGATGGCCGTGTAGATGCTCGCCTCGCGCGCGGCAACGGGCATGTTCGACGTATTGGCGATAATGACCGTACGTTCCATCAGCGGGCGGCCGGTGCGGGGGTCCTCGAGTTGCGGTAGTTCATCGAGTACTTCCGCCATTTCGTTGCCACGTTCGCCGCACCCGACGTAGACGATGATGTCAGCGTCGCACCATTTCGCGAGCGCTTCCTGCAGCACGGTCTTGCCGGTGCCGAAGCCGCCGGGCAAGGCGGCGCGGCTGCCGCGCGCGACCGGGAACAGGGTGTCGAGAATGCGTTGTCCGGTGATCAGCGGTGCCGCTGCCTGCAGCCGTTGCCTCACCGGTCGCGCTGTCCGCACCGACCAGACCTCGCTCAGTGCAATGTCGGCAACACCGTTGCCGGTATCGATCTTCGCAACCGTCGCGCGGTCGTCGACCTCGGCTTCCGCCGCGAGCCATTCGATGCGGCCACGGCATAGTGGCGGCACGAGGCAAACGTGTTCGCGTAATCCGCTTGTCGCCACCGCGTAAGCCTGTCCGGGCGCCACCGAATCTCCCACCGCCACCGTTGGCCTGAATGTGAAGCGTTCGCCGCCGCGGTGCTCGGCGCCGGGTTTGATGAAGCGCTCGTCGGCTGCGCCAAGCGGGCGCAACAGACCGTCGAAGATATTGCCGAGCAGTGCCGGCCCGAGCCGCACCGAGAGTGGCTGGCCGCTGCCGCGCACCGGGTCACCCGGTTTTAACCCGGTCGTGTCCTCGTAGACCTGTGCAATCAGTTCGTCATCACGCAGCTGGATTACCTCTCCCAACAGCCCGTCGGGTCCGACTGCGAGTGCCTCGTGCATGCGAAAGTTGCTGTCGGTGCGTGCGCGTAGCACCGGGCCGCCGATCCATCTGATCGTTGCGCTATTCGTGGTCATTGCGCCTCCTCAATCTCCACCAGCGCGGCGAGCAGGGCGGCATCCAGCTCAGGGCTCGGGCGACAGAGATTCGTCGTGCTGGCGTCGATACAGGCCGCGCCGGCCGTCAGCCGCGCGCCACCCGGCAGGCTGTCGTCACACTCAAACGCAAGTGCCGCATCGAACTCCGCTGCCGCCGCAGCGAGGCGGCTGCGCTCGTCTGCCGCGAGGCCTTTTGCATACACCATCTGCCAGTCCTTCTGGTGCAGCAGTGCGCCGGCTCTGCGGACAAGTGTCAGGCACCAGGCATAGCGATCTGCGGGCTGTTGCCAGCGCTGTCCGAGGCCGCTTGCCAATGCTTCGTTCCCTGTTTCCAGTAGCCGTAACTGACGTTTGTGCTGACGCTGCCGCGCCCGCGTCTGCAACGCGGCCCGAATGAGGCCGAGTCGCGCATCGTTATGCTCGCGTGTTTCCGCGACGGCCTGGGCGACTCGCTCGCGCGCCCTGCGCCGCGCGGTGGCGGCGAGACTGATGCACTGCTCCGCGGTTTGCTCTTCGATTTCGCGGCGTAGCTTTTCGCGCTCACGTTGCAGCCGATCGAGCATGCTCTGGGTCTGTGTTTCGGCGATACCGCTTGCGGTTTTCACTAGATTGACTCCACGCCGAGGATCCGGCGGATGCGCGCGGCGAAGTCCGGCGGTCTTTGCAGCCCGCTGGCGTCGGGGACAATCAGTGTCAGCGGGTGCGGTTGCGCCAGCGCCGTGGCGAGCCAGTCGGGCCGTGCATGTTCCGCGACCGCCGGAGTCAGCAGCATCATTTCGACCTTTTCATGCAGGCGTTCCAGCAGGCGCTGTGCCTCATGCGGTTTGGGTGCGTATGCATCAGCCCCGGCGAGCCGGAACCCCAGCGCGCTGTAATGGTCACCCACGAAAGCCACGCGCATCTCAGCCGATCCGGTTGAAAATCAGGATGGCAACAATCAATCCGTAGATCGCAATGCCCTCCGCCAGCCCGACCAGGATCAGGACCCGTCCCAGCAATTCCGGCTTTTCGGCGAGAGCGCCGACCGCGGCCGTACCGACCTGGGCGACGGCGTAGCCGGCCGCGAGCGCGGACAGGCCTGCGGCGAGCGCCGCGGCGATAAATCCCCAGCGCACGATGGTGGGATCGGTAGCTGCGGCAGTAGCTGCAGCCTCAGCCGCGGTGGCGGGCACCGCGATCAGGACGAGCGTCGCGGCTGCCGCCAACACGGCGGCAATGGTCAGTGCAAAGGCCATCAACTTGGCTCTGGGTTTCATGGGTTTTTCCTCGAAACAGCGGAATCGGATGAAGTCGGTGGAGGCAGCAGCGGGCGGAATAATCGGCCCTCTCCCTTGAGAAATCGGACAAAGAATTCGAACAGTACGAGCCGGGTCGTCTGGATCCCGACAACCAGCCCCTCGAGGGCAATGACGATCGCGTTGCCTATGACCATCAGCAGCACATAGCCGATACCGCTGGCGGCTTCGGAGACGCCGACAACGGCCGCGGCGAGGCCGGCATGCGCCAATGCAAAGGCGCCTACCCTGACGAACGAGATCGTGTTGACCAGCAGCTGCATCAGGCTTTCCAGCAGTTGCGCCGCATGCGTGCCGAGTGCCGCCGCGCGATGCCTGTTCGCAATCAGAGCAGCGCCGCCGATAAACCACGCCGCGCCTGCCAGCGCGCCCCACAATGCGGCGGGCGCGAAGGGCGCGGCAATGAGACTGAGATAGCACACGAGCAGCCCGGCGCGGCTGCCGAACCATGTCGGCGCCATGCCCCGCCACCAGTACTGCAGCGCGTCGAACAGGAGCCCGAGGGTCAGCAATGCGGCACCGAAAATCAGCGTGGCGAGGAGTATCGGTACGGGATGATCGAGCGGATGCAGCCATAGCGCGGGGATGATGTCCTCGCGGCTGAATATGCTGCCAAAAACGAAACCGAACACTATCGACATCGCCCCGCCGGGCACCAGCAGGCCAAGGGTGGGCACGCGCTTGCGCAACGCGAGACCGGCCAGCAACAGGACCAGACCTTGGCCGACGTCGCCAAACATATAGCCAAACATCAGGGGTGCGGCGAACGCGACGATGCGGCTCGGATCGACTTCGGCGGCAGACGGTGTGCCGAGCATGCGTGCAAACAGTTCGAACGGACGAATCCATGCGGGGTTGCGCAGTACCGTCGGTACAGCAACATCCGGAACTTCGTCGGGAAGACGCAGCAGGTGAGGTATCCCGGCGCCATCGAGCCTGGCCTCGAGCGTGCCGCCATCGGGATCGCTGGTCCACCCGGTGATCCAGGCGAAGTGCTCGGTCAGCGGCAGAGACGGAACGTTCTCAACCAGCCAAACGAGCAGTTCGATATCGTGTAATGCGGCGGCAAGTCCGGTGCTCTCGCCAATTTGCTCGAGCTGGCCCAGCAGTTTTGCGGTTTCCTCCTGACATGTGTCGATTCTCGTTGTCACGGCGGTCATCGTTTCCGCCCGTTTTGGCGGCAGCCATGACGGCAACAGGATTTCGCGGGCGCGCAATGCTTCCATCGAGCGGCGCAGTTCGCTGACCTGGTCGGTCGGGCCGACAGCAAGGAGGTAATTGCGGGTTGCCGTACTGACTTTCTGTACCAGGACCGACGGCGGCGTTGGTGTCAGTAGCGTCGACTCCGGCACCAGAAACAGCGTCGCAGCCAGCGCCGGCCCGGCGTTGGCAAACGCATCGAGGTTCGGAAGCGGCACCGTCGCGCCGAGAAAATCGGCGATCAGCTCGAGGTCGGATTTTTCGTGAGCGCGTTTTTGCAACTGGATGATCAGTGGCTCTGCGCTTTTCTCCCAGTGGCGCAGCCGGGCCAGCGCCTGTTCCAGCACCCGCTCCGGATCCTGCGGCGCCACAGCGGCGCTGGCGCGCGGTTCGGGCCAGTAATGGCCGTATTTGGTGACGAGGCGCGAATACTCCTGCAGACCGGAATGAAGATCCGGCAGGTCAAGCGGGGCGCTGGTCGTACTGTGCGCCTCCAGCTCGACAGTGCGAGTCCGTGCCAGATGTTGCAGCGCGTCGGTCAGAACCTCGCGCGGGACGAGGAGTTCAAACCAGTGCGCGGCGTAGGGTCGCAGCCCGCTCATGTTCTCGCTCCGATGCTGCGCAGCCGGCTCGCGATCAGCGCGCCGCGCAGACGCTCGACGTCGAGCGCGGTCAACGCGAGGTGACTGAACAGTGCCACTGCGCTGAGCGCATAGTGGCGAAAAAGTCGCTGCAAACGCTGCCCGATTCCCGCGCGCAGGCCGGCCTGATTCGGTGGCGCGCTTGTTGCGGCGGTGGCGATATGTTCCAGGGCAACGCGTTCGAGCGTCGTCAGACCGGTACGGGTTTCGCGCGGCATTTTGGCCGGCATCAGCGAGCGCCAGTGACTGAACCAGGCCGGCAGCAGCTCGCCGGCATTGTCTGCGACGGCCAGCGGCGCCAGCGCGGTAACTGCGATGATGTCCTGAAGTGAACCAGGCTCGCTTGCGGCGAGGCTCGACACAAACGGGTCAGTGGTCAGCCACTGCGGCGCCGGGTAGCCCTCTATCAGGTGTCCCAGCAACGGCAGATACAACAGTGTGACCGACCACTGCAGCGAGGGTCTCCATTGCGGCGGTGCCCAACGCGAAATCTCATTGACATAATCCCGCCAGTCATCACGAAGATGGCGCTCCAAATCGCTGATCTCGGCCTGTGGCGTGAGGTGCGAAATCCATGGCCGCAGCGATGAGCTGCGCAACACCTGCAGACAGCGCCCGAGGTCGACACTGGTTTCAGCCTCTCTCCAGGTAGCCGCGCTTACTCTCTGGCCGTGCCTGGCCTGGAGTCGTGGCTGAGCAAATGCGAAACCCGCTTCAATGCTCATCTTCCCCGCTCGTCAGGCGGGCCGCGAGCAAGCGGCCCGCATCCTGCATGCGCTGCAGCAGTTCGCTATCGGGCTCTGCGGCGGGGGCCGCAGCCGCCGCGGCGCGTTTCAGTTCTGCGATTTCTCGTTCGAGCTGGCGCTTGCCGCGACGATGTACATCCGCGGTGCGCTGCTCTGCGCGTTCCATGACCCGGCTCGCATTCAGCCGCGCTTCTGCGAGTTGCCCGTTTGCCGCTTCTTTTATGGACTCGATGTCGAGTTGCAGTCCGCGTTCCGCGGCCAGTACATGGTCCATCGCCGAAGCGATACGGGGGTCGTTCTGCAGTTTTCCCGGCCTCGCCATGAAACCGACCCGCCTCCGGGTTACGGGAATTAAGACTGACTCCGAATCCGCCGGAGCACCTCAGGTCGGAGTGGTTTTCCGCCCTTGTTATTGTCGACCGCTACTGGTACAAGTTTCCGCCTGTCGTGCTTCGCGGCACCATACGTAAAATCCACAGGCGGATCGGTGATAGTACGATCGGCTACGGTTATGCTTGTCATGGACTTAGAGACGGAAATGCTCAGAGAAGGGGCCTATCCCCTAATCGGCGAAGGGGATCCGCCGCCGTTCTCCGTCGTGAATGCGGACGGTGCGGCCAACGTTTTGCTGGTGGCCGATCATGCCAGCCGGGCCTTTCCTGGCGCCATGGGCAAGCTGGGGCTGGACGACTGGGTGCTCGACCGTCATGTCGCCTACGATATCGGCTCCGCGGACGTAACGCTGCAGCTGTCGCAACTACTCGATGCGCCCGCGGTTCTTGCCGGCTACTCACGCCTCATCATCGACTGCAATCGACGCCTCGACGATCCGACTGCATTTATTGAAGTCAGTGACGGCATTGCGATTCCCGGCAATATCGAGATCGACGAACACGCAAAGGACCAGCGAATTCGCTCGTTCTTTGCCCCGTATCACCGTGCCATTACCGCCGAACTTGACCGGCTCCGCGAGCGGGCGCCGGCGCCGGCGCTGATATCGATCCATAGTTGCACCCCGGTTTTCGACAGGGTGGTGCGGCCGTGGCACATAGGGGTGTTGTGGGATCGTGATCCGCGAATTGCGCGACCGTTGCTCGACGCGCTGGAGGCGATGCCGGATATTTGCGTCGGTGACAATGAGCCATACTCCGGGCGTCATCCGCATGATTACACCATCGATTTCCATGCAGAGCCCGATGGCCTGCCGCATGTCGGTATCGAGATTCGCCAGGACCTGATTGATGACAAGGAAGGGGCGGCTGAGTGGGCCGGCCACCTTTATAACGGTTTGCAGGAGGTCCTCGCGGACCCGGCATTGTATTCGCCGTTGGGCCAGTAAGCGGTCGCTCCCGGCGCTAGCCTTCGGCGCCGACATTGCGCAGTGGCGACCCGCCGGCAAACAGACTTTCCATGATTCGCGTTTCGCGGCGCTCGATCGTCGCCAGGAATTCGGCGGCGCCCTGCATGGTCTTGAACGCGCTGAAGCCTCTTTCCAGAAAGTCCTGGAGCGCGCCGAACCCTGCCATATGAGCCGGCCGGTGCAGCATTTTCAGCAATGCATATAACATCGGGTGGGCCAGCGATCGGCCGAGGTCATGGCCGACCTGGAGCAGCAGCCGGATTTGTTGCTCGCGCTCCTCGCGGCGGCCGGCACGGCGATATGCCTCGGCGTAACTCCAGCCTTCGACCGCTTCGTCGCCGGGCCAGGCCAGCACCATCGCGGTGTCGAGTTCCTGGCTCATTACCTCGAGTTGCAGCGCACGCTGTACCGTGTCGAGGGTCGGCCCAGGCAACATCCGTTCCATTACCGGGTAGACCCGCAGCAGTTGATCATCGCGGCGCGACAGGTCGGGTGACCCATAAAGATCGTTGACGAAAAACTCGACCGCGGGGCGATAGCGCTGCGTGGCGTGGAGATCCGAATAGGTCTCTTGCAGTCGCTGCGACTGCCATTGCCGCAGAGACTGCAGCCGCTGCTGCAACCGGATATCGTTCTCGAAGCCGCGCCGCAGGTCACGATTGCGTTGCAGCAACTGACCAAGTGCAGAATCGCTCGTCACTGTTGTCTCCCACGAATACTGATGGCGGCAACCCGTTCATTTGGCGCGGCGCGGGTTGTCTGCGCTGCTTTGGTCGACCGCTGGAGTCGTAATTGCCCATGGGGTGGCGATACACTAGCTGCCCCGGCTGACCACCAGCCTTTTTCAATTGTCCCAGATTTGCGAGGAATATTGATATGAGCGACCTCGATACGAAGTTCGACCAGGCGGTAATCGATAGCAAGAAACTGCCCGAGAGACCCGACGACAAGACCATGCTGCAGATTTACGCGCTGTACAAGCAGGCGACCAGCGGCGATGTCGAAGGCGACCGTCCGGGCATGTTCGATTTCGTCGCCGCTGCAAAATACGATGCATGGGAGAAGCTGCAGGGCAAGTCAGCGGAACAGGCCAAGACCGACTATGTCGCGTTGATCGACCGGCTGAAGGGCTGATTGCCGCAAAGTTGACGCCAGGTGGCAAGGGATACCCGCCGGCGCATTACCGAAACCTGCCTCGCGCTGTTCAACGAGGCGGGTGAACCTGCCGTCAGCACCAACCAGATTGCCGATGCGGTCGATATCAGCCCCGGTAACCTGTATTACCATTTTCGGCGCAAGTCCGACATCGTAACGGATCTGTTCGATCTCTACCGGCATCGGATTACGCCGCTTCTGGAGGTGCCGGAACAGGCGGTTCTGCATGTCGATGATGCATGGCTGCTGTTACATCTGATGTTCGAGACGGTCTGGGATTATCGTTTTGTCTATCGTGACCTCGACAGTCTCCTCGGCCGGTATGAGGTGCTGAGGACCCGGCTGCAACGTGTAATCCGGAGCAAGGAGGAAGCGTTGCACCGGGTCTGCGACGGCCTTGTACGTTCAGGGTCGATGGTGGCTGACAGCACTGAGACCCGGCAACTCGCGCGCAACATGAACCTGGTGCTGTGCTACTGGCTCAGCTATCAGCATGCAATTGGATCGCAACAACCGCCCGAACGTCAGCTCGGCAATGGTGTCTACCATGTTTTTTCGCTGTTGCTGCCATACCTGGTAGTGGATGCCCGCGAGCAGCTTGCGGCCCTGGCGCGCGCCTACATAAATTGATCGTTCGAGTCAGGCGGCGTCGTCGAGAAGTCGCTGCAGCTCATCCAGCGTGTCGTCGAGACGATTGCAGATCGCCGCGCGGCGATCGCGAGCGCGCAATCGCTCGACTGCAGTTTGAAAATTGCGGCGCGGATCCTGCAGGACGTCGACATTTAGCGTGACGCCATGGCGGGCGAACACCGGCGCGAGCGCGCCGGCCTGGCGTAACAGGTCGTCGCGGGTGCGTTGATAGGCATGTTCGACCATGCGCCGTCTGTCGGCATAGCTGAATACATTGGTGAAAAACATCACGTCATCATCGCGATCCGGCTCCAGGAGCAGGACGTCGGCGCGCGGGTAACTGCGCCGGTACTGTTGCATGCCGACCTGCATGCGCGAGTGGATCAGAGCGCGAAACGTCTGTGACAACACCAGCGGCAGGCCGCCGTCTTTGAGGTTGTGGCGGTTGACCACGCCGTTTTCGTTCCCGGCCGAAGTATAGGGCACCAGAGGATTGACGCAGAACATCAGGGTGCAGCCCTCATCGAGGGCAAGAGAGGCGTGCATGGTGCGGCGCAGGGCGCCGTCGACATAGCTGCCGCCGTCGATCTCGGTCGGCGGAAACAAACCGGGCAGTGACGCGCTGGCCTGTACCGCGCGCGATATCGGTACATGATCATGCCCGGGCGCGCCGAAACGCCGCGCTTTGCCGGTATTCAGATCCGTTGCGACCACGAGCAGCCGGTTACGTAAATCGCGAAAATCGTTGCTGCGTCCAAGCGTCGAAAAAGCGCGTTCGAGAAACTCGTGGATGGCCTCGCCACGGAAGATGCCGGTGGGTACGACCGCGGTGAGCGGGTTGAGGGTCTCAGCGAGGCGCCGGGTGAACGGGTTTTTCAGAGTCTCGAGCAGACTCGCCAACGCAATGCCCGGTAGCGTAGAGGCCCGCTTCCGGAACTCGCTGAATGCCGGTTGCAAAAGCATCTCCGGGGTCAGCGGAAGATCCGGCGCGTTGCTGTTGATGAAGATCCGGCCCATCTCCGGGGTCGAAATGCCGTTGGCCAGGCTGGAGGCAATGATCGCCCCGGAGCTGACCCCGACGTAAGCGTGCAGAGCGGTGAAATCGACACCCTCCAGCGCTTCGTCGAGCGCATGAAGGGTGCCGAGTTCGTAGATTGCCCCAAGCGGGCCACCGCCAGCGACCGCGAGCCCGATCTTGCCGCGATCAACTACCGGTCGTGCTGCCGGCTGCAGGCTTAACATGACGCCTCGACTCAGGCCGCTTTCTTACGCGAGACACGAGCCTTGGTAGCACGGGTGGCGGGGGTTTTCTTCGCCACTGCGCGGCGTTTCGCGACGGGGCGTTTTTTCTCCGCCAGTTCGCGCACGCTGCGCGTCAGCGCGTCGACCTTGCGCGTCAGTGCCGCAAGTTCTTCGGACGTCGGAACGCCGAGCTGTTTCAGGGCACGCGCCACGCGATCCTGGAAAACATGCTCCAGACCGTCCCAGGTCGTCGTGACCTGGCTACGCATGCTTTCGACGCCCGAATTCAGCACGTCCTGAACTTCGCGCACTGTCTGATTGACGGCCTTGCCGGCGACTTCGCGGGTACGGTTTTGCACTTTGTTGCCCTCATCGACCAGTTTGTCGAAGAACTTCGGCCCTTCTTTCTGTGCCATCGTGAATGCACCGAGGCCGGCCAGCCAGATCTGCTGTGCCGAATCCGTGACGTTGGTGACGGTTTTCTCGACCGGGCGTACGATATTCACTTTTTTCGCGCCGGCTTTCTTTTTCGCAGAAGCCAGTTTTCCTTTCTTTCTCGCGACCATGAGAGGTCCTCCTGATGGTGTGTTCCCGAAACGTGGCGAGTGGCCACGACTGCATTACTGCAACGGAGGCTAAGCGACTTTTTTAGAATAAACACACTAAAATGGAGTTCTGAAAAAAGCGCCGCCGGGACGGCTGGCGCGGGCCGCTCGGGAGCAGGGGAAATGGCGAAAAAGCACGGTTGGGCAGTATTTCCGTACCAGGATGAGGCGTTCAATTATGGCGGAAATGCGCTCGAGGATTGCTGGCCGCGGTTGCATCTGGGCGATTGCGAGCCGTGGCCGACTGCCCGGTATGTAGAGCGGATTTGCGCCGATAACGAGGACATCGTTGCGACGATTCCGCAGTTCGACGGTGATTTCGACGCCCTGGCTGCGCTGATCCAGGACGCCTGGCGCGCCTATCATGGCGGCGATTTCGCCAGAGCGCGCAAACTGGGACTGAGCGCGGGCGCGCCCGGATTCAATGTCGCCAATAAGGCGACGGGCATTTATGCCCATTATCTCGAGGAGAACGAGGCGCAAGCGCTGGAACTGTTTCGTGAGGCTGCGGATCGCGCGGAACAGGCGATACGCCTGATGCCGGACTCTTGTAATGCCTACTATCAGCGTGCGTTCAACCTCGGCCGTTACAGCCAAAGTATTTCGATAGCCAAGGCGCTGACCCAGGGTCACGGCGGCAAGATCAAATCGAGCCTCGAACACACTTTGCGGCTTTCACCCGATCATGCCGAAGCGCACACGGCGCTCGGGATGTTCCACGCCGAGGTGATTTCACAGGTCGGGACGATGGTGGCCGGTGTGACCTACGGGGCGAAGAAGAACATCGCGTTGGATCATTTTGACAAGGCGCTGCGTATTCACCCGGAGTCGGCTATTGCGAAAATGGAGTATGGCAACGGCCTTTTGGCGATGTTTGGCGCCAAGCGTGCCGGTGACGCAACGAAGTTGTACCAGCAGGCGGCCGATTGCGCGCCGGTCGACGCGATGGAATGTCTCGACATAGAGCAGGCGAAAGCCGAACTGGAATAGCGCCGGCTAGCGATTCTCTGCAGCATCGCCTGCTGCGTGTTCGTCGATCCAGTCGGCCAGGAGACGCAGATCTTCTCCGGGATTGCTGGCCGGGTCCCAGCTGCCCATCAGCACGATCATCAGCAGTTTCTCGAACTCGACCGCGAAGCGCTCCACGACCGCGCGCGGCTCCGGGATCAGGTTGGCGTCGGCGATCAGGCCGAACTGGACCCTGCCGTTGTAGCTCAGAATGCCGACACCGATCCCTATTTCGCCGGATTGCGGGACCCAGAACATCTGCTGGAGGATCTCGTGCCCGGCAAGGAAAAGCGGTTCCGTGGGTCCGGGAACATTCGACATCACAGCGCTGGCTTTGGAACTGAACAGGTCCATCGCCATTTTCTGCACGATCGCGGGCGCCATACCCACAGCGCCGAGCATTCGCAGCGAAACCAGGGGCTGATAGGACCCTTTGAGACGGTGCATATTGTCGTGAACGCGGAGCACCCGCTGCAGAGGGTTTTCCTCCCCAACCGGGAGATCGAGATAAACAAGGCCAAAATGATTGCCAAGCCCGATCGCTTGCTCGGGCGGGCGCAGGTTGACAGGAACTGTGGCGCGTATCTGCAGGCCGTCAATAGCGTCGCCCTGTTCGCGCAGATAGCTGCCGATCGCGCCGGCCACGGTAGCCAGAAGCACGTCGTTGACGGTGCATCCGATGGCCTTGCCGACCGCCTTGACTTCCGGCAGCGGCAAAGTGCGTGTCCAGGCGGTTTGTTTGCGGTTGCCGAGACGGCCTTTTAGCAGTGTGCGCGGATCCGGAGGCAGCATGCTGACATGCGCGAGTTCGCCGGCGAAGGCCGCACCCTGGCGGGCGAGTCGGGCAATTTCCGCGGGCTCTTGCAGCAGATGCTGGCCCTCGAGCCACAGCCGCCGGCTTTGTTGCAGCGTGGTCTCGGCCAGTTCGGTGGCCGGTTCGTAAAACCGCTGGAGCAAGCCGCGCTGGCCGCGCCCGCGCGATTTTTTACGCGCTCGGGAAGCATCGCCATAGGCTTCGCCGACCTTGCGGTCGGTCATGGACAACAACACCTGTACCAGCGCAATCCCATCTGCGTAGCAATGATGCAGTCGCATCACCAGCGCCGAACCACCGTCGACATTGTCGATAATGTGAAACTCCCACATTGGCTTGTGGCGCGCCAGCGGCATGCTCGCAAGATCGCTGACAAGCGCTTCGAGGCAGGCGCGCCCGCCGTTACCGGGCAACGCAAGACGATGGATATGGTTGTCGAGGTCGAAGTCCGGATCGTCCTCCCAATAGTGGCCGCTGAAATCGGAAGTGACCCGCTGCATGAAGCGGCGAAAACGCAGAAAGCGCTTCGCCAGCAGCGATCTGAGCTCCGCGAACTCGAGGCTGTCGCGGAAAATCATGATCCCCGTGATCATCATCAGATTGTCGGGCCTGTCCATCCGCAGCCATGCGGTGTCGACGGCCGTCATGCGCTCGCGCGATGCCATTGATATCTCGTCCATGCAGTTGGTTGTGCGCCGTGTTGAGCGAGTATAGTTGCTTGTTCCGGATCAACACCAATGGCGCAGAAAGTTCGCCGCATCGCCGCTGTCATGGCTTGCGGCGGCATGCCAGTGACGGCGAGCCACCGCATGGAGGATCGGTGTATGACCTTGTCGGTAACGGCGGCAATCTCGATTGCCGGCGAATTTCCGCAACGGCAACGGCCGCAGCGCAACTGCCGGGTCTGTGCGCCTTTACGCTGTAGCGGCTGGTAGCGCTCGATGTCTTATTTCCTTGTGGCCGCGACAACAGGAAAAACCCGGGCCAGGCGTGTGCCTGCCGATCGCCTTGTTGTGCTGGCGGTATTTTTTCTGACGCTGGTGCAGCCGCTTGCCGCGCAGCCCGACCGAATGGGATCTTTGTGGCAGGCGTATGTCGACGAGCTTGCCGCTGAAAATCTGCAACGCGCCTGCAAACCGCTGCGGATCGATCCGCCGGCGACCACGCAGCCACGCGGTGTTGCGTTGCTATATCACGGTTTTGCCGCCTGCCCGCAGGAATGGTTCGGGATTGCCGAACTGCTGAGCGCACGCGGCTATACGGTTTTGCTGCCGGTTTTGCCGGGGCACGGCCGCGAATACCGTTATCTCGATGACGGTGAGAACCCGGCCGACGATCTGCCGGACTCAGGTAACTGGCAGGACACGTATGCGGCGCTGGCAGTGCGCCTTAATGCGGTAATGGCCGGCGCGAGCGGCGAGAGAGTCATTGGCGGATTCTCGCTTGGTGGCGCCATGGCGATTTACGCGCAACTGGAAAACCCGGATTTATACGAACGGGCGTTGCTGGTAGCGCCATTTTTTCATGTCGCGGGTGGCCGCGTGGTTCGCTACCTGACTACGATACTGGCCGAGACGCCAACGATCGATCAGATGAAGGTGCGATTCGGGCCGCTCGCCCGCACCTGTATGCAACGCCAGCGCGCGGGCTGGGCCGGGCTATGCACCTATCAGCTCGAGCATTTCGCCGGGATTCGCGCGTTTGCCGAAAACAATGAGTCGTTGCTGGCCGAGCGGGCGCTGGAGCCGGCCGTGCAAATCGTGGTCGGAGAAGACGATCCGGTCGTTAGTGTCGATCACATAGACATGCTGACGGTGCGGCATGCGGATAAACCGGATTTGCACGCCTGTCTGCTCGACGAAGATGCGCCACATGTATTGTTGTCTCCGGAGGAAAACCCCGGTGAAGAAATGCCGTGGCTGCCGGGCCTGACTCGAAGATCGGTCGAATTTCTCGCCGAAGGACGGTTTTTTCCGACGGTTGCGGCGGCTGTGCGGCGTGAGGGTCTCAGCGAACGGTGCAGCCTCTGACGCACAAAGTGTTGCCGATGATCACGCGATAACCCCAGCGGCTGGCGCTGCAAACGAAATCCTCCCGGGATGACAAAGGGAGGTTTTCCCCGGGCGCCAGATCAGGTGCCGTTTTCGATACTCTTCAACCACTCCGTATCCGAGTCTTCGCTGATGTTCTCGAACAGGAAAGTCGACAGGTAGCGCTCGCCGGTGTCCGGGAGCATGGCCACGATTACAGCGCCGTCATCGGCTTTTTCGGCGACCTTGAGAGCAGCGGCGAGCGTGCCGCCCGCGGAGATGCCGACAAATATTCCCTCGTTGCGCGCCAGCGCCAGCGACGTGTCGCGCGATTCTTCGTCAGTCACCAGCACAACATCGTCGAAAACGTCCGGGTTCAGCACCTCCGGGATGAAATCGGGTGTCCAGCCCTGGATTTTGTGTGGCTGCCATTCCTTGCCGCTGAGCAGCGCGGCGCCCGCGGGTTCGGTCGCGACGACCTGTACTTCGGGACGTGCCAGTTTGATCATCTCTCCGGCGCCGGTCATCGTGCCGCCGGTGCCGTACCCGGAAACCCAGTAGTCGAGCCTGCGGCCGGCAAAATCGAGCAAGATCTCCGGACCGGTGGTGCTGCGGTGGTAGGCCGGATTGGCCGGGTTTTCGAACTGACGCGCCAGAAACCAGCCATGCTTCTCTGACAACGCTTCGGCGAGCCGAACCATGCCGGTTGCGCGTTCCGCCGCCGGAGTCAGGATGACCTTCGCGCCCAGCGCTTTCATGATCTTGCGCCGCTCTATCGAAAAAGTCTCTGCCATGACGGATACGAATGGATAACCGCGCGCCGCGCACACCATTGCGAGGGCAATCCCGGTGTTACCCGAAGTCGCCTCGACGACAGTCTGGCCGGGTTTGAGTTCGCCCTTGTCTTCGGCGTCGCGGATGATCGCATAGGCGAGACGGTCTTTGACCGATGCCATGGGGTTGAACGACTCGGCCTTTACGTACAGTTCCACGTGGTCGGGCCCGGTCCGATTGAGGCGGATTATCGGGGTATTGCCGATCGTATCGACAATGCTGTCATAGATCATCGGTGGTGCTCTCCATGCGTAGTTTCGTTTCGCTGGTCCCGCTCTGCGTCGTCGCAGTCTCAGGTGGCGATGTCCAGGGCGGTGTTCGCTGACGGGTTGGCAATCGCCGCGGGCGAAAACTGCAGTCGCCCTGGCCAGCGCTACCTGCTCGTGCTTGCCGCCACCACACCGACCCGGAGTATAGAGGGCGTTTTGACGTTCTGCCTCCGGATCGTGGCGGCAACGCGGCCGCGACCGCTGGGCGGGAACTGCGCAACCCGTTTGTGCCGCCGCCGATCATCAGGCGCGCGAATAAGGGCACATAGTCCAGGCTGCCCGGCTCCCGCTTGGACACTGCCGAAACGTTACGCCGCTGTGCCCGGGGGTGAAAATACTTTTTTCTTCTGCACAAATATCCTCGGGTTATATCGGCGCGGGGGAAGCGCCGGGAGCGAGAGTGAAACCTTTGCGAAAGACCACGGTCTCTGCAATGGTAGGTAAATGGAAGATAACGGCGAGCCAGGCGGATAGCGGGCGATGCGACTTAGACAAATCAGAATATTGCTGGCAATTGCCGACAACGGTCTGAATATCACCGCGGCTGCCGAGAAATTGTTTACCTCGCAACCAGGTGTCAGTAAACAACTGAAGTTGCTCGAAGAAGAGCTCGGACTGAAGATATTCAGCCGCAAGGGCAAGAGTCTCGAGGCGATTACCCCGGAGGGCGAGGAGGTTATCCGCCGCGCCGAGACGATCATGCGCGAGGTCGAGGCCATACAGAGCCTGTCACAGCGCTTGTTCGATGACGAGGAGGGCGCGCTGGCGATCGCGACCACGCATACCCAGGCGCGCTATGTATTGCCCGAAGTGATTGCGGCGTTCCGCGAGCGCTACCCCAAGATCCGGGTTGATCTGCACCAGGGCACGTCGGAACAGATTGCGAGCATGGCGGCGGCGCGGCAGGTCGATTTCGCTATCGCCTCCGGATCCAATCAGTTGTTTCCGGACTGGGCGCTGCTGCCTTGTTACCGCTGGGACCGGGCAATCATCGTGCCGCGCGCGCATCCGCTGGCCAACCAGAAAACCGCGTTGACGCTGGTGGAGCTGGCGCGTTATCCGCTGGTTACCTATGTTTTCAGTTTCGACGGCGAGTCATCGCTGAAAAGAGCTTTTGCCGATCTTGATCTCGAACCCGACGTGGTGTTTACCGCCCGCGATGCCGACGTTATTAAAACGTATGTGCGGATGGGGCTCGGCGTCGGGGTCGTTGCCAGCATGGCCGAGGACTGCGAAGGCGGGGATCTGGTTGCACTGAGCGCCGCCGGCCTCTTCCCGCGCAGCACCACCTGGGTGGGCTTTCCCCGCGATCTGTTGTGGCGCCGTTTTATGTATGACTTTGTCCAACTGCTGGCGCCACACCTCGATAAAGACGCAGTTGGTAACGCAGCAATGGCCGAGAATCAGGCGGAAGTAGATCGACTTTTTGCGGCAACACCGCTGCCGCTGCGGGGGCCGTGCAACGAAACTGTCGAACGGGCGCTCTGAGCGCTTCGATCGTCGTTGCGGCAGATGTGCCCGGTACTGGTTCATCACCGAATGCGACTGGTCGCTGCGATGGCGAGGGCTGGCGGTGTTTCGATGCCGTCGCGTTGCCCGCCGCCACGACTAGCCGGGAAGTCAGTCGCCTTTTCGCCGGGAGGTCAGTCGCCTTTCGCTGCGCGGCCGGCATTTTTCCCGCCCTGGCGCTTACCCAGATCGTGGCCGAGGGCGTCCACCGCGGTGCCCACCACCCGTCTTACGGTCGTGTCTTTCTGCGTGTTGACGATAATGGGGACCGCGAGCCGGTCGGCTTCCGACAACAGGTGGCTCTGCAACCCCCAGATTGCGTCGAAGCTCTCGAGATACCGTGCGGCGCGACGCATAGGAACAGCACCGCTGCGGCCGCGGATACGGCGTTTGAGTTCCTTGCGGTCCAGCACACCCAGCATGACCATCGCAAAGGTAATCGAGCCGTCCCGCGGTATCGACTCGAGCAGACCCGGGTGGACATGAACGCCTTCGAGGATCAGCGAAACCCGCTCGCGAATCGCTCGCGCAATGACCGCCTCGCAGGCCAGGGATAACAGTTGCGCTTGCGAGTAGTAGCCTTCGGTCAACAGGTGCTCGGGATCCTGGTGGCCGTGCGCCGTGGACGGCAGGGCTTTCCAGGCGTTGAAGCTCGACTGGTGCAGGACCGGCAGCAGGCGCTCCGGCATCATCACCCGCATCACTTCGCGCAACATATCGGTCGATACGCTGCGGACGATCTCCAGACGGTTAGCGACTTCCGATGTCACGGTGCTCTTGCCGCTGCCCGCAGTGCCACCGACCATGAGAATGAGAGGCCGGCCGCTGCGCGTGTAGTCGACCCAGACATCATAACGCCGCGCTATCTCCTCGCTTGCCGTTTTCTTTAGCAGGCTGTTGACCCGTCCGCGCAAGCTGTCGGAGTCGATTTCGGATACATGATCGCGCAACAGCTGCTGGTAAATCGTCGCCGTGCTGGCGCTGGCCTGGTCGCTGTCGAGACCACAGGTTTGCAGCGTGCGGCGCAGATGCGAGCGTGAAAATGGCTTTTCCTCGCCCGACCCATCGCGGACCGTTATTGACTCGGCACCGCCTTCATCCTCGAGATAGCGCTTCGCCACTTCCGCGCCGCTGTTGCGTTTGAGTCTCTTGGCGACGATCTGGCGCAGTGAGCCGCGATCGATTTTGTCTTTTTCCGACAGATCCTGACGCACGCTCGTCGCGAGTTCATAGGCCTCGGAAAAGCCCAGCCCGATACCCTGCAGAGAGCTGGTCAGGATTCCGCGCAGGAATGGCGTTGGATTGGTGCCGTCTTTGTCGGTAACGAGAAGTTTCGCCACTGGATGAGCCCTTTGCACCCGAGAGTTTTCGAGGGTCGCGCCGGCAGGTAAACCGATGCGCCGTGTATGATATCGTGGACCGCTGCATTGGCGCACGCAAGTGGTCAGATAAACGGAACGGAAAGGGGGGCATGGGGGCATGTTTCAGGTTGCGGAACTCGGTAGAAAAATAGGCAAGCGCGAGTACAAAGAGCGCTCGGAAGCGCTGCGGCAGGAACTGCTTTATCTGCAGCGGCGGCTGCAGGAGGATGGCGATTTTCAGGTAATCGTTGATTTCGCGGGCGTTGACGGGGCCGGCAAGGGCGCCTCGATCCAGAAACTCGCATCGTGGATGGATCCGCGCTACCTGATCGCGCATGCCTGGGGGCCCGCATCCGACGAGGAGCGTGAGCGCCCCGAGTTCTGGCGTTTCTGGATGCAGTTGCCACCGCGCGCGCGAATCGGCCTGTTTGCCCGCGGCCGTTACTCGCGGCCTTTCCTGCAGCGCGCGTACGGCAAAATCAGCGAATTCGAATATGACGCCGAGCTCGACCGGGTGTTGGCGTTCGAGAATGACCTGGCCGAAGACGGTGCGCTGATCATCAAGTTCTGGATGCACCTGAGCCGTGAGGCGCAGGAACGGCGTCTTTCCGCGCTGCAGGGCGACCCGGTGACCAGCTGGCAGGTCAAGGACATCGATTGGGAACACTGGAGAATCTATGACCAGTTCGTTGCCGCGGCGGAGCGCACGATAACCCGGACCAGCACCGGCAAGGCACCCTGGATTCTGGTCGAAGGCGAGGATGAGAACTTTCGCAGCCTGGAGGTCGGGCAGACACTGGCGCGCTACCTGCGCGAGCATCTGATCGCCAACGGAGTAAAACTCGATGGCGAGGCAGAAGCGCCGACGGCTTTCGAGCCCGAACAGGACACTTTGCCGCCGCGACCGGAAGGCCTGGTCACGGTGCTGAGCCAGCTCGACATGTCAAAGCGGCTGACCAAGTCCAGCTACAAGAAGAAAATGGGCAAATACCAGGGCGAGTTGCACCTGCTGCAGCGCAAGGCGTTGAAGAAAGGGGTAACCAGCATCGTCGTATTCGAAGGAATGGATGCGGCCGGCAAGGGCGGTGCAATCCGGCGTGCCGTGGCCCCGCTCGATCCGCGAATCTACCGGATCGTGCCGATTGCGGCACCCACCGATGAAGAACGGGCTCAGCACTACTTGTGGCGGTTCTGGCGTCACATGTCCCGCGCCGGCCACATTACGATCTATGACCGTAGCTGGTACGGGCGGGTTCTGGTCGAGCGCATCGAGAATTTTGCCGGCCGCGACGAATGGCAGCGCGCCTACTCGGAGATCAATGATTTCGAACAACGGCTGGTCGATCATGGCATCGTCCTGACCAAATTTTGGGTCCACATTACTCCGGAAGAACAGTTCGACCGTTTTTCCGCGCGCGCCCTGAGCCCGCTCAAACGCTGGAAATTAACGGATGAGGACTGGCGTAACCGGGCGAAGTGGTATGAATATGAGCAGGCGGCGCATGACATGATTGCGCGCACGGATACACTGCATGCACCGTGGATACTGGTCGAGGGTAACGACAAGCAGTATGCACGGGCAAAGGTGATCAAGACACTGTGCCAGCGTCTTTCCGACCGGCTTGAATAAGACTCCGAAACCCCTCTGAACCCTGCGATGGAGACAGCGATGCCAGTAAAAATTTTAGCGTCGACTTTGCTGCTGATCGGGCTTGCCTTGCAAACCGTATCGGCACAGGTCAATGACTCATCGGAGACGCGGGCTCGCGTTACCAGTGAGATAAGCCAGGGTGTCGCGCGCATGGAGGCGAGCCGTCAGGAAATCATCGCAAAGAACCTCACGCTTAACGCCTCCGAGGCCGAGGCGTTCTGGCCGGTGTATCGGGAATACCGCTTTGACGTGGGTAAACTGCAGGACCGCAATACAAAACTGCTGCTCGACTATGCCGAGGTTTTCGCAGCGATGGATGCGGCGGCGGCCGAGCCTTTGCTTAAAGAGTGGTTTTCGCTACGCAAGGACGAACTCAAGATCAAGGACAAGTATCGTTCGCGGTTGCAGAAAGTGCTGCCGGCCGACAAGGTGCTGCGATTCTTCCAGTTAGACAACAGACTCGACCTGGCGGCGAAAATGAAGCTGGCGGAGCAGGTGCCGCTGGTTGATTGAGAGGCGGCAGTGGCGGGCGCATCCGGCGCTCTGGCCGCTACATGGACCGATCTCCGCACGGCAATGCCTGGTGCTGTGGCTCGACCGTGCAGAAAAAGCCTTTCTCGCGGTACTGTTTGCATACCTCGGCGGCAAAGGCTTGCGAATAGAAGCACCCGGCGACATAGGCGTGACCGCCTGCTCTTGGCGCCAGCCGGGCATGTGGCAGCGCGCCCTCGATCTGCTGTTTCTGCGCGTCCGACTGCGGCGCGATCAACACCTCGAATGACCTTATGCCGGCCGATTCCGCGCTCAAATAGTCCTGCACGACCATCGCGAGTTCGTCGAGGATCAGGTTCTCCTCTTCGCTGATGTGCTTGTCGGCTCGCGCCATGAATCGGACCAGATCGTAGGCTTTGCTGGCCTGATGACCCGCCGGTTTCAGCGCGAGGTAATCGAGAAACGCCTCGCGCACCTCGGCGACTGTGGCCCGCTGCGGTGGTTTCTGCAAAGCGAGGTCCTCGACCGAGACGCCCAGCGGTCGTGCCACCGAGTCGAGTAATGCGGCCTCGCGCCGATCGAGTTCGTCGTCTACGGTCGATACCAGCTGCAGGATCCGCACGATTGCGCGTGCTTCGCGTGGTTGCGCCAGAGTGTGGAGCAGGCTGGTGAGTTCCTTTTGCTCCGTCATCAGGGCTTGACGCATGCCACCCCAAAAACCACGCGGTTCGTGGCTACGCACCCACAGGCCGATACCGACGAGGAAAAAAACGGCAAACACCAGTAGGCTCAGGATGAATTTCCCGGCCGCGACATAGTCCTCATCGATCACCAGGAACTTGATCAGGAACGGCAGCGTCGTGACAAGGCTGAGCAGTGCGGCGGCAACGGAAACGCTCTCGGCGACCTCCTTGATGTGACGCCTGGCCCAGAGCTTGTTGATTTTCAGATAGGCAATAACGGCGGAGATGGCAAGGCCGAATACTGCTAGCGAGGTAATTACCTGGTCGAATCCGCTCATCGCCGGGTGCGCGCCGTGCTGGTGCCGCGCGGTTTGCCACCGCGACTGGAACTGTCTGGAATCGTTGCCCGCCGGTGGCGCATCTGTCGTGATCTTCGCGTGTTGGATTGTGGTGATTTACCCCGGCCAGGCGAGGCTTGCAACGCGCAATGATACTGTATCGGCCGGCGGTGGCCGCGGATTTCGCGCCCGCCCGGACGAAAAACGACGCACCCGGCGCCGGCACCGGGGTGTGACCGGTTACGACGGTGCGCCGGTTTTGGCTGTGCTGGGAATTTGCCCGCCACAGGGCTACATTGAGGCGAACGGTCACGTATTCGGAGATTCCGCGGCGACAACCAGGTTCGCCCGCTTGCGGAAAAGGTGGCGCCGTAGACAAAACGAGTGAGGATGGTCAGATGAAAACCGGTAAACGCCTGTCATGTGTATTCGCAATGCTCGCAACGTTCGCCACTGGCATGCCGCAGGTAGCGCTGGCGGAGGCCGGGAAATCAAAGCCTGCCACTCCGGCTACCCGGGCGGCCAATGCCGCCGTCGAGACTGAGCTTCCGTTCGCCATCAAGACGGACTTCGAGTTGGCGCAGAAAAATCTGCTGGCCAGACCGGACAGCGTTGTGATCAAGGACAGCACCGGGCGTGTCGTGTGGGATCTCGACGCCTACTCGTTCCTCACCGATGGCACGCCGCGCCCGGACACGGTCAACCCGAGCCTGTGGCGTCAGGCGCAATTGAACATGAACTACGGGCTGTTCGAGGTTGTCGATGGCATCTACCAGGTGCGCGGTTATGACCTCGCGAATATCACCTTTATCCGCGGTGACAGCGGCTGGATCGTTATGGATCCGCTGACCAATGTCGAAACCTCCGCGGCGGCGCTGGCCCTTGTCGACGAACACCTTGGCAAGCGCCCGATCAAGGCCGTGATCTACAGCCACAGTCATGCCGATCACTGGGGTGGTGTGCGCGGCATCATCAGCGATGATGACGTCCGCTCCGGACGGGTAAAGGTCATCGCACCCGAGGGCTTTATGCACTTCGCGATTACCGAAAACGTCATGGCCGGAAACGCCATGACGCGGCGGGTGACTTATCAGTATGGCTCGCTGTTGAAAAAAAGCGATACCGGTCAGATCGACGCCGCTATCGGCAAGAACGTGGGTACCGGGACGGTGTCGCTGATCGCGCCGACAGATGTCGTCGACACGACGCCGACCGCGATGGTCGTCGATGGCGTCAGGATGATTTTCCAGAACACGCCGGGCACCGAAGCGCCGGCAGAAATGAACACCTATTTCCCCCAGTTCAGGGCCTTGTGGATGGCGGAGAACTGCACGGCGACGATGCACAACCTGTATACGCTGCGTGGCGCGGAGGTGCGTGATGCTGCCGCCTGGTCCAAGTACATCAATGAGTCAATCGAGATGTTCGCTGCGGATTCGGATGTGCTGTTTGCAAGCCATAACTGGCCGCGCTGGGGCAATGCAGAGGTGCTCGAGTACCTGACCAAGCAGCGCGATATGTACGGGTATGTGCATGACCAGACACTGCGTCTCGCCAACCACGGCTATACGATGGACGAGATAGCCGAGATGCTCGAGGTGCCACCCGTTTTGTCGCACGAGTGGTACAACCGCGGTTATCACGGTAGCTACAACCACAATATCAAGGCCGTGTACCAGAAATACCTTGGCTGGTTCGACATGAACCCGGCCAACCTCCATCCGTTGCCGCCGGAGGAATCCGCGAAGAAATATGTTGAGTTCATGGGAGGCGCCGACAACGTATTGGCGAAAGCGCGCGAGGCCTACGCCAGCGGTGATTATCGCTGGGTTGCGGAAGTGGTCAACCACGTCGTGTTTTCCGATCCCGATAACATGGATGCGCGCAACCTTCAGGCGGACACACTGGAGCAACTCGGCTATGCAGCCGAGAGTGCCGGCTGGCGCAACGTTTATCTGATGGCCGCGTTCGAGTTGCGCAACGGTGTCATTGAAGGGGTTGCAACCAAGACAGGTAACGCCGACACGATTGCCGGTATGTCGGTGGCCTCGATACTCGATTTTCTCGGCATCCGCCTGAACGGGCCAAAGGCGGCGGGCAAGACCCTGCGTATTAATTTTGTGTTTCCCGACATCGATGAGGAATATGCCCTGACCCTCGAGAATTCGCACCTGAGCTATGTGCAGGGGCGGCAACACACGGACGCCGATGCGGGGTTTACGATGGAGCGGAATACGCTGGACCAGATCATGCTGCAGCAGACGACGCTCGCCGCGGCAGCTCAGGCAGGCGAAGTTCAGGTTGAGGGCAACCCGCAGAAATTTGCGGAACTGATGGGGTTGATGGACACGTTCGAGTTCTGGTTCGACATCGTTACGCCGTAACTGACATCTGCGGTGTCCGGACCGTCGCTGCCGGCGATCCGGATACGGCAGCTTTGACGGCGCGCGATCAGGATGCTTTTTCGGCGTTCTCGGCGGCCTTCCGCGTGATTTCCGCGTACAACCCGCGGGCCTTGTCCACGATAGGCTGGAGATCCGGGTAGCGGTGCAAGATGCCGGCGAGTTG
This sequence comes from uncultured Gammaproteobacteria bacterium, assembly GCA_963783695.1. Classification (GTDB taxonomy): domain Bacteria; phylum Pseudomonadota; class Gammaproteobacteria; order Steroidobacterales; family BM003; genus BM003. The sequence continues at coordinate 131,917 of CAWAOM010000007.1, forward strand.
CTTGCTGTCTTCCTCGACCTGCTGCAGATATTGCAGGTCATAGTCGTTGAGCATCTCGCCCTTGTCGACTTTCTTCTTCAGCTCGATCGCCCGTGGCAGGCGCTGGGTCTGGAACCGCTGCATCAGTGCTACTGCGACGCCGTCATTTTGCCAGGATTCTGTCATGTCGAACCTCCCAAGGTAGTTAACAGTCAGGCATCAGATCTCAGTCGAGCTCAGAATATCATCGTTTCAGCCGGTCATTTTCTCGTTTCGTTGCCCGACTCTGGCTGCACCGGAGAGGCTATTTGCGACCGCCCCGCTTGTAGCCTTCAAACAGGCTTGTCCAGCCTTCGCTGCCACGGGTCGTGGCATGCTCGCGGTCGAGCTTTGCCAGCGACCGCTGCAGCCGCGACAGGTTGGCCATGCACCACGGTCCCTGGCGCCGGATTCTGCCCTTGTCGAAATCCAGCAGGTGCACCCCGCCGTCCTCGTCGAGCAGGATGTTGTGGGCGTTGAGGTCGGGATGACAGGCGCCGGCGAGATGGAAGCGTTTTAACGTACGGCCTATGATCGGCCAGGGCATTTCGCTGTCGGAGTCTTCCGTTAGCCGCTCGCTCAGCGTCCTTGCGCCGCGTATCCGCGCACTGATCAGGTCGGAGGTATAGGTGCCGGCACGGCGGCAATAGGCGGCCGCGACCGGTCGCGGCACCGGCAGCCCCTGGTTGTGCAGGCGGGCGAGCATGCGCCATTCGCGAAAAGACCGTACCCGCGATTCCCCTGTCCACAGATACCTGTCGTTGCTGAGGCGAGCCGCCCATCCACCGCGATAGTAATGCTTGAGCACCCAGCGGTGCTGGCCCTGGCGAATGAACAGGGCACGGCCGCGGCTGGGCCCGTCATCCGAGGATTCGGCACCCTGCGAGTGCCAGAAGGAAGGCTCGAACAAACCAGCGTGAGCGTGGAGACCCAGCGATTCATCGTATAGGATGGCGCCGTCCTGGGTTGCCTCGCGTTTTTCTCTCATTTCATGTCCATATTGCTAGAGCAACCACCGCGGTCACTTTGCCTGCTTCGTCTGTCTGCCCTCGGTGATGTCTGCCACGCGTTGCCGGTAGTGCGCACGTTGCAGTGCGCCTGGCCGGAGTCTCGTATTACATGGGTCATCGGGCGTACAGAAGCCGCCCTGATGGCGGGTCTCGACGGCGTGGAGTTTATCATCCTCGACAAGTCCGGCGGGATGGCGGCCTACCGCGAGGTGGCGCGGCAACTCGGCGGACGGCATTTTGATGTTTTGTTGAACATGCATCCGTCAATGCGGGCCAACCTGGTCAGTCTGCGGGTCAATTCGCCGCACAAGGTCGGCTTCGACCGCCGCCGCGGCAAGGACCAGCAATGGCTTTTTACGAACAGCCGTGTACGCGCGGTTACACGACAGCACGTCATGGACAGTTTTTTCGAGTTTGCCGTTGCGCTGGGTATCGAGGAACGGGTCGAGCGCTGGGATATCCCGATACCGGATTCGGCCAGGAGTTTCGCCAGCCAGCATATCGATAGCACCAGGCGCACGGTGGTGTTCAGTCCGTGCGCTGCGGCGCGCTTCAGGAACTACCGCAACTGGCCGGCCGAGCAGTTTGCGGCGTTCGCGGCGCGGCTAGTGGCGACATATCCGGTGGATGTGGTGCTGACAGGCGGATCCAGCGACGAGGAGCAGCGTGCGGGCGCGCTGATCGAGGCATCCCTTGGCGGGCGCTGCCGCAACCTGATCGGGCGCACATCGCTGAAACAGTTGCTCGCGCTCCTGCAGGCTTCGGATTTGCTGGTGTGCCCGGATTCAGGTCCGGCGCATATGGCGACCGCGGTAAATACGCCGGTGGTATCTTTGTTCGCGACAACCGATCCGCGCCGGGCGGCGCCGTATCGATCGCGTGAGCTGGTCGTGGATCGTTATGACGCGGCGTGCCGCCAGTTTTTGGGAAAATCGGCGGGCGAGGTTCGATTTGGCACCCGAGTGCGCAATCCCGAGGCCATGAATCTGATTACGGTCGACGCGGTAATGGAGAAAGTCGCCCGGGTTTTCGGTTGATCTTCGGCAACCTCGGATTGCGGGCGCCGGTGCCGGGGCCTAGACTGCCGCCGAGTACGTCACTTTATCGCGACAGGGACAGTGCAGATGCCTGATAAATCACTCACCGGCGCCGCTTCGGCGCGGTCGGTCGAGGTGCGCAAGCGCGGTTACGACCTCATCCGCGATCCTTTATTGAACAAGGGCACCGGGTTCACGCTCGACGAGCGCCGTGCGCTGGGTCTGGACGGCCTGTTGCCGAGCCAGGTCAATGATATCGGCCATCAGTGCAAGCGCGTGTTTACCATGCTTCAGCTCGAACATACCGATTTCGAGAAATACCTTGCCCTCGCAGATCTGCAGGATCGCAATGAGCAGCTTTTCTACCGTGTGCTCTGCGACCATCTCGAGGAACTCCTTCCTATCGTCTATACGCCGACAGTGGGCGAGGCGACCAGGAGGTTCAGCCAGATTTACCGCCGCGGACGCGGAGTTTTCATTACCCCCGGGCACCGCGGCCGAATTGCGAGCGTATTGCGAAGTGCCTCTGCCGATCGCGATATTCACTTGCTGGTGGTCACCGATAACGAGTCGATTCTGGGCATTGGCGACCAGGGCACGGGCGGGATGGCAATTTCGATCGGCAAGCTCGCGTTATACGTTGCGGGTGCGGGGATTCACCCGCGCAATACGCTGCCGGTTTGCCTTGACGTCGGCACCAATAACCTGGCCTTGCTCGAGGATGATCTTTACGTGGGCTGGCCGCATTCGCGCCTGCGCGGCAAAGAGTATGACGCGCTGATCGAGGAGTTTGTCGAGGCGGTGCAAAGCGTATTTCCGCATCCGCTGGTGCAGTGGGAGGACTTCCGCAAGGAAAAGGCGCTGCGGATCCTCGACCGTTACCGTCACAGCGTTTTGTCGTTCAACGATGATATTCAGGGCACCGGCGCGGTGGCGCTGGCCGGCCTGTATAGTGCTTTGCGCATCACCGGTGGCAAGCTCGCGGAGCAGCGGATCGTCATCGCCGGTGCCGGCGCGGCGGGACTTGGAGTCGCCAGGCAGCTGCGCAGTGCCATGGTTGCCGAGGGCGGCGACCCGCTGGCGGTCGCGGCGCTCGACAGCCGCGGATTGCTGGTCGGTGAAAAATTCTCCGACGCCTACAAGTCGGAGCTCGCGTGGCCGTTCCAGCTTGCGCAGTCATTCGGGCTCGGGGCGCGCGAATCACGCGATCTCGGTTCGGTCGTTGCCGGGTTCAGGCCGACGGTTCTGATCGGCACCTCGGGACAACCCGGGGAGTTCCGCGAGAAAATGATTCGTGAGATGGCGGCTCACACCGAGCGGCCAATCATATTCCCGTTTTCGAATCCCACTGACCATTCGGAGGCGCGTCCTGCCGATTTGTTGCGCTGGACCCAGGGTCGTGCCCTGGTCGCTACCGGCAGTCCGTTCGATCCGGTCGAGATGGATGGCCGCCGTTTCCTGATCGGGCAGGGCAATAACGTGTTTATTTTCCCGGGTCTCGGTCTTGGCAGCCTGTTGTGCAAGGCCGAGCGTGTCAGCAACAGCATGATCACGGCGGCAGCGCAGGCGCTCGCGCATTCGGTATCGGAGGACGAACTGCAGCTGGGGCTGCTGTTCCCGTCGATCAAGCGGCTGCGGGAGGTGTCCCGGAGCGTTGCGGACGCGGTAATGCGTCAGGCAGGCGACGAGGGGATCGGTTTGCAAATCGACGCGGACGAACGCCAGCGCCTGCTCGACGGCGCCGTATGGGAGCCCGGGTACAAAGATTACATAGCAGCGTGACGGGCGTCTGCCAACCGGTCCGCGCCGCGGCCGGTCAGAACATCTCGGACGAGTCGGGTGACTCTGCTGCCCGGTCCTCGCGGCCGTTGATGAAATCGCCGGTGATCATCTGCCGGTAGGACTGGCCCGGCCCGACCATCGGGTAGACGCCCGCATCGGGATCGATGATGACTTCGAGAAATGCCGGGCCGTCGAACTCGATGAACTCGCGCACGACCTCTGCCACGTCGGCCTTGCGCTCGAGCCGTCTCGCCCACGGGAAGCCGTCGGCTTCGGCCGCCTTGACGAAGTCCTTTTTGTGCAGCGATTTGTCGCTCGCAGCGAGGCGCCCCTTGAAAAAGAGCTTCTGCCACTGCTTGACCATCCCATCGCCGTAGTTGTTGAGCACGACGACTTTCAGCGGCAGGCCGTAAGTCGTCACCGTCTCCAGTTCGCCGAGGTTCATCCGCATGCTGGCGTCGCCGTCGATATCGACCACGACCTTGTCGGGATGGGCAATCTGCGCGCCAATGGCGGCGGGAAGGCCAAATCCCATCGTGCCCATGCTGCCCGAGGTCAGCCATAGCCGGGTGTGTTTGAAATCGAAATACTGGGCGGCCCACATCTGGTGCTGACCCACGCCGGTGCTGATGATGGCAGCACCGCGCGTATGGCGATTGATTTCCTCGATGATCAGGTACGGCTGAATCAGGCCGCTGTCGCGGTCGTAATTCAAGGCATGCCTTTGTTTCAGCTCGGTGACATGTCCGTGCCAGGCGCTCAGGTCGCGGCGGAACCCGGTTCTTTCGCCATACGCGTTCAGGTAGTCGAGCGCCTCGGGCAGCAGGCCGACATGATGCCAGTCGACGTTCTTGACCTTGTTGATCTCGGACACATCGATATCGAAATGGGCGATATGGCGCGCACCGCTGGCAAAATTATCCGGGTCGCCGGCGACGCGGTCGTCGAATCGAGCCCCGACCGCGATCAGGAAGTCGCAGTCGTCAACGGCATAGTTGGCAAACGCCGTGCCATGCATGCCCAGCATATGCAGCGACAGGGGTTCGGTCGTGTCGATCGCGCCGATTCCCATCAGTGTCGTAACGGCAGGCACGCCGAAGCGTTCGGCGAAACGGCGAAGATGTTCTACCGCATTGGCGTTGATGACACCGCCGCCGGCATAGATCAACGGTCTCTCGCTCTGCCCCAGCATGGTAAAAAATGCCTCGGCCTTGGCGTCATCAAGCAGGTTGTTCTGGAGCTGATTCATGCGTTGCCGATAGCCCGGTACCGGCAGCAGTCCGGTGCCGCTGAATTCCCCGGTCCAGTTCTGCACATCCTTCGGGATATCGATGACGACCGGCCCCGGACGTCCGGTTCTGGCTATTTCAAAAGCCGTCCGGACTGTCGCCTCGAGGCGGGTCGGGTCGGTCACCAGGAAGACGTGCTTGGCGCAGCCGCCCATGATGCTGGTAACGGGCGCTTCCTGGAACGCATCAGTGCCGATTGCCGCCGTCGGAACCTGGCCGCAAATCACCACGATCGGAATGGAATCCGCCATGCAGTCGCGTACCGGTGTCACCGTGTTGGTGGCGCCGGGGCCCGATGTCACCATGACCACGCCCACCGCGCCGGTGGCGCGGGCATACCCGGCTGCCATAAAGGCAGCGCCCTGTTCGTTGGCGGGAACGATCAGCGACAACGGCTGCTGGCGCGGGTCGTCGTTGTCGGGACCATGCTCGGCGTTATAGCGAAATACCGCATCGTAAGTCGGAAGAATAGCCCCGCCGCTGTAACCGAATACGGTATCCACGCCCTCGTCGATGAGCACCTGGACGATGGTTTCAGCGCCTGACATCGTTTTGCCTGTCAGCGGATGATCGGGCTGCGGATTCGGTTTGTGGTCGTGATACACGCTTTTGCTTCCCTGGACAGCGACCCGTCTTGCCTCGGGCCGGGACGGGCTTTACCCTGTGTGTAGTGCATTGCAGCAAAGATCTAGACTAGCAACGCTTTCCGGTCGCCGTCCACCGTTTTGTGTCCGCAATGGCGCAATCGACAGGACGTCGGCTCATATCACCACAGGGGGCTCCGGCAGCCGTGCGACATATCATCTCCATTCTGCTGCAGAACGAGGCGGGCGCGCTGACGCGCGTGGCAGGGCTGTTCTCGTCTCGCGGATACAACATCGAGTCACTTCATGTCGCGCCGACGCACGATCACACTATTTCGCGCCTGACGCTGGTCACGATGGGTTCTGACGAAGTCATAGAACAGATCTGCAACCAGATGCTGAAGCTGGTAGACGTGGTCAACCTGTTCAATATGGCCGAGGGTGAACATATCGAGCGCGAATTGCTGTTGATCAAGGTCAGGGCGAGCGCCGAAGGCGGCAAGATGGTGGACGAGCTCGTGCGGATGTCCGGGGCGCGGCTGCTGGATGACCGGCCGGAGAGCCTGACGCTGGAACTGACCGCCTCGGGTCCTTCGCTTGATCGATTCATGGAGCAGGTCGGGCGGCATGGCGAGATTGTCACCGTGGTTCGCAGCGGAACACTGGCGATCACGCGTGGTGCGGGAAGTCTGGAGCAGAATCCCGGTTGAAGTAACGCGGCGCGGGACCGGCCATCCGGATTGTGCTGTTTCTTGCCTGGCAATTCGCCGCGATTCGCGACCGTCAGGATATGGCGTTAGCCGAGTCTGCCGACGAGCCAGCCGATAAGGCTGATAATCCCGACGGCGCAGGCAATCGCCAGGGTAAGCACGGCAGTTTCGATCTCTTCTTGTTTTCTCTCGCGATAGATCACCTTCGTCTCCTGTATCCTGGCGCGGTCCGCCGCCCGGGACGTCGACCGCGGAATTTTGCTGTTCTGCAGGTTTAGACGTGGTCGCGGTTGCAAATCCTTCGCTGCATGACGCTGCGGAAAGAGGAGTCTGGAGCGTTGCGGGACCGTGCGCGGGTGCGCAGCCGGGTGAGCGCGATGGGGTCGCGCGGGTCAGCCGTCAGCAAAGTCCGGTGCGCGTTTTTCGAAATTCGCACGCACGGCTTCGAGCTGGTTTGGCCGGCCGATCAGGCCCATCTGTGCCTCGGCTTCCAGCTTTAGTCCCAGTCCTTTATCGGCGTGCCAGGCCGTATTCAACAGCCGTTTGGCTGCGCGTATCGCATCGGGCGAGCGCGCTGCTATTTGCTGTGCCAGGTCGATGGCCGCAGCGTGGGGATCAGCGCAGACCCGGGTGGCGAGGCCGATCCGCACGGCTTCAGTTGCGTCGACGGTGCGTCCGCTGAATGTGAGTTCCTTGCAGACATCGAGCGCGACCAGGTTTTTGAGTGTCTGGGTGCCACTCATGTCCGGCACCAAGCCCCATTTGATTTCCATGATCGACATCTTCGTGTCGTCGCCGACCAGGCGAATATCCGCGCCAAGCGCAATCTGCAGACCGCCGCCAAACACATTGCCATGCAGCGCGGCGATCACCGGTACCGGCATTTCCTGCCATGCGATACCTACCCGCTGCGCGAGATTGGCGGTCTCGCCTTCCGCCTTTTCGATCAGTTGCCGCGCCAGATCCGGCTGATGCATGAATGCCTTGACGTCAATTCCGGCGCAAAAGCCGCGCCCGGCTCCGGTCAGAACGATGGCCCGCACGTCTTTGCGGACCGCCAGCGTCCTGGCTGCCTCATCGAGTGCCCGAAACATTGGCAGATCCAGCGCATTGTATTTTTCCGGACGGTTCAACGTGACCCGCGCAATGTGGTTGTCAAAAGCGATATCGAGCCTGTCTTCCATGTTCGGTCTCCATGACGTTTCGGGTGCCGTCCGCGCTTACCTGGCGCTGCCGCGAGCCGCTATACTTGGCCGACAAAGCGTGGAGGTCAACCCGTGACCCTGCAATTCAGGATAGTGCCGGTCACCGCTTTCCAGCAGAACTGCTCGCTGATCTGGTGCGACGCAAGCAGGGCGGCGGCAATCGTCGATCCCGGCGGCGATCTCGACCGAATCGATGCGCTGGCGCGCGAGTCAGGTGTCGAAATCCGCCAGATACTGCTGACCCATGCCCATTGCGATCATGCCGGCGCCGTGGCGGACCTTGCCGAGCGCGACGGACTGCCGGTCATCGGGCCGCATCGGGATGACCTGTTCTGGATCGACTCGTTGCCGCAGCAAAGCAAAATGTTCGGGCTGCCTGCGGCGCGCGCGTTCCGCCCTGACAGGTGGCTGGAAGAGGGCGACACGGTCGAAGTCGGCGAGGTAGGCCTGGAGGTCCTTCATTGTCCCGGACATACCCCCGGCCATATCGTTTTTCATGCTCAGGCGCAGCAGATGCTGTGGGTCGGCGACGTACTGTTTCAGGGATCGATCGGACGGACGGATTTTCCGCGCGGAGATATGCAGACGTTGCTGGATTCAATTCGCACCCGGCTGCTCGTGCTGGATGACGCCACCCGTTTCGTGCCGGGGCACGGCCCGATGTCGTCGATTGGCCGCGAACGGCATACCAATCCGTTCCTGCAAGGCCTGGCTGCGGCCGGGTAGGAGATAGCGATGGATCTGGACCGCCTCGCCAACATCGCCGAGATAATCGGGGTAGTCCTCGTCATCGGCGGTTTCGGATTTGCGATAGTGCAATTGGCGGCGATCCGGCGCCAGCGCAGGGAGATCGCGGCGATCGAGCTGCTCAAGTCATTCGCCAGCCCGGAATTTGCCCGCGCGATCCGTATTCTGCTGACGCTTCCGGAGAACGCTACGGCGCAACAGTTGCGCAGCGCCGGCGGGGATGTGGAAGACGCTGCGATGCAGGTCAGCCTGACCCTTGAGGGGGTCGCGGTTATGGTGCATCGTCGCATCGTAGATATAGACATGGTCTGGGAGTTGATGGGTGGCCTGGTGCTCGCGGTGTGGTCCCGAATTGGCCTTCTCGCCGAAGCCATCCGCAGCGATCATAAACGCGACAAGTTTTGCGAATGGCTGCAATGGCTTGCTGCCCGGCTCACCGAATTGGAGGCAAAACGCGGATCGGAGCCGGCTTTTTTACGTTATCGCAGCTGGAAACCCTGAGCGGGAACACCGTCTTCCGGCGGGTCAGCGACGGCTGATCGCCACGGCGACCATGTCCATGCCCGGATTTGCGTCGGACAGGCCGGCGTTGGAGGTGTGCTGAATTCTCAACGCAACGTTCCAGCGGTCAAACCGCCGCCCCAGTACCAGCGCCGAAGTAAACTGAAAATGCGATCCCATGTCCTCGCCGTCGTAATGAGTGCGGCTGAGTAGCGTCGGGTTAATCGAGAATTCAATGAACATTCGCGTATTGCCGATGTCGTCAAAGCCCCAGATCGGCCCGCCAGAAACCAGTGCCGCCCAATCGCCATTGGCGTAAATCGTGCCGACGGCAAACTCAGTCCTCTTGCTGCCGAGAAATCGGATCGGCGGCAAATCGTAGGCCAGTACCCCGGCAAATGTGGAGTCGAATTTTTGCACGGCGTAGGCGAGGCGGAATTCGTCAGGGGTAAGTTCGCTATCTCGGGCGCTTGCATTGGCGTACCCGATAATTGAAATAAATGTGGCAATGCCGAGCTTTTTGATCGCCGGCAACAGAGTGGCCCGAAGGAAATTGAGACATTGAACAAACAGGTTCATGGCAACTCCCCGCCACACCGGATGCACATGGCATCGCTTACATTGGAAAAAGTCATTGCAGCCCCCTGAATCTTAGAGAGGTTATGCTATATTGCGCACAAGATTGACCGGCGTAACCGATTGATCAAAGCTCAAGATCGCGGGCGACAATAACAGAGAGGAACCCGGCAAGCATGTTCCGAGGGCGAATCGACACGGCGGCGATGCTGAAGAGCGTCCTCTTGCTTCTGGCCGGATTTACCAGCCTTGGTGTTCTGGCGCAGGAAGCGCCGAAAGACACCTATCCGTATCCGATCAAAGATCCGTTTACCGCGACCGTCATTACCACGCCGGAGCCTTTGCGCTACCCGTTGCCGGCGCTGGATGATGTCCCGGCGAAGCTTCGGGTCGTCGAGGTACTCGATCGCAAACCGCCCGATAACTTCTGGCACATGCGCGGTCTGAGCTACACATTTATTTCGGCGGGTCGCCGCGCCGCGCCGCTGATTTTCGTTATTGCCGGCACCGGAGCGGGCCATGACGGATCCAGTACGCTGACGCTGGCACGGGCTTTCCACCAAGCCGGGATGCATGTCATTACGATGTCTTCGCCGACGTACTCCAACTTTATCGTCAGCGCCTCGTCCAATGGCGTGCCGGGCCTGCCCGATGACGATTCGGTTGATCTCTACCGGGCGATGCAAGCGGCGTATGAGCGCGAAAAAAAGCGCATCAAGGTCTCTGAGTTTTACGTTACCGGCTACAGCCTGGGCGGGATGCATGCCGCTTTCGTTGGCTACCAGGACAGCAAGCAGGCATATTTCAATTTCAAAAAAATCCTGATGATCAACCCGCCGGTGAATCTGTTCAATTCGGTACAGATCCTCGACTGGCTGGTCACCGAGGTATTCCCGACTCGCGAAGATTTCAAGGTGTTCTACCAGAACCTGATGAGCGAAATCAGCGACGTTTACACCAATAACCCGCGGCTCAAGTTCAACGACGAATTCCTCTATGCGCTGGCGGCCACCTATCCGCCGGGGCAACTGGAGATGAAGGGGCTTATCGGGCTCGCGTTCCGCTTTTCCGCGACCAACATGATTTTCTCGTCCGACATGGTGACGCGCTGGGGTTACCTGGTGCCGCCGGACGCGGATATTGACCGGCGCACCCGAATTGGCATCTTCCAGCGCACCGGTAACAACAAGAGCAGCTTCACCCAGTATTTCCGCGATTACCTTTTGCCTTACTACAGTGAAAGAAACCCGGGCGTGACCGAGGAACAGCTGCTGTTCCGGGCCAGCCTGCAGAGCATCCAGGAGTACATTGCGGATGCCAGGCACATCGCGGTGATCGGAAACCTCGACGACATCATCCTGGCGCCCGGCGAGGTCGAGTATCTGCAGGGTTTGTTTGGTCCGGACAGGTCGACATTCTTTCCCCGTGGCGGTCATCTCGGCAATATGCCGGAGCGGATTTTCATGACCAACGTCGTTGAATACTTCCAGGGTCCGGTGCAATGAGGTTGCCGACTCCCGATCTGATCAGAAAGATTGCGCTTCTGGTAGCGTGTGCGCTGGCGGTAACCGGGTGTGCCTCGAACGAGGAAATCGAATACACCATCCCGGCGCGCGTTGCGCCGGTCCCGGACGAAGGCTGGTCGATGATGAAGGCCAACGATCCGTGGAATGGCATGAATCGCAGTTTTTACAATTTCAACTACCGCGTCGACCAGTGGGTACTGCTACCCGCCGTGCGCGGTTACCGTGCGATTACTCCGGATCCGCTCGAGCGCGGCATCACCAATTTCTTCGCGAATATCCGCGAGGTCAATTATTTCATCAACTCGGTGTTCCAGCTTTCGCCACGTAAGGCCGGCAATGCGGCGCTTCGTTTTGGCATGAACTCGACCATTGGTCTGTTCGGCTTCACCGATCCCGCCGGCGCGATGGGCTTTACGCCGATGCCCGAGGATCTGGGCCAGACTTTCGGTTACTGGGGTGTGCCGGCCGGTCCCTATTTCGTGATGCCGTTTCTCGGGCCCTCGACAGTACGCGATGCGCCGGGCACGATTATCGAGTTCTTCTGGTACGGTCTTTTTGCACCAAAGGTCTTTCGCGATTTCTGGGGCCATCCCGCGGTTACAGCGCTACGCGTGGTCGATACCCGCAAGAACGTTCCGTTCCGCTATTATCAGACCGGTTCGCCGTTCGAGTATGAGTTCGTGCGCTTCCTGTATCTGACCTACCGCGACCTGGAGATCGCCCGCTAGGCGCAGCCTCGTGTGCCGCACGCCGTGAACCGGATCAGCAGCCTCGGGCGAAGGATCCTCATGCGGTGGTTGTGGGTCGCTGCGCTTGTTGCGCCGGTCGCCGCGGACGCCGGTTCCGCCAGTTGCGCCAGCTCTGATTCCGGGCGCCCCTCGATCGGTCTTGTTCTGAGCGGAGGCGGTGCCCGCGGCGCCGCTCACGTCGGCGTCCTCGAAGTCCTCGAAGAAATGCGTGTTCCGGTCGATTGTATTGCCGCCACCAGTTTTGGCGCGATCGTCGGGGGCTTGTATGCATCCGGGATGCCGGTTGCGAAGATCCAGCAGACCCTGGCTGAGATCGAATGGAGCGCGGTATTCAACGACCGGCTTGACCGGGATAACCGGCCGTACCGGCGCAAGCGCGACGACGACCTGTGGCTGGTCAAGGGCCGGGTCGGTGTGCGTGACGGCGAACTGCGATTTCCGACCGGATTGATCCAGGGACAGAAGATTCGTGGGATATTGTCGCGCTATACGATGCCGGTTGCCGGCGTACGCGATTTCGACCTGCTGCCTATTCCGTTTCGCGCGGTGGCCACGGATATTGTCAACGGCGACGAGGCGGTGCTGAGTGGCGGCGTTCTCGCCGATGCTATCCATGCGAGCATGGCGATTCCCGCCATTTTTGCGCCGGTCGAAATCGATGGCCGGTTGCTGGTTGACGGCGGTGTTTCCAACAATCTGCCTGTGACCGTTGCTCGTGCGATGGGAGCAGAGATCATTATCGCGGTCGACATCAGCACCCAGCTCTATCAGCGCGAGCAACTCGATTCGCTGTTGGCGATAACCGACCAGCTAAGCAATTTCCTGACCCGCCGCAATACCGAACGCCAACTCGAGCAATTGCGTCAGCAGGACATTCTGCTGCTCCCGGACATGGGCGATGTAACGAGCGCGAGCTTCGACCGCATTGGCGAGGCTGTGCCGCCTGGCGCGGACGCGGCGCGGGCTGCTGCGAACGAGTTGCATAGTCTTGCACTGGCCGAGACCGAGTGGGAAGCGTTCCTGGCCGCGCGCAGCCAGCCGTCTGCGCAGCGGCCGGTCATCCGTAGCGTGCAAATCGACAATCGGTCGGGCCTCTCCGATGAACTGCTGGTTACACGCGCCGAAGTCGAGACGGGTGCTCCTCTCGATGTGCTGGATCTGCAGCGAAGCGTTGACCGGATCTACGGCCTCGAACTCTTTGACGAGGTCTCCTACCGGGTCGATGACCGAGCGGATGCGACGGGTTCGGACCTGACGCTGGCTGTCAAACCCAGGTCATGGGGCCCGGGATATCTGCAGCTTGGCACGCGCATGTCGGGGAGTTTTGATGGTGACGATGTGTTTGATCTTGGCGCCAGCTATCTGCGCACCTCGGTCAATGCATGGAACGGCGAATGGCGTGCTGGCGGTTCGGTCGGTGACGAGCCGGGCCTGTTCTTTGATTTTTACCAGCCACTCGGCGTGCGTTCCGCGTTGTTTGTCGAGCCCCTGGTGTTTTATGGCAGGCGCAACGTAAATATTTTCGATGAGCAGGGTGACGTGCTAGGTGCTACCCGGGTGAAGGAGGGCGGGCTTGTGCTCGCCGGCGGCCTCGAGGTTGGCGACTGGGGTGAGTTGCGGGCCGGCTGGCGTCGCGTATTTGGCGAAAACGATACCCGGTTTGGCGACCCCGCCATCCCGGCCGGAAATTTCGATGACGGCTCGCTGTTTGTCCGTGCGTCCGTTGACGAGATTGACGATTTCTATTTTCCGTCACGCGGGGTCGATGGTTTCCTCGAGTATCGCCGCTCGCGTTCCGACTATGGTGCGGACGACGCATTCGAACAGGTGTTGTTTCATGGCAGGGTTGCGGCATCGCGCGGTCCCGCGAGTGTCCGGCTGACCGCCGACTACATGTCTACACCCAGTGGCAAGGCGCCGCCGCAGAACCTGTTCCGTGCCGGAGGCCTGTTCCGTCTGTCGGGTTACGAACTGAACGAGCTGTCCGGGCAGCACTATGCCCAGGTCGCGCTGATTCCGTCCTACAAGATCGCCGACTTCCGGCTGTTGCCCATCTACGTCGGCGCCTCGCTCGAAATCGGCAATGTCTGGCAAAACGAAGACGATATCGGTTTCGATGACACGCTGACTGCAGGTAGTTTGTGGATTGGCGCCGATACGCCGCTGGGTCCCGCGCATATTGCCTTTGGCATAGCCGAGGGCGGGCGCGACAGCTTCTATCTGTTTCTTGGACCGGTTCGGTAGCGGTGATGGCGGACGACAACAGGGCCTTCCAGGACTTCTATCCGGATCATCTGGCGCATTGCTATGGTTGCGGCAGGCTCAATACGCAAGGACTGCGGCTGCGCAGTTTCTGGGATGGCGCGGAAAGCGTTGCCCGTTTTACTCCGCGCCCCGAACACATCGCGGTGCCGGGCTATGTATACGGCGGCCTGGTCGCATCGCTGATCGATTGTCACGGAACCGGCACCGCCGCCGCCGCCGTCTATCGACGCCAAAACAGGTCGATGGCCAGCGAGCCGGCGCTGCGTTACGTCACGGCGGCACTGACTGTGGATTACCTGCGGCCGACACCGCTTGGCCCCGAGCTGCAATTGCGTGGAAAAATCGAGGAGATAGGGGAGCGCAAGGTGGTGGTCTCGGTTTCCGTGGCCGCCGATAATGAGATCTGCGCGCGCGGACGTGTGGTGGCGGTGCGGTTGCCGGACGGATTAATGGGCGAACCTGACGTCGGGTGATCCTGCCGGCCGACTTACTGCCCGGTGGTAAGCTGACACAATATCTGCGCAAGCTCTGCCGAAGCATCCTCCTGCAAAAAATGCCCGGCGTTCAGAATGGTCGTATGCGGCTGGCCTGCGGCGCCTGGCACAAGCTCCTGGAACAGTTTATCGCCGCCGCGCGTGATCGGGTCTCCATCGCTGAACGCGGTAATAAATGGCCGTTCGAAACCGGCAAGTACACGCCATGCGCGGCGATTGGCGTCCGCTGCGGGATCGTCGCGACGGGTGGGGACCAGCTGGGGGAATGCGCGCGCGCCGGCCTTGTAGTTCTCATCGGGGAACGGCGCGTCGTAAGCGGCAACGACCGCGGGGTCGGGTTTTGTCGCACACATCCTGGCGACGATGGCGCCGACCGGGAACTGCGGCGTATCCCGGGCAAAGGTTTGCCATTGCAGAAAAGCCTCGGAAACGGCGTGATCGCCGGTCGGCAAACCGGTATTGGCAACTACGGCCCCCGAGAAACTCTGCGGACTGTCGGCCAGCACGCGCAGTCCCAGCAGACCGCCCCAGTCCTGGGCGAACAACGTAATATTTTCGGCCCGCAGGGAGCGCACCATTTCGCCCAGCCAGGCGACATGGGCGGCGTAGCTGTAGTGGTCAACGCGAGTCGGCTTGTCCGAGCGTCCGAATCCGATCAGGTCGGGCGCCACGACGCGCAGTCCGGCGCCCAGCAGCGGCGCGATCATGTTGCGATAGAGAAAGCTCCAGGTCGGCTCACCATGTAGCAACATCACCAGGTCGCTGCTGCGTGGACCCTCATCGATGTAGGCCATGCGCAGGGTGTCGCCGTCGCCCGCTGCTACATCGACGTAATGCGGTGAGTAGTCGAAATCCGGCAGGTTGTCGAAACGTTCACCCGGCGTGCGCAGAAAGTCCACGGCGACTTCGGGTTCAGCCGCGCTCGCGGGCGGCGAGGGCGCCGAGGCCGCGGATCGCCCAGCGCGGCGCGAGTTGGGTCAGCGTGGTAAAGCCCCTGTTGGTCAGGCCGGTGACATGAACCGGGTCGCCGCTCATCATTGCCGCATACCCCTGTTCGGCCACCCTTTCCGGCGGCATCACCATCAACGCGCGAAACGCTTCGTTGCGGCCGGTTTTCTGCTCGCCCTTCTCCAGCATTTCGGTGTCCGTGAAACCCGGACAAAGCGCCGTGACCGTGACGCCGGTGCCGGCGAGTTCCGCGCTCAGACCCTCTGAGAAACTCAGCACGAATGCCTTGCTGGCCGCATACAGCGACATCAGTGGCATCGGCTGGAACGCGGCGATCGACGCGAGATTCATTATCCGGCCGCCACCGGCTGCGACCATTGGCGGAAGGAAAAGGCGGGTCATTTCCGCGAGATTGACGACATTAAGATGGAGCAAGGTCGATATTTGCGCCGGCTTCATGTTGCGATAGCGACCGGAAAAGGCCACGCCGGCATTATTGACCAACGACCCCACGCTCAGATCTCGTTCCGCAACCTCGTCAAACAACGCCTCGGCGGCGCCGTCTGCCGCGAGATCCATTGCGATCGGTGTGGCCACGATTCCGTGTTTGCCGCCAAGGCTGCGCGCCAGGGAAACCAGTTTCTGCTTGCGCCGGGCAACCAGAATCAGGTCGTGGCCGTTGGCGGCAAAGACTTTTGCGAGTTCATGGCCGATACCGGCCGAGGCACCGCTGATTAGCGCGGTGTGTTTGACTTGTTCGGGACTCATCCGTGGGCTCCCTCAAATGAATGGGCAGCTGGCGTGGCCAGATGCCGAGCGAGGGCCGCGCAAAGTAACGCAGCGCCTGGTAGCGGCAGAGCGCGTGCTATTCGGGCAGAGCCTGGATGCGAAAGACCGCGAGCAGCAGCGGGTTCGGTTCCATCTCGAACTCACCAAACCACTTGCGGTAAAGCGCCAGGATCTGATTGGTGCCAAAAGTCTTCGACAGCGAGCGGTTAACCGCCAGGCGGAAATCGGGATCGCCACGACGAATCACGAGACCGTAGGGCTCATATGAGAACAGGTCCTCTGCGAGATCGTATTTGGCCCGATCGGCGACCTTGAGGACCTGACCGCGCAACACTATCTGGTCGGCTGCATAGGCGTCGATTTCGCCGCTATCCAGCATCTTCATGCCGTCGGCGTGAGATTCGACCGCGCGGACGTCCGCCTGGACGAGCTTCAGCCAAAGGTATTTCTCCAGCGCGGCCTCGGTGGTCGTGCCTTTGCTGACCGCAATGCGTTTGCCATTGAGGTCGGATGCGGATCTTACATCGGAGGCTTTGAGCGTTACGAAACTGCCGCCGGTAACGAATGTGATCAGGCTGAAATCGACCATTTCCTGGCGCGACAGCGTATTGGTGGTTGCGCCGCATTCAATGTCGATCTTGTTGTTGGCGACATCTTCCATACGTTCTTCCGCGGAAACCGGTATCCATTCAATCTGCAGCTCATCCATTTCGAGCTGTTTTTGAACCGACTGAGCGACGGCCTTGCACAGGTCTACGGAGTAGCCGGCCGCCTCACCGTCCTCGACGAACGCGAACGGCGGTGTATTTTCGCGATAACCGAGCTTGATCTTGCCGGTCGAACGAATGGTGTCCAGTGTGCCCGCGGCAAAACCCGCGACTGGCACTCCGGTCATCAGGCTGAGAGCCAGGGTCAGCGTCAGAAAACGTCGCATGTTGTCGTCCCTTTTTACTTGGTAGCGGGAGGGGTCGGGCCGATTTGCGGCCGCCGCCGGCTTGTCATGATGCCTAGCATAACCTGAAAGACTTGCGGGTCAAGAAAGCGTGAATAATTCTACTGGTCCGGAAACCGGTTTGCGCGCGGGAAACTTCGTCGCTGGCGTGGCGGTCGGTGTCGGCCGCGCCCCGGGTTGCGTACGAAAAACCGCCGTCTCCGGCCGTGTGGCGCTGCGTGCTTTGCTGTAATCGGACAATTCGATAAATGCGAATCCGCAACGGGCCCCGACGGGGCCCGTCCGGTTGACGGTACAGGTCGAGCGGTTACGGTATCGTGCAGTTGCCAAAAAGTACGAAAGCGATCTCCTCACCGGCAACGGTCGCGCTCATCTCGCCGGTATCGGTCACTACCGTGACGACCCAGCCGCGCAAATCTTCGAAGCCATGCATGACCAGCACATTGTCCTTTTGAGCGCTGTGAAGAATCTCTGAATCCCTTGGATCATGGTCGGTCTGAGCGATCAGCGACTTTTTCTTCAGGTCGATCCGCAAAAACTCCGGCGCGCGCGTGGCCCGCGTGGTCTCGTGCGAGCAGCCTTCCTTCTCATAACACTCCAGCACTTCGGTCACCGCGCAGATAAATGGCTGGGAGCCGTCGAATTTCTCCGCCGCGGCCAGTAAAGGCAGACTGAGGGCAGCAGTACCGAGAACCAAAAACAGACGTCTGAAAATCATTTTGCTGACTCCTCAGGATTACTTGACCGTATAGCCGCGGCCTTCAAGGCATGCGGCGTAAGCGCGGTTGTATTCGTTACGGCGTTGCGCATATTGCTGCGCCTGCTGCTGTTCCCATTGCTGCCGATCTTTGTTGGAGCTTGCCCGCCTGGCGCCGCCCGTCAGGCCGCCCAGTGCTCCGCCGATAAGAGCGCCCTGCTTGGTATCACCGGCGATTGCGCCAACCAGGGCACCCGCGGCGGCGCCGCCTAAGGCGCCGCGACCGGCGCCGCCTTTCTGCTCGGGCTCCGCCGAGCTTGCGCGTGGCACCTCCATGGGATCGAAACCGGTGCGGTCCCTGGCCCAGGTGTAGCATTGAAACTGGTCCTGTTCCTGCTGATCGCTCGATTGCCCCTTGGCCGGGTAGATCACGAGATCCTGCGCCGAGAGCGTTGCACCGACCAGCAGCGCGGTCGCGGCAAAGCCTGCTCGCATCAAAAAACGCGTCATGTTTTCCTCCGGTATGCGGAAGCCGGGGTGATACCGCCGGCGTTGAGAATCTGGTCCCGACAGAACAGTTGGCCACAACGGCTGACACAAATCGACCGGGAAGCCGTTAATATGACGATTTTGCCGGGTTGGGACGCGCCCCGCAAGCTATTGCAAGGCTCAGGATTGCGCGTCGCAACGGTTTCGCGGTGCGGTGAGGAGGGGCGTTTGCAGCGGGTCTATACTGAGCCCCCAAGCGTGGTTTCGGGTAGAGCATGGTTACCGGTCCAAACGATCAGGCATTCCTCCCCGCTCATGAACTTGGCCGGCTGATACGCGAGCGCGAGCTGAGTGCCGTTGAGGCGGTGCAGCTTTACCTCGATCGCATTGACCGGCTCAACCCTTCACTGAACGCGGTCGTTACCGTTCAGGCCGAGGCGGCACTGGAACGTGCCGGGCAGGCTGACCGGGCATTGGCTCGCGGTGTCGTGTGGGGTCTGTTTCACGGCGTGCCGATAACGATCAAGGACTGCTTCGAGACGGCCGGTTTGCGCACGACCTGCGGATTCCCGCGATTGGCCGGGCATGTGCCGGCGGTAGACGCCACGGTGGTCAATCGTCTTTGCGACGCCGGCGCGGTCTTGCTCGGTAAGACCAATGTGCCGCCCCTCGCGGCCGATTACCAGACCGACAATCCGCTGTTCGGCCGCAGCAACAATCCATGGAATACGGCGTGTACCCCGGGTGGCAGCAGCGGCGGCAGCGCCGCGGCGGTGGCTGCCGGTCTTTCAGCGCTCGACGTTGGCAGCGATCTCGGCGGGTCGATCCGGGTGCCCTCGCATTTCTGCGGAGTCTATGGCTTCAAACCCACCGAACACCGGGTGTCATCTGTCGGCCATCTGCCGGATGCCGACTTGCCCGGCATGAGTGGCGTCAGGGCGAGTCTGCGCCATCAGGGTGTGTTTGGCCCGATCGCGAGATCGATCGAGGACCTGCGGCTCGCATTGCAGGTCATCGAGGGCCCCGATCCCCTTGCCCCGGCGGTTCCGCCAGTCAACTCGGTTGAAAAGAGGGGGCCCCGACCGCGTCATCTGCGCATTGCCTGGACCGACAGACTCGGTGGGGTGGCGGTCGAAAAGGCAACATCCGATGCCCTGGCCGCTTTTGCGCGCAGTCTGGGCTCGGCCGGTTGCGAAGTTCATCAGGCCGCGCCTCCGGACTGGGACCTTGACGCGGTGTGGGAGACCTGGGGAGAAATAGCCGGGGCCGAGATCGGGGTTGCCTGCCCCGCCGTGGTGCGCGGATTTCTTCGCGTCGATTTGTGGCGCTCGCCCGATCGCTCGCGCATGCGGCGCGGCCTGTTGCGCGGCCTGCGCCTGAATCTGCGCCGATACATGACGGCGCTGGCGCGACGTGACCGGTTGATCGCCACGCTGGAGCGGTTTCTCGGCGATTGGGATTGCTGGCTTTGCCCGGTCACCTCTGGGCCGGCCTTTACCCACCGCAAGAGTGGATCGAAAATTGAAGTGGACGGTCAGCCGGTAGATTATTTCGATGCGGCTGCAGCGCATACCACGCCCTTCAATCTCACCGGCAACCCGGTTCTGGTGATACCGCTGGCACGCTCCGCTAACGGCCTGCCGATAGGTGTTCAGGTTGTGGCCAAGCGCTGGGCGGACGAGCGCCTGCTTGCCATTGGAGAGTTGCTTGATACCCAGGCTGTGGGATACCTCGCTCCGCCCGAATCCCGGACCGCCTAGCTGCGGCGCCATCTTCGCCTGCGTTTGCATGTCCCCATTTGGTCCCGGGTATGGACGGGACGAGAGCCGCAACGCTACTCTTGACCGAATTAATCGATGTCGCTGCGAGTTGCAGGTTCGTGGCGCGGAATCGGCGGCAGCGTAACCAGGCCTCGACGCGGGAACAATTCATGGCAGCCAGAGAACCGATCAGCGAATTCGACACCCATGCGGTCACCAATCAGCCGCCGCCACTCGAGCAGTACAACGCCTATCTGACCGATACCGCCCTGTGCGAGGCAGTCGAGCGCGAGGGCGGTGGCTGGGCGGACCAGCGATTGCGCGATTTCGGCGCCCAAACCGGAAGTGCCGGGATGCAGGAACTGGCCCATGCGGCCAACCGTCATGTCCCCGAGTTCAGGCCGTTCGATCGTTATGGCCGCCGGATCGACGAAGTCGTGTTTCACCCGGCCTACCATCAACTGATGGAAATTGCGGTCGGCAGCGAGCTGCCTTCGATCGCGTGGACCGCGAATCGCAGCGGCTCGCACATCGCTCATGTGGCGCTGACCTATCTCTTCTATCAGGTCGAACAGGGCATCAACTGTCCGTTGGCGATGACCTATGCCGCCATTCCGTCATTGCGCCGGCAGCCGGAACTGGCTGCCGAATGGGAGCCTCGACTGATGTCTGCCGACTACGATCCCCGCTGCGTGCCGGCTGCCGAGAAACGCGGTGCGCAGATCGGCATGGCAATGACCGAAAAGCAGGGCGGCTCGGACGTGCGCGCCAACACGACCCGCGCAACCCACAGCGGCGAAGGTGATGCCTATTTGCTTACCGGGCACAAGTGGTTCTGTTCGGCGCCAATGTGCGATGCGTTTTTGACCCTGGCTCAGACCGACGCCGGCCCAACCTGTTTCCTCGTACCACGCTGGCGTCCGGACGGCAGCCGTAACCCGTTCCATATCCAGCGGCTGAAAGACAAACTCGGCGACCGGTCCAATGCGTCGAGCGAGGTTGAATACCGCGACACCTGGGCCCAGCGGGTCGGCGAGGAGGGACGCGGGATCCGCGCGATCATGGACATGGTTCACCACACCCGCCTCGAATGCACCACCGCGCCGGCCGCGCTGATGCGACAGGCGACGGTGCAGGCTTTGCATCATGCCCACAATCGCAGCACATTCGGCCGCAAACTGGTCGAGCATCAGCTGATGCGAAATGTGCTCGCAGACCTCGCGGTAGAGTCGGAGGCTGCAACGATCCTGGCGCTGCGAGTTGCGCGCGCATTCGATGACGCTCATCACAGCGAGTCCGGCGAGCCGTTCTCGCGACTCGCGGTAGCAGTTAGCAAGTACTGGTTGAACAAGCGGGTCACTGCGCATGTGGTCGAGGCCATGGAATGTCTGGGTGGCGCCGGCTACGTCGAGGAGTCGGTAATGCCAAGGCTTTACAGACAGGCGCCGCTCAACGGAATCTGGGAAGGCTCCGGCAACGTCATCTGTCTTGACGTGCTGCGGACCCTGTCGCGCGAGCCCAGCTCGCTGGAGCGATTCTTGGGCGAGTTGTCTTTGGCCCGCGGCGGAGACGACCGCCTGGATATGGCGATTGCCGGTCTCGAAAAGGTACTGGAGGACCGCGCCGGGCTGGAGCCGAACGCGCGCCGGGTGGTCGAACTGATGGCGGTCACGTTGCAGGGGGCGCTGCTGGTGCAATTTGCACCCGAGGCGGTAGCCGACGCGTTTTGTGCGACCCGGCTCGGTGGCGACTGGGGTCTGGCCTATGGCACTCTGCCGGCCGATGCTCCGGTGGATTATTTGATCGATAGAGCCTGGTCGACCGGGGCGTAGGCGTTTGCCGGTACACAACTTGTCCGGGGAGTTCGAATGACAATGGTGACGCCGTCGGGCGAGCAATGGTCCTCCAGGTTTGCATTTATCCTCGCTGCCGTGGGCGCCGCCGTCGGTCTCGGCAATGTATGGAAATTTCCCTACACCACGGGCAACAGCGGTGGCAGCGCTTTTGTCCTTGTTTACCTCATTGCGGTGATGCTGGTAGCGTTGCCGATCCTGATTGTCGAGCTGTCGATCGGGCGCAGGGGCCGGCGCAGTCCGCCCGAGTCGGTGGCGCTGGTGGCCGAGCAAAACGGTCGCAGCCGACGGTGGGGCTGGATCGGATGGCTGGGTCCGCTCGCGGCCTTCCTCGTGCTGTCGTTTTACAGCGTTATCGGTGGCTGGGTCATGGCGTACGTGCCGAAGGCGTTGAGCGGCGCGTTTGCCGACGCCGACGCCGAGGCTGTCGGCGCGGTATTTGGCGCCATGCTCAGTCAGCCGCTGACCATGCTGTTGTGGCATACGTTGTTCATGGCGCTGACCGTGATGATCGTCAGTGCCGGCGTTCGCAAAGGTCTCGAGCGGGTCGTCGATATGCTGATGCCGGTGCTGGTGCTGATGTTGTTCGTGCTGGTGGGCTATGCGCTTTATGCGGGTGATGCGGCGGGCGCAGTAAAGTTCATGTTTTCCGCGGATTTTTCCGCGATCACACCGGAGGTGGTGCTTGCAGCCGTGGGTCAGGCGTTATTCTCGACGGCGGTCGGTGCCGGTGCGATGATGGCTTACGGCGCCTACCTGCCACAGACTGTCTCGATTCCGCGCGTCTCGCTGATTGTGGTGCTCGCCGATACGTTCGTTGCACTGATGGCCGGTCTGATCGTATTTCCGCTCGTGTTTGCCAATGGTCTCGATCCTGCCGAGGGTCCCGGTCTGGTATTTGTGAGTCTGCCGCTGGCCTTCGGCCACATGCCGGCCGGGAGTTTCTTTGCAACTTTTTTCTTCGTTCTGTTGTTTTTTGCCGCGATCACATCATCGATTTCGATGCTCGAGCCTATTGTTGCCTGGGCGCGTGAGCGGCTGGACATGGAGCGCAGATCGTCGGCGGTGATCGCCGGCGGTCTCGCCTGGAGCATCGGGCTGCTAACCGTGCTGTCGTTCAACGTCTGGAGCGATGTTCATCCGCTCGACCGTTTCAGTACGTTCGCGGACAAGACCATTTTTGATCTTCTGGACTATCTTGTCTCCAACATGCTGTTGCCATTGTCGGCCATGTTGCTGGCGCTGTTTGCCGGATGGCTGATGTCCGGTGAATCACTGCGGCGGGAACTGGGCTGGCGTGACGGCGCAACGTTCCGCGTGTGGCGTTGGTCGGTGCGGGTCATTGCGCCGCTGGCGGTGGCGCTGGTATTTCTGACGAACCTGGCCTGAAACGGAACCGGATATGAGCTTACTGATCGTCGGGCTGGTAGTTTTCTTTGCGATCCACATGGTTCCATCTATGCCGGACCTGCGCGAACGCGCGGTTAGCGGCCTCGGGTCGGGACGGTATCGGCTGCTGTTTGCCATTGTTGCTGTGATCGGTTTTGTGTTGATTGTGATCGGCAAGGCGCGCGCGCCGTTTGTCTCGCTCTATGTGCCGCCCGTGTGGGGTCGGCATGCGACGATGCTGCTGGTCCTGATCGCGATGATTTTGTTGTCTGCGTCGCATATGGCGAGCAACCTGAAACGCCTCACGCCGCACCCCATGCTATGGGCCACGGTCGCATGGGCGATCGGTCATTTGCTCGCCAACGGCGATGTCGCGTCCACGCTGCTGTTCGGCGGTTTCCTCGTGTTCGCCGTGGTCGGTATGGTGTCGGCCAATCGCCGTGGCGCACGCCCGGTCACCGAGGTGGTGCCGTATCGTCGCGATCTGATCGTCGTTGCCGCAGGAGTGGTCATATACCTGGTATTCCTCGGATTGCACCAGAGCCTGTTCGGTGTGCCGGTGCTGAGGCTGTGACAAGCGCAGTCGTCCGCGATCGTCAACTTTCAAAGAGTGGTAAATCGATATGCTGAGTAGCGAAGACGACGGCGAAGCCGTATTCGACGAGGCGGCGCAATGCGCCGTGGATCAGGGCAATGCGTTGTTGGACAAATACCCCGATGCCGACGAATGGACGGTAGCATCGGGGGTGGTCGCAGGCGCGGTGCAGTTCTGGCTGTTCTCGCGGCAGCCGTGCAACGATCCGGACTGCGACGACTGCGCCGACATCAATACCGCCGAGCGTCGCCTCGCAAAACTCATGGACGAGATCCGCGAGTATGCGATCGACAGCGACTACTACCACACGCCGCACGACGCCAACGTGGGCACCGCCTGAGCGCGGCGTGCTGACCTCTAGACGACATCCCAGGGATATTTCTTGAGTTCCCCGATGTAGCCTGCCAGCGACTTGGCATCTTCGTCTTCGTTGCGTTGAATTCGGCGCAGATTCTGTTTCATCCGTCGTTTGGCCTGCTGACTGAAAACACGCGCAATTTCGATAGCGTGGGGTGCCGATGGGTCCGAGGCGGCCCGCAGTGCGCTGGCCCGTGACAACACGCACAGCCCGACGAACATGTCGATAATTATGTCGGCGGTGCGTTTCAGTGCGAACTGCTTCTCGATGATATTGCGGCCATGGCGGCGCAGCAGATACTCCGAGGCACGCGCGAACCGCAGCGCATAGTTTTCATAGATCAGTGCCTCGGTAGCGAGTTCCTCGCACACCGCATCGACGATGCGGTCGCGGCCAAGCGTGGTCAGCTGGGTCAGTTTTCGTCCGGCATAGCCGCCAAGAATGCCAAAGCCCTTGATTGGGCTGTTGAAGATGTCATCAACCGCACTGCGGATGCTCTCGAGATGCTGACCGGCTTCCTTGAGGCCCGCAAGTGCGATGTACAGGCGCAGTATTTCGCTTGTGCCCTCGAAAATCGTCAGGATTCGCGCGTCACGGACAATGCGCTCGTACGGCAATTCGCGCATGTAGCCGGTGCCCGCCGCAATCTGCTGTGCCTCGTAGGCGGCGCGCCCCATCGCCTCGCTCGAGAATACCTTGCTGATCGCCGCCTCGGTCGAGCAGTCCTCGGATCCGGCATCGATGTAGCTGGCGACCATCCACACCACGCTTTCGGCGGCGAAACAGTCGATCGTCATTTGCGCGATTTTTTCCTTGATCAGGCCGTATTCGGAAATCGGCCGTCCAAACTGCTTGCGCTCCTGCGATTGCTCCGTCGCAAGTTCGATACACCGTTTCATACCGCCCACGGCGCCACCACCAAGACCAGTACGGCCATTATTGAGGATCGCCATTGCGACCTTAAAGCCCTTGCCTTCCTCGCCCAGCAGACAGCCGGCCGCGACCTGTACGTCGGTGAAACTGACGGTCGTCGTGGACGATGCGCGGATGCCCATCTTGTCTTCCTTGGCGCCTGTTGCGACCCCGTCCCACTCGCGTTCGACGATAAACGCGGAAATCTTGCCGCTCCCGCCTTCGGTACGGGCGAAAACGGTGTAGAAATCGGCGATTCCACCATTGGTGATCCAGATTTTCTCGCCGTTCAGGGTCCAGCTGCCATCCGGGTTCTTGTCGGCCCGGGTGCGGATGGAGGCGGCATCCGACCCGGAACCCGTTTCCGTCAGGCAAAACGCCGCGATCATCTCGCCGCTTGCGAGCCGCGGCAAATACGTCTTTTTCTGATTCTCGTCGCCGAAAAGCAACAAGCCCTTCATGCCGATTGAGCTGTGTGCTCCAACGGTCAGTGCCGTCGACGTGTCGTGGCCAGCGATCTCTTCGATCGCTCTCGCATAGGCGGCATTCGACAAGCCAATCCCGCCATAGACCTCGGGGATAATAAGACCGAAAAGCCCGAGTTCGCGCAGCCCCTCGATGAACTCCGCCGGTTGCTCGCCGCTTTGATCCCACTGCGCGAAGCGTTCCTCGTGATCGGTCATGAAGCGATCGACCGATTCCAGGACCATCGACAGGACCTCACGTTCCTCCTCTGCAATCGAGGGAAACGGAAACAACTGGCCGGCGTGGATGTTGCCCGAGAACAGCGCCTTGGCTGCGCTCGTTTCGAGGTCAAGCGGCTTGCTGTCGTCATGCGCGACAGGCGCAGCGGTTCGTGTTTGCAGTTCGGTCATCGGTGCCTGGCCTCCATTCGCTAAATCGGTTCCGGTGGTCAAAGCCACCACATTGACACACTGCAGCATATCTGGTTCTGAAGTGCGCGTAAAACGGTGCCTTCGATTACCGGAGGGAATATGTCAACTATCTGAAAAGAATAAGGAAATGACATTTTCGCCCGCATATGCAGGGGCATTGAGGGAGCCTCGGCTGCCTGGGGCGGGGGTCGTGCCGGGGCGGCATCGGCCGTAACTGGCGCGCCTGGCTGGGAGTGGCCGTTGCGGGGCGTTGGGGGGACTTTGGGGATTTTGGGGATTTTGGGGATTTTGGGGATTTTGGGGATTTTGGGGACTTTGGGGACTTTGGGGACTTTGGGGACTTTCGGGGACTTTCGGGGACTTTCGGGGACTTTCGGGGACTTTCGGGGACTTGGGGGGACTTGGGGGCGCGGGCTGGTGGCGAAAGGGGACAGTCGTTGCGCTGGCGTGTCGACCGGATGGTTCGCGGCGGCAGCCGATCGGCCTGTCGCGCCGATACCAATCGCATCATCGGGATTTGCGCGTGCTGACCTGCCGTTGCTGCTGCCGGTCAGAACCAGGGCATGCGAGAAACCTCGCGGCGGGCGGCGCCCGCCATCCGCCCCCGGTAGCGGCGCAGCCGCTGTTCGCCGCGGACCGGGCCATGCCTGCGGTAGTGCCCCAGCGCCGCCGCAGGGGCCGTCGCCAGGATCTTCTGGGAATAAAATACCAAAGTAAAAACAAGGACTTGCGCGCGGTTCGGTACTCGACTTAGAATCATCGACCATCGCGAAACAACAACAACGCAGAAGGCGATGATTTGAAACACAGTCTAATCAGTACTTGTTATCAGCTGCTCTTGCCGCTCACTCGCCTGTTGTTGCGCCTCGGTATTAGCTGGCGCGAGCTGTCGGAACTGACCAAGCGCGCCTATGTCGAGGCTGCGGCCGCCGATTACGCGGAGAAGCGGCGCCCGGTCAATACGTCGCGACTGGCAATCATGACCGGTCTCACGCGTAAAGAGGTCAAGCGCATCCGTGACGTGCTCGCCGCGGGCAATAGCCTGGACGAGGTCCGCAGCGGTGCGGCAGATGCCGTGCTGCTGGGTTGGCACTCGGATCCCGAGTTCCACGTCGATAACGGTCTGCCCGCAATCCTCGATATCGAGGGTGAGGGTCACTCTTTCAATGCCCTTACCCGGCGCTATGCCGGCGATCTCCCGCCGGGTGCAATGCTTAAGGAACTCGTGCGCGTCGGCGCGGTTGAGCGCCTGGAATCCGGCCGCCTCAGGCTGCTTCGGGACCATTACGCGCAGGTCGATATTACCGATGCGACGCTGGATCATGTTGCCCTTGCGATGACGACGATGGGTCGGTCCCTGGTCAGTTATGTCGAGGACCAGGACGGCAGCGCCGGTTCGCGGCAACACTAGCCGGTCGTTTCCGGTTTGCCGGTTTGCCGCAGCAGACAGACTGACCACAATTTGCTGACCGGCCGGGTCGCAGCATACGCGGCGGTAATCCTAGACGATTGCCAGCAGGCCAATCGTCCCGGTCGCCAGCAAGCAGGCACCCGATCCGACCAGTAATGGCGTGAGGCCGTAATCGGCATGTTCGCCGCGCTGACGGATAGCGAAGGCGAGGGTCCAGCCGCCGGCCAGGATCAACGCGGCGGTGATACTGCCCGGGCTGGAAAAGACGGCCAGCGCGAATACCGTCGCCGCGATAGCCGCGTGCGACACCGACACGGCAGCAGACCGGGCATCAAAGGCGAGGCCCAAAACGGCAACAGACGACGTTACCGCCAGGGCCCCGGCATAGAGGATTCCCTCGCCGGGCAGCATTCCCGCCAGGCCAAACGCGAGCGCACCGAATCCCACCCCGCCAATGGCAACGAACAACAGTCGCAGCGCGGCGAAATCCGGTCGGGTCGCGACATTCAGAACGAACGCAGTGAATGGGCCGCCGCCGGGAGCCGGTCTTGCATCGCGGTTTGCCGCGACAGTGTTGGCGGCCGGTTTGCCATCTATCGAAGTCGTTGCATGGTTCATGTTTTCACCCTCTGGTTAATCATTACTTACTGATAAGTAAGTAATGCACGTAAAAAAAATGCCTAGGCGATGGCCTCGGCTTGCCGCCACGTCTGTGCTGACTCGCTGCCAATACCAAGGTCGGTACGAATCTGTCGAACCGCCGCGTCCATCGTTGCCGGCCCGGTTATGCGCGCCATCTGTGACGCACCCTGCATCGACGTCAGGATCAACAGCGCCTTGTCGCGGGGATCTCCGGTGAAGTTCAGTTCACCCTGTTGGCGGCCGACATCCAGAACTTTCGTCATCCAGTTCTGGATGCTCAGCGACAGCCTTCTACCCGCTTCCTGCATCGCCGCGGGTACCGTGACGAATTCGCTCGCAAGCATCGCAATCAGGCAGGTGCCCTGGTTGCTGCAGATCTTGCCGGTATAAAACGCGATAAACCCCTCCAGCTGTTGCAGAGCGCAGCCGCCGTGCTGCATGAACTCGCTGGTGAGGCGGCTCAGCAGTTCATCGTAACGTGTGAGCAAGGCGACACCGAGATCGGCCTTGGTCGGAAAATGGTAATGAATTGCGGCATTCTTGATGCCGAGAGGCTGGGAAATGTCGCGGTAGCTGAACCCGCTGAAGCCGCGTTGCCGCGCCAGTTGTTCCGCGATATCGAGAATCTGGGTTCGGGTGTCGTTAGTTGTAGCGGCTGCATTCATAATGCTTACTTATAGGTAAGTAAGCATGTGATGTCAAGCTTTTTCTGTTTCCCGGTCAGTGGGTGGAACCGGCCGCAATGGGCGATAAGCCAGCGCCACGGCGGTGCCGTCGACATTGCCGGAGCGGTAGAAACAGGGCCGGCCCGCGTCGGGCGCGTAATCGACGACACCGCTGTCGAGACAAGTCTCGCGGATTCGAAAATCCCTTGGAACCAGAGACCGCGGCCCTGCTACCGACTTGAATGCGGCTTCTTTAAGCGCCCATAAGCGGTTGGCGGCCGACTGGCGGCAGGAGCCATCCAGCGTGTGCAGCCAGCGCTCTTCCCGATCGGTCAGAAAAAGCCGCAGACAGCGGCCGCTCGGCCCGGGCGGCGCTTCGATATCGACGCCGATTGCGATATTCCGGTTTGTCGCCGCCACGGCAATTGCCACATCAACCGTGTGACTTAGCGACCACCAGGCCTGCTGCACCGTCCCGGCACTGCCGGGTGGGGGACGATTGGCGGCAAAGAGCCCGGCGAGCGCGGCACGGCCAAGCAGCCACTCGTTGCGCCGCGGTCCGCGGCCAAGGCTGCGCAAATACGCCAGTTCGGCCGGGGAAAGTGACTCCTCATCCAGTGGCCGGGTCGCACAAGCGGTTGCGACCGCAAAGGGCAGCGTGGCCGCTAACGCCGCAACAGCGCTCGCGATCGCCTGTGCCGGCCTTTGCAGTGCGGCGAATTCCGCTGCAGCAGGTTTCGCCGCGGCCGAACGGCTGGCCATTAACGGCTGGGCGCTCATGCGCCCAGCCGACGCCGCAAATGGGCGAGAGCATGGCCGCAGTCGGCCTCGACCTTGACCGTCAGCATATCGTCCGCGCGGGTCCGTCCGAGATTGATTGCGGCGACCGGTACGCCTCTGTGAGCGGCGCCGCGGGCAAAGCGAAATCCCGAGAAAACCATCAGCGATGAGCCGGCGATTAGCAAAAGATCGGCCTGATTCACCTGGTCCCAAGCCTGTTCGACGCGATCGCGCGGTACCGATTCGCCAAAGAACACGACCGACGGCTTGAGAATTCCCGTACAGACCGCGCACGCCGGCACATTGAATCCGGCGTAACTTTCCGGGTCGAGGTCGGCATCGCCGTCGGGTGCTGCCGCTGCCGCTGTGTACCGCCAGCCTGAATTCGCGGCATCCAGATGCGCCTGGAACCCGGCCCGGCTGCGGCTGTCTCCGCAGCCGAGACATTCGACGTTATCGAGCCGTCCATGCAGATCGGTTACCTGTTGGCTCCCTGCGCGCTGGTGCAGGCCGTCAACGTTCTGGGTAACCAGGTGCGCGATCCTGCCGCTGGCTTCGAGGGCGGCGAGCGCATGATGAGCCTGGTTCGGTGTCGCGGTACTTATCCGTTGCCAGCCCACGAAACTGCGTGCCCAGTAGCGCTGCCGCGTCGCCGGGTCGGTGACAAAATCCTGATACTGAACAGGCTGCGGCCTTTTCCACTTGCCGTCGCCGTCGCGATAGTCGGGAATGCCGCTCGCCGTGCTGCAACCGGCGCCGCTCAGAACCACGGTGTGATCGGATCCGGCCAGCAATTCGCTGAGTTCAGCCAGCGCGCCGGTCTGATCGGCGAGGCCATTGCCGGCGTCGACGCTGGTCTGGTTGCGTGTCTGCACGAATTCCTTTCCTTGCATCGCGGTTCCGGCCGGTTGCCCTAGGGCTGCCTGTTGTCGTTATGGCAAAACCGGTCGATCATGGCCTTCAGTATCTGCAGCGTCGGCCGGATGCGATCCATCTCGAGAAATTCATCCGGCTGGTGTGCCTGTTCTATGTCACCCGGGCCGAGAATGACGGTGTCCGTGCCGAGTTGCTGGAAGTAGGGCCCCTCGGTGCCAAACGCAACCGCGACGCTGTTGTCCCCGGTCAACGCCTCGGCGGCGCTGACAATAGCGCTATCCGCCGCTGTCTCGAGAGCGGGTATGCCGTCGAAGAGTACCCGGAAGTCCAGTTCGAAGGCCGTGTTTTCCAGCGCATGGCGTACCCGCGCCCGCAATTCCTCGCGCAACTCCACGATATCCATGCCCGGCAGCGGCCTGAGGTCAATATGAAGCTCGCAGTCGCCACAAATGCGATTTGGATTGTCGCCGCCATGGATATATCCGAGATTGAGAGTCGCATAAGGCACCGCGAACGCCTCGTTACTTGCGCGTGCGCGTATCTCGCCGCGCCATGTCATGAGTTCGCCGATAACTGCGTGAGCGGCATCGATCGCGTTGGCGCCGAGAGCGGGGTCGCTGGAGTGTCCGGAGTGACCATGGATCGCGATCGCATCCATCATGATGCCCTTGTGCATCCGGACGGGTTTGAGCCCGGTTGGCTCGCCGATGATCGCGTGATCGCCGAAGGACTTGCCGCGCGTGACCAGTGCTTTTGCCCCGGTCATCGAGCTCTCTTCGTCGGCCGTCGCCAGAATAGTGAGCGGTGCTGTCAGTGTTTTCGCGTTTTCGTCCCGCGCGGCCTCAATAGCGAGCGCCAGAAAAGCCTTCATGTCCGCGGTGCCGAGCCCGTAGAGTCTGCCGTCGGTCTCGGTCAGGCGGAATGGATCATGGCGCCACAAATGTTCGTCGCAGGGGACCGTGTCGGTGTGTCCGGCCAGCACGAGTCCGCCGCTGCCCGCACCGATCCGCGCAAGAAGATTGGCCTTGTCGGGTGCGTCCGGTAGCGGCAAAACCTCGACCGCGAAGCCAAGATCCTCAAGCCAGTCGGCCAGAAGTTCGATGACCGGCAGGTTGGACATATCCAGCGCGGGCTGAACGCTGCTGACCGACGCGGTCTCTATAAGCTGCCGCATCATGGTGGTCAGGTCGGGGCGCTTGCGTGACATATGAGGTTTTCTGCTCCGTGCCGGGTCAGTCCGGGCACCATCCCGGAGTGTTGTCGTTAACGAGTTCCTGGACCCAGCATACCCGGTCCTCAGGGAGTAACGCCGGTTCGCCGCGGTCCTGCACGTATTCGAGCCGCGGCAGCAAACCGGCGCCATTGGCAATCTGGATGTTGAGGCCGGGTCGCGCGTTCAGTTCGAGCATCAATGGGCCAAGATGTTCGTCGAGGACCAGGTCGACGCCGAGGTAACCCAGACCCGTCATTTCGTAACACCGCGCCGCAATCAATAACATCTGTTGCCAGTACGGCACAGAGAGACCGGCGATGGCCGTTCCGGTGTCAGGGTGTTCGTCAATGCTGTAGTTGCCGATTACGCCGTGCACCGTTTCGCCGCTCGCAATATCGATTCCGACGCCGACCGCGCCCTGGTGCAGATTGGCCTTGCCGCCAGAGCGACGCGTCGGCAGCCGCAGCATCGCCATCACCGGGAAACCGAGGAATACAATGATTCGGATATCGGGAACGCCGAGGTAGCTAACGCTGTTGAACGTCGGGTCGAAATTGACACGGTGCTCGACCATGACCCGGTCAGGATGGCCACCGAGGCTGAATTGTCCGCCGAGGGTATTCTCGAGGTGGTGCGCAAGTTCCGCCCAGAGCAGGACACTTCCACCGCAGGTCCAGAATCGCCGCCCGCGGTGCGAGTCGATCACAACGATGCCGTCTCCACCGCTGCCATGCGAGGGTTTCACGACAAAAGACTGGTGTTGCGCGACCAGGTCGTTGAGTGTCGGTATGTCGCGCGGCGTGTCCAGCGATCCATATAGTTGCGGTACCGGAATGCCGTAATCCTGCGCCAGTTTCTTGGTAATCAGCTTGTCGTCGACCAATGGGTAAAGGCGGCGTTTGTTGTAACGCGAGACGAAATCGCCATTGCGCCGGTTGATCCCCAGAACGCCGGCCCTGCCAATTGCTGTGAGCGTCACTTATCCGGCCCGCCCAGCGCCCGGAAACGTGCAAGCTCGGTCATTCGGTATCCGGTGTAGCGTCCGGCCAGCAGGAACCCGGCGAGCAGTGGCAACAGCAACTCCGGAAACACGAAGACAAGGTGCTCGAGCAGATCGATGCCCATGACAACGTACGCAAGCATTGCCACGACCAGGGTGCCGAGTCCGCCCTGGATTGCTTCCATCGGGCCGCGCTCGTCCCAGACTATCGACATCCTCTCTATTACCATCGTCAGGATCACCATCGGGAACAGCGCAACGGACAGGCCGGTATCGATGCCGAGGCGGTGAAACAACAGGCTGAAAAACAGCATCAACAGCACGACGACCGTCAGGATCGCTGCCAGCCGTGGCACCAGCAACAGACGCAGCCTCTCGAGGTAGAAACGTACCGCGAGCCCGGCTGAAACGAGCAGGGCAAACAGCAACACGCCCGATATCAGGCGCGACTCGCGAAATGCCAGCGCCACGAGGACCGGCAGGAACGTGCCAAAAGTCTTGACACCGACAAAGTTGCGCATGAAAACGATGACGATGGCGCCGATAGGGATCATCAGCAGGACTTCATAAACGGCCTGGGTCGGGATGGGTAACTGGAAAAGCGAATACTGGGAGGCCGCGGAATCGCGTGCGGTGGCCCGTTTCTCCGCAAGCGACAAAGCGTCCTCGGTGCGGGCGGATACCGCAATTTCGAGTTTTTCGCCGACACCTCCTTCGACTTCGAACAAGGGCTCGCTGTCCCAGCTCCACAGCAGCAGGTTCGAGTCCATCCCGGAGGCGCCGCTGACAGGGTCGAAAAACAGCCATTCGCTGCCATTGTGAATCGCCAGCCACGGCCGCGGATTGACGGTATGAGGAGAATTGGTTAACGGTACGACCTGCACGACGCGGGCCGGAATCCTCGCTCCCGTCAGCAGCGTCACGGCGACCTGCGCGCGTTCGAAATCGTTGTCGGCCAGCGTCCGCAGTAACTGGGCGTTGGTATCGGAATCCGCATGTGACAGGCGTTTCAACAATGCGCCGACGAAGGTGGCGACGTCGGCAGACTCGGCGCGTACCGAATCGAGCAGCGCCGCCAGCGCCTCGTTGAATGGCGGTTCCAGTTGCTGCGCTTCCGGAAACGGTGGCTGCCCCGGCAGTTCTCCGGCGGCACGGTCACGATAAACCGTTGCGCGGTAGTAAAGGCTCTGCTCGCCATTGGCGCGACGCACCGCCCACATTGCAATTCTTTCCCCTTCCTCTAGCTCGGTGGTCAGGCCGTAGCCGCGGGAAACGAAGTCCTCACGCAGGATGCGAAACCCCGGCGGGTCATGCGGCAGTTCTAATCGCGCCTTGACCGGGCCGATGGTATGCCTTTCAAAGGTCAGGTGGGCTTCGATTGACCACAGGGATGTCGATTTGTCCGGCAACAGCGGGTAACCCAAAACCCGATGCTTGTAGATAGCGACGGTAAGACCGATCACGATCAGCGTTATGCTCAGCGCGTAAAGGTGGCGGCGATTCACTGATCCATGTCCTGCAGGTCACAGCGCGCCATCGTCGTGAAACTGCGCGAGGGGTCGATGACGACATGCCCCTCCATTGCGCTGCGCCCGAGAAGAAACGGGTAGTTGAAGGCGCTGCGATCGACCAGGTTTACCTCGATTCGTTTTTTTGTCGTACCGACACAGATCCACATCGTTACGACCGGCCGGCGTTGGTGATCGCCGCGATGTTCCCGGATGCGGGCGATGCGCGCCAGCGGGCGTTCCAGTTGGACCATTTTTCCGGTTTCCGTATCGAGTACGTCGAACCGCACCATGCGCTTGCCGTCACGGCGAAAACGGTGGATGTTTTCGGCGTGGAGCGAAGATGTATCCGCGCCCGTGTCCAGTTTTGCTTCGAGAATCAGGCCGGCTTGGGATACCACGATATGCTCAAGCCAACCGACGATGGTCTTGTCATTGACCTCGACATCGACCGCGTCAGCGGCGCGGACGCTGTGCGACAGGCACAGCAAGACGGTCAGGATGGTGCTCGCGGCTCTCATGGCAAATAGTCGGGGTCGCGGCTCTGGGCCAGCTACCCCCTCGGAAAGTGGCGGCGACAGCCGACGATTATAAGTCGGATATCTGCGCCAGTTTGAAATCAGGCGGCGGCAGCCACGGCAACCAGCCAGCAAAAAGGCACCAGCAGCGCCGCTGCGAGCGCCAGAATTGCGCCACCGGCTCCGTTTTGCAACGAGTCCAGAGATGTAAGCCGGGCATAGAGGTAGCCGAACCCCGAGCCGGCAATGAAACCGGTCAAATGGGCGACGATGTCGGTGCGTTCGCCGCCGCTGCCAGTGTAAGCGAGCAATAACGCACCGCCCACCAGCGGCGCGGTGCGTTTGGCCCAGTCGCGGAGATGGCGGCGCCGTGTCCAGCTATAAACCGACACCAGTCCGAGGCCGGCGAAAACCGCGGTCGAAGCTCCGATCGAGTTGTGAGTTGCTCCCTGAATCACTGCGTTCAACGCATTGCCAGTGGCGCCGGCAAGGACGATCGTGGTCCATGCCAGACCAAGTCCCAGCAACCGCACTGCGAAGAAACCGATGACCGAACCCATGAGCAGGTTGCCAAAAAGATGTGCGATATCCGCATGCAATGTGAGGGCCGTGACCGTGCGCCACCATTCTCCCTGCAGCACCAGCCCGGCCTGCATGCGGCCGATTTCGAGCCAGTCGACGTTAAAAGCCGTGTTGGTCTGCAATGCGGCGGCGGCGAGCAATGTGGCGGCATACCCGATCAGGCCGCTGAGCGCCCCCGGCCGTGGTGGTATGACGGGCACGACCTCGGGAGGCGGCGAGGAGGCCTCGAGTTCGTATGAAGCGAGCTCGGCGCGGGCCCATTCCAGGGTGGACTCAGGTACCGCCACGCGGTGGAAGCCATCGCGAAAATCGAGCTGACACTCGATTCCTACTGCACGCAGCACCAGTGCGCGTTCCCTGCAGAATTCGTAGTCGCGGCCATGAACTACCGTGATCCAGGCGGTATCTAAGGCCAATTTTGTGGTACCAGGCGCACGAGATCCCGGTCATAGCCCATTGCCTCGGCCCGGTCGATCAGGTCCTGCAGCGTTGCCTCGGGGATCGTTGCTGAGCGTGCCATGATCCAAAGATAGTCGCGTTTGCTTCTGCCTACCATGGTCAGCGTGTAGTCGTCGTCGAGGTAGACGATCAGGAACTCCGCTTTAAATGGCCACACGAACTGCATGCGCCACTCGGCGTTGGTCTCGCGGTCGTGGATGAACCCGCGCGGATGATAGCTGCGTGCCTCGCTGTCCACCGCGGCGGTGGTAAACGTATAGGTCGTATCGATGCTGCCGTCTGCGGCGAGCCGGTACGACTCCACCGCATTATGAGCATCGCGTTCGAGCCAGGCAGGAATATGCGCAATCACGTACCAGTCGCCCATGAAGCGCTCGATATCCACGTAGTCGACGGTGGCGAGTGTCGGTTTGTTCATATTGGCACAGCCGCTCGCAAGCAAGGCGCAACAGGCTGTCACAGCCAGCGCGAAACGTTGGGAAATAGAATGTTTCATGGCGCCGGGTTCGTCCGCGAGCCGGACGCGGATTCGCCGTCGCCGCGGTGGCGACGGTCGACCGCCGCGGCACAAGCGGGCAAACTACCTGCGCGCGCCGCGTTCAACACCCCGGGGGGCAAGCGTGGAAAATTTTTTTGAACAAGAGGCGGTTCGCCACATCCTTGACGTCATACGCGCCTGGGGTCAGGACAACCTGTTCATCACTTACCCACTTGTTCAGGCGCTGGTGTTGCTTGGCTGCATCAGTGTCGCGTTTGCGCTTGCGCCGGCCGTACGCAGACGGGCAGCGGACTGGCGCGGCAATGTTCATATTCTCCGCTTGCGCGATTTGCTGCTTGAGCTTGCCACGCCCTTGCTCGCTATCGCTCTGTTGTGGCCGGTAGTCCTTTTGGCGCGCCACACCGGCCTGCCCTTCCATATCATCAAAAGCGGCGCCAGCCTTATTTCTGCATGGGTTCTGATCCGCACCGTGTCGCAACTGGTGCGCGATCCGGGCTGGTCGCGCACGATGGCATTGTTTGTCTGGATTGTTGCGGCGCTGAACATTTTGAACCTGCTGCAGCCGACCATGGTCATGCTCGATTCCGTTGCATTGACGATCGGCAATGTCCGTATCTCGCCGCTGACTGTGGTCAAGTCGACGCTTGCGCTGATGGTGTTACTGACCGTTGCCGTGTACTCATCGCGGTTACTCGAGTCGCGCATCAGCACCAGCGAGACATTGTCGCCGTCGCTCAAGGTGCTTGTCGTCAAAGCGCTGAAAATCGTTTTAATTGGGCTCGCGGTCGTAATTGCAATCAAAGGTTCCGGAATCGACCTCGGCGCTTTGACGATATTCAGTGGCGCGATCGGTCTGGGTGTCGGGTTCGGTCTGCAAAAAATCATCGGCAATCTCGTCAGCGGTGTGATTCTGTTGCTCGACAAGTCGATAAAACCCGGTGACGTCATCGCGGTGGACGACACCTACGGCTGGGTCAATACGCTGGGGGGGCGTTACGTTTCGGTGATCACCCGGGACGGTGTGGAACACCTCATTCCGAACGAATTGCTGATCACTGAACGGGTCGAGAACTGGACCTACTCCAGCAACCGCACGCGGCTCAGGATTTCGGTGGGCGTGCATTACGATTCTGACGTGCGTGTGGCAGTCGCGTTGTGCGAGGCTGCGGCCGCCGAGACGCCGCGCATCTTGCAGGAGCCGGCGCCAAAGTGCCTGGTGAAAGGATTCGGTGACAATTCCGTCGATCTCGAAATCCGGTTCTGGATTGCGGATGCTCATAACGGTGTTGCCAATGTGAAAAGCGAAGTATTGCTGCAGGTCTGGGATCAGTTCCACGAGCACGGCATCGAAATTCCTTATCCGCAGCGCGATCTGCATCTGCGCTCCGCCGGAGAACTGGTCAGGGCCCTGCGCGAGACGCAATCACCAACGTAAATTTGCTATAGATCGATGACGATCAGCGGAATGTACATCTCCGCCGTGCTGGTCCCGCCGTGACTCGCGATATGCCAGTAGCGCTTTTCACCGGGAAGCCAGTCCTTGATACTGGCGTCTCCCTGGGCAAGCAATGTGACGTCGCCGATACGCGACAAAAGTTCCGGATGCGAGGCACCGGGGCCGAACCAGCCTTCTTCGATCAGTTTCCTGCTCGACCGCGGCTGGAAATGCTCTCCGAGAATATCAGTGGCGGCGCTGACAAAACCTTCGGTGTCCGTTTCGTGCAAATGGCAATAGGCAACCCGCCGTTCCCCGCACAGCGGTTGCGCCAGGTGTCGATGCAGTTGCGGTAGCCGGCCGAGGTCAATGTGGTTGTCGGGCGACACGTCGATAAGGCCGTGGTCACCGGTGACGATCAGTGTCGTATCACTGCCTTTGGCGGCCGCGATCAGGTCTGCGCAGGCGCGGTCGATCGCATCAAAGTGCGACCGCACCCTCGCACTGCAGGTGCCGTACTGGTGGGCCAGGTGATCGATACCTGGCCAGTAGGCATAAATATACTTTTGCGCTGGTTCGCGCACCAGCCGGGCGAGCTGTTTGAACAGCGCCGGGTAACCGGCAAACGGATGGATAGTCGCTGCGCCCGAATGGCTCGCGTTGTACGGGCTGTGGGCCAGGTTGCCGGGAATGACGATATGGCTTTCCGTTTCGAGCCTGTCGAACAGGGAAGGGTGGTTGTAGAAGCCGGCCGGATCGGCGATATCAGCGCTCAGGCTCTTGCGTCCGCGGCGGCGCTGGAACGGCAGTACCGCGATGACATCGTCGAGGCTTTGCCAGTAACTGAACCATCCGGTGAGCGCATGTTCGCGCGGTGACTGCCCGGTCAGCAAAGTCGTTATTGCAGTCGTCGTCGTCGACGGAAACACCGAAGTCATATGGCCGCGGGCATGGCTGGCGAGAGTGCTGTCCGCGCCATGGTGGTTGAGGAACTCGTGGCCAAGCCCGTCCAGCAACAACAACACGACGTTGCGGCTGCGCCCGATACGCTCGCTGTCGAGATCGCGCAGTGAGGCATGCGGGCTTTTGCCGCCGCGCGCTGCTATCACGCTGCTGGTCAGATTGAGCAGGCTGCCGCCTTCGTAATCCGGCAGCACCGGTTGCGGGTGGATTGCGGCGCTCATGGGCATAGTATGATCATCTGGGTATGCGTCGGTCGTAAGTGTGTCCAGGTGCCGCCAATGCTGGATCTCGAAACCAAAACCCTGTTGTACCGATTCGCGACGGCTTTGGCTATCGGCCTGCTAATCGGTATCCAGCGCGAGCACTCCGCATTCAGCGAGCGCAGCCACTCGTCGTTGTTTGCCGGGGTGCGGACATTTCCGCTGTTCGCGTTGACTGGGTGTACGGCGGCATGGATTTCCGAACTTGCCGGCAGCGCCGCTGTTCTGGTCGTGGGTTGCGCCCTGGCCGGGCTCCTGATCGTCGCCGCCTATGTCGCCCGTTCGGGGCGCGGAGACGTCGGCATGACCACGGAAGCCGCGGCACTGCTCTCGGTTTTCATCGGTGCCCTGTGCTTTTACGGTTACCTGCAAATCGCGGTGGCCCTGGGTATCGGGTGCGCGGTATTGCTGACCGCCAAGCTCGAGTTGCGACGGTTCGCCAGTCATATTACCCGCGCAGACGAATTCGCGATGCTCAAGTTCGCGATCATCACGGCGATCGTGCTGCCGGTGCTGCCGAACGAGCCGTTGGGGCCTCCGCCGCTCGATGTTGTGCGTCCCTATCAGGTTTGGCTGATGGTGGTGCTGATTTCCGGGATCGGCTTTTTCGGTTATGTGCTGGTGAAGCTCGCGGGACCGCGCCGCGGTCTTGGTCTTACCGGGGTGATGGGCGGGCTGGTATCGAGCACCGCGGTAACGTTCAGTCTGGCACAGCGCAGCCGTTCACGGCCCGAGCTCGTGCCCGCGATCGCTCTGGCGCTGCTGATTGCATGGAGCATGATGTTTCCGCGTATTTTGCTCGAGGTTGCGGTGGTCAACCGATCGCTGCTCGCCGGACTGTGGTATCCAATGCTGTCGGCCACGGCAGTCGGCGTCGCGGGTTGTGTTTGGTTGTACCGGCGCGCCGGTCGCGGCAATACCGATGCGACCGAAATTTCGAATCCATTCGAGCTCGGACCTGCGCTGCGATTTGGGCTGCTCTTTGCGCTCATCCTGATTGTCAGTCGCACTGCGCAGTTGTGGCTGGGTGAGACCGGTATTTATGCGTCGGCTCTGATTGGCGGTACCACCGACGTCGATGCCGTGACTTTATCGATGGCGCAAATGAGTCGCGGCGAGACCGGGTTGAGTGACGAGGTGGCCACCAGGGCGATCGTGCTTGCCGCAATCGTCAATACAGTGTTCAAGGGCGGCGTCGTGTTGGTGACCGGCAGCCGGGCACTGTGGCGCCTGTTGCTGCCGTTTCTCGGGCTTTTGACCGCGGCAGCGGGCATGGCCTTGTGGCTGGGCTGAGGGGCGCGTTTACCGCGGCGTCCGGCCTGTGCCGGCGCGCCGAGGAGTTACTATGAGTCTGCTCGAAGTCCGCGGCCTCCATCATCCGCGTTTGCGCTGCTGTGATTTTTCGCTTGCGGCCGGAGCTGTGGTGGCGGTGACAGGCCCGTCCGGCGCAGGCAAGACACAGTTGCTGCGCGCCATTGCCGATCTCGATCCGGCGGCCGGCGACGTGCTGCTCAATGGTGCCGGACGGGCCGCCATTGCGGCGCCACTGTGGCGCCGGCAGGTTTCGTATGTCGCGGCGACGCCGGCGTGGTGGGGCGCAAGTGTGCGCGATCATTTTGAGCCCGCGCAATACGACAGCGCCGCGCAATTACTGCAGGATGCGGGTCTCGAGGCCGCAGCGCTGGACTGGCCGGTCGACCGGCTGTCTACCGGGGAAACCCAGCGTATCGGGCTGATTCGGGCAGTGGCGCGGTCGCCGCGGGTGCTGTTGCTGGACGAGCCGACCTCCGGCCTCGATGAGGACAGCCGCAAGCGGATTGAGAGACTCTTCGACAGGCTGCTTGGCGAGGGTGTCGCAATTATCGTGGCAGCCCATCATCACGGCCACCTCGATGAGCTGGCCGGAATGCGGCTGGTTGTCGCCCCTGGCGGCGTCGTGAGCAGGCTGGCCTGATGAATTACGTCGTACTCGATACCGGCGACGTACTGACTGCCGCGGCACTGCT
Organism: uncultured Gammaproteobacteria bacterium; assembly: GCA_963783695.1. GTDB lineage: Bacteria > Pseudomonadota > Gammaproteobacteria > Steroidobacterales > BM003 > BM003. The sequence goes on from CAWAOM010000007.1 coordinate 172,865, forward strand.
GCTGGTAAACGGTGCGATATCGGTGGCGCTCGCGCTCGGTCTGGGTCGTTCCCTGCTGATCTCCGCGGTGCGCATGGTCGTCCAGTTGACGCTCGTCGGGCTGATATTGCGCTGGTTGTTTCAGTCATCGTCACCATGGCTGACGTTCGTTGTAGCGTTGATCATGATTGGCTTCGCCGGCTATGAGGCGATGGCGCGCCAGGAAAAAAAACTGGCCGGTGCCTGGGGGTTTGGCATAGGCGCGATGGCGATGGGCTTTGCCGGTCTCAGTGTGACCATGCTCGGGCTAACCGCCTTGTTGCAGCCGGAACCGTGGTTCCAGCCGCGTTTTGCCATCCCGATTCTCGGTATGGTGCTTGGTAACTGCATGACTGGTGTCGCCATCGCGCTCAATCAGTTTCTCTCCCAGGCGGGACAGAACCGGCGCGGGGTCGAGGCGATGCTGGCACTGGGCTACTCGCGAGACCAGGCGCTGGCACCGCTGCGCCGGCTGGCCGCCCGCGCGGGAATGATCCCGATCATCAATTCAATGGCCGCGGCCGGCGTCGTATTCCTGCCGGGTATGATGACCGGGCAGATCCTCGCCGGTGTCGAACCGGCGCAGGCCGTCAAATACCAGATGGTGATCATGTTCCTGATCGCCGGCGGGACCGGTATCGGAGTCCTGCTCGCGCTTTTGGGGGCCTCGCGCAGACTTAGCGATGAACGCCACAGACTGCGACTAGACCGGCTGCAATCCTGATCCATCGCAGACGTTGCGGTGTTTTGCGCAACCGTTGACCGTTCCTGACCAATGTCATTGCGGTCCTCTCCCTATCATTCCGGCTCTGTTTCGAACAACCGCGCAGGAACCGACGATGATTGCAACGGACTTGATCCATTGGGGTGGGCGTTTTGGGCTAAATCTGCTTCTGTTTCTTTCCGCGGCTATGATTTTTGGTCGTGAAGTCGTGCGTAATCACGCGCTGACACCGATGAAGCGTTTGCTCTGGGGCCTGGCGTTTTTTGTCCCGACGTTTCCGGGATTTCTTGCTTACCAGCTGGCGTGGTCGAACCGGCGTACCGAAATGAGCTACGGATTTGGCATTTTCGTTGTGGCCGAGACTGCTGTCATGGTTTTCGTCGGCGTGGTGCTGATGACGATCTGGTGGCCCGCAGGTTAAGCGATTTCATCTGAAAGTGGGGATATTTTGATGCTAATGGACGAAGATGTACCGTTTTTCGACGAAGATCGCGAATCTTGCGCCGTAGCTGCGGACTCTGTCTGGTCTGACCTGGAACAGGCGGACCGTCTGGCTCGGGCCGTCAACTTCTTCGTTACCGGCCAACTGCGGCTGGCGCAGCAAGCGAGTTCGGAGGCGGCGGACGGCCGTTCGGTCAAGCTCACGATGTTTGCGTTCGGCGTTGCCGAGGAGATGATGCGGCTGGCTGGAATCAATACCTCGGGCGAGCAGGTGACGCAGGTCGTTTATCTGTCGTTGCTGGTCGGCGGTGAGCAGGCCGATGCGCTCGAATTGACATCGACGGCCCGGTCGATGCGAAGCAACCCGGAGTTGAACCTGTTCACGCTTCACGGCCGCACGGCGGTCCAGATGCTGATCCGGGAAGAGCAGGATACGATGCAGATGTTTGCCCGCGCGCTTGACGATAAGGGCGCTCTGCGACGGGCTAACTAGCCCGGGCGGTCGGGTCGTGAGTAGCCTGCCCGGCCCGGGTGGGTGCCGGGAAGGTTTCCGTCGCTGGCCGGTTGCGGCAAATCCCCGCCAAATCTCACGAATCCGTGACACAATCCCCGACTTGACCGGGTCAGGGGACACCGCATGCAGCGATTCAGTCAGTTCGACCTGCTGAAGAGCCGGCGTTTTGGTGCGTTTTTCGCGACGCAATTTCTCGGCGCCAGCAATGACAACCTTTTCCGCACCGCATTAATGGCAGTCTGGGCCGTGGCCGCGACCACTCCCGATGACGGTCAGCGCCCAATGCTTTTGTCGCTGGTGTTTGTGCTGCCTTTTCTGCTGATCTCGGGCATTGTCGGGCAACTGACGGACAAGTTTGAAAAGGCGCAATTCATTCGCGCCGTAAAGGCGATCGAAATTCTGATCGTGGTTGTGGCGGTGGCGGCCTTGTCTACCCATGGGTTCGGGCTTGAACTGACTGCACTGCTGTTGATGGGCGTGCAATCGGCGCTGTTTGGCCCGGTCAAGTACGCGATCGTGCCGCAGCTTCTCGGTGAGCGGGATCTCATCGGCGGCAACGGCCTGGTCGTCGCCGGCACGCTGATCGCCATCCTGTTTGGCAGTGTGCTGGGCGTTTCGTTTGCTCCGGTCGCCGGACAATCGATGGCGGTCTTTACAGCGATGCTGCTGATACTCGCGGTAGTCGGGTTTCTTGCCAGTCTTGCCATTCCCCGGGCAGGTTCGCTGGCACCAGAACTGAAGTTGAATCTCAATCCATTGCGCGCCGGACTCGACACACTGCGGATGGCGACCAGCCAGCGCACCATTTTCCTGTCGATATTGTGCATTTCGTGGTTCTGGGTATTCGGGCTACTCTGGATCACCGAGCTTCCTGAATACGTGCGGCAGGTACTCGGTGGCGGTACGAGCCTGTTGCGTTGGGTGCTTGGTGTATTTGCGATTGGTGTCGCGACCGGCGCACTGTTTTGCGAGCGCCTGTCGGGCCGTACCGTTGAACTCGGACTCGTACCGCTCGGCGCACTGGGTCTTACGGTTTTTCCGTTGTGGATGGTGCTGGGTGGGCCTGATTCCGCCGTGTTCGGGATGCCCGGCCATAGCGCCGACTGGACCGAAATCTGGCGGGTGCTGGCGCTGATGGGTATGACCGGCGTTTCCGGCGGCCTGTTTGTCGTCCCGCTCTATGCGCTAATTCAGCAGCGCGTCACGGCGTCCGAGCGTGGCCGGATTTTCGCGGCCAACAACCTCTATAACGGCATTTTTATGTGCGTCGGCTCGGTTGCGGCCCTGCTGGCGATGAGTGCCGGCCTGAACGTCGCCCAGCTGTTTGCCGTGATCGCGCTGATGAATGCGGCGATCACGATCTATATCTTCTTCGTCATCCCCGAATTCGTGATGCGATTCATCGTGTGGGTTCTCGTACACACGATGTATCGGGTAAACAAACAGCAGCTCCACCATATCCCGGAGACCGGTGCGGCGGTGCTGGTGTGTAATCATGTCAGTTACATGGACCCGTTGGTGATAATGGCTAATTCGCCGCGCCCGACCCGGTTCGTAATGACCCACAAAATTTTTCGGATACCGGTGCTGAATTTTGTCTTCAGGCATGCCAAGACCATCCCGATTGCACCTTCGCACGAGGCCCCGGAAATACTGGCCGCCGCTTATGAACGAATTGCGGAGGAACTCGAGAATGGCCAGCTGGTGGCAATTTTTCCGGAGGGAAAGTTGACGACGACCGGTGAAATCAATGAGTTCAAGGCCGGCATCGAGCGAATTATCGAGCGAACGCCGGTGCCGGTGGTGCCGCTTGCGCTGCAGGGTCTCTGGGGGAGTTTCTTCAGCCGCAAGGACAGCGATGCGGTACTGAAACTGCCGCGCGGCCTGTGGTCGAAAATCGGCCTGTGCGCGGCACCGGCGATTCCGCCGCAGCAAGTCGATCGCGAAGCGTTGCATGACCAGGTGCTGGCCATGCGTGGCGGCTGGCGCTAGCCTGAACACTATGAATTCGAAGCCAACCCGCGCCATGACGTCCGCGCAATCCGGCGCGGCAAGATGGAGCGCTACCGTGATTACCCTGCATTGGGTAATGGCGCTGGCGATACTGGTCACCATGTCGTTGGGCTGGATCGCCGACGACATGCCGCGATCCCTCGCGCAATACCGCATGTTTGGCTGGCACAAGTCGTTCGGATTGCTTGTGCTTGGACTGGCCGTGTTCCGGGTCGTTTTCCGACTGCGGACCGCATCGCCGGCGGGCGACGATGCGAGCGGCTTGTGGGAGCGGCGCGCCGCCCGCGTTGCGCATGGATTGCTGTACCTGTGCATGTTCGCGATGCCGTTGTCGGGGTGGTTGGTCAATTCGGCGGCGGATGTGCCATTCAAGTGGTTCTGGCTGGTGCCGGTGCCCGCGATTGCTGCCGCCAGTCCGGAACTCGCGGAGATTGCCGAGACCTTGCATGCGGTTTTTCTGTGGACTCTGCTGACACTCGTTGCGGTACATGCCATCGCCGCATTGCGCCACCACTTCGTGCTTCGTGATGCAGTTCTCTGGCGGATTCTGCCGTTGCGCGGTCTGCGGCGATGACGAGCTTCAGGAGTTCTGTGGCGGTGCTGTTGGCCCTCTTTCTGCTGATCGCAGCCAGCCCGGCGGCGGCTGCGCAACAGTCGCGCTGGTGCGGTAGCGGCCAGGGTAACTCACTCGAATTTGTCGGTGCCTGGGAAGGTGAAGAATTCCGCGGTGTCTTTCGCCGCTTCAAGGTGGAAATGGCATTCGACCGGCTGCGTCCGGAGGCTGCGCGGTTGCGAGTCGAGGTCGACGTGACCAGTGCGTTTAGCGATAACGCGATCCGCGACGAGGCGCTGGCTGAGCCCGACTGGTTCCATTTCGCGGATTTCCCGAGCGCGCGGTTTTCGGGTCTTGCAGGAGCGGTTGCCGCCGGGCCCGGTTTTCGCATCGACGGGACGCTCGAGTTGAAGGGGCGTGGCCATCCGCTTTCGTTGACGTTCGAATGGCGCGAGGCCGAAGGCGAGGCCCGCATATCGGGCACGGCCATACTGGACCGTACCTGGTTCAATGTCGGTGAAGGCGAGTGGCAGGACGGATCGGTAATTGCGCACCAGGTGCGGCTGGAATTCGACGTCGACCTGAGATCCTGCCCCGATGCCAGCTAGATTGTCCCGGGCCTGGCTGGCGCTCGCGCTGCCCGCTTTTCTTGTTGCGGGCTGCAGTGGATCGGTCGCTCCCGTTACCGACGTTCCGGCGCAGGGGTTTCCGGCGGATTTCCCGTTTGCCGATTACCGGGAGCGCGCCGGCCGGATCTATCGCGTCACCGATTGGGGCTCGGAGTTGCTGATCACCGTCTATCGGGACGGGCCGCTGGCCCGCTTCGGCCACGACCACGTTGTCCACCATGCGTCTCTCGGCGGGATGATAGCGGTACCGCCGGCAATCGCGGATGCCCGCGCCGATCTGTTCCTGGCGGTGACGGAACTGGCCGTCGATGACCCGCAGCGACGCGCAGAGGCCGGTTTGGATACCGAGCCGAGCGCTGAAGATATCGCGGCAACGCGCTCCAATATGCTCGGACCGCGGGTGCTGAATGCCGCTGTTCACCCTTTTCTTGGGGTCAGCGTCGAGAGTGTGGCGGGGGAGCTGCCCGAGGTCGTGCTAACGCTTGCGATTGCGTTGGCTGGCACGACGACCCGGATAACCACGCCGGCGACGGTGGAAGTCAGCCGTTGTGTGGTCAACGTCTCCGCGGTCATGTCGCTACGCCAATCGGAACTGGGGCTCGAGCCTTTCAGTGTATTGGGCGGCGCCTTGCGCGTCGCAGATGAATTTCAGGTCCGGTTGCGATTGCTGGCCGAATCGCAAGATGATGGCTGTGGCGCCTGACGCAGGCAGCCGCCGCGCGATCACCGTGGCCGAACCATTGCCCGCGAACGGGCGGAGCTGGCAATTTATGCTGACGCGGGGCGAGCCTTGACATCAGCATCGATAGCCGCCGTTTCCACCGTTTCCACCGTGGCCTGAGCCGCCGGCAATATGCATTTGACCCGGGCGCCGCCGGAGGCTCGGGAGAAGTGCATTACGCTGCCGCCGAGGGCCTTTGCACGATAGTCCATGATCGACCGGCCCATGCCAATAACGTCGTTCTGATCGTCGATACCGATACCATCGTCGTCGACCGTGAGAATCAGTGTTTCTTCGCCGCACGCGAGATCGATCGAGAGTCTGCTGCAACGGCTGTGCCGCACTGCATTGTTAGCCGCCTCCTGTGCAATTCTGTAAAGCTGCAACGCAGCCGCGCCCTGCAGAACCGGGAAGCGCGGATCACAGGAAAACCGGCATTTCAGCTGGTAAATACTGGAAATATTGTCCACCAGTCTGCGCAATGCAGTCGGCAGACCGCCCTGCTCGAGGTCAACCGGCGAAAGGCCCTGTGCCATGCGGCGGGTATTTTCTATGACCTGTTTCAGCCTGGCATTGATTTTCTCGAGCGCGTTTGTTTGCGCGGAGTTGTTCCGCCGGGCGGCGTTGACGACCAGTTGCAGTTGCAGCGCGACGCTTACCAGGTCCTGGGCGAGACTGTCGTGGAGGTCATGACCGATACGGCGTTGCTCGCCTTCGATGGCCTCGATCAACTCGCGTTGACGCTGCCTCACCTGGGAAACATCGCGCGCTACCGATATGACATGAGGGCGATCGTTCAGGTTGAAACTCTCCGATGACGCCTGAAAATCAATCTTCTTGCCGGAGCGTGTACGCATCGTCGATTCGAAATTGTGAACCCGGCCGTCACGCTGAATGGCTTCCATGAAACGGCGCCGGTCAAGCCGGTTGGCCCAGAGTCCAAGGTCTGCAGTGGTGCTGCCAATGGCTTCTTCGCGGGAATACCCGGTGATTTGCTCGAAGCCCTCGTTAACATCGACAACCGTTCCGTCGTCAAGACGAAAAATCGTGATCGAGTCGGGCGTATAGCGAAAAGCCTTGGAGAATTTGTGCTCCGAAATTTTAAGCGCATCAACCGCTTGCTGCTTCTCGATCAGCATTCGGCCGAAAAGAAACAGCGCCAGCAACGTGAAGAAACTGATGAACAGCGCCGGCACTTCGCTTGCATGACCCCAGATTGACTCATGGTCGTGGCCCATCTCGTTGATCAGCGTGGCGATCTGCCGTCCGCTTAACAGTGCAAGAATCGCCGTGAGCGTGCCGATTCGCCAGTCGCGCAGGCGCCGCCAAAGCACGATCGAGTAAACGACGCCCGCGACGCGCAGCAAAATTGAAAAGACCAGTATCAGTTGCATTCTGTTATCCGCGACGACCCGCCACGGTCAGCCGCCGTTCTTTTTGTTGCCCGGACTCAAGCATAGTGTAATCCCGTTATTGATAGAATCCTCGCTCGCCATGAAATGCATGAGGGTTGATCGAAATGCGCTTTAATCGGCTCGGACGCTCGGATATCGATGTCAGTGCAATTTGCCTCGGCACGATGACCTGGGGTCAGCAGAACAGTGAGGAACAGGCCCACGCCCAGCTGGACTACGCGATCTCTCGGGGCGTTAACTTTATCGATGCCGCGGAAATGTATCCTGTGCCCGCGCGGCCTGAAACCCAGGGCAGAACCGAGCAATTCATCGGTTCATGGATGGAGGCGCGTGGCAACCGCGGCGATGTCTTTCTCGCAACCAAGGTCTGCGGGAGTCATCGGGTCGGTATTGGCAGCCATCTTCGCGGCGGGAGCCGTCTCAGCAGTGAGCAGATTCACGCCGCCATCGATGCTTCCCTGCAGCGCCTGCGCACCGATCATGTCGATCTCTACCAGGTGCACTGGCCGGATCGGCCGACCAATTGCTTTGGCCGGCTCGGTTTTGATCAACCGCTCGATGACGACAGCGTGCCGATCGAGGAGACGCTGGCGGCGCTGGACGAACTGGTCCTCGCGGGTAAGGTTCGTTTTGTTGGCGTGTCCAACGAAACTCCCTGGGGGGTGATGGAGTATCTGCGCGTTGCCGGTGACAAAAAACTGGCGCGCATACATTCGATTCAAAACCCCTACAACCTGCTGAACCGGTCATTTGAAGTCGGACTCGCCGAAATTAGCCTGCGCGAGGCGGTACCGCTGCTCGCCTATTCGCCGCTGGCGTTTGGCGCTCTGAGCGGCAAATACCTTGATGACAACAGACCGGAAGGCGCCCGGCTTACCCTCTTTCCGCAATTCGCCCGCTACACCGGCGACCCCGGTGTCAGGGCGACTCATGCCTATGTCGACATCGCGCGGCGGCACGGTCTCGACCCGGCGCAGATGGCCATTGCCTATGCGGTTTCGCGCCCGTTTGCGGCAAGCGTGATCATTGGCGCCACCACAATGGAGCAGTTGCGCTCGAACATTGGCGCCGTGGAACTAATGCTCGATGATCAGATCCTGGCAGAAATCGAGGCAGTGCATGCGGACTGTTCCAACCCGTGTCCCTGATGAACGCGACGGCGCCGGTTGGCGCTATCGTTTCTGCAATGCGCCGAGGATGCCTCGGACAAGTGCACGCCCGAACTGACTGCCGAAGCTGCGCAGCACGCTCTTGGTGACGGTCTCGCCATACGACTGACGCGACCGCCCGCGCGATTTCGACCGGGTTTTCGTCGCCCTGCCAGGCGCAGTCTCCTGCGCATCCGCGGCTTTCTTCGCCCGCGCGGTCAGAATCTCGTAAGCCGATTCCCTGTCCACGCGGTGGTCGTAGCGACCACCGACCGGGCTGCGTTGACGCATCGCTGCGACAGCCGCCTGTTCGGCCGGGCCGATTTTTGAGAGAGGCGGACGGATCAGGCAGCGCTGAACGATGCCCGGTATTCCCTTGTCCTCGAGAGTTGATACCAGGGCTTCGCCTACGCCGAGTTGGGTGATGACGGTCTCGGTGTCGAGCTGCGGGTTGGCACGAAAAGTCTGCGCGGCAGCACGGACGGCCTTCTGATCGCGTGGTGTGAAAGCCCTGAGCGCATGCTGGAAACGATTGCCGAGCTGACCCAGCACCGCATCCGGCAGGTCCAGCGGATTCTGGGTGACAAAGAAAACGCCGACTCCCTTCGACCGAATCAGGCGCACGACCTTCTCGATCTGCTCCTCCAGCGCCTTGTTGCGATTGTCGAAAAGGACATGGGCCTCGTCGAAGAAAAAAACCAGCCGGGGTTTGTCGGCGTCTCCGACCTCGGGGAGTTCTTCGAATAATTCGGCCAGCAGCCACAGTAGCGTGACGCCGTACAAACGCGGATGCTGAAACAACTGGTTGCTGGCGAGTACATTGATCAGGCCCCTGCCCGCCATGTCCTGGCGCATCAGGTCGCTGATGGCCAGCGCCGGTTCGCCGAGAAAGTGCTCGATGCCCTGTTGCTGCAGCACCAGCAGACGACGCTGAATCGCCGCGACGGACTGCGGGCTCACCAGCCCGAACTGTGCCGACAGCGCCTTGCGGTCGGCGGAAACATGGGTCAGAAGAGACCGCAGATCGGCCAGGTCCAGCAGCAACAGACCCTGTTCATCTGCGACCCTGAATGCGATATTCAGGATGCCTTCCTGGGTGTCGTTGAGTTCGAGCATCTGTGCCAGCAACACCGGCCCGAGTTCGCTGACCGTAGTGCGCACGGGATGGCCCTGTTCGCCAAAGACATCCCAGAACACCACCGGGGCCGCGGCCGGCGTGTAATTGTCGATACCGATTTTGGTTGCGCGCTGCAGCAATTTCGGATGCATCGGCGCGGCGCAGCACAGGCCGCTGAGGTCGCCTTTTACGTCGGCAAGGAAAACCGGGACACCGGCGAGTGAGAATTGCTCGGCGAGGACCTGCATTGTCACGGTCTTACCGGTTCCGGTTGCACCCGCAATCAAGCCATGGCGGTTGGCGAATCGGGTTTGCAGGAACACCTTGCCGGTGCCGCCGCCAATCAGGATCTGTTGTTTTTCCATTGCTGTATCCGGGAGTCCCACGGGCCAGGCTGGTACTTCGCCGTACTGTAGCAGCTACGCGTTTACTCTACCGCGTAAAGGCGCTAGTGTCGGGGGGTGTCGACAAAGGAAATATCCGCCATGAAATTCTCCATCCGACTCATGGTTGTTGTGGTGCCAGCGATGCTTGCCGCGGGGCTGCTTGTGGCTCATCCGGGCGACTATCACAATTACTCCGGCGAACAGCTTTACATGCGATTCTGTGCCAGTTGTCATGGCAAAAGTGGCGCGGGAGATGGTCCGGTAGCCGAGGCATTTTCGACACATTTGCCGGACCTTCGCAAGATGGCTGCCCGCAGCGGTGACCGATTCTCGCGCGACTGGGTGTATCGCATAGTCGACGGCCGGGTTCGAATCGCCGCTCACGGTACCCGGGATATGCCGGTCTGGGGCACCGACTTTTTTGTCGAGTATGGTGCCGATGCCGATGCCAACGCCAGGGCGCAGGAGATTATCTCGGAACTGGTCGATTATCTCGTCGCAATTCAACAGACTGACGCGGAGACGCGCTAGCATGGCGCAGCTGCCGGGCACCATGCGCGCGGTCAAAATCGAGACGGCGGGCGGTCCAGAGGTATTGCGCATTGCAGACATGCCCGTTCCGCGACCGGCCAGCGGCGAGGTGCTGATTGCGGTCGAAGCGGCCGGTGTTAATCGACCCGATGTGTTCCAGCGCCAGGGCCTGTATCCGCCGCCGCCGGGCGCATCGGAGATTCCCGGCCTCGAAGTTGCGGGGACGGTGGTCGAGGCGGGCGAGGGTGTTGCCGAACCCGCGGTCGGCAGTCGCGTATGCGCGTTGCTTGCGGGTGGCGGCTACGCCGAATATGCGGTGGCTCCCGCTGGTCAATGTCTGCCGATTCCCGCCGGACTCAGCGTGGTCGAGGCGGCGGCTTTGCCGGAGACTTTCTTTACGGTCTGGAGCAACGTGTTTGATCGCGGGCGCCTGCAACCGGGCGAATCACTGCTGGTTCACGGCGGTTCCAGTGGTATCGGGACGACGGCGATCCAGATGGGGGCGGCGCTTGGTGCCACCGTCTATGCCACCGCCGGCAGCGGCGGAAAGTGCGCGGTTTGCGAAGATCTCGGCGCCACTCTGGCAGTCAATTACAGGCAAAAAGATTTTGTCGAGGTGTTGCGGGACGCGACGGGCGGTCGCGGGATCGACGTGACGCTCGATATGGTGGCCGGGCCCTACCTCGAGCGCAATGCGCAGCTGGCGGCGGTAGACGGCCGTATTGTGATCATCGCGTTTCTCGGCGGAAGTGTTGCAACGGTGGATTTTCGACCGGTGATGACGAAACGGCTGATTGTGACCGGCTCGACGCTGCGGGCGCGTTCGGTCGCGTTCAAGACGGATATTGGCTGCAACCTGCGGGAGCGAATCTGGCCGCTACTGGAGGCCGGCGGCATCCGCCCGGTGATCCACCAGCAATTCGCCCTGGCAGAAGCGGGTCAGGCGCACGCGCTGATGGAAAGCAGCCAGCACATCGGCAAACTCGTGTTGCAGCTCGACTGAAGAGCGCCAGGCCAGTTGCCGGCGCGCGTATTTCACCGGCCTCGTGGCGCCTGCCAGGCGCAGATGCGGGCCGCGTTCTGCTGGTCGAGCCAACGCTGCAGCGGAGCGTAGTACTCGAGTAGCGATGCGGCCGAAATTTCGCGCGATCCCGTTACCTGTTCCAGCGCCTCCGGCCACGGTTTGCTTGCCCCCAGGCGGAGCATCGCGTGGAGACGGGCGCCAAAGGTCTTGTTCCCGGCGATGCTGCATTGATGCAGCGCGACACTGGCCTCGGCGCAGGCCGCGGCCAGAAGCTGGTAACCGAGAACGGCGCCAAATACTTCGGCCAGCAGATCCTGCTGATTGATGATTTCCGCCACGAGGGCCGGGTCGAAGCCGTCGCTGCGCTGCGGCCCGGCATCGATCCCCGCGTAGCGCCGCATCAACCGCCACCAGGCCTGGTTGTAATCGGCCTGTTCGGTCGCTCGCAAAAAGACCGAGCGCCGCCATTGCGCCGCTGCAATATTGATCATCAGACGTGGCAGCAACTGCAGCGACTGGTTCAGCAGACGCGCGATTTCGCTGTCTTCTTCAGGCAGCTGCTGCAGCAGTCCAAGGCCGCTCAGGTAGATCGGTGTCAGCGACAACAGCACCAGTTGCGCATGGGCGTCCGCCAGCCCGGGATGCGGCGGCGTGCGATAGGACCAGTCGAGATCGGCAAACGCAAGGTCGTAGTGCAGACTGGCGATTGTCCGGTGTAGCCAGCGGAAATTTGCTTCGCCGATTTCGTTGCAGGTGACGATACGTGTATCGCGATAGCCATCGATGGCCCAGCCGGCACGACTGCAGGCGGGGTCTTCGGCGGAATCATAGAACCGGGAACGCTGCCAGAAGCTGTCCGGTAGCGCCGGGTATCCGAGCGTGCCGAAAAACGCCGCGGCAATGTGCGCGAGCTCCTGGATGCTCGAGAATCGTTGCGGCACGGATTGTTGCAGACTTAGTGGTGCCGGCAGAGACGCTGCCGCAGGTGCGACCCATCGACGCCAGTCGCGCGGGTCCAGCCTGCCAAGTGACCGGGCGGGAATCATGCCGTCCGTCGCGTGGGCAACCGCGGCCTCGTCGGCGCCAATCTGTGCGGCCACATGGCAGTGCAGTGCGCCGTACAACGGTTTCATCTGCTGCCACAGTTGTTCGGTCGTGGCAGCCAGTCCCGCTCCGTCCGCGGCGTAGCCGGCGGCACGCCACTCGACGACGTTGGCATAGCCCCATTCCGCCGCCGCTGCATTCAGTGGGTTGACCAGGCGTGAATAAAGTGGCCGTTGCGGGGCCAGTTGCCGCCGCCAACCGTCCCAGTAGAAGCGGCTTTCGGCAGGGTCGCGGCCAAGGCTGATGTGTTCGTCGACGCCAGTCGCATCGAGGCAGGGCCCGTCTTCGATGCACAGCGCAGCCATGGCGGCGCTGCGGCGCAAATCGGTGATCAGTTTTGCGAGGTTGTCACGCATGCCCGGATCGGCCGGCAATGGCCACGGTGAGCGGTGCCGCAGCAATGTCAGCTTGCGCTGATCATCCTTCGCCCACAAACCACCATCTTCAGCCAACAGCGCTGCGATTCCGCTGGCAAACAATTCGTTGCGCTGGCGTTGAGCATAGCGAGCCAGCTTGATCGTGTCGGCTCCGGGCTGGGTTTGTGCCAGCCACGTCGTGACGCCGAGGTCGGCCTCGAGGGTGGCCAGTTTCCGCTCCAGCTGCGCCGGCGTGGACGGGCCTGTCGCGGCCGGGAATTGCTGCGCACCAGCTATTGTGGGCAACACTGTCACGGCTACGATGATTGCCGTCAGCCAGACAACCTGGTGTCTCATTTCGTGGGCCTCGTCAGAACTTCCGCGGAACAGATTATAGGAAAGGCGATGCCAGGCGCAGCAGGCGGCCTTGCCCGGGCGCCAATCCCGCTGCCACGCGGTGGGGCGATGACTGGCAGATCTTGGTGGCAGCGCGGTCATGAGGCGGCTCGACACTGCGCGCGGGCAAGCTCCGGGTCCGGGTAAACCGTATACCGCCGCACCTGGCGAAGGCCGGGTCGGGTGAGAATTCTGTACGCTCTGTAAACGATCGACAATGGCCATATCGTCCGCTCGACAGCGATAGTCAACGCCTTCGGGAAGCGCGGCCACGACATGGTTACGCTGCGCAGCGGGCCGTCGTTGCAGGGTCGCCGCGATGTGGAGCAGTTCGTCATTCGTGGTGCGGCGCAGTCTGGAGTTTACTCATGAGGCAGGCCGGATTCGTTACCTGCGTACCGGCCGCCATCTGCGGTTGCTGCAATTCGCCACCGATGATGGTGGGTCTCGACCTGGCCAAAACTGGTGACTGGCTGCGGTGCCCGGCGTCTGCAGCGATGCAATATCCCGACGTTCAGGCTGCGATTGTGGACTGGATCGATAACGGCATGGCGACCGCAAGCCGTGAGTTTTCGCCTGGACCGGGGGCCGACTCCGCCCCGGTGCGCGGCAGCGACGCATAATTCCCGTTTCGCTACCGTGCCCCGCTAGCGGGAATGCCACGACTTTGTGGGGCTTTGGCATCGTTTCGCGAGTCGCTTCACTGCGGCATTGCGAGCAACATCGGCACTGACACTCACCGTGGCCGTTATCGATGACACCCGCCAGTTTAGTCCTGACTCGAATCCGGCGAACCGGATTTTGTGTTGTCTGCATTGCCGCCCTGATGCTGGCCGGCGCGTCGGCTGCTGCCTTTGGCCCGATGGGGCATGCGGTCGTGGGCGAAATTGCCACGCCACTGGTGTGTGAATCCGCCCGGGCGGATATTGCTGCGGTGTCAGGCGAGCGGGATCTCGCGACGGCCGGTCTGTGGGCCGACAGCATTCGGGACTTGCCCGAGTGGGGTTACACATTGCGCTGGCACTACGCTGATGTTGGCGACAATGTGCCGTTGCATGAAAGACATTTGCCTCCGGGTGGCGATCTTCTTACAGCGATATCCCGATCGCACGATCTGCTGCGGCGTCGCGCCGGTGATGCCGCGCAGCAGCGCGAGGCGCTGTTGTTGCTGATACACCTGGTCGCCGACTTGCACCAGCCGCTGCACGTCGGCCGACCGGGAGACTATGGCGGCAACGCCATCCCGCTGATCTACGGGCAAGTAAAAACCAACCTGCATAGTTTGTGGGATGGCGAACTCCTGGTTCGCTCGCGTATTACAGCCGCTGACTATGCCCGGGCGCTCGCCCCGCTTGCCGCGTTCCAGTCCCGCCACGGTGCCTTACTCGACGTTTATGGATGGGCCGAGGAATCGCGGGCGTTGCGCCACCATGTATATACGGTCGCGGGATCGGGGCGGGTCAGCCGCCGTTATGAACTCATGGCGCGTTCGCTGCTTCACCGGCGGATGGTGCAGGCGGGGGTGCGCCTTGCCGGGCTGCTAAACGACTTGTATTGCTCCCGCTAGGGGCCTCGCTCAGGCGGCATTGCCGGTTGTCAGTCGAGGCCCATCAGTGCTGCGTTGGTCTCGCTGCGCAATTCTTCGATGGCATCATTCACGTCATCGATATTGCCCGCGGGCTACCGAGCTCTTCCCGGTTTTGCTGCCAGCTGAGCAAAAGGCTCTCGGCGCTTGCCGCGACTCGGGTTGGCATATTTCTGCCGAGAGCATGCACGGTGACGACATATGCCCAGCCGCGGCGGGGGTTGCCGTGCTCGCTGTCGCGATCGTAGTGAGGGAGGAATACGAGCTGCTGCAATTCGCCCGGCTTCAACAACAGTTCAAACCCGGCCGAGCGGATGTTGCGGTTGTGCTCGGTGTGTTCGTTGCGCCAGGTGTTGTAGCGGAGGCTGCTGAGCGCCACTACGAGACTGATCAGCGCAACCGCGTTGCTGCGGATCTGGTCATATAGTGTTTGATGCGTGGGCTTGTCTCCGCCGCGACGCCCGAATGATGGTTTTTGCGAGTCTTCGGCCGTGTCTCAATCCTGTCCAGGCGATACAGTAAACCGGGCGTTTTTCTGGCACAGTATCGGTTGATGTCTCTGGTCTGGCGGGCGCAACCGCCCAAGTGGCCGGCCCGTTGAACAATTCCCGAGGAGGTAGGCGGCGCATGACGCGAGGTTTCAGGTGGCGCTCGGCAACAGCAGGTTTGCTGAGTGTGATAACGGCAGCCGTGCTGCTGGCGCTGGCGTCATGTGGCGGGCAGGACGACGCAGAAACCGCGGCGGAATCCGACTCCGTTGCGGGGGAGGACAGTGTCGGGTCGCAGTCTGTGTCGATTACCGATCTTCCGAGTCAGTTCGAGTCGGTATGGAAACCATGGAGTGGTGACTTCGACGGCATGGTCGAACGGCGTTTGGTGCGCGTACTGGTCGTGTTCAGCGGTCACCAGTTCTATTTCGCAAACGGCAAGCCGCGGGGCGTGGTCTACGAGACGCTGCAGGAGTTCGAGCGGTTTCTCAACAAGAAGCTCAAGCGCGGCACTCTGAGAGTCCAGGTCGTGCCGATACCGGTGACCCGCGATCGCCTGATCCCGGAGTTACTGGCGGGGCATGCGGATATTGCCGCTGCGGCATTGACGATCACGCCGGAGCGGCGCCAGCTGGTCGACTTCTCGATGCCGCTGGTGCGCGATATCAGCGAGGTCGTCGTCACCGGCCCCGGCGCAGGAGACATTACCAGCCTCGATGACCTCTCCGGACGGGATGTCCATGTGCGCCGTTCGAGTAGTTATTACGACAGTTTGCAGGCGTTTAACAAGGAGCTTATCGATGCCGGCCGCGAGCCGGTCAACATCGTTGCGACGGACGAATTGCTGGAGGACGAGGATTTGCTCGAAATGGCCGATGTGGGTTTATTGCCGATCACGGTAGTCGACAGCTACAAGGCGGACTTCTGGGCGCCGCTGTTTCCGAAAGTTGCAGTTCGTCATGACCTGACCCTGCGCAGTGGCGGCGAGATCGCCTGGGCGTTGCGGCCCGACAGCCCGAAATTGCAGGCCATGCTGAATGAATTCATTCCTAGCCATCGCGACGGCACGTTGTTCGGCAATGTGGTCGCCAATAAATACCTGAGCGACGCCGGAAAATTGCGCAACGCCGCGAGCGATACCGAACTCGACAAATTGCGTCCGACCATCGAACTGTTCAGGAAGTACGGTGAGCAATATGGTCTGGACTGGCGCATGCTGGCGGCAATCGGCTATCAGGAGTCTGGCCTCGACAATGACCGGCGCAGCCGTGCCGGGGCAGTGGGTATCATGCAGGTCAAGCCCAGTACCGCGGCGGACAAAAACGTGGCCATTGTCGATATTCACCGACTGGAAAGAAATATCGAAGCGGGCGCAAAATATCTGCGCTTTGTCGAGGACAGGTACTTCGCCGATGCGGGGCTGGACGAACTCAATCGCCAGCTGTTTGCGATCGCCGCGTATAATGCCGGGCCCAGCCGCATCAGGCGCCTGCGCAAGGCCGCGGCACGTCAGGGTCTCGACCCCGATGTGTGGTTTCAGAATGTCGAAGTGGTAGCCGCCCGCGCGGTAGGCCGCGAGACCGTCAGTTATGTTCGAAACGTTTTTCGTTATTACATCGCCTACAGGCTCGTCGGTGAGCGACGCCGGCTTCTGCAGGAAGACCTGAGCACCATCTAGTCTGGATGCAATGGTTGGGTTTAGTCGTCGACGCGGTAAAATCGCGACGAATCTTCATGGCTAAAAGGTTGACAAAGTGTGAGTGTGCAGATGCAACAATCCGGGGATTTCGCAGCAACCCTTCTTGAAGCCAGCGCTTCGGGTCTTGCCGGGATGGCCAGCAGCTTGCTGCTGGAACGCCATCCGGAGTTAAAGGCGGTCTGGGGCGATGACGCGCGGGAGCGCTGGAGAAAGCACCTGCAACAACGATTGCTGGAGCTGGCGGCGGCAATACGCGCCGGCGAGCCGGGGCTGTTCGAGTCCCGCGTGCAGTGGACAGCGCGCGCTTTCATTGCCCGGGAAGCGCCACTCGAGTCGGTCATGCAGGGCCTTGATTGCCTGCGTGACATCCTGGCCGAGCGCCTGCCAGAGCCGGGCAGGGATGTCGTCTTGTCTTATCTCGATCAGGGCGCAAAAGGGCTGGCGTCCGCCGCGCTTGCCGAGCCTTCGCCGCTGCGCGGTTCGGCGCCGAGTAAGCGTCTTGCGCTGCGTTATCTTGCCACGGCGATGGAAGGGCGCATGCGTGCGGCGGAGGACCTCGTGCTCGAGGCTGTCGATGCCGGCCTGGATCCGCGGTCAGCCTACCTCGACGTTCTCCTCCCGGCTCAGGTCGAAATCGGCCGGCTCTGGCATGACGGCGAAATCGGGATCGCCGAAGAGCGCGTTCTCACCGGTACGACACAGCGTCTGTTGCCACAGCTTGCGCGGCGGTTGCAACCTGCGGCCGAACGCGGGCTGACCGCAATAACCGCGGCGGTACGTGGCAACAACCACGACATAGCGATGCGGGTGGTCTCGGACCTGCTCGAGGCGGACGGCTGGAGGGTCGTGTATCTGGGTGCCGATGTGCCGCCCGAGGAAGTGCTGCGCGCGGTCGAGTATTTCGATGGCCGGATGGTGGTGCTGTCCGCTGCGCTGACGACCCAATTGGGCGATCTCGAGGAGACGATCAGTTTATTGCGTGGATTGCCCGACAACGCTCCGCGGATCATTGTCGGCGGTCTGGCGCTCGATGGTGCGCCCGATCTGTGGCGGCGCCTGGGTGCGGATGCCTATTGCGCCACAATTGACGGAGTCCTTGAAACCGCGGCGGACTTGTTTCCGCCGGACTGATTCTCTTTGCGCCACCGGAGGACCGAGGGTGAAAGCGGGAAGCACTTTTTTGTTACACCCCAAACTCAAGGAAGACTGTCTGCCTCTGGGCCGGCTCGAAATCAGCATGGTGCTGTTGATGAACGACTCCCGGTTTCCGTGGTGTCTTCTGGTACCGGAGCGTGTTGGCGCCAGCGAAATTCACCTTCTGGATCCGGCCGACCGGCAAATGCTGATGCAGGAGTCAGTCGCGCTCAGTAACGCCCTGGTCGAGGCCTATCGGCCCGACAAGCTCAACATTGCGGCATTGGGCAACCAGGTACCGCAGCTACATGTCCATCACATTGCCAGATTCCGTAGCGATGCCGCATGGCCGCATCCTGTCTGGGGGGTTGGCAAAGCGGTTGCCTACGAACCCGCCAGTCTGAGTGCGAATATGGAGCGCCTCGCGAACAAGCTGGCAGCGGCCGCTGCCGCCGCCCAGCTGGGTTTTCGTCTGTGGTGAGAAGTTCGCCCTCTCGCGCATAAGTGTAATTACGGATCAGCGTCTGTGCCCACTCGGCTATGCTAGTGGAAAGGGTACTGTATGACCCGACGCCGCGCTGTTTGTCCTGCTTTGTCTCGGTTTCGGGTAATGCCGGATAGCCGCCGCCCCGCGCAGGGCTTACCAGGAGCGTCACCACTATGAAACCGATGCCTGAGGCAGAACGAATTGACGATGGACCACCGATGCTGGAACTCAATCCGGACACGGTTTACTTCGTCATCGACAGAGCGCGCGAATTCCACGCCAAGGAAGAAGTGGTCATTCCGGAAGATCCGGTCAATTCCTCCGGTGACTGGGGTGCTCAGGTCCTGGCCGACCATATCGGGGATCTGGGGTTTGCCGAGGTCAAGGGGGTTATCGACGAGCTTGATCAGGATCAGCAGATCAGCCTCGTGGCCCTGATGTGGCTCGGTCGCGGCGACTATGACGTCGATGAATGGGAGGATGCGCTGAAAGATGCCGGTGGGGGCTGGAATGAACGTACTGCCGAATACCTTCTCGCGACACCTCTGGTCGCCGATTATCTCAGCGAGGGCCTCGACCAGTTGGGACACACCCGCGACTGAGTCCGATTCGGCCCGGATTCGCATGTGCTAGACCGCCCGGGCCAGAACCGTGCGCTGGTGTTCGGTGCCAGCGGTTATATCGGTACCAACCTCGTTCCCTGTCTTGCCAATGCAGGTTGGCAAGTGCGCGCGGCGGCGCGTCACCGAGAAGTACTGGCGGCGCGCAATTGGGACGGTGTGGAAACCATGGCGGCAGATGCCTTGCAGCCGCAGTCGCTGGATGCGGCGCTGGCCGACGTCGATGTCGCCTATTACCTTGTTCACTCGATGGCCGCAGGGCGCGACTTCGTCTCCCTGGATTTGCAGGCGGCCAGCAATTTTGCCGCCGCTGCCGAACGAAACGGTGTCGCACGGATCGTCTACCTCGGTGGTCTGCTGCCCGAAAATGCAAAATCCAGGCATCTGGTTTCGAGAGCCGCAACCGGAGACTGCCTGCGGGCGGGGGCTGTTCCGGTTACCGAGATCCGGGCCGGTATGATCGTTGGGCCGGGTTCGGCTGCCTACGAAGTCATTCGCGACCTGGTCAATCATCTGCCGGTCATGGTGACGCCGCGCTGGGTGTTGTCGCGATCAGCACCGATTGCACTCGATAATCTGCTGGAGTATCTCGTGCGCGTCGCCGCTTTGCCCGAGACGGCCGGACGGATCTACGACGCAGGTGGGCCAGAGGTGCTCACCTACGCCGATCTTATGCGCCAGTATGGCGCCCTGGTGGGGCGCCACCCGCGAATTCTCCAGCTCCCGGTTCTGACACCACGGCTGTCCTCTTACTGGTTACGGTTCGTAACCAGTGTGCCAACCAATATTGCACGAGCCCTCATTGAGGGCCTCGAGCACGATGTCATCGCAGACGACAGCGAATTGCGCGAACTGGTGCCGCAGAGACTCCTGTCGTTTGCAGAGGCGGTTACGGTTTCGTTGCAATCGGAGCGCGACAACAGTTTGCAGGCGCACTGGGTCGAGGGCTCTCTCGCATGCCGCAACTACCAACCGGAATATGCCTTTTATGCCAAACGCGACGGTGACAGCGCAAAGTCACATGCCAGTGCAAGCGCTATCTGGCGCCAGGTTGCGGCCTTTGGCGGCGACGACGGTTTTTATTTTGCTGACTACTTGTGGTGGCTGAGGCGCGTTCTCGACTGGGTTTGTGGCGGGCCGAGTTTCCGCCGCCGCCGCCGTGATCCGCAACGGCTGCGGGTCGGCGATGTCGTCGATTCGTGGCGTGCAATCGGCGTGCAACCGGATCGGCGGCTGACTTTGCTAATGGAAATGAAAGCCCCGGGTGCCGGCGTACTGGAATTCGTAATCGATGATGACGGTGGGCAGCGGACGATCAGTGCGACGGCATACTGGCATCCCGCGGGCCCGGCCGGTCTGCTCTACTGGTACGTATTGTTGCCGTTCCACGGGTTCCTGTTCCGGGGATTGACCCGCGCCATCGCCCGCCGGGCCGAGGCGGATAGCGACTGATCCGGCAACAGGTCACGAACGTGCAGCGGACGTGTTTGCGCAGTTTGCCGCTGGCTGATTGAGCGCTGCCATAACCAGTGGTTATCGTCAGAGAGCGAGTCGGTATTTCTAATACCGGCTCCTTGCAACTAGAGTGTGGGCGGTCGTTCGCCTTGTTTGACCAACGTGGAGGTGTTTGTCGTGAGCTCAATAGTGAAGGAAGTGATCGCCGCCAATGCGCGATACGCCGAGGATTTCGGCGACAAGGGAAATCTCGAAATCCCGCCACTGCGACACATCGCCATTCTCACCTGTATGGATGCGCGGCTGGATCCGATGGCATTTGCCGGCCTCGATCTCGGCGAAGCGCATATCATCCGCAATGCCGGTGGACGGGCGAGCGACGATGCAATCCGCTCGTTGATCATTTCTTACAAACTGCTTGGGACCAGTGAGTGGTTTGTCATTCACCATACTAATTGCGGTATGGAAACTTTCGACGACACCACCATGCGCGGTCTGCTCGCCCGCAGTCTCGATACGGCACAGCTCGATGCCGACGGCTGGAGTGACGGTGGCGGCGGCAGCGGCACTAGCGAGGCCGACTATATCGACTGGCTGACCTTTTCCGATAATGCTCAGGCTGTCGTCGACGACGTCACCCGCATACGCCGTCATTCGCTGGTACCCGGGCGCATCCCGATTTATGGCTATATTTACGATGTTGCCAATGGTCGGCTGGTCGAGGTGCCGGCTGCAACGGCGGCGGGCAGAGCGGCCTGAGGTTGCCGCTGCCGCGCTAGCCGCGGAGGAACATACCGGCTACACAACCGGTGCAACAGGTCGCGAGTGTCCCGGATATCAGCGAGCGCGGCGCCAATGCGAGAATGTCGTCGCGCCGCTCCGGGGCGATGGCATTGAGCCCCCCGACCATGATGCCGAGGCTGCCAAAGTTGGCGAAACCGCACATGGCATAGCCCAGGATGATCGTGCTCCGCGGGCTTAGCTGGTCAGCACCGATCCGGGCGAGCTCGAGGTAGGCAAGGAACTCGTTGAGCACGGTTTTTATTCCGAACAGCTGGCCCGCCGTCCCCGCTTCCTGCCATGGAATCCCCATCAGCCAGCAAAGCGGGGCCATGCCCCAGCCAAATATTCTCTGCAGTGTGATCGGGTTGCTACCAACTTCCGGCAGCACCCCGAGCACGCTGTTCACCAGCGCAACCAGCGCGACGAAGACCAGCAGCATTGCAGCGACCTGGACCAGAAGGCGCAACCCGCTCTGTGTACCTTGTGCGATCGCATCCATCAGCCCGTTCGCCTCGCGCCGGGGGAGCGTGTCCCCGAGGGTTGGCGTGGTTGTCTCGGGCAGCATGATCAGCGCAATGCTGACAGCGGCGGGCAGGCTGATCAGCGAGGCGACCAGCATGTGTCCGGCGGCGTTCGGCAGCACGTCCGCCAGTGTGCGCGCGTACAGGACCAGTACAGTGCCGGCGACGGTGGCCATTCCGGTTGTCATGAGCGCAAACAACTCGCTGCGCGTCATGCGGCCGAGATAGGGCCGGATCAGCAGCGGCGCTTCGACCATACCGAGAAAAACGTTGCCGGCCGCACCGAGACCGAGCGCGCCGCCGATGCCGAGCGTCCGTTGCAACGCCTGGCCTAACCGCCGCACGATCCACGGCAGAATTCTCCAGTAGTTCAGGATAGCGGTGAGTACGCTCATGATCAGCAGGACGGGCAGCGACTGGAAGGCAAGGATAAAACTGCTCGAGCCGGGGGTGAGGGCGAACGGGGTATCGCCGCCGCCAAGATAGCCGAAGACGAATTGCGATCCTGCCATCGTGGCCAGATAAACCGCATCAACCGCGCGGCCGACCGCTACGAATATCGACTGGGTGACGGGGAGGCCCAACAGCAGCGCCCCGAGGCCGAGCTGTAGTGCAATTCCCGCCAGGGGGACCTTCCACTGCACTTTGTGACGTGCACTGCTAAACGCAAATGCGATCAGCATGAAAGCGAGCAGGCCGGCAGATCCCCTGACTATTTCCAACTACACACCCACAGCCATTGTTGCGCCACAACTACAATCATGGGTTGGGTTCTGCGGCAATAA
This sequence comes from uncultured Gammaproteobacteria bacterium, assembly GCA_963783695.1. GTDB lineage: Bacteria > Pseudomonadota > Gammaproteobacteria > Steroidobacterales > BM003 > BM003. The sequence goes on from CAWAOM010000007.1 coordinate 195,512, forward strand.
GCAGGTCGATCGCCGACCCGACATCGGCAGTAACGAACAGCGCCTCGTCGGTACCAGCGGCGACAAATCCCTGTTCACCCATCCGCGCCAGTTGCGCCAGAAGTGGATCGTAGAAACCATTCACATTTACCAGGATGCAGCGTTTCCGGTGGGCACCGAGATAGTGCCATGTCCACACTTCGAACAACTCATCCATCGTGCCAATGCCGCCCGGCAAAACCACGAAAACGTCGGACAATTCCGCCATCAGTTCCTTGCGCTCACTCATCGTCTGGACGATGCGCAGTTCGCTGAGTTCGTCGTGAGCGATCTCTCTCGCCAAAAGGGCTTGTGGCATCACGCCGATTACATGGCCACCCGCGCGCAGTGCGGCGTTGGCGGCTGCCGCCATCAGGCCAATACTCGAGCCGCCGTACACCAGTGTCCAGCCATGTTCGGCAACTGCTGCGCCGAGTCGCGCGGCTGCCCCGCGGTAACCGGATTGACTGCCGTCGCGCGAGCCGCAGAACAACCCGATGGAATATCTGCCGCTTCTGTTCATGGATCTCCCGATCAACTTGTTCGAGGCCTGGTCACCGTACCCGCCATGTTGATTACTCTTCCATTCTAGTGCCATTCGCGGGGCGGGTTGGCTAACCTGTCTGAACGGACGCCTCAGCCCAATCGGGCGAGCGACGGAATCGGGCGCATGCCGCGACGGTGCGGGTGACGGTCCTGCGACGCGCAGCCTGAGTCATCAGCGCCAGCGCCGTACATTGATGCAGTGTGGCGAACGGGATTCGTGCTCGCTGGGCAATTTGTGCGCAACAGGGCCGCGTTGCCGGCGTCCGCGTTTGTGCCAGTCGCGAAGAGTTATCGCGGTTTTTGCCGATCTTGCCGCGATGCCAGGTTTGCGACGTTGGTATCGCGAGCTGCAAATCACCGCGAGGAATTGCCATCAATGTGGCGCCCAGGCCACCCGCGCTGGGTGCGGCCGCGCCGCGCCCGATCTGCGTGGTTCGCAATGCGAACGCTTTTCCCCAGCTCTGGCGCAGCCGCTTTGTGCGATGATGCGCGTTGCCGAAATACAGTCACCGTACATTGCGGAGTATCTGCTCGGCCACTGCCACCTCCCGCCGTGCATGGAGATTGAACACGCTATGCGGTCCCGCGACCAGTTGACCAAATCACCCGATACCGATTCGCGCCGCGATACGATCCGATTAGATTGTCCGGCGTCGTGTCATGGTCGGCGCCGCGAACGCGGTCGCGGGGCGAGCGCATGAGCCCACCCGGAACAGAGCTGCGGCTGCCGTGGCGGTTGCGTCTGGTCAACTGGTTCCGGCGCCGGGTGCGGCGCTGGTTTCAGTGGCGAGCGCCCGCCAATCCGCCAATCGCGCCCGATTCGCTGACCTGGCAGCAATCGAGGATAGTAAAAATTACCGCGGGGGTGATTCCGGCACATCGTTTGCCGCCTTTCGTGCTGCGGCGCGCCTACCGCTTTTCCACTATGCCGTTTCATGTCGATGCCAGGCCGGTGCGAACCTGCCGCAATCTTCGCCTGGACTCGGGTTTGCGGCTTCGTATCTATACCCCCGCGTCTGCGGCAATGAGCGGTGCGCCGGCGCTGATGTTCTACCATGGTGGCGGATGCGTCATCGGTGACCTCGAGACTCACGATACATTATGTCGATATCTGGCCAATACCTCTGACCAGCATGTCGTCGCGGTCGACTACCGGCTTGCGCCGCGCCACAGGTTTCCGGCGCAGGCGCTGGATGCCATCGAGGCGTTTAACTGGGTGGCGAGCGAGGCCGCCAGCCTCGGTATCGACGTCAACCGGCTGGGTGTTGGCGGTGACAGCGCCGGGGGTTATCTCGCGACCCTGCTCTGCCAACAGGCGCTGAATCCGACCCTGGGCGGGTTGCCGGCGCGGGTGCCGGCGTACCAGTGGCTGATTTATCCGGCTGTCGATTTTCGCGAAGAGAGTGTGTCCGGGAGGTTTGCCGGCGGCGTTGTGCTGACGGAAGAGCTAATGCGATATTTTGGCGCGCACGTGATTCCGGCGGATCTCGACGTCACGCGTGCTGACGTTTCGCCGCTGCTTGCCGAGAGCCTGGTCGGGATGCCGCGCGGCATGGTACTCACGGTCGGCCACGACCCGTTGTGTTTGCAAGGTCACCGTTATGTCGAGCGTCTGAGCCGAGCCGGTGTGGCCACGACGCATCTGCATTTTCCGCGGCTCATGCATGAGTTTGTATCGATGGGTGGAGTTTGCCCGCAAAGCCGCGCAGCACTCGCGACCGCTTCGGAGACGCTGCGTGATTTGGCGTGGGTCGATACGTATACTTAGACATCGATTAGACAATCTGCTCCCGGCCATGCAGCTGAGCCGGGAATCTTCAGGGGGGCGAGCGGTTGGCAGATAAGAACCCGGGTGATCACAGCCGTTACCGGATCGGTACGGTGGCAAAACTGACGGGGCTTTCGACCCACACGATACGTATTTGGGAGAGGCGCTATGCCGCGGTCGTGGCGCAACGCGACGAGCGGGGCCGACGCCATTACGGCAGCGATGACGTCGAGCGTCTGACTTTGCTGAAAGCGGTGACCGAGCGTGGCCGGCCGATTCGTCTGATCGCCAATCTCGATGCGGCCGAGCTTCTCAACCAGCTGGAACTGCTCGACGGTCATGCCCGGGTACGGCAGAACCTGGCCGCGGAAATGCCGTTGCGGCCACAACGAGTCGCCGTGCTTGGCGAATTCCTCCCGCAGCGCCTCGCGGCGGAGGCCGACCCGGATCTGCAACTGGTAGTCGCGGACGCGGACCAGAACCGGTTTCGGGCGGATGTAAAAGGGCTCAAGCCGGATGCAGTTGTTATTGAGCTGGCCACCCTGGATAGCGCCACGCCGGCGCTGGTCGACGATCTCAGGAAGTGCGCCGGCGCTGCGGCCGTGCTTGTGGTCTATTCGTATGGCAGGCGGGAGGACATCCTGCTGGCGCAAGACAAGGCCACGTTGCTGCGTTCTCCTGTCAGCGCGGAAGATATCAAACGCACGTTGGGATTGTTCAGGCGCCGCGGGCCGGAAGCAGCAGAGACAGCCCCGTCTCCCGCCGCGGCCGATCATGCGGTGTTTGCCGAGGTACCACAGCGCCGGTTTTCCCGCAGGCAGCTGGCGAGGCTTGCGGGTATTTCACCAGAAATCCAATGTGAGTGCCCGCGTCACCTGGCCGAGCTGGTGCGAAGTCTCAGCGATTTCGAGACCTACAGTCAGCAATGCGAGGACCGCAACGATAAAGATGCCGCGTTGCACGCCTGGCTGCACGGAATCACCGCGCAGGCGCGGGCGTTGGTCGAGACCGGCCTGGCGCGGGTTATCGAGATGGAAGGTCTGGACAAGATCCTGGGCGACAAATAATTGTCTACTTAAAAAGATAGACAAGGTATTGACAAAGTAACTCGTTTTGCTATTCTTGCTCCCGCAAGGAGCCAAGAGCGCACGGACGCGCACTTCCCCCCGACCCCCCTGCGCAGACCGAGCCACTCGCGCAACCGCGTGTTGGCAGACGCCCCTTCAGCGGTCCGTTCGAGAGGGCCGCAGCGGGCCGCTGGTCAGGGAGATGTCAGGGACAGACACCCGGCGAGGACTTTCTCAAATGAGTGAAATCGGTACCCCAGATGCCCCGGCGCGAAAACTCAAGGCCCGGCGTGGTAAACCCTCACGGGACCGGTCCGCTGAGGGCGATGGCACGCTCGGTGTCTATTTCGCCGAGATGGCCCAGTTTGCATTGCTCGATCGCGCTGAAGAGACCGAGATCGCAAAAAGAATCGAATCTGCACGCAATCGAATGCAGCGCTGGCTTGCCGTTTGGGACGAATCGGCGACGATCGTTGTGGACGAGTATGCCGCTGTCGACGACAGCGATCTGACCCTTTCCGATGTGGTGTCTAGCGTGGCGGGGCGCGTCAGCGGTGCCGATCTGTCTCAGGAACCGAGCAAGATCGCCCAGGTTGAAGCGGCCATGGGACAACTGAGCGGTGCGATTGCGGAAACGCCCGGTCTGCCCGCCGATGCGGGTCGGCCGGCGCGACTGCTCATGGCTCTTGTTTTGGCGCCAAGAATGCTGTTTTTGCTTGCAGACCGGCTGCATGAGCGCAGCGGCGCCGCGAGCGGAGTCGCCCCCGACTCACCGGCACTGCGGTTGTCGGGCGGGCGCGAAGGCGGACCGGCACAACGGCGCCTGCGGCGTATCGACAAAGCGGTTCGGCTTGCGCGGCGTGATCTCAGTGCGGCGATGAATGCCATGGTTGAGGCAAACCTCCGGCTGGTCGTTGCCATAGCAAAACGCCATATGCGCAAGGGCATGACCCTGACCGACCTGATCCAGGAAGGCAACCTTGGCCTGATGAAGGCGGTTGAGCGCTTCGACTACCGGCTGGGCTACAAATTCTCGACCTACGCGACCTGGTGGATTCGTCAGGCGGTGACCCGTGGCCTTGCCAACAAAGGCAAAGTCGTGCGGGTGCCGGTGCATGTTCAGGAGCAGCGCGCCCGGCTCAATCGCTTTTATGTGGAAATGCTGCGGGAGGACGGCCGTCCGCCAACGCTGGCCGACGTCGCAGACCGGGCCGGTGTCGCCGTCGAGCGGGTGCGCGAGGTGATGCAACACCAGGACGCCGTTTCGGTCGATGCGCCGTGGGATGTGAACGAAGACCTGACGTTGCTCGATACGCTCGATGACGAAACCGCACCGCCGCCGGACGAGGCAGCCGACCGCGACACGGTCATGCGGATTGTCAGAGATGTTCTGGCGGACCTGCCGGACCGCGAAGAGGCGCTGCTAAAAATGCGTTTTGGTATCGATTCCGCCGACGAATACACGCTCGAGCGGATCGGCAGCCAGCTCGGTCTGAGCCGGGAACGGGTCCGTCAACTACAGACAATTGCGGTAAAATCGCTGCGAAAATCGGATAACCTCGCCGATCTTGCGCGTATCTTCGAGAAAGTGCGTAGCCCTGAGGTTGCCGGAGAGTAGCATCTGGCGGTCAGACTGCGGTAGCCGCGGGCAACTCGCTTGTGACGTGGTTCACTGATTCGCCCCCCTGTTAAATTCCATAATCTGCTCAAAGGCTTGCGTGACCCCGGAGGGTCGCCGCAGAGGGTGGATGTGTGAGTACCAAGGTCCTGGCAATCGAAGAGGACGAGAGGCTGCGGCAATGGCTGGGCCATCATGTGAGTGCGTTGTGGCCACGCTCTGAAATCGAATTTCAGAATTGGGACCAGATCGAATCGCGCCTGTCCGAGATGGCCATGGGTCGCTACCACGTTGTCTTGCTCGGACTCGATGCGGGGCAGCCCGCGGCGCTCAATGTCGTGCCGGCGTTTCTGCGCAAGCGCGCATGCCCCCCGGTCCTGATTCTGGCCGATAGCGGTAACGAGCGGGTCGCGGTCAAAGCCATGAAAATGGGTGTCAGTGACTATCTTCCGAAGCGCCTTCTCAGCGGAGACATGCTGGTTGATGCGCTGCGCGACGCAGTTGCCGAGCGCGAGCGCAGTATCGACGAGAAACGCTGGCAGGGCAGGCCGATGCCGCAGATTCCCGGTTATGTGATCATCCGGCCCATTAACCGCACCCGGTACTCATCGGTTTACCTGGCTCTCTCGGAGTCACGGGAAGAGCAGGTTGCGCTAAAGGTGCTCGATCGCCGGGGCCACGATGTCGATGATGAAGCGCTGGAGCGCTTCCGCGGCGAGTACGAGATCGGGTGCAGCGTCGATAGTCCGCAGGTGGCCGAGGTCTACGAATTCGGCGTGCAGGACGATCTCGCGTTTATTGCGCTCGAATATTTCGCCGGTGGCGACCTCAAAAACCGGATGGAGCAGCCAATGCTGCCGCGCCATTGCGTGCGCCTGTTGCGCCAGATTGCACAAGCGCTGGAGGCGATACATGAGCTCGGAATCATCCATGGTGATCTCAAGCCCGGCAACATTATGATGCGTGCGGACGGTTCGATTGCATTGATCGATTTCGGTCTTGCCCGCCAGTCGGGCGAGACGACAGCCAACGATCAGAAGGTAGAGGGCACTCCTTTGTATCTGAGCCCGGAACGGGCCGACGGAATGGAGGCCGATGAGGGCGGGGACCTTTACGCGCTCGGCGCCATCTTCTACCAGATGTTGACCGGTGAACCGCCATTCAACGGTGCGAGTGCGGTAGAGGTGATCAGCGCGCACCGCAGCCAGCCGATACCACGTCTGGAACATCCGCTCGATCGTTACCATTTCGTTTTGGACGGACTGCTGGAAAAAACCCCGGAGCATCGTGTCGGCAGTGCTGCGGAACTGCTGCTCGCCCTCGATGAATTCGATGCCTATGTGGTGGCCGAAGCGGGTTGAGCTCTGCGCCGGGCGCCACTGATGATAATTACATTACCAGCCAGAACGAGTACGACGCCTGCCGCTGCGGTAAGTGTCCAGACATAGCCCTCGAGCCAGGTTGATACCGCCAGTGCAACGAGGGGGATGACGACCGCTGTGTAGGCGGCCGGCGCCGGTCCGATCCGCCTGATCAGTTGGAGGTAAGCGACAAATGCCGCCGCGCTGCCAAACACCGCCAGGTACAGCAGCGAGAAAAGATAGTCGGGAGACGCGTCGAAATCGAAGCGGGCTCCCTGCAGCAACGCCATCATTGCCAGGCATGCCGTTCCGTAGCCCATACCCCAAACCGTGATACTGACAATGGGCAGCCCCGAACTGGTGTTGCGAATTGCCGCCATGTTGCCCAGCGAGGCGGCATAGGTGCCGGCCAGCACGATCAGCGTGCCGCGAAGAACCGTATCGCTGGTACCCAGCTGAGCCAATTCCGGCAGGAATATCAGGCCGATGCCGGCCAGTCCCAATACGGCTGCCAGCGTGGTTCCGGCGCGCAACCGCACACCGAAAAACCAGTGTTCGTTGAACATGTTCATAAATGTCAGCGTCGTGAATAGCACGGCGACGAGACCGGAGCTGATGTACTGAGTGCCGTAATAGATCAGCGCATAGTTGACGCCGAACATCGTCAGCCCCTGCAACCACGCGAACAAATGATCGCGCCGTGACAGCCTGAGATTGGTGCCGCGGATTTTTGCAAAGACCAGCAGGCACAGCGTTGCAAGGCCAAAGCGATAGACCAGCGACACTTCCGGTGTCACGACACCGAGTTGCAGCGTTATCGCGTACCAGGTGGTTCCCCAGATCAGCACGCAGGCAAGATAGAGCAGGATTGTGGTCATCACGGATCGTGCCTGGGTGGTGCGGTTCAGCGGTGACTCCACAGGGTCGCCCGGGAATCAGGGCGAAGCGGGCCAGCCGCCGCCAAGCGCCTTGTAGAGAAGCACGATTGCGTTCAGATAATTTTGCAATGTCGCAGACTGATCGAGCTCCGCGTTGAAACGTGTGCGTTCGGAATCCAACACCTCGAGATAGTCGACTACGCCGCCGTCGTAGCGTGCCCGGGACAAGCGCGCTGCATTTTGTGCAGCTGTCACCCGCCGTTGTTGTGCCGCGTACTCGTCCCTAAGCGTTCGGATTGCGACCAGCGCGTCCTCGACTTCGCGAAACGCCTGTTGCACGGTGGCTTCGTAGTTGTAAAGCAGTTGTTCCGTGCGGGCGCGTTCCACCTCTACGTTGGACTTCAGTTTGCCGGAGTTGAAAATCGGCGCAAAAATGTCCGCGCTGATGCTCCACAGATCGGCATCGCCGGAATTCAGATCCGAAAGATCGGTGCTCTCGACGCCGAGAAAACCGGTCAGTGTCAGCGACGGAAAGCGCAGTGCTTCGGCGGCGCCGATCCTCGCGGTCTGCGCGGCCAGCTGTTGCTCCGCAGTCAGCACATCCGGCCGCCGCTGCACGATTTCCGAAGGCAGGCCGGCAGGAATTTCCGGCGGAAAGACCTGAGCGGTCAGCGCATCACCGCGGACGACCGGCCCGGGGTTACGTCCCAGCAGGATTCGCAGTGCATTCTCGGCCTGGACGATCTGACGCTGGAAAGTGGCCACCGCAACTTCGGCGACGGCAACCTCGATTTCCGCCTGGTTGACGTCAATCTCCGGCACAGTCCCCTTGTCGAACCGCGCCTCGACGATCCTGAGGCTCTCGAGCCGGGTGGAGACGGTATTCTCGGAGATCTCGAGTCGCTCATCGAGATCACGTAGCAACAGGTACACGCTGGCGACATTTGCCACCAGGCTGATCGTCACGTTGCGGTAGGACTCCTCGGTCGCCAGTAACTCTGCCCGCGCCGATTCGGTGGAGCGGCGCAACCGGCCCCACAGGTCGACCTCGAATGACAGGTCGCCGCCGAGCAGGAAATCGTTATCTGTGTCGGCGCCGGGAAAAATCTCACGGCTCTGGCGGCCGCGGGCGGCGCGGCCCACACCGTTGACGAAAGGAAACTGATCGGCGCGGACGAAACCGAGATTGGCGCGCGCTTCGTTGATCCGTGCCAGCGCAATACCGAGGTCCTTGTTTTCTGCCAGCGCGGTATCGATGAGCAACCGCAGTTGCTCGTCCCGGAACAGTTCCCACCATGGCATGTTTGCGATCGTCTCACCCGACGGCACAGGCTCTACATAAGCGTCGGGGACCGGGATTTGCGGGCGCTCGAAATCGGGTCCGAGGGTGCAGGCGCCGAGCAAGCTCGCGCTCGCCAGGACACAAATCAGGCGGCGCATCTCAGGTTTGCTCCGCGACCGGATCCGGCGTCGCAGTCCGATCGGGCGTGTCGTTGCGCGCGATATGGCGTTCCACGAAGACATACAGCGCCGGCACCAGCAGGACACCCACCACTGTGGCGACCAGCATCCCGCTGAACACCGTCATCCCCATCACCACGCGCGCTTCCGCGCCGGCGCCGCTGGCTACCAGCAACGGCAATACGCCGAGGATAAAGCTGAATGCTGTCATCAGGATCGGGCGGAAACGCAGTCTTGCCGCTTCCTTGGCTGCCTCGACCGCGCTCTTGCCTTTCTCGAATTCGACCTTGGCGAACTCGACGATAAGAATTGCGTTTTTCGCTGACAATCCAATCAGCATGACCAGTCCTATCTGGGCAAAAACATTGTTCACATAGCTTTCGTCGAACAGCCGTGCAATGAACAATCCACTGATGGCGCCGAACACGGCAATCGGCGTGCCCAGCAGCACCGACAGCGGCAGCGACCAGCTTTCGTACTGCGCGGCAAGAATCAGGTAAACGAACACCAGCGCCATCAGGAATACCACCGCGCCCGATCCCTCGGCGGCTTTTTCCTGGTACGACATATCTGCCCAGGAGTAGGACATATCGCCGGGCAGCACCTCGTTCGCGACCTCCTCGAGTGCCGCGAGCGCCTGCGAAGAGCTGTAACCTGGCGCCGCCTGCCCGGTAAGTTTCGCGCTGCGGAAAAGATTGAACCGGTTGGTGAACTCGGGACCGGCAGAGCGGCTGGTCTCCACCAGTGTCGACAATGGCACGGCCTCGCCCTTGTCGTTGCGTACGTAGAAACTTCGCACGCCGTCGATGCTCGCCCGGTACTCGGGTTCGGCCTGGACATAGACTTTGTACAGGCGGCCGAAACGGTTGAAGTCGTTGACATAGGCGCCGCCAAGGAAGGCCCCGACCGAGCTGTTGACCTCGGCCAGCGGGACCCCGAGTTTCAGCGCCTTGGCGTCGTCGATATTCAGGAATATCTGCGGCGACTCCGGCCGGAACAGCGTAACGATCCCGGAAATCTCGGGGCGGGCACTGGCGGCCTGAATAAAGGCGGCCGTTTGTTCCGCCAGGTAAGAGGGAGTATTGCCGCCGCGATCCTGCAACATCATCGTGAACCCCGAGCCGGTGCCGAGGCCGGGTATTGCCGGCGGCCCGAATGCGAATGCGATACCACCCTTTATTCGGGTCGCGAAATCGGCATTTAACCGGCGCACGATCTCATTGGCATGGTCTTCCGCGTCCGGGCGGAACTCCCAGTCCTTGAGCTGGAGGAAGGCCATGCCGGCATTGGGTTGCAGCGTACCGCTGACGATGCTGTAGCCGGCGATTGCGGTCGAGTTCTGGACCGCGTCGTACTCCGCGATAATCTCCTCCATCACGGCAATTACGCTGTCGGTGCGCTGCAGAGAGGCACCGTCCGGCATGATCAGCCCGGTCATCACGTAGCCCTGATCTTCCTCCGGCACGAACCCGGCCGGAACGATTTTGAACAGGAACACGATGCCGATAATGATTGCGATTAACAGGACTCCGGACCGGTACAGTTTGGTCAGGAAGAAGTCCGCCAGCACCATGAACTTGTCCGTGGTAGCGTCCAGCCCGCGATTGAACCAGTTGAAGAAGCCGTCGAGGAAACTCTTTTTCTTTTCACTCGGCGGCTTTAACAACGATGCAGACAGTGCCGGACTCAGCGTCAGCGCATTGATCGAAGAGATGGCCACGGAAATGGCGATGGTAATCGCGAACTGCTGGTAGAGCCGACCGGTAATGCCACCCATCGCGGCAACCGGCACGAACACCGCGATCAGCGACAGCGAGGTGGCGACAATCGGGCCGGATACCTCGCGCATCGCCTCGATCGTTGCTTCCTTGGGCGCCATCCCCTGTTCCATTTTCAGCGCGACGGCCTCTACCACGACGATCGCGTCATCCACCACGATGCCGATTGCCAGCACCAGCCCGAGCAGTGACAGCGTATTGATAGAGAAGCCGAGCAGCGGGAAGACCATGAACGTGCCGATCAGCGAAACCGGCACGGTCAGCGTCGGGATCAGCGTGGAGCGGGCGTTCTGCAGGAAGATGAACACGACCAGGATGACGAGCCCGACGGCCTGGAACAGCGTGATCACGATTTCGCGGATACCTTCCGTAATGGGTTTGGTGGTATCGAGCGAAATGACGTATTCGAGATCATCCGGAAAGCGCTGCGAGATGTTCTCCATCGCGGTGACGATTTGTTCGGCAACTTCGAGGCCGTTGGCGTTCGGCAGCTGGAAAGCCCACAGCATGGCTGCGGGCTGACCGTCGAGTCGGACCTTGTACAGGTAGCTCTGGGCGCCGAGCTCGATGCGTGAGACGTCTTTCAGCAAAACCTGTGACCCGTCAGGGCTCGCGCGCACGACTACCTCGCCGAACTCTTCCGGGGTTTCGAAGCGGCCGCCGGTCTGCACCGTGTAGGTGAATTCGTTCCCGGCCGGTGCCGGTTCGCCGCCGATCTGCCCGGCGGGGACGAGGACGTTCTGCTCCTGGATCGCCCTGATAATGTCCGAGACGGTGAGGTTGAGCTTGGACAACTGATCCGGACGAATCCATACCCGCATCGCGTACTCGTTGCTGCTGCCGCCGAGCACTTCCGCATTGCCAACGCCGCGGATTCGCGCCAGTTCGTCGATCACATTGATCGAGGCATAGTTGGTCAGGAAGTTTTCGTCATAAGTCCCGTTGGGGGAAATCAGCGCTATCAGCAATAGCGGAAAAGACAGTTGTTTCTTAACCGTTGTACCGAGCCGCTTTACTTCCTCCGGCAGGCTGGCCTGCGCTTCGGAGACCCGGTTCTGGGTCAGCACGTTGGCCATGTCGAGATCGGTCCCGACCTCGAAGGACACGTTCAGTGACATCCGCCCGTCGCTGGAGTTGGTCGAGTTCATATAGATCATGTCCTCGACACCGTTGACCTTCTGCTCGATCGGGGTCGCAACGGACTGTTCGACGTTGGTGGCGCTGGCACCGGTGTAGGTCGCGGAGACCGCCACCATCGGTGGGGTGATCTCCGGGTACTGGGCTATTGGCAGACGGCCGAGCGCGACGAAACCCACGATCACGATGATGATCGCGATTACCATTGCAACGATAGGTCGGCGGACGAAAAACTCGGCCACGCGTCAGCTCCCCTGTTCCGGCTTGGCGTCTGTGTCTGGTTGGAGGCTCTCCAGGGCGACGACTTTCGGGTTGATTCTGGCGTCGTTGCGCAGTCTCAACAGGCCCTCGATCGCGACTTTTTCACTCGCCTCGAGGCCGGAATCGATGATTTGCAGATTGCCGATCTGTGGTCCGAGCTCCACGACCCTCAGCTTGACGGTACCGTCGTCGGCTACCACGAATACGCGGAAAGTTCCCTGCAGCTCGGAGACCGCGCGGAGCGGAATCATCACCGCATCTTCGCGCCGGTCGATGATCGCACGCACCCTGGCGAACTGCCCGGCCAGTACGATACCGCCCGGATTGTCGAAATCCGCTTCCATCGTGAACGTACCAGTGGTCGGGTTTATTGCAGCGTCATAGGCGACGACATGGCCTGTGTGCTCGTGCAACGTGCCGTCGGCGAGGATCAGTTGCAGGTTGCCACCTTGCCCGGGCGGGGCGTCGCCGCCCGGTTGCTCGCGAAGGTCTGCGATTTTTCGGGCGAGACGCAGGTAGTCGCGTTCGTTGATTGCAAAACGTACCCGGATCGGGTCGTTGCGCGAGACATAGTTCAGCACCACAGGATTGGGTTCCGCGCCGACGAACTCGCCGACCTTGGCGGCAGAGATCCCGATGGCGCCATCGATCGGAGACAGGATACGCGTATAGCTGAGCTCGATTTCCGCCTGTTCCTGTTGCGCCCGCGCAGCCTGCAGGGTGCCGATCGAAGCTTCATACCGTGCCTGGGCACCGTCGAGGTCCTGCTGGCTGACTGCGTTCATCTCCGCCAACGGCCTGATTCTCTCGAGGTCGGCCTTGGCATTTGCGAGCAGCGTGCGAGCTTCGGCGACACGGCCTTCGGCTTCAACGACTTTGGAACGGAACGGCGCCGGATCTATCGTATAGAGAAGCTGGTCTTTCTCGACGGGACGGCCCTCCTCGAATTCGATACTTTCGAGAAATCCCTGCACCCGTGCGCGAATCGGGATGTCGACGGAACCGCGGGTCTGACCGACCAGGTCGAGGGTAATGTCCGCATCGCGCTGGATCGCTTCGACAACTGAAATATCGAGGGGTGGCGGCGCGGGCGGCGTGGCGTCGCCGCAGCCAGCGATCGCTATCGCCAGTGCTGCCAGGATCGCGAGCCGGAAGGCAAGCTGATTGCCTGCGCTCTGCTTTTGCATGGTTGTTTCCCTGTTCATGATGAACCTCGCCAACTACCGCATCGGTAAGCGACGGAATTGCCGACCGGTCGTGTGCCGGTTGCCCGATGATGACGGTACGAGGATCATTGATTTGCGGCCTTGGCTTTTGCGGTAACGCACTTGTTTTTGTCCGGGTCGATCGATTATGCGGGAATAAGCCATTTGTCGATATCGCATTCCAACACGGAATGAACCAGCGAACTAATTTAAACATGGTAACGCACGGCCGATTTGGAGGCCAAAACTATTGTCGCGATCGATACCCGCCGCAGGCGCAAAAAAAGAGGCCGGGCTGTGAGGCCCGGCCAAGCGTTACGCGCGGGTAATCCTTAGGATCTAAGGATTTGCTGCCGCCATCGCATCGACGATGGCCTGCAACTCTTCATCGCTGAGTGCCCTCAGCGATGCGGTATTCATGCCGCCCTTGTTCTCGGCGATCGCAGTGCGGATGTCGGGAACGTTGCGTGTGGCGACCGGCATTCGCTGGATTGAGTCGATCGCGCCGTGACAGCCCTGGCAGTTTTCGCTGTACAGGGCGGCGCCGTCGATGGTGACCGTATCCGCGGCCATGACGCTGACAGCGGCGGGTCCGCTTTCGAGTGCGCCGTCACTGACCACGAGTGTTGCGACGTACTCGCCCACGACATCCGGCTCGAAGCTCGTGAGCTCGGCAGCCGGGTCGGCGATGGCTGCCGCCGATCCCGCCGGGGTTTCCAGGGTCCAGCTGTAGGTCAGCGCCTGACCCTCGGGGTCGAAGCTGCCGCTGCCGTCGAGCGTCACTTTGTCGCCGACGCTGGCTTCGAGCGGCATGGCTTCGGCTACCGCGACCGGAGCGTCGTTGGCGTTCGGGTCCACGGCGGTAACCACAACGCTGTCGGTAGCGCTGAATTGGCCATCGCTTACCGTGAGTTCGGCCTGGTAACTGCCGACAAGGTCGGTGATGAAGCTCGGCATCGCGGTGTCCGCACCGGCAAGTTCGGCGCTGCTGCCATCCGGCACTGCCAGTGACCAGCTGAAACCCAGCGGATCGCCATCCGGGTCGCTGCTGCCGCTGCCGTCGAGCATGACATTGGCACCGGCCTCGACGCGCTGATCGTCGCCGGCATTGGCGCTTGGCGCGCGGTTGCCGTTACCGTCATCCCCGGTCTGGTCGACGATGACCGTTTCGGCCTCGAAGCAACCGTCGACATCTTCTTCGCCAAATACGTCGATGCGTTGTCCCGGCTCGAGGTCGTCGAGCGTGCCGCGATCGCTGCGCAGCCTATCGCCCTCGGCGCTGATCAGGAATATATCGGTGGAGTCCTCGACATCGACGCAGCGATCGCCGTCGGCGGTGGTCATCGTAAAGCCGGAACGTCTCATCTCGAGAATCTCTCCGCGCAGGATATCCTCGCCTTCCGGTGCAATATCGAGGACGATCAGAGCCGTCTTGTAGCGATTCACGTTACCGAGTTCAAAGACGCCGTCGAAATAGCCGACCATGTCGGTGACCAGGTACGACTCATCCAGCGGTTCCCCGCTCTTGGAGAAGATTCGCGCGCCGGGCTGCACCAGACCGGTAACCGTCGAGCCGTCCACATATCCCTGGCCCGGCAGAATCTCGAGGCCGAACTCGCTGGTCGCAGCTGTGAAATCTTCGTCGACCCGGCCCTTCAGTGATTCAAACGTGCCGCGTACGCCGAGTTCGACTACAGCTGCATCCATCGCGAAATGGTTGCGCTCGAATTCGTCGTCATCGTCGCGGTCGCCCGAATCGCCGTCGCCGTCGCCGTCGTCGTCTTCGTTGTCGTTGTCGTCATCGTCGTCGTCGTCGTCATCATCGCCTTTCCGTGCGAGAACGCTGCGGCGATCCTTGTCACCGCGGAACATGCCGGCAACAGTCGCGAAATCGCCACTCCGAATTGCGCTGAAGTCGGTGGGATCGCCCTGGTTATCGAAAATACCGGTGTCGCCTTGGGTGTAAACACTCAGGCAATGCTCGTCATCGAAATCGTTGTCATCGTCGTCATCCGACAACAGCTCTTTCTGGCACAGCTGGAACCGCTGATCGTCACTGTCCACTCGACCGATTTGTCCATACACCCGCGACAGGCGTTCGTAGCCCTCGCCATTCATGATGCTGACGAAAACGACGGGACGGAACTTTATCCGGCCATTACCCGTTTCATGCAGCTTGAACGACTTGCCGGCATGGAAATCGAGCTGGATCAGCAGGTTGCCATCCGCCTCCACCGCGAATTTCTCGCGCGGCTTCAGGTCGAAATTGCCATTGCGCGGCAGTTCCGCATACTGGGCATCGGCCATGGAGCCGCCCTTGGGAATCAGCGCGATCTCATCCAGGTAAATACGGATCTTCGTATAGATGCCGGGAGCGATCGTGTCGGACAGGGCAAACAGTTCGCCGTTGCCCTCCAGGCGTTTCAAATCGAATGTTTTGTTGCCACGGAATACAGTTTCGGCCGGGCCGTCGCCCAGCAGGTCAACACGCGTAACGCTGAGCAGAATTTTGTCGTAGTCCTGCTCGATGCCGTCGGTGATGATCAGGCCCACTGTGCCCGTTTTGCCCGAGGGTTGACCGCTCACCGGCGGAGCCGACGAATCGCTGCTGCTGGCAGAGCCACCGCCACCGCCGCCGCAACCGCCCAGCAATAAGAGACCGGCGAGAATCGCCGCCACGCAATATGCGTCTTTGCGTTTCGAATGGGTCATGGTCCGTATCCTCCTGCGGCCCCTTTTCGGGGAGCTCTGTAGTTATCTGTTCGAGATAACAGAGTCGGCGTCTCCGGACGGGCTTTCAACCTGTCGTGAAACGACGACAGGGCAGAAAGTACTCGGCATGCATCGATGATTGCGGGGCGAAACCGGGATTAGCAACTCTTTCAAGGGATTATCGTCGCATGCGACCGCCCGGGCGGCGTGTATCGGAACGGAGGGGCGCCGCGATAATCGCGGCAAAATGCGCGGCCTTTCAGATTATGTTCAAATCAGTTGCCGGCGCCCTGCGCAGGCTTACAGGCGGTAAGTCAGGCGCGCTTGGTATTCGTTTAGCGCCTGCTGGTGCAGCACCTTGTCGCGTTCGAGTTGCAGGATTTCCGCTTCCAGCTCTCCCTGACGCTGATGCAGGCGTTTGCTTTCCGCCAACGCCTCGGCGCGCTGCTCACCGGTCGTTCCGTCCGCGATCAGCAGTGCTTCGCGTGACGCAAGATGGTCCGCGATATCTTCGAGCTCGGCCTTGCGCGTACGAATTTTGCCATCGGCGCCACGCACCTTCGACTGCAGTACATAGAGCTCGCGGCCCTCGCGGTAGGCATCGGCGAAGGCGGAGGTTTGCTCGCCCGCACAGACGGTGGGCAGCGCCGCGCCGCTGGAGCCGACGCGAAAGCCGTTTTCCGGACGGCAGTACTCGCGCAGACCGAGTTCGCGTCCGTCCTGATACGCAGTGAAATCCGGGGTGATGCCGTGTTTGGCGCAGGCTTTGCGGTGCTGGCCAATGCGGTCCCCGGTCATGCCGCGGACACCGTCTTCATAGCCGATTGCACCCCAGTCACTGTAGATACACTCGTCTTCGTTCATCGTGGCACAAGCGGACAGCACCAGCGCCGCAAGCACAGTCAGTATCGGACCCGTGGCCTTTTGCATCGGTCTCTCCCCGGGCTGGCTCCGGCCGCACGCACCGCGCCCCCCGTTTTCGACATAAGCTGCGCCAAGTGTAAGGACGTTGGCGATCGCGTTGCCGTGAACGCGCTCACACAACTGCAGTGCTCTGGCCGCGTGAGTGCTTAATGCGGATGGGCAAAAAAAACAGCGCCGGCGAAGGTCGCCGGCGCTGCTGGAGAGCGGAAATACCAGGCAGGCCTGCCGCAGAAAGCGCTGGCAGGCATTGCGCCGTGGCGTGTTACTGGATCGAGAGCAATTCGACGTCGAACACCAGCACCGCGCCTGGTTTGATCTTGTCGCCTGCTCCCTGGTCACCATATGCGATTTCGGAAGGGCAAATGAGTTTGGCTTTGCCGCCCGGCTTCATTTTCTGCAATCCCTCGGTCCAGCAGGGAATTACCCGGTCGAGCTGGAAAGTTGCCGGCTCGCCGCGCTCCACGGAGCTGTCGAAAACCGTGCCGTCTTTCAGGGTGCCGGTGTAGTGGACAGTAACGGTATCCGATGCCGCCGGGGTGTCGCCGGCGCCAACGGCGACCTCAAAAAAGATCAGCCCGGAGTCGGAAACCTTGGCACCCTTGCTTTTCTTCATTTCCTCGATGAAAGCCGACGATGCTTGTTTCTCGGTTGCGGCGGCGGCAGACATGCGCGATTGCGCGAAGGTCTGGATTTGCGGCCCGTACACCGCGAGATCGACCTGTGAATCCTTGCCGAGAGTCGCGTCCATCAGCCCGGCCTCGACCATTTTCAATTCGTCCGTACTGAGTCCGAGGCCCTCCAGGTTACGTGCCAGCACCATGCCGATGGCGTACAGCGTTTTCTCATCTTCGGTGGTGGGAGATGTCTGGGCGTCGGCGCGGATTGCGGACAGCGCGATGACGGCCGCAAGGCCGATGCAAAGTGAACGGGTCATAACTGTAAATTCCTTCGAAGGGAGGATTGTGTGGACGCACAGCCTACCGGAATTGCAGTAGGCCCGTCATCCGTCAGTAGGCCAATTATCGCCGTGGACAGCCCTAATCGGTTGGAGCAAATCCGAGATTGACCCCAAGCGGGCCGCGCGGAATTGACAGCTGCATCTGTTGGCCGTCGCGCTCAACGGTAACAATCACGACGTCGCCGGTGCTGCCACCCCGGGTGGCCGCGCGCAACTGCGCTCCGCTGAAAATCTGCTGGCCGTCATAGCTGACGAGGCGGTCGCCCGGCTGGAATCCGGCCTGCTCCGCGGGCGATGTTCGCAACACGTTATTGATCGTGACCCGATTGGCCTGACCGGTAGAGCGCAGATACAAGTCGAATTCTTCACTGTTGAGTTCGTTCTGGAGCGCGATGCGGTCCTGGGTAGCGAGCCATGCTTGCGAGAAACGCGGCGTGTTGGCCCACCCTTCGCGGGCGGCCCGGTCCTGCAGGTACATGCGCTCGAGCGCCAATTCGTCGCGCCGCCTGGCAATGTATGCCGCCCGCTCTTCGTCCAGCCCCTGTTCAACCAGGCGTTTTTCCAGCCCCGCGCCGCTGCGGTTTCTGACTGTGCGGCGGGGCGGTTGCCGGTCCGGCTGCGGCGCGGCCCCTGTTTGCAACGCGGTTTCCAGGCGCGTGACGGTGGCCCGGAGGTCCCCGAGTTCCTGTTCGAGGCGTTGCCGCTCCTCAACCTCCTGTTCCAGGATAGCGGCGAGCGAGTCATACATCTGCGACGTCTTGGTATCAATGCCGACAGGGGTTGCGGCAACCGGTGTGCGGGCCGCGACGGCAGGAGGAACCGTCTTGACAGCCGGCTGCGCCGGATTGCGCGCGCCTCCTGCGTACACGCCGGCGGCGGCGCCCGCCGCAACCAGCACGACAGCGAACAAGCTGTTCTTAAACATCGCAGTCATGTCGTTCCTCTGATCTTCTCCTGCGCAAAGATTACCCGATTGGACCGCGCGTGGCCGGTGCGGGTTTCATCGAATTTCGCGACCAGCCGGCGGCCCCGGATTGACGAGCGCAGAAATGAGGTGTCGGCCGCCGGATGGAGCGACGCTGCGTTCAGCGTTCAGCGTGCTCGCGGCGCGACTGCCGGCCGGCCAGGTGTCCGCGAACCGGACAGGTGTGTCCGGCAAGTGTCCGCGGCAGGGTTTGCGGACACATGGCGATTCAGGCGGTGGGTTGGGTAGAGTGAGAAAAAAAGCAATATAAACAGTGTTTTAAAGAAAAATGGACGGTTTGGCACGGATCTTGTTTGTCTTTCCCGTGAACAGCGGCGATGGCGCCGCGTCGGGGAACGGGAATGGAAGGTCTGCTGAAATATGCTCGGGGTGCGGCGATCCTGATTTTCATGTTGAGCCGTCTTGTCGAGGCTGGCGGCGAGAGGGCGCCGGCGCCCGAAGCCCCGCTGAGTACACCGGTGGTGGTGATCGCGCAGGCCTGTGACGAGATTCAGGAGAGCGGCGGCGGTGCGTCGGCGGCGCGGTTGCGCTCGGCGTGTGCCGAGATCGAGGGCGGAATCTGATGCCGTTGTCCGTGGTCAATGAAGAATCCGGCCAGGGCGTCACGATCCGCGACACCTCGTCGCAGGATCGCCCGGTTGAGCAACGCCGCGGTGGCGGGCGCACACGCTGGATCCTGGTTCTGCTTGGTCTGGCGTTGCTGATCATGGCTGTCGCGATGCTGTGGCAGCGCTGGAGCGGCGCCGAGCGCTCGGTTTCGCGTGAGCGCCTGCGGATTGCCGCGGTAGAGATTGGCGACTTCGTCCGCGACGTTTCGGTCCAGGGAAGCATTGTTGCCGCGATAAGCCCGACCGTCTACGCGCCGGCCGCTGGAACTGTAACCCTGCTCGCCCGTGCCGGCGACACCGTGGAGTTGAACCAGGAGGTTGCCCGGCTCGAATCGCCGCAGCTGAGCAGTCGCCTGCGACAGGAGCAGGCGACCCTGGAGGGCCTGGAGGTCGGTCTCGAGCGGCAACAGATCGATGGTCGCAAGCGCCTGCTCGGCGCGCGTCAGGCCGCGGATCTTGCGCGAGTCGAGGTGACAGCCGCCGAGCGCGAGCGGGCCCGCGCCGAGGCGGGTCGGGAGCGCGAGGTAATCAGCCAGCAGGACTACGACCGGGCCAGCGATGACCTGGAGTCGGCAACGCTGCGTTACGGTCATGCAAAACAGGACGCGGATCTGGTCAAGGACGAAGTCGCGTTCGAACTGAAAACTCTCGAACTGGAACGCGATCGCCATGAACTGCTGGTCGCCGAATTGCGGCGTCAGGTCGAGGCCCTGTCGATCCGGGCCCCGGTCGCTGGTGTGATCGGTAATCTGAGCGTTGAGCAAAAGGCTAACGTCTCCGCCAACCAGCCGTTGTTCACCGTGGTCGATCTGTCCGCGTTCGAGGCTGAGCTGCAGGTTCCCGAAGCGTATGCCGACGACCTCAGTGCGGGTATGGCAGTGGATCTTCGTTATGGCGGTGACAGTTATGCCGGCGAACTGCGCGCGGTGTCGCCCGAGGTGGCCAACAACGAGGTGATCGTGCGCGTGCGGTTTCGCGATGGCACGCCGGCCGGGCTGCGACAAAACCAGCGTGTGTCGGCGACGATCCTGCTCGAGCAGAGGCCGGGCGCGGTGTTTGTTCAGCGCGGGCCGTTTCTCGATAGCGGCAATGGCCGGGTGGCCTATGTGGTGGAGGGCAACATCGCGACACGTCGCCAGATTCAGGTGGGTTCGGTCAGCATCAATGCGGTCGAAATCCTCGCCGGCGTCAGCCCGGGCGAGCAGCTGGTGATATCCAGTACCGATGCTTTTCGCGCTGCCGCAACAGTACGCCTGACCGATTGATCTTATCCGTATTGGTTTTACCAAAGAGGAATACACGATGTTGCGAATGGAGCATGTCAGCAAGGTGTACCGCACCGATCTGGTGGAGACACACGCGCTGCGGGATTTCAATTTCAATGTGGCCGAAGGTGAGTTCGTCGCAGTGACCGGCCCATCTGGTTCGGGCAAGACGACGTTTCTGAATATCGCGGGCTTGCTCGAGACCTTTACCAGTGGGACCTACCGGCTCGATGGGGAGGATGTCAGCAAGCTGTCAGACGACGCACGCTCACGGATTCGCAATCAGAAGATCGGCTTTATTTTCCAGAGTTTCAACCTGATACCGGATCTCGACGTATTCGATAATGTCGACGTTCCGCTGCGTTATCGCAAAATGTCCGGGGATGAGCGCAAACGCCGGATTGACCGGGCGTTGGAAATGGTCGGCCTCGCGGCGCGGCGAAAACACCTGCCCTCGCAGCTCTCTGGCGGCCAGCAGCAGCGTGTGGCGATCGCCCGGGCGCTGGCAGGCGAGCCGCGCCTGATCTTTGCGGATGAGCCGACCGGCAACCTCGATTCGCTGATGGCGCGTCAGGTGCTCGACATCCTCGAGGGCATCAACGAAAAAGGCACCACGATTGTGATGGTCACGCATGACCCGGAGCTGGC
This sequence comes from uncultured Gammaproteobacteria bacterium, assembly GCA_963783695.1. GTDB lineage: Bacteria > Pseudomonadota > Gammaproteobacteria > Steroidobacterales > BM003 > BM003. The sequence goes on from CAWAOM010000007.1 coordinate 216,710, forward strand.
ACGACGCGCCCACCGCAACGTCCATGTGCTGGACGGCGCAATCACCGATTTCCAACCTTACGAGCCCGATCCGGAGCGCGTTGACGCAATCGCCGCAAGCGCCTGAGGAGGCCCGCCATGTTTACCTATTATCTGCGCCTCGCCTGGCTCAGCATCCGTCGCAATCCGATCCTGACCGCGTTGATGGTCGCCGCGATCGGCGTTGGCATCGGGGCGTGCACGACGACCCTGACCGTTTATCACCTGATGGCGCGCGATCCAATACCGGAAAAAAGCGACGTGCTTTACCGGGTGCTGGTTGACAGCTGGGACCCGGCAGAAGCCTATTACAACGGCGACCAGGGTACCGCGCCGCCGTTCATGATGACCCATCAGGATGCAGTGGCACTGATGCGTTCGGATATTCCTACCCACCAGTCGGCGATGTATCGCAGCGCTTTCGTCGTCGAGTCGGATAACCCGGAGATTGCTCCGGATACTTATTCCGCGCGTGCGGCCTATCGTGGATTCTTCGATATGTTCGATATGAAATTCGTCTACGGCGGTAGCTGGGACGCGGCCGCCGACGAGAACGGCGAGCTGGTCGTGGTGATCAATCGCGCATTGAACGAGGATCTCTTCGACGGCGAGGATTCGGTCGGTCGCGACCTAAAACTTTCAGGCACGGTGTTCCGGGTGGCCGGTGTTGTCGAGAATTGGAACCCGATTCCGCGTTTCTGGGACCTTAACGGCAAATTCCGCGATTCGGCGGCATTGATCGTCCCGTTCCGCAGCGCGGTCAACCTCGAAGCGGATATCAACGGTTCGGTCTCGTGCTGGAAGCCCGAGGACATCAATTCGTTTGCCGACTTTCTCAATTCCGAGTGCATCTGGATCAAGTTCTGGGCCCAGCTCGACAGCCCGGAGCAACACGCCGCCTACATGGACTTCCTCAACGGCTACGCGCAGGAGCAAAAATCGCTGGGCCGATTTGCGCGGCCGATCGATAACCGCCTGATCGATGTGATGGACTGGCTGAAGTTTCGCAAGGTCGTCAGCGAGGACAACGTCGTGCTGGTGGGTCTTTCTTTCCTGTTCCTGATCGTTTGCCTGCTTAATACGGTCGGGCTGCTGCTTGCCAAGTTCATCGGCGGCGCTTCGCTGTCCGGTATTCGCCGTGCGCTGGGTGCGAGCCGCTCGGCATTGTTCAAGCAACACCTGGTCGAGGTCGGCGTGATCGGTTTGTCCGGGGGACTGCTCGGTCTGGTGCTGGCGGCGCTCGGTCTCAAGGCGGTGCGCGGCTGGTTCGAGGATTTCGAAAAGATCACCCAGCTCGACTGGTCGATGATTGGCCTTGCGCTCGGCCTGTCACTGCTCGCAAGCCTCGCGGCCGGACTGTACCCGACCTGGCGGGTCTGTCGAATTGCACCGGCCCGGCATCTCAAAACTCAATAAGGAGACGCAGCGATGGAATTGAGACCGATACTTTCGGCGATGTTGCGAAACCGTACCGGTGCCGTACTGGTTGCCCTGCAAGTCGCAATTACGATGGCGGTTCTGGTGAATGCGGCATTCATCATTAACGATCGCATGAAGCTGCTGGCTCAGCCGGCCGGTGTCGATGTCGACAATCTGTTGTCGATCCTGATCTACGCCTTCGACCCGAATTACGACTGGGATGGCGAAAGGCGCCAGGACCTCGATGTGCTGCGAAGTCTGCCAGGCGTCGCTGCGGCGACGACGATGAACTCGCTGCCTTTGTCCGATAGCGGCTGGTCGTCCGGATGGCGCCTCGAGAAGGACAAGGAGGAGTCCGATGTTTCCTCGGCGATATATGCAATTGACGAGTTCGGGCTCGAGACGCTGGGGATGAAGTTGCTCGAGGGACGCTGGTTTCGCGCCGACGAGGTGCGGATGCTGGATCTCACCGGCGGCAGTGATTTTGTTGACAGCGTTGTGGTGACGGAATCCCTGGCGCGGAAGATGTTTGCCGGCGAGAGCGCGGTCGGTAAACCGCTTTACACTTCCACCGGCGAGAGCGTCACGATCGTTGGCATGACCAGCGATGTCGCCGCGCCGTGGCCGAAGAGCGCCGAAAACGAAACCGGCGGTCTCTACAATACGACTTTCCTGCCCGCGCGCAGCGCGCCGCCGGTTGCCCGCTACGTGATTCGGGCCGAATCCGACGCCGCCGCATTGGCGCCGGACATCGAAAAAGCGTTGACGGACCGCGGCAGCGGCCGGGTGGTGATGGAAATGAAATTGCATTCGGAGATCGTCGATGAAACCTATGGCGGCGATATCGCGATGATCCGGATGCTGACTACCGTCATCGTCTTGTTGCTGGCAGTCACCAGCCTGGGCGTCGTCGGTCTTGCCAGTTTCAATGTTCGCAGCCGCACCAAGCAGATCGGTACACGGCGGGCGGTCGGCGCGCGCCGCCGCGACATATTGCGCTACTTCCTGGTTGAGAACGCAGTCATGACCGGGATTGGCGTCGCGCTGGGTACCTTGCTGACGTTCGCATTGAATCTCTGGCTGGTGGAAAATTATGACCTCGCCCGGCTCGATCCGACCTGGGTCCCGCTCGGTATCCTCGGACTGTTATTGCTGGGGCAAATAGCGACGCTTGCGCCGGCGCGAAGGGCCAGCCTGATCCCGCCGGCCGTTGCGACCCGGACCATCTGAACCGCGCGCCCGGGGCCAAGGTAAACTAGAGGCGGGCGTGCTGCCCATAGCCGGGTCAATCAATGCAAACCATTCTCGTCATCGATGACAATGCCGGCGTGTGCCAGGCTCTGGAAGTGCTGTTTTCGTTGCACGATTTGTGCACGCTGTCTGCACACTCGCCGGAGCAGGGGCTGGCGTTGTTGCGGGCGCAGCCGGTAGACCTGGTCATCCAGGACATGAATTTCTCCGCCGACACAACCTCGGGTGCGGAGGGCAAGGCGCTGTTCGAGGAGATCCGAAGCTTCGATCCCGATCTTCCCGTCATCCTCTTTACCGCATGGACTGACCTCGAGTCTGCGGTGGAACTGGTCAAGGTTGGCGCGGCGGATTACCTCGCCAAGCCATGGGATGACGACAAGCTGGTAGCCACCGCGCGGAACCTGCTCGAATTGCGTGCGGTCAGCCGGGTGCAGCAACGTCTGATCAGCGAGCGCCGGCGGCGCCGGCAAGGGCTCGCCGCGGAATACGATTTGTGCGGCACCGTTTACGAAAGCGAGGCCATGCATGAAGTCCTGCTGATGGCGGCGCGGGTAGCCGGCAGCGACGTTCCGGTGTTGATCACCGGACCGAACGGATCGGGAAAAGAGAAAATCGCCCAGGTCCTGCAGGCCAATTCGCGTCGTGCGGCGAAGCCCTTTGTGACGGTGAATATGGGCGCATTGCCGTCTGAGCTAATGGAAAGCGAGTTATTCGGCGCCGAGGCCGGCGCTTTCACCGGTGCAAACAAGACCCGCGCCGGGCGTTTCGAGGCGGCCGATGGCGGCACCCTGTTTCTTGATGAAATAGGAAACCTGTCGTTGCCGGGGCAAGCGAAACTGTTGCGTGTATTGCAGACCGGCGAATTCGAGCGCCTTGGCAGCAGCGAAACCCGGACAGCATCGGTGCGGGTTCTCAGCGCGACCAACATGGATCTGAAGGCAGCGATTGCGGAGGGAGTATTCCGCGAGGACCTGTTTTACCGTCTCAATGTGATCGAGTTACGCATCCCGGGGCTGGCACAGCGGCGTGACGATATTTTGCCGCTGGCGCGGCATTTCCTCGGCGGCGAGTATGAGATTGCGGCGGAAACCGAGCGCCTGATGCTGCGTTACCCGTGGCCCGGCAACGTGCGTGAGCTGCGCAACGCGATGGAGCGGGCACGGGTTCTTGCAGCCGATTGGCGCATTACGCCAGCTCTGCTTGGTATCGAGGACGGGGAGTCCTCAGTGCACGCTACTGCGACCGCCGGGTCTGCCGATACCATCGATCGCAGCCAGCTGGAGGACGCGCTTGCACGGCACGATGGCATCGTCGCCCGCGCGGCCCGCGATCTGGGTTTGAGCCGGCAGGCATTTTATCGCCGTATGGATAAACACGGCATTCCGCGGGATTGACGAGAGTGGGTAAACGGGGTCTGCGTTTTTCCCTCGAGGGCAAGCTCGCACTGGCCTTTGCGGTGGCATTGCTGACCGGTTTGACCACGATGGCGATTGCGGCCGAGTGGCTGGATTCGGCCTGGCTTGCAATGCTGATTGCCGCGCCGGTGGCAGTGGCCCTTGGCCTGTATCTGTTGCACCGGTTCGTCGTGCCATTCAATCGTGTCTTGCAGGCGCTCGTCGACGGTGTATCGGGGTTGAGCGGAGGCGACTTCAGTCTGAGTATCGCGGAAACCAGAAATGACGAGCTCGGCCGGCTGGTAGCAGCCTACAATGAAGTTGGCGATGTTCTGCGTGCCGAGCGCCAAAGTCTGTATCAGCGTGAGCTGATGCTCGATACCGTGATTCAAACCAGCCCACTCGCGCTGGTGCTGACGGGACCGCATGATGCGGTGGTCTACAGCAACAACGCCGCGCGGCAGTTGCTGTTGGCCGGGCGCAAGCTCGAGGGTCACCGTTTCCGGGTCCTGCTGGAGGCTATGCCGGCGCCGTTCAGAAACGCGGTCGAGGCGCCCGGTGACGGGCTCTTTACGGTTGATGGTCTGCATGAGCCGGAGACCTTCCACCTGGCGCAGAAGCGTTTCGTATTGAACGGGCAGACGCATCGTCTTTTCCTGTTCAAGCAGCTCACCCGCGAACTCGGCCGGGCCGAGGTCGAAACCTGGAAAAAGGTCATTCGCGTGATCGGCCACGAGTTGAACAACTCGCTGGCGCCGATTTCCTCGCTGGCCCATTCCGGGCGCCAGCTGGCGCAACGCGAGCAGTCGGAAAAGCTGGCGGAGTTGTTTGCGACCGTGGAAGAGCGCAGCCGCCATTTGAAACTGTTCATTGACGGCTATGCGCGTTTCGCCAAATTACCGAAGCCGCGGCCGGATGAGGTCGACTGGGAGGCGTTTGTCACCGATATCGGCAATCTGGTCTCGTTTCGCCGGGTCGGCGGGCTGCCGCAACGCTCTGGCTGGTTTGATCCGGCGCAGGTGCAGCAGGTCCTGTTAAACCTGTTGAAAAACGCGCATGAATCCGGGTCGGACCCGGATGAGGTAAGTCTGGATATTACCGAGTCCGGAGACGGTTTTTCGGTTGCGGTGCTGGACCGCGGCCAGGGTATGTCGGAGTCAGTCCTCGACAATGCCCTGCTGCCTTTCTACTCGACGAAACGTTCCGGCAGCGGACTCGGGCTGCCATTGTGCCGCGAGGTGGTCGAGGCGCACGGTGGTCGACTGCGCCTGGTGAACCGCGCAAACGGCGGGCTCGCGGCGATCCTGTGGTTGCCGGCGCGTTCGCCGGCGGCGCAGCACCGGCTCTAGGGCCGTTTGCACCCGCGCCGGGTCGTCATCGCTCGCGCTCGGGCACGGAAAAAGCGAAAATAGCGGTTTGTCGGTTCGACCATCAGGCAGGATCAGGTCATGGCAGCGCAAAAACCGTGTGTATTCATTCATACCAACCACAAGCAGTGGCTGGGTGCGTTGGTAAGCAAATACTCGTTCGAGCGAAATTCAAAGCACGCCGCGGAATTCGACGTCCGTTTTATCCACACCAAGGATTACCCGTTCATGCACCGTCGCGAAGGCGAGCTCTATCTGCGCGATGGTGACAAGCGGCGCTGGCTCAATGACGATCTGCAGTCTTTTACGCCACTGCGATTCATGCCGCCGGAGCTGATGGGCTACGAGGGCCGCGCGGTAGTCGTCGATCCAGACGTTTTTGCAGTAGGGGATGTGTGGGAGTTGCTGAACCGCGACATGCTGGGCGCGGCCGTCATGTGCCGGCCGAAGTCGGGCTCCAAAGGCAAGCGCGGCTGTCTCGCCACCAGCGTGATGTTGCTGGACTGTGCCCGGTTGCGCCACTGGCAGGTGGAGAAGCAGTTCGGTGAGATGTTCGGGTTCACCCGTGATTACATGGACTGGGTCTGTCTGAAACTCGAAGATCGCGACACGATCGGGCTGTTCGAAAACCGCTGGAACGACTTCGACCACCTCGATAGCGAAACGCGTTTGTTGCACAACACGAAACGCAAGACCCAGCCGTGGAAGACCGGTCTGCGGGTGGATTACCGCCCGGCAGATACGTTCCAGTTGTTCCCGCCCAAGCACTGGTTCCGACGCGCACGCCGTGCAATGTTCGGCGACTACGGATTTACCGGCCGCTACAAGGCTCATCCGGACCCGAAACAGGAGCAGTTCTTTTTTGCCCTGGTTCGCGAGTGCCTGGAGAACGGCGTGGTAACCGAAGATATGTTGCGCGAGGAAATGAATAACAACCACCTTCGCCACGACGCGCTGGAACTGGTGCGGCGCGTACCGTCCCTGGCGGCGTGAGATGGTAGTGGCGGATCGTAACAACCGATCCGCTACTGCATCAGATCCAGGTCAGGCGGTTGCCTGGCTCGCGTCGGAGTCGCCCTCGCCGCCGAGTTCGGGCACTACCAGCGGTTCGCTGGTGTAGTTGAAGTCCGATGACAGATGCGCGGCCATGTAAGCGTCGATCTGGCTGACCTCTTCGTCCGTGTAGTAATCCCGGTAACCGCCGACTTTGGCGCGGCGGACTTTGAATGAGTCCGGGTTTTTCTTGTCGCCCGGCTGCATGCGCCCGCCCGCGAGACGGAACACACTTTTCTCTTCGAGCTTTTTCATGTTCTCGTAACGCGCGTATTCGACTGCCTCCGCGATCTGTTCGTCGGTTCCGGGCGTCCCGGTAAAGTCGACGACCTGTTTCAGGACGGCCTCCGGATTCGCCCGCATGTCTTCGTAACGGATGATCAGGATGTCGCCGATATTGTCGACGTCGGCAGTCCAGCCATTGAAGTACTCGATGATGCGCGGCATGCCCTGGTGCGGATGCATCATGAAATCGAACATGGAGATGTCGGAGCCATGTTCCGGGTAATCGTTCAGCGCTTTCTTGCGCGTGCGCATGCGATATTTCCACTGGAAAAACTGCGACACCGCAACGTCACGCGGATCGCGCACCAGCAGCACGATTTTCTTGTTGTAGAAGTCGCGTTTATCTTCCTCGTGACCGGTGTAGTCCTTGAGATAGTTTCCATGGGTGAAAAACACCTTTGGCGCATCCCGGTTGGCGCGATGCATGTTATCGAAGCCCACCAGCATGCCTTCCGGCAGGTCGAACTTGATCTGATAAAAACGCGACAACATGACTCTGAGCCAGGTCCGCCCGCTCTTGCCCCAGGACACCAGGACCCAGTCGGCATCGGCCATCTTTCGGGCCTCGACCCGGCCGCGCATCCAGCGCTCGAGTTTGCGTCGCTTCTCGTAAGGCAGAAAGAACACCGCACCGAGCACGGCATGACGGGAAAACTTCTTCCAGACAGTCTGAAACATGGCTATCATGACCTCTGATTGGGTACCGGCAAATGCTGTTGCTGCGGGGGCGTTTGCTGATGAAGGGAGCCGGTTGCCCGATGGCCGCAAGCTGAATAACGAGTTATTATGACGCGTTAGTCCTTTACAGTAAATCCCGGTCAGGTCCTATGAACAGTGCAACTAATCTCGCCACTTCCCGGCAGCCCGAGCTGCCGAAGAATTTGCTAAATATCGACAAGCTGGCGGCGGCCACGTTGCAGCGTGAACCGTACGATTACCTGGTCGTTCCCGGGTTCATGGACCAGGACGTCGTCGATGCCGTCAACGCCGATTATCCGTTGATTCCGAGCGCGGGCAACAAGGATTATGAAAGCTACGAGCGCGGGCCGGTGTTTGACGCATTCATCGAGCAGCTGACCAGCCCGGCAATGCGTGACGCGCTCGCTGACAAGTTCGGTGTCGATCTCACCGGAAGCACGACGACGGTTACCGTGCGCACGTTTTCCGAACTGAGTGACGGCGACATTCACACCGATCACTGGAGCAAGGTTGTCACGGTCCTGGTTTATTTCAACGACGGCTGGGAGGGTGACGGCGGCCAGCTGCGAATCCTGCGTTCCAAGGAAAATATCGAGGACTATGCAGCGCAGATTCCGCCGATGTCGGGTTCGCTGATGGCGTTTCGCCGCTGCGATCATTCGTTCCATGGTTACGTGCGTTACCAGGGGCCGCGACGGATGGTTCAGATGAGCTGGAACCGGCCGTCGCGCATGGCATTCGTTTCGCAGAAGATCAGCCGTCTGGGGACGCGCCTGATGAAACTGGTCACCCGCGGAAGCGGTCGCGTCTAGCCGGGCTCCACGACCTTACGGCTGCATCATCTCGCAAATTCGCGCTACGACCCGCTCAACGTCCTTTTCGTTGGTCGGGACCGGTGTCCTGAACGTGTCCCCGGCCCAGACCGCCTGGCCGCCCGCAACGAGTTTGCGGTGGAATGCCTGGAAATTGCGGCTCTGGTGGGCGAGTCTCAGATGATAGAGCAGCCGTGCCGTTGCCTGGCGCGCCGCGCTTGCGCCTTCCGCGCGCGACGCAAACAGCCACGACAGCGCATTGCGTCGTGCCTGATCCAGCGCGCCAATAGTCCCGACCGGTAGCGACAGGATTCCCAGTGGACGGCCAAGCCCGATCCCCTCGACCATCATGGAGATGCTGTCACCGGTGACGATCAGTCCGTCAGCGAGACCGAGGATACCCTTGTAAGGATTGTCATCCGCCTCCGCGCTCCAGCGGAACAGGCGCGCGGCCTCTGGCAACGATTCCTGCAGCGCGTCAGTGAACCATTCCGGTGTGCGTCGGCTCGTCGTCAGATACGGGGTTCCGCCCTGGCGGTCGGCGACGTCTTGTGCCAGTTTCAGTACCTGATCGAGGACGCTGCGATCGTAGATGTAGGGGCGTGTCGGCCCGCCGATCAGAAACCCGATCAGCGGCCGCGGCAGGTCGGCGAAGTTGTGGCGCCATTGTTCCAGTTCGAGCGGGTCCTGTTGAACCCGCATCAATGGCAATGTCGTTTCAACAATATTGGGCAGCGGCGGCAACAGCGTCTCGGCGCTGGTGACTACCAGGTCGAAGCGGCCGATGCGGGTTGACGGCTTGGTCATCTGGACAATCCGCGCGTGACCTCCGGATTGCTCCTGAATCCACAATGCGACCGATGACGGGCGCCGCCCAACGGTAATGATCAGATCCGGCCATGGCGGCTCCAGCGGGTCGGATTTCGCCAGGTCGAGATGGTCCAGAGACGGCCGCACCCGTGGCTTGCCGTAAACCCACTCCGGTTTCATCTGCACGACGCGGGTTTCGTAGGGCCATGGCAGCCCGGCGGCAACTGCCTCGACCTGGCCGTTGTCGCCACGTTTGTCGCCAAGAACGAGCCAGGTTCGTGGTGGGGTCGAATTCATGACATGCCGCAATCGCCAGGCGCCCGCGCCGGGTGTCTAGCTGCCGGTCGCTGCTGCGACGGGGGGCGAGATCGGCGTGTACCCGAACACCGGCAACAGGTTGTCATTGACCAGCGCTTCCAGTTCCGCAACCTGTTGTGGCGAGAAGTAGTCGCGATAGCCGCCGACCTTGGCGCGGCGGACTTTAAAACTCTCGGGATCCTTGGGGTTGCGCAGGGTCATCCCGCCCTGGCTGAAGAAGCCTTCCGCTTCCAGCTTGCGCAGATTATCGAACGAGCCCCATTCGACTGCCGCGGCGATTTCTTCTTCGCTAAAGCTCTCACCCATCAGTTCCAGGATGCGCGCAAGCGTATTGGCGGTGTCATGGCGCAGGTCTTCGTAGCGCACGATCGTGGCTCTTGGCAGTGCCTCTATGTCGCGCGCCCAGCCGTTCAGATAGTCAATGAGAAACGGCAGGCCGATGTCACCGTGACGCACGAACTCCCACATCTCGACAGTGTTGCGATCGATCGGGTGGGCAAGGTTATGGTTGATCAGCTCCTGTTTTCGGGCCGACTGGCGTTTGGTGAACTGCATATACCAGGACACGGCAATATCCAGCGGATTGCGTGCGAGCAGCATCACGGCCTTGTGCTTCAGCGGGTTGTCCGGCGCATCTGCCGCGAGTGCCTTGCCGACCGCCGACTCGTAGCTGTAGCAACCGTTGGTCGCCGCCATGCGCGGGATTTGCGGATGCCGTCGCGAGTACTCGTCGGACTTGTTCATCAGTTTTTCAGGGAGTCCGTAACGCACCTGGTAGAGCCGTGACAACATCGCCTTGAGCCAGGTATTGCCGCTCTTCGGATGACCGATGATCAGCAAATCCGCGCGTTGGGCAATGCCGAGTTCGAGCTTTGCAAGCAAGGGTTCACGGGCTGTGATGCGCATGGACTTCGGTAGCGCCCCGGTGGCGCCGATGACCAGTACCTTTTTGATGGCGTCGCTTAGGACAGGCATGCCTTGATCTCCTTTGGGCCCGGCTCAGGCGGCACGATTGCCGGAGCCGCTGCTCCTGGTGTCTGGGTTGGCGGCGACGATGGCTTTCACATCTTCCGTATTGCTGATTCTTTTTGGCCAGCGCCGGTTTCCGCAGTACCACTGCCCGGGATTTTCGAGAATCCACGCCTCGAAATGACGATTGACCTTTTCCATCATCTGTCGCGCCTTTTCCGCATCGCTGCCATCCGGATCATCGGGCTCGACCGGATCGTAGATAGTGACCTTGAACCGGGAACCGTCGATTCTCTGCACTCGTATAGGCACGAGTTCGCAATCGAAACGCAGTGCGAGCCGGGCCGGGACGAGGGTCGTCATCTTGTCGCGGCCGAATAACGGCAGCATCTCGCCGGTTTCCACTTTCTGGTCGACGATGAGACCGATCGAGCGGCCTGCGCTCAGTTCGGCTATAAGCGGCCGCACGCTCTCCGAAGCCGGCACCAGGCGGCAGCCGAGCGCGCGGCGGCAGCGGTGCAGCAATGCGTCGAGCCCGGGATTCTGCAGCGGTGTGAAGATGGCGGTGACCGGGTGATTCTGGTCGACGATCGCGCGAGCCGGCAGTTCCCAGTTGGCCGTGTGGGCGCCGACAAAAACAGCAGGCCGACCGGATTCGGAAAACGCGCGAATTCTTGCCGATACAATCGTCTCGATGCCGGCGTCGCGTTTACCGTGAGCGATATCGTCCAGATGAGCATACTCGGCCATGCTGGCGCCGAAGTTGCGCCACGACTCGGCGACCAGACTCTCGATTTGTTCACGGCCATGGTCGGGGAACACGACCGAGAAATTACGCCGGAAATGGTTGCTCTTGGGCAGGCGCGGGCCGATGAATCCGCAAAGCGCGGCGCCGATGCTGGCGGCGCGCGCGGGTTTAAACAGCCGCAGAATGGCAAATGTCAGGCGCAGAAACCCGGACTCGAGCGCCCACAACAGGCGCCGCAGCCACGGTATCCGTTTTGCCAGGCGATCGGCGGAATGGCCGAAAAGTGAGCGCGCCAAAGCGTACCCCCGCTGAAGGTATTGCAGCCCCGTGCCGGCGCAATTGCCGGCTTCTCGGTGGCGTCGGGTCCGCCAGAACCATGCAGACCCTCGCCCGGCGGCTATGTACCGGACGGCTAGCGACAAACCCGCAATTTTCGCCTATCAGGCGGTACAGAACAAGCAACCGGTGGCAACCAGGCGCTGTGTTTGTGCCGCGTCGCCGCTATTTTTTCAGCGGTTTCAGCGGTTTCAGCGGCTTCTGTTCGAGCGCGGCCGTGGCCGCGGCGACAAACAACGCCGCGCTGATTCGGACCTTGTAGTTGGGATTCACGTACTGGAAGCGGATGATCCCATCGCTGCCGATGATGAAAAGCGCCGGGACCGGCAGCAGGCCGTGTTCGCGTCCCGAGCTGTCGGCAAGGTCGATGCCGATCTCGCGGTAGCGGTTGATCGTCGCCTCGTCCACCTCGAAGGCGACGCCGAACGCCTTTGCCGCTTCCATATCGGAATCGGAAAGCAACGTGTACTCGACATCCAGCTGAGTCAGGCTCTCGGCGAGCTTTTCCGGCCGGTCCGGGCTGATGAATACGAGTTCGTAGCCCATCTCGCGTACCGCGTCCTCGGCCTTGCGCAGTTCCATGAAATGGGCGGCGCAATACGGGCACCAGCCGCCGCGATAGAACACGACGATGACGGGCGCCGCCATCGCGGCCGGGTCCATTCGGTATCGGCTGCCGTCGGCGGCCGTGAGCTCGAATGGCGGTGCGGTCTGACCGATCATGACCGGCCTGACTGCATCGGGATTTGCGGCAATGCCGTTATCCGGTTCTTTGGCGCATCCGCCGGGGATGGCCAGCGAGGCCGCGGCCAGAAGTGTTAACGACGTTAGTCGGGTGATCAGGTTCATGTGCAGTGCTCGCAGAGTAACTGGTCGGGTTCGTTGACGTTGGTAGAAACACTGAGTGAGATTTTTCGGTAATTCCACCAGGGTGGTCTACACTTTTGGAGTGGTTTCCAATTTGCCTTAGCGGGACTACAAATCTGTGCGGAATCGCGCATATAACCAATGCTCCCGGCCAAGGTTTTACATAATACAAACAGGGGGTACGAATATGTTCAGGTTCATCCCATTTTCACGCGCTTTACTGCTGGCCGCGACCGGTGCGCTGCTGGTTGGTAACGCTATTGCCGGGCCGGAAATCGATCCCGACCAGCTCGAAGTCGAACCCTACCCCAACGGGCGATCTACCGGCGTGACGGCCAACCCGACGGCGGCCATGGGTACGGCACCATACGCGCCGCTGCTGCAAAAGACCTTCCTCGGCGTCAATTTTGACGACAATGCCGAAGAGAACGACGGCTTCCGCTTCATCCCGCCCGATCCCATAGGCGCGGTCGGACACAGCAGGGTGATCTCGGTGGTCAACACAATGATCGAGTCGCGCACCAAGGGTGGCAAGGAAAAATGGCGTTCGTCACTCGCCGAGTTCTTCGCGCCGCTGGAGCCGAAGACGTTCACGTTCGATCCGAAGATCGTCTACGACCAGTACGAGGACCGGTTTGTTGTCGTCACGCTGGAGCGGGTCAACGCCGGGACGTCCTTTGCCGATCCCGGTAACGAGTCGCGCATCTTGCTGGCGGTGTCGAAGAGCGGAAACCCTCAGACCAACACCGAAGCCGACTGGTACTACCTGTCGATAGACGCGAAGCTGACGGGTCTCGTCGGAATCGGGCTCGACTTCTGGGCCGACTACCCGGGCTTCGAAGTTGACGAAGAGGCGATTTATGTCACCGCGAATTACTTCGTCCATCCCGGTGACTTCAGCGGCTTCGGCGGCTCGTATGTTTGGATCGTCGCCAAGGATCCGTTTTATTCAGGCGGCACAAGCGCTGCAAATGTTTATTATCCGGCGGGCGCAAGCGGGTTTTTCGATCTCACTCAAATGCCGGCGCAGGTGTTCGGTGACGGTGGTATAGGCGGGGCCGGCTCGACAATCGGCACCTTCCTGGTCGGCTACAGCGGGTTGACCTTCGGCGGCCCGGGTGGCGTGGAAGCGGCCCAGGTAATCACGATCGACGATCCGCTCGGTGCGAACGGCGGGCCTTTCTTCTCCGGCGAATTCGTCGTTATCGGCGACATCGAGAATGTTGGCGGCGGCTGCGCCTTCCCGGCATTGTCCGACGCCCCGCAGGCCGGTACCGACGCATTGATCGAAGTCAACGACCGGCGCGCGCTCGACGCGGTCTGGCGTGACGACGGTCTGTGGATGGTGATGAGCATCGACGGCACCGGGCCCTGCGATCCAGCGATTGCCGGTACGACCAAGGCGCACTGGGTGGCGATGGATACCAGCGCCGGCTCCGGCGCGATCGTCCAGATCGACGGTGGCACGATTCTCGGTGACGATATTTCGTCCGGCGATTCGACGACATTCTTCCCTGCTATCGCGGTCAACAGCTATGGCGATGCGGCAGTCGGATTCTCCGCGTCGAGCCCGGACATCTATGCCGGCGCGTTTGCGGCCAAACGTAGCGCCGGCGATCCGGCCGGCACCATCGGCCCGACGCAGACGGTCAAGGCAGGAGACGATTACTACCTCCGGACCTTTGGCGGTCCGCGCAACCGCTGGGGCGACTACAGCGGCATTGCCCTCGATCCGGGCAACGAGAAGTTCTTCTGGGTTTTCAACCTCTATGCGGCGCCACGCGCCGACGAACCCGACAGCAATGGCGAAGACGGCCGCTGGGGCACCGCCTGGGGCCGGGTCAAGTAGAAGTCTGTATGACTGCCAGACCAACAAAGCCCCGCTTCGGCGGGGCTTTTTTTCAGGTTAGCGGCGGCGTGCCGCGCCTGGCGCAGGTCATCCGCAAGTTGGCTGTCCGGCGCAAATATCTGCGACCTGTGCGGTCGAGTCGGTGCGCGGTGGGCGGCAGATATGTCTCGCCGTCGCCGCCGCCTGGATCATCATTTGTCAGCAGCCTTCCAGTTGTGCATAAAATCGCGCAGTCCAGGCTTCACTGAGTCGGTGTCACGTTTATGAAGAGTTCCGTGCCTGCGGTATCCGTCATCGCGTTTTGCATTATGGTGGCCATGCTTGCTTCTGCGGTCGCGTCGGCCGCCCCGCCGTCGCGGCCCAATTTCGACTTAACCACCGACAGGGTTTTCGACCCGGGTGCGGTACCTGCCTATCGCGGCAACCACGACGACGTGTACGCCTACATCGATGAGCATCTCGACCGGCATGTCGAGGCATTGCAGCGCTGGGTCCGGCAACCGTCGATCAGTGCGCAGAACGTCGGTGTCGTCGAGATGGCCGAGATGCTGCGCGACGATCTCAAGGCGCTCGGTTTTGCCGAAGCCGAATTGGTCGAGACCGATGGTCACCCGGGAGTCTGGGGCTATTACGACGCCGGCGCCGAAAAAACACTGATGATGTACATGATGTACGACGTGCAACCGGTCAACGAGGAAGACTGGCGGACCCCGCCGTTCGCAGGGAACCTGGTCGACCACGAGCGCGGCAAGGTGCTGATGGCGCGCGGCGCCACTAATCAGAAGGGGCCGCAGCGAGCGCTTCTCAACGCGATCGAGTCGATTATCGCGACCACCGGCGGTCTGCCGGTCAACCTGATGATTACCGCGGAAGGCGAAGAAGAGCTCGGTTCGCCGCACTACCCGCAAATCGTCGACAAATACGAAGCGCGATTGAGAAACGCTGATGGCGTATTGTTTCCGTTCAACTCGCAGACACCCGACGGAAACGTTCTGATCAATCTCGGCGTCAAGGGCATTCTGTATGTGGAAATGGAGGCAAAAGGCGGGCCGCAGGGCGGTCCGGCCAGGCACGAGATCCACGGCTCGTACAAGGCGATTGTCGATGCACCGGCGTTACGCCTGATCCAGGCGCTGGCGTCGCTGACAACGCCGGACGGCAACACCATTACCGTACCCGGTTATTACGATGGAATCCGGCCGCCGACCGCGGAAGAGCAGATGCTGATCAACGGCATGGCAGCGGACTGGGACGATGCCCAGTTGCTGAAGTCGCTCGGCGTGGGCCGCTGGATCGACGGTCAGACCGGTGTCGATGCGATCATGGAATACCTGTACATGCCGACGCTCAACGTTGACGGAATCTGGAGCGGATATACGGGCGAGGGAACGAAAACCATTCTGCCGCATATCGCCACCGCGAAGGTCGATTCGCGGCTGCCATTGGGTCTCGATCCGGAGCAGGCGCTGGCGAAGATCCGCAAGCACCTCGATGACGGCGGCTTTGAGGATATCGAGATCCGCAAGCTCGGCGGTTACCCCGGTGCACAAACCTCGGTCGATGCAGCGCTGGTCAGGGCCGCAATCGGCGTATTCAACAAGCGTGGAATCGACGTGGCGGTGCGGCCGCGGCTGGCCGGCAGCGCGCCGTTTTACCAGTTCACGGAGCGCCTGGATCTGCCGCTGGTATTCGCCGCGCTCGGCTATGGTACTGGCGCGCATGGCCCCGACGAATTCATGGTGATCGAGGCGACCAAAGGCGCGAACATCGCGGGCCTCGCCGACGTGGAGAAATACTACGTCGACCTGTTGTACGCACTGTCGCAGCAATAGGCGTCGCGGCAGGTTGCCGCTGCCATCGCAATTTTCTGTCCGGCTGTGTGATTTCGAGGCAGGCGCGTGACACCGCTAATCGGGCTATTTGCCCGAAACGGTACCGGCCTGATGATCGCCGCCTGCACGGTCAACGGCGCACTCGCGCTTGAACAGGGCGATCGCCTGGGCAGCCTGAATCCGGGCACGATCGCAGTTCTGACCGTTATCGACCAGGAATCGTCGAGCTTGCCGAGTGCGGCGATGCTGGGTTGATCGATGCGCCCCGGGTGCTGGCAACGATCTTCGACGGCGCAGTGGTTTTCGCATCAAACGACTAAACCGCGCCGGGTAAACCAGCCTTCAGCGGGGCTTGCGAAAACGCAGTACGAAGCGATCCGTGCGTCCTCTGATCTGCGGGTCGAAAACGCGTTTTTGATAGTCGTCCGTGGGATTGCGCAATATCCCGGAGCGGTCTTCGAGAACAAATCCCGCTTGCTCGATATCCCGAATTACCACGCCTTCGTCGATGCGATGCAGCGCGGTGGCGACCTCGGCAGGATCGCCGCCTGGTCTGGCAATGTGATCGACGACGCCGAGAATCGCCCCCGGTTTCAGTGCGGTGAAGACGTTATCCAGCATGGCCTCATGGTCGATGGCGGGCCAGTTCTGATCGGGGCGCACGTAGACATCGTGATAGGCGAGGATCAGGAAAGCGGCGTCGAGACTGGCCGGTGGTAACTGTACGGCCTCAGCTTCGGCATCAACCCGTATGACGTTTTCCAGCCGCTGATCGCGGAAACGCATCGTGATTGCGTCGCCAAGAAATCCGCGGTGGGCAGCATTGTTGTGAGCATAAACCGTTCCATCGGGGCCGACGATTCGTGCCAGCACTTCGACGTAGTAGCCGCCGCCGGAGAACATCTCCAACACGCTCATGCCGGGCGTGACGTCGAAAAAACGCAGGACCTCAGCCGGTTTGCGATGGGAGTCCCGATCGCGGTCGGTCGCCGGTCTTGCGGGGCTTGCGACGGCGGCAGTTATCGGATCACTTGGGGTACGCGCGTCGCAGGCACCGAGCAATGCGAACGCGGTCAGCAGGCAGGGCAGTGCCATGGCTATGACAACCGCTGTGCCGGTGTTCGAGGTCGTCGCGCTCCTTGCGAGAGAGTTGTTCACCCGGAAAGTGTAGCGTGGGTTGGTCAGAACGGCACAGCGGTAGCGGCACAAAGAAATTCCATCAACGGCGTGGCATCGCGATAGTTACGGCTCAGCGTCTTCACCAGACCGTCGCGGTAGAGATCATCATGGGTCAGTTCGGCTATCGCGATAAAGTCCTTGCGTTTGAGATCTTCGATGAGCGGATGATCCGCGGCAAACCCCTTCGGCGCTCGTTTGAGCGAGTCGCCGCTCATGCGGAACCGGCGGGTAAACGCGCGCGCGTCGCGTGCTGCAAGCCAGTCGTCGGGGCTGTCCGTGATCGCGCTACGGATGTCCCTCAACGCCACGGTATCGGGATGCCACAGACCGGCGCCGATAAATACCCGCTCGGGATCGATGTGAAAATAATAGCCGGGCGCGTGTACGTCGCGGCCACGCTCGTGGCGGAACTGGATGCCCAGGTTGGTCTTGTACGGGCTCTTGTCGGCGGAGAAGCGGGTATCGCGGTAGATTCGCATTAGCGAACCGCCGGAGCGTTTTGCCACCGCCCGGAAGTGCGGTG
Organism: uncultured Gammaproteobacteria bacterium; assembly: GCA_963783695.1. Taxonomy (GTDB): domain Bacteria; phylum Pseudomonadota; class Gammaproteobacteria; order Steroidobacterales; family BM003; genus BM003. The sequence goes on from CAWAOM010000007.1 coordinate 234,439, forward strand.
CAAATTTTGCGAGCGGCGCGGCCATGGCATCAATGAACGCCAGCGCCGGCTCCAGCACATGTTGTTCGTAGCGCGGTTTGTTGCGCTGGAACCAGTCGCGATTATTGTGAGCGGTCAGTTCCGCGAGAAAACCGACCAGGTCCGGTGTGAATGCGCTGAATGTCCGCGAGGTCATGATCTGCTGAACTCCGTTGGCCGCTGGCGGGGCCGGGTGGCCCAGGGGCGGTTTGCATCGCCGGCCGGCACCGACTCTTCGCCGCAAAGACAATGCGAGGCCGTGTCTGCTAAACATAGCTCAATGCAGCATTATTTTGTGTGGGGTTGTGATGAACTGGAAAATCGTATTTGTCGGTGGTCTGGCCTGTTATGCCGCTCAGTGGATCATCAGCTTTGCCACCGGTGCGATCATCCATGAGGGGATACTGGACCCGATCTACATAGAAACTCCGCAATTCTGGCGCCCGGAACTCAACCAGGACCCGCCCGATATTGTGGCGCTGCTGCCGCGCTGGATCGGCGCGGGTCTGATCGGCGCTTTCGCGTTCGCCGCGATCTACTCGCTGTTGCGCCATGCGTTTTCCGGTTCGGGCTGGCAAAAGGGAATGAAGTTTGGCCTGGGAGTCGCGCTGATTGCCTCGTCGGCAATGCTCGGCTGGTCCGGTGTTTTGGCGCTGCCCGATGTGATCTGGGCGTGGTGGGCATTCGAGAGTTTCATTTACTATCCGCTTGGCGGGGCCGTGCTTGGCTGGGTCGCCGCCCGACTAGTCCCTGAATCAGGTTGATGACAATGAACAATGCGAACCTCCGTATCGCGCTCGTGCAACAGAAGGCCGGCTCTGATCGGGATGACAACCGCGCGCGTGGCATCGAGGCCGTGCGTATTGCCGCAGGCGACGGCGCGAAGCTGGTGTGTTTTGCCGAGCTGGCGTTCGATCCGTTCTGGCCGCAGGTGCCTGCGACCTCTGCCGCGTTCGATAAGGCCGAGCCGGTGCCGGGTCCGACGACAGATGCATTTTCCGCGCTGGCGCGCGAGCTCGGGGTTGTCATTGTGCTGAACGTATATGAGCGTGACGGTGAACACTGTTTCGACAGCTCGCCGGTTATCGACGCCGATGGCTCGCTCGTCGGTGTTACGCGGATGCTGCATATCACCGAATACCCGTGTTTTCACGAGCAGGGCTATTACACGCCGGGCGATCATGGAGCGCCGGTGTTCGATACGGCGGTCGGCCGGATCGGTATTGCGATTTGCTATGACCGGCATTACCCGGAGGTCATGCGGGCGCTGGCCCTGCAGCGCGCCGACCTGGTTGTGGTGCCGCAGGCCGGCGCGATCGGCGAATGGCCGGACGGCCTTTACGAGGCCGAAATGCGGGTCGCGGCATTTCAAAATGGTTTTTACACCGCGTTGTGTAATCGGGTCGGTGCCGAGCCCGAGCTGCATTTTGCCGGTGAGAGCTTTGTTTGCGATCCCGCCGGACGGGTCATTGCGCGCGCCGGAACCGATACCGAGGAAATCCTGTTTTGCGATATCGATCCGGGCGCAATTGTAAACAGCCATGCGCGGCGGTTGTTTTTGCGCGATCGGCGTCCGGAACTCTACAGCGACTGGCTAACGTAGCCGGACGCGATTGTCCTGTGCCCGCATTGCTTGACCGTATGGCGCGCGTCAATGTACTTTGCTGTTCTCTGCTACAGGTGTCCCATGACCCAACCGGGTCTGGGGTGAAACGGGAAGACGGTGCGCCAGGCACGATGCTCGCTGGCAAATCCGACGCTGCCCCCGCAACGGTAGGCGAGTTTGCGAGCAATCTCTAAACCACTGTGCTGGAAGCATGGGAAGGTGATTGCTCCGGAGCCTTAAAGGCTTTACTCGTGAGCCCGGAGACCGGCCAGTAGTGAGAAGTGGACGTCGGATCTCGGTGGGAGATGGCGTACCGGTTGCAGGGGCGATTTCTCTTTTGTCTTCGAACTCCGGGCGCAGTTCTCGCGGCTATCCGATGTGGCTCGACAGGGCGTCGGTGGGGGCGCCGGGGGGCTCGCAGATCAATGAAAAAGACTATCTCTGCATTAGTGTTGTCAGGCTGTGCCGTCGTGGCCGCTGCACAGGAGCCGGCCGAGCTGGAGCCGGTTGTCGTCAGTGCCTCCCGGGTACCGCTGACTCGGTCCGAGGTGCCCGGCAGCGTCACGGTAATCGAGCGAGAGGAGATCGAGCGCCGCCAGGTCGTGCATGTGGCCGATCTGTTGCGCACCGTGGCCGGCGTCTCGGTCAGCCGCTCCGGCACCGCCGGTTCCCAGACCCAGGTTCGTATTCGCGGCTCGGAGTCGAATCATGTGCTGGTGCTGATCGACGGCGTCGAGGCTAACGATCCCGCATCCGGTGATGAGTTCCGCTGGGAGCAATTGACGACGTTCGAAGTCGAACGAATCGAGATCGTACGCGGGCCGCAAAGCTCGTTGTGGGGCAGCGACGCGCTGGCCGGCGTGGTCAACATCATCACCCGGCGCAATGTCAGCGGTCCGGCGGCATCCGGTTTTGTCGAGGGCGGATCGTTCGGGACTGTCTACACTGGCGCCAATGCGCAAACCGCAGGGGATGGCTGGACGGCTGCCGCCGGCGCGGCTTATCTCGACAGCGACGGCAGCAACATCTCGCGCCAGGGTGGCGAGGATGACGGCTACAGCAATCTGACCGTCTCGGGTAACGCCGGATTCGATGCCAGCGACGCATTGCGATTCGAGCTTGGCGGCCGTTATATCGATGCCGAGAACGACTATGATGCCGTCGATTTTTTCGCGACAGGGTTGCCGACCGATGCCGACCGCGTCAGCGATAATCAGTCATTTTTCCTGTCGTCGATCGCAAGATTGAGTTTGTTTGACGATCTGTGGCGAAATCAGCTCAAGGTTACCTACGCCGACAGCGACAATGACAACCATGCGGATGGCGTGCCGAGCGGTTCCACCAGCGCCGAGGCGCTCGGGTTCTTTTATCAGGGCGGTATCGAATTGGCGGCCGGGCCAGGCATGGCGCGGCATGCGCTGACGATGGCGCTGGAGCATGAGCGAGAAGACTTTTCGCAGCAGGGTGCCGCGTCGGATTTTGGTGATCCGAACCAGGATCAAAGCATGGATAACACCGCCTACGCCGCGGAATATGTGATACGGGCATACGAGCGCGTTGTGGTCAGTTCTAGTCTGCGCTTCGACGACAACAGCGATTTTGACAATGAGTATTCGTGGCGCCTTGGCGCTTCATACCTTTTGTTCGACTGGGGCAGCCGGTTGCGCGCCAGCATTGGCAAGGGGCACAAGTCTCCGACCTTTATCGAGCGCTTCGGGTTTTTCCCGGATCTGTTCACTGGCAACCCTGATTTGCGTCCCGAGGAATCGCGTAGCTGGGAGGTTGGCGTCGACCAGGCGCTGGCGGACGGGCGTGTGGAGGTCGGGCTGACCTATTTTCGTGCGCGGCTCGAGGATGAGATAAACGGATTCGTGTTCGACCCCGCAACGTTTCTTTACACCGCGCGCAACGTTTCGGGCACGAGCCACCGCAAAGGCATCGAGGGCAGCGTGACAGCGCGCCTCGGCGAGCATTTCGATCTTTCCGCGAGCTACACGTTCACCGATTCCAGCGAGCCGCAGGCGGACGGTGGACAGGAGGACGAATTGCGCCGCCCGCGGCACATGGCCGCGGCAGATCTGAACTATGTTTTTGCCGCTACTCGTGCCAACGTCAACCTCGGGGTTACCTACACGGGCAAACGCGACGACGTCTTTTTCCCGCCTTTCCCGGCTGACCCAGAGGTGGTTGGACTCGACAGCTACATGCTGGTAAACCTTGCCGCGAGTTACCGCTTCGGCGGCGGCACCGAGCTCTATGGCAGAATCGAGAATATGTTCGATGAGGAGTACGAGGATATCTACGGTTTTAACAACCCCGGTATCGGTGCGTTCGCCGGTCTGCGGATCGCGTTTGGCAATTGATCCCGCCATCTGAGGCGGGAGCGGCGGGTTACTTCAATGTCGGCACAGGAACTCAACTGCTGGAAATGCGGGACGCCGGTTCGCGAAGAACCGCTGCCGCTGCAGCGCCTGGCTGAGTGCCGCCAGTGTCGCGCCGAGCTTCATGTGTGCCGCATGTGTGAGTTTTACGATACCGCGGTGGCCAGGTATTGCCGCGAACCTGTAGCGGAAGAAGTTCACGAAAAAGAGCGTGCCAATTTTTGCGGTTACTTCGTGGCCTCGCCGGCGGCCTACGCCGCACCCGACCGCACACCGGCTGAGCAGGCGCAGCGCGACCTCGAGCAGCTCTTTGGCGGCCGCTCCGGCGGCGGTTCGGTGGATGAAGCGGATCAGTCGCGGCGCGCGCTCGAGAGCCTGTTTGGCGACGACAATGAGACCTGAACGCCGCGACCTAGGCGGCCATTTTCGTCGTCAGCCGGCGTATTTCCGCCTCCCGGGCGCGGGCATCGGCTAACAGATCTGACATCGCACCGGCGCGAACCAGGTTGTGTTCGCCACGTCCGGGATAGCGCCCCGGGTCCCAGCCAAAATAGCTTTCGTTCAGCGCGTCGGTGGCGAAACGGCAGGCCAGTTCGAGGCAAATCTGCACCAGCCCGTCAGTCAGCGCGTCGATCTCTTCCCGCCGCAGCATCCCGGGCGTCACCCGGGAATAGCCCTCCAGCGCAGCCGCCAACAGATCGAGATCGAGCTTGCCGGGACGCTGGTCCTCCCTGCCGGGATTGCACCATGAGCGCAGGGCATCGCCCATTTCGAGCGGCCAGCGCATCCGCGTCAGCGTATCGAGGTCGATGAGGCAGACCGCTGCGCCTGTTTCGTCGAACAACAGGTTGGAAATCTTCAGGTCGCCGTGCGAATGGCGCTCGGGTAAATTTGTCAGGTCACGCAACAGTTCGGCCTGGCGCAGCAGATCCTCCGCGAGCGGAGCGGTCAGATCATAAAGACGGTGAGCCCGTTGCTCGCGGAGTGCGGCAGCGAGGTTTTGCAGGTGCAGCGGCGTGTCGTGAACACCGGGGCGGTCCGAGCGATAGCCATATTCAAAGCCGTCCAGCGCCGCATGAAACCTGCCGACGAGCTCGCCCGCCGCGCGGGCGCGCCGCGGATTGTCAACGAAATCGATACTGTGTCCGCTGACAAAGCTCAACGCACGCCAGATACGGTCTCCGTGGGTGATCCAGCGGGCGCCTTTGCGGGTCGACACAAGCCGCGGAGTTACCATTCCTTGTGCCGCAAGATGACGGGTCACGGCATCGAGATCGTCATTGACCTCGGCCGCAAATATCGTATGCAGGCGTTGCAGCACCAGTTTTTCGCCGCCGGGTCCGGCAAGAAGGAACGTATCGTTGATCAGACCCGTGCCGATCCTGCGCAGGGAGCAGTCAGCGGGTTCGGCCCAGTGCGCGATCACGTTGTCGGGTGCGGTGTCGGGAGTCACGCGGTGCCTTGTCGCGGGTGAGGGCGGAGCGGAAGCCGGGTGCCGACTCGGTGCCTTGTTCAGGTCGGCAACGGTTGGCGTGAGCAAATGATACCGCAGCGGGACGAACCGGCAACGCCACATGCCGCAAAGATGTCGAAGCGACAGGCAGACCTGGAGTACGATCACGTCATGATGAACGAAGCCGTTCGCCCGCCCTGGCGCGTGTTTGCAACCTGGCTGCACCGCGGGATTGTCATGTTCGTGCTCGGCGCGGGTAACGCGTCGGCTGCGGATGAGATTGAGTTCAATCTCGACCAGGCGCGTTGGACCGATCGCATCCTGGTGATCGCCGCGGATTCGGCGCAACAACAGGATCTGCTGGCTATGACGCGGCAGGCAGATGCGCACGCCTGCGAATTCTCCAATCGCGATCTGCGACTGCTGGTGATTATTGCAGCGTCGACGATGCTTCTCGACGGTCAGGCCGTGGAGGCACAGTCGGCCGCCCGGATGATCGCCCGACTGGCGCCGGCCGATACACCGTTTGCGCTGCTGCTGATCGGCAAGGATGGCGCGATAAAGCAGCGCTGGCGCAGTGCGGTGCCGGTGCGGGAGATTTTCGCGCTGATCGATGGCATGCCGATGCGGCGTGGCGAGAGCGACGGCGACCGCGATTGTCGTTAGGCCGCAACCGCCGGGTTCGGGCGGCGGCGCCGGAGTGGCGTTCGGCGCAATGATTGCCAGCGCTGCCGGAGGAGGTGTGCACGACGACTGGTTCAGCGGGTCCGGGACGGCGAACAGCGCCTGTAACGCGACCCGCAGAGGCGCTCGATCGCATGCGCCGCAACGCCCGTAACGGCATTCCGCGGGTCAGTGGCTTTGCCGTGATCGAGCGCTCTGTTTGTGGCCGTCGAAAAGCACAAAGAGCAATCCAGTCTTTTTGGCAAGCCTGTGCCCGCTCGGTTACTCTTGCCCCAGTCTGACGTCTGCAGCGGGCTGCCCGCAGCCGGCCAGGCGGCACCATCCGCATGGAGTTCTAGCGCGCGTGAAGGCAACGGTTCACTACAGGGAAGTGCAGAGATTCACCCAGCCGCTGCTGTGGCTTTTCATCCTGGCGACGCTGCTTTTTGTGCTGGTCACTTTTGGCTGGGCGCTTTACCAGCAATTGGTATTGGGGCAGCCATGGGGCAACAGACCGATGTCTGACACGGCACTGATTCTTTCGAGCTGTGGCGCAATTGGCATCTCCGCGGCAATCGTATTGCTGTTCGTGGTCCTGCGGCTCGAAGTCGAAGTGCGCGACGACGGTGTCTACGTGGCGTTCAGGCCGATCTCGCGGCGGGTATTTAGCTTTGCGGAAATTCGCCAGTGCACGGCACGAAAATACCAGCCGTTGCGCAATTACGGCGGCTGGGGTCTGCGTTCCAATTTCCGCAGCAATGCCTACACCGTGAGAGGCGATGAGGGAGTGTGGCTCGAGTTCCATGACCAGAAACCGATTCTGGTGGGGTCGCAGCGCGCGGAGGAACTGGCCGATGTCGTCAATGCGGTCATGGAACGCGGGAGTTAGCGGCTGCGAAACGCCTCGCTCGCCTGGGCGCGGCGGCTCCGCTATATTTGGCGGCATCTTCCGGCAGCGGACTTAATAGAGTGAAGGCACTGCGTTTTGCCCTTGCCGCGCGATCATGAGCACATTCCTGACATCGATTCTGCTGGTGGGTCTGGGTGGCATGCTGGGCGCGTCCTGTCGTTATCTTGCCGCCCTTGCCGGCCAGTCTTTTTCCATCGAGTTTCCCTATGGCACGCTGACCGCAAACCTTCTCGGGTGTTTCCTCATCGGGTTACTGATGCAGCTGGTGGTCACGTTCAACTGGCCGTCACCGATGGGACGGCTGTTTCTCGCGACGGGTTTTTGTGGCGGGTTTACGACGCTGTCCTCGTTTGTCTATGAGCTGCATGCGTTTATGCAGGACAAGGAATATTTTTACGCTTCACTGTATTTCGGCGGCACTCTGGCAGGCAGCGTTCTGTGTTTCTATCTCGGCGTTCTTCTCGTCGCCAGCACCGTCAGGTAACGCTAATGAGAAAAGATAGTGAGGCAACGCTGCTTAGCATCTACGTCGGTGAGGCAGACAAGCTCCAGCACAAGTCGTTGTATGCGGCGATCGTCGAGAGCGCGCGCCAGCATGGGCTCGCCGGTGCCACCGCGTGGCGGGGCCTGATGGCATATGGGGCCAACTCGGTCATCCATACGTCACGCCTGCTGGACATATCCACCGATCTGCCGGTAGTGGTGGAAATAATCGATGAGAAAAGCAAAATCGAGGCATTCTGCGACGTCCTTGACGAGTTGTTCGAAGACGCTGATGACGGCGTTCTCGTGACTCTTCAGCCCATTGCCGTGCGCCGCTATCTGCCATCATCGGCGGCCGGAGAATAAGATCTGTCTCGGCAGAGCAGCGGGCCCGGGCCGCGCGCCACGCGGTTTGAGTCCGCTCATCGGCGAAGCTTCGGTCGTTGCCACTGCGGCGCAGTGATCGGTTTTGTCACGCCATCGGCGCGACCGCGGGTACGGATTGTGTGACGCTGCGCAAGCCTGTGGCGACAACGGTGTATTAGCATCTTGGTTCCCATTCGAAGTCAGGAATTGCACACTGTGCGGAGATTGCTCCTGTCAGCATCGACACTCATTGTTGCGACTATGTTCGCGTATCCGCCCGCCTCGGGCGCGGCGGAGATACTTCTCGATGAGCACGGTTGCCACTACACTGGCGAAGGCGCCGACTATCATTGTCATGAAGGCGACTTCCCGGGTCAGTCATTCACTTCGAAGTGGCGGATGCTGATGGCACGCCGCGAACTTGCAATTATGCAGCGGCCCGAGAGCGTCGTGACCGACAGTTCGCGCCTGGCGCGCGGCGAATCTGAGCGCGCCGAAAGCCCCTGATCAGCGCTTGCTCTTGCCCGGTTTTCTGGCGCGAGGGCGATTCGCGGTCGTCAGCGACCGCGCCAGCCGTTGCAACCCTTCGAGCCCGGCAGGTTCATCGTCGAGTTCGGCCAGTTTCACGACGTGGGTTTTATGTCCCTGCAGGCGCGAAAATGCGGCATGGGCGCGTCCGAGCCTCGAGTAGTAGCGTCGCATCGCGCCGTGCAGCTCTTCCAGTCCGGGTACACCGGCCAATTGCAGCCCGGCTGCTATCTCATCCTGATCGGCGCGAAACCACTCCGGGTGGGCCCGGTTCACAATCACTGCCGCGAGACGGTAGCCACTGTCGCCAAGCGCGGTGCGAAAGTCCTCGGCCTCCAGGATCTTGGCGGCGTCGAGGCTCGAGACCAGCATGAACGCAGTCCGGGAGCCGGTGAGCAGGCGGTGCGCATCCAGACTCGATTCACGGATATCACCGGCGATTGAACGCACGCCGTCGAAAAACCCCGTCAATTCGCTGATAAAGGCCTTGCCGGTCAGCAACTGCAGGATTGCCAATGCGGCGGTAGTGCCGCGCCGCACCAGCCCGCTGATCAGGCCACTCTGGTCCGGATTGCCGCTGAGCCAGCGTGCCACGCGACCGTCGAACAGTGAGGCGAGCCGCTCCGGTGCCTCGAGAAATTCTGCGGCATGTTCAGTGGGCGGCGTGTCGAGCACCACCAGGTCGTAGTCGCCGCCGCTGACCGCCTCCCGCAGCCGCAGCAGCGACGTGAATTCCTGCGAGCCCGACAAGGTTGTGGCCAGTTGCTGGTACAGCTTGTTGTCGAGGATACGCTGCGCCTGCTCCTCGCCGGGTGCAACTTTGCGGATATAGTCCTCGAAAATCCGGTTGGGCTGGATCATCTCCGCATGCAAAGAGCCACTGGCGTCCAGCGGCACTTCGATGACGCCGCCGCCTTGCTGTAATCCCAGCGCGGCAGCGAGGCGCCGCGCGGGGTCGACGGTCAGCACCAGTACCCTGCGTCCGGCCCGGGCCGCGATCAGGCCCAGCGCCGCGGCAATCGTCGTTTTGCCGACACCGCCGCTGCCGGTACAAACGATCACGTTGTGGCGATCCAGTATCGGCTTCATATCTGCCCGGTTTCCTGCGCCAGCGCCGCAATCAGGGCGTCACCCTTGTCGACGTAATGCTGTGGCCATCGCAATGTGTTTTTGTCTGCACGCGCGAGCTTGTGCAGCCACTCGGACTGGCGTTTCTGTACCGTTTCGATACGGTTTGCGAACGTGGCGGCGGCGGCGGTGCCCGGGTTCGCGGCGGCGCGCTTCAGCTCTGAACCTGACACGGTTGGTTGCAGCCTGTTGCAAACGATACGGGCGGATTGGCCGGTCTCCGCTTTAATGGCGCCATGCAATTCCAGCGCCTCACTAACCGGCAGCTCCTGCGCCAGTGTGACGATAACGAAGCGGCACTTCTGCGGGTCTTTCAGTACATCGAGAATCGTTCCGGTCTGACGGCCAACCGGGCCTGCCGGGACGGCCTCGTTGATACCGCGCGGTGCGCGCAGCAGGGCGAGGAAGTGGCCGGTCGAGAAGGCATCGATAACCACCAGGTCGCGGTCGGAACGCGCCCAGCGTAAACGGTGCGGTCCTGTTGCCTTGCCGATCAGGGCCAGTTCCTTGAGGGTCGGCGCGGCGCGGATCAAGGCGCGGATAATTTTGTTGTCGAGGAAGAAATCGGTGGCACGCCGAAGCGGCACGTAGTGACCGACATACTCGCGCAGGCAGGCCTCTTCCTCCCACCGTTGCAGCAACAGGTTCGGTTGACCCGGATAGTGGTCGGTGCCAGGCGCCAGCCCGAGCAGGCGTTCGTAGAAGCTCTGCCGCCCGAATTCGACCAGCAGGGCTTTGCGCCCGGCGTTCGCCGCGCGCAGCGCGAGCGCCGCGGCCACGACGGATTTTCCTACGCCACCCTTGCCGGTTACAAACAGAATTTCCGGCTGGCGACCGCTTGGCCTGGCCATTACGCTGGTATTGCTCCGGGTTCGGGCACTGCTGCCAATACTACCGGGGCAGCGTCCGTGTCTGCATACGTGCTGGCCGCGGCCGCGCCGCCTGCTGTCGGCTTACTGCCGGGCAAGCGCCGCATCGATATAGTCGTCGACGAGTTGCTCGAGCACTGTCAGCGTCACCGAGCCGCTGGCCAGAATCGTGTCGTGAAACTCGCGCAGGTCGAAATTTTCGCCAAGCTGGCCTTCGGCGCGACGCCGCAAGGCCTTTATTTTCAGCTCCCCCAGCTTGTACGAAAGTGCCTGGCCCGGCCACGAGATGTAGCGGTCGGTTTCGGTCGTTACTTCGTGAATCGACAACGCAGTATTGCTGGCCAGGTAATCGAGTGCCTGGTCCCGGCTCCAGCCCTTGTCATGCAAACCGGTATCGACCACCAGCCGGCATGCACGCCACATTTCGTAGGTCAGGCGACCGAAGTCGTCATAGGGGTCCTCGTACATGCCGGCTTCGACGCCGAGCCATTCGGAATACAGCCCCCAGCCCTCGCCATAGGCCGAGATGTAGTCGTACTGCCTGAAGTCGGGTTGGGCCTCCTGCTCGATCGCGAGCGCCCATTGCAGATGATGCCCGGGCACGGCTTCGTGCAACGTGAGCGCCGGAAGCGTGTAGAGCGGGCGGCTCTCCAGCGCATAGGTGTTGACCCAGTAATAACCGGGCTGGGTGCTTCCGGCGGCTGGGGGGACATAGCGGCCGGCGGTGTATTTCGGGGCGATGTCAGCGGGTACCGGTGCGACCGAATAGGGTGTACGTGGCAGGGTTTTGAACAATGCCGGGAGCTTGCCATCCATCGTCTTGGCAATGTAGGCGGCCTCCTTCAGCAGTGCTTCCGGGCTATCGGGGTAGAAGCGCGGATCGCTGCGCAGGAACGCCAGGAAGTCTGCAAACGAGCCGGCGAACTCCGTCGCATCGATGATGGCCTGCATTTCGCTGCGTATCCGTGCGACCTCGTCGAGGCCGATCTGGTGAATCTCGTCGGCGCTGAGATCGAGCGTGGTGAACTGGCGGATCTTGTGGCTGTAGTAGGCGCGCCCGTCGGGAAGTGCGTATGCGCCGAGCGTGGTTCGCGCGCCCGGAAGATATTCATCGCGCATGAAGTCGAGAAATGCCTGGTAGCCGGGAATGACCGAGCCCGAGATCGCCGTTATGGTGGCGCCGCGCAGACGCTCGGCCTCGCTCGCGGAGATCGTGCCCGGCATCTGCCGCAGCGGCGCGTAGTAAACGCTGTCCTCGGGGTCGGCGACGATGTGGGCGGCGATCCCGCTGTCGAAGCCCTCGAGAATCACCCGCGGTTGGGTCATGCCACGCTCCAGCCCCGCGCGCATGTTGCCGATTTGTTCGCCGACGTAGCGTGGCCAGTCCTGCAGTCGTGCGAGGTAATGCTCGTAGTCGGCGACGGTACGGAACGGCATTTCGTTGGGCAGGCGGGCAAAAGAAGTGTGGAATCCCTCGTCGACCAGTATCGGTATCTGGTAGTCGCCAAACTCGATGTCGGCAATGGAATCGCGTAACTGGCGACGAAACAACGCGGCGTTTATCGTGTCGGTTTTTGACCATTGCGATTCCCGCTCGAGGGACTCGAGTCGTTGCAGAATCCCGCGCCAGTATTCGGCTCTCCTTTGCTGGTCTTGTGCCGTTACCCGTCCAAGCCGGTCATCGTATTCATTGCGACCGACATAGGTGGCAAGCAACGGAAACTCGCGCAGGCGGAATTCCCACTCCTCGTCGAACAAGGCCTGCAGATCGTCACCGAGTACCGGCCGCGCCAGTATCGTGGTGAGCAGTAAGGGCAGCAAGCAGAAAATGCCTCGCGCAGCGGTCATGGGGAACTCCGGATCGAATGGTCGGCATATGTTAACCCGTTGCGCCGGGGCCGCGCTGCCCAGCGCTTTACCGCGGCGGGTTAATGCCGGGTCCGGGTTTACGGTATGCTCGCTCACTTTACGCGCGGGGCGCTCGCCCGGCGCGACGTTTTTCGGCGATTGCGAGGAGAGTACCGGTGAGGAAAAGGGTTGTTGGAGTCGTGTTACCGCTGGCGTTTGCCGGTGTAGTGATCGGTGGTTGCGGTGGTGGTGAGCTTGACAGTGGCACCGGTCAACAAGCGGCGGCGCCTGCTGCTGCGCCGGCGGCTGGTGCTGCGGCAGAGCCGGCCGCGGTTGCGGCGACACCATTCACCGACGTGGCGACCCGCGCCGCCGATTCGATCAATGGTGACGACATCCGTGCCTGGGTGGCTGCGCTCTCCAGCGACGAGATGGGCGGGCGCGGCCCGGGCAGCGAGGGCGATCGCATGGCGCGGCGCTACATCGTTGAGGAGTTGCAGAAACTCGGGTATCAACCCGGCGCCGTCGGTGGCCGCTGGGAGCAGTCTTTTGACCTGATCGGCATCAACTCGACAATGCCGCCGGTATGGAAATTCACAGGGGACGGTGAACTCGAACTGGCAGCCGGCAGCGAATACATCGCCGGCAGCGGCGTGCAGTCCGAGCATGCGGCCCTGAGCGACGCCGAACTGGTATTTGTCGGATATGGCATCGAAGCGCCTGAATACGACTGGAACGATTTCAAGGGCCAGGATCTCAGCGGCAAGGTGCTGGTGATGCTGAACAACGACCCTGACTGGTCGGACGAGCTTTTCGAAGGTAATCGCCGCCTCTACTACGGCCGCTGGACCTACAAATACGAAAGCGCAGCCCGCCAGGGCGCGGCGGGTGCCATCATCATCCATACGACGCCGTCCGCCGGCTACCCGTTTCAGGTGGTGCAGACTTCGTGGACCGGCGAGCAATTCGAGATTCCCGCGGGTGACGAGCCGCGCATCCAGATCGCCGCCTGGGTTACCGAAGATGCGGCGCGCAAACTGATGGCGCTCAACGGTCATGACCTCGACAGCCTGGTCGAACAAGCGCGCAGCAAGGATTTCGTGCCGGTACCGCTGGGGATCGAGACGTCGCTCGATCTCGAAAACAGGCTGACCCGGGTCAGCACCGGCAACGTGCTCGGGCGGCTTCCGGGCAGCGATCCTGATCTCGCCGACGAGGTCGTGGTATTCACGGCCCACCACGATCACCTCGGTACCGCCGAGAGTGGCGAAGGCGACCGCATTTATAACGGTGCGCGCGATAACGCCAGTGGTGTCGCGACCATTCTCGCGATCGCGAAAGCCGTCGCGGCATTGCCCGAACCGCCACGGCGCTCGATCCTGATAGCCGCGGTCGGTGCGGAAGAGCAGGGACTGCTCGGGGCCAAGGCGCTGGCCGCCAATCCTCCGGTTGCGCCGGGCCGTATCGCTGCAAATATCAATTTCGACGCCGGCAACATCTGGGGTGCAACCCGCGACATCACGTTCATCGGTCTCGGCAAATCTTCGCTGGACGAGGTCGCCCGCACGGTGGCGGCGCACCAGGATCGCGTCGTAACCGGTGACCAGTATCCTGACAAGGGTTATTTCTATCGCTCGGACCAGTTTGCGCTGGCGCGAATCGGTGTACCCGCGATGTACATGAAGGGCGGTACCGATTTCATCGGCCGCCCGGCGAACTGGGGTGCCGAGCAGGTCGCTGCGTACACGGCGAAAAATTATCATCAGCCAAGCGATGAACTGAGCGACGAATGGAATTTCGACGGGCTGGTGCAGGACGCGCAACTTGGTTTCTGGTGCGGCCTGATCATCGCCAACGACGAGGTGTTGCCGGCATGGAGCCCGGGCGACGAGTTCGAGGCGGCGCGCAAGACGGCGCTGGCCGAGTTGCCGTGATGCGATGAAGCGGCGCAATGGTCTGGTGCAAAGGGCCCGGGCGGTTTGCCTGGGCCTTTTGCGTTGCGGCGGGCTCGCGGGCGATCCGGTGGGTCAGCGGCGCGTTGACCGGGCAGCAAAGCCACGGATTATTGTTCTCAATAACGCAACAGTAATTTAATTGAAATCGGGTTTATTTCAGTTTCGGTCTCAGTGAAGCTATCGATCAACACCGGCATCGGGCCGGCCACGACTTCGGGAGACTGGACCATGGATGCAGCAAAACCCTATCTGACTCTGCTTGGGCGCCTGGCCATCGCCGCGATCTTCGTATTTGCCGGCGCCAGCAAAATCAGTGGATACGAAGGAACGGCAGCTTACATGGAGGCGATGGGTGTGCCGGCGTTGCTGTTGCCGGTGGTCATCGCGCTGGAACTGGGTGGTGGTATCGCCATTATCCTCGGCTGGAAGACGCGGATTGCCGCTTTCTTGCTGGCGGGCTTTAGCGTGCTGTCGGCACTGTTGTTTCATTTCGATTTCGCCGACCAGACCCAGTTCATCATGTTCTGGAAAAACATTGCCATCGCGGGCGGATTCCTTTTTCTCGTCGCGGACGGCGCTGGCGCGCTGGCGCTCGATAACCGCGGTACTCGAAACGGGTCCTGAATCGCTTCCCCGCGGCGGCTTCGCCGTCCGGATTGGCAGCACATTGATTAAACGGGAGTAAACAATCATGGGATTACTTGTTGATGGCCAGTGGGTCGATCGCTGGTACGACACCAAATCGACCGGGGGGAGGTTCGTGCGCTCGGACGCCCAGTTTCGCAACTGGATCACCCGCGACGGTTCGGCGGGGCCGGGTGGCGACAGCGGTTTCCGGGCGGAGCCGGGCCGCTACCATCTGTATGTGTCCTATGCCTGTCCGTGGGCGCATCGCACACTGATATTCCGCGCGCTCAAAGGCCTCGAATCCCAGATCGGCGTGTCGGTGGTCAACTGGCTGATGGCTGCCAATGGCTGGACCTTTGCCACCGGTCCCGGCGTCGAACCCGATCCGCTGCACGATGCCAGATTCCTCCATCAGGTCTATACTGCCGCCGATGCGGGCTACAGCGGTCGGGTGACGGTGCCGCTGTTGTGGGACAAGAAGCGCGGCACGATCGTCAACAACGAGTCGTCCGAGATTATCCGCATGTTTAACGAGGCGTTTGACGACATCGGCGCCACCCCGGGAGACTACTATCCCGAGGCGCTGCGCGAAGAGATAGACAGCGTCAACGAGCGCGTTTATGACACTGTCAATAATGGTGTCTATAAATCCGGGTTCGCAACCTCCCAGGCCGCCTATGAAGAGGCAGTCGTGCCGTTATTCGACACGCTCGACTGGCTGGAACAACGCCTTGGGCGCCACCGTTACCTGGCTGGCGATACACTGACGGAAGCCGACTGGCGCCTGTTCACGACACTGGTCAGGTTCGATGCGGTTTACGTGGGTCATTTCAAATGCAACCTGCGCCGGATCGTCGATTATCCCAATCTCTGGGCCTATACCCGCGAGCTTTATCAGTACCCGGGCGTGGCGGAGACGGTGCACTTCGATCACATCAAGGGGCACTATTACCAGAGCCACCTGAACATCAACCCGAGCGCGGTAGTGCCGGCCGGTCCGGTTATCGACTGGATGCAGCCGCATGGGCGCGATCGCTAAGGCATCCTGTGCCCGGCGGGTCAGCGATGTCCGATACAGTCGTCCCAGTACGGCTGGTCGCCAAACCGCAGCGCGAGAAAGTCGACGAATGCGCGTATGCGGCTGGAAAGGTGGCGTGCATGCGGGTAGACAGCGTATGCCGCGAGCGGCATCCACTCGAAATCGCGCAGGGCGACGTCGAGCTGGCCGGCGGCAATGGCCTCTGAGACGATAAATGTCGGCAGCAGGGCGACGCCATGGCCGGCAATCGCAAGGTCGCGCAGCACATCGCCATTGTTCGCGCGCAACACGCCCGGCGTTTTGACCGCGCCGGGGCGGCCATCCGTATCCGTGTAGCGCCACGTGCCCGGATCATCGGCCAGGCTGTAGTGCAGGCAGTCATGATTGGCGAGATCACGCGGGTGCTTTGGGCGTGAGTGACGTAACCAGTAAGCGGGACTCGAGCAGATGACGTTGCGGATCGGGGCGAGCCGGCGCGCGATCAGGCTGGAATCGGCCAGGCGCGCGATGCGGATGGCGAGATCGAAACCTTCGCCGAGCAGGTCCACCCTGCGGTCGCTGAGATCGAGGTCAAACCTGACGGCGGGATTTTGCTCGACAAAATCGCTGATCGCCGCGCGCAAGTGGAGCAGACCAAAAGTCAGCGGTACCGATATCCGGATCCGCCCTTGCAGGGCGCCGTGTTCGGTCGATACGGCGGTTTCGGTCTCGCGAATATCCTCGAGAATTCGCTGGCAGCGCTGGTAATAACTGCGTCCGGTCTCGGTCAGATCCAGACGCCGGGTGGTGCGGTTCAGCAATTGCACACCGAGATAGTGTTCGAGTTCGGCGAGGCGCCGGCTGACCGCCGATTTGGCGACGCCGAGCCGCTCCGCGGCGGCCGTGATGCTGCCCGCATCGACGACGGCGACGAAACTCTGCATGTTTGCAAACCGATCCATGTCTATTGCCTGATGGAGAACAATAAAGCTCAGAATCTAATGATTCTCTCAGCTATAGCAACTCAGGCGGAGCAACAGGCAGCGGCAGGGACGATTGACGCCACGCGGCGGGTATTGCCGCGGCACCGGGTCAGACAGGTCAGCGGTCGCGCTTATTGACGACCATGACCTGGTAGCGCCCTTTCGGTCCGATGTACCACGAGGCAACGAGGCTGGTGAGACTGACGATGATCGAGCCGAGCAGCGCGGAGCCAAACCCGGCGACGACAAATTGGCTGAGCAGTGTCGCCACCAGGCTGAACATCAGCGCGTTGATGACGAAAAGGAAAAGACCGAGAGTGAGAATACTGAGCGGCAGAGTGAGAATGATCGCGATCGGCCTTATCAAGGCATTGACGAAGCCCAGCAACAACGCGGCGAGGACAAAGGTCCCGCTGCCGGTGATGGTCACGCCGTCGAGCAGCTGGTCGGCGAGCCACAGGCCGAGCATGGTGATCAACAGGCGAAGGATGAAGCCGGGCATGGCTCGAGGCTACGGCAGGGCGTCGCGAAGTTCAACCATGGCTGCGATTATCGCCGATCGGTGTTCTGCGGCGATCGTGACACAGCTCACAGTTGGCGGGACGCGCCGACGTTAGGCTTCGCAATATGTCAGATAGCACCTTAACGTGGTCGTTGCTTGCGGGCTTCGGTCTGGTTGCAATACTGGTGGCGCTCGCAGCTACCGAGGAGTTCCTGCGCGGCAGGGGCGCCGTCGGGAAGCGGCTGCGGGCCGCCGGATTCCGTTTCCGCCGCAACATGCACGTCCCGGATGAGCGCGGTAGTGACCGGGTTGTGGACTACGTTGTCGCCACGACCGCCGGTCTCGTCTGTATTGAGCTGCGCGATTACAACGGCGCGGTGGAGGGCAATGCGGCCGATCGAATGTGGTCGCATTCCGCGCGCATGGAGACCTTTCGCTTCCTGAACCCTGTCATGCGCCAGCGCGCTTATCTCGATGTGATAGCCGGGCTCTGCCCTGGCGTGCCCGTGCACGGGCTGATTTTGTTCTCGGATCAGGCGACGTTGGTGGGAGATATGCCGGCAGGGGTTCACCTCAACCGTGATCTGGAAATTGCGTTGCGCGAATTCTCCGTGGACTGGGGCGACGATAGCGTGATCGAGCAGGCGCTGAAGAAGCTCAAGTCGGGTCTTGCGCGGTTGCGCAAGGACGGCAAGGCCTCGGCCCGTCAGCGCGGTCTCGGGTCCGAGGTCTGAGCGCGGCCTGTTGCATGCCGCGTGGCCGCGGCCACTAGCCGGACGTCCCGTTCGGGCCAGTGAGATAACTTTGCCACAGCAGCCGAGCCGCGACCGAGCGCCATGGCCGCCACGCCTCGCCAATGGCCTCGAGTTCTTCTGCCCCGGGCCGTGTTTCGAGACGCTTGACCTGTTGCACGGCTACCGCCAGTGCGAGGTCGCCTACCGGCCAGACGTCCGGCCGGCCGAGCGCCATTAGCAGGTAAATATTCGCGGTCCACGGCCCGATACCGGTGATCGCGACCAGCCGTTTGCGAACCGCCTGGTCCGGCAGCCGGCCCAACTGATCGAGATCGAGAGTGCCATCTTCGACAGCGGCGGCAATGCCACGGCAATAACGGCTTTTCTGGCGGCTGAACCCGCATCGTCGCAGGGTCGCCTCGGTCAGACCGAGAAACCCGGCCGCATCGAGTTCTTCGACCTCGGCGAGCAGGCGTTCGAATGCGGCGCGGGCCGATGCCAGCGATACCTGTTGTTCCAGAACGATATGGACAAGCGTTGCGAACCCCGCCGGGCGGCGCCACAGCGGCGGTACTCCGACACGCTCTGCGATGCGGGCAAGGTCCTTGTCCCCGCGTCCCAGCGCGGCAACAGCGCGGCGCAGAGTTGCGTTGTCGAGGGGGGCGGGAGTCACTGGGTGCCGTCGTTGAGTCCGGGTTGCAAAGCGGCGAGGACCGTTACACGAGAGGTTGCTGCATGGCCGGGTAGTTTAGGCCGGTGCTGGCGGTAAGCAAACAAAACGGGCCCTTGCGGGCCCGTCTTTCTGCAGTTGAGCGTGTTTGATTCAGCAGGCCGGTACCGGCAATGCGCGGATCCGCGGAATGGCGGGCCGTTGCGGCGGCCAGGACTCGGTGATCAGCGCGTCCGCCACATAGGCGGCTGCGGCCCCTGCCAGGATCAGGATCGGCGTAACGACGAAAGCGTGAAACGGTGATGCGAATAGGCCGGAAGTAACCAGCAGTGTGGCAGCGACGATAGCGACGGTGCTGACGGCGAACAGTGCTCTACATGCGTTTCTCAGTAATTCGGACATTTTGCACCTCCCAAAGGTGTGGGTTTTTGACTCTGTTAGTAAAATTTCGAAGTTTTGTCAGCCAACCAGTCGGGTCAGCATCAGCGGACTGAGCCATGCGAGGCCCTTGACCAGAAAGAAGCAGAAACTCCATTTGCCGTAGCGGCGCCACAATGACGTTTTTGGCTGGTGATTTTTTGCGATTCTCTGCATCGGTCGTGTCCTCGGGCAATTCAGTTCGTGGTTTGTCTTGTGTTTCAGGCGATCCCGCCGCCGACGAGTAAATTGGCGCCGAGCAGCAGTGCTGCGTAGAGCAGTGCCAGTCCCAGCATGGACGGTTCGAGTTCCTGCAGTCTCGGTGCATTGGTATTCATCTGAGTACTCCTGGTCGTGTTGATCTGTCTTGTTTGTCGTGGCGGGCGGCGTATGGCCGCCCGGCGCTTCTGTGTCACACCGCGACGGGGTGCTGTTTGGCTGGCTGGTTGCGCCGGCGCAGTGACGGAAACAGCATCGGCACCTTGCGCTTGTATGCCTTGTATTGCGGATGGAACTCGGCGAGATCGCGCTCCTCGAACTGAATCGCGGCGAGGATGTACGCGGTGCTGATTGCCGCAAAAACAAAATGGGCAACGGTCATGTGCGGAGTGGCCCAGAATGCGAACAGCCAGCCGGTGTAAAGTGGATGACGGACCAGTTTGTAGACGCCCGGTGTCTTGAACTTCAGCGGCGTGTATTCCGTGCCGCGCAGCTGCAACCAGACCTGACGCAGACCGAACAGGTCGAAATGGTTGATCAGGAACGTCGAGATCAGGACCAGCGCCCAGCCAAATGCATATGCGCTATAGAGTGCGGCCGTGGCGATCGGATTCGAAACGGTCCAGACGACTCCACCCAGAGGCTGCCAGCCAGCGAACAGTAAGATCAGCGCGAGGCTCGAGAAAAGCACGTATGTGCTGCGCTCGGCTTCCTGCGGCACAATTTTGGTCCAGCGGCGTTTGAACGCGGGCCGAGCCATTACGCTGTGCTGGATTGCGAACAGCCCGAGCAAGGCGACGTTGATCAGCAGTGCCTGGACCAGCGGCATCTGTGCGGCACCATCGATCGTCTTGGGTACGCCGAAGTCGCCGATAAAACCGATTGCATAGAGAAAAGTGGCGAAGAACACCGCGTAGCTGCAGATGCCGTAGCCGAAAATCGTGAGTCTCTTGATCATTTTTGCTCCCCTTCCAGAATTGGTCTTCGTGTTCCGAATCGCGATTCAGAGTCCAACCGCCGCGAACTCCGCGGCATAGCTCTGAAGAACCTGTAACAGTTCTTTCCAGTGTTGCCACAGGACCGCAAAACCGTGTTTCTCGAATACGTCCATGACACCCCTCCGTTAACTTCGTTTTTCGCATCGTCCTGCGCGGCGTTTGCAGCAACAGTGCGTGTGGGGCTCATACTAGGGGGGTTGCGTATCGGAATAATTTCCCGATCCGCTCAGTTTGTTTCGAAAACGTAACAGTCGAGGTGGGGGTCTAGCGGCAGCCACCGGGGGTGGCGCAGGCAGGCACGCGCAACAGAGCCTCGAGGGTATCGTGCAGTTCGCTCATGTCGAGCGGTTTGCGCAGCAGAGCCCGTGCGCCTGCTTCGCGAGTCTGTTGTTCCGTCAGATCTTCCGCGTACCCGGTGTAGAGCACGATGGGCAACTGCGGATGGAAATCCAGCAGACGCTGTGCCACGTCGAGACCACTCAGGTGCGGCATTGTGTAGTCGAGGATCGCGAGATCGGGCGTGGCGTCTTCGTTGCAAAGATCGCGCAACGCGATTTCGGGATCGTTGAACACGGTTACCGTCAGCCCCCAGCTTTGCAGGCGATCGCGCATGAATTCAGCGACCGCCGGCTCGTCATCGACCACGGCGACATGACCCCGCAGCAACGGGGCCTGAGCCGGCGCATCGGCATCGAGTTCGGAATCGACGGTGGACCCGGAATCGCTGGCGCAACCGATCGGCAACAATACTCTGAAAACGGAGCCCGAGCCGGGCTCGCTGTCGAGCAGGATATGACCGTCATATTCGTGGATGATGCCATGCGCCATTGCCAGCCCCATGCCGCTGCCTTTACCGATTTCCTTGCTTGAATAGAACGGCTCGAAGATGCGCTCCTGGACGTCCTCGGCGATTCCGCTGCCGTTGTCTTCGACGGCGATTTCGACAAACTGTCCGGACACCTGGTGGCGACAGGACGCACAGACCGCGCCCACGTTCTCGTGGCGCCGAAGTTTTACCGCGACGCGGCCGTGGCGGCCTACGGCATCGCGTGCATTAATGATCAGGTTCATGACGACCTGTTCCAGCTGTAGCGGGTCGGTGATGCAGGTGGGCGCCTGCTCGTCGAGCTCGGTGACCAGCTCGAGACTGGACGGCAGCGTCGACCGCATCAGCTGGATGGTCTCTGTAATCAGAGGCTCGAGCGAAAGCGGTTTGGCCGCGCCTCGGTGACCGCGGCTAAAGGTCAGCATCTGTTGAATCAGGTCGCGTGCTCTTTCGCCGGAACTCTGGGCGCGATCAAGATAAGCGGTCAGTTTGGTGTCGCCGTGGGCCTCGGCGCGCTCGCCGGCCATGACCATATATCCCATCACGCTGGTCAGGATGTTGTTGAAATCGTGGGCGATGCCACCGGTGAGCTGACCGATTGCTTCCATTTTCTGCGCCTGGCGTAACTGCGCTTCGAGTTGCTCGCGTTCGTCCTCCGCCTTCTCCCGAGCGGTTATGTCACGCATATAACCGATGAAACGCGTGCCTTCCGGGCCCTCGGCGACACTGATCGTTAATTCCACGGGAAATTCGCTGCCGTCGGCGCGGCGCGCCGCGAGTTCAGCGCGGGTCCCAATCATCGGGCCGTTGCCGCGACGCTTGTAGTTCTCCATGCCGCTGATATGGCTGGCGCGGAATCGCTCTGGGATGATCAACTCGGCCAGGTTCTTGCCGAGTACTTCTTCGCGACGATAGCCAAAGCAGTGTTCGGCGGCCGGATTGAATTCGGTGATATTGCCGTCGATATCGATCACGACGATACAGTCGAGTGCGGCCTCCACGGTTGCACGCAGTTCGGTCTCGCTGCGTTTGAGGGCAATCTCCTGTGCTTTGCGTTCGGATATATCGCGAATGATTGCGAGCACCCGGTCAGAACCGGCGATAGTCGCCTTTTTCAAAACGACTTCGTCCCAGTGTTTGCTGCCATCGCGACTCTTGTGACGCCATTCGAAGCGCTGGGTCTCGCCGTGGCGCGCCGCTTTGATCAACTGCCGGGCGCGTTGTGTCGTATAAAGCGACTCGCCGGAATTGAATCCGGCCGGGTCGACATTGAGAATCTCTTCGTAGGTGTAGCCGTACATGCTGCAGGCTTTGGGGTTGGCATCGACGATCGCGCCGCTCGAGTCGAGCACGAAAATGGCATCCTCGGAGGCGTCAAAAATCGCGCGATAACTCGCTTCCGATTCGGCACGTTTCTCGTCAGCCTGGAGGCGTTCGAGTTCGGCGGCGGCGCGCACCGAAAATACCTTCAACACCAGTTCGATAAAACTGACATCGAGCAATGGTGTACGGCTGACCACGGCAAGATTGCCAATCGCGTTGCCGTTGCTGTCATGCAATGGGTATCCGGCGTAAGCGACAAGTCCGAACTTATCGATCATGCCGTCGCTGGGGTAGGACTCGCTGAGATTGTCACTGATATGGTGAAAATGCCCGCTGATGACCTGTTCGCATGGTGTGTTCGCAAGTTCATAAACCATGTTCGGAACGATCTTGCCGCCATGCGACACAGCCAGCGTATGTAATTCGCGGTGCTTGCCATTGACCAGTTTGGTCAGGAATACGAAATCCGCGCCGAGCGTCCCGCCCACGCAGTTGACGATCGATTCAAATACTCCCGTGCCGGTTGCCGCCGATACACCGAGCGCGGCCTTGCGCAACAGGTCTTCCGTTCGTTTGCGCTGGGTGATGTCAGTCGAAATGCCGCAGACCGCTTCGACGGCGCCTGCCGCGTCCACTAACGGGAACTTCACCGAGACATAGGTATGCTCGCCATCGGCCCCGGGAACGACTTCCTCGAACTGCATGGCTGCGCCGCCCTCTATCACAGCGCGGTCGTTGGCTGCGAGTGGCAACGCGACGTCCGGCGGGAAAATGTCGGTGTCGGCGCGGCCGACGAATTTCGACTCGTCGCCGCCGAACAGCTTCAGAAACTGATGATTGACGAAAACATACCGGCCGGCCGTATCCTTTACGTAGACTACCGCAGCGGCATGGTCACAGATCTGGCGCAGTAATGGCGCGCTGTAGCGCTGTAGCTCGGTTTCGGCGGATGCGGCCATTTGCGTCGGCGGTTTCCCTTGGTCGGTTACGCTGATCTGCAGTCTACCGCGCCGCGGTCGCCATGGTGTACGGGTCTACCAAGCGGAAACAATTGAAACAGAACTGTTACAAACAGCCGCTTCAGTCCGGCACGTACATATAGCCGACACCGCGCACGGTGCGAATCAGGCGCGGCTTGTCGGCGCTGGGCTCGATCTTGCGCCGCAGTCGCGTAATCCGGATATCCACACTGCGGTCGTAAGGGTCCCAGTCACGATTCTGGGTCAGGTTGAGCAATTGATCGCGCGACAAGGGCCGGTTCGGGCGTTCGAGAAACACGCACAAAAGATCGTATTCCATTCGCGTCAGCGGAATTTCATCGCCGTTCGCGTCGAATAGTTGCTGGCGCCTCTTGTCCAGTGCGCAACTGCCGATGGCAACCTTGTTCGCTGCCGCATCCTGGTCGTGATCTGGCTGCCGCGGTTCGCCGTTGCGTTGGTAGCGGCGAATGACGCTTTTGAGCCTGGCGCGCAGTTCGCGCGGATCGAAGGGCTTGCCGATGTAGTCGTCAGCACCGACCTCGAGACCAATGATTCGGTCTACGGTCTCGCCGGCCCCCGAGACCATGATGATGCCGACGTCGTGCCTCTCACGAATATAACGAGCCAGGCTGAGGCCGTCCTCGCCGGGCAGACCGATATCAAGTAAAACCACTGTGGGGGGATTACCGTCGAGTTCGGCACGTGCCGCGTCCGCGTTGTCCGCAGTCGCGACCTCGTAGCCGGCATCGCTCAGGTAGTCGACGAGCAGTTGCCTGATGTCGGCGTCGTCATCGACGACGAGTATTTTCTCCGGCGCCTGCATGCGTAGGCCTCCGCCGTTCTGTTATGGGCGAAAGCATAGCACTCCGTTTGTTGTCGCGTTGTTGTCGCGGCAGGCGTGGCCGGCTCAGTCGCGTATCGCGTCCCACGTCGTGTCGATCGTATGATCTTCCGCGCCGTCGCCGTCTTCGTCGACCAACAGGCGGACGAAAACGCTATCCAGGGCGATCAGTCGTATCGATGCTCCGCCGTCGCCGCGGATCAGGAATTCGCCGACGTAGGGGTTGTCGTCGCCGGAACCTTCAAACGTCACCGGTGTTGAGTAGACGATTTCGCCATCGAACTCCGAGCTCATCACCGAACCTGACGATGCGATCGTGTAGGCGGGCGGAGCGATGGAGCTGTCGCTGGTAGCCCGGGTGGCGAAATCCGCGAGCGTTCGGGTAATGCTGTTCTCGCCAACGGTGAGGCTGTCGCCCGAGACGGTAATCGACGACTGCGGCGGCTGGCTCGTGTCGATCTCGACGTTGACCCGGCCATCGACAAATTCGCTGCCGTCATTATCGGTATGCGTCAGGCTCGAGACGATCAACGCGACCGACAACACGAGTTCGCCGCTGTCGAGGTTGCCGGAGATTGTGTCGATCACGAACTCGAAACTGCCATCCGCGGTTTCGCCCGCTCCGCTGTCGCAATTGTCGAAACTCAGACTGAGGCTGTCGCCCGCAGAAGGTAGATTCGGATCGGCCTGCTGACCGCTCAGCGTGAAGGTCCCGCCGGCCTCGCAGCCGAGCGTGAACGGCCCGATAGGCGCCTGGAACCAGCCAGCGGGTCCGGCGCCGGGGGCAGCGCCGAGTTTTCCGAGGTAATAGCCGGCGGTCTTGCCGAGACTGCCGATTTCGCCACTGACGCCAAGCGGGTCGCTGTCGATCAGGTCCCCGATTTCGCCGCTCTCCAATGCGGTATCGACCACGGCCGCCGAAATTGCCGGCGCACTGTCCATGTCGATCTTGGCAAACGCCGGCGTGACGGTCGCTGAACCGCCACCGCCACCGCCACCACCACAGGCGGCGAGAGAGAGGCCCAGGGCGGCAACAAACACGGTCTTGGTCGAAGCAGTCATCACGGTATCCTCGCCGGGCCTGTTTTCGGCCCGCAATAGTTGACAGTCATCCGCGAGTTTAACGGCCGCCGCAAGGTCGGAGAGTGACCCGGTTCAAGCTTCGGTGACGCGACGGGAGCAGTCCTGCCCGGTGCCCCGTATCAGGCCGGGGATTTAAAAATAACTGTCTAAACAAGGATATGGGAGAAAGCGTGAGTGGATTTCAGGTCTGTAGTGGAGCACGCTGGTAAGGCCTGGAGAGACTCGGGGAGAGAATTGGGCGAGACCCAATGGCAACGAGGCTTGCGCTTGTCGCGGTATTCGCGCTGGCAGTTCGCAGATGCGGCCGGGCGCAGCGGATAACTAGTGCGGGATGTTCGGGAAAAGCCGTCCCTGGCTGCGAATCCCTGAACCGGGGCGCCGAAGCATTCTTCGGCGCCCCGCAGTGTGCCCGTTGTCGCGGCGACCGCCGGGCACGCTTTTCACGTTAGCAGCGCAGAGGCTCAGGCGATGAGCTAGCCCTGGTCCATATCGATGCCGCCAAAGCGGGTGATCGCGTGGCCGGCCAGTAACAGCGGGATCAGCGCGGCGACGCACATGGCCGCACCCTGCCAGGCGCCCGTGAGATTGGCGAAAGCAAGCGTGGTCAGGGCGGCGACCGTTGCTACCAGGGCGAACAAGGCCCAGCCGAGAAATTCATGCAGGTTGAACGCGGGCCTATCGGCCTGGCTGCGGATCGGCTGTCGTGCCCGGGCAGGACGTGTGATTTGTGGGAATCCGCGTGTCGTCGTAATAGTGTTCATGGTCGTCCCTCCAATGCGCTGTGTTGTGTTTCGTTTGCTGCGAGGTTCAGTTTGTGCGCAGTCGGCCGCGGAGTCGTGACCGATTGCTGACGCTGTGCTGACCAATTCATGACGGAGCGGTGATTGGATAAAAAGCTAATATAAACAGGAACTAACAAGTTGGGCTTGCGAATTCCGGGGTATCGTCGCCGTTTCCGACAAGCGACGCTTGCGGCGCCCGGCAGCGCCGCCGGGGTCGTGCAGGCGATGTCCCGCCAGGCGTTCGGCGCAGGACGATTCGCTGTTACTATCGCGGCGTGAAAGCGTCTGGCCAAAACCCGTCCCGTTTCGTCGCCGTATTTGCGTCAGCGATCGTTGCGGCTGCCGCGGCATGGCTTGGATCGTCGCCGGCGCGCGCCGCGGAGACGGCTACATTGCCGCCTGCGGTCGCCCGGACCCTTGCCGGGCACAAACTCTCCCAGGCCAATTACTCCCTGCTGGTGCAGCGCCTCGGCGACGGCGAAGTGCTGGTGGCGCACGAGGCTGGCGCCGCGCGCAATCCCGCCTCGACAATGAAACTGGTTACCACCTATGCCGCGCTCAGCCTGCTGAGTCCGGCCTATCGCTGGAAAACCGAGGTGTATCTGCAGGGACAGATGGAGGGCTCGACGCTGCAGGGCGACCTCGTGCTGCGCGGTACCGGCGACCCGTTCCTGACCACGGAGAACTTCTGGAAACTGTTGCGCGAGCTGCGCGCCCGCGGGGTCGAGCGTATTGCCGGTGACCTGGTGGTCGATAATTTCTTCTTCGACGTGCCGCCGGAAGACCCGAGTGACTTCGACGGCCAGCCGTTTCGCTCCTACAACGTCGCGCCGGATGCACTGCTGGTCAATTTCAAGGCGGTCCGCTTTACGTTCCGCGCCGATCCGCTGGCGAACATCGTTCGCGTTATCCCCGACCCGATGCTGTCGAACCTGCAGGTCGACAATCGGGTGAAACTGGGATCTGGACGTTGTGGCGGTTATCAACGCGGCATCGCTTTCAACGTTCCGGGTGGTGTGAGCAGCGATGAGGTGGTGCTGGACGGCAAATTTCCCGCCGCTTGCGGCGAGTATGCGCTAACCCGTTCTCTGATGCGCCCCGAGGAGTTTGCGTTCGGCGTTTTCGAGAGCCTGTGGGACGAACTCGGTGGCAGCATCGACGGCACAGTGCGGGTGGCGGCGGCTCCGCCGGATCAGGATCCGCTTTTTGTTTACCGCTCGCCGTATCTTGGCGAGATCGTTCGCAGCATTAACAAGTACAGCAATAACGTGATGACCCGGCATCTGCTGCTGACACTGGGTGCCGAGTTCAAGGGCGAGCCGGGTACCGCGGTCAAGGGCATCGAAGTCATAACGGAATGGCTGGCGGCCCAGGGCATGGAGTTTCCGGAACTGGTACTGGTCAACGGTGCCGGTCTGTCGCGTGATACCCGGATTTCGGCAGCGAGCCTCGCAACGCTGCTGGATGATGCCTTTGCCAGCCCGTACATGCCGGAGTTCATCGCCTCGCTGCCGCTGGCGGCGATGGACGGCACATTGCGCCGCCGCTATCGCGACGAGCCGCTGGCCGGACGGCTGCACATGAAAACCGGGCGCCTCGACAATGTGGCGGGTATCGCCGGCTATGCGATGTCGCGATCCGGGCAACGTTACGTCGTGGTTTCGCTGCACAACGACACCGACGTGCATCGCGGCTATGGCGTAAACGTCCAGGATGCGGTGCTGCGCTGGGTGTTCGAGCAATAGGCAATCCATCCGACAGGTGCAAATGACAGCAAGCGTGCGGTTTTTTCGCCGCCTCGAGGCCGACGAGCGCCGCAGTCCGGTGGTTTCCCCGGCGGTAACCTTTCCTGGTGCCGCGGTGGGGCACTTGCACGCCGCCGCAGCGCCCGATTCTGCTAAGCTTCCGCGGTCGTTGTCACCCGGTTAATCGATGTCTGGACTTTGGAATGAGCTCAAGCGCCGTAACGTCTTTCGCGTCGCGGTGCTGTATCTCGTTGCAGCCTGGCTGATCCTGCAGATCGCGGATGTGCTTTTCGGTCTGCTCGAGGTGCCGGGCTGGAGCCTGCGTTTCGTGCTCGGTCTGCTCATTCTCGGGTTTCCGGTCGCGATTGTGCTTTCGTGGATTTACGAGCTCACGCCCGAGGGCATTCGCCGGGAATCCGAAATTGACCGGTCCGGGTCGATTTCGGCCAAAACCGGCCAACGCCTGAATCTCGTTACGATCGCCGTGGTATCGGCTGCGGTAGCGCTGCTGGTGCTCGACCACTGGGTCGGCGCGGACAGAGCCCCCGCCGACAGTGCGGCGGCGGATTCGGCCTCTGCCTCGCTGCCGGGAGTGGATCGGGCGCCGGCGCAAACCGCTGCGGTCGAGTCCGCCGATGCGGACTCCCAGATATCCGACAAATCTGTTGCGGTCCTGCCGTTCTCGAATCTCTCCAGCGACGAGGAAAATGCCTATTTCGCCAGCGGCGTTCACGAGGATGTGCTGACCTATCTCGCCAAGGTGCGGGATCTCCGGGTAATCTCACGAACGACGATGCTGCGCTATGGCGATCGCAAGGACGACATCCCGGTAATCGCCGCAGAACTCAATGTTCGCTTCGTGCTCGAGGGATCGGTACGCCGCGCCGGCGACAGGGTGCGGGTTACCGCGCAGCTGATCGATGGCCGCAGCGACGAACACGTCTGGGCCGAGAACTACGATCGCAGCCTCGACGACGTTTTTGCGATTCAGTCAGATATCGCCAAAGAGATTGCGGCGGCAATGCAGGCGCAGATCTCACCGGACGAGCAGGCGCTGATCGAGCGCCGCCCGACCGACAATGTCGCCGCCTACGAGTTGTATGTGGCCGCGCGTGAAGCCATATGGCACCCCGAGTACGGCCGTGAAATTTTCGAACGGGCCGGTCCGCTGCTCGAAGCGGCGTTGGAGCTCGATCCCGATTTTGCATTGGCATGGGTGCTGTATGCCTATGTCCAGGGGCAGTTCCACTGGCTTGGCCAGGACGATGGCGGAACTGCCGGGCGCGCCGAGGCGGCGGTCGCAAAAGCGCGGGCGTTGCAGCCGGACCTGCCGGAGATCGTTGCTGCCGAGGGTGAGATTCTGTACCGCATTCACAAGGACTTCCCCGGGGCGCTGGCGAAGTTCGAGCAGGCCCAGCAGCGCCTGCCGAATGACTCACTGCTGCTGATGCAGACCGGCTGGGCGCAGCGCCGGGTGGGGTTGTGGGACGAAGCGATCTCGAGCATGCAGCGGGCGGCGGCGCTCGATCCGGCCAACCTGCAGATTTACACCAACCTCGGTGAAACGGCTGAAAGGATGGGCGATGGCGAACTCGCGCTCAGGATTCTCGACAAGGGACTGGAGATTGCGCCGGGCACCGACATTTTCGAATCGCTCAAGGCCGATGTCTACCTCGGTCTCTACGGCGACCTCGATGCGGCCGAACGGCTGATTTCCGCAGTCGACAGTATCGCAGCATCGGTGTACGGCTCGTCCATGATCATGGTGCCGTTCCTCGCCCGCGACTATCCGGCGGCGATGGAGGTGCTCGGGCAACCGCTATTCGAGAGGACGATGCGGGAGGACCAGCCGTTGCAAATCGAAATATGGCGCGGCGTGATCCTGACCCAGATGGGCGAAACGGACGCGGCCCGGCAGGAGTTCGAGACCGTGGTTGCCAGGGCGGCAGACCGGTCATTCGTCCAGACTTCATGGGACAGCGACCAGGCGCTGGCCGTGGCTCACGCTTATCTGGGTAACCACAGCGAGACCCGCGCGGCGCTGGAGCGGGTTGACTCGAACTGGCCAGAGAATGACCATATGAACGATTTTTACCGGGACTGGACGCGCGTCCAGGCGCTGGCCCGGATCGGCGAGCATGAGCAGGCGCTGGATATCCTCGAGGCCCGCCTTGGCGAGCCGGGCGGTTTTACCGTTTGGCAACTGCGCCTGGATCCGCGCCTCGATCCGTTGCGCGACATGCCCCGGTTCAAATCGCTCGTCGCGGACTAGCCTTGCATCCCGGACCTACTCGGCGCGCCAGCAATATTCTTGCCAAGGCACTCGCTGGCGCGGTGCTGCTCGTCGCTGCGCTGGCGCATGGCGAAGATCTCCGCTACGAGCTCGATTACCGGCTCCGCCTCGACCCCGATACCGAACAGGCCGCGGTGACGATCACGTTGCGCCAGCCGCGCGATTTGTTGCGTATCGTGCGGTTCCGCCACAAACCCGGGTGGCACAGCGGATTTGACGGCGACGGCGAAGTCGTCGTGGAAGCCGATACCGTGACCTGGCGGCCGCCGGCTTCGGGTGGCCAGCTCCGCTACCGGTCGCGGATCAGTCATCAGCGCCGCAACGGCGGGTTTGACTCGATGATCACGCCTGACTGGGCCCTGTTTCGCGGCGACGACCTGGTGCCACCGGCACGGGTCACGACGATCAAGGGAGCGCGTTCGCGGGCACGCATCCGGATCGATGCGCCGTCTGGCTGGACCTCGGTGACGCCTTTTGGCAGGGATGTCGACAAGGACCGCTGGATCGCCATCGAACGCCCGGAACGCGGTTTTATCCGGCCCGTGGGCTGGATCGTTGCTGGCCGAATCGGCAGCCGTTGGGACGATGTTGGCGCGACCCGGGTCGTGGTCGCCGCACCGCTGCAGCAGGGCGTGCGGCGCATGGACATCCTTGCCTTTATCCGCTGGCATTTGCCGCAACTGGTCGAGGTATTCCCGCAGTTTCCGGATCGCCTGCTGGTTGTTTCCGCGGCCGACCCGATGTGGCGCGGCGGCCTGTCCGGCCCGCGATCGCTCTATCTGCATGCCGATCGGCCGCTGATCAGTGCCAACGGCACCAGCACGCTGCTGCACGAGCTGGTACATGTTGCCCAGGGTATCCGCGCCGTCGCGGGCGCCGACTGGATCGTCGAGGGCATGGCCGAGTTCTACAGCCTCGAGATCATGCGTCGCGCCGGCACATTGTCGCAGCGCCGCTTCGACCGGGCGATGTCCGCTCTCACCCGATGGGCGGACGACGCCGAACCCGGCCCGGTGGATCGCTCGAGGGGCCCGGTCACCGCGCGCGGTGCCCGGATCATGTACGAACTCGACAAGGAACTGCGCGCACGGATGGGTGACCGCAGCGGGCTGGACGAGGTTGCCCGCGCGCTTGCCAGCGAGGGCAGCCCGGTCAGCCTCGATCGGCTCAGGAGCACCGCAGAATCGATAGCCGGAGCGCCTCTCGAATCGCTGCAGCCGGAGCGGATCGGAATCGAATAAGCGCTCGCTGCGCCGTGCCTGACCGCCGCGCCGGTGTGTCTTTAGCCATGCCACGTGGCCATTTCCCGGGCACAAAAAAAAGACCCCGCGGCAAGCGCGGGGTCTCCTGAATCTAGCGATTCAGTGTCGGCGTTTAACCGCTGACAACGACTCGCGAAGCCTGTGGGCCTTTCGGGCTCATCTCGACTTCGAAATCGACCGTCTGGCCTTCGGCCAGCGTTCGGTGGCCGCTGCCTTCAATAGCAGAGAAGTGCACAAACACGTCTTTGCTGCCATCAGCAGGAGCGATGAATCCAAAACCCTTGGAATCGTTAAACCACTTCACGGTACCTGTCATCATTTCTATATCCTCAGAACATATTTCAACATACGATGTTCAATTGCGGTTCGTGCTGGGGGTTTTGCAGGAGATACCGGAGGGGAACTTCTGAAACGACCAATTTACACGTGCAATACGAACAACTCTTAACATTGGTTGCCACCGGATTTTGTGTTTGATCCGCTGAACAACCGCCTACGTCACCGCATTTACAGCAGTGACTTGCGACGTAGTCTAGCAGAAAATCGGCGACACAAGTGTTAAACGCCCTGTTGGCGCCCCCGGACGGTGTAGCGCAGAGCCTTGCCCGGCAACCGGGTCTAGTCCCGGACGGCCCGGCGCCAGCGCCACTCCACCGAGCGAATCGCGCCGTTCACCCGGCCTTCTATACGGGCGACCAGCACTGACTCGCCCTCGGTCCAGTACAGGATTCGTTGCGGGAAATCGTGCTCGGGATTCTCGAACAGCATTCGCCGCTCGTCCGCCCATACGAGGAAAAAATCGGTCGGCGCCTGGCCGACCGGGTAGACATGGAACACGATGCCGTTCGGTCCCTCGCGGATTTCGACGAACTCGGTGTGGTGGGTAACCCCATCGAGGGTGTCGCGTTGCAGCCCGACAATGACCTGGCCGCGCGGCGCCAGCCACAAATGCTCCGAGACCGTGCCGTCCTCTTCCCGGATCCAGTTTCCCGCGATCCAGCCGAGATCGGCGATTGCAACATCGGCACGGTCGCCGAGGGTGGGCTGCGGCGTTAACGCAAGGCAGGCGGCGGCAATTGCGAGCCCGCGGACACCAGGACAGGAACTCGACATCGAAATCTCCAGCTTCGGCCGCATCGAGCGGCCGCACGATGACCTGTCCGCCCCGGACTGTGCCGCGGCGGTGTGTTTTCCGTTTATTCGTGCGCGATGGGTTTATCGGTAAACAGGAAGTCTTTCAGTTCCTTGTCGAACTTGGCATCGCGGCGGCGGATCCACTCCAGCACCATCGCGGCATGTTCCTTTTCCTCGTCGCGGTTGTGCGCGAGGATGGCCCGCAGTTCGGTATCCACGCAGGCATCGACCCGCTGGTTGTACCAGTCGACCGCTTCCAGTTCTTCCATTAGCGACGTGATGGCGCGATGCATGTCGCGGGTCTCGTCGGACAGCTCGGCAATGGGTTCGTGATAGCCCTCGTTGGCCATTTCTTTTTCTCCTTGTGGTGGTCGTGTGCGGCGGTGCCATCGCGGCACCGAGAGTACGCTGGTCATTGTAGCGTTTACCCGGCTTGTTGCCCGGCCCAGGCACCCTGCGAGGCTGGCAGTGTCACATGGCGTCATTGCGGCGCCAATGCGTTGGCGGGCTTTCGGCTTCGGGCTTCGGGCCGCAATAGCCGCGAATCGTGTGCCGCGCCGGATTTGAACGAATTCCCGTTTCGGCCGTATGCGCGCTCCCTGCAAGTGGTGTTCGGACCCGACCGCGCCGGAGCGGCTGACTAGTAAGGCCGGTTCTCACCGACTAAACTAAAACCACGCAGCTTCGGCGCTAATCGAGAATGAGAGAGGACGAGACTAATGAGAAAAATACTGCTGGCCGCCTGCCTTATGGCCCTCAGCGCGGCCGCGATTGCGCAGGAAGAGGAATTTTTACGCGGCAAGGCACTGGCCGACGTTGCGGTAGGAAATACGTTCTATGTCTACCACCCGGGCTGTACCGATAAGGCTGCGAATCTCATTGTCTATTTTGCCGGGGACGGCAAGGCGTTTGCGAAACAGCGCGCCTGCAAGCTTCCCGCCGACCGCGCGACCAGCGTCAAGGGACGCTGGACAATGAGCGAAGGCAAATTCTGTTTGCGCGAGCTGGGAGGCGTCGCCGAACAGTGCTATGAACTCGTTAAGATCGGCGAAAATACCTACAAACGCATCGATCGCACCGGTTTGCGTACGGACTGGTCGATGGCGGTGCTCAAACAGGGCAACCCGGAAGGTTTCTGATCGGCGTGTCGGACGCCGGAGCCGTCCGGCGCAGTCCCTGCGACAGGAGCCGGTTCGTTGTGACGCCACTGCGACGGCGTGGCCTGCCGCCTGCACCTATATAGCGTCGATCTCGGTCAGAGACAGGATGTTGCCATCCGGATCGCGGAACCACGCTACCCGCGCCCCGGGGAAGCGGCAGATGCCTGCCCGGTCCTGTTCGAGCCCGGCGTAGGTTGCGAACTCAACACCGCGCTGGTGCAGCGCTGCAACCATGTCCACGATATCCTCGACCAGCCAGCCCAGGACCGTGTGTGGCGCGGGCGTCATTGCCGGGACGCTGGATATGCGTAGCGTGTTGGCGCCGGCGCGAAAAACCAGCGCGAATGAATCTTCAGATATCAATTCAAGTCCCAGAGTCTCGCGATAGAACGCCCTGGCCCGGTCAGCATCGGTGGTGGCGATAAAACCCACAATAGAATTGTCTGCCAGCATTCTCTACGTTCCTGTCGTGTGGCTGCAAAGGCTCGCCGACTGGTAGCGCCTTTGTGGAGCCGCGGCGGTGGCGGTTTGCACTAGCAGTGCAAATAACCCAACGCCATGCCGTTCCTCGTTTCGCCAGTTGAATTAGCGCCCGCCATTGCTGCGGCGGCGCGCCCGGGATCCCGCTGCACCCTGGCAACGCCCCGTCTTGCGGACTGGCGCGGTGGGCTGGTTACTCTGCGTCCGACCACACCGCGTATTCGTTGCCGCTGGGGTCGCTGAAATGAAACCGGCGGCCACCTGGAAATGAAAAAATCTCGCGCACGATTTTGCCGCCGGCCGCGATCACCGCATCGCAGGCCGCCTCGAGATCATGGCGGTAGAACACGATCAGCACGCTGCCGCCGGCCTCGCTGGCGGTGGTGTCCGCCTTGCTGAAGCCGCCGACCATCCGGCCATCGTTGAAGCTGGTGTACTCCGGGCCGTAGTCGGTAAATTCCCAGCCGAACAGGTCGGCGAAAAACTGCTTGCTTGCGGCGACATCGCGGGCCGGTATCTCGATGTAGTCGATCCTGTTTTCAGCTTCGTTTCTCATGTCATTTTGCCTCGAATTGTGCAGCGCCTCCGCTCTATGAGCGTTGCGGCTGTCGGATAAGTTACCACGCGTCACAAATCCCGTTGTCAGCCCGCCTGCGGCCTTGCGCATTGTTTTCGCCCTGGACCCGTTGGTGAGAAACACCGGTGACGGGCCGCCATTCGCTATGCGTCCGCAAATCTGCGCCATAATGGAGCCAGTTTCGACGAGAGGAGTATCGCGTGCGAAAAATAACAACAACGCGCCGTGAGTTTCTGCGTGCGTCCGCCGCTGTGATGGGCGGCGGCTGGCTCGCCGCGAACTGGCCCGGTATTGCCGCCGCGGCGGAGGCGGCTGCAAGGGCCCGTGATGGCGGCGCCCGCTTCGCATATCTCGATCCACTGGATGCCGCTGACCTCGAGGCCATGGCCGGCCTGATCATTCCGGATGACGACAGCCCCGGTGCGCGCGAGGCCGGTGTCGTCTACTTTATGGATACCGCGCTAGGCTCGATCTTTGCCGGTCAATCCGCCGCTTTCGCCACCGGTCTTGCCGATTTCAATGCCAAGGTTGTGGCGATGGATGGCGCTGCCACGCGCTTTGCCGGGCTCGAAACCGGCAGCCAGATCGAGTTGTTGCAGCGCGAGGAAGCCACGCCATTTTTTGGCGGGGTTCGCTTCATGACGATCTGCGGCTTTCTTGCCATGCCTTCCTACGGTGGCAACCGCAATCATGTGGGCTGGGACCTGATCGGGTTCGATCATCGCCATGCGTGGCAGCCGCCATTCGGCTATTACGATGCGAAAGCGACTGCGGAAGGAGAAGACAATGTCTGACGGCATTCGGTTTCCGACCCGCAAGGCGGTCGATTTCGTGATCATCGGATCCGGCGCGGCCGGCGGTGTACTGGCCAAAGAGCTGGCAACGAGCGGTTTCGATGTCGTCGTGCTGGAGCAGGGCCCGTATCGCCGTCCGTCCGAATTCAGCCATGACGAGCTCGATGTGATTTTCAACAATGCCTATTCCGGCGGCACCAGTGGAGACTATCCGCAGACATACCGGCAAAAAGAGACCGAGCGGGCCGAGGTTGCCGCTTTCCCGGCAGCATATTACGCCCGGATGGTCGGTGGCAGCAGCGTCCACTACTCGGCTAATTTCTGGCGTCTGCGGCCGGTCGATTTCAACGAGCGCAGCCGCCTCGGCGCAATATCCGGTACCGGGTTTGCCGACTGGCC
Source organism: uncultured Gammaproteobacteria bacterium (assembly GCA_963783695.1). Lineage (GTDB taxonomy): Bacteria > Pseudomonadota > Gammaproteobacteria > Steroidobacterales > BM003 > BM003. The sequence continues at coordinate 270,494 of CAWAOM010000007.1, forward strand.
GCTGTCCTACGAGGAACTCGAGCCGTACTACACGAAAGTCGACTGGGAGATCGGCGTATCTGGCGCGCCGGGGCCGTTCGACCCGCAACGCTCGAAACCCTACCCGGTGCCGCCGATGCCGCTCAAGTCCTCGGGCGCGTTGCTCGAGCAGGGGGCGAAAAAACTCGGGCTGCACGCCCAGCCCGCGCCGGTGGCAATATTGTCGCAGCCGCACAATGGCCGACCGGCCTGTATCCATTGCGGGTTTTGCATGGGGTTCGGTTGCGAGGCAAACGCCAAGTCCTCGACGCTCGCGACGATGATCCCGCTTGCCGAGGCAACCGGGCACTGTGAAATCCGGCCATTGTCGACAGTGTACAAACTCGAGACCGATGCCAACGGCAGGGTCAGCGACGTTTTGTATTTCGACGCAAAGGGTGTCAGCCAGGGGCAGAAAGCGAAGGCCGTGATTCTCGCGGCCAATGGTGCCGAAACGCCGCGCCTGTTGCTCGAGTCGGAGTCGAGTCGTTTTCCCGACGGACTCGCCAATTCCAGTGGCAAGGTCGGCAAATACCTGATGTTCAACAGTCATTCCAGCGCGAATGCGATGTTCGAGCACGATCTGAACGAATACAAGAGCATCCAGTGCACTCGCATCGTTCAGGATTTCTACGAGTCCGATTCGAAACGCGGTTTCTACGGTGGCGGTGTTATCGACGCACGGCCGTTCCTGTCGGCGACACCGATATTCTATGCGCTGAACGGGTTGCCGCCGGATACGCCTGGCTGGGGTCCCGAGTTTAAACGCGCGCTTGCCGAGGGCTTTACCCGGCGCTTGTCGATACTCGGTAGCGGTACGTCGCTGGCGCGCGAGAGCAATAATATTTCGCTCGATCCGGAGTTGAAGGATCGCCACGGTCGCGCAGCGTTACGCGTCACCTATGAGGATCATCCGGACGATCTTGCGCTGGCGACTTTTCTCCAGGATCGTTGTGTCGAACTGATGGAGGCCGTCGGTGCAAAAAAAATCTGGCGCGATCCGGTCGAGGTGCAGAGCATCACTGCCCATCTTCTCGGAACCTGCCGCATGGGCAACGATCCACGGGAGGCAGTGGTCGATCGCGATCATCGCAGCCATGATGTGCCGAACCTGTTCATTTGCGATGGCAGCAGCCTCGTTACATCTGGACGGGGTCAACCGACGATGACGATCCAGGCGCTGGCTTTCAGGGCGGCGGACCGCATCCGCGAATTTTCAAAAAACAACCTGATCTGAGGAGTACTGCAACGATGAATGAGTCGCTTAAAAAAAGTCTTTTGCTGGGCGCTGTGGCGTTGCTGATGACCGGCCAGGCGCTCGGCGCGGATCCGGCAAAGGCCGATCTCGAATACCTTAACCCGTCGCCGGAATCGGCCAAAGCCTGGCCGTTCTCGGATGCGGTGCGGGTAGGGAACCTGTTGTTCGTTTCGGGCAAGCTCGGCAACATACCGGGAACCATGGATCTTGCATCCGGCGGCATCCAGGGCGAGACGCGCCAGACCATGGACAACATCAAGAACACTGTTGAGCGTTATGGCGGTTCAATGGACCGGCCGGTGAAATGCACGGTGTTTCTTGCCGATATCGCCGAATGGGGCGCGATGAATGAAGTCTACAAAGAGTATTTTCCAAACAACCGGCCGGCGCGCAGTGCGTTGGGCGTCAGTGGCCTCGCATTGGATGCGCGGGTCGAGATCGAGTGTATTTTTGCGCTGTGAGCGGTAGCCGGTACTAAGCCGCTCAGGCCGCACAACAGAGCAGGATTTTGAACATGATCTTCCGCCAGTTATTCGACAGCGTGTCTTCGACCTATACCTACCTGATCGGCAGCCAGGCCCATGGCGAGGCGCTGATCATCGATCCGGTGCTGGAGAAGGTCGACCGTTATTTGCAGCTGCTGGCGGAACTCGATCTCAAGCTGGTCAAGGCCGTCGACACTCATTTGCATGCAGATCATGTGACCGCGCTCGGTGCACTGCGCGACCGCACTCACTGCATCACGGTGATGGGAGAGCAGAGCCAGGTCGATGTGGTTTCACTGCGTATCAGCGATGGCGATACGATCGATATCGAGGGCGTCAGCCTGACTGCGCTGTACACCCCCGGTCATACCGATGACTCCTACTGCTTCCTGATGGACGATCGCGTTTTCACCGGCGACACACTGCTGATTCGCGGAACCGGGCGCACGGACTTCCAGCATGGTGACGCGAGCGAGCAATACGATTCGATATTCGGCAGGTTGCTGACGTTGCCCGATGACACGCTGGTTTATCCTGGCCATGACTACAAGGGCGACACTGTCAGCACTATTGCCGAGGAGCGTGCGTTCAACCCGCGCTTGCAGGTGGAATCGAAAGCCGCATACGTTGAATTGATGAACAATCTCAACCTGCCGAACCCGAAAATGATGGATCAGGCCGTGCCGGCCAACATGAAAATCGGGTTTCATCAGGACGAGTTGCGCAAGCGCGGCTGGTCGATGACCTGCGAGGAGGCGATTAGCCGGCTTGATGAGCCAGGATTGCTGCTGGTCGACCTGCGCGATGACGGCGAGCGCGAACGCCATGGCGAGATTCCCGGTTCGGTGCATGCCTCCTATCTTGAACTTGACCAGCATGTCGCGCCGGGTGGGCTGCTGCATCGGCTTGCCGCATCCACCGCCAGGCAGCTGGTGTTCTACTGCGCCTTCGGCGAGCGCTCGGCGATGGCCGTGGAGGCGGCCCAGAGCGCAGGAATCACCGGCGCCTGTCATATCGAGGGCGGTCTGGAACGCTGGAAAAAACTGCACGGTCCGCTGGCCGGCTGAGCCGGCTCAGGCGCCGTCTGACCCCGTTGCCGCTGCGCCGTGCTCTGTCCCGCTGTCTTTGGCCACCACGCCGGCCATCGCCCGCTCGGCCATCGCCGTGATCGTCAGCGACGGGTTGACGCCCGGGTTGGCCGGAACGGCCGCGCCGTCGCAGATCAGCATGTTTTTGTAGCCGAAGACGCGGTGGCTGGTATCGATGACGCCATGGTCCGCGTCCTTACCGATCACCGCGCCGCCGAGGATATGCGCGGTGGTCGGAATGTTTGCAGCCGCCTCCAGAATCATGCTTTGCGCGGTACCACCGGTCTTCTCGGCAAGCCACGAAGCGGCGCGGTTTGCCGCGTCGATATAGGTCGGGTTGGGTTTTTCCGGGTCCTGCTCGGTAGACAGAACGACGCCTGAGCCAAAACGCCGGCGGCGCGCGCGAAACGCGATCGCATTGTCGAGCGTCTGCATGACCAGGAAGATCACGGTGCGGCGTGCCCAGCCGAACGGCCACAGCGTTTTCAGGAAACGCACGGGATGGCGCAGCACGTTACCGATAAGCATCAACGGCCGCGAAAGACGTGAGCCTTTGCCGGTCAGCATGGTAAACAACAGGCTCATGAAATCGCCGCGCTCGCCATAGGTGACGAACTCGATGTGGGTGTTGTGATCGGTATGGATGCTGGCGCTGATCGCGACGCTGTTCCATGGTTTTACTGATTCATCGGGTAGCGTGACAGCGAGGATAGACTCGCTGTTGGTCCGCACCAGTTCCCCGAGCCGGTTGCTCAGATGCGGCAGCGAGCCTTCGAGCTTGCACCGGGCCAGTAGCTGATTCGTGCCGAGTGCGCCGGCGCCGAGGACGATTCCCCTGGCATGGAATTCCTGCTCCTGGGCGTCGAACCACGCACCGGGCCTGCGGGTCCTGACGGTGTAGCCGTCGCTGCCATCCGCGGCCCCCGTGGGCCGGATATCGAACACCTCGCGGTCGGGCAGAATACGCGCGCCTTTTTCCTCGGCGAACCACAGGTAGTTTTTGACCAGCGTGTTCTTCGAGCCCTCGCGGCAACCGACCATGCACGCACCGCAGCGGGTACAGCCGGTTCGGTCCGGGCCGGCACCATCGAAGTACGGGTCGGAGACCGTCACGCCCGGTTCACCGAAGAACACGCCCACCGGGGTACGTCGAAACGTCTCGGCGGTCCCGAAATGCCCGGCGATATCGCGCAGCATGCCGTCGCTGGGACTCTCGAACGGGACCTCCGTGACGCCGAGCATGAACTCCGCGGTGTCATAGTGCGGCGCAAGTTCCGCTTCCCAGTCGGCGAGGCCGTCCCATTGCGGATTGCTGAAGTACTCGGGGCTCGCGCGATACAACGTATTGGCGTAAACAATACTTCCGCCGCCGACCCCGGCACCGCTGGCGATGAAGACATCGCTGAACGGCGTCATTCTGAGGATGCCGCGGCAGCCGATCAGCGGCGCCCACATGAAGCGCCCAATGTTCCATGACGATTTGGCAAAGTCCTTGTCTTCGAAACGGCGGCCGGCCTCAATGACGCCGACCCGGTAGCCTTTTTCGGCGAGGCGCAGCGCGGAGACGCTGCCACCAAAGCCGGAACCGATCACCAGCCAGTCGTATTCGTCGTTCTTCATGGGGTCTTCGATCCTCGCTTCGCGGTGGCACGCACGGCATCAGGCCCGGTTGCCACCATTTAGTTTAAGCAGGTTCAGGAATTCGCGCCGGTTGCGCGGTCCGTAGGTGCGGAAAGCCGGCTCGGGATGTTCCTGGTATGCCATTCGGCGCCTGTTGATCTCGTCCTTTGCCGCGCGCCGGATAACCTCGTCGGGATCAATGCCATAAGGCCGGGTTGCATTGAGGCCGAACACCTTTGCCCGAATCGACTGCGTGATCTCCGGATAGCCGTGTTTCTCCCGCAACTCCGGTGCGATCTGGAAACTCCTGAATGCCTGGATCTGGTCCTGCGGCGAGCCGTACCAGATCGAGTCGGTGCCCCACAGCACGTTGTCTTCGCCGACGTATTTGAACAGCTTGCCAAGCGCGTGCGCCGCGCTGTCCGGGTCGCGCATCAGGAAACGCCAGGTGCTGCCGAGTTCGGCGTAGACATTGCTGCCCGGGGCCACCTCGTTGTCGATCATGGATCTGACCAGCGTGTCGATACCGTCCCGCGCGGCGCCGTGGTCATAAGCCAGTTCGGGCGTGCCCGGGACGAAGCCCGAGTGATAGATCAGGAACGATACGTCCGGGAAACGTTTCGCGACTTTGCCGATATCGCTGCACTGGCTGTGCTCATAGGATTGCTTGCCGAACGGGATCCCCTTGTGCACGGCGATGCGTTTTACCCCGAGGCTGCGTGCTTTCTCGATAAACGGGATGCCGATGTCCTCATCCGAAAGAAAAAACCCTTTGCCGTCGGGACCCCACTGGGTATAGGTCTTCCACGCTGCCACTTTCCAGCGCTCGGCGAGTTCGTCCATGTCCTCGAGATCGCCCGGTTGATTCGGGTTCACCCGGCCGTGCAGCAACAGCCGGTGATCGCCCTCCATTTCGTCGATGATCCGGCGTACCGCGTCGGCCTCCTCGATGGTCAGTGGCTCGGCCTCGCGCCGCGACGGCACGAACGACAACACCATCATGTCGGTGTCGCTGTCGAGAAACACATCCTTGATGAACTCGTCCGGGCCGAGACATTCGAGGTAACTTCGCACACCCGGATCCTCGGCCAGCGCGCAGCCGGTCTTCGGTGCAAATGACAGCGGTTTCGCGTCCGCCGGGACGCCCTCGAGCCACTTGCCGTTGGGGTTCACGTAATGGCCCTGGACGTCGAAAATGAATTCGCGTTTGCCCAGTTCCGATTCGGCCAGCGTCACGTCGAGCGCGGTTTCGTCGTCTACGTCGTAAAAGCCACCGGTTTTGCCGGCCGCCGCGTAGGCGCGGTTGAAAGCGAGTAGCGTGGACGCGGCGCCACAGGCGGAAACCAGGAACCTCCTGCGGTCGAGTCCGACCCGCCTCGCGTTGCGGGTGGCATCCTCGAGCGCTTCGCGGTTGGCATATTCGTGCTCGGGCGCGAGCGGAATCGGTTCGAACTCGCCGTTGGAGGTGCTGTCGAGTTTGACTGGCAGGCGCAGTCCGTCCGGGTCGATCCGATCAGTCATGGCGTGGGTCCTTTGCGAGACGGGAATGTCTCAAGTCTGGTTCACGCTCGCGGATTCGGCAAGGGCGCGCGATGACAGCCGCGCGAACGGGGCTTTACGCGTGGCCGCAGCAGGCCCGGGGATCGCAACAGTCAGTCGTTGTAGTAGCGGTCGAGCAGTTCGGCGAAGCGGGGATCTTTCTTCAGCTCTGTAAACGCGGGTTCGACTTCCAACATTACCCGGGTCGGTCGCGCCTCCATTTTCAATACTGTTCCGATCAGTTCGAGCGCGACGTCGGGTACACCGACAAACCGGTCCAGCGCCAGCAACGTGACTGCGGCCGCCAGCCACGCGACAGTGGCGACGCCGAGTTTTCTGCTGGTATGTCCGGTCGCCGACTCGGAGCGGTCGATTTCCGACTCGCGCTTGATACCTTCCGGCGTCAGCTCGTACACTCACGAAAACACCAGCGCCAGCGGGAAACCCAGCAACAGCAGGAAAGCGACGAATCGCAGTGTCCAGTCCGGCAGGCCCAGCACGCCGGCGAGAACTTCCGCGACCTGCAGCACCAGCCATCCTGCGACCAGGGACAACGCCGCGATCCGGAAGACGTTGCGGCGCTTCAATTCCTCATTTAGTTTGGCCATCGGCGCATTTTCGTGGAAAACCGACAGAACACGGTGGAATGCGGATCACAGTCCCTGGCCACGCAACGCTTCGCGCTGGGTGGCAAGACGTTCGCGGATTTGCGCCATGGCCGCGATGAAGCGCGGGTCGTCAGCCCATGCCTGTAACATCGGGTTGTGCTCGATGAAGCGAATCTGGTTAAACCCGCTGTCGGCGAGTTCTTCGGTGCCGCCCAGTACGCCGTCGGTGTCGTTTTGCCAGGCGCTCAGGAGGACCCGGAAAAGCTTCAATGCAGAGCCCTTGAATGAGATTCCCTCGAGTTTCCCGATCAGGGTGTCGACTTCGCGGACCAGGGCCTCGCCATCCTCGCGCCGGCCTTGCTGGCCGAGCAACCACGCCTGGATGGTCGCCCAGTAGATATTGCGACCGTTGACCCGGCTGCCGTCAGGGCTGCGGGTAGCTGCCAGCGCGCGTTCGTAATAGTCGCTGGCCGCGGCGAGGTCTCCGGTCATTGTCAGAGCTTCGCCGACGTCTGCGAGGCGTTCCGGCGAGTCGGGATCGCGCTCTAGCCTGAGCCGGGCATTCTCGAGCAGGCGGGCCACATCGCCCGGGCGGTAGTACCAGTAATTTTCGTACTCGACGCGCGGGTTGATCTTGCGTGCGCGAGCCATGAAAGATTCGCCGGTGTCCTGTTCTTCGAGCAACACGTACTGCAAGGCCACAGCCACGAGCTGCGCCGACGACCCGGGCGCACGCTCGGCCGATTGCAGAAACAAGGGTATGGCCAGGTCGTAGCGGCCTACCGCTACGTAAAGTTCGGCGAGGCTCGCATAGGGCAACGGCGCATCCGGTTCCAGCGCGATGTTACGTTTCAGCAGCGCGATGGCGCCATCGTGGTCGCCGGTCTGGGCTTTCCACGCGGCATAGTTGCTTCCGACAAAGGTATTGAGCGGATCGATTTCATAGGCGCGTTCGAGGAGTTTGCCGCCCTCTGCAAATTGACCGAGGTCACCGTGCCGGCTGGCGAGCCAGACCATAGTCTGGGCGTCGTTGGGGCTCAGCTCGATTGCCTTTTCCAGTAACTCCTTACTTTCTTCAACCCGGTTCTGGTCGCCTCTGAGCAGTCCCAGCGTCGCGTAGGCAGCGGACAGCTGAGGGTCGAGTTGCAGTGCGCGCTCGACTTCGGTTTCAACCAGCGCCTCGACATCCTCGCGGTCACGATCGCCGTAGTACGACGAGAACAGGAATGCGCGCGCCAGCCCGGCGTGACCGGGAGCGAAGTTGGGGTCGAGCCTGATGGCCTCCCGGAACGCGCCAATAGCGGCCTCAATGTCTCCGGCGCTGCGGCGCTGCCACAATTGCGAGCCGCGCAGGTACTGTTCATAAGCCGCGACACTGGTTCGCGCCGAAGCGGGGTCGGACGAGGTCAGGAGGTCGGGCCTGAGTGTCGCCGCCACGTCCCTGGCGATCTCATCCTGGATCGCAAAAATATCGTCGTCGGGCCGGTCAAACGTCTTCGACCACAGGTGCGATTGATCGCTGACCCGGATCAGTTGCGCAATCACCCGCAACGTATCGTTGGATCGCTGCACGCTGCCTTCGAGGATCGCGCCGACGCCGAGCTGACTGCCGATCGTCGCAATATCGAGGTTCTTGCCGCGGTACGAGAACGAGGAAGTGCGCGCCGCAACCCGCAGACCCTCGAGTTGCGACAGCATATGCAACAGTGTGTCGGCGATCCCTTCGGCGATGTGTCCCTGATCGCGGTCAGGGCTGAAATCCTCGAACGGCAGGACCGCAATCGAGTCGATTGTCGCTGCGCCTCCGTTGCTGCTTTGCGCGGCGGTCGCAAGCGGTTCGATACTGTCGCCGCGATACTGCTGCCAGGCAAAAAGCCCGATCGCAATGACCAGCAATGCGATCACTACCAGGTTCAGACGGCGGGTCGTCTCGCTGTTGTCCAGCGTGCTGCGGTCAAGCTTCGACTCGCGCTTGATGCCATCCGGGGTGATCTCGTAGACCCACGAGAAAATGACCGCGAGCGGGAATCCCAGCGCAAGCAGGAAAGCCACCAGCCGCATGGTCCAGTCGGGCAGACCCAGTACACCGGCGGATACGTCCACGACCTGGAGGATCAGCCATGACCCGACCGCGTAAAGTGCGGCGGCGCGCACGACATTGCGGCGTTTTAGTTCGCTAAAAAGGGACACGCGTAATTAAGGTCTCGAGTCTGAGTCAGGCTCATGATGGCAGGTCGCCTGCGCGAGTCAATACGGCAACGACGGCCGATGCGTTGGAGTAAGGACGTGCCAGCGAACCCTTCTGATCGGCAAACGCCGCATGCACCGGAGTATTGCGGTTGTCCGAAACCGGCTCGGGGCGCGGTCCTACCAGCCGCCGCCACCACCGCCGCCGCCGCCGCCGCCGGACGATCCGCCACCGCCGCCGCCGGATGACGATCCCGGCGCTGTTGCGGCCGAACTGATCGCGCTGTTTAGCGATCCGCCGACATTGTCGGTAAAACTGCTGAGATTGGAAGCATTGAAACGGCCGTTATACCAGGCCGGGTGATAGCTGCCGGCCGCGCCGTCGCGCATCGCTGCAAACACGCCGGCGAACTTCTGAGCCCATTTTTGCTCCACGCCGAGCGCCAGCGCGAACGGCAGGTAGGCCTCGAACAGCTGTGGCGTTTTTTGCGGTGGATTGCGCATCGCCAGTTCGTCCTTTTCCGCGACTTCGAGATACATCCTGAAGCCGTCGACCTGGTCGAGCAGTTTGCGGCCTGCGATGGTTGGAGCCTTTAACCATTTGCCGAAAAAAAACTGCAGCACGAACATTGAAACGAACAGGATCGCAACCAGGGGGGTGAAAAGATCCATCTTTGCCAGCGCGACACCGAGTGCGGCAGTCGCTATCGCCGCCGGCAGCAGCAGCATGAAGTTCTTGTGAAAGTAGACCTTGTGGTAGGCGTCGTGAAGCGATTTCTGGTGCGAGGCCATCGCGGCGCCGACGACGCTGTGGTTCTTGTTGTCGAGTTCGAGCGTGGTTCCCTCGCTGAAAAGCTTGTCGATCAATGCCTGCTCGCCGTGCGCGAGTTCGGTCGTTGAATCCTTGTGGCGCAGCGTGTAGTCGTCGCCATCCTTGTCGATCGCCAGGTGCCCCTTGACCGCGAGATTAATTACCGCGGCGGTAAACGCCTTGCGGTCATAGCCCATTTTTTCGATATAACGTGCGGCGGCTGGAGAATAGCCGTCCGGCGGTTCGTAATGCGGGAACACCGGACCCGGCTCGGGGTCGCGGCCGTAACGGCGCCAGGCAAGGTAGAGGTAGGACAGCATCAGCGCCAAAGCGATCAGCACGATAACGAGGCCAAGATTGTCTTCCAGCAGATAGCCGAGCTTGTCCGTGTCGGTCGGCGCGGTGACTAGCCCTTTCGGGAAACCGATGGCCACGCTGAGGCCTTCCTGCGGCGCCAGTGGCCGATTCGTGGTAATCACGGGATGGCCGAAATCGTCTATGCCGACAAGATAGTCTTTGCCTTTGGCACCGCTGAAGCCGACATAAGCATCGATGCGCAAATCACTTTGGTTGACCACGCCGGGCAATATCACTCTTGCGCTTGCCTCGTCGATGGCAAACGCCCAGCCGTTGCCGGTGACATTCCAGTACAGCTCGTCGAAATCTTCGAAGAAGCCGAGCTGACGGTTGGTACGGTATTCGATACGGTATTCGTATTCGCCCGGTTGCAGAGTTTTGTCCGCGCTGCCGATATAGACGCGGACGCCATTGCTGAGATCTTCCTGGTGGAAAGGTTCGCTTGCACCGTCGCGGGTGACGCCGAGCAAATCGAACTCCACCCGCATGCTGTTGCCAAGGCGATCCTTGTAACGGGTCGGAAAATCGCGGTAGATGCCGCGTTTGATCTGGGCGCCCTCGGCGCGCACGCGGATCGATTCCGCGACTGTCATCGAGCCATCGGTGGCGACCGTGATTTCACTGAAATAGGCAAGAATCCGCTCCTGTGCCGTGACCGGGAGCGACCCGGCAACGCCCAGCGTCAACAGCAGGGCTGCAGCCGCAAATTGTCGAATGATCTCGCGCATTCAGTCCATCTCCACGCGCGGGGTGGCGCGTACTTCGGCGCCGGCCGCCTCGAAGAACTCGGCGGGACTGAATCCCATCGGCCGCGCCACCAGCAGGTCAGGAAAGGTATCCAGCCGCGTGTTGTAAATCCGCACAGCGCCATTGTAGAAACGCCTGGCGTATTGCAGATGATCTTCGACCTCGGTGAGATCCCGTTGCAATTCGAGAAAGTTCTCGCTGGCCTTTAGCTCGGGGTAGGACTCGGCAAGCGCGATCAGCCGGTGCAAACCCGCCTCGATCTGGTCCTCGAGTTCAGCCTTGTCCACCAGCCGCTGCGCGCCCTCGCTACGGCCGCGCAATTCGGTTACTGCCAGCAGCGTCGCTTTTTCGTAGTCGCCATACGCTTTGACCGCATCCACCAGTTGCGGTATCAGATCGTGGCGCCGGGTCAGCTGAACGTCGATATCGCTCCACGCGGCGGCGACCTGGTTGCGCTCGCGCACAAGGCGGTTGAACAGAAAAATTGCCCACACGACCAGTATGGCAGCGGCTATCAGTGTTGCGATCATCGGCTCGTCCTGTCGCTTGCGCGGCCATTATGAACCATTGCACATGGCATTGCGGTAGTGGGACGCCGCTCTTCAGCGCAAAATTTCTGCCTCGCGAGGGTCATGGCATTCCGCTGCTATGCTCAGTCCATCTGTCAGGAGGCTTGCGCTATGACCACAACGCATGAGGATCGCGCCCGGGCCGCGGCGCTGGACATGACGGCCGACGAGTTTCGTGAACTCGGGCATGACCTGGTGGAGCGGATCGCCGATTATTACGCCGGCCTGCGCCAGCGTGCCGTGACCACTGGCGATCCGCTGCAAAAAGTCCGCGCGGAACTCGGTGCCAGCGGTTTGCCGCAAACGGGCGCCCCGGCGGCAGACGTGCTGGCTCGGGCCGCCGACCTGTTGATGGGACATTCCCTGCACAACGGTCATCCTCGGTTTTTCGGTTACATCACGTCATCGGCGGCTCCGCTCGGTGCGCTGGGAGACCTGCTCGCTGCGGCTGTTAATCCGAACTGCGGCGGCTGGCAGCTCTCGCCGATGGCAACCGAAATCGAGTGCCAGGCGATCGCCTGGATCGCCGAACTGATCGGCTATCCCGACGGAGCAGGCGGGATCATGGTCAGCGGCGGCAATATGGCGAACATCGTTGCGTTTTTCGCTGCGCGCAAGGCCCGGTCCGAATGGGACATTCGCGAAGACGGCCTGGGCGAGAAGGGCCTCGGCCTGCGCGTCTATTGTTCGCGCGAAACGCATACGTGGGTGCAAAAGGCGGCCGATTTGTCCGGCCTCGGTACGAATGCCATTCGCTGGGTCGACTGTACTGCCGACCGGCGCATGGATACGAGCAGCCTGCACGCGCTTATTCAGCAGGATCGGGCGGCCGGGCTGAAGCCGTTCCTGGTCGTCGCTGCCGCCGGAACCGTCAGCACCGGCGCGATTGACCCGCTCGCCGAGATCGCCGCGATCTGCAGGGCCGAGCGCTGCTGGTTTCATGTAGATGGCGCGTACGGCGCACCCGCCGCTGTGTTGCCGGAACTCGGTGCCGATTTTAGCGGTCTTGCCGAGGCGGATTCGGTCGCGCTGGATCCGCACAAGTGGCTTTACAGTCCGCTCGAAGCGGCCTGCACACTGGTGCGTGAGCCGCGCCATCTGCCGGATGCATTCTCCTTTAGTCCCGACTATTACCAGTTCGACGAGGGCCGGGAGGGAAAAAATTTCTACGAGTACGGAATGCAGAATTCGCGCGGATTCCGCGCATTGAAAGTCTGGCTGGCACTCGCGCAGGTCGGTCGCGACGGTTACGAGCAAATGATTCGTGATGACATCGCGCTCGCGCGGAGGATTTTTCAGGCCGCTGCGGCTCACCCGGAACTGGAGGCGGTCACTTGTGGTCTCAGCATCGTCACGTTCCGGTTTGTGCCCGCAACGCTCGATGCCAACGCATCCGGCGCAAGCGACTATCTGGACCAGCTCAACCAGGCACTGGTCATTGCTCTGCAGCGCGGCGGCGACGTCTTTCTGTCCAACGCCGTGATCGGCCCCACCTATCTGTTGCGCGCCTGCATCGTGAATTTTCGCACCAGTCGCGCCGACTGCGATGCGCTCACCAATATTGCCGTCGAGGCCGGCCGGCGACTCGATTCAGAATTGCGTCCGCCCGCGTTGGCCTAGCGCCGGGCAACCCTCTCCGCGGCAGCCGGGTCAGGCGCGTTCATAGGCCTGCCTGAGCCAGGCGATCAGCTCGTCGTCAACATCGTCGGGTCCGGCCAGCCGGACCCGGTGGCTGACCATGGCATTGAAGCTCCCTGATTTCTCCAGCCTCGCCGTCGCTGGCACGTCTTTTAAATTGATGCCGACATCCACCCGCGTTTTGGTTGACGGCTGGACAAGCCCGAACTGTTTGCTACGGCGCAGACTGACATAGGCTTTCTTCGGTGCCAGTTCGACGTCGCCGCCAAACCCGGAGATTGCCGCGACCAGCTTGTCGTAAATCGGCCTGAGACCGGCCTTGGCGCCGCCGTATTGCGGCGACACCAGATCGTCGCTCGTCGCGCCGTCACCGGCCGCCGCAGCGCGCGCCTTGTGGGCAACGAGATTGGCGTACCCATGCGTCAGCCCGTGATCGCCTTTCAGCAGTTTCATTATTTCGCCGTGTTTTTCCATACCGCTCGCCGCAACCAGTTCGATCCACTGGCCGAGCGATTTGCCCCATTTTTCTTCGAGGTTGCGGATCATCGCCGCTTCCGCGTCTTCGGGTTTGTTGCTCACTACATCGCTCCCGGTGCTGGTCGTCGTAACTTTGAGCCTAGCAGAGCGTGGTGGTGTTGCCAGACGCAAACTATCCGGGACGAGGGAAACCCCGCGAGCGTGGCGCGGACTCGGCACCAACATCGTGTTTGGCTGGCTTGTTCGCAACAAATGAGCCACTAGGGCCAGTCGGAGTCCCTCACTGGTTTTGCCCGGCCATGGCCGGGGATCGAACAGGCGATGTGGCCCGTACGGCCAAGAGCTTGACCGCAATTGCCGAGCCGCGTTGCAGCCGCAAACAGATAATTCCGCCTCCCCGAGTACAGCGGCGCAGATCGATGCGCGCGCAAGGATGTAGCGCCATGGTCAACGGAATCGACCGACCCACTGCCAATACCTATTGGGTTGAGCCGGGTAGCCTGCTCGCCGGCGAGTACCCCGGTGCCCCCGATCCTGAGCGCACGCTGACCCGGCTGGATGCGTTTCTCGCCGCGGGCGTACAGCATTTCATCGACCTGACCGAGGTGGGAGAACTTGCGCCCTACGCCGGGCTCCTTGTCGACCGCGCCTGTGCCCAGGGCTATTCGGTAAGCCATGTCCGTTACCCGCTGGCGGATCGTGCCGCCCCGGGCGACCACGTTGTGCTCGAACGTATCCTGACCGACATCAGGGTCGCGATTGCGGGTGGCCGGCTGGTCTATGTGCACTGCGGTGGCGGGGCCGGGCGGACCGGCATGGTGGTTGGTTGCTGGCTCGCTCAGCAATACCGCAATGGCCGGCAGGCCCTGGCAAGCCTGGACCGGATGTGGCTGTCGATGGATAAAGCGCAGATTTTGCCGCGCACGCCGGAAACCGACGAACAGATTCGCACGGTGCTGTCGTGGGGTGAGAATAGTAAATTCAAACGCGCTGTATCAACGAGTGGGCCAGTGACGCCAGCGCGGTGAGGGCATGACTTCGTGGGCGAATCGTCGCCGGCGAATCTGCCACTGCCGCGCAGAACCAGGCTCGCCCGGTTGCCAGCGGCGAAAGCCGGGCGGACTCGCCCGTCGTCTGGTGCGTCCGGCGTGATCGATGCGCTGGTCAGAACGGCAGCGCGTCCGGCGGTCCACGGCTCTGATGGCCCGGATCAATGGCCGCTGCATCGTGTCCCAGGTGCCCCGGAATCCGCTCGATGGTGTCTTGCGCCTCATTGTCGCGATCACCCGCAGCCGGCCGCCACGGCGGAAATACCCTGACGAGAATTTGCTGAGAAACGCCAGACTCGCAGACTGAAAAACATCGGTCAGCCTGTCGGTTTTGATCCTCCCCGCCGACAGAGACAGTGAATGAACCGGCCGTGGCCCCAATCATCGCAGGACAGAGCCATCTCTGAGCCTGCTCCGACTCACGTATTTCTACCGACTGTCAGATAATTGAGATTGTGCTAATTTAGTGCCGGTCGTCACAAACCCGACAACGGGTGGGAGTTCGGCGATGAGTCACAAGCACAGAAAGACTCTGGAAAAAATCTACACAGAGCCGGTCAGCGGTAACATCCACTGGCGCGATATCGAGACCCTTCTGACCCATCTCGGGGCACACACCGATCGCACCCGGGGTGCGCGGATGTCGGTGTCCCTGAACGGTGTCGAGGGGCAGTTGCACCGTCCGCATCATGGTGGTGCCTGTGGCAAGCATGATATCCGCCATTTTCGCGAATTCCTTAGCGCCGCCGGTGTCACGCTGTCGACGTATCACTGAACCGGTCGCGACTATTTTCGACCGCCCGCGGCCGGCAGCGGCGCCTTTTGTTGCGGCAACAGGCTGGCGCCGGTGTTGTCGCGGACCGGGTAGACCAGCCATGGTAGACGCATTGCCAGCGTAGCCGCGCGGTGGATCGTAATCATCAGACCAGCGCACGGCATGCACGTTGACCGGTCCGAGTTCGAAAACGAAGGTAATCGACTACGATGAAATCCCCGGTCCAGCACGAATCGATTCCCTTGACCGCTATCAGGCGTTTTGTCAGGGAAGATCTCGGCTGCGGTTGCCCCGAGGAGGTTTTCGACGATATCCGGATCGAGGTGGCGCCGGGCGAACTCGAGGCTGGCGCGAATTCCCGCCTGCTGGTGGTCGGCGGCCGGCTGATGGTGTTGATCGTCGAACCCGGCGCCTCGAACCCGGCCATGGTGGCTGTCTCGCAACTGCTCGACCGCGGGGCAAGGCTGCGCGACGACCGAGGCTGCAATCGTTTCAGGCTGGTACTGGTGCACCGCGCGGATCAGGACAGCTCCGAACGACGTCTGGCGGACGTCGCCAGGCCCGATGAGCGAACTCATTTACACATCGTTGCGGCTGCCCGGATACCCGATTTGGCCGTCGGCTGAGCGTGAAGATTGCAAAAGCGCTTGATTATCGACTCGGTCTGAATTTACATTCGGTCAGGTAGAGTCAACGGCGGAGTCATGGCAGACGAACCAACAACTCTTTCCCCGATGGGATCCGCGCTGGTCGCCGCGCTAAAGCGCCACTACGACATCGATCCCAGGCCGCTGTTCGAGAAAGCGGGCCTCGACATCAGCTATGTTGTCGGAACGGTCTACCGTTACCCGGTATCGAAAACCCGCAAGGTGTGGCGGCTGGCCGAAGCCGCGACCGGCGATACCGCCCTCGGCCTGATGGTGGGGCGTTATGCGCGAGCCACCGATATTCACTCGATCGGTTTCGGCATGCTGGCGGCGAGTTCGCTCAGGGATGCACTGCAACGCCTCATCCGTTATCGCAGGGCTTTGCACTCGACGATGGAAATCGCTCTGGTGCGCGAAGGCGATAACGACGCGCTCGTGATCCAGAGCGATCCGTCCGAAATTGCATCGAACCACGGCATCGATGCCTTTTTCGTCAGTCTATTGAAATTCTGCACCAACCTTTACGGTCCGGGATTCCGTCTCGTCCGGGTCGAACTGATGCGCCCGAAACAACAGCCGGCGCGTTACGAAGAGAGCTTCGGGTGCCCTGTCCGGTTTGAACAGGAACGCAACGCGATCGTATTTGACAGCGCCATACTCGATTCGCCGTTGGCCAGCGAAAACCGCGACCTGGCTTTTCAGAGCGACCGCGTCATCGAACAGTACATTGCCAGCCTCGACCCCGACGAAGTGTCGTCTCGCGTGCGCGGGCTGCTGCTCGAGCTGTTGCCCTCGGGCGAAGCCAGCGGCGACTCGATAGCGAAAAAACTGAACAAGAGCATGAGTTCGCTGCAACGGGCATTGCGTGCCGAAGGCACCAGTTATCGCGATCTGCTCGAGGACACCCGGCGTTCGCTGGCCGAGGAGTACATTGCCGAGCAAAGCTATAACCTTGCGCAAATCGCCTACCTGCTCGGGTTTGCCGACCAGAGCAACTTTACCCGCGCGTTCAAGCGCTGGACCGGCATGAGTCCGAGCGAATACCGGGTTCACACCTCGGGTCAAGCGACGCCTCCGGACCAGACGTCGACTTGAAATCACCGGCATTGCTTCTGCCGCACCGCAACAATAGCGCCCCACAACACAAAGACCTTCCGGGCGAGTTTCCGGAGCGAGGGCGTCAATGCAAACCCAGTTCGTGATGATCTGCAGCAGGGATTTCTGGTTCAGGCCGCTCGGTACCGATATGCGTGTATGGGCGTTGATCGATGCTTTCAGCGGCGAGGACATAACCGTCTACCTGATTAACGACGAGTCGGCGATCGTCGCGTCGCGCCAGTTTCGTTCGCGCCAGGCCGCGCGCGAGACGCTGCGCGCGGAGGGTTATGTAAGATTGCTCGAGCAGCGCAGCGCACACGCCTCGGTGGAAGTCCCCGATGCGCCGTTTTACCTCGACCGCCGCACGCCATCGCGGGATGGCGCGGCTCCGTCGTTTGGGCCCGATTTAGGATTACGGGCGACTTGTGCCTAGTTTACCCGGGTAGCGGGTGTTCAGCCGCGGCTTCGGGATTTGTACTGTGCCTTGATCTTCGCGCCCTTCGCCTGCAACTTTGGCCGCAGGCGCCGTGCCAGTGATGGCGACAGGTAGGCGAGCGTTGCCAGCAGGCCGCTTGATTTTGGCATCGCAATTTCAGTGCTCTCGTGGGTTGCTGCGGCCACGATTTCAGCTCCGACCTGTTGTGCCGTGCTCATCGGCTGCGAGAACGTGATGTCGGTAACCGCATCGATGTTGTCCATGATGAATCCGGTATCAATGGGTCCCGGCGACACCAGGGATACGGAAATATTCTTGTCTGCCAGTTCTTCCGCCAGTGCGAAACTGAAAGCGCGCAGGCCGAACTTCGTCGCGGAATAAGTTGCGGCGCCTGGAACCGGCGCCATCCCGGCCAGCGAGGCGACGTTGACGATTGCGCCACCACCGGCGCGTTCGAGATACGGCAGGACCAGGCGCGCCAGGAACAATGGCGCCGACAGGTTTACTTCCACCATGCGCGGTATCTCGTCCGGGTCGAGGTTCATGACCGGACCGCGTTTGTGATAACCCGCGTTATTGACAAGTACGTCGATGCGACCGAAACGGTCGTGCGCCGAGTCGAGCATGCGCTGGCATGCCACCTGGTCGGTCACGTCCAGCGCTGAAATCATCACTTCGGTCTGCGCCGAGAGTTCCTGGGCGACTTTCTCCAGACCATCGAGACCCCGCGCGACCAGGACGAGATTGGCTCCCGCTCGCGCAAATTCCCGCGCAGCCGCGGCACCGACGCCCAAAGATGCCCCGGTAATGATGATCGTCTTGTCGCGAAAGTTCCTGCCCATCGGCGTCTCCTGGATTGATGCGGGGACCCGGTCCGCCGGAACACTTGGCTGGCGACGCTGCGGCCAGTGCGCGGCGAACGAACTCCCGAGTGTTCGCGTTGTGATCTAGACTTGCCGGGTGTGGTTTTGAAACCGATTTTAGACCGGTTCAACGTCGGCGTCTGTCAAAAACTGTCACTGAGATCCTTCAATGAGCGATAAAGAGTGTGTTCTCGCAATCGACCAGGGTACGACCAGCAGTCGTGCAATCGTGTTCGATGAGCGTTGCAACATCGTTTCCGTGGCGCAGCAGGAGTTTCCGCAAATCTACCCGGCGAGCGGCTGGGTCGAGCACGATCCCGAAGCCATCTGGTCGAGCACGGTAGAGGCAGCGCGCCGGGCTATTGCGGCGGTGGAGGGGCGCGGCTTTCGGGTTGCCTCGATCGGTCTTACCAACCAGCGCGAGACGACATTGCTGTGGAACCGCAATGACGGCCGTCCCGTCCACAATGCGATCGTATGGCAGGACCGGCGCACAGCCGAGGCATGCAGGCGGCTTGCGGAGGAGGGTCTGGAAACGCAGTTTCAGTCTCTTACCGGATTGTTGCTGGATCCGTATTTCTCGTGTTCAAAGCTCGCCTGGCTTCTCGATCATGTGGACCGGGCGCGCAGCCGCGCGGAGAACGGCGATCTCGCGTTTGGCACGGTAGACAGTTTCCTGCTGTGGCGTTTGACCGGCGGCAGGGTTCATGCCACCGATGCCACCAATGCCAGCCGCACCGGCCTGTACAACATTCATGTCGGGCGCTGGGACGAAGAACTGCTGCGAATGTTCGACATTCCGCGTGGTCCGTTGCCGGATGTGCGTGACTGCGCTGCGGATTTCGGCATGACGGATCCCGCCCTGTTTGGCCGCGCCATTCCGGTAACTGGCATTGCCGGCGATCAGCAGGCTGCCGCGATAGGCCAGTGCTGTTTTACGCCGGGCCAGATCAAGAGTACCTACGGGACCGGCTGCTTCGTTTTGATCCACACTGGCGAGCAGGCGGCGGCCTCGGGCAGCCGCTTGCTGACGACGATTGCCTACCGTCTCGACGGCGTCACGGCCTATGCCCTCGAGGGATCGATCTTCGTTGCCGGCGCTGCAGTGCAGTGGCTGCGCGACGGGCTCGGGATCATCGGCCATGCGGCCGATACCGAGGGGCTCGCGGCGGGTCTGTCCGGAAACCACGGTGTATACCTGGTGCCGGCTTTCACCGGTCTCGGCGCGCCTTTCTGGAACCCGGATGCACGCGGTGCGCTGTTCGGCCTGACGCGTTCGACCGGGCCGGCCGAACTCGCGCGCGCGGCGCTGGAGTCGGTTTGTTATCAGACTCATGACCTGTTGAGTGCCATGGCGACGGACCGGGTTGCCAACGCAACGTTGCGGGTTGATGGCGGAATGGTCGGCAACGACTGGATGGTGCAGTTTCTGGCAGACATTCTGGCCAGCCCGGTGGACCGTCCCCAGATCATGGAAACCTCGGCCCTCGGCGCTGCCTATCTCGCCGGCAGCCGCGTCGGTATCTACGGCAACCCCGCCGAGTTCAGCAGCTTGTGGCAGCGTAACCAGCGCTTCGAGCCGCGCCTCGATGCGGCCGAGCGCGCTGCGTTATTGTCGGCGTGGGACGATGCGGTAGCACGGGTGAATATGCATCCGCTCGGTGCCGCGCCGGCGGCAGATCGACATTGAGGCCGGCCCCGGCCCCGGCCCCGGGTGAGTGCCCGGACCGGCGATGCTATCCTGCCCGGCTTTGGGGGATAACGGGACAAAAGTTATGACAACGTTTTCGAGAACCATTTGCGTCAGTATCGCGCTTGTATTGCTAGCGCTTGCCCAGCCGCTTGCCGCGGCAGCGCCATTCGATCTGGCCGCCTGGAAACAGCGCGTCGAGGCCGAGCGGTCGATCGATGCGCTGGCAAAGTTATACGTCGAGTACCAGCTCGAATCCAATCCCGCGTTCGGCATCAGTATCGGTGTCCACGGCAAGGAAGGTGATCCGAGCTATTATGACGACCGGCTTGCCGACACATCGGCAGAGGCGTGGGCGAGCGGTTACGAGACACTGCTGTTCCTGCGCGATCGTTTTGCCGCAATCGATACGGCTGAATTGACGCAGGCCGAACAGGTAGACCTGCATATTCTGAAAAATCAGGTGGATCAGGAACTGCTGCAGGTGACACGACTGGGCGCGATGACCAACCCGCTCGGTTACGTATCGGGTCTCGGCAGCGCTTTTTCAGGCCTCGTATTGCGCGATTATGCGGCGCTCGAGCAACGTCTCGTCAGTTTCGGCCGCCGTTGTGCCGCAACCAGCGCATACCTCGACGGAGCAAAGGCGGCCCTGCTGCCACCGCATGTACAGCCGACAGGGGTGGAGAAGCAGGTTGCCGTGGCGCGCCTGCGCGGCATGGTCAAGCCGGGCGGGCTGTTCGACAAGTCATTGCCGGAGCTGATCTCGGGTTCGAGCCTCTCCGCTGCCAATGCCGCGAAGATCGAAAAGCGCTGCGCCGGCGCGACCGCCGCAATCAGCTCGTTTACCGACTGGTTCGAGCAGACCGTCGTGCCGCGCCCGGACGGTGAGTGGCGTCTCGGTCGCAAGCTCTACGAGACCAAGTACGCGGTGCAAATGGACTATCCGCTCGATCCCGACCAGTTGCTCGCCCGCGCCGAAAAGTCACTGGAAGAGACCCATGCCGAGATGGTCGGTGTGTCGCGTCGGATTCACGATGGTTATCTTGCTGATGAAATCGAGAGCGGCGATATCAGGAAAGCGTCTGAGCTCGACGACCAGAGCGTCGTCCGCAATATTTTTGCGAAGCTCTCCGAGGACAGATCCACGTCGGAAACGCTGATCGAGGACAGCTACGCGCTGGCGGATGCGATCGTCGGCTTTGTCAACGACAAGGACCTGATGGATTTGCCGCCGACCTCGAAACTTCGCATCGAGGATATCCCGCCGCACCTGGCCGGTTTTGCGGTAGCCCAGATCATCCCGGCGCCGGCGTTCGAGCCGGAGCTGGAATCGGTGTGGTTCTGGGACCTCGGGCTGCTGGCGACGTCCGACAGCTACCTGAAGGAATACAACCGCCCGGCCCTGGCGATGGTCTACATTCACGAAGGGGTGCCGGGACACTTCGTGCAGCTCGAATACTCGAACCGTTTCGAGCGAGTCGTGCCAAAGGTGTTTCTCAACGGGCCGATGGTCGAGGGCTGGGCCACCTATATTGCGACGCAGCTGGTCGAGGAAGGATTTACGATCTACCCGGACCACCCCTACGGTCACGAACTGCAGCAATTGGTCGATGACAAACTGGTCATGCGCAGCATCATCAATGCCATCATCGATATCCGCCTCCACACCAGCGACTGGCCGGAAGAAGAAGCGGTTGCGTTGATGACCGGCAAGGGCTTTCAGGAACCTGGCGAGGCGCAGGGCAAGCTCACCCGGGCCAAGCTCTCATCGGTGCAGCTGGCGACCTACTATGCCGGCCATATCGCCATCCTCGAATTGCTCGAGGAGTACAGGAAAGTACGCGGTGACGAATTTACCTGGAAGGAATTCAACGAACGCCTGGTCAGCGTCGGGTCGCCACCGTTTTTTGCGATCCGCGAGCAGATGATCGGCAAATAACTGTGCGGGGCGGGCGCCACGGTCTTGGCGCCTGCTCTGCTATAGTCGCGCTGCGCCAGCGGCACATCACGGAGGATCGACGATGGCAAGTCTATTGCATGTCATTCAGAACGTTCGCGACCAGGTTTCGGAAGCGGAATGGAAGGTCAGGGTTGATCTTGCCGCCTGCTACAGGCTGGTTGCGCATTACGGTTGGGATGATCTTATTTACACCCATATTTCCGCGCGCGTGCCCGACGGCGGGCATCAGTTCCTGATCAACCCGATGGGATTGTTGTTCGAGGAAGTGACTGCGTCGAACCTGGTAAAGATCGATCTTGAGGGCAACACGCTGCTCGACACCCCCTACACGGTCAATCGTGCGGGTTTCGTTATCCACAGCGCGATTCACGAGGCGCGCGAGGACGCAGGCTGCGTACTGCATTTGCACACCGAGTATGGCAACGCCGTTTCGTGCCAGAAGGAAGGCCTGCAACGGCTCACCCAGACCGCGTGTTTCCCGCTTGCCACGCTCGCCTACCACGACTATGAAGGCGTTGCCGTTCGCGAAGACGAAAAAGCGCGCCTGGTGGCAAATCTCGGCGACAAATTTGCGTTGATTCTTCGCAACCACGGCACACTGACGGTGGGGCCGACGGTCGGAGACGCGTTCCATTTCATGTATATCCTCGAACGTGCCTGCAAGATGCAGATACTTGCTCAGTCCACCGGCCAGGAACTGACCACCATTACCGACCAGGCATTCATGAACGCGGTATCGGGTGGCGAGTCTGTCGTCGAGGGGGCTGCGGAATTCGGCCCATGGCAGGCCTGGCGCCGCATGCTCGACCGGATCGACACCGACTACAAAGAGTAGCCGGGGAAAGGGGATGGCGGACCGCCGTTATGTCCGCCGTTGCGGTGGCCACAGCATGGATTCCCAAGCGGCGGGAAACGCCCGCGGTCCAGGCCACGGCGCCGAATTTTGCGCCGCCAGGCGCGCGCGCCGACCGGGTTCGTGGCGCGGCGGCGCAGCGACCAGGCAGATTGTTTGCGCGGTGTCGCCGATGCGATTGCATAATCCGTTTTGGCCAGGGACGGCAGCGCAACAGGGAGCGGGGCGGTGGCAGCAGCCGCGGTAAAACGGACGATCGGGGTATTGCTGGCGTTGGCCGTCCTGGTGCTGGCTGCCATCTTCGGTGATGACCTGCGGCGGGTCTACCGGGTCAATCACCTGTTCGATCCTGATGTGATCGTTGCGAACTTCCGTTCGATGGACCGCATGTTCGATACGCGTGGCGTGACCGCGAGTGAAGCGCCCGTGGCGTTCGAACGGCATTCCGCGGTGTTGCCGGCGTTCTATGAGTTCGAGGGTGAGCGCAGACCGCTGGCACAATTTCTCGAAGACACCTGGACCACCGGGCTGGTTGTGCTGGTCGACGGCAAACTCGCCCACCAGGAGTATTTTCTCGGTAACGACAGTAGTTCGCGCACGATCTCGTGGTCGGTCGCCAAGTCGGTGGTATCTGCGCTCGTCGGCATTGCGATCGGCGAAGGGATCATCGCGGATGTCAATGAGGCGGTTACCACTTATGTGCCGTCTCTGGCCGCGAGCGGTTATGCCGAGGCCACGCTCGAGGATGTGCTGACGATGTCTTCCGGTGTCCGTTTTGACGAGGACTATGGCGATTTCAATTCCGACATCAACCGGATGGGGCGGGCCGTTGCATTCGGTACTTCGATCGACGCATTCGTCGGCTCACTGAAGCCGGAGCGTCCGCCCGGCACCTACCATCACTATGTCAGCATGGATACCCAGGTGCTGGCGATGGTGTTGCGCGAAGCGACCGGCGAATCACTCAGCAGTTACATGCAGAGTCGCCTGTGGCAGCGGATTGGCACCGAGGCGGACGCGTATTGGCTTGTCGATCGCAACGGCATGGAGCTGGCGTTTGGCTGCCTGAATGCGACGTTGCGCGACTACGCCCGATTCGGCCAGCTCTACCTCCAGACCGGGACCTGGGAAGGTGAGCAGATCGTGCCGGCAGAGTGGGTGAAGAGGTCGGTCAGACCGGAGGCGGCACGGCTCCAGCCGGGACCGAATCCGTCTTCGGATTCGGTGCTCGGTTATGGCTACCAGTGGTGGATACCGGGTGGCGACGAGGATGACTTTCTCGCGCTTGGTATTTACAACCAGTTTATCTACATCAACCCGTCACGGTCGGTCGTTATTGCGAAAAGCTCGGCCTATCCGGATTACAACAGCGACGGTGTGGCAAGGGAACTGGAAACGATCGCGATGTTTCGCGCGATCGCGCGTCATCTCGATCACAGCGATCGATAAAGCCTGATTACGGTCTTATTCGGGTTTGCGGAAGCGATAGACAAAGCGATCGGTTTTGCCACGCACCGACGGATCGAAGCTCGACTTAGTTGTATCGTCGTTCACGGTTCGCAGTACATCGCTCTCCGCTTCAAAAACGAAACCAGCGGCTACTATTTCCTTGCGCGCAAGCGCCGGGTCGATCCGGTGCAGCGTTTCACCGGTATCCGGCGGCGAACCGGGCGCGGCAGCATGATCAACCACACCGAGCACCGCACCGGGTTTCATCGCCTGGTAGATTTCGCCGAGCATTGCCGGGCCGTCAATTTTCATCCAGCCGTTTTTTTCGTCGACATGGTAGATGTCGTGGTAGCACAGGATCATCGTCACTGCGTCAAACGTGGCGGAAGGTAAATCCAGTTCGTTGTTTTCCGCGGTAAAGCGCTTCACCTGATCGAGTCTGCCGCCGCTATAGCGTGCCGCAATCGGGTCCTTTAGCCAGTTCAGATAGGGCTGGTTGTTGTGCGCCCAGACCTGGCCATCGGTGCCGACCGTGTAGGCCAGTATTTCCGCGTAGTAGCCGCTCCCCGAGAACATGTCCAGAACAGTCATGCCGGGTTCGATGCGGAAAAATTCGAGGACGGTTTCCGGTTTGCGCCGGGCATCGCTACTGCGATCGGCCGCCGGGCGCGCCGGGTTTGCAAGTGCCATGTGAACCGCATCGTCGGCGGCGGCTGTGGCGGTTGCAGACAGCAGAAGAGCCAGCGCGACGCCGGCTGTGGTGAATCTGGTCATGATGCTCCCCCGAGGAACTCGATTCTGGTTCGACCCGCCACAAGCCAATAGGTTTCGAGCCACGGCCTGAACTTTAACCTGGCGGCCTTTGCATCGTTCACAATGCCGCCTGTGTTTTGCCAGGTCTCGCAAAATCGAGCCTGCGGCGGATTTGCCGGAGCGGCGAGTAGAGATGGCCAGCGCGACAAGGCGCTTCCGGATCGGGCACGGCGGGGGCCGCGATTAGTTGCGTGATCGTGCCCGGTTTGGCGCGATCATCGCTCGCTTGTTGCGGGCCTTTCTATGGTCAGTGCCGTAATGGGTGGCTGGCAGGCCCTGCTGCGAGGGCGTCAGATCGCCGGCGTCGAGCCGTCCCCGAGGGGCTGCAGCAGCGGGAAGTGAACTTCCGCGCCGGGGCGGATCCGGTCAAAATTGATATCCGGGTTGTATTGTCTCAGCAACCAGACCGGCACCTTGTACTGGCGTTGCGCGAGCACCCAGACCGAGTCGCCGGGTTTCACTTTGTGAATTTCCATATCGCGAATCTGGTAGCGGGCGAAAAAAGCCTCCTGCAGATCGCGATGATAGGCCAGCCGCAGCTGTTCGAACGCAGACACATCGACGTTGGAGAAATCGAGTTTGAGTCGCTGGCCGATGATCACCGGTTTGCCGAAAGCCAGGCTGTTCAGGTCACGTAGCCGCTGGGTTCGCACCTTAAGCCAGTCTGCGTAATGTCCGAGCGTTTCCATCGCCTGCACTTCAATCCGGTTGTCGTCGGCGACGGTATAGTCGCTGGGGTCCGCGGCGAGATCCGGTTGCGCCGTGGCAAGTGCGCTGAACTCGATATTATCGACAGCGGCCTCGTTGTCAGCAATCGGCATTCCACTGTCGGCAACGACCAGCGGGTCTGCCGGTTGCACGGCAGGTTCGGATGCAGGTGCGTGCACGGCCGCAGCCGCAGCGGCGGACGAACTCGCTTCGATCATGCCGGTACTGGCTGACGCAGCATCGGTGGTCGCGGGAGCTGTTGCAGCGGCAACAACGACGGGTTGCGAATCCGCTGCCACGACCACGCCGTCGGCAGCCGGCAGGCGCAGCACCTGGCCGGCGCGGATCATGTTGCGGCTGCGCAGATTGTTGATCTGCATCAGGTCGCCGACCGTGACGCCATAGTCGTTCGCAATGCCCGACAATGTATCGCCGCGTTTGACCCTGTGGATGACATCCGGTTTTTGTTGCGAGTGGCGCGCGCTCGCGTCGATTGCGGCCAGCAGGCCCGCAATATCGCCATTGACCGAGTGGCCCGGCAGTCGCAGTTCGTAGCCTTTCGGGATGTATTTGTTGCCGGTCCAGACCGTCGGCATCAGAGCCGGGTTGTAGTAACGCAACGTCTCCTCATCGACGCCAAAGCTCTCGGCGGCCGATGCGGTGCTGACATAGTCTTCCATCGGCACTTTGACGATATCGGGCGGGACGTCGATCTGCAGCGGTCCGAAGTACTTCTCAGGGTCCGCATCGATTTGTACGGCCGCAAGAAACGCCGGATAGAAGTTACGCGAGGCGAATCCGAAGGCCCGGCCGCGGTACTGACGAAGTACTATCTCCGGATCGTCGGTGCCGAGCTTGCGGATGGCGCGGCGCATACCGGAAACGCCATGGTTGTAGGCGGTCAGCGCCAACGGCCAGCTTTTGAGCGTGTCATGATTGTAAGCAAGCAAACTGGCGGCGGCTCCCGTCGCGATGTAGGGGTCCATCCGCTCGTCCATTACGTGATCGATGCGCATGAAACGCCGCCCTGTCGAGCGCGTGAACTGCCACATTCCGGCCGCACCGACCTTGGAATAGGCGTCGGGATTGAACGAAGACTCCACGTGGGGAAGCGCCGCAATCTCCGGTGGCAGACCACGCCTGGCAAGGGTTTCGTCAATGAAAGGTTTCCACCGACCGGACCGGACCACGCCGGCGCGGAAGCGGTCCGCCTGGCCAAGTTGGAATCGCAGTCGCGAGGCGGCCGCCTTCAGTTCCTCGTTGGTCACATCGACGGGCCACAAATCCAGTACCCGATTCTCATCCTTGGTCAGCCCGATGCGTTTGCCGCCGGCCAGCCGCAACAGGATTTTCTTATAGCGCTGTTTTGTCGCCGAGATGTCTTTCTTGCGTGCGCGTCTCGACGTATTCGCGCTGTAGTCGAGCTGTTCGTAAACGATACCGAGCCGGCGGTCGTCGTGGATCAGGCCGCTGGTTGTCGGTACCTCGGTGTAGATTCGTGTCCAGAATGCGACGTCCGGCTCGAGCCCCGCGGGACGGGGGAACACGGACTCCGCTGCGGCTGCGTTCGTGACACCCGCGAATATTGCCAATAAGAACAGAAAGCTTGTACGTATCATCCCTGCATCCGGTTCGGTTTAGCTTACTCAGGCGGCTTAGAAAGCCGCTTGCTGTCACGGCGACAGACTGGAATCGTAGTGTAGGCGCCCGGGGTCCGCCAAGCCGGGACGCAGGTCACGATTTTGACATAAGCGACAGGTGCGATGCAGGTCGGGCCGCAACGGCAACGATGCCCGAGGCGCTGGGAGGGCCGGGTGCGCAGGGTCAGCCCCGAGGATCTTATCGCGGCCTTGGACGCGGCCGGGCCGGCAGGGGAGTGGGGCGCGGACGATTCGTCGGTGGCCTGTGCCCGGGCGGTCGGTGTCCCGGCGGCCGGTGGTGGGGTGGGCGCACCACGACCGTGTTGTTGTAACAGCAGCGGGAACGATAATACGGATCGCGCCAGTACGAGCCACCGTAGTACCCGCTGCTTGCATAGACTGTCGTCGATCCTGAGCCGCCACTGCCCGAACACCCGCTCATGGCGAGGCAAATGACCACAATGGCCGCGCTTGCGAGAATAGTAATCGTGGCCCTTTTCACGGTGACTCCTCCGTTTCTTGCTCGGGGTAGTCCCATCGCAGCAACGCGATCAGCGTGCCGACCGGGTCCGCGATGACCGCGAGATCGCTCTCGAGAATTTCGTCATCCGGGGCCAGCAAGACCTTGCCGCCCTGAGCCACGATTTTTTCGAGACTGCGGGTCATGTTCTCGACGCGAATAAAGCCGAGCCAGGTGGGCACCTGTTCGGAATCGTCCGACAACGGACCAATTGCTGCTCGCGCGTGGCCGCTGCTCTGCAGATAGACGTCGATGAAATCAGGGGTATCTTCCTTTTCGAAGATCTCGTAGCCGAAAATTGTCTGGTAGTAGTCGATGGCCTGGCGCACGTCGCGGGTGAACAGTTCCCACCATATCCAGTCGCCAAAATCCGCTTGGTAGTCGGCGGGGTCACCCGTAGCAGAACGGATGATGCCAAACACTTCCTCGGATGGTCCCGCATGGATCGAAAACTCGCCGCGATTGGCATGGTTGCGGTAGCCGAGCAGTTCCTCGCCGCCTTTTGCGGTTATTTCGGCGCCCGTGGTCTTTACATCTTCGACGGAAACGTAATGGACCCAGCGGCCATAGTCTTCAATGCCCTCCGGAGCCGCGCGATAGGCGACACCGGCGACCGGAAGACCACCGTTATAAAACATGCCGTAGGCATTCTCGCCAGTAGTGATATTGCGCCATTGCCAGCCGAAAGCCTGCTGATAAAATTCCCTGGCACGCTCGACGTCGTCAGTGAACAGGTCGGCCCAGACAAATTTCCCTGGCAGGTATTGGTTTGTTGGCGGATCGGTGAGCGCCGGCAATGGCGGCAGGTTGACTGTTTGTGCCGGTGCGGGCAGCACGAAAAACAGCAAGAAGATCAGGGCGGTGATACGCATATTGGCCCGGCCTCCTCGGCACGGTTCGAGTTTTGGTTGAGCCCGGAGCCTGCATCATCGATGAACTTGGCGGCGAAGTCCAACCAGACTGCTGCGGCATCGCCAGATTTGCCGCTGCTGACCCGCGGCAACGATAATCGGATCGTGGCCAATCCGATTCCAAAGTAAACCGAAGCGTTTCGCTTCGATGACTGTTTGCTCGATACCGCTGTCCGGGAACTGCACCGTGGCGGTACAACCGTGGCGATTGAGCCGCGTGCGTTCGACCTCCTTGTTTACCTGATCCGCAATCGCGAGCGCACCGTTACCAAAGATGAGCTGCTCGACGCGCTGTGGACCGGACAGGTCGTGGCCGCGACTTCGCTGACCCGTTGTGTGATGAAGGCGCGCAAGGCTGTCGGCGATACTGCGGGCGACGGTCAGGTTATAAAAACCCTGCCACGCCACGGCTACCGCTTCGTCGCGATCCTCGACGCGGTGGCCGGGCAGTTGGAGGGTGAGTTGGCAGTGCAGAGTGACCCGGAGGTTGCCCTCGAACGGTCGTCGGCTGGCGACCGGGATGCCGCGAATCGGATTCCAGAAATTTTTCCATTACATCGCCCGCGACCAGGAGCAGGGTGAGGAGCATGCGATTCTGCTCGAGCGCGTATGGGACGAGTAAGCCCTGCGATCAGGAGGGCGGGGGAACGACCGGCGTTGGCTCAGCCGCGGCCAATCTGATCGTCAGGGTAAAACACCCCGGTAATACCGCTGTCCTCCTCAAACAACTCGGTGCAGGGCTGCATCCGCGACGGGCCGAAAGGCAGCGGCGCATTCATGGGTGTGCGCAGGGAGGACGCATCGGAATTCCCGGCGTCACCCGCCCCGCTTCGGGTGTTGGCGCGATTCCGCCTGCTGCTGAAAAAGTTCATCTGCCGTTGACCCTTGGGGTGTTTGATATGCCACACGATGCCGTAAACTCGCGCGATTGTCCGTGAAGAAAGTCTCATCTCCCCGGTCTGGTGCGGGGGCGCGATCGGCGCTTCCCGTGTGGCGCTGCCGCGGGTGTTCGCGGCCGACTGCCACGCTGGCTCTCAAGTGCCGCAGCCCGGCTGCGACCTGGATAAACACCCAGTTAACTGGATAAATAAACAGTTATCGGTATGTGATACTTGCTTGGTAAAAATTATCTATAAAAACAAATAACTATCTAACTCATAACTTTGCGTCGATGCGTGAGACAGGGTTTTCGATAAACGAATGCTGCAATGCAACCAAGCATTGCAGCATTCGGCCAAATCCACTCGCGCTTCCACCGTCAGAATGCCGCTCCACGGTCAGGACAACACTCAGGGCGTTGTCCGGACCTGAACACCGGAGCGGACATCGGGAGAGTGGAAGCGATGAAAATTATCAACGCGGATTTTGCTGCACGGCCCTGTTCCATGTTGTGGGCGTCGCGACAATGGCTGGCTTTTTACCGCCACGCACTGTTCGGATTTATCCCCGCCGGATTTCTCGGTGTTGCGGCGATTACGCTTGCCAGCGAAATTCACAGTGAGCCGCGGGCGATGATCGCCGTTACCGCTGCCACCCTGATCGCGCCGGCGGTCAGGGCAACCTATCGTTACGTATTGTGGCGTCGCTGGAGCCGGCTCTAGCCGGGGCTCCCCACCGTTTTGCGCCCGGCCCGCCCGTCCGCAGCGTGGCGGATCCGAGCCTGCTGCCACGCTGGCGGATGCCGGGTCCGCCGGGACTGCCTCTGCGCCGTTCAGGAGTCTGACGCATAATATCCGCCGCGCCAGCCGGCGATTACCCGACAAAAGGATCATCCCATGACAATCAAGCTCAGCCATTGGATTGCGCCAGCGCTGGTCGCGTTTACATTCGCCGTGCCTGCGTCGGCGGCTACCGAGGACAACTGGGTTGCCCGCAGCAACGCTCACACCCAGCTGGTGCTGGAGTTCCTCGCGAAGTACAACCCGGAGGGTGCCGCCTCGCTCGGCGTCGACGGCCTCGACGAAAAGATTTTCGACCTCGGGGAGGACATTCATCAGCGCCAGATGGACGAGGCCGGAGCGCTGGTCGCCGAACTGAAGGCACGACTGATCGACGAATCCCACCCGAAGGTCAGGCAGGACCTGCAGATCCTGATCAAGGCCGGCGAGGACTATATTTACAGCTCGCAACTGGAGTACGACAATCTGCTGCCCTACCTCAACATGCCACAGACCATTTTCTACGGCATGCGAGGCTTACTGGACCCGCAGGTTGACGCAGCCAGGCAGCCAGCCGCCATCGTGCGCCTGCGCAAGTATGCCGGACTCGAGGAGGGCTATGAGCCGATCACCGAACTGGCAAAGGCACGGACTTCCGAGCGTTTCGCCACGCCCGGATTGATCGGTCCTTACACGGGTGAGATCGAGCAGGAACTCGGCAATGCGAAGTCCTACGTCAGCGGCATCGAGCAGCTGTTCCAGCAGTATGGGCTCGAAGGCTGGGAGGAGCCGTACCAGGAAATCGTGCGCCAGCTCGACGATTACGACAAGTGGGTGCGAGCTGAGATTTTGCCGCGCGCGCGCGACGACTACCGCTTGCCCGCGATCCTGTACGAGGACGCCCTGCGCAACTGGGGCGTTTACGAGTCGCCGCAACATCTGATTCAGACCGCGACCCAGGGTTATATGGACATCCGCAACGAGATGGATGCGCTTGCCCCGCTCATCGCGAAACAGAAAGGCTATGACACCAGCGATTATCGTGAAGTGATCCGGTTACTGAAAGAAGAGCGGATCGCGGGCGATGAACTTCTCGACTATTACAATGCACGGTTGAAGGACCTCGAGAAGATCATTCGCGATAACCGGCTGGTATCGCTGCCCGATCGCAACGCCGGCATCCGGATCGCCTCCGAGGCGGAGACGGCCGCGCAACCCGCCGCACATCTCGAAACGCCGCGCCTGATTGGCAACACGGGCGAGTTTCCGGTGTTCGTGTTACCGCGGCTCGGCAGGAATGCCGATGGCAGCTGGCAGCAAAGCGACGACAATTACGAGGCTGGCACGTTGACGTTGACCGCGCACGAGGCGCGGCCGGGACACGAGCTGCAGTACTCGGCGATGATCGAGGAAGGCGTGTCGATCGCGCGCGCGGTGTTTTCGTTCAACAGCGCCAATGTCGAGGGCTGGGCGCTGTATGCCGAGGCGATTGTCAAACCCTACCTGCCGCTGGATGCGCAGATGATTTCGCTGCAGTATCGGCTTGCCCGGGCCGCCCGGATGTATCTCGATCCGATGCTGAATCTCGGTTTGATTACGCCGGAAGATGCCAAGCGCGTGTTGCTCGAGGATGTGGTCCTTGGCGAGACCTGGGCACAGAACGAGGTCGAGCGCTATACCTATCGCATGCCGGGCCAGGCCACGGCCTACTATTACGGCTACACGAAACTACAGGCGCTGCGGACCCAGACCGAGCTGATGTTGAAAGACGATTTCGACGCGCTGGCGTTCCACGATTTCATTCTCGCCCAGGGGCTGCTGCCGCCCGAGTTGTTGCGCGAGGCTGTCACGACCGAGTTCGTGCCATCGCAGCGTAACGCAGCGGGTAAAACCGCAGCGCGCCGATGAACGTGGCGGGCGGCTTCACGATCTGACAGATGCAGACACAAAACGGGCCCGCTGACACGGGCCCGGTTTCTGTAGTCTGGGCTGGCAAGCTGTTTGGGACGGTTCTAACGGTCGACGATAATTTTCGGATCCAGCCGGCCGCCGCGCGGAATGACGACATCGTATTTGTAGGTGTCGATCGATTCGTTGCCGGTATGTTCGGCTGTTATTTCGTGAACTACCCAGCCGCGATTGGCGCGCGACGGAGAATTGGTCGGCGACGGGCCCGGATAGGAGATATAAAAATCCGCACCGCGACTGCCGGCGATTTTCCAGCAAACCTTGTCACCGGTACGGACATGAAGCGGGTCTTTGTTCACGCTGCTCGGTCTCGCACCGCTCTTGTTGATTACAACCCTGTGGGTGCAACCGGACGGGTCCTGGGCAACTGCAGGTCCGGCGCCCAGACCAAGTGCAGTCAGCATCGCGGCGCACAGAATAGACTTCATATCGATCGCTGCCGCTACGGGCTTACGCGGTTCGGTGTTCATGGTCGTCTCCTCATCGCAAAACAAATATTGGCTGCATGTTTCGGTTGCTGCGCGGTCTCGTACGGCAACCGCACATTCTTCCACGCGGGCTCGATGGTCGTTCCCTGTCGATGAGGGATTCGGTGTTCCGATGTAGTGTGTTGCGGCGGCATTCGCTACCGCGCCGAACGGTGCCCGCATCCGCATCCGAAAGGGACGGATGCGGGCAGCATTGCTGTAGCGTGAAGCTGTCTTGAGGAGCTGCTACCGATCCACAATAATTTTCGGGTCGAGCGTACCACCGCCCGGAATCGTCACGTTGTAGTAGTAGGTGTCCTGCTCCGGATCTCCGGTGGCCGACGCGGTAATCGTCTGCCTTACCCAACCGCGTTCCGACTTGCCCGACGATGTGGTCGGCGAACGATTCTTGTAGCTGATTAGGAAAGTCTCGCTGGGCTTGCCAACGACCTTCCAGCACACGGTCTGGCCGGTTTTCAGTCGCGCCTCGTCGGGTTTGACGCTGACGGGTCTCTTGCCGGACGTGTTGATCTTGACACTCACGTCGCAACCATTTTGAGCATTCGCCGGCATGGCTGTCAGCAGCGACAGCGTCATAATCGCCGCACTGGACAATAGCCCCAGGCGCGCAGTGAGATTTCGCTCGGGTCGCTCGTTTCTCATTTTTGTCTCCCTTCGTTCGCGTTAATTGCGATATCAACGTGCAGAGGTAGCCGCGATCAGTTTTTGGAATCGTTCGTTTGATCGCAGCGATTGGAGTAGCGGTTCCCTGGCAATGAGAAAATCCGGGTATCCCTGACCGATCGCCGTTTCGGCAGCCGTCACCGCTGCGTCGATATCGCCAGCCTGAGCATAGACCAAGGCCGCCATGTAGTACACATCGGCGTCTGACGGGTTATCCTCCAGCGCACTGCCAATCAGTCTTGTCGCACGCGCGGTATCGCCGAGGCTGGCATGATAATGTGCCAGGTCGGAGATCTTCCCGGCATCGGACTCGTTGATCAGTAACTCGGCGCCGGCAAGACTGATGGCCTTGCGATAGGCTTCCTGCATTTCGCGGCCCTTGCCGGGTATTTGCTGGTTTGCATCGCCGAGATTTCCCCAGACCCGATGATCGTCGGGAGCCAGCCTGATTGCCGCGGAGTAGGCCTGCGCTGCTTCTTCAAATCTGCCCAGGTAGTAGCTCATCGTTCCCATGTTCGAGTAGGTGCTTCTGCTTGGCGCGATTTCCAGCGCCTTGCCAAAGGCGGACGCCGCGTTTTCCAGGTCACCCTTGAGGTAATAGGCGCTGCCGAGGTTGTTGTAACCACGCGAACGCTCCGGAGTCAGAGCGGTGACCCGGCGATAATCGGCAATGGCGCCGTCAATATTGCCGTTGAACAGCCTGAAAGTACCGCGGTCGTTGTAGCCCGACCAGTAACCGGGCTGCAGGTCGATCGCTTTGCCGTAGTTGCTTTCGGCCGCGGCTGGTTGGCCTGATTCCTCATACGCCCGCGCGAGACCGGTTACGGCGTCGACAGATGTGGCATTGACCGACAGTGCCATATCGAACTTTTTCTCTGCCAGATCGAACTGGCCGGACTGCAGGTAAAGCCGACCGAGCGCAAGGTGAATGTCGAGGTTGTCGGCATCCATCTCCTCACCCTGGCGGCATGCTTCCTCCCCCTTGTCGAACAGGTCTGCATCGCGAGCGTCGCGAAACCACAGCAGATAGGTTTCGCACAGCCCAGCGTAGGCCCGGGCGAATTCCGGATCGAGGGTCAGCGCATTTTCGAACAGCTCCTCAGCGCGCTGCGCCGTTTCACTGCTGACCGGCTGCCTGAGATACGCTCTACCTTTGAGGTAGTAATCGTAGGCGGAAACATTCCGCGTGCCGCCCGCGGTCAACGCCTGCGCGCTGGATTCCGTTAGTACCAGTTGCAATGCGTCCACGACCTTGGTCGCGATCTCGTCCTGGATTGCAAAGATGTCATCCGTGCCGCGATCGTAGGTCTGCGACCACAGGTGGAAACCGTCTGCGGCATTGATCAGCTGTGCGGTTACCCTGAGCTTGTTGCCGGCGCGGCGGACGCTGCCCTCGAGGATCTTTCTGACGCCGAGCTGGGCGGCGATCGTGCGAATGTCTTCGTTTTTGCCCTTGTAGTGAAAAGAAGACGTTCGTGCCGCCACTTTGAGCTGACTGACACGCACCAGCACGTTGAGGATTTCCTCGGCGAGACCGTCTGCAAGATATTCGTCCTCAGACGATTCGCTTAGGTTCGAAAACGGCAGTACCGCGATCGAATTCTCCGGCGCGCTCGTATACTTCAGGAGTGGCGGATCTGGCGGCGGTTCATCGCCCGGGTAGACAAGGTAGTAACCGAGAAACGGAATGCTGATCAGCAGCGCGGCGAATCCGACGATGTAGGCATGGCGCCAGCGGCCATCGTTGCCACCGTGGGGGAGATCAACGATCAGACCGTCGGGGGTGAGTTGCAACGCCCAGGTCAGCAGCAACGTAATCGGGAAACCAATGATGGCCAGCACGACGATCAGCGACATCACCCAGTCCGGGATATGCAGTGCGGGGAATGTCGTTTCGCCGATCTGGATGATCAGCCATGCCGCCATCAGGTACATCGCGCCGATACGGAAAACGCGGCGGCGGCGCAACTCACGGATAAAACCACGCAGGCCGTTGGCATTGGCCGCGGGCACGTAACCCGCCGCGGTCTCCCTGATCTCCGTGCGTTCAGGATCGTAAGGTAAAACCGAGCCGGCTACATGGTAGCCGCCCTCGATCGCGCGCCGGACATGCGGCAGTGACTCAATGCCGCTGTTCAGGCAATCCTGCAATTCGCGAATGCATTGTTCGAGGCGGGCGCGACTCTGTCCCTTGCTGCCCCAGACCGCGTGGGCCAGTTGATCCTCGTCGACGACCTCGCCTTTCGCGGCCGCGAGATTAAGCAGCACTTCCATGACTTCGGGCCGCAATGTCGTGATGCCGTCGGGTCCGCTGACTTCACCGCTCAACGGGCGGACGTCGAAGTCGCCGAGGCGGAATCCGTGCCTGAGGAGTCGGCGGGTGCCGTTGTCCGGGGTGTCTGAAGTCACGCCGGAATGATAAAGCACCGGCCCGCCACAAACTACGTCGATTCGCAGATGGCTGCGCACCAGCGGGGTGCACAGTGATGGGTCTGCGCTGGCACCCGCGGGCCGTGATCGTTGGCAGTTCCGGCGCGGCGATAATGCCAACCGCCACGAGCAGATACTGCCCGGCGGTGTTGGCTTTTTGCCTGCGCCACTGCGCAGTCCCCAGGTCGCGGGAAAACCGCGGTTTTGAGTTCCGTTTGAACCAATATTGCACGAAGGCGGGAGCTTTTGTGCGTTGATTCGGAATATGCGAGTAATCGAATACATGTACCGGTATTCGGGCGGCCTGGCACGGCGTGTACTAATATCTACAGGAGAATATCGCCAGGGACTCGATCGGGAATCGACTATGGCTCGCGGTTTAGAGACGGGATTTCGTCTCGGTGAGTACGAAGTGGCGCCGGAAGCAGGAGAGTTGCGCGGACCTGCCGGGGTTGCAATCCTGCATCCCCAGACCATGAAGTTGCTCGTTTACCTTTCCGAGCACGCCGGGGAGCTGATCGGCTCGGCGCAGTTGCGCGAAGCGGTCTGGCCTTCGGCCGCAGTCGATAGAGATACCGTCAGACGATGCGTAAAGGAACTGCGCCACCGGCTGCGCGACAATTCTGCGGCGTCGTCTTATATCGAAACTCATGACGAAGATAACTATCGCCTGATCGCGCCGGTAACGCCGCGTCAGGAGTCCTCCGCGGCCGAGCCGGGCGTGGTGCAGCAGTTTCTCGGCCAGCTCAAGCGGCGCAAGGTGTTTCGCGTTACCGCCACCTATGCGGTCGTGGGCTGGTTGCTGTTGCAGATCGCCGACGTTGTCAGCGACGTGCCATGGATGCCGGACGGGGCACTGACCGCGTTGCTCGCGCTGTTTGTGGCCGGTTTCCCGATAGTCATTATCCTGTCCTGGGCGCTGGAGATCACTGAGAAAGGCGTTGTGCTCGACCCGGAGACGGCGCGGCGCTGGCCAACGCTGACCCGGATATGGCGCCCGCTGACGCTCGGCCTGGCGCTGGCGATTGCAACCGCATTTACCGTTTTCCTGGTGACTCGCGACGAGTTGTGGGCCGGTCACCGGCTTGCCGCAGTGGTGCTCCCGTTCGACGATCTGAGTCCTGTAGACAGCGAGTTTTCCTGCGGCTGGTTGACCGAAGAGATGACCGATGCGCTTGCCAATATTCGCGAACTGCGGGTGGCGGCGCGGACCTCGGCCGAGGCGCTCGCCACAGCGAGCCTTGCGGTGCCGGATATCGCCAGCAGGCTAAGGGTGGATTACGTTCTCGAGGGAAGCTGCGGTGCCGAGAACCAGCGTTTGCGTATCACCGCGCAGCTGATCGAGGCGGAGGATGGTTTCCACCTGTGGTCCCAGGTCTACGATGTGCCGTGGTCGGACCGGCTGAAGGTCGTTCGCGAGATCGCGAGACGAGTTGCAGAGTCGCTCGAGATCAGTCTCTCCGATGAGTCCTTACGCAGGCTGGGGCGGGTTCCGACCAGTAATGACCAGGCTTACGTAAGCTATCAGCAAGGCCGGCGTTACCTCGGCTCGGGGCGCGAGGAAAAGCATCTCGCGGCGGCCGAGAAGCTTTTCAGGCGGGCCATCGATCTCGATCCGGAATTCGCCGAGGCGCATGCTGGCCTGTGCGATACCTATCTCGCCTGGTATGAGCTTGAGCGCGCGGTACCGCGTTACACGCAGGCCGAGACGGCGTGCGTCAATGCGTTGAAAACCCGGGATGTCGCGCCGCAGGTTTATGTTGCGCTGGGCGACCTCTATCGCTACAGCGGCGACTACGACGACTCTTATGATTCATTCTGGCGTGCTATCGAACTGGACGACAGGCTGGCCGCAGCCCATATCGGTTATGCGCGCGCGCTGGCAGCGATGGACCGCATGGTGGACGCCGAATCGAGTTTTCGGCGAGCGATCGAGCTGGAACCGGGGTTCTGGGGTGCCTACAACGCCTACGGCGGATTTTTGTTTCAGAACGGACGGTTTGACGAGGCGGCGGCACAATTTGCAGAGGTGGTCAGCCTGACGCCGGACAATCCGATGGGCTACAGCAATCTTGGTGGTGCCTACTATGTCGGTGGCCGCTTCGCCGAAGCGGCTGAAGCCTTTAGTCTTTCGCTGCAACTCGCACCCGGGCGCGATGCATATATGAATACCGGCACGATGTATTTTTTTGCAGGTGAATATCACAAGGCCGCGAAACACTACCGTCAGGCGCTCCAGCTTGCGCCGGAAGACTATAGGGCCTGGGGCAGTCTTGGCGACGCGTTGCAGGCCCAGGGTGATGCCGCGGCCGCCGACGCTTATCGCGAAGCGGTCCGCTTCGCCGGCAGCGCACTCGAAATGAATAGCGCAGACGCGATGGTGAACGCGGAACTTGCGCACTACCAGGCGCGCCTGGGCAATGAGACCCGCGCCCTTGCCTTGGTGAACAAGGCGATCGAGGAAGAACCGGCGGACATGTATGTTCGTTATTACGGCGCACAGGTTTTCGCGGAACTGGGCGATGCGCCGCGGGCGCTCGACGAGCTCGCGAAGGCGGTGGAACTCGGTTACCAGGTTGAGTTGCTCGAGGTCGATCCCGGCTTGAAATCGTTGCAGGACATGCCGGGATTCACGACTCTGATGTCACGTCGGTCAGCGCAATAGCCGCGACTGTAGGAGCGAAAAGGGAGAACCAACATGAATACGCGAAATACTCTTCGTCTGGCGGGTAATTCTGTGCACAAGCCCGTTTTTTTCCTCGGCCTGTTGCTGCTGATCTTCGCCACGACGGGTTGCGCGAGCAAAACGGTCGATCGGTCATTCGACGATCTCAGCGCCGCGGTGGATCGGCTGGCGCGTACCGTTGCACCACCTGATGAGCCGCGCGATTGTAATGGCACGCCGCCGAACTCGCTGACCCTGTATGTCCGGTTTAACGGTTCCTGTCCGAAGGAAATCGTGCCCGCAGACAACGGCTGCGTCGATCAGAAGAGTAAAAATGTCGCCTGCGTTTGCCGCAATAATGTCGGTAGCGCCGAAATAAACTGGAAGTCTGTGGACGGGGACGGTGGCGCTGTGCCCCAGGATTATCAACTGTTCTTTGATCCATTCAAAAGCGGGCCCGGGTTGAGCGCCAACGGTCAGGGAGAGATAAACAACAAGAAATTGATCAATGCGCCGCCGGTAACTTCAAATGGCGAGACGATCGTTTTCAAATACACTGTGTACAAGGAAGGCTGCGACCCGGTCGATCCGCGCATCATTATTGGCCAGTAGGCTGCCTCGTCGCAGACGAATTGGTGCAGGTGTGAGTGCTGCCGGCGGCTAAACGTTTTTGCCAGCGGGTGGAACGTGCTGCTTGCGCCACAGGTACAACACGCCGCCGATTGCGAGGAAGCCAAGCGTGACCAGTGCCCCGTTCAGTGTCACCTGGGTCAGCAGCCAGACACAGACGGCAATGCTGACGGCCGGTAGAGTCCATCCGCCGGGCAGGCGTTTCTGCCCGGCGGCATTTGCATATTTGCGCCGCAGATGCGGCAGTGCGCCGATGCAAACGAGATAGATCAGCAGCCTGACGACCGCGCTCATGCCGGCGAGCCAGGCGAATTTGCCGACGACCGACAACAGAAAAACAATCGCGCCGAGAAACATCACCGAGTTTGCCGGGGTCCGGAAGCGCGGATGGACCTCCCCGAACCAGGCCGGCAGGCCGCCGTCGCGCGCAAGCGTGTAAGTCATCCTCGGGGTCGAGAACATCGAGGACGCGACGTTGCCGCCGACGGAAGCGACGACGCCGGCCATCAGCAGAATCGCGCCGGCCGGACCGATCAGTACCGCGGCAACGTCGACGAGCGGCCTTTCGCTGGATTCGAGATCGGGCAATACCGCTACCGCGACTGCCTGGATCATTACATACAGCAATGTGGCAACAGCCAGCGCCAGGAGCAATGCACGGGGCGTGTCGCGCGTGGGGTTCTTCGCCTCACCGGCCGGTACCAGTGCCGATTCCCAGCCGACAAACGCGTAAATCGAAAACAATGCCGCGGCACCAATCGCGCTGCGGCCTGGCATTGCCGTTTCTGCGAATGGCAGGTTCGCGGTTGTCAGGTGGCCGAGGCCGAAGATGACGAGCGCGACGAGCGGAAGAAACTTGAGAACTGTCAGGATGCCGATCGAACGCATCGCATGCTTGGCGCCAATCACGTTGACCCAGGTAAATCCACTGCAAATCAGCGCCAACAGGGCAATTCGGAAAATTCCCTGATCGGCGCCCGGCCACAGATACGCAAGCGAAGTGATCAGCAGGCTCAGGTTTGCTGCAAATGCGGTGACGCGTGCAATGTAGAACGCCCAGCCGGTCTGGAAACCGACCAGCGGCCCGAACGCTTCGTGGGCATAGAGAATCGGTCCGCCGGTGTGGCGGAAGTAGCTCGATACCTCGCCGACGACCAGCATGACCGGCGCCAGCAGCAGGCCGCACAGCAGGAAAATCAGCGGGCTGTAGATGCCGGTCAGCCGCGCCGCTTCGCTCGGTACACCGAAAATCCCGGCCCCGATCATGCCGTTTATCGCCAGCAGCCAGATGCCGACGACGGTCATCCGCCGTACCAGTTTTTCCGGCTGTTCTTCGATATCGATGATCGTATGCCTTTTCGCTGGACCCGGTTGTGCAGTGACGCTTTGCTGTTACCGCGGCAGTCACGTTAGCACAGGCGCGGCGGGGTATTCAGCCGCTGTGGCGCCCGCGCGGCAATGGTCTTTTTGGCCGGCGCTGTGGGTCGCGCAATGATCCGAACCAGGCTTCAGACCCGGGTGAACAGCCAGCCCATGTAGCCGCAATAGATGACGACCAGCAAGCCCCCCTCCGAGCGCGCGATCCGGGTCTGGGTGAACATCAGCGGCAATACGATAAGCATGATCGCGAACATGATGCCGAAGTCGGTAAACGACACGGCCTCCACAGGTAGCGGCGTAATGGCCGCGGTGAGACCGAGGATCAACAGCACGTTGAAAATGTTCGAGCCGATGACATTTCCCGCCGCGATGTCGCCATGTCCGCGGATAGCGGCGACGATCGACGTCGCAAGTTCCGGCAGGCTGGTGCCGAGCGCAACGATCGACAGACCGATGATCGAAGAGGGTATTTGCAGCGCTTCGGCGATGCCCACCGCGCCGCGGACGAACAGATCGCCGCCGGCGACAAGAATCGCGAGGCCCACCAGCAAAAGCAATGCCCGCTTGCGGGTGTATCCGGCGGGCTTGGACAATGCGTCTCGCATCTCGCGGCGCACCGCCTGTTGTTCTTGACGGGCTTTTTGTACGGCGACGGTCAGGTAAACCAGCAGCGCCAGGATCAATGCCGCCCCGTCCAGGCGTGACAGCGTGCCGTCGATCAACAACAGAATCAGAAACGCGCTACTGCCGATCATGACCGGAACGTCGAAGCGGATCAGCTGTGCCTGGATGGTCGGGGGCTGAATCAGGGCGGTCAGGCCAAGGATCAATGCGATATTACAGATGTTGGAACCTATCACGTTGCCGATCGCGAGACCGCCATGTCCACCCAGCGCGGCACGCAAACTGACCGCGAGCTCGGGGGCGCTGGTGCCGAAAGCCACAATGATCAGCCCGACCATGACCGGGGTGATGCCGAGACGCATGCCGATCGCGGCTGCACCGCGCACGACGGCCTCGCCGCCGACATACAGCAGGCCGAATCCCGCCGCGAGAATGAAGATGTCTGCTTCCATGGAATGCTTATGACCCAGGCCGGCAGTTATTCTATGCCGAAAGCCGATGTCGTGAACGTGACTTTGGTAGCAGCCTTTGCCGTTCGCGCATCGGATTGCGAGGATTCATACTTCAGACAACACGATTGGACCCGAGGGTAGCGGCTGATGAATGTTGACGTCCGGCCTCGCAAGCTGACATTTTTTTTTCGATTTCGTCTCGCACAATGCGTACCTGGCCTCGACACGGTTGCAGACGCTGGCGCTGCATCACAACCTCGAGATCGAATATGTCGCGGTGGTTTTCGGCGCTATTTTGCGAACCCACGGCGGTCTCGGCCCGGCGGAAATCCGGCCGAAATCGTTGTGGATGATCCGCGACGTTCTCCGTAAGTCGAAGTTGCTAGGTCTACCGCTGGCGCCGCCGCCGTCGCATCCGTTCAATCCGCTGCTGGCGCTGCGGGTGAGCTGTGTTGCGTTGCCGGCGGCGCGGCGCCGGGAGCTGATCGCGGCGTTGTTCACGGCCTGCTGGGTGCACAGCCGTGACATCAGCAAGCCGGAAGTCGTCGCAGCGGTGCTGGACGGTATCGGTCTTGACGGAACGGGTCTGGTTGCGACGGCAGCAACCGCTGCCATCAAGCAGTGTTTGCGCGAGCACACTGACAATGCGATTGCGCGGGGTGTGTTCGGGGTTCCAACGATGATCGTCGACGAGCAGTTGTTCTGGGGCTACGATGACTGGCCGCATCTCGAGCGCTATCTGCGTGGCGATGACCCATTGACCGCGGCGGATCTCGAACCATGGCTGCAGGTAAAGCCCGGTCTGCAACGTCGCCGCTGATGCGAACAAAAACTCCGTTCAGTTTTCGACGATATCGGCGCGGGTGGTGTCAATAAAAGCAAGCACCTCGCCGCGTTCCGGCTCGGGAACCTCGAAACTGGCCAGCGTTGCCTCGAGGTGGCCGATAAAAGCGGTCCAGTCGCTTGCGCTGATTCGCATACCCCTGTGCGAGAGTGCCATGTCACGACCGGTGTAATAAACAGGACCGCCGGCGCTCGCAGCCAGATAGTCGATCAGCAGTTGTTTTTCCCTCGCAATGCCATCTTCGCCGCGGTGCGCCCAGAAGCGGCCCAGCGCAGCGTCGGCTTTCAGTCGTGGCAAGAGACCGTCGACTACGGCGGTTAATGCGTCATAGCCGCCAAGCCGGGTGTAGAGGGCGGAGGAATTATTGCTCATTGTCGCTCCGTTGCGTGGGCTCCGTGTCGCCGTGATTGCACGATTCCGGCTCGGTGGAGGCCGCCGCGGCTGATTCTGTCAAACGGTATTGTCAATGCAAATGGTTCGCCGCCACATTGATGTAGATCAAGTCGCGGCACCGGCAGGGCGATCGGCACAATACTTGCTTTATAATCTCTGTGCGGCAAAGCAAAAAAATTATCAGATGCCGCAGCATTTCTTGTCGCAGGGGAGCGGCACGTATGGCATACATCGGTTTGATAGGCGGTCTGGTGCTGTTGATCGGCCTGGCGTTGCGCGGCATCAACATCATTTTTGCTGCGTTGCTCAGTTCTCTGCTCGTTATCGTTACCAACGGACTGCCGCTCGGCGAAGCGCTGACCGACTACTTCTCATTCGGTGCGCTCGGGGCATTCACATTTGCCGGCAATTTCTTCCTGTTGTTTGCTGCGGGGGCGATGTTCGGTCGTGTCATGGGCGAAAGCCATGCGGCGGCCAGTATTGCGCTGGCTTTGAGCGACCGGCTTGGCGCTCATCGGGCGCTGTGGATTACGAC
The DNA here is from genome assembly GCA_963783695.1 of uncultured Gammaproteobacteria bacterium. Classification (GTDB taxonomy): domain Bacteria; phylum Pseudomonadota; class Gammaproteobacteria; order Steroidobacterales; family BM003; genus BM003. The sequence continues at coordinate 314,041 of CAWAOM010000007.1, forward strand.
GCTGGCCTGCGCTTTTCTCACCTATGGCGGCGTGGTTGTGTTTGTCGTGATTTTTGCGATCTACCCGCTCGGGCTCAAATTGCTGCACCAGGCAAACATCCCGAAGCGGCTTTTTTGCGGTGCGCTGGCGCTCGGCGCAGGCACGTTCACGCTGACCGCATTGCCGGGTACGCCATCGATTCACAACGTGATCGCCTCGGTTGCGCTCGGCACCGATTTGTTCGCTGGCGGCTGGTACGGCCTGCTCGGTTCGGTGATCATGCTGGTGCTGGGTATGTGGTATCTGGAACGCGAACGGTTGCGCGCCGCGGCCAACAACGAGGGTTTTGTCGCCGCGCCTACCGATCGCGTTTCCACAATCGATCGCGAAGACCCCGATTATCCGCGCTGGCAAATCGCGGTGCTGCCGATGGCGTTGGTGTTGCTGACGATTGTCGTGCCGCGGTTGTTGCAACTGTCGGCTGGCGCCGGCGGTCTTGACGGCGATGGCGTGGTTCTCGATGTGTTGCGATTTGCCAATGCCCAGCCGATTGTGTGGCCGAGCATTGCGCTGATGAGCGGCACGCTTCTGGCGTTGTTGCTGTTCGGATCGGTGCGCCGCCAGGCGATGGTGGTAGCCGGTCACGGCACCCAGGACGCCATCCTGCCGCTGCTGAGTACGGCCGCGGTGATCGGGTTCGGTGGCGTCGTCACCCACACCGAAGGTTTTGCCCAGTTTACCCGGCTTATGCTCGACAGCGGCCTGCCGCCGCTGGTGTCGTTGTTCGGTTCGATAAGCCTGGTGTCCGGCATCGTCGGGTCGGCATCCGGCGGCCTGCAAATATTCATGGAGACGATGGCCCAGGACTACCTCGCAATGGGTATCCAGCCGGAGATTCTGCACCGCGTCGCGACCATGGCGAGCGGCGGCTTCGACTCGCTGCCACACTGCGGCGCGGTGGTCGCGATGCTGGTCATCACGGGCCTGACCCATAAGGAGGCGTATCGTGACGTTGGTATTATCACCGTCATTATTCCGGTCATTGCGACATTCGTCGTGATGGTGGTCGTGGCCGCGACAACCTGAATCCCCCGGTCCGCAGGCGCAAACGGCGGTGATTGCGCCCGCCTGTCACTGCTTTCTGGTAACGCTGGTTCAGGCGAGTTGATCGCGGAGGATTTTGCGATAGCGGCGGCTGACCGGTACCCGCACGTCATTGCGCAGTCTTGCCTCGCCGTCGCCGCTGTCGAACGGCACGATCTCGGCCACGCGGTCGAGATTGACGATCACCGAGCGATGAACGCGGATGAAACCCGATGCGCTCAGTTTCTCCTCGATCCCGGTCATTGTCTCTCGCAGCGGGTAGGCGCGACTGCCGACGTTGAGATTGACGTAGTTGCCGGCCGCCTCGATCCAGTCGATGTCCTCGACCTTGACCAGGAACTCGCGACCGAGCTTTTTGACGAGAAAGCGATCCGTGACCGGTTGCGGTGAGGCCTGCTCGTGCTCCTCATTGAGGAATTCTGCCTCGCCGCGCAGCCTGCGTATTACAAAGCGGTACAGGTAGATCACCGCAAGAATGGTCGCGTAGCTGCGAAAATCTTTCAGATACTCGTAAAACAACTCGCTGGGCCAGTGACCGAAGTCGTAAGTGCCCCCGTGCAGCGCATACACGATCTTGCGAATTGCCACCATCAACACGACGTGGAGCAGCGAGAACACTACGGAAAAGGCGGCATGGCCGGCGATGCCGCGGCGGAGGTTGTCCCTGGTGACAGGAAATAGCCGGTCCCAGGCCAGTATCAGCGGGATCAGCAATAGCTGAACAAAGTTCGATGAGGCCTCCCAGGTGAGCGGCTCCCACAGCGGCGTCGAACTGCCCTCGCGTTGCATCTCGAGCCACACGACCCAGGTGCCGGCGAGCCAGTTCAGCGTAAAGAAGCTGGTCCACATCGCGGCTTCCCAGAAACGCCGGTTTTGCTGGTATCGATCGAGTGTCATTCGCCAGTCTGCTCCAGTTTCCGGACGTTGCCGCTACCGCCGTCGCGCGGGGTTCGGACCGGACGCCGGAGGCGAGTGCGCAATGGTGCATCGAATGCCGGTTGAGCGCCCTGCCGTTCGTCCCGCCATTCCACCGTTCGTCACAAGTGCCTGTCTGTGCATCACTTTCCGATTGTAGGCGAGACCGGCAACGGCGACAGTCAATGCCAGCATTCTTGCCGGAGCCCGACCATGCGACCCACCCAGACCACCCGCCGTAACGATATCGATGCACTGCGCGTCCTGGCCTTCGGCCTGCTCATTTTGTATCACGTGGGCATGTTCTACGTGAGCTGGGACTGGCATGTGAAGTCGCGTTACCAGTTCGACTGGCTGGAGCCGGCAATGTCGCTGGTAAACCAGTGGCGGATGCCGCTGATTTTTATGATTTCCGGGCTGGCGGTCAATTTCCTGCTCGGCGAGGGTGGCCGGCAGCGCCTCGGTTATCGCGCCTTCGCGTGGCAGAGAACCGTTCGCCTCGGTGTGCCATTGTTGTTCGGGATGCTGGTTATCGTGCCGCCCCAGGCCTATTTCGAGGCGCTGGAGAACGGCGCGATCGAGCCAGGCTACCTCGCCTTTCTGTGGCGCTATTTCACATTCCAGGCCTGGCCCGAGGGCGCATTTGACGGGTCCGATTACGGTCTGACCTGGAACCACCTGTGGTATCTGCCGTATCTGCTGACCTACTCGCTGCTCCTTATCCCGGTCGCCGCGTTTCTTGAAGGGCCCGGGCGGAAGCTGCGCGAACGGCTGTGCCGGTTGCGCGGTATCTGGCTGTGGCTACTGCCGATACTGCCGCTGATGGCATGGGGACAGTGGATTTTTCCGCATTTTCCCTACATTCGCCACGACCTGATCACTGACGGCTACGCGCATGCGTTGTTTGGCACCTTTTTCCTGTATGGATTCGTCATCGGCAGGGATGTGGGGCTGTGGCGCGAGCTCGCTGCACTGCGCTGGTACACGCTTGCCGTGGCGCTCGTCACTTATCTGCTGCTGACGGCCTACCGCGAAGTGCTTCCCGATGAGCCTGGCGCGCTGGCCGATACCGCGTTCATGGCAGTGATCTACCTGAATCGCTGGACCTGGCTGTTGCTGGTACTGGGCTGGGGTCACCGCCTGCTCAATCGTGAGTTCTCGTGGTTGCCCTATGCACGCAGCGCGGTCTACCCGTGGTATGTGCTGCATCAGACGATTACCGTCGTCGCCGGATACGGGCTGACCCGGCTGGCGCTAGGCCCGGTTGTCGAGCCCCTTCTGCTGCTGGCGGCGACGTTTGGCGGTTGCGCCCTGATCCATCATTTCGTCGTCCGCCGCAGCGGCCGATTTGGCTTGTTATTCGGTTACACCGCGGTCGCGCCCGGGCAATCGCGGCGCGGTGCCGGAACCGGAGTGCCCGCGGCCGATATGCGATCTTCCTGAATCACCGGCGGTCGGGCATCGCGCAACGGTGCTCTGCCCGGGTGCGAATTCGCGCCGGGTAATTCTCCTGTCAAGCGCATAAAATCCAGATTCACTCTGGTTTATGAGTCTTGCCATGCGAATCGCCCGGTGCCTTACGTTTTTGATACTGATATTGCTGGCAGCCGACGCCTGGCCGCAGCGTGATCTCGCGGGAGAGGTTATAGCGATTGCAGATGGCGACACGATTCGCCTGCTGACGGCGGAAAGGCGCCAGGTGAAAATCCGCCTGGCGGAGATCGACACGCCCGAACGCGGTCAGCCTTACAGCTCGCGGGCGCGTGAAGCGCTGGCGGAACTGGTGTTTCGCAAGCCGGTTACCGTTGTGTATGTGGATACCGACCGTTACGGCCGCACGGTCGGGCGGGTCTACGTCGATGGACTCGATGTCAACGCCGAACTAGTGCGGCGTGGCGCGGCCTGGGTCTATCGCAAATACGTCCGCGATGAATCTCTGTTCCGACTCGAGGACGAGGCCAGGGCGGCGCGGCGCGGAATCTGGAGCCTGCCGGAGGTCCAGCGGATTCCGCCATGGGAGTGGCGCCGCCGCGAGCGCACGGACGCGGTGCCGGTCGCGAGTCGCGGGGCGCAGCCCGGCAGTTTGGTGTGCGGCAGCAAGACCTACTGCCGCGAGATGCGCTCCTGCGACGAAGCGTTGTTTCATCTGAACGAGTGCGGCCTTGCCCGGATCGACAGCGATGGTGATGGTCTGCCCTGCGAGAAAATCTGCCGCTAGGGCAGCCGGGACCATGCCATAACCTGCTGCAGCGCCCGCCGGCGCGCGGTTCCGCGAACGGCAAAAGTGCCGTCAGAATGTACCGATTACATCGAGGAACTCGGCGCCGTAGCGTTCGAGTTTGACCTGCCCGATGCCGTTGATCTCCAGCATCTCTTCGTCGGTCCGCGGTTTGTCGCGGCTCATCTGGGTCAGAGTGGCATCTCCGAATATCACATAGGGCGGCACGCCCTGGGCGTCGGCGAGGCGCTTGCGCAGTTCGCGTAGGGCCTCGAATAATTCGCGGTCGCCCGGCTCGAGATCGCGCGCGGCCTTCGCCGGTCTGCGCCGTTTCTCCTTGATACGTGGCCGCGCCAGGGTCAGTGTGCGCTCGCCGCGCAACACCGGCCGGGCGATCGCAGTCAGCTTCAGTACCGAATAATTGGCGATGTCCTGTTCGAGCAGGCCGAGATGGATCAGCTGGCGCAGGATCGACGTCCACTCGGCCTCACCGAGATCCTCGCCGATGCCGTAAGTCGACAGGCGGTCGTGACCGAGGCTGCGCATCCGCTCGGTATCGGCGCCGCGCAGCACATCCACGACATGTTTGACCCCGAACCGTTCGCCAACTCGGTACACGCACGACAAGGCCTTTTGCGCCTCCACCGAGGCGTCGAACGTTGCCGGTGGATTGAGGCAGACATCGCAATTGCCGCAGTCCTCGTCGAGCCGTTCGCCAAAGTAGCCGAGCAGCACACGGCGGCGGCAGGTCAGGCTTTCGGCAAGCCCGATCATTGCCTGTAACTTGTGCGCCTCGATGCGGCGCTGCTCCGGGTTCTGGTTGCCGTCGATCAGGCGCCGCGCGGTGACCACGTCCTGCGCGCCGAAAAGCAGCAGCGCTTCGGCGGCGAGTCCGTCACGGCCGGCGCGCCCGGTTTCCTGGTAGTAGCCCTCGATGTGTTTGGGCAGGTCGTAATGGACGACAAAACGCACATCGGGTTTGTCGATCCCCATGCCGAACGCGACGGTGGCGACGACTATTTTGAGATCGTCGCGGATGAACTGCTCCTGCACCTGCCGGCGGCGGTCGGCGGCGAGGCCGGCGTGATAGGCGGCCGCACTCAGCCCGCTGAGTTCGAGCTGGGTTGCAATCTCCTCGGTACGCTTGCGTGACAATGCGTAAACAATTCCGGACTCGCCTGCGCGGGTTTGCAGGAATCGTTTCAGCTGGTCCATGGGGCGATGCTTTTCCAGTACGGTATAGCGGATGTTCGGGCGATCGAAACTGCTGACGAATTCGCGCGCATGACCGAGCCCCAGCACCTGGATGATATCGGCGCGGGTATGCGGATCGGCCGTCGCGGTCAGCGCGATCAGCGGTACACCGGCAAAGGTGTCGCGCAGACCGCCGAGCTGGGCATATTCGGGGCGAAAGTCGTGACCCCACTGCGACACGCAGTGGGCCTCGTCCACGGCAATCAGCGCCAGCGGGATCTCCCCGAGCCGCTCGATAAACGCCGGGTTCATCAGGCGCTCCGGGGCCACATACAGCAGGTCGAGCTCGCCGGCGTGCAGTTTAGCCAGTACCTGTCGCGCCTTGTCCGCCCCGAGCGCCGAGTTGTAGAACGCGGCGGCAACCCCGTTTGCCTCGAGCGCGTCGACCTGATCCTTCATCAGCGAGATCAGTGGCGATACGACCAGTGCGACCCCGGTTCGCAACAACGCCGGCAGCTGGTAGCACAACGACTTGCCGCCGCCGGTGGGCATCAGCACGAAGGCGTCCTCACCCGCCACCAGGCGCTCGATGATCTCGCGCTGCAGCGGCCTGAATTGGTGCAGACCGAAAACCTGGCGCAGCGTTTCGGATAAAGGATCTAAAGTGGCGGCGGTCGGCATCGGTGACAGGTACGGGCTGGCGGGAGCGCCGATGATACCCTTTCAGCCAGGCCGGGGCCGAGGGTTTTGGCCATTGCCAGGCGGAATTGCCACCGCAGCGGACCGCGTTGGAACGTGCAGACGGCAGCGGACACAGAGGTCCGGTGCCGCCGCATCGGGATGCTGCCTACAGCGACGGGTAGTCGATATAGCCCTCCGGTCCCGGGCTGTAAAACGTATCCGGATCCGCCGTGTTCAGTTCGCTGCCTCGACGAAAGCGTTCTGGCAGATCGGGGTTGGCAATGAACAACTGACCAAACACCGCCGCATCGGCCACGTTTTCCCTCAGCAGCGTTTCGCCGCTGTCCCGGGTCAGTCCGACACCCGCGAGGAACGCGCCCGAGAAACGCGGCCGCAGCAGTTCGAAATAGTCGACCTCGCCGGGGAAGCGGGCGACGTGAAGATAGGCGATGCCGCGGCGCTCGAGCTGGTCGACCAGATAACTGTAGGTCTCCCTGGGATTGGCGTCGCTGATGTCGTTGAAGCCCATCTCGGGCGCGATTTTTATCCCGACCCGGTCGGCCCCGGCGACGTCGATCATCGCGTCGAGCGCTTCGAGCGGGAACCGGGCGCGATTGGCGATACTGCCACCATAGCCGTCGGTACGGAGATTCGTGCTACTGGAGAGGAATTGTTCCGGCAGGTAGCCGGAGGCCGAGTGCAACTCCACACCATCGAATCCGGCGTCCAGTGCACAGGAGGTGGCGTGCGCAAACTCCGCGACGATCGATGCAATATCGTCTGTTTCGAGTGCGCGCGGTGTTTCGTAATCCAGCATACCGTCGTCGGTATAAACCTGCCCCTGCGGTGTGACCGCGGACGGCGCGACCGGCGTGGCCCCACCGGGCAGCAGGTTCGGATGAGAGATCCGGCCGGCATGCATGATCTGGCAAACCATGCGCCCGCCCGCGCCCTGCACCGCATCGGTGACCTTGCTCCAGGCGGAGATTTGCTCCGCGGTGTGTATGCCGGGGGTGCGCACATAGCCCTTACCCATTGCGCTCGGGAAGGTGCCCTCACTGATGATCAGCCCGGCACCGGCGCGTTGCCAATAGTACTCGGCCACCAGCTTGTCCGGGACACCGTCCGCGCTGGCGCGGCTGCGGGTCATCGGTGCCATGACCATCCGGTTGGCCATATCGATCGAGCCGATTTTAACCGGCTGCAATAGTTTCAGGTCGCCGCTCATTTTTCTTCCTTGTGCAAAGAGGGTTCGTGACAGTCAGGGCGCGTCGTGCCCCATGGGAATTCGGTCCTCGCCCCATTATGGATGTTGACGGGATCGAACCCACGGGCCGGTCGCCGCGGAGTTCGATTTTTTGAACCGCGGATTGAGTTTGTGACAGGATGCCCGCCTGAATGAATGTGCGGGGAGACTGAACATGGATATTGCAGAATGGCTGCCACGGTTGCAGGAGCTGGGCCTGACCTGGGGGCTCATTGTCCTCAAGGCGGTCGCGATCTTTTTCTTTGGCCGTATCGCCGCGAAAGTGATCTCGAACCTGATCGACCGGATAATGAAGCGGGCCAACATGGACGACATGCTGCGCAAATTCCTGCGCAACATCGTGTTCGCGGTGCTGATGATCTTCGTGGTGATTGCAACGATCAGTTCGGTCGGGATCCAGACCGCTTCGCTGGTTGCGGTTCTCGGTGCCGCCGGCCTTGCCATCGGTCTTGCTTTGCAGGGGTCACTGTCGAATTTCGCGGCCGGCGTGCTGATGATCATATTCCGTCCGTACAAACTCGGTGACTATGTCTGTGTGGCGGAGACCGAGGGGTTTGTCGAGGAGGTGGATGTTTTCACCACCACGCTGCGGATGCCCGACAAAACCAAGATCATTATCCCCAACGGTCAGATCATGGACGGCAAAATCATCAACTACATGGATGCCGACACGCGCCGGCTGGACATGGAGGTGGGCATTGGTTACCACGACGATATCGATCATGCCAAGCAGGTGCTGATGGATGCGATCATTGCAAGCGAGTATGTGCTGGAGGATCCAGAGCCGAAAGTCACCGTGTCGAGTCTGGGTGACAGCAGTGTCAATATCGCGCTGCGCCCGTGGGTCAGGGCCGAGGACTATATGCGCGCCTCGCACGAGGTCACCGAACGGGTCAAGAAAGCCCTCGACCACGCCGGTATCAGTATCCCGTTCCCGCAGCGCGACGTGCACATGTACACGCACGGGGCGGAGGCGGGCGCGGAGTAACCTGAAACGCCGACCGCCGGTGCGCGAGAGGGTGTGCGACTGCCGTACTCCTGGCGATCCGGAATTTTCGCCACAAGTGGCGATCGGTTTCTCCAGGCCATGGTCGGGCGCACGATGAAGGCGCAGGGCGATGCGTTATTCAGGCGCTGAGATTGGCGATCCGGGCGCGGCAGCCGCCATTTTGCCGGTTGCCGATTTCCAGCCGCCAGCCGAGGTGCTCGCACAATTGGTCGACGATCGCGAGCCCCAGTCCGAAGCCATCGCTGCCGCGTCCGCGCCGGCCGCGGCGTTTCAGCCGGTCGGCATCCTCGGCGGCGATACCGGGCCCGGTATCGAGCACCTCGATCACAGTGTCCGCTATGACGACATCTACGCGGCCGCTTTCGGTGTGCTGGAATGCATTGCGCAGCAGGTTGACCAGAGCGATTTCGAGGAGTTCGGGGCGGCAGCCGATTGTCACGGATCCGGCGCTCTCGATCCCGACCTCGACCGGTTTGTCCTGTAGCAGGTGCAGTGTCTGCCGTAACGCATTCTTGACGACCTGTTCAGCGTCGCAGCTGGCCCTTTCGCCGTTGCTGTCGGGTTCGCGTCCGAGCCACAAAAACGCCTCGGTCAGCGCCGTCATGTCGCGGCTGGCGCGAGCGATGCGTTGCACGATCTGTTGTGCGCGACTGCCGTGTAATTCTGGCAGGGTCTCCAGCACCTCGGCCGCGCCGCGCACCACTGTTATTGGCGTGCGCAGTTCATGACTGGCGTTCTGCATGAATACCCGTTCGCGTTCCAGCAGGTCGCGATTGCGCCGGATCGTCGTATCGAGCGCGGTGGCCATCGCACCAATCTCGCCGACATCGTAACGGGCGGCGAAATCGCCGCGCCACTGGCCGGGTGGCTGCGCCTCTATCTCGGCGGCGAAACGCTCGAGCGGCTCCGAAATGCGGCGCGATATCGTTGTCGCGAGCCAGCCGCCGAACAGCAATAGCGCCGCGCCATATGCCAGCGCGAGTTCAGAGTAGTCGCGGGCGATACGCGGGATCGTCTCGACGTCCGGCATATCGAATATCACCCATAACGGGTCCGAGGTGCCTTCCAGTTCGCCGACCCAGACCGCCATGTCGCGTTCGACCGCCGGTCCGGTTCCGGTGTCCATTTCATGAAGTCCCGGCGCGAGCCCGGCGGCGAGTTCGGCATGCAGCGGGATCATGTCCTCGGTCCGGGTATAGGCATAGAGCGGTTCTTGCCGCGGCAGCGCCGCAGTGCCGGCCACAACAAAGCGGGCCTGGATTCGCGCGACCTCGGCATTGATGAGCGCCTCGGTCAGCGAGTCCTGGCCGTCGTAATACGCTTTGACGAAAGTGCCGATCGAGAATCCGACCACCGTCAGGCCGAACAGCGCGAATCCCGCCAGGATCCGGCGCCGCAGGTAACGTCTAGTCTTCATCGGCGGGTTGCAGGCGGAATCCGATTCCGTGAACGGTCTTCACCATCTTGTGATCGAACGGCCGGTCCACTGCTTTGCGTAATGCGAATACATGGCTGCGCAATGCATCACTGTCGGGCGGATCGTCGCCCCAGATTGCTCGTTCCATGTCGTCGCGAAAGACGATGTTCGGATAGGCAAGCATCATCTGCTGCAGCAGCTTGAAACCGGTCGGGCTCAAATCCAGCTCGGTCCCGGCGCGGCTCGCGCGCATCGCACGGGAATCGAGTTCGATGTCACCGACGCAAAGCGTGTGACTGACCGCGCCACGGGCGCGCCGGGTCAGTGCCAGCAGGCGTGCTTCCAGTTCCTCCAGCTCGAACGGCTTGGTCATATAGTCGTCCGCGCCGGCATCGAAGCCGTCGAGTTTGTCATCAAGCCGGTCGCGCGCCGTCAGCATCAGGATCGGGGTGTCGAGGCGTTGCCGTTCGCGCAGCTCGCGGCATAGCGCAAGTCCGTCAATGCCAGGCAGCATCACGTCGACGATCAACGCATCGTAACGGTTGCCGTCCACGAGTCGCAGCGCCTCGCGTCCGCTTGCCGCGTAGTCGACGCTGTGCCCCGAGTTTTCCAGGAACAGGCAGACGTTTTCCGCGATGTCGCGATTGTCCTCGACCATCAGTACGGTCAGCGCACTGCGTTGGCGCATGGTATCGGCCCCCGGCGGATTTGATGGCGTATCCTGTGTCGCGAGGTTTTCGTCTGTGTTGCGCATGCGGATTCCGGCCGGATCAGATCAGCCGGAGAATGGCGCCGAGAAGCGACAGCCCCAGCGCCAGTCCGATGACGATCATTTCCGGTGTTATGTCCTCGTATTCGTTCATTGTCAGCATCTCCGGTTGCGGCGTCAGAAGCCGTAGCTGAACCCGATCGAGACAGTCAACGGGTTGTAATCGACACTCTCCAATTTCACGTTGGCGCCATTTTCGAGATCGGCTTCATCGAAATACATCCAGCGTATTTCGCCATCCCAGCGCAGCCGCTGAGTCTGGCGGTAGGACACCCCACCCATTATTTGCACGCCAAAACCGTCGTCTTCGAGATCCTCGTATTCTCCGCCGAGGCCTTCGAGGTCGATATCGATCTCATTGACCCAGGCGATGCCTGCACCGACATAGGGACTGATGCGGCCGATCTCGCGACCATCGCTGAAGTGGTAATAGCCGTTGAGGGACAATGCACTGGAAGCATAGTTGCCATCGTCTGCCCGGCGGCCATCGGCGAGCCTGATGTCGTCGTTGTCGTTGCTGCGGTAGGCCCACTCGAGGTCGGCACGCCAGCGCGGGTGGAACCAGCGCCCGATCGCCGCCGCTACGGTGTAGCCGGCATTGAATGAGGCATCCGCATTTTGGGTCCCGTTGCCGTCGGTCAGGTCGGTGCTGTCGTCGTCATCGATCCATGACAATCCGCCCGCTGCGCGGACATACCAGTCATTCTCGGCGGAAGCCGGCTCGCAAATACCCAGTACGGAGGCGGCCGCAAGGGCGGTCAGATAAATACTTTTCTTAATCACGATGGTGATTTTTTCGTTGTGCATGGCTCTCTCCTCAAGCAGCTCATCGTCATGTTGTGGCCGGACTTCGTGTCATAGCCGTCAGGCTCGGGAGAGACGATATAGGCCAGTGCGTGAAACGGATGTGAGCCAAATGTGAGGGAGACGTGAAGAGGCAGTTGAGCGGAAAGCGCCTTTGTTGAGGCGAGAAAACGTCCTCGACGCTGGTTCGCGCAGCCGAGCTGGCGCTGCAACGACTGGACGCCGCCATCGAGGTCAGATGGAGGGATTACTACCTACGTGCCCGGGACCCGCGGCTTGACGATATCCGTGGCGATCCGCGTTTCGCGGCGATGATGACCGCGGTCAGGGCCGACGTCGATCGCCAGCGCGTCGAAGTCGAGCGGCGCGACGCCGCACACGACTTCATGGTCGAGCTCGATGCGGAGCGTGCCGAACGCAAATAGAGCCAGGTCTGGTGACCCCGCCGGCGTTCGCGCGCGGGAGCGCCGTTAGCGCTTGCGGCCCCTGCAATACCGGTCGGGATGCAACGGACCATGCGGGTAAACCATGCCTGATGTGTTTTTCCGTGGATGGGAATGACACGGCGGGCCGCTCTCGGTGAACTTGGTGATCTCGAAAGTGTCCGAAACGGCTCGCTGCCGGGCTCGGGTCGATCCCCGATGAAGGCGAACATTCGCCGCGGTATTCGATATTGACGGAGCGGCGCATACCTGGGCGTTTGCCTTCAGCGCGACTGCGGCCCTCGGTTCGCGTAACGATGAGCCACTCGTCGCGGCGACTGGTTTAGCGCTCGCGGAATTGCCCTGCCTGCATTTCGCTACCTGTTGAGTGCCTCCATTGCTGATGTATCGATTTTTGCGTCTAACTATATTGACACGGAGTCAAATAAATCATACTGTATATCGAAATAATTTGACACGATAGGAGCTGCGATATGGATATGTCCTACGGGGAAAAGAGCGCCTGGGTGTCGCTGATCACGATGGGGGCTGCCTACACCTGGTATTTCTCCGAGTACGGGTCGGCGCTGGCGTCGGGCGAGCTCGTGTTTGGTGACATCTTCCGCGCGCTGATTGGATTGGTGATCCTGATCATCATCGTCGAGGTCATTTTTCATGCCGCGCTGGGGCTGGATACGGCACGCCGTGGCGCCGACGCCGAGGTGACCGGTGACGAGCGCGATGCACTGATCGAGGTGCGGGCCAACAGCCTGTCGAGTTACGTGCTCGGCGCCGGGGCGGTGACGGGTATTTTCTGTGCCGCCTTGCAGACGCCGGTGATCACCGCGCATGTGCTGCTGTTATCGCTGGTCGCTGCGGAGACGGTCAAGCTGGTTACCCAGCTCGTGTACTACCGGCGGGGAATCTGAGATGGGCGGCACCGCTGTCCGCAATGACATTCGCAAGCTGCGATTCATGCACGACGAAATGACCCAGGCCGAACTCGCGAAACGGATCGGGGTGACGAGACAAACGGTGGTGGCGATCGAGAAAGAGAAATACTCGCCGTCACTCGAGGTTGCGTTCCGTATTGCACGGGTGTTCGGGGTGCCGCTGGAGACGGTGTTTCGCTACGAGGAGAAGTAAGGCGCCGGGCCTGCGGGGAGGCCCGGCATACCGAAGTCACCTTGCATTGGATTTGAACCGCCCGGCTGGCGTCATTCCGATTTCAGCTTTCTCTCGCGCCAGAAATCGGCGTTTTTGATACCGAGCTTGTCCGGATCGAAAGTGTAGCGGCTGACCCCGGCCTTGCGCTGCCGCTCGTAGTCGGCAAGCGCCTTCAGCGCCGGTTTGCCCATGAAGAAAAGGATCAGGATCGCGACGATATTGAGCCATGCCATCAGGCCGACGCCGATTTCGCCGAGACCCCAGGCCAGGCTCGCGGTGCGGATCGTGCCGTAGAACACCGAGGCCATCAGCGCCAGCTTCAGGATCACGAGTTCATACGGGACTTTAAAAAAGCGCCGCAGATAAGCGACATTCGTTTCGGCGATGTAGTAATAGGCGAGCAGCGTCGTGAAAGCGAAAAAGAACAGCGCAACGGCAACGAACGGTTTGCCGAGGCCGGGCATCGCGCTTTCTACCGCCAGTTGCGTAAACGTCGGCGTATTGGGATCGATTGCCGCATCGACGAAATTAAAACCGGCCAGTGGTGTGCCATTGCCGTCCACGACGTTGTAGGAATTGGTGATCAGGATCATGAAAGCCGTCGCGGTGCAAACCAGCAGCGTATCGACATATACCGAGAACGCCTGTACGAGGCCTTGCTGGGCCGGGTGGTCCACCTCCGAGGCAGCCGCGGCATGCGGCCCCGTTCCCTGGCCGGCCTCGTTGGAGAAAATGCCGCGCTTCACACCCCAGAATACGGCACCACCGGTCACCGCCTCGAGGGTGAATGCGTTGTCGACGATCAGGCTCAGAATGCCGGGCAGCGCGGAAATATTCATCAGCACGATACCGACGGCAACGATGACATAGCCCAGTGCCATGAACGGCACGACGACCTGGGTGAAGTGGGCGATACGTTTTACGCCACCGAAAATGATGAAACCGAGCACGGCCACGATGACGATGGCGGTAAAGAGCTTGGTGGCGCTGATCGTGCCGAATACCGTATCGAGCATCGTGCCATTGCCGAAGGCGAGGTCGGCGGCGTTGCCGATCGCATTCGACTGCACGCCCGGCAGCAACAGCCCGGTCGCGACAATTGTCGTTACCGCAAACACCCAGGCGTAGGCCTTGTTACCCATGGCCTTTTCGATATAAAAGGCCGGCCCGCCGCGATATTCGCCTTCCTCTTCTTCCTTGTAGATCTGACCCAGCGCCGATTCGATGTAAGCGGTGGCCGATCCGAGGAACGCGACGATCCACATCCAGAAGATCGCGCCGGGGCCGCCAAAGCCGATTGCGGCCGCAACGCCGGCGATATTGCCGGTGCCGACCCGCCCGGACAGCGACACCGCCAGCGCCTGGAACGAGGAGATGCCACGCTCCGACTCCTTGCTAACAAACAGCAGCCGGATCATTTCGCTGAACAAGCGCACTTGAACGAATCGCGTCAGGATCGAGAAAACAAGCCCGGCGCCGAGGCACAAATAAACGAGCGGTGCGCTCCAGACGAATCCGTTGATGGTGTCGACGATCTGCTGCATTCGGGCGCCCCTGGTTTGTTGTCTGCCTGTGGAGTTCCGGGGATTCTAACGCGGCGAAGGCGGGAGTGGTTATCAAGTACTTCGAGAGTGGGTATTTCGCTATTCGCGCCAACGGCTGTCAGTGCGAAACCGAGTTTCGGATCCGCGCACACGCCGGCTTGCTATCGGCGGCGCCAAAGCCGATGGTTCGTGCCTGGCGAGATACAGGACGGTGCAGGCCCGGCTTGCCTCTAGCGCTGCAGGCCTAATGCCCGTCTTCGCGTGGCAGCATCGTCAGCGTGTCCCTGATCCGGTCGAGATGGGCCTGCTCGACTTCCGGCCAGCGCGCGGCGTTGGCGCCACCGTCATTCAGCTCGGCCGCGGTCAATCCGTAGGATGCGAGATCGTCCATGAAGATGATCATCAGCTCTTTCTGCCGCGATGCATCGGTCAGGTAAACCATTCGTGCATAGGCCACCTCTGTCGGATACGAATAACCCCTGCTGGCCAGGAACTGCCGCACCATTGCACCGTCGGTGCCGGCCTTTCTCTTCTTGTCCGGGTCGTAATGAAACGCTTCGGTATCGGTGAAGAACTCGTAATCGCCAAGCTTTACCCTGAGAGGAGAGTCGTCATAGTCATAGGTGTATGACTTCTCCGGCAGGTAGGCCTCGTACTGGACCCAGTAGACGCTTTTCAGTTTGTCATCACCGTCGGTTTCGACGAAGAAGTGTTGTTCGGTATCCGCCACGCCATAGAGTATGAATTTCTGCCCGCCGATGTACTGAAATGACGGATCGAAGCGCAGGACTGCCGCCGGGTCGTGATCCGACAGGAGGTCGTTGCCCGCAACGCTGCGGCTCAGGCCGGTGTATTCGGGCGCGGTCGTGAAGCGGCCGCGGTCCGAGTAGTACCAGTGCGCAATCGCTGCTCCCGCAATCAGTATCAGGACGGCGAACAGGGCTACTCTCTTCATGGCCAACAACGCTGCATAGTGGCGGTCCGTCTTCGATTCCTGACATTTGGCTAGTGTACGCCGCGTATGCGGCGTATCGAAGTAAGTGCGACGGGATCAAAAACTATCCTGCTTCTTGGCAGATCGCCGGGGGGTCTTTCACTGATGGCTTGATGAAACGGGTCGCAGTCTCACCAATAGCGTTTGTTTCACACGCCGGGGCGGCGCAGATTAGCCGCGAGTGAAAGGTCGACGGCGAGCCGCCCGGCGACTCCTCCGGCTCGCGCCCGGCGCGTTTCGATGCGGCCGAAGCCAATAACTTGCCCACAGTCGGTAGCTGCTCGACAATGGCTTGAGCAACGGAGTATCAGATGCCTATCTGCGAAGCCGACCCGTGGCGAATGCAATATTTCGAAGGCGTGGCGTGCCCGGCTGACGTCAACGTACCTACCGAGGATGGCGACGCCTGGCGCTGGTATCCGGAGTACAAGTGGATCTACGACAAGCTTGCGGTCGCCGAGAGCCAGGATCTCCCTTGCGCGCCGCACGGTATCGATCCCGATGCGTTCCCGGTTTTCAGCAAGCCGATCTACAACATGCGCGGAATGGGCGCCGGCAGCGGCGTGCTGCGCACGCTGAAAGAGTACAAGCATCGCCAGCGTCCGGGCCACATGTGGATGCAATTGCTGGACGGCGAGCATGTCAGTACCGACGTGGCCGTGGTCGATGGCGAGGTGAAGTGGCAGCGGCATTGCGTCGGCAAGCCGCTTGCGGGGGGCATGTTCGATTACTGGACCGTGCTTGCCGAAGGCCGCCCCGAGGTCGAGCGCTATCTTGCGACCTGGGTCGGCACCTATATGACCGGCTACACCGGCATGCTCAATTTCGAGACCATCGGCGCGCGCATCATAGAGGTGCACATGCGGTTTGCCGACCAGTGGCCGGACCTGTACGGGGCAGGCTGGGTCGAGGCACTGGTCAAACTCTATGCCGCGGGGGTCTGGGACTTCGACGATCGCGACCGGCGTGACGGTTACAGCGTCGTGTTGTTCGGCGAGCACGGTATCCAGTACCGCTATCCGCCGATGGAACTGGTCGACCGGCTGCGCGCGACCGAGGGCGTATCCAGCGTCCAGATCACGTTCCATGAAGATCGCCCGCCCGCAAGCCACTCGATGCCGCCCGGCGGATTTCGTCTCGCGATCGTCAATACGTTCGATCTCGAACTTGGCCGGCATGTCCGTGAGGATCTTGCGCTCGCGTTCTGGACCACGCAGCAACTGGTCCGGCGCGGTCGGCGCCGCAGCCCATGAACGACGGCGTAGAAGACATCGAGAACGTCTGGATTCCGCTTGCGGACGGTTGCCGGCTCGCCGCGCGGATCTGGCGCCCCGACGATGCGGCGGATAACCCGGTGCCGGCGTTGCTCGAGTTCCTGCCGTATCGCAAGCGCGATTTCATGCGTCACCGCGACGAGCCTATGCACCGTTACCTGGCCCGGCACGGCTACGCCAGCGTGCGTGTCGATTTGCGCGGCTCCGGCGATTCGGACGGCCTGTTGTCCGACGAGTACACCGCGCAGGAGCATGCCGACGGGGTCGAGGTGATCGCATGGCTGGCGGCGCAACCCTGGTGCAGCGGCGCGGTTGGCATGTTCGGTATCTCGTGGGGCGGATTCAATTCGCTGCAAATCGCCGCGCTGCGCCCGCCGGCGCTGAAGGCGATCATGGCGCTGTGCGCCGCCGACGACCGCTATACGGACGATGCCCATTACATGGGCGGGTGCCTGCTGACCGAGAACTTGCAGTGGGGTGCGATCTTCATGATGAACCAGGCGCTGCCGCCGGATCCGGAGATTGCCGGTACGGCCTGGCGCGAGCAATGGCGTGAGCGTCTCGAACAGCTACCGAATTTTCCGGAGCTGTGGCTGCGCCAACCCTGGCGTGGCGAATACTGGCGCGAGGGTTCGGTACGCGATCACATCGAACGCATCGAGGTGCCGGTTTATGCGATTGGCGGCTGGGCCGATGCGTATTCGAATGCGGTGCCGCGGCTTGTCGCCACACTGCACTCGCCATGCAAGGGTCTGATCGGCCCGTGGGCGCACACGTTCCCCCATCTTGGCATTCCCGGGCCGGCGATCGGATTCCTCCAGGAGGCGGTACGCTGGTGGGATCGCTGGCTCAAGAACATCGACAACGGCATCGAAGACGAGCCGGTGTTGCGCGTATGGATGCAGGAAGCGGTCACGCCCGCGCCGCAATACGACTCGATGCCCGGCCGCTGGGTCGCCGAGCCGGTGTGGCCCAGCCCCGACATCGAGACAATGATTTTTTATCTTGCGGCGAACGGCTGCGCGCGCGATCCCGGCGAGCCGGAAGAGCAGATTCTGTCATCTCCGCAGACCTGCGGCATCCGCGGAGGAGAGTGGTGTGCGTTCGGCAGCGACGGTGAGATGCCGCGCGACCAGCGTCCCGACGACGGGGTTTCGCTGACCTTCGACACGCCGAGGCTCGCCGAACGCATCGAGATACTCGGCGCGCCGGTCGTCCGCCTCACGCTGCGCGCGGACCAGCCCACCGCGAATGTGATCGTGCGCCTGTGCGATGTCGCGGCGGACGGCTCTTCGCTCAGAGTTTCCTACGGCGTCCTGAACCTGACCCACCGCCACGGTCACGCCGAACCCGCGCCGCTCGTGCCGGGTCAGACCTTCAGCGTGGACATCCGGCTGAACGACATCGCGCATGCGTTTCCCGAGGGTCATCGTATCCGCGTCGCGGTTTCGACCGCCTACTGGCCGATCGTCTGGCCGAGCAATGCGAACACCGCATTGCATATCACGACCGGTGCAAGCGTGCTCGAGTTGCCGGTGCGCAAGCCGCGCCCCGACGACGACACGCTGCGGCCGTTCGAGCCGCCGGACATGGCGGCGAGCCCTTCGATGAAGCGCGTCCGGCATCATCAATTCAGCCGCCGGCTGGCGGTAGACCTGACCACCAACCGGTTTCATTACGAACTGAACGGCAGCGAGTTCGACGACGCGAGCCTGGTGCACTTCGAGGATATTGATTTGAAGGTCGGTTATACGCTGAACAAGTGTTTCGAGATTGCCGAGGACGATCCGTTGTCGGCGATGGAAATGATCGAGCAGCGGGCGACGCTGACGCGCGGCGAATGGCGGATTACGGTTCGGATGTCGATGACGCAGACCGCGGATGCGGAGGCGTATTATCTGAAGGGACGGCTGGAGGCCGACGAAGGCACGGAGCGCTTCGTCGAGCGGGATTTCGACGTCAGCTTGCCGCGGCGTCTGGTCTGATTCGTGCCCACGCGGTCGCGACCAGCGCCTCGAGAAGTTCCGCATAGGACCATCCCGCAAGATTGGCCATTACTGCAAGCTTCGCGTCGTAGCCCCAGGCCGGGTTTGGGTTGACCTCCATCAGTTTGATCGTTCCGTCCGCCGCAGTGCGGAAGTCGAAGCGCCCGTAATCTCGCAGACCGAGGCGGGCGAACAGCATGCGGCAGTAATCGCCCAGTTCCCGCTGCCGCTGGCCGGGCAGATTCGCGGGTTTAAATCTGATATCGGTCCAGTATGGCGAATCGGGGTCGGTCTTCGACTCGAACGACAGGATTGGTGCGAACTCCTTGGGTAGCGCCGAGAAATCGACCTCGAGCATCGGCAGTTGCTCGAATCCTCCGTCGGGGTTCCCGATCAGCGCCAGCCCGTACTCGGTGCCGGGCAAATACTCCTGGATCAGCACGTCGCAACCGGGTAGCTCGGCAACGAGCCAGGCCAGGTAGTCGCGTGCCTGGTTTTCATTTTCTACGACCGCATTTTTTGTAATGCCGACGCTGCCATCCGCGGTATTCGGTTTGATCAGCGCCGGGAACGATCCGACCGAGGTGCCGGTGACCTGGGCGCCAGCTACGAAACGCTCGCGCGGCACGGCAACGCCCATCGCCTCGGCCAAAAGCCGCACGATCTGTTTGTCGTAGCAATAGAGCATTCCGCGCGGCGCTGCGCCGGTGTACGGCAGCCCCATCGTCTCGAGCTGCGTGGCGATGTGGATCTCATGCTGCGGATTGTTGAGAAGCCCGGTGTCGCAGAAGTTGACCACCAGGTCCGGGGCGAACTTGCGCAACGCGTCGAACAGGCCCTCGTGGCGCTCGATGACGGTGAATTCGAATTTGCCGAGCGCCGCGAATGCCTCGCGCATTCGCTCATGCACCGCGAGGTCTTCGGCGCCGTAGCGGTGCCCGTGCTTGGTCGGGTCGGGCAGCGACGGGTCGCCGGTGACGATCGCGATACGTCGGGGCAGGGAGTGTGTCGAAATACCCATGCAGGAGTGTCCCCCAAGGATTCGAGCGGACGCCCTTTCTGCTGGACGGTCCGATCCGATCAGCCTATATCGTAGCCTCATTTGGCCGCCAGCGGCGCATGGTCAGACCGCCGGTTGGGCGCGGACATTCTGCACTGGTCACGCCAGGCAAAACCGTGATGCCAGCGCTTAACCCGGGCGCAGACGGTCCGCCAGTCGTTGCGTGACCGCAGTGAGTTTCGCCGGGTCGCCCTCGCGGCAATCGCTGTAAGTGATTGCCTGGAGCCACATTGCCAGCGCCCGGCCGGCGTCTTTCCAGTACAACGGGAACAAGACCTCGAAGTTCGAGCGCTTATTTCTGAGCCGCGCGATCATCAGCTCTTCCTTGCATTCCGGCGAGGCGAAATAGTTTGGTGACATCAGCGCGACGATCTTGTTGCAACTTTCGATCGCGTCATCGATTTCCTGCTGCCACGATTTGCCGACATCGATGCTCAGCCGATAGTCGAAGACGCGGATGCCGGCGATTTCGGACTTGAGAAATTTCGCGAGCCGCGCAGCGGCCTCTTTGTCTTCCTCGGCATAGCTCAGGAAGACGTCGTAGCCGTTGGCAGTCGGTTGCGCGGGCGCGGCAGGATCGACAGGTTTCGGCCGGATGTCGGCCGGCCCGGGTTTTTTCTCCGCGGGCAGCGGCGCCGGCCGGGGTGGCGAATCGCGCGGTGGAAACGAAGCTGGCGGTAGAATCGTCCGCTTGTCCGGCACGGGCGCAACCGTTGGAGGTTCGGGAACCGCGCCCTCCGCGAACCGGCCATCGGAAAACTGCTCGAGCTGCCGTGCGACCGCTCGGATCCGGTCCTCTCGGTGCTCGACGATTCGTAACTCGGCGATTGGCAGACCGCGTTGCAACCATTGGTAGGCAGCCTCGACCAGCGGACCGAATATTGCCTCGGGCGGCCAGCGCTGGTTGCCCGCCGAGAGTAACGGCATCGCAACCACCGAATCGCGGCCTTCGTCGAGGAACGGGAACAGGCCGCGAAACAGCTCGCCGACGACCTGCGGCGGCGGGCCGATCACGAGCGGCTCGAAACAGACGATCCGGCCGATGTGCGTGTCCGGATTGCGTTCTCTGAGCGGTTGCGAAATCCAGAATCCGGAAATCTCCCGCAGGTCCTGCGCCTTTTCCTGCGCCAGGTCCCTGACGGACAGTCCGTGCCGGTGCAACGCGCCGATCAGTGTTCCAGGAATGGGTTGATAACTGTTTGGAAACGCCGAAACCACCAACAGGTCAACCGCCTGCCCGGCGGGGATGCGCGAGAGATCGCCGTGGTAGAGCGTGATACTGCGTGTCCTCTCGCCGTCGTGTACATCTATCCCTGTGACTCTCTCCATGGTCGGCTCCTGCAACTCTTCGGCGCTGCCGGAACGCCTGTCGTCTCCCGACAAAACAATCCTGTCTACGCTATTGTAGCTGTTGCCATCCCGCTCTCTCCGGCCGCCTCCATCGTCGTAGCAGCAGCTTCGCCCATGCCTGACTCACCGGACCGGCGCGGATGCCGCGGCTTGTTCCGACCGGGATGCCGACATTCGCGACGATGTCACTCGCGGACGTGGTGTTCGTTTCACCCGCCCGCCGTTCAATGGCGGCACCACGCCATCCCGCATCGTACCGTCGCCGCGGCAGGCAATCTTGCCATGGAGCCGTGCCGGTGGTCGCTACCGTGCCAACGTGAGGCATTGCGGTGGTTTTGCCTGAGCAAACCTCAACACGGGCTACAGCCCGCGTTGCCACTCCTGCCTCAACGGCACCGAACCCGGGCGTTCGATCGCCGCGCGAACCTGGGAAAGCAGTTTCTCTTTGTCGCGCCCCAGCGTGCCTTTCAGCACGAGGTAATTCGAGGCATGGTCGCTGCGGAAAATCGTGTTGTCGAGTTCGAGCGTTTCCAGTAGCCATTGCATCTCGGCGAACAGTCCGGGTTGATCGAGCGGTTCGAATTCTCCCTGGAACCCGGCCTGGTAGCGTTCGACCCCGGTTGGGAAACTCACGACCAGTGTCGACAAATACTCCGGTTGCGCGGCGTTCATCAGCCGCGCCGAATTTACCGCGTGCTGCTGCGAATAACGCGTCCCGCCCATGCCGTTCAATATCATTACCGAGCTACGTGCGCCCGCGGCCTTGATCTTCTGCAACGCCTCCAGCGATGACTGGTATGTCTCGCCTTTGCTGACCCGCTCGAGCACGAGGTCGTCACCGCTCTCGCAGCCGACGTAGAAAAGCGACAGCCCCATCCCGCGCAGTTCGGCCAGTTGTTCGACCGTCTTCCTGCGCAGGTTGCGTGGCAGGCAATAACTCGACACCCGCTCCACGGTCGGCAGACTGGCATTGATGCAGGCGAGAATCTCGCCGAGCCGGCGAACCGACAACGTCATCGCATCGCCGTCGGCAAGGAAGACCCGCCGCACCGGGTCGCCAGTGCCCGCAACTGCCTGAATCTCGGCCTCGATGTCGGCGAATGGCTTCGGCCGGAAGCGCTTTTGTGGCTGGGTGTACATCTCGCAGAACGTGCACTTGTTCCACGAGCAGCCGTTGGTGACCTGCAGGATCAGCGAGCGCGCCTCGGAGGGAGGCCGGAAAACGGGTTCTATGTAGTTCATCAGGATTATTGAAACGTGTTCACCGCAGCCTAGCGCTTGCCGCAGATACCCTTGTCTTCGACCAGGTGGCGCAATTGTTTTGCCAGCATCCTGGTGCCCATCGAATGCTTGATCTTCGCCGAGCCGCTCCAGAAATCGACCCAGAAATGGGAAGCGGATACCAGCAGTATGCCTTCATGGACCGGTAGCAGCGCGGCGACACTCTGGCCGGCATCAAAAAAACTGGTGAAGTAGAAGTCGCGGATACCGATCGCCTCGAACTCGCCGTTTTTGACATACAGGCGATGGCTCAATGCAACCACTGGCCGCTTGTCGATATCGAGCGTCAGCCAGTAATAGGCGCTGTCGGGTTTCACTGTTGCTGGCACATTGTTTTCAACCCAGGCATTGCGAAAAGGCAGGAACTGACTGATCTGTTTTGGGAATGCTTCCGCGTTTTCCCGGATTTCCGCGGCGATATCGTTGTCGCTCGTCCCAACGCGCCGATACGGCGCGACCGCATCGATGCCCGATGTCATGTACGCATCGGTCCGTCCGGCGAGGATGTCGATCAGGGTATCGCGGGCATCGGCGATACCCGGATCCGGCCTGTTTTGCCGTGACGTATCGAATGCCGCGATTTCCGCCGCCGAAAAATTGAGACCGTACCCGCCGCCGAATTCGATGACCCGCTCCAATTCCGCAACCTCGCGGTCGCCGAGTGACAGCCCTGTCAAAGACTGGCGGATGTCGGCGGGATCAATCACGCCGTGAGCGAGCACATCACTGCCCACCGTGACCGGGATCACCGCAAGAAAGTCGCGCAGAACGACGTCGTGCTCGGCCTGCAACAGGCACGCAACGGCTGCGCCTAGCTGACGTTCCCTGGTCTTCTTGATAGAGGTAGTCACAACATCGCCGCGGCGTATCTTCTTGACGTCTTTTTCGGAAAACAGTGGCGAGGCGAACGGTTCGACCAGAAAGCCCTCGATAGTTGTCTGTGCGCCGAGCGGTGCGGCAATGGCCAGTGTTATCGCGGCGATTACGAATCTTTTCATAAGTTTTGGCCCAGTGATTATCGCCGCGCGAACGCTGGCTGCTTCGGTATCCTACGATATTCTGCCAAGCCGGGTGAGGTGGATGGGCGTGCGGCCTAACTGCCGTCCGGCAATTGAAACAACGTCTCCACGCTGACGCCGAATACGTCTGCGAGACGCAACGCCAGTACGGTCGAGGGTACGAAATGCCCGCGCTCGATCGCATTCATGCTCTTGCGGGTGACGCCGACGCGTTTGGCCAGTTCGGCCTGGGTCAGGTCATGCATCGCGCGCTGGACTTTCAGCGTGTTATGAAGGCGGTCGGCGCTCATCGATTCAGATACAGGAAGTGGCCGAGCGCGGCGGCGATGCCGGTCATCAGCGTCAGGGATGCGGCGGTACTCATTGCCGGTTCGATCCCTGTCATGCCGCGCACCAGGTCGGCGCCGAGCAACATCACGATCTGCAGCACAATCACCGTGGCAAATCCGACCTGGTAGGCAAGAAAACGAATATGGGAGACGCGCTCGTCATCGATTACCGATGATACGAGCTCGGTCCGGTTGGTCTGCGCGGCCGCGATCAGTGCCCCGGCGAAGATCAGGAACCCGAATAGCGACAGCACGGACGCAAACAGATCGAGAGATTCAGCCGCGGCGACAAACTCCAGTGCCTCATCGAGAACGAACCCGACGATGCCGGTAATCGGGCCGATCAGCATGATTAGCTGGAAGCGATCGTGTCTTTGCTCCTGATCCTGCTCAGTCATATTCGAGCCTCCATGTGAAGTATTTAGGATAAATAGTAACGTAAACGACTCAATATGAGAGGTAAACCTCCCTATTTTGGAGCAGAAAGTTCTGCGTCAAAAAATTTGCCCGGTTTGAATCCGGCTTGAGCTGGTTTGCGAAAACCTCCTCGAATGTCTAAGACATGTCGCGGAGGAAAAGCAGACAAACGTTAGACTTCAAGAATTTTTAGATAGCCATTCACTCACTTGAACATTGGAGATAGACATCATGATTGTTACCAGGAAAAAAGTTTTTGCCGCTGTTGTTGCGGCCCAGACCGCTCTCGTCATGGCAGTTGTGACGGCTACGCCGGCGATGGCCGGTGGTCACAAGTCGGGCGGTTATCACGCCGAGAAATCGAACGCCGACATCGTCGATGTCGCTGTCGCGAACGGCAACTTCAACACCCTCGCAGCGGCGCTTCAGGCCGCGGGCCTGGTCGACACCTTGAAAGGTGACGGACCGTTTACCGTTTTCGCTCCGACCGACGAAGCCTTCGCGAAACTGCCGGCCGGCACCGTTGAGACTCTGCTGAAGCCCGAGAACAAGGACAAGCTGATCGCGATCCTGACCTACCACGTCGTGCCAGGCAAGGTGACTGCCGAGCAGGTCGTCAAGCTCTCGAGCGCCGATACGGTCAACGGTGAGAAAATCGCCATCTTCGTTGATAAGGGCACCGTCCAGATTAACGAGATCGACGTCGTCAAGGCCGACATCATGGCCAGCAACGGTGTCATTCACGTCGTTGATCAGGTGATTCTGCCGCCGGCGAGCTAAATTGCACCACCCTCCAGGACCCCAATAGGTTTCATCCCCATGAAACCGCACTCTTGGCCGGCGTTTATCGCCGGCCTTTTTTTTGCGAGGCGAGTGCCGCGGCTCGAAAGGCAGGCATTTTCATTCGTTGTGGCGGTCGCTGTTTCACTGCGCCGCCTCTGCTGAACCGGCGCAATCGCGGCCCGGTTGCCAGGAATCGATGTGCCCTGGCGCCGCTTGCTGTATGTTTGCTTCCCTGCATTTCGGTGGAGCCCCAGATGGACAGTAATTCCCTGCGACACAGCCTTGATATTGCCGGTTCGATGGCGTCGACACTGATCCGTGTCGGCCAGGGCATTGCGACGAATCCTGCTCCGAACAAGCCGAAGAGACTGCTGCAACTCTACGAGTTCGAAGGCTGTCCTTATTGCCGGCTCGTGCGCGAGGCGCTGACGATGCTCGATCTCGATGCGCTGATTTATCCCTGCCCGAAAGGCGGCCAGCGATTCCGGCCCAAGCTGCTCGAGCGCGGGGGCAAGGCGCAGTTCCCGTACCTGGCCGATCCCAACACCGGCCGCGAGATGTATGAATCTGCCGATATCGTGCGGTACCTGTTCAAGACATACGGCAAGCGTAAGCCGCCGCTGCACTGGCGCGTAATGGCCCTGCAACAGATTGGATCCGGTCTTGCCGGCATCCCGCGGCTGGGTGCGGGCGTGCGCGTGCAGCCTTCGCGGGAACCGCAAAAACCACTGGAGCTTTACAGTTTCGAGTCGAGCCCGTTCGCGCGGCCGGTTCGCGAGTTACTGTGCGAGATGGAGATTCCGTATGTGCTGCGATCCGCCGGGCGCAACAAGGCCTCGGACTGGGTGCCGCCCATCGTCCGCGATCGTCTGAGCAGCCCTGTTCAGCCCGATACCGACAATCGGCTTGCGCTGCTCGAGCGCGCGGGGCGGGTTTCGATCCCCTACCTGGTCGATCCAAACACCGCTGCCGAGATGTCTGAGTCCGCTCATATCCTCGCCTATATAAAGAGCACCTATCGCGCCTGAAAGGGTGGCTGCTATCCGTTGACCCGGCCAACGCGGTGACTTTTGCCCTCGTCGGTCCGTCCCTTGCGGCGTGCTTTACTGCAGCCGAACCGCTGATTTACTCCATCGATTGCAACTGAACGGCGCAGTAAACCGAAATGTGCATTACGTTTTGGCTTTAAGTTCGACAAAGATGCCGTTAAACCGGAAGAAGAAAGTCCTGATGTCCTGGAGCAGTGGCAAGGACGCTGCCTGGGCGCTGTACAGGTTGCGCGAACGGCGTGATGTCGAAGTGGTTGCGTTGATGACGACGTTTCACGCAGCTGCGCGGCGGGTCGCGATGCACGGAGTGCGGCAAAAGCTCGTGGAATTGCAGGCCCACGCCGTGGGGTTGCCGTTGCTTGCTGTGGATTTGCCGAATCCCTGCTCGAACGCCGACTATGAGGTGGCGGTTGGTGCGGAACTGGAGAAAGCCGTTGATCGTTACGGGGTCGATGCGGTCGCATTTGGCGATCTGTTTCTCGAAGACGTCCGCGCCTACCGCGAGAGCCAGCTGGCGCCAACCGGTCTCGAGGCGCTGTATCCGCTGTGGGGTCAGCCCACCGATGCGCTTGCCGGCGAGATGATCGCCGGCGGAATCCAGGCGACCGTCTCCTGTGTCGATCCGAAGCAGATGCCGTCGCAATTCGCCGGCCGCGTTTTCGACCAGAACCTGCTTGCGCAGTTGCCGGAGGACGTTGATCCCTGCGGCGAAAACGGCGAATTCCACACATTGGTCTGGGATGCTCCGGTATTCGATGTGCCGTTGAGTGTCGTCCTCGGCGAGATTATCGAACGCGATGGCTTCGTGTTTGCCGATATGCTGCTCGAGACCCGCTAGCCTTCAGTGCATCCGCGGGCTGGCCGCGACCGAACCTGTTTGTGAGCGAGCGCGCCGGTAAACCGGGCTCGCCCTCGTGCCGGCCGCGCTCGTTACGCGGACCGACCCTCCGCAAATGAGAATGGAAAGCACATGAGGTCATTCACCGCGTCGCTTGGGTATTTGTTGCTGGTACTGGCCTGGAGTCCGACGATGGCGATCGAGGAACCCGCATACCGGGTCGTGAAGGAGTACGAGAGTTTCGAGCTGCGCCGCTACGCAGCCTATCTCACTGCCGCGACCGAAGTGGAAGGCGAGTTCGACGCGGCCGGTAACGTCGGCTTCAGGGTACTGTTCGATTACATATCGGGAAACAACTCGCGCGCCGAATCTATCGCGATGACGGCACCGGTCGAACAACGCGCCAAGGGCGAGAAAATCGCAATGACGGCGCCGGTGTCGCAGTCTCGCGGCGCCGGTTCGGCTGATACTCATGTCGTCAGTTTCGTGATGCCGAAGGACTACACGCTCGAGACCGTTCCGCAGCCCCGCGACCCTCGGGTCCGGATTCAGCAGGTGCCAAGCCGGCTGGTGGCGGTGCGTCGCTACAGCGGCCGCTGGAGTGTTGCCAACTACCGGGAGAATGAGGCCAATCTGCTCGAAGCCGTCGACAAGGCCGGTCTGCGAACCGTTGGCGTGCCGTTGTACGCGCGTTATAACTCGCCATTCAAACCGTGGTTCCTGCGCCGCAACGAGGTGATGATCGAGGTTCAAGCTGCCGAGGTCGTGGAGTTTTCGCAATAGACAAACGCGGGTCGTGTTGCCGTCACCCGCCAGGTCTTATAGATCTTGTTGTTCTTGTTTTCGTCGAACGCTGATCGCTGGGTCTTCCTGTTGCGAAGGCAATCATCCGGATTCCGCCGCCGCGCTCGATGCCACTAACCCGCAACGCATTCCCGTCATTTCCCGCCGCACAATTTGCCGCCACTTTCGCACGATTACGATTGCCTGCGGCAGGGCCGACTGCACTGGTGATTACGGTCCGGGGAGTGACATGCTTCCTGGCACCGCTGGGGGCAACAAGAGCATCACAGCTCCTTGCCGCAGTGGGGGCATTGCCTCGCGTCTTCATGCAGTTGTTTTTGCAGTTGGATCATCTTGCTGACATGGGTGGCCGGAAGCCCGAGTTCCTTGCCGAGTTTCTCTATGGCCACACGCTCGGCCGGGTCGAGTACGCCATCGTCCAGCGATTCGGCAACCCTGGCTTCGAGTTCGTCGCGTTGCGACTGGATCTCGTCGCCGAATCGGGCTGCCAGCATCGCCGCCGGCAACGCGACCGTGCCGACGCCGAGCACCATGATCACGACCCCCAGCATCTTGCCGCCGAAGGTGACAGGCGTGATGTCGCCGTAGCCGACCGTGGTGAGCGTCACCGCGGCCCACCAAATCGCCTGCGCGATGCTCGAAAACGCCTCGGGCTGAGCGCGGTTCTCGAGCAGGTACATCAGGCAGGCGGCAAACAGCACCAGCGAGACCATCGCAAGGCTGGCTGCGGCGAGCGCACGGCCTTCGCGCTGCAATACGCGTGCGAACACGCCGATCGTGTCGGAGTAAGTAGTCAGCTTCAAAATCCGCAGCAAGCGAAGAATACGCAGGAAGCGCAGATCGACCGGCAACAACAGCGACAGGAAAAACGGCGCAATCGCGAAGAAGTCGATCAGTCCGTTGAACGAGGTAACAAACCGCAGGCGCGATCGCCACTCGCCGAGATGCCCGTAGCGCCCCCCGTCCGGACACGACCAGATTCGCAACAAGTATTCGAGAGTAAATACCACTACCGAGAAAAGTTCGAACTGGCGAAACAACCTGCCATAGGGAATTGCCAGACGGTTATCCGATTCCGCGATCACTGCAATCACGTTCAGCAAGATCAGCGCGACGATAAAGCCGTTGATCCAGCGCGCGCGCCGGGTCAGCCACAGATCGTTCCACAGGATGGTCGCGACTCGCGGGCGCAGCGCACTGCCATGTTCTGGTGTGCCTGCCTGTTGCTCGTTCGGGTTCGTCAATTGCGCCTCGGATAGTTATTAAATGGCAAATGACGTGCGGGAACAGTCTACCTAAAACGAAGACGCCGGGCTCGACCGTTGGGAAGCGGCGAGCGGCCGTCGGCGCGAGTGCTCATCGTCAGCGAACCATCGTGGGGTGCAGTGTCTCTCGGGCAAATGCAGCGGCTTCCGCCTGGGAGGACTTTACGGATTGCTATCCCGGCGCGGTCGCAGTAGCCTCAATGCCTCCCTGGCGGGTCCGTCTGTGGCTTGCCAGGATAATCAGTAAGAGACCGATACGATCGGTTGCAATACATGCGTAAGGAGACCACTCATGGGTAAGACCAGGGACGAAATCGTCGCTGCAATGAAGACGAAAATCGACGAGACCAACGCCATGCTCGACGAGTTCGAGAAGAAGGCCGCTGAGGCATCCGGCGGAGCCGAGGTTGCGTACAAGGAGCAGTTGGCCAAGCTGCGTGAACAGTCCGACTCCGCGCAGGCAAAATTGAAGGAACTGGCCGATTCGAGCGACGAAGTCTGGCAAAACATGCTGGCCGAGGCCGAGAAGCTGCGCGACGCTTTTGTTCATTCGTTCAACTATTTCAAGTCGCAGCTGTAGAGATCGGCGGGTGGCCCCGTTTCGGGGCTAACCGATTCCCGATCGGGTAACCCGCGTCGCCGTTGTGAGCTGCGCAGGCCGCGCCGGTTTTGTCACCGCATTGCATTTGCGCAGACGTATCTCGGCGCGACAGTTGCCGCGGCGTTGATACTCGCCGGGCCAGGATCATAGCGAGTCTGCTATAGCAATCGCGGGGTTAGTGCATTGCCAGGCCGTTTCGCGAGCGTGCGCATCGGCAGCAGCCCTGCTTAACTCCAAAACAGCAGTGCGCTTGCCCAGGCTCTAGCGCCGATCTCGGCTCAGATCGGCGATCCGGGCGGTGCCTTTAACGGCGTCTGCGGCGGCATCGCCTCCGGGTTGGCGAGAAAACGGCGGATCTGGTCGCTGGTGAAGCGGTAGTGCGCGCGCCAGTCGGCGGGCGCCCGGCTGACCTGTGCGCCGATCCAGGCATCGAGTTCGATCAGCTGATCCAGCGCAATGGCGCGCGCCTGCGCCTGCACCTGGGGATTTTCGGCGAGCATCATCAGGCGCTGCAAAACGGTGTCGTTCACGACGCGGCGGAGTTCGGCGTCTTCGCCCGGGGCGGCACGCGAATACCAGGTCGCTTCCAGCACGGCGCTGACCAGTTCGGCGAAACCCGGCTGCTCGGGATCGAGCGCATGGTTGTTGAGCATCCGCGCGGCGCGGGCCGGGTCGAGCAGCATCTCCAGCGTCAGATCCGCCGCAGTGGCGGCTGCCGCAAAAGGATCGAACACGTAGCCGGTCCGGCGCGGGAATATCTCACGCGAGTCGGGCGTGCCCGGGGGGCGCGGCGGGATCAGTGCCACCAGTTCGGGACGCAGGCGCAACGCATCGGGTGTGATCGTGGCGAGCAAAGATGCGACGGCCGCGCGCTGTTGCGCTGGCGGGACCGGTTTGACCGGAACCCAGCCGTCACCGCGCATCGAGTAGGTGAATTCCTGACCGCCGATAAACGTGGCAGCCGCTTTCAACTGGTAGCGATGGAACAGGTACATCGGCACCAGCACGTCCTCGATATTCGCCATCGGCCGTTGCATGCGGATGTTGCGCTCGGAGAAATTCGCGAGCACGACCTCGCGTACCTGCATCACCCGATCGAGTTCCGCCACCGCATCGGCACCGTTGTCCCACAGGTTTCCGCGCGGGTGGGCCGGTCCGGCGCTCGTCGCAAATGCGTCGGATCGCGAGTGCGTGTCGGACACGAATTCCAGGCCGGAGGCATAGGTCTCGCGCAGGATCTCCTCGCGCGCGGCGGCTGCGTCGATGGCGTCCGAAAAATCCTGGTAGCCGTACAGAATCACTCGTTTGTCCCACTCGCCGATGCCGGTGTCATAGGCCTCGGTCACATCGATTTTGCCATCGCGGTCGAGCTTTACATACGGGTACGGATAGTCCATCACCGAGGCACGCTCATCCGCGCTTGCGGCAAAGTTGTGCGCAATCCCGATCGTGTGGCCGACTTCGTGGGCCGAGAGCTGGCGAATTCGTGCCAGCGAAAACTCCAGCATATCGGCGGGGATCGTTTCGTCTACGTAAGGGGCAAGGAGACCTTCGGCAAGCAGGTAGTCCTGGCGCACCCGCAGCGAGCCGAGCGAGACATGGCCCTTGATGATTTCGCCGGTGCGCGGGTCGTTGACGTTGGAACCGTATGACCAGCCGCGGGTCGAGCGATGCACCCACTGGATCACGTTGTAGCGCACGTCCATCGGGTCGGCATCCTCGGGCAGCAACTCGACCCTGAACGCATCTCGGTAGCCGGCGGCCTCGAATGCCTCGTTCCACCATGATGCGCCCTCGATCAGGGCACTGCGAATCGGCTCCGGTGCACCTCGATCCACGTAATAAACGATCGGTTCGATCGCTGCGCTGGCCGCAGCCGACGGATCCTCCTTCTGCAACCGGTGGCGCAAGGTGTTGATCCGGACAATGGGGTCGCCCACCGGCACGGCATAATCCAGGCTGACACGATCTACATACGGCTTCGCCGGATCCATAAAGCCGCCACGGCCATCGAAGGGTAGCGGCTCGAAGCCGGCGTCCGGCAGGCGCACAAACGAGTGGTGCAGATGCACGGTGATTGCTCGCGGGTCCGGGGTTACGGTCGAGATGATCTGGCCTGTGGGTTCGCCGACAAGAGTGACGATCGCCTCGACCTCGGTGTTGTCGGGAAATGCCTTCGTGCGAGGCAGGAAAATCGCCGACCGCGTGGGATCGACTTTGTAGTCGCCTTCTTCGGCAGCTTGCAATGTCGCCGCGAGGTGGTGGGTATCGCGAAGGAAGAACTCGGTGGCATCGACCAGCATGATTTCGCCCTCGAATGCGACCGCCTCGAATCCCCACAGCACCGAACGGGCGAACGATTCCTCCACCGCCTTCCGCTCGTCGGTGTTTTCCGTCGTTGCGATGTAGGAAGTGTTGTCCGCGACCAGCAGCGCGCGTGGACCGATACGCTGGAAACGAACGAGTCGTGTTGCACCGAGCTGACCCCTGTCGAGAAACAGGTCGTTCGATCCGACGCCGCGTGCGAGGCCGTCCTGGTAGATGAAAGGCTCGTCGAACCTGTCGATCGCAAGAAGCAGCTTGCCGCTATCCTCGTCCCAGTAAAGGTTGTAAAAGCCCTCCAACCTTTCGGCGTTGGCGGTGTGGGAGGCGATCGTGGCGGCCGTGGGAACGGCCGCCTGCACGCCTGGCGTTGCCCGGGTGTCATCGGGAAGGGCTTGCGGCGGCGCCGCTTCCCGGACACAGGCGGTGACAAGCAGAAGCAAAAAAATGGTGGTAAATCCGCGCATGCGATAACTCCGAGATGGGTCGACCGAACCAACAGGGGCAGGAGTCTGACGGCGTAATGTTGATGGTGCAAGCCGTAGAAAAGAGATCCGGGGCAGAGCCATACTCTGGTGGTTATTCTTTCGTCCGTTTGCCAGCGACCTGGCACCGATCGGCACCCGCGGGCGGTCAATCCTTGAGAGCAATGCGGGCAAGGAGCGCCTTCGACTGTCGCCACGGCAGGAAAGCGTCAGCGGCTATTGGTTTTTGCCTACCGTTCCGAAGTGGCTGGTTGCCGATTCACGGGCGGCATCCGTTGCGCGTCAGGAGTGTGCGACCGCGATTCCCTGCCCGTGCACAATCCTGCGGAGATTCCGCGCTGCCTCCGGGATCAGCAGATAGGCACCCACCATGAAACACAGTCCGCCGACGAAAGTAAAAAAGTTGACGTCCCGCGCGTTCAGGACATCACTGCTGCCGGGCAAAATAATCGCGTAGATGGCGGCGATTCCGAAAGCGATGGAACCGAGCAGGTTGAGGCATACGATGCGCCAAGATACGTCGCGCGGTTTCCACACGAACGATCCATCAGAGTATTCGGTAAATGCGAGGACGCTGGCAATGAGGAAGCATACGCTGCCGATGATGTCGGGTGTCCAGATCAGAAGGTCGGCCTGAAACCAGTTGAGGCCGGGGAGCAGCGCATCGAACGTGTTGATATTGAACAGCAGCGTACCGACGAACTGAATGAAAGTACTGAGCCAGCCGATCTGGCCTGGCCGCCAGGCGAACCACCTGAACGGGGTGGTCGGATCATGGCCGTGTGCAATAGCGGTAACACGGTTGGCATTGACTGCTGCCAGGAACTGCGAATAAGCAGCCAGCGTAAAAAATATTGAGCCGACGAAGAAAACCCTGTTGATTGCGGTGGTGTTCTCTGCGAACCGGCCGAAAAACCCGGGTTGTAGCGGTGCCGCGCTGGCGGCCATGAAACACGCCGAGCCGACAATAAAAAGCGCCGCGGTCCACCAGACGACTTTGGCAATCGCCCACACGTGCAGCCACCATTCCGGACTCGTGGCCTGCGCGGTGTCTGCCGGCGAGGGAATCGTGCGCAATCCGCCGTGGGTCCGGTTCGTGCGCGAGCGCCAGGTTGCGCTGGTCCCGTCGGGAAGCCGGTAGTCGACGCGCAGGACAAAAGGCCCGATGCGCTCGACTTTCTCGATTGTGGCTTTTGCGGGTGGATCGAACGGTAGCTGGTGTTTCTCGGGAGGCATGTTCTCGTGAAGTGACGAGGCAGTTGCAACCTTATCAGAATGGCCTTTTGCTGTATGCCGCTGATTGGCGGCAAACTCGCGATGGTGCGGGTAATCCGAAATCGAAGCCTGTCGCAATTGGGGGGGTGTCGGCGCAACGGCTCCCGATGTGCCGATTGCGATTGTGGCCGGTGTTACGGATGATGAGGACGACAAGGTCGGTACATTGGCGGGAACGACTTCCTGAGCGCCAATGTCGGCGGGTTTGGCGGAGCCATGGAGTGGTTTGGATGCAAAGGGCGGGAAAAGCGCCAGGGCAAACGACGGGGTTTGCGGCAACACAGCTCGCCAGCACAACGGGCAGGCGCACCCACAGTTTGAGGGCGCTGTCTTTTGCAGTTGTGTTATCGCTTGTCGTTACACCTGTGCCAGCGGTGGCCGACACGATCGATCTCGTCAACGCCGCTCGCATACAGGGCTGCGGCGAGTATGCGGGAACGGACCGGCTGCTGCGACGCGACGAGCGACTGGATGCCGCGGCCAGGCGGGCTGCCGGCGGCGATGAGTTGGGCGAGGCCTTGGCCGCCGCCGGCTATCGGATGAAGACGACCGCGTCGATCGAGATTCGGACCGACGGAGGCGATGCCCGCATCGCTGAAATCCTCCCCGTGCATTTTTGCGATGACGTTACGAACCTGGCGTTTCGCGATATCGGGGTACATCGTGACGGTCATGACCTTCGATTGATTCTTGCCGAACCCTTCACGCCGCCACGGCCGGAAGAAATGCCCGCGGTTGCAGGACAGGTGCTCGCGTTGGTCAATCGCGCACGGGCGCAACCGCGGCGTTGCGGTAGGCGGGAATTTGCGGCGACGACGCCGCTGGCCTATTCCGCCGTACTCGAGCATGCCGCGTTGGCTCATGCGCAGGATATGGCGGCCTCCGATTTCATGGGGCATGAGGGGAGCGACGGCAATACACCTGACTTCCGTGCAGGCGCCGCCGGTTACGAGTGGAGCGCGATTGGCGAAAACGTCGCGGCCGGGCAGACCAGTGCGGAAGAGGTGGTCAATGGCTGGCTCGAAAGTCCCAGTCACTGTGCCACGCTGATGGACCCGCGCTACAGCGAATCCGGCATCGCTTATGCGCTGAACCCGGACTCCGAACACGGCATCTACTGGGCGCAGGAGTTTGGCCGGCCGCGTTGACGAAAAAATCGCTGCGAGCTGACGGCAGCTCATCGAAGAACTCGCGCCACGCACATCGTGCCAGTACCTGCAGCGCGCACCATTGCCCCGGCGGCTAACGTTGGCCTGCCGTTAATGTGTGAATTCTCGACTATAGTTTGAGCAAGCGGTGTCAACGGTCGGCGCAGCGCCTTCGCTGTCGTTCAAGCCGGTGAGCCGGTGTTCACGGCGATGCGAACGGTTTTTCTCTCCCACCTCGGCCCGCACGACGTCGCGGCCGGTCAGACCGTTGTTTGCGAGGAGCACGCCATGGTTCGGTTTCGAAGATTGACTGCGGCCCTATTCCTGCTGGTCTCCTGTACGACCCCGGTCTGGGCATGGGAGGCGGACGTTCACTATGGGCTGGTCAAATGGCTGGCGTTCCAGGCCGGGTTCTCACTCACCGACGCAGAAATTATTGCCGCGGGTTCGGTATCCGCGGACGAGACCCATGTGCTGGCAGCGACTTATCTCGTAGGCGAGGTCTGCGTCAGGCCGAACGCACCGAAAATCGAAGCGGTTTCCCGCGTCGTTCAGCAGCATCACTTCCCGGCGAACGACGCCGTGCCCGGCGCACCCAATACTCGCCGGGTGGACAATGGTGTGCACGACCAGGCCAATGGCGGAAACCGCTGGGTTCGTCAGGAGATAGCGGTGCGGGACAAAACGCTGTCGCCGACCGTGCGGCTAAACCGTTTTGGCGCAGCGCTGCATCCTCTGGGAGACTCCTGGTCGCACGCGGGCGAGCCTGACGTTCCGGGGCTATGGAAGGCCACTTGCCGCCAGCCACAGCTCGCCTGGTCGCATCCGCAGGACCGCGGTGGATGGCGCAAACACGATGCCGACCTGACCTCGAAGCACCGCGACGACACGATGCAAACGGCCAGGGCGATGTTCTTTTTCATGCGCGATTTTCTGGCCAGGAACGGCGACTTTGGAGCGCGCTCCGGTAACGACTGGAAGACGCTGGGAAAAAGGCTTGAGAAGTTTCAGAAGGCCGCAACGCAGTACGAAAAATTCCAGTGGTTTATCGAAGAGGGCAAGCGCTGGCAGGCGAATCAAAAAGAAGGATTACCGTACGATCAGTTCACTACTTATCCGTGTTTTCTGAAATCGTTGTCGTTGCGGAAAGGGAAAGGGAGCAGAGGAGACGAAAAATTCCGCTGTGCCAGGCCCGGGCGAGTCGGTACTTCCGCCGTCCCGGATTCCGATATGCCGATGCCGCTTTCCGGTGCGCCCGTCGATTCGATTGTCGGTTTTACCGAGGATCTTTTGCATACATGGTTTGTCGAGCAGCAGGTGGACGAGATTGCCGATGAAATGACCGATGCACCGCGGCTGACGGCCGGTCTTGCTGCAGTCGGGGTTCTCCCTGCAACGCTGAGCGCGGATGATGCGGTCCAGGGGTTGCTGGCTATGTGGCTCGTCGAGGATCATGGGCTGATCAACGCCGAGGGTCATGGCGTGGAGGATCCGGCATTGCTGCAGAGGCTGTCGGATCCAGCGCTCACCGCGAACGATGGTGAGTGGCAGCTGATCTCCGCGGACAGTCTGGGAGATGCGATCGGTTTCCCGTCTTCGCCGTTGCCGTTTTCGATATTCCGCAACAATGACGATAACGCCGGAAATGATTCCTACTCGGTGCTGTTCAAACCGGCAAATGCGCCACGCGACCTGCTCTCGCTAACGATCGAAAGGGCAGAGAGCGGATGGAAACTTGTCGCGCTGGACTGGAGCGTCGACTGAATGCGGATAGTCTGGTCGCATTCGGATTGTTCGGCGTGGCGGCGGTGACGGCGACGACCGTGGTGCGTCGCATAGAAGAGGCAAAAAGGCTCGTACGATGGCGATGATTTTCCTCAGCTACCGCCGTAGCGACGGCCCTCAGGCTTGCCGCGTGTGTGACTGGCTGGTCGGACGGTTCGGCGCGGACGCGGTATTCATGGACGTTACTGCGATTCCGTTCGCGGTCAGTTTCTCCGACTTCATCCGCGAGGCGATAGAGGAAAGCAGCGTGTTGATTGCGTTGATCGGTGCTGGGTGGCACACCCGCATCAACGAAGCGGATGACCCGGTGCGAATGGAGATCGAGACGGCGCTTGCAAATAAAGTACCGGTGCTGCCGGTGCTGATCGGCAATACCGCAATGCCGGGGCCGGAGGAGCTGCCGCAGTCGATGGCCGGTATCTCGCTGCAAAACGCAATCACCGTCGGCGTGTTGCATGACTTCAATGCCCATATGCAGTTATTGCTGCCGAAGATCGAATCGATACTCGGCGCGATGGCCGCTGCAAGCGCGACAACCGCCGACCCGCAAATCGTCCGGGTAGCCTGCAATGGTATCGTCGATTTCCTGATCGACCGGGTCGACCTCAGCGATGACGGGTTCCTGCGCACCTTTACCTGGCATGCGCTGGGCACCGATGAATTCCAGCGCATGACGCCAAACGCGGGCACGTTCTACCTGCACCGGGTGACCCGGCTCGCCGAGCTGCTTGAGCTGCATTTCATTATTTCCTGCTGGGGCCATGCCAGCGACGTCGAGTATCTGATGGCCGGCTGGGTGACGTCCGAGCTGGAGCGAACGCCTGTTATCGCAGCGAAGTATTTTTCCGATCGGCTGCCGGGGGCAGCGCTGGAATTGAAAATCCGGCGCAGCGACGAGGATGCCCGCAAGGTCTGGCAGATGGTGACCGACCAGCCGCTCAGGCTGTCGTTGAGCTACATCGCGACGATCGCGCCCGTCGCGTCAGGCTGAACGCAGTGTGGTGTGTGAATTCCGGGCGGGTCTTGCGGCCGGAAGCGGCCGACTCGGGTTCGTTGTTTGGCCGCGCTCCTCGGCCGGGGCACGGGCATTGCGGTGGCAGCGCATCTGCGTGGCCTGACCGGGTATCGCCCGGCAGTGCCTAGGGCAGCTCCGCCAGCATGTTCGCCGCCGACTGGCCGATGCCGCTGTCCGGGTCCATTTCGATCGCCCTGGTCAGCGCCGCGCGTGCCTCCTGGGTATTGCCGACCTGGCTGTATACATACCCCAGTGTCAGCCAGATTCTCTGGTAGCTCGCATCAACGGCAACGCCTTTGTTGAGCCACTGCAACGCTTCGTCCGACCTTCCGAGATACTGCAGCGTGATACCGAGATTGTTATAGGTGTCGACATTGTCCGGCACGAGCTCGACCAGCCGCTCGTAAAGCTGGGCCGCGCTGTCGAACTGCTTGTTGGTGAAAAACTGGTCGGCCTGGCGTCCGATCTCGGCCGGATCGTTGCTGTTGGTCTGGAGCGCGGCTGCGGTCGCAAACTGTGCCAGGTCGGATTGCGGAATTGTGCCGGGCCGCGCGGCCGCCATTGGCCGCATCGCGGTAGCGCTGACCCTGGGACCGGCAGCCTCGATATAGTGCTCGCGGGTGAGGGCGAAAACGGTAAAGCCGAAGGCCACCTGGAAAATTGCCAGCGAGATCCAGAATTTGGTATTGCGGTTCATCGTCATTTACCTTTAAGTTCGTGCGGTTGTCCCGGCCGCGCCGGGTTGTCGGCGCGTGTCGCAGCCGGGCCGAAAAGGACCGTATTCTATCTGAACCCGGCACCAGGGGTGCGTTTCGGTCTCGCATGATCGGGCAAAAGCGGCCGTCGCCGTACCTTGCAACCGGTTCGGAATGAACCGCCGACCCGCGGGCTCGCCACACCGCAGCCGCACAGACAGGTGGCGGACACCGTGGATGCTTGTCAGCCGCCCGGCAATGCGATTTCTGGTTGACGCATTGTGCGGCCGGGCACTGTGCAGCGATGCTGCCGGACGTTAGCCTGGCGGCACTACCGCTTTGCCTTCGCGACCTTCCACGACGCGCCGTCGTCGTGCATCACACTGCACTCGGGCCAGCGAAATGCGGCAAGCCTGAAATGCGAATGGTCGATGTTGTTGGCCCGTGCGACCGACTTGGCGCCGACCGAAAAATCGACGCAATAGACATTGTTGCGCCTGCCCATCCAGTGTTGCGGTTCGATGCCGGCGAAAAGATCCGGCCCGTATTTACCCGCGAGCCCGGTGCTGGCATTGCCAAAACGACGCCAGTAATGACCAATGATGACCGGGCATGCTTCGGCGTAGTCTTCCCACCACTTGCGCCGTTCGACCATGCGCCATTTCCCGCCGGCATAGAAAGGTGCCGCAGTCGGTGTCTCGACCCCGGATGTCAGTACCCGGATCGGGTTGCCCATCTGCCATGCGGTATCGATCGCCGCATTTGCGGGTAAAAACGGCGGCACGGCATCGTGGTCCGAGAGAGCGGTAGTCAAAGAATCCAGTTCGTCCCGTGCCTGCGCCCTCAGTTCGAGATTTGATTCGTGCGCCGCTATGGTCTCGGCGTCGAATAACTCAAATGCGGCCAACGGGTCCGTGCCATCCTCCAGCGCGGCAACTCTGGCGAGCGATTCTTCATGCCAGCAGGCATGCACGACCCGCAAGCTGCCATTCTGCAGTGCCAGCGGAAGCGTGAGCAGGAACTGGTGAAACCGCCGCTTTTGTTCTTCGCTTGTGCACCTGGCCTGTGTCGGGTCGGCGGCTTCCGGGCACGTATACCAGTCGTTGCCGTGTTTGCGGTCGTTGCGCAGCAGGTTCATCTCGTGATTGCCGAGAATGCACTGTGCGCTGCCGTTACCGACCAGTCTCATGACCAGTTCGAGCACCGCGGGGCTGTCGGGGCCACGGTCAACGAGGTCGCCGACAAAGACGAGACGGCGCTTGTCTGGGTGACGTCCATTGCCGTCGTAACCCAACGCATGCAGCAGTGACTGCAGCGGCCCGATCTCGCCGTGTACGTCGCCAACGATATCGATTGCGCCGTTGTCCAGCTTGCCGACCAACGGGTTCATGCGAGCCGGAGTCCGGCGTGAATGGCGCTGATGCTCGTCCTGCGCCCGCTTGCGTTACGCGCGGGCGAGAGCGAATTGAAATTTCCGGTCATATTTTCAGATCCAGAACGAGATGTCGGGCGGGCCGGCAAGAAACTCCGCGGCACGATCGATGAAGTCAGCCATATGCGCGGTCTGCATGTGCGGACCCTCGTAGGCGTCACGGCTGGTCCAACGCTCGATCAGCATAATCCGGCCCGGGTAGTCCGCACCGTGGATGAGCTCGATTTCGTGGCACGCGTCTTCGTCGGCGACGACGGTTGCGACGAGGGCCGTGATCTCCCCCAGCGTGCGTTCCTCCTGCCCCGGCTGCGCAGTGTAGGAAATCAGAACGACGATTGGACCTGCTGTCATGATGCGATGATTCCTGCGTTGGTCATTTGTCCGGCTGTCTGTTCGAACGAGCTTAACAGCGGATCTGGTTCGCGCGGGCGTCACTCGTCGGGGCGCGCAAATGCGCTGTCGTGCAGGGGTACGTTTACGTCGAGCGCCCGGACCGCGGCTCGCCACGTGCCGTCCGCGGACGACACCCAGCGCGGGTGGTGGATCCCGTCTTTCACGAAATCCCAGGGGCCGGACAGGCTGCCGGTGTCGTCGTCCCAGGCTCCGAATGCGTAGGGTTCGCCCTTTGCATCCAGTTTGAACCACAGGATGCGCTGGTCGCCGGCCAGTACCTCGAGGCGACCGTCGTCGCCGCTTACGACCGCCAGGGCCGGATCGCGGGCGGCGACGCGATGGATTGTGCGATACAGGTGCGCTTCGTACCAGCGCATGTCGTCGGCATACAGCTCGGCCGGTACGTCCTCTATTGCGCCGGAACGGCGCAAGCGCCAGCTATTATCGCCGTCAATGACGCGGATCAGGTGCAGATCCTGCCCGGTTGTCTCGATGCGGAAGCGCGGGCGCTCGAAATCCATCGTGATCACCGCGTAAACCACGGTCGGCTCGCCGGCGCGGTTCTGTTGCGATCCGTTGATGGTATTTCTGAGCCCGGCCCATGCTGCGCGGCCGCCCAGCGCATCGAGCATTTTTTCAGCCAGTTCGTCGGCGGCCGATTCCCGGGCCCGGGCGAGCGATGTCATGAACAGCGCGACTACCAGCGCAAGCAAAAGCTTAGTCGGCATATTGCGATGGCGCTTCTGTCCGAGGATCATAAAGCCATGCATTGGCCGTTCCTTGAGTGGGGTTGCCTATTTCGACGAGGATGGACGCGGTAGGTTTCGGCGGCGCTGCAAGGAAACCTCTCGACTCAGCCAAATCTTTCCATAAATCAGGAAGTGACATCATGATTACATACTTTTATTGGGCACTCATTT
Organism: uncultured Gammaproteobacteria bacterium; assembly: GCA_963783695.1. GTDB lineage: Bacteria > Pseudomonadota > Gammaproteobacteria > Steroidobacterales > BM003 > BM003. Next base: position 355,051 of record CAWAOM010000007.1, read on the forward strand.
TTGCCATCGCGTTTGGCCTCGTGTTCTTCTTTGGTGCCCGCATGGGGAGCTGGAAAAGTGCCGTGGTGTCGGCGCTGGTCGTTCTGCTCGTTGGCTGGGCTGCTTATTTTTTCTATTTCCAGCAGGTCTTCGTAAAACGCTACGGCGGCGTGATGACGATCCGCGTCCCGGAGGGTCAGCGCCATATTGCAGCGACCTGGAAGGACGACAATCTGTGGGTCGAGAACTACAACCCGAAAACCAACGAATGCATCTTCTCCGAGTACTCGAAGGGCAGCGTGCTGGAAGGGCGGGTAACGATAAAGAACTGCAACCCGCTCGCGCGCCAGGGTGGCCCGGTACAAACTCCTCCGCCGGTTACTCAATGAGTATCGTGGCACTCGGATCCGCTGCGGAAACTGCGGATTGCTTAACCGCACGCGCGGTCCCCGGGTCAGTGCAGGTCTCAAACTGCCGTTTCATGTACTACGCTTGCAGTAATAATGACGCGAGAACTCACGCGAACAGGTTTTGTATCGGCAAATTTGTTCCGCGTCGGTAATCGAAGTTCGGATAACAAAACGATCTGCAGGGGGACTACATGAAGCGACTGCTGGCACTGATACTGCTGTTCTCAACGCTGACGGCCTGTTCGCACCAGGCCAGGCACGAGAAGATGCATGAGCCTTCGGCGGGGGCAAAAGGCATGCCCGGCGCCACCGGCACCTTCGAGTTCAAACCCGACGACTGGCTCGATGGCAATCTGACCTGGTGGAAAGACTCCGACGGCGTTGCTCCGAGTGTCGCGGGTTGCCACATAGGCACGCACAGCGACGGCACTCCGAACGGCCGGATGTTCGGCGAGGCCTGTCTTCCCGACGGGCAGCTGGTGGAGTCCAATCCGGCGGCCGGCGAGCTGCACAGCCATAAGGATGACATCGGTCATCCCGACAAATTCGATTGCAACGCGTGGTGTACCGGCAACGGCTTCGAGAAAGGCCGCTGCGACTGGAGTCCGGCGCCTCCGTGCGAGAAGTCCGCGCGATGCGTTTGTAACTAGCTGGCGGCGCCAGGAGTCTGTTTTCGCTTCACAGCCAGCATGGTTGCCTGTCTGGAGATTACCAGAGATTGCTGGCGTCACCGGGCAGCCGCGGTTGACCGCTATCGATCAGGCGCTGTCGCATCGCGGCTTCGCTGGCGCGCATGCGCTCGATCAAGGCCTGGAAACGGGGGTCGTCGAGATACGGTGTCAGGATAGGGTTTCTTAACAACCTGACGTGGCCGCGCATGCCGCCCTCGAACGCGCGCTCGAGGCCGTCCAGCATGATCTCGCGCTCACCGCGAATAGCCGCAACCCATGCCTGATTGACGGCCGCGGAAGAAATGCCGGGTACGTCTGACGATAAATGCTCGCGCAGTGCATCGAGTTCACCGAGCAGGATCTCGCTTTCCTCGGTTTTACCCTGGCGCACCAATGTGGCGGCGAGGAGCGCGGCGGCGAAAAATTGGTTGGCAATGAGCCCACCCCCGGCCGGCCGGTATCCCGCCAGATCGAGGGCGAGTCGCAGATCGGCTTCCGCGCGCGCCAGGTCACCGGCCACGAGGTGGGCCCGCCCAACATGGGTTCGCAGCGCCGCGTTTTCAGGTTGCTTCTCCGCACGTTGCAGCGCAAACGCCAGGTGTTGGGAGGGTTCGCCAAAGAACCGCAGCAACGCCATCCTGGCACGACCGGTGTAGATGGTCTCCGGGCCGCGCCGGCGGGCTTCTTCGTACCAGGCCCGGGCAGCTTCTTCGTCATCCATGCCGATAAATGAATCGACCAACTGCCAGGCCATGAACGTGTCACCCGGACGCAGTCGATGAGCGTGAATGTAGTGCGGTACCGCGAGGCTTAGCTCGCCACGATTGTAGTAAAGGTTGCCGTACTCCTCGTACGGGAACGGGTCGTCGGGGTCGGCGGCGATCATCTCACGGATGAGTTTTTCGGCGCGGGCGTAGTCACCGGTGGACGCCGCGGAGTTGACGACACGTGATTTTGCGAAATTCGACAGCGGGTCGAGTTCATAGGCCTGTTCAGTCAGCGCCGCTGCCTCGTGGTAGCGTCCGGCATCCTCCAGTACGCTCGACTTCCACAGCAATGCATTCACATAGTTCGGATTGATCGCGAGCGCCTTGTCGAAGTACGCGATCGATTCCTCGGCGCGGAATCGATAATCGAGGATCAGTCCCATCGATGCATAAGGCTCGGCCGCACCGGGGTCGAGTTCCATTGCCCTGTGGGCTGCCGGCTCGGCCAGTCTGTCTGCTTCGTCGATCGATATACCACCGTAGTCCGAGAGGAGCATATAGGCATCGGCGAGCCCACTGTAGGCGAGCGCGAATGCCGGGTCCGCCGCTATCGCCTGCTGGAAGTAATCGATGGCCTTCTGCAGGGATTCGTCGGTCGTCTCGCGGGCGTGATGGCGCCCCAACAGATAAAGATCGTACGCTTCGACATTGCTGGTCGATGCGACTTTCAACGGCGCCGCGTCCTTGCCGAGCAAGGGCAGTTTCAATGCATCGACAATCGCCCGCGCGATCTCCTCCTGCACCGCGAAGATGTTATCGAGACTGCGGTCGTAGGTTTGCGACCAGAGATGGTAGCCGCTATCGACTTCGATCAGCTGGGCGGTAATGCGAACGTCGTTGCCGGCCTTGCGCACACTGCCCTCGAGCACCGTCGAAACCTTGAGAGCTTCGCCAATCTCGGCGATGTCCGATTCGGAATTACGAAACTTGAACGAGGATGTGCGCGCCGCGACCTTCAACCCGTCCACCTTGGCGAGAAAGTTCAGCAGTTCCTCCGATAATCCATCCGAGAAGTACGCATTGTTCTGATCGGCGCTCATATTGACGAACGGCAACACTGCGATGGACTTCGCAACCGGCGCCCCGGGCGATGCGCCGGTTGCGGCAGGTTCTGCGGCCGGCATCGATGCCGGGGACCCGGGGGCAACGACCACGGCATTGTCGGGCTTCACGAGTTTGTCCAAAGCCAGCAGTGTCACAGCCGCGGCCAGCAGGCCGACGATGACGACATTGAGCTTGCGCCCGGTCTGGGTGGCGATCGAGTGTGAACGATCGACATCGACATCGCGCTTCAGTCCTTCCGGCGTGAGCTCGTAGACCCACGAGAAGATCAGTGCGAGCGGGAACCCGAGCAGCAGCAGGAATGCCACCAGCCGCATCGTCCAGTCGGGCAGGCCGAGCACGCCGGCCAGCACGTCCGCGACCTGCAGCAATACCCAGCCGGCGACCAGGTACAGCGCCCCCATGCGGAATACGTTGCGGCGTTTGAGTTCGGCGAAAAACGACATGCATTATCTGATTTGGTTAGACAGCGGCCGATGATGGGCGAATGGTGCGGATTTGTCGATTGCGCAGCTTGCAAAATTGACAGGCAAGCGGCGTGGCGCCTTGGGACCGTTCCGCTTCGCGTCGACAGAGTGCGGTTTTTCTCGTCAAGCAGTCTATTAATCTAACATAATATTGATTTTTATAATTTATAAACAACTGATTTTATTATAATAAAAAATATCTTTGCCAAGAGTTCTATAGAACTATAGAATGGCGCCGTTTTCAGGGAACTCCAACCATGGCGGGCACCGACAGATACCAGCAACACCGTGCCCAGGCGATCAGGGCTGCGGCCTCGGTATTCTCGGAAAAGGGATTTCATGGCGCGACGACCAAGGACATAGCCGAGCGGCTCGGGATCAAGCAGGGCAGCTTGTACTACTACTTCAGGTCCAAGGAAGAAGCGCTGGAAGAGGTGTGCCTCTTCGGCATTCGGGACTACGTGCAACGGATGGACCAGATCGCCGCGAGCGATCAGCCGTTCGAAGCGAAGCTGATGGCGGTGCTGACATCGCACTTGTCCAGCTACCGGGAGCGCAACGAGGCACTGAAGGTACACAACGACGAGCGTCTGTATCTGCCGAGCGGAAAACGGACGCGGCTGAAGGAACTGGGGACGCATTACCGGGAAAAGCTGGAACATATTTTCGAGGAAGGCGTCGCCGACGGGACATTGCGCGATTCGCTCGACTGCCATTTCGCGGCGCAGTCGGTGATCGGAGTTTGTAATGCCTGGGGCGAGATCATCGTTCGCGATCCGGAGCTCGACATGTTTGCAGTCATCCAGAAATGTGCGGACCTGCTGCTCGACGGGTTCCGCGAACGCCGCAATGCGAATGGCGCTGCAGAAAAGAATGGCGACCACGGCTGACGCCAGGACGCGATCAGAAGAAAGACAACACACTACCTAGCAACGGAACTGAAGAGGAAGAAAAAAGTGGCTGAACAAAAAGCAACGAACGTTACCTGGCACGATGGCGATGTCACGCGTGAGGATCGCTACCAGATCCTGCGCCAGAAAGGCGCGACGATCTGGTTCACCGGATTGTCCGGCAGTGGCAAGAGCACGATCGCGGTCGCGCTGGAGCGCGCGCTGTTTACGATGGGCAAATTGTCGTATCGGCTCGACGGCGACAACGTCCGTCTCGGCATCAACAAGAATCTCGGTTTCTCGGAAGAAGACCGCAAAGAAAACATCCGCCGCATCGGCGAGGTGGCCAAGCTGTTCGGTGACGCCGGCACCATTGCGTTGTCCAGCTTCATCAGCCCCTACAAGGGCGACCGCGACGAGGTGCGTGCGCTGCACGAGGCCGCGAACCTGAAATTTGTTGAGGTGTACGTGGATTGCGCGCTCGAGGAAGCAGAGCGGCGTGACCCGAAAGGTCTGTACAAGAAGGCGCGTGCCGGCGAGATCAAGAACTTCACCGGTATCGACGATCCGTATGAGGCTCCGGTGAATCCGGAAATCCATCTGCACACCGACCGGATGACGCTGGAAGAGGAAGTGCAGATGATTCTCGACTACCTGCTGGAGAACGACATTATCCCGATACACTTCTTTACCCGCGCCAGCGACGCGGCGTAACGGGTTACGAACCGCGATCGAGCAGCGCCTGGCGCTGTCCGTTTGCGTTCGAACCGGGGGGCGGTTTGCCGGGAGGCCGGCGGACCGCCCCCATTTTATTTCATCGGAAGGATCTTCTTTCGGCTGAGAGATTGGCGTTAGTGGTCGATGGCGATCATTACGTTTGAGGCCTTGACCACAGCATAGACTTCGCTGCCCTCTTTGAGGCCGAGTTCTTCGGCGCTTGTCTTCGTGACGATCGAGACAATCTCGGTGCCGCCGCCCACTTCGATGACGACTTCGGTGTTCACCGCCCCGGTATTAATGCTTTTGACGCGGCCTTTCATTACGTTGCGTGCGCTGATCTGCATGGTTCGTTCCTCGGTGATATGGCAGGGTTGTGCGGGCAGTCATTAAATGGTTCGCGATGTGCGGATGTCTAATCGCTCGCGCCTTTGAACACGTCATGCGCGGCCCCGCGGAAGTCGGTGGGTTCGGGCAGGTCTTTTTTGCGCGCTTTGTTTATCGCGACTGCGTGATTCATCTCGGCCGGAACATAGGACACTTGCTTGCCGAGCCGGCGGGCCGCGGTGAGTTCGTCGCGCGAAACTTCGCCGCCGCCGATGGCAACGACAATGTCGCTGTTCTCTATCATCGCGCGAGAAGTGGGCGACAACTCCTCGCTGCCGCCGAGGAAGCCGCCCCAGGTCTCGTCCTCCACGTAAAAACCGAAATCGACCGAATCCGATACGCCGGCTTCGTACTTCTGTGCCTCGGTCGAAACGATACCGGTTGTCGTGAATCCCAGGCTTTTCGCGAGCGGGTAGACCTGGCCGATCCCGTCCGGAGTGACGCCGATATTGACCAATGACGTAGCCGGGTCATGGCGTTCGAGCACCGACCGCGCGGCCTGCAGCATTGCATCAGGATCCTGATACCCCGCGCCGGAGTAGCCGAGAAACGTGATGACTGTTTTACCCTGCGCCGCAAAGAACTGGCGGATCTCGTCCTGCGACGCGCGGCGAATGTCCGCTCCCTGCGCGATGGCCGCGCTGGCGGCGAGCAGCGAGAGGACGAGACAGAGCCAACGGAATCGAGATTTCATTGTTTTCATGCCGGACCCCGGGATTTTGATGTGTGCCAATTTACCGGGTTTTCGGCCAGGTGCAATGGCATGGATTTGCTGCGGAATGGACAGACCCGCCTGCGTGCGTTCTTTTCTACCCACCCGACCCACCAGCCGACACCGGAGCCGGGTGCATTCGTCCAGCCGGTCAGCGCCCAGTCCGCGCCCTGTTCGAGACGGACGGTCTCGCGGGTTGCGCGCTGGATTTCCTGCGGGAACGGCCGATCACCGGCGACCAGGCGGGCCAGAAACCGGGTCTGTTCGACGGCGCTGATCGCTTGCGGCCCCTCGAGCCAGAACGTATCGACGCGGGTGCCAATGTCGGCGTTGCCGTACTGCAGTGCGGTGACGTTTTCGCGCATGCGCTCGGGACCGATGCATCGCGCGGGCACCTGATAGATGGTTGCATTGGAAAGCGCAATGGCTTCGCCCAGGCTCATGTCACGCTCCCACGACGTGAACGGTTGCGGCGCGCCGCCTCAGGGCAGGATCTCGTTGACATTTTCCACCGCGCCCATCGAAAGGCCGATCATCGTGTTGGCGATTTTTAAAGTCGATGCCGGGACGAGCCTCGTCTGCGCGCGGGCCGGGTTGTGACCGACATAGCGATCGGCAGCAACGTCATAAACTTAGAATGTGCCGGTGACATCGGCGCCGTCGAACAGCGCGGTGATTTCCGGGTTCTGCGTCTAGCTCTGGGCGTTCGCTGCGAGGCCGGAGAAACAGAGAAGAAGTGCGAGCAGGCGTGGCATTTGGCGATCGATCCCGGTAAGGGTCGGCCACAGTGTAACGGTGTGCCAACCTTCGTTGGTGTAATAACCGGCTGGCCCCGGCGGTCTTCGGCAACGGATGCCCCACCGATGGTTCAGGGTAACGATGTACAAGACTATTTTTCTGGCGTTTGTCCTTGCTGTCACGATTACGGCGTCGGCGGAACCGCCGACCGCACCGGCGCAGCTGATCGAGTTGTTTACCTCCCAGGGCTGCAGTAGCTGTCCGCCGGCCGATCGCTGGTTGTCCTCGCTGCGCGACGACCCGAGTTCAGCGTGCGCCAGCGCCGCCATGTCGTCGAGGGGCGGGAGCGGACCGTGTGCACGCCGGGGATGTTTCGTAACGGCGCAGATTGGCGTGGCTGGGCATATGGAGGGGAGCCGGCCGACGAAGAGGTGCCGGCCGGGGTGTTGAGCGTGCAACGCGAGGGCGATCTCGCTGCTGTCCGATTCGACCCGGTCAGTCCCGGTCACCAAGACCTCCGGGTTTACCTCGCCGTGCTCGGGATGAACCTCGAAACACGGGTCGGGGCGGGTGAGAATCGCGGCCGGACGCTGCGACACGATTTTGTCGTGCTGGGACTCGCATCCGTTGCGCTCGCTCCCACTCGCGACGGGTTTGTTGCCAGCGCGCAACTCCCCGGTACCGGCGAGCCGGGCGGGGAGCGGGCTTTCGCGGCATGGGTGTCGCGGCGCGGGAGTCAGCTCCCACTCCAGGCCGTGGGCGGGTGTCTTTAGCAGGGGGGCGATCCGACGGCTCGCTGGCCGTCTGAATCACCCCCGTTTGCTACGTCGAAAGAGCCTTTGCTAGTTCTTGCAGCCCAGTCCCTCTCTGATCGACTCGACCGACTCGGCCAGCAATGCACCTTCCTCGACGGTCAGTTCTCCACTGCTGACGACGCCGTTCAGGTGGTTGATGAAACCCTTGAGCAGTCCACACGTGGACTTGTCGTTGTTCGGGTTCTCGTCGGTCAGCTTGGTACTCGCCTGGTCCAGCACATGGATCATCTGGGCTTCGGTGTTGGGATCCAGCGGCAGGCTTTCCACTGTCCCGGCGACAGCCGCGATTTGCTGCGGCAGCGACACCCGCTCCAGCGTCACGATGGCAAGTTTGACCGGTGGAGTCACGTCGACGGCTGCGCCGAGGCTGAAGTCGTCGGGTTGCTCCTGCCAGTACTCGGACGAGTAGGCGCCGGAGGGGTCGACAAAGCGAATCTTGACGTCCGGCAGCCCTCCGCACGTGTTGCGTTTCCAGATGTACTCACCGTCGATGGTGCTGGAATCGGGCCCGGACACCGTCTCGAAAACCGGCATTGCGGTAATTGCCTCCTTGGCGCGGACTACGATGCCGTTGAGCGGTTCGCCGTCGAGGTTCGTCACAGCTCCGGCGATTCCCACGGGTTTCATCACGCATTGCGCGATGACGGGGCAGCGGTTTTCGCGCAACGGCCGCGCGATCTGGGTTGTGTCATTATCGTGGATCGCAAAACTCGCCGCGGTATCGAACACGTCGCTGTGTTCGAAGACTCCCGGTTTGATCTCCGGGCCGAGAAACTCCTTGAAAACGACTCTGCACTTATTGTCCTTCAGGACGGTCAGTTTGACCCGGATCTTGTAGTCGCCGGCCGCCAGACTGGTGGTTGCGAAATAGCCGGAATCGTCGGTTTGCAGCTCGGCCACGAGTTCGGCCGTGACAGCATCGAAAACCCAGATATCGGCGCCCGGTAGTGGCGTAAGTTTGATGTCTGAAATTGTGCCGGTGATATAGCCACCGGCAATGGCTGGTCCTGCCAGAAGTAGAAGCGAGGCCAACCCGAAGATTCGAAATGTTGCACGCATGGTTGACTCCTCCATGTCATGCAGCAAGCTGGCCAGATCTTGAGATGCCCGCTGTGCTGCATTGCGGGCAACCAGGGGCATTTCGGCGGCAACTTCCCTGTGTCGTCGGAACAATCATTCGCCCGAGGCTGGCCGCGGGGAATTTGCCTTTCCTTGGCAGCAATCAGCATCTCGCGGTCAGGTTGGAAAGTCTATTCTGGCTTTTACCTAAAACCTTCCCGCTCATCGGCAGTTCTCATGCTGGCGAAAGACTGGCGGCGTCCGGCGCGCGAGCCAGCGGCCGGACCAGCCGGCGGGCCTGTCGGGGACGGCCCGTCTGCGGCGGACCAGCGCGAACCGTCCCCGCGGGTTCAGCCGCAAACGGCCTGCTTCGCTTCCGGTGTATCGTCGAGGACGCGTATCTAGGGACAGTGACCCTAACCAAGGACCGGTTCAGTCCTGCAGTTTTGTCAGTGTCCCTAAATCGCCGCTAGCGGTCAGCCTCCCGCTGATGATCGTGAGATGGCTATGGGTGGTCAGTGCTGAAACTCGCTCGAGAGGCATGATTGAGCAGCATTGGTTTGCTGCCAGTCCCGCTGCGGAACCGGTATTTGAAAGGACGGCATTCTTGGGCTAGTTTTTTAGAAGCGGCAATCGGGGGAGGCGTGGACTACCGTTTGAGAAACATATCACTGCCGATAATGTTTGCCCGGCTGCTTTTTTGTTTTGTGCTTAGCGGCCTGCCGCTGACAGGCGCCGCCGCAGTCGAGCCTGTGCTCGATCTCGGTCCGATTCGGCTCGACGCGTCTGCGCAGGAACTGCGCGCATGGCTTTCACGCGAGGGATTCCAGCGGACTACTTCGTCCAATCCCGACGTGGAGGCGTACGTGCGCCGGCTCGATCCGGTCGCGGGTCAGGGCGTCGGTTTCACCCCCCGAGGGGATCGTCTCGACTATGTGTTTTTCAATCAGGACGGTGTGCGTCAGCCGGCCGAAAAGACACTCAGCGATATTGAGGAAAAATATGGTGCGGGCGATGAGCCCGCCACGCCGGCCAGGGGGTTTGCCCAGCGAATTTATCGCCTTGATGACGGAGGAGTAACAGGCCGGATGATGTGGAGTGTGAAGCGCGGTTTTGTCGGTGTCGAGCTCTATGCCGACACCTATGGTTCGCCGGCTGAGAGCGCGCTCTCAGCCTGGGCGGCGGAGCGATTCCGGCAGTGGAAACTTCCTTTGCTGTTTATGGCCGGTGCTGGGCTGGGCCTGTGGTTATTGCTGCGGTCGATGCCCGTGCGGACCCGCGAAGCACTGGCCGATGGCCTGGGCACGGTGCTGGGACCGGTGTTGAAGCTGCTGGAATTTTTCGGGTCGAGAGTGTTCGCGCTTTTCTTCGGGCTTATCCTGGTGCCGCTGATGGTACTGTCGGGTTGTGCAGTCGGCGCAGGTGCATCTGAATTAGGCACCTCATGGTGGTGGGCCGCGGCCTGGATCGCCGGTGTGATCCTGGTGTTCGAGAGTCAGGACTCGGACGAATTCCGCTACGTGATACTCGCCGACCTGGTATTCGTGTTGACGCTGGCCGGCGTAGTGCTGCAGATGATGTGGCTGGGTGACGATGCGGCAACCGGAGTCAAGTTGCGCGAGCTGCTGCCGGGACAATGAGCGATGGTGCCGGACAATATAGATAAAAAAGTATCAGACGCATCGGCGGGTGATGATCCGCAAACAGGCTTATTCGCATTTCTGCGCAAGTTGAGCCGGCGTGTCGACGCCCTGTACGAGCGGCTATCCGCACACCGCAAGTGGCAGATCGCCGGAGCGTTGCTCGCGGGCACGGCGACGCTACTCGGAATATTTACCGCGCTGCAGGGTCTTATCGGCAAGATAGCGCCGAGCATCGTGTATGTAAGTCTTTACGATAACCAGGTCTACGGGACCGTTTACAAGGACGGCTATTACATCGATATGCTGCTTTACAACGATGGTGGCGGTGAAGTCGAAAGCGTTCGTTATGCGGTATTTGCGGTCGATGGAGACGGGCAGATGCAGTTGCTGGCTGAAACCGCGGAGCCGTTGTGGATGGACGGCCACGGTCAGGAACGGCCCAAGATCCAGCTACCGGATATTACGCAGCCGCCAGCAAGAGTCGTTTCCTGTGTCTGGCACGACGATTCGATTTTCGGTTTTCCGTATGTGATCGGACAGGCCTCGGGCGAGGATCAGGGCACCGGTGAATTCATTTACAAGCTCGACCGCCGTCCGGTAACGGGTACGATGCGGGGCGAGCCGCCCGACTGTCAGGCGCTCGCGCGTAGCGCGTTGCGCTAGCCGGCGCCAGAGATTGCCCGGGCACACAAAAAACGCGGATTCCGTGACCCGGGTGCGCTGTTCATTACTCATGCCCGGCTTCTGCCATTCCGATATTGCGGGCGGTGCCCAAACACCCGGTCCGCGGCGACGCATACCGGCAAGTCAACCTGATCAAGAACCACGGTATTTATCGACAGTGATCTTAACCGGGAACCGGGGCGTATTCAGGGACTGTTTTTGGGGGCATGTTTTTAGGGACCGTGACTTCAATTAATAACCGGTCCAGCCCCGCGGTTTTAGTCAATGTCGCTAAGTAGTTCTGTCCCGGAAATAAAAAAATGGCGACCTGTTCAGGTCGCCATTTCGGTTGTATTGCAGAGGCCCGATCAGGCCGGCGTGTCAACGTCGTCGATGTCGCGAGGCCGCGCCCAATCCAAGCAGGCCGAGACCCAGCAGCGCCAGCGAGGTCGGCTCGGGAACCGGAGCGAATGCCAGCTGCCCGGAGTAGGCGGTCGGCCGATCGGGGAATCGATTGGTTACGCCAAACACCTCGAGGATATAACGTCCCGCGACCAGGTCTCTCGCGATGATCTCCCAGCGCTCGTCGCCCATGTCCATCGCACTGGCGATAATCATGCCGGGATCGATCGCACAGGTTGTCGGTACCGGGTCGGCCCCGCAGGCCGTGCCGCCGTTATCCGTCCACAGATTGGCGCCGAAATCGCGAACCCGGGTCAGCCGCGTAAAGTCCGCCGAAATGGAACCGTTGGCATCCGGGTCGATGTCGAACACCCAGAAATCCTGGAACGGCGTGAGCACCGGCTCTTCGTCCTTAATGTCGGTGTGGTTGAAGTTGCCGTTGTCGAAATTTTCCGGGTTATACAGCCCGAGGTAGGTCGGGGCGTTCTGGTATTCGCAGCCTTCGCAAATGACGGCGGCATTTGCTGTGCTCAGACCTACAGCGGCGGCCGAAATGGCAACAAAGGCAGCTATTGTTTTTATGCTATTCATTCCCTGTTTTCCTCCTTGCCGAGCGGTTTCCGTTTACCCGGGCTTTATTCTTAACATAATAGATGCAAGCAACATGCCAAAATTTTAATAAACAGATAAAACAATAACTTAATTAATTTTATGCAAGTAGCTGTTTAGGAATATGTAAAGAAATCCGGCGGAAATACTCCTCGATTCCGGGCAATACCCTGCTGTTTGGGACCCTGGTCTGTTGGCAGAAAGGCAGGCTTATTCGCTATCCCGACTGACGATCGATGGCCGGTGACCGGGATTAGACTTCAATCGCATCCTTCGTCATCGTCATCGACATTGACCGCGACATCTCCGGTCGCAATGCGGGTGAGTTGCAGACGGGCTGCCCTGTCCAGTGCGTAGGTCAAAACAATATTGCTTCTCCCCACACCATTGCGATAAGTCGTCGTGACGTTCACCGCACCCGCGCCCGGGCGGGCGCCATGGATGCCGTTTCCGAAACGGATCTCGCCGGTTTTCCTGTCCAGTGTGTAAACGCGTTCTTTGTTGCTCGCGCGGTCCAGATGCCTGGTTCGCTTCCACCGTTTCCCCTCCACGGCGACGCTGCGAATCGCGAGCGGAAGTATCTTTCCACGCGCCTTCACGACCGGAAGCCGGACCAAACCGGGTTTTTTTGTGCGCTTCGCGAGGTCGCCGGCGCAGATAACGATCGAAGGGTTCTTGGGTTGCAGCGTCCGGCGCTTTTGAGAATTCGATGTCACGATTTTTGTTGCCATCGCCAGAGCTCCTTGCCGCCAATCGGTAGAAAAATCGGAGTACCTGTTCAAGAGCATAGCGGGATTTCGGGTCGTCGCCCGAGGCAGCCTGGACCGCCTGATGGCCTTGAGGGTAAATCAATGCCGCATAGCAAAGCGTGAAAGATGCCAGGATAAACCTCGTCCGGATGTAGAGCGACGAGAGATCGGGGTCACCGGGCGACTCGTACCCTAGTGAGAACCTCAACAGGAAAGTTCTGGGTGTCCAGTAAGTCGGTTCTCATGGCGCAAGAAGTTTGCTGACTGGAGGTGTCGGGCGTACGCGAGACAGGACGGCTTCGTTACGAGAACGCGCCACCGCTATGGATCAAGTCACTCGCCCTGCTTCAGATGCGCGCGCCTGTTCTGGGCCGGTCAGATGATGCCACTCATGCAGGTCTCGGTAATGGCTTCTTAGCTTGCAAGCTTGTCCATTATTCTTCCAGCCAGAGCGTCCCGAAGTTTGCATTCGTACACATCCCTGTCGCCCACGACATCCCTCCACTTTTCTACCTCAACCTTCCAGGCTTGACGGGTAGCAGGCATATCAAGATCAGTCATTGTCTGACGCCATTCGGCAAACCATCGATCGCGTGCTTCTGCCAATTCGTCGTGTTTGCGAATCGCGTAATCTCGATCATTATATAAGGCGTCTAACTTTTCTGTTAATTCAGCGTTTAAGCCTTTTTTTAATGCTTTCCAGCGCAAAAAACTCTCGTATGATCCGTCAGATGATCGGTACACCGAATCCAGTTGGCTGATGTTGTCTTCGAGTTTTTCAATGACGCATTTCCAAGCCTCCAATTGGGCTTCGATGTTCTCTAAAGGTTCAAAACATTCGCGTAGTGGCAGAAACTCTTTCAGTTCAAAGTACTCTTCCGGGGCTTGTGAGACGAACAGTTTCTTGGCCATGACCTTGAAACCGGTTTTGCGGGAGCCGGATGCTCGTCTTCCACCGCGAACCTGTTCCTGAAAGAGTGCAAAAACCATTTCATCGGGGAACCCGTCGTCTGCGGCAATGCGACCTGCCAGATAGTTGGAGAAGAACTCCCGCTCAAAAATCTCGAGTGCACCGCCGCCGAGTTTGGTGCTCACTGCACCGCTCTCCAGCTTCCGTCTTTGTCTGACGTCGGTGCGTAATGTGTCCTGGATTTTCTTTTTCGAGACTGTTGGATTGAGGGTAGTCCCTACGGAGTACATTGCGCGTGAGAAGCCCCTGCGTTCCTTTGCCATTTGAAAATGCTCGGCGTTGGGGTCGAGCTCTGACCAGTCAAGTTTATCTTCGACTTCCCTGAATCCTCCTCCCCCGGCCAGCTTCCAGGCAGCGCGATAGCGATTCTTTAGCCACCCGCCGAGCTTCCAGGTACCGACAGTTAGCCCGATTGCGGATGATGCCCCGAGAAGTGCCCACCCTGCCGGTGTCATGCCTGATGCCGCGCCAGCAATTCCCAGCACAGCAGCGGTCGTGTTCATTGATTTTCTGGTAACGCCGTAGACATTCTTGCGAAGCGCATACGCAAGCAATTCTCTGTCAAGCACTTGCCTTCGTTGTTCCTCGGAGAGATTTTCGAGATCGATATTGGCATCTAGTTTCTCGTTTCCTCCCTTGCTTAACCTGACCAGCAGCGGATCTTCCGTCGATTCAAATCCCTCGAATAGTCTTTCGTCGTCCTGCTTTACGTGGCGCAGCTCGTGGATTCTGTGTGCGGCTTTTGCCACTTTGCGCGCATGTCTCAAGGCAGAAAAACCGCCTGTGGCATACGCTGCTGGCCCAGCAACGTTCGCCGCGTTGGCCAAACTCGCGGAATGCTTGACGATTTCGCCAGAACTCTTGGCGACGTTGGCTATGTGAACAAAGACGGTACGTTGTTCGTGGAAATCCAGGGTCTTACCGCCATGTGCCTCTTGAGCGGTCTTTCCAAGTTTGTATACGGCCTTGCCGCCTTGATGCAGCGATCCAATCAGATCCAGGACGGTGGCGGCAGTACCGATGCCCGAGATGGCATCCGGGCTTTGATAATTATTTTGATCCCCTGAAAATTGCGCGCGCAATCCGATGTCGGCGAAGGTTTGCGAACCCCCCAAGGGGCCGGACGGTGACCAATCAGGGCTATTTTCAAATAACTCCGCTACGGATAGCGCGTAGGTCCCGAGCCTTTCCCAGGTTTGCGGGTCGTTTGGTGCCGTATTGTCAGTGGCTCCATTCATGAATGATGGTGCTGCTGAAGGGCAGACAGCGTTGCCTGATCGAGTTCGCTCGTTAATTCCAGATCGAAGAACACTTGGAAATCCTCCACTGCGGCCACAGTAGCCTGGTCAAGTTCCCCATTTATGTCGCCGAGATAGAAGTCGAGGTTTCGTAATCGCGCTTGCGCGCCTTCGATTGTGTCAATAGGGTGAAGGTGCCCCAGATCGAGCTCAAACTCCAGAACCTCCTCCTCGAACTCCAGGTATACTTTTGCAGTCTTTGCAGTGGGTTCAATTGGCTTATCCAGAAACCCGGCACCGTCTGTTTTGCCGCGAATGAGAACACCATCGATGTCGAGTTGATACGGTTGATTCGCGTAGGGTACTTCTTCTTCGTCGCAAAGCTGTACACGCAGCCTTTCAGGTATCGCTTTGCGACGGAAACGATGACGTTCGTCGGTTGTCGCAGACTCGCTCCGGACCTGCTTAACAGGCACGTAAAGTTTGTCTCCAGGGTACAGAATATTGGGATCAGTGCGCTTCGCCCTGAGGGCAGCGTTGTCGGGGTGTAACCAGACCGTGTCCGGTAATAAACCATGTGCAGCTGCGATGCTGGAAATGCAATCGCCTTCTCTTACTTTGTAGTACAAGTGAGTCTCCAACCCGCTGGTATATATGATTACGCGCCATTTACCCGTTGTTATTTAGAGGGGTTGCCGACTATGAAAATTCTATCATGGCGTGCCACCAGAAAAGGCGAATGCGTCGTTTCCCTGATCGCCATGAGTTTTGATGAAGGATGCGGGAGGCTGGCGCTTGGCCGTTTCTGCGCAGCCGGCTATGTTTCGCGCACATTTGTATCGCCCGTAGCGCCAAGCAGAACAGCGCGCCCTGGCAGTAACGTCGTACTCGCTGGCGATATGACGGAAACCGGACGTTCAAAGAACTGACTTTTCTTCTATGATTGAGACAACCAAGAAGAACGCATGGTCCGGACCCGATCAGCCCGGACCGGGAGAAATGTGCGATGCCGACAACTTACCGGGTTCGCGAGGGCGATTGTTTTGTCTCGATTGCCGAGGCCAGCGGTCATTTTTGGCAGACCGTCTGGTATCACGACGGCAATGCCGAACTGCGAAGCCAGCGCAAGGATCCGCATCTGCTGGTTCCCGGCGACATCGTCGAGATACCGGAGTTGCAGCGGCAAGAGGTTTCGGCCGCCGCTGATGCCCGGCACAAGTTTCGCCGCAAGGGAGTGCCGTCGAAGCTTCGCATCCGGGTGCTTCGCGAGGGCGAGCCGAGAAAGAACCAGCCGTTCCGGCTGGAATTCGATGGTCAGGCGGTCACCGGAAAGACCACCGGCGACGGGCTCGTCGAGGCGGAGATTTCCGGAACGGCAAAGAAGGCGAGGCTGCTGGTCGGCACGGAGTATGACCAGGACATTTTCGATCTTGACCTGGGTCATCTCGAGCCGGTCACTGAATTAAAAGGTGTCAAACAGCGGCTGCAGAATCTCGGTTATGACGTTGGTGCGATCGATGGCGACCCGGCGGCGACGGAATTCGTCACCGCCCTGGGTGAATTTCAGGCGAAGCATGAGCTCGATGCGACGGGGCTACTGGATGACGCTACGAAAACGAAATTGGAATCGGTTTACGGCTGCTGAGCGGTAGTGCCGCAATCGGTCGCGGAAAACGATTAAAGGATGCATGAACATGGGTGACGAAACCCCCGATAACGGCAACGGTTCACAAGCTGGCGGTGGCGGGCAGAGCGATGGCCAGAAAACCGTAGTCAAGACCATCCCGCCGTCGAGCGGTGGCGGCGTTTCCGGCAATGTCGGGGGAGACGACGAGAAAACCGTCGTAAAGAGTATTCCGCCGCCGCCCACGGGCGGATCCGGCGCGGCGGCCACCGGCGATGTCGAGGAGAAAACGGTGGTCAAGGGAATACCGCCTCCGCCCACCGGCGGCAAGGGCCCGCCACCTCCGCCAACGGGCGGTAAGGGGCCTCCGCCTCCGCCAACAGGCGGCAAGGGTCCCGCCCCGCCCAAGCCACTTGCAAAGCCCGCGCCGGAGACTGTTGCAAAGCTGTTCAAAGATCTGGTCTCTGCAACGAAGCCAAAGCTGGAGGGCGTATCGACGAACGGGCCCAACGATGATCGATTCTGGTTTTGGCCGATAGCCAACAACTACTCGCTGTTTTTCAGGAATGGCGAGAGCCGTCTTTTGGAAGCGATTGAACGCGAACATGTCGCTGACGGGCACGTCATCGGTACGCTCAACCAGTTGACAGATCAGGTGCAGTCCAAACTCGATGTGGAACTGATTTGTTTCAAAAAGAAACTGTACTGGCGGGCGAAAAAGGATGTCGAAACCCGCGAGGACGTTATCGTCGAGGAGCTGAAGAAAAACAACGAAGAAACCTGGGACTGGATTACCTGGGAAACGCTGGGAAACCCGGGCAAGGATTATCGGCGCAGTGACAGGATGCGCCGGCTGGGCCTGTACAAATTGAGTTATGACCGGTTGCGCAGGGCAAACGATGACGCTGACAAATGGGCGCCCGCCAGCACCGAGGGCGGTGAAATCGGAGGGGGAAGAGTCAGAATCCATGTTCTCGAAGACCTGAATTACTCGGCACATGAGTCGCTCATTAAAACTTTTCTTCCGGGGTTTTCCATAGAGGGTGATCGTCTGGTTGAGCCTGCGCAACGGCAAGGTGGCGTGTTGTCAGTATCCAGAGTCTTAAACAACACCGCTAACAGCAATCTCAGCCTGATCATGCCGTACAACTATGACGACAACCGGATGGGCGGCCGAACCCTGGGCACCGATATTGCGGCGTTGCCGGGATACAACGAAAAAACCGGGTGCGGTCGTCTCGACCGGGAACTGGACCGCTGGTCCACGGCTTCGCGGAGCATGATCGTCGCATTCGACTCCTTATCGAAATCCGAGCAAGTGCACAAGGAAAAGCTGACCTGGCCATGGCGATCAGCAGGAAATACGCAAGAAATCATCGATGGCGATCCCGACGACATGCTGTTGTCGGATTATGTCGGGCTAAACACCGATAGAGAGTATTACTCGGTCAAAACGGGCGTGACATTCGTTGGTAAGGCGGAGGAAACCAGTACGGGCAAGGATCTGCTCGAATCCAATTCCCTGCATGCAATGTACCGCTCCCGGCTCATCGATGGAATCTGCCGCAAGTACCCGTCAGAAATGGCGGGAACGCGATTCCAGCTTGAGATCCTGACCGTCACGATAGAGCGGCCCAACCCGGCGAAAGAGGGTGGCGGTATGCACTGGGATGGTTTCCAGGTAAGAAATATACCGGGGGTCAAGCGGAACCAGATCTGGTTTCCCGGCACTGCAATTCCGAATCACGGCAAGGCTTTCGCGCAATGCGCGACCGGCGACAATACGGACGGCGTGTGGCAGGAATTCTGGCAGACATCGTTCGCCGAAGCACTGGGGCGTGCGAAGGCACAGATGCTCATCTACTGCGGACTGCAGCACATGACCGCCAATGCGCAAAACATGCTGGCGATATTCAGCCGCGGCCGGCCTGGCGGTATGGGTCCGTCAACGGAGATTGCTTTGCGCGACGTCGGCGATACTTGCCTCAACGATACGTTTTTCGATGTGCTGAGGACCGTGCGGGATTCGAGCGTAAAAAAGCTGTTCAACGACATGTGGAGCAAGGAGACGGCAAGCCCCGCTCACGGCGTCTTTCTTGATAGAGGCGACTGGGGCAAATATTCGCCCCCTTACGTGACCCGTACCATGGGCCAGTCGGTTTTTTTCATGCAGCGGTTTTTCCAGGAACTGACTGTCCCGGATGACTCGCAACGATGCAAGCTGGCACTGCGGTGGAATGTTGCCTTGAATGAGAGCTTCATGGATTACATGAGGGAGAAAATCAGTTACCCATCACCGATAACGGTGGAGGGTAGCCTGCGTGGCTACACGTTCGATGAAAACGTTAAGGACTACGGAAAGTACCGCGCCGCCGTCTGGAATGACCTGGAGTCGCAGGCATTCATTTGCGAGGCGACCAAGAGCACTTATCCGAAGCTTGTGCCGAAGCTGCAAGAGCTTTCACCTGGTGTGCGACGAAACCTGCTCTTCGAAGTATGGACGAAAATTCAGAGCATCCAGAATTCCTCGGAAGTGCTAGACGAAAAAGGGATGCAATATTTGGGCAGCGCCCATGAGCTGCTGATCGGCATCGAGATCGACGAATGGGTGAAAACAGAAGAAGGTAAGAAAGCGCTGCTGGCATTGCATGGCGGGTGAGAGTGTCTAGTCGAGGTTTCCGACGGCGATAGCCTCTCGTATGGCTATCATGTCAACCTCAGTTCCGGTCGCCAGCTGAGTCCAGGGCTCGAGAATCTTTACGATGAGGTCCTCCGTTCCGGCCAGTGCCCGGCGATGCCAAAATGAGATGATCCCCTGATGTAAACCCGGATAGCCGACTTCCGCGAAATATGAGGTCTCGTAATAATGTATGACATCGCAATTGGGGCCGAGGCCGCAATCCAGGCCGAAGGTAATGTCTAGCCTCTGTTTGTCGGTCTTTGTGCAGCCGAAGGGGTTGGGAACATTCGGCAGTGCCTCACCGAAAGCCCTTTCGAATTCGCGAACGCCCAGTTCGTCGATAAGGATGCGATAAGACTCACGATAGGCGAGCATCCCCCGCGCGAACTCCCTTATCCGCGCCTGCCATTCTGTTTCCAGTCGATCCAGCACCGCTGCGATTTTGGGCTCCAGCAACTCAAGGAATCTACTCGACAGGAGTACATCCACTTGGAAGGCGCCGCCCCTTCCCACGTCGAGACTGCTACCAGCCGCATGACCGGTAACGCCGAATCTGTCCACCAGCAGGTCCTCATTCCCATAGGCACGCAGGACCAGCGAGCGGTAGAGTAGCAAGGCTTCGACATAAGTCACATGAAATGCGATGAATTCTTCCCGGCGCTCACAGGTTATTTCGAGTGCCGGCTGGGACGGAATCTTCGTATAGAAATTGCGGTGGGTGCCAATTCTGACAAGCGGCGGCGCCGGGACCGCAAAACTTTCAATGCCCGCAAGGGGTGCATCAGCTCCCATGGCCGCTCGCTGATAATCGAGAACAAACGAGTTCACTGTCTGTTCGATCATCTTATCGCTAAGAAAAACGCCGAACTGGAGCGCTCCCTTGAAGTAACCAATCTCCGGCAAAGACAAGAACTCGGGAGGGAAAACGCGACTGATGATCGAGAGTTGGGAACTGCGGATGTTCTGTTCGCGGATTATTGGCCCGGAACCGGCGTAGTACTCGTACACATCGTCGACATAGACCGGAGTTTGGTCGGGGTTACTACGGGCGACATTCAATATTCCACTCGCAAGCTTCGCCACGGCGTTCTGCATGCCTGGCGGCGGAACAACTTCGTCCTCTTCGACAGAAACAACGGGTTTGTCCGTATCGTCGTCAAGGACATGTTCCGGTTGTGACCTAAACATATTCACTAAGCCGGGTCCCAGTGCAGCGGCGCCAATGACCAACACCGCCGCGGTGACGACGCCCGCCAATATCCTGCCGCGCCGCGAGCGGCCATCTGTTTCCATGCGCAGTTGGGCAATCCTGGCGAACAAGCCATCCGGATATCGTTCGAGGTAGAGTTGGTATTCGGACCTGGGCGGAGACGGCTGACTGGTGATGGACTGCCAAAATGCAGCCTCTTCGTCGGCGCTGTGCAAATGGTCATGCAACTCGGTATCGCTGACGTCGCGTTTTGAATCCCGACCTACTCTTTTCGCGACAGAGTCGATGAGCCGATTCAGGTCAGCGCTGTCGGACGACCCATCCCACTTTGAGAGGTCTTCCGTCTGCAACCCGCGAAATCCAAGAGGTGGCTTGCTCGCGTCGATACGCACCGGAATCAATACGCCGCGATCGGCAGCGATTTGTGCCTCATCGCGCACGAAGCGTGAGCGAATCGAACGCTTGGACCAAAGAACGACCGCGGCTCGCGCCCGATTGATGACGTTTTCGATCTCGTCGGTGAACTGATCTCCGGGCAAGAGATCAATATCCCACCACACGTGCAGCCCGCGGCGGGCGAGAGCCTCGGCTATCGCTTTCGCTCGGGCCTTATCCTCACGCTTGTAAGAAATGAAAACGTCTGTCACAGCGCCCACGTTCTCGATCTGGCCGCCGTCGATCCCGGGTTTTGGCCAGGATCATACCCGGCACAGCCACCCTATCAGTCCGCTCGGTCCTTCGCCAGAGTCACTCGCGATGCGGCGACGATACAGTTGTATCTGGCCGCGGCATTATGCGTTTTAAGGACTTTTCCAGGTCGAGTAGCGCTCATCGTCAGACACTGCTTGGCTGGCCTTCACCAGACCGATTTAGGAGCGCGTTGCTGATTGACCTGCTGATGTCTTTGGCCTGCCAATACCCCATACGCGCATCATATAACCGCCCGTTATAACCGCATCAGCAACTAGTATTTCATCGACCTCCGGACCCCATGCTACGGTCGACGACCGTTACATTTGGAGCACCCGGACGTGCCCGATTCTTCCCTGACGCTTGGTTCCCGCGCCGCCGTTTCGGCGCGCTCGCTTCCGTCAACACTCGGACGCAGCCTGCCGCTGCTGGTGTTCGCCGGTCTGCTCGCTGCCGCCGCATGGATGGCGGCGGAGGCGGGCGGCTGGCGATTGGCCATGTTGTTGCTGATCGGCGCCGGGCTGGGGTTCGCGCTCCATCGCTCGGGTTTCGGCTTCGCGGGTCCGTGGCGTGCGTTATTGGTCGAGCGGCGCGGTAGCGGTTTCCGCGCGCAGCTCGTGCTGCTTGCTGTATTGACGCTGTTGTTTTTTCCGTTGCTAGCGGCGGGCGAGGCTTTCGGCCGGCCGCTCACCGACCTGGTGCGTCCGGTCGGTGTCGCGTTGCTCGCCGGTGCATTTTTGTTTGGCCTGGGCGCGCAACTGGTCTCGGCGTGCTCGTCGGGTTCGCTGGTCGGTCTCGGCAACGGCAAGTTGCGGTCCCTGGTCGTGGTCGCTTTCATGATTGTCGGCGCGACGCTTGGCAGTGCCCACTTCGGCTGGTGGGAGACCCGGGCGAGCTGGTTCTCGTTCTCGCTGCTCAGGGACTGGGGTCCTGCCGCCGGTATTTCCGGCAATCTCGCACTGCTTGCCGCGCTGGCCGCTGTCAGCGTCTGGCTCGAACGCAGGCGCCACGGCCATGTTCTTCGGCCCGCGGCACGTGACTACCACTTACTGCGTGGACCGTGGCGGTTGTCGTGGGGCATTGCCGTGCTTGCGGCGCTGTGTCTCGCCACGCTGCTGCTGGCCGGACGGCCATGGGTCATCATCGCGGCGCTGCCACTATGGGGTGCAAAACTGATCGGCGCCAGCGGCATCCCGCTCGACGTCGCGTTCTGGGAGTACTGGAGCGCGGACGCCCGGGTCATGGCGCTGGAATCGAGCCTGTGGACGGACGTCACCACGCTGATGATCGCAGGCCTCGTGCTGGGCACCGCGCTGGCCGCGGCCCTGGCCGGCGCGTTGCGCTGGCACTGGCGCATCGCCCCGACCGAGGCGCTGACCGCTGCCGTTGGCGGACTCTTACTGGGTTACGGCGGACTCGTCGGCATGGGCTGCAACATCGGTGCATTTCTCGGCGGTATCTCGAGCGGCAGCCTGCATGGGTGGGTGTGGCTTGCGGCCGCGTTTGCCGGAACCGCGGCAGGGGTTGCGATCAGGTCGATTGCGAGCCGATGGCGGTCGCCGGCACCAACCGTCGCGTGACATAGCCTCGACAACGGAGTTCGCGCGACCACCGCTTCCGCTCAGGGTGCTGTTTTACGAAGATACTCCGCTGCCCTCTGGGTGAACGGATCCTCGGGTGGAAAAAGGGCGCGATTCTCTGTCAGTTCGGCGAGCATTGTTTCCACCTCATTGCCGGGGCCACCCTGCGCAATTCTCGCCATTAGTTCGAAACGTGCCGTGGTGGCTGAGTAGGGATTGATACTCTCTGCAATGTCTATTGCGCGCTGACAGCGGCCGCATTGGGCATCCAGCCGGTACTCGGTCGCAGCCAGCAGCAGCGCAGCATCGACGCGCACACTGGAAGATGCCGCCTCGTCCTGTGCGACCGCTTCGAAGCTCGCTCGCGCACGTTCCCAGTTACCGCGTAAAAAATGTACCAGGCCGCCGATAAATTCGACAATCTGACCAGCATCGACCACCGGTAATTTGATCCAGCCGCGCGGTTCATCGATCAGCGTCCATTCTCCGACATGCTGAAGCGCCTTGATCGACGAGTCGGTCGTGACCCCGTCTAGCAACCTGCCGACCCTGCCATTGTCGTTTTCGTAGACCGGCAGTCCGGAAAGCGACCTGAACTGCTCGACTTCGTTGGCATCGAGCGAGATCTGCGGCAGGTCGTAAAGCGCACGTGGGAAGCGGTCGATATACAACCTGCGGGGATTTTCGTTTGCATCGTTTTCAACGATCTCCCAGATTCGCCAATCGCCGTCCACTGTGAACGGCCTGATCCGATCGATGCCGCGAGTGTTGGTGCAGCAAATACTGACCTGCGGATCCAGCTCCCGGGGCGGGCCGACGATAGACAGGTACGGTTGTACGACGACGTACTCGCGCCATGGCCACGCCTTGCCCCACAACACGAGCTGCGTGGAACCCATCTCGTTGGCCCGGCGAATCGCTTCGTCGTGATCTTGTTCGGAGAGCTGGCCCCAGGTAAGAACCGCGATCGTGTCGTTTGGCAGGCAGCAGATATCCTCCGGTTCCGCCGGCAGGCTAAACAGGAATTTACGAAAGATCTGATGCTGAATCGTCAGAGAAACGTTTCTGCCGAGCTCCCCTGCATCATCCGACTCGAACGGGATCGTCAGCACCGTGAAGTGGCAATCCTCGCGTTTTGCCGGGCAGTCCCCGGCCACGCCGGGCTCGGGCAGCAGGAGCGTGCCGATCAACAATGCCGCAGCGATTTTCACCAGGGTCATCATACAGTTTCCCCTAGCGTGCCTTGCACGCATTGCTGATGAACTCGCGTGCCTGATCCAGGTGATCCATTTTTTCCGCCGGGTCAGCGGAGTGTTGCGCCAGTGAATAGAAGTACGCGGCGCGGTGTAGATCGAGTGCCGACTTGAAGTTGTTTTTCGGCAAGGTAAACGTCAGGAACTCCTCCGGATCCTCGCCAAAGTAAAGGGTGCTATCGCCGTCACGTTTTTCGGTGCCGCCGCCGTTCTCGGTATACGGCGGGAGTAACTGGGAATTGACGATCAGCATCGCGTCGCCCAGTTCCCGGTAGACATTCTGTGCGGTGACCGGGCCGGGACCAAACGCGTTTCCGGTCCCGTCCGGCGGGTCAGCTGCACGCTCACCCAGCTGATTTCTCAGTGTTCTGAATAACGTGTTCATCTGGGTCAGATCCTGATTGTCCGGCGAGTGCACGACGCCATAGATATAGACTTTGTTTCGGTCGCTCGCGGAGTCGCCCGCGGCGGTGGCATCCGCCGTGCCGTTCAGGATCGCCGCGGTTTGCTGCTGGGCGGCGCAGATGCGCTTTGCCAGCGTGAGATCGCAGCCTTCTAGGTCGCCGGTCAGCTCACATGTCCACTCGGCGGCTGCCGCCGCGGCAGCCGGCTCGTCGCCAGGCGCCGTTGCTGCGGGCGAAATCAGATCGGAAGTGGCTTGCTCGGGTGGGGTAAAAGTCGGGGTCGGGTCAGGCTGCCGAAACATGTCGGTGGCGATGATCACGGCCACCGCGACTGCAATGACGCCCGCTGCCGCCGCGAGCGGAATCCATCGCGGCCGTTTGCGCTTGCCCGGTTCGTGGCGCGGCGCGTTCGATATCTGCGCAACCCGGGCAACGACTTCCGCCTCGAGGTTGCCCTCGGGCACAACCATTTGCAGTGACGACAGGACAGCCGGTATATCGGCAGTCGGGGTTTCGCGTGCGACAACGGGGAGTATGCGGTCAGTGACATTGCGCCACTTCTGTTTGGCGAATTTGAGTTCTGTCAGCGTGTAGCGACCACCGGCGACGGCATCCGGGCTGATCAGGAAAATCAGCAGATCGCAGTCATTAATCGCCTGGCGGATCTGCTGGTCGTAGCCTTTGCCAGACTGCAGCCCTTCGCGATCGAAGAATACCGTATGGTTTTCGAGTTCGAGCCGGCTCGCAATCTTCTCCGCGATCGCGCGATCGTCGCTTGCGTATGAGAGAAAAATCTGCACGCGTGGTCTCTCCGTGACATGCCGCAGGTCCGACGCAGCAGCGATAGGTCTTCCGAGCATTATAGCCGTGCTGAGATTCGCATATTTTCGAATTGTCGCGTTAATGGATCGCGACGACTTATTGCCTATTTTTGAGTCGCCTGCCGCATCAGTTCTGCATAGGTTTCCGTTACGTGTCCTTCCGCGACGGCCTTGTCCAGATATCGCATTCCCTCTTCGACCTGACCGTCAGCCAGCAGGATCTGGCTCATGGAAAGACTGGAAATGGTTTCGCCACGAAACTCCTTGCGATTCAGGTATCGGGCTGCCACGCGCTTCAGTCCATGCGCCAGGTACCACTGCGCCAGCAGCTCAACTCGGCCGCTGATGTTGGCACCCTCAGTATTCGGCCCCAAGGTCTCCAGCCTGCTGCGCAGGCCGGCGCGCGTGAGCGCTTCCTCCCAGCGGAAAATCTGGGCGTCGGAAAACCCGATCGCGGCGAACACACGGCCGTCCGCGGTGGCCCGCCCGTCCAGTAGCAGCGGCGTTTGCGTATCGATCGTGGCGACTTCGGAGGTGGAGTCGATGTCGAACACGGACAGGTTTTCGATCCCCCCGGTGTAAACCAGATCAGGCCCGAGCAGCCCGGCATTGAAGGTCTCGGTCAAGCGGGACCCGTAACGGCCAAGCTGCCGGCCCGGTTCGACTTCCCAGAGCTCGGCATGTCCGCGCACGGCGAGCGCCTGGTCGCGGCCCCGTGTAGCAATACGCAGATGGCCGAGATCGGAGTCCGTTTCGGTTATCAGCCGGAGTCGCTGTTCTCGCTGATGCCAGATGTGGAATTCCCCTGCCGCCGTGCCGATCGCCAGCCACGAGTTGTCAGCGTTAAAGCCGAGGCTCGTTATCTGCGCGTCCAGGGCGGGAGGTGACGGGATACGCGCGCCTGTCTCCGGCTCGAGCAGCACCACTTCGCCCGCTTCATTGCCAATGGCCAGCTGCGACCCGTCGTGCGCCAGAGCGATAGCGCTCAGCCTTCCGGATACTGCAGAGAATTGCATTTCCGGTTGTTGCGTCAGCAGATTCCAGGCAATTGCGCGGCCATCCTCGCCGGCGCTGATCAGGTGCCGGTCATTACCGGAAAACACGAGGGCGGCCACATTGCCTGAGTGAGCATCGATTGTGGCCAGCGATTTCAGGTCATAGCCGTCCCACACCTGTATGCGGCCAGCATCGTCACCGGTCGCTATCAGGCTGCCATCGGCGGAAATGGCGAGCGCATAAATCATCGCGGATTCACGCAGGGTAATGGATCCGCCATTCCCGGGGTAGGGATCAAACTGCATCTGCCAATACAGCACGCCGTTGTCGTAGCTCGCGAACAGAGCCAGCCGCTCGCGGGAAAAAGCGACCTGGGTTTCGGCTAGCGTCGGCGGAGCCGGGAAACGGGCCATCTGGAGACCCGTGTCGGCATCGAACGCGGTCACATCGCCCTCCGGTTCGGATGCGACAACCACGTCGCCAATGAATTCGACATGCGTCGTACCCAGCGGCGATTCGGACCGGAATACACCCGTAACGGCATCCCACATCCGCAGGAACCGGCCATCTCCGGTGGCGAGCCAACGGCCATCCTCGGAAAGCGCGACGCTCGAAACATGCCCGGCATCGAAATCGACGCTGTCAGTACACGAGCTTTCGCCGAGGCGGCAGACGATAGTGGTGCCGTCCTGCCACGCGACGGCGAGTCGATCATCGTTTTTTGCTACCCGGATGTCAGTGACAGGCGCTGCCCGTTCTGCAAGAACAGTCAGCTGGCCGGTTGTCAGGTCCCACGCATGAACCCGGCCGGCTTTATCGGAAAAATACACGCGCGGGACGCCAAATCCGAAATCGACTGCGGTGATATCGGAATCCGTTATGTCGCCCGGCGCGATGCTCTCGCCATCGGCAACTGCCAGCAAACGAAGCCGTGCGCCGTTTGTGGTTGCCACCATTGAGCCGTCGTCGGAAAAAGCAAACCCATCGATAGTGTTGTCACCGGTGTCGAGCGTGGCAATCTTGCGGTCAAGCGTGACGTCGAAAACGTGAACAGCCTTGTCGGCCAGCACCGCCAGTCGCGCTCCGTCGTAGGAGGTTGCGATGGCGTCGACGTGTGCCAGTTCGATGTATCGATAGGGCAGTAACGTGCGTTGCTCCGCCTCGACCATCTTCAGCGCCAGAGGAAGCCGTGGTATCCCGAGTTCTTGCATCAGCGAACGGGCGCGGTCGAAAGCAGCGAGTCCCTCCTGCCAGCGCTCGACGCCGATCAGTGCACCGCCTTGTTGGAGTTTGCTTTCTATCAGTTGTTCCTGCGCCCGGCGTTCCTCTGACCTGGCGCGGTCGCGCTGGCTTACCGCGACAAGAGCGAGGCCTATCATCACGGCTGCGATACCGAGCGATAGCATGGACAGGGCGAACAGCGTTCGGACCTGGCGCTGCTGGTGGCGGCGGATCAATTCGTCCGGCTGCAACCCGAGGATGGCGGCCACGACCGCGAGCCGCACACGGTTGCGGCGCACCCTCGTGCTGTCCGGGCCGGGCCGGGCATCGGCCGCGAGGGGAATATTGGCGCGCTGCGGTCCCGCTAAATCCGTTTCGCCGCTGGTCTCGTTCAGGATATCCAGAGGGAAGGACTCCTCCGGCGTGCCATCGGCGAGTACGAGAATCACTTTTTCACTGCGGCCGAGGCTGCGGAAAAAAGCGACTTCCGCTTGCACCCATCGGCTTTTCTGAGCGGCCGGCGAGCAGATCACGATCAGCGTCTCGGCGGCTTCAAGTGCGTCTTCGATACCCTTGCCGAGATTGGGTGCTGCGCCGAGGTCGGACTCGTCGAGAAAAACCGGCCTTAGTTTGCCCGGGAGCTCGTGTTCTTTGCGGACCGCTTTTGGCAGTCGATACCTTTCCAGAGCCGACTGCAGCCACTTCGCGAGCGCGCGGTCCGCGTGCGAATAACTGATGAACGCCGAATACTCGGAAGGCGAGGCCATGAGTCGCAACCATCCACAAGCGTCCCGGGGGACGGTTCACATCTGGGATATTACAGCGAACCGCCCGGGCATAGAGCCTGACTGATCGGGACGCATCCTTTGGCATGGCAAGCGGCAGGGTGTAACTGGTCAGGAGAGTTTAGGGACAGTGACCGTAACTCATTGTCATTTCCCGGGTCGGTCCGGAATTAAGGTCACTGTCCCTCAATAGCATCGTGCCTAAAGAGCCTGAATAGCACTTTTGATTTCAGTCCCTTAGCGGGCCGCCGCATTTACTCCCGGTGCCCGATTCAATTCAACCGGCACGCCACCCGCCGGGCGCCATATAGCGCTTGCGGCGGATCGCGGGTGACGCGAGTCATCCGCGACGCGTGGGGAGTACGTATTCACCCCCCGGTTGCCCGGGAGTAGGCTTTTTTCAGTGTCCGACGCAGTACTCGAAAGACATTCGGGGAACGGGTTGCCGGCCGTTGGATGCTTGTCGGCAAGGGATTGTCGCCGGCCGCCGCCTTCCCTGGGGAGAGGGCTATGGGGTTCAACGAGCAACAAGGTGGTCGTTGGTCGAGAAGGAGCGTGCTGGCCGGCTCCGGTGCGATGCTTGCGAGCGGCGCCGCAGGGGCGGTGCTGGGTACCTATTCCGCGCCTGCGCGAGGGGCGGCCGAGGCAAGCCAGTCGCCACCGCCGCTGCCATGGGAATGGGCGACGCTCGACCCGCTGGAGGCCGGGCGCAGAGCCTATCGGTTCTACTTCGACAAGGGCGGCTGCGGCAGCGGTTCGTATCTCGGGTTGCTGAGCATGCTCCGGGAGAAGGTCGGCTATCCGTGGACGACGCTTCCGGACATGATGATGTCGCATGCGGCGGCCGGTTACGGCGGCCACGGCACGTTGTGCGGCGCGCTCGGCGGAGCGTCATGCATCATCAACCTGGTCGCCTATGGCAGGGACGACGAGATCTACCGGCAGATGGTCGACCGGCTTTTCTACTGGTACGCCAAGCAGGATTTTCCGACCGACCGTTTCGACGACATCTCCAGGATGCCTGGCCAGGTCAAGGCCAGGGCGACGACGCCGCTATGCCACACGTCGGTGACGAAGTGGGCGCTGGAGGCGGGCGCCGAGGTTACCTCCGAGGCGAAGAAGGAGCGCTGCGCCAAGGTCACTGGCGAGGTGGTCTACATCGTCACCCTCGCCATAAACGAGTATTTCGCCGGTAACTGGACGCCGCCGCAGTGGGAGCCTTCGGAGCAGATCAAGCATTGCGTCTCCTGCCACGGTCCGGATGACATGTGGCACACCAAGGGAAGGAAGTCTCAGCAGGGGCACATGGAATGTCTGCTGTGCCACGGCGACCATACAAAATAGTCGGCCGGCGGGCAGAGGCGATCCGGGTCGTCGGCGAGTGCCGCCGGCGACAGGAGTGTCTTCGTGCTTAATATGGGGACAGTGACTAAAACTCTGCGCTCAAGTCATTTCGCGGTTGTGGCGACTGCCCCTAAATTAGTGTCCCTAAATTAATGTCCCTAAATTGGCTGGGAGCTATTGCTACCGGATCAACAGCACTTTGTTGTTGACCGGGTACAGCCACTCGACGCCGCGCTCGGTGACGATGGCGTTATCCTCCAGCGGCACCCGCAGTTTCTTGCCGCCCCATTCGGGGATCGCGGTGTAGGCGAACAGTTCGATCGAGAACAGGTTGGTCGGCTGGATCGTGTATTTCATGCGTTCCGGGTTGAACCACGCGATCGACGGGCCGATGCCGTGGCCGAGGTTGCCGACCGAGTGGCAGCCGATGATCACGTCGATGTTCTCCGGGTCGTCGGTCGGCTCGTTGAAGGTTTCCATTACTTTGAAGCCGGCGCCATTGATGCGCTCGTTCAACAGCTCGAACGTGGCACCGGCGGTGCGCCCCGCCTTGATATTGGCCTTCAAGATGTCGCGCACCTTGCGGCCGTTGTCGAAGGCCTTTTGAATGCTTTCCGGCAGGTGAGTCTCGCCTTCTTTCAGCACGTAGGCGTGGCGCTTCAAGTCGGTATAAAAATTGAGATAGCCGACGCCCCAGTCAATCGCGAGAAAATCGCCGCGCTGGATCACGTGGTCGTTGGAGAGCGCAACGAAGCCGTCGGGCCCGGTGATGTACACCGACGGCATGCCGAAAGAGGTGCCGAGGTTGTTCTCGAATTGCTGCTCGCGCATCCACCAGGCGACGTCCGCGAGCGTGGTCACGCCGGGCGTAATCACCTCATTTGAGAAAGCGCGCTCGGCGATGTTACGTGACAGGTTACCGGCCCACGCGAACGCGGCGATCTCGGTGGCGACCCGGCGCGAGCGAAAATCCGACACCAGTTTCTCGGCCGAGACGAAACGATCGGCATAGCGCGGTCCGAGTTCCTCGCTCAATCTCTGGTAGCTGGTGTAGCTCAGGCCGTCGGCGGCACCGATGCTCAGTGCATAGTTCAGCGCTATCGTCTTCGGGTCGCGCTCCTCGACGAAAGCCTTCAATCCGTCCGGCTCACCGAATATGTCGTAGGCGCCGTTGTCCTCGACCAGCGCGGTACCTACCCCGAGCACGGCACGTTCGATGCGGCCGTCGCCACGGTCGGTGAAGATGTAATAGCCGTAGCCGCCGACGTAGCCCTTGCCGAAGTCCTCGGTCAGCGGATCGTCGAAACCCTCGCGATTGACGGTGATCCACATGTCGACACCGTTCTCGCGCATCACCTCCGGCAGGATCAGGTCGAATTTCTCCTGGCGGATCTGGTTCATCAATTCCCAGCGTTGCTGTGCTTCGCCCTTTGCGTGGGTGTCCATGGCAACGCCGATGCTTGAAAGTGCGATGCAGGCGATCAAAATTCTGAGGGGCATAGTCGCTTCCGTATTTCCGGATCGGGGGGTGGCGATATTAAAACGCACAATGGGGCGGTGACCAAACTACGGTACACGGCGGATCTCCGCGCAGTTTAGCGACAGTGACCAAAACCACTGAGTTTAGGGGCAGTGACCTTAACTCGGCGCGGCCCGGGCAGAGGCGGAGCGGCCGAAGCAATTGCGCAGAGCGTGTTCACCAGAGAGTGTGGCGACAGGATAGCTCGGGGACGGTGACCCCAGCCTCTGAGATTGGTGCAAATCGGCCGGGCGCAGTGACTTCAGTTCGTGCGGCCCGACAAACGGGCTGAGTTCTCCCTGACTTATCGTCCGTGTACCCTTGTGTCGCCGGACCAGGAAAAGTTCGCATATTCAAACAGCGTCAATTCGGGGATGTACTAACAAAACGAGGGCGGATACCGCGCGAATTCTGCAATGCTCACGCCACTGTATTGCTATACTCGTTTGGGGCCACGGGGCTGTCGCCGGCACCCTTTCGGACATGCGATCGCATTGTCGTTGATGGCCCGGGTCGTTTCAAACTCCCGTTTGAGGATGCAACAGATGGAACTGATTCAAAACGGCAATTTCGATGATGGTGAACTCGCGCCGTGGTCGCCATGCAGCGGCATGACTCTCCAGGGTGGCGTCACGGATATGCAGCAGTCGCCGGTGTTCTGCAGCCAGCACAATCTCAAGCTACTCGGTAACGACTGCGTCCAGCAACAGCTCACAAGAGTCGCGGTGGCGTCGGAGGGACTGCTGACGCTGTGGGTGCGATTGTGGCCGGACGGCCCGTTCGAACACATGTCATCGGCGGACGCCGGCCGCTTCGAGGCAAGCGTCCAGTACTCTCTGGGCGGTGAGTCCTCCACGGCATTGCTCGATCTCGACACGCTGCGCGCGCGCGGGCCGAGAATGCTGGATCCGATCAAGGTAACGGTCTTCGTCGATACTCTGAAATTCGTGACGGGAGTCCGGGTGCGTTGTTACGACGCCTCGCAACCCTGGTACCTGGCCGGTGTGACGATGGAAGGCTACTTCGTCGGCGGCGGCGACGGCCCGTTTCGCAAGACGGATGCGCAGACCGAGGAACGGCTGCTAAGTCTCGAGGAGCGCCTGGCGAAGCTGGAGAATCTCATCTCGGGCGGGAGCGGCAAGCCGGATCCGTCCGGGTAAGTTTCGCGGCGCAGGAAGAAACAGGTCAGATCCTCAGTGTGGTGACGGCGCGCGAATTGACCGACTCGGGGACACTGCGCGGCCGGGGATGGCGACTCAAACTGCCGGCCCGATCCGGTCCGCAGTTATAGTCACTTTCCCTAAAGAGTGGCGGTTTGGGGACAGTGACCATAGCTCTGTGTGCAATCCCTTCCCCGGTTGTGGCCTCGGTCGCCAAGTGCCGAAAGAGCCGGTCGAATCCCATCGAACGGCGCCGCCCGCAGGCGCATCGAGCAAGAGCATGTCCGTTTTTTGGCCGGACACTGCAACCTGTGCTCAGTGTTTGCCACGATTCACTAACCCACATTAGCTAGACTGCTAGAATCCTTTTCGAAATTAATGGACCAAGGAACTATCGCATGCAACAAAACAGCCTGACCCTGTGGGCGGGAGCGCTTGCCATCCTTCTTCTCGTGGGCTGTGCGTCAGCACCTCCAGAGCGAACCCTCTCGCAGGTTGCGGCGTCGTATGCCGCGCTGCCAAACGGCAACGACCCGCTGCACCCGGAGCAACAGTCACCGCTGTACGCCTCGATGATTACGAATCCGGGTGAAAGCGTGGTGCGTACCCTGGAGCGCAAGCACGGACGTGCGCTTAATTTGCTCTCAATTTCTGGCGGTGGTCAGAACGGCGCTTTCGGTGCCGGGTTCTTAAGAGGCTGGCGCGAGAGCGGCCGCCGGCCAGAGTTCGATATTGTCGGCGGCGTGAGTACCGGCGCCTTGTTGGCCACGCACGCGCTGCTTGGGACTGTGGCCGACGATGCGGTGCTCGAGGAGATGTACACATCAGTCACCAAGGACGACATCTACAAGGCCCGAGGCATCACCAGCATCCTGTCCGGCACCGACTCGCTGCGAGACACTGCCCCGCTGCGGGCGCTTATCGCCAAGTACATCACCGCCGAGACCCTTGCCCGCGTGGCCGCCTACTACGACGACGGCCGGCTCCTGGTCGTCGGCACGACCAATGTCGACTACGGACAGACCTGGGTCTGGAACATGTCGCTAATTGCGAAAGACGGAAAACTCGAGCTATATCGCAAGGTGTTGCTCGCGTCCGCGTCGTTCCCGATCGTTTTCCCACCGGTGGAAATCGACAACCATCTTTTTGTCGATGGCGCCGCCCGTTCGAATGTCGTGATTGCAGGCATCGGCGGCGAACAAAAACCCAGTCCCCCGCTTTTTGGACCGGGCAATCTCTACATGATCAACAATGGCAGAGCCAATCCGCCTCCCGAGGCGCTGGTGAGATCACTCGGCCCGGTGGCAGCCACCACGGTCAGCGTGATGATGGATCAATCGATGCAAACC
Organism: uncultured Gammaproteobacteria bacterium; assembly: GCA_963783695.1. Classification (GTDB taxonomy): domain Bacteria; phylum Pseudomonadota; class Gammaproteobacteria; order Steroidobacterales; family BM003; genus BM003. The sequence continues at coordinate 388,635 of CAWAOM010000007.1, forward strand.
GCTTTGACACGGTCCTACTTTGGGGCTCGTTTCCTCGGGTACCGGTTCAATCTGGTGGCAATTCCCGACGATCTGAAAATCGGCAAGGACCCTCTCGCGTTTGACCCGGCACAGATGCGTACCGCTTTTGACACGGGACGGGCGATGGGAATGCAGCCACAGCCGTGGTCGAGCAGACCGGATAACCTGGGTGATATTCCGGAGTGGGCGTTTGAAGCTATCCAGGAAAAGAGCGACAACCCATAAAGGCGCGATAAAGGGATTGTTCCGCAAGTCGGGGCAGGGGCGGTGACTCTGCCTCCGAAACGGTCCGACATTACCGTTACTGTTTCCCGACTACCCCAATTGCCGGGCGTGTTCCCGGTGATTTCGCGGTTTAGCGCGAAAAAGTTCAACCACAGAAAAGTTTAGGGACGGGAAAAGTTTAGTAAATTTAGGGACCGTGACCATAACTCTGACTGAAGCCGGTTTGTAATCATGGTAACTGTACCTAAATAGACTCTGTCCCTGAATAGACTTGGAGCGTTGGAACCCTTATGGCCGACTCCGTCTTCTACAGTTTGCGTGACAACATCGCGACCATTCGTATCGACGATGGCAAGCGCAACGCTTTGTCGCCCCAGCTCCTGCGGGAGATTTATCGGGTGCTCGACCGGGCCGAATCGGACAAGGCTACTGTCATCATTACCGGCAGGGAGTCGGTATTCTCGGCCGGTTTCGATCTTCACACGATGAAACGCGGCGGCACCGACGCGATGCGCATGCTCCGCCTCGGCTATGGGTTGACCGCCCGGTTCATGGCCTATCCGCGTCCGGTCATTGCCGCCTGCAACGGTCACGCGATGGCGATGGGCGTTTTCCTGATGTTGTCGGCCGACTATGTGATCGGCAGTCGCGGTGACTTCAAAATCTCGGCCAACGAAGTGGCACTCGGCCTGACCATGCCACGCGTTGCCGCGGCGACGTTGCAGAATAGGCTGACCCCGGCCGCGTTCCAGCGCGCCGTCACGCTGGCGGAATACTTCGATGTCGATTCCGCACTTCGGGCCGGGTTTTTCGATGAACTGGTCGATCCTGACGACCTGACCACTCGCGCCGAGATCCGGGCCGGGACTTTCAACGAACTCGACGCAGCGGCGCACAAGGCCTCGAAACTCAGAATCCGTGCAGCGCTGTTGCGCAAAATCCGCGTCGGCATCCCGCTGGATCTGTTCGACGCCGCGATGATGGGTTTGCGTGGCGCCCGGCCGCGGCAGGGGAGTGACAAGTGACGAACGGACGGTACTCGGGTTTTACTTTAAAGGTCGGCGCCGTGATTGCGCTGGTCCTGGTCGCTGCGATTCTTCCCATCCGAAATGCAGCCCAGGCCCAGGAGAAAGTTTACCGTCCGGGTGAACTTGCGCCCATTACCCTTGCCGATTCACGCGATCCCTCGCGGTTGCAGGCGAGTGTCGGCGGCGGGCGATATGCGCTGGCGCTCGACAATGCCGATCGACGGGCAATGGTCGCGCAGAACGAGAAGCTGTTCGTACTTACCTTCTCGATTTTCAATGAGGCCGGGCCGCCGCGGGAGATCGATGAGGACGCGGTCGATTTCCTGATCACCGACAACGACGGCAGGACCTTTGACGACTTCATTCGTCTGCGCATGGCCGGCAGGGACGAGGTTGCTTCGACCACGCTGATGCCGGCGCGAACGATCGTGCTCGATGCAGTGTTCCGGGTGCCGCTGAACGCGAACATTATCGAGGCGTATATTACCGACGCCAAATTTGGCGAGGCGCCCGGTCCGAGATTCCGGTTCGAGTCATTGCGCAGCCTGCCGCGGGCAGTGTCGCCTGATGGCTGGCGAGTCGAGGCCTCGGTGCCGGCGGCCACCGGTGTCTGGTATCCGCTCGGCGGCACCGACGTCCGCGTCAACGGCTTCGAAGTCCGCAGCGAACCGCTGGGACGATTCATCCCGGACGACCGCATGGACATCATTACTGTCGAGTTCATCGCAAGAAACCGCCTGAATGAGCTGTACGATGTTCGCCAAGCGATTTATGCGCCGACAAGACTGATCGTGCCTGGTGCAACGGTCACGCTGAATGAGGTCTGGCTGCGCGATCACGACAATTCGGTGAGATGGACACTGGAACCGGGCGACTCGGTGGCGCTGCGAGCAATTTTTAAGGTCGCGAAAGGCAAGATTCCAGCCGCCATTCACTTCGTCGAGAAAATGGGTCCGCGCGGCGGGCTGCTCTCGCGCCAGTACGAAGTGGATTTTGCCGCCGCCGGCGATGACCCGGACGCGATCCAGGCCGATGGCGGTAGGGCAGTGCGGCCGCCGCCGCAGGGCGTGTTCGACCCGACGGGTCTGCTTGATCTTCCGGTCGTCGATGACACTCCGCCAGCATCTATCGATCCCTCGATTATCGGGGAGGAACGGCTGCCACCTGTCGCCGGCGGTCCGCGGATTCCGCCGGACCAGTTACCAACTTCATCGGAAAGGTCCGGGGATGGCAGGTATGGCGTGGTTTCACGGTTGGGTGGATTGAGGAGTGGCAGTGTTTCGCGTGGGGAATTAATGGCACAGAGCGCGGTAATCGCCGTTGCATATGGCGGTTCCCAACCGGTTGAATGCCGAGTCGACGGCTTTGAGCTTGTGCTGCTCCGGAATCGCCAGGACCCGGTGAGTGTCATCAATCGTGGTGGCGCTCTCGATGCGAGGGCGGAGTCGCTTCGCAATCGTGCGATGCCCGGTGATTTGGTTCTTATCAACAACGTGAACACCGATTGTGCGATCGATGGTGCAACGCATTCCCTGCCGGGGTCGGCGCTGGTTTATTGGGTGAAGTAGTCTGATAGTCACCTGTAAGCTTGACTCGGTGCCCGAGGAGCGCTGGTCTTCAGTCGGGCTCGGTGGCGCATGTCACGCGTTGGGGAGATGAGCGACGGGAGTTCAGGAGCTGTGACCGTGGCTCGAATTGAAGTCACTGTCCCCAACTTGGCAACTAAGTCACTTCCCCCAAATTGCAACTGCCAAATCGGTGGAGTGGGCCATGGCTCGGCACGGCCACAGACCCGGGAACGGCCATCGGCCGTCTCGCCACGCTCAAGGAAATTGCGTGGCGTACCCGGTATCTGGCCGTCTTCGAAGTCTCGCAAATCACTTGATCCAACCTCATGGCCCTCGGCCAGCTACTCCTGCTGGTATTCAGAAAGCCGTATGTGCCGCTCTGCCGGGCGGAAGCGGTCGATTTGGAGACGCCTGTCCCGCGATTAGGTAGCATTCGGCCAATTTCAATGGGCTTAATTCATGTCACTGGCTGAAAATCTGTACGAGAAGCTGACCAACGAAGAGGACGCGCGCCTGTGCCGCGACATCGACGAGAAAGCCTGCCGCGAATCGCCGCGCAGCTTCTTCTACCTCCTGGCAAGCTACTTCTTCACTAAACTGGGCGATGCGATCGCGAGTCCCAAGACCACGCTTGCATGGTTGACTACAGCAGTCGGTGCACCCGCTTTCGTGCTCGGCATGCTGGTGCCGATCCGCGAATCGGGATCGTTGATCCCGCAGCTGTTCATCGGCGGCATCATCCGGCAGCTCAGCGTGAGAAAGTGGGTCTGGGTGGCTGGCAGCGCTGTTCAGGGCGTTTGCATCGTCGCTATCGGATTCGTCGCGTTCGCTCTCGAAGGCGCAGTCGCAGGCTGGGCGATCCTGGCCCTCGTTACGTTGTTCAGTCTCGCGCGCGGTTTCTGTTCCGTGTCGGCAAAAGACGTGCTCGGCAAAACGATTCCGAAGAAGATCCGCGGCCAGTTGACCGGCTGGTCCGCCAGTGCCGCCGGCCTGCTGACGATCGGTGTAGGCGTGGTTCTTATGATGCCCGTGGCGAGACTCGGCGAGACCGAGTTGATCGGCGCGCTGCTGGTCGGCGCGGGCCTACTGTGGGTGATCGCGGCCGCGGTCTACTCGCTGGTCGCGGAGTATCCCGGCGAGACCGGCGGCGCGCGCAGCGCCGTCGAAGCGCTCAGGAAACTTGACATCCTTCTCACCGACAAGCCGTTCCGGCGATTCGTCGCAACCCGCGCCCTGCTGATGTGCTCCGCGCTGAGTGCGCCGTTCTATGTCGCCCTCGCGCAAGAAAATCTCGGGTCCGCGGCAGCGGTGCTCGGTGCTTTCGTCGCAGCGGCCGGCCTTGCGTCACTGTTGAGTGCTCCGCTATGGGGGCGGTTCGCGGACCAGTCGAGCAGGAAAGTCATGGTGGCCGCCGCGCTGCTGACGGCGTCGATCGGGCTATTGACGTTCGGCGTCGAATCATTGGCGCCCGGGCTGAGCCGCACCGCATGGTTCCTCCCGATTGCCTACTTCGCGCTTAGCATCGCGCACAGCGGGGTGCGCGTCGGCCGCAAAACCTACGTTGTCGATCTCGCCAGCGGCAACAAGCGCACCGACTACGTCGCGATCAGCAACACCGTCATTGGCGTACTGCTGCTGGTTGTCGGCAGCGTCGGCGCGCTCGCGCCGTGGATCGGCAACGCGGGCGTTATCGTGCTGCTCTCCGTCATGGGCCTCTGCGGCGCGCTGCTCGGCATGAGCCTACCCGAGACCGTGGAAAGCTAGTCCATGCTCGAACATTCAACATTCGGGTCAGAGTAAAAACTGCCGCCGTTGACTTTCAGGCCGCATCGGACGCACCGCCGACACCTGCACATATCGAGCACAAGAACTGGACGCCGCCGAAGTCCTAAGGCGTCGCAGGTGATCGCCCGCAACAGGCCGTGCCGGAGGTGAAGCAATCGAGCCGCCCAGTTTCGCAAAAGCGGAAGTTGCACAACCAGCTCGCGAGCAGCGGAAATCGCCGCCCTTTATACGACACCGCGCCAAGATATTTGATGTCAACTATCTACCGGGTCGCAGCGATAGTCAGCGGCCGTAATCAGCCAGGCAAGTCCCCGTGCCGATTACGGTACCGGCGCGCTTGTAACCGGCGGTAATAACGTGCCCACTGCGACGATGCGCTGGCTCCAGTAACCGAGTGGCGGATAGGGTCCGCTCCTGGACATGGATGCCGGGAATTCAAAATACTGTTTGGTGGTCACGGAAGCCGGAGTGCCTTTCTCCTCCTTGCCATGGCCGTGGTACATCTTGTACTGGATTACATTCCCGTTCGGGTCACGTGTGACCTCGGGCACTGTCGCCATGTGATTGATGTTGTTTGGCGTACTGGGCGCGGCGAACAACTGCTCCAGGCCGAGCGTCGACAGCGGCCGCCCGCGCGAGAACCACACAACGGCGCCGGGCCGGATGAGACTCCGGTGATCCAGCAAGTCCTGCGGCACATCGGCGACACCGGGTGCATCGTCATAATAGATCGGCGTGAGGCGACCCCGGTCCGCATACCACCTGGCGACAGTGCGCGACGACCGGTAGGGCACATTGAACTGCACAACGTTGTTTCCCCCTTTGACGTATGGACGGACGCCAGCCGGGGCGGTCAGTTCGCTCGCCGCGTCCGGGCACGCGGCCGCTACAGCGCTGGACAAACGCAGGAAGTTACCTGAACAGTCTCGCCATTCCTGCGGTGCGCTGCGGTTGTAGGGTATTTTCTGTGCCTCGAGATCGCTCACAATCGGGCGCAGTATGTCGGCCATATCTCGCACCTGACCATTGCACATCGAGTAGTGTGACTTGTTGCTCAACGAAACCGTTGGGGGCGGTGGCGGGATGATCTCGGGCGGCGGTGGCGACGGTTTGGGTTCGGGAGTCGTTGTCGTGCAAGCCATAGGCAATGCCAGTACCAGTAGCATGGGCAACATGACCCTCTGTTTTGTTATTTGCTTTACTCCCACCACCTTTGTGTGCCGTGTATCCGCTGCACGCTATTTGTTCAACATAGTGCGCGAAGACCACAGCGATAGCTATCGGGTTGCGGAAAAGCCAAAAAATAGGATGCGTTTTTGAGTCGGCGTGCGATTTCCCCGACCTTTGCCACGCCGCCGGGTTTTATTGCTTAGTCGGATTTGCCGGCTGTCACGACCGCGGCGGGTCGGGTGGGTCTTCTGCGGATGTGGTGTTCAATTGCGCGTAGTAGTCCTCGCGAAAGCTGCGCAACAGCGCCTCGATCTGACTGGCGCCGACGCGTTCATGGGTCAGCGCTTCACGCGCCAGGTCGAGACTTGCCTCGAGGTTCTCCGATATAGCCAGACTGGCACCGAGCTGGCGCAACACCCGGCACTGATGCGCGGTTTGTCCCCGGGCCAGAATTGTGACTTCGGGATATTCGCGGTGTAGCGCTGCTACGATGCTCTCAGTGGCCTCGAAGTCGTTGACGGTAACAATAACGAGTCTCGCATCGGCCATGCCCACGGAGCGAAGCACGTTGGGCTTTCGACCGTCGCCGTAGAAAATTTGATGGCCGTTGGCGCGTTCGCGCAGAACCAGTGTTGAGTCATGATCGATTGCAACATACGGCATGCCCGTCGACATCAGGATCTTGCCGATACGCCGCCCGACACGGCCGAAACCAACGAGAACTACAGGGGCCTTGGTCGGTTTTTCATGGTCTTCAGGAGCCGCTCGCCTGTCAGCCGATGCCAGGCGCTGCGCCAGGGCCGCGAGCGGCGGCGTCACGAGCATGCTCAGTACCACGACGAGCAACAATTGCTGGAACAGTTTCGTTTCAAGCAACTCGGCCTGGAAAGCATAGCCGAACAAAACCAGGCCGAACTCGCCGCTCTGCGCGAGCAATAAGGCCACCGCGGCAGCGGTCCTTGCGCGCAGGCCAAAAGCCATTGCCAGCGGCCACAGGACGAGAATCTTGATGACGATCAGAGCAACGAGCAGGGCGAGCGTTGGAACGGGTTCCGCGACAAACAGTCCCAGCTCGAGAGACATGCCCATGGACATGAAGAACAGTCCCAGCAACAGACCTCGAAAGGGCTCAATTTCGGCGACTATTTCGTGACGCAAGGGCGAATCGGCGATCAGCAGGCCGGCAATGAATGCACCCATCGCCATTGACAGTCCCAGATGCTCGGTAAGCAATGCGCTGCCAAGCACGAGCAGCACCGCCACAGCGGTAAATATCTCCTTACTTTCAGTCTGCGCGATGCGGTGCAGTAGCGGCTGTAACAGAAAGCGGCCGCCAACAACCGCGGCCGCAAGGATCGCGACGGCTTCGACCAGGGCGAGCGCAATGTCGGCGCCTATGGTGAAATTCTGCATCGCAAGTAGCGGTATGAGCGCCAGCAGCGGCACCACGGCAAGGTCCTGAAACAGCAACACCGACAGCGATGCACGGCCATACTCGGAGTGCAACGACCGTCGTTCGGCAAGCAGTTGCAGGACGAAGGCTGTTGAGGACAACGCAAGCGCGGGGCCGATGATGACGGCCGCTCGAAAGGCGACATCCAGCAAAAGGTAGGCGACAGCCGTGATCACCACTGCTGTTGCCAGTACCTGCAACGTTCCGAGCCCGAATACGAGGCGCCGCATCAACCAGAGTCTCGACGGCTTGAGTTCGATACCGATGACAAACAGGAGGAGTACGACACCCAGTTCCGCCAGCCGGCCAATCTCGGTGACGTTATCGATCAGCGCCAGGCCCGATGGCCCGACCACGACTCCGGCGACGAGAAAGCCCGGAACCGCGCCAAACCCCACCGCTCGGAACAGCGGTACCGCCACCACTGCCGCGCCCAGCAGGATTACGATGTCGAGAACATAGTTGGCGATCATGGCGAAAACTTCGAAGTTCGACCCGTACAGAATATAGCCTTTAGGACTCCCCGTGTCTTTGCTTTGGCATGGCGCGGCACGCAGAGTTTTACGCGGCCACAATCCCGGCGGAGGCAACAGATCGATGCTGGCATGGGTGTGGCTCCGGGGACAGTTCAGGCAAGGGCTTGCGCCGCGCGAAGACCGCCTTTTCGGAAGCGCGAAAATCCGCGGCAGAGTAAAAACTGCCCCGCTATTTTTTTTGACCCCCGTTGCTAGTCCGCGGCAACGGGGCGATAGGTCTCGTCGAATTCCCGCCTTGCAATTCGGTAGATCTCATTGAGCTTCGGCAGCGGCGAGACAAGTCTGTCTCCCTCCCGGGCAAGCTGTTCCGAGCCCCACGGCGCTATGATGAAAAAATCCTCGCCGACATTGATTGTATCGAGCAGTTCGCCGTCGATCTCGATCGCGAGGATACGGCCATTGGGCTTGTATTTTTTCCACCGCTCGTCGATGTCTTCCACTGCCGTGTAGAGCTGTTTCATCTTGTCCTCGCCGACCAGGTATTTCTCCCCGGCGGCGGTGAGATTTTTGACGAGATAGTCGCCGTTTTTGGCGGTGTTGGTGGTTTCCTCGCCATCGCCGGTTTTGGAAACGATGATTTCGCCTGGCCTCGCCGGCCTCGCATGCACTGGCTGGAACTTCTCGTACTCGCAGGCTTTGTTCCTGATCAGCGGCATTACCTCCGACATCAACCTGCTCTGTGTCACCGGCAGCTCGGCCGTCAGGTCCTGCAGCACGTCGCGCAGTGCTTCGGCTTCCTGTTCCTCTTTGTGTTCCAGCAGGGACTTCAGATCCCTTGCAAGGCTGACCAGTTTCCAGTTGCTCCAACCGCGGTCGAGGATTGCGTCGATGAGTTTTTGCGCTTCCGCGACGTCACCCCGGAAGAAGGCCAGCGTTGCTCTGGTCGCATCGATCCATTCGTCGCCGCAATCCAGCGACAGGGCTCTGTCGATTGCGGCGCGCACGGCAATCGCACATTCTTTTGCCTCCGCCTTGTCGGCCGCGCGGTCTCTCTCGCTCAATGTGATGAGCAGCTTGTGGGCGCAGTAGTATTGATTGAGGTCGAGTTGCATGCCGCGGCGATAGGCATCGATGGCGCGGCCACAAAAACGCCGCTTTTTCTGCCGGCTGCGCTCGTCGCGGGCGAGTTCGCGATAGCGGCCACCCAGTGTGCCGAGCCGTTGCGGTGTCTCGCCATGGGTTTTGATGACAGTCTCGATCAGTGCCACCGCCTCCTGCAGGCGATCCAGTTTGCTCAGCGCATGGGCCTGTTGCTCGTAGAAAAAGGGGTCCTCGTGGCGTACCTTTTCCGGCAATGAATCGATCAGGTCGTACAGTTCACTCCAGTGCAGGCGATCCCTGACGACAGGAATCAGATCGCGCAGCGCATACCCGGGCAGCTGGCCCAGGAGATTGTCTTTGACGAGCGCGCGCAGCGCCTCTTTCCTGCCGCTGGTCGCGCTGAGGCGCGCCTCGGCCAGCCTGCGCTGGAATTCGAAGATCTCGGAGTAGACCTCCTTGAGCTTGCGCGAGCTGCGGTCTGCCGGTGAGCTCGGAGTGAGTGAGTTCGAAGACCGGCCCGACCGAGTCGCACAGCGGGGGAATGCCGCGCACGAGCGCTTTCTCGATTCGCTCGTAGTCGGCGTCGGCCGGCTCCGCGGGCGGTCCCGGGTACATTAGCTGCGTGATCTGGGCCAGGTCGAAAAGCGGGTTGGCCCAGTCGGCGCGCAGCAGGATGCAGCCGCGCTCGCGTGCGGCGTGGCGCACGCCCGCCTCGTAATAGACGTTGCCATTCGGGATGCTGATATCGGCCAGTACCAGGTCGGCATGCAGTAGCTGCTCCAGCATGTCCTTGACGATCATCGATCCAGTCTGATTGTCGGCGCGTATCGGCAGGTAGCCGAGGGTCGACAGTGCGCCCGATATGGCGCGTTCCCACAGCGCGTCGAAGTTAACTTCGGTGGGGCCGTTGGCGGGTTTGACGCCGGTGGGTTTTATGCCGAACGGCATCGCGACGAAAGCGACCTTCCTTAGCCGCAGCGATGAATTCGAACGCCCGTTATTATTGTCAGTCATTGTACGGCGGCCTTTGTGGTAGCTTCGAAGCAGAGTTGTTGCCGGAGCGTGGGGACAGGCCTATCGGGCCAGTCAGGGAGGAGCGCCTGACATTCTCGCATCGGTGACTGTTCCACCCAGACATATAGTCCAACGTGCTCAAAAATCAAGCAGTGACCGGTGGCGCCGGGCGGAGTAAAAGTCGAATAAATGGGGTCAGAGTAGTTATTGCACCACCGTCTTTTTACTCTGACCCGGTTTATTGCGGCTGTTATCATGGCCGGCAAAATAATCCAGACAGTATGCAGTATGGAAAAGTCTCCAATCGCCCGTTTCTACGGGGAGCTTAAACGGCGCAAGGTGCTCCGCGTCGGAGCTGTCTATGCCGTGGTCTCCTGGGTAGTGGTGGAGATCGCCTCGGTGATGTTTCCGGAACTGTTGCTTCCGGACTGGAGCGTGCGCCTGGTGATCGCCCTGCTGGTGATGGGTTTCCCGGTCGCGTTGGTGTTGGCCTGGGCGTTCGATCTGAAGCCGGAGGGCATTCGGCCGGATCCGGGGATCGCGGAAGAACCGGCGGATGCATCCCCCGCGAAAGAGGAGGAAATCCCGCTGCCGCCGCAGGAAGGCTTCGACTCCATCGCCGTTTTGCCTTTTCTCAATCTCAGCAACGACCCGGACAACGAATATTTCAGCGACGGCATTTCGGAAGAACTGCTCAATCGCTTGTGCAAGCTGCCGCAACTGACCGTTGCCTCGCGTACGTCGTCATTCTCTTTCAAGGGAAAAGACGTCGACATGGGTACCGTCGCCAGCAGTCTTGGCGTGGACGCCATTTTGGAAGGCAGCGTCCGCCGTTCGGGCGACAGGGTGCGGATTTCCGCCCAGCTGATCGACGGCCGCTCGGATCGTCACCTGTGGTCGGAGAATTACGATCGCGAACTGACGGACGTGTTCACGGTGCAGGACGAAATCGCCAAGAACATCGTCGATGCGCTCGAGCTCAGCCTGACCCCGGCGCAACGGCAGCTGATAAAACGGGAAGAAACCACCACCAACATCGATGCCTACGACTTCTACTTGCGCGGGCGCTATTTCGTGGAGCGCGGCGACGTCGATACCGGGCAGAAGATGTTCGAAAACGCCATCGGGATTGACGAGAATTATGCACTGGCCTGGGCCGGCGTCGCGGACTGTCATTCGTGGCGCTGCATGTGGTACGAGGTCTCGCCCGAAAGCAAGAAAATGGCGGATGAATGCAGCATCAAGGCGCTGCAACTGGCGCCCGGGCTGGCCGAAGCCCATGCGTCGCGCGGCTACGCGCTGATGGCCAATGGTAAATACGCCGAGGCAGAGATCGAGTTCAACATCGCGATTGAGCTCGACCCGCAACTCTACGAGGCGCACTACTACTCCGGCCGCGCTTACTTTTCGCAGGGTAAGTTTCGCGAGGCCGCCGATGCGTTCGAGCAGGCGAGTACGGTTCGCCCGGATGATCCCACCTCGGCCGCATTACGATGTACGGCACTCAGGTCGCTGGACGAAAAAAACGAGCTCGCCGCGGCCGGGAAGAAATGCCTCCAGACTTTCGAACGCCACCTGGCGCTGAATCCGGACGATGCGCTGGCCTGGTCGCGCGCCGCGGTGGATCTGGTACTGTTCGGCGAAACCGAAAAAGGCCTTGAATACGCCGACCGCGCTTACAAGCTCAGTCCTGATTTTGTCCGCTACAACGTCGCCTGTACGCATGTTCTGGCCGGCAAGATCGACCACGCTCTCGCATTGCTGCAACAACACGCGAAGAAAGGCGCCGTGCAGAAGGACTGGCTTGCCCAGGACAGCGACTGGGACGCGGTGCGCGACGATCCCCGGTTCAAGGCGATCGAAAAGATAGTCGGGTAAGCGCCGGGTGGTTGGGCGACGCGGTGAGAATTGCCCGCTACGGTCGTTTTGCTCTTGATCTGCCTTCCGGACGCTGCCATCGGAGAAAGCGTTACAGGCCGTGTATTTTTTGCGCTGGACTACACCTTCGTCCTGAATCTCGTCTTTTTCCCGGCCGGTGCCGTCTTCTTGTTCTGGCGCTGGAAAGCCATGGGCCTACCGGGCGGCGGCGACAACTGGAGCGATAGCATTCTCTTTAGTCCTGGCGTGTATCGTGATTTGCCGGCGGACGCCCGCGCAGCACGCCAGACGACTGGCAACAATATCGATGACAGTAACTGCCAGCCTCTAGATCAGAGTGCTACTCAGAAAGGGGTGACGCCGGCATCGATAAAGTGGACAGTTGAGTTAAGCCCGCATTGTTCGGGTCTTAGGCAGTGTGGTGAAAGGTCCCCGGTTAGAGTAGTTCACCGTATTGTTCTGAATCCCTCACCACCCCAAACTACTGCCCGGTAGCAAGGTCCAATTTCATCGCTGCATTCAGAGGAATGTACAGCCAGCAAGAGTATATTTTGTCCATCCATATCCACAACTTTCCATCTGTGGGCCAGAAATTCGTATGCTTTACCATCCACGATGGCCCATAAATAGGTTCCACCGCTTCCGCTCCACAGCGATGCTGCCGTCGAACAGGAGAACTGTGAGGCATCGACGATTTCTTCCGGCCGGCCATCACCCGTCAAGTCATGCAACGTGGTAGTTTTCTCGGTGGAATCAAACTCCCCTCCATCGAGGCCTTTGCATTCGCTTATGGCCTTCTGAAAGATCGCTGTTGCAGCAGCCTCGTTCTCACTTGCGATCGCAGCAAGCGAAAAACACAAAAGAACCAGAACGATTGTCATTGTCAATTTCATCTCGTAGAGCTCCTCAATAAGGCCTGAAGTTCATTTTGAAGCGCAATTGTGCAAAGTTACCATAGTTGATTGATTACGATTTTCCAGACGCGCAATCATCGATGGTGTCAACCAATGCGAAAGTGCGTTAGATAGACTCATCTCTTGAAAAGAATGCTTTAGGGCGTGATAAGAAGGTCGCTTGGTAACCGCCGTCTCGATGGAAATCGCTGAGGACTGGCAGACCTCCGACAAACGGTATCTGACTTCCAACGACCAGGACGCAATCAGAGGGAAACCCAATTTACAGAAAGGGTGTTGCTTGATCTGTCAATCTAACCACCGGTGCGAATGGCGTTTGATAATTTGAGTCTTAAGTGAATATTGCGTTTGTTTTACTAACACGCAAGATATCGTGGTCCACGATGTAGTCTGTTTTGCTAAAACAAAAAACGACTGGAGATGAAGAAAATGAAGGAGCAATTGCTATGCTCTGTGGTGCAATCATCTGTGAAAAGAAAAACGTCCTTTCTCTTCATGGTACTGGTCATGCTGAGCGCTTCATATCAGGTCGGGACGCATGAAGCATTTGCCTCACAATCGGATTTACAGGTCGATCGGCTGGCAAAGGTCATCTCCCCTCCACGTCTATCCGGTCGAGAACCCGGTATCCATATTGAAGCCTGCGAACCAACACAATCGCCGGGCATCAACGCGGTGGAGGGCGAGGACTTCGAGTGCGGCGTCTTCACCGTGCCCCAGAGCTGGGACGAGCCGGACGGCCCATATCTCGACCTGGCTTTTGTCATGGTCAAGGCGACTGGCGAAGAGCCTGCGTCCAATGCCCTGATCTTTCTGGCCGGCGGTCCTGGCCAAAGTGCAATGACCAAACCCATTGATGGCTATCAGCGTCTGCAGGAAAACCACGACATCATCCGCTTGGACCAGCGCGGCACGGGATTCAGCCAGCGCCTGGGTTATGAAGAGTGCCTGGTCTTGGCCCTGCAGCATGATGCGCCGCCGGCCCAGATCGAAGCCTTGCAAGCAGCGTCCTTCAATCCGTTGGCGGAAGGTTCAACGCCGCTGACCCTGGAAGAGCTAGACATCCCGGTGCTCAACGAGATCTGCTGGGCGCAATTTACCGAACAGGGGCTCGATCTCAGTCAATTCACGACCGCGGCCAGTGCTCGCGACGTGGTGGAACTCCTCAAGGCGTTGGACTATGAGGGCTTCACGCTCCACGGCGTCTCCTACGGCACACGCCTGGCCATGACGATCATGGCTCAAATGCCCACATACGACGACGCGCCGGCACTGCGTTCCGTGGTCCTGGATTCAGCCTTCCCACCTTCGGTCTACACGATCGCCGCGTTTCCGCGCAAAGATCATGACTTTATGCTGCAGCTGCTGACGGAGTGCCGGGCGGATGCCGGGTGTCGCCAGGCGTACCCCAATTTGGACGTGCGGCTGGCTGCGTTGCTAGACAGGCTTGAGGACGAGCCGCTCACCGCCAACGGGGAGACGGTCACGCTGGATGATGTTGTCGAGCAACTGGCGATGGTCGACGCCTCTCAGGCCGCTTACCTGCCGAGGATGATCGTCGAATTGGAGGCGGGTCTGTTGGATACCTATCTGGCGCTGCGCGATGGGATTGTTGGCGCCGATTCCCCTCAAAACTATGCGGGCGATCTCGACCGGAGCGACCCGGTGCAGGCCTTTATCGGCGATGCCTATGATGCCCTTGGCGGCGGCGTTTCAGGCTTGGAAATGATCGTCTATCTCAGATTTTCCCTCGTCGATGAGGATCCGCTGGCAGCCCTGCAGACCCTGGTCGAGGAAGCCTTTAGCGGCGAAACAGGCGATCAACTCAATGCAAAACTGGCAACGCTGACCGCCGAGGCGATCGCTGAATCGCCTTACGTCGCACAGATCCAGGCAGACTTCGCGGCTGAGATGGGCATGGGCGATCCCGAGGAATTGGCGAGACTTGAATTGGCCAAACAGCGTCGATCCGTTGCCGGCAGGGTCGCTCAGCCATTCTTCAACACCATTCACTGCGTCGAAGACATCCCGTTCGAGCGCTTCGAGGATGCCGTCAACAGCTATCACGACCTGGCCTTCCCGCAATTGAGCAATCTGGCATTATCGCAAACGATGGCAGACCTTTGTCGTAACTGGCCTGTGGCAGCGGCGCCCATCCAGGTCAAAGACCCGGTGAGCAGCACGGTGCCGACGCTGGTCTTGCAAGGCGCATACGACAGGAGGACGCCGGTCTACACGGGCAAACGTGCCGCCCGCGAACTGGAGAACAGCACCTATGTCCTTGTCCCGCAGATTGGGCATGAGGTTTGGACTTACGCGGGCGACTGTGTGGGCCAGATTGCCGGGGCCTTCATCCAGGATCCGGGCGCTGACCTTGACCTGAGCTGCCTGGACGCGCGACAACCGCAATGGGTATTGCCACGCGACAAATGATGGCAACCCCGAATGGTTGATGGTAGAAATCAATCCGCATGGTGTCGGGAGACTTCTGTGACTTTCCAAGAATTAATGTTATCCGGACACTGAAAGCGTTCGCCATCTGCATGGCGATGAGCTTTCCGATGGCCATTTTTGCACCACAGGATGCTTCCGCCAAGAGTATTATTAATGACCACGCCTGTGGTAACGCTAACCATCAATGCGCATGAAGCCAAGTGCAATGATGCCAAATCCACTGCCGGCTATTGGTCGATGGCTGCCCGCCAGGCCCTCAATTCTATCTACGTTTGAATGACCGCTAATGACCGCTAATGACCGGTAAGCAGCCAGTCGAGTGATAAACTGCTGAAAGAATGCTGCTGACCCTTCCCGGACGGTCATTTCAGACAGACAGAATCAATTTCTGGTTAGCCCTTCCTGACATCATGAAGATCAACATATGATCCTCCGACGTATTGCAGAGAACATACGATCACAGAATTGGTTCGCGGTGGCGATCGAATTTATCATCGTCGTTGCCGGCGTGTTTCTGGGCTTACAGGTTCAGGATTGGAATGAAGCGCGCAAGGAGCGCGTCGAAGCGCACGGTCTGCTCAGCCGCCTTCATGTGGAAACACTGGAGCTACTCGAGAAACAGCGCGAAGAGTTAACGGGTCTGAAAGAGCGGGCCGGCGCATTGATGGGTGTCAATCCCGTACTGTTTTCGCAGGAGCCATCGCGCGTCATTTCCGACCTGGAGTGTCGTCATATTGTGGCGTCACATGTCTTTAGACGGCCGCCGGACGAACTGCCAGTTCTCGATGAGATGTTATCCACTGGGCGGTTTGACCTGTTGCAGGATGAAGACATCAAAGAGCATTTGCGTAATTACGTGTTATTTCGCGGGCGCGCACGCGCTTACTATGAGGAAGCTACCAACGAGCTATTTCGATTACACAGCCGATTCCCAGATCTCATAGCACTCGGTCGGGTGCCAATAGAAGCCGGGCTTGTCGGGGGTTGGACTACACTAAGCGGCGAAGGATTCCGATGGGACCGTGTTTGTGACGGCGAGAAGATGCGAGCAAGCCAGGCCTTTCTCAACGAGTATGTCGATAACCTGAGCCGAATCGGATCAATGACCCTGTTTACCGAACAGCGTCAGGAACATTTGGAAGCACTCGAGTCCGCGCTATCCGCACGGCTCGGCGCTACAGCAATTTCAGGATCGCAGGAATAAGTTCACTTTGGGCATGAGTATCCGCTGTTGGCCGAAAGCAGCGTGCTAGAAAAACTGACGATTGAGTTCTGAGCCGCCGCTCTTAGGAAAAGCAGACTTTCGATCCAAATGGCAAGTGAGGGTCAGGACTTGCCGCCCGAAAATTCAAGGCATACAAAATTCAATGAACTAGCGCTGCAAAAAGCCTGTAAGTGCCGCCTACCTGGACTGGCGGGCCCTCACTTGCAACGAGTCTTTGTCGTCACGCAGTTCCAGGCGATCGCCATCGATACGATAGGCGGTGCCACGTTCAAGGGCCTGCAGGAAGAGTGTTTCCTGGGTCATGATGTCCTCGGGACACAGTTTCCTGGTTGACGCAGGTTTGCCGATACTGATCGCTCGGCCATCCGCGGAGTAACTTGAATGATAGCTGTTGCACCCCGCCAATCCGGCAAGACCGCCCGCGTCGTCAAATTCCACCGTCAGCGAAGTTGCATTGATCGTGCTGACCACACCCTTGCGACCATTGTTGTAACCGGTGACGGTCCACTGCGTGCTGGCAAGGTCCTGCGACCGGGCATTGAAGCGTGCGAGGAGCTCGCCGTCCTCGTCGACAAGCAGCAAGTCGCCGTCCTCAAGCCTGCCGCCGCGCGCCTGTCCGAGCGCATCGGTGAATCTCGATGCCTGCTGCATGATGGGGTCCGGGCAGGCCATCATCGTGCCGGCAAGCTCGCCGATGCGGATGCCATCGTCCTCGAAGGAGTAGGTCCCACGAAACCGGTTGCAGCCGTCGGTGCCAGCCAGCTGCCCGTCCTCGAACGCGAGGGTGATACCGACGTCGTCGAGGAGGTCCAGGGGTGGCAACGCCTTCAGAACCCAGGCACTGCCGGCGAGCGATTCAGATGTGAGGTCCGAGGCCATCGCGGAAACAGGGTTGATCAATAGCAGCGCAATGAACGCTGTCCGCATTAAAAGCCGCACATAATTCTCCCGTTGCCATGCTAGTCAATCTTGCGAAACCTGAGAACTTCCGTGCCGTTGCCGTCCAGCAGCGCCAGCGTCAATTCATTGCGATGCCAGCTCGCGACTTTTTCCAGAGCTGCTGACCAATGAGCCGTTACGCGACCATCGTCGCAATCCGGCTGTGCGGTTCCGCTCGTCATTGGACCAAGCCGCAGCTCCTGCGGGCCGATGTGCAGGATTTTGCCGCTGAACTCGCCGCAGCCTGTGTTGCCAAGGTAGGCGCTCCGGGAGACATTAAACTCTATGTAAGGGTGCTCCGGCACACTTGCCGGGTCGAGGGCGTTGCTGCCCGGATCGTCCATTCGCACCAAGGCCCAGATATCGTGGATTGCCAGGCGGGAGTCCGGCGTCTTGTCGATGACCTCGACGAGGTCGAACTGAATCGACGACGCATCCGCGGGCACCCGTTCCGGGGCCAGTGGGGTTTCACGAACGCGCAGCCGATAGAGGTAACCGGGCCTGTATTCGAAGCCCTGTATTTGCCAGTAAAAATTCTGCCACTTGCCCTCAGGCTGGCCATCGCGCCTGATCTGCAAACAACTCATTGGCGCCATGCCGACGCAGGGCACGCGAGAACTGTTGACCTCATAAATCACTTCTTTAGATGGTTCCATGGAATGGACCTTGCTGCACGCTAACAGCGCGCCAGCGAATATCACGGCAACTGCGAAGCGCAGACGGCAAAATGAGCAAAGGAAATCTGGCTGCATGTTTGGTGCTGTGTAGAGGGCGGAACGCATTCGAAGCCGACATTATGCTGGAAAATTTCATCATCATACGAGATCAAGGGCCGGGGGCTACTCGAAACGGGTGCCGTTTGTTCAGCATTCGTGGGTGCCGTTACTGAAACCTATATAAATTTTTGCACTTCTCCTCGGCGGCAAGTCCCGACCCCAATCCGCCACTCACGAAAGGCTGGTTCTGACCGAAACCCGCCATTCACCTGAATGTATACGCAACGGCTGGTAATGACCCTTTCCAGACACCCGCCTACCTGTTTTCCTCAGAAGCCGACCTCCCTGAGTAGATCCCCGAATTGACGGAATCGCGTATCGGAGAATTATTGATCTTGCGAAAAAGGCAAACTTGACGAAAGTCAGGGGCGCAATGCCACCGGTCCTTGCTTCCTCCGCGACGTTCGAGCGCCACGAAGGATGCGGGATCGCCTGGCTGCCGGTATGCAACAGGGTTCTGTGATCGCGAAAACAATACGTTGGCTGCAAACAGGCGGGGACCGATGCGTAATTGACTTTGCACGATCACAAACTGCTGTGCGGGGGCAAACATGTTGAAGAGAATCATATTGCGCATCACGCTCATTATGGCATCGGTATTGCTGTTAGCGCCGCTCGCGTATGCACAGGTCACCCAGACCGAGATTCAGAAACTGCTGGCGAGCGACAAGGCCAGCGAGAACTCTTTTGGCTGGTCAGTCGCGATTGACGGAGAGGACGTCCGGAACTCAGTTGGCCAGCGGCACAAGCGTGGCTACACTCATTACTAGCACAGCCAATACTGAATAGGCGGCAAAAACCCGATGGAATACCAGGTTGTCGGTACGCAATGCGAACAGGGACAAGACGATTAATGGCCCTGCAAAGGCTGCATATGGCAGGTGACCAACAATAGATATGTCTTTGTCCAGCTTGACGAGGTAGTCGATCACATCAACGCAGAGAAAAAGCAACAACACGCCGAAAAACCAGACCCGATTCCGCATGAACTGCGTTCGATAGTTATGATCCGCCGGCACGCCCTCCGGAAACAGGAGCGCCATCAGAAAGAAAAGAAGAGTCGAATAGGCCAGCAGGAAAATGAACAACGGATACGTCCACTGCTGCTGATCGGCGAGAACGAACGTAAACCACCAAAATGCGATGGTCCAGATCAGGATCGTTGAGGACCACAATAGCTGCACCCAGGAAACCGTAACGTCACCCCGCAAATGGATGATACGTACGACATTCGTCAGAAAAGACGTCACAGACAATCCGATCACGACGGATATGAGTACGGTCAAGTATTCGAAAACCATGCGCTTATTATGCGCTACAGCAGGAGCAATGCCATTAAGATTGGCAAGTTCGGTCGACTGCTATATGGCCGAAAGCGGAATGTCATGGTTGCGCTAAAGCGGACGGTGGAATGGCCGGAATCGGGAGGACCGGGGCAGTTTAGGCACAGTGACCACGACTCAGGCGCAGGCGGTTCGTAATTGAAGTCACTGTCCCCAAACAGGTACGACGATCCCCGGTTCAAGGCGATCGAAGAGATAGTCGGAAGTTGAATAATCAGGGTTGGAGAAAAAGCTGTCTCGGCGATGAGTTTTGTTCCCGATAGCCGTCCCGCCGCGCAAAGCAGATTCCAAAACCAAAAAAATAAGCGCGATGGCGGGTGGGCCGCTCCCGATCAGGTCTGGCTTGCGGAATCGGGCAACGTGGTGCGGATTTTGGCCAGTAATCCGTCCAGGTAGCCATTGTTCTTGGCGGCAATAAACTCACTCCGTTTTTCCAGGAACCGTTTTTCCTGTTCGGTGAGTATCTTGGCGGTCAGGACAAAAACCGGAATGTTCCTTGCGTCATTGACCTCGGGCAGTCTCTCCATGAACTGGAATCCGTCCATGACCGGCATCATCAGGTCGAGCAGGATGATGTCGGGCCGATTTTCGGCAAGTCGTTTGAGCCCGACTTTGCCGTTTTCCGCCTCGCTGACCCGCCAGCCCTCGGCCTCGAACGTGCGCCGGACCAGTTCGCGGGTCGCGGGATCGTCCTCGACCACCAGCACATGGCCGACCCGGCTGGTGTGACGGCGCGCGAGATCGAGCAGGCGCCTGCGGTCGACGGGTTTGGTCAGGTACTCGGCCGCCCCCAGCGTAAACCCCATCTCGCTGTCGTGGACCATGCTGACCATGCTGACCATGATGACCGGGATGTCCTTCAGCGCGTTATCGGATTTCAGGGTTTTCAGTACCGACCAGCCGTCCATACCCGGCATCATTACATCGAGGGTGATCGCGTCGGGTTTCTGCTCTTTCGCGATTTTCAGGCCTTCGGTTCCGCTTTCTGCGGTCAACACCCGGTAGCCGCTGGCCTCCATCGTTCGCCTCAGCAAGTCGCGTGAGGCTTCGTCATCGTCGACGATCAGAATGGTGGCGTATCCGCCGCTCGGTTCGGCAACGACGTCAGCTGGGAGATTGATCTCGGCGGTAACCCCGGCAGTGGCTTCGCCCGTGAACTCTTGCGCGGCCGCCAGGGCATCGACATAGGCCGGTAACTCGATCGTGAATCGCGAGCCCTCGCCCGGCTCGCTCTCGGCGGTAATGTCACCGCCCATCATCTGGCAGAATCGGCGCGAGATCGACAGGCCGAGTCCGGTGCCGCCGAAATCCCGGGTCGTCGACGAGTCGGCCTGTGAGAACTCGTCGAATATGTGATCGAGCTTTTCCTCCGGGATGCCGATACCGGTGTCGGCGACATGCATGAAGATGCGCTCGCCGCCGTCGGCGACGACCCGCCGCGCGGACAGAGTTATCGTTCCTCGATCGGTGAACTTGGCCGCATTGCTGAGGAGGTTGAACAGCGCCTGCCTGACTTTCGTGGTGTCGGCCCTCATGACGCCGAGTCGCTCGTCGAATTCCGTCACAAGCGCGTTGTCGTTCCTGGCGATCAGCGGAGCGATCGTGGATGTCACTTCGTTCAACATTTCCGTGAGGTCGAAGCTCTCCAGGTACAGGTCCATCCGGCCGGCTTCTATTTTCGACAGATCGAGGATGTCATTAATCAGTGAAAGGAGGTGTGTGCCCGCCGCGTTGATCTTGTCGAGATCGGCGACGTAGTCTTCGATGCCTTCTTCCTCCATCTCCTCCAGCAGCATCTCGCTGTAACCGATGATCGCGTTCATCGGCGTACGCAACTCGTGGCTCATGTTGGCGAGGAAGGCACTCTTGGCGCGATTAGCCGATTCGGCCTGGTCCTGCGCGGCGGAAAGTTGCTCGGCTGCTTGTTCGCGTTCCTCGATGTCCGTTTCTATGGCTTCGGACATGGCATCGAACGCGTGAGCCAGTGTGCCGAGTTCGTCCCGCGAGCGCAGGTTGAGGCGGTTACCGTATTCGCCCGCTTCGACGCGGGCGGCTGCATCGGCGAGCACGTCGATGGGTTTGGCGACCTTGAATCGCAGCACGACAAAGCCGGCAAGCAATATGGCGATGATCAGGGCCATCATTAGCCAGCGCTCTGGAGACCAGCGCCTCACCGCGGTCGGACAGCGTTTGCGTTTCCCTCTCGGTCCGGTGCTCTACGAGTTCGAAGAACTCGGCGATCGGCGCCATGATCCTGGCCTTGGCTTCGTGATAGGCCACTCCATGCAGAAGTTCGCGTGCTAGCGCCAGGTCGGGCTCGCCCTCGACGGTGTATTCGCCGGAGGCATCCGCATAGAGACCCTTGACCGCGGCCATCGCGCGCACTTCTAGCGCAACCAGTCCATCCGAGTTGGCCTGCGCCTCGGCCAGTTTGCCGAATTCCGCGTCGGTGAACATGGCGCGCTTCATCAGTTCCTGCAGTGCGATGGCCTCGCCACCCGGCCCCGGCGTGTCCACCGCCCCGACTTTCAGATCCCAATAGATGCCGTCATAACCCGGGGGCCGCGCCTGCTTGCCGTTGCGGATGTCGAGGGTCTGGTAGCAGTAGTCCTCGTAGCGATCGTCCGCCAGTCATGCAGAAAACAGATCGAACCGTCGATTGGCAGAAAGTGACTCTGCGCCCATGCCGGGGCGGGAGCGGACCAGAGCATTGCGAAAGCAAAACCCACGGGCGTGTCCTACACTTTCCTAGAACAGCACAACGCGGTCCATGCGACGCGTTTGCATATGTTTAAAAAATAAAACGCTTTGGGAGGAGACGACAATGAATTATGTCAAACTGGCGTGCCTGTCTTTCTTCGCGGCTTCGTCTGCGATGGCTGTGCCACCCGGTCCGCCCCCGGTAGAGATCGAGGGTCCCGTGGACACCAACGTGATCAATACGGTGGACACCAACGTGTTGAATACCGTTGACGCCGAGGTGGTGAACACGGTCGGCACCAACGTGCTCAACACCGTGGACGCCAACCTGGTCACCACGACATCATCCGATGGGCTGGTCGGTCTCGATTTCGGTCCTGGCATCGCTGCCAATATCATCGCCGTGCTGGCAGGTCAGAGAAGACTTCTCTCTATCAGCACCGCAATTGCGCCTGATGTGCCGGGCGAATTTTGCAGTTTTTCGGTCAGAGCCGGTGTTGGCGACCAGACGACTATCACGCACATCGGGTTCAGTGGCATGTCGAACGGGCAGGCGGCAAACGTTTCACGCAACTATACGGTGCCGATAGCTCCGGTAGATTTCATCGAATGGGTGATCACGAGCTCCGCGGGTGGGCTTTGCTGGCTTTCCGTTTCCTTCGTTACCGAACCAGCGGAAACGGCAGCAACAGCCAGTGCCCAGGGTTTGGCGGCTCAGGACGCCATACGGTTTGAAGTTCGGTAGGGCTTCGGGTTCCGGTATCCGACCGGAAAAAGGTTGTTGCAGTGACGTAAAGGCCCGCAGAAGCGGGCCTTTTTTTGCAGGCCGGATCAGCGTACAGGAAAAGGTGCCGGGTTTATTTTCGGAAGCAGAAAATAAACCCGGCACCTTTTCCACAGCTAGAATGGAATATCCTCATCACCCATCGGCGGCGGTTCGTCGCCCTGTGGCGCCGGTGCGTCCGCGGCATCACTGTCGGCGGCCACTACCTTCCACCCCTGCAGGTTGTTGTAGTACCGGCCGTTGTACTCCCGCCCGCGAATATCGAAGGAGACGGTCACCTCCTGCCCGGGCTCCAGGCCGTCAAGCAAACTGATCTTGTCCTTCACGAACTCCAGGTTGATGTCCTGAGGGTAGCGACCGTCGTCCACGGTCACCACCATCTCGCGCTTGTTGAAGCCGCTGGCGAAGGTTTGCTCTTCCTGGATCAGTTTGATCTTGCCGGTTAGTTCGTAGGTCATGGACGTGGTACCACTGGTGATTGTTGTCGCTGTAAGCGGAGAAGTTTACCGGGGCAGGTTGCGGAGAGACATAGCTGGACCGGGATTATTTGGACGATAGAGGTCGGCGTAAAAACTCTCCAACTAATTTTACTCCGACCCCATTTATTCGACCCCATTTATTCGGTGCCAGTCGCGCGAAGGGTGGTGCAACACGCCGGGTTGCTACATCACGCCGTATGCCAGCATCGCATCGGCGACCTTGACGAAACCGGCAATGTTGGCGCCGCGAAGATAGTTGACGTGGCCATCGCTGTCGGATCCATGTTCGAGACAACGGTCGTGGATGTCGTGCATGATCCGTCGCAACTGCTGGTTCAGATCTTCCCGACTCCACGACAGCCGCATGCTGTTCTGGGTCATCTCGAGCCCTGACACCGCGACACCGCCCGCATTTGCCGCCTTGCTCGGCGCGAAAAGGATCCTGGCGTCCAGAAACACATCCACCGCCGCCTGCTCGCAAGGCATGTTGGCTCCTTCCGAAACGCCAATGCAACCATTGCCGACAAGCGTTTTCGCGTCCTCCTCAAGCAACTCGTTCTGCGTCGCACAGGGAAACGCCAGCTGGCAAGGCACATCCCACGGCCGCTTGTCCTGATGAAACTCGACCCCGAATTCGCGGGCATATTCGGATATCCGGCCCCGCCGGACCGACTTCAGTTCCTTGACCCACGCGAGCTTGTCATCGCAAATGCCGGCGGGATCGTAAACAAAACCGGACGAATCGGACAACGTGACCGGTTTCGCGCCCAGCTCGATCAGTTTCTCCACGGTGTACTGCGCCACATTGCCGGAACCGGAAACGACGCAGGTCTTGCCGTCGATTGACTCGTCGCGATGTTTGAGCATGTCCTCCATGAAGTAAACGCAGCCATAGCCGGTCGCCTCGACGCGAATTTCACTGCCACCGAATGCGAGGCCTTTTCCGGTTATCACGCCGGTGAATTCATTGGTGATTCGCTTGTACTGGCCAAACAGGTAGCTGACCTCACGTGCGCCGACCCCGATGTCTCCGGCCGGAACGTCGGTATAGGGCCCGATGTGACGGTGCAACTCGGTCATGAACGACTGGCAGAACCGCATCACTTCGTTGTCGGATTTACCTTTCGGATCGAAATCCGCTCCACCTTTGCCGCCGCCCATCGGCAGACCCGTCAGGCTGTTTTTGAATGTCTGCTCGAAGCCGAGAAATTTCAGGATGCTCTGATTGACGCTGGGATGAAAACGGATTCCGCCCTTGTAGGGCCCGATCGCATTGTTGTACTGAACGCGATACCCGCGATTGACCTGGATTTTTCCCTGGTCGTCTTGCCACGTGACGCGAAAACTTACGATACGATCGGGCTCCGTGAGGCGACTGAAAATCTGCGCCTCGGTGTATTGCGGGTTCTGCAACAGAAACGGCAGGATATGTATGCCGGCTTCCTTGACCGCCTGGTGGAACTCCGGTTCGCCGGGATTGCGCGCGATCAGCCACGACATCCCTTCTTCGATGATTTGTGATCTGGACTTGCCTTCGATATCCATCACGAAAATAAACCCGGCACCTTTTCAGGCACCTTTTCAAAAATAAACCCCAACCGAAAAATAAACCCGGCACCTTTTCAAAAATAAACCCGGCACCTTTTCAGCACCTTTTCACGGTACGCGTTACTGGTTTACGCCTTGTTTAAGGCTTCCCGCATCTCTTGCACGGACAATTCGGCTAACGGATTTTCGCTCGCGCCTGTGACTTTAGCGAGGTCGAATTGAGCCTGAAGTTGCAGCCAGGTCTCAGGGCGGCTGCCGGAGAGACTGGCCATGCGGACGGCCATTGCCGGCGTTACCGAAGACTGCCCGGACAGCACACGATGCAGCATCTGTCGCGATACCTCCATCTTCTGCGCCGCCTCTGTCACTGTCAGACCGAACCTTTCGATCACCCGCCGGCGAAATATCTCGCCCGGGTGGACAGCGACAAAACCGTTGCGAATGTCTTCGGCCATGTTCACAACAAGATCCGGAGCCGGTTTTTCGGTTGTCTGACTCATTATCGTCTCTCCCGCACTTCCACCGTCAGATCGTAGGCGTACGGCTCATCCCAGCGGAACCGCAGCCAACACTCCCGCGCTTCGTCCCCACTCACGTACAGCAACGTAAAGCGTGGATCTGACGGATCATCCGTTACGTCATCACCCGGAACGTACAGGTCAAGGATTGTTCTCGCCGCCCGAAGAACGTTAATAGCATCCTCGAATTGCTCTGGCTTCACCCATTCCGGGCGCTGGAGCCAGAACATCGCGTAACGGAACCCGGTAGGAATCATAGAAGGGACCACCAAGATTGTCAACTTAGGGTTTACACCTAACGGTTACTCTTTAGGGATGAGTTTTCTCAATGCAACCAGCTGACCGTTCATATTTTCACGTAATACTCTGTTGTCTTTTAGGTTGTTATTAACGAAAGAAACGTTGGTTATCACCGACCAGATGGACGGCCCGACAGTCAATATAACAAGGGCGACCACCCAAACGTGCCCAATCTCCCGGGTGGGAAAATACGCCGAGGCTACGAGCGCGGCCATGCACACGATGGCCGCGACGAAAGCCGCTATTTGAATCTGACTATCCCGCTGTTCGATTATCGCCTCGTGCTCATTGAAGTTGGCGAGGAGTTTGAGGTAATTGGATTTGAATGGCTGCCAGGCAGGGGCATCCGTCACGCTTTTATAAGGCTGCATCAGTTTGAATTGCTCGGTCAACGCATCGATCGCCGCCTTTTCGCGAGCGACTACAGGTTGGCGCAGGGCCGAGACGGCGAATATCGCGCCGTTGATCGCGACTCCCAATTGGATCAGAGATTGCAAGTCAGACGCAGTTGGCTTGGGCGACCCCCTGATTTCAATGGATAGTGCAACGAATAATCGCGGTCAGAGTAAAAACTGCCCCCTGACCCCACTACCGGATATCCGCCAATACGCTACTGTTCGATCGCGAAGGAGATCTGCACCGTCACCCGGTAGCTGTTCTCCCCGGTTGCAACAGGGACTGCATCCGCCGCACGGGACATCGCCATTTCGGCATTGAGCATGGGAATCGGTCGCGGGACAAAAGCGTGTTCGGATATTTCCAGGATGCGCCCGGTTTCCACCCCGGCGGCGGCAGCGAGTGTATCCGCCTTGCGTCTGGCGTCCTTCACGGCCGCCGTGCGCGCTTCTGCGATTGCGCTGGAAGGATCGTCGTTGGTGAACGTGATATTGCCTCCTTCGTTGACCCCCAGCGTGACCGACCTGTCGAGGATCGCGCCTGTCTTGCCGATATCCCGCACCCGCACACTGAGGCTGTTGCGCACTGTGTATCCGATGATGCGGGGCGGCTCCCGGTCACC
The DNA here is from genome assembly GCA_963783695.1 of uncultured Gammaproteobacteria bacterium. Lineage (GTDB taxonomy): Bacteria > Pseudomonadota > Gammaproteobacteria > Steroidobacterales > BM003 > BM003. The sequence goes on from CAWAOM010000007.1 coordinate 415,352, forward strand.
GGAAGACCGCGGAGCCGGGTGGTGGTAGCGGGGCTGGATGGCGAACCCCTGCGTCTGCAAATCGCGCTCCGCGATGCCCTCCGCCTTCATGGCCTGCAGCACTTCAGTCATCGCGGCGGAGTTTGCATCGAGGGCTTCGCGCGCGGTCTCCGCCTCACGGGTCACCGTGAGAACAAGGATCGCCATGTCCGGCGCCAGCTCGGAACTGCCCTCCCCGCTGACCAGGATGCGCGGGACCGGTTCGCCCTGTTCAGCCAGGACGGGGTTCGCCGTCGCGGAGAGGATCAGGGTGGCGGCGAGCAGTAATGCCCGTATCGGGCAGGCGTTATTTTTCATGGACAGATGTTCTCTCGTGAGATTCAGATGAAACGGCCGTGGAACGGTCCACGGGGCTCCCATTATAGTCGGCGGGCGAGCATGACGGAAAAGGTGCCGGGTTTATTTTCTGCTGCTGAAAATAAACCCGGCACCTTTTCCTGCCTGTTTCTCGACAGCGAGCTGAAGCACCGGCTCCTCGGTGAAGTGCCACGGTTCGCCTTTTCGATATCGAGCGCCTGCTTCGGCAAAAAGTTGATGCCGATTAGCGACCAAGCCCTCAACATCAATCGACTCGCACCGGACCGGCATTTGGGGCGCCCCAGAAGTCAGAGTCAAAAACTAGCGCCTATTTGGTTCTCCGCTGAATGCAATGCTGTGAACCAAAAGGACGCCTAGATTCCACAACTTCGCACGGCGATAATTTATTGGGGTTGGGTCGATGATCGCGAAGTAGCCTCGAAGGCATGCCCACAAAGCCGGCACGGAGAAGATTGCGACGCCGACAACTTCTCCGATTGCCGCGTCAAAATTTGCGCTTCCAAGGTAGCCACTGACTGAAATGTAAACCAAAACCATGAACCAAAAGGCGGCCCAGACCAAGTTGATTATCCGCAACCAGCGCGCTGTGTGTCTGTCCAAAATCCGCGAAACATACTCAATCCCAAGCCAAGACTAGAATCAATCTTCGAGGCAAGCTTACGCGCAGCCCTTGATGCAAAAGGCGTAATTGGCCGCACAGGTTGCCTGGCAGAGAAAATTGTCACCGCACTGCGCGAGGCAAGTGACGAATAGCGTTGTACAAAGCGCCACACAGGCAGCATCCGCATCCCGAAAAAGACCCGCACCCCGTGCGGCCAGAATGAATTCCCTGGCGGCGTTTATAGCTTCTGGCCCGTAGTCTCCGGCTTCAGGCGGTTGGGCCGGTGGTCCAAAACGATCGGGATTTTCTCCGGCCGCGACGGCATTTTGTGCGGCCGCGATGACTTCTGCTGCTGCGTTGGTACCCTCCGGTCCCAGCCACTCATGCATTGCGTTGTAATATGCATCCAAGGCTCTCCCGTCTTTTAGAAACTCTCTTACTCGCATGCTGAATCTCTATTGCTAGGCGTAGACAAGTTCAATTAGAAATATAGACCAGTTTCATTAGACCGCAAGACCACTATGGGGTGGGGTGAATTTATAGGAAACTAGGTCAAAAATGTTTGTTCAGCTGCGACGGTCATATCAGGACTGTTCAACGTACAGATAGCCAATGACTACTTGATCATCCCCCGATAATCATGTCAGCAAAAGAAGTTCCAGGTGCACAATATGGCCAAAAAACCGTGCCGCGGTTAGGGATGTTTCCGACTGTTCAATTTCGAATGGTCTATCCTTTGCAGTATATCCCTCGCTTCCCCTGGAATACACCACATCCTACGTAGGCATATGCTTATAGAAATATAGCGAATCAAGAAGTAGCTCTGAGGAACATCTTCATGAATCGGGAAGACCTCTAACCATCTATTTATTAGTTACCAACACAAAGATAAAAAAACTGCACATCAGTTTGAGCAAGGTCTTATATCAACGGGCTTCAAAGTCTGGTGGGATGAACGACTTCAAGCGGGGCAGGAGTGGAATCAAGAGATCGATCAGGCCTTGCTGAGCGCCGCCGCAGTAATCGTCCTGTGGTCTGAGACCGCGATTCAATCCGACTGGGTCCGACATGAAGCGTCAATAGCCAAGATTCGAAACGTGTTAACACACGCAGTGATAGACGATTCCACCGCTCCGGAATTATTCAGAACAATTCAATCCTCAAATCTGTCGAGTTGGGATGGCTCGCCAGAGGACCCTCGCTTCGTGATATTCGCAGAGGGAGTAAGAGCACTAATACGGAAAAACAGGATTCTTCGTTGTGATCTTTCCTCCTAAGAGAGGCTCAAAGTAACGCTCTACTATATTTACATCAGGTAGACGTTCCGCAATGAATTTGGCGTACCGGGCTTTCCCACCAACCCATCGAAGTCGACTCTTAGGCGTCACTTACTCTTGAGCATCTTTCTGGTCTAACGCGGTGCTTCTCTTGTTCATTAGCCGTACATACGCTCGGCCTGCATCCGTAATCTGATATCTAACACGGCTCCCTTTCAACTCGAATCTCCTTGCCAACTCAGGAACGCGTTTGAGAACTTTGTTCGCGTTGTTATGCAGGATGCGCATGCCAGCTTCCTCTGAGATGGTTTCCAGCTCACCGCAGTCGAGCGGCCGCCCGGCTTGCTGCAGGAATGCCAAGCAACGAAATAGTTGGTTGTTTGCGACCCCGTGGCGTGGGCGAACTTCAACCGATACGTGCCGGACCTTACCTGGCTCATGTTGGGCAATAAGAGCGCCGATCGTTGTGAAGTAGTCCTTAATTTCCGCCTCGTTGGTGACCTTGATGTCCGCAAAGCCCTCTGCTACCCGAAGAAGACCGAACTGCCATTGTTCTATATCCATTCTTGAAAATTGGTCAATGCTTGTCTTCTCGTCTGCTCGTGCACGTCTGATGTGTCTCTCGAACCTAGTTCGTTCGCTTGCTTCCACGAATACAACTTGGGCATGCGGAATGGCCTGCAACATGCATTCAAGCTCTTCAATTGTTCTAAAACCAGTGATTGCGAGTCGGTCCGGAATGTTGTCGTCCAGAAGAGCAAGCACCTTCCGAGCCACAATATCCGCCCCATGCTCCTCGAGTATTGATTGCGCAAATTCGATCGGGTTGCTGAGACGCTCAGAATCTTGATGTCCGAGAGTGCGCAGCACGCTAGAAGCCTCAATAAATCGAAAATCGTGGTGCGCCGCTAGATGCTCTCCCATTGTCGTTTTTCCCGCGCACGTCCTGCCAACGATTATGAAGGCCCTCTTATCGGTTGGGATAAGATCGAGCTGTTGGTCTGGATCTTTGCTGGTGCGTCGTGAGTATGTTTGGCTCGATAAGTTAAGCGCTGCGGTATACTCCTCAAGTCGGTCCAGCAGCTTCAAGAGTGCTTCTACGCGGAAGTCATAACGCCATGATTCTTCGAACGACATCTGGCCAAGTGGAATGTCCGCCCCGTTCGGAATGATCCACCCATTGAACGTGTATGGCGTCAACCATGGATGACGTGATGATGCATCAAAGCTGGGGGGCGCGTCTGCTATTCGGCCAGCGGTTTCACCCTCAAAAAAAACAGGTCGACGCAAAGATGGTACGTAGAGCGCAATGTCTGATTTGACCGTCGCCGTTCGATTGTTGCCATGGGATTTGAGCTCGCTGTCGAGCTCACTGAATGACGTATTCGCGAACCATTCCTTCGCCGCCAAACTTGGGAAATCACCGTTGTCATCGCTCAGCGCATCGATTCGAATAGACGTATCCTCTACAAAAAAGAGAGATGAGGCTCCGAGGGTCTTCGATACTTCATCAATTGCCCTACCTAGCAGACCTTTCTTTCCGAGGTCATAGTCCTCGGAGTACGGGTCAGTTGAACTCTTGTAGTGCTTCAAGATCAGTCCGGCCTTGTCGAAAACAGCTCGTGCTTGAAGAAACTTCTCAATATTCGAAGTATAGAAATAGACGTTCGGTACCCGATCGGAGGTAAAAAAAACCTCCCGTATACTTGCCCTGTCCCGCTTAGCCATAATGTGTTACTTCGTATCCTGAGTTATTGCCCTCAAATGCTCCCAAGAACTTGGCGGAGCTTGTTTCGGCGATCTTTGTCAGCCGGTCAATCGCGTCGTAGTTAGCGCGGTCAAATATTATGAACAGCAGTGGGCCAAGGCTACTCATTCCGACGGCGCCGATCTTCGATGCCTCAAGTTCTGCAATTAGTCTCCGTGTTTGCGAGCTCTGCGCGAGAACTTCCCGGCGCTTGAAGCCGGTTCGCTGGAAATCAGACAGCGAAGCCGATAGGACTTCAAGGTCGCATGTGATTATCGATGGCAGAATATTGTGGTACATCAAGCTTACAGATTTGTATACCTCATCATCAGGAATAGGAGTGTTGTCGCGGAAAAACTGATCTTCACTTTCCCCGCAGAGGCGAATACCGTTTGGTAGTATCAGCGCAAAGAGCCAGTTATCGGGGATACTAACGATTCTGCTCAATAACGGGATGCCATCTGGGGCGTGCGATCCCGATGGGGCGTACAGGCCACCATCGTTTCGATGCCCAAAATCCATGACAAATCCGCCGTTGAAGAATGCATGGATGCCTACTCCGGACGTGCCGCCTCGGCCACTAATTGACTGAGCCACAGCAGGGTTGATTTCGTACCCAAGGCATTTGCATGTGGCGCATATCATGCTCAACAACAAAGCGGTTTTTGTTCCGAGACCCACATGCTGGGCTGGCACCTCATTGATTTCGATGCGGACACTTACGGGATCGTCAAGTCTCGTTTGTAAGCGCTTGAGCAGACGTGCGATGTCAGTCTGTGCTTTCTCATCAAGCTTGTCCGTTCCTACTAACTGAAGTTTCGACGATCGCTCAGCAGTAACTATCACTCCCACTCTGTCTATCGAGAATCCGGCACCGCCATACTTCCGCGAGGTAGCTCCACCGAGGTCCAACAGTCCCAGATGTAATCGGGGTGCAGCATGAACTGTTACGCGCGTTGCTGCCATTCCGTTACACCAATAGAGCGGTTTCCCCAGAATCTCGTCGAAATGAGCACATATAGGATCGAACAACAATCCCGGCCTCCGAACCAAGAACGTGGGCGTATTGCGGCTTTGTGTGCCGAGGAAATACGGCCCCCAAAATAGTTTATTGTCGACTCGAAAAATATTTATTGAAGGCAGGCACGTATAAAGTCGAATTGAGAAGCGGTCATCAAAAAGGTGGTTGGTTTGTTCAAGAAAAGTCTTGACATCTCCTCGAATCGTTCCGGGTGCGTTCGCCTCCTCAATGTCCCTTTGGTTCGCGTAGGTTTTGTCAGAATCTGGCGAACCTGGATCAATGAGCAATATTCGTACGCGCGCATGACTTTTCCAACTGGCAAAGTCGTTCAAATAATCTTCGCGCAGTGCGCGCAGACCGAAACCCATTATGTCGATATGTTTTTTGGGGTTAGCCAAAAGAGCATCATACTCATTCTTAATTGCCGCGCCTCGTCTAGCGAATCCCTTTAAGATTCCTAGATCAGTTAGCGTTTCTATGCGTTGACGAGTACTTTCTGCAAAACGTAAATATACGAAGATGACCCACCCTGTAATTGCGGCCGCGATCAGGGAGTAACCGACGCTTTGCCAGGCCACATTTTCAGATTTTGCCAGCAAAAACCCGAGCAAAAAGAGAACCAGGTGTAAGATGAAATAGATGACTTTTGTAGCAGACGTAAACCGCATGACGGCGCTCCAGTGCCTCGTCAGATAGAAAGGAATTTATTAACCAGCACTATACTCGACTCGCCGTATAGCGACGAATGCCCAGATAAAATGGTGTTCAGCGCCAGGTTGAACATGAGGAGGAGCTGATCCATCACAGCGACCGGGTCGTGTAGTGTGTCTCGATCCGCTACACGGATCGGCTCGAAGAAGCTGGCATCGCGTCATCAGTTGGCAGCGGCGGCGACTCCTATGACAACGCCCTGGCCGAGTCCATATCCGGCTCTACAAGACCGAATTGATCCGCCGGCGAGGCCCTTGGCGCCACCTCGAAGCGGTCGAGTTCGCGACCCTCGAATGGGTCCAATTGTTCAATCATCGGCGCCTGCTGAAACCGATTGTCGACGATCCGCCGGTGGAGTATGAGTCGGCCGATTATGGGCAACCCGAGAGTCGGCTCTGGCGGCCTGACTCAAACAAACGAGTCTCCCATAAACCCGGCGCGGTTCAGAGGCCCGTTTTCGTGAGAAGATACCGCCTCCGCCGCGTGTGGCTACCTGAGGCCGTGTATATTTATTAGGGTTCGGAGCCCGCCGCGCTGGAGTCTTCAGAGGGCGAATACAGCCCAATCCCGCAATTGTCCCGCAGGGGTGTCCTAAGCCATTGAACTGGTTCGCTAAATTACTGCCTTTCCGGGGCAGAAGGCTAATCAAAACGGGAGCCAGAATTCCCAAGGCACTCGAGAACTTATTGCCAGAGAGAAAGCCAATGCGGCACCTGCTCACCATTGGCCCCGAACAGGATAATCCGGCTCTGATTTCCAAGGTCGGAATATTCCAACTAGATAGCGAAAGGACACAGAAAGGACCAGCTGTCCACAAACGCCGCCGACATAAGCTGTGGCAACTTCCAGAGCAAAACATTTTTCATCCGACCCCAAATTAACTTGAGCTTTAGCGCGCAAACCTATAAAAAGGGGAAAATTGTTGTTGCGAACAAAAGCCAACATGACTCACGCCGCCCAAGACGTAGCAAGCAAGCTCACGCCATTTCTCAAGTGGGCTGGAGGCAAACGATGGCTCGTAAATTCCGGCGCTGACATATCACCGGCCAAATACGATACCTATATCGAACCATTCTTGGGGAGTGCCGCAGTCTTCTTTTCTGAACGACCGACGCGGGCAGTACTGACAGACACAAACGACGAGTTAATAAACGTATACGTTTCCCTCCGAGATGAACCAGACAAGGTTGAACGAAACCTCAAGCTCCACAGTCGAAACCATTCGGATGCTTACTACTACCTCATTAGAGCCAGGCGTCCCAGAAAGAAGCACACTAGAGCTGCGCGATTTCTCTATCTGAATCGCACATGTTGGAACGGTTTGTATCGAGTCAATTTGAAGGGTGAGTTTAACGTTCCGAAAGGAACGAAAAACACCGTGGTGCTGGAGACTGATAACCTCCCAGCTATCTCAAAGCTCCTCAAACACTGTCAAATAGAATGCCAAGATTTCGAAACGACGATCGACCAAGCTGCGAAGGGGGATTTTGTTTTCATTGATCCTCCCTACACCGTAAAACACAACCACAATGGCTTCGTTAAGTATAACGAAACCATATTCAGTTGGGACGACCAATTACGATTAGCAGCCTCAATTGAGCGTGCGATACACCGAGGCGCTGCTATAACCATGACGAATGCGGATCATCCGTCGATCCACGAGCTGTACGCGCCAATCGGAACCTGCGAGTCTTTAAATCGAAACAGTATTATCGCGGCAAGCTCGACTGCCAGAACAAAGACAACAGAAACCCTATA
>CAWAOM010000008.1:0-169668 GCA_963783695.1 uncultured Gammaproteobacteria bacterium
CAGTGACATGACCGTCAGAACAGAAAAAAACGGAGCCGTGACAACCGTTATCCACAGCCGTCCCGAGGCCCGCAATGCAATGGATCCGGACAGCGCCGAAGCACTCTTTGCCGCGTTCACAGCTTTCGACCGGGATGCCGGCGCATCCGTAGCGGTGCTGTGGGGAGAAGGCGGTGCATTTTGCGCCGGCTGGGACCTGAAACAGGCAAGCACCCTGGAAGGGGCGGCCGATCCTCTCGGCCAATTCCATTTCCCCGATGACGAGGCGCCGATTCCGCGCGGACCAATGGGCCCAAGCCGCCTGAACCTGAGCAAACCGGTCATTGCAGCGGTCGCCGGCCCCGCGGTCGCCGGCGGATTCGAACTCGCGTTGTGGTGCGACTTACGGGTTATGGAACAGAGTGCCTACTTCGGCGTGTACTGCCGCCGCTGGGGCGTGCCGCTGATCGACGGTGGCACGGTACGACTGCCGCGGCTGGTCGGCCATGGCCGCGCGCTCGAGATCATCATGACCGGGCGCAAGGTGCCGGCCGAAGAGGCCCTGCGGATCGGCGCATGCGAACAGGTCGTTGCCGATGGCGAGGCGCGTGCGGCGGCCGAAGCGCTGGCAACGGATATCGCGCGCTACCCGCAAGGCTGCCTGCGCGCCGATCGCCGCTCCGTCTACCTGCAACACGGCCTTGCGCTGGAAGACGCGCTCAGGGCCGAGTGGGAAAACAGCGCTCCGATGCTCGCTGCCGAAGGGCTCGCCGGAGCGGAGCGTTTCAGCGCAGGCAAAGGTCGCCATGGCGATTTCGACGACATCTGAAGCACGCGCCAGCGATGAATCCAACCCTCGACCTGAAGCTGCGCCCACTGGAATCTTCGCGGCCTGAGCGCCAACGGCATTGCTGTGGTCGATTGGCCTGATCCTCGCCGCAACTCCTGCTCACAGCAACAGCGGCAAGGCAGCCGAAGACGCGCTGACGCAACGCGCACCAACTTCAGGGCGTCGCCAAAACCCTGCTGTTTGCCATAAATTCGGCAATGTATTGCGCAATAGCCTGGTACCCGTAGGGAGAGGGGTGGCAAATATTGTCGCCGTCCGCTTCTTCAAGATTGAACTTTCCCCAGTCGATGCCAGGGAACCGGGCAACATCTGCCATCAACAGGTGCGAGTCGATATCCGCTCGGCGCTCGGCGATAAACTTCGCGGCACTGGCAGTGTCAAACCTGTTTCGCGGGATAAAGACGACCATCGGCTGTACTCCCCTCTCCCGCGCCATACTGGCGTACTCATTGAGCAGTGCAACCAGGTTCAGCCTGATGTCGCGGTCAGCAAAAATCAGGAAATATTCCGGCTTGCCCAGTTTGCGAAACTCACGCTGTACCTTGCGGTACTTGAAGTTATTACTGGTGAGGCTTCGTACCAGTGCAAACGAGTACGGAAACCGCGCCACAGGCCTGGCCCAGAAATCCTCGTCGAAAGCTTTTCCGGCCGCCTGCCGGAACAGTTCGAGGCTCTCGAACACCTCACTGCCCGGGTGCGATACAACCCGGCCATCCCTCATGTAGGGCTTAAGCGCATAGTCAGAGGCGCCACTGTAAAGTACCGGACGGTAACTGTTCACCATGCGGTAGAGGTTCTCGTACATAATACCCATTACAACCACCCGGGCCCGCGGGTATCGCGATATGTTCTGCTGCAGGTATAGCAGGCTCTGGGTTGGCCCATAGCCGCCAACACCGTGATTCGCCACTGAAACGCCAAGCAGTTCCGACAGCCTGGCTGGATAGGTTTCATTGTCAGCGACCTCCCTGCCATTGCTATACGAGTCACCGACCACAATCACTTCGGCTTGCGGCCCATCAAAACCGTCATAAATGCGTGCGCCAGCAGCGTTGTAGCTGTACCTGATCAGGCTCCCCAGGCAGTTCTCTTCCTCGTGAACCGCAGGCCCGGTATTGCGCCAACCGATAACCGGATCGGCAGCCTTGGCCCTGAATTCGGCCAGCCCCGCGTCGCTATACCGGTCAAACACGATCTGGCGAGCATCAAACAGGTCGTCCTCGTCGACCAGTTTCGCCGTTACAAAAGCAAACAGCTCCAACAGAGCGAACATGAAGCCCAGCATGACGAGATAGAAGGCCAGATTTTTTATCGTAGTACTCCCCGCACTCCACTATTGGCCCTCTACGTATGCGTTGGCCCGGAAATTCATTTAGTATCGGCGCCGAAAATATACACACTTTGTTCCAATTCTTTAAGCGCCAAAAGGTTACCAGTGGCCACACACATTCTCGGTCTCTCCGCCTATTACCATGACAGTGCCGCGGCACTGGTGGTCGACGGTAAGATAGTGGCGGCAGCGCAGGAAGAGCGGTTTACCCGCAAGAAGCACGATGCCGGCTTCCCTGCCCGGGCAATTGCTTACTGCCTGGAAGAGGCAGGCGTGCGCCTCGACGATGTCGAATATGTGGTGTTTTACGACAAACCCCTGATCAAGTTTGAACGTCTGCTGGAAACGTATCTTGCTTACGCGCCCAAGGGTTTCAGGTCCTTTCTCGCGGCAATGCCAATCTGGCTAAAGGATAAGCTGTTCCTAAAAACCACCCTGAAACGGGAACTCGGCAAGCTGGCGAGCAGTGAAAAGACCCTTCCGCGATTGCTGTTCAACGCCCATCACCATTCCCACGCCGCATCGGCTTTTTTTCCCAGCCCTTTCGACCAGGCGGCGGTGCTCTGTCTCGATGGCGTCGGCGAGTGGGCGACCAGTTCGGTCTGGTTGGGCGAGGGCCACGAACTGGCACCCCAGTGGGAAATCAATTTTCCCCATTCACTGGGACTGCTGTATTCAGCCTTCACTTATTTCACCGGTTTCAGAGTGAATTCCGGAGAATACAAGTTGATGGGGCTTGCCCCCTACGGTGAACCGGTCTATGTCGACCTGATTCTCGATAAGCTGGTTGACGTGAAAGAAGACGGCAGCTTCCGCCTGGACATGAGTTACTTTAATTATACAACCGGCCTGACCATGACCAACCGCAAATTTGATGCCCTGTTCGGTGGTCCACCCAGGGCGCCGGAGTCGGAAATCAGCCAGCGCGAAATGGATATCGCCCGCTCGATCCAGGTGGTCACAGAAGAGGTCGTGCTGAAGATTGCTCGCAACGTTCACAAGGAACTGGGCACTGAATATCTTTGCCTGGCCGGCGGCGTTGCGCTCAATTGTGTGTCCAACGGAAGGATTTTGCGCGAAGGGCCATTCAAGGACATCTGGATTCAACCCGCGGCCGGTGACGCCGGAGGCTCACTGGGTGCAGCGCTCTCGGTATGGCACGAGTATCTCGACAACCCGCGCAGTGCTTCGGCCGATGACGATATGCAGGGCGCTTACCTCGGCCCTGACAACACGCCCGAAGATATCAAAGCCTATCTCGATGACGTCGGTGCCTCCTACGAAGAACTGGAAGATCCGCTGTTAATGCCGCGTGTGGCCGACATCCTGGGCGACGAAAATGTCGTCGGCTGGTTTCAGGGGCGCATGGAATTCGGGCCGCGCTCGCTGGGCGGCCGGAGTATCATCGGCGACCCTCGCAGCCAGAAAATGCAATCAGTGATGAACCTGAAGATCAAATACAGGGAGTCCTTCCGGCCGTTTGCGCCAGCCGTGAAAGCAGAGCGTGTATCCGACTGGTTTGAAATCGACCGCAAGAGCCCCTACATGCTGCTGGTGGCGCCGGTGAAAAAAGAAAAATGCCGGATCATGACCGAGGAACAGCAGCGCCTGTTTGGCATCGAAAAGCTCAATGTCCCGCGTTCCGAGATTCCGAGCATCACGCACGTGGATTACTCGGCACGAATCCAGACGGTGCACAAAGAAACCAACCCCCGCTTCCATCACCTGCTCGATGCGTTTGAGGACGCCACCGACTGTCCAGTATTGGTCAATACTTCCTTCAATGTACGTGGCGAGCCCATTGTCTGCTCCCCCGAGGACGCCTACCGCTGCTTTATGCGCACGGAAATGGATTACCTGGTTATGGAGAATTTTCTCCTGTGCAAAAGCCGCCAGCCGCCGTGGCAGGAAACCACCGATTGGCGTGAAGAGTACGCACTGGACTGACTGTGACTGGCAAAATCGAAACCCTGGACAAGGCGGGCTACCGAAAATTCGGCCTGGTCAGCAGTGCAATCGTTGTCATTCTGTTCGGCCTGTGCATACCCTTTCTGTTCTCCCTCGGCTATCCGCGATGGCCATGGATTTTTGCGGGTGTACTGAGCCTATGGGCGCTACTGCTGCCTGCCACGCTGAAGCCGGTCTATATAGGCTGGATGAAATTTGGCAACATGATGAACTGGATCAATACGCGGCTGATCCTGGGTATTTTATTCTATGGACTGTTCGTGCCATTCGGACTGGTAATGCGTGTTTTTGGCAAAGACCCCATGCATCGAAAACTCGACAGCAATACTTCAAGCTACAGGATCAAAAGCCACAAAGGCGATCGGAATAACGTGGAGCACCCATACTAATGTTTGATTTAATCAAGGACCTCTGGGGCTTCATGCGCGCCAGGAAGAAATTCTGGCTGGCACCGATAATCATGATCATGCTGCTGTTGGGCGCACTGATTGTGCTGACCCAGGGTTCCGCCGTCGCGCCTTTCATTTACACCCTGTTTTGATGCCCACGCAAGCGCCGGTATCAACGAGCCATTACCAGCGCGGCTGAACTGCAAAGGCACATCCGGCTGTGGCTTTATCGACACCCAGTCGGCAAACCCGCCCTTTCGCCGGCGTCGGCTTGGGAATATGCGCCACCGGGTTAAGGTAATTCCAATACGCCAGTCCTTGGTGCATATGTCGCCGCATCCGGATCGGTCGAAAAAGCAGGCAACTCGCGACGGATCGGACCAGGACAAACATCGTCGCCGCCAGGCTCTGACCCGGAAGGAGCAGACCGTTATCTGCACCGACGCCGAGGTCGTGCCACGCTGTGGTATCCGGTTTGACTTCGCTGTACTGATGCCCAAAGCGTAAACAGTCACTGTCCCGGAATGTCGCCAACTGCCGTCTCCGCGTCTTCGGCCGCCTGTTTTAACTCGCACAGTGCATGGTTCCAGATTACGTCATGGATGAATTCCGGGAACATCATGCGGAAAGCACCCCACAGCAACCGTTGTGCGGGACTTACGCCGCGTGCGTAGTCGAATGCCAGGTAGATCGTGAGCGCGCGGTGGGTCGGCGAATCGGGTTCGAGCAGAAAAACGAACGATCCGCCGTCGGCGAAGCCGCCGAGCACTCTGTAGCGGATCACATTCGGATCTCCCGACTCCTCCTGCACCACCCGGAAAGTCATGGCGCCACCCAAAATGCGGTACTGAATCGTGCAGCCTGGATGCAGGGGTTCACCGCCAATCCTGCGGATCCTCACCCAGCGGGGATTGAGATAGGGTCGGGCGGATTCGCCGAACTCCGCCAGCAGTCCACGCACAATCGACAGACTGGCACGGATGTGGATCGTGTAGAGACATTCGAATTCATACCGGCGTCCCTGCATTAGCTGTCGTCGCCTCGCTGGCAGCCGCTCGGCCGGCACGGCGGTCGGGAAGCGCCCTACGCCCGACCAGTCCAGGCCGAAGAACACCTCTGTCAGCCAATTTCGCAGGGTGATGTAGATGCCACCCGTCAGGATCTTCCACAGCGTCGCCGGTCTCAGCATCGCCCACGCGATTTTCTCGTAATTTTCGTCGCCGCTGGAGATACCCCAAAAGATTTTCTCAAAGCTGCGGCGAGAGCGGCGTTGCGACTTACGCTCGGTGGCAAAAGTCTGGTAGATGATCCGGCTCAGCATCGGGCTGGTGAAAAACCAGCGGTAGAGGGAGAAGATGACCGATGCGAAACGATTGTCTCGGCGAAACCGGTTCATGGTGGGTGCGTAACCCGAGGCCAGGCTGACAGTGTCCGTGCCCTGACTGAGAACCACCATGGCGAGGTCACGCGCCATGTCATGCGCGGCGAGGATACCGTCCTTGTATTGACGGCTGGTCGCCAGATCGCCAACAGCCGCCACCCGATGACCGTAGGGCAATTTCGCGGTACCGACCACGATGCTGGGGTTGCAGATGCAGCGTATCTTCAGCGCTGCCCCGCCCGGCAGGATGCGGCATATCCGCGGCGTCGCCAGGAAGCTCTTAATCAACTCGAGATTCTGTTTGCGGCTCGCAGCGTCGTCGACACTGCCGCCGATCAGCGTAATGGTGAAGTAGCCTTTCTTCGGCATGATGGAACACATGTCGAGGCGCAACCGGTCGACACTGCTCTCGAGGTAGTGCAGCGTCCCCTCGGCGAGTTCGAAGCAATCGGTCGGCGCGGCCAGCTCGACGATGAGCGCCTTGCGCAGGCGGGGCGGTTCGTAGGCCGGCTGAAGCATCCGCAACAGCGCGACGGAGGTGTGGCTATCCGCTCTCGCCGAGGACCGTTCGTTGACCCCGCCAGCGAAAGCGGCGAAATCGGAGGTCAAGGCCTCTTCTTCCCCGTCGGCCGAATAACAGAGCACGGGGCGTTGATCATGGTCGTAGAAAGCCCGGTTGACCCGGGCCCCTATCAGTTCCGCCCCATAGCCGACCGCAGTATCCATCAACAATGCATCGAAGGACGCGTGGTGCGGGCCGTGACCCACGGGCAGCGAGCCACGATAGACCGAAAGCATCTCGCGGCCTTTCGGCACGTGCAGGTAGATGGGTTTCCAGTTGCCCTCGACCGTGATCGACTTCACCCGAGTTTGCAGCACATCATCGGGAATGCCGATGTCCAGTTCGGCCAGCGCTTCACTGAGCCTGGGGGAGACGCCGCCGGCACATTGCGGACAGCCCGCGTACGGACCGGAAAGAACGTCCCGTTGCGAACCGGGAGCCGGACGCCGGCGCTCGAAGATTACGACGCGCAACCGCCGCCCATGCTCTCGGGCCAGCCGCAACAGGTGGATCGCGAAAAAAGAACCGGCCGGCCCGCCACCGACGATCGCGACAGTGGTGTTGTCCCGCAGTCGTCCTGCGTCTGATGTGGCGCTTGCCATCTCATCCCGGGGAACGTCACCGCCCCCACGTCGGTCGTGGCCGCGGCCGGGCGCCGCGCCCTTGCCTACTCAAAGATTAGTCGCTGCATCCGGATAAATCGACAAAACAGGAAACGCCCGGTGGGCCGGGCCAGGCCAGACATCGTCGCTGCCAGTGCGGCCGCCGCGAATGTGCCACGCCGCCCGCGCCCGCAGCACATCGATGATCCGGGCGGCGGGAATCTGTGTGTTGCCGGACGCTCGTGGCAACTTGTGACCAGCCCGGTTACCGGAAACTACGAATTGGTTTTTGCAGGCACACTTCTAACATGGAGGAACATCTGATCGGACATCACCCGATGTTCAAGGTGCGAGCGCAATGAGATCCCTGACGACGTTTTGCGGCGTCATCGCGTTGGGTCTTTTCAACGTGGGCGCCGCCCAGACTCTGACCCCGGAAGAGCAACTGGGCAAATCCATCTTTTTTGACACCAATCTCTCAATCAACGGCAACCAGTCGTGTGCTGACTGTCATGGGCCGGAAGCGGGCTGGACCGGGCCAATTGCCGACATCAACACAGGCGGCACGGTTTACGAAGGCTCGATCGCCGGGCGTTTCGGCAACCGTAAACCCCCGAGTTCAGCCTATGCCACGCCGAGCCCCATTCTGCACACGGACAAGAAGGGCGACTTTACCGGCGGCAACTTCTGGGACGGCCGCGCGACCGGCGAAAAGGTGGGAAGCCCGGCAGCGGACCAGGCGCAGGAACCGTTTCTCAATCCATTGGAACAGGCTGCCCCCGACCTCGCATGTATCGTTCACGAGGTTTGCTCGGCCAGTTACCCGGTGAGCTTCGAGCAGGCCTGGGGAGCGGGCCAATGCGATATCGCCTGGCCAGCCGATGTGGAGACTGTCTGTGCAACGCTAAACGGTAGCGTCGATCTGTCGGATGAGGACCGGGCGAAGGCTGCGGAAAACTACGATTCGATCGCGTTGTCGATCGCCGCATTCGAGGCCTCACCGGAGTCGAATGCATTCAGTGCAAAATTCGATGCCTACCTGGCAGGTGAGGCGAATCTGACCCGCGAGGAGAAGATTGGCCTCAATCTGTTCAAAGGCAAAGGCAAATGCTCCAGATGTCACACGCTGAAGGGCAATTCGAAAGATGAGCCGCTGCTCACCGACTTCACCTATGACAATCTCGGCCTGCCGCGAAACCCGGATAATCCATGGTATACACAGACCCAGTTCAACCCGGCCGGGAGCGGCTGGATCGATCTGGGCCTCGGCGGCTTCCTGCAGAACCGGATCGAATATCAACTCTACGCCGGCGCGAATCTCGGCAAGCAGAAAGTACCCACGTTACGCAACGTGGACAAACGCCCCTATCCGGGCTTTGTGAAAGCCTTTGGCCACAACGGCTACTTCAAGAGCCTGAAAGGGATCGTGCATTTCTACAATACGCGGGACGTGAAGCCAGTCTGCGCGGACCCCTTCACGACCGAGGCCGATGCGCTGGCCCAGGACTGCTGGCCCGAGCCGGGGGTTGCGGCGAATGTAAACACGAAGGAGCTTGGCGACCTGAAACTCAGGGACGACCAGGAAGATGCCATCGTCGCGTTTTTGAAAACTCTTTCGGACGGCTATTTCACGCCCTGACAGAGGATACGAAACGGGGCTGGACCGATCTGCGACATTCTCGGGCTGGCCCCGTTTGAAAACGCCGAAAACTCGAACCTCAGCCCGTGTCAGATAAGGGCAAACTTACGTTTATCCTCTAATGTGGGAGCTATTGCCGTGGTGATCGAGGTTTCGTCGGCCTTAAGCAGTAAATTTGATTCTGGGCCGAGAACCGAATATCAAGCTGGGGAGAATGAGCGGCCCAAACGCTTGGCTCAGGCCAATCGGAGGCAGGGCAAGTAGATCTGGAATTAGCCAGTTCCACAGCAGCGAAGTTGGAATCGCAGCCACGAACGCGAACATTAGCCAAGTGGTGACCCCATCCCCATTATCCGGACAGGTTCACTAGAGGGTAGCGATTGGTTTAGATCGCCAGAGCAGCGTAGAGAATAGCCAGAGAGGGAGAAAATCCCTGTATTTACAGAGCCAGGCGGGCTAAATCGCTGATTTGAAATGGTGGGCCCGGTAGGACTCGAACCTACGACCAAGGGATTATGAGTCCCCTGCTCTAACCAACTGAGCTACAGGCCCGCCGCGGCGGAATTCTATCAGTTTCGCCGGCGTCGGCGTGAGTCCCGGGTCCGCCACCTGTCGCCGCCCCGACATCTGCGGCCGCGGGCCAAAGATGTGACCCCTCGCGACCAGAACGCCCCTGCCCCCGCCCATAGACTCTTGGCCTGTTTCGAGGATTAGGCCGGAGGCTCTGACATGAAGAAATTCATAGCGTTAGCCGAACGTGGATTGGTGATTTTGGCGATCTTCGGCGTCATCACGATGATCGTCACTCACAAGCCCGTGAACTATCCCGTCGCCCCGCCGGAGGCAACCCAGCCCACGGCCGCGGAAATCGTGCCGCAACGGCCAGCGACGCACCACCTGTCCAGCCGCTAGGGAGCGAGCGCCCTCTCTGTACCGATTGATACTTCCGGCACCGGCCACCGCAGCGGTCGGCGCCGGGCCACTTTTCCAGAATTATCCTCGCCCCTCTTTACAACCGGTCGCACCATGCCGTCCGGTTCGCTGCGCTAGACTCTGCCGCTGCAACCTCCAATCGGACTCGTCGATGCACCAACGCCGCTCCGTCGTCAACCTTGCCCTGCTGTTCGAGGGCGGCCTGATTGTGGTCGCCGTGGCTGCCGGGTGGCTGCTCGGCACGCCGGCATTTGCCGATCTGCGCCTCACGATGGATGCTCTTGCGCAGGGCATCGCCGCGACGCTGCCGATGTTGCTGCTGCTGACACCGCTGGCGCGGCGCAACCGCGCGCTGCAAGAACTGCGCGACTTCGTCGGCCGCCAGGTCCTGCCGCTGTTCAAAAACGCCACCCTGCTGCAACTCGGCCTGTTGTCCGTGCTGGCCGGGCTTGGCGAGGAAGCCCTGTTTCGCGGCGTGGTGCAAAGCTGGCTGGTACAGCACGTTGGCGTCTATCCCGGCTGGATACTCGCCAGCATCGCGTTTGGCCTGGCCCATTATGTCAACCGCACCTATGCCATCGTGGCGACCCTGATCGGGCTGTATCTCGGCTGGCTTTATCTCGTGAGCGGCAACCTGTTGCTGCCGGTCATCGCCCATGCGCTGTACGACTTCGTCGCGTTGATCGTGTTGCTGCGAGAGGGCAATCGCGAGCTCAATCGGTCTCGTATTCGCTCCGAATAAATACGTTGATCCAGTCGTAGACAATTGCCGAGCCGACTACGCCGATCACCGCCGTAATGCGAACACCGAGCGTGCTACCGGTATGACCCGCGAGCGCGACACCGCACAGCGCAAACACAAGCAGCAACAGGTTTCGCAACAGCAGCCAGCCGCCAATCGGCACCTCGCTGCCAGCACCGCAACCACAGTCTTCGCCACCGGCACCCATCGCCCAGGCCACGCCGACCGCGGCGCAATACACCGCCAGCAGTGCGGCGGCCGCCTGCAACGCCTGCGGACACTCAGCCGCAAAAACCAGCCCGGCGGCAAGCGTCAACTCCAGCAGCGGCAGCAACTTTGCCATCGTGGATATCAGGCTGGCGGGGACAAACGGATACGCAGCAAGATGATCGCGGAAAGCAGCCGCGCGGACAATTTTGGCCAACCCGGACACTGTGAACAGCAGCGCCAGTGACCAGGATATCCAAAGGCTAAATCCGCCCGGCATCATTCTGTCGCACCATTGCGACAGTACCGGCTCATACCCGAATCCGCGAAGCAGCGGCTGACGATGTGGCAACCGAAGACCCCAACGTCTTCCGATCGGCCGCTGCCCGAGTACACCGGCTCGGCGCTGGCGGATAACGACCCGGCATATCGCCCCATCGACAGCACACCCGCGGCAAGCCGCACGGCCTCACAAACACCGCCATCGCGGGAACCGATCACGCATTTCCGCAACACCTTGCGGCCCCCGGATTGTCTGGGTATTTGACAGAATTCCGGTTTTTGTGAGGCTGATCACAACAGTCAGGACCCGCGATAACTAGTCTAGCCACGAGCAAAGTCATCCGACGACAGGGCTAGAGCCATGGTTCGTAATATTCTCGCAGTTCTACTGGCCGCCACCGCAGTGGTAATGTTCGGCTACCTGGTTTTCCAGTCGCGGCCGATCGGCGCAGATGAACAGCACGCGCATAACGTGCTTGCCACGCAGACCCGGTCAAGCATCGACGATTATCGCGCACTGGTAGAGCAATACAGCAGCGCACGCCATGCCGGCCGCCTGATCGGACCCAGCTCAGGCATCGTACTGGAAAGGCTCAACCAGTCCCAGCGTGCGGCCAGCGCCCAGCAGGCCACCGTCAACAATCTCAAAGGCAGCCGCGGTCTCGACAAAAATCTCGCCGCCTATATCGGCAGCGCCGACGGCCTGCAAAAGGCCAGTATTGAATTCGTCGAGCATCAAAACCTGCTCGCCAATGCGATGGACTCCTTGCGCGCCGATTCGGCGCGCACGGTGCAGCAACTGCGCAGCGATGGTGCTGTTGCCGCCTCGCAGAATTCGTTCATCCTCGTCACCGGCGCGCTCGACTACGGCCGCAGCAATAGCCAGATCAACCCCGAAACGCTGCAGAGCACGCTCGATACGCTCAGTGCCGTCGACCAGCCGCAACTGCAAAGCCTGTTGCGAGCGGTCGAGGTGGTGTTGCAGGAGCGCCCCGCCGTGGATGCCGCGTGGAACCAGATCGTCAACTCCGACTTCGTCGATCAGGCGGAGGCGTTGTGGCTGAAAGAGCGAGCCCGCTATAACGCCCGCGTCTCGCAGGTCGATCGTAACCGCGTCATGCTTTCGGTCTATGCGGCGCTGATGCTGGCCGCACTTGCATTCCTGACCTTCCGGCTACTGCACAGCTACCGCATTCTCAACTCAGCCAATGCCGAACTCGAGGCGCTCAACGAGAACCTCGAAGACCATGTCGAGGCGCGTACCTCAGAACTCTCGAGCGCGCTCTCGGAGTTGAAAGAGTCGCAGGTGCAGCTGGTCCAGGCGGCAAAGATGTCATCGCTGGGGCAGCTGGTCGCCGGCATCAGCCACGAGATCAACACGCCGCTGTTGTATCTGCGCAGCAATGCAGACCTGATCCAGGAGCGCCTCGACCAGTTGTCGGAGTTTCTTATCGGCCTGCGTGCAACGCTCGACAAGGCGAAAGGACCCGAGCGCGACCAGCAGGCTTTCATCGGCGGTCTGAAAAACATCGACAAACAGATCCAGGACGATGGCCTCGGCGACGATGTCGAGGACTGCCGTGCGCTGATCAACGACAGCATAGAGGGACTGGAGCAACTCAGCGAAATGGCGCTCAGCCTGAAGGATTTCAGCCGTCTCGATCGCGCGCCGGTCGCCAAATACCATGTCAACGACGGGCTCGACCGTACGCTGCTTATCGCCAAGAACGCCCTGAAACACAAGGTCCGGATCATCAAGCAATACGGCGAAGTCGACGACATCACCTGTTCGCCGTCGCAGATCAACCAAGTGTTCCTCAATCTGATCACCAATGCCGCGCAGGCCCTCGACGACCAGGGCGACATCGCAATCAGCACGACCCAGGACAACGACACTGTCCGGGTCACGATTTCGGACAACGGCTGCGGTATTCCCGAGGATATTCTCGAGAAAATTCGCGATCCGTTCTTCACCACGAAGCAGGTTGGCGAAGGCACCGGTCTCGGACTGGCGATCGTCGAGAAAATCATCAACTCGCATGGCGGTCAGTTGCAGATCGAGTCCGAAGTCGGCAAGGGTTCGGCGTTTACCGTCGTCCTGCCGCGACGGGCCCAGATGCAGGCGGCCAGCGAGGACAACGACGTGCAGGAACCTGCCGTCGCGATCGCCGTCTAGGAGAGGCAATAGCCCATGTCAGGCAATGCAACACAGAAAAAACCCAGAGTCGTGTTCGTCGACGACGAGCAGCGAGTGCTCAACTCGATGCGCGTGCGGTTTCGACGTGAATACGACCTCCACCTGACTACCCTTGGGTCCGAGGCGCTGGCGATGCTCGAAGAGCATGAAATCGACGTTATCGTTGCGGATCAGCGGATGCCCGAAATGCAGGGCACGGAAGTCCTTGCCAAAGCGCGCGATACTTCGCCGCGCACCGTCCGGATACTGCTGACCGGATATGCGGACCTCGATGCGATTGAATCGTCAATCAACGACGCCGAGGTATTTCGGTTCCTGACCAAGCCCTGCGCCCCGGAAGAACTGCGCGAGACCATCCAGCAGGCGATCGACATTGCACGCGATCAGAACATGATCGCGGCGCTCGAAGCCGCACCGGTCGAAGCAGAGGCCGCCGAAACAGTCAGTGCTTCGCATACCGAACCGGCCATCTCTCTCAGCGTTATCGAAGAAGAAACGACCACCGATGCGCTCGCCCTGGTCGAGGCTGAGCAGGCATCCCTCGCACAATCCCCGCACATGACCGCCGAACCAGTCAGTGTCGCAGCCGACACCAGCGATATCGCAGAGGAAATCGTGCTCGAGACTTCGCACGAGGCGGCAATGCAATCCAGCGCCGACGATTTCGAGTCAGCGCCGGCGCACAACAACAGCGACAGCGGCAAAACCGAACAAGACGAGTTCCTGCCCAACGCTCTGCAAATGGAGTCGGCCAGGAGCGATGACGATCCCGATGCCATCACGATTGTGCTCGAGGGCGATTCCGCATCCGTTATCGCGGAAGAAGTCGACGACGATTCCCCGGTGCCCGCCGCCATTGCCGCCGGCATAGAGGACAAAATCGGGGTGCTCGTCTTCTCCGAGGACAAGGCAACGATCGATGGCATCCGCGAAATGGTGGGTGAGCGTTACATGGTCGTCGGCGCCGGCAATATTGTCTCCGTCACCAAGCTGCTGAAAGCCACCCGCCCGGGCGTGCTTGTGACGGACATCTCGGAAGACCTCGAAGTCATCGAGACCATGGTTAACGCACTGAAATCGCATTTACCGGAACTGGTAACGATCGTGATTGGCGAGCATCGCGACACCGTCGGTCTGGTCAACCTGATCAACTACGGCCAGATCTACCGCTTCCTGCAAAAACCGCTGGCTGCCGGAACGTTCACGATGACGGTCAAGGCAGCGACGCAGAAACACCTGCAACTGAAGAAATACCCCGAACTCGCCCGTCGATACGCCGTCAGGCAGAAAGATGGCGACGAGCACGTTCGCGGCGCGTTTCGCAGTTTCCTGGATCGGCTACGCAATATGAGCCGGCTCTGGGCCACCCACTCCTGATCGTCGAGCGAGGAATTTCATGGAGGCAAACAGCAAAAACCCTATCGACATGCTGATCATAGTGGCCGTCGTATTGCTGGCCGGGGTCGCGGGAACCTGGTTTTTCGTAGGCGGAGAAGACGAGGAACTGGTATCCGCCCCATCACTCGACAGCGCCGCGACCGTGGCCCAACAGGCCGCGGAAATCGCCGAAGCTCAGGACAACCAGGCGCTGCTCGGGCTGGCCCGACTCGCCATGGAAGCCGGGCAACTGTTGCAGCCCGCCGGCAGCTCCGCGCTGGACTATTTCCAGCGCATACTTGCCAACGAACCTGACAATATGGCCGCGCTCGACGGCATGGAACGCGTCCTCGACAGCGTTGCACTTTCGTCCGAAACGGCGCTTGCAGCCGGTAACGTCAGCGCCGCCCTCGGCGCCTACGAGTTATTGAAAAATGCGGCCCCGACCAGCACCCAGACCTTTACTGTGCGCCAGTTACTGGTCGACCGCCAGACCGAACTTACCGAACGGGCAGGACGACTGATCGAAAACGAACGTTTCGATGACGCCGAGGCAATGCTGGATCAGGCGGCCGAGTTCAGTACCAGCGAACCCGAACTGCTTAGCGCCACCAGAGTCCTCCTGGACGAGGCACGCAGCGCAGTCGAGACGGTCGAGCAAGCGCCGGTGGTGGCCGCCGTTGCCAAGCCGGCCGCCACCAAGCCGAGCGCCGCCAAGCCCGCGCCGAAAAAAGCCGCGCCGGCGAAGGCCGCACCCAAAGCGGCCGCGAAGCCGGCCCAACCGGCGAAAGACCCGACCGACGAACTGTTCGTCAGCGCACTCGCCCGCCTCGCCAGCGGCAAACTGGTCGAGCCGCGGTCCGACAGTGCATTGTTCTACTACGAGGAAATTGCGAGCCTTTCGCCCGGCGACGCCGACCTCCTCGCGTTCCGCGATGACCTGTCCGAGGCCATGCTCGAAAAAGCGAGCGCCAGTTTCAGTGCCGGAAACATTGCGGAGACCGAGAAATGGCTCGCCTATGTCACTGGCATCGATGCCGACAACCCGACGCTGGCGTCCATCCAGGCCCGCGTAGTGCAACGCCAGGCCGAAGCGGAGGGCAGACGCGTCATTCCTATGGAAGAACTGGAGCTGGTCAAATTCGTCGAACCGCGTTACCCGAAGCGGGCCGCGCGCGAACAGATTTCGGGCTGGGCCGATGTGCAGTTCACGGTCTCCGAGGACGGAAGACCCGAGGAAATCGAAGTGATCGATGTCAGCGAAAAAGGCTACTTCGAGTCCGCCACACGCCAGGCCGTGTCGAAGTGGCGGTTTAAACCCCGCGAGTACCAGGGCCTGGTTATTCAGCAGCGGGTCGGGGTCAGGGTCAGCTTCAGCTTCGACAGTTAACCAAATCTGCGGCATGGCCGGCCAATCGCGCCGGCCATGCGCAAAACACCACCAGACTAATACGTCATCTTGGCCGGCAGGTTCTTTGCCTGTTCGACCCAGTCGGCGACCGTGGCCGGCGGGGCAACCTGGCGCACCAGATTTTTCTCTTCGTTGACCTCGGCCATTTTGGCCGCAAGGTTGTCGGCATTACGCTGAGCCAGTTCCTTTACGGTATCGACTCCGGCAGCCTCGAGCAGTTCGGCGTATTGGGTCGACACGCCACTGACCCGGAACAGATCCGCCTGGTTGGCGAACTTCAGGATGCGCGCATCACCGATGCCGGTCGTCTCCGCCAGCGCCTTGCGCCCTTTCGGATCACAGGCTGCATCGAGAAACTGCTCAACGGTCTTGATGTCCGCCTCAGCCAGCTTTGCCGCGGTATCCGGACCGATACCTTCGATTTCCTCAATATTCTTTGCCATTACCAAATTCTCCCTGTTGCAACACTGCCGTTCGTTATCGGCCTGACAAGTCTACTGCCAGTCGACCGCCGGCCCAAGGACTCGGCGGCAAAAAAATCGCGGCTACAGCACACGCTGTGAATCCGGGCCATCGCCCGGGCCGCTTGCAGCCGGAGCACGGCGTCGCGACAAACCGCAGACATCGCCGCACCGCGCCCTCGAGCCAGCAACCTGCGCCCGGCAAAAAAAAGCCCGGCGGCCTGCAAGGCTGCCGGGCAAAGGAGGACTGAGGTGCAGTCCCAGGGGGTCTCAATTTCCTTGATCGAAGTCCGCAATATCACTCTCGGACAAGCGCTCGCGGCGTTGTCCGCGGGCCGAATCGAGCTGCTGCTTCTGCGCCTCGCTCAAACCGGCCTCGGTGTAGATCCGGTAACGCATGCGCCCTGTCTGCAACACACGCTCGCGGGCCAGGTCGGCCGACAATGCAGCGGCCTGTTCAACCGCAGCGAAGTATCCGGGATCGTCCGGCGACAATGCGCGCAGCTGGCGAAGATCATCGTGCATTGCCCGTCGCTGCTTGCTCAGGCTCGCGCGTTCCTCGGTCACAATGGCGCGAATCGTGTCGCGCTGGGCGTCGCTGAGGTCCAGGCGATCGAGCTTCGTCATCCGCTGCATCCCCGGGGCCGGCACACTGGCGCCAAAACCCGGGTGACCGAGCACCACGCCTGCGGGCAACGCCAGGCTCATAGCCAGAACCACTGCGCTCGCCGCATAAAGATATTTCGCTCGCATTGTCTTCTCCTCCGTCCATCAATCCACGGCTCACAGTGTAGGCAGTTGGCTGCAAAGCTCTGCCAAGCGCCGGTCAAGCAATGTGAAGAATGGTCAAGTTGCCGCCGAAGGCATTCGCAAACACAATAGAATTTGTCCTGAATGAATGCGGCAGTACTAAAAATGGCGGATGCGCCCCTCCACAGATTGCTTCTTGTCGACGATGACGAAGAACTGTGCGCGATGCTAGACGAATATCTGGGCCCGGAAGGCTATTTAATCAGCATGGTTCACGATGGCGCCAAGGCGCTGGAGATGCTTGCCTCCACCGCATTCGATATCGTGATTCTCGATGTAATGCTGCCTAAGCTCACCGGCACCGATGTGTTGCGCGAGTTGCGCAAAACGTCACGAGTTCCAGTGCTGATGCTTACCGCAAGGGGTGACGACGTCGACCGCATTGTCGGTCTCGAACTCGGCGCTGACGATTATTTGCCGAAACCCTTCAACCCGCGTGAACTCAGTGCCCGGCTGCGTGCCATTCTAAGGCGTACGGCGGAAAGCATGAGTGATGACGGAGACGAGATCAGCAGCGGCGATATCTGTATCGATGTGGCTTCACGCGATGTCCGTGTCGGCGAACGCAGTGCCGCATTGACCGGGGCGGAGTTCCGCCTGCTGGAATTGCTTGTGCGCGCCGGCGGCGATGTTGTCGACAAAGACCGGCTTTACGAACAGGGCCTTGGCCGCCGTTACAGTCCTTTCGACCGCAGCCTCGACACCCACATCTCGAATTTGCGCCGCAAACTCGGGTCCGCCGCCGATGGTAAAAACAGGATCGCAAGCGCTCGCGGTGTTGGCTACCAGTTGCGCGTTCCGCGCAAGAAATAGCCGGCGTGCAATCGCTTTTCGCCAGAATTTTCCTGTCTTTTTGGACCGCGATGACGCTGATCACGCTGATCGCCATCGTCGCGAGCGCGGCAATCGTCGAACGCCGCATCGATGATGCAAGTAACGTCGACCCGACCCGGCTGCTGACCGAGGCCGCTGCGCGGCTGCGCGAGGGCGGCCGTGACGATCTCGAAAAGTGGTTGCGCAAGAACTCCCGAAAGTTGCCGGACATTGAAATTTTCATTATCGACCCGCAGGGCTTCGAAGTGCTCAAGCGCGAAGTGCCTGCGCGGGCGCTGCAGCGTATTCGCCGGTTTTCCCGCGGCGAACGCTATCCGCCAAAAGGCCTGCGCATTGCGCGCCCGGCATCGCAACTGGTCGGTCCGAACGGCGAGCTGTATACGGTGTTGACGCTACCGCGACGACCCGAGCCGTTCGGGGTGCTGCAACTGCCGGGCGTACCCCTCGCGGTGCTGCTGGTGGCGCTGATCGTCAGCGGAGTCACCTGCTGGTTACTGGCGCGCTACCTGAGCCGGCCCCTGCGGCAATTGCAATCCGCGACCCAGGAGGTGACCCACGGCCAGCTCGCGGTACGCCCGGGCAGAGAGATCGGCCACCGCCGTGACGAGATCGGAAAACTCGCGCGCGATTTCGACCGCATGGCAACGACGTTGCAGGACAGCTCCGCCACGCAAAAACGCATGCTACGCGACATCTCGCACGAATTACGCTCGCCGCTCGCGCGGATGCAGGTTGCGCTGGAACTGGCGCGGCGCAAAACCCCCGCTGCCGGTGGCGAACTGGACCGAATTGCGCGCGAGGCCGATCGCCTTGACGCGTTGATTGGACAGATTCTGGGGCTGGTGCGGCTGGAAAGCGGCAGCATGCCGCTGGATCTGCAGGAAATAGACCTCGCCGAGCTCATAACCCGGGTGGTCGCCGACACCCGTTTCGAGGCTGAAGCGCGCGGGGTGGAAATTGCAACCGATTTGCCAGCCGGCATGACCTTGATGGCAGACGCTGCGCTACTCGCCAGTGCGCTGGAGAACGTGCTGCGCAACGCCGTCATTTATACCGCGCCGCAAACGCGTGTCGAGGTAAAGGTGAGCGGGGACAACAGCGCGGTCATCGAAATCACCGATCACGGGCCCGGCGTACCGGAGTCTGAACTCGAACAGATATTCGAACCCTTTCACCGTGTTGCCGCGGCGCGCGAACGGCACAGCGGCGGCGAGGGGGTCGGGCTCGCCATCGCCGCGCGGGTCGCGCGGATCCATGGCGGACAGATCGTCGCGACCAACCGCGCAGAGGGCGGTCTCCGCATCCGTCTGGACCTGCCGCGCGAAGTCTGAGCTTTTCCGGCCGCTGCCGGGTACTCTTTGCATCTCTCCGTGACGGGCACGATCTGCAATGGCCAACTCCAGGACCAACGAACGCCAGACTCGCGTTCCCGCTTCGCGGGTAGCAAGACTGCTGCGCCTGGGAATGCTGGCCGGTGAAGTGACTGTCGGCGGTATTGCCGAGAGCGTGAAACGGCTGGCCGGACAGGGCGACAAGAGCAGCGGCAACGCTTTCCTGACTGCGGCCAACGCCCGCCGCCTTGCCCGCCACCTCGCCGGTATGCGTGGCGCCGCGATGAAACTCGGGCAATTGATGTCCATGGAAGGCAAGGACCTGCTGCCACCCGAGTTTGCCGACGCGCTCGGCCTGCTGCGCGATTCCGGCAACAGCATGCCGGACAGCCAGTTACGGCGGGTTCTGGGACAGGCCTACGGACATGGCTGGGAGTCGCGCTTCAGCGACTTCGATTACCAGCCCATCGCCGCGGCATCGATCGGCCAGGTCCACCGGGCCACCACCAGCGACGGACGCGAGCTGGCGCTGAAGATCCAGTACCCCGGCGTGGCGCGCAGCATCGTCAGCGATGTCGACAATCTGGCGGCGATGCTCCGGGTGTCGCGGATACTGCCGCAACAGATGGACGTTTCGGAGCTGATTACCGAGGCAAAACGGCAGTTGCGCCGCGAAGCCGACTACCTGCTGGAAGCGGACCTGGCGGAGCGCTATGCCAGCGCGCTTGGCAATTCACCCGGGCTCAGGGTGCCGCGGGTGCATCGCGACCTGACCACGCGCCATGTACTGGCGATGGACTACATGCGCGGCGTATCGCTCGATACGCTGACCGGAGCCGGTGCAAGCCAGAAACTGCGTGACAGCGTCGGTGCGAGGCTGCAGGAACTGCTGTTTCGTGAACTGTTCGAGTTTCGCAGCATGCAGACCGATCCGAACTTCGGCAATTACCTGTTCGATCCGGATAGCGCGGACATCATCCTGCTCGATTTTGGTTCCACCTGCGAGTTCAGTGCGTCCTTTACCCGCCGCTATGCGCGCATTACCCGGGCCATCATCGATGGCGACGACGCAGCGCTGTATGCCGCCGCGAAGTCCATCGGATATATCCACGCCGATGCGTCGGAAGAACACGCCGCGCACATTCTCCAGCTGATCTATCTCGCGTGCGCCCCATTGCGCCACAAGGGCCGCTACGATTTCGCCGCATCGGAACTGACCGCCGAGGTCCGTAATCGTGCGCTCGGGATGATGCTCGGCAGCGCGGAGTTTCATGCCCCGCCGGCCGAGACCGCGTTCCTCCACCGCAAACTGATCGGGTCGTTTTTGCTTTGCGCGCGGATCAATGCCCGTGTCGATATGCACAAACTGGTGCGCCGTTTTCTCGACTGAAGCGGCCTCGCAGCGGCCTACGGGGTGTCGCTGAACCGGGCCTGACTGCCCGCGGTGCCGGCCAGCACTTCGAGCCGCGTGGGTATTCTCTCTTTCAGCTCCGGAACGTGCGAGATAACGCCGATGAGGCGGCCGCTCGCCTGCAGGTCAACCAGCGTATCGATGGCCAGCTCCAGCGCCTCCGGATCGAGGCTGCCAAAACCCTCGTCGATGAACATTGTGTCGAGGCGAATCCCGCCGGCGTAGGACTGCACGACATCGGCCAACCCAAGCGCAAGTGCGAGTGCCGCCTGGAAACCTTCGCCGCCCGACAACGTCGTCACCGCCCGCGTTTTGCCGGTATAGGCATCGTCGACTTCAAGGTCCAGGCCACCGGGACGGCGGCGTCCGCCCTCGCGAGTCACCCGCTGCAACCGGTAGCGGCCCTTGCTCATGCTATGCAGGCGCTGGCTCGCCGACACGAGGACATCGTCGAGTAACGCGGCAAGCACAAAGCGCTGAAAGGACATTCGAAACGGATTATCGCCACCCGCCACCTGTGAAATTCTGCCGGCATCGGCATACGCAGCCTCGAGAGTGGCGAGTTCGGCGCCCGCCGCACCGATTTTCCCGACCGTGGCTGCCAGCGTGCGCTGGCGTTCCGCCAGGCTGCCCTGGCGAAGCTCGGCCGAGCTCAACTGGTCGCGCAGCGTGGCCGCCGCGAGCTCCAGCTTCGCGAGATCGGGCGGCGTCACTCCGGCAATGCCCTGCTGCGCATCCTTGAGCCTGACCTGCGCGGTATGCAATGCATTGTCAAACGCTTCAAGCGCGCTCACCCTGCGTTCGATGTCGTCGCGATCGAGGCGCGCCTCGAGGTAGGCGGCATCATCGTCGAACCCCGCCTGCTTGCGCCGCGCGGACCAGCGCGTCTCGCATTCGCGGGCATTCCTGGTCGCCTCGCTCAACGCCGCTGCGGCTTTATCCAGCGCCGTCTGGGCACTGGCGCCGAGACGGTCAGCGCGGGCATGCTCTTCCTGGGCCGCCAGCAAAAGGGCATCGCTTTTGTCGATCTCAGCGCGCAGGGCGTCAATTTCGTCCTCCAATGCACCAGGCTCGCGATACCGGTCCGGGACCAAACCCTGCCGCTCATCGACCCTGGTGCGCGCACTCGCACGCTGCTCGCGTGCCCGGGTCGCCATCTTCTCGATTTCCTTCGCGACGCCGTCGCGTGATTGCGCCGAGTCCACGATTTCCTTGTACAGGCGCTGCAGCCGCTCCAGTTCGCCCTGCGCGGCCTGTTGTTCGCGCAGACGATCCTGCAACTGCCGCGCCGCCAGTTCGAGATCGGGGCGGGAAAGCCGGGCATTATCGCCAAGCGCCTGCTCGAGACTCTCGACGCGCGCACGTTGCTCGGCAACCTCACGCACCACAGCCGTGGTCTGTTCTCGTGCGCGGTCAAACTCGGTCTCAGTGGCGGCGAGCGCAGGCGGATCGCCGAGGCCGTTGTCCGTCACCTGGAGATCGAGCTCGCCACGTGCCGGATCGGGATGCTTGCGCGATCCGCATACGGGGCAAGGCTCACCGTCGACCAGCCCCGAAGCCAGTGCCGGTAACTGCTGCGCATGAAAGTGGCGCACGGCCGCGCGGCGTTCGTCCAACACATTGCCGAGGTGTTTTTCGGCGTCCTCCGCGGCATTTAGCCGCGACTCGAGCTCGGCCAGATGCGCGCGCCCGGTCTCGAGTTCCTGCCATTGCCTGCGCAGCGTTTCTGCGGTTTCTATTCCCTCTTCGACCGGCGGGAAGCCGGACCAGGTCGCGCGCAGCGCCTCGATCTCGTCGAGAGTTTGCTGACGGCGGCTTTCCCGCTCCGCCGTCTCCTGCACCAGCGCCGTCCATTTCTGATCGGCCTCGGCCATCGCAGCCTCCGCCTTTTCGAGTTCGAGACGCGCGTCCTGCAACGGTTGCAGCTGTCCCTGCAGCGCCTCGAGACGATTGAGTTCGGTCATTTTTCGCTCGCGCTCGCCGCGCTGCCTGGCCGCGTCCGCAACGGTCCTGCGGGTCTGCGCAACTGCGTCTTTCGCCTGCTCGAGCGCCGTCCGGCAGACGCCCACTTCCGTCTCCGCCGACAGTCGTTGTGTCCGCGCGATCTCGAGCTGGGAGGCGAGATCGTCGAGTGCCACAGCCTGCCTGGCCCGGCCAAGCTCCTCGCGCGCTACCGTGATGTCCGGGAGTTGCCGCTCCAGTTCTTCAAGCCGCACACGCGCTTCATCGCGGACACGGAATTTCGCAATCGCCTGACGCCCCTCCTCGAGGCCGCGGTCGGCTGCCGCCATGCTTGCGCGCAGCGCCGCATTGTCCTTGTCTGCCAGGGCAATTTCCTGATCGAGCCCGGCGAGCGAGGCGTCGAGTTCGGCGGCATTGTCAAAACCCGCGGCGTCGAGATAGGTCTTGCGCCGCTCGCCCAGCTTCTCGACCCGGATCCGAAGTTCCTTCGCCCGCTGTTTCAGTGCTTGTTCAATATGACGAAACCGTTCGCTGTCGAACAATGTCTGGAGAATCTCCTCGCGCTGGTCTGAGCGCGCGGTCAACAATTCGCGAAAACGCCCCTGCGGCAGAATGATGACCTGGCGAAACTGACTGCTGCGAAACCCCAGTAATTCCTCGATTTTCTCGGTCACGAGGGTCCAGCGTGTACCCAGCACCTTGCCGTTTCCGGGGCCGTCGTCGGCGCTGCCGAGTTCCCAAAGCGTCGCCTCGGCCTGCTGGGTCGTGGTGCCTTCACCGCGTTTTTTCAATCGCTCCTGCTCCGGTACGCGACGCACCCTGAAACAGCGTTCGCCGAGCGCAAAACAAAGCTCGACAAACGTCGTCTGATCGGGTGACGCAAAATCGCTGCGCATGCTGCGCCCGTCGCGCTCGGCGCCCGAGCTGTCGCCGTACAATGCAAACGAAATCGCATCGAGGATGCTGGTCTTGCCGGCACCCGTTGCACCATGAATCAGGAATAGCGGGTTGCCGCGCAGGTCACGAAAATCGAGACTTTCGCTGCCCGCATACGGGCCGAACGCGGACATACGCAGAACCAGCGGCCTCACTGGTCGGTCTCGCGCGCGGCTTTGTCGAGATCCGCCACAACCGCATCGAACGCGTTTTGCTGCGACAGCTGCAGCGCCTCCCCGGTCATTTGCTCGAAAAAGCTCGCGAACAATTCCCGTTCGCTGCGCCGGAGCTGTTCGCGCCCGCCCTGTTGCAGTACTCCGCCGCGCTCGAGGCCGGGCCGTTCAAGATGGAGCAGGTTGGGATACACCTCGCGCAACCGGCCCATCGCATCGAGAATCGCGCCGCTGTCCGACAACCGCACCAGCAGGTAATCGTCGCGATTGCCGCCCGGTTGCTGCAGCAGGTCCGCCATCGCACCCTCGACGATACGAACATCACGACGCGGACGAACCGCCACTTGTTCGCAGCGAATTTCGCCACTCTGGTCCAGCTCGACGATATTGAAGCCCTTGCTGTGGTGAGCTTCGGAGAACGAATATTTCAGCAACGAGCCCGAGTAACGAACCCGCTCGGACCCGGCCCGCTGCGGGCGGTGCAGATGACCCAGCGCCACATAGTCGAAACCGGCGAAGACATCGGCGCCAACGCTGCCCGCACCGCCCACGCTGAGCGGCCGCTCCGATTCGCTCTCGCCCGAACCGGCAACAAAACAGTGCGCCATCAGCACCGCGCGGCGCCCGGCAACCCGGTGCGCCGTTAGCGATGCGATCAGTGCGCGCAGCGCCGCATCGTGGCCATGCAGATGCGGATCGTCCAGCACCAGCCTGGCGACGGCCGGCTCGACATACGGCAACGCAAACACCTCGACCGGACCATAGCGGTCCTCGAGCACCACCGGTGTAACCGGCAAATCAATACGGCCACTGACATGCAGCCCCTGCCCCGCCAGCATCGGTGCGCCGAATGACAGCCGCGCCGGGCTGTCATGGTTGCCGGCAATCAGGAACACCGGGACACCGGCACCGAGCACCAGGCGGCCCAGCACATCGTCGAGGAGACTGACCGCCTCGGGCGGTGGCACGGCACGGTCGAACACGTCACCGGCAATCAACACTGCATCGATGCCGCCGTCGGTCACCAGCGCCACGAGCTGGTCGAGGGCATAAGCCTGGTCGTCGATCAGGCTGACATTGTGGAATTGCCGGCCGAGGTGCCAGTCCGCTGTATGCAGGAAACGCATGTCCGGGTCGCCCGCGTTCAGCCGGCGTGGGCGCAACACAACGCGATGAACATCACCTTTGCTCACCCGCCGGGTAACGCGCTGCTGCCTCGCGGGCTTTTTCCGCGACCAGTTGGCGCAGCGGTTCCGGGCCCAGCACTTCGACATCCGGACCGAACTTGAGAATGTCCATCACCAGCTCGCGCGGATCGCTGTACGGCACTTTCAGCACAAAGCTGCCATCCAGTTCGAATTCGCCTTCCTGTTCCTCGTGCCAGAATTCACGCGACACCCAGCGCGCGCGCTGCGCTTCGAACCGCAAAACCGCCTTCTCGACCCGCCGCCCGGAGAAAATTCCGAAACCGGGGGTCAGCACTTCGTCGAGTTCCGTATCGGCAATGTCACGCGCTGCCTGGTCGCGGATGTGAGCCGAATGAATCGCATCGACGGAAAAGGTCCGCAGCCCCTTGCGCAGGTGACACCAGGCATCGAGATACCAGTTATCGCGATAGTGCACGAGACGCTGCGGCGAGACGACCCGCTCGCTGGTATCGCCGGTCGAGCGTTTAAAGTGATCGATTGTGAGCCTGCGTCGCGACAGCAACGCGGTGGTGATCGTCTGGAAGTGCGCCGGCTCGACTTCGCGCGCCCCCATCCGCAATACCCTGATTCGCCGTTCGACCTCTTCCGCCGAATGATCACCGGACTCCAGCAATTTGCGGATGCGCGCCCGCAACGGCGCGACATGTCCGCCCATGAGCCCCGGCTGCAGCCGCCGCAGCAGGTACTCCATGGTCATCAGTGCATGCAGTTCGCTGGCCGAGAACCACAATCCGGGCAACTCGTAATTGACATGACCCGGGTCGGATTGATCGAGACGGTAACCGCCGGCCTCGCGGTCATAGATAATGGGCATGGAGAAACGATCGCGAAGATACTCCAGATCGCGCTTGAAGGTTGCCGGCGATACTTCCAGTTCCTCGAGGAAGAGATCTCGCGGCACCGCGCGCCGCTTCCGCAACAACTCCTGGATCTTGTAGAAACGTTCGGTGCGATTCATGGCCTCCCCCCGGTTGCCCCGTTATAAGGCAAAACCGCTTCATCATCCAATGCCGGCGCCACCGCGTCATGCCCGGCGTTGGCTGCACAGCGGCAGGCTCGACTACAATCGCGGCATTAACCGAGGAATCCAGCGGCCCATGTCCGACCCGACCCACCAGCAATTCACGATCCATTGGCGCGATCTCGATGCAAACGGGCACATGCGCAATACCGCTTATCTCGAATACGCCACCCAGGCCCGCTTTGCCTTCTTCGCCGCGCACGGCTTTCCGCTGCGCGAATTCCGGCGTTTGTCGCTCGGGCCGATAACGCTGCGCGACGAGATCACCTATGTGCGCGAGGTCCGCATGCTGGAGACGATCGAGTCACGTCTGCATGCGGCGAGCTGGAGCGATGACGGATCGCGGTTCCGGCTCGTCAATGACATCGTCAATCATGCGGCAGACCGTGTCGCCCGAGTCGTCGCCGATCTCGCGTGGATGAGCACGGCTACACGCGCGATCACCGCCCCACCCGAGGAACTGTTCCAGGTGGTGCGCAAATTGCGGACAGCAACCGCGAGCCAGCGTAACCGCGGCGGCTCTCAGGCCGTGGCAACAGACGATGCCGACTAACGTCACGGCGGACTACAAGCGAGCCGAGGCGGCGTTTCGCCAGGCCCGCGAACCTGCCGACAAGCTGGCATGCCTGAAGGAGATGCTGCGCACGATTCCCAAGCACAAGGGAACGGAGCATCTCCAGGCTGACATCAAGAGCCGGATCAAGATGCTGAGTGACGAGCTGGCGGGTCCGCGTAAAGGTGGCAAGCGCGGCGGGCCGGCCTACGTGGTGCGGCCGGAAGGCGCCGCCCAGATCGCGCTGCTCGGCCCGCCGAACGCCGGCAAATCGGCGTTGCACGACAAACTCTGTGGCTCGCACAGCGAGCAGGGACCCTATCCGTTTACTACCCATCATCCGATTCCGGGAATGATGCCGTTCGGGGACATCTACTTTCAGCTTATCGATCTGCCGCCGATCACCGCCGATTACTTCGAGAGCTGGATGCTCAATGCGCTGCAGCCGGCGGACGCGGTCATGCTGGTGGTCGACGTGACGGACCCCGACTGCGTCGACCAGGTAGGGACAATCCTCGAGCGACTCGCTGAAAGGAAAGTGGTGCTCAGCGAATGCTGGCCCGGCCCGGTCCCGGAGGCGTTTGCCGTCAGCGGCGGCCCGGCGGCCGATGCCGGCGACGATCCCTTCACGCTGGAACTGCCCGCGCTGCTCGTCGGTAACAAGAGCGATCTCGATCCGGAACCGGCCGAGGTACGTATTCTCGAGGAATTACTCGGGCGCGGGTTCCCGGCGCTGGCAGTGTCCGCACTGACCGGGGCCGGTCTCGGAGAAATAGGTAAACTGTTGTACCCGGCGCTCGAAATCGTAAGGGTCTACACCAAGGTTCCCGGCCATGCGGCCAACGACGACCGGCCATTCACCGTGCGCCGCGGCCAGACCGTTGCCGACGTGGCGCGACTGGTGCACGAGGATATCGCCGCGGGGCTCCGCTTCGCCCGGGTCTGGGGCAGCGAGGTTTTCGACGGTCAACAGGTCGGACCCGATCACGTCGTAGCCGATGGCGACCGGGTCGAACTGCATGTGTGAACCGCAAATCCAATATCCTCCGCTGATGCGCAGCGCCACCCCAACGTCCAAAGGTAGCCGCAATATGAACCGGATTCGCTTGTTGAGCTTTGCAGTTATGTGCCAGTTTGCCGTGGCCGTCGGTGCGGAAGATGCCAGCCTCATTCTTGAAAACGGGACCATCCATACCGTCGATGCCGGTGTTGCAACGGTCGAGGCGATGGCGATTGCCGACGGCCGGATTGTCGCGCTTGGCAGCAACGCCGATATTGACCGGTTTCGCACTGCGCAAACCCGGGTCATCGATCTCGCCGGGCGCTTCGCCATGCCCGGGTTCAACGATGCCCATGTGCATCTTGGCAATGCCGCGCTGAGGATGCTGAATGTCGACCTGTCCGGGGCGACGTCGCTCGAGGACATGAAGCGGCGCCTGGCCGCGGAGGTGTTGCAGCGCCAGCCGGGACAGTGGATCTACGGCCGCGGCTGGGACGAGAGCAAGTGGAAGGGGGGACGCGTCCCCACGCGCGAAGATTTCGATGCCGTAACGACCGGCCATGCATTGTTCCTCGAACGTGCGGACGGCCACTCAGCCGTGCTCAACACGCTGGCGCTGGAACGTGCCGGCATCGATCGCGACACGCCCGACCCGGCGGGCGGAGTAATCGAGCGCGACGCGAACGGCCGGGCGACTGGCTGGCTCAAGGAAAAAGCGGCCGACCAGGTATTTGCCCTGATCCCGGAACCGACGCGTGCGCAGTGGCGTGACGGCTTCCTGCGCGCGATGCGGCATGCGCTGGAGAACGGCGTGACATCGGTACAGGACGACACGCTGCGTAGTCCAGGCCAGGGCAAGACCGCGGTGTCGGTGCTGCAGGAGCTGCACGCGGAACAGGCGTTGCCGATTCGCATCACCGTGTGGCTGCCGTTCGAGGCGCCGCTCGACGAACTCGAAAAATGGCGCAGGGAACTGGGTACCAGCGACCGCTGGCTCAAAGCCGGACTGCTGAAAACCAATATCGATGGCTCGGGCGGCTCGCTATCGGCGGCCATGCTGGAACCCTACGCCAGCGCGCCGGACAACAAGGGGCTGTTGCTGCTCGATCCCGATGTCGTGACAAACATGGTGGTCGCGCGCGATAAGGCCGGATTCCAGATCGGTATTCACGCCATCGGTGACCGCGCCAATCGCGTCGTACTCGATGCGTTCGATGCCGCAATACGCAGCAACGGCAGGCGCGACTCGCGCCACCGTATCGAACATGCGCAATTCGTCAACGCCGCCGACCTTGACCGGTTTCGTGCACTCGGCGTCATTGCATCGGTACAACCCAGTCATCTGCTGACCGATCTGCGCTGGGCGCCAACGCTGCTCGGCCCCGAGCGCGAAGCTGATGCATACCGCTGGAAGAGCTTTATCGACTCCGGCGCCCACCTGTGTTTCGGCACCGATTACCCGGTCGAGCCGATCGGGCCGATGCGCGGGCTCTATGCCGCAATCAGTCGCGAATTCGAAACCGGCGGTCCACCGGGCGGCTGGCATCCGGACGAATCGCTCGACATCCGTGCGGCGATCGCTGCCTACACGCTCGCACCGGCCTACGCCGAATTCGAAGAATCGCGCAAAGGCAGCCTGACCGTCGGCAAACTGGCCGATATCGTTGTACTCAGTCAGGACCCGACGATGCTGGCCGCTGCCGATCTGTTGCAGACCCGCATCGACCTGACGATCGTCGAGGGCCAGGTCGCCTTCCAGCGCCCATGACCCGGACCGCCGCCCCGATGGCGGTTTCGCCATTGGGGAAAATACGTATGGTGCAGCGCATCAAAAATGCGACTATATTAGGGTGTTCTAATTTATTGCTTTGCAAATCACATACCGCGATTGCAACAGGCACTGAATGAGGTACCACTGATGAAAGCCGTCAATATCGGATTAATCGCGCTGACCACATCGCTGCTTCTCTCCGGTGGCGATGCGCTCGCCGGCCCCGGCGGCGCAAAGCAGGGGCAGGGGCAGGGACAAAAAAGCACCGCGCAGGGCAACCCGCAACGCGGACAATCGCAACAGGCAGCGCAGCGCGAGCGCGAACAGCGACGCGTTCATCAGGCCGACCAGAGCAACGCAAAACGCAGTCAGGAACAAACCCGAACCGAACGGACAACGCCGGCTGCCGAGCCCGATGCGGTCGCGCAGGCGGCGCCAACAAAAGGTGCCCGTCCAGACGACAACAAAGACAACAAAGACAACAAAGGCAACACAGGCAACAAAGGCAACACAGGCAACAAAGACGACTAGTCCTTTTCTGTCACTCCCTCCCAGGGACGATCCCCCCAAGGATGGGAGCCCACGGAAGGGCCTGAAGGGCCGGCGCAAGCCGGCCCTTCCGTATCGGGCACTGCGCGCCCGGCTGGCCGGCAACCGGCCCGGCCACGCGCTACATGGCCGAATTCCGCAGAAAAACCCGCGCGAACACGACCTCGATTGCTGGCCAACCTGGCATTGCCTACACTCACGGGGCAGGCAACGAAGACCTGCGCAGCTGAAAATTCTACGGAGATTGCAATGCAAAATTTTATCGCTGGATTACGGACGTCCGGTCTGTGCATGCTGGCGCTGGCTTTGACTGCGGTTGCTCCTGCCGCCAATGCGAAATCGGCCATGGAAATCGATGCCAAGGTCGATGCATCGCTGAAAGAATTCAAGGAGACTGTAGACTCCGCCGCGGAATTGATACCCAAGTCCGAGGGGATGCTGGTATTCCCGAGTGTCATCAAGGCAGGAATCGGTATCGGCGGCGAATACGGCGAGGGCGCTCTGCGGATCGGCGGCAAGACTGTCGACTACTACAGTACGGCCGCGGCTTCCATCGGGTTGCAACTCGGCGCCCAGTCGAAGACGGTCATCATCATGTTTCTCGACAAGGAAGCGCTCAATAAATTCCGCAACAGCAATGGCTGGGAAGCCGGCGTTGACGGTTCGGTCGCGCTGATCCAGGTCGGTGCGGGCGGTTCGATCGACACGACCAATATCAAGGACCCGATAATCGGTTTTGTCATCGGCCAGAAGGGCCTGATGTTCAATGTCACGCTCGAGGGTTCCAAGTTCACCAAGCTCGTGCGCGAATAGGAAAGACTCCGTGGTGGCGGATCGGGCCTGTCCCTCCGCCGCCCGGATTTCACGGCAACGCGGCAAGCGAGTTCACAATGATTCGTGTCCTGCGACAAATCGGCAGCGGCAGCAACGCTGCAAGGATCGCCGCAACCCTGATTGGATTGCTGGCGATCACTGCGCCCTGCCTTGCTGCTGCCCCTTCGAATACACCGTCCCCGGGCATGTTTCTGGTGGCGAGCCGCACCCTTGTCGACGGAGGTTTCGCCGGCAGCGTCGTTCTCCTGACCCGCTACAGCACTGACGGTGCAATGGGACTGGTGATCAACCGCCCCATCGGCGTCCGTCCGCAAGAACTGCTCACCGATGTCGGCAAAGTCAAAGACTACGAGGGCGAGCTGTATGGCGGCGGACCTGTGGCAATCCATAACGTCTTTATGCTGATACGCAGCAGCGAAACGCTGCAGGCCGCGCAGCATATCTTCGCCGACGTTTACGCCTCGCACAGCCGCGACCTTTTGCAGTCGCTGTCGGCGGATCGTTTCACGGACGACATACTGCGCTTCTACGCCGGATACGCAGGTTGGGGTGCGGGACAACTCGATCAGGAGATTGCGCGCGGCGACTGGTACGTGGTGACAGCAACCACCGATGCCATATTCGGCAGCGACCCCGCCGGGGTGTGGGAAAAACTGCTACCTCCACCGCCGTCGATCATCGCCGCAAACGGTCCAGTGCAAGGGGTGCCGGCGCCGCACTGACAGCGCTGCGCTCCGAACTAGATTGCGACGTCGGGCAATTCTCGCTGCGTGGCCAACTCCAGGGTGAAGTAGGTCGTCTTGGCAAATCCGAACAGCTTCGCCATCAGGTTGCTCGGAAACGACTCGACCTGGGTATTGTATTTGCGCACCGACGAATTGTAGCGCCGTCTTGCCTGCAGTATTTCCGCTTCCACGTCATTCAGCGCGTGTTGCAAAGAGAGATAGTTCGCGCTGGCCTTCAGGTCCGGATAGGACTCAGCGATGGCGAGCACTTCGTTCAGCGCGCGCGATACGAGGCTCTCTTCGGCCTCGCGGTCATTCAGGTTCCCGGGGCCGCCACTCACTGCGCGCTGTGCGGTAACCGCCTCCATCGTTCCTATCTCGTGTTTGGCGTAACCCTGGACCGTCTTGACCAGGTTCGGGATCAGGTTGAAGCGGCGTTTGAGCGCGACATCGATGCCGCTCCATTCCTCTTCGATCTGGTTGCGGTATTTGATGAAACTGTTGTACATCTGGACGGTGACAAAAAACAGGATCACCGACGCAAACACTATGATCGGGGTGTAATCAGACATTTTTGCAACTACCGTTTGTCACCAGCTCGCGGAAATCATAACAGTGTCGATCCGCCTCGTTTCGGCTGCCGCCACCACGCCACCTGAACTGCGGGTATCCACGCTTGCCCCATCCGCTACTCTGACCCACACTCTGCAGCAACGCCACCCGGCAAGCCAGACCAGAAGGAGCCGCCAATGTCCGAACAACAGGGCCCGCATTGCCTCACCCCGAAAGTCGCGATGGAGTTTCTCGGCGACTCGCCTCTTGGCAACGAGATGGATTCCACCGAGCTCGAAGCGCTGGCGCAGAGCGTGTGTGCGCGCGAGCTTGCGCCTGGCGAATACCTGATCGAGGCCGGCACGACCGACGACTCGGTCCATATTTTGGTCAGCGGGCGCCTCGAGGTCGTGACTCCCTCGCTGGCATCCGAACCGGTCACGCTACATGTATTGAATCCCGGGGATCTCGCGGGGGAGATGAGCTTCATCGACGGTACCGAGCACAGCGTCGGCCTGCGCGCGCTCAACGACTGCAGGGTAGTCAGCCTGCAACGCCCGGATTTCGAGTCGCTGATCGAGACTCACCCGCGGCTTGTCTACAAAGTCATGTGTGCCATCGTCCGTTCGGCGCACGAAATCGTGACCCGGATGAACATGCAGTATGTCGAGATGACGCGTTACTTCTACAAGACTTCCGGCAGATACTAGGCACGGACAATGACCGCCAGGGTGCCGGCGCCGGCTGACCCCGGCCGTATTGCAGTCGGCGATCTCTGCCTCGCCTACCGCTACCTTGCGGGCATGCGAAGGCAGCCGTTGCTGCTGTTCCTGCACGAGGGACTGGGCTGTATATCGCTGTGGCGCGACTTTCCCGACCAACTCGTCGAACTCACCGGTCTGCCCGCGCTTGTCTACGACCGCGCCGGCTACGGCCGGTCCGATCCGTTACCGGCGCGGCGTGATCGCCGGTATCTGCACGACTACGCCTGGCAGGAACTTCCCGCCCTGCTGCGCGCGCTGGATGAGACGCGGCCGCTGCTGCTGGTCGGTCACAGCGATGGCGGCACGATTGCGTTGCTGTACGCGGCCCGGTTCCCGCACCGCGTTGCTGCAGTGATCACCGCGGCGGCGCATGTTTCCGTGGAGCGTGAGGCGCTCGCCGGTATCCGCACTGCCGTTGCCGGGTTTCGCCACGGCGACCTGCAACAGAGGCTCGAACGCCACCACGGTGACAAAACCGCGGCAGTATTTCATGGCTGGAGCGACACCTGGCTCGACCGCGATTTTCGCGACTGGAACATCGAATCCGACATCGCCGCGGTGGCGTGCCCGGTACTGGCGCTGCAGGGCGAAAACGACGAATACGGCACCCCCGGACAACTCCGCTCCATCAAGGCGCATGTGCGGGGCCCTTGCGAAACGGCGTTGATTCCGGACTGCGGGCATGCGCCGCAGTTTCAGGCGCGCCCGACTACGATGAAAACAATCGCCGCTTTCATCTCGGCCCTGATTTTACCGCCCGGGGAATAAACCGCGCGAAGCCAGGACCGACTGGCGTTCTCATTTCATCTGGCCAGACTGGAGAGATGGATTTGCGTCGGCCGACGGAAAACTGGTAGAAGGGATGACCGGCGGCAAAGACGCACGCCGTACGGGGCGCCATGCAGGGATGAGGGAGAAGTTTCATGGAAAGAAACGCTATGGATAGCGGTCGTTGCCGGGTCTACACCAATCGCTCGCAACAGCCTGCCGGACAACCGTTGCCGCCCAATACATTGTTGATGTCGGCGGTTGCGGCTGCCGACAGCGCGCGGACAAGAGCCGGTCGCGCAGCCGGGCACCGGCCGGGAGATTTCAAGGCCCGGCCCAAGCAATAAAGACGTTGCGGCGACGCGCCGCCAACGTTGGCCTGTAAACAGCGTTTTTCAATGCGATTTTCACGGAGCAGTAACCCGAAATATGAGTAGCAAGATCCTCAGAACCGGCGCCGCGGCCATCGCTGCCGTGCTGATCGTCGCGGCCTGCGCAGGCACCGGCATCCGCCTGCCACCGATTACTTCCACACCATCCGGCGAAGACCGCTACGGCGTTTTTGTGTGGCACGACTTGTTGACCACCGATCCGGATGCAGCGAAGCGCTTTTACGGCGGACTGTTTGACTGGACATTCGAGGACTTCGAGGTGGGTCGCCAGGGAAGTTACACGGTGATCTATCGCGGCGGCAGGCCGATCGGCGGGATCGTCGATGCGCGTCAGTTCGATTCCGGGGTCAATGTCTCGCAGTGGATTCCGGTGCTGTCGGTAGCCGATGTCGACGCTGCCGTGGCGACAACGCTGGCAGCAGGGGGCCGAACATTTGCCGATCCGGTCGATATCGAGGGGCGCGGCCGCATGGCGGTCATCGGCGACCCGCAAGGTGCGGTGATGACGCTGTTGCGCTCGGCTTCCGGCGATCCCCGCTATGACGATCTGGCGGTCGGCAGCTTTATCTGGAACGAAGTCTGGACCGGGAATATACCGGGCGCACTCGATTTCTACTCCCGCCTTGGCGACTACAATACGTCGCGGACCAGCATCCGCGAGGGCGAAACCTATCACTATCTGAGCCAGGCAACAGTGCCGGTCGCTGGCGTATTGCAGAATCCGGTTGCGGGGCTGCGGCCGAGCTGGGTCAGTTATGTCGGTGTGCAGGATGTCGATGAAATCCTGGCGCGCGTCGAACGCCTCGGTGGAAAAATTATCGTAGACACGGTCGAGACCGCGGGCAAGAGTGATGCCGCCGCGATTGTCGACCCAAGCGGCGCGGGTCTGATGTTGCAGACCTGGCCGCTGAAATAGAAGAGGTAAACAAGCATGCAGCGACTACGTCGTTTTCTGGCCACGCTCGCGGTGGTGGGCACCTGTGCGTTATTGAGCGGATGCAATCCCAACGTGTATGCCGGTGTCGACATCGGCGGGCCGTGGGTCGATCTTGGCCCGGTCAGCATGGGCGGCAGTATTCACATTGGCGGGCGGTTGTAGCCGCCTGTTGCGTTAGAAAGTTGCAGGACCAAAATCCAAGGAGAAAAAAATGAAGATCAGGAGATTCATTGCAGTATTGGCCACGGGCTTGCTGTTTACGGTGGGTGCCCAGGCCCAGGACAGCGTCGGCGCAATGGTAAAGGAAGCTTGTCAGGCCGATCTGGACAAGTACTGCCCAAATGTCAAACCTGGTGAGCAGCGTCTGCTGGCCTGTATTTACGCTCACGAGGACAAGATTTCGAATCGCTGCACCTACGCGTTGTACGACGCGGCCATAGCGCTCGAGCGTGCTGTCGCCGGACTCACGTACGTCGCACAACAGTGCGAAGCCGACATCGACAAGCTGTGCGGCACCGTGACCCCTGGCGAGGGCCGCATTCTGGCCTGCCTCGACGACAAGAAAGCTGACGTCTCGGCAATGTGCAAACAGGCCGTCAACGACGTTTTGGCCGACTAAAACGAACCTGTCGCCGCGCCGGAGTCAAGCGATGACGGCGCGGCGGCCGGGAATCGGGATCAGCAATGAAAAAGTATATCTTTGTCGCGCTGACCAGCGTTTTACTCTGCGCCTGTGGCGGCGGTGAGCGGGCCGCAAGCGAATCAGGCTCGACCACAAAAAACAAGGAAGCGAAGATGTCCGGCGGCGAAACGGAATCAGGCCTGGCAGAACTGGCCGGCGACTGGACGCTGACCGAAATCATCGGCACCGAACTTCCGGATGGCGTCCCCGCGCCGAACCTGACGGTTGCCGCGGACGGCATGGTGAATGGCCGGAGCGGTGTGAATCGCTTCACCGGCAAGCTGAGCGACGATGCGGATGCCCTGTTCGGCCCGATGGCAACCACGCGCATGGCCGGCCCGCCCGCGGCAATGCAACTGGAAGATGCCTTCCTGAAAGCGATGACCGCGGCCAGTTCCTATAAAGTGACCGGCGATGATCTGGTGATCAGCGGGGCCAATGGTCCGCTGCTGAAGTTCGCGCGCTGATGCAAGCGCGAACCCGGCTTAGCCCCCGGGTTCGAAACGCCGCAGCCTCCCGCCCGGCCCGGTTATCTGCGGCGGCAGGCCAAGCACATCGACCCGCCGCTGAAAGTCCGGCGCGGCCCGCGCCGAGACACTGACGGCACCGTCGTCAATTTCTATCACCACAAAACTGAACTCCGACTTTAAATCCGAGCCGGTGAAGCGGCGAACATTGCCGCCGAGCACGCCGGCGCTGACATGCAGCACACCGTTGTCGTCGATGCCGGGGTAAAAAACATGATGATGCCCGCTGACGAGCGCATCGACCTCCAGCGCGGCGAGCTGCGCGGCAAACTCGGAATCGCGAAGAATCTCGGTCTCGCGGCCCTGGGCAAACGGCCACAACGGCAGGTGGCAAAATACGATCCGCGCATCGAATCGCTCCCCGTGAGCTGACAGAACAGCGTCGAGAAACTCGCGTTGCGCCGCCGGCAATGGCGACACCGTGGTTACATCGAGCCCGATGATCAGTACATTGCCAACCGCGACCGCGTAGTTGAGCGGATAGGCATCGGCGGCGACGAACTCGACAGGCGGACGGCGTGCGCCCCACTCATCGGCAAAAATCTCCCGCTCCGCCGCGAAGCCCGGATAAGCCGAGCCGTCGTGATTGCCAGGCGTCACCGCCAGCGGGATGCCGGCAGCGGCCAGCGGATCGGTCACATGCTGATGAAACGATGCCCACATGGCACGCACCTGCTCGCGGCTCAGCAAAGGCTGGCGTTGACCAGCAACCATGTCGCCGGCGGACAAAACCACATCGGGCTGCAACTCGACGATCGCCGCGACCGCCGCATCGACGCGCGCACTGTAACGGGTTGAACCATAACTGCCGTTCAGATCGGTGATTACCGCGATCGTCTCGGCCCTGGCCTGGACCGCGAGACCGACGAGCATGACCGCGGCGACGCCCGACCAGAGTTTCATGTCAGTTTTCATTTCGGATGTCGTTTTAACTTCTGCCCGGATTCGCAGTCGACACTGGTCGTGACAACCTGGCCGTCGCGCATAAACAACTCGGGTTCGAGGTCGAACCTGAGTTTACCCGAGGCACATCCCTCGCTCAGGATCGCGAATGCTTTACCGACCTGTCGCGACAGGTGGGCGAGATATTTATCAG
The DNA here is from genome assembly GCA_963783695.1 of uncultured Gammaproteobacteria bacterium. Lineage (GTDB taxonomy): Bacteria > Pseudomonadota > Gammaproteobacteria > Steroidobacterales > BM003 > BM003. The sequence continues at coordinate 37,147 of CAWAOM010000008.1, forward strand.
GCAAATCAAAACTGCTACGCGTGTATTGGTAGAGCTCACCCTGGGCGGCAAAATCGCGTGCCAGCCGGGCCATGCGCGCATAAAGATCCGCGTTGAAATGGCGTAACCCGTCCAGCATTCCGGTTTTCTCCGCATAGTTAACGTAGGCTGCGCGGCCACCGGCATCGTTGTCATTGATGCGCGAGCGCCGGAGCCGCAGTGGCGCGTAAGCCGCAATGTCGGCCGGCACCCCGGTCCCCGCCGCCAGACGCGTCATGAACTGGCCATCCTGCCACCAGTGCCAGAGGTGCTGGTAATCGACGTTGCCGATGCGATCCTGCTGATTGAAAAGATAGTCGAGCAATACGACCTCGGTCAGTTCCTGCATCCAGAACGCAACCTGGGCAGGGGCGACGGTGCCCTTCAGCGCCCTGGCCATTTCCGGTTCGGCTCGTGCTTCGGCAATACCCGCGTCGATCGCTTCGGCCAGTGTCCCGGCCGAACGCAGCGCAATAAACGGTGCGGTCTGCTGAAAATCCCGCGCCTGGCCGACACCCCACCCCGACGCTCGCGTGCCATTGAGGTCCGCGCCGTAGCGGCGTCCGGCCTCGAGCAACAGCACCCCGTAGACCCGCGCCGCGTCCGGCGTGATCAGGTCGGCCCGATTACGGTAGGCGGCGGGGTCGGAGTCGGCGTCACGCAAATGAGTCCAGCCGGCATGGATCATTTTCAGTTCGCTGCGGTCCGCGGTGAAACGAAGACCGGGTTCCACCACCCGCTCCCGATGCACGACCCGGTCCATGCTGCGATAAACCGCCACCGGAACCCCGACCCTGCTCTCAAGGTAGCGCGAAAAATGATAATAAAGCAGCGAGGATTTCGAGTAAGTGGCACTCGTATCCACCGCATTCATCGAAACTTTGTAGATGGCGAGTTCACTCCGCGCCGATTTTCGCGCCGACCCGCCCTTGCGGCAGACATCGCGCTCGAACTCCGCCGCGTTGCCCGCGAAAGCTGTTTGCGCGAGGTCGTAGACCAGCATCGCCGGACTGGTGCTCCAGGTTTTCGGGCAAAGCGCGGTGTTGGCGGTATAAAAATCGATTGCGCAAAAACGCTGCTCCCACTGCCGGTCGGCCTCGCTATAAACAGCATCCGGCATCGGCGCAAGCGCGATACAACTCTCGGCCGTGTCGCGGGGCGAGGCGAAGACCGCGCCGCTGCCACCAACGGCTTCGCTGATCTCCGCCTGCGCCGTCATCGACAACGCCGCCATCGACAGCACCAGCATCATCCATCCAGGCGAAATCCGCCGCCGTTGATTATTGCTCCGCGCCAGGTTCATGCCCTCACCCTGTTTGTCATGGCCATCATATGAAGTTGCCGATGATAGCGCCTGATCCGGCAATATCTAAACCGTTGCCTGAGGCGGCGCTGCCCGGACATGCAGCCGAACCGTAACCGCGAATTTTCCAAACTGATAACTGCGTCACGGATATCGGTTTCGCCATTTCATAATATCGATAATAGGGTCTTTGCGGGGCACTACCAATGCTTAATGCAACGTCGATGTTCGGTAACGCCGCGGACATTCTCAGCGGAAAACGGTCCGGGCCGTTGCACGAGTTTCTCGACGCCTTCGAAGCGCGGCCGAGCACCGATCTGGACAACGCGGCCGAGCCCGATCTGCCCGCACTCGCCAGTCACGAGAAGCATGAATTCGACTGGAGCGGCTCACGCGTGGGCTCTGTCGAGCTGATCCACAGCGGCGGCGAACCGCTGCAGCTTGCGGTCAGCCTGCCCTACCCGAAACGGCGCTGGTTCTCGCCACGACGCAAGGACTGGAAGAGGCTGGCCGATATCGCTGAGGACCGTTTCGGCCCAGGGCAGAAAATCGAGGTCGGTGGCAAAACCGGTCTGCACTTTCGCGAACACAATCTGGTGGCGCTTATCTGCCGCTACGACAACGGCCGCGAGTCGTTTATCGAGGTCAAACTCGCAAGCGGGCGATTCTGGCGCTGACCGCGTCGCAAAACGCGCAGAAATAATCGCTAAACCCCCGTTTTCTTGAGCCATTTCACATATTCCCCCGCGGAACATTCGTACCATCGTGGTGCGCAGATGGGCTTTGTCCGTGTGCCGGGCGGGGTTCTGGTTTGGTGATCCCCGTTCCGGGCCAGGGAGGCATTCCGGGCTGCGACAAAGGCAACCTCGTCGCAAGACGGGGACGCAAAGCCACAGATCTCCGGGAGGAGATGGCTGGGCTGCCGACAACCTGATGAAACTAAAGAGGAAATTTGTCATGACATTTCGTAATCAGTACCGCAAGACTGCCATTGCCCTGGCAGTAACGGGGGCCCTGGCCGGTGGACAGGTGATCGCTGACGACACCGATACGCTGACGGTCACGGCTGTTGTAGACGCCACCTGCGACATCACCAGCGTGGATAGCGCTCAATTTCGGTACGCTCGACCTGGTCACCGACTCGACTTCGAGTGCCGATATCACCTGGGTGTGCACCAATGGCTATCGACACCACTATCGCTCTGAACGGCGGCGGCACCGGCGATATCAACAATCGCAACATGGTGGGTTGGCGCGAACAATGACAGTCTTGTCTACCAGCTCTACACCGATGCCGGCCTCGGCACGGTGTTCGGTGACGGTACCGACGGCAGCACCGTCCCCGCGAGCGGCGCCGGTTTCGGCAACCCGCAGACCACGACCGTATATGGCGAGGTTCTCGCCGCCGATGCCCAGGACGTACAGGCTGACACTTACAACGACAATGTCACCGTTACGATCACATTCTGAGTATTCGGGCTATCTCGGCCTGAGGAGGGCGGCGCAGGCCGCCCTCCTGTTCCTGTTTTGCGCCGGGCCGGCACACAGCGCCTCGGTGCAGGTGGTGCCGGTGCGCGTGGACATTTCAGCCCAGCGCACGGCCGGCGAGCTGCGGATTATCAACTCAGGCGACAAACCGGTGTCGATGCAAGTCGACCCGCGTGAGTGGAGTCAGAACGAGGACGGCGTCGATCAACTCGCGCCGACAGAGGAATTACTGGCGGTACCGCCGCTCTTTACGATTCCTCCCGGGCGCGACCAGATCATCCGGCTCGGTCTGCTCGGGACCGCGAGTCTCACTCACGAGAAGACGTTTCGCCTGCTTGTCACCGAACTGGCGCCCGCCTCCGGCGCGCGCGAAGCGTCGGCGGTACGCATGAGATTGCAGCTCAGTATTCCCGTATTCGTCGCACCGAGCGAAGCTGAGGCGGTCCCCGAGCTCGTCGTCGAGGACACCCGGATCGCCGCGGATGGCGTCATTGTCAGACTCCGCAATACGGGCAATACCCACGTCAAGCTCAAACAGCTTTCCGTCGCTGCCAGCGGCGGCGACATGCCCGATAACGGGCGCAGCGGCAAGGGCCGCTACCTGCTCCCTGGAACGAGCGCCGAGATCTTCGTCCCCGGTCAACTGGCCGGATCATTGCGGACTGTCCGCATAGAAACCGAAGACGGATGGAGCCGGGAGCATGCCGTGGCGCCTGACCAATAGCCTCGGCCTGGCGGTCATCCTGTTGCTGCTGCTCGCGCACCGCTGCGCCGGCAGCACAGACGCGACGGCTGATCTCCAGCCGCCGCAACCCGCGGCCGCAAAGGCCGCTACGACGCTCGCCGCACAGCCCGATCGCGATACTCCGCCACAGCGGGACACGCGGCCGGTCGCGACGGACCAGGATGCCCGCACCGATCAAACCGGTAACTCCGGATCAGCGGTCGCCGCAACAGCCCGCCAGCCCGCACCCGCTGATTTCGCGGTCGTCGAGAACCGTACCGCGAGCGCAATCCCCGAATTTCCTGTAGTCGAGCATCTGGCGGCGACCGAAACCGTTCCGCCCGCGGCGACTAGCGCCGGCACACCGGCGCAGACTGCCGCCCCGGAGCCGCTTGATTCCAAGACTTTCACTGCTTCGCTGTCACCGGCCGCGGCCGGATCGCCGTTGACCTTGACCCAGTCGCCTGCCGAGCTGGTCAGCGAGCAGGAGCAGCTGATGTTCCTCGACATCGAGGTCAATGGTGTCGGGCAAGGGACGACGCTGCTGCTGGCCGATGCGGCGGGCCAGGTATTCGCCACCGCCGAAACGCTCAACGACTGGGGGGTCAAACCGCCGTACCCGGACGCGGTAGACCACGCGGGCCGGCGCTTCCATGAATTCAGCGCAATACCCGGCGTGCTCGTGGCGATGGAGTCTTCCAGCATGAGCGCCGAGGTCAGCATCCCGCCGCAGTACATGTCCAACACGACGCTCTCGCTCAGCCGCGACGATGCCCCGACGCCGATTTCGGATTCGGGCGCGTTCGTCGACTACCAGGCTGCGTATACCGATGACGGCGGCGCCAGCGCCAGGCTGTTTTCGACTATTTTCGAACCGACGATGTTCACCCCGAAGGGGGCGCTCAACAGCGGACTGCTGTACCGCTGGTCAGACTATGACCTGCGCGATTACGACGATTACGAGAACTACAACGACCGCGACGACCCGATCGAAGACGGCTGGATTCGCCTCGACTCAACCTGGACCCGCGACGACCCCGGCAGGATTCGCACCTTAAAAATCGGCGATACGATCACGCCGCAGAGCAGCTGGGCGCGCTCGGTGCGGTTTGGCGGGATCCAGCTGGCCACCAATTTCGCGACCCGGCCGAACATGGTGACGTTCCCGCGGCCCTCGTTCAGCAGCTCCGCCGCGGTACCGACCGCGCTCGACCTGTACGTCAACGGCAACCTCAGGTCGCGGCAGAATTTTCCGGACGGCACGTTCCGCATCGACGACATCCCGGTCGTCAATGGCGCCGGCCAGATCGAAGTCGTCACCCGCGACCTGCTCGGCCGCGAAACGACGGTGACCCAGGACTTCTACGCCAGCGACCAGTTGTTGTTGCCGGGACTCAATGACTATGCGTTAAACGCCGGCTTTCTGCGCAAGAACTACGCGGTCAAGAGCAACGACTACGGCGACCCGTACGCCAGCGCGATATGGCGCCGCGGCCTACGCGAAAACCTGACCGTCGACGGCCGCCTCGAAACCACGGACGAGACCGTGGTCGCCGGCACCGGTGCGGTTTTCTCACTGAACCGCTACGGGACTTTCTCGGCCAGCGCGGCGTTTAGCGGCGGCAACGACAACGGCGCGCTGTGGCGCATCGGCCAGGATTACCGCGGTCGCAAATACCGCTTCAGCAGCCAGCTCCAGGGCACCAGCAGCGGTTTTACCCAGCCTGGTCTCAATATCGGCTCCGGCCTGCCCAAACTCCGCACATTATTGGGAAGCGGCATCAGTCTCGGCGGTATGGGTTCCATCGGCCTGACCCTTCTCAACGAGACGTTCCACCGCGACGAAGACTCGCGCACGGTAATGAGCGCGAGCTACAGCCGCACGTTGCCGAGCCGTATCGCGTTTTCATTCTCGGCCAGCTACGTCGAGCAGGATGGCAGCGATATCCAGGCCAGCCTGCTGTTCAGCAAATCGCTGGGGCCGCGCCGCAGCACCTCGGCTTCGCTCAATCTCAGCGACGACGACAGCAACCTGCGTCTCGACTTCCGCCATGACCTGCCGTCGGGGCCCGGCTACGGATACCGCCTGACCAGCTACAGTGGCGACTCGGAAGGCGTTGAAACGGAAGCCTCGCTAAACACGACCGCCGCACGCTATCGCGGCCAGGTCCGCCGCCGCGATGGCGAGTATGGCTGGCGTGCGGAGATGACCGGCTCGCTGGCCTGGCTCGACGGTGAGACCTATGCCAATCGCGAGATTCGCGACGGTTTCGCGGTCATCGACACCGGCGGCTATCCGGGGGTTACGGTGTTCCAGGAGAACCGCGAAGTCGGCGTCACCGACGAGCGTGGTCGCCTGCTGGTGCCAAACCTGCGTCCCTACCAGGCCAACCGGCTGCACATCGCGTCTGAAGACTTGCCTCTCAATGCCCGCACCTCCAGCTACAGCGCCGTTGTCGCGCCCTACTATCGCTCCGGGGTGCTGATCGATCTGGGTGTACGCCCGGCCCAGGCCGCGATACTGCGGGTCGTCGATGCAGCCGGCAACCCGATTGCAGAAGGCGCCCAGGCCGGTATCGCGGACACGCCGGAGCGCTTCCCGGTGGGTCTCGATGGCCGTCTCTACCTGGAAGGCCTTGGCGAAAACAGCCGGGTGATTATTCGCCATGCCGGGGCCAGGTGCGAAATCGAACTGCCGCAACCGGATCCCGGCAAGGCGCTGCCGGATCTCGGTCAGTTCGTTTGCGACGGACTCTGACGATGAAGATCCTCCCGACCGCGGTTTGCACCGATGCCGGGCGGCAATGGTACGCTCTGCGGCCAATGGACTTGCTGAAACGATGCAAAGGCCCGATCTGGGCCCGGACGCTGGCTGCGCTGCTGCTCCTGCTCGGCGCCTCGACAGGAAATATTGCCAACGCCCAGAACTGCACCATCACCGCGGTTCCGCTCAATTTCGGCTCCTACCTGGCCAATGACCTCGCCCCGCTGGACAATGCCGGCGCGGTCGACATCGACTGCAAGGGCCGCGGCGGCATATTCCTGGTAACGATCGCCGCCGGAAACAGCAACGATTACGGCCAACGCCTGATGCAGAGCGCGACCGACGCCCTTGCCTATAACGTTTACCTCGATGCCGCACGCACGCGAATCTGGGGCAACTGGAGCACCGGAACGTCGGCGCTGTGGCGGTTCCGCAGAAACGGGCGCTACCGCGAATCGATACCGGTTTACGGGCGTGTGTTCGCCGGCCAGGACGTTGACCCGGGTGTGTACTCGGACAGTCTGCTGGTGACGATTATCTTCTAGCGCCGCCGGGCGGCGAAATGCCGCCCCGTCCATTGCTATTGCAGCGGGCCGACACCCTGGCCATCCACTGCGAGACTCTCGGCAAATGCCTCAAAGTTATAAGGACGGCCGAGAAAATCCCTTACCGATTCCGCGGCGGGCCGCGCACCACCTACGGCCAGAACCTTGTCGCGATAGTCACGCGCGGTTGCGGTATTGCGGATTCCGTCTTTCTCGAAACGGCTGAACATATCCAGCGCGATCACCTTCGACCAGGCGTAGGTGTAGTAGATCGCCGAGTAGCCATCGAGATGACCGAAACTGGTGTAGAAATGGGTATCGGCAAGATAGTCGTAGGGCGAAAACTCGGCCTGCAACTCTTTCATCAACGGCAACAACTCAAACGAGGCGGGATCGCGGTTGTAGTAGTTCAGTGAGATCGCGGCATAGAACATCTGCTGGCGGTTACCCATGCCGAGACCGAATTTACGCGCCGCATTCATTTTCTCGATCAACTCGTCCGGGATCGGCTCGCCCTTGTCGTTGAGACCGAAGCTCTGCAACGTCTGTTTGTCGTAAATCCACTCTTCGAGCATTTGTGACGGCGCCTCGGCAAAGTCCCACTCCGCGGCGATACCGGAGTTACCGACCCAGCGGTGATCCCCGGCAAACAGATAATGGATCAGGTGACCAAACTCGTGCAGAAACGTGTTGACCTGGCTGTGTTCCATCAGGCCCTCGGTACCGTCGCCTCCCGGAAAATTGCACATCAGCGCGGCCACCGGAGTCTGCTTTCCGCTGATCCCCGGGACGATCGGAAATGCCGCGGCGTGCTTGAACTTGCCATCGCGCGGGTGCATGTCGAGATAGAACCGGCCAATCAGCCGATCGCCGTCTTTCAGTTCATAGCTCTCCACGCTGTCGTCCCAGACTTCGGTCTGCCACGGCGTAATCTGGACGTCGAACAGGTCGCTGATCAGTTCGAATATGCCGTCCCGGACGCGATCATAGGCAAAGTACTGGCGGATTAGCTTGCTATCGACCTCGAACTGCTCTTCACGCACCAGGTTGTCGACGAAATTCCGCTGCCAGATACCGACGCTGCCGACATCCGGATAGTCCTCGCGAAGACGCGCAACCAGCACCTGCTCGTCGAGCTGCGCCCGCGGTCCGGCCAGATCGGCGACCTTGTGGATGAAGTCCGCGGCGTTTTCGGCCGATGCGACCATCTTGTCCTCGGTGACGTATTCAGCCCAGTTTGAATAGCCAAGCAAATTCGCCAACTCGTAGCGTTTCTCTATCAGCTGCTCCAGGACCGCCTCGTTCGCCGGGTAGCCCCGGCTCATGTACTGAGTCGTCAGCGCCTTGCGCGCCGCATCGTTTTTGGCGTAGCGCGAGAACGGAAAATAATCGGGATAATTCGTCGTGATGACGATCTTGCCCTCTTCGTTGGGCTGGTGCCCATCGATGTAATCCTGTGGCAGGCCTTCCAGATCCTCGACCGAGTCGAGTTCGATACTGCGAACGTCCTCGGCGATATTCCTGGAAAACTGCTGCCCGATCACCAGCAGCTCCTCGCGGATCGCGGCAACTTTCTCGCGGGTTGCCTCATCCTTGTCGACACCGGCGCGGCGGAAATCACGCAGCTGCTTCTCATAGAAGAACCGGGTTGCCTCGTCCTCGGCACTGACGTCGATCGTGCTGATGGCATTGTAAAGCGGCCGCGACAGGCTGAGACGCGTGTTGAGTTCGTCGAAGCGTTGCTCGCAGTCACGCCCGGCTTCGCGCACGCTCTCGTCCGGGTGCGCGTTGGCGTACAGCGACGCCTTGGCGTAACCGTTATACAGTGCAATGCCAAGGTCGTTATAGCCCTCCAGCGTCGTATCGACCGTGTGCGGCCCTTCGGAGGATTCGAGCGCAGTGAACAACTCGTCGGCGGCTTCGATGCCCTGTTCGCACTCGCTCGCAAACGCGACCGCAGCGGCACTGGCCGCAGGCGCCGCTGCCTCTTCCACGGCTTCGACGATCGCGGTCTCGACCATTGCAGCGTCGGCCGCGTTTTGGCCCGCCGCGGCCGGCGCGCTGTTTTGCCCGGAAACGGGATTCGTGTCCTGCCCGCCGGAACATGCCGCGAACGCCAGTGTCAGCAGCGCCAGCGCCGCAGTGTTTTTTCTTGTTTGCACCGTGAAACCTCGACTCGGGAAGATGGCTGATGTCCGGGGGGTGAGCCAGTCAAACTAGACGCCGATACGACGAAAATCAAGCAATGCCGGGGTCGCCCGGACCCGAACCCTGCCCGGCCGGCAAGGGTACAACGGGTCCCGGCCACCAGTCCGGTGAAAGCGCCGGAGACACTCGCTGCCCGGCGCTTCGAAGAGGTCTGCAAGCGCTCCGTTCCCCCTGTTTTTGACGGCAAGGCCTATGCGGATGGCCCCTTGGCGGCACGCTGAACGGCGATAAAGCGCCATCCCCCAAACACATAGACTATTGATAAAACTCGCTTTTACTACCCCAAAGTCGAATCACATCGTGATTTCACGAGTGGGTTCATTGACAAAATTATCATAATGATATTATCTTGATATCACAATTGAATGTCGAGGAGATGAGAATGTTCCGGGAGAAAGTCAGAAAAGTGACCTCGGGCTACCCCATGCTGGTCGTCCTGTTGCTCCTGCAACTCGCGACGATCTACTGGATCGTAACGGCTGCGCGCAACTACGCGATCGCCGCCCTCGTCGGCGGAATCGTCGCCGCGGCCATTGTGCTGGTGCTATGGATTGGGTTTTTCATGGTCAATCCCAACGAGGCAAAAGTGCTGCAGCTGTTCGGCAAATATGTCGGCACGGCCAAGGACCCGGGCCTGCGCTGGGCCAATCCGTTCTTTGCAAAACGCGCGGTATCGTTACGGGTTAGAAATTTCGAAAGTGGCAAGCTCAAAGTCAACGATTCCTCCGGCAATCCTATCGAAATTGCAGCGGTTGTCGTCTGGAAGGTCGTTGACAGCGCGGAGGCCGTGTTCGAGGTCGACGATTACGAGGAATTCGTCACCATCCAGAGCGAGGCCGCCCTGCGCAATCTCGCTACGACTTACCCGTATGAGGCACACGACGACGGCGACGTCGCGTTGCGCAGCGATCCGCAACAGATTGCCGGCGCCTTGCGCACGGAAATCCAGGCGCGTCTGGAGAAAGCCGGGGTCGAAGTCATAGAGGCACGTATCAGTCACCTCGCCTATGCGCCGGAAATCGCCAATGCAATGCTGCGGCGGCAGCAGGCGTCCGCGATCATCGCCGCGCGCACACAGATTGTCGACGGTGCGGTAGGCATGGTGGAAATGGCGCTGGACAAGCTCACCGAGAAGCACGTGCTGGAGCTCGACGAGGAGCGCAAGGCGACGATGGTCAGCAATCTGCTCGTGGTGTTGTGCAGCGAGCACGACGCGCAGCCGGTTCTCAACACCGGCTCTCTCTACACCTGAAACGGGTGTGACCGTACCGCCGCGTACCCCACACCAACACGGAACGACAATGGCCAAACGCAAGGCATTCGCTCTCAGACTCAGCGAGGATATTCTCGGTGCCATGCAACGCTGGGCCGATGACGAGTTGCGCAGCGCGAACGCCCAGATCGAGTGGGTGCTGCGCGAGGCACTGCGCAATGCAGGCCGTCTGCCGCGGGCTGCAGACACGGACGATCAGGAGCAATCATGAATACGGCCGGGCGTCGCCTACGCTGCGGCAACCAATGCCAAGAAACACCGGCGGCGGCAACTCTGGCCCGTGATCGCGGTCGATAACACGGTGCGCAGCAGCTTCAACCGCGCGCTGGCGAGCCACCGGGAGACAGCAGAGCGATGATTGATTTCTACTACTGGACCACGCCGAATGGCCACAAGGTCACGATATTTCTCGAAGAGTCGGGTCTGCAGTATGCGATCCACCCGATCAACATCGGCAAGGGCGACCAGTTCGCGCCCGGGTTTCTGCAAATCTCGCCAAACAATCGTATCCCGGCCATCGTCGATCAGGCCCCGGACGACGGCGGCGAACCCGTCGCGCTGTTCGAGTCCGGCGCAATACTGCTCTATCTCGCGCAAAAAACCGGGCGGTTTCTCTCCACGGACCTGCGCGGACAGACCGAAACGCTGCAGTGGTTGTTCTGGCAAATGGGCGGCCTCGGGCCGATGGCCGGGCAGAATCATCACTTCCGGCTCTACGCCAAAGACAAGATCCCGTATGCAATCGATCGTTATGTCAATGAAACCCATCGCCTCTACGGCGTACTCGACAAGCGCCTGGCGGACCGCGAATTTGTCGCCGGCGGCTACAGTATCGCGGACATGGCTATCTATCCCTGGATCCGCCCCTATGAGAACCAGGGCCAGGACATCGACGAGTTTGCCAGCCTGAAGCGCTGGTTTACGGCCGTGGGTGCGCGCCCGGCCGTGCAGCGTGCCTATGAGAGGGCCGAGCAGGTCCGGCAGCAAGCCCAGCCCGTGGATGAGGAAGAATCGCACCGGATTCTTTTCGGTCAGCGCTAAAACCACCTCACGCCGGACGTTGCGCAAACCGTTTGCCGCTGCCGCCGTTCACGCGCGTATCACTGGAAACTACTGTGTTTTCGCGTTACCTTCGCGTTCTTCCCGTCAACGCGATTGCGCCCGCAGCGGTGGCCAGCTCGTTCCCGTGAGTCAGAGCCAGCCCGGCGGGCGCCCGGAAAGGTGAAAATGAATATCAGAATTCTGCTACCCGCCGCATCGGCCATACTCCTCGTTGCCTGTGGCAAATCACCCGAGCCTCCCGCCGTGGAGCCTGCCGCAACAGCGACCGCAACAAAGGAGCCGGCGGCCATCATGGAGCCAACCCGCGAAACAATAACGGAGGTAATTACGAATCCTTTGCTCGAGCAATGGGATACCCCGTTTGGCGTGCCGCCGTTCGACGAGATCGAGGACGAGCATTACATGCCGGCGCTGCGCACGGGAATGGCTGAACAGCAGACCGAGATTGCAGCCATCGTCGACAACCCGGACACGCCGACATTTGCCAATACGATCGAGGCACTGGAACGCTCGGGAGCGACGCTCAACCAGGTCAGCAATGTGTTTTTCGCCGTCAATGGCGCGCATTCGAACGAGACCACGCGAGGCGTGGCGAAGGAGATAGCGCCAGAATTGTCCGCACACGGTGACGATATCGCATTGAACGGGCCATTGTTCGAGCGGGTCGAGGCCGTTTATCAGCAGCGCGATGAACTCGACCTGACGCCAGAACAAGAGCGCTTGCTGGAAGAAACCTACAAGCAGTTCGTGCGCGCGGGCGCCAACCTCGACCAGGATGCGCAAGCCCGGCTGCGTGAGATCAACGGTGAGCTGGCCAGCCTGTCACAGGATTTCCGCAACAATCTGCTCGAGGAAACCAACGCATTCGAAATGCTCGTCACCGATCGCGCCGATCTCGGCAACCTGCCGGAGAGCCTGGCGGCCGCGGCCGCGGCCGAGGCCGAGCGCCGCGGTCATGAGTGTGGCGAGTGCTGGGTGTTTACGCTCCAGCGCCCGAGCATCAACCCGTTTCTCGAGTACTCGCCCAACCGTGAATTGCGCAAGCAGATTTATCTCGGCTACGCGATGCGCGGTAACAACGACAATGCCCACGACAACAAGAACATTCTTGCCCGCATGGCCGCACTGCGCGCCGAGCGCGCGGAGTTGATGGGCTACGAGACTCATGCCCATTTCGTTCTTTCCGACAACATGGCGGAAAACCCCGAGAACGTCTATGAACTGCTCGGCAAGGTCTGGGAGCCGGCACTGGAAGTGGCCAAGCAGGAGGTTGCCGCGATGCAGGCGCTGATGCGCGCCGATGGTATCGAAGGCGATATCGAGGGCTGGGACTGGCGCTACTACACCGAGAGAGTGCGTAAGGAGCGCTACGATTTCGACCAGGAAGCCCTGCGTCCGTACTTCGAAGTCGGCGCCGTCCGCGACGGCGTTTTCCAGGTTGCAAACGAACTGTTCGGCCTCACTTTCAAACAGCGTGACGACCTGCCGAAATGGCACCCAGACCAGGAGGTGTTTGAAGTTCGCGATAGCGACGGCAGCCACCTGACGATTCTGTACATGGATTTCTTTATCCGTGAGAGCAAGCGCGGCGGCGCGTGGATGAATGCGCTGCGGGTGCAGTCGAAACTCGATGGCGAGGTCACGCCGATCGTCACCAACAATTTCAACTATCCGCCCCCGACCGGCGATAACCCGTCATTGCTGAGCTACGGCGAAGCCTCGACGCTATTCCACGAGTTCGGTCATGCGTTGCACGGGATGTTGTCGGACGTCACTTACGGGTCGCTGGCCGGCACCGCAACCCCGCGCGACTTTGTCGAGTTCCCGTCCCAGGTCATGGAGAACTGGATGGGCGAACCCGAAGTACTACGGATGTTCGCCCGCCACTACAAGACCGGCGAACCGATCCCGCAGGAGTACATCGACAAGATCACGGCCATGCAGAAATTCAACCAGGGCTTTGCCACGGTCGAATACATGGCAGCCGCGTATCTCGATATGAATTACCACACGTTGACCGAGCCGGTCGAGGTAGCCGCGAACCAGTTCGAGACCGAGTCGATGAACGAAATCGGCCTGATCGAGCAAATCATTCCGCGCTATCGAAGCACCTATTTCGCCCATATTTTCGCTGGCGGCTACTCGGCCGGTTACTACAGTTACCTGTGGTCAGAGGTGCTGGACGCCGATGCCTATCAGGCGTTCAAGGAAACGAGCCTGTTTGACCCCGAAACGGCAGCGCGCTTCAGAAAGTTCATCCTCAGCCAGGGTGGCACCCGCCCCGGCATGGAACTCTATGAAGATTTTCGCGGACGGCCACCGTCGATCGAACCGCTGCTCGAACGGCGTGGCCTGACTGAGATGTAGCTCAGGGCACCGCAGCCGGTACAATGCGCGGGCTGGCTCCATCGACGTATGGGGCCAGCCCGTAACTTATAAGCACAGAGAACGCGACCGGCCCCAACACCATGCTGCAGGAATTTAAAGAACGGCTGCGATACATGATCGACCGTGCGTTTGCGCGCGAGTTCGCCGGCCAGCTCATCCTGTTCCTGGTACTGGTCGTGGTGGTTACGCTGATCGGCATGACCGCGTACTTCTTCGGTTTGTTCGGCCCGGAGAACGACGATGTCCCGGGAATTCCGCGCGGCATCGATCGCGGCTTCCTCGATTCACTGTGGTGGTCGATGCAGCGAGTGCTGCGTCTGCCGGGCTTCGAACGCATGTATGGCGCGACGCCGCCCATCCTCGCCTACGCGCTGTTTCTCTCGATTATGGGTCTCGCGGTATTCGGGATCCTGGTTTCGATGATCAATACGGCAATGCAGCGTCGTATCGAAACCTTGCGCAAGGGCGACAGCGCGGTAAAGGAACGCGGCCATGTGCTGGTACTGGGCTGGAGCGACAAGATTTTCTCGGTATTGAGACAGCTGGCACGATTGCAGCCCGGCACCAAGGTCGTCATCCTCGCCCCCGAAGAAATCAAGGACATGCAGGAAGCACTGCGAGTCAACGGCAGCCTGCGCGAAGACCTCACCATCATTTTGCGCAGCGGTATCCCCAGCAACGTGCAGGAGCTCAATCGCGTCGCGGTCGACCGCGCTTGCAGCGTGATCGTGGTTTCGCCGCGTGCTGACAAGGACCGCCTCGGCGGCGACAGCGAAGTCATCAAGACGATGATGCTGCTCGCGGCGTGGCAGGAGTGGCGCGGCCGCGGCCCCACGTTGACGGCGGAGATTGCGCTGGAGCAGAACCAGGAATTAGCCGAAATTGCTGCGCGCGGACGCATGCACCTGATTTCTTCCAGCACCGTCATCAGCAAAATCCTGGTGCAGTGCATCCGCAATCCCGGACTCGCCGATGTATACAGCGAATTGTTCGCACCAGACGGCAATGGCCTTCATGTACAGCGCATCAGTGCCTGCGCCGATCAGACTCTCCGCGATATCGGCTACGGCTTTCCGGATGCGATTCCGATCGGCATCGCCTGGGAGGAACAGCAGGGGGACGAGGTGAAACACGCCTCGGGTCTCAATCCGGAGCCGGACTATGACATCGCGGAGGACGAGAAACTGATCCTGCTGGCGCATGCTGTACCCGTCAGGTTCTCGCAGCCACCAGAGGCATACACGTCGCGGATCTACCGCGATGGCGGAGTTTCGGCGAGGGTCCCGCGGCGGGTACTTTTGATCGGCTGGAACGGCAATGTTTTCGACATCCTGGTCGAACTCGATGCCCATGCGCTGCGCGGCACAGAAATCATATTGTTGTCGGAAATGGAACCCGAGGCCGCGCGCAAACATGTCGATCAACTGCTGGACCATGAGCTCGAGAACGTCAGTGTCGAGTACCTGGTCGGCGACCCGGTCGAGCGCGGCAGTTACAGCGAGATCGATATCGCCAGTTTTCAGACTGTCGTTCTGCTGGCCGACACATCGTCAGGGGAAGCCGATATCGATGCGCGCACGCTGCGCACGCTGTTGCGCCTTTCGGACCTGCGCAACCGGACCGGTGCCAAACCGCATACCGTGGTCGAGTTGCTGGATATTGCCAACAAGGACTTGCTGGCAGGATTGCATGTTGACGACGTTGTCATCAGCGACCAGGTCATCAGCGCTCAACTCGCCCAGATTGCAAAGCAACCGGTGCTGGGCCCAATCTATCGCGAACTATTGAGCGCCGGCGGCGTCGAAATCAGCCTGCGCCCGGTATGCGACTACGTCGAAATCGGCTCAAGCTGCAGTTTTTTCGATCTCGTCTTCGCGGCCCAGCAAAAAATGGAAATAGCCCTTGGCGTCAGGCTCGCTCGCGAAGGCGCGCTTTTTCTGAATCCCGAACGGGAACTGGCGTGGCGCCTCGACGAAGAAGATCGCGTGGTGGTGCTGGCCCAGCAACTGTACCGCTGATTCGGGATCAGGTGCCGAGGAATGCTTCAATCTTGCCAAGCAGGCGGCTGAAATTTACCGGCTTGGTGTCGTAGTCGTTACAACCCGCTTCAAGTGCCTTTTGCTCATCGCCCTGCATTGCATGCGCGGTCAATGCGATTACCGGGATCGTCTGGGTGGCGGTATCCGCCTTTAACCTCCGGGTCGCCTCCCAGCCGTCGATGATCGGCAGACTCAGGTCCATCAGTATCAGATCCGGCGCTTCCGATGTGGCCATCTCTACGCCCGCCTCGCCATCGACAGCTATCACGACCTCGAAATTCTTGCGCCGCAGGCGGCGCGACAGCATGTCCCGGTTCATTTCATTATCTTCAACAAGCAGAATCTTTTTCATAACTTTTATCTGTTTCCGATTAACAATTCGTTTCAGCCGTCCGCGACTATTGCGGTACTTTCAGCGACGAGGTTGCGAACGAGGCGAATCAGCTCGTCTCTGGTGTAGGCGCCTTTCTCCAGAACCTGCGCCACTTTGCCGCTCAGAAGGTTGCGATCAGCATCGGTCAGGTTTTTCGCGGTGACTACGATAACGGGTATTGTCTCCCACTCAGGCCGCGCGCGCATCTCCATCAGAAAATCGAAGCCGTCCATGACCGGCATCATCAGGTCGAGCAGGATCAGCCGCGGCACTTCTTTCTCGAGCGCATCCAGCGCTTCGCGGCCATTGGCCGCCTCGGTGACCGTCCAGCCAAATTTCTTCAGGGTCCGGGCCATCATCTCCCGGGTATCGGCATCGTCCTCGACCAGCAACACCGGGCACGGCCCGGTTTCGCAACGATAACGCTCCAATGCAGATAACAGGCGACCCCGATCTACCGGTTTGGTCAGGAAATCGGTCGCACCCAGTGAGTAGCCCTTGCTCTTGTCATCGACCATCGTGACCATGACCACCGGGATATCGCGCAGATGCGGATCCGCCTTGAGCAGACGCAGCACGGCCCAGCCGTCAAGATCCGGCATCATCACGTCGAGCGTGATAGCGGCCGGCGCAATCGTGTGTGCGAGCCGCAGACCCTCCTCCCCTGAATTCGCGATAACGACCTCGAATCCGTCGCGTACCAGGAAGCGTTCGATAATTTCGCAGGCCTCGAGATCGTCATCGATGACAAGTACCGTGCGCCCTGCCCCACGCAGCCGGATCCGGTTCAGCGTGTCCTCATCTGGCGTCACAACCGGCACTTCGGCCACCGGCGAATCGGCCGCCTCGGCCACACCCGGCAAAACGGTCGGTAATGAGATTGAAAATCTGGAACCCTTGCCGACCTCGCTTCTGACCACGACATCCCCCCCGAGCATGCGGCAGAAACGACGGGAAATAGCCAGACCCAGACCGGTGCCGCCATATTTGCGCGTCGTCGAAGCGTCGGCCTGGGTGAACTCGTCGAACAGAGTCTCGATTTTGTCCTCGGGGATGCCGATGCCGGTGTCAGTGACATCGAGCCGCAGCCAGTCGCCGGTACGTCTGACATCGCGGCCGGCGCGCAAAGTGATCGTGCCGTTTTCGGTGAACTTTGCCGCATTGGAAAGGAGATTCAGCAGCGCCTGTCTGATTTTCGTCAGATCCTGGTGCACCACGCCGAGGTCGTTGACGCGTTCCACGACGAGCCGATTGGAATTTTTCAAAACCAGTGGCTGCGCGGTGGCCGCGACCTCGTTCAACAACGCATCGACTTCGATATCCTCGGCAAAAACTTCGATGCGCCCGGCCTCGATCTTGGACAAATCGAGCACGTCATTTATCAGTCCGAGCAGATGGCTGCCGGCTGCGTTGATTTTCTTGAGGTCCGGCAGAAACGCCTGCTGCTCGAGGTCAGACGCTTCTTCCATCAGCATTTCGCTATAGCCAAGAATCGCATTGAGCGGCGTGCGCAGTTCGTGACTCATGTTGGCAAGAAATGCGCTTTTGGCGATATTGGCCTGCTCGGCGGATTCGCGCGCACGCTCCAGTTCCGCTTCCGCTGCCTTGCGCTCGTTGATATCGAAAATCACACCATCGACGAGCGGGTTGCCGGTCACATCGTCACGCGTCACGGCGCCTTTGACACTCATCCAGCGGGCATCGCCGTTCTTGCACAGAATCCGGTATTCCGCCTGAAAGCGGCCACCGTGAATAATCGCGCCGCGGACCGCGGCGTCGAGGCGTTTGCGGTCACTGGGATGGACGATACGGCCAAATGCCGCGGCCGGCTTGCCGATAAAGTCGCTCGCCTTGTAACCGGCGACATCCTCGATCGCATCACTCATATAGTCGAAGGTCCAGCCCTGATCAGGGTGGTCCGAGTAGCGATAGATCGCGCCGGGAACATTCTGTACCAGCGTCCGGAACTGATGCTCGCCGTCAGCTATCGATCTTTCGGCCCGGCGCCGTTCGAAAACCCGGCCAACCTGGCGTCCCACATTCTCCAGTATCTGCATCAGTTCCTGGTCCGCGGGCACCGGCCGTTCCGCAAAGAACTCGAGGATCGCGACCACTTCCTCATCGACAATAACCGGGAACGCAAACGCGGCGCCGAGCCCCGCCGCAACCGCATACTCCAGCCGCAGAAAGGTGCCATGGTGGGCCGGGAGATCTCCCATCCAGACCGTGGTCCTCGACTCCAGCACCAGTCCGGGCAGCCCGATCCCCGGAGCAAATTCGCAACGCTCGGTTTCCCTGCGAAACTGTTCGAATCGCTGCGGATCGGACATATGCCAGAGTTGTGTCGCTATGAGTTTATCGGGATCGTCTTCCGCCGCCTCGTAGGCGTGCCCGAGCGGCCACCCGGTCTGTTCGCAAACGCGGTCGATCACCCCCTGCAACGCGTCGTTCACCGACGGCGAGTTAGCGGCAATCTCCGACGCGCAAAGCAGCAATTGTGCCGACAACGCGCGCCGGTCCCGCTCCCTGTCGTCGGCGACGCGATTGCTTACGTCGCGCACGACGGTCACCGTCAGGTCTTCAGCCGCTGAGTTCATCCTGCTGAGACTGATCGCAACCGGGATTTCCTCGCCGTGCCGGGTCCGCGCCGCCACCTCGCGTCCGCGCCTGAGAGCAAAGGGTTCGAGGTGGCCCGCGAACTCGCTCCGCTGCGCTGGATGGGCACCACGCACCGACGCCGGAACCAGCGCATCTACCGACAAGCCAATCAGTTCCTCGCGCGGGTATCCGAACAGCTCGATCGATTGCCGGTTGCCAAAGACAATAGTTCCCGCACTGTCCACAAGCAGTATCGCATCGGGTGCCGCTTCCACCAGGGCGCGAAAATCAAGTTCGCCCGGTGCGGGGATTTTATCGACTTGTGCCATAGGCAAGGGATGAGGTTCGAGAAGCGACGGAGGTCAATAATACACGCCTGACCAACGCGTCAGATACCAGTACGCGACGCTCCGCAGTCGCGGCGGCCTGCGGCGGCTAGTCTTCACCAAGACTTGCGCGCAAGCGCCCGAGCTGCTCGCTCAACTCCGCCACTTGTTGCTCGAGGCGGTAGACCCGCGCCCCCAGCGATGGCGAATGTTCGGGATCGCCGCCTGACGCGGCCGTTCCCGCTTCGACCTCGCCGGAGAACAGATGCGCATAACGGGATTCGCGCTTGCCGGGCTCGCGTGCCAGGCGCACAACGAACGGGCCATCGTCGCGCCCCGCCAGCGCCTCCAGGCAGGCCTCCAACTCGCCGACGTCGCCGAATCGGCATAGCCGCTGGGTTCGCGAGCGCAGCTCACCCGGTGTCTGCGGACCACGCAACAACAACACACATACAAGACCCAACTCCTGTTCGCTGAACTGTAGCGTGCCGAACTGGGTATTGCAGAACCGATGCTGATATTTTGCCACCCGGCTGCCAAATCCCGACTTCTCGAGGATCAGGTGTTTGCCACGCAGGCTGTCCAGCGCGGCGAGCACGTCGGCCTCGGCGAGACTCATTACCGGGTCGCGGTTGCTTTTCTGATTGCAGGCATTGGTCAGCGCGTTCAGCGACAACGGGTACTGATCCGGCGTTGTGATCTCTTTCTCGAGCAGACAGCCAATGACGCGCGTCTCATGTTCATCCAGCACCAGATCCATTTTGATCCTCCCGCAAACCTGCCATCTCTAGTTACACCGGTGGCGCCGCCCGCCACTGCTTCAGCCATCCGCCGGACACAACAAACCAAGGAAAAATAACGAATTGCTCGGCCAACCATTGCCCGGCAATGGCAAGCACACCGGCAACCTCGGGTTGCGACACGGGCTCACGCCGATGTCCGTGACGCTGCAGCAAGACCGCAATGATCGCTGTAACGGTCCACACCATGACCGCCGGTATTGCGCCAACCAGCAACGCGGGAACCCACAGCAACGCCGAGATTACGAATAACGGTACGGCCACCATATGGATCAACAGATTCGACTTTGTCGAATGCACTCGCTGGTAGTCTGTCAGGTTCGCGAAAGCCATGCCGTTATCGCTTCTTTACTCTCTGGCCAGGCAATACCCGCCAGTCTGCGTGGCGCCGTATCGCGTAGTGTCTCACAAGCAGTCGCGGCCGTGCGCGGGCGCGGCCGCAACCCCACCGTGCGCCGCGAACTGTGCCTGGACGCGCCATCCCCACCGCCACGGCGCGCGACGCCAGCGCGATCACGTTGCAGCACCGAATCAAGTCGCGCATCGGCCTCTGCACCGCGGCGGAAACCGGCCAACCCATGCGGATAGACAGTGTGACCGCCAAGGCGAGACGCATCCGCGGAAAACGCACGATGCTCGCCTGAAGCCGCCCAATAGTTGCATACTGGCCCTGCGCAAACTCGAAAAAACCGCCGCCCCGGGGGTCCCGGCAGCACAGCGCCCGGACGCATGATCCCTGAGCTGCGGGAAGGTCGGACCGCGACGCGGCGGGTGCCATAGAGCAATGGCCAACGCGCTCGCCGCGTGAGTTGCTGCAGGAGTCATGGATGCTGGCGATGAGCTCGATATTTTCGCGTTTTCTCGGCGAACTGCATCGTCGCAAGGTGCTGCGCGTGGCGGCAAGTTACGCCATCGTGGCATGGCTGCTGCTGCAGGTCGCGGAAGTGACTTTCGAACCGCTGCACATCCCGGACTGGGTCATGACGATGGTGGTACTGCTCGCCATTGTCGGGTTTCCGATCGCACTGCTGCTGGCGTGGGCATTCGACATCACTCCGGGCGGTATCGAGAAGGATTCCGGCACTGCGCAGACCGCAGAGTCGGCGGACAACGCACCGCATCCGTCCATTGCCGTTCTGTCGTTTGACGATATGAGCCCCGAGCAGGACCAGGAGTATTTTTGCGACGGCATCGCGGAGGAAATTCTCAACCGGCTGGTACAAATCGACAAACTCGGCGTCGCGGCACGGACGTCGTCGTTCCGCTTCAAAGGTCAGAACGTCGATATCGCCGCTATCGCCCGCGAACTGAATGTCTCCACGATCCTCGAAGGCAGTGTACGCAAGACCGGCAACCGCCTGCGGGTGACAACTCAGCTGATCAACGCCAGCGACGGCTATCACCTGTGGTCGGACAGCTATGATCGCGAACTCGAGGACGTATTCGAAATCCAGGAAGAAATTGCGGCGAACGTTGCCGCGGCGCTGGAGCTGACCCTGGTTGCCCGTCCGCCGCAACGCTATGGCACGGAAAACGTCGAAGCATACGAGTACTATCTCAAGGGTTTTTATTTCTTCCATCGCTGGGGCCCGACCAACGTGCGCTACGGCGTCGACATGTTTTCCAAGGCGGTCGCCGCCGATCCCGGCTATGCCCTCGCCTGGGCCGCGCTTGCCGACAGCTACGCGATGATCTGCATGTACTGGGATGCAAGCCCGGCCAACCTCGATGGCGCAGACACTGCCAGTCGCAGGGCGCTGGCTCTGGCGCCCGATCTCGCCGAGGCCCATGTCTCACGCGGACTCTCGTACACGGTGCGACGCAAACACGAAGCCGCGGCCACGGAGTTCGAAACAGCGTTGAAGCTCGATCCCGACCTGTTCGAGGCTTCCTATTTCTATGGCCGAATTTGTTTTCAGAAAGGCAACCTCGAACAGGCAGCCGCCCTGTTCGAGCAAGCCGAGCGAGCGCGGCCGGAGGACTTTCAGGCGCCGATTCTGCTGCGCCAGGTTTACAGCAGTCTCGGCCGCGAAGAAGATGCCGAGGCGGCCGCGCAACGCGGCGTCGACCGGGCAGAGAAGCACCTGCAACTGAATCCCGACGATACCCGCGCGCTCAATCTGGGTTTGGGCGGTTTCGTCACGCTGGGCAACAAGGAACGTGCCCTCGAATGGGCCGAGCGCTCGCTGGCCATCGACGGCAACAATCCCGATACGCTGTACAACGTGGCCTGCGGTCTTGCCCAGATCGGCGAACCCGAACGGGCCATGGACAACCTGGAACTTGCCGGTCTGCGCGGCGTGATGATTGCCGAGTGGGCGGAAAACGACTCCGATCTGGAGTCGCTTCACGAACTGCCGCGGTTCAAGGCAACGATGGAGAAAATCAGGGCGCACGAACTCGAACGCCGCGAGGATCCGCCCGAGAGCCACGATCACGACGGCTGAGCCGGCCGCCAACGCCACCGATGGCCATTGCACGTCCCCGGCAGCGCTACTGAGTCGAGATTTCAATTTCTCTAAATTATGTTACTCTTCATGGCCTTGGGGGCTGTATTTAAACTTGAATGAGCAATAACTCGCAGGGACCACAGCGGCAACGTATTCTCGTTCTCAACCCGAAAGGCGGGTCGGGCAAGACGACCGTGTCGACCAATCTTGCGGCCTACCTGGCGAACCAGGGCAACCCGACCGCCCTGATGGATTACGATCCGCAGGCATCGGCGATGCGCTGGCTCAGCAAACGTCCGGACGATCGTCCACAGATTTTCGGGGTCGAGGCACACAAGCCCAATGTCAATGTAACCCGGAGCTGGCAACTGCGCGTGCCGCCCGAAACCCGCTACCTGGTTGTCGATTCGCCGGCCGCGATTGCCCCGCACCAACTGTACGATTTCACCCGTGACGCGGACGCCATACTGGTGCCGGTAGGGACATCCGATATCGACATCCATGCCGCATCGCGCTTTATCGCCGACCTGTTGCTCAAAGCGAAGGTCAACCGGCGCAGCGGCAACATTGGCGTCATTGCCAACCGGGTCAAAACCCAGACCGTCGCCTATCGCAACCTGATGCGTTTTGTCTACCGGCTGGCAATTCCGGTCATTGGCGTGCTCCGCGACAGCCAGAGTTATCTGCATGCGGCCGATGAGGGTCTCGGAATTCACGAATTCAAACGCCATCGCGTAAGCAAGGATATCGCGCAGTGGGAACCGTTGACCGCATGGCTGGAGGCGCGGCTTAGCATGCTGGAGGCGCGCGAGTCGTCGATGGCAGCGGCAACACCCCGGGAGAGCGAAAATACCTCCGACTCCAAGGTCGTCGCGTTCGCCCGCCCGACAGGCTGACCGCCCTGCCACGGCGCGGCACCAGGCCCTTCTTCTCTTATACTGGCGGCCCACTTCGCCATTTGACCCGCCCCAAGCGAGTTTCCGTCAATGTCTCTTCTCCGGTTCGACAAGGTATCCCTCGCGTTCGGTCATCACGAGTTACTGACCGCGGTGGACTTCTCTGTCAACACGGGAGAAAAGGTCTGCCTGCTCGGCCGCAACGGAGAGGGGAAATCGACATTACTGAAGCTGATCAGCGGTGAACTCGCGCCCGATGACGGGGTCATCCGGCTACGCCCGGGAGCCCGGGTAGCGTGCCTTGCGCAGACCACTGACACGATCAGCGGGAATCTCGTGTTCGACGTTGTGGCCAGCGGCATGCCTGAAACCGGTGCCCTGATCGGCGAGTATCAGCAAGCCGCGGCAAGACTTGGGGATGGCGCGGACAGCGCCGCCGCCGGCGATCTGGAACGGTTGCAACATCAGCTCGAAGCCGGCGACGGCTGGCGCCTCAACCAACGGGTGGAAACAGTCCTGTCGCGGCTCTCGCTGGATGGCACTGCACCGTTTGCTGCCCTTTCCGGCGGGCAGCAGCGCCGGGTCCTGCTGGCACGCGCGCTGGTGTGCGAGCCTGACCTGCTGCTGCTTGACGAACCGACCAACCATCTCGACATAGACGCGATCGCATGGTTGGAGGAATTCGCCAACGACTTCTCCGGCGCACTGCTTTTCGTCAGCCACGACCGCGCCTTCGTGCGCCGTGTGGCGACCCGGATTTGCGAACTCGATCGCGGCAGGCTGAGTTCGTGGGAGACCGATTACGACACCTACAAGCAACGCAAGCTGGCGCAACTGGAAGCCGAGGCCCGCCAGGCACACCAGGCGGATAAGCTGCTCGCGCAGGAAGAGACCTGGGTTCGCCAGGGGATCAAGGCACGACGGACCCGCAACGAAGGCCGGGTACGGGCGCTCCAGGCATTGCGTGAGAAACGCCGCCTGCGGCGTGAGCAACGCGCCAATGTCACGCTGCGGGTTGATGATGCCGAAGTCTCCGGCCGCGTGGTTTTTGAAACCGAGCATGCGTCTGTCGGCTTTGACGGCAAAGCGGTGATTGCCGACCTTTCACTGCGCATCCTGCGCGGCGACCGTGTCGGGATCATCGGGCCGAACGGCGCCGGGAAATCGACGCTGATCCGTCTCCTGCTCGGCGAACTGCGGCCAGACTCGGGCCGCGTTCATCGCGGTACAAAACTGCAGATCGCCTATTTCGATCAGCGCCGCGAGCAGCTCGACCCCGACCGAACCTTGATGGACAGCGTCGCGGACGGGAACCAGCGCGTCACGATCAACGGCCGCGATCGCCACGTGGCCGGTTACCTGCGCGATTTCCTGTTTCCACCGCAGCGTCTGCAATCGCCGGTAAGCAGCCTGAGCGGCGGAGAACGCAACCGCCTGTTGCTGGCGCGGCTATTCACCCGCCCGGCAAATCTGCTCGTGCTCGATGAGCCCACCAACGATCTCGACGTCGAGACGCTGGAACTGCTGGAGGAGCTGGTAGCCGACTTCGATGGCACCATTCTTCTCGTCAGCCATGACCGCGCCTTTATCGACAACGTGGTAACCAGTTCGCTGGTATTCGAAGGTAATGCCACTGTCAGCGAATATGTCGGCGGCTACAGCGACTGGCTGCGCCAGCACGGATCTGCGCCGCCGCCACGTGGCCGGGCGAAATCCCCGGGCCAGCCCCGGGCAGCAGCGCCGCGGGCAAGCAGCGGCGCAAAACCGCGCAAGCTGAGCTACAAGGAGAACCGCGAACTCGAGATGCTGCCGGCCCGGATCGAGACTCTGGAAACCGAGCAGGCGGATTTGCAACAGGCGACGAGCGACGCGGACTTTTACCAACAGGACAAGGACTCGATCAAAATCGCTCTCGCCCGACTCGAAGAACTGGGCGCTGAACTCGAGCTTGCCTATGCGCGCTGGGAACAGCTCGATGCAACCCAGCGTGCATCCGCCGGGCACACGCGCTGATCGCGGTTACGGCTTGGTGCGGTTTTTTTCGGCTTCGTAAAGCTCGAGGCACTCCGGCAGATCGTTGAACATTCTTTGCCTTGCTGCCCCGGCGGCAGTGCGACCGCCATTCCCGTAGTCGCTATAGAAACGTTCGCAGCTGGCGCGATCCTTTTTTTCCTTGTTAACGCAATCTTCGATGGCAGCCGCTCGCAGCGGAGCGATCTTCGCCGCCCGAGCCGCCTCACATCGTTGCTTCAGGCTGGCTAGCGAGGCGTCTTCCGCGATTGCGCCCGAACCACAAAAAAGTAATACGGCGAGGGCCGCATGAATACTGTTTTTCAACATAATCTTTCCCTTGCCACAGCCTCCGGCGGCGGGCCGGCATACCGCAGGACCTTACTACAATTCGGGCGGGCAGCGCTGTGCGGCGGGCGGCATACTGGTACCGCGGATCAGAAGGATGTGAGGAAAGAGGCGGCATTACCGCCCGGGACCATGGCGCGGCGCGCCCGCTGCAAAAAGCTCTCCGTCGGCTGCGTCGCAGCCGTATCGGTCGCGTCATCCCATTTGACGATCCGCTCGACCCGGCCGCGATGATAAATCCGTAATTGAGACACAAACGGAATTACCTGCCCCGCGGCATTGCCGTACAACTCGCGATGCAACGCCGGCAGGCGGTACCAGGGTGTGGTCGGACGCGCATGATGTGCGTTGTGGAAGCCGAAATTCAGCACCAGCCAGTTGACCCATTCATGGCGCAGCGACAACGGATTGCTGAACGTGTGCGCCTGCTCCCAGGCCTTGTCGCCACGCCGCGGCGACGGTGCCGTGTCGTAAAGCGTCAGGTTGTAACCGTAGTCATGCTGCACGCTGTCCATGAAACGCAGCACAACCATCATCAGCAGATATGCGATTGCATACAGCGCAGCGGCGCGCGGCGCGACCACAATCAACACGCCAAACACGCCCAGTCGCACCAGCAGGACCGACAGGTTGCGGAACCGTTGCCCACGCCGTTGCGGAATAACGAAGGCGTTGATCATCAGCAGCCCGTGCATAACGAGTTCCTGCGCCGGGACATAGCACCATTCCAGCGCGCGGGTCAGGCGCAGCACAATGGGATGATCGAGAAAGAACTTCTCGTAATCGAACCACACAACATCGTCGTTATCGACATGATGGCGGAAATGTTTGTAGCGAATGTCTTCGTACGTGCCGTAAGACGCACCGCACAGCCAGGTGAGCATGCGGCCGAGGCGCGCATTGTCGGCATTGCGTCTGAAAATCGTGTTGTGTGCGCACTCATGCACCAGGTAAGCGGCAATCACCATGGCGTGAGCCAGTAGCAGCGTTGCCGCCAGGTTGACCAGCCACGATGGACTGAACAGACCGGCGAAACCGGCAATGTACCCGAGCGACGCATACAGCAATGCCGCACCATGCCAGACCATGCCAGCGGGTTCCCAGAATTTTTTACTCAACCTCGGCATGCCATTTCGCCCGGCCCCGTGTTTTCTCAAGACTGCGTCTGCCGGACATGAATTTTACGCTAGTTGCCGTGGCGCTGGTGGCATCGCGCAGATACAGACGATGCTGCCATCGGCGATCACGGTTCCGACACGCCCGCGGCCATCTGCTATCGTTGCCCTGCGCCAGTGTGGGCGACAGCGAACAGTCGGGCCGCGGACGGCATACCCGACGCACGGAGGTTGGTCCAGAGTGACAGATGCGGGCTCCACATTCGCGCTCGGGGTCGTTTTCGAATACCTGTTTCAGATTGCGATCGCGATCGTCGTTCTGATTCGCTCCCGGGGCACACCGCAGGCACGAATGGCGTGGCTGTTGCTGGTGCTGCTCCTGCCACTGATCGGCCTGATACTGTTCCTGGCCATCGGCCGTATTCGCCTGAACCAGTCGCGGATCGACCGTTTTAGCGACGCCCAGGCGGAGATTCGGCTGCTGACAAATAGCGACAGATCCGTTGTCAATGCGGCCGAACTGCTGTCCCCGGCACGGCGCAAAATCGTCCATCTGGCAGAGGCTGTCAGCGGCACCAGCCTGCGCACGGGCAATGTCTGCACGCTTTACTCGGAAACGGATCATCTTTTTGACGTGATGATCCGCGACATCGACGCTGCAGTATCGAGCTGTAATTTCCTGTTTTACATCTATCTGCCTGATAACACCGGTACCCGGGTTGGCGAGGCGCTGATGCGCGCTGCCGCACGCGGAGTCGAGTGCCGCCTGCTGGTCGACTCGCTGGGCGGTAAACCGTTTTTGCGGTCGCGACTGAGAAAAGACATGGAAAAAGCCGGCATCCGCATCGCTGAAGCGCTGCCGGTGGCGCCGTGGCGGGCCGGTTTCAAGCGGATAGACCATCGCAACCATCGCAAAATCGCCGTGATCGACGGCCGGGTCGGCTGGACCGGCAGCCAGAATGTCGCCGATGCGGCATTCGCGCCAAAACGCCGCTATGCGCCATGGATCGATCTGATGATGCGCATCGACGGCCCCGCCGTGCATGACCTGCAAACGCTGTTCATCGCCGACTGGCTGCAGGATTGCGACGAAACCGTCGAGGAGCTGCTGACCCCGGTAGCGCCCGCGCACGACCAGGGCATCCCGGTGCAGGTTCTCGGCACGGGACCGTTGTGTTTCAACCAGGCCCTGGAAGCATTGATCCAGGTGGGCCTGTCGCAAGCCGAACGCGAACTGATACTGACCACACCGTACCTGGTCCCCGACCAGACCACGTTTGCTTCGCTGCAAACCAGCGCGCGTTCAGGCGTCTCGACCTCACTGATCGTCCCGGCGCGCAACGATTCACCACTGGTTGCCGCCGCCAGCCGCAGTTTTTACGAGGGGCTGCTCGAAGCCGGCGTGGCGATCTACGAATACCTGCCAGGGCTGTTGCATGCAAAGACCATCAGCATCGACGGTCACACCAGTGTGGTCGCCACCGCCAACCTCGACCGCCGCAGCTTCGAGTTGAACGCCGAGGTCAGCGTCATCGTGTTCGACCGCAGATTCACGCAACAGCTGCGCGCGCTGCAGCAGGTTTACATCGGCGATTCGCGACCGGTCGACCTCGATACATGGCACAAACGCGGCTGGCACCACAAGGTGGTGCAAAACGGCGCCGGCGTTCTTGCGCCGTTGCTGTAGGGCCACGCTGTCCGCCGGTTACGCAAAGTGAGTCGCCCCGGGGCGACTCAACGCGTGTTGCGCAGCTTCTCGAAAGCGGCAATAAACGCGAGCGCATCTTGCTCGCGAAAGGTCTCCAGCGCCATGTCTCCGTCCACTGACACCTCGCTGAAGGAGACAAACCCCTCGCCCTCCACGTCCATGACAATCTCACCGTCTTGCCAGCTCATCTCTTTGACCGCATTCAGCGGATAGACCAGATGCTGGTTGAGCATACTTTCGACGCTGTCGAGCACGAAAGTCTTGAAGTCGGCAGCCAGACCGGTCTCCTCGCCGGAATCGCGCTCTTCCTCGAACTCCGACTCGATTTCCTCGAGCTTCCGCTGCGACAGTTTCATCGCCACACTCGCCGTGGTCAGCACGAGGTCGAGCTCGCCACTGCGGTTGGTAATGACCATCACGGTCTCCGCATCGGTAAAGTCCGTCGCAACCTCTTCCTTCTTCTTGCTGCATGCGGCCGTTGACACACAGACCATGGCCACAATCAGCGCAGTCACCAAAGCAGTTCGTTCCACGCCATTCCCCCGGAATTTTTCAATCCGGCGCCTCGCGACAATGCGCCGGACTTGCGTTGTGCCCATGCACTACGACATGCCAACAAAGCAGCATGTATACCATGCAACCGGCGTCCCGGGCAGCTGCGGTGATCGGGAAGCCTGTATATTTGAGAGATGCGCGCGACCGCAATCTTCGCCAGCATGAATCGAACCGGCCATTACCCTCCCGCCGCTGCGGTCGATGTCCGGATGACCGGTCCCGGGCCTCAGGGGATCTTCCACTTGTGGTCCGTCAGTCGTTAAACACGGCAAATCAGCGAGCGACTGCGGAGTCCGGCTTCGGACACCCGGCGTGCACGGCGAAACGCTGCAGAGACATTCGGGGGAAATACGGATTGACGCCGATGGCCGTTTGCATGGATGGTGATCGCAGTTCTCGGGGGACCAGACCCGCAATGCGGGGTGGGGCATTCCAAAGGTGACACTCACCAGCGAGAAGTGACGACACGAACAACAGCAATAACGTACTTGCCTAGTGCCCCCGCCACGGCGGGGTTTCTTTTGTCCGCCGTTTGCGTGCCAATGCCCGCGCCTGTTCGTGACGACCCGCCGTTTGCGGCCATCGCGGAGATTCGAACCAGCAGTGGCGCCGGGACGAGTGTCTTGCGCCGGGCGCGATCCTGCGCCGTGGTCTCCGCCGCAACGCTCTGAACACAGGCAGCGGCGGCGGCACTCGACGGTCCAGGGCAGGGCCCACGATCTCGAGCCAAAAAAGCCTGTGCCACTGCAGGCCCGGATCAGGGCAGTCCCCGACAGAGCCCACGCGGGTTGCGCGGTCACACCGGGCAGGTATTTCTTCCGTCTTTGAATCCTTCCGTTGCGCCACCGCGAAAGTCAGGAGCCCGGTTGCTCATCGACTGAGCCGGGCCCGGTGCCGCAATGCAACCTTATTGCGATCAGCGGCATCAAATCCAGCGAAAGCAGATGATACGGCGTGCAGATTTGCAAACGGCAGCCACATCACAAAAACGAAACAAAATGCGTTTACAAGGCGCGCTCGGTCGCGCCAAGGGATTGGAAAATCGTTATGTTAAATTCAAAAATTCGCTATCCGCTGGGGATTCGGCTCATGCGAGTCCGCCAGCGCGCTATTGAGCAATCGCTCGATGACAATGGCCTCCGTCCGGGCATTCCACTCAAACTTCACCGCAGCGGCTGGTTGCGCCGGCTTGGCCGCCGCGCCTAGCCGCGCGCCCGGCCCGGCCTGCAACACGCGAAAAATCACGCTGAAACCTTCGCTGAAATCACCGGTCGTAATCAGAACAGCCGCGGGTCTCGTGGCTATAATGAACACCGGACAGACGGGGAAGGCATCGATGCGAAATTCACTGGCACTAATTCTGATACTGACACTTCTGCCGGGCGCGCAGATCGCGGCCCAGGAAAGCACATCCGGACCGAGTTCCCTGAAAATGCGCGGCGGGTTGAGCAACCCCGCAACAAAGGGTGCATCGCGGGACATGCAGAAACTCGTTGCAATGTGCGCCCGCGACCCGGAGTCGCAGCAATTCGACCGGGAGTGGGCGAAATATCTTCAGGAGTATTATCGCGACGGCATGAACGTCGATGGCCTGATCGAGGATGTGATCCAGCGCGCCGACGACTACCGCATGAACAGCCACCAGGCCAGCGGCAAGCTGACGATGAATGCCGCCGAGAAAAGAACGATTCGCCGCAACATGAAATCCACGGCGCAGGCGGTGATCAGGAAAAAGAAAGACCCGGCTGGCTAGCCAAACCGGCGGCCTCTGACTTCGCGCAATTCAGTCGCCAGCCGGCGCTGCCCGGCCGCGGTTTCCGACAAGGTTACCCGGAATCAGCACCAGAACGAGCCACACCAGTGTATTGATCGTGCCGGCGTAATTATCGCCAATCACCGCGGTCACTACGGCCGTCCCCACGAACACCGCCAGCACACCCGGCCATCCCGGAAAACCGATATCGCGCAGACGTTTCGCCATCAGGTTGAAGTGAGCGAACATCAGCGTCAGCAGGAACAGTATGAACGCGATCAGGAGAGTGCCCCCGGCATCCTCGGCAAAGCGTTTTTCGATCGCAGTGATGTTGCCATCGCGCAGGTTTTCGAAGCCGGCGATTCCGGTCACTATTGCAAACACAACCACGACAAGCGTAACGGTGAGCAATAGCGTGTAAGCAAAATACGGCAGCCGTGCCATCCGTGCGCCGGTCAACTCAGCAAATATTTTCCCGAACATCATTCCGCTCCCAGCCGAAAATTCCACTCGTGTCGTCTGCTCGACGATGATACGCAAATTACCTGATAGGCAGGTGATGCGCCGGCAACGCCCGGAGCGTCGACTATACTTGCAGCAACCCCTGCGCAAGGAAACCGTCATGACCGAATTCGACTGGAAGATACGTGGCCCCGAAGTCTCCACCTGCAACTGCAACTGGGGATGCCCGTGTCAGTTCAATTCGCTGCCGACTCACGGCAACTGCCGCGCCGGCGTCGCGATGCGTATCGATGAAGGCCATTTCGGCGACGTGAAGCTCGATGGCCTGTTGTGGGCCGCGATGTTCGCATGGCCCGAGGCGATCCATCTCGGCAACGGCGAAGGACTGATGATCATCGACGAGCGCGCCGATACCGCACAACGCGAAGCGCTGCTTGGCATCCTCTCGGGCCAGACCTCGCAGCCGGGCGCGACGATGTTCAACGTATTCGCCTCGACGCTCGTCACCGTCCATGAGCCCGTTTTTGCAGCGATCGATTTCGCAGTCGACTACGACAACTGGACCGGGCGTTTCTCGATACCCGGTTATATCGACGCCCATGCCACACCGATCGCCAACCCGATCACCGGTGAAAGTCATCGCGCCAGGGTGACGCTGCCGCACGGGTTCGAATACCGCGAGGCGGAGTTCGTCAGCAGCCACACTACGGGTACCGGCCCGGTGCCGCTCGACTGGACCGACGGTCACGGTCATATCTGCGAAATCCACATGACCCCGAACGGCCCGGTCGGCTGATCCTGCGGCCTAGCGCAGAGAGCGGGGTTCCCGTCGTTTGAGCGCTTCGCTGATCGAAGCCGTCGCCCGTCGCGACCGCCTCGTGATCGTCGTCGCGCTGGTACTGATCACCGCGCTCGCCTGGCTCTACCTGTTGTCCGGTGCCGGCATGGACATGTCTTCGATGGCCATGGACATGAATATGGTCATGCCAATGGCCTGGACCCCGTCCTACGCGCTCGTCATGTTCCTGATGTGGTGGATCATGATGATCGCGATGATGCTGCCGAGCGCCGCGCCGATGATCCTGTTGTTCGCGCTCGTCAACCGCAAGAGTCGCGAACGCGACGCGCCGTACGTCCCCACCTTCGTTTTCGCCTCGGGTTATCTCGTCGCCTGGGGCGGTTTCAGCCTGGTCGCGACATTGCTGCAGTGGGGACTCGAGCAGTCCGGCTGGCTGACCATGGCGATGGCAAGCGCCAATCGCTGGCTCGGCGGTCTGCTTCTTGTATCGGCCGGCATCTACCAGCTGACCCCGCTCAAACATGCCTGCCTGCGCCATTGCCGTGGACCCATCGAGTTCATCACCGCGCACTGGCGCCCGGGCCGCGCGGGCGCGTTCAGGATGGGACTCGAGCATGGCATGTTCTGTGTCGGTTGCTGCTGGGTAGTGATGGGATTGCTGTTCTACGGCGGCGTCATGAACATGTTGTGGATAGTAGGCCTGGCGGTGCTCGTTCTGCTCGAGAAAATATTACCGCAGGGGCACGGCTTCGGCTCACTGACCGGAATCGGATTCCTGGCATGGGGCGCCTTTGTGCTGGCGGAGCCGGCGCGGCAGCTGCTTGGCCCGGGTTAAACCCGCCCTCCCCGGTTTGCCCTATCCAGGCGGCAGGGCCTTGGCCGGGGTTTCGCATAAAAACGGCTCGCCGCCTTCGCGCGCATGATAATGATAGGCGACACCCGCCACGCTAAACACGATGCGGGTACCGGGTACGAGTGCCTGGGTGTAAACCATCTCCGGCGCCGGGCAACCGATGCTGCCGTCGGGCCAGGTGACGGTCTCGAGCACGTCGAGGCGAATAGACCCAGAAGGTAGCGACAGTTTCGCCGCGAGCTGCGCCCGCGCCCGTGCCACGACTGCCGGCTCCGCAACCGCATTTTCTGAACCCTCGGCCATGGCGCGTTCGATCTCCGCGCGGGCAACCGCGAGGCGCTCCCGGTAGCGATCCACCGCCGCAACCACGCCCGGGTCACTCAGAATATCGGCGTGCATCGGGTCACGTTCGAACATCCACCACCAGTAATCCTGCAGCGGCGCCATGTCGACCATGTCGGCGAATCTCGCCATCGCCGCGGCACGGTTGCCGTTATAGTAAAGAACCAGAGCGTCGTCGAAACGTTTTTCCCACTCGAGCCGCGGGTCGGAGCAGGCGCCGGATATACAGCGCGTGACGGCAACCAGCATCTTCCCGACTCTCTCTTCTTCGCCCTTCGCGCTCAATGCCGGCACCGCGTACTGAAGCGCCAAATAAGCCGAGTGCTCGTTGCTGAATTCAGGGTTATCAAAGTCGACAGAACCGATCATGCGCTGCGCGGCCTCGAGCGCGTCATCGTATTCGCCGTTTTTATACGCTTCCATTATCACGATCGCGTTGAAGGTGAACTCCGAACCGTGGCGCGCCGGTAATTGCTCGGCGATCGCGCGCTCGGCGATCTCGAGCGCAGCATCGAAATTGCCCGCATAAAACTCGTAACTCGCCCGAGTCATCAGCGTCACCGGCTCGCCGGGACCGATCGCCTCGGCCTGTTCCAACGCGACTCGCGCCTGGTCGACCATGCCCACACCGAGGTAGAGCGCCGCAAGCCACCCGCGCAGTTCGTGATCGTCGGGATCCAGCTCGATCGACTTCGCGCGTGCGCGGTAGGCGGCCGGCAGATCGCCGAACCGCATGTGGACCGCTGCCTCGCGGCTGTAGCCATCCGGGTTGTCCGGCTCGATCCGCTGGATCCGCCGCGCCTCCTCGAGCGCCAGGTCGGGACGATTCAACGAAAAATTGTAGAGGTACGCCAAGCGGCCCGCGATGCCGACCGAGTACGGGTCGATCACGCGTGCCTGCTTCAACACCTCGAGCGCCGCTTCCGACTGGCCGGCATTGTCATAAGTCTGGGCCAGGGTCTGATAGATTTTGCTGTCGTTGGGGC
Organism: uncultured Gammaproteobacteria bacterium; assembly: GCA_963783695.1. Lineage (GTDB taxonomy): Bacteria > Pseudomonadota > Gammaproteobacteria > Steroidobacterales > BM003 > BM003. The sequence goes on from CAWAOM010000008.1 coordinate 71,333, forward strand.
TCAAGCGACGCGCTTCCTCCAACTGCGCGATCGCATTATTCGCAACGTATTGCCAATCGTCGATCGACATCTCGCCGCCCGTCCGTTCGACGATCACGGTCTCCGCCCTCAGCGCAATCAGATCGCCGCGCCTGACGCCGGCCCCGGCGTCGATGGCCGCCACCTTCTCCGCGGCCCGCGTCATCTCGCGTGCGGCGTCAGCGGGCGAGACCGCGCCGGTATTCCACTGGCTGGACACGACCCGTGCGTATTCGATCCAGGCGTCGCGGTAACCGGGGTCGAGCGCAACTACCTCGAGGTAATATTTCCTTGCGGTGGCAAGCGATTCGTAACTGCCGCGATTGTGGTACTGACGGGCCAGCAGCAGGCGGTCATAGGCGGCGAAATTCTCGGTACCGGCCGAGTCAGCGGCGATGGTCTCGCTCGCACGCTCTGCCGCCGCAACCTCGTCACCGAACAGCGCCGCCGTCAGCGCCGCGACCACATGGCTCGCGATGTCGTCCTGGATCGCAAAAATATCGTCGAGCCTGCGGTCATAAGTATCCGACCAAAGGTGGAAACCGTCCTCGACCTTGATCAGCTGCACGGTCACCCGCACCGTCTCGCCACTCTTGCGAACACTGCCCTCGAGCACATTGGCAACACCGAGCTCGCGGCCGATGTCCGCGACATCGCCGGTTTTGTTCTTGAAATGAAACGAGGACGTTCGCGCCGCTACTCGGAGATCGGGCACGCGGGCCAGCACGTTCAGCAATTCCTCGGAAAGCCCGTCCGAGAAATATTCATTTTCCGCATCGCCGCTCATGTTGACGAATGGCAGCACCGCGATCGATGGCGATTCATCGATCATGCCGACCCCTGGCGCATTGGCGGCAACCGGAGCGATCGTCTGTTCGGACTCCGATGGTCCGGCATCACGGCCGGTGAATTGCTGCAGGGCGAGCAACGTTACTGCCATCGCCAGCAGGACGATGATGACAATATTGAGCCGTTGCCCCGTGCGCGAAGTAATCGACGTGCTGCGGTCGACATCACGCTCGCGCTTGATCCCCTCGGGGGTCAGCTCGTAGACCCACGCGAAAATCAGCGCCAGCGGGAAACCCAGCAACAGCAGCATACCGACGAGACGAAGTGTCCAGTCGGGCAGACCCAAAAGACCCACCAGGACATCGGCCACCTGGAGCAGAACCCAGCCGCTGACTGCATACAGCAACCCGATCCGGACAACGTTGCGGCGTTTCAGCTCATTGATAAATTCGCCCATGCATACTCGTCGGCGGCCTGCCCCACGCCGAGCTTAGCAGACATCCCAGCGCTCTGACTGCCACATTGCGCGCCCGCAAAGCACAATCGGTGCGGCTATCGCATCTAACCGCGTGGCTTGCGGAATCTCAATGTCATGCGGTCCGACTCCCCAATGTCGGTATAGACGTTGACGCAGGAATCCCTGGCCTCCCCGTCATCCATGCCGCGGCAATGGCGCAGACTCGGTGGCAATGTCCACACCCCGGCCGGATGATCGGCGGTATCGCCGGGATTGGCATTGATGTCGGATCTCGCCTCGAGCACGAAGCCCGCCGCCGCGGCCAGCGCGATGACGTGGTCCTCGGTCACATAGCCGCTCTGTTTCATCGCGTCGAGCGACGTTCCGGGCCGCGCACGATGCTCGACTATGCCAAGCACGCCACCCGGTTTGATCATGCGATCGAACAACGCGAACATCTCTTCGGCGTACTCGCCTTTCATCCAGTTATGAACATTGCGAAAGGTCAGCACCATGTCGACGCTCCCCGGCGGGGCAATGGTCATGCGCTCGGGCACCGACAACTCGGTGACGACGACGTGGTCGAACGCATCCGGGCTGGCCTCGAGCTTTTTCATATAGCGCTTGTGGGCGTCGATCCGCCACTGTTGCGATGCATCGGCGGACGAGGCAAAGGACGCGGCGTAATAGATGCCATCGGGTTTTAGCACGGGAGCCAGGATATCGCTGTACCAGCCGCCACCCGGCCAGATCTCGACCACGGTCAGATCGGGTTCGAGACCCATGAACAAAAGCGTCTCTTTCGGATGACGATAGACATCGCGCGCACGGTTCCGGGCACTGCGATGCTCGCCTTCGAGGGCGGCATCGAGGCGCGCGCCGACATCCTGAGCGGGCGCACCCGGCGCCGCAAACGCGGCCAGCAGTGCGGCAATGGCAAGAACGGTGGACTTGATATTCATATTGGCGAACTCCGCGTAGCGTTTTTGCAGGTGCATTACTTTTTTCCAGTGCCGGGTCTTCGTCTGCCGGCAGCATTCGGATGAGAAGCAAATGCTGCTGCGGCACCGCGCTGTGACCGTGCAACCACGGTATCTGGCAAGGCATCCGGCCGGAAGCAAAGAACCGTCCCCGGCACCCGGGCGTCACGGCACCCACGACGACTCCCGCAAGCGGCGTTTCGGCGCCGGCATGAAAAAACCCAAGCGGTAGAGCAATGGCTTCCGCGGCAACCATACCATTGGCAAACGCGCGACGGCGGCATCGGCGACGACGCCGATCACACGCATCTCATTGCCGGCGTCAGCGATTGGTTCCGCGGCGACGACTGCTTCGCTGCTATCTATGCTCGTCGCGGTCGCCTGGCACAGCCGGATTCAGGCCGTCCTGCTGCGCCAGGCGCTCGTACAAGCTGGTTGCCGCCGGTGCCCTCGACTACCTTTCTAACAAGTAAGGTATCGATCCCGGCCACACCGGCCCATTTCTGCATGGAGCAGCGGCATGGCGAAAAAGCGCTCAGGTAGCAAGTCCACGGGCCCGCGGCGGCGGTTCGACGCTCGCCCCGACGGCATCGATTTCCGTGACGAGATGTTCCAGCCGACGCTGGTGGAAGTCCCGCCCCGCGTCCCGCTCGCCGAGTACCTGAAATGCGACCCGCCAGTGCTTGATCAGGGCACGGAAGGCGCCTGTACCGGGTTTGGCCTCGCCGCGGTGTGCCACTACCTGCTGAGAAACCGGCGTATCGACCCCGACCAGACCGCCGTCAGCGCACGCATGTTCTATGAGATGGCCAGACGCTATGACGAATGGCCGGGCGAGGAATACGACGGCTCGAGCGCACGCGGTGCCATGAAAGGCTGGCACAAACACGGTGTTTGCGCTGAATCGCTCTGGCCGCATGTCGCGGGCGAGCGCGACATGCGGCTCGGCACCCGGCGCAGCCGCAATGCCGCGCAACGGCCTCTCGGCGCGTATTTCCGGGTAAATCACAAGGACCTCGTGGCGATGCATGCGGCACTTGCCGAAGTCGGGATACTGTTTGCCACGGCGATCGTCCATAGTGGCTGGAACCGGGTCGGCGGCGACGGCAGTATCAGGCACCTCCGACGCCGCCTCGGCGGCCATGCATTCGCGATTGTTGCCTACGATGAGGATGGCTTCTGGATTCAGAATTCGTGGGGCCCGGCCTGGGGCAAAGGCGGATTCGCGCGAATCTCGTATGCGGACTGGCTGGACAATGGCATGGACGTCTGGGTCGCCAGGCTCGGCGCACCGATTCGTATGCTGGAGAGCGACATCGTGCCCGGCCGCGGCACCGGCATCGCGACAACCAGTCTCGCGTTCGAGGATATTCGTCCGCATCTCATCAGCATCGGCAACGACGGGGCGTTGCGACAAGGCGGTACGTTCGGCAATGACCGGCGTGTTGTCGAGGACATCTTCCGCAGACATTTCCCGCGCATCACCCGCGGCTGGCGGCGTAAACGCCTGTTGCTGTATGCCCATGGCGGCCTGGTGCCGGAAAAAAACGCAATCCAGCGGGTGGAGAACTATCTCGAGGCACTGCGTGGCTCGCAGGTGTATCCGGTCGCGTTTATCTGGAACACGGATTTCTGGAGCACGATCAGGAATATTCTCGAAGATGCGCTGCGGCGCCGGCGCAGCGAAGGCATACTCGGCGACGCCAAGGACTTCATGCTGGACCGGGTCGACGATGCCCTCGAACCGCTTGCCCGTGCATTGTCCGGCAAGTTGCAATGGGATGAGATGAAAGAAAATGCGCTGCGTGCAAGCACACGCAACGACGGCGGCGCGCGCCTGGTTGCGGCCGAGGTCGCGGCACTTGCAGCGCGTGAACCCAACCTGGAAATTCATATCGCAGGACACAGCGCCGGGAGCATTTTTTGTGCGCCGCTCATCCAACTTCTTTGCAGCGACGGCAAGATCGATGGCGGCCCCATGCATGACGAGCAGGGCTACGGTCTCAACGTCGGCCACTGCAGTCTGTGGGCGCCCGCATGCACGATGTCACTGTTCAGGCAGACGTATCTTCCGGCCATCGATGCGCGCAGACTCTCGACGTTCGCGTTGTTCAATCTCAATGACGATACCGAGCGCGACGACCATTGCGCCCGCCTGTATAACAAGTCGCTGCTGTACCTGGTTTCGAATGCCTTCGAAGACAGGCAGCGTATCCCCGTCATGCGCGAGCACGGCGAGCCGATACTCGGACTGGACAAATTCGTCGCGCGAGACCGCGGCCTGCAGACCCTGTTGAAGCGACGATTCGCCGAGTACGTACTGGCGCCAAACACCAACGCGATCGGGCACAAGGATGCTTCGCATTCACGTCATCACGGTGACTTCGACGACGATGTCGCAACGGTCAAGGCAACGCTGGCACGGATAACCGGAGTCAAGGAATTCCGCAGTGCGCTGCACTTCCCGCGCTCGAAATCATCGACCCGTGATCGTCGCCGCTCGCTGGCGCGACGACTGTAGACCGTGACTTGCACAAGTACCGCTGGTACGGGATAGAATCGGGCTCTCGCAATTGGCCGGCCGACCCGGGAAAAATAAAACATCATGCCCACGAAGCTCGCTCACATACTCGTCGTCATCGTCACCGTTGCGCTGGGCGCGTGCGGGGCGGCTGATGACGCCGCTCGATCCAAAGTGGATCAAGAGGCAGCGCCCATGGCTGCAGTAACCGGCAACGTTTTCTACCTTCAGCGCATAGCACTACCGGATGACGCCCAGGTACGCGTGGTTCTGGCGGACGTGTCGAAAATGGACGTCGCGGCTGAAGTCATCGCCGAGCAGACGTTGTACGGACCGCTACAGGTACCGGTGCCGTTCCGCCTCGAATACGACCCCGCGCGGATCGACGAACGGATGAGTTATGCGGTCCAGGCGCGTATCGAGAGCGGCGGCAAACTGCTATTTATAACTACCGAGAGCCACCCGGTGATCACCCGCGGCAATCCGCTCGAACTCGAAGTTCGCGTCGACCCCGTCAAACGCTGAGTGGCCTGATCGCCGCGCTCACTCAGGTCGCGCCTGAGGCGGGCGGCGCACCCAGATCCAGCCTTCCTGGCGCGCCAGTTCGAGATTGTCCGGCGGCATCGCGCGGCCGGAAAGAAAATCCTGTCCGGCAAGAACACACAGCATCGCATCGAACGCGTCAGCACTCTCGGTTGCGTTTGCCACGCCCGGCGCAATCTCGAGCTCATCGCCCAGGGCATCGAGCAGTTTGTCGCGAACATGGCGCTGGTGCCTTCCCTTATAGCCCGTGCATTGCAACCCGCGCACTGACAACGTCGCCGCCGGATAGACCTCAATGGCACCGATTTCCAGCAGGTGGCCCCAACCCCATATCAGCGGCACCGGCTGCTCGCATAACTCGCGGACCCGAGCCAGAAGACGCAGTGCGGCGTGAGCCGCCCGGGCAATTCGGTCGGCGGCGACATCGAGCGGTTGCTTCCCGACCGTGGCCCGGACAAAGCGGTCGGTGGTGCGGCGAAATACCTCGTTGGGCTCGACAATTATCGGCTCACCGGCGCGATGCCCGGCCAGCGACCGGGCAAATGGCAGCGGCCATCCAAGCGGCGCATCCAACGCCAGCAGCCCGCTGTGGCGGCCCCTGAGCCAACCGGCAATCACGCTGGCCGGGTCTTCGTCGCGTCCTGTTGTGGCCTCGACAATGCGAGCACCCGACGCCCCAAGCTCGGCGAGAGCGAGACCGACATTGGCCGGCTGCGCGGCGCAATCGACACCAATGACGCGGATCGCCGTCATCGCCAATGCCCTCGCTGGCCGCACACGGTCGCGCTGCGGTTTTCGCGCGCACTCATCGTGGCTGCGCCAGCCACGCTTCGACATGGCGACGTAACAATCTGAGCGGCACGGTGCCATTCTCCAGCACCCGATCGTGGAACTCGCGTATGTCGAATTCTTCGCCCAGCGCGATCTCGGCTTCACGGCGTAGCGCAAAAATCTCCAGCGCCCCGGAATCATAGGAGGTGAGTTGCCCGGGCAAAATGGCGATACGGTCGACCATCTGATCCAGTTGCTCCGGCGAAAAACGCCCCGACTCAGCCATGAACGCGCGTGCTTTCGCGCGCGACCAGCCCAACAAATGCAGCCCCGGATCGACGACCATGCCGCGTGCCGGCCAGGCCCGGCGCGAGATCAGTGCTGTCGTGGTCTGATACAGACCCATTTCCTCGGCCAGCGCCTCCGAATAGCGCGCCCAGCCTTCACCAAAACCCGAGTAAAAAACCAAACCGGTGATGCGATGGAGATCGTCGCGCTCCTGCGCAATCGCTATCTGCGTGTGGTGTCCGGGATAGGCCTCATGAAAGGCAACGATCTCGGCACCTCCTTTACTGCTCTTGTGCGGCTGGTCACGATTGATCCGGTAAACCCCCGGCCTGTCCTTGCTGCCGGGCTCGTATCGCGAAGATACTCCGCTGCCTTCCTGATAGCCTGGGTAGGGCTCGACGACGACCGGCCGGGTCGGCTTCATTCCGAACCACTGGTCCAGCTGGCTCTCGGCCCGCATGACCGCCGCGCGGGCGAACTCGAGCATCCCGTCCTTGCTGGCAAAATGGTCCGACTTGTCGTCTTTGACTTGCGCGATGATCGCGGCATAGTCATCGAGGCCGTATTCGCTGCGACCAAGATCGATAACCCTCGCGCGGTTGGCTTCGACCGTGCTGCGGCCAAGTGCATAGACCTCCTCGCCGCTCCGCCCGAGCGTCGTATAACCGCGTAATGAGGCCTCATAGCACTCCCTGCCACTCGGATTGGCAGTGACGGCAAGCGTTTCCCGAGCGGACTCGAGGTAGGTATCCGCGAGAAAATCGTGGTATCGCTTTACTGCCGGCAGAATCTGCTCGGCCGTCAGTTTCTGCAGCGCGGTAGTAAACTCAGGCGAGCCGTCCCGCCGCGCGGGAGCAAGGAACGGCGATTCATCCGGCGCCATTTGCCACAGCCCGTCTAGCTGGGAGATGACCCGGCGCACGACCGACTGCGGCGCCGAATAACCCTCGGCAAGCCCCCGCCGGAGATTGGCGATCTCCTGGTCGATATACCCGGCCAGCTTGGCGAACCGTTCAAGCGCCTGCGCGCGAAGTTCTTCGCTGCCAACCGGTTGCAAGTCGGCCACCAGCGGGTAGTTGAGCTGCCAGCCGTCCATCTGATTCACGTTCCAGAGTGGCCAGCGGCAGACCCGCAGATCGCGCGAGGACTCGAGCGCCTGCTGCAGAATCCCATAGGTAATCCACTCGACCCGACCCCGCAGCAACGCCGGGTCGATCGCCTCGAGCCGCACCAGTAACGCATCGTCCTCGCTTTCCGCCCGCGCCAGCGCGGCGGGAGAGTTATCGCTGATACCGTCGTGGCGCGCTATTTCGACACCGGCAAAATAGGCCGTCTCCGGCGCCCGTTCGAGAACCAGGTCGTAATAGCGATCAGCGAGCCGATTCACGCTCTCAGCGGCCTCGTCCGCGTCCATCGCCACGGCAGGGGATACTGCAAATATCAGGCCCAGAGCCACTGAATACCGGTACATTGCTTGACCTCTGACGTTCGCAGCGAGAAACGGCACGTTCCGCCGCAGTTCAAACCCGTTCCCGGCGAGCATAGAGATGCGCCGATCTTTTGCAAGCGCCGACAGCACTTCAGGGCCCACCCGGCATTGCCGGTTACAGGCAGAGGGAGCATAGCGGGCAGTGAAGTTGCTGAATCCCAATCGACAAGCAGCGCAATTGCCGCCGTTAGACAACGCCAATTGCGCGGGCGCCGCTACACCGACATATCCGCGGCGGCCATCCATTTTTGCCCGGGACGGACCTCGTCAAAGACTCGCTCCGCGCCATCGCCAGCCCCGGCGGTAAACAAACCAACTGCCGGTCTGCCGGCAAAAACGAATCAGCTCGCCGGGTGGTCGACTGCAACCGGATCCGGATCAGGCGTTCGTTGCACCGGCAAGGGGATTACGCCATGGTGCGACCTCGGCCACTCACAGACCCGGCATGCGACAGCGAAAACTCACACCCGCTTTGACGCGCTTCATCACGAGTCCGCTGCGACGCAGCGCCATGCGCCGGGTCGCCGAACTGCGGCGGCGCATCGCGAGACGGCCACACGAGGTACATTATTTCCATCGAGTCGACGATCCGTACTGCCAGCTGATGCTGCAGACGTTGCCGGATTTGCAACGTCGCTTCGACATCAAAGTGATACCCCATGTCGTCGCAAGCCTGCAGCCGCAAATGTATCCCGCCGCTGACCTTCTCGCCCAATACAGCGCGGTCGACGCCACGCGGCTTGCCAGCCTGTACCAACTGGACTTTCCCCGCGAGGTACCGGCCACCGCGCCGGGCGCTGCTGAAAATGCCAGCCAGGTCGTGTCGAACCTAACCGGATCGGCACAGTTTTTTCACGCGGCCCGGGAGATTGGCGCGTCTTTCTGGTCCGGAACGGACATTACCGACGGCGCTCGGCCGGGAAGCGGCAAAACAGGCCTGCGTCGCGACGAGGCATTGCTCCACGAACTCGGCCACTACGCATCTGCCACGCTCTACTATGGCGGCGAGTGGTATTGGGGCCTCGACCGCCTCGATCATCTCGAGCGGCGTCTGCTGAGCCTGGGGCTGGCCAGTGATCGCAACGACTCCGTGCAATTCGACCGCACCTGGCGCGGCCTATTCAAGCCGACCGGCGTATCACCTGGGCGGCAGGAGCTGGAGTATTTTTTCTCGGCGCGCAGCCCATACAGCTATCTCGGTTTCTTTCACGCACGGCGGTTTGCGGCCGCGCACAAACTCGAGCTGAAGTTGAAACCGGTATTGCCGATGGTGATGCGGGGCATGGCAGTGCCGCGAGCCAAGCGTATTTACATTCTCACGGACGCCAAACGCGAAGCCGAGAAAACCGGACTCGCGTTCGGCAATATCGTCGATCCGATCGGTCGCGGTATCGAGCGCGCTTATGCCGTGGCGCACTGGGCCAGCAGCACCGGCGCCCTGGAGACTTTCATCGCCTCGCTGCTGCCGGCCATCGCGGCCGATGCCATCGACGTCGCGAACGACCGCGGCCTGCGAAAAGTAGTGCTACGGGCTGGACTCGACTGGCAGTCCGCCAGCCAGGCGCTGACCAGCGAGCGCTGGCGTGACTGGGTATCCGGCCATCGCGATGAGATGACGGCACTGGGTCTGTGGGGCGTGCCGTGCCTGAAATACGGCAACACCACGGCCTGGGGACAGGATCGCTTCTGGGTCATCCGCAATGCGATCGCCGAGGGGCACATCCCGGCCTGACTATCGTCGCCGCAACGACACACGCCCGGCAGATACCGGGCGCGCAAGGTCGAACCTGCGCAGAGGCCCGCATCGCGGGCCCCTCGCAGAGTGTTATTCGCCGGAAGCCGCCAGTTCCGGGCCCTTACGAGTGGCGGAGGTTTCCTCGACCACTTCGTCCCAGACCTTTTCCCAATCCTCGGGCAGCTTGTGCACCAGGCCCTGATGGCAGTCGATACAGGTGTAGCCACCCTTTTCCATCGACATCTGGTGGCGGCGCCTTGCCATCGGCCCCTGATTTTCGAGAACCATGTGCTCGGCCTCGTGACAGTGCTTGCAGTACTCCGAGTCGTTCTCGCGGAATTCGATCCAGGTGGCTTTTGCCATCTCCGCGCGGTGCGCCTCGTAGTCAGCGGGATCGGTGATCTTGCCCTGCAGTTCCGGGATGATATCCAGTGAAACGACCATCTTTCTCATCACGTAATGAATCCAGCGGTCTTCCATGCTGGGAAGATGGCACTGTGCGCACTCGGCCCGCACGCCAAGCGTGTTGTTCGCGTGTCCGGACGCCTCATATTCGGGCTTGATGTTGACCGTGTGGGAATGACAGGCCAGACAGAATTCGGTTTTGCTGGTCTCATGCAGAATGGTATTCATGACTTGCAGGCCAGCGGCGCCAATAGCCAGCATAACGAACCCGCCCAGCGGTATGCCAAGCAGCCATTTCTTGTTCGGCTTGGTCCAGAAACTGGAGCGTTTTTTCTCTTCTGCCATGTATCCTCCCAATATCGTTGCGCCGCGCGGCGGCGGCGCCGAGGTTGATTCCGATATCTTAATAGTACCTGAAACAAAGCCGAATCAGCCCGTTTTTCCGCGGCGCTGGCAATACAACGGGCGGCAGCGATCGAATGGGCATGGCCACCTGCTGCCGCGCCGGAACCCTCACCTGGCGCGGTTGCCGTCAAGCAACAGCGGCGCAACCAACACCCGATTGGCACGCGCTCGGCGTTTATGTAAATATTGTCGCAAATCTGTAACCGCATTATTGCAGACTTCACCCGGATCCTGTCGTGGCGGGACCCGGCGACCAGCGAAAGCAATTCCAATAAGAGGGTCCTGTGTAATGAAGGATCGAGTACGCGTTTTTTGCCTTGCCATCACAATGGCGCTGCTGACTGTTACGGCGCCGGCTCAGGCCGATGAATATCCCCAGGGCTGTGTCGATTGCCATGCCCAGCAACCTGGCAAAACCAATCTTTCCCTGAACGCGCTGTTGGCACAAATCGGTCACCCCAAGCTCCCCAAAATCAAGAAAGTGCCGACCAGTTGCGGCGGTTGCCATGCCTCTGACGAGGGAGAGGAAAACCAGTTTGCGCACATGATCCACCAGATTCATTTCGATGTGCCGCAAGCGAACCTGTACACCACGCGGTTTGGTGGCGACTGCCTCCACTGCCACGCCATGGACGCCGATTCCGGCGAAGCGCTCGTCAAGAGCGGACCACGGAACTGGTAGGGGGCAACGACAATGAATAGAGTTTTGGCGAAATCGAGAAACACTTACATCAACCGGCCGCTGACTTTACTGGGTCTGATGGCGCTTACGCTGATCGCGGCCACAGTCGTGGCTGGCAAGGCCTACGCTGACGACTATCCCAACGGCTGTGTCAGTTGTCATGTCGAGGGGACCGGTGCGCTGGATATGCGCATCAATGCCGTGCTTGGCCGACTCGGCCACGGCAAGGCGGCGGACCGCTCCAAGGTCATCCCGGCCGCATGCGATCGTTGCCATGCCTCCTCGGGTGACGGCCCGGCGAGCGCGTTGCGCAACCTGATCCATCGCGCTCACTATACCGACCCGAATGCGAATCTTTTCGTGACTCAGTACGAAGGCAGTTGCCTGCACTGCCACGCCATGGACGGGTCAAGCGGCAAGGCCACGGTCAAAAGCGGTGAGCGCAACTGGACACCGATCGTCGGTGGCGAGGCGATTACCGACTAACCGGGTTCCGGCACCTTGCACGGCATACAAAAACCCCGCACGGCGTGCGGGGTTTTTTTGTGCGACGAAAAATGTGGGCGTGTTACGCCGCCCACTGCGCCTAGCCCAGGATTGCCTCGCTCAACACGTCACGCACGGTTTGGGTAGCGATTTCGATCAACAGGATCCGGCCGTCGACGATGACCCGTTCGTAACCCTCTGCGACCGGCGGCAGCCGGTATTCGAGATCCGCCGGCAGGGCGCGTCTGGCAATACCGGGCGGCATCTTGCCGCCGCGTCTCAGCTTCTTCGCGATCCCGGGGGGCAGTTGTCCTGACCGCGACCGGTAGCGCTCTTCGGGCTCCGCATCTTCGTCATGGGTCCGGTAATAGGCACGGATCACCTTGATTTCGTGCCGGGTGAACACCACTTCGGTGTCATTCTGCCGGTCGGAGGCAAAGCCCGAGAACGACGGGCTTTTCGGCGCCGCGGCCTCGCCCGTACAGACCCACAGAACTGCCATGGAGCTAATCAAAACTGAACGCATCGATAACATGACGCCCCTCCCGTCAACGAATCGCATGCACACTTTACTCATGCCAAAAGCGCTCCTTGTGTGAACCCCATCACACTGTCGGCAGGTTTTCTCGAGCCGTTGCTTGACATAATTGCGGCGCACCGCCGATAGCGGCCGCGCCAGCCGGACCATCACGCGGCACGCGATGCGGCGAGTTCGAATTCAAAGCGGGTTCCGTGGTCGATCGCACTGGTGACCGTGATTCTGCTGTGATGCAACTCCAGGATCCGCTTAACGATCGCAAGACCCAGACCGGAGGATTCGCCGCCCGACTCACGGGCGCTGCCGTAGAACCGGTCGAAAATTCGCGGCAGGTCGCTTGCAGATATTCCGACCCCGGTATCGGCGACGGCCACGGCCAGCTTGCTGCTGCGATCTTCGACGCTCAGCGTGATGCGTCCGCCACTCGGGGTAAAACGCAGCGCGTTACGGATCAGGTTCTCCAGTACCCGCTGGATCAGCCCGATATCGGCGACCACGCTGGCACCGTCGCGGGGCGCGGCAACCTGCAGCCGTACGCCGGCGCGGGTGGCCTCCAATTCGAATTCCTGGCTCGTATCCTGGAGCAGTTCGGCGACCGAGAAACGCTCGAACTGCGGCTCGACGCTGGCCGAGTCCAGCCGCGACAGCTCGAACAGATCGCCGATCAGCCGCCCCAGCCTCTGTGCATGCTTGCGCGTGATATTCAGGTAATGGTCGCGCTGGTCGGCGGACAAGCTGCCATTTTTGATTATCAGCGTATCGACATAGCCCTGCATCGATGCCAGTGGCGTGCGCAAATCGTGCGACACGTTACTGACCAGCTCACGCCGCAGCCGGTCATTTTCCTTCAACCGCTCGATCTGCTCGCGTATCGTGTCCGACATCACCGAAAACGCGCTGCCGAGGCGGTCAATTTCATCGCCGTCACGCGGCCTCCAGGTCAGCGCCGCTTCGGGGTCAAAACCGGATACGGTAAAGCGCTGCACGTCGGCGGTCAGCCGGGTAAGGCGGCGGGTCAAAAAACCGAACACCAGCAGACCGATCAAAAACGCCGCGGCCATCACCACCACCATGGCCCAGATCGTGAGCCGCTGGACATGACTGCCGCGAATGTCGTTCGCGATCTCGTCAAATTTCTGTCCGCCAAGTACTGCGTACAGATACCCCTCCAGGGTATTTCCCGAACGCACCTCCGAAGCAGAGAACACCTTGCGCCCGTCCGGATTGCGCGGATCGGTACCCTTGATCGGCATGCTGGAGTCGGCACCAAGCAGACTGCGTACCGGCGCCAGGTCAACGCGATCGGTCAGCACCGTTTCCGGCGGCATCGTATGACCGAGAATATTGCCGTCCGGCCCCAGCAGGTAGACCTCGACCGTGGGATTGATGACCATCGCCTGCCGCGCCAGCGTACCGAGCGCATCAGCATCCACGCGACCGTCGCTGATAAGTTGACGTTCGCCGGTCACGTACATGGCGATCGGCGCATTGAGACGCTGGGTCAGTTCGTCATAGTACTGCCGCGAGCTCCACTGCTCGACCAGGAAAAACCCGCCGCCGAGCAACAGGATCACGGCCAGCAGGGCCAGCGACAGGCGAAACAGCAACGCCCTCATGGACGGGTCGCCGCCGTGCCGGGTTCGAGCTTGTAGCCAACGCCCCATACCGTGACGATATAGGCCGGATGCGCCGGGTCAGGCTCGATCTTCGAGCGCAGCCGGTTGATATGTGAATTGACCGTATGTTCGTAACCGTCATGGCCGTAACCCCACACGCTGTCGAGTAATTGGGCACGGCGAAAGACGCGCCCCGGGTGACGCACAAAATGACGCAGCAGATCGAACTCGCGCGCAGTCAGCTCGACCGCCTGGCCGTCAACGCTGACGCGGCGGCTGGCGGCGTCTATCGTCAATCCGCCGACGCTCAGGGTTTCATCGCCTTGCGCCGGGCGTGCGCGCAGGGATTCGACCCGGCGGAATATAGCCCGCACCCGCGCCATCAACTCCGAGACGCTGAACGGCTTGGTCACGTAGTCGTCGGCGCCGATCTCGAGTCCCAGCACCCGGTCGAGTTCGGAAGACTTCGACGTCAGCATTAGTATCGGTACATAACGCTGATCGCCGCGCAGTGCCCGGCAGATATCCAGCCCGCCCGGCCCGGGGAGACACAGATCGAGGATGATCAGGTCCCAGTCGCGGGCAAACGCGAGCCGCAGCGCCTCATGCCCGTCGCGGGCAATCTCGACCCGTTCGCATATATCGCGCAAATGCAGGGCAAGAAGCTCCGCGATGTCCTGTTCGTCTTCGACAATCAGCACGTTGCGCCGCATCAGCGCAGTCACGTCATTGTGGTTCATGGGCAGTGTCTCGACCATCGCTCCACAACATAGACCGGAATAATCACGCGAATATCACAGCCGCGACGCGCCATTGTGTCCGAATCAGTATCAAGTCGTGATAGACGCGTGAGAATTTCCGCTGACTCTTGGAAACGTCCCGCCACAGACGCGGGTTCAGCCAAACCAAGCTTCCTGAGGAGATTCACGATGAAAAAGATTGTCGGTCTAGCCGCGCTTGCACTGCTCGCCAGTACGCCGGCGTTGGCGAAAAACAAAAATGGCGCGATCTACGAGGTCACGATCACCAACCTGACCCCGGGGCAGACGTTTACCCCGGTGCTGGCCGCGACGCATCGCTCCAGCATCAGTTTTTTCGAACTCGGAGAACCGGCATCGGATCAGATCGCCGAACTGGCCGAGTCGGGCAGCACCGCGGGTCTCGAGGCGTTGCTCGCCAGCGTGCCCAAGCTCGTGCTGGATACCGCCTCTACCGGGCCGGCGTTGCCGGACAGCGGCGGTCTGCTCGGACCCGGCAAGAGCGTTACGATTGAAATCGTGGCGCGCGGCCAGTTCTCACGGCTGAGTCTTGCCGGCATGCTGATCCCGAGCAACGACAGCTTCGTTGCGCTGAACAACATGCAATTGCCGCGTTTCAACAGAACCTATACCGCAATTGCCTATGACGCAGGATCTGAAATCAACGACGAACTCTGCGCCAACATCCCCGGGCCATTCTGCCAGGGCGAGGGCAGCTCAGCCGAAAACGGCGAGGGTTTCGTTCATGTTGGCAGTGGCGTACACGGTATTGCCGATCTCGATGCCGCGGTGTTCGACTGGCGCAACCCGGTTGCGCTGATCGAAGTCCGGCGCAAACGCTAGGACTTTCGCGCGGTGCCGGCCGGTGTCTTCGTGCTCGTCCCCCCACGAGCCTGACCCGAACCGGCACTGGCGCGAGCGTATTCGTGCACTCGCGGTGCGATCGACGAGGTCGCACCGCAGCTTGCCGCCGCCGGCCGCCCTGCCCGCCCTTCGCAGCAATATCGCCCTGGCAGTGCCACAACGACAACCACCCGACCCGACCCCACCTCGGCTATCATTACCGTCAGGCAACGATCCTGCTATAAACGCCATACTAAATTTTGCGCATCAAACCCCTGTAGCAGGCAAGGTATCGACGCATGTTCGCACGCATACGATCTTCCAAAGGGGCGGGAATTCTGGCGGAACTGCTGATGCTGGTCGTCGGCATCAATATCGCCTTGTGGTTCGAAGGAAAGTTCGAGGATTTCAAGGACGCCGAGACCGAGCAACTCTATTTGCAGGGATTGCATGACGATCTCACCAAGGATCTCGATAGTCTCGAGAAGCGGATCGCGGGCAACAAAGGCAAGATCGAGCGCCTAGAGAACATTATCGGCATGCTGCCAAATCTTGCGGCTGTTTCCACGGAAGAAATCGCCGGCCTGATATTCGAACCATCCGGCTACGATTTCTTCCAGCCCTCGGATTTCACCTACCGCTCCATGCAGGACAGCGGCGATTTTCGTCTTCTCTCCGACCCCGAATTAAAAAAGAACATTCTCCGGCTCATTCGCCTGTACAGGATGATTGACGTGCGCCAGCAAAACTTCATCCAGGCACTCGACGATTCCTACATCCCGTTGATGATGGAAAGCTTCGACATTGCGGCAATGAAATTGTCGGACCCCACGGTGGTCGAGAATCAGACTTTTCGAAATTTCTTCCCGTTTGCGTTGCAGGACACCCACGACCGGGTCATCGCCTACGAGGCGGCGCATAAACAGGTACGACAACTGCTTGCACAAATCGCCGCACAGACCGACCCTGGCTGACGGATTGCCGCTCGCCGGGTGATCAGGGACGACCGGGTCGGCCGTAGTCGGCCAGCACGGCCGCATAGATTTCGATCGCATCCCACAGGTTTTGCAGCCGCAGGTTCTCGTTACGGCCATGCTGGTTGTTGTCGTGGTTGGCGACCGGCAGCAGGATGATCGGTGCATCGATCGCCGCCTCGAACAGGTAGATTGGCAAGCTCCCTCCCATCGTCGGCGTAAGCAATGTCGGCTGATCGCCGATGCTGTCGAGAATCGCAATAACGCTCGCCGTTTCAGCGCTGTCCAGCCGGGTCCGAAACGCCGGGTATGCGCCTGGCCGCCAATCGGCTTTCAATACGCGCTCGTGGCCGCGGAGTGTGTCCGGCACGGGATCCTCGTGCACGACATGAAACCCCTGGTCGCGGAAAAAGCCCTCGAGCACCTCATGCACATTCGCCGGATCCTGGTCGGCAACCAGCCGCAGGTTTAATGACGCGGTCGCGCTCGACTGGATGACATTACGCGATTGCGGCCCGACGCCGCCGGCCTGGAAACCCTTGACGATAATGCCCGGCTGCAGCACCAGTTCCTCAATGCGTTTGCCGTTACCCTCGACCCGCCCGAGCGCAAGATCCTCACGCAAAACGTCATCGATACGCGGCATCGCCGCGATTGCCGCACGTTCGGCGCTACTGATCGGGCGAACCTCGTCCATGTAGCCGGGCACCGTAATATTGCCTTCGTCGTCTTTCATCGCCGCAAGCAGGTGGATCAGCGCATCGGTCGGGTTGGGCGACCAGTTGCCGTAATGTCCACTGTGCAGCGGCCGGATCGCGCCATAGGTCGTGAGATCCACGGTCATGCTGCCGCGTACACCGAACACCAGCTGGCGCATCCGCGACTGGTGCATCGGGCCGTCGCAGAACAACAGCAGATCGGTTGCCAGCGCCGCGCCATGCTCGGAGAGGATTGCCGCCAATGTCGGAGACCCCGCCTCCTCCTCGCCATCCAGAATCAGCTTGATGTTTACGCTGGGCGTCATGCCCGCCTCTTCCAGCCCGGCCAATGCCGCCAGCAGCGCAATGACCGGCGCCTTGTCGTCGCCTGCCGAGCGCGCATAGATACGCCAGTCGGGGTCGAACTGCGTCGCGTTGTCCCAATCGACAATATCGGCTCCGTCGTCGAGCGCGCCTTTCCGCAGCGTCGGCTGCCATGGCGGGTTGGCCCAGTTCGCGGCATCGACCGGCTGGCCGTCGAAGTGGGCATAGATCAATACCGTCTTTGTCGCACCGGCAAATTTTTTCTCGGCAAACACGTAAGGAGCGCCACCGGCGCGCCAGATATCGCTGTCGAAACCGGCCTCGCCGAGTCGCTGCGTCAGCCACGCCGCGTTGCGATCCATCGCGACCGTATCGGCCGCGACGTTCGGCAGCGATAGAAACTCACGGAACTCGGCAAGGATCGCCGCCTCGTGACCCTCGCGATAGCTCCGCGCGGCATCAGCGGCGTCATTTGCAACGGCGGTTCCGGATAGGATCGATGCGCCGGTCAGCACCAACACTGCCGGCAATAACGAATAACCGCTCAAGACTCCCCCCTGGCGCCGAAACCGGGCCGGCACAATCAATGATCGATGTTGTCAAAGCTATCGCAGCGGCCCACGAACGTGCAATGAATTCGTTTTACTGCAACAGCGAAAAGGGCATGGCGGCGCTGGCTCAGGCGTTGCTTATCCTGTAGGCGCAGATTTTTCGACGAGATAAACCGGCGCGACGGCGTCCGTGTCGGTGTTGTTTATGCGGTCGCGGGTTGACTCGTCCTGCGGGTTACGGCTGTCGTGGCCGGGGCTCTGAACCTCCCCGACTGGTCGCTGCGCTTTGTTGCCTGCGTGCTGTTCCTCGGGTTTCCGCTGGCCGTCATTTTTTCCTGGGTCTTCGAATTGACACCGGAAGAAGTCAGGCGCGAGGCCGAGATCCTTCGCAACGACCACGCCACAGGCAGCACCGGCAAATAACTCAACATGGCGCCGGCCGCCGACCTGTCCCGCGTGCGCAACCAGTTGCAGGCCGAAGAAGCCAACCGGTTGCGCCGTCCGATCTGCGAATGGCTGGTCGCCGACACGCTGCGCAACGTACCGGCATTCAGAACTCTGGTCAGCAACGCCGAAGCACGCATCGCTGAGGACCAGCGAATCGTACAATCGATGCGGGACGGCGCGGCGGAATTGCGCCGGTATCAGAAAAACGCGCGCCGCCGGGAGACCGGCCAGACCAGCACGTGGCGGGCCTGATGCCGGCTCGCAAGCGCGGCATGCGCCGGCGCGGGAACCGCGAACTAGCGCTGCGTCAACGTGCAGTGCGGCCGTTCGAAAAGCCGCTCGAGGTACGCCTGCAGGTTCGGGAACGGCTTGAGCAATCCCATCCCCCTCCCCCAGTTGACCGCGAAACCGGCGATGATGTCGGTGACCGTGAAGCGATTGCCCACAAGGTAATCCTGGTCCGCAAGCGCCTGCTCCATCGCCACTGCTGCCGCCGAAAACGCCTCTGCGTTCTGCTCGAACACACTGGTCAGCCGTTTCTCCTCGGGCAGCACGAACTGGTTGCGCGCCGAATGCCACAGGTAGGCCTCCAATTCGCTCAACGTAAAAGCAACCCACTGGTCGTGCAGCGCGCGCTCCCATGTACCCGATGCGGCGATCAGGCCTTTTTCCGGCACGAGGTCGGCGATATGGGTACAGATCGCGGCGGATTCAAACAACGGTTTGCCGTCGAACAATG
The DNA here is from genome assembly GCA_963783695.1 of uncultured Gammaproteobacteria bacterium. Taxonomy (GTDB): domain Bacteria; phylum Pseudomonadota; class Gammaproteobacteria; order Steroidobacterales; family BM003; genus BM003. The sequence goes on from CAWAOM010000008.1 coordinate 90,390, forward strand.
CCGCCGGTAACTTGCCGAGCGGGTGGATTTTCCTCACCTCGTCGCTGTGAATGAGCTCCCGGCCCTCGATCGACTCGTATTCAAGCCCCGCCTCGAGAAACGCCCAGCGGGTGCGCTGCGACCGCGTCGGGCCGTACTCGTAAAGTTTGATTTCCATACCGTGTTTCTCCCTTCAAGCGCCTTGTTATCCCTGTAAAAATAATCGTTTGATGCGGTTACAGCGCAGCGCCAGCGGCGATAAAGGCATCGACCTCTTCAGCCCGGGTGCAATAGGCGGTCACGAGGCGGTAAACCCCCGGTCGTCCGGGCCAGCTGTGAAATTCAAACCCCGCCGCGCGCAAACCGGAGGCCAGCAAATCGTCCAGCCTGACGAACAATTCGTTGGACTGAACCGGGTACAGCAATTCGGCACCGCCAAGTGCTTCGATCCCGGCGGCCAGGCGACTTGCCTGGGCGTTGGCATTCGCGGCCAGCGTCAGCCACAGGTCATCGTCGAGATAGGCATCGAGCTGTGCCGAGATATAACGCATTTTGCTGATCAGGTGACCGGACTGCTTGCGCCGCCGTCCGAGTTCCACGGCGTCGGCACTATCGAACACCAGCAGTGCCTCGGCCATCATCGCGCCGTTCTTGGTGGCACCGAACGACAACAGGTCGACCCCGGCGCGCCAGGTGATCTCGGCGGGCGTACAACCGAGCGCCGCCACCGCATTGGCAAACCGCGCGCCGTCCATGTGCACTTTCAACCCGGCAGCGTGAGCGAGATCGCATAATTCCCGAACTTGATCGAGTCCGTAGACGGTACCGAATTCGGTCGCCTGGGTCAGGCTCAACAACATCGGCTTGCTGGCATGGTCACCGCCATGACCGGTGTTCTCCAGCTGCGCTTTCAGCGTTGGCGCTGCGATCTTGCCATTGTCGCCGGCCAGCGTCAGCAGCTTGGCGCCACCAGAGTAAAACTCCGGCGCGCCGCACTCGTCGGTATGCAGGTGCGAGTCCTCGTGACAGACCACTGCCCCATACGGCGGGGTCGTCTGCGCCACGGCAAGCGCGTTGGCCGCCGTCCCCGAAGCGAGCGGATACACCGCGGGTTCGGTCTCGAAAACCTCGGCGAACCGCCTCTGTACCCGCGCCGTCAGGGCATCGTCGCCATAGGAATGCGCGGTCCCGCTATTCGCCCGCGCCAACGCCTCGAGGATTTGCGGCGCGACGGGGGTTTCGTTGTCGCTGCGAAAATTGGCGCTCATCTTTAGTAGTCTCTTTTATCCGATTCCCGGACCCGCGTTTTTATCACATGTGCAGTACGGCGCGGACCGATCCGCCATTCATGGTTGCGGCGAACTCACCGTACACCGCTTTTCCTGTAATACGATCAGGCGCCGCGGGCGTGCGTCCCAATCAGCATCGGCCGCGGTCACAATTACTCCCGAGTTCGCCGCGATTCGCCATGATCGGTCAGCTTTCGTTCAGGTTTACCGGAGTAATGTGAAACCGTGGCAATAAATAGCGCATCCCGCGGGAGAGGAGCATGGAAAACGGGCATGGCAATATCGTTCGACGCAAACACCCGGAGCCGCGCCCACAGCGCGGCACGGTCTACATGCGGCGACCGCGGTTCTCGGTCGATGCCGTCCGCGACGACACGACTGCCGAATGCCGCTGGTGGAATTCGCTGAGCGAGGAGGAACGCAACGCACTCGTCCACGGCGCTAAAACCACCCGCGAAAACGCGCGTAACGACTGGCTCGATATAGGCGAGACCAACCGCCTGCGTATTCTCGATGCGGCCTATGCGGTCGAATGCTGGATGTCGGCGGAGTAGAACGATACCGAGCGGAACAGGCAGCCTTGCAAATAACGCATAAACCCAAACCAGGTGACCGGGCCACCTCAATTTCCGAGAAATTACCCGTCTTGCACAGTGAAGAAGTGAAGAGTCAGTGACTCCGCACTACGTCACTTGCCATTTTTACTGTTGATGCCGAGGATCTTCTTAACCGCAGCACGCACCAGCGACCATGGCGGCATATCATGCGTACCGCTGACCAGTTTGAGACGGAACTGCCATAGAGCATCGTCGCCCATTATCTCGATGCGCCGCAAAGAAAGCATGTCGCTCCCGCGGCCATTCTTGCCGGCGCGAGTGCTAACTGCCGTGGTATAGCCGGCTTCCCGAACTCGCCGCTGGTTGATTCGAGTGCCTTGATACACGAACGCAGGCAACGTTCGATATTGGCTTCCTCATTGAGCGTCTTGACCAATATCGAGACTTTCACTGAGGAAACCGAGGCTGGTTGGCCGCTTTTCACTAAAAACTCCCGATGATCTGCCACGCTATCCAGACACGAATTGGCTCGTCAACTCAAGCGGCGCAATATTGTAACGCCTTTCATGGCGAATCCGTTGGCACGCAGTTTAGTGGTTCCAGACTGAATTTTGTGCGCGATTTGACCATTGCGGAAAACCCGGCGCTGGTGATGCTGGACCATGGCCATTTTGAACGACGGATTCTCGTCCACGGCGCTAAAACCACCCGCGAAAACGCGCGTAACGACTGGCTCGATATAGGCGAGACCAACCGCCTGCGTATTCTCGATGCGGCCTATGCGGTCGAATGCTGGATGTCGGCGGAGTAGCCAATCGACATTACGACCAGCGCAAACCGCCCTTGTCCCAATTAGTAAAGGGTCCTTGACATTTTTCGACGCTCCCGACAGGATGTCAAGCAAGCTTTACAGCAGGGTAATTTGCGATGGAATTGATGAAACGATTTCCGCTGCCATTCTGGTTGGGTACCGGCGCGCTTGGCATGCTTGGCATCGCCGTCTGGGTTTTGCCAACCGACCCGCTGTCGCGCGCCACCACCGCGGGGCTGCTGCCGGCACTGCCCGGGCTGATTGCATTTACCGCGGTGCTGCTCGCGCAGCCGGCAATGGATGAGATGGAGCGGAGAATTCACTTGGCCGCGATGAGTTTCGGGTTTGCCGCCGGCATGTTGGTCCTGCTCGGTCTCGGCGTACTTCAGGTTCTGCTCGGGTGGCCGCCGCTCAACTGGGCGCTTGCGGCCGCTGTCATGAGCTGCGCCTGGGCGACCGGATTACTCGTGGCATGGCGCCGGTACCGATGAGAAATCGCATCGACGAACTGCGAAAAGCCAGAAGCTGGTCGCAGGCGCAACTCGCCAGCGAACTCGGCGTCTCGCGCCAGACCGTTAATGCGCTCGAGCGCGGCCGCTACGATCCGAGCTTGCCGCTCGCGTTTCGCATCGCCGCGATATTCGGCCTGACGATCGAGGACATTTTTCAACCCTGACCTCGCCGCATAAAGTGCCCGCGAGTCGTCCCCAATTCGCGCTCGTCGCAGTTCCGGGCGCTCGAAAACAAAAAGACCGTCGGCAACAGACAGGTCGCACGGGGAATCACCGTGACGGCACCCGGTTGCTGCCTGCCGATCGTCTCGCGCTGTCGCACAATAAGCGGCGAATACCCGAGAAGAACCGCGTTTGGCGAGCCGCTGCGGCGCCGGGGTCGGGCAAAACCGGGCATCGCAGTTGCGCTCAATCGAGGCCATGTTACCTGCGCGTCAAACCCTCGGGTTTGGGCTACACTCAGTTGTAACCGCGGCGGGCCGCGGCGCCACTCATCGTCCGCGCCGCGTTGCAGGGATATTTCCAGACCGGTCTGACTGGACCGGCGACCAGGAGGGACAACGCATGCCTCACGTTACCTTTATTCATGGTATTGCAAACAAACCGGCTCACGATCGTCTGTTGACAATCTGGCGCCAGAGCCTTGCCGTAAACGACGGGCTCGATCTCGGCGCCCGGGGTATCAGTTCGTCGATGGTTTACTGGGCCGACCTGCTTTACGACAAGCCCGCCGAGCAAGGCGCCGCGCATGAAAGCACCGGTGAAGAGGTCGCAACCGCCGCAACTGACGAGGATCTCGAGTGGGCAGAAAACCTCGAAGGCGACGAGGCCGAATTTTACCAGGCGATGTCCGACAAGCTCGATTTCGATGCCGCCTCTCCGGGCGGCGACGACTACGCGCCGCCAGCGGACGAAACCGGCAAGTCATTCGAACGGATTCCGTTGCCCTGGTTCATTAAGCGCCGGCTGATGAAAGTCCTGTTGCGTGACGTGCACCATTACCTGTTCGACACCGAACACTCGCCACGCCCGGGCGAGACCTATCGCATCCAGAAAACGATCCGTGACCGGTTTGTTGCAGCGCTGACGCGCGACGCCGCCGCCAACAGCGGCGGGCCGCACGTGGTGGTCAGCCACAGCATGGGCACGGTCATCGCCTACGACTGTCTCAAGCGCGTGCCTGGGTGCCCGGGCATAGACGCCTTGATTACCGTCGGCAGCCCCCTGGGCATCGACGAAGTCCAGGACAAGCTCAAACCGGAATACTCACGCGACAACGGTTTTCCACGGGAAAAGGTGCGCGGCGACTGGACCAATGTTTTCGACCGCCTCGACCCGGTCGCAATCGACACCAACCTGGCCAATGATTTCTGCCTCGGCGGCTCGGAACGGGTCACCGATATCAGGGTCAGTAACACGGGCAAATGGCGCCATGACCTCACCAAGTATTTCTCTCAGACCGATCTGCGCCAGGCACTGTCGACGGCAATAGGATTGTGAGCAAGGACACGCTGGAACATACGTTCGCGAGGCTGGAGGCCGAACCCGACGAACAAAGCAGGCAGCACCTGTGGGACAGGATCGTCGAACACATCAAGAGCGGCCGCAGAGGCTTTCCGGCCAAGAAGGCCATCACGTTTTTGCAGCCGCTGCACAATCGGCGCGACTTCGCCAACCTCGAGCGTGTCGCGGATACCCTGATCAACTATGGCTCGGATCACCCCGGCGTCCGCCGTCATTATGCCCAGGCCCTGATCGAACGCGGCTCGTTCGCCGCCGCGATTGCGATACTCGATACGCTCGCCACGCCGGCGGTAAGAAAATCCGACCCGGCCGAATACGACGAGGCACTGGGCCTGCGCGGGCGAGTCTACAAACAGCTTTACCTGAACTCGTCCATATTCAAGCGCCCGAAAATACTCGAGAAAGCCATCGACAATTACATGCGTGGCTACCGCCGTAACCGCACCGATAATTACTGGCACGGTATCAATGCCGCCGCGATGTTGCACCGCGCCGCCGCAGACAAGTTGCGTCTTGGCGGCAAATACAGTGGCCCGAAGACTCGCGCGCGCGGGATCGCCGCCAGGATACGCGCCATGCTGGAGGCGAAAACGCAGTTGTCGCCGTGGGAAACGGTGACAATCGCCGAGGCCTGCTTGCTGCTGGGTGAGTTCGACAAGGCGTTGTTCTGGTACTCGCGTTTCGCCAACACCGACGCAGTCACGGCATTCACACTCGGCAGTACGCTGCACCAGCTGCAGCAAGTATGGCGGCTGGAAAGCGCCGACCCGCGCGCCCGCGAGATTGTCAGCATGGTGCAAGCGGCATTGCTCGCCAAGGAAGGCGGCGGGCTCGATCTCCGCTGCGAAAACATCGATATCGACTTTCTCCATGACCTTGAGGATGACAAGCAATTCGAGGCCGTCCTCGGCAACGACGCATTCAATAGTTACAAGTGGTTCGTGCTGGCGATAGATCGTGCCCACAACGTTGCCCAGATTCTCGACCCGACCGACAACGCAATCGGCACCGGTTTTCTCGTTCGCGGCGGCGATATCGCCGAGTCACTGGGCGAAGAGACGTTACTGCTCACCAATGCCCATGTCGTTTCCGAAGATGAACGCGATCGTGGCGCCCTGCCGCGCGACCGGGCGCGCATCAAGTTCGAGTTGTCCGACGACGCAGCGGAATTTCGGGCAACGGAAATCATCTGGTCGTCGCCCAGGGACGAACATGATGCAACGCTGTTGCGCCTGGACCGGACACCCAGGGCAAAAGAGACATTTCCGATCGCGCGCAACCTGCCGCTCGCGGATGGCACACAACGGGTCTATATCATCGGTCATCCAAAGGGCATGAAGTTGCAGTTTTCGATAAAGGACAACAAGCTGCTCGCGCTCAAGGAACGCTTTGTTCACTATCGTGCGCCCACCCAGGGCGGCAGTTCGGGAAGCCCGGTATTCAACGAATACTGGGAGCTGATTGCGCTGCATCATGCCGGTGGATTCAATGTGCCGAGACTCGACGGCAAAGGCGTTTACGCGGCCAATGAGGGGATTTCGATTCTCTCAATCATCGCACAGATTCGCCAATCGCTCGGGGCCTGAAAGTGCTCGCCATGAGATCATCGAATACGGCGAGACCCGCGGCGCTGCCGGGTAGAAACACCATCTTCGCCACGGGGGTCTGTTGGTGAGAATCGGGGCGCGTGCTATCCATACGATTTTCCTGTTGCTGCTACCGTTGATCGTGGCCGTTTTTGGCATTGGATTCGGTACAGCGCTGTTGCTGGTGCTCGCGCTGTTGTTATGGCGTTGGGCGCTGACGTTGCATGCAATTCTCTTTCCGCCCAGCGGTCCCGAACTTTGCCTCGAGACGATCGGTGCGAGCCATTTTGTAGAGAAGGTTCGCTGGTCGATGGATCGTCTCGGCGTCCCGTACGAGGAACGCCAGAATACCGGCGTGCTGGGCGTTTTCTTCGTCGGCCGCACCGTGCCCAAGCTGCATGTGCGAACCGGTATGGTGATCTCGGCAATCGGCAACTCGTCCGACATCCTGCGCTACCTGTGGGGCCGTTACGCCACCGAGTATGGCGAGCGCGCCACTTTTCTCGCCCCTTCGGCCGAAGCACTCGAACTGGAGAGACAACTGGATCGGTACGGCCGCTATATGCAGCAATGGATCTATCACAACATCCTGCCGCACCGTTCGCTGACGCTGCATGCCTGGGGTTGCGACGACCCCTCCCTGCCGGCGTGGCAGCGCGGCGCCGTGCGTCTTTGCTTCCCGCTGCTACGGGTCCTGATGCGCAAGGCGTTCCGTCTCGGTCCGGCCACCCATGACAAAACACTCGCACGGGCCGGTGATTTCCTGCAGGCGATGGAGGATAGGCTCGGCGACGGCAGGACGACGCTGCTGGGCGGACCCGAGATCAGCTTCATCGACATTACCTTCGCATCGCTTTCAGGACTGTGGACGTTTCCGGACAACTACGGCGGCGGCAGAGCCGATCGCGTGACTCCGCACGACTACGACGTGCCCGCGCAGATGCAGGCCGAGGTCGATGCATGGCGTCAGAGTTTTCCGCGGGTCGTGGCTTGGGTCGAACGCCTTTATGCAACCGAGCGGCTGCCTGCCGCTGCGGTCAGGCCGATTTCGGTTTAAACGCCTCGCCGAGCAACTCACGTGCCGGATCCGACTGGTCGGGACCGTCGACAGCGTAGCGGTATAAAGCGGCGGAGAAGATTCCCTGCAGTGCTCCCTGGATCAGGGCCACGATCATTAGCGAGACCACCCCGACCACGAAGACCGTCATGACGGCCGGGCCGCTCCCCTGCACCATCGCGACCAACCCGGCGAACACAAACATCATCCCGATATAGACGAAGACGAAAACAAATCCGAGACCGGCGTTCGCGATGATATTTTCGCCCCAGGTTTCTTTCAGCAGAGTAGCGCTTTCCTTCACCGCGTCCACCGGTCCTATGTCGCGGGCGACCAGCACCGGAACGGTCAGGAATGTCGCAACGGTCCAGGCAAGCCCGACCAGCCCGATGATGAACTGGCCAATGAAGCCAAGCCGCTCGGCGAGGGCGCGAAGAATTACGCCGACAGTCGCCGCGATCATCGCGTAACCGAATATTTTGCCGCTCTTCGATGCAGCTATCCTCAATCCGTCGCGAACTGTCGGATCACCGCCGTCCATTCGGATCAGCGCCGCGCCCACCAGCGCGGCATTGAAGAAAAAGATCACGAAATACTCGACCAGGTACAACGCGAACATAACCGCATAACCGCCCGCGCTTACCTTTGTCGGGCCATCCTCGGTCGCGATTCCGGTCTGCATCAACAACGGTACGAAAGTCAGTGCCACCAGGACCGCGGCAATTGTCGATAGCAACGGAAACAGCAGCAGTTCCCGGTCCTGTCGCAGCACACTCGCACTGTACTTGATCAGGCTCCAGCTCCGCGACAACTTCTCAATCATTTGGCGCCGACCTCAATTACCGCAACAGCCGTGAATTGTAGCACTGTGCAATCTCCTCTCCCTGTGCCCTACCGTTCACAATGCCGACGTCGCTGTGCAGAAAATTCCGATGCATAATGTGCGAAATGCGATAGCGCATCTGCGGGGGCCGGGAAATGCCTCAATAGGGAACGGCAATATCAGGCCCGGGATGTCCAGAGATTACGCAATGCGCGGCAATCTCGCCGATAAATCCGGTGCGTCAGTCCTCCGCTTTACTGCCCGCGCGGGTAATCGCACCACCCGCGAGATGTCCTGACGCGTTACCATGACGTAAGTTCTGCTGCTTCATCCGGGTCATCGCCCGAAAAGGAGAAAACGATGCGACTCATCCTGCTGACCCTTGCCGTCATCGTGCTGCTGACGGGATCCCCATCGCGCGCGGATACGTCCGAACCCTTCACTACAGTGCAGAATCTTTTTGCCGCAATCGCGCGCTTCGATTATGACGGTATGCGGGCGCAGGTCGCCGATGATTTTCAACTGCTGGAAGTCGGAGAATTGTGGAACATCGATACGCTGGTGGCACAGATCGGCGAGTACGAGGGCAAACTTGAGCGGCGCAATTACTTCAGCCTGATTGACAGCGGGCAGGACGGCGATCTCGCCTGGGTCAGCTACTGGAACATGGCGCGATACAAGACTGCCGACCAGGAAGCCAACCGGGCGTGGATAGAGAGCGCCGTGCTGATTCGCACCGACGCGGACTGGAAAATCCGCCTGCTGCATTCCACCGCAATTCCACGCGACAAAGCCCCGGAGGGAGTGCAATTCACCGAGTACGTACAGTAGTGAGGCACTGTCGTGGGCGCGGAAGCTTTACCCAAGCAGCCGCAGCCCGATCCGGATCGTACCGATTCGATGTTACCGCTCACCGCACCGACCAGCCGCGGCAGAGCCGGTCGATCCATTGAACACATGTATTTTGTCACCGCGACCGGAGGCTACTGGCCCACGTTTGCAGGCGGCGGCAAAAGCCGTTCAAGCCCTCGCAGCCCGGCAGACACGACTTCCTTGCGAGCGCGCTGTCAGCGTTGCTAGCGCCTGCCCGGCGCCTGGTGGCATATCCTGAAGACAACAAACTCGGCCGGTTTGACCGGCGCGATCCCGATTTCGCAAACCAGTCGGCCGCTGTCGATATCGGCCTGAGTCATTGTCGCGCGGTCGCATCTTACGAAGAACGCCTCCTCTTGCCGCGCTCCCTGCAGCGCGCCATTGCGCCACACGCTTTGCAGAAAAGCCTCGACCGACGCCCTGACGCTTTCCCACAATGGCATTGCATTCGGTTCGAAAACCGCCCATTGCGTACCCTTGTCGATACTCTCCTGGAGATAGATAGCCAAACGCCTGACACTGATATATTTCCACTCCGGGTCGCTCGACATCGTGCGCGCTCCCCACAGGCGAATACCGCGGTTGCTGCTGCGGAAATCGCGAATCACGTTCACGCCGCGCGGGTTGAGCAGGTCCTGGTCCTCCGCGGTGACGGCAAACTCGAGATCGATCGCACCCCGCACCACTGCATTGGCCGGCGCCTTGTGTACGCCGCGTGTCGTGTCGGTCCGTACAAAAATCCCGGCGACATGGCCGACCGGCGGAATCGTGACCGTGGCATTGGTGAGAGGATGCCGGACCCGAATCCATGGCCAGTACACCGCCGCCATCGTCGATGGCGGCTGCGGCTCGCTCATCGCCGCTGCATCGCGCTGCCCGCGGGCAACGCTAAAAATACCAAAGCGGTCGCCGGCACCCACGCACTGTTTCTGCACGTGTTCGCGCAGACCCGCCACGACATGCTCATCCGGCGCCGCCAGCAACGCGATCTCGTCTACCCTGGCCAGACCCTCAAGACCGGTTGTCAGCGGGCCGTCCATCGCGGCAACGAGACGGTCGCCGCCAATGTAGTCGTGAATATCGGGCAAGTCGCCGGACAGCCCGCCGGCAAGCGCCACCGGACCTGCATTGGCCGGCCGCGCAGGCGTGCCACGCCACTCGGCGCGTATAAGCACCGAGCGTGCCAGCGCAGTCAACGTGACCGCGGCATCGTTGCCGGTGCAACCGAGACTGTCGAATTCCTCCAGTTCGCTGGGCACATCAAACCCGGGCAGAGTGCGGTTGGCGGCGACCGTCGGATCGAGCGGAGCGGCCGCGGCGATGCCATCGCGATAATAGGCAACGATGACCCTGAACCGGGTTGGGTCCGCGGCGGCCGCGGCGGTGATCCAGATCCAGGTATTCTGGCCCGCCTCGCCGGGGCCGATTGCCGTCAGGCGCAAAGGTCCCGCGTCGTGGATGGCCGCGGTGGCATGACGCCCGGAGACACGGGCAACAAAACACCTGCGCCCGCCGTTTGCGAAAAAGCCGTGCACGGCATGGCCAAGGTAGCGATCGGTCAACGGATCGCCGTACAGGCGACGGTACTCGGCATAGCTCGTTACCGCGCGGACCTGCAGCGGGCCACGTTCGGTCTCCCCCGCCATGCCGAGCGTGGTAGTGGCGATGCCGTTTATCGCGCGTCGCGTCGTCGGAATTTCCCTGACATAATCGCCGGGCAACCGGATTCTCGGCATCGCAAGACCTCCCCGTCTCGAGTTGTTTTGCATCGCCCCGGACTGACAACGCTCTATGTCCGGTGTCCCGCTTGCAAGTATGGCAGGTAGTTCGGAAATTTCCGGGACTGAAAGACCGGATTGGCAACGGCATCGGTGACGCGCAGCCGAGTCGCCCGACCGCAGATCGGCATGCCGCGTCGGCATGCGGCGACATCGGTTAAATCCATATCGTGATTACCGGCGAACTCCCGAACGGAGAGGTCAGGGTCCGCCGCGTGCCGCTCAAGGCCCTTGGCAACGTCACCTGGCCATTCAACTTGTCTACGGGATCGGAAGAACATGAAAAAGACCGCCACTGCGCTTGCACCTGAACAGGAATCGGTCTGGGATTACCCGCGACCACCGCGGCTGGAGCCGAGCGCGCGTCGCGTCCGCATCGAGTTTGCCGGCGAGGTCATCGCCGACAGTACGCGGGCGTTTCGGGTACTCGAGACCAGCCACCCACCGACCTGGTATCTCCCGCCCGCCGACGTGCGGCAGAACTTTCTGGTACCCGGCTCCGGGCAGAGTCTGTGCGAATGGAAAGGCCACGCCGCGTATGCATCGCTCGTGATCGGCGAGCGTCAAAGTGCCAATGCCGCATGGTTCTATCCCCATCCGACGCTCGCGTTCGGGGATATTCGGGGCTACTACGCTTTCTATCCGTCGCGGGTGGATGCCTGCTATGTCGACGAATTCCGCGTCGAGTGTCAGCCGGGCGACTTCTACGGCGGCTGGATCACACCCGATGTCGCCGGCCCGTTCAAGGGTGGCGCCGGCACCGCGGGCTGGTAGCCATCGCGAGTCCAGCAAAGCAATCAGGTCAGTTTGTCGACAAACGGTTTCAGTGTGCGCGGCAGATCAATCACCATCCGTGCGGTCGACGGCGTCAGCCCGAAGACCCACCAGGTGCGTGGACGCACTTTCGGCAATGCCCGCGGCGTGCCATCGGATTTGAAATCCACAAACTGACTCGTGCCCAGCACGGCCGGCAGAGGCGCACTGCAAAACGGCTGGACGCGTTCGCGAAAAAGCGCATATCGCGCCTGCCTTTCCGCCTCCATGCGCTCGAACGCGCGCGAGGAAAACGGCATCCGCGACGGATGAAATTTAAAAAAGCGCTGCCACACGTTGCGGCGCCGCTCGGCATGCTCCACGAACGGAAAGAAAAACAGGATGCGCTCGGGTGGCACCTGCTGCATCGTTGTCTCGACCTCCCACCACAGGCCTTCCGTTCGCCCGATAACCAGCACCACGACCGCTGCGCGACGACGGAGATACCCTACCGCATCCCGCCAGGCCCGATCGGGCACGAACAGCCGCGCGCCACCAAGCTGGGCGATCTTGTTGCCGGGCCGTCCGATACTGACTGCCGGTGCGATGGGCTCCAGCGCCGCACACAGCGATTCCTCGTAGCGGTAAGGGAAAAAATCGCCCAGCGGTATCATTCGCGGCGTAGGGTCGATCAGATCGTCGTCATCGAAAGACCGCAGGAATAACACCAGCGGCCTCGACCCTTCGGCCAGCATCGTGTCGGCCGGACGGGCGCGAAGACGGCGCGCCAGCGCGACCAGCCATACTCCGCCGAAGAAGCCCACGACCAGGATCACCGCGAAAACCAGGTACCAGCCGTACAGCCGCGGTCCGAACGGGTCGACCGAGTCACCTACACCCATCATGTGCAACAGGACCATCGGTACTGCGACGCTTGCAATGATCGCGATCCAGCCAATCAAAGTCAGCCATGGCGCAAGCCCCGGCCGCGGCTGCGGACCCGGGATTGTCTCGAATGGCAGATTGCCGGACTGATTTGTGGCCATTTTCCGGTGCTCCGTGACAGAGGACGCCGACGCCGCAACATCGTCAGTTTAGATCCATCGCGCGCGGCTTGCCTGGACCAGGCGGTGCCACAAAGGTCATGGCAAGGCTGGAAGAAGGAGTTTCCCGGCGCCGTCATGAAACCCGTCAGGATCACATTTCAAGGCACGACAAATCGCTGAGTACTGGTGTTCCCCGTATCCCGTGCGCGCCAGTCGGCGAGGAGACTCTCCAGATAGGTGACGGCATTCTCGGTGCCTGCCTCGATGCCGTACACGACGAGATTGAGATACGGCATGCTCGCGTTGTCATCCGCCCGGTACAGGCTGACGAACGCCGACGAGGCGGTCGCTTCACCACAGCGTTTGTCGCCGCCGGCGTTGCTGCCAGCGCGTAGCGCTCGCAGCGCCTGCGTGATCAGGCCGGTTTCGGTCGTGGTCTCCTCTGCCATGACCGCGAACGCGGCAGCAACGACATCCTCTCCCACCATCGTATTGGCCTGGACGCTGACATCGTGGCCGGTCTTCGTGCCGGACCAGCCGGTGACCTCTGCGCCGGTAAACGTCAGCGGCTTGTCGCTCTCGCTAAAGCTCAGCAGCGCATACTGTTGCGCGGCGGCGGCGGCCACGTTTTTGACGTCCGAGATATGAGCCAGAATTTCCGCAAGCGGCCGATCGGCGCCGAGCTTCTCGGCCGCATACGCTCTCGCCTCGCCATTGCTCGCCGCCTGGACGATAGCGACTCCCTTGCCCGGCACGGCTGCGGCGATGCCAAAGACCATGAACGAGCAAGATGCGCCCGCCACGACGATTGACTTGCTTTCGGTATCGAGTTTGGCAACCGACCACGTTGCGCTGACCGCGAGCGGTGCGGCGAGGGATACGACGCCGAGGAGAGCAGGCAATATTTTCAACGCCAATATCCCATCAGCGAAATCCGTTTGCGTGGCGCACGTGCAGCCAGCGTTCGCTCACATAGCACCGACCTGACAAGCGGCAAAGTTACAACAGCGGCCGTACATCGACCGCCTGACGCTCCGCGTCAAGCGCCAGCAGATCCGCAATGATTGCGATGTGGCCGCTGCCTCCTATTACCAGGACGCGTTCACCGGGTTGCGCTGTGCGCTGCACGTTCGCATACATCCTGAAGTTGCGATGCCACCAGCTCGCCGCCGCGTCCGCCCCTGAATACCCGTCGCCGGCACCGATGTCGTTGGTAGCGATATAGAGCGCCTTGTTTGCCGCGAAATCGGCCGGGTCGTTGTTGACCCGCAGCAGCTCGCGAAGCGTCATCGTGTCCTGGCGTTTCTGTCCCTCGGCGCTCAGGGTGGCGATTGCCGCTTCCCATGCAGCCAGCGCGTCCGGGTCGTTTTGCTTCGCGTATGCGAGCATCTCGTCCGCCTCCCACGGCACCGCGCGGTGGTCCCAGGTCGCGACGGACTCGAGACCGGCGTGGCGGGCGATACGAAAACCGAGCTGGTAGATCTCGTTGACCGGTAACTCGAACCCGCCCTCGACATACTGACGGAAGCGCTCGTTCAGCTTTGCATCGTTCTCCGGCGAGTACTCGAGCAACACCCGGGTCGGGCGGAAATCTTCCGCAATACGCAGGGCCACCGTGTCGAGGTAGCGCTGCGACTCAGTCGTGGTGACATCGAGATTGCGGGTCTTCACGGCGTCCTCGCCGGGATCGGCAAAATGGAACGTACCAAGCAGCATTACCTGCGCGGCCGGCGGCGATTCGGCCAGTACGACCGTCGCCAGCAGCATTGTCATTACAAGCGCAATCCGGCGGATCACAGTCATCGAAGTGCTCTCCGTAGTTGAGTAGAGCGGGCCAATCCGAGTCGCGCGGCAGACGGCAGCACTCAGGCTACTCAACCCGTGTCCGCGAATGGGCTATTGCGATTTAGTAAACGCTACCATATCTACGCGATTTGACTTAGTCAACTTTATTTGTTAATGTTTACAGTAACTTACGCGACACAACGAGGTAAAGACATCTTAAATCGCAAGCCTGCAAACACTCTGATGTACGCGCACCTAATCGTTTTTCTTCTGCTCGCCACCTTGCTGGCCACTCCCTTCTGATTCGCCGGACGCCCGTCCGGAAACGCGTGATTCGACATCCCGCGTAGAGCCCTTCTGTTGCCCGAATTCGAGGAGAGAACCAACATGAGCACCAATCTGAACATTCGCGAACCCGAACAAAAACCGATGGATATCGGTGTCGAACACCGTGATCGTAAACGACTCGCTGATGAGTTATCGGTCGCGCTCGCGGACAGCTATGTGCTGTATGGCCTGACCCAGCACGTGCACTGGAACGTCACCGGCCCGCTGTTCTACAGCCTGCATAAGTTGACCGAGGAACAATACGAAGATCTCGCCGACGCGATCGACCAGATCGCCGAACGCATACGGGCGATCGGTTTCTTCTCCCCTGGCGGGATTCATCAGATGACCGCGATGACGCGGATGGAGAAAGTTCCGCATGCGTTCAGCGCGGAAGACATGATCCGCCTGCTAATCAATGGCAATCAGGCATGCGCACGAACACTGCGCACGGCGGTCGCTCGCTCAGAGGAATGCGACGACGTGAAAACCGCGGATTTGCTGACCGAACGGATCGGTCAGCACGAGGAAAATACCTGGATGTTGCGCGCGATCCTGTCCTGATACCGGACCAACGCTGCCCCGACCAAACATTGAGGCGGGTCGGGGCGCTGCGCGCCACATCCCATGCGAACAACCCAAGGAGAGAAGATGACACTCAAACAGGAGATGGAGAACCAGCTCGAAGCCAGGCTGGGTCAATGGCAGTCAGAAATCGACAAAGCCGAGGCCGAGGCGAAAGCCGCGGAGGCAAAGGCCAGAGCCGAGCGCGCGGAGGCCGAAGCCAGGTCCGCTGCCTGGAGCAAGGTAGAGGATCTCAAGAAGCAGGTCGAAAAAGGCGAAAAACAACTCTCCCGGCTCAAGCAGGCGACCGCGGAGAACTGGGAATCGCTCAAAGACGACATCTCGCGCCTCGTCGCCTGATCATCGGCAATCGGACCGTGCGGGAGCGCAGGGATGCGCTGTTTGACCTGGCCCGGAATCTACAGTTGTCGGTGGGCCGCCCGGTACGAAAGTGCCGGGCGGCTTTTTTTGCCATCACGGCTTTGTTCGCCGGGTGCCTCTGGTGTCAGGGGATCGCAAGAACCCTGCCATAGCGCCGGGTCAGGCAGCGGTTCCGCCCTCTGGTGCGATAGCCACAACGGCCGCCTCGGATCAGCCTCTGGCGGAAAATCACCGATTGGCCGCGGAGCTTTAATCTGCAATACTTGCGCTCACTCGGGGGGAGTACGGATATCCGGATTTCATGACCTATTGTCTGGCATTGAAACTTGACGAGGGACTGGCTTTCTGTTCCGACTCCCGTACCAATGCCGGGCCCGACCGGGTCAGCACCTACAGCAAAATGCACCGCTTCTCCTGCCGCGACGATCGCCAGATTGTCATCCTGACGGCCGGCAACCTCGGCACGACCCAGGCGGTGATCTCGACGCTCGAGCGCGACCTGAAACATGATGCCCAGTTCAGCCTCAGTAACGCCGTGTATGTGTCGGACGTGGCCGATTACATCGGCGAGTTGAGCGTCAAGACCCAGCGCAAATACGCCGCCGCCGGTCCCGAGGCCGGGTTCAATGCCACCGCCACCTTTATCGTCGGCGGCCAGATCAAGGGCAATGATCCCGAGCTCTACCTGATCTACTCCGAGGGTAACCACATCACGACCTCGGACAAGCACCCGTTTTTGCAGATCGGCGAAATCAAATACGGCAAACCGATTCTCGATCGTATCGTGCGCCGCCATACCGAGCACGAAACGGCAATGCGCTGCATGCTGGTGTCGATGGACTCGACGATGCGCAGTAACGCTACTGTCGGCCCGCCAATCGAGCTGCTATTCCTCAAACGCGACGAACTGAAGCAACCGGCTTATTACCGCAGCTTCGAGGAAAACGACGAGTACTTACTGGCGTTGCGCAAGGGCTGGGACGAGAACATTCGCAAGGGCTTCAGTGACCTGCCGCCGCTGGACTACGCTGCCGGAGCCGGCGAATAACTTCGTCGACGAAGCGGAACTTCGCCGCGACCGCCGAATTCAACACAAACGGGTAGGCATCGGCGACACCGCTGCTGCGGTTCAACTCGTTCAACACCACGCTGAGCCGCTGCCATGTGCTGATCCGGGCATCGATGTCGACCGTCTCGGGCGAGTGATCTATTGCACCCGAGTTCGCGGCAGTCTCCAGCGCGTCGTAGATGTGCAGGTAATGACCCCACGTTTCCGCCCAGTCCTCGCTGGGATGGGCACTCGCATAGGCGCTGATATAGTGATCGCGCCAGCCCGACGGCGGACCGTTGGCATAATGCGCGGCCAGCGCGGCCTGGTAGTCGCGCTCCGTATCGCCGAACATCGCACTGAACTGCGCAAGCATGTCGGCGTCGGCGTCGAGCAGCGGCCAGTAATAGTGCCCCGATTCGTGGCGCAGATGACCGAGCAGCGTGCGATAGGTCTCATTCATTTCCGCCTTGACCCGCTCGCGCATTGCGTCGTCGGCCTCCAGCGCATTGATCGTAATTATGCCGCCATGAAAACCCGTGTTCACGAATGACTCCGGGTGCTGACCCGGGTTGCTGCGCTGGTCCTCGATGAAGTCGAACAACAGCCCGTCACGCGGATCGTCAAAACCGTTGGCCAGGGGAACCCCAAGCCTCAGCAAGGTGAAGAACAAGCGTTTCTTCGCCGTTTCAAAACGCTGCCAGCGGCGAACGTTTTCCGCAAGTCCAAGATTGACGATCATGCGGTTGAACCCGCACGCCATGCACAGATGCGCATCGTCACCGGCCGGCACCAGCCAGTTGCAAACCGCGAAATCGATACGATTGCGGCACAGCCGGTACTGCCGGCCCGAGACATCGCGGAAAAACGGCCCGCCATGCTGTTCCAGCGAGCGCATCTCCAGCTCTACCGGATCGAAACCAAGGATCGCATTGCAATTGATGCAATGACTGCTGTCGAAAAACACCGCCTGACCACACTGACAATGGAATGCCTTCATCGGATAAACCAGGTGGCAGCTACGGCATCATGCAGCTCGATCAGTTTCCCCTGGAAGCGGTCGATAAACTCGTGCAGGCGGTCCAGCGTAATTGCCTCCGGATGCAGGCCGCGTACCAGTTTGTGCGACTGCTCCACGACTTTCAGCACCTGCTCGCCATTACCGATTTTGTCCGCTTCAATCGCGATATTATCGAGGCAAAAATACACCGAGCGCGGGAATGCCTCGCTCCTGAAGAGGAAATCGATGACCTCACCACCTTCCACGACCGGACCCGTCTCGCGGCGGTAGGCGGCAACCGCAGACAGTGATTTCAGCAGGTTGGCCCACAGCCATGTGACCTCTGGCGCATTGGGATCCTGCCTGCCAAGGGTTGCCGTGGTGGCAACATCGACCACGCGGCTGGTCATGTCGCAGCGTTCGATCAGCCGTCCGATACGGATGAACTGGTAGGCCTGATCGCGCGGCACACTCGAAGCAATCAGACCGGTAACCTGCTGCAACCGTGCGACGACGCGGTCGAGAAACAGGAATCGACGCCGCCGCGCGATCGATTCCTCGGCGTTCTCGCCGACATACAGATTCAGGGCATTGACCAGTTCCCAGCATTGCTCTGGCAGCGTGTCACGAGTGGTGCGGATATTCTCGCGCGCGGCGCGAATCGCCGAGCAGATAGAACCGGTGTTTTCGAGATCGACGATCAGAAACTTCAGCACGTTGCGTTCGCTGTACTCGTTGTAACGCCCCGCGAACGCCTCTTCGCCTTCGATGATACGGATCAAACTGTCCCAGCCAGGTTGCGTACCACTCGGCACATCGAGGATGAACTGGGTATAGGCATTGGTCAGGCAGGCCATGTCCTCGGCACGTTCCAGGTAGCGCGCCATCCAGTACAGGCGTTCGGCGACACTCGAGAGCATGCTGTTCATCGTTCGAGAATCCAGGTGTCTTTGCTGCCGCCACCCTGCGAGGAATTTACCACCAGCGAGCCCTTGCGCATCGCTACCCGCGTCAGTCCGCCAGGGGTAACCCATGAATCCGCGCCCTGCAGGATGAACGGGCGCAGATCGAGATGGCGCGGCTCGATTTCCCCGTCGCAATAGGTCGGCGCGGTCGACAATGCGACTGTCGGCTGGGCGATATAGTTGCGCGGATTCTCCTCGATCAGGCGAGCGAATTCCTTGTGCTGGGTCTTGCTCGAATGCGGCCCGACCATGATACCGTAGCCACCCGACTCGTTAGCCGGCTTGACGACGAGGTCGGCGATGTTCTCCAGCACATACTCGCGATCCGCCTCTTCGTGACACAGATAGGTTTTAACACTGCGTGTCAGCGGCTCCTGGTTAAAGTAATAACGAATCATCTTGTGCACGTATGCATAGATGACCTTGTCGTCGGCGACCCCGCAGCCCGGCGCGTTGGCGATCGCGACCTTGCCCTTTTTCCAGCTGCGCATGATGCCGGGAATGCCCAGCGCCGAATCGGCGCGGAAAACCTCCGGATCGATGAAATCATCATCGATGCGGCGATAGATCACATCGACTCTCTCGGGTCCTGCGACGGTGTGCATGTACACGTACTCGTCATCGCCAACGAAAAGATCGTTGCCCTCGACCAGCGCGGCGCCCATACCCTGGGCCAGGAACGCATGCTCGAAGTAGGCCGAATTGTAAATGCCGGGGGTCAGAACCACGACGCAGGGCCGCTTCTTCGCTCGCGGCGATAAAGAGGACAGCATCTTGAACAACCGCAGCGGATAGTCGCTGACCGGCTGCACGCTGCAATTCTCGAACAGTTCCGGCAGTACCCGCTTGGTGACCTCGCGATTCTCGAGCATGTACGAAACACCGGATGGCACCCTCAGGTTGTCCTCGAGGACGTAAAACTCGCCATCACTGTCGCGCACCAGGTCGGTGCCGCAGATATGCGCCCAAACAGCGTGTTTGGGACTGACACCGGCACACTGCGGGCGGTAATTACCTGAATCGAGCACGATCTCCGCGGGGATCACGCCGTCGGCGAGAATCTTCTGCCGATTGTAAATGTCGTTAATGAACGCATTCAGTGCCTTGCTGCGCTGGATCAGCCCGGCGCTGACCCGGCGCCAGTCGCTGGCACGAATTACGCGCGGGATGATGTCCATCGGCCACGCACGATCGATGTTGCTGCCTTCCGAGTAGACCGTGAACGAGATACCCATTTCGCGGATTGCCAGTTCTGCCGCAGCAAAAAACTCCGACATCTCGGCGTCGGAGAGCTTGCGAAAATGATTGACCAGCTTGCGCGCCGCGGCACGCGGGTTGCCCTGTTCGGTGATCAACTCATCGAAGTAGCCAGCGGCACGGTAATTTTCCCATTTCTTTTCCATTATTTTTTTTTCATGCGTGGCTAAAGCGATGCAAGTCTCGCGGCGTTCCCTGTCCGTCTGCAGACCGTACAGACTAAACCGCGTTTTGGGAATAGCGCCACTTTCACCGAAAACCGGGCGATCGGCCGCTGCACTGAAACGGTGCGACAAAAATCGCGGTTGGACGGTCTGGCGAGTCCGGTTCTTATGCCACAGGTTACAGCGACAATGTGCCGGGATGAAATATTACTGCCACAGCGGTGACTGGTGCGACGAGCCGACAGGTTCGGGACATCCGCGGCCTGCCCGCGCTTGGCGCGGCGTACGCGTTCTCCGGGCTGAACCCGGCGGTCTCTGATTGCTCTGTCATGGACTAAGCTTGCAGCAGGCTCGCCATAAGCGATCTTGGCCAGACTCCAGGATTCGCGCAACGAGCTGCCCGGTGAACATCGGAGGCTTTGCAAATGACGACGACAGGCGATTTGTCGTGGAGCTGGTGGCTGGTCGCGCTACTTCTGTCCGTTTCCGTTTACTGGAACATCACACCGCTGCTCGCCCTCGCCATAGACACCTGGCTATTTCTGCCGCTGCTTAGCGCCTGGCTTGCCCGCCGCTACGGGTCTCGTGTTCTGCATCTGTTGCTGTGGATTGGGATGTTGAGCATCTTCGCCATCGAGGTCAGGGCGTTCGGCTATGTATTCATATCGATTGGTATTCCCCTTTACATTTTCCTTCTGTGCGCCTGTACCGCGGCGGCATTCTCCGCGCCGCCGATAACCATCTCAAATTCGAAAATTCTCGATCCGCAACCCGCGTGGCTGAAATGGCTGCTGCTGGCCGCAGTCGGGTTCGCAGTATTCGCCGAGTGGCCGCCGCAGTGGGAACGTGGCTGGCTCGAGGTCGGGACCAATATCGGATTGGCATCAATCGCGGTAATTATCGCAGCCGCCGTCGACCGCAATGCGATTGCACCGTGGTGGCACGCCAATATGCCCGCCGCCGCGTCTCGTGTTGGCAGTGGCTTCAGGGCAGTGGCGGGCGTACTGATTTTGCTGGCTATGCTGGTGTTTTTTTTCCTCGATAATGGCGACGGACTCACCGCTTCTTTCGGCTATGCGACAGGCATGGGGGCGCTATATGTGCTGGCGTTCGTGCTGCCCGTCTGCGGTGTTGTCGAATGGCGAGTCGCAATCGCGATCGTCCTCGCGCTGTTTGCGAGTGACTGGGCGTTGCAAAGTATCGCTGCATGGAGCGTATCCATACCTGCGCTCACAGCGGTCAGCTCCTCATCGTCGGCCGTGGCTGGCACCGATCCTCTTCTGCAGCAGATCGTTCTGACCGGCTCGCGAAACGGCGCCACGGGATACCGGCTATTGCCCGAACTCATCGCCTGTATTTGTGCAACGTTGCTTGCGGTTGCCTTTGCACCTTTGTGGCGAACCCGGAATCCGGCACAGATGCGCACCCGGCGTAGTGTGATCTTCCTTTTTCTGACCCTACTGCTGCTGTTTGCAAGCGTCACCATCGGCGAAAATCGGCTGGGCGGTTTCAGGTTGCTGCTCGCAGCCGGCGTGGCATTCGGCATGGGGCTGATCTGGCAGGTACGCGGCGTACTCGCCGCGCCACTAATCGTAATGCTGGGTTACCTGATCGCGATTTTTCTTACACTGCGCGGCGACCGGGCAGCCGACCTGGTCTACGACATCGTCAATGTCACTTTGGTTGTTTTTCCCTATGCGTATTTCGGATTCTTGTCGAACCGGTTGCGCGCAAGTCAATCGAGCATGTCACGCCGCACTGCGTCGACTCGCACCGGTCTCGGAGCAAGAGCGTGACTATCGACATCAGCGCGCTGGCCGCGATGATACGGCGGATGGATGTATCGGCCACGCTAAAATCGTTCGTCGTCGTGCTCGCATTCCTGTTCGTGGTGAAGAACCTGGCTGTAATCCAGCAGTTCGTTCGCGACATCCTGCAGTCAGGTCTTCTCGATGCCGAATCCGGCAGCGTGCTGCTCGCCTGGTCGATCACGGCAGCTGCCGTGGCATTCACGCCTCTTGCGTTCGTTGTCTGGGACTGGATGGCACGTAAGCAATGGGGCCATCTCGCCGCCATAAACGGGGCGCTGATCGGTGCATGCGGCTATGCCGTGATCGCTGGCCTCCTCGGTTGGCTCGGCGTGATTACGTTGCTCGAATTCGAACCCGGTGATCGGAGGACACACCTGGTGGCTGCCTCGGCACTCGCCGTGGCTCTGGCACTGCTGACCGGGTGGATGACAGCACGCTCACCCCGGACTCGCCTGGTGTTCAGCTGGACGACGATCGCAATGATAGTGCTGCTGGCCATTACCCTTCTTTATGCGGCCTTTGCCGACGAACTCGACGAAGGAGAGGCGTTCGCTGCCGGAGAATTGCCTGTCCTGGCGGGCGTAATCCTGGCCATAGCCGGGTTTGCATGGCTGGTACTCCGCGCGGTGCGACACCGGATCGCGCTCTCGGGTGATCGCCCGCGCGAGCTGTTGCTCGGCGCGATCCACCGCAAGAGCCTGTGGCCACGTCTGGCGTTTCTCGCAGGACTCCCTTCTTCGCTGTGGTCAGCACAGGCGATGCTGACCGCCGCGTTCTGGGCCTTTTTGCTGGCAAGGCCACTGGTCTATGCCGGCATGCTGGCCGTACTGGGAAATATCGCATTCGCCGCAAACAGAAATCTGAGCATCGCGCTCGGTGCGATCCTCATTGTTGCCGGACATCTCCTGTTCTTTTTCGGCAAGCGGCTGGCGGCCCGACGAATCTGGAATCCGGACAACCCCGCCGACACCCGTCCTCCGGTGCTCTTTCTACGAAGTTTTGCGGACGATCAGCTCAGATTTAGCCAGCCGTGGTGGAATGTCTTCGGACGCTGGATCGACCTCTGGTCTTTCCGCCGCAACGTCGATGAAACGATGATTGACGAAATCGCGCAGTACGGCCCGGTGGTAGCCCTCGGCATGCCGGGTGAGACGAACATCCCGTTCGGCGCATCGCGTTACTATTCCTCCCACGACGATTGGCAACGAATCGTCACCGACACCGCAAAACGCGCCCATGCCATTGTAATCGGCGCGGGCGATAGTCCCGGCGTGCGCTGGGAGTACGATCTGCTCGCCCGCGAAAGACTGCTCGACAAAACGCTTATGCTGTTCCCGGCAACTCTCGACAACGACAATTCGGCAATAGCTGCGCTGCAGGCCTTTTCCGAGGCGACAGATATCGATGTCGCTTGCGAGCCGGCAGGGGTCGAACGACCCATCGCACTATTATCAACCGATGCGGGCGCAACACTGCTGACAACTCGAGTCCCAACGGCCGCGGCATATGTCGCCGCTGTGCGTGGGCATTTCCAGCATATTGGTTCGGCGGACTTTGCAGACCAGCTTGGTCTGTAACCGCCAGCAATCAGCACCGCCCGGCGCTGGTTGAGACTAAGAACTCCCTGCCACCTCCAACCGGATCGTGCATGGTGTGGCGAAGGCCGATCCTGACGCGGACCGACAAAACGTATCTGCGCCGGAGTTCGACGGTAACCGCGACGCAGGTCTATCGGTCTCGCTGGCCAATGGAACTTCCTGTGAACCGGGTGGTGCCCACGCCATGTAAGGGCTGACCCACAGCACTCGCGCGGCATCGACGACCGAAACCGATGCATAAATTGTCACGGTACCGCAGCCGCCGGCGCTGCAGCGATCTCAGCAGACCCGCCTTGCCGCTAGTCAGCGGCATGGTTACGATGTAGGGCTACCGAGGCGACAGCAGTGATGCAATCCCGGCATGGCACAACAAGGACGTACATTTCGTGCTGCACGGCCCGTCAGCGCGACGGCGATCGTCGAGCTCCTGCGCCGGCGTTTCCGCTTGCAGGTCGAGGCCGCACACAATCAGGACCTGACCTACTACGACACGTTTGATGCCCGCCTGCATGTAAACCGGCTGACGCTCGCCCATAGTGCGGGCGAGCTAAGGCTGGCTTCCCTCGACGGACAGCCCCTGTACAGCGAGCGACAAAAATCCGCGCCGTCATTTGCGCAGAGCCTTGCGGACGGTCCATTGCGCGATGCGCTCGTCGCGGCTGCCGGCATCCGCCGGCTGCTGCCGCTGGTCACGGTGAACAGCGTCATCTATCCGCTGCGCGTGCTCGACGGTGACGACAAAACCGTCGTGCGGCTGCAACTGGAACAGGGCCACGCGCGCCTGCCACGCTCGGCGCGCGATCAGGGCACGCCGCTGCGCGCGTTGATCCACGTACTGCCGGTCAAGGGATACGAGGAGGAACTCGCCAGCGTCATTGAAGCGCTCGAACAGGCACCAGAGCTTGCCCGTGAAAGCGTCGATGCGGTCGTCGCGGCGATCGAGGCCAGCGGTGGCCGCCTGGTGGAAAATCCGTGCAAACTGAGGCCGGAGCTCGACCCTGCAACAGCCGCCGGGGAGGCGATGCGACGCATCCATCGCAAGCTTCTCGAGATCGTGCGCCTGAACGAGGACGGCGTGCGGGCGGCAACCGACAGCGAGTTCCTGCACGACTACCGCGTAACGGTGCGACGTATTCGCTCCGCGCTGAGCCAGGTAAAAGCGGTGTTCGCGGCGGAACGCGTTGCGCACTTTGCGGCAGAATTCAAATGGCTGGCGGCCGCAACCGGGCCGGCGCGCGATGCCGACGTGTTCCTGCTGAAACTCCCTGACTATCGCGCCACCCTGCCCGAGAAGACCCGGCGCGACCTCGATCCGCTCGAGGTCTTCCTGAAAAAGCGCCAGCGCCGCGCCTACCGGAATCTGCGCAAAACCCTCGCCTCGGAGCGCTATGCGCGTCTTATGGCCGACTGGGAGACGTTTCTGAGCGAGTCCGATCAGGCACCCGGGAACGTATCAAACGCCGCGCGCCCGCTTGGCGCCGTCGCCTCCGAACGTATAGCAAAAACCGCCCGGCGCGTTCTGAAAAACGGCAGCGCGATCGATGACGACACACCGGCGGCGGCGCTGCACGCGCTTCGTCTGCGGTGCAAAAAGCTCAGATACCTGCTCGATCTGTTCGCCGGGTTGTACGACGCGGACGCCATCGCAAAGCTGTTGCGCGATCTGAAAAAACTCCAGGACAACCTCGGCGATTTCAACGACTGCGAGGTGCAGCAGGATACTCTGCAGTCATTCGCAACCGAGATGGCAGCGGCCGGCGAGACACCGGTCGAAACCTTTCTCGCAATGGGGCGTCTCGAGGACCGCTTGCAGATCGGACAGGAACGCGCCCGGCACAAGTTCTCGCGCCGATTCGAGCGTTTCGCCAGCTCCGCCAATCGGCGTCTCATCCGCCAGATTTTCACAAGTGGTAGCCAATGAGATCACTCGCTGTTTACAACATCAAAGGCGGCGTCGGCAAGACTGCGACGGCGGTAAACCTGGCCTATCTCGCCGCGGCCGACGGCTTGCGCACGCTGCTGTGGGATCTCGACCCGCAGGGCGCCGCAACGTTCTATTTCCGGGTACGGGCGAAGGTCAAGGGCGGCGCTCATAGCCTGGTACATGGCAAGAGCGATCTCGACAGCAGGATTCGCGGCAGCGATTACGACAATCTCGACATCCTTCCGGCGGACTTCTCGTACCGCAACCTCGATCTCGAACTGGGTGAGGCCAAGAAGCCCACCCGGCGGCTGGCACGACTGCTGAAGCCACTGCGCAAGCAATACGATGTCCTGATTATCGATTGTGCGCCGAGTATCTCGCTGGTGTCGGAGGGTGTGTTCGAGGCGACCGACGCGTTGCTGATTCCGACCATTCCGACGCCACTGTCGCTGAACACCCTCGCCCAGCTCACCCGTCACCTGCGCCAGGCGGACAACCGGTTACGTCTGATTCCGTTTTTCTGCATGGTTGACCGGCGCAAGGCGCTGCATCGCAAGATGTGCGACGACCCTCAAAGCGACAAGATCGGGTTCATGAAAACGGCGATCCCGTATTCTTCCGAGGTCGAACAGATGGGCATTAGCCGCGCACCGCTGGCGGCCACCGCGCCGGGCGGCCGGGTGACACGCGCCTACGGCAAGTTGTGGAAGGAGGTCCTGGCACGGCTGGATGAGCCGGTCAGTGGACGCCCGCCGGCGCCGAGAAAGATTCGCAGGATGATGCGCGCGGGGAAAATCACGACAGCTCCCGACAGCGGTGACAAATAGCTGGCGGCCGCCGATCTCGTCGCCAGCCCGAGCCCGCCGGCTTGCAGCCGGGCGGCAGCGGTTGCGGCATTCGACTATTTTTGTCGAACAGGGGGCGGCAGACTCGACCACCACATCCAGATGGAGTTGACCGCCGGTCCGGCTACCTCCAAAGGCCCTGCGCTACAGCGGCGAACCCGTTGATTGCGTCAGGACCAATATCGTTTTTGAGATCCGGAATTCAGGTGCGCCCGGTGTCAAACCCGATACCGGCTCGACCCGGGACTGGTATTTGACTTGGCACAATCAGGAAGAGCCTTCATGCGAAAAATCACGCTGCCCGCAGTCGCCGCGATATTTGCTATTGCCCCGGTCGTAGCCAATGCGATCGATGACCTGCCACCGTCATTCGATCAGATCATCGAACTGCTCGATCTCGATCCAGCGATCAAGGAGCGGGCGATGGCGGGCGAAATTGTCACTTACGATCGCGAGGACAGCATGGAGCGGGAACTCGCCATCGCGCTGGTTGCGGTAATCAACCGACCCTATCCCGAATTCATCGAGGCGGTGCGCGGCGACCGCCTGCTCCAGTACAACCAGTTCATCCTCGATTTCGTCCGGATCGAGGGTCCGCCGGATGTCAGCAAGTTCGAAGGACTGGGTTACACCGCGGACGAGATCAGCGAGGCACGCGCGCTGCTGGAGGTAAAGCCCGGCGAGAAGTTCAACCTGTCGGCCGATGAAATCGAAGCGCTCGCCGAACTGCGAAGCAAGACTAAAGGACTGGATGATGCGGCGCTGATCGAGACTGTTAATGAGGCACTGCGCGCTTTTCTCGCCGAGCGCCTGCGCGAGTATCAGGAGGATGGGGTTGAAGGCATCGCCCCATACCAGCGCAGCCGCAATAAGGCGACTTCACCGGCCGAGGAACTCGAGGCAGCCAACCGCGCGATGGCGGACTTGAAGCGCTCGATGCCTAACTTTCACGATGTCCTCGAAAATTTCCCTGGCGCGCGTATCCAGCAAATAGAGCATCGCTTTTATGTCTTGAAGCTGGATATCGCGGATCGCCCCGGCTTCGTGATCTCACACCGGATCTATTTCTTTGGCAATCAATTTGCCGCACTGGCCGAGCGCCATATCTATTCGCCGCATTTCTATAATTCGCTGCAACTCGTCGCCGGCGTTATTCCGGAGCAGGACAAGTCGGTGGTGTTTTATGGCAGCCGTACCTATACCGACCAGGTGGCCGGCTTCGCCAGCGGCGTCAAACACTCGGCCGGCGGCAAGCAGCTCGCCGAGGGTATCACTGCGTTACTCGAGGATCTTCGCCGCAGCGTGGAGTCGGAACCGGCCAACTAAAGACGCCGGCCAGGCGTCTGACGGCCCGGCCAGCGCACCATAGTTCGGGTCAGAAATCGTTTTTGCTAGTGCTCTCAGCCTCGACCGCAACGCCGGTTGCTCTGTTATCGCTGGGTGCGGTCATGGGCTGCCGTAACTTGGGCCACGTTGTCGAAGATGCACCCGAGGCGGTCGATTGCGCTGGGGTCCTGGTCTTGGCCTGGCCTTCGATTCGCCACCCGGTGCCGTAAGGATTATTCGGGCTGTCGCTGCGATAGCGGCTGCCGGCCCCATACGGGTTATTGACGCTCTCCGACGAGTAACGGCTGCCGTAACGGCCGTGCGGGTTGGAGGTGGACTCCGGGTCATAGCGGTTGCTGCTCAGCCTGCCGCGATAGTTGCCTTCGCTGTCGTAGAGCTTTGGCGCATTGCTAGCATACGGGCTTGCCACCGAGTTGTTGGAATACGGGCTGCCGTAAGTGCTGTACGGGTTTTTGACGCCGTCGGGCTTGTGGGGACTGCCCGCTCCGTAAGGATTGGCAGTGGACTCGGCGCGGTACGGGTTGGCGCTCCACTGACCGAGGTCGTCCTGCGCCACCACAGCGGTCGATGAGAACACCCCGACAAAAAGAAGGAAATAGATACCCTTGCGCATTGTTCGCTCCCCTTAAGCGGACGCGTACCTAATTGGCGCCCGGGTTGTGACATTCGGCAACCGAGCCGGATCGGCGACGGCTACCCCATGCACACAGGCTAGCGAATGCGAGGCTCAGGGGGTGAGCCAGGGCCGGCGCATGTTTAGAAAACAACCGACCGGCCGGGCGACGGCATCGCCTGTTCGTCATTTCCGGCGCGTTATTGCCGGTGCCCGAACCGGCCGTCGCTCCGTCGCGACGGGACAATACTAATCCTTACCCATCAGCTTGTAAGGCCCGCCCTTCTCCAGCGCCTGCTGGTAGGCCGGACGCGCCCGCATTCTCGTGAGGTATCCCTCGAGGTTGGGATAATCGGCGGCGAGATTGCTACGCACCTCCGCAGCCTCGACCGCAAAGCTCATGTGGATGTCGGCGGCGGTGAGGGCATCGCCGACGAACCAGTTCCGGCCCTCGAGCGATGACTCCATGAACGCCAGGTTACGGGCCACATTGGGATCGAGATAACCGTTGCGAACCTTTGCGACGATGCCTTTCGCAATCGGCTTGACGAAGAACGGCATCGGCGCGGTTTCGATGCGGCCCATGATCAGAGAGAGGATCATCAACGGCATGAAACTGCCCTCCGCGTAGTGCAGCCAGTAAGTGTAGGCGAGGCGCTGCGGCGTACCCTCGGCCGGCAGCAGAGTGCCGTCGTCGTATTTGCCAACCAGGTATTCGACGATCGCGCCGGACTCGGCGACCGTCACGCCGTTATCGGTAATCACCGGCGACTTACCGAGCGGATGAATCTTCGTTAGCGACGCCGGCGCCAGGCTGGTCGCGGGATCGCGCTTGTAGCGCTTGATCTCGTATTCGACGCCGAGTTCTTCAAGCAGCCACAGGATGCGCTGCGAGCGCGAGTTTTCCAGGTGGTGGATTGTCAGCATGGAGCATGCGCCTTTAATGGACAGTTAGCTCATCATACCCGCCGCGAACCCGGCCCGGTCGATGCAACATTTACGGTGAGTTTAGGGACAGTGACGAGTGTAGGGAAAGTGACCCTAATTAGGGAGTTTAGGGACAGTGACCCTAATAGGAGGGAAGTTTCGGGACAACGACTATAATTAGTTAAAGTCACTGTCCCTAAATAGCTCTAAATAGCTGAACAGAAAAAGCCCCGTCCATTGCGGACGGGGCCTCTGCACTTCCGCGGCACCGCAGCGGCGTCGCCGAGAATTACTGACTAACCTTTCCGCGCTTCCGTCCGTGCGCTTGCAGCAAGGCCGCCGCTACTTTCGGCTCCAACGCCTGAAATGAACCGAACTGCTTGCTGACACAGAACAGTGGCATGTTGCTCAGCGTTCCCATGAAGGCCGTTTTGCGATCGGAGAACCAGGCATCGGCACAGAAGAACGCGCCTTCGGCAACGCCGGCTGGCACCCGGAAACTAAACTGCAACGTGCGGCTGTCCATCGAGGGTATGCGAACAAACTTTTTGTTGTACGCCGCGAATACGCTGTAACCCAATGTCGATCCGGTACCCGATGCCTGAACGATGCTCCAGCCAAGACCGCGGATGTCGTCCGCCGTGTTGTTGTGCACGTCGACCGTGTAGCGGCACACACCGCCCTCAGCAGGCAGATCCACGCAAGGCAAGACATTTATCATCGAAATGGGCGGGGGTGCCAGGGCGATATCACCAACATCATAGTTCTCAGCCTCGCCGACAGCGAATGGAGCGGTTTCCGCCGGCTGATAGCCCTCGGCGCGTGCCGCGACCAGGTAACTGCCGATTTCCAGCGGAGCGCCGATGTCGTCGGTCTCGACCCTGAACATCCCGTCAGCGTCGATCGGCAAGAAAACGACGTAATTAAAGCAACCGGCATTACTACAGCGAAACAATTCCGCAAATGCATACGGCGACTCGATACCCGACAGCGGCTCACCGCTAAACGCGCTCACCACCCGGCCGCTGATCGAGCCGATCGCCGGCGGCGCTTCGAGGAGACTGAGCTCGTAACTGCCCTCCTGACCGTGCGACCCAATAAACTCGTTATCGCAGCAGCCGCTCGCGGCGAGGACAACAACGCCGTCTGCGGGCACTTCCAGATCGATCTGCGAATCGAGACCGAGCACCGAGTCATCGTTCGCCGCAAGCAGATTGCAGTCGGAGTCGAACAACCCAAGGTACGGATCGCCGAGCGTGCCCACGCCAATGGTCGCACCACGAAGCTCCGCGCGCATCCGCATCCCCGGGCTTGCGTCGAACTGATAGAAATCAATATCGAAGACGGGCGGATCCGCGGTGTAATCCGTTTCGAGGCTGCCCGATACGATCACAGGCAGGCCCCCGGTCGCACCGACATTCTGTGCCGCCAGGCAAGCGTCATTCGGTTCTTGTTCCGCCACCTGCGCAAGAACCGGCGCCGGGTCCAAGACCAGCCATGCGGCCAGCACGATGCCGGCCGAAAGTATCAACGGGTGTTTCATAAAATCCTCTCCTGATGCATGTCATGCATCCTCATTCCGCGCCCGGTATGGGCCCGGCCTTGCACCCGGCGCGTTCCTGACATTCAGCTAACTCAACGCGCCGGAAAAATCCTTCGGTGTGTGACGGGCAGTCGCCACTGGCCGCGATCAGCTGCAGCGTCGTTGCGAGAGAACCGCTACAGGATCAGCGCCGTGACCGCAGCGGCCAGCATCAAGTCCATTAACCAGAACACCCCGAGCGTGACCGCGCCTACGCCTCCGACCACCGCGGCCATTTTCCACCCATCGACTTCGCGCACCTGGACCGTCACGATGTCATCCAACGGGATCCGTAGCGTCTCATCCGGCGAATCCCTGTCTGCCGGATCGAGCTCGAAGCCGGTGACCGCACGTCCGGTTCTCTTCCTGCGCACACCAGTGATCGCTGCATCGTCAAGAGCGGTTACCTCGCATTCGATCTGCTGCCCGGTGTGGGTCTGGATGCGTACGGTATCGCCGACCTCAACGTTGCGCTCGGGCTCAGCCGCGTCATCTTGCACGGTCTCCATGCTGGTACAGCCGCCCCCGAGCACGAGCAGCGCGAACAACGCCAGGTGGCGTCGTGCCTTGTTCTTATTCATCCAGCTTTCCCCCCACAAACCCACCGCGTGCGGCGACGGCAATTACCCGGCGCGGTCGGTAAATCAAGGCGACTGCAGCAAGAAAAAACCCTAACAACAACGCGCCAGGAAACGGGTGGACAACCGCCATCACGACCGGCCACAAGGCGACTCGCACCATCGCGCGCAGCAGCGGACGTTCGGCGATGAAGTCCGCCGCCGGTGGTGAATAGCGGTAATAGAGATCGACCAGCGCGCGACCCGCTGCATGGTCCAACAGATAACGGTCGCGGAACCGACGCAGACTTGCGACATGCGGATGCAGCTTCGAACCGTAGGCCGCGGTCGCGATAAAGCACCCGCCACCGCCACCACCACCGCTGTCGAACACGTCTTCAAAATTGCATTCCACGAAGCGGTCCTTGGTAAAGGAAAGGCTGGCACTTTCGTCGCCGGGCCGCGCGTCCGGGTCGGTGCTCGACACGGCAACCGCAATACCGTAAGTCTCGTTCTGGCGGTTACGGATACCGTCCGCGCGCAGCGTCCGGGTTGCCGAGAAACCGCCACCAAGGTTGTCCACGATGCAGGTCGTAGTGTCACCACAGGATGCCTCGACGAAGCGCAGCCCCGGCGGCAGGTCCGGGGTGTCCTCAAGCACCAGCAAGACATCGCTGGCGGCATCGGCACCGGAGTTCGTGACCCTGACCCAGACCTCGACGGTCTCATCGTCACAAGCGAGGAAAGGCCCCCACCGCACCAACTCGACGCCGAGGTCAACACAGCGATCCGGCTCACCGGGTCGACGCAGCGCCGCGATCGCCAGGTTATTGCGCAAGTCCGGGTCGTCGGCAGTGGAACTCGCAATGGCCCGATTGGCAATGCATAGCGGCAGCGGATCGGCAACGACCTGGGCCGGCACCGTGAGTACCGCGACAGCACTTGGGGCAAGCATGCCGACCTCCCAGCTGCCCGCAGCCGCGTCGTAGGTACCCTGGCTGGCAACGGGCACCACGCCCGCGGGAAGCACCAGTCCGTCCGGCAATTTGTCGCTGACACTCACCGCATTCGCCGCATCGGGCCCTGCATTGATCACCGTCACCGTGAACTCGACGGCCGCGCCCGGGGCAAGTGTCGGATCACTGACGGTTTTCTTGACCGCGATGTCGGAGGAGGCAGTCGCGCCGGCCGCATACGTCAGCAACACCAGCAACCAGCCACCCGCCGCAGAGTATCTGTTCATCTTCAGCTCCTGCCTTCCGGACCCACTGCGCCCACGATCTTTGCCGCTCCGAACGGGCCGGTGCCGAAGCAGAGCTGCGCCCGGACCACCGCCGATTGTCTCGGCCGCAAATAGCACCGCCGCAACCTCGCTGCGGCAATAAGGCGTCAGACCGGGGATAGTGGAAAAGCGCGAATGCCCTGCCCTTTCTTTCTTCCACGAACCCGCAACTCGCAACCACCCATCCCACATCGCGAACACCCTCAATACCGCAGCGAACAACGCCCTCACGCTACGCCCGGCCGACCTTGGAAATCCTGAGGGCGGGTTGATTTCTCTGCAGGGGTGAAGGCGACAAACAGATAGCGAAACTGCGGCCGCAACTTGCTATGCTCGGTGATCTGAGGGGGCCCTGAGGCCGCCGACGGGGGGCCGGGAGGCCACCAACGTGAACCAGACCTTTACGGTTGGGCAATGGCAAGTCGATCCGCTCGGTAACACGCTGACGCGGGATGATGAAAGTCTGCGCCTGGAGCCCAAGGCGGTCTGGGTGCTCAGCACGCTGGCACAGCAACCCGGCGAGATCGTCACCCGCCAGGCGCTCTACGAAGAAGTCTGGCGCGGGCGCCCTGTCACCGACGAGGTGCTGTCGCGGTGCATCTCTTTGTTGCGCGGCGCGTTTGGTGACGATCCGAAACATCCAGAATATATTCAGACGATCCCGGGCGTGGGCTACCGGCTGATCGCGACAGTCAGGACGACCTCCGCCGAATCGGCGACCAGCGGAGGCGGTTGGGCACCGGCGTCCGCGCCAGTCACCACCGAATGGACACGACCCACCGCCACGCTGGCGCCCGCTTCCGCACCGCTTCTTGCACCGGACGGCCCGCTGCGGCGGGTGTTCCGTTTGTCCGCGCTTACCGCCGCCGCCGGTTTCTGGATCGTTCAGGGCATCGCCGCGTTCGGCGCCAAGACTGCGCCGGGCGGGCTGCTTCGCGCGGTATCCTTGCTGATGATCGTCGCCTGTACCGCCGTCGTCGCGATCGCCTGGCTGCAGGCGCTGCGCCCGACCGGCAAAAGCCAGTTTACGATACCGCTGTTGCGCGGCACCCGCGCCGATTATGCGTTGATGGCACTGATGCTGGTGACATTGGTATTTGCGCTGCAGAAACCGTTTTTGCAGCCGGGTCCAAAGACCGGGTCTGCGGATGCGGTGACGCCCGAGTTGCCTGCCGCCAACCAAATTGCGGTACTGCCGTTCGAAAACGTCAGTGCGAAGCCGGACACCGATTATTTCAGCGTCGGGCTGACCGACGAACTGGTCACCAGCCTCTCGCGCGTCGCCGGCTTAAAGGTGATCGCGCACGCCACGTCGGTCAGCATAAAAGACAGCCGGGACGACGCACGCACGATCGGACGCGAGCTTGGCGTGTCGAAACTCGTATCGGGCACCGTTCGGGTGGACGGACACAAGCTCAGGATCAGCGCGCAGCTTGTCGATGCCGGCGACGGTTATGAGATATGGACGGACAGTTTCGATGCGACGCTGGACGAAATTTTCACCGTGCAGAACCAGATTGCTACAGCGATCGTCGCCGCGGTAACGCCACTGCTGAAAACGGAGGCGGCAGAGACGATTTCCGCGAACGGGCCACCGACTCAGAACAAGAACGCCTATATGCTGTTCCTTCGCGCGCGTCATGTTATGAAGCGGCGCGAGGAACTGCCGATACGCCATGCGGTCGCGCTGCTTGAGGAGGCCATCGCCCTGGACCCGGTCTACTCGGCCGCGTATGTCGAACTCGCCCATGCCTATGCGCTGCTGCCATATTACTCAAACGAGACGCAGTCGAAAATGTTCGATGCGGCGCGCGCAGTGATCGCAACGGGGCTGGATCGTGGCGCGGCCATGGGCGATTCAGCTGAGGGCCTTTCCGCGTTTATCGCGTTTCGAACCTGGCAATGGATCCGCGCCGAAGAGAGTTTCCAACGTGCGTTCGCGTACGATGCCAACGACCCCGAACTGGCCCAGTGGTATTCGCAGTTCCTGGCGAGTCTCGGCCACGCCGACCGCTCGCTCGATTTTGCATTGCGCGCGAAAGAGCTCGACGCGCTGTCGCCTGTGGTCAACGACCGTCTCGCGGTCGCGTATTTGTGGACCGACCAGGACGATCTGGCACAACGGCAGTTCGAGGAAGCCGAGTTGCTCGGTCTCGGGCTGGGTGCGAACCCTCGCGGCTATCTGGTTCTGCTGCTGCGTCAGCACCGCTACCCGGAAGCCCTCGAACTGATGCAGGAAATACAGGCGCGACTCGGAGGTGCAACCGACTGGGTGGCGGCATTCATTGCGGCACAGCGTGATCCCAAGCACCGCGAAGCGGCCGTGCAGGCGCTCGCCGAAGCCGAGAAATCCGGCGGCATCAAGCCACGTATGCTGTTCGGCGCCTGGATTTATCTCGAGGAATACGGGCGCGCGATGGATATCGCCAATGCGCTGATCGCAGACCCCGCGAGTTTTGACGTCGAGTTCCTGTTCGCCCGGGAGTCGGCCGGGTTTCGCCGGCATCCGAGATTCGGTGCGCTTATCAGCGCAGCGGGTCTGGTCGACCACTGGGAGATTTATGGCTGGCCAGGCGGGTGCAGACGCGATGGAAAAGACATCCGCTGCGAGGCAGATTAGGAACGGCGCCAGAGCCGGGGGACGGTGACCCGACTCATCAGGCCGAGCCTTGGCGCCAACCTGTTGATCCGGGCTTCGCTTTTCAGCGACGCCCGAAAGGAAGCACTGACGAACACATTGCAATTCCGCTCTTTCGACGATTACTGGCTTCCGTTCCTGAGCGGCGTCGGCCCGTCGCGGTCGTATTTGACTGGCCTGACCGCCGACCACCGGGACGCGTTGCGAGATCGGCTCGTCACAGGCTCGTGCAGGGAAGACCGGAAAAGGAGCTCGATCTGCAAGTCCGTGCCGGGTCGGTCCGCGGCGTCGTACCGGCAGCGGAAACCGAATAAGAGACAAGACAACGAAACGGGGGCGCCAGGCAAAACGCCTGACGCCCCTCGGGTTGTCACTGACAGCCGCTAACCGGCTGCATTGTTAAGCTGCCGATTACGGCTTCACGACCTCCACGCTGCAATCGACGCTGCCAATATTGCCGGCACCGTCTGTCGCTTCCGCGGTCCAGGTAATGCGAGTGTCTACGCCGCCGGAATCGAGGACCGTGATCGTGTCACCCGCAAACGAAACGATACATGAAAACGTCTTGTCGATGATCTTGCCCTTCTTGGTCACCTTGAAGCAATCGTACTCCGGTGACCACCGCAGGCAGCGGACCTTCACAGACGTCGTCTGCAGTCGCAGTGAACGAGATCGGCGCATCGGGCGGCGTGATCGTCGCAGGTGCGTTGCAGAACACCTCGGGCGGTGTCGTATCCTCGATCAGCACTTGCTGACTGTCCCCGCTGAGGTTGCCGTCATCGTCGGTCGCGGTCCAGTTAACATTGGTCGAACCCAGTGGGAACAACGCCGGGGCGTTGTTTTGCACAAGCGGATCGGGATCGCATAGATCGCTTGCGGTCGCCTCACCGATGTCCACAGGCGTGCCGGCCGGCGATGAACATTCCGCCGTGATGTCGTCGGGTATCGTCAGAACCGGCGGTAGCGTATCGATGACACTAACATTGGCCATGCACATCGCCTGGTTGCCTTCGTCATCGGTGACCCCAGATCGACCGTCTTGTCCCCTGTCGGGGTCGGGAAAACAACCGTCGGCGTTGCCCCACCATCCGTCAGCGGGCTGCCCTCGAACGGGCCGGACCAATCGTAAACCAGCGAACCCCCATCGGGATCGAACGATGCGGATCCGTCCAGCGTCGCGCTCAGACCGCACTCCACCTGGTAGGGCCCGTTGGCGTCGCAGATCGGAATCGCGCCGCCAATCGGCTCGACCTCGAAGAAGATATCGGGGTCCGGCCTGCCATCCGGGAAGTTCGTCGTTACCAGCGTGTTCCGATTGTCGCCCCACATGTAGTAGAAACTACTGTCGTCAGAGGCCACTGCGATGTACTCACCCATGTAGCAGGTCGCAATGTTCGGATCGAAGTTCGGCCGGATCGGCGGTGGGGGAAAGTTCACATCCGTCACGCGGGTGAGCGGATCGAAAGTCGCGCCACCATCCTCCGAGAAGGTCTTGTAAACATCGATCAGGTTGTTATTCGCCGCATCGTTTCGGCGGTCATACCACGCCACGCTGACCGTGCCGGTGCCTCCGACAGCAACGAACGGCTCGAACTGATCGGTGAACTGCGGTCCGGCCTCGGCGCCGAGCTGCACAGGCGCGGACCAGGTCAAACCGCCATCCAGCGAGCGGCTGAAGAACACATCACTGTTGTCCGGCAGCCCTGCCGGGTCACTCGCCCACACCAGGTACAGATTACCGTCATAGGCTCCACCGGTGTCGTCCACCGCCAGCCATGACTGGTGCAGCATCCGGATATCACCGGTCAGCGTCGGGCGGTTGCTGCCACCGCAGCCGACGATGCTATCGGTACCCGGATGACGATTCCCGGTGGCTGCGGAAATCGGGGCCGAATAGGTAAGGCCCGCGTCCGTCGAGCGAGCGAACCGGATATCGTCTTGCGTTGTACCGGTTCGATCCGCCCAGGAGACGTTGACGCCTCCGTCCGAGCCGACGACGATGCTGCACCCGAACGGCGCCGTGCCCGCGGGCGACAGAATCTGCTCGTCGGTGTAGGTTGCACCGCCATCGGTCGAACGCGAGACTCTCAGCTCACTGCCGGCGGGATCGAACCGGGTCCAGCACACGTAGATATTGCCGTCGTTCGTGCCGCCGTTATTGTCTACCGCGATCCACGGCTTGTCGTTCAGCGTGGTGGTAACGATGGCCGACGCGCCCGGGCTGGCATCCACCGGCGCGCCGAAAGATGCGCAGTCGTCGGTGGAAATCGCGACGCCAATCGCCGGGTTGCCGCCGATTGTAGCGATCTCCGCATAGTAGAAATCGCCACTCGCCTCATGCACCGCAATCACGGGATCACCGCGCTGACCGATCGCGCCGAGATCGGTCCAGGTGGCACCGAGGTCGGTCGAGCGGGCAAGACCGGAATAACGATTGGTACCGGAATCGTTGTAGCCGGCACAGATGGTGTTACCAAGTACCGCCATCGACGTCTCGCTCTGGGTCGTGCTCTCCGCAGTGTCCAGCGATGAATCGTTGACCTGGATATCGAGACCCGGCACCGGCGGCGCGGCCTGGGTTACCCGGTCACCGACGGTTCCGCTACGGGCTGCCGGCACCGGCGGTATCGCTCTGGCCTCCGGGGCAGGCAGCAGACCCTGTCTTTCCTTCATCAGCCGCTCGCCCGCGGCCGAGGGCCCGGTAAAAGTGTCGTCAGCCGACTCGGCCAACGTTACCCCTGTGCCGAACATACCAGCTACAAATAAACCGAGAGCCGCGGCTCTCCCCATAGTGGGAATCCAGGACCTGGATTCCAGGAATCGAGCTATTCGTGTCATTACTTTTCCTCCCTTTGGGTAAAGTAATTTCTGTTTTTCACTTCAGTTGAAGACTCCCGAGAATTTGCTGCACTTGTGCTTGCCTTTCCGAAGACTTCCCGGGAGACGTCGCAATAGCGGCGACAATCTGTATCAAATCGTTATCGGTCTCCGCGAAGATCGTCCGTGAACTTCCCGTGCCTTTGGCCTGGTAGGCCGGTGGCCCGTTCAGCTCAACCAGCGTGAATGTCCGATCCAAGGATTCGCCGTACACGCGACGCATGTAATGGTCCAGCGAACCAACATGCAGCTTCAACATTGCGCAAACCTGCACGAATGACTGTTGCATTGGAGCAGCCGCGCCGGAATCGGCCGGCGGTTCGAAATCGATGAAGCGAACGCTTCGACAGCGCGCGCCATCCGCAAACTGAGTCGAAACGACTCGCTCTTCAACCGCCCAGTCAGGTGGATGAAACAGCGAGAAGCCGACTGCCGCGTCCTCCAGCTGTTGCCAGTGCGCGGGAATCGTCAGAGTGCCGGCGACGGATCCGTCGGCGGTTTCGATAACGTCGGCCAGACCGGTCATAGCTGACAGGCCAAAAAGTGTCAGGCCAATTACCGTGGCGAACAGACAAAATCGGAAATTCGGACTGCACCCCGTGTGCATACGCGCGCCGATCCCCGCCTCCTCACGGGAGACCACGGGATAGCGGTATTCGCGCAGATCCACTTTGTACTCCAGACTTGCGTAGCGAGCACCGTATATTTATGCGGTACACCCGCGCAGCGACGCAGAATAAAGTCTCGAGGCCTGTGGGACTAACTTATAATTATATTTTTTTAAAATGGTGGGCGGGAAAGAACACTAATCAATCCACTCGACCTACACCTTAACTATAGCACTTTCCGGGTAGTTTTTAGCGGCACAACAAGCCGGGCACCCCGGACCCGTTGCTGGTCGAAAGTCCGAATTTTCCACCAACGGCGACCTTGCAGCGACCATCGTTGACCCCTTCCTGCAGTTCCCCTGCCGGCGCGAAAACTCGCAACTGCCTCGCCCGTGTCGAACTTCTTTTTTCATCGTTAAGCCACAGTGACCGAAGCGGCTCGAAGCAAGCAAACTGCCAACTCACTAAATAATCGATCGGTTGCATCGTCGGGCAGTATGTCCGAGTCTGTGCGTCAGCACGAAGCCGCGAGCAACGGCGTCGTATATGGACAGTGACCTTACCTTCGATGCGTTGCGGTCACTGTCGCCACAAACACTATCCCTAAAACTCAACTGGCGTTGCCGATACTGTCCCGGAATACAAAATGACTGTCTCGCACCAACTTCCGATAACATGCCGGTTTCGGATGTAATCGGGAGCTTTCGAATCTCATGACCGTCAAATGGCATCGGGCAGGTCCCGTCGTTGCATTGGCTTCGATCCTGATTGGCGCACCGCTGGATGGCTTCTCCAGCGAGCGCGACGAGGCCGCTGTGCCAATCCGGATCGGCTGGCAGATTCCGGCAGTGACACAAGCGGGTATCGTCCAGGTGCTCAAGCGCACCGACGTCCTGGCAAGACACGGGATCGAGCCGCAACTCGTGCCCTACAGTTACGGCACGCCCGAAATCGAAGCCGCTCTTGCCGGCAAGCTCGACGTGTTTTTTGCCGGCGACCAGCCGACGATCAATCTGCTCGCCCGTGGAGGCAAATGGAAAATTGTCGCCCGTCTTCACTACGACAGGGTTGCCGTCGTCGTACCGCCGAATTCGCCAGTGTCAACGCTCGATGGGCTCGGAGGCAAATTAGTTGCCAGCCCGTTCGGATCGATCGCCCATCGCGAGGCGCTTCTCGGGCAGCAGTCGGCAGGCCTTGATCCGAACAAAGATGTCGAGAATGTGAACCTGGATATTCTCGACATACGTGACCGCATTCTCGCGGGTGGCGTCGAGAGCTGGGGCGATATAGACGCAGCCGCGGTCTGGGAGCCGCATGTGTCCGCATTCAGGCTTTCGGGCCTGACCCGCAACCTTTCCGAGACACTCGCACTTGGCGTGGTTGCGATGTCAGACGAATTCATTTCCCGACATCCCGATGCTGCCACCCGGTTTCTCATTGGCCTGACGCAGGCGTGGCATTTCTTTGCCCGGAATCCAGCGAGGGTGCTGCGCTGGTACAACGACGACACGCAGCTGGATTACCCGCAGGAAGCCCTGCTCGAAGCTGTGAAGATTGACCCGAATTTTCGGGCATCAACACTCCAGGACATCGACCTTGCGCTCAGCGAGGAACAAATCGCCAGCCTCGAGAAACACGCGACCTGGAGCGCCGAAACCTGGGAGCATGATCACCGCATCAGGCAATTTATCGATCAGAGCTTTCTGTCCCGCGCAAAGGAAGAAATTGCCAAAGGTCAGCTCGGGGAAATCGAGGTTATCCTGCCATCGGTCCGGACAGTCGAGTCTGCCCGGTCTAAAGACGACTACGGCCTCGACAATATCCCACTCGGGGCAATGTTCGCGTTCATGACGCTGATCGTGCTCCTCGCAATCGAGCTGGGCCTGTGGCTGGGCAAGCGCAGCCACATGCAAGTCACAACCGATTCGGTTCGGCCGGTCGCCACTCTGGTCGGTGCCGTTCTCGGGATGATGGCGTTCGTAATCGCATTGACTTTCGGCTCGGCCACCAACCGCTTCGACGCGCGCAAGACCGCGCTTCTCGACGACGTGACTGCGATCCAGACCGCCTACCTGAGGGCGAACCTGCTGCCGGAACCGCACCGGACAACGATCAGGAGCCTGTTGCGCGATTACGTACAGGTACGTGCCGGCATCGTTCACGCATACGGTCAACCGGGGAGATTGCAACTGGTGCAACGGCGCGCACATGCGCTCCAAAAGTCGATGTGGTCCCATGTCGAGGACATGGTCGCGACCAACGGCAATACCCGGCTGCATGCGTTCTTTGCGTCTGCGCTGAACGACGTGTTCAATTTGCATACGAAGCGCGTCGTTCTCGGGGCACACTACCGCATTCCCGGATTCCTGTGGTGGGCCCTGATCTTCGCCTCATGTGTCGCGATGGTCGCAGTCGGATTCCAGTTTGGAATCGGCGGGAAGCGACGCATCCTGACCGCCAATCTGGCGCTCGCTATCACGTTTGCGCTGGTAATGGTCCTCGCCTTCGATCTCGATCGCGCCGGGGAGGGTTTGATTTCGGTCAATCAGCAACCGATGATCGATCTTTATCAGAGTATGAACGAACTCGAATGACCCAAGTTCAGGGACAGTGACCTTGATGGTTGACGTCACTGTCCCTGAATTATCCGAACACAATTGTGCCGAGCGCAGCGAGTCGAAGGGACAGGGGTCTCGGTAGTTGTCCGCACTGTCCCGAAACCATCGGTTGCATGATCACGCAAAATGCCGGGGCCGTGTGTCAGCGCGACGGTCTGCGCAAGATTCAGCCTCTCGCACAGCAGCGACTCATGCAACTGGCGCTCGTTACCGCCGTACTCGCCGGTCAGACCGCCACCTGGCGAATTCACTGGTGCTCAGTTTTAACGCATAACGAATTCCACAGATCTGGGCCGTGCCCGGCGTCTTCAGCTTCTGCGCGCCGAATCGCCAGCCCGACCACGGCGGAAGGGCAAAGACCTGCGACCCGATTGCCTGATCCCAACGACCGGCCGATCGCCGCAGATCTTCGGTACCTCCTACAGCTGGCTGCGGACCGGCAGGATCTTGACGAACCCGACTTTCGTGCGATCCCACCAGCTGGTTTCCGGTTCCTTGTCGAAGACGAGCGGTGGATCCATTTCGTTATCACGCCAGCGCACCTTGTTGCGATCGTCCAAAAATACCTCGTAGGCGCCTATGGGAAGCGTGTCATCGGCAAATTTCGCAAACTGCTCGGCGAGACCGCGATCATAAATGATGACGCCCAGTTCGGTATTGATGTTGGCCGAGCGCGGATCGAAATTGAACGAGCCGATGAACGTCTCTTTGCGATCGACGATGAACGCCTTGGTGTGCAACGTC
This sequence comes from uncultured Gammaproteobacteria bacterium, assembly GCA_963783695.1. GTDB lineage: Bacteria > Pseudomonadota > Gammaproteobacteria > Steroidobacterales > BM003 > BM003. Next base: position 132,440 of record CAWAOM010000008.1, read on the forward strand.
GCCTTGGCGCCGACCGCCGCAACGATTTCGGCGCCCTTGATTTCGGCGTGTGGTTTGACTTCCCAGATCTCCGCGCCCGCCTCCAGCAATGGCTTGCGCGATCCCGCGTAACCGGCATGCACCGTGAATTGATTGTTGGCGGCAAGCGAGTTGGTAACGATCGTAACGTCGACACCACGCGCTTCGAGTCCGCTAAAGAATTCGATGCCGCGTTTTCGCGGCACGAAATAAGGTGAAACGATAAGCGCCTCGCTCTCGGCGGCCCGCAGAGAGGCAACGAGTGGTGTGATGATCTGGTCGGCGTCCTTGGCCTTCTTCTTGATGCCCTTGTCGGGAGAGTCAACCACCATTTTGTAGGGCGCCCAGCGGTACTGGCTGCCATCGGCGTCCATGTACTGTTCGAACTTCGCCTTTACCGCCCCCGCATATTCGGTGCTCATGATCTCCTGCATCGTCTCGGCGAGGTTGTTTCGGACCTGCGCAAGCGCGGTTTCCGGGTCGTCGAGTTCCTTGACGAAAGCCAGCACCGGCAGCGCCGTTTCATGGTTCCAGTAGGTATCGAACATGTCCGAGATATCCTGGACGATCGGACCCATGCAGGCCACGTCGAGATCACCGAACTTGGCGTCCCTCCTCGCCCCGAAATACTCGTCGGCGATGTTGCGCCCGCCGATGACTGTCACCTGGTTGTCAATCGTGAAAGACTTGTTGTGCATGCGCCGGTTGATACGACTGAACCCGGTAATCGCACCGAGTGAGCGGCCGGCCGCGCCACGCTTGAACGGGTTGAAAATGCGAATGGAAAGATTCGGATGCGAGTCGAGTGCCGCCAGGCCGACGTCATAACCGGAGGTAAACATATCATCCACCAGAATCCGGACTCTTACCCCGCGATCGGCGGCCTGCAACAGACTATAAATGAAGGCGCGCCCGACGATGTCGTTCTTGATCAGGTAGTACTGCACGTCGATGGAGCGCTCGGCACGATTGGCCAGTATCAGCCGCGTCGCGAGTGCATCGATGCCACTGCGTATAGGCAGGAAACCGGATTCCCCCTCCGCTTTGTCCGCAACGATGGGCTGGACTATTCGGCCGAGCTGGGTGTCATTGGTGCCGGTGAGCGCCTGCGACTCCGTGCGCGGGTAGTCGTAGTCGATGCTGGCGCAGCCCGATGCGAGCGCGAGCACGAACGCCAGCCCCAGTGTTATCCGTAATCGTCGTGCAGACATCAGTCTTCCCCTGGCGTTTTTCGTAGAGCGCAATGTACCAAATCTGCTGGCCGTTGCGGCGAGATTGTTTCGAATCTGTCCACAACGGCGCGCCATCCACTCCGTAATGCTGCGCCCGGCCGTGGCGGTCAATCGTTGCAATCAAACGCCGGCCTTGCCGGTTTCACCAGGTAGAGGAGTCGTCAACCGGAGCGCGATCCCGGTGCGGCTCACAGGCAGGAGAAACGATTCTTTAGGCACGAAAAGCGTTTGACACCTGCCTCGGCGCTCGCCGGACTGGCGTTGGTGCTCGCGCTCGATGATGTCCTCGCGAAAGGCTTTGCGGCCCCGCACGTGTTCAGGGACATTGAGGAAGTTTAGAGCGAATTCGGAGCAGTTTGGGGACAGCGACCCTCTCGCGATATCCGCTATGGCGCGGCGATTCAAGTCATCAATGTGCACGGAAACACTCATGCGTTGAATATCTTTCGCGACAGACGCGATCACGTCCCCGGGCGCAGCGCACTACCGCAAAAAAAGCCCCGCCAGAAGGCGGGGCCGAATCTTGCGCAGAAGCTCGTCATCAACGAGCAGAATGCATCACTGGCAGCCGCTTGGATCGATGGTCGGCGCAAACGGCAGCACGACGGCATTGATCACGTGGATGATGCCGTTCGCAGCCGGAACGTTTGGCATAACGATGTCAGCGCTGCGACCGAGCTGATCCGTGAGGACGCCGTTGGCCTGTTCCAGACGCGCGCCAAGCAAGGTGCGTATCGTATCCGATGACGTCACTTCGCCCGCATCACGATTGCCTCTTGCGACATGGTAGAGCAGGATCTTGGTCAGATCGTCGGTAGACAGCACGCACAGATTGGTCGGGTTCAGGCCCAGCGCAGCGAAGGCCGCGTCTGTCGGCGCGAACACCGTGTGTTGGCCACCGCCAGTCAGCGTCGCCGCCACGGCCGGATCGGCGGCGTTGACCGCAGCGATCAGCGTTTCGAACTCGCCGCTCTGAGAATTCACGAATGCGGCGACGTCAACGATCGTCGGGCCCTTGGGTCCCTGTCCTTTCGGACCGGCAAATGCGGTGCCCGCGGCACCTACCGCGAGAACGACCGCGGCAAAAAAAGCGAATGAACGAATCCTCATTAGTTTTATCTCCCTTCCAATGAGTTGGCGAGGAGTTATTCGGTCGGTCACGCCCGGTTGGATTCAAGCGGATTGGGAAAATCGAAATTGAAAAAGATTATGTAAAACTAAAACCCCCGGCGCACAGAAATCGAGAGCGTCGGGTGAATCGTTTAAGGCAACGTCGACGCCGGTTTCGCTTCGCTCCGGACACGTCGAAACTGCAAACTATGCAGACAGGGCCTGTCCGGTGTGGTGTGGATACGGCAGTTCCCGGCACTCGAAATGAAAACGGCGCGCCGAGGCGCGCCGTTTCCGTTCATGCGATCAGGCGGCGATTTGCCGCCTGGCGACTACGGGCAGTTCACCGCGTAACCGGCATCCCCGTCAGCGGCATTTTCCGGAAACCCGTTCGACGCGGCCGCACTGAAGACGCAACTCGCCGACGTGCCGTTCAGTTTCGGACCGGCCATACCCGGGCTGGTCGTATAACCCCACGAGTTGACCGAGATGATCGGACCGGTGCCACCGCTCAGCGGCTGAACCCAGGGTCCGCCCGAAGAACCGCCGGACAGATCACAGCTCGGCAGCCACCAGTTGTCGCTGCCCTCGGTGGTCATGTCCTCGGCGCAATACATGAAGTTCGGATCGTCGCTATACGAATAACCTAGCGCATGAGTGAAGTCGGCGGACGCCGAACCCGCAGTGCCGTCGTTCACCTCCGGCGCGGTGAAGTCGATGTTGAGCGCCGGCACGGCAGCATCCAAAACATCTGAACTCGGATTGATGCCCGGCTGGTGCGAACCCGGACCGTCCTCGACCACGTAGAAGGCATAATCCCAAGGAATGTTGTCCGGGAACACAGCCTGGGTCCAGTTCGTATCCACGACACCAAACGATGCTACCCAGCAACCGATCGGGTCGTTGCTGCAGTCGCTGTCGGTACGGCTGCCGGTCGTGCCGTCCTGATTCGGAATAAACAAAACGTTGCGGGCAAAGGCGCCGTTCGCATCGTCGTAGACGCAGTGCGCGGCAGTCAGGATCACCGACCGACCGCTCGCATTGTCGGTCACGACCGTGCCGGAGCAGACATAGCCGTTCCATGGACCCTTGCGCTTGGAATTCGCCGGCATTTCATAGAAGAGCCGGCCAGCGGTTTGCTGGACATCGCCGCCACCGGTCCACGGCGCATTGGTGATGGTGTCGCCACCACCACCACCACCACCGCCTCCGCCACCACCAGTGGAGACGGTGAATGGGGTGTCGGCCGAAAGCGCAGAGTTACCGCCTTTCTTGGCGGTGTCCGTGGCGACGACCTGCCAGCTCCAGTCGCCATCGGTGAAGCCCGACAACGCAGCGCTCCACGAGTCGCCACCGGTATTGGTTGCCGAGAAAGACTGGGTGTTTACGCCGTCCGGGTAAGTTATTTCGAAAGTCACCGAACGGACGCCGACATTATCGGTGACGACGGCCGAGAAAGTGTAGGCGTCGCCGATCGTATCGCCGGCGGCCGGGTCGAGACTGGTTATCACCGGCGGCGTCGTATCGTTACCGCCACCGCCCGGTCGCGCCTGCGGGGTCTTGCCGCCACCGGCCTCGGCAGAAATCTGGTGTCCATGCGGTTTCAGGGAACCGTCGGCGCGGCGAAGGTAACCCAGACCGCGCTGGTCGATGACAAGATCCCTCGGCGAGGCCGCGGCGCGGCGCGCCGGCGTCCAGTATTCGATGACGCGGGCCTTGTCCGCGTTTTGCCCCGGCGCCGCACTCGCATCGCCGGCGGTTACTCCTCCCGCGAGCACTATGATCAGAGCGCCCGAGAGGACCATCCTCGATTCCCTTATTCCGGTCATTTCCATTCCCCAGAGATTGCGTAGTGGCTGCTTTATATAAACAAACATCTGTCCTGAAGGTCAAAAACTACCACATTCATACGCCGGGCCGCGGCCTCATTTTTCCATAACGCGCCGGATCGACATTCGAGGTCATTGTCCTTGCATCGCTCTGATCGGATGGCTGGCGTGTTTTTCGTGCAGCGCCCGCCCGCAGCCACGCCCGGTTCGCCCGTTTCTCTGCCGCTGCTATATTTAGGCTCTCAGGCAAATACGGTTGACGGGGTAGCGGCGTGTACAAATTGAAGGTGAACGGCCAGACCGTTGAGCTAGATGTCGACGGCGACATGCCGCTGTTGTGGGCGCTTAGGGACACCCTCGGGCTAACCGGTACCAAGTTCGGTTGCGGCGAGGCCTATTGCGGTGCCTGCACGATCCACCTCGACGGCAAGGCCACACGCTCGTGTGTGCTGGCCGTCTCCGCCGCGGCCGGACACGACATCACGACGATCGAGGGGCTGTCGCCTGACGGCAACCATCCGGTCCAGGTCGCGTGGCGCGAGGAGAACGTACCGCAGTGCGGTTATTGCCAGACCGGTCAGATCATGAGCGCAGCAGCACTGCTTGCGAGCAAACCCCGGCCCAGCGACACGGAAATAGAATCGGCGATGCGCGGCAACCTGTGCCGCTGCGGCACCTATGTTCGCATCCGCACCGCGATCAGGCGCGCGGCCGATGGAGGGAGTGCATCGTGAGCGGTGACCGGTTCGATCCGGAGTGGGTGGCGGAGCGTCGCGCGGCGGTCTCGTCTTCGACAATGACCCGGCGCGAGTTCTTTCGTGTTTCGGGGCTTGCCGGTGGTGGCCTGGTCCTGAGCGTGGCGATTCCCGGTTCCGGGATTGCAGCCGCAACAGCCGGGGCAGGGTTCGAACCGAACGTGTTCGTTCGCATCGACGCCGACAACTCGGCCACCGTCACCGTTTCACAATCCGAGATGGGTCAGGGTGTGCGCACCACGCTGGCTATGATCGTCGCCGAAGAACTCGATCTCGACTGGTCCCGGGTCAGCGTCCGGACCGCCCCCGCCAACGAGGAGAAATACGGCCGCCAGGGGACCGGCGGCAGCGCCAGTATCCGCCGCAACTGGGCCCGGCTGCGCGAGTCAGGCGCGAGCGCGCGGGCAATGCTGCTGGCTGCGGCGGCGGATCGGCTCGGCGTCGACGCCGCTACGCTGGAGACGGCGGACAGTTATGCGATTGACCCTGCCAGCGGAAAACGCATCGCCTACGGCGACCTCGCCGCAGCGGCAGCGACAAAGCCGGCGCCCGACAAGCCGGCGCTGAAAACGCCCTCCCAGTTCCGCTTGCTCGGCAAAGAACACGCGGGCGTCGACGTCGATGCAATCGTTACCGGCAAAGCGATCTATGGCGCGGACGTGCGACTGCCCGGCATGCTGTATGCAGTCGTCGAACGCAGCCCGGTGCATGGCGGCAGCCTGAAATCCTATGAAGATGCGGCGGCGCTAAAGATCACCGGCGTGCGCAAGGTCGTGACGGTACCGGCCGTCGGCGGCAGTACCAACGTCCACGCCGGCGTCGCGGTGATCGCCGACAGCACCTGGGCGGCAATGCAGGGGCGCGATGCGCTTGCTATCGAGTGGAATGCCGGGCCGCACGGCGGCGAGAACAGCGCCGCGCATTCGAAGAAGATGCATGAACTCACCTCGCGTCCCGGCGAGGCCACCGTGAACCGTCTTGGCGATCCGGACAAAGTGCTTGCCGCGGCCGATGATGTGCTGTCGGCGACGTACGAAGTGCCGTTTTTGTCGCATGCAACGATGGAACCGATGAACTGTACCGCCGCGGTCGATGGCGACCGCTGCCGGATCTGGACACCGACCCAGTTCCCCAACTGGGCCGCGCGCGCGACTTCCGAGGCACTCAAAATCCCGGCCGCGAACGTCTCTGTCGAAATCACGCTGATCGGCGGCGGATTCGGCCGCCGCATCAACCCGGACTATGTCGTCGAAGCTGCACTGGTTGCCGCCGAGGCCGACGCGCCGGTCAAGGTCACGTGGAGCCGCGAAGACGATATGCGCCACGATTTCTATCGCCCGGCGGCGGTCCACGTCATCGATGCCTGTCTCGACGACGCCGGCATGCCGCTCGCGTGGCGGCAACGTTTCTCGACACCGGCGATCCGCGCGACCTACAGCGACAAGGTCGATGTCGATGCGTTCGGCGTCGGCGAAAGCGACGGTGCGGCCAATATGCTGTACCGCATCCCGAACCGCTCGTGCGAATACAGCTATCTCGATTCCGGCATCAATCGCGGCTGGTGGCGTGCCGTGCACACGACCCACGCGACGTTCGCGGTCGAGAGTTTTATCGACGAACTCGCCGTGCGCGCGGGTAAGGATCCGCTCGAGTTGCGTCTCGCGCTGATCGACGAACTGGAGGTCGACCGTCCCGAGCAGAACGAGGAATTCCCGTTCCGCCCGCAACGCCTGAAAGGCGTACTGCAACTCGCGGCCGCCAAGGCCGGCTGGGGCAAGCCTCTGCCCGCCGGGCACGGCATGGGCATCGCCTGCGGCATCGACCACCTGAGCTACGCGGCGGAAGTGGTCGAGGTGTCGGTCATCGACGGCAAGCTGCGCATCCACAAGGTCGTGTGCGCAGCCGACTGCGGCCCGGTGCTCAACCCCAACGGTGGACGTGCCCAGATCGAGGGCGGGATCGTGCAGGGCCTGTCCGCGGCGTTGCGCGAACGCATCACGGTCGCCGACGGGCGTATCGTCGAGGGCAATTTCGGCGACTACCGGATATTGCGTATCAACGAATCGCCGCTCGTGATCGAAACCCATTTCGCCGAGACGGATGCGCACCCGACCGGGCTCGGCGAGCCGTCGGTGCCGCCGATCGCCGCGGCGCTGGCCAACGCGATTCATGCCGCCACCGGCAAGCGTCACCGCCGCCTTCCGATCGAGATCTGAGTTTTAAGTTAAGCGCTTCTGCGAAGCGGCAGTCATTCGCCGATATCCGGTAGGCTACGCGGCATGTCGCTGATCGCCGAGCTGCAACGCCGCAACGTGATTCGGGTGGGGACTGTGTACGTCGCGTTCGCATGGCTCGTCGTTCAGGTTCTCGATTCTCTGGCGCCGGTGTTCGGCCTCAGCGATGCGGTGACCCGTCTCGTCGTGATCGTGCTCGCGATCGGCCTGGTTCCGGTGCTCGTCGCCTCGTGGCTGTTCGAGCTGACACCGGAAGGCCTCGCCCGCAACAACAAGGTCGATCATGACGCACCTGCCCGCCGCAACGCCGCCAGGCGCCTCGACCAGGTCATCATTGCGATGCTTGCTGTCGCCGTCAGTTACTTCGCTTTCGACAAATTCGTGCTCGACCCCGGACGCGACGCGGAGATAGCGAGCGAGGCCGACCGGGTCGATCCCGAATCCTACGCGTTGTTTCTGCAGGCACGCCATCTCTTGCAACGTCATCGTGACGAAGGCGCAGCGGAAGCGGAAACCCTGCTGGACGAGGCCCTTGCGCGCGACCCAAACAATGTCGCCGCCCTGCTTTTGTATGCCCGCATCTACGGGCAAAACCTCTACTGGGGGCATCTGACCCGGGAGCAGTGGGCGAGTCAACTCCGTGAGAAAATGGACTGGGTTCTCGCAATCGATCGCATCGAGGCACACGAGGCCGCGCTTTCCGAGCTCGAAGCGTCCGTTGAAGACGAAAAATTCGAGCGATACCTGGTTCGCCCCGAGGACTTCCTCGCTTCCGCCTACGCCTGGGTCGGGCGCCATGCCGAGGCTTTCGACATACTCGAGCAGAGGATCGATCCACCGGCGTCCAACGGACCCCACAGCTGGAACACGGACCCATTGTTTCAATCGTTGCACGACGACCCGCGCTGGAACGGCCTGCTCGAAAAAGCCGGGCTCGCCCCGCACCAGCTCCGCAAGTTCGATATCGAGAAGCTGTTCCCCGGACCCGGCACGGTGCCCGTCGGGTAACCGGTTCGATCGGTGCACAGCCTCTTCGGCGCCGCCCGGCGGCCCGGGCACAGCGAACCGGACATCCAGGCGGCAACGACCAGCAACGGTTTGCGAACACCCCGCCCGGCGCTCAATCTCGCCGATACTGCGCACCGGCAAAAAGAAGCGCCCCGGCGGGGCGCTTCTCCTGGCTTGCATGAAACGCGGAATCAGAACGTCGTTGAGTCATACAGCGGTCCGTCATCCACGGGGATGTCCTTCTTGTCATGCGGCACGCCGGCTGCAACGGAGCCTGAGCAGCTGCCGCCGAAGCCGTCGCCTGCGGTAAAGCCGATGTGGTAAACGCGGCCGTTGCCGGGCACATTGACGTTACCGGTACGCTCGGCGCGAACCTCGGCTAACGAGGTGCCCACGCCCTGTCCGTCCGGCGCAAACGTGCCGTCACCGAACGTATCGACGGGCTCATCCTGCCAGATGCTGTCGATCGTGATCACGACCTCATCGCCATCGGGATCGGTCACTCCCAGCACGCTCACCGGAACGAACTTGTGGTTGGGCGGCCAGATCGTATCGATGCTCGGAGCCGCGGCCGAGCAATCGGGATTCCGGTTCCAAACCGCCGTCAGGTCGAACAGGATCGGGCTGTCGCCCGCGGTAGCGCGGGTGAAGGCAACGTTGATTCGCAGGTACCGCGAATCGAACGTTGGCTCACCGCCATTCGCAACGGCCTCGAACGGGCCGTACGCGATGCCGTCTGCGCTGCCGGCAATCGTTACAACGATACTGCTGTCGCCGGGTTCGGCTGCGGTCCAGCTGACCGACTTCCACGGCGCGGCGACCTGACCACTGTCGTAGTCGACCGACCAGGTGCCATTGTCCGGGGCCGCCGTCAACGTGGAACCGGTCATGTCACTGTAGTTGTAGGGGCCGGCTCCGGCGCCAAGGCTGACGGTCAGATCCACCAGGTTGGTGACCGGGTCAATACGCATCACGTCGTGCGAGGAGTAGTTCGTCACCCAGACCTTGCCAGCCGCATCGACTGCAACACCTGTAGGCGTCGTACCAACCGCGACGATATTCAGCAAATTGCCGTTGTTATCGAGCCGCGATACATCGCTGCCGCCGCTATTGGCTACCCAGACGTTGTTGTCAGCCGGCGTTATGGCAACGCCACGATCGTTGCTGGCGCCACCGGTCGGAACCGGAAATCCGGGCTCGGCTACGCCGGCGGGGCTGATTTTCATGATGGTGTTGTTGATCCACATGCTGTTCCAGATGTACCCGTTGGTGTCGATGCCGAGACCATAGGACGCAACAACCCGGATGCAATCGCCAGTACTGGTCGCGGGATCGTACCGAAGCAAGCGGCCCTGGCTGATATTGGCCGACCAGAGAACGCCGCTACCGTCAACGAGCCCCCCGTACCCACCACAGCCAAGATTGAACTGGGTGCCCGGGACCGCGATGCCATTTTGATCATAGAGCTCGTGCACCAGGTTCCCATATCCGCCGATCCAGACATTGTTCGAGCCGTCAACGGCGACCGTTCGAACAAAAGTACCGCTGGTACGCACGTAGTGGATGATGCACTCATCGTCGGCGGTTGAAACACCGCCGTTACTATCGGCACCACCGCTGTTGCTCCAGGGCAATACATCGGACAAACCGCTTGAAGTTTCGATGGTGCCGTTGCCGTTGCGGTCCTCGCACTGCCCGTTCTCCACCAGGCCGATATGGACGACCGAGCCGCGATTGCCGTCTGCTTCGTCGCGGTTACCGGCCCAGACATTGCCGTTAGCGTCAACCGTGGTCCTCGATGGATTGCGCGCCCGGCCGTTCGGGGCTGACTGGTATTCGCCAAGAATGGCGCCGGTTTCGGTGTCGATCTTGACGATCGTGCCACGCCGACTCGCCGCGACCCAGATGAAGCTAAATGCCTCACCGGAATCGTTGAGCTGCAGCTGGTCGTTGTTGGGCGCGTCGTGGTTGACGTTGATCAGCGTACCCTGGTCGAATTCCGCATCCGCCGTATAGGTAACAGACCCGCCCGCGCCCAGCGCCGTGCCTGCCACAAAAAATAGTATCGACGCAGCCGACACTATCCTGAATTTGAGAGTGTGCAGGAGACTTTCTTCCATGATGGCTACCTCCGTAGATGTGTTATCAACTTCGGCAGCCCGGCGATCTTGGGGTCCTTCGTGGCGTAGCAGAATGCGTCGCGGAGGAAGCGAGGACCCGTGGCATTGCGTCCCTGGCTTTCGCCAGGTTTGCCTCTTTGCGAAGCAACTAAATTTTATCCCCCTTTCGGCCAGCGGCGTCAATTCGCAGTACTACCTAGTGACAGAGCGCGTCAAACGGTGCCCGCGTAAACGGTGCCGGAGGTAACCTTATGACTATCGGGTTATCCGGCTAGCAGGTAATTGAACCGTAGCCGTTTGTTTGGACATATGGTTACCTCCGGCACCGCTGACCCTTTGGACATATGGTTACCTCCGGCACCGCTGACCCGAGACTGGTCGAAAGCCGGTGCTCGAACGACCTCGCCTGATAGATGCCCGCAGCCGCCAGCTATTACGCGGACGGTACGGAGGCGCTCGTCGTAAGCCTCGCCGTGCGAGGCGACCGCGATGCCTTCACTGAGCTCGTGCGCCGCAGGCAGTCCTGGATTCGCAATCTGCTCCGGCGGTGTTGCGGCAACGGTACGCTTGCCGACGATTTGCCGGGGAGTTTAGGGAGAGTGACCAAAACTCGAACGGAAATTCTGCAGTTATGGTCACTGTCCCTAAATAGCCGCTCCCTAAATAGCGGGGATTAGTCGAAGTTGTCTTCAGGCAGTTTCAAACGATGCCGGATGTCCCTGAACCGGGGCTCATCGCGCAACGACTCAAAGCGTGGAAAGGCGTTCAGTAAGACCAGCCATCCATCGTGTTCCTCGAAAGCGGTTTCGAGCCAGTCAAGGGCATCTTCAGTCCGGCCAAGCCCTTCATACACGTAGGCAATCAGTACCGGCGATACGTAGCCCCGTCGCGGCAATTCGCGACGGTCGTGGAGTTGTGCGAGGACGGCAAGGGCATTTTCCTCGTCACCCGATTTCGCATAAATACGGGCCTGTACCGCCAGTGTTGACGGCATGCCATCGGATAATTCAACCGCCTCGCTCAAATCCTCCAGCGCTTTGTCCAACCGCCCTTGCAACATGTGGATGATACCGCGGTTCCAGTAGGCGGCCGCGAAGGTGGGATCCAGCGCAAGAATTTCTTCATCCATCCGCGTCGCTTCGGCAAACATGTCCTGGTCGAGGTAGGTGAAGGCGACCAGGTTCATGATCGGCAGCGACAACGGATCGAGCGAGAGCGCGTGCAGGGCCGAGTCGATTGCCGCGGCCGGATCCACAACCATCAGGTATTCGGCGTAGGCCCAGTGAGCCAGGGAAGAATTGGGGCTCAACTCCAATGCCCGTCTCAGGTCTTCACCAGCGCGATCCCAGTCCCATTCGTAAACCAGCGCGGCCATGCCCCTTGCCACCAGCGCCTCCGACGAACCCGGGTCGAGCGCGAGCGCGGCATTGGCTTCACTGATCGACAGCGGAAAAGCTTCGCGTGGCGCCATGACGCCAAAATAGCCCGCAAGACTGTAGGCATTTGCCAACCCGGCGTGCGGCGGCGCGTAGTCCGGGTCGATGGCAATCGCTTTTCGAAATGTCTCGATGCTCTGCTGAAAACCGCCCATGCTCAGGCGTGCCCAGTAATAACGGCCTTTCAGGTAGAGATCGTATGCCTCGGGGCTGACCTCAGGCTGCGCTTTTAGTTGCGCATCGGCCTCTGGCGAGAGCTGGATCTGCAACGCGTCGACAATGGCCCGGGATATTGTCTCCTGAAGGGCGAGCACACTCTCCAATTGGTAGTCGTAGGATTCAGACCACAAGTGGAAACCGTCTTCCACGCTGATGAGCTGAGCCGTGATGCGAACGCGATCGTGTTCGCGCCGAATACTTCCCTCCAGCACGGTTCTGACATTGAGGCGTTTACCGATGTCCCGAATGTCCCTGTTCTCACCCTTAAAGGCAAACGCAGATGTGCGGGCAGTGACGTGCAGGCCCCGGACTTTCGCGAGCGCCGCAATCAGCTCCTCGGTAAGGCCGTCGCTAAAATATTCGTTCTCGAGGTCAGGGCTCATGTTTGCAAAAGGCAACACGGCGATGGATTTGTCGGGCAACGCCGTCTCCGGTTGCTGCCCGAGCGCCTGCTCCGCTTCGGTTCTGGCTGCTGTCTGCGCCAGCTCAGCAACCCGATCGGGTTCGAGCGCGAACTTGTCAAAGGCAAAGTAGCCCAGCGCCAATGCCAGTAGCACGATGATGACGCGATCGAGATTTTTGCCCATTGGCTGAGCCGGTGTGGCCGCGGCGTCGAATTGTTTTTCGCGACGGAGCCCTCCAGGCGTCAGCTCGAACACCCACGAGAATACAAGGACCAGCGGGAAACCGATTGCCAGCAGCGTGACCACGAGGCGGACCCCCGCCGCGGAAAAGCCGTAAATCGGAAAGAGTGTTTCCGCCACCTCGACCAGCAACCAAGCTCCGGTCAGGTACGCAATTGCGACGCGAAAAACGTTACGACGTTTGAGCTCATGAACAATCGACATGAAAGGATTTTCCCATCCTTTGCTAAGCGCAAGACTACGCCTTTCAATAGTTCGAAACCAGCGGCCGAGGCGTAGGGGTGGGACGGTTCAGAGTGCTGTTTCGGCGAGTGGCAAGCGTGCAGGCGGGAATCAGTCAGTGCCGGTTGTGACCCAGTGGTTCGGTCGGTCGATCGACTGACTCGCAAATAGACGGCCGATTGTCGAGGCATATGGTTGCCTCCGGCACCGCTACCCTCCCTCAACGACATCGACAACGAGTGGCTGTGATTCGCGCTGGCGCCGCTGAACAGCCTGGCCGGCCTTCTCGGTGAGTTTGATGACATTGCACTACGTCTACCGCCGGCTCGTCCACTGACAGACGCCAAACCGCAGTTTTGCCGACGAACCACCGCTCTCATACGCACGACGCCATCCGCCGCAATAACAAAAAAGGCCACCCGATGACGAGAGCAATCACAGTCAAAGGACCGGCAACAATAAATAATTAGCGAAGCGCGGTGCCGGGTTTATAGCCGGCGGGGATGAAAAGCTGTGCGACCCTGGTAAAAACCGCGCACCGACAACAGACAGGCCGCCTAGCCGAAAAACACATCGCCGTCGCTAGTCGTGGAGAAATGACATAGAGAACTCGGATTCCTGCTGCAGGCGCTGAGGATTCAGCGCAAAGACCAGTTCGCCGCCTGATCCGCCGCGGTAATCCATTACACTTCGAGTATGCGGACAGTAACCAAATCAAGGGAGAGAGAGTTTGGGGACAGCGGCCAAAAACCGCGAGCGGACTATGGTGGCTGTTTCCAGATAGCCGGGGATGGCGTGCAGCTCTTAACAACGGCTACGAGGCGGAGGAAGCGGTGCAGACTGACGCCGTGTTGCTGATAACGCTCGGCGCGTTGTTGGTGCTGAGCCCTCTCGTCAAGAACCTGATGGGGCGCATCAGTCTGCCCGCACCGGTTGGCTATATCGTTCTCGGCTTTCTGATCAGCACGCTCGATTATCAGTGGAACTTCATTGATCACACCTTCGAAAACGTATTTTCCGTGCTCGCCGAGCTCGGTGTCGTCGCGCTGCTTTTCCGGGTCGGGCTGCGCAGCAACCTCAAGGCCCTGATAGCCAAGCTGCCCGATGCCAGCCTGATCTGGATCGGAGACGTGCTGGCGAACCTCCTCGTCGGGTTCACGCTTGCTTACTACGTGCTGGATCTTGCGCTAGTGACGGCATTGATCATCGCCACGGCCTTCAGCGCGACCAGCGTCGCGGTCTCGGTCACCATCTGGGATGAGCTCAGCCTGCTGAACTCGACCACGGGAACGCTCCTCATCGACGTCGCAGAGCTCGATGATCTCTCGGGCGTGCTGCTGCTGACGATCGTGCTGGCCATCCTGCCCGTGCTCCAGGCCGGAGTTAACGGGCTACTCGTAGCGGCGAGTGCGACGGTGATGCTGACGGTGCTGAAACTCGTTCTGTTTGTCGGGGTCTGCTATGTCTTTTCCCGATACTTGGAAGAAGATTTCACGCGTTTCAATCGGAAGCTCGATGGAGACGGCACGGCCCTCGTCATTACGATCCTCGGCACCGGTCTCGCGCTTTCTGCATTCGCCGAGCTGCTCGGGTTTTCCCTCGCCATCGGCGCGCTTTTCGCCGGTCTCGCGTTCAGTCGTGACCCGAACGTCATCGGCAACGAAGGACGATTCACTTTGTACTATGAGTTCTTTGCGCCTTTCTTTTTCATTCATATCGGCATGCAAGTCGACCCAGCCGCGTTTCTGCTTGGCGCGGACACCGGGCTGCTGCTGGCCGGCGCCGCTGCGTCAGCCAAAGTGATTGGTGTAGCGCTCCCTGCGCTGTTTCTTTTGAACAAGGCCAATGCATTGGTGCTTGGTGTCAGCATGATTCCGCGAGCAGAAATCGCGCTCCTCGTCGTCTACCAGTGCAGTCAACTCGGTGACGCGCTGATCTCGCCGAAGATCTTCGCCGGGATAGTCATTATGTCGATTCTGACCTCGATCGTCGCGCCCCCGTTGGTTCGGTTTCTGCTGCTTCGCCAGGGTGCGGACAAATAGGGCAGGAACGCCCAACCACAGCCAGCGGTTAAACGGTTCCGGAGGTAACTTTATGCCTATCCGGTTATCCGGCTAACGCGTAAATGAACCGCAGCCGTTTGTTTGGACATACGGTTACCTCCGGCACCACTGAACGATAGCCCGATGCCCGCCAGGGGTTGCGTAAGCCACTCGGCAGGCGCCTCGCACCATAGAGTCCGAACCGAATCGTTTCCAGCAGGCGGTGGAACCAGCAATGCGAAACGTCCTATGCTTGGGGGTTCGGGGGCGGGGACCGCGAGTTCCTCCCCGGCGATTCATCACCCGGAGCCTGCAATGCTAAAGAAACACCCGTCTTTTCCCGGAATCGAGGGCCCGATCCTGACCGTCATCATGGATGGCGTCGGGCTCAACGAAAGTCCCGTCGGCAACGCCGTGCTCCACGCCAATACGCCCACGCTGGATCGGCTCGCCCGCGACTACCCGTACACGACGCTGCTCGCCCACGGCAAGGCGGTCGGCATGCCGAGCGACGCGGACATGGGCAACTCCGAAGTCGGTCACAACGCCCTCGGCGCCGGCCAGGTGTTCAGCCAGGGCGCGGCGCTGGTGAGCAACGCGATCGCCTCGGGCTCGCTGTTCGAAGGACAGGCGTGGCAGGAGATCGTCAGCAACGTGTGCGAACGCGGCTCCACGCTGCACTTCATCGGGCTATTCTCGGACGGCAACGTTCACTCCCACATCGATCACCTGAAGGCGCTGATCCTGCACGCGCGCGATGAGGGCGCGAAGCGGGTACGTATTCACATCCTGCTCGACGGCCGCGACGTTCCCGAGACTTCTGCGCTGGAGTATGTCGAGCCCTTCGAGCGGTTCTTGGCAGAGACGCGCCGCGAAAACTTCGACGTCGCCATCGCCAGCGGCGGCGGCCGCATGGTCATCACGATGGACCGCTACGAGGCCAACTGGGGCATGGTCGAGAAGGGCTGGCAGATCCATGTACACGGCGAGGGCCAGCAGTTCGAATCGGCAGCCGAGGCAATCAAATCACTGCGGGCCGAGCATCCCGGCACGATCGACCAGGACCTGCCGCCATTCGTGATCGCCGCCCACGGTGAGCCCCTCGGACCGATTCGTGACGGCGACAGCGTGGTCTTCTTCAACTTCCGCGGCGACCGCGCGATCGAGATCTCCCGTGCGTTCAGCGATGACGATTTCGGCTACTTCGACCGCGGCACGCGTCCCGACGTTACCTACGCCGGGATGCTCCAGTACGACGGCGACCTGCTGATCCCGGAACGTTTTCTGGTCTCGCCCCCGGCCATCTCGAACACGATGAGCGAGTACCTCGCGGCCACCGGCATCACCGAGCTTGCGATCTCCGAGACCCAGAAATACGGCCACGTTACCTACTTCTGGAACGGTAACCGCAGCGGCAAGTTCGACGAGAAACTCGCCGACTTCGTCGAAATCCGCTCCGACGTGATTCCGTTCGAGCAGCGGCCGTGGATGAAGTCCGCCGAGATCACCGACGAGCTGATCGAACGATTGAAGTCCGGGAAGTACCGAACGCTGCGGGTCAACTATGCCAATGGCGATATGGTCGGCCACACCGGCAATTACGACGCGGCGATCGTCGCGGTGGAGACCGTCGATCTCGCGCTGGCACGGCTGCTGCCGGTGATCGACAAGCTCGGTGGCGTGGCGATGATCACCGCCGACCACGGCAATGCCGACGAGATGTTCCAGCTCGACAAAAACGGCAAGCCCGCGGTGGACGAGCGCGGCACGCAGCAAGCCAAGACCAGCCACACCCTCAGCCCGGTACCGTTCTACTTTTACGACAATGTTTCGAACGGCGCGATCCGCATCGCGGGCGGGCACAGCTTCGGCCTCAGCAACGTCGCGGCAAGCACGGTCAACCTGCTGGGTTACGCGGCACCGGAGATGTGGGATGCGGGCATTTTCGAGTTTGGCAAATAATCGGGGTCAGAGTGAACATGGATCATTTTCCCTCTGCCCCCGATTATTATCGTCTCAAACACTGACCCGCCCGCTGAGACCGGAGTTCAGGCACAGTGACCGTGATTCCGCCAACCGCCAACTATTTCGGTCACTGTCGCGAAATTGCCCTCAAGCGGACACCGGTTCGTGGTGCCGCTTAGCCTGGTCATTATGGGCATTGAAAATAGACCCGGCACCTTTTTCAGGGATGTATCGAATGTCGCCGCTGCGATGCGGTAAAACCCGCTCTGGCCTGGATTTGCGCGCAGAATCGAGCGGACAGTGACAACGAAAAATCGACCCGAATTCTGCAACCAGGACGTTTCAATTTGGCGGTTGAATAGTCCCGAATCTTTGCGTCGGGCATCCGTTCGGACCGACAATCGACGCCGTGGAAAGCTACGATGTCTTTATCAGCTATCGGCGCGACCAGGGCGCCGAAACCGCCCGGTTGCTGCGCATAGCGCTGTCCGAGCGAGGCTACCGCGTATTCCTCGACGTGGATGATCTGGCAAGCGGCCACTTCGACGATCGTTTGCTCACGCACATCGAGAGCACGCCGAATTTCATCCTGATCCTGTCACCGCGCGCCCTTGACGGCGTCTCCGACGAAGACGATTGGCTGCGCCGGGAAATCGATCACGCCCTGGTCACCGGACGCAACATCATTCCGCTCCTGATGCCCGGTTTCGATTTTTCGAATACCGGCGGCCTCCCCGACAGCGTTCAGGCTCTGACCCGCCACAACGGCGTCGCCTACAGTCATGAATACTTCGATGCGACCGTCGCCCGATTGGTACGGTACATGCCGACGCCGGAGGTAGGAAAAAAGTCCGGGAGCCGCACCCGGAGTCCTGGCGGAAGCGAATCGGAAACGACCGATAGCCCATTGGCCCCAGCCAGTTCCGCCACCTACGGGGCATTCATGCCGGAGCCCATGACGCCCTACCTGGTGTTCGGGCTTCTGACGGCCTGGGCCTATGTCGCGCGACACCTCGGTCAATGCCTGGTTCGGCATTTGTCCGCCCGCAAAGAATTCTTTGCACACTACGCGCAAAGTTCCGGCGTTCTCGGCGACCAGTCCGTCGACGATGCATTGCAGAATCTTTCCGAGCGGGCCTTCTCGGTGAAATCAACGTGGCCTACCCGCTTTGCTGCGGGCCTGGCGGCCGCGGGCTTATACATAGTCGGACTATTCGTGTATTTCGTCCAGGTACGCGACGCACCGTTGCAAGAGCTGTGGCCGGTCGGACTAATCGCTGTCGGGTCCGCTGTCTTTTACCTGCTCATCTCGGCGTTTGTGCTCTGGTTTCGTTCTGTCTTGAAACGACATGATCGCTACGAAAGCCTGCTGGTTCGCTGGCTCGGCGACCCCCGCGTCAACGCCGAGACGTTGCCCGGCGAGGAGTTCGTCCGGCGCTGGGAGCGCTTTGATCAGCATCTGGCGCTGTTCGTCATCCTCGGTCTGCCGATCATATTTTCTCCGGCTTACGCCGCCTGGCACGTGCTTTACAAGACGACGGTTCCGATCGGCGTCTTTGCGATTCCCGTCGCGGTATTCTTTCTTGCGGCCTTTTATCATCTTTGGGGTATTCGCTTGCTGCTGGGTTTGTATCACGATCATCTGGCGGCGGAGCAGCAACAACGCAAAAGCACGAAAATCATTGATTTTTCGCGGCAATAACATTCCTGGTCAAGACCAGTGGTGCAAAGAAAGCGGCGAAGATTAGGGACAGTGACCGTGATTCCTCCGGCCACCAACTATTTCGGACACTGTCCCGAAATTGCCCTCAATCCGAACACCGTTCGTGGCGCCGCCGAACCTGGTCATTTCGGACATTGACGTTATAGCGTTGTAACGCTATGGTGCCTGAGTGGCTGATTCTCCGCAAAAACGCGCGACTGTCTACTTCGATCCGCATATCCACAGAGCTTTGCGGCTCAAGGCCGCGGAAACGGATTGCAGTGTGTCCGAGCTGGTCAACGATGCGGTCAGGGAAGCGCTGGCAGAGGATGCCGAGGACATCGCCGCATTTGAAAGCAGAGAGAAAGAACCCGATCTCGCCTTCGAAGACGTCGTTAAGGATTTGAAGCGACGTGGCAAAATATAGGCTACGAATCAAGAAGTCGGCAGCAAAAGAATTAGAAGCCATTTCTCGCCGAGCCGATCGCCGACGCATTGTCACTCGCATTCAAGCGTTGGCCGAAGATCCCCGTCCACCGAATTGCAAGAGACTATCCGGGTCTGAGCGCTACCGCATCCGGCAGGGACCATACCGCATCGTCTATGCGATCGAGGACAACCAGCTCATCGTCTACGTAGTTAAAATCGGGGACCGGAAAAGTGTTTATCGTAGTTCCGGGTGACAGTGACACTATTTCGGGGTTTTGCGCGCCGCAGTCGGGCCGTCGGTGCCGGAGGTAACCCTATAACCCTTGAGCGCCGCAGTCGGTGCCAGAGTAACCCTATAACCGTTGCGGGCAACCACCTTATTCGTAAGTGAACCGCGGCCGATTGCAAAGACATAAGGTTACCTCCGGCACCGCTGGCGAAGACATAAGGTTACCTCCGGCACCGCTGGTACAGCCAATCTCACACATGCAATCTCACACATGGACAGGCACCCTCCACGGCCTCACATGAACAGGCACCCTCCGCGACAACGTTCCGTCTCACATGGGCTTCGGTGCCGCTGGCACACGGAATCGTAAGCAGCCGGCCGCCGCTGCGCTGGTCGATACCGGCCCGGCAGCTGCCTAAGTCTTGCGGATGTCGACCCGCTCTCCCTCGGTCACACCACCCCGGGTCCAGTCACAGGACCACCCTGGAAAAGCGAGCGGCGGATAGGGGTCGGGTTCTATCCACGTCGGTGTTTCGAAAACGATGTCGAATTGCCGGTCATCGCGAATCCTGCCGATGAGAAACGGTTTGTAGGTATGGAGAGACTTCGGGTCGACCATAATCTTGCCGCCGGGCGCATCGAACTCGATCCGTTGGCCGAAGGCCTCGAGCACCCTGTCCACGTCGAAACTGCCGGCTTTTTCCACAGCGAGTTTCCACAGATAGACCTGTGAGTAAGCCGCTTCCATGGGATCACTCACCACCCGGTCCTCGCCGTGCTCGGCTTTGAATCGGTCCACGAAGGCGCGGTTGGCCGGCGTATCCACCGTCTGAAAATAGCTCCAACCGGCCAGGTGGCCTTCGACGTGTTGTGGCAGCAATCCGCGCAACTCGTCCTCGCCAACACTGGTGGCAAAAACCGGCAACTGCTGCGCGGTTATGCCGCGCTGGGCCAATTCGCGGTAGAAGTAGACATTCGTATACCCGTTCAGTGTGCTGAAAATCACGTCCGGCTTTGATGCCACAATAGCGTCGACGACCGCCAGGTAGTCCCGCTCGCCCAGGGCGGTATACGCCTCGCCGACCACCTCCCTCTCCGCAGCCGCCACATAGCTGCGGATGATGTGATTAGCTGTTCTGGGATAGATATAGTCCGAGCCGAGCAGGTAGAATCGCCGCCTGCCGCCTCCGGCTCCGCTGAACAGCCAGTCGATGGCGGGAAGTATTTGCTGATTGGGCGCGAGGCCGGTATACACGATGTTGCGCGAACATTCGTTGCCTTCGTACTGCAGAGGGTAGAACAGCAGGCCGTTGTGCTGTTCGAACACGGGTTTCACGGCGACGCGGGCGGCGGAAGTCCAGCAGCCGAAAACTGCGGCGACCTGGTCCTCCTGCAGGAGTTTGGCGGCCTTCTTGGGGAAAATATCCACCGCCCTGGAACGCGCATCTTCGATAACGGGTTGAATCTTCCTGCCCAGCACGCCCCCGGCAGCGTTGATTTCCTCGATCGCCATAATCTCCATATCGACCAGCGATATCTCGCTGATTGCCATCGTCCCCGTTTGCGAATGGAGAATGCCTACCTTGACCGCCTCCTGCTCGGGCGGGCCGGAATCGCACCCGGAGAGGAATAGCGGGGCCAGCGGCGCGGCGGCCGTGACCGCGACAGCGTTTGCACCGCGCCCGAGAAATTCGCGGCGAGTAAGCCCGCGTTCACCCTTGTTGGTGTTTCGCTTCATCTTACGAGATCCTGAAAAAGTCCTGCGACACAGCATGCCCCGTTCATTCCTGCCACGGAATAAACGGCTTGTCGTTCTCATCATCGGCGAAGAGCCGATAGCGCCAATGGGGTGCGGGATTGAGGAGCACCTGGCCCGGCCCGAAGAATACCCGAAGCCGCCCTTGCCCGGAGGTGAATTTCCCGAAGAAATTATCGGTCGGTCGGCGAATTCGGAAGCGCACATCCGAACTCCAGCCGATCACATTCCTGCCGTCAACGGCCACCTTTTCCCCCTCACCCAGGGTGAGCAGCTCGATAGGCCCGCGGGTGCGGACCGCAACCTGCCCGGATCCCCTGACTTTGGTCTGGAGATAGATGAGCGGCTCGCGGGCGCGGTAGGCGGTCCAGAAATCAACCCGGTGAAAATTGACGTCGACGCCGCCTTCGGATGCCCAGTAGATTCCACGCTCCAGTATCCACGCTTCGTCATCGAGATGCATGATGTGGAAGCCACCGACCGACGATAGCAGCGTTACCACGCCCGAACCGGTATAGGTTGGCCGGTAGATCGCCTGCATCGCGATGAAAGATTTTATCGCCGATGGGATTGAGGGCAGCAGCTTCGAGTGCACTCGTATGTCACCTTTCAGATAGGACAGCGCTCCCGCCTCGGCCCGGACGGATTCGTTGTCGAGGGTGATATCGACGTAGTTGACGCCCTCGAGTTCGTGTACCTCAAACTTCGCCATCGCAACTAGTCCCGCATCCTGTCCCAGTACAATTGCTCGAATGGCTGCTGTGAAATACTGACCGCCCCGCGGAAAGGATTGTCCATCACCGCGATCAACAGAATCATGGCGCCGAGAAAAAACGACAGAATCCCTCCCAGGAAAATCATGGTGATGTAGCGAATGTCGAACAGCCACAACAGGGCGATATTGAGAATCGCACCCACGATGACCACGTACCACATGACTGTGGGGATGCCGGTCTTCACCGACTGCTCGCGCACCCGCTGTTTATCCAGGAACACATTGAACTGGCGCAGCGTCTCGGAGAATATCAGCTCTTCGGTTTTGGTCTCGGGCTCAAACGCCAGTAGTCTTTCCTGAAACGCCTTTAATTTCGTTGCACCCTGTTTCGGTATCCGGCCCTCCTGATATTCAGGCCAGCCATACTTGATGATCCAGCGGGTGTAGTCGCGGAGTAACCAGCGCAGATTCTGGCCGTGGGGTTCGGGAAAGGTCGAGATCCCTTCGTACAATGTTTCCAGCGAGGAGACTTCCTGCACCACGTTGGATTCGACGCGGCTGAAATTCTGGTAGGCGGCGACCGCAATGAGGCCGAGCAGCAGACCGTAGAACACGCCGAATGAGGACAGTACGTAGCCGACGATTTCGTTGCCGCTGCCGCGGGCGCGGACGAAGGGGCGCAGCAATGGCCTCAGCAGGGTGCCGCCAAGCCAGCAGTACCCGACGAAGATCACAGCAGTCCAGACGGCCAGCGTCCGGATCGGAAGCTCGTAAATCCAGTCGGGCACGGTGGCTCTCCCTGAAACGGTTTATTGGATTGTTATCGATCTGCCGACGTGCAGATCATAGAGCCCAATCGTCCAATTGACAGGCCTCGGCGACATTATGGCAGGTTGGTCGGCAAGCCGGCTATCCGGCGTCCTTGCTACGGCCGGTGCAGCCGCCGCCGTTCTTCCCTCGGTGTCCGCCCGGTCCAGCGCAGGAGGAGGGGACCGACACGCGCCCCAAATGGACATGGGCACCATATGGACAGGCACCCCCCGCGCAACGGCCCTGCATCATATGGACAGGCACCCTTCGCGCGGACAGGCACCCTCCGTAGACGGCCCCACGTGGACAGGCACCCTCCGTAGACGGCCCCACGTGGACAGGCACCCTCCGCGACTGTGCACCCTGCGTCACCCCAAGTCGGCCCCACGTGGACCGACACGCCCCACGCGTGCGCCCCACATGGACAGGCACCCTCCGCGACAAAACTGATCCCCTATGCACGTTCAGCCCACCACCCTCGGCCTGTGCAGTTCTTGATACAGCGACGGCGAAACACGAGGCAGCCGATAGTCTCAGGTCCGGGACCTGCCCTGAAGGGCGACAGCTCGTTAACCCGCCTTTCTCAGGTCGCCGGCGCGGTACAGTCGTCTGAACGCCGAGCTCGCTTCGAGCCATTGATCGACGGAGAGGCAAAGCCGCTCAAGTACCGGCGCCAGCGCAGGGTCGATTCGTCCCCGCTTTCCCCTGGCTTTTGCCCGGCCCGCGATATCCACCAGTTTGAAGTACTCGGACTCGCGAACAGGCAACGTCGTCGTGTTCGGTTGTCCCCCGGCATCGGAGAAGCGCATCAACGGGCGCATCGGAGGCTGGAAGTGCAGCAACTCACGGCGTTGTATTGCCTCGGAAATGCCAGCAGCGAGTCTGGTGCGTTGCTGCCTGACGTTGACGCGCGCCCTGAGGCTCGTGTATTCCGATTGCTCCGGGCGATTGGCTATACCGGCGCGGACGGGATTGAGATCGACGTAAGCCATGGCGGCGATCAGAGCACGCTCTGATCGAAGTGCCTGCGAGTGAAAGCGCGCTTCCCAGAAGTGGCCGGTACAACGGTCCTCCCGGTTCGCCATGCGGGCGACCGGCTCGTTGAGACACTTCATGAACCAGCTCAGGCTCGCGAGCCTTTGCCGGAAGACAGCCGTTGTCGATCGAAGCGTGTGGAGCTCTGCGGCGGAGAGCGGCTCCCCGGCACGGTAGCGCTGAACCAGTAGCGGTCCCCGAAACAGTGCGCTCCAGCGCTCCAGAACGTCGTCCTCAGACCAGCTCGCAGCTTCCTCCGGATTCAATCTGACGACCAGGTGATAATGATTGCTCATGATCGCGTAGGCGCAGACCTCAATGCTGAATAGCGAGGCCAGGATACGAACGCGATCCTCGATCCACTGCCTGCGGTGCTCATAGCTCCTACCCGAAAATCCGTCAGTGCCACAGAGGAAGGCACGACGCACGCAGCGCGATGTCACATGGTAGTAGGGCGTGTCATCAACGCAGACAAGATGTTTGCGCGCTCTGGGCATGCGACGACTTTACGGGACGATAGATCAACCGGAAAGCGACATACTTCGTCGGAATGTACTGATTCGTGCCTGTCCATGTGCTCGATTCGTGCCTGTCCATGTGCTGTCCGGCCGCCGTGCCTGTCCATGTGCTCCACATGGGTCTCACACATGGACAGGCACCCTCCGCGACAAAACTGATCCCCTCTGCACGTTCAGCCCACAACCCTCGGTCTGAGCAATTTCTGATATAGCGACGGCGAAACACGAGGCAGCCGCGGATAGGTGGTTTAAGGCGCCCCTCATCTTCGCAGCGATGCGTGGAATTGGCCTTATACCAGCGGCGAAACCGTTGGGGCAGGCTGAAACCGGCGGATGACGGCAGATCGAGGTCTCCATGCTGACCGAGCCGGCCTGCTCACTCGGCATTCAGGCCCCTGAATCTTCCCCTTTGCGCCGGAAATGTCGTCGCGCCCGGTCCCAAGCCAAGCGCACCCCAGAACTTGCCCGTCGCGCCACGGTGGCGCGGGTAGCAGGGATAGCGAAGGGGTCAGAGCCACCGATCGTACTCGGGCGGCGCCCGGCTCGGACGTGCCAGGAGGCCAGAGTAGAAATCGATCGTCTCTACTCTGGCCCGATTTATGATGGGCAACCTCGCCCGGGCAGGGTTCTCGGTTCCCGTGTCAGTACGTCTGTTCGTAGAGCTGGTTCATCAGGTGCCGTTGGCTGACTCACTTAATGGCCTATTAATCAGGCAATACGAATTGATTCACCCGTTGGCTGAGTTCCGTCAACTGCTCCTTTAATTCGTCGATCTCGGCGACCTGGCCGCTGAGCAGCGCATGCTGTTTTTGCAGCTCATTCAACAACAGGCTGGACAAGAGGCGGTACTTGACCGTCTCGGGTTGATTCTCGTCGTTGAAAACCACCAGCTCCGGAAATACTTCGGCCACTTCTTCCGCGATCAGACCGTAATCCAGCGGCTGTTCATCGTTCGCGTAGGCCTCTTTGTAGCGAAACGTAACCGGGTGCAGCCGCAGCAAGCGGTCACTCTCGTCGCCCATGTCGTTGATATC
Organism: uncultured Gammaproteobacteria bacterium; assembly: GCA_963783695.1. Taxonomy (GTDB): domain Bacteria; phylum Pseudomonadota; class Gammaproteobacteria; order Steroidobacterales; family BM003; genus BM003. The sequence continues at coordinate 157,502 of CAWAOM010000008.1, forward strand.
TTCCTTGTAACGGCGTGAAGAGGAAATGGTGCCCAGCTGACCGTTGCTGTCGATGACCACGTTGACGGCATCGTTGACGCCGGTCATGACACCCTGAATACCCGCGACAAAGGCCCGGGTTTGGAAATCGGGATCTCCGATACGCGTCGTATTGCCCTCACCCGGAAATCCTCTGTTTCCAAGCAGGATGTTCGAGTCTCCGCTGGTCAGATCGTAGCCGGCAAACCCACCGATAGCGATGTTGTTTGTGCCGGTCGTGTTGCCCCAAAGGGCGGCATATCCGACGGCGGTATTATTCTCGCCGGATGTGTTCAGGTTGAGCGCAGTATAGCCGTTCGCCGTGTTTGCCGAGCCGATGTTCGACCAGAGCGCACCCGCTCCGGTTGCCGTGTTATTGCTACCAAATTCGTTCGCCGACAGGGCTGCTTCGCCGATCGCGCGCAGTCGGTGCCGGAGGTAACCCTATAACCCTTGAGCGCCGCAGTCGGTGCCAGAGTAACCCTATAACCGTTGCGGGCAACCACCTTATTCGTAAGTGAACCGCGGCCGATTGCAAAGACATAAGGCTACCTCCGGCACCGCTGGCGCGCTGTCCAGACGGCCAGCGTCCGGATCGGAAGTTGGTAAATCCAGTCGGGCACGGTGGCTCTCCCTAAATCGGTTTATTGTTTTGTCATCGATCTGCCGACGTCCAGATCATAAAACCTGATCGTCCAGTTGACAGGCCCGTGCGACATTATGGCAGCTTGGTCGGCAGGCCGGCTATCCGGCGTCCTCGCCACGGCCGGTGCAGCCGCCGCCGTTCTTCCCTCGGTGTCCGCCCGGTCCAGCGCAGGAGCGGGGGACCGATCGCGTCCGAAGGTTGGTTCTGGGTGAGCATCAGTCCGAACACCGGGCAGCGGCACCCGGCGGCTCGGGCCGACGGCAATTCCGCCAGCCATCATCTTCAGGATAACGAGAAACGTCAATTCCGTCACATAAGTTAGGGTTTGAGACACCGGCGGATTGAAGCGTCTTACGCGCCTTCCAGAGCTTCGCAACAATAACGCTGGTAGTCGTCTTGCCCTGGGTCGTGCAGCACCACTCCACAGTTTTTCATTAATACCGCTCAATAACGATTCGAGCATTCCCTCGAAGATCCTGCTCTGCCAGGTGTGTCTTGCCGGTGCCGGAACCGCCGAACAAGACGACGTGCTCGGTGTCGTCGGGGAACTCGCAGCGATGCAACGCCTTAACCTGGCCGCCGGGAAACCCAGCCTCTCGAGGCGCCGATGGCCAGTGCGCGAGGTGCGTTCCCTGACCCGTCGGGCCCCGGTGTTCCCGGTTCCGCCGGCGGCAGACCCGGCTGTTCAGGTGAGCAGGAGCAGAATGACCCCGCCGAGGTACAGCACGAGGACCAGGAAACTCTCGAAGCCGATGTTGCCGATACCGTGCTCTTCCCGTCGAACCAGTCCGACCATCAGCACCGCGGCCATCAGGAGGCTCAGGGTCAGCCAGAACGACTGGGTCAATGTCACCGCGTGATAGATGGAGCCGCCGCGATACATGACGTCGGAAAACGACAGGAACAGGACATCAAATGTGTTCCCGCCGATGATGTCCCCCACCGCCAGGGTCAGTGCACCACGCCGGACCGCCGCCAGTGCGATGACAGCTTCCGGTATGGAGGTCGTCGTCGCGGTCAGCAGCGTACCGACCGTTCCTTCGCTCATACCCGTATAGCTCACGATGGATAATCCGGCCCTGGCGATAATCCAGCCCGCGCCTATGACCACGACCGAGAGCACCGCGAATACCGTCCACTCTTTCCACAAGCTCTCTCTGGCTCTGGGTTCGCGGGCAGTCTCCTCGCTCGCGGTCGACGCAGTGAGGCGAGGCTTCCACATGGGTGCCCTGTGTGCTCCCGAGAGGAGTTTCAGGCCGAAAAAATAGGCTGCAATCAGCACGATCGAGGCGGGGTGAACGCCGAAGACGGTGGAATCCGGAGTGAAGCCCGCCAGCAGCGGAATAGCGAGCAGAACTACGAGTACGGCGGCCTGGATCAGGTTGGTTTCCGACGCGGCCGCGTGTTCGAGATTGGCGCGACGGTACCAGATGTCGGCCAGCGCGAGGAAGGTTGTCTGAACGGCGATGCCTCCCACGGCGTTACTCACCGACAGTTCCGGGTGGCCGCCGTGGGCGGCGGTTAGCGATGTGATGAGTCCGGAAAGGGACGTCATGGCGCCCAGAAAAACGGCGCCCATGATGGCCTGGCCCAGCCCTGTCTCGCGCGCCAGATATTCAGCCCGCTTGGTCAGAATTACGCCGCACACGCCGATCACAGCGGCAGCACCGACGAAAAGTACAATACTGGCAGGCAGGGAAAGGTCTTGCGACGCAATCATGTAAAGTATCTCGCATGGCCCAGTGTGACCCGCAGCGGGAGCCTTTACATACTACGGGCCGGGAGCACAGGGTGTCGATGCGCACAGGGGATCATGCTGGCTGATTCCGGGCTCGAGACCCGATAGACGCAATTGACGCGACGGAGAGAGATGATGTCGATGGATCACGATGACACCAAGGAAGTAGAGACCATTGACGAACTGATTGAGGAATTCGACACCGCCATGCTGGTGACGGAATCTCTTCAGCATGAGTTGCGTGCACGCCCGATGATGATCGCCGACCACCAGCCGGGCGGGGCGCTGCTGTTCGTGACACGGGCCGGGGATGAGAAATTGCAGGAAGTGCTGAAGACGCCTCATGTTGCCGTCACCATGCAGAGCGAAGGGCGATATCTGTCTATCAGCGGTTCGGCCAGGCTGGAGACGGACCAGGTCAGGCTCGACGAACTGTGGTCACCTTCCTGGCGGATCTGGTTCCCGGACGGAAAGGGCGACCCGCAGCTATGCCTTATCCGGATGGAGCCGTCGGCGGCTGAGTACTGGGATCGCACCGGAGCCAACAGACTGGAATTTATCTGGCGTGCCGGCAAGGCGCTTTTACAGGGCGAGAAGGCGCCGGATGAGGAGCTCGGTGGTCACGGAAAGGTGGATCTGGGCGACGCGGGCAAGCCGGACTGAAGAAAGCTGAAGCTCCTGGAGCGTCACCAGGAGCCGTGGCCGGCGACTCAATCGATTGAGTCCGGCTATTGCCGATAGCGGTATTTTCATGACTATTCTCTACGTACTGCTGGTACTGTTGATCGTAACGCGCCTGTTCGGCGAACTGGCGGTGCGTTTCAAACAGCCGGCGCTGGTCGGCGAACTGGTCGCGGGTATTTTCATTGGCCTCCTGGTGACCCGTTTCTCCGCGACCTTTCCCATTCTCTCCGGAATTTCCGATAGCGAGGTCTTCAAGGCCGTCACGGACCTGGCGATTTTCTTCATCATGCTCCTGGGCGGGCTGGAGATGCGTCCGCGAGACGTGACCAAGGCCAGCGCCAGGGCCATGCCCGTGGCTCTCGGCGGGATCCTTGTTCCCCTCGCGGCGGGCTACGGCGTGGGCATCCTCTTTATCCCGGACAACCCGGCAAGGGTTGCCCAGTGCCTTTTCATCGGCGTCGCGCTGGCGATCACCGCCGTGCCCGTCACCGTCAAGGTGCTGATGGACATGGGACGGCTGGACTCCAGCGTTGGTCAACTGGTGGTCGCCGCCGCAATTATCGACGACGTGATCAGTCTGGTTCTGCTTGCCATTCTGACGGCAGTGGCCGAGACCGGCGTGCTGCCTCCGATGCACGATTTGGCATGGCTGGGAGCAAAGGTCATCGGTTTCTTTATCGTGTCCTTCGTTGTCGGCCGATTCGTACTCCCGCGAGTCGGGCCTCTTCTCAAGCGAATGAAGCTCGATCACGTCGAGTTCAGCGCGCTTTTGATGTGGGCACTGGCCCTGGCCGTGCTCGCCGAGGTACTCGGGATGCATTTTGTCGTCGGCGCATTCATGGCCGGGCTGCTGTTCACCCGTCACAGCATCGACAAGGAAACTCATGCCGAGCTCAACAAGCAAATCGAGGGGATGACCGTGGGTTTCTTCGCGCCGATATTTTTCGCGAGCATCGGTATGCACCTGGATCTGGGCGCGGTCACGGCCATTCCCGCCATGTTAGGGGTGATACTGATCGTTGCTTTCGCGGGCAAACTGCTGGGGGCTGGTGGCGCGGCCCTGGCAATCGGGATGCCCGCGCGGGAATCCGTGGCGGTTGGATTCGCGATGAACGCGCGGGGCGCCGTGGAACTCATCGTGGCGGATATCGCTCTCCGGGCCGGTCTTTTTTCCCAGCCAACGCCGACGCCCGATACGGTCCGCTACCTATACTCGGCAATCGTGATCGTGGCTGTCGTCACCACTCTTCTGTCGCCTGTCGTATTGCGGCGAGTCCTGGAAAAGGAGTGAAGCCGGGAGATCGCCTCAGTTTGGTATCGGTTCAGCCTTGAGCGTCGTTGTATTTCTGATCCTCAATGCAATAATCTAAGCTGCCTTGATTTGTCTCGAACGACACCCGATAGCCATGAGGCCCGGCAAGGAGTCAGCGCATGAACACACCTGTCAATCTGGAGGAAGCGTTACTCGATCCCGCATCGGTTTTCGAAAAACCCGAAGAAGTGCGTGACCATACTGAGTTGACGAAGGCTCAGAAGATCGAGATTTTGCGACGCTGGGAATTCGCGGAGAACGAAGTAGCCGTGGCCGAGGAGGAAGGCATGGTCGATGGCAACCCGCCAATACTCCATAGAGTTCTTGTCGCGCTCGAAGAGTTGGGAGCCCATGTCGATACTGAGCACTCGTCTCCCAATAAGCTGGGCGGTACCTAGTCGCGCGGCTTGAGGGTCTAACCAGTTCGCGCAGGGCGCGCACGACGTTTGCGTTCTCATCAGGCAAGGCCGTCAGGTTGTGAAGCTCGAGCTGATCGAACCCGGCAAGCCGGATTAAAATGCCTGTATCGAATCATTCAACAGCCGCTTCCGCGCTGAATGCCTGAACGAGCATTGGTTTTTCAATCTGCGGCAGGCTTGCCGCTGACGCTGGATCTGACTGCGGCAGCATGACTTCCGTTCTTTGACAGCCGCATCAGTATATATGCTTATACATATATATGACTTGGCAGATATAATTGCCGCCATGAAGCCAGAATTACTGTTCAATATTCTTTCCGACCCGACTCGCCTCAGGGCGCTCATGCTCATCCAGTCCGAAGGCGAGGTTTGCGTGTGTGAGCTTACCCACGCTCTACAGGAGTCGCAGCCGAAGGTGTCACGGCACCTTGCTCTGATGCGGGAGTCGGGGATTGTTGAGTCCCGCCGGGAAGGAACATGGATCCACTATCGTTTGAGTTCGTCGTTACCCGAATTGGCGCGAGATATCATCGGTTGCAGTTACGCCCGATTGGCAGATCTCGCGGCTTTTCGTCGCGACGCGCAGCGGCTGACCCGAATGAACAACCGACCGGAGAGGGTCCGTGCCTGACTCCGTAAACATCCTTTTTCTTTGCACCGGCAATTCCTGCCGCTCCCAGATGGCCGAAGGTTGGGCGAGGCAAATCGGCGGTGACTCAGTCATTGTGCAGTCCGCCGGTATCGAGGCACACGGCAAGAATCCCCGGGCGATCGAGGTGATGCGGGAGATCGGTATCGATATCTCGGGACAGGAGTCGGCAATCGTCAATGAGGGCATGCTGCAATATGCCGATGTGGTCGTAACCGTATGCGGCCACGCCGACGAACAGTGCCCGCTATTGCCGCCGGGCATCACCAGGTTGCATTGGCCACTGACAGACCCGGCCAAGGCTACCGGCACGGAAGAGCAAATCATGACCGCGTTCCGGGCGACTCGCGATGAAATCAAAGTCCGAGTCGGCCAATTGCTCGAATCGATCGAGGCGGGAGAAACACGGTGAGCGCGCAATGCGAAACCACAGCGCGTCGTGCGGCCGGGGCTGAGATGCCGTTTTGCGAGAAATACCTGAGCGTCTCGGCCGCGTTTTGCATCGTGGTCGGGATTGCGCTCGGGCGGCTGTTCCCACCGGCTTTCGACGCACTTGCCACGGTCGTCGTCGGTTTGGTCGCGGTACCTGTAATGCTGTCGATTATCTGGATCGTCAACCGGCTCAAGCCGTGCCACAAGACGCGGATCGCGGAAGATGTTCAATAGCCTCCTCTCACTATATCGAGCCAATCGCGAACAGAGTCACCTGTTTTTCCTGTTTGTCGGGCTGTTTCTGGTGATTTACCTCGTCCCGATAGGCACGGAGCGCGTCGACAACGCGCTGCTCGAGGGACTTCGCCTGACACACTGGTACGCGCGAGAGCACGTCATTCTGTGCCTGGTTCCGGCCTTCATCATTGCCGGGGCGATGTCGGTCTATATCAATGAGGGCTCGGTCCTGCGGTATTTGGGTCCCGACGCATCGAAGCCGGTTGCGCTGGGCATCGCGTCGGTTGCCGGCACCATGCTGGCCGTGTGCTCATGCACGGTCTTGCCGCTCTTCGGCGGGATCTATCGCCGTGGCGCCGGCCTGGGAGCGGCGACGGCGTTTCTCTACTCCGGGCCGGCCATCAATGTGATGGCGATCGTGGTCACGGCAAAAGTACTCGGCATCGAGTTGGGCATCGCCCGGGCTATAGGTGCCGTCGTTTTCGCGATTGTCATTGGCGCGCTGATGCACCTGATCTATCGCAAGGAAGAGTCGGCGCGGGCGGCGACGGCTTCGCGAGGGTTTCCGGAAGGCGAAGCCGCCGCGAAGACAGGCGTTGTGGCCATGTTTTTTGCACTGATGATCGGCATTCTGGTGTTTGCCAACTGGCCCGCGGCCGAAGGCGGCGTGCCACTCCAGGTATACAGGGCGAAATGGTGGACCACAGCAATACTTGCAGGTCTTATGGCTTTGCTGTTGGTTCGCAAGTGGCAGTGGCGGGTTGCTCCACTAGTCGTTCTGGCGATCCTTGTTGCGGCCGCAGCGTACCTGGTGCCGGATGTGCCCGAGGTTGCATTCGCGACCGGAGCCATAGGACTGATTCTGATTGCAGCAACGCGCGACAAGGACGAGGAATGGGCCGCCGAGACGTGGATGTTCGCGAAACAGATCATGCCCCTGTTGTTGGCGGGTGTGTTTATCGCTGGCATGCTTCTGGGCCGACCGGGTCATGAAGGACTCATCCCTTCGGAGTGGGTTGCCGCGGCGGTTGGCGACAACTCATTTCAATCAACCATTATCGCGTCGGTGCTGGGCGCCTTCATGTACTTCTCCACGCTGACCGAGGTGCCGATTGTTCAGGGTCTGCTCGGTGCCGGTATGGGAAAAGGACCGGCACTCGCCTTGCTGCTCGCAGGGCCGGCTTTATCGTTGCCAAACATGCTGGTGATTCGCTCTATACTCGGAACACGCAAGACCCTGACCTATTGCTTCCTGGTCATCGTAATGGCGACGGCGACGGGATTTTGCTACGGAAACTTTTTCTAGAAAGGCAGATCAAGTTATGAAACTCGAAATTTATGGCAGCGGTTGCAGCAAATGTAAGCTCTTGGCGCAACACGCAGAGAAAGCTGCTCAAAACCTTGGTGTTGATTACACCATTGAGAAGGTCACGGACATGAACGCAATCATTGATGCGGGTGTGCTGCGAACGCCGGCACTGGCTGTCGACGGCACAATCGTCGTCGAGGGTGCGGTGCCAAGCGCGGAAAAGATTAAAGGCTTGCTAGGCTAGGCCTGGCACTCGGCTCTCATCAGCGAAGGCTGGGCATTCCTCAACGAACGGCCACCAGGTCAGGCTGACGAACGAGATGCCAAGGGCGACTGCATTCCATTATCGCCTATCCAAACCCGGCATGTGAACTCTCCGTCTCAGTCGTCCGACACATTGCAGAGACACGTCGACGGTGGCTGACGTGAGGGTTCGGCGGCACCACAGGGTGTCACGGCTGGTGCCTTTCGACATAGCGGCTGACGGTCACGCTGACTGCGCCGGGCCGGCTGTAACGCTATAACGCGAAATCGCAGACGAGCGGCAGATGGTCTGATGCTTGCCGCGCAAGCTTCGATCGCACGACCCGGCTCGATCGAAACGCCGACGAGGGTGTGACCCAGATGCGATCGAGTGCGAGAACCGGCAATCGCGAAGGGAACGTCCGTTGTCGGGTGCTGACCTCGAAATGGCGTCCGAGTTGCCGAAACATGGGGCTCGCACTTGCAGGCAGCCATTCATTGAAATCCGCAGCGAGCAAGCTGAGATCGGGCCCATCCCGCCCAATGATCGACGACAACATGTCGAGTTGCTTCCTGCGCTCGGCGATGGAAAGGCCGAGATGCGTTACGAAAATGCGCACCAGTTTTCCGTTCAGTCTGAAGTCCGCCTCGATGATGCCTCGCGGTTCCCGGCCCAAAACCGACAGTTCGTGGCGCGTGATATCGGCAGCCTCCGGTCGCGCGAGCAGCAGGTTGCCGTACCCCGCGTCGCCGCGTTGCAGTGTCGGGCCCGGATAGGCATGCATGCCCAGCCGATTCGAGAGCCGCTCGGACAAAAGCATGCCATCGACGATGCGGTCCTCCATCTCCTGCAGCGCAATGAAATCGGCATTCAGTGAGTCCAGCAACTGCACGATCCGCCCGGGCACGAAGATACCGTCAGTGCCTACGCAGGCGTGAATGTTGTAACTGACAATTCGCAGCGGAACCTGTGACACGGCTACATCCGAAGTACGCGACAGCTACGGCCGTCAGTTGCCGCGGCGCTTCTGCCACGCGCGTAAACCGATCAACGCGATCCCCGCGGCCGCAATAGCCGCAATGATCCACGGATCGAACACCGGCTCGCCGGCCAGTGCCGCACGGGCGCGGTCTACGCTCAGGCAGATCAACACGATCCCCGGACCCATGCCGATAAGGGTACCAACAAGGAAATCACGCAAACCCACACCGGAAATTCCGGCCACCAGATTCACGATGGTGAACGGCGCGATGGGTATCAGTCGCAGGCCGGCCAGCGACCAGCGGTCGGAAGACTGAGCCATTTCGCTGATCCTATTGGCAATCCGCGATGGCACCCGCGCCGAGATGGCGCGGCTAAAATGCTGACCGATCCAGTGATTAACGACTGTCGCAGCGAGCGTTCCGGCTAGCGCAACGATCGATGCCGTCCATGGATCGAACAGCAATGCACAGACCGCTATCATCCCGGTAACCGGCGCAACGATCAGGCTGCCCGCTATGAAAGCGGGAATGGCAAAAGCAGGCGCCAGCGAGTGGGATGCCAGCTCGCGCAGTTGGCGCAACAGGACCTGCGGATCAAAGTCGCCGCCCGCGCCGCGAAACGACCAGTAGACCCAGAGCGCCCCGATCAGGACGATCGTCCCGAGAAAGGCCCAGCCAAGGAGCGGCGTATGCATTTCCTCCTCATTGTCTTTGCCTGCGTTACCGCTATTCGTCGATGCAGGATCGAGGATGATCGGCTTTTCCAGGTCCGCAATCTTCGCAAGTGGCTCGAGCACAAGCTGCTCCGTATCGCCGGTTTCTGTCTCGAGGCGCTCCAGTCGTCTGGCTCCCCGGTTCATTTCCGCGAGTACGGCAATCAAACCGTCCGCCGCAAGCCGATCCGAAACGACATCGAATTCAGCGTCAAGGTGCTCCGCCAGGAGATCGGCGCAAAGGTCGAGCGCGGCGCTATCGTCATCGACGATCAGGTCGCACTCGGTGTCGAGCCCCATCGAACGGCCGCTCAGGTTGGCCGAGCCGATGCGCGCCCAGCGATTGTCGACAATCATGATCTTCGAGTGAACGTTGATCGGTGCATCGGTCAGGTCATCGGACACCGGGGAAACTACTCGCAAGCGGCCGTTTATATCCGCCTCGCGCAGGCGCGCGAGGATCTTGTTGCGGAGGATATCCATCGTCGCCTGTTCCAGCCAGCCGGAGGTCTCACCCGGCAGGACCACCACAACCTCGGGGCTGTCCGCGCTACGCAGTCGCTCGGCGAGCGCCGTGCCCACGGACTCCGACGTGAAATACTGGTTCTCGATGTAAATGCTTTGCCGGGCCGCCGCAATCATGTCGAGGTAGGCGTCTTGGACTTCGCGGATTTGTTCACTGCCGTCCGGCTCCGACCAGGTTCGCGCTATCGCAGTCGAGACGTCGCGGGCGCGGACGGGAACGCCCTCCGGCCACAGTCTAGTGGCGGCATCGGCGCCCGGGCGGCCGAGATCTGGCATGGTCTCGCCAGTGGCATTGAGCCAGCGGCTGCTCGCAAGCTGTCGCAGGCAGTCGGCGGCGGCACCGGTGACCACGGCCTGCACATCGTGAAACGGGCGATAGCGATCGCCTTCCGGATCGATGCGGCGCGGGTCATCGGCTGCATGTCGGCGCGTATCCCAGCGATTTTTGGTGAGATCGAAACCGCCGCAGAACGCAATCGCCCCGTCGACGATCACCAGTTTCTGGTGGTGGCTGGCCCCGGCCGCATGTTTGCCGTCGAGCTTGAAGTGCAGCTGGTCGCTGTCCTGCCAGCCGAATGACCGTGCAGGCATGAATTCGCGTTCGAGCACATAGACAAGCGCAAAATCCCACGACAGCACATACACATGCAGGTCCGGGTTGTCGTCCACCAAAGATTGCAGAGACTCGCACAGCGGGCTCGGATAACGTGGGTCTTCGTCATCCCGAATCAGCTCCAGGCGGCTGTCGATGTCCCAGCCGACGATGACGATTTCCCGCTCGGCCTTGCCGATGACGTCGCGCACAGCCCGGAAGTAGGCTTCGCCATCGACCATCCATCCGAACGCCGCGGCCACCGGCGTCCGCCAGCAGTTCCGACCTTCGGCGAATAACGAATCCGGTGCCTGTTGAGACGAGCGTGGTCGACTCATCGAAATATTATAGCGGAATTCATGTAGCGCTCGGCCGAGCGTGCACCCCACCCCACGTGGACCCTCCACCCCACACCCCACGTGGCAGGGACAGGCGCTCACCCCACGTGGACAGGCACCCTCCGCGACAACACCCCAAGTGGACAGGCACCCTCCGCGACAAAACTGATCCCCTCTGCACGTTCAGCCCACCACCCTCGGCCTGTGCAGTTCTTGATACAGCGACGGCGAAATACGAGGCAGCCGATAGTCTCAGGTCCGGGACCTGCCCTGAAGGGCGACAGCTCGTTAACCCGCTTTTCTCAGGTCGCCGGCGCGGTACAGTCGTCTGAACGCCGAGCTCGCTTCGAGCCATTGATCGACGGAGAGGCAAAGCCGCTCAAGTACCGGCGCCAGCGCAGGGTCGATTCGTCCCCGCTTTCCTCTGGCTTTTGCCCGGCCCGCGATATCCACCAGTTTGAAGTACTCGGACTCGCGAACAGGCAACGTCGTCGTGTTCGGTTGTCCCCCGGCATCGGAGAAGCGCATCAACGGGCGCATCGGAGGCTGGAAGTGCAGCAACTCACGGCGTTGTATTGCCTCGGAAATGCCAGCAGCGAGTCTGGTGCGTTGCTGCCTGACGTTGACGCGCGCCCTGAGGCTCGTGTATTCCGATTGCTCCGGGCGATTGGCTATACCGGCGCGGACGGGATTGAGATCGACGTAAGCCATGGCGGCGATCAGAGCACGCTCTGATCGAAGTGCCTGCGAGTGAAAGCGCGCTTCCCAGAAGTGGCCGGTACAACGGTCCTCCCGGTTCGCCATGCGGGCGACCGGCTCGTTGAGACACTTCATGAACCAGCTCAGGCTCGCGAGCCTTTGCCGGAAGACAGCCGTTGTCGATCGAAGCGTGTGGAGCTCTGCGGCGGAGAGCGGCTCCCCGGCACGGTAGCGCTGAACCAGTAGCGGTCCCCGAAACAGTGCGGTCCAGCGCTCCAGAACGTCGTCTTCAGACCAGCTCGCAGCTTCCTCCGGATTCAATCTGACGACCAGGTGGTAATGATTGCTCATGATCGCGTAGGCGCAGACCTCAATGCTGAATAGCGAGGCCAGGATACGAACGCGATCCTCGATCCACTGCCTGCGGTGCTCATAGCTCCTACCCGAAAATCCGTCAGTGCCACAGAGGAAGGCACGACGCACGCAGCGCGATGTCACGTGATAGTAGGGCGTGTCATCAACGCAGACGAGATGTTTGCGCGCTCTGGCCATGCGACGACTTTACGAACTGTTTATTCACCTGAAAAGCGACATACTTCGTCGGAATGCACTGATTCGTGCCTGTCCAT
>CAWAOM010000009.1:0-20413 GCA_963783695.1 uncultured Gammaproteobacteria bacterium
GTCGGTGTCGACGAAGTCAGCGCCGTGGTCGACCCCGCTACCGGGTTCTTCAAAGAGAACGCTGCACAGCATCTGGTCGGCCCCGGCAGATGGCTCCAATGTCGCCGAGGGCGGCGCGGCGACCAAGTTCCCAACCCCGCCATGCGCAAGGTCTTTACCTACCTTGCAACAAGAATCTCGCGGCGGACATAACCGATTCAACGAGGCGAATGCGGTACTGCTTGATGCGCTCAACGGTTGCCCGGCTATGCCGCTGAGAAATCCTGCCCCTCGCGCAACTGCGACATTATCCGCCACGCCCGCAATTTCAGATGACCGACCCGACCAGGACGGCAATGTCGATGAGCCGCGCTACGCGATGGGCGATCCGTTGCATGCCAGGCCAGTTTCGGTGATCTACGGCGGCACCGAAATCAATCCGGATCTCGACGACTCCGTCATCTACACCGCCAACAACGACGGGTACCTGCATGCGCTGGACCCGAATAGCGGTGAGGAACTGTGGGCATTCATCCCTGCTGAGTTGTTCGAGCACTTGCCGCGTTTGTACGACAATAACGCCACGGCGAACCGGTTCTACGGGATCGACGGAAATATCAGGGCAGTCAAGGTCGACATCGATCGGAACGGCATCGTCGAACCACTGGAAGGTGACAGGGTGTACTTGTACTTCGGTATGCGCCGCGGCGGCGACACCCTGTTCGCAATGGATGTCACCGACAAGAGAAACCCGATCCTGATGTGGGCTAAAGACGGCAACGATATTCCGGGTCTTGGTCAGACCTGGTCGACGCCGATTCCCACCCAGATAGAGATTGCCGACAAGGGGCAAAATCCCGATGATTTCGTACTGGTGTTCGGTGGTGGTTACGACTCGAGTCAGGACAACGACCCCTACAGCGTCGATGGGAGCGGCAACAACATCACGATCCTTGATGCCTTGTCCGGCGCACTGCTGTGGCAGGCGAGCAGCGATAACAGCAATCTTAATTTGCCCAAGATGGTCAACTCCATTACGGGCGATGTTCGGGTCCTCGACCTGAACAATGACGGCTATGCTGACCGCTTCTATGCTTCGGACACCGGTGGACGGGTCTGGCGCATCGATATCACCAACGGCAACTCGGCAAACACGCTGGCCGCTGGCGGCGTTCTTGCCGAGCTCGGTGCCGCAGGGATGGGCAATCCCACCCTCGCGGACACGCGCCGTTTCTATTATGCGCCGGATACCGCGGTCATCACTACCCAGTCGATGCGGTTCATGCACATAGGCATCGGGTCGGGCTACCGTGCCCACCCGCTCGATCGGGACAATCAAAATGCCTTCTACGCGCTGCGAGACAAGAACACGTTCAACCGCCTGACCCAGGCGCAGTACGATGCGCTTGCGCCAATCACCCCGGCCGATCTGGTTGATGTGACAGACGACGCCAGCCCGAACATCGCCGACGGCCAACCCGGCTGGATGATCGAGTTGCGTGGTGGCGGATGGATCGGTGAGAAAGTGCTGGCGGAGGCACGTACATTTGCGGACAAGGTCTTTTTCACGACCTTTACACCAAAATCTGGCGACAATCCGTGCCTGCCCGGTCTTGGCGTGAACAAGCTGTTCATTGTCAATGCCAGCGACGGCAGCCCGGTGAACAATCTCGATGGCGTGGGCGGCGATGACGATCTCACGGTGGAAGACCGCATTTACAGTCTCTCGCAGGGCGGCATCGCTCCCGAGATCGTGTTCCTGTTCCCGGGTGACGAAGCGTGTAAGGGCGGCGACTGTGACCGTGTCTATGGCTTCGTAGGTGTGGAAGGCATCGGCGGGCTGGATCTGCCACCGTTCGTTCGGACCTATTGGAGTCAGGACGATACCGAGTAAGCAGGCGGGCGCCACAAACGTGGCGCCCGCTTCACTCCGGAGCAAGAGACGATGAAGAAAAAGATACTTGGCGTAACGCTGATCGAGTTGATGGTCGTGGTCCTGATCGTTGGCATATTGGCCGCCTTCGCAATTCCCAGTTACCGCCAGTACGTTTTGCGCGCGAATCGCGCCGATGCCAAGGCGACGCTGCTGCGCCTGGCGGCGGCACAGGAACAGTTCTACGCTCAGAACAACACCTATACAAACAACCTGGCGGCGGCACCGCCGGCAGGGCTGGGAATCGCCGGAACCGAGAAGGGCTACTATCAGCTCAATGTCGCCAACGCCGACGCTACCGGGTTTACAGTCAGCGCAACACCTGCCGCACTAAGCCCGCAACTGCAGGACGGGGCGTGCCAGACGTTTACGATCACGGCGACGGGCGTACGCAGTTCATTGAACGGTGGCGGCGCCGACAGCACCGCCGAGTGCTGGAATCGTTAAGCCGGTCGCGTCGCAAAGCGATTCGACACGCCGACGGCGGACAAGCCGACTGCAACTATTCCGATGACCGTGTCTGGCCCGTGTTTTCATTTTTTCGCAGAAGCCTGGGCAGCGAAAATACGACCTGCTCGGGGCGCCCGGCCACTTCCTCGGCGACATCGCCTCCCCATTCGCGCAGTCTGTCGATGACCTGGCGCACCAACAACTCCGGGGCTGAGGCGCCGGCGGTTACGCCGACGGCGGCGCAGCCTTCAAACCACTGTTTGCGCAGATCCTCCGGGCCGTCAATCAGGTACCCCGGAATCCCGGCTTTTTCCGCAATTTCACGTAGCCGGTTCGAATTGGAACTGGTACGGGAACCCACCACCAGCATTACGTCGACATTAAGCACCAGCTTCTTGACTGCATCCTGGCGATTCTGCGTGGCATAACAAATATCTTCCTTGCGCGGACCGGTCAGCGCGGGAAAACGCGCCCGCAGCGAGTCGACAATCGCCGCAGTGTCATCGACCGAGAGTGTAGTCTGAGTAACGAATGCGACTCTCTCGGGGTCGGCGAACTCCAGGCCTTCAACGTCTGCCACCGCTTCGACCAGCACGATACGCCCACCATGCTCCGCATCAAACTGGCCCATTGTGCCCTCCACTTCGGGGTGACCGGCATGACCGATCAGGACTACCTCGCGGCCCTCGCGTGCGTATCGCGTAACTTCCATGTGCACCTTGGTAACCAGCGGGCAGGTCGCATCGAAAACTGTCAGTTGCCGCCGTTGCGCCTCTGTCTGGACGGCGCGTGCCACACCGTGAGCACTAAAAATGACTGTCGCGTCTTCCGGCACCTCGTCAAGCTCATCGACGAAAATGGCGCCTTTGCGCCGCAGGTCGTCGACAACGAAACGATTGTGCACGACTTCATGACGCACATAGATGGGCGGACCGAATAACTCGAGCGCGCGCTCGACGATCTCAATCGCACGATCTACGCCTGCGCAAAATCCGCGCGGATTGGCCAACAAGATTTTCATAGTCTGCATGCCTGTTTTATCGACGAAACACGATTCCTAGGCGGATTCGGACTCTGCTTCCGTGCGCCGCCCGTCGAGTATGGCTTCGAGGATAAGAAGAACGGCGCCGACGCTGATCGCCGAATCGGCCACGTTGAAAGCCGGGAAATACCATGTCCCATGGTGAACGCTGATGAAATCGACAACATAACCGAGCATTGCCCGGTCAACGACATTGCCGAGCGCTCCGCCAACGATCAGCGCCAGCGCAATTGCAAGAAGAGTCTGCCCCGTGCGCGGCAGGCGCCGCAACCAGATCATTATGAACAGCGTCACTGCCAGCGCGAGCCCGATAAACATCCAGCGCTGCCAGCCGCCGGCGTCACTGAGAAAGCTGAACGCGGCCCCGGTATTGTGCAGGCGGGTAATATCGAGCCACGGTAAAATCTCGATCCGTTCGTACAGATCGAAGCGCGTGCGAATCCACCACTTGCTCACCTGGTCGGCGACAACAATAAACAGCGACAGCCACAACCACTGGCTCGCTCCATGCGTGCGAATCCGCGCGCTCATGCGAAGCGCCGGATCTCGCCGGCATCGAGATTGGTAACGCAACGGCCACAAATTTCCGGATGGGCCTGGTCGCTGCCAACCTCCGCGCGGCGGTGCCAGCAACGCGAACACTTCGGGTTTGGCGAAGCCGCGGCCGCGATCCACAGACCTTCAACCGATTCAGCCGCAGAGGCCGCCGGATCACGCTCCGCGACCGCGCAGACCCGGGCCTCCGACGTAATCAGCACGAAGCGAAGTTCCTCGCCGAGCGCATCCAGCGCCTCGCGCAACGCGCCATCACAATAGAGCGTCACGTCGGCTTCCAGCGCTGAACCGATAACGGCATTTTCGCGCAGCCGCTCCAGCTCCTTGGCGACGGCCTCGCGCACCTCGAGAATCCTCGGCCAGTCGAGATCGTCCGCACCCGCCTCGCTATGCGGCAGCTGATGCCATTGCCCCAGCATGACTGATGCCGGCCGCGCTCCAGGCAGCGCCGCCCAGATTTCCTCTGCGGTAAAACACAGAATCGGCGCCAGCCAGCGGACCAGTGCCTCGGCGATGTGGTACATCGCCGTCTGTGCCGATAAACGGGCAAGACCGTGGGCCGGCGTCGTGTAGAGCCGGTCCTTCAGAACGTCAAGGTAGAAACCACCCAGATCGACAATGCAGAAGTTGTGTATGCCCTGGTAGATCTGGTGGAAATCATAGCTCTCATAGGCGGCGGTGACTTTCTGGTCCAGTGCTTCAGCCTGCTGCAACGCCCAGCGATCCAGCGCCAGCATCTGGTTCACCGGAACGCTGTCAACGGCGGGATCGAACTGGTGCAGGTTGCCGAGCAGGAACCGGGCGGTATTGCGGATACGGCGGTAGGAATCGGAAACCCGCTTGAGAATCTCATCGGAGACGCTGATCTCACCGCGATAGTCGGTTGCCGCCACCCACAACCGCAACACGTCGGCGCCGAGCGAGTTCACCACTTTCTGCGGAGCAATCACGTTACCCAGCGACTTTGACATCTTGCGGCCGCGCTCGTCGACGGTGAAACCGTGGGTCAGCACCTGGCGGTATGGCGCCGCGCCATGCATTGCAACCGCGGTCAGGAGCGAACTCTGGAACCACCCGCGGTGCTGATCCGAGCCTTCGAGGTAGAGGTCTGCGGTTCCGGCAACCGCCGGGAACATCGCCCCGACACAATGATGCGCCAACCCGGAATCCACCCACACATCCATAATGTCGCTGGCCTTCTCATATTTTTCTGAAATATCGACCGGAAGTTGCGCCGGATCCAGGTCATGCCACGCGTTGATCCCGCGCTGCTCCACCTCGCCCGCGACGTGCTCGAGAATTGCCACGCTGTCCGGATGCGGTTCGCCGCTTTGACGGTCGACAAACAACGCTATCGGCACGCCCCAGGTACGCTGCCGCGAAATACACCAGTCGGGCCGCCCTTCCACCATCGCCCGAATGCGTTGTTCACCCCACTCGGGAACCCAGCCGACGCCGGCAATCGCAGCAAGCGCCTTATCACGCAGACCCTGCCGATCCATGCCGATAAACCACTGCGGCGTGGCACGGAAAATAACCGGCGATTTGTGCCGCCAGCAGTGTGGGTAGCTGTGGCCAAATGCTTCGTGATGCAGCAGGCTGCCGCGCTCCGCGAGCAACTCCACAATTTTCTGATTGGCTTCGAATACCTGCTCGCCCGCAAAAATCTCGGTATCGGGGAGAAAACGACCGTCGCGCCCCACCGGGTTCTCGACCGGGAGATCGTAATCGCGGCCGACCGCGAAATCCTCGAGACCATGCCCGGGTGCGGTATGAACCGCGCCGGTGCCCGCATCCAGCGTAACGTGATCGCCGAGTATCAGCGGCACCTCGCGATCGTAAAATGGATGGCGGACGAGCAGCGATTCGAGCGCCCGGCCCGTCGCCAGGCCAAGCTGCGAGAATGACTCGAGGCCATAGCGCGCCATCACTTCAGTGAGCAAGTCCTCGGCGATGACAAGGCGTTCGGGCCCGATTTCACCATGGACCTCCACCAGCGCGTAGGAAAGTTCGGCGTTCAGCGCGACGGCCTGGTTGGCCGGAAGCGTCCACGGGGTCGTTGTCCAGATCACCACCGATATCGGGCCGGCACCCTCGGTCTCGACATCTCCAAAACGCTGCAGTAGCCCGGCCTCATCGACGACCCGAAAACGCACGTCGATAGCCGGCGATGTGCGATCGGCATATTCGACTTCGGCCTCGGCCAGCGCAGAGCGGCAATCGAGACACCAGTGGACGGGCTTGTAGCCCTTGTACATATGCCCGTTTTCGATAATTCGGGCAAACGCGCGCAGTTGCTCCGCCTCATAGCGAAACTGCATCGTCTTGTAGGGATCGTCCCATTGCCCCAATACGCCGAGCCGCTTGAAATCTTTTTTCTGATCTTCGACCTGTTTGTCCGCGTATTCGCGACAGGCCTTGCGAAACGCACCTGCATCGAGTTTTGCGCCAACCCGTCCCTTTTTCTTCTCCACGACAAGTTCGATCGGGAGGCCATGGCAATCCCATCCGGGCAAATATGGCGCATCGAAACCGGCCAGCGTCCTGGAGCGAACAATAATGTCCTTCAGGATCTTGTTAACCGCATGCCCGATATGAATCGCGCCGTTGGCATACGGCGGACCATCCAGCAGCACGAATCGCGGCCGGCCCCTGGATGCCTCGCGAATCTGGCCATAGAGATCCTGCCGATACCACTCCTCGAGCATGGCCGGCTCGCGATTGGCGAGATTCGCCCGCATCGGGAAACCCGTCTGCGGAAGGTTCAGCGTATCCTTGTATTCGGCCACCTTATTCCTGCCTCGATATCGGTTCGGCTTGCTCAGCCCGCGCGGCCAGTATGTGCCGCGCCTCATCTGCATCCCGGTCCATCTGCTCGGTCAATGCCTGCAGCGATTCGAAACGCCGCTCGTCACGTAATTTGGCGACGAAATCCACATGCACATGCTGACCGTACAGATCGCCGTCGAAGTTGAACACATGTACTTCCAAAAGGGCAGTGTCACCGTCGATGGTCGGCCGGGTGCCGATACTCGCCACGGCATCCCGATTCCCCAGCCCATCGCCCTCGATACGCACTGCATACACGCCATGCAGTGCCAGCACCCGCCGTCCCGGGCGGATGTTGGCGGTCGGATAGCCCAGTTCACGGCCGAGACGCCGGCCCGGGACAATCCGCCCCGACATTCTGTAAGGACGCCCCAGCAACCGGTTAGCCGCGCCAATTTTTCCGTCCAGCAGCAGCCGTCTGATTCGCGAACTGCTTACCCTCTCCCCGTCGATTTCGAAGGTCGGAGTGTTCTCCACCTCGAAGCCGTCGCGTCGGCCACAGGCCTTCAGCATCGCGAAATCGCCACGCCGACCATGGCCGAATCTGAAATCGTCACCGACGACCAGGTAACGCACTCCAAGCCCCTCGAGGAGCAACCCCGCCACGAACTGCTCCGCCGGCATTTGCGAATACTCCAGGTCAAAGCGTATGCACAGCATGCGGTCGACACCGGCTGCTGCAAGCGCTTCGTACTTTTCGCGGAAGCGGGTCAACCTGGCAGGTACTTCGCCGCGGTCGAAAAACTCCTGCGGCGTCGGCTCGAAAACCATAACGAGCGACGGCAGTGCAAAAGCGGCCGATTTTTCGAAAAGACGCGCGAGAACCGCCCGGTGTCCGAGATGGACACCATCGAAGTTTCCGACCGTCGCCACGCATCCCGCATGGCGCGATCGCACATTGTGTAACCCTCGAATCAGCTCCATTTTCCCGGGCCGTAAAAAGCTGGCGATTATACGTCAGGCCCCGGAGCATGCCCACGTAAATGCCGCGGCCGCAAGCCGAGTACGGCAAGCACGAAGAAATAGGTTGCGCCGCCGGCGGCAATGCACAGCGCGAGCCGGCCAATTCTCGCCGACAGACCCAGCTCCAGCCAGGTGCTGGCTGGCCCCGCCAGCTGCCACAGCACCAGCGCCATTGCTGCGCTGGCCACGCCGACCCGGATGATCAGCCACAACCAGCCATCGCCGGGGTGATACACCGCGGCCCGGCGCAAGCCGCGGTACAAAAGAAACGCATTCAATGCGGCGGCCAGCGCCGTCGCCAGTGCAAGCCCGGCATGCGGTGCGCTAAATCCGGCCTCGATCATTGAGTAAACAAAAATCAGGTTGAGCGCGATATTGACGAGTAGCGCAACCACCGCGATCCGCACCGGCGTGCGCATTTCCTGGCGCGAGTAGTATCCCGGCGCCAGCACCTTGACCAGCGAAAACCCAAGCAGGCCAATCGAATAGGCCTGCAGGCTGAACGCCGACATCGCCACGTCATTGGCGTCGAACCGGCCGCCAAAAAACAGCGTCGCGAGAATAGGCGCCGCCAAAACCAGTAATGCGACCGCGGCCGGCACCACGATCAGCGCAACCAGCCGCAGCGCCCAGTCGAGCGTTGCCGAGAAGTCCTTGCGCGACTTTTGCGCATGCTGTTCTGACAGGCCCGGCAGAATCACCGTGGCCAGGGCGACTCCGAACACGCCGAGCGGAAACTCCATCATGCGGTCGGCATAGTAGAGCCAGGTAATGCTGCCGGCGGTCAGGAACGAGGCAATCAGCGTATCGATCAACATGTTGATCTGAGCGACCGATGAGCCAAAAATCGCCGGCAGCATCAGGCGCCCGACTTTGCGTACGCCGCTATCGCGCCAGCCCCAGCGCGGACGCGGGAGCATGCCGATCCCGCGCAGAAACGGCAGCTGGAAAAACAGCTGGACCAGGCCGGCCAGGAATACGCCAAGCGCCAGCCCCAGACCCGGTCGCGGCATCAACGGCTCGAGCCAGATTGCCGCTGAAATCATTACGACGTTGAGCAACACCGGTGTGAACGCCGGCACCGCGAACTTGCCGAAACTGTTGAGCATCGCGCCGGCGAGACCGGTCAGTGAAATAAACAGGATGTAGGGGAACGTGAACCGCAACATCGCCGTTGCGAGTTCGTACTGCTCTCCGCGGCCAAGAAAACCCGGCGCAAAAATCATGATCAGAATCGGCGCCATTACAACGCCGATCAGGGTCACAACGAACAGCGCAATACCGAGCGTGCCGGTCACACGATCGGCCAGCGCGGTCAGTTCGGCCCGTGTGCGCGTCGATTTGTACTCGGCGAAAACCGGAACGAAGGCCTGCGAGAACGCGCCCTCGGCAAAAAAACGCCGCAGCAGGTTCGGAATCTTGAACGCAACAAAGAACGCGTCCATCACAATACCGGCACCAAACAACCTGGCGAACACGATATCGCGGGCAAGACCGAGCACACGCGACAGCAGAGTCATGCCGCTCACTACGGACGTAGATTTGAGAAAACGACGGCTCAACAACAGGCTCCGGACCTTACGTGGCCCGTATGATATAGCGTGTCCGCGCTAAGCGCTCGATGTCCCAGCGGGTCAGGCGGAATGGCGTCGCTCGAGCTCGCGTTCGACGCTGGCAAGATCGAGACCGCGGGCGTTAAGCAATACGAGCAGATGATAGACGAGGTCCGCAGCCTCGCCGATCAGGGCTTCATCATGATCGGATACAGCCGCAAGCGCGGTTTCGACGCCCTCCTCGCCGACCTTTTTTGCGATACGTCCAACGCCGTCGGCCAGCAGACGCGCCGTGTAGCTCTCTTCGGCCGGGGCGTTCGCACGGGTAGCAATCACGTCCTCGAGCCGCGCGAGAAAGTTGCGAGCGGACAACTCGGGCAAATCGTCGCCGTCGAAACAGGTGTCCGTCCCCAAATGACAGACCGGTCCCGCCGGACGCGCCCGGATCAGCACCGTATCGCGATCGCAATCGGCGCGAATCGCGACCAGGTTCAGGACGTTCCCCGAGGTTTCGCCCTTGCGCCACAGTTCGCCGCGGCTGCGACTGAAAAACACCACCTGGCGCAGTTGCAGGCTGCGTTGCAGCGATTCTTTACTGATGAAGCCGAGCATCAGAACACGATCGTCATCGGCATGCTGCACGATGGCCGGCAGCAACCCGCTGCCCTTGCCCCAGTCCAGCGCCTCTATATCGTTTTCATTCTCTATTGCCGTCACCGCCTCACCTCGATAGCTTCGCCGCGCAGAAATGCCTTTAGCTCCGGTATCGCGATCGCACCGGAGTGAAATACCGTGGCCGCCAGCGCAGCGTCGACCCGGCAGGTAGCGAAAACGTCCGCGAAGTGTTCCATCGCGCCGGCGCCGCCGGACGCGATCAAGGGTACGCCACAGCGTTCGCGCACGGCCAGCAGTTGCTCGAGATCGTAACCGCTACGGACGCCGTCGTGACTCATGCAATTCAACACGATCTCGCCGGCGCCGCGCGCCTGCACCTCGTCAACCCACTGCAGCGTTGCCACCGGTTCCTGGCGCATCGCGTCCGGATCGCCGGTGTTGGCATGCACATACCAGTCGCCACCGTTAACCCGGCTATCGATACCGATTACGACACATTGCGAGCCAAATCGTTGCGCCAGCTCATCGATCAGCCCCGGGTTTTCGAGCGCGGGCGTATTGATCGATATTTTGTCAGCGCCGGCATTGAGAATAGCCTCGGCGGAGCGGACGTCGCGAATACCGCCCGCCACACAGAACGGGATGTCGATGACCGCCGCAACACGGCTGACCCAGTCATGCTCGACTGAACGGCCCTGCGGGCTGGCGGTAATATCGTAGAAAACGAGCTCGTCAGCCTGCTCCTCACGGTAGCGACACGCCAGCTCGATGATGTCGCCCATATCGCGATGGTCGCGGAAGCGGACACCCTTCACCACGCGGCCGGCGCGCACATCCAGGCAGGGAACTATGCGTTTGGCAAGAATTTTCGTGACTCCTCGAGTTTGAGATCGCCCTCAAGCAAAGCGCGCCCCGAAATTGCTCCGGCTACCCCGGTTGCGGCGAGCTCGCGCAGATCGTCAAGCCTGCGCACGCCACCCGATGCCTGAAACAGGAAATCCGGAAAGCGGCGGCAACATTCCGCGTACAGCGAAATATTGGGGCCGCTCATGGCGCCATCGCGCCCGATATCCGTACACAGCACATGGCGTATTCCCGAACCGGCATAGCTATCGAGCAACTGCCAGAGACTGGTTGGCTGTTGCCGCTGCCAGCCGTGGCTGGCAAGGCGCGGCACGTTATCGTCATCGAAACGAACATCGAGCGCGAGCACCAGTCGTTGCCCGCCGAACTGCCGGGACCAGGCGACAACCGTTTCCGGCGCATTGATGGCAGTGCTGCCGACTACCGCCCGGCTAACCCCCGCATCGAGGATAGCCGCCACATCTTCGCCGCTGCGCAGGCCGCCACCGACCTGCACCTCGATGCCGCCGCCGGCTGCGAGTGTCGCCAGGATCGCGGTATTCACCGGCCGTCCTTCCCGTGCACCATCGAGATCGACAACATGCAATGTAGCCGCGCCGGCATCGCGATAGGCATTGCGCAGCGTCTCCGGTTTCTCCGGGTAATGCGTGACCTGATCGAAATCGCCATGCAGCAGGCGCACGCAGCCGCCCTGGTACAGATCTATCGCAGGGATAAGTTCCATCAGCTGTCTCCACCCAGACGCAGAAAGTTTTCGAGCAACCTCGCACCGTCGTCACCGGATCGTTCCGGATGAAACTGGGTGGCAAAAAAATTGCCCTGTTCTGCGACGGCGGTAAACGCTGCACCGTACTCGCAACGCCCGGTCGTGGCCGCGACCACGGGAACGGCATAGCTGTGGACGAAATAGAAATAGCTGCCGTCCGCGATGCCAGCGAGCAACCGCGAGTCGCTTGCCATTGCGACACTGTTCCAGCCCATATGCGGGACCGTGAGCCCCTGGTCCCGGGGGAAAACCCGTGCGCTCCCGCGTAGGATCCCAAGACAGGGCGTGTCGCCCTCTTCCGAGCGCTCGAACATCAGCTGCAGACCCAGGCAGATACCCAGCACCGGCTGGGTCAGTGTCGGAATCACGCTATCGAGGCGAGCCGAACGCAGCCGCTCCATCGCGGCCGCGGCCGACCCCACGCCCGGCAACAAAACGAGATCCGCGCGCCGAATCTCGTCCCCATCGCGACTGAGCGGCGCCTCCACTCCCAGCCGCGCCAGAGCGTACCGAACCGATCCGATATTGGCTCCGCCGCTATCGACAATGACGACGCTCACAACGCCCCCTTGGTCGACGGCAGCCCGGTGCCGGTTTGCGCCAGTGCCGGCCGCATCGCGCGTCCGATGCCCTTGAACACCGCCTCGATCATGTGATGGCTGTTGTCGCCGGACACCTTGATGTGGATGGCCGCCGCCAGCGCATCCGACAGCGAGCGAAAAAAGTGCGGGACCAGTTCGGTCGGCAGTCCACCGACGCTCTCGCGATCAAACTTTCCGCTGAATTGCAGATAGGGCCGGCCGGCGAGGTCGACGGCGACCTGAGCCTGCGCTTCGTCCATCGGCAAAACGAATCCGTAGCGGCCAATGCCGTGCTTGTCTCCGAGCGCTTCGCGCAGCGCCTGACCGAGCGCGAGCGCGCAGTCCTCGACAGTGTGATGTTCGTCGATTTCCAGGTCGCCTTTGCAGCCAAGCTCCAGTGCGAAGCCGCCGTGTTTCGCAAACTGTTCGAGCATGTGATCGAAAAACCCGATGCCACTGTCGATCCGGATCGGTTCCGGTTTGTCGAGCGCGACGTTGACCGCGATGTCTGTCTCCCGGGTACGGCGCCGGACTTGCGCAACTCTCGGCCGGCGCAGCAACTGGTCCGCGATATCAGGCCATTGCACTCCGCCATCGGCGCCCACCCTGATGCCATCGAGACCGATATTCGCGGCCAGCTGCATATCGCTGTCACGGTCCCCGATTACCCGACTGGCCACACGGTCGAGTTGGGTACTGCGGAGAAAATCTTTCAACAGTCCCGCCGACGGTTTGCGGCAGTCGCAACCGTCAGCGGCAAAATGGGGGCAGATATACTCCTCGTCGAACACGATGCCCTGTGAGGCGAACAGTTCAATGATGAAATCGTGACTCTCGCGAAAAGCCCCCTCGGGGAAACTGTCGCTGCCGCGCCCATCCTGATTCGACACCAGCACCATTCGGTAGCCGGCATCCCGCAACCTGATCAGCGCGGGGATGACACCCGGCAGAAGGCGGATTTTGTGCAACGCGTCCACCTGCTGATCGGCCGGTTCCTCGACCAGGGTCCCGTCGCGATCGATAAACAGCACCTTGACGCTAGCCATTGCCGTATTCCTCCAGCGCGGCGATCAGCGCATCGTTCTGGGCGGGATCGCCGATACTGATCCGCACGCAGTTGGCGAGTTCCGCATGCGACGAAAAATCGCGCAACAAAATACCGCGGCCGGCGGCATGCTCGAGGACACTGGCGGCGTCTGCAAAACGGACCAGCAGGTAGTTACCGTCACTGGGCCAGATCCGCACGACACCCGGCAACGCCGCGAGTGCCGCGCCGAGCCGCGCTCTTTCACTGCGCGCTTGCATGATTCTGTCTTCTATGCAGTTGGCGTAGCCCGCCCCGGCCAGACCCAGCGCGGCGTCGATTGACAAACTCGGTAACGCATACGGCGGCATCACACCGCGCACCAGCTCAACCACGTCCGCCGCTGCAAGCAGCGCTCCGACCCGCGCACCGGCCAGCGCATGCGCTTTTGACAACGTCCGCAAGACGGCGAGGTTTGGAAATTCATCAAGCATCCGTGCCGCGCTTGGCTGCTCCGAGAACTCGATATAGGCCTCGTCAATGACGACCAGCGCGGAACCGGACAGTGCGCTACACAGTTCGCGCACGGTTTGCGCGGCAATCGAATTACCGGTCGGGTTGTTGGGCGAGCACAGGAATACCAGCTTGACGCCTTCGCGGGCAGCGGCCAGAACCGCTGCGGTATCCACGGCAAAGTCACGCTCGGCCAGCAACGGTATCGACGCGACGCCGGCGCCCTGTACCTGCGCCGCGACACGGTACATACCAAAAGTCGGAGGACACACGACAATCCGGTCCTCACCGGCACGGCAAAAAACCCGCAGCAACAAATCGATGGCGTCATCGCTGCCGCGCGTTACCGCCACCTGTGCGGCATCGACCGCGTACAGACGCGCGAGTGCGTCCGCCAGCTGTTGCGGCCACGGCTCGGGATATCGATTGAGCCCGCGTTGGGTTGCGTCCCACTGCTGCCGCCACGGCGCCTCGTTGGCATGCAGACGCACGCCATCCGCAGCCGCGGCGGGCTGGTACGGTCGCAGCGCGCGAATCTCCGGACGCGCCAGATCGGCGGCACCGCTCATGGCTCGGCAGTCCCGCACCGGGCCAGCCGCAGGCTTACCGCCCGCGCATGGGCGTCGAGACCTTCCAACTCCGCCAGCGTCTCGGCAACCGGTCCGACCGCGCGCAATCCCTCCGGATTGAGCTGCTGGACGGTCATCAACTTGACGAAGGCGTCCACACCCAGACCACTGGTGTTGCGGGCGAAGCCATAAGTCGGCAGTACATGGTTGGTACCGGAGCAGTAATCACCCACGGATTCCGGTGTCCAAGGCCCGAGAAACACCGAGCCCGCATGACGAATATCCTGCAGCCACTCGCGCGGCTCGCGGGTCTGGATGATCAGGTGTTCCGGGGCATACTGGTTGCTGACCCCGACCGCCTCGGCCTGGTCGTTCACAACTATCAGCCTGCTTTCTGCCAGCGCGGCCCGAGCGATTGCGGCTCGCGGCAAATCCTCGAGCTGGCGTTCGACCTCGGCCGCGACCGCGACCGCGACCGCCCGGCTCGTCGTCACCAGTACCACCTGCGAATCGGTGCCGTGTTCGGCCTGCGACAAAAGATCCGAGGCGATGAACTCGGGGTCGGCCGCAGAATCCGCCAGCACCAGTACCTCGGACGGACCGGCCGGAAGATCCAGCGCCGCGCCGCCGGGCATTTGCGCGGCGATCATCTTCGCCGCGGTCACCCACGAGTTGCCGGGGCCAAAAATCTTGTCGACCTTGGGCACCGATTCGGTACCAAACGCCATCGCGGCAACCGCCTGCGCACCGCCGAGTTTGAATATCTCGGTGACGCCGCACAGTTGCGCCGCAACCAGTACCGCCGGATCTGCCTTGCCCTCCTTGTTGGGCGGGGTGCACAGCACCCGTTGCGGGCAGCCGGCCACCCGGGCCGGTATCGCCAGCATGATCACCGCAGAGGGCAGCGGCGCGGTGCCGGCCGGGACGTACAGACCCACCGCATCCAGCGGCCGCAACAGCCGCTCGCACAGCACACCAGGGACCGTTTCAACCGCGATCCGCGGCGGCAGTTGCGCCTCGTGAAAACGCTCGACATTGGCCGCGGCCTGGCGAATCGCATCGACCTGCCGCGCATCGAGCACGTTCTCGGCCGCGCTCATTTCCGCCGCACCGACCCGGATGCCGTCCAGTTCGACGTTGTCGAAGCGTCGCGTGTAGTCCAGCAGCGCCTTGTCTCCCTCGCGCCTTACCGTTTCGAGAATTTCGCGCACCTGGCGGTCCAGCTCAGCGCCGTCGCGCATTGCCGGGCGACGCAGCAGTTCGTCGCGCGCCGCCGGGTCGAGTTCATTCCAGTCGTGTATCTGCATTTCTCGCACCAATCAGGCCAGCATTTTTTCGACGGGTAACACCAGGACCGAACTGGCGCCGGCGCCTTTCAGATCCTCGAGCGTTTCCCAGAAAACATTCTCGCGACAGACCGCATGCACCGCGACACGATCATCGCAACCCTCCAGCGGAATCACCGTCGGCGTCTCGGAACCGGGCAACAGCCGCCGGATCTCGGCCAGCGAACCCCGCGGTGCATGTAACATGATGTACTTGCTTTCGCGTACCTGGAGCACACCCTCCATGCGTCGCAGCAAGCGCTCCAGCCAGCTCCGCTTGGCCTCGGGCAGCCGCGCACCGGTGGTTATCAGCGCGGCCTGGCTTTTCAGCACCGTTGCCACCGGTCGCAGATGGTTGGCGGCAAGCGTGCGGCCACTGGAAACCAGGTCGCAGATCAGGTCGGCCTTGCCGAGTTTGGGTGCGATCTCGATTGCACCGGACATCACCGCGATCTCCGCGCTCACCCCTTCCCTGTCGAGGTATTCGCGCAGCAGTTGCGGATAACTGGTCGCGATGCGCTTACCCTGCAATGACTGCACTCCGCCATAGTCGTCGCTCTCGGGCACGGCGAGGCACAGCTTGCAGTGGCCGTAGTCGAGCGTACGGTGCAGTTCGAAATTGACCGTCATCGCCTCGGCCTCGAGTTCGAGGCGCCGCTCGTGCATCACGTTGTAGCCGACTATTCCGACATCGCAGATATCGTCGCGCACGAGATCCGGGATATCGTCGTCGCGCACCAGCAATACATCGATCGGCATGTTCTCGCCGTAACAAATGAGTTCGTCGCGGCCCCGGCTGTAAATGAGCCCGCAGCGGTGCAACAACTCCAGCGAGTTTTCGGTCAGGCGCCCCGACTTCTGCACAGCGATCTTGATACGCTGATCTTTTTCCATGGCGAATGCCTTTTGTGTTTGGGTCAGTGACTCGGATCGAGTCGTTGCAGAGCAATCTGGTAACCGCCGTTGCCGTCGGCCAGAAACCGCGCGACACGCCCGACAGTGGTAACGCTTACTCCGGTCAGCTCGTATATCTCGCGGTAGGGTTTTCCTTCGCGCAGCAGTTCTACGACCCGCCAGCGGTCCGCGAACGCCTGCAATTCCGCGGGCGTACCCAGATCGCGAAAGAAACGGCGGCACTCATCGACACTGCGAAGCGTCAATACTGCGCGATATAACGCTTCCTCACGCTCGAATGCCTCTTCCTCGGTCGCATGTCTGTCTTTCACTGGAGTCACGCTATTAATGTATTAACGCATTAGTACATTAATACGCCCAGGTATTGCAACCCCGGATTGACGCTTTCGCTGTAATCCGGCAAATGGATTGACAAGTACCGCCGCAAAAAAGACAATATCCGGCTTTCTTGCATGGGCCTCGCGAGGCCGTGGACGTAAACAGAGGATTTCGACTTGGCTAACTCCAGCTCCGCCAGAAAGCGCGCCCGTCAGAACGAGACGCGCCGGCACCAGAACATGGCAATGCGCTCCAAGGCGCGCACCTACGTCAAAGGCGTGCTTGCGGCCGTCGCGGATGGAAACAAGGAAGAAGCGCAGAAACGCTACACGACTGCGCTTCCGATCATCGACAACATGGTCAACAAGGGCATCATCCACAAGAACAAGGCAGCGCGGCAGAAAAGCCGTCTGAACAAGATGCTGCGCGCGATGGAAGCCTGAGCCCTACCCGATTTAACGATTTTCTGGACCGGTGTCCGCAAGGATGCCGGTCTTTTTTTTGCCCGCCTAGTGTGGCTCGGATTCTTCCTCCGCGGCCAATTCCAGGTGACGCATCACCGCCTGGGCAAGCGCGTCAGTTCCGGCACCGCTGATAGCCGATACCCGGAAACTGGGTCCGCTCCATTGCAGGCGCGACTCGATGGCGACACAGATCGAGTCAGCTTCGTCGGCGGCCAGCAGATCCACCTTGTTCATGACCAGCCAGCGATCGCGCTGCGCCAGTTCCGCGCTAAACCGGTGCAGTTCGCGTTCGATTTTCCTGAACTGATCCACCGGGTCGCTGCCGTCTATTGGCAGAACGTCGACCATGTGCAGCAGCAGCCGGGTGCGCTGCAGATGTTTGAGAAACCGCACCCCGAGGCCGGCGCCGTCCGCGGCGCCCTCGATCAGACCCGGAACATCGGCCATAACGAAACTGCGATGCGCGCCGGCCGAGACGACCCCGAGATTGGGGTGCAACGTGGTGAACGGGTAATCGGCGACCCGCGGGCGTGCCGCGGACATCGCCCTGATCAGCGTTGACTTGCCGGCATTTGGCAGCCCCACCAGCCCGACATCCGCCAGCAACCGCAGCTCGAGCCGCAGATTACGGACTTCGCCGGGGGTGCCCGGCGTGCACTGGCGCGGCGCGCGGTTGACACTGCTTTTGAAGCGGGTGTTGCCACGCCCGCCATGACCACCGGCAGCGACCCGCAAGC
This sequence comes from uncultured Gammaproteobacteria bacterium, assembly GCA_963783695.1. Classification (GTDB taxonomy): domain Bacteria; phylum Pseudomonadota; class Gammaproteobacteria; order Steroidobacterales; family BM003; genus BM003. The sequence goes on from CAWAOM010000009.1 coordinate 17,996, forward strand.
GTTCGCCGTCGTGCCTGAGGTCGCCCAGCTGCTCGCCGGTATCCTCGTCATAGATCAGCGTGCCGAGGGGCACGATGACATCGAGATCGTCACCGCCGGCACCGGTACAGTCTTTCGCGGAACCCGCGGTGCCGCGCTCGGCGACGAACTTGCGCTGCATCCGGAAGTCCGCCAGCGTGTTGACGCCCGAGTCAGCCTGCAGAAAAACACTGCCGCCATTGCCACCGTCACCGCCATCGGGACCGCCGAACGGGACATACTTCTCGCGGCGGAAACTGACGACACCGTTGCCACCGTCCCCGGCACGCACCTGGATCGTGGCTTCATCGACGAATTTCATCGTTCAGCTCCCGCGGATACGAAAAACCCCGGCAATGCCGGGGTTTCTGGCGTAGCGCATTACGTCGCCGCTCAGCTTTCCTGAATGCTGACGACGCGCCGCAGCTTCGGCCCCTTGCGGTCGAACGCAACCTCGCCGTCCTTCAATGCGAAGAGCGTGTGGTCGCGACCGATGCCGACATTGGGACCGGGATGAAAATGAGTGCCGCGCTGGCGCACGATTATGTTGCCGGCTCGCACCTGCTCACCGCCATAGCGCTTGACGCCAAGGCGTTTGGATTCGGAATCGCGGCCGTTACGAGTACTGCCGCCTGCCTTTTTATGTGCCATCTGCTGTGTCTCCGTCTACGCGTACGGCAACCGGTCAGGCTGCGCTGATACCGGTCACTTCGATCTCGGTGAAGAGCTGACGATGCCCTTTCGTGCGCCGGTAATTCTTGCGGCGCTTGAACTTGATCACCTCGACTTTCTTGGACTTGCCCTGCGTGAGCACCTTGGCTTCGACCTTGCCGCCGTCGACGTAAGGCTTGCCGATCGTGACATCCGAGCCTTCGCCCACCAGCAGGACCTTATCAAAGGCGACGTCGTCACCCTCGGCTGCGTCGAGTTTCTCGACCCGCAGACGACCACCCTGTTCGACCCGGTATTGCTTACCGCCGGTCTCAATAACCGCGTACATCCAAGTGCTCTCCGTGAGAATTCGCCGCATCTGCCGCGCGTGGCGGCTGACAGACTTAGGAAAACCGAGCATTTTAGTGATTTATCCACCCCGGGTCAATCATTGCCGAGCGACTTTATCACCGCCGAGACTACCTCTCCTGCCGGCCAAAGCAGGCTGGCGGACAGCGCGTCTTTCGCGGTAGCATTCGGGCGTCTTCAGTACGTAAAAACCTTATGGAACTCGACGAGATACGTGACCTGATGGGTCACGAGATGACCGCTGTCGATCGCCTGATACAGCGCCGCCTGTCCAGCGATATCGCCCTGGTCAACCAGGTCTCCGGCTATATTGTCGGCAGCGGCGGCAAACGCCTGCGGCCGCTGATGGTGCTGACCGCGGCGCGGGCCTGCGGCTATCAGGGCGACAAACACCATGACGCGGCCGCGATCATCGAGTTTATTCACACCGCGACCCTGCTGCATGACGATGTCGTGGACGGCTCAGACCGCCGCCGTGGCCGTGACACGGTCAATACGGTGTTCGGCAACCAGGCCAGCGTCCTGGTCGGTGATTTCCTGTACTCGCGCTCTTTCGAAATGATGGTCGATATCGGCGAAATGCGGGTAATGGACGTGATGGCGGGCGCCACCAACAACATCGCCGAAGGCGAAGTCCTGCAACTGATGAATGTGCAGGACCCGGATACGACGGAACAATGCTACCGCGAGGTCATTTACCGCAAGACCGCGCGCCTGTTCGAGGCCGGCGCCCAGGTTGCGGCGATCCTGAGCGGGATCAACGGCAGTGGCGAACAGGCCCTAATCGATTACGGACGGCACCTCGGGACCGCTTTCCAGCTGATCGACGATGCGCTGGATTACAGCTCAAGCTCAGCGGAACTCGGCAAGAACGTCGGTGACGACCTCGCGGAAGGCAAACCTACATTGCCGCTGATCCACGCGATGCAAAATGGCTCGCCCGAGGAGGCCCGGCTGATCCGTGACGCCATCGAACAGGGCGGACTGGAGCAGATCGACGCAATCCTGCGCGCCATTGAATCAACCGGGGCGCTTGAGTACACTGCGCGGTCTGCCGAGAGAGAGGCGGCGGCCGCAATTGGGGCACTGGCGGAAATTCCCGACTCCGACTTCAAAAATGCCCTGGAAGGACTTGCACGATTCGCGGTCGCACGCCGTCACTGACCCACCGGCAAACGGGGTGTAGCTCAGCCTGGTAGAGCACTGTCTTCGGGAGGCAGGGGCCGGAGGTTCAAATCCTCTCACCCCGACCAGATTCAAAACGGAAAAATCGGCTCCCTCACCCAAAGGGGGAGGCGATTTTTTCGTATTTGAATTCTGAATCGGGGGATGGAACCGAATAAGGGGTTCACAAAATCGCAAAGCGATTTTGGACGCCCG
>CAWAOM010000010.1:0-28652 GCA_963783695.1 uncultured Gammaproteobacteria bacterium
ATTGAATGGGTGTCCCCCAGGGGGATTATTCGCATCCTTCGGATGCCCACCCCCTCAAGGGGGCTGCTCGGCGACTCCGTCGCCTCCGCGTTTCTCCTGATCGGCGCCGCCGGCCTCGGATCGAACCCGAGGGATCTGCCTCGCCTCTCCTCGAGACCAGATTCAATAAAAAAGCCCGCGCAAGGCGGGCCTTTTTATTGAATGGCGTCCCCAAGGGGATTATTCGCATCCTTCGGATGCTCACCCCTCAAGGGGGCCGCTCGGCGACTCCGTCGCCTCCGCGTTTTCTCGGCCGGCGCCGCCGGCCTCGGATCGAACCCGAGGATCTGCCTCGCCTCTCCTCGAGACCAGATTCAATAAAAAAGCCCGCGCAAGGCGGGCCTTTTTATTGAATGGCGTCCCCAAGGGGATTCGAACCCCTGTTACCGCCGTGAAAGGGCGGTGTCCTAGGCCTCTAGACGATGGGGACGCAACAAATCAAATTTTGGTGGAGCTAGGCGGGATCGAACCGCCGACCTCTTGCATGCCATGCAAGCGCTCTCCCAGCTGAGCTATAGCCCCACACGGAGCCGCGCAATGTAAGGCAAAGCGGCTGACTCTGTCAAGAATCCGGGCCCGACCCGTCCAGGGTACAGTACGATCCCTACCCTGCCTGCGCGGCAGCCCGCGCTTCGATGAATTCAATCGCCGTATCGATGCGCTCGAGCGTCTTGTCCCGCCCGAGCAGCGCCAGCGTCTCGTCGATCGGCGGCGACACCGGCCCGCCCGAAACCGCCACCCGAATCGGCTGCGCGACCTTGCCGAGTTTCAGCTCCATCGCCTCGGCAACGCCATTGATAACCCCGTGAACCGAAGCGGCGTTCCACTGGTCAAGCCCGGCCAGCTCCGCCCGGACCTTCTGCATCGACTCCAGCGCGACCGGGCGCAGGTGCTGTTTCGCCGCCTTCTCATGGAAGCTGCCGAAATCGTGGAAAAAGAACAAGGCGCCCTGCGCCATCTCCAGCATCGTCGTCGACCGCTCCTGCAGCGATCGGACGATTCCTTCGAGGTCGCGATCGGCGTCCGCCGTTACCCCCAGATGCTCGAGCTGCCACAGCAACTCCGGCACGAGGCGCTCGGGATCGGCATTCTTGATGTACTGCTGGTTCAACCAGGTCAGCTTCTCGATATCGAACGTCGAAGCCGACTTGTTGACATCGCTGATGTCGAACAGCTCGATCATCTCGGCAACCGAGAATATCTCCTGATCGCCGTGCGACCAGCCGAGCCGTACCAGGTAGTTCAGCAACGCCTCGGGCAGGTATCCCTCCTGGCGATAGTGAAGGACACTGACGGCACCGTGCCGTTTCGAAAGTCGCGCCCCGTCCGGTCCCATGATCAGCGGCACATGCGCATACTTGGGCGGTTCCGCACCCAGCGCCCGGTAGATATTGATCTGGCGCGGCGTGTTGTTGATATGGTCCTCGCCGCGAATAACCAGCGTCATCGCCATATCCATATCGTCGATGACGACCGAAAAATTGTAGGTGGGATGGCCGTCCGAGCGCATCAGCACCAGGTCGTCCAGCTCCGAGTTGGCGATCCGGATGCGGCCGCGCACGAGGTCATCGAATACGACACTGCCCTCGTCGGGATTGCGAAACCGGATGACCGGCTCCACGCCCTCGCGCGGCTCGGTACGGTTGCGGCAACGTCCGTCGTAGCGAGGCTTTTGCTTGGCGGCAAGCTGGGCCGTCCGCATCGCCTCGAGTTCTTCCTTGGTGCAATAACAGTGATAGGCGTCGCCCTGCTCCATCAGCCGTGCTATCGCTTCGCGGTAACGGTCGTAACGATGGGTCTGGAAAAACGGCCCCTCATCCGCATCGAGCTGCAGCCACGCCAGGCCGTCCAGAATGACCTGGATCGCCTCTTCGGTGGATCGTTCCTGATCGGTATCTTCGATGCGCAGCACGTAAGTGCCGCCATGATGACGGGCATACAGCCAGTTAAACAACGCAGTGCGAACACCACCGATATGCAGGTACCCGGTCGGGCTCGGCGCAAACCTGGTCTTGACGCTCATAGTCTGATGCGAATTCTGTGACCCGGCACAGCCGGAAAGGCGCGAATTGTAGCAGACATCGGTGGCGGCCGGCCGGCACCGGTTTGACCTTGGACGGGCGCGGATTTAGACTACCGCGCTCGCAGCGAGTGGGCGATTAGCTCAGCTGGGAGAGCGCCGCAGTCACATTGCGGAGGTCGCAAGTTCGATCCTTGCATCGCCCACCATTTCTCGCCGCGGGTCGTTCTGACCCCCGGCGGATGTCAAACCGATTCGATCAACGCCAGCAATTCGTCGCGGCGGCGCTCCATCAGCGCATGATCGGCCCGGGTCTCGACGTTCAGCCGCAGCAATGGCTCGGTGTTCGAACCACGCAGGTTGAATCGCCAGTCGGCGAATTCCATGCTGAGGCCATCGGTACGATCGATGCCAAGCGCCGCTGACTGGTAGCGTTGTCCGACCGCAACAAGCACCTCCTCGACGCTATCGACCCGGCGGTTGATCTCGCCGCTCGCCGGATACATCGACATCCGCTCGCCGACCAGTTGCGACAGGCTCTTGCCCGAGCGGCTGATAATCTGGCTTACCAGCAGCCACGGCACCATTCCGCTGTCGCAGTAGGCGAAATCGCGAAAGTAATGATGGGCGCTCATCTCGCCGCCGTAGACTGCATCCTCGGCACGCATCCGTTCCTTGATAAACGCATGCCCGGTCTTTGACTGCACTGGCGTCCCGCCGAGCGAACTCACGAGATCGATCGTGTTCCAGGTAAGGCGCGGATCGTAAATGATCTTTGCCCCCGGGTGTATGGCCAGCATCGCCTCGGCCAGCAAACCAACGATGTAGTAGCCTTCGATAAAGCCGCCGTTTTCGTCGAACAGGAAACAGCGGTCGAAATCGCCGTCCCAGGCCACGCCAAAATCGGCGCCGGATTCGCGAATGGCCGCGGCGGTGGCGCTGCGATTCTCGGGCAGCAGCGGATTCGGCACGCCATTGGGGAAAGTACCGTCCGGCTGGTCGTGAATCTTGACGAATTCGAACGGCAGGCAAGACTGCAGTTCGCTGATGACGATGCCCGCACCGCCATTGCCCGGGTCGACGACAATTTTCAGGGGCCGCAAGGCGGCCGGGTCGACATAAGACAACAAATGCTGCACATAGGCCGGCCGCGCATCGAGCGTGTGCACGCCACCCACGGCGCCGCCCAGCGGAAAGTCACCGGCCGCGGCAAGATCACGAATTTCAAAGAGCCCGGTGTCACCGCTGATTGGCCGCGATCCTTCGCGCACGAACTTCATGCCGTTGTAGTCGGGCGGATTGTGACTCGCCGTCACGGCAATGCCGCCATCCATCGCGAAATGCTGCGTAGCGAAATAGACTTCCTCGGTACCGCACAGGCCGAGATCGTAGACCTCACAACCGCCTTCGTTCAGACCGCGCGTGAGCGCGGCGGAAATCTCCGGGCTCGACAAGCGGATGTCATAACCGACCACGACTTTTTTCGGCGCGAGAAACGCCGCATAGGCTCTGCCGATACGAAACGCGACATCCTCGTCCAGCTGATCCGGAATACGGCCACGGACATCGTAGGCCTTGAAACAGTCGATTTCGCGCCGGGTCATCCCTTGGGGGTCTCCCCCTCACGGCCATAGTTATCCTCGAAGCGGACGATATCGTCCTCGCCGAGATAACTTCCCGACTGCACCTCGATGATATGCAATGGCACCTTGCCCGGATTCTCGATGCGGTGGACCGCACCCTGCGGGATAAAGTCGACTCGTTCTCGGGGACGAGAAATTCCTCGTCGTTGCGGGTGACACGCGCCGTTCCCTGCACGACCACCCAGTGTTCGGCCCGATGGTGATGCATTTGCAGTGACAACACCGCACCGGGGTTCACGATAAGCCGTTTGACCTGGAACCGGTCACCGCTATCGACGCCGTCATAGCTGCCCCATGGCCGGTAGACCTGGCGATGCAAACCGGCCTCGTAGCGGTCAGCCTGCTTCAACCTGGTGACCAGTTTCTTGACGTCCTGGACGCGGTCGCGCGGAGCCACCAGTATCGCATCCTTGGTCTCGACGACGATGTGACCTTCGAGCCCGATCGCGCAGACCAGCCGGTGATCGGAATGCACATAGCTGTTTGTGCAATCCTCGAGCATCACGTCGCCATGGGTGACATTATGGTCTTCGTCTTTTTCGCTGGCTTCGTGTAACGCGGCCCACGAGCCGATGTCGCTCCACCCGGCATCCAGGGATACGACCTTGGCGTCGCGGGTTTTTTCCATCACCGCATAATCGATGGAATCGGCCGGGCATTCGGCCCAGGCCTCGCTGTCGATACGGACAAAATCGAGGTCCTCGCGCGCGCCCGAAATCGCCGCCGTGCAGGCCTCGATCATCTCCGGCGCGCACGCGCGTAACTCCTGGATGTAACGCGATGCGCGGAATACGAACATGCCACTGTTCCACAGATACTCACCGGAAGCGACATAGTTCTCGGCGGTCATGAGGTCGGGCTTCTCGACGAATTCGGCGACCCGCTGCACTCCGTTTTCCTCAGCACCGGCACGGATATAGCCATAGCCGGTCTCGGGCGACTGCGGTACGACACCGAAAGTCACCAGCCCGCCCTTGCGAGCGGCCGCAACGGCCCGTGCGGCCGCCTGCTCGAACGCCACGCTGTCGGCAATGACATGATCGGCGGGCAGCACCACAAGAATCGGATCCTCGTCCTCGCGGGTCACCGCGGTTGCCGCCCTGCCCGCCTGGTCGATTGCAAAAATCGCGGCAAGCGCCACGGCCGGCGCGGTATTGCGCCCGCTCGGCTCGAGCAGGATTGCCTGCGCTTCGACCCCGATGTCCCGGAGCTGCTCGGCGACGAGAAACCGGTGCTCCTCGTTGCATACGACAATTGGCGCTGCACACTGCTCTATGGCCGAAGCCCGCAGCACGGTTTCCTGAATCAGCGTGCGTTGCCCCAGCATTGGCAGCAGTTGCTTCGGATAAAGCTCGCGCGACAGCGGCCACAAGCGCGTTCCCGCGCCGCCTGAGAGGATTACCGGAACGATCATGATGTTTTCTCAAACTGGTCCGACAAGGCCAGTTTCGAGCATAGCAGAATGACTGAACCGGTCCGTGACCGACCTCGCAGACAGTCGCGACGACGGTGCCGCCGGCCGACGTTACATCGCCTCTTCATAACCCGCGCTGACGTCCTTCTAGCCGACGGCCCTTTGGCCTCGCCCTATACCGAAATAGCGGATGCCAAAGGAATGCAGGAACTCCGGATCGTAGATGTTGCGGCCATCGAAAATCACCGGATCGGACAACGTGTCCCGAATGCGTTCAAAATCCGGGCTTCTGAATTCATGCCACTCGGTCACGACTGCCAGCGCATCGGCGCCGTCAAGCGCCTCCTCGGCACTGGCGCACAGCGTGAGGTCATCGCGGTCACCGTAAATACGGCGTGCCTCTTCCATCGCGACCGGGTCGTAGGCGCGCACGCGGGCTCCGTCCTCCCACAACGCTTCCATCAGGACCCGCGCCGGCGCCTCGCGCATATCGTCAGTGTTGGGCTTGAAAGACAGGCCCCACAACGCGATGGTCTTGCCGCTCAGATCGGCACCGAAATGGTGCCTGATCTTGGCATGCAAAAGCTGCTTCTGCCGCGCATTCACTGCCTCGACTGCATCGAGGAGTTCAGCGACATAGCCAACGTCGCCGGCAGAACGTGCCAGTGCCTTGACGTCTTTGGGGAAACAGGAACCCCCGTATCCTGCCCCCGGGTAGATAAACTGATAGCCGATCCGCGGATCCGAGCCTATTCCGATACGCACTTTCTCGATGTCCGCACCCAGCCGCTCGGCCAGGTTGGATAACTCGTTCATAAAACTGATTTTCGTGGCCAGCATTGCGTTGGCAGCGTACTTGGTGAGCTCGGCGGAACGCACATCCATTGCGATAACCCGGTCGCGATTGCGATTGAACGGCTCATACAGGGCACGCAGCAATTCAGCGGTACGCGGATTGTCGGTCCCGACGATAATCCGATCGGGCTTCATGAAATCGTCGATCGCCGCTCCTTCCTTGAGAAACTCCGGGTTCGAGACCACATCGAATTCGACATCGGATCCACGCCGCGCCAGGGTTTCCTTGATCGCTGCCCTGACCCGGTCCGCGGTCCCGACCGGCACCGTCGATTTATCGACGATGATTCTGTAATCGTCCATGTGCTCGCCAACGGACCTCGCCACTGCCAGAACGTGGCTGAGATCGGCCGAGCCGTCCTCGTCCGGGGGCGTGCCGACCGCGATAAACTGAAACAGGCCGTAGGCGACAGCTTCGGCGATATCGGTCGTGAAATATAGCCTGCCGGCTTTCTGGTTACGGTGCACCAGTTCCTCGAGCCCGGGCTCGTAAATTGGAATTTCTCCCGCTTTCAGCCGCGAGATCTTGTCCTCGTCAATATCGACGCAACAGATATGATTGCCTGATTCCGCGAGGCAGGCGCCGGTGACGAGTCCTACGTATCCGGAGCCGAAGATACTTGCTTTCATTTTTCTTTATGCATCCAGGTTGCAACGGTATCCGCACAGTGTAGCGGCAACGGGCGCCAATTCTATGACAACAATCACATCGTCGCACAAGAAGATTGCCGGCCGGGCAGGACGGGAGCCGGACCACAATGACACTATGGCGGCCGGACAAGGCCGGCCAGCGGGTGCGAGACCCGGACTAGTCCGACACTCTCCTGACGGCGATCGGCGTTACCTTGCCCGGCCCCGCGGGCGCGGTGTTGCTCGAGCTTCTGTCATGCACCAGGTCGCGGATCGAACTCGACGGTCTGTAACCGGCCACCGCCTGACGCAACAACCCACGCGCGGACTCGCAGTCAAATCCGTCGCAAGCCTTGAGCAACTGATCGAGAAGCGCCTCGATTTCGACCCATGGCATCGAATCCTCAACCGCGCGCATGATCCGCGGATGTTCGGTTCCCGCCACGTTGTCCCCGATCAACAGCTCCTCGTATAACTTCTCCGCTGGCCGCAGACCGGTATAGCGAACCTCGATATCACCATCCGGATTGTCGTCGTCGCGAACAGACAGGCCCATGAGATGAATCATCCGCCGCGCGAGATCGGCGATCTTGACCGGCTTGCCCATATCGAGCACGAACACGTCGCCGCCCTTGGCCATCGATCCGGCCTGCAACACGAGCTGCGCCGCCTCGGGAATTGTCATGAAATAGCGAATTATTTCCGGGTGGGTCACCGTGACGGGACCGCCGCGCTTGATCTGGTCGCGAAACAGCGGGACAACCGAGCCGGAGGATGCGAGTACGTTACCGAATCGAACCATGCAGAAGCGCGTTCCGGAGCCACGCTCGTGCAGACCCTGCAACACCAGCTCCGCCATTCGCTTGGTCGCACCCATCACGTTTGGCGGCGACACGGCTTTGTCCGTCGACACCAGAACGAAGGTCTCTACGCCCGAATGCAGCGCAGCCTCGGCCGCATTCCACGTGCCGAAGACATTATTGTAGATGCCCTCGACCATGTTCTCCTCGACGATCGGAACATGCTTGTAGGCCGCGGCGTGGTAGACGGTATCGATGGCGAAACAATCGAAAATCTCGCGCACCCGCTTGCGGTGATGTACCGAACCGATCAGCGGCACGATCTCGACGCCCAGCCCCTCGCGCTCGGCGATCAGGCAAAGCTCCTTGTGAACCGTGTACAGAGCGAGCTCGGAGATTTCGAACAAAACCAGGCGTTGCGGCGATAACTCGATAATCTGGCGGCAAAGTTCGGCGCCAATTGAACCGCCGGCGCCGGTCACCAGGACGTTCTTGCCGCGGATACAGGCGTCGAGCAATTTTTCATTGGGCGGGACCGGGTCGCGGCCGAGCAGGTCCGCGACATCGACCTCCTGAATCTCATCGACTCGCGCCCGACCGGAGATCAGGTCGGAAATATCCGGCATCGTCTGCACCCGAATTGCAAGAGACTCGAGCCGTTTGAGGATTTTCTGCCGCCGCCGGCGCGACACCGAAGGCACGGCCAAAAGCACACGGGTGATTTCCAGGTCCTGCACCAGGCTGGGCAACTCGACCGGGCTGCGCACCTCGATGCCGTTGATGACGCTTCCCTGTAACACCCGGCTATCATCGACGAACACCGCGGGAGTGAAGCCCCTGCCGCCCATCAGCGCGGCAGCGAGACGCGCTCCGGCCTCGCCGGCACCATAGATTGCTACCCTCTCCCTCGGATGATCGTTCATCTGCAGCAGATAGCGGGCGAAGAAACGCGATCCACCGACGTACAGCGTGGCAAATGCCCAGTAGATAATTGCGGTCGACAGGCCAATTGGCTCGGACCGGACGGCGAGTGCGATCGCGGCGACAAACAGCGTCGAAATGCTGACGCCCGCAACCACCGCCATGACTGCTCTGGTCCCCATGAAGCGGACAACAGCGCGATACAGCCCAAGCCGGACGAAAACCGGGACACTGAAAATGAGTGCCGCTGCCAGAAAATACCAAAGCCCGCCGTAATCTGGGCTAACCGGCCGCCCCGCTTGCAGGGACACCGCGCTCCATAACGCAAACGGAATCATCACGATGTCGGCGCCGAGCATAACGAGTCGTTTTGTGCCGCGACTCAACTGCAAAGCCGAATTCAGAAATCGATCGGCCCCGTTTTCCCTATGCAACAAAATAGAATCTCCTCAGGCCACGCCCGCGACCGGCAGCAACTGCGCTCGCACCGCGGCAAATCGGCTGGTCGCGCCGGCGCCGGGTTTCGTCAGTTCTCCCAGTGCCGCCACTGCTCCGCTTACCACCCGGACTTCCTTTTCTCATCGGCCGGCAATGCCCCGGTCAATCGGGCATGTTCCCTCTCACCCTCGGCCGCAACAATATCGAACCCGATGCAACGATCCAAAGTGTCGCCGAATTGCGCCGCACCCACGTTGTCCGTTGAACGGCACGGCGCGCGGCGCCGGTCCAGGCGACCAAATTCCGGTCGGTTCTCACCCACACCGGACCGATCTCACATAATACGGCGTCTGCGCGTTTCTTTATACACCAAAACGTAAAGAAAGTATCTTAATCAACTGTTTTATAGAGATATTCGCTAACGGACAGCACTGGCCATAAGCGTTGCGACGGTTGTCGCGGCCCGCTCAACCTCGGCCCGATTTCGGGATGGGTCAACCAGCAATACCAGGCTGGTCTGGCTGAGTTCGTGCGCCCCGGGGAGTGCGCTCGATGGTCTGCTGCTGGCGCCGTCGAACACCTTTTCGCGGTAGATTTCAGGGCAAGAACCGGAAAAACACGGAACACCCTGCGCGGATATCTCGCTCATGATGCGGTCTCTGGTCCAGCCGCCACGCAGACTCTGCGGGTCAACGAAAAAGTAATACTTGTAGAACGCGTGGGAAATTCCTGCAGGTAGGCGTGGCACGCGCAGCCCGGCAACGCCTCCCAGCAAATCGTCGAGAATACCGGCGTTGCGGCGGCGGATCTCCAGCCATTCCGGCAGCTTGCGCAACTGACATCGACCGATCGCAGCCTGCATTTCGGTCATGCGCCAGTTTGTTCCGAGCGAATCGTGCAGCCAGCGAAAACCAGGAGGATGATCTTCGCGCCGAACTTCGTCCCAGTTCTTGCCATGGTCCTTGTAGGACCAGGCGCGCTTGAACACATCCTCGTCGGAAGTCAGCAGCATCCCGCCCTCGCCGCCGGTGGTCATGATCTTGTCCTGGCAAAACGAAAACGCCGCGGCGTCACTGAAAGACCCGACCCTGCGTCCGCGCCACAACGCGCCGTGCGCCTGGGCACAATCCTCGATTATCAGCAGTCCGTTGCTGGCCGCAAACCTGCCAATCGCATCCATGTCACACGGCCAGCCGGCAAGATGGACAACCACTATCGCTTTCGTCGCGGGGGTTATCGCAGCCGCGAGTGTCTCGACCGTTACATTTTGCGAATCGGTATCGACGTCGGCGAACACGGGCCGAGCTCCGGCCAGCATGATTGCGCCCGCAGAAGCGAAGAAACTGCGCGGGGTAACCAGTACGTCGTCACCGCCACCGATCCCGAGCGCACGCAGGGCCAACTCCAATGCCAGCGTGCCGTTCGCCACCGCCACCCCGTGCGCCGTACCGCAGTAGGCGGCGAATTCGCTTTCGAATAAGCGGCCCTCCTGACCGGTCCAGTAATTGACCCGGCCCGAGCGCAACACCGCCTGAACCGCATCGAGCTCATCTTGCTCGAAGCGCGGCCAGGCTATCGACTCAGATAGCGATGATCGCGTCATTAGCTGTCTTCCAAAAACCACATGCTCACACCAGGCAGTCGATGGGCTACCGATATCCCGGCCGTGTTGCCACTGCCGCCGGCTCGTAACCGCAACAACTCCACAGCAGCGACCGGCCAATCGTCCTGGCGGGAGGTAACTGCCAGTCTCACCCGGCCGGCAACAAAAACCCGTTGCCGGCGCGTCGCGCCAGGCGATTGCAGACCATTACTGTTAAACGTCGATGGCCGCACCAGACAAACAGCCTCCGGTGTACCCGACATTTTTGAATTCAAACGCGGCGACGCAAAACCCGTCCGCGGGGGGACGGATATCGGACGCCCTGACCGGCAGCTCCGCGTCAGAAGGAATTAACCGCCGCCACCGAGATCGCAACGTTGTAGAGAATCTGGGTAACGCTGGTCCACAGAGTCAGTGGCCGCACCCTGTCGGTATCCAGCGGTATCACAATTGTGTCACCCGGGCGGATGTCGTCGGAACCGCGCCGGCCGAACCATAGCGACCCCGATTCCACGCTGACCGCACCGCTGGCACGGACCACGTAAATTCGCTTCTTGTCGGCTTTGCTGGTCAAGCCGCCACTCTGCGCAATGTAGTCGTTGCGGGCGAGATCCTCGCGGTATATGTGAGACGTAGCGTACTGCACCTCGCCAATGACGGTCACTTCCTGCGGCCGCCGCGGAACCAGCAGCCGGTCACCGTCTTTCAGAATCAGGCTCTCTCCGACCGCGGCGCGCTCATCCGCGCTAAAGCTCTCCAGGTCAATCACCAGCCGGCCAACAGGTTCTATCGATTGCATCTGGGCCAGCAGCGACTGCCCGATTTGCAGGGTTTCGGCGCCGGAAGAATCCAGCGTTGTCTGCAATGACAGGGAAATCAGGTCGCTTTCGAGGCGCCGCGACAATGTCTCAAACTGCTCCCGTTCGCGTTCTTTCAATTCTTCCCGCAGAAAAACCGCACCCTCGGGAAACGCAAACTCAGTAACGCCACCAGCGCGATCCAGAACCGAGCTGAGCGATTCACCGCGCCGGATCGGGTATTTACCGGGGAATTTCACCTCGCCGAGTAATTCCACCTCGTACTGCTCACCCCACAGAGGCAGTTCCTTGATGTTCAGGTAATCGTAGGGGCCGAGCAGTAAATCCGCCATCTCGTCACCGGCCAATATGCGCGCGAGATCGACCTGCACCAGCTCCGTTTCCCGGAAGGAGTCATTGACGATGCGATAACGACTGAGCTCGGCGCTCAGCGGGTAGGCATCCTCCGACAGGCTGCCACCGGCGCGTAACAGGTCGCTAACCCGCATACCCGGCTCGAGCGGATAACGGCCGGGAGCCCGCACACTCCCCTCCACGGTGACTTCGCGCTGGGTGAATCCGCTCTTGGATTGCAACCGCAGCTCTTCCAGCAGCGGTTCGATGATTCGTCGCCGACCGGTTTCAAGATCGAAAACGTACACCGTATCGCGCGGTTCCAGCCGAATGTTCGCGGTGCCCGCCGGGTTGGCCCACGCCTCGAGAAGACTGGCCGATAAAACCTCGATACGGCGGTCCGGCGGTACTTCGCGGCGGACCATTATGTACCCGAGGTCCGAATTCTCACGCAGCAGCGAGACCGAGTCGATAAGATCGGTCAGACGCATGCCCTGTCGCCACTGAAAGCCGCCACCGCGATGCACATGACCGGTTAGTGTCACGGCGTCGAGGAAGTCCGGTACCACTGACGGCACATCGAGCAGATCACCATCTCTCAAAAGCAGGTTGCGGCCCGATTCCCGGCTGAGATTGACATCGACGATCGTCCTGACGCTGTTGTCACCGATACGCTCCAGCCGGGCCCGGCTGGAGGTCGCCTGAGGTGTCAACCCGCCAGCCAGCGCGACCAGCTGCGCGACGGTCTTCTCCCCGGCCAACTCGTAGACCGCCGGACGCTTGACGGAACCGATCGCCCCAGCAGTGGCACCAATCGGCGGCACGAAAACGACGTCGCCGGGCAATAACTGGCGATCCCCGCTCGTGTCACCGCGCAGCAACAAATGGTACAGATCAAGCGTGCTGATGACTTTGCCATTGCGCTTCAGTTGGATTTTTCGCAGCGAACCAACCTCGGACACGCCGCCACTCAAAAACAGCGCATGTGTCATCGACGACAGGCTGCTCAGCGTGTAGGACCCCGGATACCTGACATCGCCGACGACGAATACGCGTATCGAGCGCAGCTCCCCCATCGTGATACTGACCTGCGTACCGATCATCTGCGCGGCGACCCGGCCGCGCAACTCCTGGCGAAATTCGCCAAAATCCAATCCTGCAGCATTGACCGGGCCGAGGTTCGGTACATGCAGTTTGCCGTCTCTGCCAACAGTCAGTGAATGGGCTTCGTTCTGTGCGCCATAGAACTGCAGTTCGATCGAGTCGCCGGGGCCGAGAACATAATCCACCGGCACCGGAACATCGGTGGCCGGAGCGAACGTCGTTGGCACACCCTCGAAAATGTCGTACCCGAATCTGACCAGCGCGTCCTTACCCGACGGCAGCACCGCAAGAATCGTCGCAGTCACATCGAACAGCTCGAGATCCGGTTCGGCACCCAGCCGCGTTGCAATCTCCTCTTCGCCCAGCCCCGCCAGCGGGACCCGTGCGAGACCGCGCAATTCGAGCACGCCGTCGCTGTCGAGCTGGTAATAATGACTGCCAATGACGGCGCGCAGATCCGGGTCCTGCAGCGCCATCTCGATTTCTTCCTCCTGCAACTCGAGCTTGAAAATCAATTCGACGACGAGAGTCTCACCGCCCTCGATGATTTTCTCCAGCGGCATCTCGTCCTCGAATCCCAGCTCGTCTTGCTCGCGATCGGGAAACTCGACAAGATCCGGAAACTCCGGCTCTTCCTCCTCCTCGGACTTCGCCAATGCCGCCTTCTGAATTGCTCGCAGCAGCGCCTCGCGTTGCGACGGCGGCAACTGTTCCAGCAGCCGCCTTTGTTCCGCGGTCAGCGTGACGCCGGCGGGTGCTTCGGTGGACTGCTGGGCGCCGGCCACCGTCATCGCGTCGAGCATCAACGCCACCAGCAGCAGGAGCGCGAGTGACACCCAGCGAAACTTCCAGTCCAACCGACCGCCACTGCTCGTCATAAATCGAAACTCCATTGCAGGAAGCCTTTCCAGCTGTCATCGTCACCGCCGGAGGTCTTGTTGTCCAGATAGTAATAACCGCCGCCAACGGCAATGGACCCGAGATTGCGGCCGAAGAGCCGGAGTTGCTGTTTGCGCGAAATCTCGAAATTGCGCACGTCGAGCTCTTCCTGAGAGACCTGGTTGCGATTGGGGATTCTCCCGCCCCGATTCACCCGGACCCAGCGCAGCAGCGCATTCCAGCTGCCGCCACCGGCATCGACAAGCAGCCCGCCGAAAGTCAGCATCTGGCCGTCATTGTCCATCGCATGACCGATCGAGCGGTCGCGATAGCGATAGCCGTCGCGATAGATGCCGTGCTCATAGGCGGTATCGAACTTGATGGTGTCTTTATAAAAGGAAGTCGCGGTATCGGAATATTCGACATGGAAGCGGTAGTCGCCACCGATCCACCGAAGGCGGGTACTGCCCCACATTTCCGCACCGAACTGGGCGATCCAGCGCGACGGCGTGCCACTCGCCTCGTCCTCGGCGGTCCACTGGGTATAAACCGCATAAGGCAGATCGCCAAATGGCGAATTCCAGCGCAGATCTATTGCCGCAAGCTGGTTTCCCGGCTCGTTGTCGTCGTCGATACCCTCGCTGCCGGCATTGTCATCGCCCTTGATCAGGTCCCACAGGCTATCGAGATCGCACGGTCGATCATCGCCACACCATTGCGCGGTGCGGGTCAACGCAATCTCGAGATCGTTGATCGGACGAAACGCAACGCGAAATCCGAGGATATTGGCATTCGGCACAGTGCGCCCGTGCTCGAGTTCACCGTAGGTCAATGAATAGGTCCACGGACCGATCCAGCTCAGCCATTTCGACTCGAATGCGAGGGCCTGACGGCGTTCAAGGGCAATCGTCGGAATCGGCCGCTGATTGGTGCCGTATATCAGGCTGCCTTCCCAGCCCGGCCCCCACCAGCGCTCAATCCGCCCACCCGACAGAATGTGATTACCCAGCACGACCGCCAGGTAGGAACCATCCCAGCGCAAATCTTCGTCGTCTTCAGCATCCGGCGCATAGGTCACCTGCAAGCGACCGGCAAAGCGCTCGCCAATCCAGCTGGCGCCGGCACCAGCCTCGAATTCCTCGCGCGGTTTGCTCTCGAACGTGCGAAACCAGCTTTGGCTGGAACTGGACCCAACCAGCGTCTCGACTTCAATACCATCCGCACCCTTGGCCGCAGCGAGTCGCCGCCGCACCCGTTCGAGCGCGTTGGCGACATAGGCCTGCAAAGGTTGGTCGGGCGAGCGATATTCGCCAAGGTCATGCTGGATGGTCGACCACGGAATCGGCCATGTCATCACCGGCGATGCCAGCACACCGGCATCGGCGAGAGTCTGCAAATCATGGCGCAGCGCCATGTCGCCCGGGGCGGCCCAGGGATCGGCTGCCGAGGCAGATTGCATAAGGAGAAGCAGACACAGCAGAAGCGCTGCCCTGGAAGATTTCGGCATCACGAATGTCCGGGCACAGGCACGAGATTACTCAATCCACCCAATTCGGATGGCGACAAACCCCACAATCCGCGCATGATAAAGACCGGATGCATGACAAGCAACACGCTCATCGGAAACCGAAGTCGAACTGCCATTGCAATTCGACATCAAAATCGGTGTCGCTGTCGCCCGTGGCATCGTCGTCACGCCACTGGTAACCGGCTCTGAGGCGGAATTGACCGAACCGGGTATCGGTCGTGCGGGAAATCTCGGCGTTCCAGATATCCTGCGGCGTCGCGGAAATCGAGTGGGCGGGCTCGGGGTCGCCATTGCGGTTAATCTCCACGGCGCGCAACAAAATATCCCAATTGTCGCCGTCGGGTTCGACCAGCAACAGCCCCAGAGAGAACATCTTGCCGTCGCCGTCCATTGCGTGGCCAATGACCTCGCCACGGAACCGGTACCCGGTCGGATAGAAACTGTTGTTGTAGGCAATGTTGTATCTTTGCGACACCCATCTCGAGGCATTCTTCAAGCGTGTGGCCACCGCAGTATTGGTCGCTTCGAAATGCCAACGGTAGGCGAAGTCGGCCCAGCGCAAATCGCCCCATCCCTCGAGCCCATAGAGAATCATCCACTCCGATGGACGCGAGTCCAGTTCGTCCTCGGCATAGCCCTGCATGTAGAACGCATAAGGGGCATCGTAAAGCGGCGAATTCCAACGCAGATCAAAACCCGCAAGCTGATTCCCAGGCTCATCGTTGCGGCTCACGCCTTCGTCGCCAAGGTTGGACTTGCCCTTGATCACCTGCCACAGAGAATCGGCGTCGCACGGGCGACCGTCCCCGCACCACTGCGCGGTTCGCGTCACCGCGAACTCGAAGTCATTGAATGGCCGGGCAACGAACCGGAAACCAAGCAGGTTTGCATCGGACACGGCGCGATCATGTTCCAGCTTGCCGTAACTGACAATCGCCCGCCACGCCCCGATCCAGCTCAACCATTTTGTTTTGAATGGCGTGGACAGTCGCCGCTCCAGCGCAATGGTAGGGATTGGCCGCGCGTTGCTGGAATAGGCAAGACTGCCCTCCCAGCCCGGCCCCCACCAGCGATCCATCCAGCCAATCGAGAGCATCGTGTTGCCGAACACTGCCCCCGCGTAAGTGCCATCGTTGCGGGCGTCGGTATTGCCATCGTCGTCTTCGACCAGCTGCCCCTGCAATTTGACGGCAAAGCGCTTGCCCATCCACGCCATGCTGCTCTGCAGTTCCTTTTTCTCCCGCGCGCTGTTGTCAAAAGTCCGCAGCCTGCGCGGGTCGTTCGCCATCGCCGCATATCCTTTAAACGCGAACTCGTCACTACGCCTCTCCAACCGCAGGCGGGAGCGCACGCGCCGCAGCGCCGCGGCCTCGCCGCTGGTGAGTTCACGATTGACCGAAGAGCTGTCGATGCCCTGTGCAATATCAGACCACACCAGCGGCCATGTCGTCACAGGCACATCAATAACGCCGGCGTCAGAAAGCAGTTGAATATCGCTGCGCAAGCGGACATCGCCCGGCGCAAGCCATGGTTCGGCCATGGCGTTCGTCGTCGCTGCGAGGAACAAAAAAACGAAAACCCTGCTGTATGGCTGCTGCTGCCCGTGCATTTTCACCAGGTTGTCGGCTCAGAGCGGACGCAAGGAAAAGAGGGAAACCCGCGGGTCACGCAGGTTCAGGTTTTGCCATAGTAACTCAGATACCACTCGACGAATTTCGCGACACCTTCCTCGACCGGGGTTTGCGGACGGTAACCGACATCGCGAACGAGGTCTTCCACATCCGCCCAGGTATCCGGCACATCCCCCGGCTGCAGCGGCAACATGTTCTTTTCCGCCTCTTTGCCGAGACACTCTTCGATCAGGCCGATGTACTTCATCAGATCGACCGGCTGCTGATTACCGATGTTGTAGAGACGGTAGGGGGCCTGACTGGTGCCCGGGTCCGGCGTGTCGCTCGACCAGTCGGGATTGCCTGCGGCAACATTGTCGAGCGCGTGCACCACACCCTCGGCGATATCTTCAACGTAAGTGAAGTCACGCTTGTGATTGCCATAGTTGAAAACATCGATCGGCTGACCCGCGAGAATATTGCGGGTAAACAGGAACAGCGCCATATCCGGCCTTCCCCAAGGGCCGTATACGGTAAAAAACCTGAGCCCGGTAGTCGGCAACTGGTATAGCGTCGAGTAAGTATGCGCCATCAGTTCATTGGCCTTCTTCGTCGCCGCGTACAGGGACAACGGGTGATCCACATTCTGATGGACCGAGAAAGGCATCGCGGTATTGGCACCATAGACGGAACTGGTCGAGGCATAGACCAGGTGCTCGACCCCGTGATGGCGGCAGCCTTCCAGCACATGCAGGGTACCGACAACATTGCTGTCAACGTAGATGTGGGGATTTTCGATGGAATAGCGCACGCCGGCCTGGGCGGCCAGATGGACGACACGCTGCAACCCCTCGCGGCGGAACAATTGCTCCATGCCGCTGCGATCGGCGAGATCGAGCTTCTCGAAGGAAAATTGCTCATGCGCACGCAAATTCTCGAGCCGTGCCCTCTTCAGATTGACGTCATAATAGTCATTGAGATTGTCCAGCCCTACGACTTCATCGCCCCGCTCAAGCAGCTTCGCCGCAACGAAAGACCCGATAAAACCGGCTGCGCCCGTAACCAGTACCTTCATGGCATTAACCTCGCCCTTTGAAATTCATCCGTCATGATCGCAGTTGTAGCAGCATCACAGACGGCCATCGACCACATCCGCGGGAAACAAGTATTTGACCTCATACAGCACGTGGTTGGTTTTACCCAGCGCGCGTATGCGCTCGGCACCCATCTCCTGGAACTGGCGATGCGACACCGCGAGGATCACAGCGTCATAGCTGTTCTCGACCGGGCTGTCGATGACTTCGATGCCATATTCCAGCCGGACCTCGTCGGCGTTGACCCACGGATCCCAGACATCGACGGCCGCACCGTAATTGCCGAGTTCGTGAATCACATCTACCACACGCGTATTACGGATATCCGGACAGTTTTCCTTGAACGTCAGCCCCATCACAAGAATTCGCGAGGCGCTGACGAGAATGCCGCGGTTCATCATCAGCTTGGCCACCTGCAGCGCGACGTGGAGACCCATATTGTCGTTGATCCGCCGTCCCGCCAGGATCATCTCCGGGTGATACCCGATCTCCTGCGCCTTGTGCGTCAGATAGTAGGGATCCACGCCGATACAATGTCCGCCCACCAGGCCAGGCCTGAATGGCAAAAAATTCCACTTGCTGCCGGCCGCCTCCAGCACCTGCTCCGTATCGATACCCAGCCGGCCGAAAATCATCGCCAGTTCGTTGATCAGTGCAATATTGACATCGCGCTGGGTATTTTCAATCACTTTCGCGGCCTCGGCGACCCTTATGCTCGAGGCGACATGGGTGCCGGCCGCCACGATGCTGCGATACAGTTCGTCGACATAACGGGCCGCAGCGGCAGTAGAGCCGGAAACGACCTTGGTTATCGTTTCCAGCCGGTGCTCCTTGTCGCCCGGGTTGATTCGCTCGGGACTGTAGCCAACAAAGAAATCGCTATTGAAACGAAGTCCCGATAATTGTTCGAGAATCGGTACACAGACCTCCTCCGTGGCCCCCGGGTAGACGGTCGATTCATAAATGACCACATCGCCTTTCCCGAGCGCCTTCGCAACGGTGCGGCTGGCAGACTCCAGCGGCCGCAAATCCGGTCTTTTGTGACGGTCAATCGGCGTAGGAACGGTGACAACAAATGTGTTGCATGCCGCCAGGTCGTCGGCCGATGAGGAGTATGTCAGGTCAGCTACTTCGGCAAGCTCCGCTGCGCTGACTTCCAGCGTGCCATCGCGACCCGAACGTAACTCGGCAACCCGGTTCGCATCGATATCGAAGCCGAGTGTCGGAAACTTGCGGCCAAAAGCAACGGCGAGAGGCAACCCGACATAGCCGAGCCCGATTACCCCGATGCGGGAATCCTGTAAATCAAGCATTGTTCGACTCCTTGTCGGTTTCTTATGCGATCGGCCTCACTGGTCTGCCAAACGGCAACCGCCCGGTTTGGCCACAGCGACGGTGACGACCCCACAGTGTGCCGAATTCCGCTGCGCCGCTACAGGAGATAGATCACAGAAAGCAGTCCGACGATGGTCATCGTGATCGTATACGGCAGTGCCATGATCACCATCCGTCCGTACGACAGGCGGATCAAAGGCGCCAGCGCCGACGTGAGCAAAAACAGAAACGCGGCCTGGCCGTTGGGAGTCGCGACGCTTGGAATATTGGTTCCCGTATTGATGGCGACCGCCAGCAGATCGAATTGCTCGCGGGTGATCGTGCCCGCTTCGAGAGCGTCGTAGACTTCACTGATGTAGACCGTGGCAACGAAAACGTTATCGCTGATCATCGACAGGAAACCATTGGCCAGATAGAAAACCGGCGTCTGCGCCGAACCTTCGAGACTCAGGCCCCAGGCAATGACCGGCGTAAACAGATGCTGTTCATGGATCACCGCAACAATGGCGAAGAACACGACCAGAAGGGCAGTAAAAGGCAGCGCTTCTTCAAATGCATGACCAATCCGATGCTCTTCGGTGATGCCGTTGAAAGCGGTTGCAAGCACGATCACGGTGAGGCCGATCACACCGACCTCAGCAAGATGAAACCCGAGGCCCAGCACCAGCCAAATCGCAACGACACCCTGAACGATCAAAACCGCCTTGTCGCGAACCGTGCGCTTTTCCGCTTCGGCGTTGTCATAGTCGATCAGTACGTTGCGCACCTTTTCCGGCAGCCGCGCACCGAAACCGAACGTGCGAGTAATTTCCAACGCGGCGCAGGTCAGGAGCCCGGTGACGAATACCGGCAGCGACACCGGCGCCATGCGCTTGAAGAACTCGACAAACTCCCAGTCGGCGACCTGTGCGATCAGCAGATTTTGCGGTTCGCCAACCAACGTGGTGACTCCCCCCAGCGCCGTGCCCACCGCGGCATGCATCATCAGGCTGCGCAAAAACGCCCGGAAGTGTTCAAGGTCTTCGCGGAACAACTGCTCGACCTGATTGTCGTCGGCGTTGTCGTGATCGGAGTGGTGAAAATGCTTACCCGAGGCGACCTTGTGGTACACCGAATAAAAACCCATAGCGACGGTAATCACGACCGCCGTCACGGTCAGTGCATCCAGAAACGCCGAAAGCACCGCGGCCACAACCGAAAACAACAGCGACAGGAGGACCTTGGAACGCACGCCCAGGAGAATTTTCGTAAACGTAAAAAGCAACAGTTCCTTGAGAAAATAAATACCGGCCACCATGAAAATCAACAGCATGATGACCGGGAAGTTATGCAGAGTTTCCTCATAGACGGCGAGCGGACTCGCCATTCCAAGGACGACGCCTTCGATCGCAAGCAGCCCACCAGGTTGCAGCGGATAGCACTTCAATGCCATCGCGAGCGTGAAGATAAACTCGCCTACCAGCACCCAACCGGTAAAAAACGGGCCGATGGTATTCAATAACAGGGGATTGACAATCAGGAAGCCGATGATCGTCAGCTTGTACCAGGTCGGCGAATTACCGAGGAAGTTCTCGGTCAGTGCCTGCGACAGCGTTCTTGTCATGTTTGCCCCCGGCCAGCTTCCGCTGCTTCCCTAAAAGCGCGTAAGTGTACGTGTTTTGATTACGGTGGAAAATGTTTTCCACCCTGGCCAGCGCCGTCGCGACACGGTCTCGCCATCACACCGCCGCCACAAGTCACGCCACGGTACTGCAACTGCAAATATTGCGCCTGACGGTCTAGTCGGAACTCCCCGCGGCCGCCTTGTCCAGTCGCGTCCAGACGCAATCGCCGCCGGCAGCCTTGTTAATGGCATCCAGGCAGACGTCGTGCGCACGCAACTCCGACTCACTCGCGCGCAGCACGGCATATTCCAGGCCGGCGCTTCGAGCGACGGGCCGGGCCCCATCCTGGCGCTGACCCGCGCGGTTCTTTTTGCGCCCGAGCGACAGCGTAACCTGCCCACCGGTCATCGTCAGATAGACTTCGGCCAGCAACTGGGCATCGAGCAAGGCACCATGCAGTTCGCGGCGTGAATTGTCTACGCTGTAACGCTTGCACAGCGCATCGAGGCTGTTGCGCTGCCCGGGATGAAGCTTGCGTGCCAGAACGAGGCTGTCCAGCACGGCGCAGAGCGACTCGATGTCGTCACGCCGCGGCTGCAGCATTCTGAATTCGTGATTGATGAATCCAATATCAAACGGCGCATTGTGAATGACGAGTTCGGCGCCGCTGGCAAACTCGACGAAATCGTCAACTATCTCCGCAAAGGTTGGCTTGTCGGCGAGAAAATCGGCCGTCAGGCCGTGGACATCAACCGCGCCCGGGTCGAGGTCTCGCTGTGGATTGATATATTGATGATAGCTGCGGCCGCTCGGACGCCGGTTGAGCAGTTCGATGCAGCCGATCTCGATAATCCGGTGGCCCTGCTCCGGCTCGAGACCGGTGGTCTCAGTATCCAGTACTACCTGTCGCACTATCGTCTCCCAAAACGATCCGGGCTTGGGTCCATCAGCGCCGGGCGAAAATCACTTTCAATCGCCCCCGGCTCGGAACCGCGAGATCGCGGGCCGACAATTCGTATCTGACCGCCATCCGGGTGCCGGCAAGCCCGCTGGCTGCAAAGATCCGGGGCGGAATTCTGAACACCGAACGCATGGCTCCGGGCGCCAGATCGCCGATATTATCACTGATGGAGATCGCGCCGTCGGCACGCATGCTAACGCTCGGATAAGCCTCTCCGGCATCGCAGTCGACTCCCGCGACCCTATCGCCGGGACGGCCGCCCGGCAGCGATCTGGCCACCACAAGCTCCGGCAGGTTCGGCATCAACACGGCCATGGACGCCTCGCGGATCAATGACTCGCCATGATTGAATACGACGAAATCCAGGCTGGCACCATTGTTGACAAACATATGGACCTGGTCTTCGTGCCAGAATCTTTCCGCAGATGCTTCAATCTCGCGCTCCAGCGCCTGACAATCCGCATTGACGTACTCGCTCTCTGCACCGAACAGACGCGCATGGGTAAGGCGTACGATACGTGTCGTGCCACCGCTGGCGGCCACTTGTTTTTCCACTTCGAGCATTTGCCGCAATCGCGCCTGATGGGCCACCGAGGGCAGTTTGGCGACGTCATGCACCGCCACGGTCAGCTCTTTGAGAACGTAGTCGCCGCGAAACCCGACTTCGAGGCTGCTGCCAGGATGCGGCTTGGCCAGTTTCGTCGCAAATATCGACTCGAACTGGCTCCGGCCCATGCGGAAACTTCCCGTTGCCGTTCGAATCCAGCAGTCACCCCGGCGCAGAGCCGCGGAATGGTCGGCCCTCATCATATACGGGCGATCATTGCAGCCGCTGATCTGGATCAGTCCGATGCGCATGCCATCGATTTCATGCGGCAGGTAACGCAGACGCAGCGGCGGCTCGATAAATTCGCGCGCGATATCCTGGTACGAGGGGTCACGGGAAAAATCGCTTTGCGGCACCGGGCAAATCTGCAGCTCATTACCCTGGTCCCTCTCCACCCCGACCACGATCAGTCGGGTGCCCTCGACCTCGGCGTTAGCCAGGGAAATGACGTCGCGCAGAAACACCGCCTGTTCTTTGCCGCGGTAGGGCCGCGGTCGGAAAAGCAGCGCAGTACCGGCACGGCCCGATCGGATGATCTGATCGAGTTTGCTCATCCGATTTCGTCGACACCCCTGTTCGCCAGCCCATCGGCGCGCTCGTTGCCCTCATGGCCCGCATGGCCTTCGACCCAATGCCAGCGCACACAATGACGTGCGGCCGCCGCATCCAGTTCCTGCCACAGATCCTGATTCTTAACCGGCTTGCGATTCGCGGTCTTCCAGCCGCGCCGCTTCCAGTTCTGCATCCAGCGCGTGATACCGTCGCGGACATAAGTCGAATCGGTATACAGGTCTACGTCGCATTCCTGGTTTAGCGCTTCAAGGGCGCGGATCGCCGCTGTCAGCTCCATCCGGTTATTGGTCGTTTCGGGGTCACCGCCCCACAGTTCCTTCTCCTGACCGTTGTATCGCAGCAGGACCCCCCAGCCGCCGGGCCCTGGATTGCCGCGACACGCACCGTCGGTGAAAACCTCGATTGTCTTTCTTGCCATGGGCTGGGGCTGGCTCATGCCACATTCCGGGTTGACGGTTCGGCCAGACCCACGACGGCCGGACGGCGACGGCGCAGGATTCGCCCCACCGGTACGATACGAAAGACCCGCTTGCGCGCGTGCACCACGTAGGCGCACGCGAGACGCGAGCAATAGCGGCTGCCAAGGCGCTCCATCCGATCATTGTGCCCGGTCCATTTCGCAGTGAAAAACGGCAGCGCATAAAAAAACCGCCGTTGTGTCACTGCCTCGTATCCCAGAACCGACAGCCATTCCAGCAAGCGCTTTTGCCGCACGATCTGCAGACAGCCCGGGGGAAACGGCCGCCGCCCCAGCAATCGCCGCAGTCCGAGCGGCCCGACCGGGCTGAAACCCGCCACGATCAGGCGTCCGTCCGCAATTAAAATCCGATCCACCTCCCGCAACACCTGGTGCGGATCGGCGGAGCGTTCGAGCGTGTGGGGCAGCAAAACCGCGTCGACGCTATGGCCCGCAACCGCCAGGTGCTCCGGTTCCGCGCACAGATCGGCGGAATCGGGCCGAACATCGAGCAATGCGCTACGTCGGGTCCGGGCTGCCTTCAGAAATGCCTCCGCGCGACCCCATTGCCCGATCTGCAACAGTTGCGTACCGAATACATCCTCCAGTACGTCGCTGACAGCGCGAAGCTCCAGATCCATCAGGCTCTGCCCCAACGGGCCATCGAGCCAGGCTTCGAGTTCAGTATCTAAATCGACCATAGGCAGGAAAGCATACCGCCAGATCGGCCCCGGTCACAGCGCCCGGGCGGAGTAAATGTGTGACCGCGGTCCCACAACCCGGCACAATCTGACGCCATAATTGCGCCAGATTATGTTGACCCGCCCGCCCCGCTCTCCGGTAGGATATGTCGTTATGCTCGAAGTTACCGCAGTACCGGCCTTTCAGGACAATTACATCTGGCTGATCCACGGCGCCAGCGATCGCAATCATGTCGCTGTCGTGGATCCCGGCGATGCCACACCCGTTTTGTCCGCTTTAGAGGCGGGCGGTTTGCACCTCGCCGCGGTCCTGATCACACATCACCACCCGGACCACATCGGTGGCGTAGCCGCGATCACCGCCGCCCACCCCGCGCCGGTGTTTGGACCCAGTGCCGAGCGTATCGGTGTCGTCGAGCATCGTCTCGCAGAGGGTGATCACGCCGACCTGCCCTCACTGGGGCTAACATTTCAGGTGCTGGATGTTCCGGGCCACACTTCCGGGCATATTGCCTATGTCGGTCACGGTAGCGTGTTCTGCGGCGATACGCTGTTTGTCGGCGGATGCGGACGCCTGTTCGAGGGCACGCCCGCCGAAATGACACAGTCCCTGGGCAAGCTCGCGGCCCTGCCCGCAGCGACACGGGTCTACTGCGCCCATGAATACACGCTGGCAAATCTGCGCTTTGCGCAGGCAGTCGAACCGGGCAACGACGAACTTGCGGCATTCACCGCGCGGGCAAAAAGCGACCGTGCGCGGGGCATGCCAACGGTTCCGAGCACGATTGCCGCCGAGCGTGCAATCAATCCTTTCCTGCGCTGCAGCCAGCCGTCGGTTCGTGCCGCGGCGGAGGCGCGATGTGGCCGGACGCTCGCGGGCGAAGTCGAGGTATTCGGCGCTATCCGGCAATGGAAAGACAGCTTCTGATCGATGAACTCTGGACAAACTGGACGACGATGACAGACCTGAAATCAGACCAGCAGAAGCGGTGCAACCGCGCCATGCCGCCGCGACATACGAGCCCCGCGGCAAGTGCCGGCAGCGAGCCTGCCGCCGCGCTACGAAACAAATCGGCGGCCGCGGCCACATGGCTGGGAATTGTGCTTTTGGCCCTTCCGCCAACCGCGGCGCAGAGCGAGCCAGCGGTAGCTTCGATCGTGCCGGGTGCAAACACCTCAGCCAGTACCCGGCACAACCACCAGATTCTGACTTATCCGGGGATCCGGCTGGCAATGCCCACGGCGGCCCCGGCCACACTCAGCGCCGAACCGGCACCAGCCCATACGGATATCATCGACAGGATCCGAGACGGCTTTGCGATGCCGCATGAAGAACGCCGTGCAGTAGAGTCACAGCGCAACTGGTATGCACGCCACCCCGACTACATGCAGCGGGTGCTGACGCGATCGCAACGCTATCTTTTCTGGATTGTCGAAGAAGTCGAACGGCGTGGTATGCCTACCGAACTTGCGCTCCTGCCAATCGTTGAAAGTGCCTTTGACCCTTTCGCCTACTCTCATGGCCGTGCCGCGGGCCTTTGGCAGATCATTCCGGGCACCGGAAAACGTTTTGGCCTGAAACAAAACTGGTGGTACGACGGGCGACGCGACCCGGTCGCCAGCACTCGGGCGGCACTGGACTATCTCGAAAAACTGCACGCCGATTTCGATGGTGACTGGCTGCTGGCAGTAGCGGCCTACAACTCCGGCGAAGGCAACGTCATGCGCGCTCAGCGGCGCAACCGCAAGGCGGGCAAGCCCACCGATTTTTGGAATCTCAGGTTACCGGTGGAAACCCAGGCCTACGTGCCGAAGCTACTGGCGCTGCAACAACTCGTCGCCGATCCCGCGCGTTTTGGCCTGGAGCTTCCAACCGTGGCCAACCGGCCGTATTTCACCGTGGTCGAGCTATCAGCACAGATCGATCTTGCGCTGGCGGCCGAACTGGCCGGTGTGGAGATGGACGAACTGTACGCGCTGAACGCCGGTTTCAACCGCTGGGCCACGGATCCCGACGGACCCATGCGTCTGCAAATACCGGTAGCGGCGACTGAGCGATTTCGCAACGGCCTGGCAGCGTTGCCGGAGAGTCAGCAGGTCCGCTGGGTACGCTACAAAATTCGCAGCGGAGATGCGCTGAGCCTGATCGCCAGGCGCCACGACACCACCGCAGACGTTCTGCGTCAGATAAATGACATTCGCGGTAATAATATCCGCGCAGGCGACTATCTGATGATCCCGACCGCTACGCGAAGCCTGGACCAATACTCACACAGCGCGCCGGAGCGGCTGGCGAGGCTCCAGGACAAACCGCGCGGTGCCAACCGGAGCATTCACGTTGTCCGCAATGGTGAGAGTCTCTGGACAATCAGCCAACGTTATGGAGTCGGCACACGATCGCTGGCGAAGTGGAACGGCATGGCTCCCGGAGATACTCTCTCGGTCGGCCGCAAACTCGTCGTCTGGAGCGGCAAGAGCGGCGCGAGCAAAAACGCCAGCGGCAAGGTCCGCAAGGTTCACTACACGGTTCGCAAGGGCGACTCGCTTGCCCGAATCGCTGGCAAGTTTCGGGTCACGATCGCAGATCTGAAAAACTGGAATCAATCGCTGGCCGGCGAGAAATACCTGCAACCGGGCCAGCGCCTCGTCATGTATGTCGATGTCACGCGCCAGTCAGGGGTGTAGCTCCGGGGTTGGCCGTTGCACCAGGTGTTTGTGCTGTCCTGAACCGGGACAATCTGCGCTGGTGCAGAACGGGACGGGATTGGCCTGACAGCGTAAATGGCACTCAGGACTCGATTCCGAGACAGCCGAGATAGCGCCGCGCTACTGACTCGGCATCAAATCGCGCAATATGGCGGGCCACAAGCGCAGTTTCCGGCGCCCGCATTTGCAGCGACTGCTCAAGCGCTGCGGCGAAGGCGGCCACGTCTCCATTCGGCACCAGCAAGCCGAGCCGGCCATCCCGCAGGATCTCGCGCGGACCATGCGGACAATCCGTTGCCACGACCCGTGCCCCCAACGCAAGCGCCTCCGCAATGGCAAGACCGAATCCCTCATGCACCGAACAATGCGCAAACACGTCACAGGCGCGATAAAACGGATACGGATTCTGCTGCCAGCCGGGCAGATCGACATCGGCGGCAATACCGAGCTGGTCAACGAGTTGCTCCAGCCGCGGCCGATCCTTGCCATCGCCGATGATGATCAGCCGCACAGGCCGCTGTTGCCGCAGCCGGTGAAACGCTCGCAATACGCTCTCGAAGTCTTTCTGATCGCGCTGCAGCCGCCCGGCACTGACGATCACCGGCACAGATCGCGGGCCTCGCAGCCAGCGATGATCAGGGCGCTTTGCCTGAGCTCTGAGCTGCGATTGTGACGGCAACGGATTGTAGGTGACGTCGATCCGATCCGGCGGCACGCCGGAAAGCTCCGCGAAAGCCATTGCCGCACCGCGCGACACAGCAAAAATCCGATGGTTTTTCCGGTAGACCTCGCGATAGTGGCGAAGCTGGCCGCGCCGATCTTCCTCATTTTTAAGCTGCAGTGGAATGGAATAGGTGTCGTGAACAATGCTGCTTATCTCGCTGCGCAATCGCAGTATCCGCCTGGCGTTCAGGGCCGCCAAGTTGGAGCGGCGGTCGTTGGTCAGAATGTGGTGCGGTCGGCGCCGGGCGAAAAAAGCGAGCAGGCGCATAAAGCCGGGAAACTTCATGATACTGCCCGTGCTGACGGCCCTTACGTTGTCGGGAAGCGGCGCCACCGCCAGGTGCAGCGGCCGCTCGCAGACTATCGCAACCTCTATGCCTCGCCGCTCGAACTCCCGCGCCAGGCGGCTCACAACGATGCCGACGCCACCAGCCAGCGATCGCAACTGGAAAACCACGCTCTGACGTTTATTATCTGTCATCCCCGGATCACATCTTCGGCCGATGCACGATGCCGTAGCGACTCAACCACGTTCTCACCAATCCATGCTCTGTATCAATCCGTACCCGCGATGCGATAATGCCACGGCCAAAAACAAAGGGGACACACAAATGGGCTTCATGGCCGGCAAACGCGCATTGATCGTCGGGCTTGCGAGCAAGCGATCCATCGCCAGGGAATTGCGCAGGCAATGGCTCGCGAGGGTGCGGAACTCGCGTTCACCTACCAGACAGACAAGCTGCAACCGCGAGTCGAAAAAATGGCGGCCGAGCTCGGGTCCAGACTCGTTTACCCGATGGACGTGGCTTACGACGAACAAATTGATGCGGCGTTTGCGGGCATCAGCGAAGCGTGGGACGGACTGGATATCGTTGTGCACTCGGTTGGCTACGCTCCGCGCGAGGAACTCGCGGGTGGTTTCGTTGACAGCACGACCCGCGACGGTTTCCGGATTGCTCACGATATCAGTGCCTATAGTTTCGTCGCCCTCGCCAAGGCCGCCAAACCGTTGCTGCAGCAACGTCACGGCGCGCTGCTGACTTTGTCCTATCTTGGCGCTGTGCGCGCTATCCCGAGCTACAACGTGATGGGGCTGGCCAAAGCCAGCCTCGAGTGGGCGGTACGATTCCTCGCCTATGACATGGGTCCCGACGGCATCAGGGTCAACGGCATATCCGCCGGACCCATCAAGACGCTGGCAGCGTCCGGCGTTGCAGGACTGAGAGGCATGCTGAACGAATTTGAAAAGGTCTCGC
>CAWAOM010000011.1:0-186457 GCA_963783695.1 uncultured Gammaproteobacteria bacterium
GGTGGCACAGCGGCAGATGGCGAGCGGCGGAGCAATGATCTCGTTCTGTGTCGGATCGCGCGATGCCGCAATGGCGGTGGCCGCGCGAACGCAGCTGTTCACCCGCGCCACCAGCCTCGGCGGGGTCGAGAGCCTGATCGAACATCGCGCCTCGATCGAAGGGCCGGAAACGCGCACGCCGCAGGAACTGTTGCGGCTGTCCATCGGGCTCGAACACCGTGACGACCTGATTGCCGACCTCGAGCAGGCGTTGACCGCTGCCGCCTAGGCGCGGATGACGGCAGCGACCGGTTCGACCAGCCCGGCACCCTGATTACGCGCATTGTTGACTTTGCTGCTGACGGGAACGGCCACCAGACCATCGCCGCCGTACGGCCCGAGCAACGGCTGTAGTTGGCGGGCATCAGCGCGCGGATCAAGCCATTGCGAGATCGGCTGCGGATCGAGGATGACCGGCATTCGCTGGTGGATGTTTTCCATCAACCGGTTGGGGGTGGTAGTTAGGATCGTGCAGGTCTCGAGGGCTTCCGGGTCCGCTGCGGTTCGATCGCGCCAGCTCTCCCACAGGCCGGCCATGGCAAACGGCTCACCGTCCTCGCGGGTTATATAGAAGGGCTGTTTGTTGTCGCCGATACGTTTCCATTCATAGAAACCATTAGCGAGGACGAGACAGCGGCGCTGGCGAAACGGCTGGCGAAACGCGGGCTTCTCAGCCACCGTTTCGGCGCGCGCATTGATCATGCGATTGCCGATTGCCTTGTCTTTGGCCCAGAACGGGACCAGCCCCCAACGTAGGCCGTCGAGCCGCCGCAACCCGGTGTCATCGGCACGCAGCACCGGTACCCTTTGGGTCGGCGCAAGATTGTAGCCGCTCTCCACCGCTGTCATTGCGGCAACGGCAAACAGGCGCACGACAGCCTCGTCCGGGGAATAAAACGCAAACCGGCCACACATCGCCTACTCGCGAATGCCAACGCCACGGTTCAGCAATACGAGACTCGCCGTGAACAATAGCACCAGGAAAAGCAGGATTATCGCGTAGGCCAGGCTCAGGGGAATATCGGAAACGCCGAGAATGCCCTGGCGAAACGCGTTGACCATATACAAAATCGGGTTGAACATCGACACATCACGCCAGAGCGGCGGCAACAACTGTACCGAGTAGAACACGCCGCCAAGATAGGTCAGCGGCGTCAGGATGAAAGTCGGCACAATGGAGATATCGTCGAATTTCCGGGCAAAAACCGCATTGATCAGCCCACCCAGCGAAAACACCGCTGCAGTCAGAAGCACCACGGAGACCGTGACAAACCAGTTGTGCACGTCGAGATCTGTAAAAAACAACGCTATCGCGGTGACGATCAGACCAACCAGCAGACCACGCGTCATTCCACCGGCCATATAGCCGATGATGATCAGCCAGTTCGGCAGGGGCGAAACCAGCATTTCCTCGATGTACTTGCCGAACTTGGCGCCAAAGAAAGAGGAGACGACATTGCCGTAGGAATTGGTAATCACCGCCATCATGATCAGCCCCGGCGCAATGTACTGCATGTAATCGAAACCGCCCATCTCGCCGATGCGTCGCCCGATCAGATTGCCGAAGATGATGAAATACAAAGTCATCGTAATAACCGGCGGCACCAGGGTTTGCACCCAGATGCGCAGAATCCGTGTGACTTCGCGGTAGACGATCGTCCACAGCCCGACCATTTGCCGCTTAGGCAGCATGACCCGCACCCCCGTCGTGGTCGGCACTGTTCTCAACCAGGCGCACAAACAGCTCCTCCAGCCGGTTGGCCTTGTTACGCAGGCTGGACACCTCGACCTGGCTCTCCTCCAGCATCCTGAACAGCTGATTGAGGCCCTCGTTCTGCGATACCTCGACCTCGAGGCTCGTCGGGTCGGTCAGCTCGACCCGGTACCCCGGCAGGTGCGGCGCCGCGGTAACCGGTTCCTTCAACGTCAACACGAAAACTTCCTTGTGCAATTTGCGCAACAGGTTGGACATGCGATCGTGTTCGATGATCCGGCCCTGGTCGATGATCGCGATGTTGCGGCACAACGATTCCGCCTCCTCGAGATAATGGGTCGTCAGGATGATCGTCGTACCTTCGCCGTTTATCTGGCGCAGAAAGCGCCACATTGACCGCCGAATTTCGATGTCGACACCGGCCGTCGGCTCGTCGAGGATCAGAAGACGCGGCTCATGCACCAGCGCGCGGGCAATCATCAGCCTGCGCTTCATGCCGCCCGACAGCGATCGCGATATATCCCGACGCTTTCCCCATAAATCGAGCTGACGCAAATAGCGCTCGGCGCGTTGGTGCGCCAGCGGCCGCGGAATGCCGTAGTAACCCGCCTGGTTTACAACGATATTCTCGACCTTTTCGAACTGGTTAAAGTTGATCTCCTGCGGCACCAGCCCGATGCAGCTCTTGGCCGCCTCCAGGTCACGATCGATATCGTGGCCAAAAACCTCGACACGGCCGGAGGTTTTGTTGACCAGCGACGTAACGATGCCGATCGCCGTCGTCTTGCCCGCGCCGTTCGGGCCCAAAAGCGCAAAGAAATCGCCCTCGTCGACTTCCAGGTCGATGCCTTTCAGCGCCTCGGTACCATTGTGGTAGGTCTTGCGCAGATCTGTGAGTGCCAGGGCTTTCATTATCGTTATTGACTGCGAGGTAGTGATCTGCCGATAGTGGCAAAACGCTATATTCTAACAGGCAGCGCAGCGTTGAGGCTGCGCTGCTCAGTCGGGTTGAATGTCGTGATCTACCGCGTAGCCGCCGATGCCGTACTCGTGTTGCATTTCCTGTTCATCGTCTGGGCGGTTGGCGGCGGTTTGCTGCTGCTGGCCGGCTGGCACCGTGTGGTATGGCTGCACTTGCCAGCGGCGCTGTGGGCAGTGATGATCGAGTTCGGCGGCTGGATCTGTCCATTGACACCGCTGGAGTGGCAACTGCGCGAGCGTGCCGGAGAGGCAGGAATCTCCGGCGGTTTCGTCGAGCGATACCTTCTGGCGTGGATCTACCCCGACGGGCTGACGCGCGAAGTACAGATCGCGATAGGCATCGCGGTTCTCGCGCTGAACGCCGCCATCTACGGTTACTGGCTGCTGCGGATCAGATCGAGTTCGCAACCAGACTAGTCCGACACGCATCCTGAACGCTGAGTTGCACAGCCAGCGAGCGGGCGAGCACCAACCGGACGGCATCGGCGCGTTCTGCGAACAACAGAAGATCCGGCCAGAACCGGCAATTTGCCACGTGGCGAACACGCAGCTCGATGCCGCCTTCGGCAACGCGGTCGAGAATTGCACCCACCGTCACTCCGGACAGACGACGCACGGTGCGGTCGCGGCAACCGAGAACGATGCGAGCGGCGAGCGGCCGGGTTCGCGCCAGCTGGGCCGCGAACATTGCCAGTGCCATGCAGAGGTTCTGGCTGGGTGAAGCGCCGCTTGCGGGCGCAGCCGCGGCATCTTCAATACCATCTGTCGCCTCCAGCAGCCAGGTCCAGTCAACCGCGAACAAAGCACAGGGGCAGGCCGAGATTTCGCGAAGCTGGTCATCGTCGAGCATGGCCAGCCGCGCGACCAGCGCCGCCGGGAGCCCCAGCACCGGCGCCGTGTCCCCACGCTGCGGCGACAGGCCGCTCAGGCTTTGCAAAAAACGCAGATTGAGGCTCTGCAGATCGCGCAGCAAGCTGGACGACAGGAGCTGACTCTCGGTGACGGACATGGCGGCACACCTCATTTTTTGGTTAATTAATTACCATATTTGGGCGATTTTGCCTAATTATGGTATTTTTACCAATATTCAAAACCCCTAGAATTGGTCAGAAACAGCCTGATCAAGACTTGAAGGAGTTCTCCGGCCATGAACAGCAGCGAAGAACGTTACGTCGGCGAAAGACGCAGGGTGGACCTCGCAGTGCGGATGATTTCGCACGAGGCGCGAACCGGCACAATTCGCGGTTGCACCGGCCTGTCAGAGGATCGGATTCGCAAGCTCTATGCCCACTATTTCCGCACCGCCGGGGGCGCAAGCGTGCGCCGCCGGCGCGGCAAAACGCCGCGTCAGCCAACTTTTTTTCTCACCGCACCGGCGCGCCAGCTGGAGGCCACGACACTGGCGGGGCTGTTTCTCGCAGCAGGCTTGCTCAGGGTATGCGGCCACGGTCGCCTCGGCTTCGTGGTCGGCCACGGAAATACCGGTTTCGGGCTGCGCTTCTGCGACGTGTACGAGTCCTATCTGGCACTGCATGACCCGGCGGCCATCAGCTTCGAGCGGGCATGGAACCTGCTCGATGCGCTGGCCCGCAACCACGAGCTCGGCTTTGCCCGCTGCGAACTGTGCGCGACCGTGCACGTCCACGACCTGCTGGCAATCGGCAGCCCGGTCTGTCCCTGCTGTCGGCTGAAGGACTCCCATGGACGCGGGCGCCGCTAGCGCAATTTGCGGCGCGCGGGCGAGCATGGCAACTTAGCGGGTCTTTCACAAAGAGATCAGCGCCATGAATATTGCCACCGCCGACCTGTGTGACGAACACGGCGATATCTTGCGCGTCGCACAACCGCTATTGCGATCCTATGGCGGACGGGCCGCGTTCGCCGGTCCGGTCCGCACACTCAGGGTGCTCGAGGACAATTCACTGGTGAGATCTGCGCTGGAACAACCCGGCGATGGCGCGGTGCTGGTGGTCGATGGCGGCGGGTCACGTAACTGTGCCCTGCTCGGCGACATGCTGGGCGCCCTTGCGGTCAATAACGGCTGGGCGGGTATCGTAATTAACGGCTGTATCCGCGACAGCAAACAGATAGCCACGATGGCGCTCGGGGTGCTGGCACTCGACACCCATCCGCGCAAAAGCCGCAAGCAGAATCGGGGCGAGGCAGACGTGACGATAAACATTGCCGGCATTGCAGTAGCTCCGGGGAACTATCTCTACGCGGATGAGGATGGGCTGGTGGTAGCCGACACCGCCCTCGACCACGGCTGACCAGGGATATTCATCGTTGCCATGACCGTACATTTATTCGGTGGCAAGCATTTCGACCGCGCCGCGGAATTACGCCGCAATCTCGCCGAGATTGACGAGATTTTCGGCTCCCCCGCCGCAAGGCTGATACCGATGCATCGCGGCCGCAGTCTGCTGCAACCCGGTGAGCCGCTGTCCGCAGCGCTGGTCACGGCGGACGCGTGGCAGGAGGTCGAACCTGGCCGGTGCGTATTGCTCGGCCGACATCTCGATTACTATTGCTTCGCCGTCGACATGAGCCACGTACCGGAGGAACAGCTTGCCGCGCACGGTCAGCTTGCCGACCTTCGCCTTTCCGGACCCATGCTCGGCGATGACGACGCCGCCTTGCTCGCCTGCGCCCGCGCCCTGTTGTTGTGGCATCGCGAGCATCAGTACTGCGGCCGTTGCGGTGCGCGCAACGAATCTCGCAGCGGCGGACACGTTCTGCGCTGCAGCGACCCGGATTGCGGGCGCTCGCAGTTTCCGCGAATCGACCCTGCCATCATTGTGCTGGTCGATGACGGTCCGCGTTGTCTGCTCGGACGCCAGGCAAGCTGGCCGGCACAGCGATATTCGACGATAGCGGGATTCGTCGAACCCGGGGAAAGCCTGGAGGATGCCGTCGCCCGCGAGGTATATGAGGAAACGGGCGTTCGAGTACGCGACCCCATTTATCACTCGTCACAACCGTGGCCTTTTCCGTCCTCGCTGATGCTCGGGTTTCATGCTCAGGCGGAGGACACGGAAATAGAACTTCAGGACGACGAACTCGAGGATGCACGCTGGTTCACCCGGCACGACATACTCGAAGGCACAGTCAAACTGCCGCCTCGCGTATCGATTTCGTTTCGCCTGATTGAGGAATGGTTCAACCGGGGCAACGAAGGAGTCCTGCTGCAGCGGCTGCCTTCCGCCGGCACCTGGTAATCCGGGACAACGCCATGTGCCTGCTGGTCTTCGCCGTCAACGCCCACCCGCGCTATCGTCTCATTCTGGCGGGAAATCGCGACGAATTCCACGACCGCGCTACCGCGGCTGCGCGATGGTGGAACGGAGAACCCGAGATGCTCGCCGGCCGCGATATCCGGGCCGGCGGCACCTGGCTCGGCATCGATCATCACGGCCGCTTCGGTGCAATCACCAACATCCGCGATGTGACGCCGGCACCGACCGGTGCGCCGTCGCGCGGGGAACTGGTCACAGGATTCATTCGCAGCCTCGACCCGGCGACGGACTACCTCGACAGACTTGGCGCGAGAGCGCAGGATTTCGCCGGATTCAATCTGGTCCTGGGCGACAAAAAGGACGTACACTTTTTCAACAACCGCAGCGGCCGCCGCGACAAATTGACAGACGGCGTGCACGGTCTGTCCAACGCCGAACTGGATACTCCGTGGCCCAAGGTCGTCAAGGCAACGCAAGGGCTTCGCCGTCTTCTGGAACAGGACGAACCGGACGAGGCTGCGGTGTTCGATATTTTTGCGGACCGTGAGATTGAGCCGGACGCAGTTTTGCCCGATACCGGCGTCGGATTGGAGTACGAGCGTATGCTGTCTGCGTGTTTTATTGTCAGCCCCGGCTACGGAACGCGCAGCACCACCCTGATAAAAGCCGGTTACGACGGGCGGGTCAGGTTCTGCGAGAGACAATTCGATGTGGATGGAGAAATGAGCGGACAGCGTAATTTCGAATTTGCGACTATCGCTGATAAGCGTGAGCGGACAGCATGAATCGGCCATTGGCGACACAGGCGCCGTTCGGCAGTTGGGCCTCACCGGTCACGGCCGAGAGGATAGTCAGCGGCAGCATCAGGCTGGTGCAGCCAAGCCTCAGTCAGGGGCGCTGTTACTGGATCGAGAGCCGGCCGCAGGAAAACGGACGCAGCGTGCTCGTCTGTCTCGACACGAATGGCCAGATCACCGACCTTACACCGGCGCCTTTCAATGCCCGCAGCAAGGTTCATGAATACGGTGGCGGCGCCTATCTTGCGAGCGGCGGCAATTGCTGGTTCGTCAACTTCGATGACCAGCGCATCTATGAGACCGGCGTTGGCAGCGCTCCCCGCGCTATCACCGCACCCGGCCAGAAACGGTACGCGGACCTTTGCCACGATCCGGCCCGCAATCGCCTGATCGCGGTCTGCGAGGACCACACCGGCGACGGCGAGGCAGTCAACAGCCTGGTGGCTGTGGATTTGCGTGACGGCAGCAGCCGTGACCTGGTCAGCGGCAGCGACTTCTACAGTTCGCCGCGGCTGTCGGCAGACGGGCGAAAACTGGCGTGGCTGAGCTGGAACCATCCACACCTGCCGTGGGACCAGACTGAACTCTGGGTGGCAGATGTGGACACGCACGGCGAGGCCACCGATCCGCGCCGTATCGGCGCTGACCAGCCAGCCGCGCTACTGCAACCGGAGTGGCGCGAGTCAGTGCTGTATTTCGTCAGCGATGCCGGCAACTGGTGGAACCTGTACCGCTGGGACGGTGAGCAAGTGCGGCAATTGACCGACGAGCATGCCGAACTGGGGCAACCACACTGGATGTTCGCCATGCGCAGTTACGGACTGTGCCAGCTGCCCCTCGCTGTCGGCAGTTTTGTCGCGGACGGGCGCTCCCGGCTTTACCGGATCAGCCTCGAAGACGGCAGCGCGCAGCCAGTGGTCTTTCCATACAGCCATATCGAACAGATTCACGTCGAACGCGACCGCGCGCTGATTCTGGCCGGCGCCGCAGACCGGCCGATGGCGGTAATTGATTTCGATCTTCGCAACGACAGCTGGCGCGTTTTGCGGGAAGCGGAGTTGCTCGACATGGACACCGCTATGCTGGCGGTACCAGAGGCTATCGAGTACCCGACCAGCGACGGCGAAACTGCGCATGCGCTGTTTTATCCCGCAACCAACGCGGTCTTCCGCCCGGCACAGGGCGAACGAGCGCCGCTGTTGGTCAAATGCCATGGCGGACCCACGGCCGCCTCCAGCCCGGCGCTCGATCTGCGCACCCAGTACTGGACGAGTCGTGGCATCGGCGTGCTCGACGTCAACTATCGCGGCAGTACCGGTTACGGCCGCCGTTACCGCCACAGCCTGTACGGCCGCTGGGGTCAGGCCGACGTTGACGATGCGGTTTTCGGTGCGCGTCATCTCGCCGATGAAGGCATCGCCGATAACAACCGGATGGTCATCCGCGGCGGCAGCGCAGGTGGCTATACGGTTTTGTGCGCATTGACGTTTCACGATGCATTCCGCGCCGGCGCAAGTTATTACGGAATCGGCGATCTCGAGAGTATGTTTGCACATACTCACAAGTTCGAATCGCATTACGACCACCAGCTACTCGGGCTGAATGGCAATCGCGAAGCGATTTTCGAGGCCCGCTCACCGAGCCGCCACGCCGAGAAAATCAGCTGCCCGGTGATCTTTTTCCAGGGACTCGACGACAAGGTGGTGCCGCCCGGGCAATCCGAGCACATGGTGGAAATTTTGCGCAAGCGCGGAATCCCGGTCGCCTACCTGGCTTTTGCCGGCGAAGCCCACGGCTTTCGCCAGGCCGACAATATTCGCCGTGCGCTGGAAGCCGAACTCGCCTTTTATGCGCGCATTCTCGGTTTCGAACCGGACGGTGGCCGGGTCTCAATCCAGATAGAAAACCTGGATTGAGACCCGCCTGCGCCGGACAAGCCACCCAGTGACCCGCGCCGCCGCCTACGTACTGACGTTTGCGGGACTGATCGCCGCGATGCCGGTCCGCGCTGGCATCGAAGTGGTGGTGAACGGCGTCGATGAACGGGTCGCGGCAAATGTGCGCGCATTCCTGTCGCTTTCCAACTATGCAACGGTCGCTGGCGTTGGCGACCAGCGCGTACGGCAACTGTTCGCCAGCGCCGAGGGCGAGACGCGCGAGGCACTGCAGGCTTATGGCTTCTACAACCCGGAAATTGACACACATCTCGCGAGCGTGGGCGAGAACTGGAAGGCCACTATCGACATCGTTCCGGGTCAGCCCGTTTTGCTCCAGCAGGTCGTTGTCGAGGTTGTTGGCCCGGGTCAGAGTCATCGCGATTTTCAGTCACTCATTGAGAATCCCCTGCTGCGTCCCGGTAACCGCCTGATCCACGCCGACTACGACAACACGAAACGCGAGTTGAGCCGGATTGCCAACGAGTTCGGGTTTGTCGACGGCAGTTTTTCCCGCCAGCGCCTGGAAGTCGACCCGGTAGAAAACATCGCCAATGCGTTCATCACGTATGCCACCGGGCCACGCTATTTTTTCGGCGCTCTGCAGATCGAGCAGGATGTCGTCGACGAGGACCTGCTGCGCCGTTACCTGCGTTTTCGCGAGGGCGACCCGTACGACTCCAAATTACTGTTGTCGAGCACCAACATCCTGTTCGACACCGCGTTCTTCAGTACCATCGATGTCGTGCCACTGCGCGCCAACGCAGAAGACGAAAGCGTGCCGATACGGGTCAGCGCGGTGGCCGGAAAGAAACATCGCTGGGGCCTCGGTCTGGGCTATGCCTCGGACACCGCCGAGAGGATCAGCGCGGCGTGGACCAATCGACGGGTCAACCGGCGCGGCCACAGCCTGCTTGCAACGGTTCGCTATTCGAGCGTGACCACGATCGGTCGCGCCAGCTACGCGATACCGGTTGGCGATCCCGCGCTGGAGCGGCTGACTCTGAGTTTCGCGACCATCGAGGACGAACCCGGCGACATCACAAGCAATCGCTATGAACTCGGCTCTACGCTGACCCAGATCTTCGGGCCATGGCAGCGGATCATCGATTTGTTCCTGATCGATGAAGACTCGGACTTTGGCAGTTCTACGCAACAGGACACCTTCCTTGTGCCCGGCATCGGATTCAGCCGAACCCATTCGGACAACAAGCTGCGCCCGACCCGGGGCTTTCGCGTCCAGAGCAAACTGAGCGGATCGCACAGCGCGCTGGGTGCAAGCGCGAGTTTCACGCGAATCGAGGCTCGCGCCCGGATTCTGTTTCCGTTGGGCTCGAACAACAGCCTTTTACTGCGTGGCGAGGGCGGCGCGATCCTCACCGGCTCGTTCTCCAACATGTCCGCTTCGCAGCGATTTTTCGCCGGTGGCGACAACAGTATTCGCGGCTACAGCTATAGATCATTGAGTCCGCGCGATGCCGACAACCGACGCATCGGCGGGCGTTACCTCGCAACAGGCACCCTCGAATTCACCCGGCGGCTGTTCGACAACTGGGGCGCGGCCATTTTCACCGATGGCGGCAACGCGTTCGACTCACTGGACGACGACTTTGAGGCAGCGCTGGGTTTTGGCTTGCGCTACTTCTCGCCTGTTGGAAAAATCAGCGTCGATATCGCCCAGAGCGTTACCGACAACGACGGTTCCCGGCAACTGCACATCAGCATCGGACCGGACCTGTGAGGCGCTGGTCGCTCATTCTGCTATTGCTGCTGCTGGCGCTGCTGGTCGGTGGTGGCACATGGCTGCTTACGAGCAGCGCCGGATTGCGTTTCGCGGTCACCCGGATCGCGGCGCATTTCGCTGTGGATATTCAGTTTGACTCGCTTGAGGGCCGGCTGCTGGGGCCCATTCTGGTCAAGCGGCTTGCGATCGTCCTCGCGGATGTCACGATCACGATCGAGGACCTTGACGTGGACTGGGCGCCGGACGCGGGCTTCCCACGCGCGCTCACAATCGAATCGCTGCGCGCGGCCGGGGTGGTGGTTCGGGAAACAGGTGGTTCGGGGGACAACCGCCCGGCCCGAGAATTCACGCCACCGGACCTCGCGGTGAAGATCGATGCGGCCGAGATTTATGCGCTCACCTGGATCGGGCGCGAAGGGCCACCTGTAACGCTCAACCGGCTCGAACTCGCCGGCGAGTACAACGCCAGCAATATCGTGCTGACCCGCGCGGCGCTGCAGACAGACGAAACCGCGCTCGAGCTCTCGGGCCATATCGCACCACGACCGCCGCATGAGCTGCAGCTGGACACCGCGTGGCGTCATCAGGCCAGCGAACTGCCGCCGCTTGCCGGGCGTAGCCAGATTGACGGCAATCTTTCGCGGCTGACTTCGCGCACCGCACTCACCGGGCCCGTGGTAGCAAATATCCAGCTCGATACCAGCGGTCCGCTACAGTCCCCGGAGTGGCAAGTGCGAATCGAAGCCAGCGCAATCGCGCCGTCGCAGATTCTGGATACACTCCCCGGCGGCAACGCGGACGTTCACATCGAGGCCGGCGGCAGTGGCGGGCAGATCAGCGGAACGGCACGTTTGCACTGGCCAGACGTGTTCCTCCATGCCGTCCGGCTCGACCTGGATGCCAGCTTCGACGGCAACGAGATCAGCGTTGACAATGCGCTGGTTGCGCTGGAGGACCTGCCCTCGCAGCTGCGCATTGGCGGCGTTTATGCACTCGACAGCCAGCAGCTTGCGGCCCAACTCGACTGGTCCATGCTGCAGTGGCCGGTGCAGGGCGAGGCCGCGGTGGCAAGCCGAGAGGGCACAATGACCGTGGCCGGCCACCCCGCCGACCTCAGCGCCGACGCCCGTTTTCATCTGCACACCGCGGCAACCGGCGCCGCTGATGTCGCTACCCGCCTCGTTCTCGGCGAGCGGACGCTGCAACTTCGATCGCTCGATGCGAAGACACTGGGCGGCACCATCAGCGCCACGGGCCAGGCCGACTGGCACCAGACTGCGACGCTGAAACTGGCACTGCAAGGAATGAACCTGAACACCGCAACCCTCGCCGGTGGCCTCGGCAGCGACCTGTCGTTTGCGGGGACTCTCGAGCTTGCCGACGGCGAACCCGCGCCTGTTTTCTCGCTTGATGTTCCCGACCTTCGCGGCCAACTCGGCGGCTACCCGGTCGAGGGCGACCTGGCGGCGAGCGGCAGCGCCGGCAATATTACCGTGTCAGCCTTGCGCCTGCGCCAGGGACCCAACAGC
This sequence comes from uncultured Gammaproteobacteria bacterium, assembly GCA_963783695.1. Classification (GTDB taxonomy): domain Bacteria; phylum Pseudomonadota; class Gammaproteobacteria; order Steroidobacterales; family BM003; genus BM003. Next base: position 11,975 of record CAWAOM010000011.1, read on the forward strand.
CTGGCGGTCTCCGGGCTAATCGGGCCGGACAACAAGCTGAATTTCACTCTCGACGCCGCGCAACTCGATGCGATTCATGGCGGCCTTGCCGGGTCCGTCGCAGCAAGCGGAACACTGTCCGGGACGGCCGCGACGCCGCGGCTGAGCGGCGAAGTCGAGGGTCATGACACCCGCATCGGCGCATTTTCCAGCGCCGCACTGACGGCCGCCTTCGATCTCAATCCACGCGATCTCGCCACCGGTATGCTGCGGGCAAGCGCAGGCGGGCTATCGGTCGGCGAAACGAATTTCGGTGACCTCGACATCAATCTCGGACCGCAAGCAGGCATGCAACGGCTCACGGTCAAATTGAGCGACGGCGAGCTCCATCTCGACCTCGCGGTTCGGGCGACCCAGGACGGCACCAGCTGGCGCGGCGAAATCGAAACACTTTCGTTTGGCCCAACGGGCGACGAGCCGTGGACAAATCAGGCCGTGACCGGCTTTACCGCCGACCCGGTCAGCGCCAGACTCATGCGTTCGCTGTGCCTGCGCCGGAACAAGGCTTCCGCCTGCATCGAGGGCGCCTGGCACGCCAACGAAGACTGGCTCAGCAACTGGAGCGTCAGGAACCTGGCGCTGCCATCGCTGCTACCCTATTTTCAGTTATTAGCGACCGAGCCGGTACGGATTGGCGGCGTGATTTCCGGACAGGGGCGGCTGTTCGCGAGCGCGGCTTCGCCATGGCAGGCGGACGGGTCGTTCTATGTCGAGGGCGGGTCGATATTCCAGCTCGGGGTTGCCGGCACGTTCGACCAGATTGCTTTTGTCGGCGCGGCCGCCGATTTCCGCCTCACCCCGAAACTCTTCGCTGCCGGTGGCCGGATCGATTTTGGCAATAACGATTTCATCCAGGCTATCGTTGAAACGCCACGGTCCGGAACTCCCGATTCGCTCACTGCGCCGGTGTCCGGCACGTTAACTGTGCGGTTTGCCGATCTTGCGCGCGCGCCGGTGCATTTCCGCGAATTCACCCGCCTCGAGGGCGCACTGCGGGTCGACGCGAAGCTCGACGGGACTGCGGCGGCTCCGACGCTTAAGGGCCGCGCAACGCTGGAAAACGCAACCGCCGAATTGACCGAGCTGGGCGCCCTGCTTGAAGACATCTCGCTGACGGCCGACGCCGACCTGGCCGGCGTCGATCTCGACGCCCAGGCGCGCTCCGGCGATGGCAGCATCCGTCTCGCCGGGCATCTCGACTGGATCGAAGACGGCGTCGCCGGAACCCTCAGGCTGACGGGCGACAATGCGAACGCCGTCAACATCCCGCAGGCCCGGGTCAATGTATCGCCCGACATCGACATCACGCTGGCAAAAGACGCGTTGCGAGTCAGTGGCCGGGTAGACATTCCGTTTGCCCGGATTCAGCCTCTTACGATCGCCAGCGCGCGACGGCCGTCCGCGGACACCGTGATCATCGGTGAGGCGGCGGACATGCAGATGCAGCGCCAGCGCGACTTCACTCTCGATCTCGATGTCGGCCTCGGCGACAACGTCCGCTTCGATGGTTTCGGTCTTTCCGCGATCCTCGGCGGCGGACTAAATATCTCCAACCCGCAGGGCATTACCATCGGTACGGGCGAACTCCGTGTCCGTAATGGCACGTATGCGATCGGCTCAGCCCGCCTGAACATCGATTCCGGCGTACTGCTTTTCGCCGGCGGCCCGATTACCAATCCGGGACTCTCGGTGCGCGGCGTACGCCAGATGCAGACTGTTCTGGTCGGCGTCAACGTCAGCGGCACACTGCTTGCGCCGACCGTCTCGCTGTTCTCGAACCCGCCGATGCGGCAAAGCGACATCATCTCTTATCTGGCATTTTCGCGACCGTCCTCGTCGCTCGATGCCGAGCAGGAACAATCCGTAGACCAGACCAGCGGCGCGCTGGCGGCGGCGAGCGCGGGTCTTGCCGTCAGCGATGTATCGGATCGCCTCGGGCTGGACGAGATCAGCATTCGCAGCGAAGGGGGCGAGGACGACAGCCAGCTCGTGCTCGGCCGGTTCATCACGCCGCGAATCTACCTCAGCTATGGATTCGGCTTGTTCGAGCCGATCAACACGCTGCGGCTGCGGCTCAACATCACCGAGCGCCTGATCATGCTGACCGAGTCGGGGGAGGAGAACAGCGCCGACGTTTTCTACACCTGGGACCGCTGAGCAGGTGGCGCCCTGCCTATCCGGCGGTGAAATCGAAAACCCGGCGGAGCCAGTCCGCAATATCGCGAATTTCCTCGGGGCAAACCGCATGCGGCATCGGGTATTCATGCCACTCCGCCAGCAGCCCCAGCGCCGCGACCGCCTCGTAGGCGGCACGCCCCATCGCGATCGGGATAACCGGATCGCCACTACCATGGGCGACGAATACCGGTGTCGTATTCATTGCGGGGTCATGTTCCGCGGCCAGTCGTTGCGCCAGCGGCAGATAACACGACAAGGCCATGATGCCGGCGAGCGGTGACCGCCGCCGCAAGCCGAGATGCAATGCAATCGCACCACCCTGGGAAAAACCGGCGAGCACGATCTTGTTTTCCTCGATACCGCGATCGCACTCGCGATCGATGAGGCGGCTCACCTGCTCCGCGCTGTCGCGAATTCCCGCCTCGTCCTGGACCGTACTGCGATCGATGCCGAGAATGTCGAACCAGGCGCGCATCGGGACGCCGCCGTTGATGGTTACCGGACGGACCGGTGCATGTGGGAACACAAACCGGACCGCGGCGTCGCGCGCAAGCCCCAGCTGGCCGACGATCGGTTCGAAATCGTGACCGTCGGCACCCAGTCCATGCAGCCAGATCACGCTGTAGCGCGGATCAGGCCCGGTTTGTACCTCGATCGTTTCAAGCTGTTCTATCATGTTGCGCTCGCCATCCCGTTGCACAGCACCGGGATTCTACAGATATCGGGGGCCGCTGACGGTGGAGAACGGATATGACCATCTGGTTCGACGACAGTTACACGCTTGACGCCGTACAGGCGTTCCATGACGGCACCCATCTCGACCGTCATATCGGTATCGAACTCGAAGCGCTCGGGCCGGATTTCCTGAGCGCCAGCATGCCGGTCGATGAGCGTACCCGGCAGCCTTACGGGCTGCTCCACGGCGGCGCCTCAGTGGTGCTCGCCGAATCGCTGGGGAGCATGGCATCGTTTCTGACGCTCGATCCGGCGCGCGAATATTGCGTAGGCCTGGACATCAATGCCAACCACGTTCGCGGCATCCGCGAGGGCCGCGTGCTCGGCACTGCACGGCCGATCCATATCGGCAAGACCACCCAGGTTTGGGAAATCCGAATTTGCGATGCCGACGACCGACTGATATGCATCTCCCGGCTGACGTTGGCAATATTGCAACGCCGCGACGCCAGCTAGAACCCGAGGACAAGCCCATGGACAACGATCGCGCACCCGCCAGAACGGTGATTTTCGGCAGCCTGTTGTGTCTCGCGATTTTTAGCGGTTGCGGTCAGAAAGGATCGCTGTACCTTCCGGAGACCGGCTCCGCGGAAGAGATCCCGGCCGAAATCGGTACCGCGCAGGACGTAGCCGACACTATTGAAGAGGAAGAAGAGGACCGGGAGGTCCTCGAAGCGCGATGAGCGAACAGGCCCCTCTGGTACTGGTGGATGGCTCGTCCTATATCTATCGTGCCTTCCATGCGTTACCGCCACTGACCAACTCTCGTGGCGAGCCCACCGGCGCAGTGCACGGCGTGCTCAACATGCTGGTCAAATTGCGCCGCGAAACCGGGGCAGAGCGTTTCGCCGTGGTCTTCGATGCATCCGGTCCGACGTTTCGCGACGAGCTGTTCGCCGAATACAAGGCGAACCGGCCGCCCATGCCCGACGAACTGCGCTCGCAAATCGAGCCTGTTCTCGCAGCGGTCGAGGCGATGGGCCTGCCATTGCTGCGAGTCACGGGGGTCGAGGCAGACGACGTGATCGGCACGTTGGCGCAGCAGGCCGCAGGCAACGGCATCGACACGCTGATCTCGACCGGTGACAAGGACATGGCGCAGCTTGTCGGCCCGCATGTCACGCTGGTAAATACGATGACCGGAAAGGTGCTGGACCATGACGGCGTGATCGAAAAATTCGGCGTCGAGCCCGACCAGATCATCGACTACCTGGCACTGGTCGGCGACAAATCGGACAACATCCCCGGGGTACCCAAGGTCGGTCCGAAGACGGCGGCGAAATGGTTGCAGCAGTATCGTGACATCGACCGGCTGGTCGAATCCGCCGGGGACATCGCGGGCAAGGTCGGCGAAAGCCTGCGCGCGAATCTGCAGCAACTGTCACTGTCGCGCGAACTCGCCACCATTCGCTGCGATGTCGAACTCGACGTTGGCGCCGACGAACTGGTTCCCGGCGAGGCCGATAACGAGCGGCTGCGCGAACTGTACCAGCGGCTGGAACTGAAAAACCTGCTCCGCCAGCTGCCCGGTGGCAACAACGGCGGCGACGCCGGTGACGCTGACGCAGCGGCGGCCGCGAGCCCGACAAGCGCGGTGGCTACCGATTACGAGACCGTACTGAGCGAGGAATCGTTCGTGCGCTGGCTCGACAAACTCGAGCGCTCAGAAGTGTTCGCCTTCGACACGGAAACGACCAGCCTTTCCTATATGGACGCCGAACTGGTGGGCGTATCGTTTGCAGTCACCGAACACGAGGCTGCCTACGTACCGGTCGCCCATGACTATCCCGGCGCGCCCGATCAACTGAGCCGGGAACGGGTGCTGCAGGGATTGAAACCCCTGCTCGAATCCGCCGCGCGGCCAAAGATAGGCCACCACATCAAATACGATGCTCACATCCTCGCCAACTACGACGTCGCATTGGCCGGGATGGCGTTTGACACGATGCTCGAGTCCTATGTGCTCAACAGCACCGCGACCCGCCACGACATGGACTCCGTCGCGGCCTTTTACCTGGGTGTAACCACGACCAGGTACGAAGAGGTCGCCGGCAAGGGTGCAAAGCAGCTGACATTCAACGAAGTGCCGCTCGATACCGCCGCACCCTACGCCGCCGAGGATGCCGATATCACGTTGCAACTACACCAGCTGCTCGCCGCCAAACTGCATGCCGTGCCGGCGCTCGAGAGCGTCTATGCCGATATCGAGCGTCCGCTGATCCCGGTGCTGCTGGGCATGGAACGTCATGGTGTGCTTCTGGATACCCACCAGCTCGACATCCAGAGCCGCGAACTCGCCGAGCGGATGCGCGAGCTCGAAACCGCCGCATTCGCAGAGGCCGGCCAGAGCTTCAATCTGGGCTCGCCAAAACAGCTGCAACAGATACTCTATGAGCAGCAGGGAATTCCGGTAATTCGCAAAACACCGAAGGGTCAGCCCTCTACCGCCGAGGACGTCCTGCAGGAGCTGGCCGAGGACTACCCGCTGCCAAGGCTGATCCTCGACTATCGCAGTGTGGCCAAATTGAAGTCCACCTATACCGACAAGCTCCCGGCCCAGGTCAACCCGCGCACCGGCCGGGTTCATACCTCCTATCACCAGGCCGTCGCCGCGACGGGGCGATTGTCATCGTCGGATCCCAACCTGCAGAACATCCCGATTCGCAGCGAGGAGGGGCGGCGCATCCGCAAGGCGTTCGTCGCACCCGCGGGCTGGGTGTTGCTGGCGGCGGATTATTCGCAGATCGAGTTGCGCATCATGGCACACCTGTCCGAGGACGAAGGCCTGCTCAATGCTTTTGCCGCCGACCGCGATGTCCACCAGGCAACCGCGGCAGAGGTGTTCGGTGTTACGCCCGACGCGGTGACGACGGACCAGCGGCGTTCGGCCAAGGCCATCAATTTCGGCCTGATCTACGGCATGTCGGCGTTCGGCCTGGCGCGCCAGCTGGGGATCGCACGCGATGAAGCGCAAGCCTATGTCAACCTGTATTTCGAGCGTTACCCCGGGGTCAAGACATATATGGACCGTACCCGTGAGCAGGCACGCGAGCAGGGTTTCGTCGAAACGGTCCATGGACGCAGGCTCTATCTTCCCGATATCCGCTCGCGCAACGCACAGCGGCGCCAGTATGCCGAGCGCAGCGCGATCAATGCACCGATGCAGGGTACCGCGGCGGATATCATCAAGCTGGCGATGATCGAGGTCGCCGCCTGGCTGGACAGCGGTGCGGTTCCGGCGCGGCTGATTATGCAGGTCCACGACGAACTCGTCCTCGAAGTCGAGCAGAATGCCGCCCCCGAGGTAATGGCGAAACTGGTCCGGCTGATGGAGACAGCCACCAGCTTGCGTGTGCCGCTAAAGGTCGATGCGGCGACCGGCACGAACTGGGATGAGGCGCACTGAACCGCTGCGAATGCACTTTGCCCCTCGCGGCGTGAATCATGATTGAGCCGCATCACCCCGCCGCATCACCCGCGGCCCCCCCGACTATCCCGGCAAGCCCGGATCAACCCTTTTCCGCCTGTCGCGTTATAGCAGTTGAATCACGGCAAAACGGGGGCGCCACACATGCCTGTGGAGGCGCTCACCGGGGGGCGGAACCATGAACAAATTTTTTTTCCCGATCATCGCTGCGATCGCACTTGGCGGCTGTGTATCGGCCGCGCGGCACAAAGACGACGTGCAGGACAACACCACTGACCGCGTCACCGTCGGTGCCGTGCAGAAGGAAATCCGGGTCGGCATGTCGGGGGCGGAAGTTGCCACCGTACTGGGCTCACCGAATATCGTCTCGACCGACGAGGAACGGCGTGAGGTCTGGATCTACGACAAGATCGCAACCGACTACGCGTACTCGGAAAGCAAGGCCGGGGGCATCGGTGCGCTGATTCTCGGCACCGGCGGCAGCACGGGGGCGGGAGGCGTTGGCCTCTACAGCGCCAACGCCGGCGCCACTACATCGTCGCAACGCACGCTGACGGTGATTATCAAGTTCGACGAGGACAGCGCCGTGCGCGATTTTGCCTACCATACGTCGCGCTTCTGAGCGCGAGCGGAAGCACTCGATGCAATGTTCAGAGAAAATCGCCGTCGCCGCGCAGGTTTGCCTCGCAGCCGTGACGCTCTGCGGCTGCGCTAGCATGCCGGAGGATGCGTTCGTGCTGGCACCGACCTCATTGCAGGAACGCCGGCTGCAGAGCCGTAATTACGCGACGACCGACGATGCGATGCTACTGCGCGCCGGAGCAGGCGTGCTGCAGGACCTTGGTTATGCCATCGACGAATCGAACGTCGAACTCGGCGTGCTGAGCGCATCCAAACGCATCGATGCGAAGGACGTGGGGCAGATAGCAACCGCGCTGATCATCTCCGCGTTGACCGGCAGCCCGACCCCGATCGACACCGAGCAGACCGTCCGGGTGTGCCTGGTGATGAACCGCAGTCTCGCGGATCCCGCTGCGTCGGTGGCGCGCATCACGATCCAGCGCGAAATCGTCAACGACCGCGGCCAGGTATCCAAAGCCGAGCCGATCGATGAACCGGAAATCTACCGGGCGTTCTTTGCCAAACTGTCGAAGGCGACCTTTCTGGAGGCAAACGAGATATGAAGACCGGTCTGAACTGGCTGGGATGGCTGCTGGTCACCGCTTTGCTCAGCGCCGGCTGCGCCAGCAAGCCGCCAACAAATATCATGACTGCTCCGAGCCAGGTGCAGATTCGCAGTTACCAGACCCGCGCATTCGACACGACCGACAGTGCGATGATGTTGCGCAGTATTATCGCCACGCTGCAGGACCTCGGCTTTGTCATCGACAAGGCCGACGAGGATCTCGGCGCAATCACCGGCACCAAGCTCAAGGGCTACAAGATCCGCATGACCGTGGTGGTCAGGCCGCGCGGCGAAACCCAGCTGCTGGTGCGCGCAAACGCCCACTACAACCTCGAGCCGATCGAGGACCCAAGACCCTACCAGGACTTTTTCGCGGCGCTCGGCAAAGGTGTATTCCTGACCGCACAAAACGTCGACTGAATGATGGAGTCGGCCGCTGCCGGGCGGCTATGGGTTACAAAACCGCGGCGCGTCCCTCGCTACCGTGTTCGCCGAGATTGCCATAGCGGTGATAGCTGTTGCTCAGGCTTTGTTCGAGCAGATACCACAGCAGCTCGATGCGGCCTCGCCCCAGCACCGGGGCGCCGGCAATGTAGACGCCCGGTTCCGCCGCCGCGGCAAATACCTGCGCCGGGACGCGCTCCGGCGCGGCGTAGCGCACCCGCCGTGCCGCGCCGTCACGCAGCGCCTGAGCCAGTTGTGCGTCGCTCTGGTAAACGAACTCGATAGCGCCACCCCAGGCCTCGGTCATCCTCTCCAGCAAGGTCACCGCAGCGTGAACCGAGTCGGGATCACAGCTGACGATAGCGCGCGAACCGCTGCAGCGGGCCGCCGCGACACGCGCAAAAATCTCAAAAAGGCTGTCCTCGTCGTGGACCCTGATATGGATTTCGCCAACCGCAAGATAACGGCGGATATTGTCCTGGCCGACCAGCCGGAAGTGGTCGTGCTCGCGGCCGAACTCCTGTTCCATCGCGTCTTCGAAACTCGCCACCGCGGCCGCCAGCCTGGTGTAATCCGCCAGGTTCACGTCGGGCGAAGATTCCGCCTCGCCGCGCAAGTCGCCGAGTAGCGTCTCGAGAAGAGCGTCCCTGCACGGGTCAGAGCCGGCGACCTCCTCCGTCTCCGAGAAATCCATGAACTGGGCTACGTAATTGGGTCCGCCGGCCTTGATCCCCGGTCCGAACGCCGATTTGCCCATGCCACCAAATGGCTGACGCAACACAATGGCCCCGGTCGTCGGCCGGTTGATATATAAGTTTCCGGCCCGAATCCGCGACTGCCACAACGCCTGCTCGCGATCATCGAGACTCTCGAGCCCGGAAGTCAGTCCGTAGCCGGTCTGGTTGACGAGGTCGATTGCATGCTCGAGGTCGCTCGCTTTCATCACCGCCAGCACGGGTCCGAACAATTCGGTCATATGCATGAAACTGCCGGGGCTGACATCCCATTTCACGCCGGGCGACCACAATCGGGGATTGTCACCGACCCGCCTCGGCATCACCGCCCAGCTTTCGCCTACATCGAGTTCCTTCAGGCCCCGTTCAAGGTCGCCCGCGGGCGGGCGAATCAACGGCCCGACGCGGGTGCGGCGATCCCAGGCCGATCCCACCGCGAGACTTCGCACCGCATCGCACAGGGTCTTGCGAAACTCCTCGTCGTCATACACCTCGGCTTCCAGTACCAGCAACGAGGTGGCGGAGCATTTTTGCCCGCTGTGGCCGAACGCCGAATGCAGGATGTTTTTTATTGCCTGATCGCGATCCGCCATCGCGGTAACGATGGTTGCATCCTTACCACCGGTCTCGGCAAGCAGGTTCATGTCCGGTCGCGCCGCGAGCATCTTCAGCGCGGTATCGGTTCCACCGGTCAGGATGACGGCACTGACCGCCGGATGCGCGGCGAGAGCCGCGCCGACGCCGGAGCCGGCGCATGGCATGAACTGCAGGACCTCGCGCGGAATGCCCGCACGCCAAAACGCATTGCACAGCTCGTAGCCGGTGTAAACGGTGTCCGACGCCGGCTTGAGAATCACGCAGTTGCCCGCGGCCAGCGCCGCAGCGATACCCCCGCACGGAATAGCGATCGGGAAGTTCCACGGTGGAATGACCGCAACAACACCCTTTGGCCTTGCCTCAACGTGGTCGAGGGTATGGAAAAAAAATGCGGCGCGGCGATAGTAGTCGACGAAATCGACGGCTTCGGAGACTTCCGGATCGGACTCGAGCAGCGTCTTGCCGCCGTCGGCCATCGCCACGCCCGTCAGGGTCGCGCGGGCGCGGCGCAATTCGGCGGCGACCTTTGCCAGCAGGTCGGCACGGTCACGCGGCGCCATCTTGCGCCAACCGGCCCGGTCCGCCGTTGCGGTTGCGATGGCAGTATCAAGATCCTCGAGACTTGCCTCGAGATAACGCGCGACGACCACGTCGGGGCGCGACGGATCCACACAGTCCTTGATGGTGCGTCCGCTGCGGATTTCCACGCCGCCGACAACCAGCGGAACCTGCACCGGCACCTGTGTCCGTACTTCCCATTCAGCAATCAGATCGCGCGCCCACTGCAGGTTCTGCGGCAGCGCGAAATCGGTATCGGGCTCGTTCTGGAACCCGTCCAGCTGCGGCTCCGGCGACGATACCGGCGCAATCGGCTTGTTGCGGTCCTGGCGGCGCCGCGGCAACGCGTTTAGGCCCGGGATCAGGTCGAATGCAGCAAGGAATTGCATTTCCAGATCGCACCATTGCTCGGTGCCGACCTCGAGCTTGAACGCATGGCGAAGGAAATTGTCCGGCCCGGTATTCTCGTCGAGGCGACGTACCAGGTAGCCGATCGCATGGATGAAGTGTTCGCGCCGGGTGGCCGGCGCATACAACAGCAAATCGCCCGCAAGCTCGGTCAGTGCCCGGCGCTGATGATTCGCCATGCCCTCGAGCATCTCGAACTGGACCTTGTCGAGCGCGTCGCGCTCCCACGCGAGTACCAGACCGTAGGCCAGTTCGAACAGGTTGTGCGAGGCAAGCCCCACCCTTACCGCGGTGAGATTCTGCGGCTCCATCGCCTCATGGAGCATGCGCCGGTAATTTGCATCGACCTCCAGCTTGCTCGCATAAGGCGCATGGGCCCAGCCATGCAGGCTCGCGTCGACTTTTTCCATTTCCAGGTTGGCACCCTTGACCAGCCGAATCGTCACCGGAGCGCCCCCGGCCGCCACCCGCCCGCGCGCCCAGGCGTTGATCTCGCGCTGCACGTGCCAGGCGTCGGGCAGGTAGGCCTGTAACGCGATGCCGGCGCCGGACTGCTCCAGCCCGGGGCGGTCCAGCGTGCGCATAAAAGCGGCCGCGGTCACGCCCATGTCGCGATATTCCTCCATATCGAGATAGACGAACTTGGGTATCTCCGCACCGTCCGGGCGGCGGTAACGCATCCGCGCCGCCTCGCGATAGAGCAATTCCATCCGGTCACTCAGAACCGCGACCGTGTCTTCCCATGCCAGCGAGGAAATCTGCGAGAAAATCGTCGATATCTTGACCGAGATACACTCGATTTCCGGTTGCTGCAGCGCTTCGAGGTAGGTCTGCAGCCGCGCTTCGGCCGCCTCCTCGCCAAGCAGCGCTTCGCCGAGGAAATTTACGTTCATCCTGAGTCCCGCGGCAGAGCGCGCCTGCAGATGCGGCAGCAACACGTCCGGCTCGGCGGGCAGGATCACATTCGCGGTCTCGTCGCGCATTTTTTCCCGCATAACCGGCACCGCGACACCCGGGAGATAACGGCCAAACGATTGAAACCCCTTCAACAAAGTCCGGTCGAGCGCGGAAAAAAAGCGCGGGATGCCCTGCACGTCGAACAAATGAATCAGCTGGTCGGCCGCGCGCAGCGGGCGCTTGGCGCGCAATGCCTGATCAGTCATCTGCATCAGCGTCGCCTTGTCGTGCGGCATCTCCATCATCCGCTCGAGTTCGCGCTGCTGGCGCTTTTCGGCCGGAATCTGCAACTGCATCGCGCGGCTTTGCAGATGCCGCGCAATATGCAGCGCGCGCTGAACGCTGACCGATTGCCGTGGCGCGGCGTCCGGTTCGAAATTGCGCAATACCTGTTCCAGAGAACGAACGCCGGGCGTACCGCCCAGAGTTTGTGCGGTGGTTCCCATGACGGGTCCTCCTGGCGGTGTCCGGCGCCCGGTTGCGGGTACGGAGTACCGACATAATCGAGCGATATTGTCTTGCGCGCGCGCCGCACCGCCAATCCGCAATTGCCGCAGCCGGGCAGGAAAACCACGGAAACCGCGGCCTCCCGGCGCACGCCCAATCCCGATGGAACTTGGCGGTCAAGACTCACTCTAAATCTGGGAGCGAATTGGCGTCGCTCGCCCGCTACCCTCCCTGAGCGGGCCAGCTCCCGGATTCCCCAGAACCGGGTAGCTTGCCCCGGTGTCGTACCCCTAGGCAGACACCGGGGTTTTTTTTATTCTGAATCAAGCATTTGCTCGAGATAGTCGCGAGCTTCATCGGCTCCGGTTATTTTTGTTGCCGAGAACAGTTGCGCGGTGGCGCGCCCATCCAGCGCTTTGCGGACCGCGAGCAGCGTGCTCGCGGCCTTACCCCGGCTCAGCTTGTCCGCCTTGGTCAGTAATACGTGCACCGGGCACCGTACCGAGCTGGCCAGCTCCAGCATCAGATCGTCGAATCGCGTCATCGGGTGACGGCAGTCCATGATCAGAAACAGCCCGTGAAGCGCTGCCCGGCCGTCGAAATAGCCGCCCATCAGGTCATGCCACTGGGCCTTGACCCTGTCCGGCACCCTGGCATAGCCATACCCGGGCAGATCCACCAGCCGCGCGCCTTCGCGGAGGTGAAAGAAGTTGATCATCTGGGTACGTCCGGGCGTTTTACTGGTGCGTGCCAGCGCCCGGCGTTGCACCAGCACGTTCAAAGCCGACGACTTCCCGGCGTTGGAGCGGCCGGCGAAAGCCACCTCGACGCCGTCGTCGGCGACGAAATCTTCCGGTCGCGGCGCGCTCTTGATGAAATGGACATCGGGATACAGGGACATCGGGGTAGGATAATAGCGCTCTTTTGTGGTTACGGCGCAGCGTCCGTGTCGTGTACAATTCGCCTTTCGTGCCGGCCGTCGGGGGACAATACCGCCGCAGCCGGCGCCACTACAAGAACGTCATCAAGCGGAGTTTCGGCTAATGAGCAGAATCCTCGCCTCCCTTGTACTGATCCTGGGCGTCAGCACACACGCGCTGGCGGCCGGCTCGGTCGAAGCGGGCCAGAGTAAATCGGTAACCTGCGCCGCCTGTCACGGGCCTGACGGCAATAGCGTCAACCCGGAGTGGCCAAGTATCGCGGGTCAACATCTGTCCTATCTGCAATCGCAGCTCACTGCGTTTCGTGACGGCGCGCGGCAGAACGCGTTGATGTCACCGCAGGCTATGAACCTGAGCGACGAAGACATCGCGGACCTCGCGGCCTACTACGCGGCACAGGCGAGCAAGGGCGGCACGACCAATCCCGAGTTGGCCGCACTCGGTGAGCGGCTGTACCGCGGCGGCGACCGCGCCAGCGGTGTCGCTGCATGCAGCGCCTGTCACGGGCCCTCCGGTCGCGGCAACCCGGCCGCGGACTACCCGTCGATCCAGGGCCAGCATGCGACCTACATCGCCGCCCAGCTGCGCGCTTACGCGAGCGGGGAACGCAAATCGGATATGAATCAAATGATGCGCAATGTCGCAGCGGCAATGAGCGAAGAGCAGATTGCCGCCGTGGCCGCCTATATTCAGGGCCTGCGCGATGAAATCCCCAGCGGCTATCAATCGCCGTAAGGACGTAAGGAGAGCAAACAAAATGAAACTGGTTAAATTCTGGGCACTGGCGGCGTTATTACCGTTGTACGCCTGCAGTGCGGACGACAATGATATGCAGCCCGAGCCGGCTCCGGTGGTGAGTTCACCACAGGCGAAGGCGCCGCAGGCCGAAACTGCTCCGACGACTGAGGCCGTGGCTGAGGAAGTCGTCGAGGCGGGCGAAGAAGTGGCGACCGAGACCGGCAGCCAGAGCGAGATCGTGCTGGCCCAGGCCGCGACCGCGGCGGCCGTCAAGTCGAAATTCGTCGCAGGCCAGGACTACGAAATCGTCAAGCCCGCACAGCCAACCAGTGTCGGCCCGGGCGAAGTCGAAGTGCTCGAGTTCTTTATGTACACATGCCCGCATTGTTTCAATTTCGAACCGCACATCAATAATTACATCGCCGACAAGCCTGGCTATGTGAAAATCCAGCGGGTGCCGGTGTTGTTCAACGATGTCGCGATTCTGCACGCGCGCGCCTACTACACCGCGGAGATTCTCGGCGTACTCGACAAGACGCATTTGCCAATGTTCGAAGAGATTCATATCAACCGCAACATGCTGTCGACCGAGAGCGAACTCGAGGACTTCTTCGCGTCACTCGGCGTGGACCGCGAGAAATTCCGCGGAACATTCAAATCGTTCGCAGTCGAAGGCAAGCTGAAGAAAGGCGCCACTACCGCGCAGCGGCTGAAGATCACATCGGTTCCGTTCGTCGCAATTAACGGCAAGTACAAGACCGCCGGCAGCATGACGAAGAGCTACGACAAGGTCATCGAAGTAATCGAAGACCTGACCGCGGTGGAACACAACAATCCTTAATGAGCGATAGCTCAGCCTGGTAAGGACCGGCCGTTCGCCAGGAAACGAACGCGGCGGTCCGAACCTCCGGCCAGGGATACCGGCCAAACAAGAGCTTCCGCGCCCGTAGCTCAGCTGGATAGAGCGTTGGCCTCCGGAGCCAAAGGTCAGAGGTTCGAATCCTCTCGGGCGCGCCATACACGAAAGGTCCGTTCCGGGCAGATGGGTTACAGGTGATTCCGATCACATAGGTAACACATTTGAACGGAACGGGTCTTGGATTGGCTCCAGTCGACACGTCTCGGCATCGAAGTAGCGGAGGTCGTACTGCATGAAGCTGACGAGCCAAACGCTGTTTGTGACCTGCTTGACGCCGACCTTTTGGCCGGCGAAGACGGTGGAGAGGTTGATCTTCCGCCGTTGGTAGCAAATCCGCCCGCAGCTCGTGACCAGCGCGGTCCGATCATGAAACGGATACTCGAGGTCCTCCAGTCCTCGATAGGGCTTGGAGGATTTTTTGTATTGCTCTGCGGGCACCTGCATGTTCAGCGCCTGGTGCGGCCGGTCCTCGTTGTAGTAGCGGATGAAGTCGTCGAAGCGAGCTTGCTGGACGAGGAAGTTCTCGGCAGCGGGCTGGGTGGCTTCCTTCTTGAGCGTGAGGTGCATGCGTTCATGACGACCGTTCTGTTCGGGGTGGCCGGGCTTGATGCGCTCGATGTGGATGCCGAGGCGTAGCCACCAGACGGAGAGTCTCGACAGTCCGTAGAGCGCGTTGGGGCTCGAGAAGGGTACGCCGTTGTCCGTTCGGATGGTCGTGGGCAGCCCGAAGTCCTTGAAGGCACGCTCGAAAACGCTGAAAGCGAAGGCTTCCTTGGTGGTGGCCAGGGCGTCACAGGTAATCAGGAAGCGGCTGGCGTAGTCGGTGATCGTCAGGGGATAACAGTAGCGGCGATCGGCGAGCATGAACTCGCCCTTGTAGTCGGCGCACCAGAGTTCGTTGGGCTCGGTGACGTGGGCGATGGCGGTGCCACGGGCCTTGTGGCGCTTGCGTTTGCGCCGCTTGACGAGGCCGTGGCGATCGAGGACGGCGTGGACCGTGCTGATGGCCGGGCAGTGGATGTCCGGGTAGAGCCGCCTGAGCTTCTCACGAATCTTGGGGGCACCCCAGTGGGGATACTCCTTCTTGAGGCTGACGATGAGCTTCTCGATCTGCATCGGCAGCTGGCTAGCTTGCCGGTAAGGCCTTCGGCTGCGATCCGTCAGGCCATCAATACCGCAGTCCTTGTAGCGGTTGTAGATCTTGTAGCCGGTCTTGCGCGAGATACCGAACTCACGGCAGAGACTGGCCATCTTCTCGCCATCGAGCAGGCGGGCGATGAATCGGAGGCGTTCTTCCACGACATTACACTCCTTCCAGGGCATGAACTCTCTCCCGCCAAAAGGGAGAAAGTGTTACCCATGTGCCCGGAATGAAGTGTTACCTGTGTGTCGGGAAGGACAAAAAGGTCCCAGCGGGGCCTTTTTGTGTATGTGGCCCCCGGGCGCTCTGGTTCGGACCTCACGGTTCGACAAGCCGACGAAGTCGGCGCAGAACGTCGACGCACCGCGGCGACGGCCCCGCCGGGGTGAGCGAGCCTCGCGAGCGAATCATCCTCTCGGGCGCTCTGGTTCGACGGATCTCTGTGGCCCCGATTGCCACTGTATTGCGGTAACGGTACGGACAGGGAATTCGTCGGTGCGACCGCGGCCGCGGTGGATCAGCTCCCCAGGGCCCCGGCGATCCGGTCGAGATCCCTGTCGTCGAGATACGGATGCACCGGGACGCTGAAAATGTCCGCGGCAACGCGTTCCGCTACCGGGAAATCGCCGGCGCCGTAGCCGAGGCTACGGTATGCCCCGGCCAGGTGGAGCGGCTGAGCGTAATAAATGGCAGTGGGTATGTCGTCAGCCGCGAACCGGGCGAGCACCGTCTCACGATCCCGGGTTGCCGGACGCAGCGAATACTGGGCCCATGCCGAGCGGTATCCCTGTGGTATGTGCGGAGCGGCGAAACCGGGACCGAGTCTCGCTCCAAGCTTTTCGGCATTGCTCTGCCGCGCATCGAGCTCGCTTTCGAACACGGTCAGTTTGGCCAACAGGATCGCGGCCTGGATCGTATCCAAACGGCTGTTCATACCGATCAGGACATTGTCGTATTTGTGCTTGCCCTGACCGTGCACCCGCAACGAACGCAGGCGCGCGGCCAGTTCGTCGTCATCGGTGAACACCGCGCCACCATCACCGAAACAACCGAGCGGTTTGGCCGGGAAAAAACTAGTGGTCGCAATATCGCCAAAACTGCAGCTTCTCTTGCCATCCAGCGCTGCGCCGAAACTCTGTGCCGCATCTTCGACAAGATATACCGAGTGCCGCGCCGCGACTTTGGCCAGTTCCGCGTAGTTAGCGGGCAGGCCGAAAAGATTCACAGCGATGATCGCCCTGGGCGTCAGCTCGCCGGCGTCGGCAACAGCCCGTATCGCGGCTTCGACACCGGCCGGGTCGATGTTATAGGTCGCTTCGTCAATGTCGATGAACACCGGGGTCGCGCCAATCAGGCTTACCGCCTCGGCCGTCGCAAAAAAGGTAAACGTCGGCACGAACACCGCGTCCCCGGCGCCGATACCCAACGCCATCAGGGCCAGACTGATCGCGTCGGTGCCGTTGGCGACGCCCAGCGCGTGACGGACACCGCAAAACTCGCCGAGACGCTCTTCCAGTTCGCCGACTTCCGGCCCCATGATGAACCGGCCATGCGCCATCACCGCGTCGATCCGGCGCCGGATATCGGGTTCCAGTACCTGGTATTGGCGCTCGAGATCCACAAACTTCATGCGCCGTCTCCGGGCCTGCACGTAACGCTGCCATCACTCAGTCTGTAGACCGCTCCGGTGTGCGTGCAGACAGCCTCCACGTCACCGTCAACCGGCAGATCGAGTTGCTCGCCGTATTCGCTCATCCAGCCGATCTGGCGCGCCGGGACACCAACCACCAGCGCATAGTCAGGCACATCGGCGTTGACCACCGCACCGGCGCCGACGAACGCAAACCGGCCGATGTTTACGCCGCAGACTATCGTGCTGTTAGCGCCGAGGCTGGCACCGCGTCTGACCAGGGTCGGGCGGTACTCGTCCTTGCGAACAATCGCCGCGCGCGGATTGTAGACATTGGTAAACACGACACTGGGCCCGCAAAAAACGTCGTTCTCGATGGCGATGCCGTCATAGACCGAAACGTTGTTCTGGATCTTCACGTTGTCGCCGATCGTGACGTCGTTGCCGACAAAGACGTTCTGCCCCAGCGAGCAATTGGCGCCGATGCGAGCACCGGCGCAGACATGGGTCCAGTGCCAGACCCGGGTGTCGTCACCGAGGACGGCCCCGTCGTCGACTATTGCCGATTCATGCACCCAGCAATCCACATCTTCTCCTTGCAACCAGTCGCGATGGCCAGAAACCAAACCGCCCAGGGAAACGCCGGCGAGTGCCACCGGACCCGGGCGCCGCGAAATTATACGCCCAAATCCGGCCGCGATCGGCACACGGCCGGGCCGCCGCAGCCACGCGCCACCGCGATGGCAAACCCCGGCGACGGCCAGCCTAAAGACCCATCAGACTACCGGACAAGCAGCCATGGCCGCGCCGTGACCGGGGCAATTGTCTCCCGGGCGGTGCCGTGATCCAATGCCGACCATGAATATCAAGGGCCTGATTTCCGGCTTGTCTCCGAAAGGAAAGATGGCGCAGGGCGTTACCGCCATCGCGATGGGCTCGGGGGCCGGTCAGTTGATTACGCTGCTGGCCGCACCGATTCTCACCCGCCTGTACAGTCCCGATGACTACGGCATTCTCGCGGTCTACACCGGGCTCCTCGGCCTCGTCATCGTCATTGCAAGTCTCCGCTACCAACTCGCCATCGTGTTGCCGCGCACTGACGGCAGCGCGGCAAACATCCTCGTGCTCTCGCTCTCGGTGCTTTTGCTCAACGTCTTCCTCGCCGCGCTGGGTGTGGCGTTTTTTGGACCGGCGCTGGGCGCATGGACCAACGCGCCGCAACTGACACCGTACCTGTGGCTGCTGCCGGTCGGCATCGCGCTCGCCGGCAGTTACCAGATCTTCAACTACTGGGCGATCCGCAAGGGCGAGTTCAATCTCATTGCGCAAACCAAGATCCAGCAAAGCGCGACCATGGCGGTAACCCAGACATTTTTCGGGCTGATCCAGGCCGGCCCGGTCGGTCTGCTGATCGGCCAGATCTTCGGCCAGGGCGGCGGACTGCTGCGGCTGCTGCGCAATGCCTGGTCGCAGGACCGCGATCTGCTGGGCCGCGTCAATACCCGGCGTATCCTGCAACGGGCGCGCCGATACCGCGATTTTCCGGTTTATCTTTCGCTCGCGGGACTGATGAACAGCGCCGGCTCGCAGCTTCCACTGATTCTTTTTTCGGCATTGTTTTCGCCGGCTGTCGCGGGCCTGTACCTGCTGGCGTTCCGGGTCATCAACCGTCCCGCAGGACTGCTGTCGCAGGCAATCCGCCAGGTATTTCTCTCCGGGGCGGCAGTCGCGAAACGCGATGGCAGGCTGGCGTCTCTGACCTATCGCGCCTATGCCGGCCTGACCCGAACCGGATTCGCGCCGATCATCTTCGTCGGCGTAATCGCGCCGGAGCTTTTCGCGGTGCTGTTCGGGCCGGACTGGGCCGAAGCCGGGCGCTACGTGCAGTGGATGGTGCCGTGGCTGGCCACCTCTTTTGTCGCCTCGCCGCTGACGACGCTGAATGTGGTGCTTGAGCGGCAGCGCTTCGACCTTGCGTTCCAGACCGTATTGCTGGGGGCAAAAGTGGGCGGAATCGTCGTCGGCAGCATGATCGGCGGACCCATTGCCACCGTCGCGTGTTACTCGATTGCGTCGGCGATCTGTTACCAGGGGTTTGGTCTGTGGATATCGACCGCGGCCGGCACACCATTGCGCAACCTGCTGGGCGCGTTCGTCACGGAACTCTGCGCCGTGCTGCCGTTTGCCGCGTTCCTTCTGCTGACCAAGCCGGACGGACTGCTGACCGGCGAAACCCAAAGCGGAATACAGCCGGCAACCTGGCTGATCCTGTTTTTCGTCATCTCGCTGGCGGTGACGGCATGGCGCAGCGTTACCCATATCTACCGCCAGACCGCAGTAGGTGCGAGGGCCGCATGACACGCCAGGGTTTACGCTGCAGCGGCAGCGCCGGCCAACGCCAGCGGCCGATGCCTGCACTCTCCTCACATCGTGCGGGATAATGGGCGCGATTCGCGCCCCCGTTAGTCGCTGAAGGAATTCCATGTCCCGTCGCGTTCTGAGCCTCGTGCTCAACAGTTTCGAAAACGATTCGAGGGTGCTGCGCGCCTGCGACAGCCTGGTTGCGGCCGGCTACGCGGTAACGGTCGGGGCATTGCACGAAGCCGGACTGCCGGAGAGCGAGAAAGTCGGTGCGATCAATGTCGAGCGAGTTGCGCTGCACACGCGTGGCTGGTCTAAATGGCGCCCGGTCCAGGTGCTGAAGTATGCCGAATGGGTAGTCCGCGTCGTGCAGAGATTTCGCGGCTACGACATTGTCCATTGCAATGACATCAATACATTGCCGGCCGGGGTTTTGCTAAAGGCGCTGAGCCGCGGCAATGCACGGATCGTCTACGACGCCCACGAATTCGAGAGCAACCGCAAGGCCGGGCAAAGCCGGGTCAGCATTCGTTCGCTGCAAATGCTGGAGGGCTTCCTGATCCGCTTTGCCGACAAGGTCATAACGGTATCGGACGGCATTGCCGACGAATACGCCCGCATCTATCCGATCGATCGGCCCGATGTCGTGATGAACGTGCCGTGGCTGCAGCAGGCGAGCAGCGACGATCGCTTTCGCCACCGCTTTGGCCTGCGCCAGGACCAGATCATCTTCCTTACCCAGGGTGTCTTGAGCCCGAATCGTGGCATCGAAATCATGCTCGATACCTTCGCCGCCATGGCGGACGACAGCAGGGTACTGGTCATCATGGGTTCGGGTGTACTGGAATCCCGGGTCAGATCGTATGCACAGCGATCAGCGAATATCTTTCACCAACCGGCCGTTCCGCCAGACCAGGTCATTGCGCACACGGTCGCGGCGGATTACGGCATCGCCCTGATCCGCGGCGCAAGTTTCAGCTATCAACACTGCCTGCCCAACAAGTTGTTCGAGTACCTGATGGCGGGCCTGCCGGTCATCGTGTCCGATTTGCCCGAAATGCGAGCGGTGGTCGAACGGATGAATCTCGGCGTCGTCTGCGAAACATTCTCGGTTGCGGCGCTATCGGGCGCCTGCGACACACTGATCGGGCTCGACCAGGCGATGCTGGGCCGCAATGTCGCCACGGCGCGTGCCACTTTCAACTGGGATACCCAGCAAAGCGTCTGGCTCAATGTAATCGCCACAGCGAGTCGCTGAGCTAAACCGGACTGCAGTCCGGTGCCATCGCGGTCCGGCGCAATTGAAAACCGCCACGACCGTGTCGCCGAGCACCGGGGTCCATGGTTCGCGCCTAATCGATCAACCCGCAAGCAAGTGCAGGCAACACAACGAGCTTTCATTGCACCGCCGGGCCGGCACTTGCGTCGCGCTCAGGCAACGCCGGTTTTCTGCTGCGAGAACAAATGACTTTCGACGCGGATGGGCGGACACAACAATCCCAGCGCAAACCACAAAGGCATCCAGGTGAAAAAAGTCGCTGCCAGCGCAAACACTAGCGCAATCGTGACCAGCATCATCCGCAGCACACCAATATCCATATCGCTGAAATAGGACCCGAACATCCCTCCGGACCGGCCAATATCGCGATAGACGGAGACAACATAGGCCACGAACAGTGCGGTGCCGATCACACCCATGTGAGACAGCAGTGATACCAGGCTGTGCGAGTACGTGCCCTCCCCCGTGGTGAGCTCGTCCACCAGCAAATTTCCGAACAGCGGGCTGTACGCGAACTGGGTGAGAAAATCCGACGACAAAATGCGCAACCGGCTCGCCACCGAGTTGCCGCCGATCGTACCTTCGGAAAAACCGAAAAACCGGAACTGTTCCAGATCGAATTCCGTGTACGACAACAACGCCGCAATCGCCGCCACCGCGATCAGGGCGAGCACCACGCCGCGCCACGCCAGCGCGGCAACCGACTTTTGCAATACCAGCGCCGAGTCGGTCGACTGCGCAAGCAGGTGGCGTGACCAGCGCACCATGCGACGCCGCGGACGCCAGATCCACAGCAACGTAGTGCCGCAAACAACGAAGCCGACGACGAAACCCGCATTGGAGCCGAGTAACTGGGCCATCACAAGCAACATCCCCGTCATTGCGATATAGACGGCCATCACGATCGCCCGCGCAAACAAGGGCGTGGACGAAAACCCCTCGTGAAAGATCCGCACCGAGCCCAGCAGCATCGAGAACATCAGCGTCAGTATGCCGATGAAATTCCCCGGTCGTTGATACTGGCGGTCGTGCGAGTCGATCAGGAACAGATCGCTGCGCACCGACGCAAAATGAGTCATAAAGGTATCGCTGACGAAATACAGCGAAATACACAGGAACAGGAACCCCGGAATGGCACTGCGTAGACCCATGCTCTGGGCGCTAAAAATGGTGCTGATAAAGATTGCAACAGTGACGCCAAGCAGAAGCGCAAACACGACTCCGCCGCTGGTACCCAGCGTCATGGCCTTAACTTCCGCGAGGTACGGGACGTCGAAAAACAAGCGCAGCAAAAAGTAGCTCAGAAAGACCAGCAGGAACAGCGCGGAGCGCGGGAAGCACAGGCTTTGCAGCGGATTGCCGATCGTCGCAACGATGGCGAGGGCCGCCGCTATCGTGAACAGCAAGAAATAATATCCGACGCCACTATCGGTGGTTTCGATGTTGGCAAGCAGGAACAGCACGACGCAGGTCAGTCCGGCCCATGCCAGCAATAATCGCAGCGTCCTAATCTCGACTCTCCGGCAGTCGCATTATCAGCGTCGCGGCCTGGTGACGGCGCGACGAACAACAGCGATCGCGCGGCACCCCACAGGACGGGCCGCCGCTCGCGTCAGGCCGCACGCCCGCCGCCGTCCAGCAGACGCGCAAGCATCGGATGGCGGTCTCCCGCAGACAGGTTGATCGCGGCGTTGCGTATGTTGGCCACCGTTTCGATCGCCACCCTGGCGTCGGCCAGACCAAAGCCGTTGCCGTTGAGCACCTGCTCGTAGCTGCGCGTGTGGAGGTCGCCAAAGCCACCGGAGAATTCGATCTCCTCGCCGTCAATGGTAATGCTGCGGTAGGTACGCTGACCGCCGCTGACGACTTCCGCCGGGAGGTCCGACGAATCGATCGACAGCAGCCAGCGGACCCGGGCACGCTCGTACTCGAGATAGCCCGCGGCGCGGGTGTCCGAAGCGAAGTGGACGAAGTTGTCCTGCAGGTCGCCAAAAATAAAATGCAGCATGTCATAGAAATGCACGCCGATATTGGTCGCAATGCCACCCGAACGGCGCTCGTCGCCTTTCCACGACACCAGGTACCAGCGGCCACGCGAAGTGATGTAGGTCAGGTCGACTTCGTGTTTTGTCGCGGCATTCCCATGTTCGACTTTTTTCTTCAGCGCAATTATCGACGGATGCAATCGCAGTTGCAGGATGGAATTGACGCGACGGCCTGAATCCGCCTCCATCTCGCTGAGGCCATCGAGATTCCAAGGGTTCAGTACCAGCGGCTTCTCGCAAATCACATCGGCGTCGGCGCGCAGACCGAAACGGACATGCGCGTCGTGCAAATAGTTGGGCGAACACACGGTGACGTAGTCAATCTTGCGGCCGTCGTTCCGGCGGCGGAGTTTGTCGATATGACGATCGAACCGTTCGAACTCGACAAAGAACCGCGCGTCCGGGAAATAGCTGTCGATCACTCCAACGGAATCGTTAACGTCGAGGGCGGCAATCAGATCGTTGCCGGTCTCGCGGATAGCCTTCATGTGGCGTGGCGCGACATAGCCGGCCGCCCCGATCATTGCAAAATTTTTCATCGCAGGTAGTTCCACTGGTCAATTCGCGGGATCGGTTGCGCCGCCCTGCGCGACGACGACCCCGCTGGTCTGATATTCGCTACGCGGCAGAGTCGCCCGGCGCGCGGCGCCGTGACGTCGTAACCGCGTTCTGGATCAATACGATAATGACCGCCAGCGCGCCGCCGAAAAGCGTGCCAACGACGGCAACCAGGCTGCGTCGGGGCCGCGAGCGCATCTTCGGCGCCTGAGCCGGATCGACAATCTTGAACGCAAACTCGTCGTTACCACGCGCCAGCATCAGTTTTTGCAGCTCGCCCTCGAGCAGGCGGCCGATAGACTGTTGCAGCGTGTAGACGCTGGTCTGGCCCAGTTCGCCTTCGAGATACGCGATATTGCGCTGCGCTTCCTTCAGGGCTTCGTCACGCATCTGGTCGTTGAGTCTCTGCACCATCTCGTTGGCCCATGCGGCGGCGAGTTCGGGGTCCTTCCACTCGACGCTCAGTGTGACGATTCCGCTCCTGCGGTCCTCGGACACGGTACGAACGTTGTCCTCGAAGAAGCGCACTGCATCGCGCAGGTCGGGCGGCTCAGCGGAGATTCCGATCTTGGCATCGGCATCGAAGATCAGCGGCATCAGGTTATTGGCCTCGATGAAATCGCCGCTGAACTCCTTCGAGCGCAACACTGCCAGAGCCTCGACGGTATCGGTGGTGGAAGTGGTGATGCCGGCGAGATTTGCGAGACCCCCAAGCGCATCGGTCAGAGACGGTGCCGTGCGTTTGTCGGCCGGCGTCAGCAGTACTTCCGCCCGGTACCACTCGGTGGCAGTCAGCGCATAGGCGACCGAAGCGATCGCAAACAGCGTTGTGATCAGGATGATGAATCCCTTCCTTCGCCACAGGATTCGCCACAGGTCAACCAAAGTAAGCTGGTTTTCCGCAATTCGCTGGATCGCATCCTGCGGCATCACATAAACCAGCCGCTCCTGCGAAGCGCTGCGATCTTTGCCGCCGTCGTCCGCGGACGTACGGCTGATTTCCTGACTCATTTGTGAACTGCATCGGCGAAGGGGACCGGAATTATAAACGCTATCCACAGGACACGCCTCAGGCGGCAAATCGGCAAACAGGTTTGACGGCTGTGGTGCGCCGCGATGACCGCGCTGCGCCGCCTTGTGTAGACTGGGGCGAGGCTGAACAGGGAGGTGAATCATGGTAACCGGACGCATGGGACACATCTCCGTGTTCTGCAGTTACGCGCGCGAGGACGCAGGCTATCGCGACAAACTCGGGCAATACCTGCAATCGCTGCGCGACGACAAGATCATCGACGACTGGAACGACAGCGAAATCCGCCCCGGAGCGCGCTGGGACGACAACATTCGCAAGGCGCTGGATCAGTCACGGCTGGTGTTGTTCATCGTCACTCCGGATCTTTTGGCCTCGGACTACGTCAACCGGGTGGAACTCGCGCGCAGCCTCGAACTGGAGCGCGCCGGCAAGTGCCAGGTGGTCCCGATCGTCGCCCGCGCCACCGAGTGGGGTAACTCGCGGCTGGCCGAATTCCAGGCACTGCCCGGCGACGCCCGTCCGATCGACGCCTTTGCCGACGAACGCGATGCCTGGGCCGAGGTCGCCGCCGGGGTTCGCGAGGCGTGCAAGCGAATCGTCGACTGGGAGAATCCTTACAAACGGGCGCAGGTCGGCGACTGGACCCATGTCGAGCAAACGATGCATGCGCAGGGCCAGTCGATGTCCGGCCAGGGCACCTGCGAGGTCATCGAAAAAACCGCTACTACCGCGGTCGCAAAAATGCAGTTCGTGTTCGGCGCACGGCGCCAGGAGCAGACCGTTACCGTCGATCTCACCGAACCGCTGGAAGACCGCATGGGCGACATGCTCAAGCAGATGGGGCAGGAAATGCCGGCCAATGCCGAATTCTGGATCGGCCCGAGCCAGTACGAGGAGGACGTGCTTTTTATCGGTGGGCGACGCTACGAGTGCGTCAAGGCCGTACGGCAAATGCGGATAGAGCAGCAGGGACAAAAGATGGAGGGCGTGATCCAGAACTGGCGCTGCGTCGATGTGCCGCTGGACGGTATCGTCAAGGGCACCGGCGACCTCCAGGTGATGCAGCAAAGCCAGGTGCTGCTGGCCTTTGGTCATGGCGATGCCGCCACTGCGAAACCGGACCTGTTCGGTGGCCAGGCCCCGAGCGAGGGAGTGCCGAACGCGATCTTTTCCCCGGGCCGCTGGCAGATCCAGATGAACGCGTTCGGCATGGCCACGGAGTATGACCTGATGCTGCACCCTAACGGCGTCGTGCAGGGTCGCCAGGGTGCGATGGGCATGGTCGCCGACATCCAGGGGCAGTGGGGTTTCGATATGAATACCAACGTATTGATGATGCAGCTGGTCGCGATGATGATGGGCGCGCCGTCCGGACAGGATGCCATCCAGGTCCAGCTCAGCGTTGGCGGCGGCGGCATACTCCAGGGCACCGATATGATGGGGCGGCAGTTCCAGCTACGCCGGATCGGCTAGACCCGGCACCTGAACGGCAAAGCGGGCGGTTGCGTGAGCCGGACCGCGAGCGCACACACCGCTCAGCGGTTGACGCGGCGTGACTACAAGCCATGACAATTTGAAACGGGGAGGCGGCGACAGATGAGCGGAGCGCAATCGTTCCAACGCATGGCGGGGCTGACGGCAATCCTCGCGAGCGTGGTCGCGATTGCGAGCCTGTGGGTCGGGCTTGCCGGCCTCGATTACCAGCTCGATGCCTTCTCCGGCGCCGAGGCGATCCTCGGCGTGGGCGCGGCCGCGGCGCCCTACATCCGCTGGAGCCAGATCTGCAACCTGTTCGGCAATTACCTGCTGTTGTTGCCGCTCGCGCTGCTGCTGTGGCGATGGCTGCGGCCGGCCAACCCGATGTTTGCCGATTTCTATACCCTCGCCGGACTGTTGTTCCTTGCGGTCGGCGGCATTGCATCCGGCATCCTGATCGGTGCGTGGCCCGACATGCTGATCGACTACGAAAATGCCGCCGCCACTGATCGCGCAGTGATTGCCACGGAATTCGTCAATTTCACCCGTGCGATCGAAAACGGGCTGCAGGGCCTGGTGCAGAACGTGCCCGGCGCGATCTGGTTGCTCGGCATGGGTGGACTGCTCAGACGCGAACGCCCGGCGCTGGGCTCGCTGACGCTGGTGTTCGGGTTCTTCATGCTGGTCAACAGCCTCGGCAGCCTGTTCGGTAATTCGACGTTGTCGATGATCGGTTTCTCCGGCAACCTGCTGATCCTGCCAGTGTGGGCGATGTCGATCGGGATCGACCTGTTGCGGCGCCCGGCGCTGACAAGTCAGAGCTAATACCGGCAGCGCCGGCGTCGCGTGACGCGACTTCGCCCAGGACCGCAAGCAACAGGCATCCGTCCACGACCCGGCAGTGTATCTGTCCGCAGCGGCGGCCAGCCTGGCGGCCACGGTTCGACCCGGGTATGCCACCCGTGGCATTTGCGGCAGCGGCCGATGCGCCGGGTCGCCCCTATGAAACCTGCGGCACCACCGCTCAGGGTTGAAACAGGCCCAGCTCCTCCTCGCGCGCGATGTCGGTAATCGCGCGCATTGCACGAACGCTGTTGCCGGTCTCCGACAACCGCGGCGAAAACCCGACGATCGCCATCCTGCCCGGAATCACCGCGACAATGCCGCCGCCAACCCCGCTCTTGGCCGGAATACCTGCGCCGTAGGCCCAGGTTCCCGACTCGTCGTACATGCCGGCCAGCATCATTACCGCCAGCACTTCGTCGACATTGGCCGCATCCATCACCCGTTTCCCGGTCGCCGGGTTGAGGCCGCCGTTGGCAAGAGTCGCCCCCATCGCGGCAAGCTGGCGAGCCGTGACCGCAACGCAGCTCTGGCGGTTGTAGACATCGAGCGTCTCGACCGGATCGGCGCCCAGCCAGTCGTTGTTTTGCAGCAGGTTGACGATCGCGCGATTGCGGAAATTGCTCACTCCCACCGAAGCGTAAACGTCGGCCATGACTTCCAGCTCGGCGCCGGCCAGACTCCGATAAAAATCGAGTATCCGCGACCAGCGTTGCTCCGGTGTCGCGGCGTCGATCAGGCTGACGGTGACGATCGCACCGGCATTGACCATCGGGTTCAGGCCACGGCGCTGGCCGCGATCGATACCGATCAGCGAGTTGAACGGCACCCCGGTCGGCTCGACACCGATCTTCTCGCGCACAATGTCCGGCCCGCTTTGCTGCATCAACAGCGCCAGCGTAAACGGCTTGGCGGCGGACATGATCGCGAACGGGACATCGGTGTCGCCGCGCGCGATCACTTCGCCGTCGACGGTCATCACGACCAGCCCGAAGCGATCGGGATCGGCCGCGGCCAGCGCCGGGATGTAAGCGGCGACCTCGCCTTCCTCCAGCGCCGCGTAACGCGTGAACGCGTCATCGAGCGCACGCTCGAGCGCACTGGTGTCGGCGGCCGATGCCGGTGCCAACGCACACAACAGTGCCGCGCAGGTCGCCGCGATGACAGCGGAAGGCCTCAACTCGCAACCCTCATGGGGCCGCCGCCGGCGGTACCCGCCCGCGCGTGACCTGCTCGAACGCATATGCCAGCTCGATCAGGCGCGGTTCGCTGCAGGCCGTGCCGACAAACGACACACCGAACGGCATCGGCCGCGGATCGAAACCGGCCGGCAACGCCGGGTCGGGCTGGTTCGGCACTTTGGTGAACGGCACGATGACGGCCGGGTAGCCAGCCTTGTTCAGGATGTTCTCGGAGCGCCATGACGGCAACAGCAACGCATCGAGATCGTGTTGTTTCAATGCGGCGTCGATGCCCTCGGCGCGGCTCAACCGGATGTCCTTGTCGCGATCCCGTCGCCAGCGCGCCTCATCGCCTTTGACACTCATCTCGTCGGAGATATCGAGCTCGGCCTGGCCGTAACGGATCGCATTGCGGTCACGGTTAGCCAGGTTGAACTCACGCAGGCCGGTCAGCGACTTCACCGGCGCCGTATCGCCCAGCGTCTCCAGCCATTGATTGAAATCGCGCTTCATCCCGTATTTGAGTATCACCGAGCAATTGGCGTCGCCGCCCTTGCCCTGTGGATAGTCGTAGCAGTTGCCGAACAGCAGCTGGTTGTCGTCCGGGTCGGTGGCGATCACGCTGGGGATATCGGCCGGCTCGACGATGATCGCGCCCTGGGCGCGCAGCATGCCGATTGCCTCTCTCATCGCAGCGGCTTCAGCCGGGCTCAGCCCACCGAGTGGCCCCTTCGCGCCGGGCGGTGTGACCGGCTCATAGAAAAACGCGACCGGGATACCGATCCGCGCGCCCTTCAACGCCCCGGCTTTGAGGTGCGACGAGTAGTCGCCGCCGGCCGCCGCCGCGCAAACTCCGGTGGCCGGATCATGCGGGTCGGTACTCTCCATCGCGGCCAGTAACGCGGCCGCGTCGGCGACGTATTTTGCCATCGGTCCGGCGGTGTCCTGATCGGCGGTGATCGGGATGATGCCATGGCGGCTGATCCGCCCCAGCGTCGGTTTGATCGCCACGAGCATCGTGTTATTGGCGGGAATCTGGATCGAGCCCGAGGTTTCGGTCCCGACATTCGCCGCCCACAGGTTGGCCGTGGTGCCAATCCCTGAG
Source organism: uncultured Gammaproteobacteria bacterium (assembly GCA_963783695.1). Taxonomy (GTDB): domain Bacteria; phylum Pseudomonadota; class Gammaproteobacteria; order Steroidobacterales; family BM003; genus BM003. The sequence continues at coordinate 40,935 of CAWAOM010000011.1, forward strand.
CTCGAACCACCGGTGTCCATCACGCCGCGACCGTCGTTGAATTCCGGCCGCGGATCGGGCCGCGGGTCGTACGGGTTGTAACCGTAACCGGCAATCGCGTTGTAACTGTTGGGCATGCCGGTGGCGACCCAGTTGGCGAGCTCGGTCAGCGTCGTCTTGGCGATGATAATCGCACCGGCCTCGCGCAGGTTGGTCACCAGCGTCGCCTCGTAAGGCGGCACGTAGTTCTCGAATGCAAGCGCGCCGCCGGTGGTCGGCATGTCGGTGGTGTGGATATTGTCTTTTAGCGCGACCGGGATGCCATGCAGCGGACCGCGGACCCTGCCGGCCTTGCGTTCCTCGTCGAGGCGGTCAGCCTCGTCCACCGCATCGAGATTGACCGCCAGCGTCGCATGCAGGTTCTCATCATAAGTAGCGATGCGAGCAAGATACTGCTCGACGAGTTGCCGTGAGGTGACCTTACCGGCCGCCATCGCCGCCTGCATATCAGCGAAACTCGCCTCGACCACCGAGAACTCGCCTGCTGCCATGTCCTGCTCCGACGCGAATGCCGGCAGGACACCTATCGCCATCCCGGCCGCCAACGCAATAATCCGTTTCATCGTATTCCCCTTTTCCGCGCTTGTGCCGCCGCTCTCAGCGGCCGCCCGAGAATTTGTGTTTCAGCGTGAACTGGGTGCGGTAATCGCGGCCGGTGCGGCCGCCGACATCCTCGAGCTCGCCGAACAGCGCCTCCAGGCCGAACAGCAGGTTCGGGTGCGGCGTGTACAACAAGTTGGCGCTGGCATAAGTACCCTTGTCAAATTCGAAATCGGCCTGCTGGTCCAGGGTGTCCTCGTCATGCACCGAGAACCCGATCGACGAACTCCAGCGATCCGACCAGTAGCGGTCATAATAGGCGGTGACGCCGAGCACCTCTACCGCTTTCGCTTCGAAGTTCTCCGGTGCGAGATTGACGCCGCCGTCGTTCATGAAACTCGCGATACCTTCGCCATAGACGACACCGAGCTTGATCTGGTCGCTGCCAAAACTGTTGATCACGCTGGTCAGGTTGAGGCCCCAGCCGGTCTCGCTGCCGTCGGGGTCGTTGCCGGGTGTGCCGCGGGTTTCGAACTCGAGTTTGCGCAACACGCCGGCGAGCTGAACATGCCCCCAGTCGTGGACGCTGCGGTAATGCGCGGTCAGATCCGGCAATGGCGTGGTCGCTTTGGCAGCGTCGCCGAACTCGGGCGACACTTCGCCGAAAATGCCTGCGTTGAAACTGCCGTTGGGCTTCTCGAGCGCGACCGCGAAACTCGAATCGCCGATCGGGTAGGTGTATCGCAACTGCGGGTTGCGGTTGAACACCATGCCGGACGGTCCCCACCAGTCAACCACGTTGGGGAAAATGGAAATATCCATGAAGTTGCTGTTGGTCTGGCCAAAACCCAGCCCACCGAGTTCCACCCACGCATGGCGGATATTGAATGTCGTGTCGCCGGCATCCGAGCCGGTACCGAACAGATCGAACTCGAACCAGGACTTCACCTGACCCAGCGGCGTCGCCAACTCGCCTTTGAAACCGAGCTGGGTCTGCTTGACGCTGATGATGGTCTCGCCATTATCGCCAAACTCACCACTCCGGGTCGGGATCGTCGATGGCCGCAGCGTCGAGTTGTAGTCCGGTTCGACGCGTTTGAAGTCGTAGATATTGTCAATCTGGATGTGGCCGTAATAGTTGACCGAAAACGCATCGGTATCCCAGTCCGGTTCAACCCCGTCTCCGGATTCCTCGATATCGTCGGGTGGCGGCGGCTGCATCTTGGCGGCCGCTGGCGGCGGCGGGGCGCCGGTCTTGAGCGCCTGCAGCTCGTTTGCCATCGAGCGCAATGTCTGCTGCTGTTGTTCCATCATCGCCTGCTGGCGCGCGAGCTGTTCCTCGAGCATGCGGATTCTTGCATCATCGGTTTGTGCGCTCGCCGCCATCACCGGCGCCGTTGCACAAAGAACGAACATCAGTAATTTCGTTGCATGACGATTCATTGCGTATCCCATCCCTACGAAGTGTTTGCATGGCCGATCGGCACGACGGCCAACGGATGTACCTATTCGACCTTATGCAGCGGTCCGGCAGTTGTCAAAACGACCCGGGAGAGAAACGCAGCAACGCAAAAAGCAACTCCATTTCGTTAGGCATGCGGCACTGCGCCGCGACGAAATCAGATCAAAGAGCCCTGCTGCGGAACCGGCCAGCCCGGCAACGGCGGCACCGCGGGCAGGCGAATCCGCAGCGCCTCGTTGAACTGCAATGCGAACGACGGGCAGTGCAGGTTGTTCGGGCAATGGATCGTCATGAATGTGTGATGTCCTGCGCCGCTCCAGGCCGCAACCCGCTTTGCCCATTCGGCAATGTAGAGATCGTTGAACGCGGAGTTCGGGTGCAGCACCAGGCGCACGAATGCGAGACCGTTGTGCACCTCCGGCAGCAGCGGAAGATCGGGTTTCTCGTGCAAAGCCGCGGCAACTTCCGGGTGCGATGTGTCGCCGCGATAGAGCGGGCGCGAATCGAGCACGACCCGACCGTAACCATAGCTGTCGAGCAGCGGCGCGAGCCGCGCCGCACTGTCGAAAAACGCCGGGTGGCGAACCTCGACGACACCGCGCCAGTCGCGCGGGATTCGCGAGAACAGCGTGTGCAGCAATGGCAGCTGTTGCGGCCCGACCGCGGCGGGGAACTGCAGCAACAAAGGCCCGAGGTGTTGCCCCAGCGGAGCGATCGCTTTTAGAAAATGGTCGAGTTGCGCGAGATCGGGTTGGCGTTCGTGAGTGACGCCGCGCGGCAGCTTGAAACAGAAGCGGAAATCGGTGCCGGCCACCGCCTCGCGCCAGCGTGCGACAGTGGCGGTATCGGGTGTGCGATAGAACGTTGTGTTGCCCTCGACCGCGTTGAATACCCGGGCATAGCTCGCGAGCTGCGACGGCCGGTCAGTGAAATAACGGCCGCGCCAGCCGGCGAAAGCCCATGCGGGTAAACCAAGACGATACGGCAGTGGATGCGACATGTGGCCAGTTTGCTGCAAATCCGAGTAATTCTGAAATACCCATCTCAGTCCAGCGGACTGCGCACGCCGCACCCTCCACGCTTTAATACGTGGGTGTCGCTCCTTGTCGTGAAGACGTCCTCCTGACCCAGCTGTTGCTGCACCATGCGGATATCGTAGCCGGATTCAGCAAGAACCTGACATCTTGATTTCGTTGCCCGGCACCCATGTCATCCCGAAATATCGGGTCCTCAACAATCGATCTCCGCCCCATAACCTGCTATAAGTCCCTCACCCACCCAACACATTCATTGCAAACAATATCGCGAAATCTAAATTGCATATTCGGTCAAATTTCGCGAATACTTATCCCACCAAACAAGAGTTAGCGCTCCTGGGAACAGGGGAGGCAATGCAATGACGCTACAAAAATCCGCTGGTATCGCTGGAATATCCGTTGCTCTCATATATATAGCGGCATTTATATATTTTGGTGTCTTCTGGCAATATCCGGCCGCTGGAAGTGCCTTTGAAAAAATAACCTATTTATCGGAAAACCAAACGTCTTTCTCGCTAATGTATTTTTTAATATACATACTGTTTGGCGTTGTTCTTTCAGTGCTTGTCGTTGGTTTACACGAAAGGTTGAAACCAACGGCGAACCAGGCAATATCAATTGGTTCATTGTTTGGCTCAATTTGGGTTGGCCTGGTCATATCAAGCGGAATGATTTCAACCATCGGCCTCTCCTATGTTATTGAGCACAGTGGCACCAGCTTTGAGAAGGCGTATGAAGTTTGGAGGATAGTCTCCCTGATCGCGGAAAGTATTGGTGGCGGGAATGAACTAGTCGGCGGCCTTTGGGTTTTAATAGTTAGCATCGTCGCGCTCAAAGCTAAAGTATTTACGGACAAACTAAACTACCTCGGTTGCTTCGTGGGTGGTTCTGGTGTTGCCACGGTTTACCCTTCGGAAATATTGACGATAATTTTCGGGATTGGCCAAATATTTTGGTTCGTTTGGATTGGCATTTCCCTAATCAAAGAAGAAAGCACCCGCCAATCAATGCAGCCGACCGCTAACGCGGCGGCTGATTGAAGCGTCAGGCGGCCAAATTGGAACCTCCACGTCATCCGATCGAGCAGAGGTATTTCAAGCCACGATCATAGGAAACCCGCAAAAATGGCGCCATATACGCGCGCCTCGGCGTTCGCGTCTACAAAAAGTACCTGCCGACATCAGGAGATCTCGTAACGCGGGCGAGAGGCATCAAAAGGCTCAGGCTCGAGGAGCTTGACCGGCGCATCGCAAGCAAACATGCATATGGGAGCGGCGCCATCTTGTTTCTGCAGTACTTTTGCAATCCTGGGCAAGTTTGGCGGGATTAAATTCGGCGTGGCGAATCTCTGGATTTCAACCATGATAAATATCATCGTCAACATCTACCCCATTATGGTTCAACGCTACAATAGAGCCAGAGTCGATGTGTGTACCGAAAAGCTGCGAGACGACGCCGCTAACGCCCCTCACTTGAACTGAGATGCCATGCGTCATCAGGACGAGGGAGGTCCGTCCAGGATGCGCGCACTCCGATCAAACTGCGTCGTCTTCGGAGTGGTTTCGGGCGCTGCACAGGCCTTCACCGAAACCCTGGTAGTTTCGGTATGGGAATGGCTAGAGAATCCCGGCCGCATCTATCGTGGGGCTCCTGGGACGAACTGGGCATTTTTTTACGACACCGCGATTAGCTGATTGCTCCCAACGTTCCTATCTGCTGCAGCCATCGCATCTCTCGGCTACCTTCTATTAAGGCCCTGGCGTTCGGGTATCGGAAGCACCTCGAGAAGGTCGATAGCAATGGCGATGCCTGACTAGCAGTTACAGCCGCTAAACTTCATATATCAATCGCAGTGAATGAATAGGGGTAAGCGTGTGAATGTTCCCAAAAGATCTGATTTCCCGGAAGGCTGCCTGTTCTATATAAAGGAATTCGATGTGCCGCTGGTGCATGGGCGCAACGGATGGGAAAACTGGTTTGGCGGCAGGCCGAGAAAGTACGACTCTGCCGCCCTAAAGGTCGATAATAACTGGTTGGCTGAGTCGTTTGAGGAATGGGCCGAGGTTGTGGCCAAATCAATGTGAGGTGAGCAAAAAGACCGCGGCCAGTCCATGCAGGAACTTCCACACATGACAACGCGTTCAAGTTCGTTCCGGGCCTGATGACCTGCGCCGGGCGTAAAAACGCAGCACATTTTTACGTCGCCTGACCAAGACGTCATGCATACAGGCTTCGCATCCTTAAGATATTCGATTACTAACCTTGCATCGAGCGTTCCGAATTCGGCTGCGCGTGACAAAGCTCACGCCAAATCGGAGGTCCAGAGGTTTAATACGAAGCTTATTGCTGCTGTACTTTTGATTTTTCTCGTGAACAAGGCCTTCGCAGGTACGAAAATACCTGATGCTGAACTGAATAAAGCAATTACAGATCTTTCCGCGGCGACCCTGGTTGCGGGCGAGGGATGGACAGTCTATGAACAGCTTCTTCATCCTGAGTATTCGCGCTGGGCTGTGGCTGAAATATATGAAGGAGGAGAAAAGTCCGCCAGAAGTCTTGAGGAGTGGTGGAACTTTGGTATGCGGGTCGCTGAACGGGACATCGACATCGTTGCTGTCGATATGATCGGAAATGTCGCAATTATCCGTTTCAGGGCTTCTGAGAGTCTTGTTGGGCCCGGTGGACGGTTTCTCGGGCTACGTGTCCAACATCTGGATTGGAGAAGGCGGTAACTGGCTTCTGTTGGCTGCCGGTGTCGGGGGAATCCTCATGCCAAATGTCATCATTGTGGCCGCAATCCTCCTCGAGCTGCGCCGCGGCAACGGTGTCCAACCGGTGTCGAGCTGGGGTCTTACCCTTTCCATCGTTACCGAAGGGGGCGTGATTCTCGTTACGCCGACGGCGGCCGGCCAAGTGCTGAGCGTTGCACTGGCAGGGCTCGGCGCTACACCTGGGGCGCTCTATTATCATCGTCCGCAAGGCGTCCTGACACGCGATTGTTACCGGATCGGATTGCCCGCAGGCCCGGCTATCCAGTCGCCACCAGCTCGCGCCCCTTGTTAACGGGCGGCCCCGCGCGGCAGAATCACGAGACGCCCGGCGGAATTGGATACCAATCCGCCTGCCGGACCGGTAAAAGGAGCCAGGCGATGATCGAGGACATCGACTTAGCACGATTCCCGTCTTTCGGAGAGATCGCCTCTTCCCCACCCGACGGCTGGTCTGAAAGCGACGTGCCGCTCGCACAGCGAGGGGTGCGCGTTTCGTGGCTGATCGGGCTGTTGCGAGACCTGATAGATGACATCAACCGGCCGCGAGCGGCGTCAATCGAGGCGGCAGAGCATGCGATCAGTCACAATAAGGCGGGAATGTGGGGCCGGCACGATCGTCCCGACGTCGTGGTGCCGACTGTCCCCGCCTGCGCCCTGCTCAACGTTCGCTCGCTAATCGAACACTTCGTGCTGCCGGCGACGACCGCACTGCAGGCACCGCTGTGGGCGTTTGTGCCGTTGGAGCAGCGCGGCAAGCCCGACTACTTTCTTTCGCACACGTGGAGTTCGCTCCTGTTCGGTCCTCCCCGGCAGGAGATCGGCACGTTCGACGCCATCGAGCACCTCGGAGGTTTCGCGTGGATCGACTTCGTCGCCTACAACCAGCATGCGATCCGGTCGATCCCCGGCGAAATGGAGGAGGTCATCGGCGAAATCGGTGAGGTTATCTTCGCTGGAACTCCGGTGCCGACGCTGGGCCGCATCTGGTGCTTGTGGGAGCTTCTGTGCGCAAACCGGACGGGCACCGACTTCGACGTAGCTGTCAGACCCGGCTACCGCAACGACAAAATTCTGGCGGTGAACACGCTCTACCGGTCATTCGTTGGCGTCGAGAAGGCAGCCGCCACCAAGCGGGAAGATCTGCAGATCATCAAGGCCGAGGTGGTTTCGCAGTTCGGTTCGGCCGAGGCGGCCAATGCGCACCTCGACCGGGTGCTGCGCGAGCGGTTCTCAGCGAGCCGGTACGAACTCAGGGAGCGGGACCAGCACCTCGGCTTTCGCCCGTGGCCCTGGATGTACGAGCAGATGGAGGGCGGCCAGGAGTTGGCCAAACGCCCGGTGCGGGAGACCGATCCTTACTACGGCGCCGGCCTCCGCCAAACGATCATCTACGGTTCGGAGCAGACGACCTTCGACATGCTGATCGAGGCAGGTCTGAAGGTCAGCGCCGACGACAAGGCCAAGCATCAGTTTCGCACGAGTTCGGAGGTCGAGATCACGCTGGTCGCGGCGGCCCGGGATGGCGACACCGCCCTCGTCCGGGAACTGCTCGATCAGGGCGTCGACCCGGACCGGTCGGTCAGTCATGGTTCGGCGCTCACGCATGCCGCCGGACAGGGACACGCAGAGATTGTTGAGTTGCTGCTTGAGAGGGGCGCGGACATCGAAGGCGGCGACGGACTCTCGCCGCTGGCGTGTGCTGCGTGGAAGGGCCGCGACGAGATCGTGCGACTGCTCGTCGGACGCGGCGCGGACATCGAAGGCGACACCGGCGGCCCCGGCACCGCGCTTTTCCAGGCGGCCGCGCAGGGTCATTCGTCCACCGTCGGTCTGCTCCTCGAACTCGGGGCCGCCGTCAACGCGAGGACGGAGAAGCGCGCGACTCCGCTCCTTGTCGCGGCAGCCAGTGGTCATTTCGACGTGGTCATTTTGCTCACCGGGCGGGGGACGAACCTCGACTGCACCGACCGCAGCGGCGACACTGCGCTCCATCACGCGGCCAACAAAGGGTCGGCCGCGATTGTCAGGGCCCTGCTCGAGGCGGGCGCGGACCGCACGGTTGCCGACAAATATGGCGATACCGCGTTCGACCTCGGGAAGCGCGAGGGCAAGCTCGACGCCGCGACACTCGATCTGTTGCGGCTTTGATCCTGCATCTGCCGGAAGGCCTGTCTGGCCCGCCGCACGGTCCGCAAGGAGCTACGAAGGCATGAAGAAACAGGCTAAGGCGGGCGCGATCATATTCCTCGCCTTTAGCGGGCATTGCCGGTCGCGGAGGTTGCGCGTTCCGCGTCCTCTGCAGGCCAGGTTGCGGCCCAACAACGGCATGCGCCCGAGCGCGAGGGTTGTCCACATCCGCCAATGGCCCGGCACCGTGGGTGATGCCGGACGTTGATGTCAATAAAGAGAAATCAAAATGCTCTATTTCTCGTATGGTTCAAACATGTCAGTAAAAAGGCTAAACGGCAGAGCGTCCTCGGCTCGCGTCAAAACCGTTGCCACCCTGCATCGGCATGATTTGCGGTTTCACAAAAAAAGCACAGACGGGTCAGCGAAGTGTGATGCCCATGAGACCAACAACCCTGAGCATGCCGTTGTTGGTGTTGTATTCGAAATAGCCGAAACTGACAAGCGACTGCTGGATAGAAAGGAAGGTCTTGGTTACGGTTACGAGCAAAAAGTGGTAACGCTCACTGCATCGTGCGGTGCCACCCTACGCGCAACAACATATTACGCCACCCATATAGATTGTGATTTGCAGCCATATCATTGGTATAAGCACCATGTATTAACAGGCGCCAATGAAAATGCGTTGCCTGACGAATACGTCGAGAAACTTCGCATCATCGATTCGATAGCCGATCCAAAGCCGGAGCGGCACGTACAGGAAATGGCCATTTACGCTACCACGCAACTGCATCGCGAAATTGCTCGCCACACTCGCGTTTTTCCCATGGACGAAGGGTTAGGCGACAGGGAGGATAAAAAATAAAATTGGGTGCGCCCGGTGCCGGCGGCGTCAGGCGCGATACCACTGAGGATTACAAACAATGAAGCTAGAGGGATCGTGCCACTGTGGCTCTGTCCGATTCACGGTTCTTTCGCAGCACTTCTACCCATTCAACCTTTGTTATTGTTCTATCTGTCGAAAGACTGCGGGAGGTGGGGGATACGCGATAAACCTGGCAGCGGACTACGCTACGCTCCAGGTTGACGGTGAAACGAACATTGCGACCTATCGCGTGACGATAACCGACCCGGACTCAGGGGAAAATAAGGCAAGCTCTGTCCGACGGCAATTTTGTCGCGCCTGCGGCAGTGCTCTCTGGGTCTGGGACTCTCGTTGGCCGGAGCTGATGCATCCGTTCGCCTCGGCAATCGACAGCGACTTGCCGCCGGCTTCTCAGCGTACCCACCTTATGGCAGGTTCAAAGGCATCATGGGTTGAACTGCGGGAAGGTGACCAGGATAAGGTGTTCGATGGCTACCCGGACGAATCCATTGCGCAGTGGCACAAACGTCTCGGCCTGGAAGATCGCGGCGCCTGACTGTGCGCTGCGACCGACGGCTGCAAACGCTGCCAGGCTGTGGTTTTGGTCCAATCTCACTCACACCGCAATGTTCAGACTATTCATCATCGCCAGCCTTCTTTGTTGGTCCTTCGGCGTTCGAGCCGAAGACCCGGCCATTGCCGATGTTTTTAGCAAAGCGGGCGTCATCGGGACACTATTGATCGAATCGACCCGGACTGGGAGGCGTTTCGTGCATAACGATAGCCGTACGCAGCAAGCCTTTACCGCTGCCTCTACCTTCAAAATACTCAACACCCTGATCGCTCTGGAAGAAGGCGTCATAACCGGTGCCAACGCCGTCATTCCGTGGGATGGAACTCGTTACGAGATATCAGACTGGAACAATGACCAAACTCTCGAGAGCGCATTCAAGGTCAGTTGCGTATGGTGCTACCAGGCGTTGGCCCGGCGGGTGGGCGCATCGAAATACCCGGCCTATCTTCATCGGGCGAAATACGGGCAGTTGCGCGAGTCGTTTGACGGCACGCAGTTTTGGCTGGATGGCTCGCTGACCATCAGTGCCGTTCAGCAGGTAGCGTTCCTCAAACAGTTGGTGCAACGCAGTCTGCCTTACCGGGCACGCAGTTATGACACCCTGAAAACGATCATGCTTGTTGCTGCAACCCCAGGCTATCGCCTGTATGCCAAAACGGGCTGGGCCGCAAGCGCTAAACCCCGCATCGGATGGTATGTAGGCTATGTAGAGGCAGCCGGCGATACCTGGCTGTTTGCACTGAATATCGACACCCGAAGCGCCGCCGATTTGCCGCTCCGTAAACAAATCGCCATGGACGCGTTGCGAACCAAAGGCATCCTGCCGACACATTGAATCAGAAGCCAATGAGTCAGAACCATGCCATGAAAGCCGGCGTCGACGGAATGGCGCCAACTCGGCCCGCCCTACGCTGCAACGAGCGACGGACGACGCCACTGCACAGCGCCCCTCAGCGCGAACGTCAGGCGACCTGATAGATCAATAGCGGGAGAGAAGTCATGCCAGTATTTGCACTGAATTTGTTTGATGTTTCAGATCGCGACGAGTATTTGCAGTACGCGCGCCGTTCCGTGCAAGAGGTACGTTCACACGGTGGACGAGTCGTATCACTTGGAAAGTTTCGGGAATCTGTTCAGGGCGAGATATCACCCCGGACTGTATTGATCCTGGTTGAGTGGAGGTCAAAAGAATCCTTTGACAGTTATTGCAATGACCCTGACCTCGCTGACCTGCACCCACACAGGGAAAACGGGACCAGCAACTACATCTGGCATTTGTTCGACAAGCTGGATGACCTGAGGCCAATACTTAAGGATCGAACCGGGTAGTTAGCAACTCGCATAACAAAACGCTCAAGCCCGCTGCGCGCCTGTGGCCCTCCACCGGACGCCAAAATGCTGCGCGTTTTCTGCACCGCTCAACCAGGATGCCAGACGACGGTGTTGCGACCCCTTACGCGGCGATGAACCAAGCACGAAGCGTTGAGAAAACAATGAAAACCGAAAACATAGCGGTGTTTTTGTATGGACTTTTCATGGACGAGTCGCTGCTCGCAGCAAGAGGGATAAGCCCAATAAAAGCGACTGTCGGGTACGTCGACGGCTACGGTTTACGCATAGGCAGGCGAGCGACGCTCGTGGCCGATGAGACCAGCAGAGCTTACGGCGTTCTCATGACGATACCAGCTAAGGACGTGCGGGCACTGTATGCGGAGGAAAGCGTGGCTGACTATGTTTCCGAACCCGTTTCGGTCGTGCTGCCAGACGGCACGCTCGAAGCGGCAGTCTGCTACAACCTTCCGGAGAATAAGCTGGAGGGAACAAATCCCCAGTACGCGCGTTCTTTACTCACCCTGGGAGGCAAGTTGGGTTTGCCAGGCGCCTACCTCCGGCAAATCAAAAGGCACGTAGCCTGAGGTCTGGAAGTGGCCATTTTTCGCTGGATGGGGGAGAACTTGTGAGCGGCGCCAGGCCAGGCGATGGCGTCGGACAATGTCATAGCGTGCGGGACTCTCTGGCCGCAGAGGCGCTAACCATCCCGGCACTCAATCCGCAGATCGACTCTGCCCGACTACGATCGGCTCTTGGACCGCCATTCCGTTCGCTGGTGCACTCCAGCGAACCACATTCCCAGCACCCGGAGTGCCCGGCCACGACACTATTGTTGCGCAACAAAAGGTCCACTGATGATGCCTTCTCGTTCAAGACACGGTTTGACGTTGTCCGCGGGGTCGCGGTAAAAGCTACTGTGCTGCTGCAAAGACCAGCCAAATGAAACTCTATCTGTCATCAACCTACATCGATCTAAAAGGCCCGCGCAAACGGCTCGGGCGTGCCTTGCGCAAGTCGGGCTACGAAGTAGTGATGATGGAAGAGTATGCCGCGCGCGACCAGCGGGTAGAATTCGCCTGCATGGGAGACGTAAAGTCATGCGACGTTTACGTCGGGATATTTGCGTGGCGCTATGGCTATATTCCAGACCAAGACAATCCCAAACGGCTCTCCGTGACCGAACTCGAGTATGCCGCCGCCTGCGCCAAACCAATGACGCGACTCACCTTCCTGCTAATAGAGAAGGCGCGCTGGCCCAAAACGCGGAAAGACGCTGACCCCGCTCGCATCAGTGAATTGAGGGCGCGCCTGCAGCAGCGCTGCAGCGGACATTTCGCCACTGCCGATGGACTGGCTGTGGAAGTGCTGGCCGCGCTACGTGTCCACGAAAGCACGCGGCTGGCACAGCAACTCGAGGCCATCGACGTGATGCTCGAAGCGCAGGAACTCGGCTCATCGTACCTGGTAAATATCAAAGACAAACTCGGACTTCTTAACCAGGCACAGTTCGTTGAAGTGCAGATCGAACCTACCCCATGGTGGAACACACGTCTGTATTTGATCGCCGCTCTGGCGCATGAGTTCGGTCGCACCAGGGGCTTCGTCTTTGTCGATAAAGACCGTCGGTTTCTTTTGATGACGTCGCCATCGGAGATTTGCCACAGGCTGGCACTACGCTGGCCAGAACTGCAGCAAGCTTACGCCGCGTTTCGTCAGGAGCTTGCCGCACCAGAGCGACTGGCAGACGAGATCTGGCGTTATCCCCAGTTCGTCGGCCAGGCATTCGGCGCGGATGAAGAGGTCATTAAGCATTGTTTGACGGCCCGCGACCTCGACTACGAGCTGGGTATCGCCAGGGATGCGGAAGTGGTTGATGTACAGGACAAGGGCCAACGTTTTCTGCAACGAGAGATTCTCGGACGGCAGACGCACTTTGCCGCACTCGTTCGTGACCATCGGCTCGAAGGACTGGTCGATCGAGACCTGCTTGCCAGACGCGTGTCCCAGGCGGCCCTCTTGTAAGTCTCTCTTATGCTTGTGCTATGGCCCGATGACCGGAGAGGACGGTATTATCTGCGCGCACGGAAGGAGAGCACGGGTTCTCGACTCGCCGGGACAGTCATTCCCGGCATCCAGCGCCTGAAATGCATCGAAGCGGAAGCGGGAAACGGCACCGGGCAGTTTTTACGTTACGCTATACCGATTGCAGCGCACCAGGAACCCAATGGGGAAAGCCAATTGAAAAAACCTGATATTCCAGCAGATGAAGAGGCCCGGCTCAAAACCCTTAGATCGCTCAAGATTTTGGACACTTCATCAGAGGAACGCTTTGATCGCCTGACACGCATGGCGAAGCGCATGTTCAACGTGCCGATTGCTCTTGTCAGCCTGGTCGATGAACATCGCCAATGGTTCAAATCCTGTATCGGTCTGAGCACCAGTGAAACACCCCGTGATATTTCATTTTGCGGGCATGCGATTCTCGGTGACGAGATATTCATCATCAACGATGCGACAAAAGATGAACGTTTCGCTGACAACCCATTGGTAACCAACGAACCCAATATTCGGTTCTATGCCGGATGCCCCCTGAAATTTACAGACGGCAGCCGACTTGGAACGCTTTGCATTATTGATCAAAAACCGAGAAGCCTGGTCGACGACGATCTCGATGCCTTGCGAGACCTGGCAATAACGGCAGAACGCGAACTCGCTGCAACGCACCTGGCCACCGTGGACGAACTGACCCATATACTCAACCGAAGAGGCTTTGTGATGGTCGGCCAACACAGCCTCAATCTCTGTGCCCGCGAGCGAATTCCCGCGTCACTGGCTTATCTGGATCTGGATAAATTCAAGCGGATAAACGATACCTTCGGCCATGCAGAAGGTGACAATGCATTGGCCGTTTTTGCCGATCAGATGAGCACTGTATGCCGCGACTCGGATCTTTTTGCGCGACTGGGAGGCGATGAGTTCGTCATATTGTTTATCAATGCGTCCAAACATGATGCAGCACGTATTGTAGAAAGGTTGCGCCAGATCCTGAAGGAAATTCTGCAAACGCAAAATCGTGATTATGACATTGTGTTTTCCCATGGCATCGTCGATTTCGACCCTGACAAACATCACTCAATCGAAGCATTGCTGGAAAGTGGCGATGCGGCAATGTACGAAAACAAGAAGACAAAAACGATGCAGGCTCTCACGGGCTAGGTAGCTACCGACGCCCCCGCGATCGTGGCTGCCGAGTGCAACAAGATAGCGGTCGAGGAAGCAATTATCGAGGTTGCGGTCGGGTCGAATTTGCCACGATCTTGCTCTCGAAATCACTGCGCCAGGTATCTGGCGCAGGCTGTCTACAAAATCATGGGCGACAGGCGAGGTATCGGATGGGCAAAGCGGCTTCATTTCCTGCCGAAGGCGGATGCGATTGCGGGACGGTGCGCTACCGGATGGAGAGCGCTCCGCTTTTCGTTCATTGTTGCCACTGTCGCTGGTGTCAGCGTGAGTCCGGCGCGTCGTTCGCCCTCAACGCCCTGATCGAAGGCGATCGCGTCACGGAACTGGGCGAACCGCCACTGCTTGTCGACACACCATCGCACAGTGGCGCCGGCCAGGTCTTTGCTCGCTGCCCGCAGTGCAAGGTGGCGCTGTGGAGCGCCTATTCCGGTGCAGGCCCGGTAATCAAGTTTCTCCGGGTTGGGACATTGGATAATCCCGACCTCGTGCCCCCGGATATTCATATCTTCACGCAGTCAATGCAGCCGTGGATCACGCTACCCGCTGGCGTACCCGCCGTCGCCCGCTACTACAAACGTCAGGAGCACTGGCCGGAGGAAAGCCTGGCCCGGTACCGCGACATACTTTCACTCATCAAGGCATACCGCGCTTCACGGCAGACTAACGGGTAGCGACGGAACGGATTGGACGCGGCAGGGGAAAGCGCGATGGCAACCACATCGCCTGCACAGCCCCGATCCGGTTGAGGAAACCGCGCGCGACATCAAAGCGACGAAGGTGCGGCAGTGCGCTTGAATCGAACTCCGATGGCTTTCATACATTGATTCCGGGCGCATCGGCGATCATCGTCGGCCGGCGTCTCGCAGCTCGGCAGGCGATCGGCGAGGTGCAAGGACACGGTGAAATATGAACCGAATGACAGTTGCCGCAGCAATGAAAGAGCTGCACAGGGAAGATGGCGCGTTGTTCAAACAGCTCTTCCGGCATGGCTCGCTCGAGATTGAGATCTACCAGCCAGAACTGGTCGACAAGCAGAAGCCGCATACGCGTGACGAGATATACGTGGTCATTTCCGGCTCGGGTTACTTCGTCAACGGAACGGTGCGTCAGCCATTTGAGGCGGGCGAGGTATTATTTGTTGCGGCGGGAGTCGAACATCGGTTCGAGGAGTTCACCCCCGATTTTGCGACCTGGGTTCTGTTTTACGGCCCTGAGGGTGGCGAGAGTTCCGGCAAAAACGATTGAAGCGTAGAGCATCCAGTGCCCGTTATACGAATCGTGCCAGGGCGCTTTCTCGCGTGCATAGCAATTCGTTCAAGCCGTTTGCAACGATCGCAGTGGCTAAGCTCGGCAGCGGAATATTGCCGTTTCGTGGCGCCTCCACAATCGTCGCGCAGAGAAACGCGCGCAGAACACCGCTCACAGAGCGAATTTCCGGCTGAGACCCGACTACCGTTTGCGGCTGCCGCGTGAGTTCGCCATTACTGACCGTCCGGTTGTAACTGAAATCTGCTTCGCCGAAAATACTTTGTGAATCAGCACGGAGATACTCCATGACAAGGAAGTGCTCATTATTGACTGTACTCAGCCTGGGCTTCGCCCTCGCCTTCTCGACCCTGGCCACTGCGCAGGCCGCTGATCCTCTTCCGTCGTGGAACGATGGCAAGGCCAGACAGGCGATCATCGATTTTGTCGCGACAGTGACGACAGAAGGCTCCCCCGGCTATGTGCCTGCGGCGGAGCGAATAGCCACGTTCGACAATGATGGAACGCTCTGGGCCGAGCAGCCTATGTACTTCCAGTTGTTTTTCGCCATCGATCGGGTAAAGGAACTTGCGCCTCAGCATCCCGAGTGGACCGACACAGAGCCATTCGCATCGCTGCTAAAGGGTGACGTGACAAGCGCACTGGCGGGCGGGGAGCACGCAATACTCGAAATAGTGATGGCAACTCATGCAGGAATGACGACAGAGGAGTTCGAGGACATCGTGAAGGAGTGGATCGCCACTGCGAGGCATCCCACCACGAAACGATCGTTTACCGCGATGGTCTACCAGCCGATGCTCGAATTACTCGCCTATCTTCGCGCCAACGATTTCAAGACCTTCATCGTCTCCGGCGGGGGCATCGAATTCATGCGGCCGTGGGTCGAAAAGGTCTATGGCATCCCTCCGGAACAGGTCATCGGCAGCAGCGTCAAGACGAAGTTCGAGATGCGCGACGGCACACCGATTCTGGTGCGCCTGCCGGAAATCAACTTCATTAACGACAAAGAAGGCAAGCCCGTTGGTATCAACTCGCACATCGGCCGTCGCCCGATCGCCGCATTCGGCAACTCCGACGGCGACCTGCAGATGCTGCAATGGACCACTGCGGGTCCGGGTTCGCGCTTCGCTCTCTATATCCACCATACAGACGCCGAGCGGGAATGGGCATATGATCGCGACTCGAGCATAGGCGGCCTCGAAAAGGGACTCGACGAGGCAAAAGCGAAAAGCTGGACCGTCGTGGACATGAAGCAGGACTGGAAGGTGATCTACCCGCCTGTGAAGAGATAAAGGCAGACCGACAGTGACGATCAACGGTTCGTGCTTTTGCGGTGCAATCAAGTACCGGGTTGATGGAGAACTGCGCGATGCGCGTTCATGCCACTGCTCCATGTGTCGTAAAGCGTTCAGCTCCCCGGCGTCGGCCTATGCCGTCGTGGAGTCCGACTCGTTCGAGTGGCTGTGTGGCGAAGATCTCCTTACCAGCTACTACTCAAAAGATGGCGCAGGGCTACAATTCTGCAGCCTCTGCGGCTCGACCTTGTGCGGAATAGTCAATGGCAAGGCCCATGGGGTGACATTGGGGTGTGTCGATGGCGATCCGCAAGTATCGATAGACATGCATATTTTTGTCGCTTCAAAGGCTGCCTGGGACGTCATCCCGGAGGGCGTTCCTCAGTTCGACGAGTGGCCGCCTTCGCATGGGTCGAAAGATGCCTGACTAAACTCTGGGCCGAAAGACACCAGGTCGTCCGGAACGACTCGCAGGAGGTATTGCGTGAAGAGATTCCACCCGCCCTGCGCACTGGCTATCGTCGGGCTGCTGCTGTCGGCGTTCGCAGCAAAAGCGCACGCAATCGAAGCCGATGCGCTTTATTTTGGCGGGCCCATCGTCACCGTCGACGATACTCAGCCGATTGCCGAGGCAATCGCGGTGAAGGGCGGCAGGATTGCACCGGAGTTCCGATAAAAGTTCGCGCCGTTACCAGGAATGACGCTACCGACTGGACACATATGCGAACCGGATTATGGCCTTGGGCTCTAGCCAATCACGCTGTCGAACACACCGACGACTTCGCCAGGCCGGACGAATCCAAGGCGGTTTTCGTCAGTGAAGAACCGGATGGCGCTTTGAGCGGATTTCGCGAAGCCAGCGTGCGGCCGTGTGCCGCGGGATCCCCCACTTCTCCGGCCGGGCACATCGAAGTCTGGTGGGTCGAACCGGAGCATCGCCGACGGGGACGCGGCGTGGCCCTGATCAAAGCCGCGGAAGGCCGGGCCCGATCATGCCGCCTGGCGGAAATGGCGAGCGATGCAATTGAGGCGAATGAGCTCAGCGAGAATGCGCATCGCGCGCCTGGCTACGCCGAGATCGCACGAGTAGTCTGTTTTCGGAAACCATTGCAGCGCGAAGGATATGCGGATGAATGAAGACGAGTACATCGTATCCAGGGTTGACGAACAAATCAGCTGGTACGAGAAGAAAAGCCGAACTGCCCAGCATTGGTTCAAACGTCTCAGGGGAACCGAAATTGTCGCTGCTGCGGCAATACCGGTCATAGCCGGCTTCGCCAGGGAGCCGTTTCCGGTGGCCTTCGTGGTCGCTATCCTGGGCGCTTCAATTGCGGTCATCTCCGCCGCCATCAGCCTGAATCAGTTCCAGGAAAACTGGACGGAATACCGGAAAATCTGCGAGTCGCTCAGGAATGAAAAGTTTCTGTATCTGACCCGCGCCGATCCGTACCATGAGCAGAATCCTTTCCGTCTTTTCGTCCAGCGCGTGGAGCGTCTCCTTGCCAATGAAAACAGGACCTGGTCTCAATATACGCAGGCCAGTATTGAAGACACCAAACCGAAGCCGGGGACTGGCTGACACGGACGCGACCTCGCAAAAGGCAGGCACCCGAAGATGAATCCGGTGCTGTCGACCTCACGTTCAACCATCCGCCACAGTGAGTGAAACGCGTATGTACACGTTGTATGAATATCCCCCGTCAGGAAATTGTTACAAGCCCCGGCTACTGATGCATCTTCTGCAACTGCCATTTGAGCGAGTGACGGTCGATACGCTGGCCAATGAAACCCGCACGCCCGAGTTTCTGCTGCTCAATCCGAATGGCAAAGTACCAACGTTAAAGCTCCCGGACGGTGCGGTGTTGGCCGAGTCGGACGCCATGCTCTGGTATCTGGCGGAAAATACGTCGTTTTTGCCGGGTTCGAGATTGCAACGGGCACAGGTCCTGCAATGGATGTTCTTCGAGCAATACAGCCATGAACCTTACATCGCCACACTACGCAACTGGATCGGCTACGCCAACAAGCGCGATGAGTACGCCAGCAAGATCGCGGCCTTTCGTCCGCAAGGCTATGCCGCTCTGGACATCATGGAGCAACACCTCGGGTCGAGGAAGTATCTGGTCGGCGAGTCGTATTCGATAGCCGACATTGCGCTTTATGCTTACACCCACGTCGCGCACGAGGGTGAGTTCGACCTCAGCAATTACGTTGCGATTCGCAGGTGGCTGGAGAGAATCGAAAATGAGCCTCGCCACATTCGCATCGATTGGCGTGAGTAACGCAACTCGCTCAGCCATCAGGCACATAACATCCACTATCGCACCGGCTCGTCAATTGCCAACCGATCGCGGCGGTTAACCGTCAAACGCGGAAAGCTCGCAGCCAGAAAATCGGGTAATTGAATGCGTTGGCAACAAACAGACAGGAAACCCCGCGCGGCCCGGCCAAAACCTCACGCAGCGGAAACTTGCAAGCGCCTGCACTCACAACAATGCGTGTCATAATCGCAGTCTTTGAGCATCTGAACATGGACAGAGCGCAGATCAATGACTGGCTGGCACTGATCGCCAACCTCGCGGTTGTCGGAGGCATCGTATTTCTGGCCATCGAAATCCGCCAGAACAACGAACTGCTCCGATCCGAGTCGCGGCAAACGCTCGTATCAAACGATGTCACTTCTCTGAGCGCCAACATCGGCAATGCGGATGTTTTCGCAAAAATGGCCTCGGGACAGGACTTGTCGGCGGAGGAGCAATTGCGGCTGAGCTTCATGTTCATGCTCGATCTGAGAAATCGCGAATTCGAGTATTTTCAGTACACCAACGGGCTGCTGGATGAGGAGACCTGGCTGGCCTATCGCTACGTGATCGTAGTCAATCATTCGACAAAGCTGGGTCGCGCCTGGTGGGATCAGGTCGGCCGGGGAATTGTCGATCCCGGGTTCGCCCGCATGGTCGATGAGCTTCTGGCCGATGCCCAGTCCGACGATGTCTACAGGCGGATGGCGACGTGGGCGGACGACTAGCCACGCAGCAGAGTGTGCAAAAATCGGTTGTCGGAACTGCGGGCGCCGGGGTCCGCGCCGTGTGCCTACACGGCTAAATCCGGCTCCGTCCGCCGGCAAGTCTCTGCCCGCTGCTGCGTTGCAGGCGCCACACAAGGATTCGGATGCCGCCGCCCTTGCGGGCGAAGAACTTTGTCTGGCAAGGATAAAAAATGAAGCTCGAAAATCTCGGAATGACTCCTGGCGAATCGCTGGAATCCCGGGGCACAGCTCGCGGCATCTGACCTCGTGCTATTTTTCTATTTCGTAACTTCTCCCGTCGGCCGGGAGAGGATCACATAAGAAGGCATCAAATACCCATGAGCGAACAGATCCTGAAAGTATCGGACGACTTCTGGAACATCCGTGGTGATTTTAAGATCGGCGGTGTTCTCAACATCGGCACCCACGCCTCATTGGTTCGGCGCGGGAGCGGCAAGTTTGTACTCCTCGACGCCTACACTCTGCGCGGCAAACCAAAAGAGCAGGTCGACGCCTGCACCAACGACGGCGCGGACATTGAAGCGATCATCAACCTGCACCCCTTCCATACCGTGCATGTTCGCAAGGTTCACAAGCAATACCCGAAGGCGAAGCTCTACGGTACTCAGCGCCATGTGGACAAGTTTCCTGAATTGTCCTGGGAGGCGGAACTCAGCGAATCAGGCGAGTGCGCGGCGCTGTTCGCGGATGATTTCGAGTTTTCCGTCCCGGCCGGCGTGGACTTTATTTCCAGCAACGAGCATTTGCACTTCTCATCGGTACTGGCCTATCACAAGGCATCAAAGACAATTCACTCGGACGATACCCTGATGTACCTGAAGTTGCCTGGGCTGCTCGGAATGCTGAAAAAACCCGAAGTCACATTCCACATGACCCTTGCAAAGACGCTGGAAAGGCGACCGCGTGCGGCCGAGGACTTTCGCGGCTGGGCCAGGCAACTTGCTGAACAGTGGAACGACGCCGGGAATCTCTGCGCCGCGCATTCCGCCGCGCTGCTGGGTCGCGACAATCGATCCGCATCGATTGCCGACAGGATTTTGACCGCGTTGCGGAAAGTGGAAAAGACGTTGCGAGCACACGAAAAAAAATTCGGCTGATTTCGCACTGCAACGTACTCGAGCACGACTTTATCCAAATAGGCAAAAAGGGCCAGTCATGAAAATAAGACCCGCCACAGTTTCCGATCGGGACGCGGTACACAATGTTCACATGGCGGCTTTTCCTGAGGGCGAAGGTGAGAGCGTCGCGAAGCTTGCTCTCGATTTGCTTGCCGGGGAATCCACGCCCCCGTCCTTGTCCCTGGTAGCGGAAATCGAGGGCGCCGTGGTGGGCCACGTGGCATTTAGTCCAGTATGCCTCGGCACCGATGAGCACGCTCAGGGCTATATCCTGGCGCCGCTGGGCGTAACGCCCGGTCATCAAAAACACCGCATCGGATCACGCCTCGTGGAAAGCGGCCGGCAGCAACTAGCAGAAATGGCGGCCGGTATTCTTTTTGTCTATGGTGATCCCGGCTATTACGGCAGGTTCGGCTTTGCCGCGGAGGCTGCCGCGCGGTACGTTCCGCCTTACCCGTTGCAATATCCGTTTGGCTGGCAGGCTGTCTTCCTCAACGGCGGCAGCGCCGGGTCATCGCCGGTCAGAATCGGCTGCGTCCCGCCCTTGTGCGATCCGGACCTGTGGTAAGCAGGCCGCCACTGAAACCAGCGAAAACACCTTCCTGATTGCACTGGAAATTAATCGCCGCACCCTCACAGGTCCCCACCGCCGGGCATCAGGGGAACCACCCGGTACTGACATTCTCTTCTCCCGGACGGGTTATCATCTTTATTCAAACCAAAATGCGCTGGCCGCTGGCGCGTTAAAGACCGGGAACCCTCTGCGACATGAATTCACGTACATTCCTGATCATCTGCGCCGTCGGTCTTGTGCCAATCGCACTGGGCTACGGGGTAAACCCATCGGCAAGCCTTGGCGCGCTTTTCGACATCACCGTCGACACCACTAATCTTACTCATATCATGCGAGCGGTGATGGGCCTGTACCTGGGCATGGTCGTGATCTGGCTGCTGGGAGCTTTCAAACCGTCCCTGACCGGCCCTGCTCTCGTCAGTTGCGCGGTTTTCATGCTCGGATTGGCCGCCGGCCGCATCCTGAGCATTGTTGTGGATGGAGCGCCCCACTGGCTGTTGATCGCCTACACCGGTCTCGAAGTCATTTTCGGGTCGATGGCGATATGGCTCTTGCACAAACAGCCGGCCTCCCCCGGAATATCCTGATGCAAAGACCGGCGACCGCTGTTGCAATAGGTTGCCTGTTATTTACGCTGGCATCGTGCTCACGCGGCACCGAACCCGTTGCAGCGGCCCGCTTTGTCGAACCCGACCGGCTGTTCGAGAAGCTGGTGGCGAACGTGCATTTGCATCCGGAGTTCGAAGTTATCGCCGATATCGATCATGCTCGACTGGCGCAAGCCGCAGGCATACCAATGCCTCCGTCGCACGTATTGATATTCTCCGATGCGGAATTGGATGCCGCCATTTTGCAACTCAACCCGGTGGCGGCTCTGGACTTGCCGGTACGGATTCTGGCATTCGAAAATCAATCGTCTGGCAGGGCAGCCGTTATCGCAAACAGCTATGACTTCCTGGCGAGGCGTCATGGATTACCGGAAGACGGGCCGATCCGGGCCCGCTACGAAGCCGCCATCGCAAAGGCCATTGCAGGCATACCAGCCGATTCGATCTCCAGGCTTGCCTCGGGCTCGATGCAGAACCCCGGAGTTGTCATGCTGGACAGCCCGTATGATTTCGCCACCACCGAAAAGAACATCCTGATGGCCATCGACGCCCAGCCCGATACCGTCCATTTCGCAAAAATCGACTTCGCGGCGCGATCGAGAGCGCGGGGCGTCGAGCTGGAACCGGCCCTGTTGATTCTTTTCGGCGCCCCGGGTCCCGGCGGGCGCGCCATGGCGCATGCGCCGTCCCTGGGACTCGACGCTTTTTGTCAAAAGCTCCTGATCTGGCAGGATGCGGATGGCGTGGTACGCGTGAGTTTCAACGACCTGGTGGCTCTTGCCGAGCGGCAGCCGGCATCCGGCGGCATTCCTCTGCGCGTAATCAATCGCAGGCTGAAACATACTTTTTCCGCTGCCCTCGAGCCGTGACTGATTACGGAAACCATACCGGGCGCCGCATAGCCGAAACCCGATACTCACAGAGGGCCGGGCTCAATGCGGCATCGAAAAAGTCCGCTTCGACCGTGGTACCGGCGCCGCGATGAAAACCTGGATCGCACTCTTTCGCGGGATCAACGTCGGCGGGAACAACATCCTGCCGATGGCAGCGCTGAAACGCGATCTCGAAGCATTGAAGTTCGACAACGTTCGCACTTACATTCAAAGCGGAAACGCCGTTTTCGACTCCGCCGCCGGAACCCCCTCCTCACTCGCGGTAAGAATCAGAGAACGAATCGGCCAACAGCATGGCTTCTATCCACATGTCCTGGTTCTCAAGCCCGAAGCACTGTACGCTGCGATCGCTGCGAATCCATTCCCGGCGGCTGTGTCCGATCCCGCCAGGCTGCATTTCTTTTTTCTCGCCGAATCTCCCCCGGGCCGGGACACTGCGGCGCTCAACCGTGCGAAGTCATCGACCGAACGCTACAGGCTTACGGATGCGGTTTTCTATCTCCACGCTCCGGACGGGATTGCCCGCTCGAAGCTCGCCGCGAACGCGGAGAAGCACCTGGGGGTTGTCGTCACCGCGCGGAATTTCCGCACCGTCGGGAAAATCGCAGCAATGGCAGGGGGTGCCTGAGTGGCAGCAAAAATGTCAGGCGCTCTGTCACCGGCGCCAATGGCACCAGCGTCCACCCGCAAGGGAAAACGCGACTAGCACTTGTTTGCCGAGCAACGCGAGTGCACGATCGCGAAATGCCAGCGTCGGATACGCCCGGAGTACCCAATGTCAGACACCCTTGCATTTGACGTTTACGGAACCCTGATCAACACCCATGGAGTCGTATCCATGCTGGAAAAAATGGTTGGCACCGCGGCGACCGAGTTCTCACAAACATGGCGGGACAAACAACTGGAGTACACGTTTCGCCGCGGGCTGATGCAGAACTACGAGAACTTCGCGGCCTGCACAGGCCAGGCCCTTGACTACACCTGCCAATATCACAAATCGCCGTTATCGAACGAGCAAAAACAGGAGCTGATCGAGGGTTACCGGACACTTCCGGCGTTTGACGATGTCGCACAGGGCCTGGCGCGCCTGCAGGCAGCTGACTATCGACTCTATGCATTTTCAAATGGGGCAGCAGAGGCCGTCGATGCGTTATTGCTGGCTGCCGGAATACGGGACTTTTTCGCCGCTGTCGTTAGCGTCGACGATCTCAGGTCCTTCAAACCGAACCCCGCCGTGTACTCACATTTTTTGCGCCAGTCCGGGGCAGCGGGCAGCAATGCGTGGCTGGTCTCCAGTAATGCGTTTGATGTGATTGGCGCGATCTCCGCCGGCATGCGCGCTGCATGGGTGCGGCGGTCCAGGGATTCCATCTTCGACCCCTGGGGTATCGAACCCACGATAACGGTGACAAGCCTCGGAGAACTGGTTGATAAAATTGGCCAGTCGATTTCACCGGTAGCGACATGCCATGAGTCGTGACAGGAAACGGTCCAGCATGCGGACGGCGGAGCAGCCGACAGGGGCAACCGTGACATTTCGAATCGCACCTGCCGATTTGGTCATGCACGCTCGCAGTCCGGTTGGTAAAAATGCTGCATGACGGGAGCGGGTGAAAACTCATCTGAGTACAGGGGAACAAAATGAACTCAACCGTTGCGGCGCGAGGCAGCTGCCTTTGCGGGGCAGTGAATATCCAGACCCGCACGATCTCCCACAAGGTTGGCGCCTGCCATTGCCGCATGTGCAGGAAATGGGCCGGCGGCCCGTTGCTCGCAATCGACTGTGGCAGCGAAGTCACTATCTCGGGCGAAGACGATATGGGTATTTTCGAATCTTCCGCGAGGGCAGAACGGGGATTCTGCCGCAACTGCGGTACACACCTGTTTTACCGGCTCAGGAAAAACGCTCAGTACATTGTGCCCGCCGGTCTTTTCGACAATGCACCTCCGCTACACTTTGACCATCAGGTATTCATCGACGAAAAGCCTGACTACTATTCGTTTGCAAATGACACCAAAAAATTCACCGCCGCAGAAGTTTTCGCGCAATTCGCATCTGGCTGAAGATCATAGCAATTTGACTACCGACAGCCGGTGCAGCGTGGGGACAGCCAACGCCGCCGCGGCACGGCAAAAGCGGCTGGCGGCAAGGACATGCTTCCACACTTGACCCGCGACTTTCTGCTGCAGAGATTGCGCAGCCTCGAGATCGAGTGGCATCAGCCGGGTGTGCGGCGTGATATCGATCGATGGAATGACCTGCTGCATTCCTCTTTCCATCAGGTCGGCCGATCAGCCCGAAGTTCTACCAGGGCGGATATTCTGCGCGAACTTCCGCTGGAGGGACCACAAGGGGCGATACATTCACAGGATTGCCCGGTGTTCGGGGTTGGTGACGGGATAGCCCTGCTCACTTACCAGTCCGCGCAGAAAAATGCCCGTGGCAACCTGTCGCGTCACACGCTGAGGTCTTCATTATGGCTGCGCGATAACAATGGCTGGAATGTCGTTTTCACCAGGGGACGCCGGTCAGCGGGTTCTCGCGAGAGGAATCGTGAGCAGCGGCTCGGCCACAGCGGACCGCTCTCGCGGCACTTTTCCCTGGAGGGAGAAATCAGTCCACCGTCCTGCCTCCACGCCGGATAACGGTACGAAACCACCTGCTGACAGATGGACACGCATATGAACGTAAAAACTTTCCGCATGGCGTCCGTCGGGGTGGCCATTGCCTTCACTGCTGTGTTCGCCATCGTGGTGGTTCCGGCGGTGGTAAATGACCGGGACATTTTTGCTGCCTTCGCCGCGGGCTTCGTCAATCCCTACTCGTCCGGCTACTCCTCCGACGTCATATTCTGCTGGGTGGCTCTTGCTATCTGGGTAGTCCACGAAGCCAGCACCTACTCTGTCCGCTATGGATGGGTCTGCCTGGTGCTCGGCATTATTCCCGGGGTCGCTGTTGGGTTTCCGCTTTATCTCGTGCTGAGGAGTCGCCAGCTGCGGCAGACCAGGGCTGACGACTGAGTGAGAGGGAATGATTCATAAAGCGCAGCATCGAAAGCAAGTCGGCAAATATTTGCTACTGGCGCGACTGCACAAAATCGTAACGTCGACCGAAGCGACGTACGTTCGAATCGGCATAAGCCAGCTTACCGCCGGATTCTTTCGCCGCAACGGCTTTGAGATCAGGGCGCGAAAACCGGACGGAATTGCTGCCGGTCTCGATAATATCGAGATGCGCATGGCAATCAGCGCCGGGGAACGGGCTATGATCGAAGCGCGGTGGAGCGAAATACAGCATGATAAGCCGTGAACCACAGTGGCGGTGACGCTTCGTCCCAATACGGCAACTCACACGCCGCGGCCCGCTGAT
The DNA here is from genome assembly GCA_963783695.1 of uncultured Gammaproteobacteria bacterium. Classification (GTDB taxonomy): domain Bacteria; phylum Pseudomonadota; class Gammaproteobacteria; order Steroidobacterales; family BM003; genus BM003. The sequence continues at coordinate 67,098 of CAWAOM010000011.1, forward strand.
CGCAGGCAAAAAAGGACTGACTAACAACGTGAAGAAATTAAAAAACGAAAAAGAACTGCTCAAAAAGGCGATCGCCGAGGGAATGAAATACGGCGAAGACCGGGGTGTGGTCGAATTTGAACCCACGGACTCCGCGGCTGAGAAAATCGAGTATATCTACCGGCTGCTGGTGCACGACAAGATCATCAAACCTTTACCCAACGATCAGCTTTCACTGCTGGCAATGAAACACAGGCTGGCGATCTGGGCATCGAAGCTTTGACGAACGACACATCAGCGGCAGCCGGCGGCCGGTTGTTCGGCAAGTCCCGGTCCAAATCTGTCCGCACCGTAGCGCGGAATGATCTGGTCCCGCGCACGTCTCCCCGACTCTCAGGAATCACTGACCGGCCGACGTGTGTACGGTCTTTGCAGGCGACTGATCGCAATCGTGCCGATGATCGAAGGCAGCACCCACGGCAGCACCTGCCACTGCCCTGTAAGCACATCGGCGAGCAGCCGCGACCCGCCAAACGCGAAGAAAGCCGTGTACGCGCCGATACCGGAGCTGATGAGCCCACCCAGATGCGCCACCACCAGATCGCCGCGACCCGGGTTTCGTTTGCGGGTGTCACGGAACATTGAGACGGCCGCCGACAGGCTGATTGCGCCGAAAATGATCAGCAGTAGTTGCATCGTATAGAGGCCGATCGAGCCGACCACGAGCGCGAGCAAAGCCAGCGTCCCGAGCAGTGCACGATGTGACGGTCGCGACAGCATCCCCGGCTGCCTGCGCTCGCGCAGCGCCATGAGGCCATGGCGAATGCTGGTGAAGACGAGTACCGACAGCATCAGCAGAAACAGGCTGAACATGCGAAAGCGGCGCGCCAGCCTGGCCGCCTCCGCCGCATCCAGCATCGCGTCGGGACGGCGGATTCCAATGGGGTCGAGCAACACCATGATAGAGGCGATGAAGGCCGTGACCGCAACGATATACATTGCCGTCACGTAAATCCGGCCCGAGCGGACATGCAGCGGACTGCCCTTTTTGGCCAGTGCCGGCACCCAGAAGATCAGCAATGCAAGCGAGCCGACGGCGATGTGGGTGTTTACCAGGAATGAATGCAGAGTTGTCATATCGGGTACCTCGAGTGTGTGCCGTCAGACTAGGCGCTGGACGACGATTCCCCCAGTGCCGCTGGTCACTTCCGCGACCCGTGACTTTCGGCCTATGGCGCCGCTTGAGCGTTCCAGCCACAATCAATTGATGAGCTTGCGCACTAAATCGGGAAATCTGCATCGGGTCACCGCTATCCTGACCTGGGCCATGGTTTCCGGCCTCGCCTTTTACGTCGCTGTGGCTAAAGGCGGCGGCGAGCGGTACCGCGATATCGTGCCGATGGCGGTTATCCTCGCACTCGTCAACCTGGCCGCCATGTGGCTCGCCATGGCTGAGGGCCGCGGCTCGGCCGCGGTCCGGGTGATCGCGTTGTGGATACAGCTCATTAGCGCGCTGGCAATCGGCTGGCTGCTGCCGGTCAGCTTCATGCCGATCTACACGATCATCTGGATCGCGATAGCTACCGCCTTCTACCCGCTGAAAACCTGCTGGTGGTTGCTTGGCGGACTACTGCTCGCCTGGTATGTGATTATGCGCTTCAGCTGGGGTGACAACGGCGCGCTGCTGGCGGTCACGCTGTTCGGTACGTTTCACCTGTTCGCGATGCTGACGGCACGCAATGCAGCCGAGGCCGACGCGGCGCGGGACAAGGTCGAGGCGCTCAATCGCGAACTGATGGCGACCCAGCACCTGCTGTCCGAGGCGTCCCGCCAGGGCGAGCGCACGCGGATCGCGCGCGATCTGCATGACCTGCTCGGTCACCATCTGACTGCGCTGTCGATCAACCTGCAGATCGCGGAACGGCTTGCAGACGGGCCGGCGAAAACCAAAGTGGAAGAATCCCGCGCGCTTGCCAGGCTGTTGCTGAGCGACGTCCGCGAGGCGGTCAGCACGCTGCGCGAGGAGACCACGCTCGACTTCACCCACGCCATTGCCCTGCTGGTCGACAACGTCCCGCAACTCGACATCGCACTGGACGTCGCGGAAGAACTCGATATCGAAGACGTCGAAGTTGCCGAGACCCTGCTGCGCTGCGTGCAGGAGGCGATCACGAACACCCTGCGGCATGCCGATGCCGAGCACAGCTGGATACGTATCTGGCAGCAGGACGGCAACGTTTACCTCGAGGTGCGCGACGACGGCAGCGTCGCCGACGAAGTGGCCGAGGGCAACGGCCTCGCCGGCATGCGCGAACGGCTGGCGGCGATCCATGGCTCGCTGAGACTCGGCAGAATCGATGATGCGCTGCTACTGCGCGTCGAAATTCCGCTGACAGGCTGAGTCATCGTGCCGATACGGGTTGGCCTGATCGATGACCAGACACTGGTGCGCCAGGGAATCCGCGGACTCCTCGAATTGTCCGACCGGGTTGACGTGGTGGCCGAGGCCGACGATGGCGATCAGGCCGTCGCGCTCGCGCTCGAGCAGCGCCCGGACGTCATCCTGATGGACATGCGCATGCCGACGATGAGCGGCGCGGAGGCAACCCGGGCACTGCAAGCGGCGGGCATCGAGACGCCGGTCATCATCCTGACCACCTTCGACGATCACGAGCAGGTTCTGGAGGGCATCAGGGCGGGTGCCAGGGGCTACCTCCTGAAAGACGTGTCGCTGGAGAGCCTGATCGACGCCATCGAGTCCGTAGCCGCGGGTGGCACGATGATACAGCCCGGTATCACCGAAGCGCTGTTGCGCGGCCTTTCCCACCAGGCGTCGGCGTTTGCCAGCAGCGACCTGCCGGAACGGCTGACGCCGCGCGAGACCGAGGTCATCCGATTGATGGCGGGCGGCTACAGCAACCGCGAGATATCGCAGGCACTCAACAACTCCGAGGGTACGATCAAAAATCACGTATCGAACATCCTGGCCAAGCTCGGTGTGCGCGATCGCACCCGCGCCGTGCTCAAGGCGATCGAACTCGGCTGGCTACAGGGTGGCGGCGAAGACGCAGGCTGAGGCCTGCCCGCCACAAGCCCGCTCCGCTGCATGCCCGCCCCGTGGCGGGGCAATGGTGAATACGGCTGTCGCCGGCAGAGCGCATCGGCCGAACCCACCCGCTGGCTGCAACATCGTATTGGTGTTGCGTTGACCGATACTTCCGCGCCGATATTCCGGCGCGCGTTCGCTGCGCCGAAAACGACTGATCGTGGCTTCTTTTGCACGGCAGTGGGTCTACACTACCCCGGGTACTTGCTCACGATTTCGCAAACCTGATGGAAACCAGGAATCCGCTTGGTGCCTGATACTCCTGCACAGCCTCACCAGGAACACGTGGTCCGCGGCATGCTGGCGGCAATGGCCGCGTTCTTCATGTTCACGGTAATGAACGTATTCGCGAAACTGCTGAGTGTCCGGCACTCGGTATTCGAGATCGCCTTTTACCGCAACCTGATCGCCTGCATGCCGTTCCTGTTCCTGGTGTTCGTGCTTGGCAAGCGAGAAATTCTCGTCATTCGCAGCAAGCCCACGCTGGTCGGCTTCAGGGCCGTGCTCGGCGCGCTCTCGCTGGTAACGACATTCGCCGCATTCTCGCTGATGCCAATGGCCGAGACGACCGTGCTGCTATTCACGTCTTCGCTGTTCATTCCGATGCTTGGGGTGCTGTTTCTCGCCGAACGCGTCGGCCCTTACCGCTGGGCTGCGGTCGCGATCGGTTTCGCCGGCGTCGTGATCATGTCTGGCCCAGGCGGCCATATGAACGCACTCGGCATTGCGGTCGCAATTGCCGCGGCGCTGATGCATGCCACGCTGCAGATCGTGCTGCGCTACCTTGGCCGCTATGAGCGGCCCGAGACCATTACGTTTTACTTCCTGGTAATCGGCGCCCTGGTGATGGCGCTACCGCTGCCGCTGGTGGCCGTCACACCGACCCTCGTTGAGGTGCCGCTGCTGTTTGGCGTCGGGCTGTCCGGAGCGCTCGCGCAATGGCTGCTGACGATTGCCTTTCGCAACGCGCCGGCAGCCATCGTGACCGTATTCAACTACAGCGGTATCGTCTGGGCTACTCTGTTCGGCTGGCTTATCTGGAACGACTGGCCGTTGCCCCAGGTGCTGATCGGCGCCGCCGTCGTGATCGTTTCCAATGGCCTGATCATCTGGCGCGAAAGCCGCGCCAGGAAAATTACCGGCGCGCGTGTCCGGGCGGAATTCTGAGCCGTCCCGGCGTTGTGCTGATGCCAACCGATCCGGGGTGAACACCTGCTATTTCGCGGCAGACTTGTTGACGAGGAAGGACTGGCAGTAGCTCGCGTCAAACGGGAGGTTTACGTGCGTGCGAAGGCCGTACAAAATCGTAATTCCAGTCATAGCGACAGACAGTGGTAATGAAACCCGTCATCGACCACATTCAGATCACCGTCAAGGACATGAGCGTCGCGGTGCCATTCTACGACAAGCTGATGCCGTTGCTGGGTTTCGACCCGAAGCGCAGGAGCAGCGCGGTCATTGCTGAGCATGAGTTTCATGTCGTCGAATACAGCCATCCCTTGCTGGCGTTCGCCATCACCTCGCCGCGCAGCGCGTTCGAGCGGGACGCCATCAACCGCAGGAAACCCGGGGCGCTTCACCATCTCGCATTCAAAGCGGAATCGCGTGCCGAAGTCGATCGGCTGCATTCCGAACTGGAGGGCATCGGCGCCACAATCGTGACCCCGCCCCGCGAGTATCCGGAATACACCCCACCAGGTTACTACGCGCTTTTCTTCAAGGACCCGGAAGGCATCAAGTACGAAATCGTCTGCTGCGGCATCGACTGATCGCGAATTGGCAAAGAAGGCATTCCGCTTGCACTCATCGCCATGGCAGCAGATGCCGTGCCGCGATCCCTTTTTGTTTTGCCGAACCCGCGCGCTTTAGCCTTAGCCGCTCAACTACACCGGCTGAAAAAAGGGCCGTATCCTCGCTGGCGGATACGGCCCTGCTTCAGTGCGTGGCAAGTCGCGTTATTACTGCTTCGAACCGGACATTACCGTTTCCATCACGCGATCGAGGTTGAAGCTGCCGGGTTTCTGTCTTGGCGGAAACTCCTTGAAGCTCTGCAGCCAGCGGCCGACATAGGCCCCGGCCGGCGCAATTGCGAACATGTGCTCCATGTACCAGCGCTGGTAGCCCATTGCTTCTTCCGCCCTGGCACGTTCGAACGGATCCATGCGCAGGTTGGCAAGGACCGGGGCACGCAGCGGCACGAACGGCTCCTGCCATACTTTCAGACCCTCGGCCTGTTGCTCCAGGAAAGTAATTTTCCAGTTGCCGTAGCGCAGCGCGGCAACCTGGCCATCGTCGGTCCAGTAGATGAACTCCTTGCGCGGCCACTCACCCTCACCACGCAGCGCCGGGCCAAGATCGTAACCATCGAGATGCACCTTGAACGACGTTCCACCGATCCTGGTCCCTTTCTTCAGGTTTTCCGCGACGTTTTCGCCACCGGCGGCGTTCACCAGTGTCAGCAGCATGTCCTCGTGCGCACCAATATCGTTGACAACGGTGCCGGGCTTGATCACGCCGGGCCATTTGATCAACGTCGGGACGCGGTAGCCGCCCTCCCACTGCGTGTTTTTCTCGCCACGGAACATGGTCGTCCCGCCATCGGGCCAGGTAAACGTCTCGGCACCGTTGTCCGAGGAGTACATGATGATGGTGTTGTCATCGAGCCCCAGTTGCTTGAGCTTCGCAAGCACCTGGCCGACATGGCCGTCATGCTCGACCATACCATCGGCATAGATACCGAGACCGGTCTTGCCTACCGACTCGGCCTTCAAGTGAGTAAAGATGTGCATCCGGGTGGAATTCCACCACAGGAAAAACGGCTTGTCCGCATCCTTTGCGCGCTGCATGAAATCGAGTGCCTTGGCGGTGACTTCCTCGTCGATCGTCTCCATGCGCTTTTTCGTCAGCGGACCGGTATCGGTGATATCGCCCCCGGCGAAGCTGTGGATGACTCCGCGCGGACCGAATTTCTTTTTGAACTCCGGGTCCTTCGGGTAGTCGGGATTCTCCGGCTCTTCCTCGGCGTTGAGGTGATACAGATTACCGAAGAACTCATCGAACCCATGTGCGGTCGGCAACATTTCGTCGCGGTCGCCGAGATGATTCTTGCCAAACTGACCGGTCATGTAACCCTGCGCCTTTAGCAAGGTGGCAATGGTCGGGTCTTCCTTGGTCATGCCTTCCGGCGCACCGGGCAGACCGACCTTGGTGAGACCGGTACGGATCGGCGATTGACCGGTGATGAAAGCGGCGCGGCCCGCGGTACAGCTTTGCTGGCCGTACCAGTCGGTGAATATCGCACCCTCGTTGGCGATGCTGTCGATGTTGGGCGTCTTGTAGCCCATCATTCCCATGTTGTAGGCGCTGACATTGAATTGCCCGATATCGTCGCCCCAGATAACCAGAATATTTGGCTTTTTCGCCGACTGCGCAAACGCACCGGCACTCAGAACAAAGCCAAGAATGGCGAAAACCCACCTGCTCCACTTCATACTCGATATCCTTCCATGATGTCTTTCCAAGCGACACGCGGTACGCTACGAGCCAATCAGCTTGTCATCGTGCACCGTGCGATGCAATCGCTCATGTGACGAGCGTGAGCGGCTTTCCGCACTCCCGGGTCACGAGAATCGCTTCGAGAGAAGAGATTGGGAGAGACGCCGACCGGGGCAGCGAGCAGCGATCTTCCAGCCTGATTGCTTGCGGCAGTACGAACGCGTTACGCCGTTGAACAAGCGAAACTGTCCGGACATCGTTGACGAACTTACGTCATTACGTTGCAAAACGCCCGCCAGGGAAAACCAGCCACGATCATGGGAAAGGAAACACACAATGACATCTGAAACCCGGCATCCGACACCGACCGAAGCACCGCGCCCGATTCCGCAGGAGGCGTTCGACTGGTACGACGAATACGCCCATGGCCTCATTGATCGCCGTACATTTATGTCGCGCCTGGCCGGGCTTGGCGCGCTGGGATTCAGCATGAGCGTGTTAACCGCGTCGCTATTGCCCAACTATGCCGAGGCCGAACAGGTCTCGTTCAATGACCCGGATATCAAGGCAACTTTTGCCAGGTTTTCCTCACCCAGGGGCCATGGCGAGTGCGAGGGCTACCTCGTGGTTCCCACTAAATTAGCCGGCAAGGCGCCGGTAGTGCTGGTGGTACATGAGAACCGCGGATTGAACCCCTACGTCAAGGATGTCGCGAGGCGCCTCGCCAAGCAGGGCTTCATTGCCTTCGCCCCCGACGCCCTTTACCCCTTGGGTGGTTATCCGGGTAATGATGACGATGGTCGCGCGATGCAGCGCAGCATGGATCGCGCCAAACTCGAAGAGGACTTCATCGCGGCAGCGCAATTTGCCAGGGCCCATGAGTCCGGCAATGGCAAACTCGGCGCCGTGGGATTCTGTTTCGGCGGGTACGTCGTCAACATGCTCGCAGCCTCGATACCGGACCAGCTCGACGCCGGTGTCCCCTATTACGGCTCGCCGGCCGCGGCAGAGCTGCGAGCAAACGTGCGCGGCCCGTTGCTGCTGCAGTTCGGCAGTCTCGACAAGCGCGTCAACGCGACCTGGCCGGATTACGAAAAGATACTGCAGGCGAACGACGCCGAGTATGTCGCTTATTTTTACGAGGGCGCCAATCACGGCTTCCACAACGACTCCACCAGCCGCTACTCTCCCGAAGATGCCGAGCTGTCGTGGGTGCGCACGATCGAGTTTTTCAATGAGAAACTCTCGACCTGATATCGGGCCGCGGGGCCGTTATGTCGCCACCTCCGCCAACCTCCTCAGCAGTCCGGGAGACCACCATGAACAGATACCTTCTGCTGCACTACGGGTTCGAGAAACCGACGCCCGAAATCATGGAGGCATGGGGCGCCTGGTTCGCGTCGATCGCCGAAAGCATGGTCGACCAGGGCGGATTCAGCGGCGGCCGTCAGATCTCGCATAGCGGTACCCGCGAACTGCCGTGGGACCTCGACTGCATCACCGGCTACAACGTCATCGCGGCCGAGGATTTCGATTCTGCCGAGAAAATCGCGAGCACCTGCCCGTTCATCTCGAGCATCCGGATCTGCGAGTTGCGCCCAGCCCAGGCCTGGGCGAAACGCGGTAGCAACAAACACACGGCCACTGACGGCAGAGCCGCCGGCCCGCGCACGGCACGACACCATCATGCACTACACTGACTGTTGAGAACGATACCAGCACCGGTCTCAGCCAACGCTGGCGCGCTGGAAATCTTTCTCAACTCACTCGATTCAACTGAGGCGCCGCCGCGCGGCCCGCGGCGATGCCCGGGAGAGGCTCTATGACTGCATTTCGAATTCTCCTGATCTTCATTTTTTCGCTGATCGTCGTCTACACGGCGATCGTGGTGGCCAATCACGGGCTCGGATTGTTCCCGATCTTCTTTGGCGATATCGCGAAAATGGGATGGCCCGGCCAGTTCAATATGGACTTCCTGGGATTTCTCACGTTGTCGGGACTGTGGCTTGCGTGGCGCCACCATTTCTCACCAGGCGGAAACGCTTTGGGGCTGCTCGGTTTTGTCGGCGGTGCTCCGGTACTCACCGCATATCTTCTTTTCGCCACTTTCTCGGCCCGGGGCGATATCCGCGAGGTACTGCTGGGCAAGACCCGGGCACGCGCCTGATCGCCGCCGGCATGCAGTGCCCCTGGCAGGCGCTAAAATGACAAAGAATCAGGGCCCGCATGGCCGGGAATCACGGCATCAGGCATGACCAGGGTATTTATCAGCCACGCGACTCCCGACCGCGAACTGGTCGAGACAGCAATCGTCACCCTGCTCAACCGGCACGGAATTACGACTTGGTACGCGAAGGAGCAGATCTCCACCGGTGTCCAGTGGGAGAAGAAAATCCGTGAGGGTCTGGAGTCATGTGACTATTTCCTGGTTGCGCTGACGCCACGTGCGATCGCATCCGAATGGGTTCGCAGCGAAACGGACTGGGCGATCGAGAACAGGGCCGGACGTATTGTGCCGGTATTACTCGAGCGTTGTGATCCGGGACAACTGCACCTCAGACTCCGGCTGCTGCAATTCGTTGATTTCCGGAAACGCGACGAGGAGGAAAAAATACAGTTGCTCGGCGCCTGGGACACCCGGCCGGAAGCAGACCCCGATTCCACGCAAGGATCGTCTTTCGACCTCGCCCGCTTCGACGACTATCTCTACGCCAGACCGAAGAACTGGCACTGCATTTTTTGCGGTTGGGCATGCACCGAAAGTAACAACGACTATATTTGCAAGCAATGCAACCAGCTACGCCCGTTTGCCGGCGGCTCGGCAACGATGAAGAACTGCAGAAATTGCGACGGTTTCAGTCTTGCCGTGGCGGAGTATTGCGAGTGGTGCGGCCAGCATACTTAAACGAGGATACCGATCAATCCGTGCAGGGTTAACGGGTAAAACAGCATGAGCAAACTGGTTTCGAGTCTGCTGATCGTCGTTGGCGTGATCAACTTCCTGCCCGTTTTCGCTGTGCTGTCGGCGACCAACCTCGAACAGGCTTACTCGGTCGAGTTTGCCAACAATGACCTGATCATCCTGATGCGCCATCGCGCGCTGCTGTTCGGCATTATCGGCGGCTTCATACTTTTTTCGGTATTCGCGCCATCATTCCAGACGCCGGCCATGATCATGGCGGCGCTATCGATGATCGGGTTTCTGTACCTGGTCTGGACCGTTGGCGGCCACAACGACGCCATCTCTCGAATCGCAGTGATCGACGTTGCGGGTATTGCCTGTCTGGCCCTGGCGGCCGTTTTGAAACTCCTCGCCGGTGGCAAATAGCCGGAACACGGAGCAATTTTTTTCTGCCGAGCTGATGTCAGGAACCGGATGCTCCGCTTGCCGCGCCGACATGCCGAACCTGATCGTCTGCCGGCATATGAACTATGCTCAACACCAGGTGGAAAAAATCGGAGAAAAGCATATGAATCTCGGCGCATTTTCGGTCAGCCTCAGCGTCAAGGATATCGCGGCGTCACAGGCGTTCTACGAGAAACTCGGTTTCGAACCCATTGGCGGTAATGCCGCAGAGAACTGGCTGATCCTGCGTAACGGCGATCATGTCATCGGCCTGTTCCAGGGAATGTTCGAGCGCAATATCCTGACTTTCAACCCCGGCTGGGACCAGCAGAGCAATGAGACCGCAACGTTCACCGATATTCGCGAAATCCAGCGCAAGCTGCGCGAGCGCGGTGCCGAATTGGTCAGCGAAGCTGACGAAACCACCGCGGGACCAGCAAGCTGCACGCTGGTAGACCCTGACGGCAACCCTATCCTGATCGATCAACACCGCTAGAGGGGTGACGGGCAGAGCCCTGTGTCGCGCCGGCCATCGGCCCGACCGCGACGGAACCGAAACATGGGCCGCGTAGACATCCAGTACTTCGCGACACCGTTTGGAGAACTGTTGCTCGGGTCGTTCCGTGGCCAGCTGTGCCTGTGTGACTGGCGCCACCGCAAGGCCAGAAACAACCTCGACAAGCGCATACAAAAAGGACTGAATGCCACGTTTTTTGAACATGACAATGACCTGTTGCAGGAAACACGGAAGCAGCTGAACGAATATTTTTCTCACCAGCGGAAAATCTTTGACCTGCCCCTGCATACCGTGGGCACGCCGTTCCAGAAACAGGTGTGGAACTGCCTGCTGGATATCCCGTTCGGCCGGACGTCGAGCTATATGCAACTGGCCGCAGCGATTGGCGACGCCAATGCGGTGCGGGCAGTGGCCAACGCAAATGGGGCCAATGCAATTTCGATCATCGTGCCCTGTCATCGGGTTGTTGGCAGCAAGGGCAACCTCGTCGGTTATGCCGGCGGCTTGAAGGCAAAGGCGAACTTGCTAAGCCTCGAATTCGAGCTGTCGGGATGAGTGGTGCGTTTCGTTCGCCCACGATGACCAGCACGCAGCGCAGCCGATCCGGCGTTATTTGCGCCGACTGCCAGGCAGGAGTCGGACAGATTTTCGCCGCACCTGGTGTTTACGCTATCTTTGTACTCTCATCAGCGAGATCCGCGAAGGGGAGCCCACACAATGACCAGCTCGTTGCCCGGCAAATTTGCCACGCTGACAGCGTTGGTGCTCGGCGTGCTGATGTTGCTGATGGGCGGCGGACATCTGTACGCGGTGATTACGGATGCGCTGGCGAACGACAGACCACTCGACTACCGCCTCGTATCGCTGATCACGACAGGTCTGCTGATGGCCCTGCCCGGGCTGGTCAGTCTCTTTTGTCTGAAATGGCTGTGGCAGAGACGGACCTGGGCGTACGCCATGTGCATTCTCTCCGCTTCGGCATTGATGGTCTACCTCGCATTGCTGCTGTCGATCGAGGTCAGGGATATGACCAAGGTGGGATCCGAACTCGATGCCGCCGCCATGATTGTTGCCTTATACCTGGTCGTGATGATTGGTACCTGGGGATACCTGAAGTTTCAGGCTCGCGGCGCGAGCAGCATCTAAGCCTGCAGCAACGCCCGGTCAATGTGCGACGTGGACCACCGCCGCGGCGAATCGTATCGGCGATGCTGCAGTGGAACGTCGCTCGTGAGCAGTATTCCCGGTTAGCCGCAATCAGGACAGTCATTACATCGATCACCTGGAGAGAAAAGACTGCATGATCTCCGCACCGAATCTCGCTATTGTCAGCGCGGGCGCCTTCTTTCTGACAGGTCTGTTAACCGGAACCTGGAAATATGTGCAGATCCACGCGAGCGAGGACGGTCAGGCGCACCCTTACGTCGACATCTGCCATCGTGCTTCGTTGCTGTATGCGTTCGCAGCGATGCTACTGGCCGAATTCGCCCGGATCAGCCAGCTGCCGGACACAGTTGAACTCGCCGCCATGTCGCTCGTGCTGTTTTATTTCGCCACCGCGATCCTGACCTACTTCGTCCACGGGTTGCTGCGAGACACAGAGAACCAGCTCAAGCCACCGTTTCGGATCGGCCGCCGCAGTGTGCCGGGCACTGCGATCAGCCTGCTTATGTGGACGCTCATTGTCGCCGAGACTGGTGGCTTCCTGGTGTTGTTCTACGGTGTATTGGTAGCGATTTTCTGAGCGCAAAAAGCGTTCCTACGGGTAAGCGGCGGCGCCCGCGAGTGCAGTAGACAGGTACAAGGGAGCGAATTCATGCAAAGCGAAAAACGGGTGGCTCAAAGTCTCGTTGCGGCCGGGGCGCTGCTGTTTCTGCTGGGGCTTCTGGGCGGTTTCGCGATCCCGGATATGAGCAATCCAAGAATGGGGCTGTCCGCCCATCTCGAAGGAGTCCTGAATGGCATGTTCCTGATGGTAGTGGGGCTCGCCTGGGCAAGATTGAGACTCAGCGTGCGCCTGATGTCGCTGGCATACTGGATGCTACTGTACGGCACGTTCGCGAACTGGTTTTTCATCACGTTGGCGGCAATCTTCGGAACAATTGCGCTGACGCCAATCGCCGGCGCGGGCCATAGCGGCAGCGCATGGCAGGAGTCGCTGGTCGCGGCGGGCTTGATATCGGTCGGCGTGGCAATGGTGCTGGGCGGCGCACTGCTGGTGCTGGGTTTTTACCGTGGCATGCGGGTTTCGCCCACGTCCGGCCTTTGAGGAGACATCGGGTCGCACTGGCGGCAGATCACCATCACCGCATGTTGGGCAAATGCTCATCAGGCCAGTGCGCGCAGACAGGCAAACCATGGAATGGCCGCGGCACAGCAAGGCCAATGCCACAGCGGGGCGGCGGCGGGTTTTGCGCATCGAGGCAAACAGCATTGCCGGGACTCCAGGATGGCGCCGGGCTATGGGTCCATCCAGCGCTGCCCGATGGCAAGCGCCGCCCGTGGCAAAATGGTAAGGGCCAAACGCGCTGGCGGCCAGGATATCTGTCACCGCGGCGTATACAAAAAGCAAAAAAATCACAGGGGGAATTCGCCATGCTTCGGATGCTCAAAATCTCACTGATGCTGTTTGCCGCATTGATGTGTTTCGGTCATGCGATCAACAACATCTTCAACATCGACCCGGCGATCGGCGCGGTCGGTTATGTCCTCGGAAATGTCGAGCACACCGCCTACCCGGATTCGTTTTTTCCGGCGATAACCAGCCCCGCGCTACTGTGGCTGGCCCTCACCGTCATCATCGGCTGCGAATTCGCTGCAGGGGCGTTGTTTGCCAAGGGAACCTGGGATATGTGGCGCGCCCGCCGTGGCCCGGCCACGGAATTCGCCGCCGCCAAGAAGTTCGCCGTCATCGGCGCCGGCGCCGCTTTATTCGTCTGGTTTGGTCTGTTCCAGGTGATCGGCGGCACGTTCTTTCAGCAATGGCAAACCCAGGCTGGCTGGATGTCTTTGGAGGGTGCATTCATGTACGCCACGCTACCGACGCTGGCGGTTCTGTATACAGTCGGAACCGCAGACGACTACTGACGCCCGCCGGCAGCGGCTTACGCGTGTCAAATGCCAATGCGATCTGCGCCTTGCCACTGTGGCTGCGACGAAGTGCCGCCCGAATATCTACTCACAAAAAAGAGAACGGCCGCTCGGCTAGTGCCGGGCGGCCGCAATGGAGCTGACCACAAGGGGGGGGGGTTGGTCAGCCGTCGTCGCCCATAAATCCAAGCAGGTGGAGAAAACTGGTGAAGAGGTTGAAGACCGCCACGAATAAAGTCACCGTGGCCATGATGTAATTGGTCTCTCCTCCGCTAACGATGTTCTGAGTCTCATACAAAATCAGACCGCTCATCAACAGAATGAAAAGACCGGACACCGCGAGAGACAACATCGGCATATGTGCGAATACGGCAACGAGCCCGAGCACGAAAGCCGTGAGAATACCCACGAAAAGGAAGGTACCGAATTTAGGCAGGTTGGCAACGGGCGTTGAGCGCGCATACAAAGACATGCCGAGGAACACTACCGCCGTGCCACCCATCGCGGTGGCAACCATGGATGTGCCGTTCGCCATGGCGAGGTACATATTGATTATCGGACCGAGCGTGTAACCCATGAAGCCGGTCAACGCGAACACAGACGCAATTCCCCATGCGCTATTGCGCAGTTTCGTCGTCAGAAACAGCAGGCCGAAATATCCGCCCAGCGTGAGAAGCAGACCCGGATGAGGCAACCCAAGCGCGGCGGAACCCATCGCGGTCAGCGCGCTGAAGCCCAGCGTCAAAGCCAAAAGTCGATAGGTGTTGCGCAGTACCGCTGCAGCGGACGCGCTGCCCGTGGCGGATGCGGCGATGGAACCCGTCGCGAACCGGTCTCGCTCGGCGATCTGGGAATTCGACATCAGTGTGTGTCCTCTTCACTTCTAGAACTTAGGAAGGGCTAAGGATACGTCAAATATGAAATCGGTTGATTCGAACTTTCGGCACTATTGCATCGATTTTCTCGAAGTTTTTCGAGCCGAACCGACCCTGATCGAGCTATCGCACTCAGCATCTTTCGCCGCCGAATCTGCATGGCGACAGCTGTATGAGTCTGCCCGCAAATCCGGCGCCGGCTGCGCTCCGGAAGGGATTAGACCAAGCGCTGTGGTTTGGCCCCATCCATTGCCGCGGCGGGACTCTTCGCGGGTCCCATCAGGGTTTGAGATAACTTCGGTTTTCTCGAATATTTTAGCAATAAGATTCCGCTTTACCGAATACATAAACATGCTGCATTGTCTCCGTCAGGAGCAACACCGACACGCCGGGACGACGTGCGGAATCAATGGAGGATGAACATGCTGGATCTCAACAAAATTGTCAGCGGACTCTCAAAAAGCGGCGCGGCATCGGGGCTGGCCGGCGGGCTCGCGGGTGGCGCGATGGCCGGAGCCCTCGCTTCCAAAAAGGGGCGAAAGTCTGCCGCGAAAGTTGCCCGGATTGGCGGTCTCGCGCTGGTCGGAGGGCTGGCCTGGAAAGCTTATAAGAGCTACCGCAACAGCGCTGGGAACAGCGCTCTCGGACAATCCGGCCACGAGCGGGACATCCATCCGGAGAATGCCCTGGCACCGTCTCCGGCGGCGCAAAATCCGGCCCTTTCCTCACCCGATGCATGGCAACACCTGCGCCGTCAGGATTTCGAGGCAGTCGCCTCGGAGCCGGCCGGGGCGCAATCCCGCTCACTGCTGATCGTGCGCGCAATGATCGCGGCGGCGATGGCAGATGGACATCTTGACGCGGCAGAACAGGGTCGCCTGTTTCGCGAGATCGACCGTCTCGAACTAAGCACCGAAGAGAAAGGCATGCTGGTCGACGAATTGCGCCATCCGTGGCCAGTCCGCGAGCTGGTCGCCAGCTGCCCGGATCCGGAAACGGCGATCGAGGTCTACGCCGCCTCGGTACTTGCGATTGACGAAACGCGCGACGAGAGCAAGCCGTACCTCGCTACGCTCGCGCAGCGGCTAAATTTGCCGGAGACTCTCATCGAGTCCATACACTACCGTTCTTCGCAGCAGAAATGTGAGTTTGCGCTGGCCGAACCCGCATAAGAGGAACCCCGCCACGGCGGGCGCGCGCTGAAGCCGGGCGGCCCAACTGCTGCCCGTTTTTAATGCCCTGAGCGGCTGCGGGCAAGGAGCTGACGATAACGCGCAGGGCCGGGCGACGCCTGGGTCTGCGCTGGCGACGGGCGCGAATTGCCCTCATCACAGGGCTCCGGCGGGGCGCGATGTAGTCCGGCGTATCTCAGGCGCGCATTGCCGCACCGGCGGGCGGGTTGCGATGGCGCGTTACTGTTTGCCCCGATTTGCGAGGAGTCAGACGCTTGCGGCGGCTGCCATTGTGTTCGTGAAAGGGCGGCGTGGTCTACAAGAAGGAAACGCGGTAGATCGTGACCGTCGCCGGCGCGCCGGCGTCTTGCCGCAAATCTACAACGCTTTCGTCATGAACACGCTGTTGGGGTCCTCGACGTAGTCGCCAAACGGCTCCCGGTAGCGAAACCCGTAGCGTTCGTACAGCGCGCGCGCCGGTGCGAACTCGGCCATCGAGCCGGTCTCGAGATAAAGCCGGCGGTAGCGGCGCTGCCGCGCCTCGGCGAGGATTCTGTCGAGGATCGCCGACCCGACGCCGCGCCCCTGCCAACGCACCACGGTGCGCATCGACTTGATCTCGCCGCTGGCCGCATCGAGCGCCTGCAACGCCCCGCAACCAAGCAGCTCATCCTCTTCCCACGCCGACCAGAACGTGACATCGGCGCCGCGCAATTCATCGATATCGAGCGCGTGAACGCTTTCCGCCGGCGTGATCGAGTGCATATGCTCGAGATGCTCGCCGAGCAAAGCGACAATCCGCAGATCGGTAAGGTCATCCTCGCGGATAATCATCGGAACGATTCCTGTCATTCGCGAACACATCGGGCCGGCCATATTGTCCGGTCCGGTTCCGGTGTTGTGCAACCACCCGCTGGCCTGCCCCGCCATGACCGCGGCTCGTTACCGAAATCCATGGTTGCAAGAGAGCAGATGATGCCTTACCGCGCCAGCCGCATGGACTGTCCGAAAGAGGCAAACCAAACAAGGCAGCGCCGGGAAAATGACCTGCCCGTGCGGCAGCCAACCCGGCGCTGCTTGTCACCAGGCCGCGACTAGTCGTCGCTGTCGCCGAAATCGATGACCTCAGCGAGCCGGCGCAGCACCGCCTCGTCTATTGAATCTTTTTGATTGCTCGTCAGGATCACGAGTCCCGGATGCGATTCGATCCGCCGCAGCATGTAACCGGCCTCAAGGTTAGCGTAGCGGTCATGGCTGTCTTTCACGCCGCTGCGCTTGCCGAACAACGCGTCGGCCTCATCGAACAACAACACGGCACCCTCTCTGTCCGCGGCATCGAAAACCGCCTGGAGATTCTTCTCGGTTTCGCCGATGTACTTGCCCGCGACCCGGTCCGGCTCGATCCTGTACAGCGGCAGGCCGAGATCTTCGGCCAGCGCTGCCGCCGCTTTCGTCCGACCGGAGCCGGTTTGGCCCGAGAACAAGACAACGGTACCCGCCGCCCGCTTTTTCGTTTCACTCATGCCCGAGTCGCCGGCGATTGATACGCCGCCACGCACACTGGAGGCAACCGCGCGAAGCCGCTCACCGCTGGATTCCGGCAGCGGCAGATCGGCGATACTCGCCGACGAGTCCAGCCGTTTGGCGAGGCGCGAAAGTACCGCGGAGGTTGCGGCGGCGCCGGTTTTGCTATCCTTGCTCACAATTAACAAGCATAGTCGGCTTTTGCCGAATTGACCCGCCGTGGCCGGTGCCGGCGGCAACGTCTCAGCCCAGTCCGCGATCGGATCGCCGGTACGAAAGCAGCCGCTCTGTCGCGCGGGCCACACATCAGGGGTAACTAATGTCAGAACACACGGGGCAAGGTATTCGCAGTGCGCCTTTGACAAGCGCGCCCCGCCGTATCACTCGTCCGATCGGAATCCTGTGTGCAACGATCGCGCTCCTGGCCAGCACCGCTTGCGGCCATACCGGACCGGCCGCTATCCAGAACGGACGGCTGAGCTACAACGAGGCGATCCTCGCTACCGACAATCAACAGATGCTGCTGGCAGTGATCAAGGAACGGTATGCCGAACGCGCCGAGCTGATGGCGGTGGCCAGTGTTACCGCGAACATCCGGGTCAGCGCCGGGGCCACGATCGAGGTCGGGGTCGGCGATTCGGACACCTACGACGGCAACCTGACGCCGTTCTCGGCCGGCGCAACCTATGAGGAGAACCCGACGATCTCCTATGTGCCGGTCAGCGGCGCACAGTACCTTCGCAAATTGCTCGCGCCGATGCCGCTCGAGGGACTCGTGCTGCTGACGGGATCGGCCCGCGATCCGGCGCCGATCTACAGGATGTTCATTTCCAAGGTGAACACGATCAAGAACTCGGATCATGCATTCACCGCCCCCGACCCGCGGTTCGATCGATTCGTCGAACTGGTTTCGCAACTCGTGCGCCAGCGGGACCTGCATTTTGCGATCGACCCGGAGCATGGCGAACAATTGGTCATTGTCATCGACCGAAGCACCGACACGAGCGCCGTCGCGGCAGCCGATTTACTGGAGCTCCTCGACCTGGCGTCGCTCGCTTCCGGGGACAGCACTCTCACGATACCGATTGTGATGGCTCCCGATGCACGCGCCAGGGGAGGAATAGGGATTATGACCCGGTCGGTCTATGACCTCGTCGATGTTCTCGCGAGTGCAGTCACAATACCGCCGGCCGACCTCGCGGATGGTGTCGCGACGGACCATCCCGCGCCCAGTTATCTCGGCGAACAACTCAAGGTGAGCTGGAGCGAGGATCGCCCGGATCGCGCCTACGTGGCAGTGCCGTTTCGCGGCGGCTGGTTTTCCATCGACGAGCGCGACACGCCCACAAAGGAGTTTTTTCGCATCCTGACCGGGCTGTGGTATACGGCGATTTCGGATAGCAAGGATGGATCCGGCACTCCGGTGCTGACGGTGCCGGTAAGCCGATAACTCCGCACGCCGATGCTGCTTTGCGCTGCGCCCCGAGCCAAGAAGTCCCGTGGTCGTCGGCTCTGCGCGGCGAGCGGGCAGGCTCGATTACGTTGCCGGCGCCAGGACAAGCGGAGGAAAGGACGCCGATCCGGGATGCGACTGTTACCCACCGCTGAACCGGTCCGACTATTGCGCCTTTTGCGGTCAGTGGACAGCGCATTGCCTGAAAGCCGAGGAATGCAACGCCGCTTGCCTATCGCCAACAATCACCTGGGAAGGAGAGACCAATGCCTTATATCGACGGATTCGTGGCCGCAGTGCCGACGGCAAACAAAGCGGCCTACAAGAAACATGCCGAGGATGCGGCGGTGGTATTCAAGCAGCATGGCGCCCTGCAACTGGTCGAATGCTGGGGCGACGACGTGCCGCCGGGCGAGGTCACATCATTCCCGATGGCAGTTAAATGCCGGGATGACGAGACCGTTGTGTTCTCATGGATCTTGTGGCCGTCGCGCGAAGCGCGCAACGCCGGCATGGAAAAAGCCATGACGGACAGCCGGCTGCAGCCAGACGCAAACCCGATGCCGTTTGATGGCAAGCGCATGATCTTTGGCGGATTCGAAATGATCGTCCACGCGTAATCGCAGCCCAACGAAAAACCACGAGGATTCGGAGACCGAAATGAACAAGGCTATCGTCAAGACAGACAAGGCACCGAACCCGGTCGGGCCTTACTCGCAGGCCGTTGTGCTGGATGGCTGGGTCTGGACCAGCGGACAGGTTGCGCTCGACCCCGCCACCGCCACGCTGGTCGGCACCGATGCCGCCACCCAGGCGGAGCAGACCCTGAAAAACCTCCGCACGGTGCTTGAGACTGCCGGGTCGGGCCTCGACCAGGTCGTTCGTTGCACGGTTTACCTGACCAGCATGGATGACTTCGCCGCGGTGAACGACGTGTACGCACGCTTTTTCACCGCTTCGCATCCGTCGCGCTCCTGTGTCGAGGTCTCGCGGCTGCCGGTCGGTGCGCTGGTGGAAATCGACGCGGTAGCGAGAATCGAAGGCTGAGCGCGCCACATCCGCAGCGCCGGATCGTTGCCAGCCCGCAGGAAATGAGACCAATGGAGCAGCCGATGGGTATCGCCGAAAACAAGCAGGTAGTCCTGGATTTCTATGCCGCCGGCGAGCGCGGCGACATGGATAGCTGCCTGGCGCTGCTCGCCGACGATGTGACCTGGACCAATATCGGCACGACCCGGTTCTCGGGTACGTATGCCGGCAAGCAGGCGGTCGTCGAGCAATTGCTCGGTCCGTTGTTCGGCCTGCTGAAGCAAGGCATTGTGTCAACGCTGGAGCGCCTCGTTGCCGAGGGCGACATGGTCGTGGCGCTGACCCGCGGTCGTGCCGAAACGCGTGACGGCCGACCCTATAACAATTCCTACTGCCAGGTGATGCGGATACGCAACGGCCAGATCGCAGCGGTCAGGGAATATTTCGATACCGCGCTCACCAACGATGTGTTCGGGCCGGGCTAGGTTGGAATGGCTTCTCCACACCGCGGCGTCGCACCGGATTTCGCGCACCAGCATCGTGCAACGCTTGCAGTGAACCGGGGGACCGGCATGACGGCGCGGTGGGTTCAGCTGTTTGTTCTGCTGCTAGGCGCATCGGTCAGCATCGCGGCCCGGGCCGACGACACCGCACCCTATCTCTTCGTACTTGGCGTCGCCCAGGATGCCGGTTACCCGCAAAGCGGTTGTTACGAACCTCATTGCATGGCGGGCTGGCGCGATCCGCGGCTGCGCCGCGGCGCGGTATCGCTTGCGCTGATCGATCCTGCCGCAGGCGAAAAGTTCCTGTTCGAGGCGACGCCGGATTTTCCGGCGCAACTCTACGATCTCGAGCGCGAAGCACCGTCCGACCGGTTCCGCCTTGGCGGAATATTCCTGACCCACGCTCACATAGGTCATTACGCCGGCCTGATGTTCCTCGGTCACGAAGCGATGGGCGCCGCGGCCATGCCGGTCTACACAATGCCGCGAATGACCGGGTATCTGCGCACTAACGGACCATGGAGCCAGCTCGTGGAGTACGAAAACATCGTGCTGCGACCGCTGCAAGACGGCTCGATGGTGAAACTCGGCCCGATCGATGTCACGCCGTTCCGGGTCCCGCACCGCGACGAATTTTCCGAGACGGTCGGATTCCGTATCGCGGGTCCGGCAAGGAGCGCAGTCTTTATCCCTGATATCGACAAATGGTCTGCCTGGGACACCGACCTCGCGGCGCTGGTGCGGTCGGTGGACTATGCGTTGATCGATGCGACCTTCTTCGCCGATGGCGAATTACCCGGACGCGACATGTCGAAGATAAGGCACCCGTTTGTGACCGAAAGCATGGCGGCTCTGCAAAACCTCTCCGCGGCGGAGCGCAGCCGGGTCTGGTTTATCCACTTCAACCACACCAACCCACTGCTCGACAAAAACAGCGCGCAACACCGTCTCGTGACCTCCACGGGATTCAATGTCGCGATCGAAGGGACCCGCCTCGATCTCTGAGCCGGCGCATGGCAGCCGCGCGGCGGGGTTGTATTGGCACCGCGCGCGCCAGATACTTGCACACCTTCAACTGGCTACAATCTTCCCGGTATCACGATGAACCGTTTCCTGGTCGCTGCGTTGCTGGCGAAAACATGCTGGGAGGCTCACCCTAGATGCCGCAGGCATTGCAGTCTATGCAAACAGGAGAAGCGGAATGAACTGGGCGGAAATTGCGTCAGTGTCGGTGACGTTATTCTTCGTCATGGATCCGCTCGGCAACATCCCGATCTTCAACGCCGTGCTGGCCGGCTGCGACAACACCCGCCGGACCCGGATCGTTGCGCGCGAACTGTGCCTCGCGCTGGTGATCCTGCTCGGCTTCCTGTTTGCCGGCAACGCGATCCTCGGGTTCCTCGGACTTAGCCAGTCGTCGCTGAGCATCGCCGGCGGCCTGTTGTTGTTCATCATCTCACTGCGGATGATCTTCCCGAAACCGGTGGCGGTTGAGGATATTGACGGCGCCGAGGATCCATTCCTGGTGCCGCTCGCGATCCCGTTGATTGCGGGTCCCTCGACGATTGCAATGCTGCTGCTGCTGAGCTCCAGTCAGCCGGGACGGATGCTTGACTGGGGTCTTGCCCTGTTTCTCGCATGGCTTGGCACGACGGTACTGCTGATCTCATCGCCGATCCTGATGAAAGTGCTCGGTACCCGCGGATCGCGGGCGCTTGAGCGGCTGATGGGGATGATCCTGGTGATCATGGCCACACAGATGCTGCTCAATGGCATCCGCGACTTTGTTCAAAGCCTGTAGGCACACCACCCGCGTATCGGAGGCTCGACAATGCCAACCAACCCGCTCGCTACCTGGCATGAACTGGTGCGGTCCCGTAACCCGGCCGGGCTGGATGCAGTGCTGGCGGACGACGTGGTTTTCTACTCGCCGGTTGTTCACACGCCACAGCGCGGCAAAACCATTACCGCGCAATATCTCGGCGCCGCGTTTCATGTGTTCTTCGATGAGTCGTTTCGTTACGTTCGCGAGATCGCCGACAATCATGGCGCGGTACTCGAGTTCGAGGTCGAAATCGACGGCATCTCGGTCAACGGTGTCGACATGCTGAAGTGGAACGAGGACGGTCGAATCGTCGAGTTCAAGGTGATGATCCGCCCTCTGCAGGCAATCAACCTGATTCAGCAGAAAATGGCGGCGATGCTGGCATCGGCCCGCCAGGACGGTGGGTAGAACGGCTGTGCGCCAACCGGCTGAAAGAGCTGCACAAAATATGGAAACAATCCGCCACACCATCGACATCGATTGCCCGCCGCGAGCGCTGTATGAATACATCGCCCAGCCGTGGCGCTGGCACGAGTGGCACCCGAATTCGAAATCGGCCCAGGCGCAGGAAACCGCACTCAGCCAAGGCGATACATTCGAAGAAGTGTATGAGATTCGCGTGCTGCCATTCCTGCCGCTTACGCTGCGCCGGCTGCTGCGGTGGCGGGTTGTAGAGGAAGCGCCATTTACGTACTGGGAAATCGAGGCCACGACCAAAGATGGCCTTATCAATATCGCGTACAACTACGAGCCGGCAGGCGATGCAGTCCGTTTCACCCGCACCGTGAAATTCAGTTTGACGGGGATTACCATGCTGCTTACCCCGCTGCTGAAAAAGCGCAATACGGAAATGTCCGAAGTGGCGCTGGCAAATATGAAACGGGTTATGGAGACAAACGCGCAGCGGCCAAAGCATCAGCACGACAACGACCGTCGGCGATGATTCGCGACGCGACCGAAACGGACTTCGACCGTATCGTCGACCTGAACGCCGCATCGTGCCACCTGACCAGCGCGATGGATCAGGCGCGGTTGGCCCGCCTGCATTCAGAGAGTGCTTATCACCGCGTTGCCTGCGTTGGCGACGACATCGCAGGTTTTTTACTGGTGTTCGACGAAAAAGCATCCTATGACAGTGTGAATTACCGCTGGTTCGTCGAGCGTTATCAGCATTTTCTCTACATCGACCGGATCGTCGTCGATGTGAGCTGCCGCGGCGCCGGGCTCGGTTCGGCGCTCTATCGCAATCTGTTTGCGTTTGCCCGCGATAGCGGTGCGGAGATGATTACCTGCGAATACAACCGCGTTCCGCTCAACGCCATCTCGCGCGAGTTTCATGCCGGCTTCGGCTTTTCAGAGGTCGGTACGCAGTGGCTCGAAGACGGCAAGAAGCAAGTGTCACACCAGGTCGTCGAAATTGGCGCGACGATACCGTAACAGATCGCAAACCGTATCCGCGGCAAACGGCGGCCCCGACACGGACCGCCGCCGCGACCTCGCAATGACGCAAGCGCCTGGCTCGCCGGACAACAGAACCGTTATCCCGCGAGAAAATGTGGGGCCAGTTGCTCATCCAGGGAGATCGCCGTATCGACCGAGCCGCCGGTGTTGACGTTTCACCAACGAACCGCTGGAAAAGTCGGGGCGAAATTGATTAATGTCGGTTCGACTTCAGCCAGAGATGTCAGGCCGGTGCGGGTAAAAGGCAAAATCACATCGTGGAACGATGACCGCGGCTTCGGTTTTGCAACACCGATGGGCGGCGGCAAACGGGTCTTTATCCATATCAACGCGTTCGCAAACCGGGCGCGCCGCCCCGAGGTCGGCGAGGTCGTCACCTACGCGATTTCGACGGATCGCCAAGGCAGGCCGCGCGCGGCCAACGCAACGCTGGCGGGCGATCGCCCGCGACAAACCAAACAGCAACACGGCGCGAAGGCGTCGGTGCTGATTCCGGGTCTGTTTCTGGGGCTGGTCGCACTCGGCGTACTTGTCGCAAACACGCCGCTGTGGGTCCTCGTCGCCTATTTGTGCATGAGCGCCATCACCTTTGCTGCCTACGCTGTCGACAAGGCAGCCGCGCGACAGCGCGGCTGGCGAACAGCGGAAAACACCCTTCATCTTCTGTCGCTCGCGGGCGGCTGGCCGGGTGCTCTCATCGCCCAGAATAAGCTGCGTCACAAATCGCGCAAACAACCGTTCCGGGCGATTTTCTGGCTTACGGCACTGCTGAACTGTGCCATGTTCGCCTGGACTTTCACGGAGTCAGGCGCAGATACGCTGCGCTCACTGGCTATCGGATTGATTTGAAAGCACTGCCACCGGGGGGCCGGATCTCGTTGTGCTCAGCGCGCAGCCCGCCATGCAGCGACCGCATGCGATACTGCGCCGATTGACGGCAACAACCCGGTTTGACACATGAGCGAGATACCCGTCTGCCCGCAGTGCGGCTCGAATTTAGCCTACGAAGACCGTGACCTGTTTATCTGTCCGGAATGTGCATACGAGTGGGCGCAGGAGGGTGCCGCCCAGAGCACGGACGAGGCGCCCATCGTGACCGATGCGAACGGCAACCGGCTTGGCGATGGCGACAGCGTATCAGTCATCAAGGATCTCAAGATCAAGGGTTCGTCCGCGGTCGTCAAGGTGGGCACCAAGGTCAGGAACATCAGGCTGGTCGAGGGCGATCACGATATCGATTGCAAAATTCCCGGGATCGGCGCGATGAAACTGAAATCGCAATTTGTAAAAAAGGCCTGAGCGAAAACGTGAGTGGCGACAATCCGCAACCCGACGCCAATCGACCCGAAGTCCTGTTGGTCTACGACGAGCAATGCCCCGCCTGCGATGCGTATTGCCGCCTGGTCCGGATCCGCGACACGGTCGGCGACCTCAGAATCGTCAATGCGCGGGAGCGCAGCGAGATAATGGACGAGATCACCGCGCAGGGCCTCGATATCGATCAGGGGATGGTGCTGAAAATGGGCGGGCAGCTCTACTATGGCGCCGACGCAATTCATGCGCTCGCACTGATCGGCAGCCGCTCGGGGTTCTTTAACCGCCTGAACTACCGCATGTTCAGTTCCGCTGGCGGCGCGGCGCTGCTCTACCCGGTTCTGAGGTTCTTTCGCAATTTGCTGCTGAAAATTCTCGGCCGAACGAAGATCAACAACCTGGAAGCACCCGGTAACGAGCGTTTCTGAAACCCAAAGGCGATCTGTTCTTGCGACCGGCGAAACCACGGGCGCGCCAATTGGCTGCTCGCCAGACGGTTGCCACCTGCGATTCGGTTCGTGATTGCGCATACGCACCGGGCAATAGCCTCTGTGCGCACTAGCGCGTCGTCGCCATCAAATACGAGCGTCACCTGACAAACCGGCTAATCGCGCTGCGAAAATGTCGCAAGCAACTCATTGGTCACGTCCGAGCTGACCAGAGCAACAAGATGCTCGATGATATGCGGCCCGGAATCGCCACCGAGATCCGCCGCGCCCAGCGCACCCGACGAGCGTCTGCGCTCGGCAAAGGTCGCCACGACGTCACCGTTTTCGGCATCGACGACCTTGCCCTCGATTTGCAGCTGCGCGTGGCCGGCGCCGAACTCGGCCGCCAGCAGGCATTTTGCCGGGCTGCCGGGGTTCATATGAGTGATTGCAAGGTCCAGCCGGTAGCGGGCGGACCGGTCGGCGGATATCACCGTGCCCGCGAGCAAGTCGTTTCTGAGCCATCCCACGCACTCAGCAACCGTTACGCCGTTGTGGTCCTTTATCCCCGAAACGGAGATATCGCCCAGCAGAATATTCGGCGTCCCGCTGCGCTGTATCCGGCCAATGTCGACCCAGTAAGCCTCAAGGTACTCACCCTCGACAAGACCGTCGTAGTCGGACAGGTAACCCGAGGCCTTGGGTGACGCGGCATGAAGCGAAAAAGCCAACCCACGCAGTAAAAAAGCGACAACTACGCGTTGCCAGTTCACCGCGCCTCCTACGCTGGCCTGTCGCGCCGATAGACCTGACCAGTCCCGATGTGTCCGGTGTAATTAAGACACAGCCCGGTATCTTCCCCGCAGCACTGCCGCGCTGACTTTTTGCACTGGCGCAAGGAGGTCCCACGCAGCCGCGCTGAGGCGGCGGCGACGTCGAAGAACGCCTGATCCCACGGCTCGCGCCACTGGAACGTCTGGTCCTTCTGGCTCATGTCCATGACCCGGGCCACGCACGAACAAACGTATCAATTTCCGAGGACCGGCAAAGAACATTGCGTCCGGGTGCCGGCGCAGCAGAAAATGGACGCTTGAGTTTGTGCCAAGATGGAGTCGACGCTGTCCGCCGAAACGCGTTGGCGGGCATCAGGCGACCCGCCGTCGTTCAATCGGGAAAGTGCCAATGAGCTCCGAAACTCGCAAAGAGATCAGGTTTTTCGTGTCCTATGCACACGAGGATGACGAGTACGTGGAGCCGTTCCTGCACGGCCTCAAAGAGATGCTGGCGCCGTCGAAGGTCCTATAACTTCAGGTTCTGGCAAGACGTCGACATTCTCCCGGGCGAGACATGGCCGAATGAGATCCGCCATGCGCTGGAGACATGTACGCTCGGTATCCTGCTCGTATCGCCGGCCATGCTCGCGTCGCCGTACGTCCTGGAGCAGGAACTGCCTGCGTTCGTCGGCAGCGGGGACAAACCCGTGATTCCGGTGATGCTGAAGAAAATCAATCTGAAACGCCATGACCTGAAGGGGCTCAACGAGGCGCAATTGTTCCGCCTCAAGGCCGGGCCGAATAATTACCGCTCGTTCGCCCAGTGTGGCTCCTCGCAGCGCGGCGATTTTTTTTACGACCTCCACGACAAAATAGAAGAACGACTCGACAAGATTCTCAGCTAGTTCTCGATCCGCCCGGTCAGGCCTTGTTGCGAATGGCATTGCGCCCGGCAGCCGCAAGCGGGCCCGCTGCTTGCGGCCCCCCATGCCCATACGTCGCTGGAGTGTGCAGGTCGATTGCGCCAATATGTAGAGGAGGCGCCCGGGGGGGCATGCGGAAGATATCAATGTGGACCTGACCGCACACTGGACCGGTTTCGCTGCCGTCATCATATTCGTGCTCGGTTATGCGCTGGTGGTAACCGAGGAGTTCACCAGTCTGCGAAAATCCAAGCCGATGATTCTCGCATCCGGGATCATCTGGACTCTGATCGGTTTTCAATATGCCGGTTCCGGTCTGGATCATGCCGCCGAGGAGGCCATCGAGAAATTTCTGGTCGAATTCGCCGAACTGTTCCTGTTCCTGTTGACGGCGATGACATACGTAAATGCAATGAGCGAGCGTCGGGTCTTCGATGCGCTGCGTTCATGGCTGGTGCACCACGGATTCAGCTTCCGCCGGCTGTTCTGGGTTACCGGCATCATCAGTTTCTTCCTGTCTCCGGTCATCGACAACATGACCACCGCGCTTGTGATGAGTGCGGTAATCCTGGCCGTCGGTCAGGGCAATGTCCGCTTCGTCAGCCTCGCCTGCATAAACATCGTCGTAGCGGCCAACGCCGGCGGTGCGTTCAGCCCCTTCGGCGACATCACAACGTTGATGGTGTGGCAAAAGGGAATCATCGATTTCCACGTTTTCTTCAAGCTGTTTATCCCATCGGCGATCAACTACCTGGTACCGGCAACGATCATGTCTTTCGCCATACCGCGGGGACGCCCGGCAAGCGATGACGAGGTCGTCGTGATGAAACGCGGTTCGGTCGCGATCATGTGCCTGTTCGCGTGCACCATCGCGACCGCAGTTTCATTCCACAACTTTCTCGGACTGCCCGCCTTTCTCGGCATGACGACAGGCCTGGCGTATCTGAAGTTCTTTGGCTACTACCTGCGCAAGACGCATGTTCCGGTAGCGAGCGAGTCCCTGGCCTATGGCGAGACCGGCGATGTCCAGGCATTCGATTCCTTCCGCGAGGTCGCACGCGCGGAATGGGACACGCTGTTGTTTTTTTTCGGCGTAATCATGAGTGTGGGCGGGCTCGGGTTTATCGGTTATCTCGATAATCTTTCCGCCTTTCTTTACACCGAACTCGGCGCCACCAACGCGAACGTAATGGTAGGAGTCATATCCGCGGTGATTGACAATATCCCGGTCATGGTGGCCGTGTTGCAGATGCAACCCTCGATGGATACAACCCAGTGGCTGCTGGTCACGCTGACCGCCGGCGTAGGCGGCAGCATGCTATCCATCGGTTCAGCCGCCGGCGTGGCGCTGATGGGACAGGCGCGGGGCATGTACACCTTTTTTCGCCACCTTTGGTGGACACCGGCGATAGCGCTCGGCTACGCCGCCAGCATCTGGGTTCATATGCTGATCAACGGCAAATGACCGGGGGCGACTGAGCCGCAATCAGCGACGACTCGAGGCCGCTCCGAGACTGCCAAAACCGGCGGTGAGACCAGGGGGATGTCGCCAGCTATTCACGCTGGTGTCCCATCCTCGGGAAATGCGATCGGCTACCCCGTGAGAGTGGCACGGGAAACCGGCCCACAGGTGTGCTATTTTTTGCGCCGGGGACAAACCCGTTGCTGCGTGAGGTCGAGCCAGGCTGCAACGGGCATCGACAGGCTGGAGGTCAAAATAATGCGAAAAATTCTGGGATTACCCGCGCTGCTGTTCATAACGTTGTTGCTGAGCGGCTGCGGATACAACGCGATGAACGCGGGCGACGAACAAATCAAGGCCGCCTGGTCGGAGGTTCTCAACCAGTACCAGCGCCGCGCCGACCTGATTCCAAACCTCGTCAAAACCGTCGAAGGATTTGCCCAGCAGGAGCGCGAGGTGCTCGTGGGAGTTACCGAAGCGCGCTCCAAAGTCAGCTCTATCCAGGCGACGCCGGAAATGATCAACGACCCCGCGGCTTTCGCCAAGTTTCAGGCCGCGCAAGGCGAGTTATCCAGCGCACTGTCGCGGCTTCTGGTAACGGTAGAACGTTATCCGGAGCTGAAGTCCGACGCCAATTTCCGCGACCTGCAGGCCCAGCTCGAGGGCACCGAGAACCGGATTACCGTGGCGCGCAAGCGCTACATCGATTCGGTGCAGGAGTACAACACCATCGTTCGCTCATTCCCGACCAACCTGACCGCCATGCTTTTCGGCTTTGACGTCAAGCCAAATTTCGGTGTCGAGAACGAGGCCGAACTCGCGAAACCACCTGAGGTCTCGTTCGGCCAGGACAACTGAGCCGGCCGTGGCGACTGTCTCCCGGATAGTCGCGGTTGTCGTCGCGCTCGGCTTGCTGCTGGGCGCGGCGTTCGCGTCGGCACAATCGCTGCAGGACGTGCCGGAGCTGCGCGAACGCGTGACCGACCTGACCGGCACACTGAGCGGCCAGGTCCGTTCGGCGCTGGAGCTGAAACTCGAATCGCTGGAGACTCAGACCGGCAGCCAGGTAGCCGTGCTGATCGTCGGCACGACCGGACCCGAACCCATTGAGGCTTATGCCCTGCGCGTCGTCGAGAGTTGGCAACTCGGGCGCGAGAAAATCGACGACGGCGTATTGTTCCTCGTCGCCATGAATGACCGGCGCATGCGTATCGAGGTCGGATACGGTCTTGAAGGCGCGCTCCCGGATGCCCGCGCCAAACGCATTATTGAAGATATCGTCGCGCCGAAATTCCTCAGCGGTGACTACCCGGGCGGAATCGAAGCCGGCGTCGATGCGATTGCAACGGTTGTGCGCGGTGAACCGCTACCGCGTCCATCACCGCCACAGGCATCCAGCGGCGGTTTGGGTTTATTCAACCTGCTTCCGGTCATCCTGATCGTTATCATTGTCCTGGGCGGGTCGTTCAAACGTTCGCTTGGTACGCTGCCCGGCGCGGTCGTTACCGGCGGCATCGCCGGATTCATCGGCTGGCTTCTGGTGGGACTGGTTGGCGCCGCCATAGTCGCCGGTTTCGCCGGGTTCGTAATCACGCTTTTTACCCCCGTGGGGTCCGGCAGCTGGAGCAGTTCCGGGCATGGCCGCGGCGGTTTTGGCGGCGGCTTTGGCGGCGGCGGATTCGGTGGCGGCGGCGGCGGTGGATTTAGCGGCGGCGGGGGCGGCTTTGGCGGCGGCGGCTCGTCGGGAAGCTGGTAGAAGGCATGGCCAGGACAACAGACAAGGTCTTTCGCAACCTGTTCACCACCCGGTTTGCCCTGACGCGCACGTTTCCGGTTCGCGTGCTGGACAGCATCGAGCACGCGATCAAAGCGTCGGAAACCCGCCACGGCGGAGAAATCGGGTTCGCCATCGAAACTTCGCTCGATTTGCCAGCGCTGATCCACGGCATTACCCCCCGCGACCGGGCGATAAAGGCGTTTTCCGACCTGGGAATCTGGGATACCGCGGCGAATAACGGTGTGCTGATCTACATCCTGCTCTCCGAAAGAGACATCGAGATTGTCGCCGACCGCGGGTTTGAGGGCATTGTCGCGGCGTCGGAATGGGAGAGCATTTGCCAGCACATAAGACAGGCTTTCAGGCAAAAGCAGTTCGAGAAAGGCTCATTGCAGGCAATCGAGGAAGTGACGCAGATTATTGCTAGTCACTTTCCCCATACTCCCCGCGATGTCAACGAACTCCCCAATCGACCGGTAGTCTTGTAGCGTTAGACTTATTGACACTGGCCCTTCAATCGGCCCCCGCTATTCGACATAGCCGCCCTGCAGTGGAGAGGAAAGGCTTATGCACTCGTCGCCCCCGCTGGCCGCGCGTCAGCAATCCCGAACCAGCGAAACCCACAGCGCGGCACGGTTGCGATGAGCAAACCGACCCGATTCGATCCGGCCGAGAACTGCGTTGCCGTTACCCGTGACCTCGCGGCAATGCCGGTTGCCGCACAACCGGATCCGCCGGTGGCGGTCGAGGGGCTGACGATTGGCATCGCAACAATGACGGAGAATGCGCCGCACGGGGGTGAGATGCATCCCGATGGCGATGAAGTGCTGTACCTGATCAGCGGCCGCGTCAAAGTCGTGTTCGAAGATGACGCCTTCGACGCGGTTGTAATGCACCCCGGCGACGGCCTGATCGTGCCAAAAGGCATCTGGCATCGCGTCGACATCCTCGAGCCCAGCCAGATTTTCTACGCGACGCCGGGGCCGCGCGGTGAATACCGCGCGGCCCAGGGTGACGGACTACAGGAGCATCCAGGTGACTGAGACTTCGCTGCAGCAGCAAATCGATGCGGCCGGCGCATACGAAAATCTGTTCGTCCCCGCCCTGTTCCGGCAATGGACGGCGCAGATTGCCGATGGCGCCGGGATCGGCCCGGGTCAGCGTGTACTCGATGTCGCCTGCGGTACCGGGGTACTCACCCGAGAGGTAGCGGCGAGAGTGGACGACGGCCATGCTGCCGGGCTCGATCTGCTGCCGGGCATGCTCGAAGTAGCAAGACGCCTCTCACCCGACATCGAGTGGCGCCAGGGCAGTGCCGCAGCGCTACCCTGGCCGGATCAGACATTCGACGCGGTCGTGAGTCAGTTCGGGATGATGTTTTTCCCCGAACCGGAGAAGGCACTGGAGGAAATGCTGCGGGTGCTGGTCCCGGGCGGCAGAGTTGCCGTTGCGGTCTGGGACGAGATCGAGACGATGCCCGCGTATGCAGACGAGGTCGCGTTGCTGGAACGGCTTGCGGGCAGCGCAGCCGCCGACGCGTTGCGCGCGCCCTTTACGCTTGGCAACCGCGATCGATTACTCGAAATTGCGCGTAGCTCCGGCGCCACCGATATCGACCTCAAGACCAGTGAAGGGATGGCGCAATTCCCGAGCATACGCTCGCTGATCGAGGCCGACCTGCGCGGCTGGCTGCCGGTAATGGGCATTGCACTTGACGAGTCGATGATCCAGCAGATCCTCGCCGAAGCGGAAACAACCCATCGCGCATACATCGACCCGCAGGGCCGGGCCGTATTTGCGCTCTCGGCGCATATTCTCAGTGGCAAGAGGACATAGCGAGTGAATACCACGGCGACATGTTGCAGCCGACCGCGCATCGACCATGTCGTCGCGGCCTGGCATCCGGGGGTAAGGACCGCGGGTCTCGTCGCCATGCTGGTACTGGCGTTCACGGCAACGACCAGGTTTGTGCGGGCAGACGAGCCGGTCACCGTGATGCAGCGCGACAGCGCCGGCAACTGGGACCTGGAAAACGTGGCGGCGTTCAGGCTTGAGATCGGCGACGCCAACGAAATCCCGGTTTCCGTGCAGCTTGACCTGGCGCTGCCGGAACACGCCCGAACCGCCGCTGAGGCGAGCCGGCTGTGCGGTGCAGCCCGACTGGTGGTTTACAAACTGGAAACGGCGCTCGGTCCGCACTTGCTGCGCGTCATGCCACAGAAATGGCCCACGATGCGGATACGCAATTACGTCGTGACGGCTGCGGGGGTCGACACCCTCGTGGCAAGTGACGATGTCCGCGCGATCATGCGCTGGGTAGAGGCGCATGGCGGGTTTACCGAGTCGTATGCGCCGATAGGAAACGCCGGTCCGGCGGATGGGACTACCGCTGGCGATAGCGATCGCTCCAACCCGTTTCGTTGCCTGACAGATAGCTGACCTGTGGCGAAGCCGAGCCAGGACACCGCGCAAACCCGCAGTCGACAACTTCACTTCGCGGATCGCGAAGCCTGGCGTGCATGGCTGGCACGGAACCACACATCGGAACGTGAGATTTGGCTGGTTTTTTTCAAACAACACACTGGCCGGACTTCGATCTCCTACGATGCCGCGGTGGAGGAAGCTCTCTGTTTCGGCTGGATAGACAGCCTGATCAAGCGTCTCGACGAAGACCGGTTCGCACGCAAATTCACACCGCGATTCGATACCGCGAAATGGTCCGCCGCAAACCTGCGCCGCGTCCGCAAACTGATCGATAACGGTCGAATGACCGCCGCAGGGCGAGAAAAAATCGCAGCCGATGCCAAGCCACTGCCAGCCGCGTCCTTGCGCCCGCTTGAACCGCCATCATTTGTAGCCGCCGCGTTGTCCTCCAACCCGGCCGCGGCAACTTTTTTCGCCGCTCTGGCGCCATCCTGTCGGCGCAATTATCTGCACTGGATCACCTCGGCCAAACGCGACTCAACGCGCAAACGTAGACTCGATGAGGCAATCGCTATGCTGGCGGCAGGGAAAAAGCTGGGCATGAAATGAGGCTCACTGATAACCTGACGCCCGAATTTTTACCGTTGCCGAGTCCATTCCGGTGAACCTGATACGTCGCCTGATCATTGACCCGTTCGTCGGCCGCCAGCGCTTGTGGATCGTATTCTGGCTGTACTGGTTCGCCGGCCGCTTTGTCATGGAGCAGATAATATGGTCGTTTTCGCTCGATCAGAGCACCGCAATCAAGGCCACCATTTACTGCACCGGGATCTGGGCAGTCTATTCGTGCATCGCGCTGTGGCGCTGCGCCCCGAATACCGACTATCGCTGGCTGGGATATGCAGCCAGAGTCATCGCCGTATTGAACCTGGTGCTGATTCCGATCGCCTTTTATCTGGTCGTTACCGATCAGCTTGGCGCCGCTCTGGACTGAACTTCAACGCCAGGTTTACATGAAAATACGCGCAACCCGGACAAGCCTACTATGAGCAGAAAAGAAGAAATTGCCGCGTTCATGGCGCGTGAGTTCCCGCAGTCGAAAATTGTCATCGAATCCATCGGCGACAAGTCGGCCATAGTTCGGCACAAAGTCGGCATAGAAGAACTGCGCCCGGGCAACACTGTCGCGGGCCCGGTAATGATGGGATTGGCCGACGCCGCGATCTACGCGGCGATACTGGGCGAACTGGGCCTGGTGGCGTTGGCGGTGACGACCAATCTGAACATCAATTTTCTGCGCAAGCCCTCGGCCGCGGCCGACATCATCGCCCGTTGCACTCTGATAAAGACCGGCGCGCGCCTCGCAATCGGCGAAGTCCTCCTCTATTCCGAGGGTCACGAAGAACCGGTCGCACACGCGGTCGGCACCTATTCGATTCCGCCGGCAACAAGTCAGGCCTGAACCGGCACGGCCGGCGTAATGGACTACACTCGATCCTGGCGACCGGTTAAAGGCATAAGCACACGGCAAACACAGCTAGCGTGCCCGGTCAGGGTGCAGGCACACGGCACCATAAACCGCGACGGTGCGCGGTTTTCGAACCGCTGCACTCCGCACTTGGCACCCGAGGAGAACCACCACAATGTCAACAAATGCAACAGAAATTCACGCCGCAATTCGCGCCGCCTACGACGTATTCGAGTCAACTTTTGCCCGCGCCGATGCGGCCGGCATGGCTGCTTTGTACACGTCCGATGGGATGTTGTTGCCCACGGGTACCGGCATGGTTTCCGGGAGCGAGGCGATCCAGGATTACTGGCAGGGCGCGATGGACATGGGCGTGGCCACGGCGAAGATCGACATCGCTGAAGTGAGCGAACACGCGGATGTCGTGGTCGACGTCGGTCACTACGTGCTCGGCGCTGCCAATGGCGATGTACTTGATAACGGCAAATACATCGTCATATGGCGCAACGAAAACGGGCGGTGGAAACTACATCGCGATATCTGGAATTCAAACACCGCAGACGCCGGCTGACGGCCGCGCCCGGTAAAGGCACCGCTCGAGAGGCACCAGCACCGGTAATGGACATCTTCGAATATCTGTCCGTCGCGATATCGATTGTTCTCGCGATGGGGCTCGCCACGCTGCTGCGTGCGTTACGCGATGTGCTGGCGCCGGCCCGGCGCTACTGGGTCCACACGCTGTGGGTGTTGCAGATCGCATTTCTGCACGTTCAGTTGTGGTGGGCGTACTGGGACTATGCATCCGGGGTAGTCTGGACCTTCCCCAAATTCATCCTGTTGCTTTTTCCACCGGCAACGCTTTACCTCATCGCGACGGCGCTGGTAGGGGCAGAAAAAGACGCCGCGTGGCATGAACATTTCTACCGCGTGCGGCGCTGGTTTTTCTCCCTCTTATTGCTCTACATGCTATCGGCAGTTTGTATCTCATGGCTCATCCGCGGGGTACCGCTGACCCATCCGTATCGGATACCCCAGGGGTTGCTGATAATCGTGTCTATTGTCGGACTCAATGCGCGCAGTCACCTGGTGCATGTCGCCCTGATCTCGATAACCATCGCGTTGTACTTTTTCTCGCAGATCATGTTCCGGTTTTTTCCAAACCCGCTCGGTTCCCAATAGTCCGGCTCGGCAGTGCTGCCGGCCCCGGAGTTCGGGGTGCCCGGGTTGCCACCATCCTCTACAATGACCGGGAGTTTGCGAACAACAGGACAAGCCAGCCAATGTCTGCAAAATTTGCGGCCCGTTCCCGCACCGGGGCCGGTGGCCGGGTCGGTCGCGGGAAGCGAAATGTTTTATTCCTTGCGGTAATACTCCTGCTGACTTCGTGCGCGAGTGGCCCGCAACGGCCGGCCGACGCCGTGCCTGCGGACTACTATTACTGGCGCGAGGCGGCGACCGATCGTCCCGCCGGCTGGGTGGTGATTCTGCCGGGATCGAGCGGACTGACCATTTTCGACGACGATCGCCATTACTTCGATACCGCCAACCGCTACAACGATCTCGGATTCGATGTTCTGGTGGTCGATTACAAGCCCGCCCTTCGCGCCTCGGCCAACACCCCGGAAGGCGCTTCACTGGGGGTGAAAATCGAATGGATAACCGAACGTGCGATCGAATGGATGTGGCACGAACACCCGCGCTCCCGGACGCGCCAGGGCGTCATCGCGGCCTGGTCACTCGGCGCCGAAGGCGCGCTGCGATTGGTCAATGACGATCGCAAGATAAAGTCGCTGCAAATTGAATCCGCGGTTTTCTATTACCCCACCAATTTCGAACAGGCGGAACTCGACAACCAGGTGCCGTTACTGATCCTGGTCGGCGACGACGACGACGTTACACCGGCAGCCGCGGCCCGAGCCATGGTTGATAGCCGCAGCGCTGGCGCGGCACAAGTCGAACTGGTCGTCTACCCCGGCGCCCGCCACGGGTTCGACATAGAGAGCCTGACAATGCCCCGCACGGTCCGGCTCCTGCCGTTATTCGGGCCGTCCGCGACTTTCTTTTACGACGCGGACGCCGCGCGTGACGCCGAACAGCGGGTCAGCGCATTTCTGACCGGACAACAATGACTACGGCATAAATTGACGATGAAACACCAGAGCATAAATCTGCAAGAAAAACTCGCCGGATTTACGGAGACATGGAGCCCGAGGGTCGTCGCTGAACTAAACGACTACCAGATCAAGGTCGCCCGGCTCGCGGGCGATTTCGTCTGGCACAAACATGACGAAACCGACGAACTTTTTTTGTGCCTGCACGGCAAAATGGCAATCGAACTTCGCGATGGCATGGTGCATCTGGCCGAAGGAGAGCTGTACGTGGTGTCGCGCGGCATCGAGCATCGACCGCGCGCCAAAGAAGAATGTCACGTTTTGATCGTCGAACCTCGCGGTGTCATCAACACCGGCGATGCGGTGAGCAAACTGACTGCCGCCGGCGATCGCTGGATCTGAACCCGTTGTAGTTGCAGCAGTCGGTCGTACGGGAGAGTCATGACGACAAACGTCGCATCCGTGGCAAGACGATTCGCGATCGCGCTCGATGGCGAAGACTACGCTGCTGCACAAGCGCTGCTAGCCGACGCATGCGTTTACGTCTGTCGCGGTCAGCGTTACTCGGGCCCGTCCGCAATCATCGCCGCCTACCAAAGCAACGGATCCTCGGCGCGCGACAAATTCGACTCGATCTCCTACCGCAGCGCGGTCAGCGCCATTGACGAGGCGCATGCCAGGATTCGTTTTACCGATTACCTCGGCTGCGCCGGCGAGGAATTCGTTTTCGAGTGCGAGCAGATCGTCACGGTCGACGGCAACGGACTGATCGTCGCAATCGATCACATCGATTTCGAGGGTGCGCGCGAGGCGCTGGCGAAGTTTTTGCAACGTACTGCTGCGCGATAAGCCCGCAAGCGGAACCGCGGCGGTTCCGGCACTGGTCTCAGGAGTCGCCTGGCCGCGTCGCAACGTTCTCCCGAGGAATCTGGCCAGCCGAAAGGCGAACCACTGCGCTGTAGCCTGACTTCGCCGAGGGAACGAGAGGAGCCGGCAGCGTCACCAGAAGCGCGCACGCACAGCGAAATCAAGCCGGCCGCAATCGCCGCGTAGCCGCCGCGCGCCTGCGGCAAACATCTCCGCCAGGCGGCAAAAAGGGCGCGGCAAAGCCGCGCCCCCGATCGGGAGTGCTAGGGAACCGGCACGAAATCCTCGACGATGTCCCGCCAGAACGGACGCGGAACCAGGAAGTCGCCGGTCCATTCGTACAGCGGCACGCCATTTGCCGCACCGATATAAAACAAGTCCGACTGCAAAGCGGTGTGGGAATCATCGCCGCTGCGGATAAACCGTTTGTAGCGATCCGGGTGAGCGTCGTGGAGCTTGCCGTGCTCGGTCACGATCAGTTGCCGGTACATCTCCTGCGTCGGCACCTTCAGGAAAAACCGGTTTGTGGAATCGCCATCGGTCGAATAAAACGCCTCGCGGATCGTCGAGTCGTTATCCAGCCGCCACTTGACGATCGACGTTCCCTGGCCCATCTCGTCGCAGTCGGTGCAACTGGCCGGGTAGAACTTGCCGAACTGCCAGTCCGCCGCCCGTGCCGCTATCGCCGCCTGGTCGAACAGGTTGATCGCGATCGGGCCTGCATCGTTGAACACGGTCAGTTTCTTGTTGTTTCCATAGGCTGTGCGGGCGAGAAACGGCGCATACGCGGCGGCACCGGCGCCACCGGCGCTCGAACCCGCCACCATGATGCGCCCGGCATTCGGGAACATCTCTTTTGCAAGATCAATACCGGCGGTCACGTTGCGGAGACCGCGGTGGTAGCGCACCGGTCCGAACGGAAAGCTGGCATCGGCGACATCGTTATCGCCGCTGAATACCGAGCCGTCGCAATAAGGCATGTAGACGACCGACCAGTCGTCAATCGGGTTCGGGCCCTCGCCGGCAAACTCCTCACCCCAGATCCCGACGGGCGGCGGCGGCGGTTCCTGGGCCTCAGCCAAAATGTTGCAGAAATAAAAGTCCTGCCAGCATGCGCCACCGCCCTGCAGCATGATCAGCAGCTTGGCGGGATTGCCTTTCTTCGTGAATGCCGAGAATGGCGTGCCGGCGATACAAATCGGGCCGTTGCCGCCGTCCGGGTTGAACGTGTGCTTGGTCCAGCCCTCGCCGACGTCTTCCTCGACGATCGGATCGAACGCATCCACGTATTTAAAGACACCCGAGGCTTCGAGCTCGGCTTCGGCTCCGGGGTTAAGACCCTTGGGCGGCTTCTTCGCGCCGGTAAGCATCACCGAGGCCAGCAACAGGCCGATGATCGGCATAAATCTAGAACGGTTCAGACGGTGCATAATCCTCTCCAGAAAAATATCGTTGTTTTTTTGTTCTTCCGTACCGCTGGCGATCGATTGCGATGACGGGAACGGGGGTATCCATTCAGTATAGACGCTGGCGGCAGATCCACGCGGCAGACAACGAACCATCGGTCAGAGCACTGCGAGACCGGGTACTTGATTGCATGTTACGAGGCTGTTTGCGATCCAGGCTTCCTGGACCCAACGGACCCGCTGCTGTGTGAACAGCAAAAAAGTTTCGCCCATCAATGCCGCATTGATACCGGCTCGCTTCGATCCGGGCCGGGCCGGCCGACGACGAATCGCAGCAGGAAACATTGCCCCCTCGCCGCGGCGACCACTGCGCGTCGAGCCGCACGCAAACCTGGCGCAGCTACCCGCACCGCAAAATACCCGACCCACCCGGCGCCGCGGTCTCGCTTGGATCCCGCCCCCGCAATACGTAGATCAGCGACTGCCAAATTCTGTGGGATTGTGAAACCATAATTAACGGTGAAGCGCGATGCGGCAATGTTTTCGCAGGCGATGGGATGCAATGCGGCGCTAGGCGCTGAACCGATGATGGACGCCGAATATCGCTTGCGATGCCAGTCGCAAAGATGGAAGGGAAACCATCATGCCAAATCTCCTCGATTTCACCGACGGACTGAGCGGCTGGACCTACGGGTCCGGCGTGACCGTTTCCGATGACCCGAGTGCGCCGGGAATACGGCTTCCCGGAGCGGAGTATCTTGCGAAGTGGCTGGGCGGGGCGTCGGTCACCGACGACGATGTGCGAATCTGGGTTCTGCGGCTGCGAAGCCAGTGCCTGCGTCTGAGTATCCGCGTCGATTACCTGGACGGAAGCCACTACACGCATGCTGTCGTCGATCCGCGGCCGGAAAGTACTGACAGTGAGCCAGATCCGGCATTGATGCATTACTGCCAATTCAAGGTCGATCGGGACAAGCTGATCAAACAGTTCTCGATTACCAACATGGACGTGCACGACAATGCGACAGTGGCAGTGTTTGGTATGACCATGGCCGGGAATCTGCCGGAAGACGGATTGAGCGGAGATCCGGGATATGCGCCGGCACGGCGCGGCATGGATGCGCGGATGATCGGTTCACGTTTCCTCGACCTGGAGTTGAAACTCGACCGGGTACTCGCATTGCTGGACAAACGTCAGCTACCTTCCGAGGCAAAACAGCCAGGCGAATCAGTGGGTCCTGACAAAGGGCGCAAAGCCGCCTGAATCTTAACCGGGCCGCAAAACAAGGGCCGCCCGCCGGGTGGCCCTTGTACGCTCTGCGTAATACCAAACTGCGCCTAACTTTCGTCGAGGGCTTCCGCGCGCCTGGCGATCTCCTTTAGCGCACCGCGCACGAGCGGTCCGTACAGAGGCAGATGCAGATACCAGTACAGCAACCCCAAAAAGCCGGCCGGATGCCAGTAGGCGCACATGCGGACCACCCGCTGCCCGTCCTGTTCGCGAATCGTAAACTCCTGCACCCCCGAGCCCGGTGCCCGCATCTCCATCATCAGCGTAAGCCGCTTGTCCGGCTGCATGCCGAGGACCCGCCAGCCGTCAACGATATCGCCCATCCGCAGCGAGTCCGGATCGCGGCGCCGGGTGCGAAAACTCGGACCGCCGATCAGCCAGTCAAAGGCCCGCCGCATCCACCACAGCGGCTTGTAGGCAAAAAAATCGCCATCAGCCCCGAACTGCTGCAGGACCCTGAACACGGCTTCCGCGGATGCGCTGGTGACCTGCTCGCTGCAGTACTGTTTTGCATAGAATGCGTATTTCGGATTCCAGTCGCGGCAGGCAATCGATCCCTCGACCCAGCGCGCCGGCACATCGTGGTTCTTCTCCGCTTCCAGCGTGGCAGCCACCGACTCGCGAAAGGTCAGCAGACGCTGCGGCACGAGCTCGCGCATCTCGTGATCGTCGCCGATGTAATCATGTGCCAGGCCCTCGACCAGCGACATGGCCGTGGTAGGCGGCACCGAGGTGACCAGATAGAGCCAGTAACTGGAGAGCGTCGGTGTCAACACCGGTACCGGGATGACACGCGGCTTCTTGCCGACAAACTCGCCGTAAATGTCCATGATCTGCTGGTAGGTCAGCGTATCCGGGCCGGCCAGCTCGAGGACCCGGTGACCCTCAAATGGCAGGTCGGCGGCGGCCAGCGAATAGGTCAGCACATTCTCCAGCGCGATCGGCGTCGAGCGCTTGCGCACCCACTGGGGCGTAATCATCAACGGCAGGTGATTGACCAGGTCGCGAATTACTTCGAAGGCGGCGGATCCCGGCCCGACGATCATGGCCGCCTGTAATTCGATGACCTGCACCGATCCCTCACGCAGGGCATCACCGACGACGGCGCGGCCCTCCATATGCCGCGACCGCTTCTCCTTCGGCATGATGCCGCCAAGATAAACGATTCGCCGCACCCCGGCCGCCTCGGCCGCCTTCCGCGCATTCTCCGCTGCACGGCGTTCGACCGGAACGAAATCTCCACCGGTCCACATCATGTGCACCAGGTAGTAAACAACGTCCGCCCCCGCCATCACCGGCGGAATGGTATCCGGCTCGAGCACGTCCACCGGCAGGCATTCGACGCCTTCCCATTCGCGGGCCTCGAGCACGGCCGGGTTGCGCGCGGTCGCGCGAACATGCCAGCCGTGCGCGGCCAGCGCCGGCACCACATTGGAACCCATGTAGCCGCTGGCACCGAGCACGACGGCCACCCGCCCGCGGCCGTCGGGCAGCGAATAGGTCGGCTCTTCGGAATTGCTATTCTGTTCCATAGATTGAAGTCTAGCGGAGAGGGTTGCACGTAGCACAACGGCGTCCGGGCCCGCTTCCGGGTCGGGGACCGTCATCCGTCACACAAACTGTCTAAAACGGCGCTTGCCTGGCCCCGACTCTCTGCCAATGACCATACCTGAAATCTGCTCAGAGCGTGCCGCCGCATCGGTCCCGCCCGGGCATGAAAAAGAGCCACCCATCGGGTGGCCCTCGCTGATCGGATTCAAGGCAATCCGGTGAAAGCTATTCGTCCAGCAGCTTCTCGATCCGGTCCATCAGATCGCTCATCCGCGCAAACGCCGCCTGGTAGGCATCGGGCTTGCGCATGTCGAGCCCGGCTTCGTTGAGCAGGATTTCATGCGGATGATCTGAACCGCCGGCACTCAGCACGTTGATGAACGCATCGCGCACCTTCTCATCGCCGCCGAGGAACTGGTTGGCGAACCACACCGCGCCCGACATCGACGTCGCATACTGGAACACGTAGAAGTCGTAATAGAAGTGCGGGATATAGGCCCATTCGACAGCGTAGGCGTCGTCGATCGTCATCACGCCTTCCTTTTCGCCGTGATACTTGCGCAATAGCGCGAGATACATCTCGTTCAGCTTGTTACCGGTCAGCGGCTCGCCGCGTTCGGACACCACGTGAATTGCGCGTTCGAACTCGGCAAACATCGCCTGGCGGAAAACGGTGCCGCGAATCGACTCGAGCGCGCCGCCAAGATAGAAGAGCTTCTGCTCTTTCGTCTCGGCATTCTCGATCATGTACTCCTGCAGCAGGATCTCGTTGATCGTCGATGCCATCTCGGCGAGAAACGTGGAATAACCGAAAGTCTCCCAGGGGTTGTTTTTGACCGCGAGCATCGTATGCACCGCGTGCCCCCACTCGTGGGCGAACGTCGTCAGCGACTCGTAATCGTCGTTGTGGTTCAACAACACATACGGATGAACGTCATAGGCCCAGCCCGATACGTAGGCACCGCTGCGTTTGCCGTCCTGAGGATGACTGTGCATCCAGTCCTGATCGAGTCCATAGCGAAGCAGGGAGATGTAAGTCTCACCGAATGGCTGCAGTGCCTCGAAGGTGATCTCTTTCGAGCGCTCCATGTCGAAGACGCCGGTGTCGGCCTCGATCAGCGGCGGATAGATGTCGTAATAGCCGAGCTGCTCGATATCGAGCATCCGCGCCCGCAACTTCAGGTACCGATAAAACACCGGCAGCGCGCCGTTGACCTGGTCGATCAGCGTGTCATAAATCTCTTCCGGCAACGCATCGTTGAACATGTTTTGCTGCAGCACACTGTCGAAATTGCGCGCCCGCGCCTGGAATACGTTCGACTGGACCTCGGCGTTCAGCGTCGCGCCCATGCCATTGGCATATTCGTTCCAGGTACCCCAGAAGGTGTCAAAAACCGCCTTGCGATCGTCGCGCCCGGGCGCGGAGCGATAACGGGTATAGGCGGACTGGTTCAGTGTGACCTCGGTACCGTCCTCCAGCGTCACCGACGGCCACTGAATACTGGCATTGGCATACATCTGGTAGATCTCACCCGGACTACCGACAACCAGGCTGGCCTTGGCGAGAATGCCCTCGCCCTCTTCCGACAGCGTGTGCGGCGCCTGGCGCAGCGTGTCGCGAATCTGGAATTCGAATTTCGACAATCCCGGTTCCTGCTTCAGGAATCGGTCTACCTTGTCCTCGCCGATCGCAAGTATCTCGGGACTGGTCCACGACGTGGCCTGCTGGGCATTGGCAAAAAGCGCGCGCGCCTTGCCAAAACGCTCCTGCGCCTCGGGTACGCGCTGATCCTCGTCGCGTTTCAGGCTGGCGTAGACAAAAACCCGCGCAGCCTCCTTATAGGTGTTGGATACCTCCGTCATGCCGTCGAGCATCGCTCGCGGACTATTGCCGAGCGTGCCGCGGAGACTCTCCAACGCCTCGACCCGTGCCTCGACCGCCAGACGGGCTTCCTCCCACGCCTGTTCCGACGGGAATATGTCGGTCAGATCCCAGTAATAACGAGTGGTTTGCGCGTCGTTGTCCTGGGCGATGGCGAGCGGCATCGACACCAGCATT
The DNA here is from genome assembly GCA_963783695.1 of uncultured Gammaproteobacteria bacterium. Classification (GTDB taxonomy): domain Bacteria; phylum Pseudomonadota; class Gammaproteobacteria; order Steroidobacterales; family BM003; genus BM003. The sequence goes on from CAWAOM010000011.1 coordinate 110,327, forward strand.
GCAAACCCGGCAATCGCACCGAGCGCGTTCTTGAGATTCATGAAGGTCCCCTGTTTGTGAGCTTATACAACCGAAGGCGGTTCACTCTGGCGCCATTGGCAGGTTTGTCTGGCCAGAGGCTAACGGCCCGGCGCACTGAGTTTACGCCATCAGCGTCAGCATTTCTGACTGCAAAAACTGGAAGAAGTGCCTGCATTTTCCATTGCATTCGCTGCTTGGCGGCGAACAAGGCAAAAATCGGCGCTTGCGGGGAGCCATTTGCCCGAACGCTGGCGATAGCAGAGACTGGGCGTTTTCCGGCGCCCCCGAATAGCAACCCATCTGCGTCTTTGTCCGCCGAATATATGATTATCGAAGGGAGACCACATCTGTGATACCGAGAAAAATACTGCCCGCGCTGCTGCTCGCCGGACTCGCCAGCCCCGGCCTCAGCGCCGAAACGATTACCAACCAGATCTACAGCCAGAAGGGGCTTGCCGGCAAACAGGTCATCACCCGGAAAAGCGATACCGAATACAGCGGCCAGCTCGATCTCGGCTGGAACAATCGGGTCGTAAAGATCGAGGAAAACGTCCGCGTCAACGAAGACGGTATGCCTGTCCGCTTCGAGGCGAGCGGCCTGTCCGCCTTTGGCGCACCGATCGAGGAGCGTTTCGAATGGAAGGACGGCGTCGCATCGTGGGAGAGCAATCGCGACGACGGCAGTATAGCCGGCGAGGGTGACCGGTTTTACGTTCCGGCCGACAGTGCGGGTGCGACCGAGACACTGATGGTGCGCGCGCTCAAGGCAACCGAGACCAATACGATCGATCTTTACCCGAGCGGTACCGCGCGCCTGCGGGAGCTGCGCACGGTTACGCTGACGCGCGACAACGAATCGACCGACGTGACCCTGACCGCGATCAGCGGCCTGGACTTTTCGCCGAGTTTTGCCTGGTACGACGAGGACGGCAACCTGTTCGCACAGAACATCGGCGGCTGGATGCGGGTGATTCGCGATGGCTGGACGCTCGAGGACTTCGACCAGCTCAAGCAAATGCAGGACACGGCCGAGCAGGACTACCTGGAGGAGATCGCGCGCCGCTACAGCCACAGCTACACCTCGATGCTGATCCGTAACGTTAATGTCGTCGATGTCGAAAACGAAACCGTGCTGCGGGATAGCGACGTGTTGCTGGAAAACGGCCTGATCGCCGCGATCGGCGAGAATCTCAGCGCCGACACCGGCGCGGAAATCGTGGATGGCAACGGCAAGACGCTGATTCCCGGTCTGTGGGACATGCACGGACACCTGTCCAAAAACGACGGGCTGTTGAACATCGCGGCCGGTGTGACCAGCGTGCGTGATATCGGCAACGATCACGACAACATCCTCGAGATTGAGCGCCTGTTCAACGACAACCAGGTTATCGGGAACCGTGTCTACCGCTCCGGGTTCATGGACAAGATGAGCGAGTACTCGGCCGGGCTATCGGTGGAATCTATCGAAGAGGCACATCAGAAAATCGACTGGTTCGCCGACAACGGCTATCTCCAGCTCAAGCTGTACAGCTCGATCGACCCGACCTGGGTCAAGCCGCTGGCCGAGCACGCGCACCGGCGCGGGATGCGGGTCAGTGGCCACATCCCGGCCTTCATGACCGCGGAGCAGGCCATCGATGCCGGGTACGACGAGATCCAGCATATCAACATGCTGTTCCTGAACTTTCTCGCCGGCACCGAGGTCGACACGCGGCAACAACTGCGTTTCTCGCTGATCGGTGAGCAGGCAGGCGCACTCGACCTGGACAGCCCGGAATTCTCGGCATTTCTCGACAAGCTCGCGGAGAAACAGATCGTCGTCGATCCGACGGTGGCCACATTCCGCAGCCTGCTGCTTGGCAAAAACAAAGAGATCGATCCCGAGTTCGCCAGCGTTGCCGACCATCTGCCGCCAGCGGTCGTAAGGAATCTGAAGGGCGCGACGATGGACGTCGCTGACGATGAGATTGACGACTACCAGGCTGGCGCCGATGCGCTGGTGACCCTGATCGGCATACTGTACGAGCGCGGCATCCCGATCGTGCCCGGCACCGATCATATTGCCGGTTTCACGCTGCATCGCGAGCTCGAGCTGTATTCGCAGGCGGGTATCCCCAACATCAGCGTCCTGGGTATCGCAACGCTTGAGTCGGCAAAGCTGGTCGGCGCGGCGTATCGCTCGGGCTCGGTCGCGGTCGGCAAGGATGCCGACGTGTTGCTGATCGATGGCGACCCGATCCGGGATATGTCGGACATACGCAAAGTGGCGCTCGTTATCAAAGGGCGCAACTACTACAAGCCCGCCGAGCTCTATCCGGTTCTGGGTGTGAAGCCGTTCGTCGCGGCGGCAATCCCAGCCCGGCCATAACGATGGCAGCCCGCGTGGGACCATCACAGCGACGCACGCGGGTCCGCGTTCTGCTATTTTTGAGTTGAACCCGGGCAGCTGCGGACGAATTTACAAGAACAGCGGGGAAAGGCGATGAAAACGGTAGACAGCCTGCTAAACAAGAAAGGCCGGCAAATCTGGGCCATCGGCCCCGATGCCTCCATTTTCGAGGCGGTCAGCATGATGGCCGAGAAAGGGATCGGGGCGCTGCTGGTGATGGAGGGCGAGCACCTGCGCGGCATCGTTTCGGAACGGGACTACGCGCGCAAGGTAATCCTCGCCGGGAAGTCGTCACGGCAGACTCCGGTAAAGGAAATCATGACGACCTCGGTGTTGTGCGCGAGGCTCGAGCAAAGCGTCGAGCAGTGCCTGGCGCTGATGAGTGACAAGCGAATCCGCCATCTGCCGGTGGCGGAAGGGGACAAGGTGATCGGGCTGGTTTCGATTGGCGACCTGGTCAAAGAGGTGATTGCCGAGCAGCAATTCATCATCGAGCAACTCGAGCACTATATCGCCGGTCAGGTCTGAGCCCGGTACTGCATTGCCACCGCGTCGCCCTCGCGGCGGCAAACGGCTATAATTTTGCGGTCCTCGACACCGTTGCAATCAAAGGGAAGACCCAGTGAGTCACGATCGCCAGTTTTTTGACACTTTCATGCTTATTCTCGGCGTGTTGTTCGCCGCGACCATCGCACTGTTTTTTCTCGCCCGGCAGATCCATGCCGAAACCAAGGGTCAACATCATCTCGAGGATCCCGCGGTGCTGGCCAAAACCAGCGAGCGCATCGCCCCGGTCGGCATGGTCATACTGGACGGCGAAGCCGATACCACTGCTGTCGCCGTCGTTACCGAGACGGTTGTCGCCCAGGTTCGCACGGGGCCCGAAGTCTATAACACCGCCTGCATGGCCTGTCATACGACCGGCGCCGGTGGCGCACCGAAAATTGGCGATTCCGCGGCCTGGGCCGACCGCCTTTCGAAGGGTCAGGCAACGCTGATCGAGCATGCGATCAAAGGCTTCCAGGGCGATGCCGGCTACATGCCGCCAAAAGGCGGGCGTGCGGATCTGACTGACGACGAAGTCAGCGCGGCGGTCGAATTCATGGTGGGCGAGAGCCAGTAGCCCTAACCGTCACCGAGGAGGCTGCGCAGATCGGCGATCGCCGCGCGGCCGCGCTGGTGTCTCTCGTCGGCGCTGACGTTTTGGTCGCTTTTTTCCCATTCGATTTCGTCGTGGGGTAATTCCTCGAGAAACCGGCTCGCCACGCAATCGAGCGTCTCACCGAAACGCTTGCGACTGCGGGCATGGGTGATCGTCAGCCGCCGCCGCGCGCGGGTGATGCCGACATAGGCAAGACGGCGCTCCTCGTCCAGCGCCGCACCCTCCTGGCAGGCATGGTGGGGCAACAGATTCTCCTCCATGCCGACCAGAAACACCTGGTCGAATTCCAGACCTTTTGCCGCATGCAGCGTCATCAGGCTCACGACCTTGCTGCGATCCTCATCATCGCGATCGACATTATCGAGGATCGCCAGTTGCGCTATCAGCTCGGCCAGCGTTGCATCGGGGCGATTACGCGCCATCCGCGATAACCAGGCAAACAGTTCACGGACATTGTCCCACGCACGCTCGGCGGCAGCCGGGTCACGGGCATTTTCTTCGATCCAGCTCCGGTACCCGGCCTCGTCCACCAGCGCACGTACGACCTTGACCGCGTCACCCTGCTCCGCTGCATCAGCGGTTTCGACGATCCAGCGGGCAAACTGGTGGAGCCGGCGCGCCGAACGCTGCGGCATGTGCGACGCGAGACCGAACTCCAGCGATGCGGTCAGCAGACTCGACTGGCGCTGCCCGGCGTATTCCGCCAGCGCCTTAAGGCTCGCGGCACCGATTTCACGGCGTGGCGTGTTCACGATCCGCAAAAACGCCGTATCGTCGTCGGGGTTGGCCACCAGGCGCAGGTAGGCCAGCGTGTCCTTGACCTCGGCACGGTCGAAAAACGACAGCCCGCCGCTGAGATGGTACGGAATCTGCTGGGTCCGCAGCGCCTCTTCGAATGGCCGGGCCTGATGATTACCGCGGTACAGGATCGCGAATTCTCCCCACTCCGCGGATTTTGTCCGCCGCGCATGGAGAATCTCGCCAACGACCCGTTGCGCCTCGTCGGTCGCGTCCGCCGCCGACCACACCCGGATGGCGGCGCCGGGTCCGAGCGCACTCCACAGTCGTTTCTCGAATACATGCGGGTTGTTCGCAATAAGGCGATTCGCCGCCGACAGAATGCGGCTGCTGGAGCGGTAGTTCTGCTCGAGCTTGACCACGGCAAGGTCGGGGTAATGGTGCTGGAGCTGGACCAGGTTTTCCGGCTGCGCTCCGCGCCACGCATAAATGGACTGGTCGTCGTCACCCACCACGGTGAAGTTCGGCTCCGCCCCGGCCAGCAGCCTCATCATTTCGTACTGGGCACCGTTGGTGTCCTGGTATTCGTCCACCAGCAGATAGCCCAGTCTCGCCTGCCACTGCCGCCGTACCTCGGCGTCGTCGCGTAGCAACGTCACCGGCGCGGTGATCAGGTCATCGAAGTCGAGACCGTTGTAGGCCTTGAGGCTTTCGACATAACGCGAATAGACCCGCGCGGCCTGGAGCTCGAGCGGGTCCGCGGCCTGTTTTGCCGCCTCGTCCGGCGCAACAAGTGCGCTCTTCCACGCCGAAATCTTCGCCGCCGCGGCCTCCGCCGCGCCGCTCGCCGCATGGCCGTCCTGTTTCAGAATCTCCTTGACCTGGGACAGGCTGTCGGCCGCGTCGAAGATGCTGAACCCGCGACGATAGCCGAGACGGTGATACTCGGTGCGTAGTATTCGCAGCCCGAGTTGATGGAAGGTCGAAATAAAAGGCCCGTCGCTACCCTGTTCCTTGCCCAGTGCCGCGACGCGGCCGCGCATCTCGCGCGCCGCCTTGTTGGTGAACGTCACTGCACAAACCTGCGCCGGACGGAAGTGACGGCCACGAATCAGGTAGGCAATTTTTTCAGTGATGACCCGGGTTTTGCCGCTGCCGGCACCGGCCAGCACGAGCATTGGCCCGGAGATTCGGGTTACGGCGGCACGCTGCTCGGGGTTGAGCTGGGACACAGTGGCGGAGTACGTCTCGGGAACGGGGCGGCGGCGCAGTCTAGCAAGCGGGCCGTTTTAGCTCCAGCGCGCGCAATGCCAGGGCCTCGGCGATGTCATCGCGGCGGCAATTGCGGGCGCCGGCGAGATCGGCAATCGTCCTGGCCACACGAAGCACCCGGTGGGCAGCTCGCGCCGACAGACCAAAACGCTCCAGCGCCTGCGCCAGCAGGCGCCGCCCGCCACTGTCGGGCTCACAGTAAAGACTGGTCCCGCCAGCGTCGAGAGTGGCATTGAGCTGTCCACAGCGCCCGAGCTGGAGACGGCGGGCCAGCGCCACGCGTTCCCGCACCGGCGCCGTGGACTCGCCGCGGTTGAGCCCGGATAACAATTCGGCGGCGCTGACCGGCGCCATTTCCACCTGCAGGTCGATCCGGTCGAGCAGGGGTCCGGAGATCCGCCCGCGGTACCGCCGCACCTGGTCACGGCTGCAATAGCAGCGCCCGCCCGGATCGCCGAGATAGCCACAGGGACACGGATTCATTGCCGCCACGAGCTGACAGCGCGCCGGGTATTCGGCACGGTGCGCGGCGCGCGCAAGACATACCTGGCCGGTTTCCAGCGGCTCCCGCAACGCCTCGAGCGCCGCGCGACCGAATTCCGGCAGCTCGTCCAGGAACAGAACGCCGCGATGTGCAAGCGATACCTCGCCCGGGCGCGGTGCGGCGCCACCGCCAACCAGTGCGGCGGTCGAGGCGGTATGGTGAGGACTCCGAAATGGCCTCACGCGCCATCGGCGCGGATCGAATCCCTGCCGGGTCAGCGCCGCGATCGCCGCGACTTCGAGCGCTTCGGCCTCGTCCAGCCGCGGCAACAGCGCGGGCAAGCGGGTGGCGAGCATGCTCTTACCGGTGCCGGGCAGACCCACAAGCATCAGGTTGTGTCCTCCGGCCGCCGCGATTTCCAGTGCGCGTCGTGCCTGTAGCTGACCCGCAATGTCAGCCAGGTCCGCCTCCACGCCGGGGCCGGGGTCGTCACAGCGCAGCGGTGGCTCGAGCGGGTCGCCGCCACACAGGCTGCGGCAGACATCCAGCAGATGCGCGGCGACCTCTACCCTAATTCGGGGAACCAGCGCTGCCTCGGCGCTATTGGCGCGCGGCACGACCAGACGCCGGCCACCGCGGCGCGACTGCAGCAGCGCCGGGAACAGATCCGGCACCCGGCGCAATTCTCCGCCGAGTGACAATTCACCATAGAACTCGACATCAGCGGTTTTCTGCGGCGGTACCTGTGCGGTGGCGCTCAGGATGCCGATCGCGACGGCGAGATCGAAGCGCCCGCCCTCCTTGGGCAGATCGGCCGGGGCGAGGTTGACCGTGATCCGGCGCTGCGGAAATTCGAGACCGGCGTTCTGAATCGCCGCCCTGACGCGGTCGCGGCTCTCGCGCACCGCCGTCTCGGCCAGCCCAACAATGGTAAACGCGGGCAGCCCGCCCGCGACGTGAACCTCGACCCGCACCTGCGGTGCCTTGAGGCCGTTTTGCGCGCGGCTCAGAACCGTCGCCAGGCTCACAGCCGGCGCCCTCGCGCCATTCGCGCCTCAGTCAGGCTTCGCGGCGGGTTTTTTTTTCCGGGCCGGGCTATCAGCAGTTTTTTTGCCGCTGGCGGGCTTCCCGGTCGCGGATTTCTGCAACCCGCGCTCCAGCTCTTCCAGCCGCTCCAGTAACTGCTCCACACGTTCGCGGGTACGCGCAAGCACGCCCGCCTGGACATCGAACTCTTCGCGAGTCACGACATCCATCCGCGCCAGTGTGCCCTGCAGAACCGAGCGGAAGTTTCGCTCCATGTCGGTACGCAGATCGGTAATGCCCTCCGGCAGTGCCTCTGCCAGCCGCCTGGCCAGTTCGTCGATGCGCTTTGCATCCATCTCAAACACCTTTTGCCGCGTTGGCCGCATTCTGCTGGGCGGCAGCCTTGCAGCGCAAGCCGCGAAATCGCCCGAAATGAGGGCATTTGCCACTTCATGGCACAGCAATCGCACAAGGATGGTGCACTGCAGCGAAGCGTCGGCACGCAGGATTGGCGCTAAGTCATTGAATCGAATGAGAACCCAAAACTGGCACGAATCCTGCTCTGTATCAGGTCGGTTAGGAAACCAGCGCGCGCCGTCGGCGCGCCCAAGTCAACTCAACGATACGGGGAAGGAAAACACTGATGCGAATTATCACCACCAGCCTTGCAGCAACCGCCATGTTGGCCGCGTCCGCGGCCTCAGCCGAAGTGACCGGCAATCTGGGCTTCATGTCCGAATACGTGTTCCGCGGTATCGAGCAGAACGATTCGTCGGCGATGGGCGGTCTCGACTGGGAAAACAGCGGGTTCAACCTGGGCACCTGGGCCGCCGATGTCGGCAAGGGCCTCGAGATCGACTTCTACGGCGGCTACAGCTTCGATCTTGGCGAGTTCAATCTCGGGATCGGCGGCACGTATTACTGGTACACCGACAATTTTGACGACGACTACAAGGAAGTGAACCTCACGGCCGGATGGCGCTGGTTCACCGTCAACGCCGATATCGGCCAGTGGGACGGCTTCGGCGACGAGCAGGACTACCAGCACTACGCGCTGACCTGGGAATACGAGGGCTTCCACCTCAAGGCGGCAACCTTCGAAGACGATTTCGACGGCAGCTACTACGAAGTCGGTTACAGCACCGAAGTCGGCGGTTTCGATCTCACCGGAGCTTACATCTATAGCGACGATGACCTGGTTGGCACCGAAGACAACAGCAACCTGATGTTCACGATCAGCAAAACGTTCGGCCTGATCGACTGATCGCGCTGCGCCCGGCCCGGACGGGCCGGGCGCAGCGGAACAAATCATCGCGAAGAAAACGAGTGGGAGTACACATTAATGAAGCTGATCACAGCAATCATCAAACCCTTCAAGCTCGATGACGTGCGCCAGGCCGTCGCGGAAATCGGCATCCAGGGGATCACAGTCACCGAGGTAAAAGGCTTTGGCCGTCAGCGCGGCCACACCGAGCTTTACCGCGGCGCCGAGTATGTCGTCGATTTTCTGCCGAAGGCAAAAATCGAGATGGCGGTGCCAGAGGACATCGTCGAACAGGTCATCGAGGCGGTCGTCAACACCGCACGGACCGGTAAGATCGGCGACGGCAAGGTCTTCGTCAGCGACCTCGAGCAGGTCATTCGTATTCGTACCGGGGAGACCGGACCCGAGGCTGTCTGAAGCCGGGCCGGTAGAAAGGAGACTAAAACGTGGAAAAACTTCTGGAACTCAGCTACGCGCTGGACACATTCTATTTTCTGATGTCCGGCGCGCTGGTCATGTGGATGGCCGCCGGCTTCACGATGCTCGAAGCCGGTCTCGTCAGGGCCAAAAACACCGCCGAAATCCTGACCAAGAATGTAGGGCTCTATTCCATAGCCTGCATCATGTACATGGTCTGCGGCTACGGCATCATGTACGGCGACGGAATCTCGAGCTGGTTGCCGTCAATCGGCTTCCTGTCGGCCGATGACAACACGGTCGCTGCAGTGACCGCGGGCGGTGACGACGCACCGTATTACTCTAATCTGTCCGACTTCTTCTTCCAGGTGGTGTTCGTCGCCACCGCGATGTCGATTGTCTCGGGCGCGGTCGCCGAACGCATGAAACTGTGGTCGTTCTTCCTGTTTGCGGTGGTACTGACCGGATTTATCTACCCGGTTCAGGGCTTCTGGAAATGGGGCGGCGGATTCCTCGACCAGGCCGGTTTTCTTGACTTCGCCGGTTCAGGTGTCGTCCATATCTGCGGTGCCGCGGCGGCTCTGGCCGGCGTCATTCTGCTGGGGGCGAGAAAAGGCAAATACGGACCAGGCGGACAAATCAGCGCAATCCCGGGTTGTAACCTGCCGCTGGCCACACTCGGCGCCTGGGTGCTGTGGCTTGGCTGGTTCGGCTTCAACGGCGGTTCGCAGTTGGCCGTCTCGAGCGTCGAAAATTCCAACGCGGTGGCGCTGATCTTCGTCAACACCAACATGGCCGCCGCGGGCGGACTTGTTGCCGCATTGATCACGGCACGATTCCGTTTCGGCAAGGCCGACCTGACGATGGCGCTGAACGGCGCGCTCGCCGGCCTCGTTGCGATCACGGCCGAGCCGCTGACACCGACACCCGGCATGGCAACGCTAATCGGCGGTGTCGGTGGCTTGATCGTCGTGTTCTCGATCGTGTTCCTCGACCGCATCAGAATCGATGACCCGGTCGGCGCGATTTCGGTGCATGGCGTGGTCGGTATCTGGGGTCTGCTCGCGGTGTGTATCACCAACGCCGACGCCAGCCTGATGGCGCAACTGCTCGGGATCGGGGTGATCTTCGGCTGGGTGTTTGGCGCCAGTTTCCTGGTGTGGGCAATCATCAAGGCGACGATTGGCATCCGCATCGACGAGCAGGGCGAGTACGAGGGCGCGGATCTGGCCGAGTGCGGACTGGAGGCCTACCCCGAGTTCAACACGGCCTCAGACTGATGCATTTACCAGTGTTGCCGTCCGCTGCAGCGAAACACTATGTCGTAGTCCGGAATCGTGGAATCTCCCCCTCTCGATCCGGGTAATCAGCCCTCGAGGCAACTGCAACGGGCGATAACGGAAGGCGGGCCATCATGGCCCGCCTTTTCTTTTTCTTTGCCTTATCCGCGCGGTAGACTGCCTGCAGCAAATCCGGTTCGCCGGCTTACGGAGACAGTCTTATGAAAATGGTCACTGCCATCATCAAGCCCTTCCGCCTCGATGACGTCCGGGAAGCCCTGGCCGAACTCGGCGTACAGGGAATAACTGTGACCGAGGTCAAAGGTTTCGGACGCCAGAAAGGTCATACTGAACTCTATCGTGGGGCAGAGTATGTTGTTGATTTTCTGCCGAAAATGAAAATCGAACTGGCCATCGAGGATGATATGCTCGAACGCGTGCTGGAGACGATTGTCAGCTCGGCGCGGACCGGCAAGATCGGCGACGGCAAGATTTTTGTTGCGACGCTCGAAAAGGCCATTCGTATCCGTACCGGCGAAACCGACGGCGATGCGATCTGAAGCAGCACTGCCACGACACACGGATTTAACGGCCGGGAATCCGGAGGAAACACAGCGGTGAACGACAAACGCACTTCTCGAAGCTACCTGCTGCTGGCGTTGGCCGGAGGCCTGATCTGGGCCGGTGCCGCCACAGCCCAGGTCTACACCTGGACAGACGAACAAGGCGTCGTGCACTACGCCGATATGCCTGACGACGAAGAGGCGGAAATGGTCGCGATCGAGTCCCGCCGCACTAACCCGCGCGAGATCGAGCAGGAAGTGACGAAGGAAAATGCCGGGCGCCAGGTCGATAACGCCGTACAACGCGACCAGGCGGAGATCGACGCCGAGCGAAACCAGATCGATGCGCAGAACGAGGCGGCGCGCGAGGATGGCTGCGAGCGCGCCCGCGCTGCAGTCACCAACTACAACACCCACCGGCGTTTCTACAAACCGCTGGCCAACGGCGAGCGCGAGTGGATGTCGGAAGAGGAAGTTGCCGAAGCCAAGGCCGCCGCGGAACAGGCGGTAGAACAATACTGCGACTGACCGCGACAGGGTCGCGCTTGTCATTCCAAAGCCGCCGACGCACACTTCGCTGCGGGCATATTCGGTAGCACGCTCCCCGGGCGGGGCGTGAATCAAGCACAACAATGGAACGAGTTGGATTCGTGGGTCTGGGCGCCATGGGAGAACCGATGGCTGCCAATCTCAAGTGCGCTGGCATGCTGGATGTGGTGTGGAATCGCAGTCCGCAGCGCAGCGCCGCTTTCGCGGCCGGGCATGCCGTGGCAGTCGCGGAAAATCTCGCGAGTCTCGCCAGCGCCTGCGATGTCGTGGTGCTGTGTGTCTCGGCCGACGAAGATCTGCTGCAATGTATCGATGTGCTGACTGCAAGCTGTGCCGCCGGAGCTCTCGTGCTCGACTGCTCCACCGTCGCCGCGGCAACGGCGCGTGAGGCAGCGGTACGCCTCGCCACCCGCGACATCGGATTTTGTGACTGCCCGGTCAGCGGCGGCACCGAAGGTGCGCGCGCCGGCAGCCTTGCGATCATGGTCGGCGGCAGCGAGGGCGATTTCGCGCGGGGCAAACCAATTCTGGATGTACTCGGCGCCCATGTTTCCCACATTGGCGCAGTGGGCAGCGGCCAGGCCACGAAAGCCACCAACCAGATCATGGTCGCGGGAGTCAACCAGGCGGTCAGCGAAGCCATGGCGTTCGCGCGTGCCGAGGGGTTGCCGCTGGGCAAGGTGGCGGACGCGTTGTCGCACGGCGCCGCGGCAAGCTGGTTTCTGAAATTCCGCGCCCCGAACATGATCCGCGGCGAGTTTCCGCTCGGATTCAAGGTCGCTCTACATGAGAAAGACCTGAAAATCTGCCAGGTCATGGCCGCGGCGCACGGCGTGAAGTTGCCCCTGGTGGAGATGACGCTGGTGCACTATGCGCGGTTGCCGCGACCGGACCGCGAGGAACAGGATATTTCCTCGCTGTTCCGGATCAAGGATGCGATGTTCGCCGCCAGCGGCTCGAATGACTGAGCGCAGCGAGCGATGAGTGCGCGCGAACGCGGCGACCCGGCCGCGACCTCACCGATATTTCTGCCCGATTTCTGCAAGCCGTCCATGGCCCTCGCCGTGGTGCTGGTCGCAGAACTCACCGCAATACTGATTGTCCTCGGTCGCAGATCGACACAGGAGCAGTTCTGGGTCGACCTCGGCCGCACGTCACTGTTTCTGTTGTGGGTCGGGCTCGGCAGCGCGGCCCTGCTGTGTCTGCTGCGGCCTCGCCTCGCCGAAGTCCGCGCCCGTTTCGCCGGCCTGGTCAGCTTCGCGGTGATGACCGGATGCGCGGTACTGGTCGCCGAAGCGGCTTACTGGCTGGGTCAGTGGTGGTCGGCCCGCACCGGCGCTGTCTCGACGCTGTTCCCCGACGCCCATCGCGATTTCGTGCTGAGAACTGCCGGAGTCGCGGCGATCGTCAGCGGGCTGTTGCTGCGTTACTTCTATGTCTCGTTCCAGTGGAAGCGCAACGTCCAGAGCGAGGCACGTGCCCGCGTCAATGCGCTGCAGGCACGAATACGCCCGCATTTTCTGTTCAACAGCCTCAACACCATCGCCGCGCTGACCCGCAGCGACCCGGAGCGCGCCGAAGAAGCAGTGGAGGATCTCGCGGACCTGTTTCGGGCCACGCTCCATGATGAGCGCAGCAGGATCCCGCTGAAAGAAGAACTGGAACTGGCGCGGATTTATCAGCGCATCGAACAGTTACGGCTCGGACCGCGACTGCTGGTCGAATGGCGCATTGACGCTCTGCCGTTGCGGGTACGTGTACCCAGCCTGATCGTGCAACCGTTGCTCGAGAATGCGATCTACCATGGTATCGAGCCGTCCCCGGGTGGCGGTACCGTGCAGATCACCGGCGCCGTCGAAGACGGCCGGGTTGCGATTACCGTCAGCAATCCGTTGCCCGCCGATCCGACTCCGCGGCGGCAACAGGGCAATCGAATTGCACTGGATAATATTCGTGAACGGCTCGAGCTCGCCTACCCGGGCCGCGCGCAACTGACCATCGATGCCGATCACGACCGCTTCGATGTCACGTTGGTTTTCCCGGCCGAGCATAGTGACGATGAAAATACTGATCGTTGACGACGAGCAACCAGCGCGCGACCGGCTACGCCGCCTGCTCGGTGAGGAACCCGAATGCGAGGTGATCGGCGAGGCCGGCGACGGCCGGGCCGCGCTCGAAGCCTGCGAAGCTCTCAAGCCGGATGTGGTGTTGATGGATATCCGTATGCCCGGAATGGACGGCGTGGAGGCGGCACGCCACCTCGCGCGGCTCGACACACCGCCAGCCGTTATTTTTACAACCGCCTACAGCGAATACGCCATGGACGCCTTCGAGGCACGCGCCGTAGGCTATCTCGTGAAACCGGTGCGCCGGGAGCGACTGCTCGATGCGGTACGCCACGCCCGCCGCCCGACACAGGCGCAACTACGCGCTCTCGGCGGCGACGGCACCGATACCGCCCCGGCGCGAAAACACATTTGCGCGAAGGTAAAAGACAGCCTGCAACTGATTCCGGTGGATGACGTACTATGTTTTCAGGCCGATCAGAAATACGTCGCTCTCAGAACCCGGGACAGCGAAATTCTGATCGACGAGTCGCTCAGGGAACTCGAGGATGAATTCGCTACAAGCTTCGTGCGAATCCATCGCAATGCGCTCGTCGCCGTGGCTTATCTGGCCGCGCTGGAAAAAAACAGCGACGGTCAGTGGTACGCGCGGCTGCGCGGCAGCGACAGGACACTCGCCGTAAGCCGCCGCCATTTAAAAACCGTGCGGCAGTGCATTGCCGATGGCATCACCAATAAACACGAAAGCAGATGAAATGACCGACACTATCCGTATCGCTACCCGTAAGAGTCCGCTGGCGTTGTGGCAGGCCGAACATGTTGCTGCGGCTCTGCAACGCCACCATCCGCACCTGACCGTAACCCTGTATCCGCTGTCGACGGAAGGCGACCGCATCCTCGACAAAAGCCTGGCCAAGATCGGCGGCAAGGGACTTTTCATCAAGGAGCTGGAAGTCGCGATGCAGGACGGCCGCGCCGACATCGCCGTGCATTCAATGAAAGACGTTCCGGCGCAAATGCCGGACGGGTTCATGCTCGCCGCCATCATGGATCGAGAAGATCCGCGCGATGCATTCGTTTCCGTCAGCTGCCCGAGTTTCGATGACCTGCCTCACGGCGCCAGACTGGGAACTTCGAGCCTGCGGCGGCAAAGCCAGCTGCTGGCGCAAAGACCCGATCTCGAGGTCATTGCGTTGCGCGGCAACGTCGGCACCCGGCTCTCACGCATCGAAGAAGGTCTCTGCGATGCCGCGATTCTCGCCGCCGCGGGACTGAAACGACTGGGTCTCGAGCAACGTATTCGCGAGTACCTGTCGATCGGGCAGTGCCTGCCGGCGGTTGGCCAGGGCGCGGTCGGAATCGAATGTCGTGCGGACGACGAAAAAGTCGCCGTTTTGCTGCGCACACTTGCTGACAGCGTCACCAGCCGCTGCGTCAGCGCCGAACGGGCGTTTGCCGCCGGCCTGGGCGCAAGCTGCCAGTCACCCATCGCGGCCCATGCAACGATCGCCGGGGACACACTGACACTGCGCGCCCGGGTCGTGTCACCCGACGGCAGCAAAATGATCGAGGCCGAACTCGAAGGGCACAGCGATGCGGGTGAAGCCATCGGCACAGCGCTGGCGCAACAGGCGCTGGCGCAGGGTGCCGACCAGATTCTGGCCGCGCTGCAAGACTGACCCCGTGGGCGGGCGACTCAAGGGTTATCGCATTCTCGTCACCCGCCCGCGCCCGTTTGATGAAGAGGCCTGCGAGCTGATTCGCAGCGAAGGCGGTGACGCGATTGCCCTGCCCGCGATTGCCATTGAGGCACAGACGGCGCGGGCTCGAGCCACCGGGTACGACTGGGTCATTTTCGTCAGCCGCAATGCAGTGAAGCACGGCCATGCGCTGTTGCAGATGTCTTCGGTTCGCCCGCGCCTTGCTGCCGTCGGCGGCGCCACGGCGGCGGAACTGGAGCAGCTTGGCTTTTCCGCGGTGCTGCGTCCGGCCAGCGGGTTTACTTCGGAGGCGTTGCTCAATTGCGCCGAACTCAACACTGTTGCGGGTCAGCGGATATTGATTGTGCGTGGAGACGGTGGCCGCGAGCTTCTGGCCGAAACGCTGGGTGAACGCGGCGGCCAGGTCGAATACGCGGAGGTCTACCGCAGGGTTCAATCCTGCCCCAGTGCCGCGCGGCTGGCGGAAATCCGGCGCCTGCTCGCGGCGGCCTCGATCGACTTCGTTGCGGTCGGCAGCATCGAGATATTGGAGGCACTGATGGCTCTGCTGGGCCGCCCGGCCACCGCGCTGCTGTCACGTACACGGCTGGTTACCGCAAGCGAACGTGTGGTAAAAAAGGCAGGGTCACTGGGGCTTGGGCGTCGTATATTGCTCGCATCCGGACCACAGGACGCACTGCTGGTCGATACCATCGCCAACGAACCGGCAGCCAAAGATACGACCTGAGTGCAGCTGGCAAGAACAACTCGGGCGGCGACCTACTCCGACTGATGCCGGGAAAACATGAGCGACTCTGGAAGAAAACCCACCGACGAAATCCGAGACGACGGAGCGGCAACGCCCGTCACCGAATCGCAAGCGGCAATCGAGCGTCAGGCGTCGGAGAGGGAGCCCGCACGCGTTGACCAACAGGTTATCGTCCAGCGTAAATCCGGTTTTGCGACTGCAATGGCGATGATTTTCAGCCTGCTTGCGCTCGCTGCATGCGCCTATTTGTGGCTCGAGGTCGAACGCCTCGACAGCCAGTCCGGCGAGCCGCAAGCAGGGCTCGCGGCGCTCGCTGACCAACAGCGCGGTGCGCTCACGAAGTTGCAGGATGACCAGCAATCGCAACTGGCGGCGTTCGCGGATCAGCTGACCCGGCTTGGGCAACGCGTCGATGAGGCGGCCAGCGCCGCACCGGTCATCGCTTCCGACCAGGCTCCAGTGGAACTGGAGGGCCTGATCGGACGACTCGACGCGCTCGAGAACAGCGCCTCCGAGCAGATGCCGGTCGAACTGGAAGACCTTACAGGGCGACTCGATGCGCTCGAGAACAGCTCCGCCGAAACCGAGGCCGAGCTGCGGGCGCTGGCTGATCAAATTGCCCGGACCGAACCGGCCGAAGGGGTCGACCCGGCGCTGCTCGAAGAACTCAATGCGCGTATCGACCAGGCGGAGGCGGCCGCAAGCGCCGCGCCCCCGCCGGTCGTGGTCCCGGTAAATCAGGATTTTGCGCTACAGGAGATCGAGTCGTATCTGCGAATCGCCAACCGTCAGTTGCAACTCGCGGGAAACCCAGCGGCGGCGGAATCCGCCCTGGGCCTCGCGGATGAGCGACTGGCACAACTCGACGATCCGGTCTATCTCGGCGTCCGCAGCGAGATAGCCGAAGAGATCGCGGCGCTGCAGCGCGTCGATCAACCCGACCTGACCGGCATCGCGCTTGCACTTTCAGCGTTATCCGAGCAAGCCTCCGGGCTGGCGCTGAAGGGCCGGGACCGGGTAGCCCCGTCGCCGGCACCAAACCAGAGCGGCACCGCCGCCGGGCCACAGTCCGGCTGGGACCGGTTCGTGGCTTCGGTACGGGACGCGCTCGAGGGACTGGTGGCCGTGCGCAGGACCGATACGGTGGTCGAGCCTCTGTTGCCGCCAGACGAAATCTACTTCCTCTATCGCAATGTCGAGCTCAAGCTCGAGATTGCCCGCCTGGCGCTGCTCCAGCGCAATGAAGAGGTCTACCGGACCAGTCTGCGCGGTGTGCGCAGCTGGCTCAACACTTATTTCGATACCCAGGACGGCGGTGTCTCCAACGCGCTCAACCAGATCGCCGACCTCGAAGGCAAGCAGATTGCGCCGACGCTGCCCGACATCAGCGGCTCGTTGAGACTGCTGCAGCAGGCCGGTCCAGACGCGCAAGCGGACGCCATATGAAAGCCGGCCTGATTATCGTGCTGAGTCTGCTCGGCGGCGCGCTGCTGGCAGCGGCGCTGATCGAGGATCCCGGCTACGTGATGATCAACTTGCGTGGCTACCTGATCGAAATGTCGGTGCCGATTCTGATCGCGGGTCTGATCGCACTGTACCTGGCGCTGCGTTTGCTGGCACGGATCTGGCGCGCACCGCGCCAACTCGGGCGCGCGGCCGCGCGCCGCCGCAAGCAGAGCGCGCAACGGCAGATGGAGCGCGGCCTAACGCTGCTCGCCGAGGGCGACTGGAACCGTGGCGAAAAATTTCTTTCCCGGGCCAGCCGCCGGGCCAGCAATCCTCTGCTGGGATACCTCGGTGCCGCACGCGCGGCGCACCAGCAGGGTGCAACTGAACGCAGCGAGACATGGTTGCGGCTGGCGGCCGAGTCCGACCCGGAATCCCAGGTCCTGGTTCTGCTGACCGAGGCCGAATTGCAGGTCGAACGCGGCGACCTTGCGACCGCTGCCGTCACGCTCGACCAGGTAGCCGCAATCGCACCGGTCAATGCGCGGCTGCTGCAATTGCAGGCGCATGTCTATGAAAACCTGGGCGACTGGCAGCGGTTGTCCGCGGTGCTGGCGGCACTGAAACGTCGCCACGCGGTCGACGATGCTGAATACCGGCGCCTGGCGACTGCCGCGTATGGCGGCCTGTTCGCCGCGGCCGATACCGATTACGACCGCGCCGTCGAACTGTGGCGCTCACTCCCCAAGAATCTGCACGGCGATGAAGATATCACCGCCGCCTATCTGCAGGCGCTCGTCCGCAACGATCACCAGCAGGAAACCGAGACGTTCATCCGCAAGTCACTACGCAAGACCTGGTGGCAACAACTCGTCGCGATTTATGGCCGTCTGGAGGTGGTGGACAAGCCCGCGCATCTGCGCCATGCCGAACAGTGGCTGCACCATCATGGCGAAGACCCGGTGCTGTTGCTGGCGGTCGCACGCCTGTCGATGGCCAACGAACTGTGGGGCAAAGCGCGCAGCTATCTCGAAAGCAGCCTCGCTATCGCACCCAGCGCCGAGGGCTTTGCGTTATATGGCAACCTGCTCGAAAAACTGGGCGAAGACCAGCACGCCTCAGAAGCGTTCCGTTCGGGTCTGCAACTCGCCAGCGGCGCCGGCAGCGGCCGCACGGCGCTACCGCGAAATCGCCCTGACGAGCACGAATCCTAGCTATCGCGCCGGTCGCGGTCCATCGCCCGCAGTGCCTCGGGAGAATACTCGAACGAATCGAAGAAAAGCCGCTCCGGCGGCAAGCCGCTGGCCGGCAGCAGATGCTGCCCGGCCTCGATCATCGCCGGCGGCCCGGCCATATACACATCAACCGCGGACAAATCCGGGTAGGCCGCAATGACGGCCTCGTGCACGAATCCGGTAGCGCCGTTCCAGTCGTCATTCGCACCCGGCTCCGACAGAACCGGCGTGTAAGTCAACAGCGGCTGCTCGTCGCGCCAGCGCTCGAGCACACTGTCGTGGTAGAGGTCGGCGCGCCCGCGCGCACCCCAGAAAAGGTGGGCCGGCGCTTCGAGACCCTGCGCGATGGCCTGCGATAACATGCTCAGAATTGGCGCCAGACCGGTGCCACCGGCGACGAACAGGCGGGTCCGGCCATGCGCCGGGCGCAGACGAAACGCGCCAAACGGCCCTTCAATCGTCAACAGCGCGCCCTCGCGCAGCTCGCCAAACACCTGCTCGGAAAAACCACCGCCGGCAACCCGGCGGATATGTAGTTGCAGGAAATGCGGGTCTGACGGATCGCTGGCAATCGAGAAGCTGCGGCGATGGCCGCCGTCGAGCAAGACATCGAGATACTGACCCGCCTCGAACGGCATCGGTTCGACCGCCGGAAGCTGCAATGTCACGCCCATCACATCGTGACCCAGACGTGTCAGCGTGCGCACGCGGCACGGCACGCGCTTGATCCGGATATCTTCCGGCGACACGACCGGCTTTGCCTCGATGACAACGGCGCCGCGCGGCCGCGCCTGGCACAACAGCGCGTAGCCCTGCTCGATTTCCTCAGCAGTCAGCGCCAGCGGGGGGCGGAAAGGATAATCGAGTTCGCCCTGCAACAGTCGCGCACGGCACGATCCACAGCTGCCGCCACGACAGCTATGCGGCAGATTGATGCCGGCATGCAGCGCCGTGTCGAGGATCGACTCTGCGGCCGGGACCGCCAGGCACTGTCCCGACGGCAGCAGTTTGACAGTATCTTTCATGCGGATCTCTCGCACGCTCCCGTATTATTGGACGGTCGCCAAAACGGAGAGCGTCCCATGGATACATCGGCACAGGGCCTGATCATTGCCGGTTGCGGCTATACCGGGAAACGGCTGGCAGCCCTGGCGCGCGCAGACGGATTCTCGTGCCGTTGCATCACCAGCCGCGGCGAAAGTGCCGCAACGTTGACCGCGGCCGGCTACGACGCGTTCGCTGTGGACCTCGATGCGGATGTCACAGCGACCGTTTCGATCACGCCCGGCGCTCCCTCAGTCATCGTTTACCTGGCCCCGCCGCCCGCCGATGGCGATTCCGATCCGCGTCTCGAAAAATTCCTGGCGGCACTCGAAGGCCCGGTTCCGGCGGGCATTGTCTATGTCAGCACGACGGCTGTCTATGGCGACCGCGGCGGTGCGCTGACCGACGAAACCGCCCCCGCACAACCGCAGACCGGTCGTGGACGGCGCCGGCTCGCCGCCGAGGGGATAGTCCGGTCATGGGCAGAATCCAACGGAATCGGCTGGATCGTACTGCGCGTCCCGGGTATCTATGGCCCGCAGCGGCTGCCGCTGCGCAGCCTGAAAAGCGGGGTTCCGGTGATTCGTAAACAGGAGGCGGGGCCGGGCAATCGCATCCATGTCGACGATCTCGCCGCGGTCTGCCTGCGTGCCGCCCGGTTGCCGGTCCACTCCGCGATCTACAATGTCAGCGATGGCTGTCACTGGAGCAGAACCGAGTTCTTTGCCTGTGTCGCACGCGCGGCGGGACTGCCTCAACCCGAGCAACTGCCGGCTGCCGATGTCCAGGCGCGGGTCTCGGCCATGGCGTGGTCGTTCATCGCGGAATCGCGGCAGATCGACAACCACCGCATGATCCGTGATCTCGGTGTGCGCCTGCGCTACCCCGACCCGGCCGACGGCATCGCGGCCAGCCTCGCCGCAATGAGTGCGGCAGCAAACCGCGGTCAGGGCTGACTGCGTTTGCTTTCCAGCCAGCTTACGATGGGCTCCCACTGGGCCCAGTCCGGCCACGCGAGATATTCCGGCAGTTCGAGTACGCCGAGGCCTCGGGTATAGGCGCGGACATAGTTCTGGGCATCGCGCAACGAGCCGATATAAGGCGCTTTCGAGCGTTTCAGGTAGTCGCCGAGCTCGTCAAAAATCAGCGTATTTTCCCGCACCCGGTTGGCAAGCAGCGCGATTTTGACCTGTTTGCGCTCGACCTTGCCGACATGCATCAGCTCATCGATGAACTTGTCGGTCGCCTTCATATCGATTGTCGATGGCAGCACCGGCGCGAGAATCGTTTCCGAGCGGCGTACCAGGTCGGTCAACTCGCGGCCATGACATCGCGCCGGTGCATCGATAATGACGATGTCGGCACCACGCGGCACGCCACGCAAACCGTCCTCGTAAGCGGCCACCCCCTGGATCGGCGCGCAACCGGCGGGACGCGTTTCGAGCCAGTCAAGACAGGAACGCTGCGGATCAAAATCCGCCAGTGCGACCTGCGCACCTTCAAGTGCGAAATAAACGGCAAGATTTGTGGCGATGGTGCTCTTGCCACAACCTCCCTTGGAATTCAGAACGGATATATGACGCATTCCTGCCCCTTTTGTTCACGCGTTTTCTGGCATCAGTAAAGTAGTGTCCGGTGCGGCAAATGTCTATGGTGTTTTTTTGACGCCTGGATTCGCGACACCAGCCTGGTCGAGACCGAGGCTCGACCACATTTCGTCGACACGCTCCTTTACCTCTTCGCTCATTCGTATCGGCCGCCCCCATTCGCGGTGAGTCTCGCCCGGCCACTTACTGGTGGCATCGATGCCCATTTTGCTGCCGAGTCCGGGCGTCGGCGATGCAAAATCGAGATAGTCGATCGGCGTATTGTCGATCATTACCGTGTCGCGGCTCGGATCCACCCGGGTCGACACAGCCCACACGACATCGTTCCAGTCGCGCGCATTGACATCGTCGTCGGTGACAATCACGAATTTGGTGTACATGAACTGGCGCAGAAAAGACCACACCCCGAGCATTACCCTCTTGGCGTGGCCGGGATATTGTTTTTTGATCGTGACGATCGCCACACGGTACGAACAACCCTCGGGCGGAAGGTAAAAGTCGACTATCTCCGGGAACTGGCGTTGCAGGATTGGCACGAACACCTCGTTCAATGCCACGCCGAGGATGGCCGGCTCGTCCGGCGGCCGCCCGGTGTAGGTGCTGTGATAGATCGGATCATTGCGGTGAGTCAGCCGGGTAACCGTAAACACCGGAAAATTCTCGACCTCGTTGTAGTACCCGGTATGGTCGCCGAACGGACCCTCCGGCGCCTCGTCACCCGGCATGATATGCCCTTCGAGGACGAACTCCGCGTGCGCCGGCACCATCAGATCCGACCCCGCACAGCGCACCAGCTCGGTGCGGGCACCGCGCAGCAGTCCGGCAAACGCATACTCCGAAAGCGTGTCGGGCACCGGTGTGACCGCGGCAAGGATCGTCGCCGGATCGGCGCCTAATGCGACCGCCACGGGGAAAGGCTCGCCGGGGTGAGCCTTTTGCCATTCATGAAAATCCAGCGCGCCGCCGCGGTGTGACAACCAGCGCATGATCAGCCGATTGCGGCCTATCAACTGCTGCCGGTATATGCCGAGGTTCTGCCGCTCCTTGCCCGGCCCGCGGGTAACCACCAGACCCCAGGTCAGCAACGGACCGGCATCACCCGGCCAGCAGGTCTGCAGCGGCAATTGCGTCAGATCGACATCCGCCTCTTCCACCACGTTTTGCTGGCACGGACCGTTGCGCAGTTCGCGTGGCGCCATGGTCAGCGCCTTGCGA
The DNA here is from genome assembly GCA_963783695.1 of uncultured Gammaproteobacteria bacterium. GTDB lineage: Bacteria > Pseudomonadota > Gammaproteobacteria > Steroidobacterales > BM003 > BM003. The sequence goes on from CAWAOM010000011.1 coordinate 132,574, forward strand.
AAGACCGGCAGCTTTTCCCATGCATCGCGCACGCCTTTCGGCGGCTCCGGCTCTTTCAAAAATGCGAGCAGACGCCCCACTTCGCGCAGACCGGAAACCTCGTCCTGCCCCATCGCGAGCGCGACCCGTTGCGGGGTTCCGAACAGGTTGCCGAGCACCGGAATGCGGTGTCCGGCCGGTTGTTCGAACAGCAGCGCCGGACCGCCCTGGCGCAACACGCGATCGCAGATTTCAGTCATTTCGAGATTGGGATCGACTGCCACCCCGATGCGTTTTAGCAGCCCGTTCTGCTCGAGATGGGCGAGAAATTCTCTGAGATCTTTGTACTGCATGGCTGCGACTCCGCTCGCGGGATGCCGAGCCACTATAATGACGTGCGCCCAGTGTGCCAATGAGCCCGCCATGACCATAACGACCCGAGTCCCGAACAACCCGGACGACGACTACGTCAGAGAACTGCTGCGGCGTTCGCGCATCATCGCGATGCCGGGGTTATCGCCGCGCCCGTCGCGGCCGAGTCATCGGGTCGCGTTTGCCATGCAGGGCTATGGATACCGCGTCATTCCGGTGCGCCCCGGTGTCGTCGAAATACTCGGCGAGGTTGCCGTGACGAACCTCGACCGCATCGGTTCGGTTCTGGACGACGGCGAAAGCGTCGATATCGTAAATGTATTCCGCGCACCCCAGCATGTCGATGCCATCGTCACCGAGTGCCTGCGGCTGCGTCCCAGAGCATTGTGGCTGCAAGAGGGCGTCGTCAATCCAGGCGCGGCCGAGCGCGCCCGCGCCGCGGGTATCGCAACGATCATGGACCGCTGCATACTAAAAGAGCGGGCGCGCCTGCTCCCGTCATGACAGTCCGCCGCCTACCCGGTGCTGCATAGGCTTCCCCGAATGATGCTGAAATTCGTCAAGATGCACGGCCTCGGCAACGATTTCGCGGTCTTCGACTGCCGCGACGATGCGCCGACCCCGGATTGCGAGCTGCTGCAGCGGCTCGCGGACCGCCGCCGCGGCATCGGTTTCGACCAGGCACTGCTGCTTGCCGCCCCGCGCGATGCCGCCAGCGTGGCGTCGTACCGGATCGTCAATGCCGATGGCAGCGAAGTGCAACAATGCGGCAACGGCGCAAGGTGCCTGGCGTTACTGCTGGCGCTGCGCGGCAATGACCTCCCACGCGAACTGAATCTCGACAGTCCTGCCGCTACGGTGCGGGCGCGCGTCACGAGTCGTGAAGACGTGGCCGTGGAAATGGGGGAACCGGATTTCCGGCCGCAGGCGCTCCCTTTCGTCGCCCGCGACGACGGCCCCCTGCACGCACTGGAGATCGGCGGCGGCCGCGTTGAATTCCGGATCGTCTCAATGGGTAACCCGCATGCGGTCATCGAGGTTGAAGATATCGACTCGGCCGACGTCGCCGGTGTTGGCGCGGCGCTCGGCAATCACCCCGCATTCCCCGAGCGCTGCAACGTCGGGTTCATGCAATGCGTCTCTGACACACGTATCCGATTACGGGTTTTTGAACGCGGCGCGGGCGAGACCCGCGCATGCGGTACCGGCGCCTGCGCCGCGGTCGCGGTAGGCCGGCGCGCCGGCCGGCTCGGCCCGGAAGTCGATGTCTGCTTGCCCGGCGGCGAGTTACACGTATCATGGTCCGGATCCGGGCAGCCGCTGTGGATGAGCGGCGCCGCAGCGATAGCATTCGAGGGCACACTGACTTTATGAGCATCCAGCGCAAATCCACACTCGCGACCGACGGTATCTCCGCGGAGGCCGTCGCCTACTACCTGCAGCATCACCCGGATTTCTTCGAGCTCTATCCGCAACTGCTGGCTAATCTCTCTTTGCCGCACACTGCCGGTTCGGCCACCGTGTCACTGATAGAACGCCAGGTTGCGGTGCTGCGCGACGGCAACGCCAAACTCGAACGCAGCCTCAATGACCTGATTGAGACCGCGCGGCGCAACGATCGTCTCTCCAAAGGCGTCCATCAGCTCGCCCTTCGCCTGCTCGGCGCGGACGATCCGGCCGCCGTGGTCAATGCGCTCGGAACCACGCTGCGCGAGGATTTTATGGCCGACTCGGCGGTCATAGTCCTGCGCATGACCGCGCCGGCCCTCGCGGCCCTTGCCAGCGAAAGCCGCTTCCTGCGCCTGGCCGATCCCGCCGATCCGGGCCTCAAGGCATTCCAGACACTGTTCGAATCCGGCCGGCCGCGCTGCGGCCACATTCGCGATGCGCAGCGCGATTTCCTGTTTGGGCCCGGCAACGACGAGGTCGGTTCTGCGGCGGTATTGCCGCTGGGCGGCAACGGCGAGATCGGCATTCTCGCAATAGGCAGTTCCAGTTCGGAGCATTTTCATCCCGGCATGAGCACGGATTTTCTCGAGCGTGTCGGCGCACTTGCCGGGACAGCGCTCCTGGCGAGTCTCGATGGCGGATAAGTTCCGCCGCTGGATCGAAAACTACCTGGCCCACCTGGGCAGCGAGCGGAGGCTTTCACCTCATACCATCGTCAACTATCGGCGCGATCTGACCGCGCTGGTGGCATTCTGCGACAAGCAGGAAGTTTCGGCCTGGCGCCAGCTGGACAGTTTCCACATCCGCCAGTTCGCGGCAGCCGCTAACCGCGCGGGCCTGGCACCACGCAGTATCCAGCGGCGCCTGTCCGCAGTACGCAGTTTTTTCCGCTACCTGATCCGCGAGGGCGCGCTCGACGCCAATCCTGCCGCGGATGTGCCCGCGCCACGCGGGCCAAAACGGTTGCCCAAGACACTCGACGCCGACCAGATGGGTCATCTGCTGGCGCTGCCGCAAAGCGACCCGCTTGCCGTGCGTGACTGGGCCATGATGGAATTGCTGTACTCCTCGGGACTGCGCCTGGCGGAGCTGGTCGGGCTCGACATCGGCGCGGTGGATCTGGCGGACGGAACGGTGCGGGTTACCGGCAAGGGCAATAAAACCCGGGTCGTGCCGGTCGGCAGTCACGCCCGCACCGCGATCACCCAATGGCTGAAGCAACGCGGACATCTGACTCGGCCCAACAGCGGTCAGGCGCTGTTTCTCGGCGCCCGCGGCAGTCGCATTTCGCCGCGCAGCGTGCAGTCGCGGGTCCAGCTTTGGGCGCGCCGCCAGGGACTGGCCCAGAGCGTCAGCCCGCATTTGTTCCGCCATTCGTTTGCCAGCCATCTGCTCGAGTCGAGCGGCGATCTGCGCGGAGTCCAGGAATTGCTCGGTCACGCCGACATCAGCACCACCCAGATTTACACCCACCTTGATTTCCAGCACCTCGCCCGCATATACGACGACTCACATCCGCGAGCGCGCCGTCGCCGTCGGTCCGACGAAGACTGACCCGGGACGCCGCGCTTGCCGCGGTCCGGAGACCAGCAATGCAGCAGTATCGTGGCACGACAATCCTCACCGTCCGGCGTGGCGAGACCATCGTAATGGGCGGGGATGGCCAGGTGAGCCTCGGCAATACGGTCATGAAGGGCAATGCGCGCAAGGTACGGCGGCTCTCCAACGACAGGGTACTGGCCGGATTTGCCGGTGGCACCGCCGATGCATTCACGTTGTTCGAACGCTTTGAGGGCAAACTCGAGCAGTACGGCAACCTGACCCGCGCCGCGATCGAACTCGCCAAGGACTGGCGCACCGACCGCATGCTGCGACGTCTCGAAGCGCTGCTGTGTGTTGCCGATGTTGAACGCTCGTTCGTAATCTCCGGCAATGGCGATGTCATCGAGCCCGAAAACGACATCATGGCAATCGGTTCCGGCGGCAACTTCGCCCAGGCCGCCGCGCTCGCATTGCTGCAGAACAGCGAGCTCGACGCCCGCGGGATCGTCGAGAAATCCCTCGGCATCGCCGCCGACATCTGTGTTTACACCAACCGCAATCTCGTCATCGAGGAATTGCGTCCCGGCACCTGATTGCGCCGTTCGGTCAACTACAGGACTTCCCCATGTCGCAAATGACACCGCGAGAAATCGTCCAGGAGCTGGACAAGCACATCATCGGGCAGGCGAATGCCAAGCGCGCCGTCGCCATCGCATTGCGCAATCGCTGGCGCCGGATCCAGATCGGCGAGCCGCTGCGCAGCGAAATCACGCCCAAGAATATCCTGATGATCGGCCCGACCGGGGTGGGTAAAACCGAGATCGCGCGGCGTCTTGCTACGCTTGCGCGCGCGCCGTTTATCAAGGTCGAGGCCACCAAGTTCACCGAGGTCGGCTATGTCGGGCGCGAGGTCGACAGTATCGTGCGCGATCTCGCCGACGTCGCGGTCAAGATGTTGCGCGAAGAGGAAATGACGAAAGTCCGGTTTCGCGCCGAGGACGCAGCGGAGGACCGCGTTCTCGACGCGCTGCTGCCACAACCGAGGCATGGCGGCAGCGACGATGCCTCCGCCAGCGAGTCCGACGATACCCGGCAGAAGTTCCGCAAAATGCTGCGCGAAGGTAAGCTCGACGACCGCGAGATCGAAATCGAGCTGAGCGCCGTGCCAATGGGCGTTGAGATCATGGCACCGCCAGGAATGGAAGAACTGACCAGCCAGCTGCAGGGCATGTTCCAGAACCTGTCGGGCGGGCGCACCCGCAGCCGGCGGGTAAAAATCAAGGATGCGCTGAAACAACTGGTTGACGAAGAGGCCGCCAAGCTCGTCAACGAGGAAGAAATCAAGCAGCGCGCAATGAGCTCGGTCGAACAGAACGGAATTGTGTTTATCGACGAGCTCGACAAAGTCGCGCGCCGTTCCGAGACCATGGGTGCCGATGTTTCGCGCGAAGGCGTGCAACGCGATCTGCTGCCGCTGGTCGAGGGCTGTACCGTCAGCACCAAGTACGGCATGCTGAAGACCGATCACATCCTGTTTATCGCCTCGGGCGCATTCCATGTCGCCAAGCCATCGGACCTGATCCCGGAGTTGCAGGGCCGATTGCCGATCCGCGTGGAGCTCGACGCCCTGACTACCGGGGATTTCGAACGCATCCTGACCGAACCCGACGCCTCGCTGACCGAGCAGTACACCGCGCTGATGTCGACTGAAGGTCTGCAACTGGAATTCGACGAGTCCGGGGTGCGCCGCATTGCCGAAATTGCCGCCGGCGTCAACGAACGGACCGAGAATATCGGTGCACGCAGGCTGCACACCGTCCTCGAGCGGCTGCTTGAATCGATCTCGTTCGAAGCCGCCGACCGCAACGGTCACAACACCTGTATCGATGCCGCCTATGTCGACGAGCACCTCGGCGAACTGGCCGCCGACGAGGACCTCTCGCGCTACATCCTCTAGCAGGCAAACTGCCGCCGGGCCCGCAGTCACGGTACAATCGAAGGTCTTTGACCCAAGCATGCGAGCCAGACAGTCATGAGGCCCACGGAATTCCCGCAGCCGACGGAGATCAAGCTGCATCGTCGTTCACGCGAACTCGAAATTGCGTTTGCCGATGGCAAGCGCTTTCATTTGCCTGCCGAGCTGTTGCGGGTGTACTCCCCCTCTGCCGAGGTCAAGGGTCATGGCCCGGGCCAGGAGGTACTGCAGGTGGGCAAGGAGGCCGTGGCCATCGACGGTGTCGAACCGGTGGGGCAGTACGCGGTGCGGCTGTGTTTTGACGACGGCCATGACACCGGGCTGTACGACTGGCGCCTGCTCTACGAACTCGGAGACGCCCAGTCTGAACACTGGCAGGATTACCTCGAACGGCTCGCAGCGGCCGGCCACGAACGCAAGACGCCCGGCAACGGCAGCGCCTGATCATGGCAGACGGCGACAACACGCAGCGGGCGCCCGACACCACCCATTTTGGTTTCGAGGAAGTGGCCGTCGCGGATAAAGCCAGCCGCGTGCGCGAGGTTTTCGACAGTGTCGCCGGGCGCTACGACCTGATGAACGACGTCATGTCCGGCGGTCTGCACCGGATGTGGAAGCGCTTTACGCTGGCGCGGACCCTGCTCCGACCAGGCCAGGCGGCGCTCGACGTGGCGGGTGGCACCGGCGATCTCGCGGCCGGCCTCGCGCGCCAGGTCGGAAGCGAAGGCCGGGTCGTGTTGAGCGATATCAATGGCGAAATGCTGCAACGGGGACGCGACCGTTTGCTGGACAAGGGACTGGTCGGCGGTCTCGGCTTCGTCCAGGCGGACGCGCAGCATCTGCCTTTCCCTGATCGCAGCTTCGACTGCCTGACCATCGGTTTTGGCCTGCGCAATGTCACCAACAAGGCCGCGGCGCTTGCGTCGATGTGGCGGGTGCTCAAGCCCGGTGGCCAGCTGCTGGTGCTCGAATTCTCGCACCCGGTGCTGCCGGGGCTTGCGCCGCTCTACGACGTCTATTCGTTCAGGATGCTGCCGGCCCTGGGCAAGCTGATCGCCGGCGATGAGGCGAGCTATCGCTATCTCGCCGAATCGATACGCCGTCACCCGGACCAGCCGACTTTGCTGGCAATGATGGAAGACGCCGGATTCGAACAGTGCCGCTATCACAACCTGAGCGGCGGCATCGTTGCCCTGCACCGGGGATTCCGCTTGTGAGCGGGTCGCCGCGTGACGTCCTGCTGGCGCCGCTGCAGGCATTGCTGAATCGCAGCATTGCCGCATCGACCGAGGCCGGCGAGCTATTGCGCCGACTCGAGGGTCACACACTGGCGCTGGGCATCCGCGGCACTGGCATCAATATTTTCCTGTTTGGCGGCGACGGCGAGTTACAGATGTCGCTGCAAAGCCGCGACGAACCGGAAGCGGCAATCGTTGGCACGCCGCTCGGCATCGCCTCGCTCGGGCTCGGCGATCCGCGCGCGGCTTTTCGCGACGGTTCGGTAAAAGCAACCGGCGATGCGGTACTGGCCGGAGATTTCCGCCGCTTGCTGGTCGCGGCGCGGCCCGACTGGGAGGAAGAACTGGCGCAGATCGTTGGCGATGTGGCGGCACACCAGATCGGAAATTTTTTCCGTAACTTTGGCCAGTGGACCCGCACCACCGGCGACACCGTTGCCCGTAATTTCGGTGAGTTTCTGACCGAGGAAAGCCGCGACGTACCGAGTGACTGGGAAGTCGGGAAGTTCTGCGCCGATGTCGACACGCTGAGTGACGATGTCGACCGCCTCATGGCCCGTATCGACATGCTCGGCATCGCACCACGCGAAGCGAGCTGACGGCATCCATGTTTCGCCCCCGCGTCGTACTGAGGCTGTTGGCAATACAACGCGTGCTGCTGCGCCACGGCCTCGACGAAATCGTCCGCGCCACCCACCTGTACCGGCCGCTGAGCTGGATCCGCCGCCACGCGCCCGGCCATGGCCGCGCATTCAGCGCGGACGAAAGTCTCGGCTCGCGGCTGCGCATGGCCTTGATCGAGCTCGGGCCGATTTTCGTCAAATTCGGCCAGTCACTGTCGACCCGCCCCGACCTGCTGCCGGCGGATATCGCGAGCGAACTGGCGCAACTGCAGGATCGGGTGCCGCCATTTTCCGGGGAAGAAGCCCGCGACATCGTCGAGACCGCGCTGGGACTGCCGGTCGGCAAGGTCTTTTCACGTTTCGACATCGAGCCGCTGGCGGCGGCGTCGATCGCCCAGGTGCACACCGCAGCGCTCGAAGGCGGCGAAGAGGTCGTGGTCAAGGTTCTCCGCCCCGGGGTCCGCGCCAGCATCGAGCGCGACCTCGAGGTGCTCTACGCGATGGCGCGACTGGCCGAACGTTTCTGGGCCGAGAGCCGCCGGCTGCGCCCGGTCGAAGTCGTCGGCGAGTACGAGAAAACCGTGCTCGACGAACTCGACCTGATGCGCGAAGCCGCCAATGCCGCCCAGCTTGGGCGCAACTTCGATGGCTCGACCAAGCTCTATGTTCCCGCCGTGCATTGGGATTATTGCCGCCCGACAATGCTGGTAACCGAGCGGATACACGGTGTGCCCGTGGCCGACACCGCCACACTCACCGAGCGCGGCACCGACTTCAAGCGTCTCGCTGCAATCGGCGTGGAAATTTTCTTTACCCAGGTATTTCAGCACAACTTCTTCCATGCCGACATGCACCCCGGTAACATCTTCGTCGACGTCTCCAATCCCGCCTACCCGCGCTATATGGCGGTCGATTTCGGCATCGTCGGGACCCTCTCGAGCCGTGACCAGCATTACCTGGCCGAGAATTTCCTGGCGTTTTTCAATCGCGACTATCACCGTGTCGCCAAGCTCCATATTGACTCCGGCTGGGTTCCGCCCGAGACCCGCCTGGACGAGCTGGAGTCGGCCTTTCGCACCGTTTGCGAACCGATATTCAACAAGCCGCTGTCCGAAATTTCGTTTGGCCAGTTCCTGGTGCGGTTGTTTCGCACCGCGCGCCGCTTCGACATGGAGGTGCAGCCGCAGCTGATCCTGTTGCAGAAGACGTTGCTCAACATCGAGGGACTCGGGCGCCAGCTCTACCCGCAACTGGACCTGTGGGAAACCGCCCAGCCGATCCTGGAAAAATGGATGACCGATCGCCTCAGCGGGCGCGCGGTGCTCGGCCGCCTGCGCGAACAACTCCCGGACCTCGGCGAGACCATCGAAGCGCTGCCGCAACTGCTGCAGCAGCTCGTGCAGCAGGCGGCGGACGGCCAGCTGGAGATCCGGGTCCGCGATCCCGCGATGGCGGCGCTGGAGCGACAGATCGCCGCCGATGGCAAACGCCGCTACGCTACGGCCAGCGGTGCGGCGATCCTTCTCGCCGGTACCTTGTGGATCGGATTCGCCGCGGCACCGGTGTGGCTCGGCTGGACCCTGATCGGTGCGGCAGCGGTGCTGTTGTGGCGGGCGCGACCGCGCGCGGGCACGACACGGCGAAACAGAAAAACAAGATACTAGTCAGTGCCCGGCCGCCGCGCTCCGCACTGCCAGCACACGTCAAACTGTGCCTCGAGATGTTCGCCGCACGCGCCGCAACGCCACGCGGGCGCGGACGACGGCGCGGGATCCAGCACCTGGGCAAGCAGTTGCCGCGCGCCATCGAGCTCGGCTTCGTCGAGGATCCACACCTGCGGCATCAACTCCTTCAGCGGCACCTGTCCCAGCGCGCCAAACACATGTTCGTTCTTGATCATCGTGGCAATGCCGGAGGCCTCGAGCACGCCTTTCAGGTGCTGCGCCTCCATCAGCGTGTTGCAGGTATGGAGCTTTTTCACGCCGAGGGCCGCAGACTGTCGAGGAAGGCGCCGGCCGACTCACCGCGCTCCATTGTCTCGACCAGCGCCGAGCCGACGATGACACCGTCCGCGTGTTTGCCGATCGCGCTGACCTGTTGCGCCGAACGGATGCCGAAACCGGCGCACACCGGCACTGTCGCCGCGGCCCTGACCCGCTCGAGATAGTCATGCATGTGCTCGGGCAGCGCCGCCTCGCCGCCGGTGATTCCCGCGACCGTCACTGCGTACACGAAACCACTGCTGGCGGCGCAGACCTGGCGCAGCCGCTCCTCGGGGGTTACCGGGGTAACCAGCTGTACCAGCGCGAGACCGTCGCGCTCCATACTGGCACGAAAATCGCCGCTCTCGTCGAACGGAAGATCCGGCACGATGAACCCGCTGACCCCGGCTGCGGCGGCATCGCTGGCGAGACGGTCGAGGCCGTAGGCAAGTAGCGGATTCAGGTAACTCATCAGCAACAACGGTGTTGCCGGACGCGGATCGAGATCGCGCAACTGCCCGAGAATCCAGCTCAGGCTGACGCCGGCGGCAAGCGCCGCCTCGCTCGACCGCTGGATCGTGACGCCATCGGCCATCGGGTCGGTAAACGGCACACCGATCTCGACGACGTCGGCATGGGCACAGATTTCGCGCAGGTCGGCGGCAAACCGATCTACGCCCGGATAACCCGCCGTCAGGAACGCAACCAGCGGCACCCGGCCGCTTTTCCGCGCCGAGCGCAGCGTATCCGCGATTTGCTCATGCCGTTGCATGTTGACCTCCGGGCCGGACCTTTGTCAGGGTTGGCATGTCCTTGTCACCACGCCCGGACAGGCCAATCAGAATACGTTTGCCCGGATTATCTGCCGCCCAGCGCCGCGCTCCGGCAAATGCATGCGCGGTTTCCAGCGCCGGCAGGATTCCCTCGAGCAGGCAGCATTCCGCCAGCGCATCGAGTGCCTCCTCGTCCGTGGCCGTTTCGTATTGCACCCGGCCGATCGTCGCGAGCAGCGCGTGCTCCGGACCGACGCCCGGGTAATCGAGACCGGCCGAGACCGAGTGGGTTTCCTGGACCTGGCCGTTAACGTCCTGCAGCAGCATTGAGTAACTGCCGTGCAACACGCCCGGTTTGCCGTGCGACAACGTTGCCGAGTGCTGGCCGAGGCCGGCACCCTCGCCACCCGCCTCGACACCGAACAACAGGGTCGGCTCGTCACCGAGCAACGGATGGAACAAACCGATCGCGTTGGAACCGCCACCAACGCAGGCGAATACTGCGTCAGCGAGCGCGCCGCTGCGGTCGAGCAATTGCGCCCGCGCCTCGATGCCGATTACGGCCTGCAGCCGCTGCACCAGGTACGGATACGGATGCGGACCGACCGCCGAGCCGAGCAGGTAATAGGTACCCTCCGGATCGGAAACCCAGTCGCGAAACGCCTCGTCGATCGCCGCGCGCAAAGTCCGATCCCCACCGCTAACCGCGATCACTTTCGCGCCGAGACGGCGCATGCGATCGACGTTGGGCGACTGCCGTTCGATATCGATCTCGCCCATATACACGCTGCACGGAATCCCGACCCGGGCGCAGGCCGCCGCCGTCGCGACGCCATGCTGGCCGGCCCCGGTTTCGGCGACAACCCGGCGCGCTCCCATCTCCTGCGCCAGCAGCGCCTGACCGAGCGCATTGTTGATTTTGTGGGCCCCGGTATGAGCGAGATCCTCGCGTTTCAGCCAGACTTCGGCGCCCCAGCTCGCGCCGAGTCCAAGCGCCGGGGTCAGCGGCGTGGGCCGCCCAACCCAGTCGGCCAGCTCGTCCGACAGGCGAGACTGAAACGTGTCCCGATCGAGAATGTCGCTGCTCGCGCTGGCGAGGCGGCGCAATGCCGGCATCAGCGTCTCCGGCGCGTAGCAGCCGCCAAACGGCCCATAACGGCCGCGTCCGTCCGGCAATTCACCGTCTATCAACTGCTGCAGCAATTGCACGTTCGTGGCCTGATCTTCCCTGGCTGCCATACTCATCCCACCTCGCTTTCAGCTCGTCTCACCGCGGCAACGAAAGCCTCGATCGCCGCGACGTCCTTAATTCCCGGCGCCGACTCGACGCCACTGCTCACATCCACCGCGTATGGCCTGACCCGCCGGATCGCCGCCGCGACATTGTCCGCCCGCAGCCCGCCCGCCAGCACCACGGCGCGGTTTGCCGCCAGCTCAGCGGCAAACCGCCAGTCACCGAGTTCGCCCTTGCCGCTGTCGGCTCCCTCGCACAGTACAGTGCGCCACCCGGGCTGCAACGCTGCACCGTCACTGCGCTCGCGCAGCACCGGCAGCGCTCTCCACCCGGGCGCGAGGGCCAGGCTGGCAAAGTCACACCGGTCAGTCTGTAACCAGGCAGGCGCTGCCATGGCAAACAACTCCCTGATCGTCTCCGGATCCGGGTGACGGCTGACCACGACCGGCGTCACGAACGCCGGTGTCAGCGCAATGAGCTCCGCGGCCAACTCAATTTCCAGGCAGCGCGGCGACGCCGGCGCCGCAACGACAAACCCGACCGCGTCCGCTCCGGCTTCGATCGCCGCCCGCAATGTGGATTCATCGCGGATCCCACATATCTTTACCCGAACCCGGCTCATAACGCACCGTTGCGCGCGGCACGGCCCGTTTCCAGCATCTCACGCAGCAGCGCCGCGGCGTCATCGGTCTGCATCAACGCCGTGCCAATCAGCGCGAGCCGGTAGCCGTGTCGCGCCAGCCGCCCCGCGTCTGCCGCGCTGAACAAGCCGCTTTCCGCGACAGCCACTGCGTCATCCGGAAACGCCCCCGCCGCGGCGTCGAGCCGGGACGGATCGATTTGCAGCGTCTGCAGGTCGCGGCAGTTAAGACCGAGCGGCAGATTCCGCCGATGTTCGGGGTAGGCCGAGATCAGGTCGGCGCAGCGCTCAATCTCCGCCACATCGAACGCCTCGAGCAGCACGAACATGCCCAGACCCAGCGCGCTGTCGATCAACGCCCGAAGCGCACCGTCGTCGAGCATCCGTGCAATCGCAAGCACACCGCCGGCACCGGCCAAACGGGCCTCGCACACCTGGTAGGGGTGGAGCAAAAAATCCTTGCGCATCGCCGGAACCCGCAGCGGCGCCAGCGCCGCCGCGGCCCGCTCTAGATGTGCAAGTTCACCGCCAAAGCGTTCCGGCTCGGTCAGCACCGACACCGCCGCCGCGCCGGCCGCCGCATAGGTCCGCACCCGCTCCTCGATGCCGGGGGGGTCATCGGACAGCGTACCCGCCGAAGGCGAACGCAGCTTGAGCTCGGCAATGATGTCGAACCCGCCGGCGTGCAAACGTAGCGCTGGCGGCGGCGGCAATGCCGCGGCCAGCGCCGCAATTTCGTGGTCTGGAACAAGCCGGCGCGCCGCCTCGAGGCGGCGCGCCGAGCCTTCCGCCATCCGGTCGAGAAACGCCTCGCTCATGCGGCGCTGCTACCCAGTCCGTCGATTACGCGGGCGGCGTTACCATCGTCAATCGCGGCCGCGGCCTGGACAAGGCCGGCGCCAAGATCGGCGGCCTTGCCGCACACCTCCAACGCAAGCCCCGCGCCGAGCACCAGTGCGTCGCGCGCGGGTCCCCGGGTCTCGCCGCTGAGTACCGCGCGCAGCATCCGCGAATTCAGAAACGCGTCACCGCCGGCGAGATCGGCGGCGGTGCAGCGCGCCACACCGTAATCGGCCGGATCGCGCGAACTTTGCCGGACATTACCCGGGCGCACATCCCACAGCATGAACGGGCCGACCGGTGTGGCCTCGTCCCAGCCCGGCTCGCCGTGGATGACAAAGGCCCGTCGCAGCCCCATCCCGGCGAGGGTTTCCGCCATCAGCGCGGCAACATCAGGCGAATAGGCGCCGATCACCGCAAACCCCGGTTCGGCCGGATTCACCAGCGGCCCCATGATGTTGAACACAGTGCGCACGCCGAGTGCGGCGCGGACCGGACCGACGTTTTTCAACGCCGGGTGGTAGTAAGGCGCAAACAGGAATGTGAAGCCGCAGTCTTCAAGCAGGGCCGCAGCGGCCTGCTCATCGAGCGGCAATTCGAGACCCAGCGCTTCCAGCACATCGGCGCTGCCACACAAACTCGACACCGAGCGGTTGCCGTGTTTGACGACCCGCGCGCCGGCCGCCGCCGCCAGAAGCGCGGCACCGGTCGAGAGATTCAGGCTGCCGGATCCGTCGCCGCCGGTGCCGACGATGTCGACACAATCCGCACTGTCCGCGATGGCGGGCTTGCGCGCGAGCTGACGCAGACCGCTGGCCAGCCCGCGAATTTCTGCCGCGGACGCGCCCTTGACCCGCAGCGCCGCGAGCACGGCACCGGCAAAAGCCGGATCCATATCGTCAGCGGTCAGCGCGATCAGCAACTGATGCGCCTGCGCTTCGTCGAGATCGGTCCGCGAAAGCAGCAGCTCGAGCAGATCGCGCATCGTCATCCTCCCGCCGCGAGCGCGCCGGCGCTTCGGCCCTCACGCAAAAAATTCGCCATCAATTCGGGTCCGTCCGGTGTCAGGACGCTTTCCGGGTGAAACTGCACTCCCTCCAGCGCCAGGCTTTGATGGCGCAGCCCCATGATCTCGCCCGACTCGGTGCGCGCCGTGACAACCAGCTCGGCGGGAAGACTCGACTCATCCACCGCGAGCGAGTGGTAGCGCCCGATCTCCAGCGGATTCGGCAGACCCGCGAACACGCCGGCGCCATCGTGCTTTATCAGCGATGTCTTGCCGTGCATCAGGCGTCGCGCTGCAATGATGCTCGCGCCAAATACCGCCGCTATCGACTGGTGCCCGAGGCACACCCCGAGTACCGGGATCGATTCGCAGAATTCGCGAATCATCGCCATAGATACGCCCGCGCCCTCGGGGCGGCCCGGACCCGGAGATATCACCAGGTGCGAGGGTTCGAGCGCGCGCGCGGCGGCCACATCGATCGCATCGTTGCGAAACACCCGTACGTCGGCGCCGAGACTCATGAATCCCTGCACGAGGTTGTAGGTAAACGAATCGTAGTTATCGATCAGCAAAATCCGCGGCATCACGGTCCCTCCTGGGCCATTTCCAGCGCCCGGCGCAGGATGCGGCTCTTGGCGAGCACTTCGTCGTATTCGGCCTCGGCCACCGAGTCGGCAACGATCCCGGCGCCCGCCTGGAAAGTGTATGCACCCTCGGTAAAGACCAGCGTACGGATTGCGATCGCCTGGTCCATGTCGCCGCCAATACCGAAATAGCCGGCCGTCCCGGCATACAGACCGCGCCCGGTCGGCTCGTACTGGTCGATCAGCTCCATCGCGCGCACCTTCGGCGCACCGACCAGCGTCCCCGCCGGAAACGCCGCGGCAAACAGATCGAATGCGTCCGAGCCCGGCGCCAGTTCACCCTGCACGCCGCTCACCAGGTGCATCACATGGCTGTAGCGTTCGACACTGCAATACGGGTCCACGATGACACTGCCGGCAGTGGCAACCCGCCCCAGGTCGTTGCGCGCCAGGTCGACCAGCATCACGTGCTCGGCGTTCTCCTTCGGATCGGCGCGGAGCTGATTCTCGAGTTCGAGGTCTTCTTCGCCGTTGCCGCCGCGCGGACGGGTCCCGGCGATCGGCCGCAGCGATGCGCGCCGGCCGTTCAGGCGGACCAGCGCCTCGGGCGAAGAGCCGGCCACGGTAACCCCCGGCAGATCGAGGTAATACATGTAGGGCGACGGGTTCAGCAGGCGCAACGCCCGATAGACATCGAAGCTGTCTACCGTACAGTCACCGTGGAACCCGACCGACAACACCAGCTGGTAGACGTCTCCGGCACGGATGTCCTGCTTGGCCCTGGCGACGGCCTCGATAAAATCGGCGCGGCTGATGCTGGCGCGCGGCGGTCCGACCGTGTTACCCGAACGGCGGTACGGCACGCCGCCACGTAACGCCCTGACGATTTCTTTCTGCAGTTGCTGGCGCTCGCCCTCGCTGCCCTCATGCAGCAGCGCCATGCGCCGGGTCAGGTGATCGAACACCAGCACTGAGCGCGGCGCGACGTAGGCCAGCTCAGGCACCGTCATCGTGGCCGCCGCCGGCGTCTTCAGGCGCTCAAAATAGCGCACCACATCGTACCCGGCCGCACCGACGAGACCGCCGACGAAGGGCAGCTCGGCCTCCGGTGTCAGTCGCGGCGCCCGCGCCAGCGCAGCACGCAGATGGCGCAGTAACCCGGCACCCGAGGACGGCCGCTCGAGCCGCTCTTCACCCAGCTGCAATCCGTCGTCGTTGAGCAAGACCCGGTAGCCTTCATCGAGTCCGATGAAGGAGTACCGCGCCAGGTGCTCTCCCCGTTCAACACTTTCGAGCAGAAAAACCGGCCGAAACGCTTCCAGCTTGAGATAGGCCGATACCGGTGTATCGAGGTCGGCGATGATGTCAAAAGGTGCTTGCATGGGCTCCTCGGTTGGCGCTTCCGGGGCACCCCCAAAAAGAAGGCCCATCCCCGGGGTTCGGGAGATGGGCCGTTGTGCGCTCGATACTTCGCCTAAACCGTCACCATCTCCTGGCTGCGGTTTGCCACCAAAGCTCCCAGACGGAAACGGCATGGTTGTGGCAGGGCGTATTCATGGCGACGGAGTATCCCCCCCGCTCGCTCCCGCCGTCAAGGCAAAAGCGGCATCCCGGCGATACTCCCGGTCCGGCTCGCAGCGCCGCCCCGACCCTGCCGGGTGCTACAACTGGTAGCGCATCGTCAGCACGATTGTGAACCCGACCCACATTATCAGTGTCAGGGGCACGCCAACGCGGACGAAATCCGAGAACGTGTAACCGCCGGCACTGAGCACCAGCAGGTTGGTCTGGTAGCCGATCGGTGTCGCATAGCTCATGTTTGCGCCGAACAACACCGCGAGCACGAACGGTTCCGGCGATACGCCGAGCTGGTTCGCTATGCTGATCGAGATCGGCGTACCGATGACCGCCGCCGCATTGTTCGAAACTACATTGGTCAGCAGTGCCATCACCAGCATCAAGCCGCTCAGTATCAGCCATATCGGCTGCCCGGAGGCGACCGCGACGTAGAGCTGGGCGAGATACTCCGCCCCCCCGGTACGCATCATCGCCAGCCCCAGCGCGAGACTGGTCACGATGATCAGTACGACCGGCGCGCTCAGCGCCCCCAATGCGTCACGCCAGCGCAGGCTTTGCGTCGCCAGCATCAGCCCGACCCCGCACAACGCGCTGACCGAGATCGGCAACAGACCGAGCGCGGCCGTGGCGACGACACCCAGCATGATCGCAATCGCCCGGCGCGACCGCTCGGTTTGCGGCAGGTCGACCGTGCCATCGAGTACCAGCATGTTGCCGCTTTCCTTCATCTCGCGGAGACTGCTCGGCGCACCCTGAACCAGGATCACGTCACCGGCACGCAGCGGTGCATCACCTATTTCTGAATCAAACCCGCTGGTCGGCGCACGCGCCCGGTGCAGCGCGAGCGGCAACAGCTTGTAGCGGGAGGCAAGACGCGCATCGCGCAGACTGCGCCGGTGCAGCGGCGACCCGCGGGTGACAACGACCTCGGCAAGCTGCTGGCCCCCCGATACCGGTGGCAGCTCGGTTTCGCCAAAACTGGCATCGCCATCCGTAACGTTGTGCAACGTTGCGCCGAGCAGCGACTCGAATTCCTTCAGACGCTCGCGGGTATCCCGCACCAGCAAACGATCACCTGCCTGCAGCTTGACTGATGGCAGCTTGGCGACGTAAAGCCCCTCGCCGCGCTGTATCCGGTCGACCCTCAACCGGCCATGAGTGCGTTCACGCAGCTTGGCCAGGGTCTTGCCGTTGGCGTAACTGTCCTCGTTGATGTAGAGCAATGCGTCAAACACGCGCGGCGACGCCTCGGCCATCGGTGGCCGCCGGTTCGGCAGCATGCGCGGTGCCACGGCCCACAAGAACAGGATGCCCACGCTGCCGACCATCATCACCGGAACACTGAAATCGAACATACTGAGCGGCGGCTGGCCAAGATCCGCCGCGATACCGACGACCAGCAGGTTGGTGGATGTGCCGATGGTCGTACCCATGCCACCGATCAGTGTCGCGAGGCCCATCGGCATCAGCATTCCGGCCACCGGGGTCCCGGTACGCATCGCAATACCCACCAGCATCGGCAGCAGCATCACCACGATCGGCGTGTTGTTGAGGAACGCGCTCAGAATTGCCGACACAACCAGTGTTGCAAGCATGGCGACGGCCGGACGCGCCTGCCAGCCACGCGCCATCAGCGCAGCAACCGGTTGCAAGGCACCCGTTGTCTCCAGCGCCTTGCCGACGATCATCAAAGCGCAAATGGCAACCAGCGCCTCATGCCCGAACCCGGCGAAAAACTCGGTTGGCTCCAGCACGATGCCATCGCGCTCATAGGGAAACAGCTGGAATCCCAGCACCAGCAGGATGAGAATAAACAGGCTGGACGTCTCCAGAGGAATCCGGTCCCGGGTAAACAAAACCAGGGCGAAACCTGTCAGCAGAAGTACCGCGATGCCATGACTGTCGGGTGGTGCTGGAATCAAAAAGAGTCCTTCATTGTTATTTTCGCCCGCGGCGCAGCGGGTCACCCCGCGGCAAAAACCGCCCCCCGGCGCTATCCGTGCAGTGACTCATAGCACGGTGACTTCGCGCCCGCAATCTACAGCGACGCGAATCAATATGTTAGCCGCGTTTGCGGCACAGCCCCGGCGGGCCGCTCCGATTAGCAATCCGGCGCCGGACACAACATCATTGCAAGCTGAAGGACACGCGAAAAATCACTATGCAACCGACCGAAGCAGCAACATCGCCTGATACCGGCGGACTGACCCGTTTTTTCGGGGTTTTCCGTTACGGGCGCCGCGCCATTGAGTTGGTATGGCAGACCAATCCTGCCCTGACTATCGGGTTTGCCCTACTGACAACGATGGCCGGCGTTCTGCCCGCGGCGATCGCGTATGTCGGCCAGCTGATCGTCGACGCGGTGGTGGCGCTGGTCCGCGATACCCCGGGCACGGAAATCAACGATGCGCTGCGGCTGGTCGCCATCGAAGCGGCTATCGTGGCCGTGCTGGCGATCGCCCAGCGTGGCATTTCAACCTGCCAGTCGCTGTTGCGGGTGCAACTCGGTCATCGCGTAAACACGATGATTCTCGAGAAAGCCCTGACCCTGCGCCTGCGTGACTTCGAAGATTCGGAGTTCTACGACAAGCTGACCCGGGCCCGGCGCGAGGCGTCTTCGCGCCCGCTGAGCCTGGTCAATCGCACGTTCGGGCTGGTGCAAAACCTGCTGGCACTGACCAGTTTCGCGGCCCTGCTGTGGCAGTTTTCGCCATGGACGCTGGTCATTCTCGCGGTCGCCGGCATCCCCGCGTTTATCGCCGAAGCCAAATTCTCCGGCGACGCGTTTCGCCTGTTCCGCTGGCGCTCGCCGCAAACCCGCAAGCAAATGTACATAGAAATGGTTTTGGCGCGGGAAGACTTCGCGAAGGAAGTGCAGCTCTACGGGCTTGGCGACCTGATGCTGGAGCGCTACCGCGAGATTTTCCGTGAACTCTATCGCGAGGATCGCAGCCTGACCCTGCGCCGCGACTTCTGGGGCACCGTGCTGGGACTGGTCGCCACCGCCGCCTTCTACGGCGCCTATGCGTGGATCGTCGTGGCAACGGTCGCCGAGCGCATCACGCTGGGGCAGATGACCATGTACCTGGCGCTGTTCAAACAGGGCCAGTCGTCAGTCGCGTCTATCCTGAGCGCTGTCGGCGGAATGTACGAGGACAATCTCTACCTGTCGAACCTGTACGAATACCTCGAGCAGGAGGTCCCGGCCGACCATGGCTCACTGACCGAAGGTCCGAGCCCGGGTGACGGCATCCGCTTCGACAAGGTCTCGTTCACGTACCCGGGCGCCAGCCGTGCCGCGGTGGATGCGGTCAGTTTTCACATTCGTCCGGGCGCAAGCCTGGCGCTGGTCGGGGAGAACGGTTCGGGCAAGACCACGCTGATCAAACTGCTGACCCGCCTTTATGACCCGGACAGCGGCCACATCCTGCTTGACGGCCTCGATCTGCGCGAGTGGAACCGGGACGTGCTGCGGCAACGCATCGCGGTCATTTTCCAGGACTTCGCGCGCTACCAGATGCTGCTCGGCGAGAATATCGGCGCCGGCGACACCCGCCGCTTCGAGGACACCGAGCGCTGGCGCGAGGCCGCGCGCCAGGGTACCGCCTCCGATTTCATCGCCCAGATGCCGCAGGGCTACGAGACCCAGCTCGGGCGCTGGTTCCGCGACGGCCAGGAACTGTCCGGTGGACAATGGCAAAAAATCGCCTTATCGCGGGCATTTATGCGTGAAGATGCCGACATTCTGGTCCTCGACGAACCTACCGCGGCAATGGACGCAGCCGCCGAGGCGCAGGTCTTCGAGCATGTAGGCAAGACCCGCGCCGGGCGCATCGCGATTCTGATCTCACACCGCTTTTCGACCGTGCGCATGGCTGACCAGATCCTGGTACTTGGTAACGGCCGCATTATCGAATGCGGCTCACACAAGGAACTACTGCAGCTTGGCGGCCACTACGCCAGCCTGTTCGAGCTGCAGGCGGCCGGTTATCGCTGATCCCCGCGACGGTGGCTATCCACGACTGTGTGATCACGCCCCGGGGCCGTATACTTGGCTCCCCCACGGTCCGGATTCGCAGGAGAAAGACTCCCATGCCGTCATTCGACATTGTGTCCGAGCTCGACATGCACGAAGTGAGCAACGCGGTTGATCAGGCCAATCGTGAAATCACCAACCGCTTCGACTTCAAGGGCACCGGGGCCAAATTCGAGATCGTCGAGCAGACGATCGTGCTGACCGCCCAGGTCGATTTCCAGTTAAAGCAAATGCTGGACGTGCTGCGCGGCAAGCTCGCCAAGCGCCAGATCGACGTCGCTTGCCTCGAAGAGCGCGAGCCGGTCATCACCGGGCAGCAGGCGAAGCAGGAACTGCTGCTGCGCCAGGGCATCGATACCACGCTGGCGAAGAAAATGGTCAAGCAGGTCAAGGATGCCAAGCTCAAGGTTCAGTGCGCGATTCAGGGCGACCAGCTCCGTGTGACCGGAAAAAAGCGCGACGACCTGCAAACGGTGATCGCCATGTTCAAAGACTCGGATATCGACCTGCCCCTGCAATACAAGAACTTTCGTGACTGAGGACCGCTCCATGATCAGCCTCTACACAGCTGCGACACCGAACGGCTGGAAAGCATCGATCGCTCTCGAGGAAATGGGACTGCCTTACGACGTCCACGAATTGAAACTCGACAAACTGGAACAGAAGCAGGACGACTACCTGAAGCTGAATCCAAACGGGCGCATCCCGACCATTGTCGACCATGACGCCGACGACTTCGTGGTCTTCGAATCCGGTGCGATCCTGATCTACCTGGCCGAGAAGACCGGCATGCTGCTGCCGGCCGACGTCAAGGGTCGCTCCCGGGTGCTGCAGTGGTTGTGCTGGCAGGTAGGCGGGCTCGGCCCGATGCAGGGCCAGGCCAATGTCTTCTATCGTTATGCGGCGGAGAAAATTCCCTACGCGATCGAGCGCTATCAGCGCGAGACCTACCGCCTTTACCAGGTACTCGACAGCCGCCTTGCCGACAACGAATATCTTGCCGGCGATTACTCGATCGCCGACATCGCTACCTGGCCGTGGGCCGCGCTCAACGAGTGGGCCGGGGTCGAGATCGACGAACTGACCCATCTGCAGCGCTGGCTGAAGCAGATCGGTGCCCGTCCGGCGGTGCTGCGCGGTCGCGATATCCCGCAACCCGTGCGCCTCGAGACCACCGAGCGCAAGCAGGAATTCGCCGACAAAGCGGCGAAGCTGCTTGTCTAGCGGACGACCTGCCATGTCGACCAGCGGCGTAACTCTCGACCGGGAAGGCATCCAGTTCGAAGCCAAGGACGCCGGACTACGCCGCGATGTCCACCTTCTCGGCGAGCAGCTCGGCGAATTGTTACGCGAACAAGGCGGTGCGGCGCTGTACGAGAGCGTCGAATCGGCACGCCGTGCCGCGATTCGCCGGCGCCAGTCTCCCGAGCACGATGACAGCGAACTGGCGCGCCTGTTCGACGAACTCCCCGCCGAACTGACCCGCGACTTCATCCGGGCTTTTTCGAGCTGGTTCCAGGTCGTCAACATGGCCGAACAGGTTCATCGCATCCGCCGCCGCCGCGCTTACCAGCGCGACAAGGCGCATTCGCAGCCGGGCGGACTGGATGCGACCTTCCTGCAGCTGCGCAAGAAAGACTGCACGCTGGAACAGCTGCGCGAATTGCTTGCGGCAACACGCTTTCAACCGGTGTTCACCGCCCATCCCACCGAACCCACGCGGCGCACCTTGCTGCAGAAACAACAGCGCATCGCACGCCATCTGCTGGCCAGGCTCGACCCCTCAATGACACCGTCCGAAGAACGCGAGGGCCTCAACGCGGTGCGAATGGAAATGACGACGGCCTGGCAAACAGAGGAGCACCCCAGCTCGCGAATGGCAATCGCCGATGAGCTGGAACACATCCTGTTTTTTCTGACTGACGTGATCTATCCGACCATCCCCTATTTCTATTCGAATCTGCAGAATGCGGTAAACCTCGCATACCCGGAAGCGCAACCGGGTATCGTTCCGCCGGGCATTTTGCGCTTCAGTTCGTGGGTCGGCGCGGACCTCAAAGGCAACCCCGACATTTCCGCGCGAACGATCAAGGAGACACTGAACCGGCAACGTACGCTGATCCTCGATCGCTACCGCCGCGACTGTCTGCAGATTGCCTCACAGCTGACCCAAAGCCGCCAGCTGATCGCTGTCGACGAGGCCGTCGAACACTTGATCGAGTCTTATACGACCTCGTTCCCGCGGGCCATTCACGGCGTCCATCGGCGCCATCGTGAAATGCCTTACCGGGTCGCGCTGCAGCTGATCGCGGCGCGCCTGTTTGCGACGTTTGAGGATGCCGACCGGCGCTACCGCCGGGTAGATCAGTTTGTCGCCGATCTGGAGACCATTGCGACCAGCCTCGAGACCCACAGTGGCCTGCATGCCGGCGCGGCACCGCTCAGGAAGCTGATCTGGAAGGCCGAGACTTTCGGCTTTCACATGGTCACGCTCGATGTCCGCCTCGATGCCGCGGCTCTGCGTGATGCGGTGAGCGATGGACTGGGCGAACAAGACTGGCAGGAGAGGCTGCCGGCAGAGCGCGCCGCGATCCTCGGCAATGCACTTGAAACCGAGGTTCCCGCGGCGGCCGAACTCGGCACCGCGACGCGGCGCACGCTCGGCATCCTCGAGACGCTGGCACTGTGCCGCAGACGTTACGGCGAACAGGCCATCGGTTCGCTGCTGGTCGGAGACGCTTCCGGGCCGGACGATCTGCTGTCAATCCTGCTGCTGTCGCAATGGGCGGCGCTTTCTGACCGCTCCAATGCGGTACCGCTCGACATTTGCCCGCAGGTCGAGCGCAGCGGCGATCTCGACAACGCAATCGAAATGATGCGCGTGGCCGTGGAGCAACCCGCTTACCGCAAACATCTGCAAAGTCGCGGGGATCGCCAGTTGTTGATGATCAGTTACGCCGATAGTACGCGCGAGGGTGGTCTCGCCGATGCCCGCTGGCGACTGTACCGGCTGCAGGCACAGTTGCAGCAAACCATGGCAAATGCATCCGTGGATCTCACGATCTGTCACGAACGCGGCGGCACGATCAGCCGCGGCGGTGCTAAAACTCACAACGTCGTACTCGGGTCACCGCCCGGCACGGTCAACGGCCAGCTCGTCGTTACCGAACCCGGCGAGATGATGAGCGTCAAATACGGTCTGCAGGGCGTCGCGTTGCGTAACTTCGAGCGCGCTGTCAGTTCGATAGCGAGCGCCACTACCGGAGCGGTTGTCCCCGTCGCGGCACAACAGGCCTGGGAAGACATCATGAAAGTGGTCGCGCGCAGCGCGCGGCAAAAATATCGCGGCCTGATCTTTGCCGATCCGGCATTTGCCGATTACTTTCGCCAGGTCACACCGATCGACGTCATTGAGCGCATGCAAATCGGCTCGCGGCCCATGGCGGACGCCGACCGCGCGCGCATCGAGAACATGCGCAGCATCCCGTGGGTGTTCGCGTGGACCCAGAACCGCTGTTTCCTGCCCGGCTGGTTCGGCGTGGGCAGCGGTCTCGATGCAGCAATAACCCGGTTCGGCAGCGACACCATGACCGACGTGGTTGCGCAATGGCCGTTTCTCAACA
This sequence comes from uncultured Gammaproteobacteria bacterium, assembly GCA_963783695.1. Classification (GTDB taxonomy): domain Bacteria; phylum Pseudomonadota; class Gammaproteobacteria; order Steroidobacterales; family BM003; genus BM003. Next base: position 156,048 of record CAWAOM010000011.1, read on the forward strand.
GTCTGCTCGAAGACCTCGAACTGGTGCTGGCGAAATGCGACATGGATATCGTGTCCCACTACAATGCGCTGGTCGAACCCGCTCTGCGTCATTTCTTCGACCCCATCTTCGAGGAGTACGAACTGACGGTCCGGCGCCTGTTGCAACTGCGCGGCACGGAGGTGTTGTTGCAACGCCAGCGTTCAGTGCAACGCGCAATCCGTCTGCGTAATCCCTATGTCGATCCGATAAGCCTGTTGCAGACGGAGTTACTGAAACGCTGGCGCAGCGCGGACCGATCCGACGATGCCACGCTGGCGGCCCTGTTTGCCAGCATCAACGGTATCGCCCACGCGCTGCAAAATACCGGCTGACCATCCCCTAACGGTGAGTTACATACTCGTCCAGCGATTTGCGCTCGATGGCGGGCACGGTCGCGTCGGGCGCCGGAAACCCCACGACCAGCAGCACAAAGGCGCGCTCGTGCGGTGGCCGCTCCAGTACTTCGTTGAGGAATCCCATCGGGCTCGGTGTATGGGTCAGCGTCGCGAGTCCCGCGTCATGCAACGCCGCGATCAGAAAACCGGTCGCGATGCCGACCGACTCGGCGGGGTAGTAATGCTTGACCTTGGTGCCATCGGGTTCGCGGTGATAGGGCTGACTGAATATCGCAATCAGACACGGCGCTATCTCGAGATAGGGCTTTGTTTCATCCGTGCCGAGCGGGGCCAGCGCCTCGAGCCATTCGTCGGAAGCGCGATGCTCATAGAAATGGCGCTCCTGCTCCTCCGCCGCCTCCCTGATCTTCTTCTTCAGCTCCGGAGCGGTCACAACGGTGAAGTGCCACGGCTGCAGATTGGCGCCGCTGGGTGCGCTGCCGGCCGCTTGCAAACACTCGTCAATCACCGCCTGCGGTACCGGGCGATCGGAAAAATGGCGCACGGTGCGCCGCCGCGCGAGCTGCTCGTGAAAAGCGCGTGCCCGTTGCAGCATCTGCTCGTCGCTATAGTCGGGAAATCCCGCGAGCGGCAGCGTTCCTGAACTTTTTGTCATTCGTCTGTCTCACTGTCCGGGCCGGCCTCGAGCGGCCAATTCACCAGGTAATCCTCGAGCCCTTCGGCTGCCACCTGGTGCTCGGGCAATACCCGTCCACGCACTGAAATTCCCGCGGTGTGGACGGTCTCGCGGCTGCCTGAGACCAGGTGATGCCACGGTGCGAGCCCGCGCCCTTCTGCGATGCGCCGGTAAGCGCAGCTTGGCGGCAATGCCGGAATGGCGTCTTGCCGATCGCGCCGCAGCACCATGCAGTCCGGGACCAGCGCGACCCGGCTGCGGTAGGCCATACAGCGACAGGTGGTGGCATCGAGAAGGCGGCAGGCAACGCAGGTATAGTGCACCTCGTGGGTATCTGCATCCTGCAGTTTATGCAGACAGCAGCGGCCACAGCCGTCACAGAGGCTCTCCCACTCGTCGGCATTCATCTGATCCAGTGTCTTCGTTTCCCAATATGGCTGCATTGCGAGCCTCGCCCGATCGCTCCCGGTATCATAGCCGACCAACCTTGCTTATGAATCATGCCATGCGCGCCGCAGTTCTCGATTTCGCAACGCTCAGCTCCGGGGACATCGATACGACACCGCTCGATCGTGCCGCCCCCGGTATCGTCTATTACGACGTTACACCAGCGGATTTGCTGGCGCAGCGGCTGGCCGGCCAGCAGGTCGCCGTGATCAACAAGGTCCGTATCGATGCAGCGACGATCTCCGCCTGCCCGGAGCTGGAGTTGATTTCGCTGGCGGCCACCGGCACCGACAACGTCGACCTGGCGGCGGCGCGCGAGGCCGGCGTCGCCGTAACCAATATCCGCGCCTACTGCACCGCGTCGGTCGTGCAGCATGTGTTCGCGCTTATCCTCGGACTGACCCAGCACCTCAAAAACTATGAGGCGGAACTCAAGACAGGAGCATGGCGCAATAGTCCGCAGTTCTGCATGCTCGGTTACCCGATTCGCGAGCTCGCTGGTAAACGCTTCGGAATCGTCGGTCATGGTGAACTGGGCAGCGCGGTGGCTGCCGCGGCGCGCGCCTTTGGCATGGAGGTCTTTGTCGCCCGCCGGCCGGGGTCGGATGACTCACGGCCGGATCGCCTGCCGCTGGCCCAATTGCTCGAGACATCGGACATCGTCAGCCTGCATTGCCCGCTCAACAGCGCCACGGAAAATCTGATTGGCGAACCTGAACTCGAGCTGATGAAAAACGATGCATTGCTGATCAACACCGCACGCGGCGGGCTGGTCGACGGCGGGGCGCTGGTCGGTGCATTGCAGGCAGGCAAACTGGGCGGAGCCGGTATCGACGTATTACGCCGCGAGCCACCGGTGGACGGCGATCCACTGCTCGATGTCAATCTCGACAACCTGATCGTGACTCCACACATCGCCTGGGCCGCGCGTGAGGCCCGCCAGCGCGCGCTGGAGCAGATCGCACAGTGTGTCGAGAGCTTTGCCGGCGGCGGCAATTTCGGCCGGGTTGTCTGAAATGAGCACGGCGATCGTCTGGTTTCGCCGCGACCTGCGCCTCGCCGACAACCCGGCGCTGGAAGCCGCGGCGAGCCGGCACGACAGACTGGTGCTGCTGTACATCGACTGCGAAGCCGAACTGGCGCCCTGGTCCCCCGGCGCCGCCTCGCGCTGGTGGCTGCATCACAGCCTCGGTCGTCTCGACGCCGACCTCGCCGAACACGGACAATCGCTGATCCTCAAACGCGGTGAGGCGTTGCAGTGCCTGCGCCAGTGCATTGCCGAAAGCGGCGCCACCGCAGTCTACTGGAATCGCCTGTACGACCCCGCCATCTGCGAGCGCGACACCCGCATCAAGGAGCAGTTGCGCGGTGACGGCCAGGCCGCCGAGAGTTTTCGCGCCAACCTGCTGTTCGAACCATGGCAAATCCGCACCGGCAAGGACGGCCCATTTCGCGTTTTCACCCCTTTCTGGCGCGCCTGTCAGCGCCAGGCGGCTATCGCCGAACCGCTACCGGCCCCGACCCGCCTGCCACCGCGCCCCGATCGCACTTCATCAGCGATAACCGTCGATGCGCTGGATCTGATGCCGAAAATCCGCTGGGACGACGGCCTCGCACAGATGTGGCAACCGGGTGAGGGAGCGGCCCACGCCCGTCTTGCCGAGTTTTGCGACGCGGCACTGGCGGACTACGCGGATGGACGCGAGCTGCCGTCAGTCGCCGGCACCTCGCGGCTGTCGCCGTATCTCCACTTTGGCGAAATATCGCCGCGCAGTATCTGGCACCGGGTGGGCCAGCAGGGTCTGCTCGAGCGCCGCCAGCCCGCTGCAGAGGCTTTTTTGCGCGAGATCGGCTGGCGCGAGTTTGCCCATCATGTGTTGTTCCACTACCCGCACACACCGGAGCAGCCGCTGAATGACAAATACGCCGATTTTCCATGGCGTGAAAATCACGCCGGCCTGCTTGCCGCCTGGCAGCAGGGCCGCACCGGTTTTCCGATCGTCGATGCCGGCATGCGCGAGCTTTGGCATACCGGCTGGATGCACAACCGGGTGCGGATGATTGTCGCGTCGCTGCTGGTAAAGAACCTCCGCGTGCCATGGGTCGCAGGTGCGAAATGGTTCTGGGATACGCTGGTTGACGCGGATCTTGCGAACAACACTTTGGGCTGGCAGTGGTCCGCTGGCTGCGGTGCCGATGCCGCGCCTTACTTTCGTATCTTCAACCCGGTCCGGCAGGGAGAGAAATTCGATTCCGACGGCACCTATGTCAAACACTGGATACCGGAAATCGCGAGTCTGCCCGAGCGATGGATTCACAAACCCTGGGAAGCGCCCGCTCCACTCAGACCCGGGCCGGACACTTACCCCGCCCCGGTAGTCGATCTCGCCGCGAGCCGGCGGGATGCACTGGAAGCCCTGGCGCGCCTGAAAAAACAAGCCAGCGCATAGCGCGCCGCTCACTGCCGCTCGAGCACCGCCCGCGCCCAACTGAGAACCGCGCGAACCCGCGGCGAAGCGAGCTCCCACGCAGCCTGCTCGCTGGCCCAGCGGTACTCGCTGTGCTCGGGCCGGCCGGTTTCCGGATTCACGCCCATCACCACATCCGTAGTCATCGTGCGCCCGAGATAGTAACGGGCGATCTTGTCGCGGGTGTACGGTCCCGTCTCGCAAAAGTCGAAACCCCACGCGAAGTCGATATCGGCGATACCGGTCTCCTCCGCGACCTCGCGCAACGCCGCCGCGCGCGGTTCCTCGCCGAGTTCGACAATACCCTTCGGGAAATCCCAGTTGCGAAATGCGCGTAACAACAAATACCGGTATCCGTCTGCCGTCTCGCGGACGACGACGACACCGGAGGAAAGCCTGTGGCCCGAGCGTGGCATCCGCGCAGTATAACCAGACGCCGCAAGCGGCATTACTCGCGCAGCACGGTCACCGGTGGCTGTTGCACCGCCGAGCGCGCCGCCAGCGTGCCACTGACGCCGACCAGCAAAGCGCCCGCAACCAGCCCCACCAGCGCCAGGTTGCCGCTGCCCGCATAATCGAGTTCGAACACCCTTTTGGCCAGCGCGGACCCGGCCACGCCCGCACCGATCGCGCCGAGCAGCCCGGCAAGCATGCCGACAACAACAAACTCGGTTGCAATCGCGCGCAGAACGAGGCTGCGGCGTGCGCCGAGCGTGCGCAGCATTGCGGCCTCATAGCGGCGTTCGCCGAGACTCGCCTGGACCGCCGCCAGCAACACCACGACACCGGCTGCCAGCGTGAACAGGAACACGATTTGCACGGCCAGTGCGGCCTTGTCCATGACACCGCGAACCTGTCCAAGCAACGCCTCCATGTCGAATACCGTCACTCCGGGCAACTCACGCGCAATATCGACAAAGAGCTGGCGCTGGTCACCGGGCACGTGGGCGGCGCTGATGAAGGTCCCGGCTTCCTCGGGCAGCAGCCCGGGCGACAGCACCATGAAGAAATTCGGCCGAAAACTGTCCCATTCGACAATACGAAAGCTGGTGACCGGCGCGGTAACCGGTTCCCCGGCGACATCGAAACGCAGCTGATCGCCGAGCTCCAGTCCCAGCGCTTCGGCGAATTCCACCTCGACCGAGACTCCGGGTGGCTGGCCATCGTCACCCGACCAGTTCCCGGCGGCAATCCGATTGCCAACCTGCAACTGGCTGGACCAGCTCAGGTTTGCCTCGCGTTCGAGAAAACGCCGGCCACGTTCGCTGACGTCAACGATATCGCGTACCGCGACGCCGTTGATTTCGGCAAGTCGCGCCCGAACCAGCGGCCAGTATTGCGGGCGCTCGACATCGTGGCGATCAAACACCGCGCTCAACGCATCGCGCTCAGGCGGCTGGATATTAATCAAAAAATTGTTCGGCGCATCGGGCGGCAGGGTCGCCTGCCATGCCGCCAGCAGATCACCCCGCACCACGGACAACAGCAACAACACCATCAGGCCAAGACCAAAGGCAACCAGTTGCACCACCGACTCGCGGCGGCGCCGGGCGAGGTTAGCCAGCCCGTAGCGCCATGCGGCTCCGCCACTGCCGCGCACCGACCTGAGCGCATAGACGAGCACCCAGCCGCACACGTAGAGCAGCGCGAGTGTGCCAGCCAGCGCGATTGCCGAGAGCAACACCATGCTGGTCTCACGCAGCACCGCGAGCAACATCAGCACGATGCCGGCGCCGGCACTCAGGTAGGCGAGAAACACCGCTGGTGATGGCGCTACATCCTTGCGCAGAACCCGTATCGGCGGCACCCGCCGCAGCTGGGCAAGCGGTGGCAGCGCGAACGCGAGAATCATCGCGAGCGCGGTAAACGGGCCCAGCAACAGGCTCACCGAACTCGGTGGCGGCAGCGCTCCGCCAACCATGTCCGACAGTACCCGTGCCAGCAACGCCTGGGCGAAATACGCCAACAGCGTCCCGCCGATACCGCCGATCACTGCGATCGCACCAAGCTGCCACAAACCGAGTGTCAGGATCTGGCGCTGCGATGCGCCAAGACACTTCATCAGCGCGGCGGTGTCGAGATGCCGCTGCGCATAGCGCCGCGCGGCCATCGCAATTGCGATGGCGCAGATCATCACGCTGACCAGCGCCGACAGACCGAGGAACTGCTCGGCGCGTTTGAGCGCGACACCGATCTCCGGGCGCACGTCTTCCAGTCCGCGCAACCGCTCTCCGGCCTCGAGCGACGGTTCGAGACCGGAGCGAAAACCCGCGATATCGCCCGGCTCACCGGAAAACAACAGGCGATACGTGACGCGGCTGCCGGGTCCGAGCAGTCCCGAGCGCGCGATATCGGCCTGGTTAACCAGCAAGGTCGGGGCGAGATCGACAAACTGAAATCCCTGGTCGGGCAAGCGCTCGAGGACCCGGCCCACCACGAGATCGATCTCGCCGAGCCGCAGCGTATCGCCCGGTTCGAGTCCGAGCCGCGCCAGCAACCGCGCCTCGGCCCACGCCTCTCCACTGCGCGGTACGTCGGTGGTGGCCGCAGCGTCACCAAACAGTTTGTCGGCGATCAGGATCGTGCCGCGCAGCGGATACGCCTCGTCCACGGCTCGTACCTCGGCGAGGCTGCCCTCGTCGCCGGCCCAGGCCATGCTCGGAAAAGAGCTGACATTGGCGGTCTGGAGATTGAAGTCGGCGGCACTGGCACGCAGGTCGTCGCTCGCCGGACGTCCGCTGCGCCACACCAGGTCGGCCGCCAGCACTTCACCGGCCTGGCGCTGCACCGCCACGGTGATACGTGACGTGAACATCGATACGGCCGAAAGCGCGGTAACGCCGATCATCAGCGCCGCGAGCAAGGTCATCAGCTCGCCGGAGCGCCAGTCGCGCAGCAGTGCCGAGACAGCGAGGCGCAGCGCGCTCAAGCCGACACCTCATCGCCAACGAGCCGGCCGTCGCCGAGCAACAGCCGGCGCCGGCAACCGGAGGCGAGATTGTCATCGTGGGTCACCAGCATCAGTGTTGTGTGCGCGGCCTCATTCAGCCGGAACAACAGCTCGATGATGCGGGAGCCGGTTGCCCCGTCGAGGTTTCCGGTCGGCTCATCGGCGAAAAGTATCGCCGGCCGTGTCACAAATGCACGGGCAATCGCCACCCGCTGCTGTTCACCGCCGGACAGCTGGCGCGGGTAGTGGCGCAGGCGCTCGCCCAGGCCTACCTCATTGAGCACTGTCGCTGCGGCATCACCGGCGCGGTCGTTGCCGGCCAGTTCCAGCGGCAGCATCACGTTTTCGATCGCTGTCAGCGACGGCAACAGGTGAAACGACTGAAAAACGAAACCGACATTACCGGCCCGCAACTCCGCGCGGCCATCTTCGGACAACGCGCCGATATCCTGCCCCAGCAAGCGCACCGTCCCGCTGCTCGGCGTGTCCAGACCGGCCATCAGCGCAAGCAACGTCGATTTGCCGGCCCCCGATGGCCCGACTACCGCGACGGTCTCACCGCCGGCGACGCTGAAACTCACATCCTCAAGAATGGTCAGAGAGCCTTCCGGGCTGCTAACCTTTTTGCCGAGAGAGTCGACAGTGAGAACGTCCGTGTGCGAATTGTGGTCAGTCATTAACCGATCTCTGCTTGCTGTTGTGCTGATAGTGGCGGCGGCTGCGCAGACCCATGCCGGAAGCCCGCGCATTCTGGTCCTCGGCGACAGCCTTAGCGCCGCTTACGGGATTCCGCTCGAACGTGGCTGGGTACAATTGCTGCAGACGCGCCTGGAAACGGAAGGTTACGGTTACGAAGTAGTGAATGCCAGCGTCAGCGGCGATACCACCGGAGCGGCGCTGACCCGGCTGCCCCGGGCGCTGGAGTTGCACCAGCCGGACATCGTCATTGTCGAACTCGGCGGCAACGATGGCCTGCGCGGAACACCTGTCGCGCAAATGCAGCGCAATCTCGAGGACATTGTCGAGAAGTCGCGTGCCGCAGAGGCCAGGGTGCTGGTAACCGGTATCATGATTCCTCCGAACTACGGCGCGGAATACACCGCACGCTTCAACGCGGTTTATACCGGCCTGGTGGATAGGCTCAACGTGGCGCTGGTGCCGTTTATCCTTGACGGTGTCGCTCTCGAGCCGAGCCTGATGCAGGCAGACGGCATCCATCCGACAGCCGCGGCACAGCCACGAATTCTCGATAACGTCTGGCCGGCGCTGCAACCGATGCTGGCCCGCTGACAACGGCGAGGTCGCTGTATTGCCGCGCCAGTACCACGATGCTATATAGTTCGGTTACGGGAAACACCCGGATGCAACACACAATAATTAGCGCGACCGGGCGCAGTCGGCGGAGCAGACAGCTTCGCCACATGAAGCACTGGCGAAACGCAAAAACTTGCCACTTCCGGCATGCACTGCTTCGGCATGCGCCACTCTGAGGAGAGAAAAAGATGGAAAAAATCTGGCTCAAGCACTATCCACCCGGCGTGCCGAAGGAAGCCAATCTCGATGAGTGGCCGTCGCTGAAGCATGTCTTCGACGAGGCCTGCAAGCAGTATCGGGATCTGCCCGCGTTTACCAATATGGGCAAGACGATCACCTATTCCGAGCTCGATCAGCAAAGCCGCTATTTCGGTGCGTTTTTGCAACACAATGCCGGGCTCGAGAAGGGCGATCGCGTCGCCCTGATGATGCCCAACCTGCTGCAGTACCCGGTCGCCCTGTTCGGTGTGCTCAGAACCGGCATGGTCGCGGTCAACGTGAACCCGCTTTACACGCCGAGGGAACTGCAGCATCAGTTGACCGATTCCGGTGCCAAGGCGATCGTGATTCTGGAGAATTTCGCGTCAACGCTCGAAAAAGTCATCGCCAAGACCGACATCAAGACGGTCATCGTTACCGGCATCGGCGACATGCTCGGTTTCCCCAAGCGCGCCATGGTCAATTTCGCGATCAGGCACGTCAAGCGGATGGTGCCGGAATGGAACGTCCCGCATGCGATCCCGTTCCAGCGTGCGTTGAATGACGGCAAGTGGCAGACGCTCGAGGACGTCGACGTCGGCCCCGAAGACCTCGCCTTCCTGCAGTACACCGGCGGCACGACCGGCGTATCCAAGGGAGCAATGCTCAGCCACCGCAACATGACCGCCAACCTGGCGCAGATGAAAGCCTGGCTGGGACAGCTCGATCTGCAGGAGCCCGGCACCGTCATCACCGCATTGCCGCTCTACCATATCTTTGCGTTAACGGTGAACCTGCTCAGCTTCCTGATTCGTGGCGGGCAAAATGTGCTGATCACGAATCCACGCGATTTCCCCGCATTCGTTGCCGAGATGAAGAAATATCCGTTTACTTTCATCACCGGAGTCAACACGCTGTACAACGCGCTGCTCAATACGCCCGGTTTCGCGGACATCGACTTCGGTCCGCTCAAGGGCAGTTTCGCGGGCGGAATGGCGGCACAGGAAGCCGTCGCGATGCAGTGGAAAGAGGTCACCGGCAACGTACTGACCCAGGGCTACGGGCTTACCGAGACTTCTCCGGTTGCGACTTCCTGCCTGCTTGGCGCGGGTGAATACGACGGCTCGATCGGCGTGCCGATGCCGAGTACGGATCTGTGCATTCGCGACGACGATGGCAACGAACTTGGGATCGGCGAAATCGGAGAGATCTGCATCAAGGGTCCCCAGGTCATGGAAGGCTACTGGAACCGGCCGGAGGAAACCGCCAAGGTCATTACCGAGGACGGATGGCTGCGCACCGGTGACATGGGCCGGATGAATGAAAACGGGCTGACCTTCATCGAAGACCGCAAGAAAGACATGATCCTGGTCTCGGGATTCAACGTGTATCCGAACGAGATCGAGGAAGTCGCGGTGGCACACGATGGCGTGCTTGAAGCCGCCGCGGTGGGCCTGGCGGACGAAAAATCCGGCGAGGTCGTCAAGCTGTTCGTGGTACGCAAGGATCCGTCGCTGGACGCGGCGGCGCTAAAGGCCTACTGCAAGGAGAATCTGACCGGCTACAAGGTGCCGCGGGTCATCGAGTTCCGCGACGAGTTGCCGAAATCCAATGTTGGCAAGATCCTGCGGCGCGAGTTGCGCGACGAGGCAAACAGCTAGCCCTGATCGTTCGTTCTCGCGCCCGAGTGATAGCGCGGGCTCAGCTCATGGACCGCGGCAACCATCGCCGCCGCGTGTTCCGGCGGCACGTCCGGATGTATCCCGTGACCGAGGTTGAACACGTGGCCGTCGCCATGGCCATAGCTTTCGAGCACCCGGCCGACCTCGGCGCGGATCACCTCTGGCGATGCGTAGAGCACCGACGGGTCGAGGTTGCCCTGCAATGCGACCCGGTCCTCCACCCAGCTCCGCGCAAGCGAAAGATCGGTAGTCCAGTCCACGCCCAGCGCATCGCAGCCGGAATCGACCATCTCGCGCAGCCGGATACCGGCGTTCTTGGTAAACAGCACGACCGGAATGCGTCGTCCGTCGGCCTCGCGCTCGAGATTTTCGACGATACGAGTCATGTATTGCAGAGAAAATTCACGGTAGGCGGCCGGCGCCAGTGCACCACCCCAGGTGTCGAAGACCATTACCGCCTGAGCGCCCGCGGCGATCTGCGCATTCAGGTAACTGGTGGTCGCGGTGGTGAGCTTGTCGAGCAGGCCATGCAGCAGCGCCGGGTCGTCGTAGAGCATCCGCTTGATGATCGCGAAGGTCTTGCTGCTGCCGCCTTCCACTGCATAGGTCGCCACGGTCCACGGGCTGCCGGCGAAACCGATCAGCGGCACCTGTCCGGCGAGTTCGCGGCGAATCAGGCGCACCGCGTCCATGACGTAACCGAGCTCGCCCTCGGGATCGGGAATCGGCATTTGTGCGACATCGCGCGCACTGCGCACGGGCCGCTCGAAGCGGGGGCCCTCGCCGGTCTCGAAATACAGCCCGAGACCCATCGCATGCGGCACCGTCAGGATGTCGGAGAACAGGATTGCCGCATCGAGCGGGAAACGCCTGAGCGGCTGTAAGGTCACCTCGCACGCGAGATCAGGCGCGCCGCACAGGCTCATAAAATCACCGGCTTTGCCACGTATCTCGCGATATTCGGGCAGATAGCGACCGGCCTGGCGCATCATCCAGACCGGTGTCCGGTCAACTGGCTCACGCAGCAACGCGCGCAGGAAAAGGTCGTTTTGCAATGGTTCATTTGTCATTGTCGAACACTCCTGCGATCGATTGCTGAATGGCCTCGGCAGCGTCGCGCGGATTTTCGGCATCGCGGATCGGCCGGCCCACGACAATGTAGTCGGCACCGTTGGCGAACGCCTGCTCGACGTTCACCACTCGTTTCTGGTCGTCCGCGGGACGATTATCGACCGGGCGGATGCCGGGGGTCACGACCAGCAGGCGGGCGTCGATATGCTCGCGCAGCCTGGGCGCTTCGAGCCCCGACGAAATCACACCGGCGCAACCGGCCTCGAGCGCCCGTCGCGCCCGTGACAACACGAGCTCGCCGACGTCGCAGTCAAACCCAAGATCGTCGAGATCGCCGCGATCGAGGCTGGTCAGCACGGTGACAGCGAGAATCTGCACATCCGTGGCGGCCGCCGCCGCCGCTTCCATGATCGACTGGTTGCCGTGTACGGTGGCAAAAGTCACGCCCCGGCCATTGAGACGGCTGACCGCGCGTCCGACCGTCGCCGGCACGTCGAAGAACTTCAGATCGACGAAAACCTTCTTGCCGCGCTCAACGAGCCAGTCGACGAGCTCGAAGTAGCCACCGGCCATCATCAGTTCCAGCCCGAGCTTGTAGAACTGCACGCTGTCGCCGAGCTGCTCCGCGAGCTGTCGCGCCGCATCCGCGTCGGGCACATCCATCGCGAATATCAGGCGGTCACGTGTCGCTATCGGCTTGTCTGACAACATCTGCAATTCTCCCTGCAATTACGCGCACAGTCGGCGCGGCATTCTAGACTATTTGCGCCGCCGGCAGCAGGGATTTACGGCGATTCGAACGGATCGAACAGGCGCCGGTGCTCGCTGATCGCGAAACGATCGGTCATTCCGGCGATGTAATCGGTAACGGCCCGGACCGCTCCGGCGGTGCCGGCCTGCTCGCTGTAGCGCTCGCTCATCGCGGCATGTTCGGGCGGCATCAGGCGTGGATCCTCGATGTAGACATCGAACAGCTCGGTCACCACGCGGCGCGCCTTCCGGGTCATGCGCAATACCCGATGGTGCCGGTACAACCGGCCATGGAGAAACTGTTTCAACTCGGTGTGCAGCGCCTCGATTGGCGCGGAAAAGCTCAGCATCGGGCGATCGGCGGCGCGAACATCGTCGATATCGGCGGCCTCGAGCCCGGCGAGGTTGGCGCGCGTGGTCTGCAGCAGGTCGGTGACCACGGTATCGATCATGCGCCGCACCGTCTCCGAAACCAGGCGCTTTTGCGGCGCGCCCGGATAGCCGACCGCGACTGCGCTGAACAACTCACCGAACAGGCCGACCTCGACCAGCTCGTCCAGATCGAGCAAGCCGGCGCGCAGTCCGTCGTCGACGTCGTGATGGTTGTAGGCGATCGCGTCAGCGAGATTCGCGATCTGCGCTTCGAGACCCGGCTGGCGGCGCTGGAGAAAACGCTCGCCCAGCTCACCGAGGCCACGCGCGTTTTTGGCTGAACAATGTTTCAAAATGCCCTCGCGGGTCTCATAAGTCAGGTTGAGCCCGGCAAAATTGGCATAACGTTGCTCGAGCTCGTCAACCACACGCAGCGACTGGAGATTGTGCTCAAACCCCCCGTATTCGCGGGTGCACTCGTTCAGGGCATCCTGACCGGCATGGCCGAACGGGGTATGGCCGAGGTCGTGGGCGAGGCAGATGGCCTCGACCAGCGACTCGTTGAGCGCGAGCTCGCGGGCGATCGTGCGCGCGATCTGCGCTACCTCCAGCGAGTGAGTCAGCCGGGTGCGGTACATGTCGCCTTCGTGGTTAACGAATACCTGCGTCTTGTAAACCAGGCGCCTGAACGCAGTTGAATGCAGCACACGGTCGCGATCGCGCTGGAATTCGCCGCGATAACCATGACGCGGTTCGGCGTGGACCCGGCCCCGCGAGGTGGCGTCGAGCGCAGCGTATCGCGCGAGCCCGGTATCAGGCGGATTCACTGGCCCGCTCCGAGACTCTGTTGCAGAAAGCGATCGAGTTCGGCGCCCGCGAATTCGGCGGTCAGCCTGGCTGCCCCGATATCGTCCAGCAATACCAGCCGCAGTTGCCCCGCCTGGACCTTTTTATCGCGATGGAGCGCCGCCACGAAGCGCTCGTGCGGCAGCGGCGGCGGCCGGGTTGGCAGCCCCGCCGCCTCGATCAAAGCTTCGATACGCGGCACCGCCGCACCCGGCAGACTGCCGATGCGGGCCGAAAACTGCGCCGCCATCACCATGCCCGCCGCAACGGCCTCACCGTGCAGCCAGCGCCCGTAACCATGGACCGCCTCGATCGCGTGGCCAAAGGTATGCCCGAGATTCAGCAGTGCGCGGACACCCTGCTCGGTCTCGTCGCGCGCAACGATATCGGCCTTGATTTCACAACTCCGGGTAATCGCTTTCGCGAGGGCCTCGGGCTCACGCCGCAACAATGCCGGCAATGCCAGCTCCAGCCAGTCGAAGAAACCGGGATCGAGGATCAACCCGTATTTGAACACTTCGGCCAGCCCGGCGCGGTACTCGCGTTTATCCAGCGTAGCCAGCGTCTCGGTATCGGCAACCACACACAGCGGCTGGTAGAAAGCCCCGATCAGGTTCTTGCCGGCGCTGTGATTGACCGCCGTTTTGCCCCCCACCGATGAATCGACCTGCGCCAGCAGGGTCGTCGGAACCTGGACGAACCCGACGCCGCGCTGGTAGCAGGCAGCGGCAAAACCGGCCATGTCGCCAATGACGCCGCCGCCCAGCGCCACGACGGTGCAGTCGCGACCGAACCCGGAAGCTACGAGCTCGTCGAGAATCCCGGAAACCGTTTCCAGCGTCTTGTAGCGCTCGCCGTCGGGCAATACCAGTTCGCGCACGGCACACCCCGAGAGGGTCTTTCGCAGCGCCGCCAGGTACAACGGCGCGACCACGTCGTTGCTGACGATGAGCACATCGCGCCCGGGGAGGTTGTCAACGATCAGCGCCGGGCTGCTCAATAGGCCCGAGCCAATATGAATCGGGTAGCTTCTCGCGCCGAGATCAACGTCTATTCTTGGCATAGCGCTGGGCCGGTTCGTCTAGGTAGCGAAACCGCCGGCGCCGGGCTCGACCGCATCGTTCAGATTACGGTGGATTTCCTCCGCTACCTGGGTCACGCGCTGGCCATCGGTCTGCAGGATCATGTCAGCGACCTGGCGGTACAACGGATCGCGAATTTCCATCAACTCCTCGAGTCGTGCCCGCGGGTCATCGGTGTCGAGAAGCGGCCGGTTGCGCCCGGCACGCGTGCGCTCGACCTGCTGATCTACCGAGGCGAACAGGTAAACGACAAAGCCGCGGGCCGCCAGCACAGCGCGATTGGCGGCATCGAGCACGGCGCCTCCTCCGGTCGCCAGCACTACCTGCTGACGCGTTGTCAGGTCCTCGATCACCTTGCACTCTCTCTGGCGGAAGCCTTCCTCGCCTTCTTTCTCGAAGATAAACGGGATGTCGACCCCGGTCCGATCTTCGATCTCGCGATCGCTGTCGACGAAGTCCCAGCCGAGCCGCCGCGCGAGCTGCTTGCCCACTGCGGTCTTTCCCGCCCCCATTGGCCCGATCAGAAATACGTTGCTTATCGACATGGCTCCGGCTGTTCGTGTTCTGGCAACTGGCCCTGCTCACTATACTGCGGCGACAGCCGCGCGCCAAAACCGGAGCAAAAAAAAGGCCAGCCCGGAGGCTGGCCCTGTTACTGCGTTGCGTGGCGGCTCAGTACAGGCTGGCGCCGTCGCGCAGGATCTTCGGTGTGATGAAGATCAGCAGCTCGGACTTGTCCGAACTACGCTGAGTGGTCTTGAACAGGTTGCCCACGACCGGGATATCGCCGAGGAACGGTGTCTTAAACTCCGTATCGCGGCGTTCGGTCTCGAAAATACCGCCAAGCACAACCGTCTCGCCGTCATTCACGAGTACCTTGGTCGTGATCTCGCGCGTATCGATGGACGGCACGAGGCCACCCGTTGCGCTCGGCACGAACTGACCGACGTTATCCTTGTTGACGATCAGGTCCATGATGACTTTCTCGTCGGGCGTGATCTGCGGCGTGACCTGGAGGCTCAGCACCGCTTCCTTGAACTGCGTGGTCGTGGCGCCGCTCGAAGAAGCTTCCTGGTAAGGAATCTCAACGCCAGCCTTGATTCTCGCTTCCTGCTGGTTGGCGGTGATCACACGCGGCGTGGAAATAATCTCGGCGCGATCTTCCGACTGCGCGGCCGACAACTCAAGATCGACCAGGTAGTTGTCATCGAGAACCGCCAACGCGATGGACCCGGCGCGGTTCACTACCGGCAGGTTCACGTTGTAACGCTCGAAACGCGCATCGCCGGTCGGGATTGTTACGGTGCCATCGTTGGCCGGATCGTTATCGGTAAACGAATCGAGATAGCCCGAGACCATGGTATCCGTACCCGCCGAGGTACCGCTGGTGGTGTACAAACGGCCACCGCTCTCCTCGACACCGGTGTAACCGAGCTGGACACCAAGCTCGCGTGAGAAGTCGTCATTGACGACGACGATACGCGACTCGATCAGCACCTGTTTCACCGGAATATCGAGCGTCTTGACCAGGCGACGAATATCGTCGATCCGGTCAGCCGTATCCTGGATCAACAGCGTATTGGTACGCTCGTCGATGGCGACACTGCCGCGCTCGGACATCAGCGCTCCGCCTTCGCCACCCTCGACCAGCGTGGCCAGCGTAGCGGCCTTGGCATAGTTGACCTGGATGAACTCGGAACGCAGCGGCACCAGCTCCTCGATTTCGCGACGTGCCTCGAGCGCCTGTCTCTCTCGCGTGGCAATCTCGGCGGCGGGCGCAACGATGATGACGTTGTCGCGCTGACGCATGTCGAGTCCCTTGGTCTGGAGAACGATATCGAGCGCCTGATCCCACGGCACGTTCTGCAATCGCAGCGTCACGTTGCCCTGCACGGTGTCGCTGACGACGATGTTCATGTCACTCATGTCGGCCAGCAACTGCAGTACCGCGCGCACCTCGATGTCCTGGAAGTTGAGCGTCAGCCGCTCGCCCATGTAGGCGCGGCCCTCGCCATAGGCACTCGGCGCATCCGTTGCGACAACCGCTTCGCGGATTTCGATCGAGAACACTTCGTCAGACTGATAGGCAAGTTGTTCAAACGAGCCGCTGGCATTGATGACCAGGCGGGCATTGTCACCGGCGCGCAGTGCGTCGACCGTGACTACCGGCGTGGCGAAATCGGTAACGTCGAGCCGGCGCACCAGCTGTTCGGGCAGGCTCGCACCGCGGAAGTCGACGACGATCTGATCACCGACCTGGCGGAAATCGACCACGGTGTTCGGGTCGGTAAGCGTCACCTGGACCTGACCAGCGCCGTCTTCGGAGCGACGGAAATCGATATTGCTGATACCGCGTCCACCCGCGACCGGTGGTGGCGATTCGGACATCGCCGACTGCGACCAGTAGCCACGATCGCTCTCGGCCTCGCCGGTACCGATGCGCACCAGGATGCTGTCACCGTCGACAATCGTCTCGTACGCGACCAGCGACGACAGGTTCAGCACGACCCGGGTCTTGCCTCCCGCCTCGGCCGCCACGACACTGTTGAGTACGCCCACGCCGACTTCCTTGCGCCGCTGATCCAGCGACAATGCGGTGTCGGGCAGGTCGAGTGAAATCCGGGCCGGATTGTCGATCGTAAACGCCATCGGCTGCGGCGCCATGCCGTCCATCCGAAGACGTAGCTGCACCTGCTGCCCCGGCAGTTGCTCGACTTCGATTCCCTGCAGGGTTCTGCTCGGTTGCTGTGCCTGGGCTGCCAGCGGCATCGCTAGCACCCCAGCGCAAAGAACCAGGAGCCTGACCCATCTGGAGGCCTCGCCTATCGGCTTGAAGTTGCGCGTCATTTTCACTTTCTCCCTAGGACCTTATTCGCTCAGCGCCAATCCCGCCGGGCGTTCTACGTAGCCCCCGACCCCATCGGGCACGATTTCAACTAATGCGATTTCACCATCGCTGATACCTGTAACCCGGCCATCGTTCTGGCCGAGGTAGTTCCCCGGCAGAATCCGGTGGATCAATCCATCCGGATCCTGTACCAGTCCGTAGAGATTTCCCTCTCTCGCTATGCTGCCAACCATGCGCAGCGTGTCGAGCGGATAGCGCTCGAGAAAATCCTTCGGCCGCGAGGCATCGGGCCGCGGCCCTCCGCCAGGCTGATCGGCACCCGGCCGATACGGTGTAAAAGGCGGACGCTCGGAGTTGGCGGCATACGCAAAACTCGGCGGCGGCTCAATCTGCGGCAGCGGTTCGATGCGGCCACCCGGGCGCGCCTTTACTTCGTTCACATAGCCTTGCAGATCACTCATATCACCTGAGCAACCCACGAGGGCTGCCATCAGGCAACAACCGGCAACGCCCCTGATTACGCTCTTGACTCGCATCAGCCCCCAGCCTCCTCGTCCTCATCCAGATAACGATAGGTCTTCGCAGTCAGATCCAGCACGAGCTGGTCCGGCAGATCCTTATCTGGCTTAATTTCAATGTCATGCAACGTCACGATCCGCGGTAGCTGAGCGATATCGCTGACGAACTGGCCGATCTCGTGATAGCCGCCTATCAGGCGGATGCGGATCGGCAACTCGGCGTAAAAATCCTTGCGCATTTCGGGGTTTGGCTGGAACAGCTTCTCATCGAGGCTGGCGGCGAGACCCGTTTGCGAGATATCGACGAGCAGCGACGGTACCTCGGTCTTGCCCGGCAGTTGCCGCAGCATCGTTCCGAATGACTGCTCGATTTCCTGTAACTGCGCCTTGTAGGCCTCGAAGTTGGCAGCCTTGCGTTGTTTCGCCTCGAAGCTTGCACGCAATTCGATTTCCTGCGCACGGGCCCGTTCGAGCAAAGGCGATTTGGCTTTCCAGGCGAACTGGTAGAACCCGCCTGCGGCGACCAGGACGAAGATCAGACCAATCACGATCGCACGGAACGCCAGCGGCCAGCGACCGATATCGTTGATATCGAGATTGCGGAGTTGTTCGATAAAATTCATTAACCCTGCTCCTCCGCGATGATCGACACCTGGCGTGCAGTGATCGAGAATTCGCTGACCCTCTGACCGGTGCGGTCAACTACCTCGATCTTCTCGAGGCGCGGATCGGTCAGCCAATCCGAGGAATCGATGTTTCGCATGTAAGCGGATACTCGCGTGTTCGACTCGGCACCGCCTTTCAACTCGAGGCGCTGACCGACTTGCTTGACCGAGGTCAGGTAGACGCCATCCGGTACCGTCCGCACCAGTTGCTCGACCAGGTGAACGGCCTCGGGGCGGCTGCGCTGGAGCTGTTCGATAATCTCCATGCGATTGAGCAGGCGGTCTTTCTTGGCCTCCAGATCGAGGATTTCCTTGATCTGCTCATCGAGCACCGTGATCTCGCCACGCAGAAGCTGATTACGCGAGTCCTGGTATTCGATCCGGGTGTTGTAGACGTAATTCGAAAACATCACCACGAGGACGCCAAACACGATCGCGATACCCGTGGCGACGGCGAAGTTCTTTTGCCGTTCCTTGCGCAGCTCCTCGCGCCAGGGCAGTAGGTTGATTCTTGGCATATCAGTCGAAGCTCCTCAGTGCGAGACCGAAGGCGGTGAGCAACGCCGTGGCATCGCGCTTGACTCCCTGGGCCTTGGCTTTGGACGAGATCTTCATCTGACCGAGCGGATCGCCGACCAGAGTCGGGATGCCGACGCGGCTGGCTATCAGGTCGGACACACCCGGGATGTTCGCGCAGCCGCCGCAAACGATGATCTGCTCCGGCTGCTCGCGTCCTCCACCCGAGGCGAGGAAGAACTGCAACGAGCGGCTGACCTGCTGGCACATGTCGTCCATAAACGGATCGAGCACTTCAGGTTCGTAATTGCTCGGCAGACCGCCTTCTTTTTTCGCCCGGCCGGCATCTTCCATCGACAGGCCGTAGGTACGCATGATTTCTTCGGTCAGCTGCTGGCCGCCGAAAGCGAAATCACGCGTGTAGGTAACCTTGAGATCGCGCAACACACTGAACGTGGTGCTGCTGGCGCCGAAGTCGACAACCGCGACGTTGTGCTCGATCCCGCCGTCAGGCATCTGGTGAGTCAGCAGCAGGCAGGCGTTTTCAAGCGCGAACGACTCGACATCGACCACTTTAGCCACCAGCCCGGCTGCCTCGACGGCCGCCTGGCGCTGCTCGACGTTCTCGGTGCGGCTGGCCACCAGCAGTACATCGCGGGTGTCCGGATCCTTGACCGAGGGCCCGATGACCTCGAAATCGTAGCTGACCTCTTCCATCGGAAACGGGATGTACTGGTCGGCCTGGAGTTCGACCTGACCCTCGAGATCCGATTCGGAAAGGCTGGACGGAAGCTGGATTACCTTGGTAATTGCAGCGTCCACGCTGATGGCAACCGCGGCCTCGCGGCTTTTCGCACCGGAGCGTTTTACTGCCCGGCGGACCGCCTCGCCAACGGCTTCAGCATCAACGATCGCCTTCTCGTTTACCGAGTTTGGCGGGGTCGGTTCCGCTGAATACGACTCGACACGGAACTGACTGCCACTCTGGGCGAGCTCTACGAGCTTCACCGAGGAAGTTGTGATGTCGAGGCCTAAGAGCGACTTCTGTTTAGCGCCGATTAACACATTTTTTCCTTTAATGGCGACGGTTTAACGCGACAAGATAGAACACGGCTTTAACTGATGTAAATAACTAATTACCAGTAAAAGCAACTATTTGTATGTGACTATCCTCACATTATGACAAGGGACATCGTTTTCAAAGGGATATTCGCGTTGTCGAGGCGCGAAAACCTGCCAATACCTCTCGGCATGTGTATCTGATAACTTACCCATCGGCGGCGGGGGACCTGCGCGCCGGTTTTTCGGGATTTCGGCGGAGATTGGGGTGACGGTGACCTGCGGTACCGGATGTGATCCGGAGTGTCCGTTGGCGACCGGCAGCCCCGCTGTCCTAGGAAAATCCCGTAGACCGGTGGTTTTGCGTCCCCAGCTTTCGTTGGGTTTGCCCTTGAGCCTGCGGTCGATGATGCATAATCGCTCCGGGCTAGGCAAGGACGTGATCACAGTTTTTCAATGAAACTCTTTATCAAACTCCCATACCTGCTACTGGTAGCGATTCTTACCCTCTCGGCGGTGCTCTCTCTGGCGGCACTGGCGGCTTACTTTTATATTGCGCCGGCGCTTCCCGACGTCGAGACGCTGCGCGAGGTGAAACTGCAGGTACCGCTGCGGATCTACACCCGCGACGGACGCCTGATGGCCGAGTTTGGCGAACAGCGGCGGCTGCCGGTGCGTTACGACCAGCTGCCGCAACAGGTGGTCGATGCATTCCTCGCGGCGGAGGATGATCGCTTTTTTGAACACCCGGGTGTCGACTACCAGGGGCTGACCCGGGCAGTGATTTCGCTGGCGTTGACCGGTGAGCGGCGCCAGGGCGGCGGCACGATCACGATGCAGCTGGCGCGCAATTTCTTCCTGACCCGCGAGAAAACCTATGTTCGCAAGATAAAGGAGATATTTCTCGCCCTGCGAATCGAGACCGAACTGAGCAAACAGGAAATCCTGGCTCTTTATCTAAACAAGATCTTTCTCGGCCAGCGTGCCTACGGTGTCGCCGCGGCGGGAGAGGTCTACTACGGCAAGGACCTCGATCAGCTCTCGCTGGCCGAAATTGCAACGATTGCCGGCCTGCCGAAGGCGCCGTCACGCGACAACCCGATTACCAGCCCGCAGCGTGCCCGCGAGCGCCGTGCATACGTACTGCGGCGGATGCAGGAACTCGGCAAGATCACGCCCGAACAGCATGACGCGGCAATGGCGGCGGCGGCCCCGGCCGCGCTGCACGGCCCGACGGTGGAGTCGGTCGCGCCGTACGTCGCAGAGCAGGTCCGCTCAGAAATGCTCAATCTTTATGGCCGCGCTGCCTATAACGACGGTTACGTCGTGACAACGACGCTCGACAGCCGTTTACAACAGGCTGCGGTGCGGGCGCTGCGCCAGACTCTGCTCGAGTACGACCGCCGTCACGGCTTCCGCGGGCCGGTGGCGCGTGCACCGGAGGCTGTCGCCGAGGGCAGGATCGCATGGCTTGCATTGCTCGAGACCTTCAGTCAGCCGGCCGACCTTAGTCTCGGACTGGTCACCGCGGTGGGCGAGAAAAATGCGGAACTGACCCTGCGCGACGGGCGCGACGTAAAAGTCGACTGGTCCGGACTGGCCTGGGCGCGCTCTTTCGTCGATCAGAATACCCGCGGACCGGAGCCGAAGACCGCGGCCGAGATCCTGGTACCGGGCGACGTCGTCTATCTGATTCGCGTGGCAAGCGGCAAGTGGGAGCTGGCCCAGCTGCCCGAGGCGCAGGGTGCAATGATCGCTATGGACCCGCGCGACGGCGCCATCGTGGCGCTGACCGGCGGGTTCGATTACTACACCAGTAAATACAATCGCGCGGTCCAGGCACGGCGCCAGCCCGGCTCTTCGTTCAAGCCGTTCATTTATTCGGCGGCGCTGGAACGCGGCTTTACCGCTGCGAGCCTGATAAACGATGCCCCGGTCGTGTTCCAGGATGCCACCCTCGAGGGGACCTGGAGGCCCGAGAACTACAGCGGGCGGTTTTACGGCCCGACCCGGCTGCGCGAAGCGCTGATTCGCTCAAGGAATATGGTGTCGATCCGGCTTCTTCGCGAAATCGGTATCAGCTATGCCCTCGAACACGTGCAGCGATTCGGCTTCCCCCCGGGCGACCTGCCCCGCAACCTGTCACTGGCGCTCGGCAGTGCAACCGTCACGCCGTTGCAGATCGCCCAGGGTTACACGGTGTTCGCCAATGGCGGCTACCGCACCGAATCCTATTTTATTGATCGCATTCGCTCCGCCAACGGCGACATCCTGTTCGAGGCCGACCCGGCGATCGTCTGCCAGGCCTGCGCCACGGAGGATGAAAGCGGTAGCAAAGACCGCGGGCAGCAACGAGGTTCAAGCCTGTTCAGTCTCAACGGCGGAGATTCCGCCGCTACCGAATCGAAACCGTCGCTGGTTGATCCGGTCCTTCTGCGTGACACCGGTTTCGAAACCGCGCTGGCGGACCCGGAACTCAGCGGCGAGAACCCGCTACTGCGCCAGGCGCAGCGGGCGATCCCCGCGCAGAACGCCTACCTCATCACCGATCTGATGCGCGACGTCGTTCGCCGCGGCACCGCGGCCCGCGCCTACCGCGAACTCAAGCGCGGCGACCTGGCGGGCAAGACCGGCACCACCAACGATCGCCGCGACGCCTGGTTCAGCGGTTTCACCCCGGATATCGTTGCCACGGCATGGGTAGGCTTCGACAAGGAGCGCTCGCTCGGCCGGCGCGAGGAAGGCGGGCGCACCGCGCTGCCAATGTGGATCTATTTCATGCGCGAGGCCACCGCCGGGCTGCCGGAACGCAGCCGCACCCCGCCGAGCGGGCTGGTAACGGTAAGAATCTCGCCTGAAACCGGTTTGCTGGCATCCGCCGGCGATCGCAGCGCGGTGTTCGAGACGTTCCGCGTCGAGCGCGTGCCGACCGAGGCCGACAACGGCGAAACCGCGAGGATGCCGGAAGCCGGCGAGGAAGACGAAGAGCCCTTGTTCTGAGCCCTCTGCACAGGTTAAATCGAGGCTATGGCGAAGAAACAAAATGGCCGCGGCGAACAGCTGCGCAGCCTCGTCGCAGAGGAAGCGGCGCGCATCATGGCTGAGGAGTGGTTGTCCGATTTCGGCCAGGCCAAGCGCAAAGCCGCACACCGGCTTGGTGTCACCGATCGCGCCGCGTTACCGAGCAATCGCGAAATCGAGCTGGCCGTCATCGACCGCCAGCGTCTGTTCGGCCAGGAAAGCCGCGATGACCAGCTACGCCACCAGCGCGAACTCGCCAGACAGGCAATGACGTTACTTGCCGAGTTCGAGCCACGCCTGGTCGGCGCCGTGCTCAAGGGCACCGCAACCGAATACAGCGACATCAGCCTGCACCTGTTCGCCGATGCCGCTGAAGAAGTCGCACTGAAACTCATGGCCCAGTGCATACCGTACGAGTGCGAGGAAAAACGGGTGCGGTACGGCGACGACCGCGTCGAGTACCGGCCAGTTTTTCGCTTCGAGGCAGCAGGGGCGCAAGTTGCCGCCACCGTGTTTCCACTGGTCGGCATGCGCCAGCCGCCACTGAGCCCGGTTGACGGGCGGCCGATGCGGCGCGCCCGCGTGGCCGATGTCGAGGCGTTATTGTCGGCCGGGCGCGCGGTCGGGGAAAGCGCCTAGCCGCGCTTGTCCACCGCTACGTAGTCGCGCTCGGTCGGGCCGGTGTACAGCTGCCGCGGCCGGCCGATTCGCGTGCTCGGATCCGCAATCATTTCCTGCCAGTGCGCCACCCAGCCGACCGTCCGCGCAATCGCGAACATCACAGTGAACATCGATTTCGGGATACCCAGCGCTTCGTAGATGATGCCGGAGTAGAAATCGACGTTGGGATAGAGCTTCTTCTCGACGAAATAGTCGTCGTTCAGCGCCATCTCTTCGAGCTTGAGCGCCAGCTCGAACAACGGGTTGTCGTTATCGCCGACCCGCTCGAGCACCTTGTGGCACATTTTGCGGATAATCGTCGCGCGCGGATCGTAGTTCTTGTAGACGCGGTGACCAAAGCCCATCAACCGGAACGGATCGTCCTTGTCCTTCGCCTTCTTGATAAAGCGCGGGATGTCGGCGGTCGTGCCAATGGTCTCGAGCATTCGCAGCACCGCCTCGTTGGCACCGCCGTGGGCGGGCCCCCACAGCGCCGACACGCCGGCCGCGATCGCCGCGTACGGGTTGGCGCCGGAACTGCCTGCCAGGCGCACCGTCGAGGTGCTGCAGTTTTGTTCGTGATCGGCATGGAGGATGAACAGCAGATCGAGCGCCTCGGCGGCGATCGGGTCGATCTCGTAGTCGTCGCAGGGCACGGCAAAAAACATGTTCAGCAAGTTGCCGCAGTAGTCGAGATCGTTACGCGGGTAGATAAACGGCTGGCCGATCGAGTGTTTGTAGGCGGCGGCGGCGACGGTCGGGATCTTCGCGATGATGCGATGGGCGAAGATCTCGCGGTGTTCCGGGTTCGAGATGTCGGTCGAGTCGTGATAGAAGGCGGACATCGAACCAACCACGCCCGACACCATGGCCATCGGGTGGGCATCGTAATGAAAACCATTGAAGAACCGCAGCAGCGTCTCGTTGATCATCGTGTGGCGCATGATCGAATGAGTAAAAGTGTCGAGCTGGCTGCGCGACGGCAATTCACCGTACAACAACAGCGCCGCTACTTCGAGGAAATTTGAATGCTCGGCGAGCTGGCCAACCGGGTAGCCGCGATACATCAGCACGCCCTTCTCGCCATCGATAAAGGTAATCTTGCTTTCGCAGCTCGCCGTGGCGACAAATCCGGGATCAAACGTGAACGCCCCTTCCTTGGCATAAAGACCGCTGATGTCGATGACATCGGGCCCGATGCTGCCCTCGCGCACGTCGAGAGTCAGGGTGTCGTCGGTTTGCAGATTTTTCAGTTCGTATTGCTTATTAGTCATTCTGCTTGCTTCCTGGTCGCTTCTGGCTGAACGATCGCCTTCTGATTCGCGATCTCGTGGCATGTCCTTACCGCCATGCCGGCGCTGCTGCCGCCTGCCGGGTGAGCGCGGCCGGCCGGCCACTCGCCCGTGCGCGCCACCTTTCTGCCGCAGCGCGCTTGCGGCCATGAGCCGCAGCCTAGGGAGTATAGCAAGGGTCGGCCGGTCGCCGCAGCCGCATCGAGCACACAAAAAAGGGCGCCGATGGCGCCCTTTCTCGATTACTCAACGCGTTATGTCTAGCGTCCGCCGAGGTTTCCGTATTTCTTGCGGAAACGATCGACGCGGCCACCGGAGTCAAGAATCTTCTGCTTGCCGGTGTAGAAAGGATGGCAGTTCGAGCACACCTCGACATGCAGCTCCTCGCCAAGCGTCGAGCGCGTCGTGAATTCGTTGCCGCAACTGCAGACAACCTTCATTTCGGTGTAGTCGGGATGAATTTTCTCTTTCATGATGAAACTCTCTGTGGCGCCGGTTGGTTAAGTAACGCCGGAATATCGGAAAAGGCGCGCGATTCTACCCGCGCAGGGAGCCGCAGGCAAGCGCCGGAAAGAACGCCACAGTATACATGCCCGCCGCTGCCAGACTACAAACAAGCTTAAGACTTTACTTTAAGTTTGAGCGCCTAACACGAGTGATCCAAAAGGGTTTGCCCCTTATCCACAAATCCTGTGGATAACTCTGTGGACGACCTCCGCAATTCGATCCGGCCCCCCGGAAAAACAAGTACTGACCGGGGGTTGGGGATTTTTTCACCAGCGAAAACAAAGTATATACAAATCAATAAGTTAAGATTTCTCGACTACGACCGCGGCGGGCACAATAAGTAAAAACCGTATTTTGGCCGGCGAATTTTCGCCGCTGTGTATAAGGGGAACCCCTAGAGGGCCTAATTCAGGGGTTTTTGCCCGCTCTGCCGGGCGCGCCGCGATGGCCGATGCGGGGCCGGGCGGGAAAATGCGATGGTGTCGAGGCGCAGGCTCAGCGGCCGCCCCTCGGCGTTTTCGGCCTCCAGGTACTCTGCGCCCTTGGAGGTCTTCAGATCGCGCGGCACGACCACCTCGAGATGGACAATGCCGGTGCCGTCACGCCAGCGCAGCATCAGTGGCTGGCGGCGCAGGATCGCGAGTTCGTAGCGGCAGTAGGTGGCGCAGTCGACCGGGTGGTAATCATCCATATGGCGACAGCATAACCGCAAAGCCGCCGGGGGCGGGTGCCGTCAGGGCAGAAACATCGCCTGGAGATCGTTGAGAAAACGACTGCCCAGCGGCGTAGGCGCAACACGCCCGGCGGCATCGGTTGCGATCAACCCGCGTTCGGCCGCCCGCTCCAGCGGCGTTTCGAGCACCGTCGCCGGCAGTCCGGTAGCACTCTCGAACCCCTGCAAGTCGAAGCCGTCGCGCAGGCGCAGTGCATTCAGCATGAACTCGAACACCAGGTCGGGTTCGGCCACCACCCGCTCGCCACGGCTGATCCGGCCGCTTTGCGCCTGCGCCATGTACAGCCGCGGCGAGCGGTTTTTCTCACTGCGAGTCACGCGCAGGCGCACCGGGTCGGTCAACTTGCCGTGCGCCCCGGCGCCGACGCCGAGATAGTCGCCAAAACGCCAGTAGTTGACGTTGTGACGGCAGCGCCTGCCGGGCCGGGCAAACGCCGACACCTCGTAGCACTCGAATCCGGCGGCATCGAGGAGGCCGTGGCCACTGTCCTGAATTTCCCAGATTGCCTCCTCGGCGGGCAGTGGCGGCGGGTGGCTCGCAAAATGCGTGCCCGGCTCGAGCGTGAGGTTGTAATAAGAAAGATGCTCCGGCGCGAGTGCCAGCGCCGCGCCCAGATCGGTGGCGGCGCCGGATTGATCCTGCCGCGGCAGGCCGAACATCAGATCGAGGTTGATGTTGCCAATAGCGGCCGCGCGCGCCATCGCAAAGGTATCTTCAATCTCGCCGGGGCCGTGGATACGACCGAGCGCGCGCAGCATCGCGGCATCGAAACTCTGCGCCCCGATCGAGAGCCGGTTGATGCCGGCTGCCGCGTAAGCGGCAAAACGACCGGCGTCGCTGGCGCCGGGATTGGCCTCCAGCGTGATCTCGGCATCCGCGGCAAAATCGAGCAAATCGCGCGCCGCAGCGAGAAATCGCGCGATCTCCCCGGCAGGGAAAAGACTCGGCGTCCCACCGCCAAAAAAGACCGTGGCCAGCGGCCGCGCACCGGCCAGCGCCGCCTCCGCCCGCAGGTCAGCGATCAGGGCATCGGTATAGTCGCGCGCCGGCAGATCCTCCTTGACCTGGTGCGAGTTGAAGTCGCAATAGGGGCACTTGCGAACACACCACGGCAAATGGACATACAGCCCGAGCGGCAGTGCATCATGCGGTGGGGCCGATGGCGGAAGTGCGGCCATTACCGTGCCCGCATTGCCGTCGCGATGTGGCGCATGATGGCCGCCTCAGGCGGCCGGCCACGCCGCCGGCAGTCGCCGCACCAGCTCGCGCACCGCCTCGCCGCGATGGCTCAGGCGGTTCTTTTCCGCGGCGCCGAGTTCGGCCGAGGTCCGGCCGTCGGCGGTCACGAAGACCGGGTCATAACCAAACCCGCCTTCACCGCACGGACTCATCGCAATGCGCCCTTCCCAGCGCCCCTCGCATACCAGCGGCGTAGGGTCTGCAGGGTAGCGCAGCAGCACCATCGCACACACGAACCTTGCGCCACGGTGCGGTTCCGGCACACCGTCGAGTTTCTCGAGCAACAGCGCAACGTTGTCGGCGTCGCTGGCATCCTCGCCGGCAAACCGCGCCGAGTGAATGCCCGGCCGGCCTTCGAGCGCATCCACCACGAGCCCGGAATCGTCGGCGACCGCCGGCAACCCTGACTGTTCGGAGGCATGACGCGCTTTCAGCAATGCGTTTTCGATAAACGTGAGACCGGTCTCCTCGACCGACCCCACGTCGAAGTCCGCCTGTGACAGCACCGCGCAATCCTGCTCCGCGAGCAACTCGCGGAGTTCTCTCAACTTGCCCTGGTTGGCGGTGGCCAGCACCAACCTGCGCGCGGGACCGGTGATGCTCATTGCGCGAGCGCGGCGGTCTGCGCCGCCATCAACTGGCTGATCCCGTCCTGGGCGAGTCCGAGCATCTGATCGAGCTCGTCGCGGCGGAACGCATGCCCCTCGGCCGTGCCCTGGACCTCGATAAACGCACCGGACTCGTTCATCACCACATTCATGTCGGTCTCGGCCGCGGAGTCTTCGGCGTAGTCGAGATCGAGCACCGGAACGCCGCGGTAAATTCCCACGGACACCGCGGCGAGCTGGCCGTACAGCGGGTTCTTTTTCAGTTTGCCGGAGGCGACCAGCTTGCCCAGCGCATCGGCGAGCGCAATATAGGCGCCGGTAATCGAGGCGGTGCGGGTACCGCCGTCGGCCTGCAACACGTCGCAGTCGATGGTGATGCTGCGTTCGCCGAGCGCGCGCAGATCCATCACCGCGCGCAGCGAGCGCCCGATCAGGCGCTGAATCTCGAGCGTGCGGCCGCCCTGTTTGCCGCGCGCCGCCTCGCGCCCGGAGCGGTCATGGGTCGCCCGCGGCAACATGCCGTACTCGGCGGTGACCCAGCCCTCGCCGCGACCGCGCAGCCAGCCGGGCACGCGCTCCTCGACCGAGGCGGTGCACAGCACATGGGTATCGCCGCAACGGGTCAGGACCGAGCCCTCGGCGTGTTTGGTGAAATGGCGCAAGAATTCGACCTCGCGCAGCTGGTCCGGCGTACGACCACTGGGACGCATGAGTAACCTCGGCTTCAAAAAGAGTGACTGGGTGACGGCAAGACGGTGCCGGAAATCCTATCCGTGCCAGCGCAATGCCGCGATGGTCGTATTATCGCTGTAGGGTCCGTTGGCATCCACCGCGCGTTGCGCAAGGGCTTCGAGCGCCTGCTCGAGTTCGCCCTCGGCCACGCCGCTGAGCCCGCCGATATCGTCTTCGCTGACGCCCGACCACAACCCGTCCGAACACGCCATCAGGATATCGCCCGGCTTGAGCCGGTGGCGCGCGCTGATCGTCATTTCCGGCAGCACCGCGTCACCGCCGAGACAACATTCGACGTAGTTGCGCATCGGGTGAGTGTGGACCTCTTCCTCGGTGATCAGGCCCTCGCGCAGCAGCAATTCGACATGGCTGTGATCGCGGGTGCGGGCGGCGATCGCGTTGTTGCGAATCAGGTAGATCCGGCTGTCGCCGACATGCCCCCAGAATGCGTTGCCATCCTGAACCAGGCAGACCGTGCAAGTCGCGCGCGGGCGCGCCTCGAGCGACTGCGCCCGGCCAATCTGGACCAGGCGGTCGTGAGCCCGGCCGATCGAGCGGTGGAGAAAACCGGGCGCATCGAAAAGCGGAATCGACTCGGCGCCGAACCTTTTAGCCACCAGATCGAGCGTGGTCTGCGCCGCCAGCGCGCCATCGCTGTGGCCGCCCATGCCGTCGATGACCAGCATCAACGTCGCCCCATCGTTGTCGGCGATGCCGCAACGATCCTGATTTTCCTCGCGGTGGCCCAGCAGGCTGACCTCGGCGCGCTCCATTCCCAACCCGTGTTCTCCCCTGTCGCTTGCGCTAAACTGGCGCCCGGCAAACCGCCCGGCACCGGACAGGCGCAGAGTATACGCGCTGTTCCGGCAACGTCCGCATCCGCGCCCTGGGCGCGCAACCATTGCAGGTATCCGAATGACATGCAGTATGACCGGCTTTGCCCGTGTCGAAGCGCAGCTCGAACAGGGAGA
This sequence comes from uncultured Gammaproteobacteria bacterium, assembly GCA_963783695.1. GTDB lineage: Bacteria > Pseudomonadota > Gammaproteobacteria > Steroidobacterales > BM003 > BM003. The sequence continues at coordinate 185,651 of CAWAOM010000011.1, forward strand.
CCTGGTCTGGGAACTGCGTGCCGTCAATCATCGTTTTCTCGATGTCCAGTTCAAAATGCCGGAAGATTTTCGCCGCCTCGAACCGGAACTGCGCAAGCGGCTCGGCAAGAAGCTGTCGCGTGGAAAGGTAGATTGCGGGCTTCGCTTTCGCGCTGCTGTGACCACGGCCACGGAATCGGGAATCCGCGGCGAGACGCTGCAGCGGTTACTCGAACTTCTTCGCCAGGTGCGCAAGCTTCATCCGGATGCGACGCATCCGGATGCCCTCGATATCCTGCGCTGGCCGGGACTGCTGGAAGAACCGGAACGCGATGTCACCGAGCTGCTGGAGGCCGCAACCGATCTGTTCGAGCAGGCGCTTACCCAGATGCAGACAATGCGCGAATCCGAAGGCGCGCGGATGCACGCCGTGATCCTCGATCGCTGCGACAACATCGACCAGGCGGTCGCCGCGATGCGCGAACGGGCGCCCGACGTAAAGCAGGCTATTCGCCAGCGCCTCGACGATCGCATTGCGCAGATCTGCGCCGAGCTCGATCCGCAACGGTTGGAACAGGAAGTTGCGATCCTCGCGCAGAAATCCGATATCGACGAAGAACTCGACCGCCTCGACAGTCATGTAAAGGAAGTGCGTGACACGCTCGCAAAAAGCAAACCCGTGGGACGGCGGCTGGATTTCCTGATGCAGGAACTGAACCGCGAGGCGAACACGATCGGGTCGAAGTCACCGGATACCGACACCACCCGAATCGCCGTGGATATCAAAGTGGCGATCGAGCAGATGCGCGAGCAGGTGCAGAATATCGA
>CAWAOM010000012.1:0-42495 GCA_963783695.1 uncultured Gammaproteobacteria bacterium
CTGTCAGGGCGTGAAATAGCCGTCCGAAAGAGTCTTCAAAAACGCAACGATGGCGTTTTCCTGATCGTCACTGAGTTTCAGGTCGCCAAGCTCCTTCGTGTTTACATTCGCCGCAACCCCCGGCTCGGGCCAGCAGTCCTGGGCCAGCGCATCGGCCTCGGTCGTGAAGGGGTCCGCGCAGACTGGCTTCACGTCCCGCGTATTGTAGAAATGCACGATCCCTTTCAGGCTCTTGAAGTAGCCGTTGTGGCCAAAGGCTTTCACAAAGCCCGGATAGGGGCGTTTGTCCACGTTGCGTAACGTGGGTACTTTCTGCTTGCCGAGATTCGCGCCGGCGTAGAGTTGATATTCGATCCGGTTCTGCAGGAAGCCGCCGAGGCCCAGATCGATCCAGCCGCTCCCGGCCGGGTTGAACTGGGTCTGTGTATACCATGGATTATCCGGGTTTCGCGGCAGGCCGAGATTGTCATAGGTGAAGTCGGTGAGCAGCGGCTCATCTTTCGAATTGCCCTTCAGCGTGTGACATCTGGAGCATTTGCCTTTGCCTTTGAACAGATTGAGGCCAATCTTCTCCTCGCGGGTCAGATTCGCCTCACCTGCCAGGTAGGCATCGAATTTTGCACTGAATGCATTCGACTCCGGTGAGGCCTCGAATGCGGCGATCGACAACGCGATCGAATCGTAGTTTTCCGCAGCCTTCGCCCGGTCCTCATCCGACAGATCGACGCTACCGTTTAGCGTTGCACAGACAGTCTCCACATCGGCTGGCCAGGCGATATCGCATTGGCCCGCTCCCCAGGCCTGCTCGAAGCTCACCGGGTAACTGGCCGAGCAAACCTCGTGAACGATACATGCGAGGTCGGGGGCAGCCTGTTCCAATGGATTAAGAAACGGCCCTTGTGCCTGGTCCGCAGCCGGGATTGCCGAGCTTTTCCCCGGTCGCGCGGCCATCCCAGAAGTTGCCGCCGGTAAAGTCGCCCTTCTTGTCTGCGTGTAAAACCGGGCTCGGTGTGGCATAGGCCGAACTCGGGGGTTTACGGTTACCGAAACGCCCGGCGATCGAGCCTTCGTAAACCGCGCCGCCTGTGTTGATGCCGGCAATCGGCCCGGTCCAGCCCACTGCCGGTCCATGACAGTCAGCACAAGACTGGTTGCCGTAGATCGAGAGATTGGTATCAAAAAAGATGGATTTGCCCAATTGCTCTTCCGGGGTCAGAGTCTGGGCGGCGCCCACGTTGAAAAGACCCAACGCGATGACGCCACAAAACGTCGTCAGGGATCTCATTGCGCTCGCTCCTTGAACATCGGGTGATGCCCGATCAGTTGTTCTTCCACTATAAAAGTGTTTACGCAAAAACCAATTCGTAGTTTCCGATTTCCGGGTTGGCGACAAGTTGCCACGAGCGTCCGGCAATACGCAGATTCGCACCGGCCGGATCATCGGTGTGCTGCGGGCGCGGGCCGCGTGGCACATTCGCGGCGGCCGCACCGGCAGCGACGATGTTTAGCCTGGCCCGGCCCACCGGGCGTTTCCTGTTTTGTCGATTTATCCGGATGCAGCGACTAATCTTTGAGTAGGCAAGGGCGCGGCGCCCGGCCGCGGCCACGACCGACGTGGGGGCGGTGACGTTCCCCGGGATGAGATGGCAAGCGCCACATCAGACGCAGGACGACTGCGGGACAACACCACTGTCGCGATCGTCGGTGGCGGGCCGGCCGGTTCTTTTTTCGCGATCCACCTGTTGCGGCTGGCCCGAGAGCATGGGCGGCGGTTGCGCGTCGTAATCTTCGAGCGCCGGCGTCCGGCTCCCGGTTCGCAACGGGACGTTCTTTCCGGTCCGTACGCGGGCTGTCCGCAATGTGCCGGCGGCGTCTCCCCCAGGCTCAGTGAAGCGCTGGCCGAACTGGACATCGGCATTCCCGATGATGTGCTGCAAACTCGGGTGAAGTCGATCACGGTCGAGGGCAACTGGAAACCCATCTACCTGCACGTGCCGAAAGGCCGCGAGATGCTTTCGGTCTATCGTGGCTCGCTGCCCGTGGGTCACGGCCCGCACCACGCGTCCTTCGATGCATTGTTGATGGATACTGCGGTCGGCTATGGGGCGGAACTGATAGGGGCCCGGGTCAACCGGGCTTTCTACGACCATGATCAACGCCCCGTGCTCTGTTATTCGGCCGACGGGGAAGAAGAGGCCTTGACCTCCGATTTCGCCGCTTTCGCTGGCGGGGTCAACGAACGGTCCTCGGCGAGAGCGGATAGCCACACCTCCGTCGCGCTGTTGCGGATGCTTCAGCCGGCCTACGAACCGCCCCGCCTGCGCAAGGCGCTCATCGTCGAGCTGGCCGCGCCGACCGATTGCTTCGAACTCGCCGAGGGGACGCTGCACTACCTCGAGAGCAGTGTCGACCGGTTGCGCCTCGACATGTGTTCCATCATGCCGAAGAAAGGCTACTTCACCATTACGCTGATCGGCGGCAGTGTCGACGACGCTGCGAGCCGCAAACAGAATCTCGAGTTGATTAAGAGCTTCCTGGCGACGCCGCGGATATGCCGCATCCTGCCGGGCGGGGCAGCGCTGAAGATACGCTGCATCTGCAACCCCAGCATCGTGGTCGGTACCGCGAAATTGCCCTACGGTCATCGGGTGGCGGCTGTTGGCGATCTGGCGACCAGCCGTCAATACAAGGACGGTATCCTCGCCGCGCATGACATGGCGCGTGACCTCGCCATGGTGGTTCTCAGTCAGGGCACGGACACTGTCAGCCTGGCCTCGGGTTACGCACCCACCATGAACCGGTTTCGCCGAGACAACCGTTTCGCATCGGTCATCTTCTCCCTCTACCGCTGGTTTTTCACCAGCCCGATGCTGAGCCGGATCATCTACCAGACTTTTGCCACCGAGCGTAAGTCGCAACGCCGCTCTCGCCGCAGCTTTGAGAAAATCTTTTGGGGTATCTCCAGCGGCGACGAAAATTACGAGAAAATCGCGTGGGCGATGCTGAGACCGGCGACGCTGTGGAAGATCCTGACGGGTGGCATCTACATCACCCTGCGAAATTGGCTGACAGAGGTGTTCTTCGGCCTGGACTGGTCGGGCGTAGGGCGCTTCCCGACCGCCGTGCCGGCCGAGCGGCTGCCAGCGAGGCGACGACAGCTAATGCAGGGACGCCGGTATGAATTCGAATGTCTCTACACGATCCACATCCGTGCCAGTCTGTCGATTGTGCGTGGACTGCTGGCGGAGTTCGGCGAATCCGCCCGACCCTATCTCAATCCCCGCTGGGTGAGGATCCGCAGGATTGGCGGTGAACCCCTGCATCCAGGCTGCACGATTCAGTACCGCATTTTGGGTGGCGCCATGACTTTCCGGGTGGTGCAGGAGGAGTCGGGAGATCCGAATGTGATCCGCTACAGAGTGCTCGGCGGCTTCGCCGACGGCGGATCGTTCGTTTTTCTGCTCGAACCCGATTCGCCGACCCACCGCGCGCTCACGATCTACCTGGCATTCGACTACGCACGCGGCGTAAGTCCCGCACAACGGTTGCTGTGGGGTGCTTTCCGCATGATGTTCCCGGAATTCATCCATGACGTAATCTGGAACCATGCACTGTGCGAGTTAAAACAGGCGGCCGAAGACGCGGAGACGGCAGTTGGCGACATTCCGGGACAGTGACTGTTTACGCTTTGGGCATCAGTACAGCGAAGTCAAACCGGATACCACAGCGTGGCACGACCTCGGCGTCGGTGCAGATAACGGTCTGCTCCTTCCGGGTCAGAGCCTGGCGGCGACGATGTTTGTCCTGGTCCGATCCGTCGCGAGTTGCCTGCTTTTTCGACCGATCCGGATGCGGCGACATATGCACCAAGGACTGGCGTATTGGAATTACCTTAACCCGGTGGCGCATATTCCCAAGCCGACGCCGGCGAAAGGGCGGGTTTGCCGACTGGGTGTCGATAAAGCCACAGCCGGATGTGCCTTTGCAGTTCAGCCGCGCTGGTAATGGCTCGTTGATACCGGCGCTTGCGTGGGCATCAAAACAGGGTGTAAATGAAAGGCGCGACGGCGGAACCCTGGGTCAGCACAATCAGTGCGCCCAACAGCAGCATGATCATGATTATCGGTGCCAGCCAGAATTTCTTCCTGGCGCGCATGAAGCCCCAGAGGTCCTTGATTAAATCAAACATTAGTATGGGTGCTCCACGTTATTCCGATCGCCTTTGTGGCTTTTGATCCTGTAGCTTGAAGTATTGCTGTCGAGTTTTCGATGCATGGGGTCTTTGCCAAAAACACGCATTACCAGTCCGAATGGCACGAACAGTCCATAGAATAAAATACCCAGGATCAGCCGCGTATTGATCCAGTTCATCATGTTGCCAAATTTCATCCAGCCTATATAGACCGGCTTCAGCGTGGCAGGCAGCAGTAGCGCCCATAGGCTCAGTACACCCGCAAAAATCCATGGCCATCGCGGATAGCCGAGGGAGAACAGAAAGGGTATGCACAGGCCGAACAGAATGACAACGATTGCACTGCTGACCAGGCCGAATTTTCGGTAGCCCGCCTTGTCCAGGGTTTCGATTTTGCCAGTCACAGTCAGTCCAGTGCGTACTCTTCACGCCAATCGGTGGTTTCCTGCCACGGCGGCTGGCGGCTTTTGCACAGGAGAAAATTCTCCATAACCAGGTAATCCATTTCCGTGCGCATAAAGCAGCGGTAGGCGTCCTCGGGGGAGCAGACAATGGGCTCGCCACGTACATTGAAGGAAGTATTGACCAATACTGGACAGTCGGTGGCGTCCTCAAACGCATCGAGCAGGTGATGGAAGCGGGGGTTGGTTTCTTTGTGCACCGTCTGGATTCGTGCCGAGTAATCCACGTGCGTGATGCTCGGAATCTCGGAACGCGGGACATTGAGCTTTTCGATGCCAAACAGGCGCTGCTGTTCCTCGGTCATGATCCGGCATTTTTCTTTTTTCACCGGCGCCACCAGCAGCATGTAGGGGCTCTTGCGGTCGATTTCAAACCAGTCGGATACACGCTCTGCTTTCACGGCTGGCGCAAACGGCCGGAAGGACTCCCTGTATTTGATCTTCAGGTTCATCACTGATTGCATTTTCTGGCTGCGAGGGTCGCCGATGATACTCCGGCCGCCCAGCGAGCGCGGCCCGAATTCCATGCGCCCCTGAAACCAGCCGACGACATTTTCGTCGCCCAGGATGTCGGCCACACGCGGCATTAACAGCGGATCTTCCAGTTCTTCGTAGGAGGCACCGACGTCATCGAGATAGGCTTTGATATCTTCGGGCGTGTTGTCAGGGCCGAGGTAAGCGCCCTGCATATCGTCATCGGCCGAAGCACTGCGCGGGTTGTCGAGATACTCGTGCCATACCGAGAGCGCTGCACCCAGTGAGCCTCCGGCGTCACCGGCCGCGGGTTGAATCCAGATGTCCTTGAATGGCCCTTCGCGCAAAATCCTTCCGTTGGACACACAATTGAGCGCAACGCCGCCGGCCAGGCAAAGATATTCAGTGCCCAGTTCCTTGTGAACGTTGCGAGCAATCTTCAGCACGACCTCTTCTGTGACCACCTGGATCGAGCGGGCGATATCCATTTCGCGCTGGCTGATTTCCGACTCCGGCGCCCTGGGTGGACCACCGAACAGGGCATCAAATTTGCGGTTGGTCATGGTCAGGCCGGTTGTATAATTAAAGTAACTCATGTCCAGGCGGAAGCTGCCGTCTTCTTTCACGTCAACCAGCTTATCGAGAATCAGGTCGACATAGACCGGTTCACCGTAGGGGGCAAGCCCCATCAACTTGTATTCTCCGGAATTCACTCTGAAACCGGTGAAATAAGTGAAGGCTGAATACAGCAGTCCCAGTGAATGGGGAAAATTGATTTCCCACTGGGGTGCCAGTTCGTGGCCCTCGCCCAACCAGACCGAACTGGTCGCCCACTCGCCGACGCCATCGAGACAGAGCACCGCCGCCTGGTCGAAAGGGCTGGGAAAAAAAGCCGATGCGGCGTGGGAATGGTGATGGGCGTTGAACAGCAATCGCGGAAGGGTCTTTTCACTGCTCGCCAGCTTGCCGAGTTCCCGTTTCAGGGTGGTTTTTAGGAACAGCTTATCCTTTAGCCAGATTGGCATTGCCGCGAGAAAGGACCTGAAACCCTTGGGCGCGTAAGCAAGATACGTTTCCAGCAGACGTTCAAACTTGATCAGGGGTTTGTCGTAAAACACCACATATTCGACATCGTCGAGGCGCACGCCTGCCTCTTCCAGGCAGTAAGCAATTGCCCGGGCAGGGAAGCCGGCATCGTGCTTCTTGCGGGTAAACCGCTCTTCCTGCGCTGCCGCCACTATCTTACCGTCGACCACCAGTGCCGCGGCACTGTCATGGTAATAGGCGGAGAGACCGAGAATGTGTGTGGCCACTGGTAACCTTTTGGCGCTTAAAGAATTGGAACAAAGTGTGTATATTTTCGGCGCCGATACTAAATGAATTTCCGGGCCAACGCATACGTAGAGGGCCAATAGTGGAGTGCGGGGAGTACTACGATAAAAAATCTGGCCTTCTATCTCGTCATGCTGGGCTTCATGTTCGCTCTGTTGGAGCTGTTTGCTTTTGTAACGGCGAAACTGGTCGACGAGGACGACCTGTTTGATGCTCGCCAGATCGTGTTTGACCGGTATAGCGACGCGGGGCTGGCCGAATTCAGGGCCAAGGCTGCCGATCCGGTTATCGGTTGGCGCAATACCGGGCCTGCGGTTCACGAGGAAGAGAACTGCCTGGGGAGCCTGATCAGGTACAGCTACAACGCTGCTGGCGCACGCATTTATGACGGTTTTGATGGGCCGCAAGCCGAAGTGATTGTGGTCGGTGACTCGTATAGCAATGGCAGGGAGGTCGCTGACAATGAAACCTATCCAGCCAGGCTGTCGGAACTGCTTGGCGTTTCAGTGGCGAATCACGGTGTTGGCGGCTATGGGCCAACCCAGAGCCTGCTATACCTGCAGCAGAACATATCGCGATACCCGCGGGCCCGGGTGGTTGTAATGGGTATTATGTACGAGAACCTCTACCGCATGGTGAACAGTTACCGTCCGGTACTTTACAGTGGCGCCTCTGACTATGCGCTTAAGCCCTACATGAGGGATGGCCGGGTTGTATCGCACCCGGGCAGTGAGGTGTTCGAGAGCCTCGAACTGTTCCGGCAGGCGGCCGGAAAAGCTTTCGACGAGGATTTCTGGGCCAGGCCTGTGGCGCGGTTTCCGTACTCGTTTGCACTGGTACGAAGCCTCACCAGTAATAACTTCAAGTACCGCAAGGTACAGCGTGAGTTTCGCAAACTGGGCAAGCCGGAATATTTCCTGATTTTTGCTGACCGCGACATCAGGCTGAACCTGGTTGCACTGCTCAATGAGTACGCCAGTATGGCGCGGGAGAGGGGAGTACAGCCGATGGTCGTCTTTATCCCGCGAAACAGGTTTGACACTGCCAGTGCCGCGAAGTTTATCGCCGAGCGCCGAGCGGATATCGACTCGCACCTGTTGATGGCAGATGTTGCCCGGTTCCCTGGCATCGACTGGGGAAAGTTCAATCTTGAAGAAGCGGACGGCGACAATATTTGCCACCCCTCTCCCTACGGGTACCAGGCTATTGCGCAATACATTGCCGAATTTATGGCAAACAGCAGGGTTTTGGCGACGCCCTGAAGTTGGTGCGCGTTGCGTCAGCGCGTCTTCGGCTGCCTTGCCGCTGTTGCTGTGAGCAGGAGTTGCGGCGAGGATCAGGCCAATCGACCACAGCAATGCCGTTGGCGCTCAGGCCGCGAAGATTCCAGTGGGCGCAGCTTCAGGTCGAGGGTTGGATTCATCGCTGGCGCGTGCTTCAGATGTCGTCGAAATCGCCATGGCGACCTTTGCCTGCGCTGAAACGCTCCGCTCCGGCGAGCCCTTCGGCAGCGAGCATCGGAGCGCTGTTTTCCCACTCGGCCCTGAGCGCGTCTTCCAGCGCAAGGCCGTGTTGCAGGTAGACGGAGCGGCGATCGGCGCGCAGGCAGCCTTGCGGGTAGCGCGCGATATCCGTTGCCAGCGCTTCGGCCGCCGCACGCGCCTCGCCATCGGCAACGACCTGTTCGCATGCGCCGATCCGCAGGGCCTCTTCGGCCGGCACCTTGCGCCCGGTCATGATGATCTCGAGCGCGCGGCCATGGCCGACCAGCCGCGGCAGTCGTACCGTGCCACCGTCGATCAGCGGCACGCCCCAGCGGCGGCAGTACACGCCGAAGTAGGCACTCTGTTCCATAACCCGTAAGTCGCACCACAACGCGAGTTCGAATCCGCCCGCGACCGCGGGGCCGGCGACCGCTGCAATGACCGGTTTGCTCAGGTTCAGGCGGCTTGGGCCCATTGGTCCGCGCGGAATCGGCGCCTCGTCATCGGGGAAATGGAATTGGCCGAGAGGATCGGCCGCCCCTTCCAGGGTGCTTGCCTGTTTCAGGTCCCAGCCGGCGCAAAATGCACCGCCTTCTCCCCACAGCACCGCTACGGATGCGCCGGCATCCCGGTCGAAAGCTGTGAACGCGGCAAAGAGTGCTTCGGCGCTGTCCGGATCCATTGCATTGCGGGCCTCGGGACGGCTGTGGATAACGGTTGTCACGGCTCCGTTTTTTTCTGTTCTGACGGTCATGTCACTGTCTCCGGTATTGGTGTTTCGGGTTGATGGACAGATCTGTCTCAAGGGTGCCGGAGCGATGGACGGTGCGCCAGACGAGGTCTTTTTTCACATCGTATCGATGACCCTCTACATATAGCGGATATCGGGAAAGTCGTGCAGCCCGGATGCTCTTGCGCTGATCATCCATGTTGTCGTGCAAGTGTCCTTCCCGCGCTGGGTAACCGGGAGTTTGCCGCCGCTGTTGCGATCTGCCCGCTGGACGGCGGTGCCGCGAAATCATCGGCCGATGACGAGTCATGCAGTTTCCTGCAGAGCTGCGGCCGGTCGGGGGAGGTCATCATCGTGTGCGAGAAGAGGCGGGCATTGATTGAGTGACAAGGCGCTGCAACTTCTCGTCCCCACCGACACCTGGTCATCGGGGCAGCTCAGCTGCGCTTCGCAGCCGAAGGTTGGTGTCGCACAGGAATTGGCGACAGGAGACAGGCGCAGGGCTATCCGATCAAGGCTAGTCAAAAATCCGGCCGCGCAGAATACGTGGTACCCACAGGTTCGGCGCATCTTTCCACAGTGCCGCAAGTTGCCGACTCAGGATAAATTAGCTGTCACTAATTAAGACAGTCCTGATGTCATAGGATGATGTTTGTCGCAGGGAGCCCGTTGTGGCCCGGTGCCGCCTACAAAGTGTTCTGGGAGATATCCAACTCCCACCACATATTCCCCTTGATTCGATTCTTGACGATCGAGTCGTTTCCCAATATCAGACTGGCCGGGCTGAAACGTCCGGCTTACTCATTGTCCCCGCTACGGCGCGGGCCTGACAGCGCGCGAGGAGGCGTGGCGCAATTCGGCAATAACAATCAAAAATCGACTTTGGTGTAAATTTTAAGGAGAAGATTATGAGGCAGCTAATTGAGTGGTCCGGCAAACTGGCCGGATTGTTGCTCGGGGCCGCCTTGACATCGCTCACTATGTTTTCAGCGCTGCATGCGCAGGACTTGGTAGAGGTTACCTGGAGCGCCGAACACACATTCTCTATCAACGATGTACAAGGGGGATTTAATGGTCTGACGTTCGCGGAGGACCAGAGCTTTATCTGCGGTGTGCCCGCAACGGCGGATTCGCCGGGGAGCGATGCATGCCCGCCGGATGCGATGCAGCCGGTTCTGGACAAGAGCGGCCTGACTCTGTACCCGATCGACAGCGAGTTCGGCTTTATCGTCAGCGATTTTGTTGGGGCAGCCGATAAGACGCACGATTACGATTTTGCCGAGGGCTGGGTTGCGAGCCTTTACGAATCCGGCCAGCTCGTCGGTCTTGCCATATCAAACAATGCTACTGACAGGTTTAAGGTGCCGGCAAAAATGGGCACCTGGTGTGCCGGACTGGGTGGTAACAGTCTCAAATGCTCGACCGAACATTATTCTGTACTCGAGCATGTGCTTACCTGTAATGAGACGATTCCGTACAGGTATGCCGATGCCCTGACCGGTGATCAGGCTGACCTGATCGATCCGGAGACGGGTCTGGCAATTCCGGATGCGTCCTGCGCCGACGGCAAGCTCGGCAATGACAATTACATCGTTCGCGACGGTCTCGTGACCGCCGAGATCCTGACAGACCCGACCCCGGGCGCGCAGATGAACGCCAACGAGTCATCGGTCCGCGAGGATATTGCAGTGGGCGAGGACTATTCAGTCACGTTGAAAGACGATGGCAAGGCGCTTTATCGCTGGGGCAATATGGTCAAGCGGCCCAACGATATCCGCATGTATGCGGCGTTTTCGTTGCCGGACGAATGGAAAGCCAACCCCGATATCCCGTACCAGGTGGTATCGGCTACTCTGACCGTCGAACACCTGATCACTAACAACCCGAATGACCAGCTGCGGCCTGAAGACATGGAAAACGAGGCTGCTACCGGGCGTTTGCCGGGTTACCTCGAGTTTGGTGATTACTGGCTGTCGGACCGCGATTGTTTCGAGGGTGACGGAGACGAGATTATCGAGGGTACCGTTTTTCGCAATGGGCCGTTTGCGGTTCCCGACGGTAGCACGGATCCCTACGTTTTCTCCGCCGACCTGGCCAACGGTTTGACCAATGGCTGGTATACGACCATCGATCGCGATCCATTCGAGCCGGCGGAAACCGGCGGCGGACCGCGCTGGCGTCTGAAAGCCAACAAATTTGGCCAGGACATTCCGGGTCTGGAAATTCCATTACAGGAATGCAGCCCGGTTCCATTCACCAGCGAGAACATCAAGTACGACGTTGGCGAACCGACGGTTACCGTGATCAATCTGCTGGATTGGGAAGAGGGTGTGAGCTCGCCGCTGTTGTACAGCCAGGGCTGGCTTGATGAAACCTTAAACCCGAACAACGAAATCGACCCGGTGACGGGTGTCTCGATCAACGGTCTGCCATTGACCCCCGACTTCGACCTGGGTGTTTACGTCAAGGGTGACCGCAAGCCCACTGCGATCTATAACGCAGTGCTCGATATCGTGTATCTGGGCAGCGGTGGCGGCAACCCGCCGCCGGGAGATGCCGTGGACCTCGCGCTTAGCGATTTCAGGGCACCTTCCAAAGCCAAGTTCGGCGATACGCGCAAATTGCGCACCATCGTCCAGAATGTTGGCGAACAGCTCTCAGATGGAACGCTATATGTGATCGGGACGGTCGCTGACGTGGTGGTCGCGGAGTTTGAACGTGACCTCGATCTGCTGGCACCAGGCGACACCCAGAAGGTGGTTTTCAGCTGGACTGCGTTGACAGAGGGTACCGTTAATTGGACCGCGACCGTGGTTGCGCCCGATGACCTCAATCCGGGCAACGATGTCCTGTTTGATTCGACGATAGTGAGGTAAATGATAGCGGGAAGGGGCCAGCGGGCCCCTTCCCCGGACCGGAGAGCAATATGGAAGATGGCGCCGGCTGCAGATATTTGAGTCGATTCTGGGCGATCATCGCAATGGTATTTTTCTGGATGTGCCCGGGTCTGGCCGCGATGGCCGAGCATACTGCGGCCAATCAAAATACCGCGCTGCTTGCCGCCAGCGCCGCCGATGATACCGTCGCGATTCGTCGAGCGCTTGCCAACGGGGAGAGAGTCAATGATCGCGACCCCGAGCAACGCACGGCGCTGATGATGGCGGCCCGTCATGGGGCAACCGCGGCTACAGAATATTTGCTCGAGAGGGGCGCGGACCCGAACGCGGTCGATAAACAGGGCCGCAGCGCGATGATCCATGCGGCGCGACACGGGCGCAGTGACGTTATCGAGTTACTGTTTGCGGCCGGTGCTGACGCGCAGCTGAAGGATTCGGGCGGTCGGGTCGCTTTGCATTGGGCTGCGGCAAGCGGTGACGCCAATACAGTCATTCTTCTTGGCGAGGCGGGTGGCTCGGTCGATCCGCGCGACAGCGAGGGAGCGACACCGCTATTGCTGGCAGTTGCCGAGGGGCAGGTCGTTACGGTCGATCTGCTATTGGCCCGGGCCGCTGATCGCCAGGCGCGTCTTAACAATGGATTCGGTGCAATGTCGCTGGCGAGTTGGACCGGGTCTGCAGCCGTCACGCGGCGGTTGCTTGAAGCAGGAGCCTCTCCGGATGACGCCACGAGGGCGGGCGTCACTGCATTGATGACAGCGGTTGATCGCGAGCATGGCGAGGTGGTCGAGACACTGCTTGCGGCTGATGCCGACATGAATCTGCAGAACGCTAACGGGCGGACCGCGTTGATGTATGCCGTGGGAGGCAGCCCGGCGATTTTCGATCGCCTGCTCGATGCGGGCGCTGATCGCGACACCCGCAGCCGCATGGGTCTGACCGCATTGATGCTGGCGAGCGCACGTGGCGATGCGCGGGCGGCGGAGCGGTTGATCAGTGCCGGTGCGGCGCTCGATATTGCCGATTTGCATGGAGTCACGGCGCTGATGGCGGCAGCGCAAAACGGTAACGCCGGGATCGTCGCGCTGCTGCTGGCAGCCGGCGCGAACAGCACTCTCCAGGATAGCCGCGGACGCAGTGCCACCGACTGGGCAATGGCTTCCGGTCACAACGAAATTGCTGCCGAGATCGAGGGCGGTGCCTGAACGGATGACAATCGCTGTTCTGCTCCGGCGCAGGCCGGGAATTCTTGCCGGACGGTACCTGGATTTATCGCTGTAGCCGGCAACAGCCCTGCAGCATCTCGTTGCTGGGCAGCCGCAGTCTGACGTCGATCCCGAAAGGCGGTGTCTCGTCGGACATCGTGTCAAGACACTGGCGCTGGCTTGCGATCAGGTAGAGATTCCCGGCCATCCCCTGTTGCTCACCCTGCCACTCGAACACACGCGGCTGGCTGCCGCCGAGCCGGGTAAAGCGTCCGGCAAAGGTCTGCGGCGATTCGCCAAGCCGCGTCATTTCCGCCGATTCGGCCTCCACAGTGATATTCCAGAACGGCTCGTTCCCCTGGCACTGGAGCGTCGGCGGCTCGATGGTTTTCAGCGCGATCGCCTCGTCTCGCAGCAATTGGGCATGGCGAGCGGCGCCGCGCACCTGGTGTTCGTCGACATCGCGGATGTTGCCATCGACGTCGAACGTGCCGCTCATGAACCTGCCGTTGTCATCGAAATAGATCTGCAGTCCCGAGTCGTAGAGTTCGCCGTCGCGCGGCCCGCCAATCATCCGGCGTCGCGCCTGCTGGGTAGCCAGAAACACCCGGTTTTCACGGTAAACGTAGCGCGCGCGCCCCTGGCCGTACTCACCGAGCGAGTAAAGTTCGTCGACGCGTACGACTTTCGCGTTGTGATCGAGCCACGCACGATAATCGGCCTGTACGTCGCCATTGGACAGCGTGCCACTGACTAACTCGTAGTTGTCGATATTGGTATCAATCGTATTCGCGCGTTCGTCCAGACCGCCCGTATCGTAGCCGCCGGCGCGCCCTGCAACCTGGGCTACGACAACCGTGTGCGTTTCATCGACCGCGTTCAGTACCTGGACGCGTTCGATGCTGCGCATCATCGGGCGTTCGGCAACGCGGATTTCGGCCTCGAGCGCATAGTCTCTCTGCGGGTCAATGCCGGCCGGGTCATAGCGGATCGCGAATTCGAAAGGTGGCGTGTCTGGATTGTTGATCCGGACCTCGCCGAGCATCGGGGCGGTCAGGTTGGCGCGGGTGACGTCGACCAGGCGCACAATGAGCTGGGCGTCGCGTGGGATCGGTGCTGGCTCCTCGAGGATCACCTCGCCGCGGAGCCACGATTCGGCGCCGGCGTTCCCGCCCGAACCCGCGCAGCCGCATAGCAGTCCGGTTGCCATAAAAATCCCGGGCAACAGGCGCAGACCTGCAATCGATTGAAGGCTCATTCGGTGATTCCGTAAGATCTTTTCCAGCAATTATGTTAGACCGTGGCAGGTCCGGACCCAACCGCGGACTCTATCCGGACGCATCGTCGGGTTGCGCAGGCGCCGTTGCAGCCGGCTCGTCCGCCACCGCGCCGGCCTCGGCATCGACCGCGAATTGCAGCTGGACCCGGCCTTCGGCATCGGGTTCGACCGTGGTGATGTCGTTTTTGCGCAGTCTCGTGGTTGCGACGCCGGCGCTGTTGACCAGGTAGTCGATGATTGCCTCGGCACGTTGATCGGCGAGCAATTCCAGTTCGGCGGTCGTCACGACCTCGTCTTTTTCCAGGCTGCTGCGGAGGCTTGCGAGATATGCGGTCTCGTCGAGCTGGGCCGCGCCACCGCTTTCGTCGGCCGAGCGGGTGTTGGCGGCTTGCAGGTTGTCCAGTTCGGTCTGGGAAAACTCTGCTGTGTAAATCTGTTCCAGCGCGATACGTTCCGCACTCTTGCCATCGATGGCAGTAACTGCCGCGAGCTGGGTCTGCACTCTCTGTTCGAGGCGGATTTTTTGCAGTGCCTGCTTGTCGGTGGTGGCCGAGTAGGCAGATGGCGCCAGCAGCGTCAGTTGCGGACGCTTGGCCATGACTTCGGCGATAGCACCGAGTCCGGCGATTTCGGGTTCGGACAAGGTTGCATCTCCGGGTTCAAAGCCGATGAATTCGAGATTTTCGCTATCGCCACCGCCGCCGGGTAGCAACGCGCCGAGCAACTTGAACGGCGCGGTGGCAGCCTTCAACAGGATATTACCGATGGCTTTCCAGACGACCGGGCCGTAATGGAATTCCGGATCGTTGAGATCACCGGTAACCGGGATATCGAGATCAATGCGTCCGTTCGAATCCTGCAGCAGCGCAACGGCGAGATCCAGCGGCAGGCTTGGCGCGTCCGCCGACTCCACCTTCTTCCCGAGTGTCAGCTGGTCGATAACGAAATTATTCTGCGAGTCGAGCTGGCCGTTTTCGATACGGTATTTGAGATCGAGGCTGAGTTTGCCGCCGGCGATTTCGCGCCCGGCAAACTTCGCCGAGTAAGGGCTCAGTTTCGGCATATGGACGTTTTTGAATATCAGGTCCATCTTGAGCAGATCCGTCGGCGCAAACGGGTCCAGGTTGCCGCTGATGTCGGCGCTGCCCGATTCGTCTACCGTGCCTTTGATGGCAACCGTTGCCGGCTCGCCACGGTGGGAGCTGATATTGCCCACTTCGCCGGCCATAGAATGGATCGCGGTTGCAAACGGCAGCGGCAGCGACAGATCGGCGAAATTGGCCGAACCGTCGTTGATCGTTACTTTCCCGACGTCGATCTTGAACGGCACTGCCTCGGTTTCGGCATGGGCGGTGTCGGTCGGAGCATCGCTTTCTGCGCTTGCATCGGTAGCTCGCGCGTCAGCAGCAGGCGCGTCATCGCTGCTGGAGTCTTCCGGGAATATATCGCTGATATTGGTTGTGCCGTCTTCCTTGACCGTGAGCTTGGCGTAGGGGGCATCGAACGCCAGCGTATCGATTGCCAGCGTGGCCTTGTCGAGCGCAAACTCCAGTGAGGGTATCGACAGGGTTTTCCAGGCCACGAATCGCTCATTCAGGATGGTGTCCTGCGTTGCGAGTTCGTCGACGCTTGCGGTCCCGCTAAACGACAGGGTTTCGTTGCCGTCGTGGTTTACCTTGCCGTTGACTGACAGGCTGCCCGACAGCAGTTGTACCTTGCTGTTATCGCCAATCGCAGCCTCGAGCGGTTCAAGCGACAGGGTGCTGATGTCGATATCAATCACGGCGCTCTGCGGGTCGAGGCCAACGGTGCCGGAGGCACTGACCTGACCACCGCTGGTTACGCCGGTTTCGAGTTCGAGCTGGAATGTCGAGCCGGGCGCGGAACTGAAGTCGGTGACAGTGAGATTGAGATTTTCGACGCCGCTCTGCATTGGCCGGCTCCAGGCGCGATCCTCGAAATCGGCGCCGAAATCGGTAACGACCAGGCGTGCCAGTGAAATTTCCCATGGGGGAGGCTCGTCGCCAGGTGCAGCCGGCGGCGCTGCCGGTTGCACGGGAGCCGAGGCCGCACCCGCCGGCACCTCGTTGGCGGTGGTTGGTGCGGGGTCGTTTTGAGGGTCAGTGTCGATCCCTTGTGAGCTGCCGGCCGGGGCAGAACTGTCACCGGGTTGCGCGGTCCCGGCATCACTGGCGAGCGCTGTACCCGGGGCCGCCGGTGAATCACCTGCCTGCAGCAGGTCGACGATGTTGATGACGCCATTTTCGTCGCGGAATGCCGTCAGCCTGGCGCCCTCGATTTTCGCTTCCTCCAGGTGGAGAGTCTGCTCTGTCACGTTCACCCGTCCGCCAGTCAGGCTCAGGCTGGGTACTTTGAGAACGTCCTGCTCGACGCCTTTTGGTCGCAGTAGCAGGTCCTGGAGTGTGTACTCGATGTTTTCGAGGATGATTTCCGGAGCGCCGGCGGTTTGTGTGACGCTGACGTCGAGTGACAATGTCGCCTTGCCATCGGCTATCTCGAAATCGACCTCGTCCTGGATATATCGCCACATCAGGCGCGGCCGTTCGCCGATGGCATCAATATGCCCGCTGAGCTTGGTCGGGTTCGGTTGCAGACTGCCGGTCCAGATGATTTCCGCGCCGGTTTCGGTGACAACCTTGAAGCTGTGCTCGCCTTCCTTGTTGGGCAGCGTGTTGAACGCAAACAGTTCGAAGTCAATAGACTCGAACTGGGTCTCGAAAGGCGTATCTTTGGAGAGGTCTTTGACGTCAACCGTGCCGTTTGCCAAAACAAAATGTTGCAAGATCAGGCGCGGCAGGCCGCCCTCGTCCGCAGGCTCCTCGGCGTCGGCTTCACCGGTCTCGTCGAGAGTGCGTGCGACCCGTCTGAGATTGTTGTCACCTTCGCTGTAACGCACGAAGTTGAGGTACGGGTCAGTGAAGCGCAACTCTTTGAAGGTCCAGGCCCGGCGCCACAGACTGGATGCCTCGAAATTGACAGAGAATTCGCGCAGCGCCGCGAGCGCGGTTCCGTCCGCTTCGTCCAGTTTCAGCCCTTCGACGCTGAGCGAGAGCGCGTACGGATTAACCTCGACGCGTTCGACACTCATGGGGCGCTGCAGACGCTGGTCAGCGAAATCGAGCAGTTGCCGCTCGATGATCCATGGCAGCAGGAAAAAGCCGGCCAGCGTGTAGAGCAGCACCGCAGTGACGAGCCACAGGCGCCAGCCCTGCAGGTGTAGCCGATTGCGTAGAGAGGTCTGCTGCATCGTGTATTCCGTTACTGAGCGTGCTTCGTGGTCCGTGAGCGTGCGCGTCTAGTGATTGCCCGCCCGTGCGGGCATCCGGGTAGTTCCGATCTGATTGCGCACCGGTTTAGTCGTCGACGTCATCCACGTCGACCTGGCCGCTCATCCGGCGCCTGATATGCGACCACGACATGCCAACCGCGAGAACCGCCGCGATGACAATCAGCACGATCCAGCTTATTGCGGTTGTCGAGTCCGCCTCGAGAACGCCACGGTCGATCAGCAACCAGACAAACGCGGCAAAAAAGGCGCTTGTCAGGATCAGGCCAAGGCTGCCAAGGGAGCGATGAGTCGCTTTCAGGAACATCACCCAGCCGATGGCCAGGGCTACGCCTGCCAATGCCATCAACGGGTCGAATGCACGCGCTGCCACTGCGTCCCGAACCCAGTGGAAATAGGAATGACCGCTAGGGTTGAAGGTAAGCAAAACCAGTACCAGCGCCAGCGCGAATCGCCAGACGAATCCAAACAAATCAAATTTTCGTGCCATGGCAGTTTTGGTCCCGTTTGTGTTTCCAAAATCTTTCGGTGGAGCCCGTGCTGCGCCATTATCACGCGGATCGATGATTACTGCGCGGTCTCTATGATAGGTCGGACCCGAGCATGCGCGGGCAAAATCGGATCAATTACCTCAGTGAGGTCTACCCAGTTGCCTGGAGTCCAGGAGTCATGACATTTTCCCCAGGCAGCCAGTTCTGCGGTTACCGCAGCGTGTGTAAACGGGTCCGGTATGTGCCGGGATTATATTTATTCATTCAATGGTAGACGAGAAATTCGACACCGGAAATCTTTTCACCGCCAAGCTATCGCGCCCTCTTCGCAAACCCCAACGCATTTTTGTGCCCGAGAGTTCGAATCCCGGTGACAGTCGGATTCGGCTGTTGGGCAAGTGCCTCGAATCGTCGATGCCGTGTCGGCGGAAGGGTGAGCGAGCCCGCAAGCTCGCTCACCTCTCTGGTCAGTGGCCATGCCCGCAAACGCGTGTGGCAGGCATCTGTCCGGGCGGCTGCCCGAGTTTTTCAGGCCGCCGCTTTTTTGGGAATCCGGATTTTCTGGCCGGGATAAATCTTGTCCGGGTCCTCGATGACCTCACGATTGGCCTCGAACAGGGCCTTGTATTCCATCGGGTTGCCATAGTATTTCTTGGCAATCCCCGACAGCGTGTCGCCGCGTTGAATCTCGTAGTACTCCACCTTTACTTCCGGCGGCGGTGGCGGCGCGGTCAGATCGTCAGCGACAACCTGTTTGACGCCCTCGACGTTGCCCGCCATCAGCACGGCAAGCTCTTTGGTGGACGCTTTTGTGCATTCGCCGCAGAGCGTGACGACTCCATCGTCAAATTTCACATCCAGGTTGCTGACACCGCTCAGCGAGGTGTCCAGGTGTTGCTTGATGTTATCGGCTGCCTCGGCGTCAGTATCGAAGAGTTTACGACCTATATCCCGTGCAAAATCGAACAGACCCATCTCAGTGTTCTCCCTGTTGTTATCGTTGCTTGCCCCGTTCAGACCGGGGTTCAGTCCTTCAGCACGAAAGTGACGCGCATCTTTACCCGGTACTCGGTGATTTTGCCTTCGTCATCGACCGAGACTTCCTGATCCATTATCCACGCTCCGCGGATATTTTTCAGAGTTTTGCTGGCACGCCGAATACCCTTTTTCAGCGCATCGTCAAAGCTCTTGTCGGAGCCGGAAATAATCTCTGTGACTCTTGCGACTGACATATTCTTGTCTCCTTAGATTTTGTGTAATGTTATTGGCGCAGTCCTCGCGCCCGGTGTGTCTCTAGCGTAAAAATTTCGAGGCCATGTCCAGCAGGTCGTCGGCCATCGAGCCGTCACCATCGGCATCGAGGAACGAGGTCAAAGGATTGGCGCCGGCGGCACCACCGGTGGACGGCAGTTTCTGGGCGAGCTGTCCCGGATTGGCGCGGTTCTGCTGGCTCAGCGCGGCCATCATCGATGCCGCGGCCATCGGCAGAAATTGTTTTACCAGGCTGGTATCGATGCCCGTTTGCTGGGAGGCGCGATCGGCAAGGTTACGGCTGACTTCCTTGTCACCGAGCAGATGCCCCAGAATCTTGTTGCCATCGGTCTTCGCGCCGGCGAGTTGATCGGCGTTTTCCAGGTAGCGTTCGTGTCCGCCGCCCTCCAGCGCTTTTGCAAGTGCGGCAAGCCCGTTACCGCTGGCGCTGTTGCGTTGCACGCCTTTGGCGAGGACCGGGACCACGTTTTGCACCAGTGAGCGAATCTGATCTTCGCCGAGACCAAGGCGGGAGCCGGCGCTGCTCAGCGCCGAGGCATTATTTCCGGATAGCAGGGATTGCAGGATATTCATGGCCTTACCTCCATGTAAGGGGTCGGTTTTTTGAAGTTGTCCTCGCCGCGCGGTTTGCCGCCGGCGGACTTTGACAATGCCGCAGACTATCTGATTATAGGAGAGAACCCCGGTGCGTCCAGTCTGCTTGCCGACACGTCCCGGCGCGGTATTGCGATGGCGGGCAAATGGCGGGCAACAAAAAGGGCGTCGTGCGACGCCCTTTCTTGTTTTGCCACTGATCGTGCCAGTGCGAATCTCAGTCTTCCAGCAGGAAACTCCGGAGTTGTTCGGAGCGTGTCGGGTGACGCAACTTACGCAGCGCCTTGGCTTCGATCTGGCGAATACGCTCGCGCGTCACATCGAATTGCTTGCCAACTTCCTCGAGCGTGTGGTCGGTGTTCATATCGATACCGAAACGCATCCGCAGGACCTTGGCTTCACGCGGGGTCAGCCCGGCCAGGACCGAGTGGGTGGCCTCACGCAGGCCCTCGCCGGTGGCCGAATCAAGCGGTGACGATACCGCCTGATCCTCGATGAAATCACCGAGGTGCGAGTCCTCGTCGTCTCCGATCGGAGTTTCCATCGAGATCGGCTCTTTCGCGATCTTCAGAACTTTGCGCACCTTGTCCTCGGGCATTTCCATCCGTTCGGCAAGTTCCTCCGGTTGCGGCTCGCGCCCCATCTCCTGCAGCATCTGCCGCGAGATCCGGTTCAGCTTGTTGATCGTTTCGATCATGTGGACCGGGATGCGAATCGTGCGCGCCTGATCGGCAATCGAGCGCGTGATGGCCTGGCGAATCCACCAGGTCGCATAGGTCGAAAACTTGTAACCGCGACGGTATTCGAACTTGTCCACCGCCTTCATCAGGCCAATGTTGCCTTCCTGGATGAGGTCGAGGAATTGCAGTCCGCGATTGGTGTATTTCTTCGCGATGGAAATAACGAGTCGCAGGTTCGCCTCGACCATTTCCTTTTTGGCGCGGCGTGCTTTTGCCTCGCCGATCGACATCTGCCGGTTGATCTCTTTAAGTTCGGCAATCGAGACATGACTGGCCAGTTCGACGCCTATCAGCTTGCGTTGCGCACGCTGGACGTCGGTTTTGAGTTTCGCGAGCACCGATGAATGCTTGCGCTTGGCCCTGATGTGCTTGTTAATCCAGCTCGGATCGGTCTCGTTTTTGGGGAAGCTCGAAATGAAATCCTTGCGCGGCATGCCGGCCTGACGCACGCAGAGGTACATGACGTGGCGCTCCTGCTCGCGTACGTGGCGCACCATGTCGCGCAGATTCTGTACCAAACGGTCGAACATTTTCGGCGACAGCTTGAGCAGCATGAACTCTTCGGCCAGCTGCTCGCGCAATTTCATCGTGCGCCCGGCCTCGACGCCATGCTTGTCCATCGCGGCGACGCTGCGCTTGTACAGGCTCGCAATCGAGTCCATGGCCGCTTTGACTTCTTCCAGATCCGGCCCGGTATCGACAACTTCCTCTTCGTCATCTTTGTTTGCGGCTGCTGCGCCTCCGGGCGGCGCATCGGCTGCATTCGGATCGATAAACCCGGTCATCACGTCGAGCAAGCGCATATCGCCGGCTTCTACCGCGGCATATTCGGCCAGAAGGCGTTGATAGGTTGGCGGAAACAGTCCTATCGCACCCTTGACCTGGTTCAGCCCTTCCTCGATGCGTTTCGCGATCCGGATCTCACCCTCCCGGGTCAGCAGTTCAACCGTGCCCATTTCGCGCATGTACATGCGGACGGGGTCGGTCGTCCGGCCAAATTCGCTGTCGAGCGTGGCCAGGGCCGCGGCGGCGTCATCGGTGTCGTCATCGTCCGATACCGCGTTGTCCGACAACAGAAGGGCCTCGGCATCCGGCGCCTTCTCGTACACCGTGATGCCCATGTCGTTGATCATATTGACAATATCTTCGATCTGCTCCGGATCGACGATATCGTTTGGCAAATGATCGTTTACCTCTGCATACGTGAGGTAGCCTTGTTCCTTGCCGCGTGCGATGAGCAGCTTGAGCTGCGACGCCCGGTCATCCGGCTTGACTGTCTGTTTGTCGCTCAAGATTGCTGACCCTCATGAAAAAACAGCGTGCACCGCGGCGCGCGTAAACCCACCACTATAGCTTGAAGTACATTAGATATCCAGAAAGTTCATTTGGTTCCCGGCTGAATAATGCCGGCGCGACGACTGAGCAGATTCTGGAGTTCGCTCTTCTCTTCAACACTTATAGTCCCGTCTGCGGCTTTTTCCAGCAATTGTGCCGTTCTCAGCCTCGGCCGAGAGTCTTCCAGCATCTTTGCGATGGTGTCGCGCAGCTCCTGCGCGGCGGCATTATCGCTTACCAGCGACTCCTGTGCCGCCAGGCGTGAGAGCGCGTCCATTTCGGGGCGGCCGCGCCACCGTTCCAGTGCCATTGCTGTCGATTTAGTGGGGGCATTTTTGCATTCTTCAAGGAGCTCGAGAAAGATGCTGATGCCGCGGATTTCCAATGATTTGAGCTCGCTGTCATAGTCGATTTCGCTGGCGGCGCCGGGGTGGTGGAGCAACAGTGTGATCGCTCTGCGCAGCAGCGAGCTGCGTGCCGGTCGGCCGCGCGGCGGTCGCTGCGGTCGTGGTTTCGGTAGTGGTTTCGAATCCGCGAGATGGGACGTCAGGCGCTCGCCGGGCATTCCCACGGCAGCGCCGAGATGGTCGACCAGAAGGTCCTTGTAAATGCCCTGCGGCACCCGTGCCAGCAGCGGTCGCGCCAGCTCGGCCAGGCGCGCGCGGCCGTCGACGCTGGCAAGATCGGTTTGCGCGCTTAACCCCTGGAGCAGGAAATCCGACAATGGCGTAGCGTCGGCGAGCCGGGCCTCGAAACCTGCACGGCCCTCGCTGCCGACCATCGAATCCGGGTCTTCTCCGTCAGGGAGAAAAAGGAAGCGGATCTGACGGCCTTCACGGAGCTCGCCCAGCGCGTTCTCCAGCGCGCGCCACGCGGCCTTGCGTCCGGCCTGATCGCCGTCGAAACAGAAGATTACTTCGGGGCAGACCCGGAACAGCCGCTTGAGATGCTCCGGCGTCGTCGCGGTTCCGAGCGTGGCGACGGCGTAGCGGATGCCGTGTTCGGCCAGGGCCACCACATCCATGTAGCCTTCGACCACCAGCAGGCGGTCAATTTGACGCAGGGCGCGGCGCGCTTCGAACAGACCGTATAGTTCCTTGCCCTTGTGAAACAACACGGTTTCGGGCGAGTTGAGATACTTCGGTTCGCCCTTGTCGAGCACTCGCCCGCCGAATCCCACGGTACGCCCGCGAGCGTCGCGAATCGGGAAGACGATGCGGTCGCGAAAACGGTCGTACTCACGGCCGTCATCGCGGCGCATGATCAGCCCGGTGTCGACCAGCTGCTGGCGGCTGTCATCGCTGCCCCCGAACTGGCGCAACAGGCCGTCCCAGGCGTCGGGTGCATAGCCGATACGATAATCGCGGGCCGCAGCGCCGGAGATATTGCGGCTGATCAGATAGGCCTTGGCGCGGTCGTTGAGCTTGAGTTGTTCGTAGAAGAAGGTGCCCGCTTGTTCGGTCACCGCGAACAGTCCGAGGTCGCGCCGGTCTTCGCTGGCGTACTCCTCGCGCGGCACCTCGATGCCGACAATGCTGGCAAGCTCTTCTACTGCCTCAACAAAATCGGCATGGTCGTAATCGATCAGGAAGCCAAGCGCCGTGCCGTGCGCGCCGCAACCGAAGCAGTGGAAAAACTGCTTGTCCGGGCTCACGGTAAAGGAGGGGGTTTTCTCGTCGTGGAACGGGCAGTTGGCCTTGTATTCGCGGCCGGCTTTCTTGAGCGGTATTCGCGCCCCGATCACCTCGACGATATCGGCTCTGGCGATCAGCTCATCGATAAAATGTTGGGGGATTCGGCCTGCCACGTCTCTCGAACTATAGTCCAAAAGGCATGAGGAGTGGACACGCAGGGGCGCCCCGGGCGGGGCAGCCGATCAGGCGGCGCTCAGACGTGCTTTTACCGCCGCGCTGACCTTGCCCATGTCGGCCCGACCCTGGGCCTGCGCCTTCACCAGCGCCATTACCTTGCCCATGTCTTTCATCGAAGTCGCTCCCGCGGCGGCAATCGAATCGGCGATCAGGGCCTGCAGGTCTTCGTCGGACAAGGGCTCGGGGAGGTAGGCGCGAATGAATTCGATCTCGCGTTCTTCGCGTTCGGCAAGCTCCGGGCGCTCGCCGATACGGTACTGCTCTGCCGATTCGCGCCGCTGCTTGACCATTTTTTCGAGCAGCTGCAGCACATCGGCGTCACTGACATCCTCGCGCGTGTCGACCTCGCGCTGCTTGATCGCGGCCAGCACCATGCGGATCGTGCCAAGGCGCTCTTTGTCGCCGGCACGCATTGCCGCTTTCATGTCGTCCTGGATGTCGGTTTTCAGAGCCATTGGCAAACCGGTCCGCAGGCTCAATACATGCGCTTGCGTTTGGAGGCCTCGCGCGAAATCCGTTTCAAGTGCCGTTTGACCGCCGCGGCTTTCTTGCGCTTGCGTTCCTGAGTGGGTTTCTCGTAATACTCGCGCCGACGCAATTCGGTGAGAATGCCGGCTTTCTCGCAAGCGCGCTTGAAACGACGCAGGGCTGCGTCGAAATGCTCGCTCTCCCTGACTTTAACGCTGGGCATGAACAAATTACCTTAATTGGAAGTTTGGTTATCGATCCCGGGCGGCAAAAGGTCTCCCGGACCGGGAAAACCGCGTAGTCTAACGCCGGGGTTGTACAATTGCAAAGCTCCTGACGAGTCCGGAAACCGATGCTGACACTTGGAATAGAGACCTCATGTGACGAGACGGCGGTCGCGCTGTACGACAGCGAAGCCGGCCTGCTGGCGCATTTGCTGCACAGCCAGGTCGATTTGCACAGAGCCTATGGCGGCGTGGTTCCGGAGCTGGCCTCACGCGACCATATAAGAAAGCTGCCGTTGTTGATCCGCGACGTGCTCGAGCGCGGCGGGACTGACCCGGCGGATATCGATGGCGTCGCCTACACCGCCGGGCCGGGGCTGATCGGCGCCCTGATGGTCGGCGCCAGCGTCGCCTCCGGCCTTGCTTTCTCATGGCGGGTTCCCGTGCTCGGTGTCCATCATATGGAGGGTCATCTGCTCGCGCCGATGCTCGAGGATGACGCGCCCGAATTCCCGTTTGTCGCACTGTTGGTGTCCGGCGGGCACACGATGTTAGTGGCGGTCGAGGCAATCGGCCGATACCGGATCCTTGGCGAGACGCTCGACGACGCCGCGGGCGAGGCATTTGACAAAACGGCGAAACTGCTCGACCTGCCGTATCCCGGAGGCCCCGCGCTGGCGAAGCTGGCTGAGTCCGGGCGCGAAGGGCGTTACCGGTTTCCGCGGCCAATGCTGCAAAAACCCAACTGCGACTTCAGTTTCTCCGGGCTCAAGACCGCCGTCGTCGTGGCAACGCGTGATGCCGTCCTCGACGACCAGGATCGGGCTGACGTTGCGCTGGCGTTTGAACAGGCGGTCGTCGATACGCTGGCCGGCAAGTGTCTGCGGGCGCTGGGAGAAACCGGTGCGAACAGGCTGGTCGTGGCCGGTGGCGTCGGTGCCAACAAGCGGTTGCGCGAGCGCCTCGGCGCGGAGATGAGTAAGCTGGGCGGGCGGCTGTTTTATCCGCGTATCGAGTTCTGCACCGACAATGGAGCGATGATTGCCCATGTGGGTGCATTGCGACTTGCGGCGGGCCAGGTCGATTCGGATGGTCCGCTGGCCCGGGCGCGCTGGCCGCTGGATAGCCTCGAGCCGTTGTAGTGGGTCGGCACTGCGAACCGCGCGTGTTTTGTTAAGGCTTGATAGATCAGGGAATTGCATGGACAAGATTTTTTTGCGCGAGCTCGAGATCGAAGCGGTGATCGGTATCTGGGCGTGGGAAAGGAGAATTCGTCAGCGGGTCAGTATCAGCCTGGAGATGGCCGCCGATATTCGCGCGGCGGCGGCAACGGACCAGATCGAGGACACGCTGAATTACAAGGCCGTCGCCAAGCGGATCACCGATTTTGTCTCCAAATCGTCGTTTCAGCTCGTCGAAACGCTTGCTGAACGCGTTGCCGAAATCGTCGTGACCGAATTCGGGGTCGCCTCGGTGCGGCTTACGCTGAACAAGACCGGTGCGATTCGCGGTGCCCGCGATGTCGGAATCGAGATCGAACGGGCCGCGGCCGACTACCGTGACTGAGGTATTTGTATCGGTCGGCAGTAACGTCGAGCCACGGCGAAATATTCGCCGCGCGCTCGCGGAGTTGCGCCGGCGTTTTGGCGCGACAAACGCCTCCGGGGTCTACCAGAGCGCGGCCCAGGGGTTCGATGGCGACGATTTTCTCAACCTGGCGGTCGCGTTCAGCACCGAAAACGACCTGTTCGACATAATCTCACAGCTACGCGAAATTGAGGATTTGTGTGGGCGCGAGCGTGGCGGCGAGAGATTCGCGCCGCGCCCGATGGATCTTGATCTGCTGCTGTTTGGTGACCTGGTGATCGAGTCCGGCAAGCTGTGCCTGCCACGGGCCGAAATACTCGAGTACGCTTTCGTTCTCGGTCCAATGGCGGAAATTGCGGGCGATCGTCTGCATCCGCTTACCGGCCGCAGCATTTCCGAGCACTGGGAGACGTTTCCGTCGGCTCTTAAAAACCTTGAACCGGTCGAAGTCTCCCTATAGGCCCTTGTCGGGTAAAATCGGGCCGAGCCCGCAGGAGAAACGCGATATGAAAAGGTTTGTAAGCCCGATACTGGCAGGTTGCCTGGTGGTTATTGCCGGTTGCGGTGACGGAAACGGGCCGTTCGACACCGGCGACGAGTGCAATGTCACTGAACAGAACAGCCAGATCCAGGGCATCATGAACGCGTGGTACCTCGCTTACGATCAACTCCCTAATATCTCCCCGGCGAGTTTCAACACGCCGAATGCTTATCTCGACGCGTTGGTTGAGGATGTCGACTTTCTTCCCGACGATCCACTGGAGACGGCGCCTGATCGTTACAGTTTCGTTATCACCCAGGACCAGGAAGATGACCTGGTCGGCGCCGCATTCGTGGGTTTTGGTTTTTCCTATCGCATCGTCAACGGTAACGAGGTGCAGTTTGCCCAGGTGTTTGGCGAGTACGACGAAGAGAATCTCAAGACCCCGGCATCGCGCGCAGGTTTCAAGCGCGGTTACAAAATCCTCGAGATCGAGGGAGTGCCGGTGGCCGAGATCATCGCGACCGACCCGAACAGTCCTACTGTGGCGATCAGTGAGGCGCTTGGCGAGCGAGCGGTCGGTGTTACCCGGATCATCTCGTACGGCGATTCCGACGGTAATCCGATTGACGATCCGACAGTGGTAAAGGAAGACCTCGTTTTCAATACGGTTGCGCGCTACACGGTATTCGATTCGGGTGCGACCCGAACCGGTTATCTGAATTTTCGCAGTTTCGCCTCGCCGTCACCGAATGAGCTGGCCGCAGCATTTCAGATTTTCAATGCGGCTCGCGCCACGGACCTGATTATTGATCTGCGCTATAACAGTGGCGGGCTGGTTTCGGTGGCCGAATACCTCGCCAACCTGTTGCAGGGTATTCCGGCCGAGGGTGAGGTGTCGTTCGGCGAGGTTTACAACGACAAGGTCAACAACCGGGATGTCACTTTCAGATTCGAACGCGAAGCCGACAGCCTCGCGGTCATCAACAAGCTCGTGTTTATCACCACTCCGACCACCGCCTCGGCGAGCGAGCTGGTTCTGAATACCATGCTGCCGTATGTCGAGAACGGGACGCTCGGCGACGTCGCCGTGGTCGGGTCGAGCAGTTTTGGCAAACCGGTGGGCTCGCTCGGCTTCGATGTTTGTAACGATCTGGTGCTTCGGCCGGTGACTTTCCAGACCGTAAACGCCGATGGTGAAGGCGATTACTACAACGGATTCGATCCGGATTGCCCGGCCGAGGACGACCTCGACTTCGGTTTCGGCGATCCGCGCGAAGATTCGCTTGCGACCGCGTTGAGCTATGTCGAAACGGGCGCGTGCCCGGTTGTGGCAACGCAGAAACTCGACGAGTTAAAGGTCAAAGCCGCGAAACAACGGGCCGAAGCCAGGCAGAGAGGCTGGGGCGAGATTTTACGCGATTACCATTGAGATTGATGCCACTCGCGGGCGCCCGATTTACCAGCCGAGGCTGCGGCCGCCATCGACGGCAATGATCTGACCGGTGATGTATGCCGCGTCGCGGGCGAGGAACAGGGCGCATCGCGCTATGTCGTCAGGATCGCCGATTGTCTCCAGCGCAGTCTGGTCGAGCATCGCTTGTTTGCTGGACTCGTCCAGACCCTGTTCCGGCCAGATAATCGCGCCGGGGGCGATGCCATTGACCCGCACCCGCGGTCCCAGTTCGCGCGCAAGACTCAGCGTCAACATGGCCAGCCCCGCCTTGGCCGCGCAATAGACCGGGTGTCCGGGCAACGGCCGGCGCGCGTAAATATCGATCATGTTAATGATCTGGCCACGCTTTTCGCGCAGCCGCGGAGCGGCTGCCTGTGACAGGAACAGCGGTGCCTTGAGGTTGCTGCCAAGCAGGTCGTCCCAATCGGACCCTGTGATGGAGCCAACCGGGGTTGGATAAAAAGTCGAGGCATTGTTAACGAGAAGATCGAGGCGGCCGAACCGGGCTGCCGCGGCTGCGCTGAGGTCGTCGAGTTGCTCGTACTGCAGCAGATCGCCGGCAATTGTCGTCACCGAGTCGGGCCGAAGCGTATTCAGCTCCGCGGCGAGCGCTTCGGCTTCTGCCGCCGAATTGCGATAGTGGATGATCACCCGCATACCGGCATTGTGCAGACGGCGCCCGATTGCGGCGCCAACTCTTTTAGCACCGCCGGTTATCAGCGCGACTTTGTCCTGAATTTCGATATTTTCCACCATCTTGTAGCGTACCAGCGGTCCCGAAGCCGGCGACCAGACACCGAGCATACGCGCGGCGCAAACGGGTCGCCAGCACTCGCGGGCTGCAACCCCCGGCGGGCTCTGGCAACATCGCCCGCTGGCAACTCGTCGAGAGTCAGCTTGTGTCCCCGACCAGGCAGAAAACAGGTAGCGAGACATTTCCGGCGCCTTCGCCGGCGGCTCGCGAACACAGCGAGAAGCTCGTTGCTCGGATCCGGGCGGAAATCGATAGCGCAGGTGGCGCCATTGGGTTCGCGCGTTATATGGAGCTTGCGTTGTACAGCCCCGGGCTGGGTTACTACAGTGCCGGCAGCCGCAAATTCGGCCCCGGCGGCGATTTCGTTACCGCGCCCGAACTCGGTCCGCTGTTTGCGCGCTGCCTCGCGCGCTGGCTGCTAACGCACGTATCCGAAGCCGGCCCGATGCAACTGCTCGAAATCGGTGCCGGCAGCGGCGAACTGGCGGCGGAGCTGTTGGACGAGCTCGATCGCCTCGGTCATCCCGCGCAGCGCTACAACATCCTCGAGGTCAGTGCCGATCTGCGTGCGCGGCAGCAACAGGTGTTACGCCGTCGCTCGCCTGGTCGCGCTGACCGCATACGCTGGCTCGATGCGTGGCCGGAAAAATTCGAGGGAGTGGTGCTTGCCAATGAGGTTGTGGACGCGCTGCCGCTCGAGCGCTTTGAGATTGGCGCGGACGGGCCGCGGGCGCTCGGGGTGCGCTGGTTCGACGGCCGTTTCCGTGAATCACTACTGCCTGCCACGCGCGACCTGTCGCAGCGGGTCGCGGCAATAGAAGCCTCCCGCGGCGCGCGCTTGCCGGTCGGTTTTCGTTCCGAATACAGCCCAATGCTGGAAGCGTGGATGAGATCACTGTCCGCGGCGCTTGAACGCGGCATTGTATTGCTTGCCGACTACGGTTTGCCCAGGCGCGAGTTCTATCATCGCGATCGCGGTCAGGGCACACTGCGTTGTCACTATCGCCATCGGGCCCATGGCGATCCGTTTGTGCTGGTCGGGCTGCAGGACATTACTGCATGGGTCGATTTCACGGCGGTCGCTGATGCCGCAATTGACTCCGGACTGGCGCTGGACGGATTTCTTACCCAGGCGCATTTTCTACTTGGCGCGGGAATGGCGGACGTGCTTGAGCAGGCGGGCCCGGATAGTTTTGAGCTGCGTGAGCAGGCGAAGCACCTGGTTCTGCCGGGAGAGATGGGGGAGCATTTCAAGATGATGGTGTTTTCGCGTGACTGGCCGGGCGTCCGGTCTGGTCCTGATCTCCACGATATGCGGCACAGGCTCTGATTTTGGACATCATCCAGATCGTCGTGCTTGCGATTGTCCAGGGCCTGACCGAGTTTCTGCCGATCTCCAGCTCGG
This sequence comes from uncultured Gammaproteobacteria bacterium, assembly GCA_963783695.1. Taxonomy (GTDB): domain Bacteria; phylum Pseudomonadota; class Gammaproteobacteria; order Steroidobacterales; family BM003; genus BM003. The sequence continues at coordinate 30,040 of CAWAOM010000012.1, forward strand.
GGCATCTCGTCCTCGTGCCGCGGTTTATGGACTGGCCCGACCAGGGGCTGGCATTTGACGTTGCGGTGCATGTCGGCACGCTCAGTGCCGTTGTTCTTTACTTCCGCGACGATCTGCGGGTCATGATTCGCGCGTGGCTGCGCAGCCTGGGCGGCGCCGGCGTTGACTCTGACGCGAGACTTGCATGGGCGGTTCTGATCGGCACGATTCCGGTCGGTCTCGCGGGTCTTCTGTTCAGCGATGCCATCGAGACCTACCTGCGCAGCCCCTTGCTGATTGCCGCGACCACCGCCGGCTTCGGTATCGTTCTTGGCCTGGCCGACCGCTTCGGTGCGCGCACACGTGACGAGCACTCGCTGCAGCTGAAGGATGTGTTGCTGATCGGCGTGGCGCAGGCGCTGGCGCTGGTTCCGGGAACATCGCGTTCGGGTATTACGATGACAGCCGGTCTGGCGCTGGGGCTAAACCGCGCGGCGGCCGCGCGCTTCAGTTTCCTGTTGTCGATACCGGTAATCGTGCTCGCCGGCGGACTCGAAACCCTTCACCTCGTCTCGAGTTCGCAACCGGTTGTATGGGGCGATCTGTTGCTGGCGGTCGTTATGTCCGCGGCGAGCGCCTATTTGTGCATCAAGCTCTTTCTGCAGTTCCTGGAGTCGACCGGAATGCTGCCGTTCGTCGTGTATCGGCTGATACTGGCGGCGGTGATCGTATTCGCTTTCGCCTAGGCGCGTTCGGCATTGCCGGGCATAGCCGGCTGGCCGCGGCCCGGGCAGTCTATCTGCCCCGAGCCGCGACTGCCTCGGTTCTCGCCTGCCGGAGGCGTTCCCCGATCTGCGGCCCGCTCAGACCGGCAATATCGATATCCGCAACGGTGACGGCCGCGGCTGCGTCGCGGCTTCGTTGCAGCAGTTCCGCCTGCGGATACGCGCGTTCCTCGAGACCCGTGCGTCCGCGTGCGTCTGCCTCGCATGCAAGCAGGAATTCCCTGAACCCGTCAGGATTGCGTAGCGCGTCGGTGGCCTCGAGCACCTTCATCACGGTACCCGGTCGAAGTTCCAGTGCGCGATGAGCGTGGCCGTGATATTCGGCGACCCTGACTGCGAGTTTGCGGAAATCGTTCGGCACTCTGAGCCGCGCACAGAGCTTGATGATCAGGTCGACGCTGCGCCGCTCGTGACCACGGTGACTTGGCCATTCATGTTGCGGTGTCTGGGCCTTGCCAAGATCGTGAACCAGCGCGGCAAACCGTACCCGCGGTTTCGCGCTCAACGCAGCGGCCTGGTCGAGCACCATCATCGTGTGGATGCCGGTATCGATCTCGGGGTGCCAGCGCGGCGGTTGCGGTACGCCGTAAAGTGCTTCCAGTTCGGGGAATATGACGCTCAGGGCCCCGCACTCGCGCAGTGTCTCGAAAAATACTCGCGGTTGTTCGAGGCCGAGCGCTCGCGAAGTCTCCCACCAGACCCGCTCCGCAACGAGGTGGTCGGCTTCGCCAGCCGCCACGATGTCGCGCATCAGCGCCATTGTCTCCGGCGCGACGGTAAAATCATGCGCGGAAAGCTGGGTGGCGAGCCGCGCGACCCGCAGGACCCGCACCGGGTCTTCGGCGAACGCCGGCGAAACATGACGCAGGACGCGGGCACGGATGTCGGCTTGGCCGTTGAACGGGTCGATCAGCGCCCCGGTTTCATCGCGGGCGATCGCGTTGACAGTCAGATCCCGCCGCAGCAGATCCTCTTCCAGCGTGATGTCAGGTGAGAATTCGGTACTGAATCCGTGATACCCGGGGCCAATCTTGCGCTCGGTTCGGGCGAGCGCGTATTCCTCGCTGGTCGTCGGGTGGAGAAAAACCGGAAAGTCCTTGCCGACCTGGCGGAAACCGAGCTCTTTCATCATGGCGGGCGTTGCCCCGGTCACTACCCAGTCGCGCTCCCTGACGGCGATGCCAAGGAGTTCGTTTCGTACCGCGCCACCGACCAGATAGGTCTCCATCGCGACATTGTAACGTCAGTCCCGGCCGCCCGGTCCCGCCCGTGCTATGTTGCGCGCCATGATGGCTTTCCGAACCTATTTCCTCTTGCCGTTGCTGCTGCTTTCTGGCTGTAGCAACGTCGGTTACTACGCCCAGGCTGTGCGCGGCCAGGTGTCGTTGATGTGGAAGCGGCAGCCGATCGAGGAAGTGCTGCAGGATAAATCCATCGATTCGGACCTGCGGGCACAACTTGCCCAGGTTCTCGAGATTCGGGATTTCGCGAGCTCGGAACTGGGCCTGCCCGACAATGGCAGTTACCGCAGCTACGCCGACGTCGGCCGGCCGTATGTGGTGTGGAATGTTTTTGCGACGCCGGAGTTCTCGGTTGATCCGGAAACATGGTGTTTCGTCGTCGTGGGATGCGTGTCCTACCGCGGCTATTTTCGTGAGGACCGGGCGCAGCGATTTGCCGCCGGTCTCGACGAGGACGGGAAGGATGTCTATGTGGCCGGCGTGACCGCCTACTCGACGCTCGGCAATTTTGATGATCCCGTTCTCAGTACGATGCTCTACTGGGACGACGATCGCCTGGCAGGGCTGATTTTTCATGAGCTGGCGCACCAGGTGCTCTACGTCAAGGGAGATACCGATTTCAGTGAGAGTTTTGCCTCGTTTGTCGAGGAGGAGGGCGTCCGGCGCTGGCTGATTGCCGAGGGCCGGTCCGATGACATTCCTGAATACGAGGCGTCGCGGGCGCGCCTCGAGGCGTTCGGCGAGCTGGTGGTCAGAACGCGCGAACGGCTGAGAATTATCTATTCAGCGGACTATGCGGATAGCGAACTGCGCGAAAGAAAGCGCAATGCTTTCGCGGAAATGCGCCAGGAATACGCGGCGATTCGGGCCGGGTGGGGCGATGTCCTCGCGTTCGATGCCTGGTTCGAACGCGATCTTAACAACGCCCATCTGGCCTCGGTGGCGGCATACCGGCGTTTCGTCCCGGCGTTTGCGACTCTGCTGCGTCAGCAGGACGGAGACCTCGACGCGTTTTACCGCGAAGTGGAGGAGATTGCGCACAAAGACAAATCCGAGCGCCACCGGTTAATGCTGGAACTCAGTGGCGATGAGCCGGGCGGGCCGGAGCCGGTGGCCGGCCTGTAGTGGCGCCCGGGACGGGTGCCTCAGCGCGAGGCGCTCTGGCGAAAAACGGAATAGCGCTCGCGCGCGTCAAAGGCTCCCAACGCTCGTGGCAATTCGGTTTTTAGCGAGCGCGGTGTCAGGCCCAGTTTCGCGAATCCGTTGTCGTCGCAAATGTTGTGTATCGTCAAGGACAGGTAGTTGTCTGTTGAAAAGGGTTTGCCCGGGACAAAGTCCATGATCCTGGCCTGAATTCTGGACAGCATGTCCGAGAGTCCGATCAGGCGCCGCCTGGTTGCGGTAGCCGCAGCAATGATTTGCACCAGCTCGCGCAGCGAAACGACCTGTGGTCCGCACAACTGATAGGTCTGACCGAAACAGGCCGGATCGTCGAGGCTGCGCAGAAAAGCCGCAACGACATCTCCGACATAAACCGGAGCGAGGCGGGCGTTGGGTTTTGCCAGTGGCAATACCAGGGGGCTCAGGCGCAACAGGCTCGCGAAACGGTTCACGAACGAATCACCGGGCCCAAAAATTACCGAAGGCTGGAAGATCGTCCAGTCCAGTTCGCTGGCAGCCTCGCGCCGCAGGGTCTCCTCGGCTTCGCCCTTGGTTCTCAGATAGTGGCTGGGCCCGCCGCTCGCATTGGCCTTCAGCGCGCTCATTTGCAGGAACCTGCGGATTCCGCAGGCTTTGGCCGCGGCAACGGCCTTGTGGGTGAGATCCACGTGCGCATGACGAAAACCGCTGCCGTCGCGGCCGCGTTCATTGAGGATTCCGACGAGGTTTATGACAACGTCGGCGGTGGTAAAAGCACGGCGCAATTGCGCTTCGCTGTGAATATCCATGGTCTGCACGCGGACTGTCGGCAATACCAGGAACTCGCGGTTGCGCTCGCGATTCCGCGTCGGCAGCAGGATGTCGTGTCCGGCCGCGGCGAGCGCCGGTACGAGGTGGCTGCCGACAAATCCGGTCCCGCCCAGTATGCAGATCGAGTGCTTCGACATTGGCCGTTTTAAAGGTTGTGGAACAGCCGTCCATTATAACGAAAAGTGGGCGGCTCTGATTCGGCGCGGGCCGTGATCGCCGAACCCGCTATCGCTTGGCGACCGCGGCTGTTTCGATTGCCGGTGCCACGTCGGGCATGCGCAGGGACAGCCGCGACACTGTGCCGTTCAGGCGCCACAGGAAAACCGTTTCGGCTGCCATTACGCGCTTGACATAGCCGCGTGTTTCGCGAAACGGAATGGTCTCGACCCAGATGTCAGCAGGCATCGCGGCGGTTTCCGGCAGCCATTGATCGACTCGCCTCGGTCCAGCGTTGTAAGCCGCGGTTGCCAGAACCTGATTGCCGTTGAAGCGTGTGAGCATTTTCCCGAGGTAGGTCGTTCCGAGCGCGATGTTGACCTGCGGATCGGTCAGGCTGCCGCTGCCAGCGTAATTGAGGTTGATGTCACGCGCGGTCTCCGCCCCGGTGGCTGGCATCAGTTGCATCAGCCCGATTGCGCCGGCCGGGGAGCTGACATCGGGCATGAACAAACTCTCGCTGCGGGTGATGCCGTATGCCCAACTCGGTGCAATGTTCGCGCGCGGCGACAGGCTTTCGTAGAGTTTCAGATACGGCGCAGGAAAACGAATATTGAGATCGTCGATGAGGCCGTTGGCCGACCCGGTGGCGATCGCCCGGGAATGCCAGCCCCAGCGGTGAGCCATTATGGCGGCCTGGGCACGGCCATCCCGATCGAGCCGTGCCACTGCCCGCTGCCATTCGATGCGGCCGGCCGAGTCGAGCCCGACCGCAAATAACTCGCGAGCGCGAACGATATCGGGGCGTTGTTGTAGCGCGTCGATAACAGCATCGTCAGCGGCGGCCGGCTTATGGCCAAAATTGTATGGCAGGTCGAGCCGGTCGGCCGCCAGAAACGAGTGATATCCGCGCTCGCCGGCAAGCGTTTCGAAAAGGCCGGCGGCGGCTGCGGGTTGGCCGGTTTTTTCGAGCGCCCGGGCGCGCCAGTAAAGCCAGGCGCTGTCTCCTGCCTCGCCGTCGCTCATCGCGCCAATCGCGGCAAGCGTCTGGTGCCAGGCGCTGTCACGCAGCGCGGCCCGGGTCCACGCCACGCACACGTCATCGTCGATTGCGGCGTCGTCCAGGGCGTGTATCCGCTCGAGTGCGGCCGGCAGGTACCTGCGCGCCGACCATAATGCAATCCTCCGCTCGAGCCGTTGTCGTTCCGCACTGTCGACGATTGCCGTGGCGCTGTAGTGGGGTAGCAGCTGTGCCGCAGTATCCGGTTCATTCCGGGCCAGCCGATCCAGACCGAAGATGACCAGGGCGCTGTCGCGGTCCGCGCCGCGCAACGGTTTTGCCGTTGCGAGCTCGACCGCGGGCGTGTCGCGCATGCGCTGCCAGCGTTTGACGCGTTGCTGTTGCGCGTCTTCCAGTTGCCGTGCGAGGTAGGCGGCAAGGCCGAATTGCCCGGCCTCCAGTGCGAGGTCGAGGCGGGCGCGAATCAGCTCGTCGGTGAGTTGACCGGACTGACGCAGGCGCTCAAAGACTGCATCGCACTCCTTTGGCTGGCTGATGCCGACCAGCCACAACCGGCGCGACTCGCGCGCGAAACCTTGCGCGTCGCCGGTTTTGGCCATGGCCTCGGCTGCCAGGCAGTCGAGTTGAGTTTGTCCGGATTCGGCATAGTGAGACCGGTAGACCTCCAGGAACGCCTGCCAGTCATCCCGTTGTGCGAGGGTGTTGATCCAGCGGCGGCGCAGGCTGGGTGTTATCCAAAGCGCATCATTGGCATCGAGGAAACGCGCGATGTCGGTATTCGGCTGTTGTTTTATCGTGGCGCGCAGATATACCGCCTTGAGATCGGGCAGCAAGGGGTAGCCATCGAGGTCGCCAAGGCGGGGCTGGACCGCGCGCCAGTTGCCACGCTCGGCTTCTATCCAGGCCTCACGAAACACCGTACGCTGGTGGTCGAGAGCGGCATCGGCCGCCAGTGCATTGGCGCCGCCCAGCAGGCAGAGAACCAGTAAAGTCAGTGCGTGTCGCATCACGTTTTACATAGTACATAGGCGGCCCGGCGAGTGGGACCCTGTCGCGTCTGCTGGCGCGCCGGACGCGTATTCGTGACAATCCGTTTTCCCGCCGCCATTGGACGAACCCGTAGTGCCCGACTTCTCCCTTTTGCTCTGGTTCCCGGTGCTGGGCGCGTTTGCCGGACTGCTTGCCGGCATGTTCGGCATCGGCGGCGGCCTCGTGCTGGTGGCTGCGCTGAACTGGTTTTTTGTCCGCAACGGCGTCGATCCCACGCATCAGATGCACCTCGCGCTCGGGACTTCTCTGGCGACGATTATCTTTACCTCGCTGTCTTCCGTCAGGGCTCACCACAGTCGCGGCGCAATCAGGTGGCCGACAGTGAGGTTGCTGGTGCCCGGAATTCTGGCCGGCGGGCTGGCCGGTGCCTGGCTGGCGGAGAGCATCGCCAACGACGCTTTGCGCCGCCTGTTTGGCGTGCTGGTAGTCGTTTTCTCGCTGTACATCGTGCTGGACGTGAAGCCCGGCGGCGGCCGCGGGTTGCCGGGCAGAGCCGGTCATCTGGCCGCCGGCGTGACCATCGGCGTCATTGCCGCCCTGGCCGGTATCGGCGGCGGCAATGTCTCGAATCCGTTTTTTTTGTGGTGTGGCGTCGATATGCGCAGCGCGGTGGCCACTTCGGCGGCGCTGACATTCCCGGTGGCGCTGGCATCTACAATCGGATTTATCTGGGCCGGTTGGGGAGTTCAGACGCTGCCACCCTACAGTTCGGGTTTCGTCTACTGGCCCGCGGCAGCCGGCATTGTCGCCGGCAGCGTCCTGACCGCGCCGCTGGGGGCGCGGATCGCACATACGGTGCCGGTCAGCGGCCTGCGCCGTGCGTTCGCGATCTTACTCGTCGTCGTCGGCACCCTGATGTTGCTGGGCTGAAAAAATGAAGACCGGCCGGCGTAAAAGCCGACCGGTCTCGTCGCGTGAACACCGGGTTGCGGGTCGATACCTAGCGGATTGGCAGTACCACACTGCTGTCGCCGCGCCGGATGCCGAGAATCAGCGATGCTCCGTCACCGGCTGCGACCCGGAATTCCTCGATCGTCTGCACCCGCTGCCGATTGACGCTGACAATCAGGTCGCCTTCGCGCAAGCCACGCTGCGCCGCAGGGCTTTCTTCGACAACGGATGCCACGGCAATGCCCTCGGTGCCGCCGTAGCCGGGATCCTGGCTGGCAACCTCCGCGAACTCGGCTCCCGCCAGCCCCGGATGCAGATCCTGTGCGCTGGCAAGGCGCGCTCCGCTGCGGGTACCGAGTACAGCGGTCGTTTTGCGCCGCTTGCCGTCACGATAGTACTCAACATCGATCTTCTCGCCCTCGCGCAGCAGGCCGATGCGGTTGCGCAGCTCGAGCGCATCGTCGACCGATTTGCCGTTGATCGAGATGATCACATCGCCGGCCTGCAAGCCCGCCTTGTCGGCGCCAGATTCCGGCATGATCTCGGTGATAATGGCGCCACTGGCCTCGTCGACGCCGTACGCTTCGGCGAGGTCGGGGGTAAATGGCGCAATATTGACGCCCAGTAAACCGCGCCGTACTTCACCGAAATCGATCAACTGCTCCATGATCGAATGCGCCATGTTGGCGGGTATCGCGAAACCGATACCGATGTTGCCACCGCTGGGCGAGTAGATCGCAGAGTTGATACCCACGACCTGGCCATCCATGTTTACCAGCGCTCCGCCCGAGTTTCCGGGGTTGATCGAGGCGTCGGTCTGAATGAAGTCCTCGTAGGCTTCGGCGTCCTGGGTGACGCGGCCGAGTCCGCTGATGATGCCGGATGTCACCGTGTGATTGAGGCCGAACGGGTTACCGATGGCAAACACGAAATCGCCCACCCGGGCGCGGTCCGAATCGGCCAGGTTGGCCTCGCTGAGATCAGCGGCATCGATCCTGATGACTGCAATGTCTGACGGCTCGTCGGCGCCGACGACGGTTGCATCCAGGATGCGCTCATCGCGCAGCGTGACCTGTATTTCGTCGGCGTTGGCGACAACATGGGCATTCGTGAGGATGAGGCCCTTTTCCGCATCGACGATAACGCCGGATCCGCCGCCAACGAACTGGCGGCATTCGGGCAGCATTCGGCCCCAGAAAGGATGGTTGCACATCGGATTCGATGCGCGTCCGCCGTCCCCCCTCACGGTGATGTTCACGACGGCGGGGGCAACCTGCTCGACCAGCGGCGCAATACTTTTTGCGGTGGGCGGCTGGGCATTGGCGGTGATAACGAACAAGGCCAGCGCGATAGCGCCAGAGCCCTGCCGCAGCATTTTGTAGACGGTACTCATCAGGAAACGACCTCTTTAACTGGACCGGAAATCGGCATGCGCGGGCAGAGCCCGAATGAATACTACCCGTCGCGCGGAGCGGGCGACAAACGGGGCGGGCGCCAGGTGCCGCCCGCCCCGCCGGTGTCGCTGCCGATCAGGCTGCTTCGACCGCTATTTTTCGCGGCATCACTTTGGCCTGTTTCGGTATTACGATCTCCAGAACGCCGTGGCTGTGGCGTGCCGTAATGCCTTCGGCATCGGCGGCATCGGGCAGATTGAAACGGCGGAAGAACCTGCCGCTGGCACGTTCGACACGACGATAGCGTTCGTCGCCATCCTCGATTTCGCTGCGGCGCTCACCGCGAATGCTCAATATGCCGTCGTCCATCGTTATCTCGATCATGTCCGGGGACACGCCCGGAATGTCGGCGCGAACGACAAAGCGACTTTCTTCCTCGGCAATGTCCACTGCGGGCAACCAGTCGGCAACGGGTTCTTCGGGGCTGCCCCCGGTTGCGCCGCGGTCAGCAAAGATGCGGTCGAGATCGTTGTGCATTTTGTGGACAAGGCTCCATGGCTCGTATCGTGCAATTCTCATATCCAGGTCTCCTTTTCCCGGTGCTTCGGGAATCCCAATGTGGAATCAGAGTTATGGGCGGCAGGTCGATGTTTCAAGGTGGTTGTGCACCGCCGGCGGTGGATAAATTGTGGGTAATCTGTGCGATGATGGTGGACACAATATATTGTGTTGCAGCATTTTCGGGCATGCCTCGGTAAAATCCCAAAAAATTCAAGCACTTTCAAACATAGCCTTTCTAATATGCTGATTTAAATAATAAAAATAATTTAAAATTCAATCTAAGCACGACTTGACAGAATCGGTTTACAGGCATACTCTACGTCACTAGGCACAACATCTTGTGCCTGACTCCAGGTTCACGCTTGCCGTGATCGGGGCTGCCGGCGAGGCTGGTTGCCCGAGGAACGGTTTTCTCTGAAATAGCGGGAAATCCGACCTGAAAAGAAGAAAATTTGTCGCCAATTGTTGTTAACCAATCTGGGAGATCGGGTTCTATCATGAATACTGCCGTCGAAGTTTTTTCCGCGGAAAGCTCGGACATCCCGATGCAGCCTGCATCGTTGGACATCTGGGATAAGAAGTATCGGCTCAAAGCCAAGGACGGCAGTATCGTAGATGGGGATATCGACGAGACCTATCAGCGCGTGGCTCAGGCGCTGGCCGAAGTTGAAGACGAAAGCAAGCGCGAGATGTGGAACGAACGGTTCTTGTGGGCTTTACGCCATGGCGCGATTCCGGCCGGCCGAATCATGTCGAATGCCGGGGCGCTGGCTCACAAACCTGCCACATCCACGATCAATTGCACGGTATCCGGTACGGTCGGCGATTCGATGAACGACATTCTCGAAAAGGTCCACGAGGCGGGCCTGACGCTAAAGGCCGGTTGTGGCATTGGCTACGAGTTCTCGACTTTGCGCCCGAAAGGCGCCTATGTCTCCGGAGCGGGGGCCTACACATCCGGACCACTGTCGTTTATGGATATCTACGACAAGATGTGTTTCACCGTTTCGTCCGCGGGGGGCAGGCGCGGCGCGCAGATGGGCACATTCGACGTCGGTCACCCGGATGTGCTCGATTTCATCCGCGCGAAACGTGAGGATGGCCGTCTCCGCCAGTTCAATCTTTCTCTGCTGATCACCGATGAGTTCATGGAGGCCGTGCAGCACGATCGGCCGTGGCGACTGGCATTCCCGCTGAGCGCGAGCGAGTTCGACCAGGAAGGCCTCGATTTGTCCAACAGCGATGACGTGATCTGGCGTGAGTGGCCGAATCCGGCACCGGAATATGTGCGCAACGACGACGGCCTGATCGCTTGCAAGGTTTACAAGACGTTGCCGGCGCGGCGGGTGTGGGACGTAATTATGTCCTCGACCTACGATTATGCCGAGCCTGGCTTCGTATTGATCGACCGCGTCAACGAGATGAACAACAACTGGTTTGCCGAGAGTATCCGCGCAACCAATCCTTGCGGCGAGCAACCGTTGCCGCCGTATGGGTCATGCCTGCTAGGTTCAGTCAACCTGACGAAGTTCGTCAATGCTGCGTTTACCGGTGCTGCCAAATTCGACTGGGACGAGTTTCGAAACGTGGTAAAAGTGTTCACCCGCATGCTCGATAATGTAGTTGAAATCAATGGCTTGCCGTTGGGGCAGCAGCGTGAAGAGATTTTCCGCAAGCGCCGGCATGGCATGGGTTTTCTCGGATTGGGGTCAACCCTGACGATGCTGCGGATGAAATACGGCTCGCCCGAATCCGTCGAATTTACCGAGAAGGTGGCCCGAGAGCTGGCGCTGGCCGGCTGGGAAGAGGGGCTCGAGCTGGCGCGAGAGAAAGGCCCGGCGCCAATCATGAACGAGGAGTTCGAGGTCACTGCCGAGATGTTGCGCAAACGACCGGAGATGCTGGATGACGGCTGGAAGGCCGGTTCGACGGTTCCGGGGCGGATTTTGCATGCGCGTTACAGCCGCTATATGCGGAAAGTCGCGGAGGTCGCTCCGGAACTGGTCAACGAACTGGCCGAAATCGGCGGTCGCTTTACCCATCACAGTTCGATTGCCCCGACCGGCACCATTTCGCTTTCGCTGGCAAACAACGCCAGCAATGGCATCGAACCGAGCTTTGCCCATCATTATTTTCGTAATGTCATTCGCGAGGGCAAGAAGTCGAAAGAGAAAGTTGACGTTTGTTCTTTTGAATTGCTGGCGTACCGCCACCTCGTCAATGCCGAAGCCGACCCGGCTGCGGACGACGAAGAGCGCGCGTTGCCGGATTATTTTACGGTGGCGGACAACATCTCCCCGACCGAGCACGTCGATATCCAGGCAGCCGCGCAAAAATGGGTCGACTCGTCAATTTCGAAAACCGCCAATGTGCCAACGGATTTCCCCTACCAGGATTTCAAGGACATATATATGTATGCCTATGAAAATGGCCTGAAGGGATGCACGACTTTCCGTTTTAACCCGGAGGCGTTCCAGGGCGTGCTGGTCAAAGAAGAGGATCTCAAGAACACGACCTATGTGTTTACCCTCGATGACGGTACGGAGGTGACATTGCGTGGCGACGAGGAGGTGGAGTACGACGGCGAGATTCACTCGGCGGCAAATCTCTTCGATGCCATTAAGGAAGGCTACTACGGTAAGTTTTGACCGGTTGCCGTGACAAAGGCAGCCCGCAGGGGAAACAGATACATGTCTATCAAGATCGAAAAGCGCATCGTTAATTTTCGTGTCGAAAAACCGCAAGAGAGGGCAGTCGTGGCGGAGCCCGCGCCGGAAGAGCGGCGGCTGGCGGAAGTCATCCGCATGCATGAGAAGCTGGAACGGCCGGAGGTTCTCATCGGGTCGACATACAAGATCAAGCCGCCGGTCGCAGATCATGCGATGTACGTCACGATCAATGACATCGTGCTCAATCAGGGGGTAGAGCATGAGCAGCGCCGCCCGTTCGAGATTTTTGTCAATTCCAAGAATCTCGATCACTACCAGTGGATCGTTGCGCTGACCCGGGTTATCTCCGCGGTTTTTCGCAAGGGTGGCGACGTCACCTTTCTTGTCGAGGAACTTAAGGCCGTGTTCGATCCTCGCGGCGGCTACTGGCTGTCGGGTGGGAAATTCATGCCATCTATTATTGCCGAGCTCGGTCATGTCGTGGAGAAACACCTGATCACGATCGGGTTGATGGATTCGCCCGGCCTGGACGAGCATCAGCGTCAGCTGGTTGCGGAAAAACGTGCAGAGTTCGAGGCGGCTGGCAAACAAAAGGATGCCTTTGCGGACAGCGAGTTTCCGGCCGGTGCCCAGTTGTGCGGTAAATGCAATACGGCTGCCGTTGTTATGATGGACGGGTGCATGACCTGTCTGAATTGCGGCGACAGCAAATGCGGTTGAGTTTCGTCCGGGAGCGCT